>NZ_CM146756.1:367500-4230000 GCF_055721025.1 Stenotrophomonas sp. X
GAGATTCCGTAAGTAGCGACGAGCGAACGCGGACTAGCCCTTAAGCTGATTTGGTTCTAGGAAAACACTCTGGAAAGAGTGGCCATAGAAGGTGATAGCCCTGTATCTGAAAGGGCCATTTCAGTGAAGACGAGTAGGGCGGGGCACGTGAAACCCTGTCTGAACATGGGGGGACCATCCTCCAAGGCTAAATACTACTGACCGACCGATAGTGAACCAGTACCGTGAGGGAAAGGCGAAAAGAACCCCGGAGAGGGGAGTGAAATAGAACCTGAAACCGTGTGCGTACAAGCAGTAGGAGCTCCGCAAGGAGTGACTGCGTACCTTTTGTATAATGGGTCAGCGACTTACTGTTCGTGGCAAGCTTAACCGTATAGGGGAGGCGAAGGGAAACCGAGTCTGATAAGGGCGCATAGTCGCGGGCAGTAGACCCGAAACCGGGTGATCTAGTCATGCCCAGGGTGAAGGTGCGGTAACACGCACTGGAGGCCCGAACCCACTCCCGTTGCAAAGGTAGGGGATGAGGTGTGATTAGGAGTGAAAAGCTAATCGAACCCGGAGATAGCTGGTTCTCCTCGAAAGCTATTTAGGTAGCGCCTCATATGTATCCTCTCGGGGGTAGAGCACTGTTATGGCTAGGGGGTCATCGCGACTTACCAAACCATTGCAAACTCCGAATACCGAGACGGACTGTATGGGAGACACACGGCGGGTGCTAACGTCCGTCGTGAAAAGGGAAACAACCCAGACCCACAGCTAAGGTCCCAAATTTTGTGCTAAGTGGAAAACCATGTGGAAAGGCACAGACAGCCAGGAGGTTGGCTTAGAAGCAGCCACCCTTTAAAGAAAGCGTAATAGCTCACTGGTCGAGTCGGTCTGCGGGGAAGATTTAACGGGGCTAAGCACAGAACCGAAGCTTGGGGTGCATACTTTGTATGCGCGGTAGAGGAGCGTTCCGTAAGCCGTTGAAGGTGGATTGAGAAGTCTGCTGGAGGTATCGGAAGTGCGAATGCTGACATGAGTAACGATAATGCGGGTGAAAAACCCGCACGCCGAAAGCCCAAGGTTTCCTTGCGCAACGTTAATCGGCGCAGGGTGAGTCGGCCCCTAAGGCGAGGACGAAAGTCGTAGTCGATGGGAAGCAGGTTAATATTCCTGCACCTCGCGTAAGTGCGATGGAGGGACGGAGAAGGTTAGGTGTACCAGGCGTTGGTTGTCCTGGGGAAAGGCGGTAGGTTTGGATCTTTGGCAAATCCGGGATCCTTTAAGACCGAGCACCGAGACGAGCCTTTATGGCAAAGTCACTGATACCACGCTTCCAGGAAAAGCTCCTAAGCTTCAGCTTACGCAGACCGTACCGTAAACCGACACAGGTGGGTAGGATGAGAATTCTCAGGCGCTTGAGAGAACTCGGGTGAAGGAACTAGGCAACATGGCACCGTAACTTCGGGAGAAGGTGCACCCTTTTTGGTGGCTCGTGCGAGCTATAGCTGAAGAGGGTCGCAGTAACCAGGCCGCTGCGACTGTTTATCAAAAACACAGCACTCTGCAAACACGAAAGTGGACGTATAGGGTGTGACGCCTGCCCGGTGCTGGAAGGTTAATTGATGGGGTCAGCCGCAAGGCGAAGCTCTTGATCGAAGCCCCAGTAAACGGCGGCCGTAACTATAACGGTCCTAAGGTAGCGAAATTCCTTGTCGGGTAAGTTCCGACCTGCACGAATGGCGTAACGACAGCGGCGCTGTCTCCACCCGAGACTCAGTGAAATTGAAATCGCTGTGAAGATGCAGCGTTCCCGTGGCAAGACGGAAAGACCCCGTGAACCTTTACTATAGCTTTACAC
The DNA here is from genome assembly GCF_055721025.1 of Stenotrophomonas sp. X. Lineage (NCBI taxonomy): Bacteria > Pseudomonadati > Pseudomonadota > Gammaproteobacteria > Lysobacterales > Lysobacteraceae > Stenotrophomonas > Stenotrophomonas sp. X. The sequence goes on from NZ_CM146756.1 coordinate 369,344, forward strand.
TGAACGTTGAGTTCGTCTGTGTAGGATAGGTGGGAGGCTATGAAACCATGGCGCTAGCTGTGGCGGAGCCATCCTTGAAATACCACCCTGTCGTGCTTGACGTTCTAACCTGGGCCCATTATCTGGGTCGGGGACCGTGTATGGTGGGTAGTTTGACTGGGGCGGTCTCCTCCTAAAGAGTAACGGAGGAGCTCGAAGGTACGCTCAGCGCGGTCGGACATCGCGCACTGTGTGCAAAGGCATAAGCGTGCTTGACTGCAAGATCGACGGATCAAGCAGGTAGGAAACTAGGACTTAGTGATCCGGTGGTTCTGTATGGAAGGGCCATCGCTCAACGGATAAAAGGTACTCCGGGGATAACAGGCTGATACCGCCCAAGAGTTCATATCGACGGCGGTGTTTGGCACCTCGATGTCGGCTCATCACATCCTGGGGCTGTAGTCGGTCCCAAGGGTATGGCTGTTCGCCATTTAAAGTGGTACGCGAGCTGGGTTCAGAACGTCGTGAGACAGTTCGGTCCCTATCTGCCATGGGCGTTGGAGATTTGAGAGGGGCTGCTCCTAGTACGAGAGGACCGGAGTGGACGAACCTCTGGTGTTCCGGTTGTCACGCCAGTGGCATTGCCGGGTAGCTATGTTCGGAAGCGATAACCGCTGAAAGCATCTAAGCGGGAAGCGCGCCTCAAGATGAGATCTCCCGGGGCACAAGCCCCCTGAAGGAACCATGTAGACTACGTGGTTGATAGGTCAGGTGTGTAAGTACAGCAATGTATTGAGCTAACTGATACTAATGATCCGTGCGGCTTGACCATATAACCTCAAGTTGCCTTGGCTTTACGACAGCGTCGTAAGAGCATCCAAGTGCACGCTACGTCACAAGAACTATGCGAGGCTGGCGCCTTGTCCCCAGGGACGAGTGCGACACTCCAAAAGCCTCCCTGGTGAAATTAGCGCTGTGGAACCACCCGATCCCATCCCGAACTCGGAAGTGAAACGCAGCTGCGCCGATGGTAGTGTGGCTCAAGCCATGCGAGAGTAGGTCATCGCCAGGGTTTACACCCAAAACCCCGCTGCTGACGCAGCGGGGTTTTTCTTATTAAGTGAAGGCATTGCTTTTCTGGATACCTTCCGCCCAAGGGCAAGATCGCGAAGCTGGCGCTGCAAGCGCTGCTGCAACCGTCTCCCTGGTGAAATTAGCGCTGTGGAACCACCCGATCCCATCCCGAACTCGGAAGTGAAACGCAGCTGCGCCGATGGTAGTGTGGCTCAAGCCATGCGAGAGTAGGTCATCGCCAGGGTTTACACCCCAAACCCCGCTGCTCGCGCAGCGGGGTTTTTCTTTGGGCGCAGGAATACAGGTAGTGCCGGCCGCTTGCCGGCAACCCGATGGCGTTACATCGCCCGCTAGATCCACGCCCTGCGTGGATGCCCTCTGCGAGGAAGCATGGCGCAACCAAGGTTGGCCGCTACGAATCGATTGCCGGCCAGCGGCCGGCACTACCGGCAGATCCACACCAATCGTGGATCTGCCGCCGACGGTATGCAAAAGAAAAGCGGCGCCCCGTGGGGCGCCGCTCTGCTCTCAGCAGTCCTCAGTCGAGCATGGCCCGACTTTACTTGGCCGAAGCCTTGTCCTTCATCATCGCGTCGCGGGCCGCCTTGAACGGGTTGCCTGCATACCAGTTCGGCCAACGATCACCACCGGCCAGTTCCTTGCCCACGCCGTACATCAGCTGCAGGTCTTCGACGGCGCCATCCAGTTTCCAGGTGGCCGCGTCGAACTCGTCCTTCGGGCCATGGTAGCGGTTGGCGCCGTAGTCCGCCGCGGCCTTGCGGCCCGCTTCCACGCCACCCTCGCGCAGGTCCTCGCCGCCATCGGCGTACAGGGCCGGCACACCGGCCTTGGCGAAGTTGAAGTGATCCGAGCGGAAGTAGAAGCCGCTTTGTACCGAGGTCTCACCGTGCAGCGTACGGTCCTGGGCGGCGGCCAACGGCTTGAGGATGTCCTCCAGCTCCGAGCTGCCGAAGCCGGTGACGGTCACGTCCTTGGCACGGCCGGCCACCGACATCGCATCGATGTTGATCACACCGGCGATCTTGTCCAGCGGGAAGGTCGGATGGGCGACGTAGTACTTCGAACCCAGCAGGCCGGATTCTTCCAGGGTCACGGCCAGGAACACCACCGAACGCTCCGGCTTCGGGTCCTGGTGGGCCATGGCTTCGGCCACTTCGAGAATACCGGCGACGCCGGTCGCATTATCGACGGCGCCGTTGTAGATGTTGTCGCCGGTCTCGCCCTCATGCTTGCCCAGGTGATCCCAGTGCGCCATGTACAGCACCGCCTCGTCAGCGCGCTTGCTGCCCGGCAGCACACCCACCACGTTGCGCGAATGCTTCTGTGCGATCTGGCTCTTCAGGTCGACCGCAGCGGTGGCCTTCAGCGGCACCGGCTTGAAACCGCGCTTGCTGGCGTCCTTGTAGGCCTGCGCCAGGTCCAGGCCGGCACCGGCGAACAGTGCCTTGGCCGCGTCGGCGCTCAGCCAGCCCTGCACCGGGATACGCGCTTCCGGGTCATCCTTGGCCGGCAGGTCGTACTGCGGGCCCGCCCAAGAGTTCTTCACCACGTCCCAGCCGTAGGAGGCGCCGGCGGTGTCGTGCACGATCAGTGCAGCAGCGGCGCCCTTGCGGGCGGCTTCCTCGAACTTGTAGGTCCAGCGGCCGTAGTAGGTCATGCGTTTGCCGTCGAACAGCTTCTCGTCCTCGACGTGGAAGCCCGGGTCGTTGACGAACATGACGACCGTCTTGCCTTTCCAGTCCTGGCCGGCGTAATCGTTCCACTTCTGCTCCGGCGCATCGACGCCATAGCCAACGAACACCAGGTCGCTGGCATCGACCTTTACCTCGGCCTGGCCGGTGCGGGTACCCACCACCATGTCGGTGCCGAACTTCAGCTCGGTGGTCTTGCCGCCCTGGGTGATCTTCAGCACGGTCGATTCGTCGGCCGTGGTCTCGGTCATCGGCACATCCTGGAACCAGCTGTCGCCGTTGCCGGGCTGCAGGCCGATGCGCTGCATCTGGTCGCGGATGTAGTTGACCGTCAGCTCTTCGCCCTTGCTGCCCGGCGCGCGGCCTTCGAACTCATCCGAGGCCAGCGTCTTGACCATCTCGGCGAAGTCGCCGGCATTGATCTCCGGGGAGAACGAATGGGCGGCCGGCTTCGCCGCAGGGGTGTCGGTGGCCGGCGCGGCGGCGGGCGTGTTTTCGCCTTTGCAGGCACTGAGCGCGGCCGCGGCGGCCAGGCACAGGAGGAGTTTGCGGGGCATCGTCGATTCCTGGAGAACAAAGGGCGGCCGCACCTGATGCGCGACCGGTAACAGTGAGTATTACCGAACCGGCAGGTCCGGCGGGTTCAGTCCGCCGGGGCGGTATCGGTGTCGAACGGGATTGGCTCGGCGCCGGTCACCGGGCCGATGCGAGCGGAGCGATGCACGTACAGCACCACTTCGCGTTCGAACTGCAGGGGGCCGGTGACCACCGCATTCGGGCCGATGATCACGCGCGGCTTGCGGCTGGCGGTCAGCGAGACACTGAAGTTCGGCTTGCGCACATGCACACCGCCGCTGACCTGCGAACCGATACCGACGGTGATGTCACCATTGACGGTCTCCACATCCTTGCCGACGCGGCTCTCGACCAGGCCGATGCCGCCGTTGACGGTCTCGACGCCGCCTTCGATCTGGCTGCCGCGATCGCTGAAGATGCTGCCATTGACCGTGCTGACACCGCCGCTGGCAATCACTTCGCGCCCCAGGCGCACACCGCCGTTGACCGTTTCGATCTTGCCGGTGCGGGCGCGGTCGGCGACCTTCACCCCGCCGTTGACGGTGTCGATGCTGCCGGTCTCGACGCCCTCGCCGACGCGGATGCCGCCGTTGACGGTGTCCAGCTTGCCATAGCGTTGACCGGGTTCGGCGCTGATGCTGCCGTTGACCTTGCTGATGTTCTCCTGCGCACAGACCGGCCCGGTGGCCAGCAGTACGCCCAACAGCAGCGGAATGGAAAGAGTTTTCATGGCGACCTCGATGGATGTGCGGCTGGCAGGCCGCGTGCGGAGATGTCACCATTCCCCGGTAGCCCCCGCAACTGCCTGAAGTCACTGGAAAGCCCTTGCGCGACAATGCCTTCCCATCACGCCGACATCACATCGCCGCTGCCCGCGGCGGTCGCTGCCTGCTGCTGGGGCTGGCGTTGGCGCTGGCCCTGCCGCTGCCCAGTGGTGCGCAGACCACCCGCGAGACCGAGCGCAAGCTGCAGAAACTGCGTACCGAACTGAAGGGCGTGGCGCAGGAGCGACGGCAGATCGAGGGCCAGCGCGGGCAGGCATCGCGGCAGCTGCGCGAGGCCGACGAGAAGGTCGCCCGCACCGGCCGTGCCCTTGCGCAGACGGAAGCCGCGCTGCGCGAGCAGGGCCGCGCCCTGGCCGAAGCCGAGCAGCGCCGCAGCGCGCTGCAGGGCAACCTGGCCCAGCAGCACCGCGAACTGGCCGGGCTGTTGCGCGCGGCGTATCAGCTGGGCAACCACGCACCGCTGAAGCTGCTGCTGTCGCAGGACACGGTGGCCGATGCCAACCGCGCCCTGGCCTACCATCGCTACCTGCAGCGCGAGCGTGCGCAGCGGATCACCACGCTGACCGCCGACCTGAAGGAACTGGAAGCGCTGCAGGCGCAGATCGCCGAGCGCAAGCAGAAGCTGCAGGGGACGCAGCAGGACCAGAAACAGCAGGCAGCCGCCCTGGAAGCGGACCGCCGCGATCGCGCAAAGACCGTTGCCTCGCTGGAAGAGCGCTTCAAGGACCAGCGCGAGAAGGAACAGGCACTGGGCCAGGACGCCAAGGCACTGGAAACGCTGCTGGCCAACCTGCGTGCCGCTGCCGCGCGGGCCGAAGCCGAGCGGCGCGCCGCTGCACGCCGGGCCGCCGCCGAGAAAGCCGCTGCCGAGCGCGCCGCACGTCAGGCCGCCGCGCAGGGCCGTCCACCGCCGCCCACCAAGGTTCCACCTGCGGTGGCGTCGGCACCGGCGCCGAAGGTCGGCGGCCTGGGTTGGCCGTTGTCCGGCAACCTGCTGGCCCGCTATGGCGGCAAGCTGCCCGATGGGCGCACCAGCAGCGGTGTGCTGATCGGCGCGCCAGCCGGCAGCACGGTCACGGCCGTGGCCGATGGCACCGTGGTGTTCTCCGACTGGATGACCGGCTACGGCATGATCCTGATCGTCGACCACGGCAACGGCTACATGAGCCTTTACGCGCATAACGACACCCTGCTGAAGGATGCTGGCGCGCGGGTCAGCCGCGGCGATGCCGTGGCCAAGGTCGGCAATTCCGGCGGCCAGGGCGTCACCGCGCTGTACTTCGAGCTGCGCCGTGGCGGGCAGCCGGTCAACCCGGACAGCTGGCTGCAGCGGCGCTGAATCCCGGCCCGCCGGATGCGGGCCGGATTCAACGGGAATTTAGCTGTGCTTCGCGCATAATCGGTGCATGTGCCTTGGGCACCATGCCACCGTCGACAGGAGTGATCCATGCGCGCAGCCCGTACCGCCACCCTCTTGCTGGCCCTGTTGCCAGCGCTGTCCTGGGCGCAGCAGACCGCGCCCGCCCCGAGCCAGGAAACCAGCGGGCAGGCAGCGAACAGCGAGGAGGCGGTGACCTCGAAGGTGCCGCTGGAGGAAATCCGCCGTTTCGTGGCCGTGTACAACGCGGTGCGCGCCGCCTATGTCGACCCGGTCGATGACAAGAAGCTGATGCAGTCAGCCGTGCGTGGCCTGCTGCTCGACCTTGATCCGCACAGCACCTACTTCAACAAGGAAGACGCGCAGGCCTTCGACGAGCAGGCCAACGGTGCCTACGAGGGCATCGGCGTGGAGCTGCAGCAGCAGCCGGACAACGCCAGCATGAAGGTGATCGCGCCGATCGACGACACGCCGGCAGCCAAGGCCGGCATCCTTGCCGGCGATTTGATCATTGCCATCGACGGCAAGCCGATCAGCGCGATCGATGCGAGTGAACCGCTGCGCGGCCCGGCCGGCAGCAAGGTGGTGCTGACCATCGTGCGTGACGGCAAGCCGAAGCCGTTCGATGTCAGCCTGACCCGCCAGACCATCCGCGTGACCAGCGTGCGCAGCCGCCTGCTCGAGCCGGGCTATGGCTATATCCGCCTGAGCACCTTCCAGGCCGATACTGGCTCGGACTTCCAGAAGCACGTGCAGCAGCTGCAGAAGCAGTCCGGTGGCCAGCTCAAGGGCCTGGTGCTGGATCTGCGCAGCAACCCGGGTGGCCTGCTGACCGCTGCGGTGCAGGTGGCCGACGATCTGCTCGACAAGGGCAACATCGTCAGCACCCGCGGCCGCATCAGCATCAGCGATGCCCGGTTCGACGCGACCCCGGGCGACCTGCTGAAGGGCGCACCGGTGGTGGTGCTGGCCGATGCCGGTTCGGCCAGCGCCTCGGAAGTGCTGGCTGGCGCGCTGCGCGACAACAAGCGCGCCCGCGTGGTGGGCAGCCGCACCTTCGGCAAGGGCTCGGTGCAGACCGTGCTGCCGCTGGACAACGGCGATTCGGTGAAGCTGACCACCGCGCGCTATTACACGCCCAGCGGCAAGTCGATCCAGGCCACCGGCATCGTGCCGGATGTTGAGTTGAAGCCCGCCGCTACGTCGGCGGAGGATGCCCTGCCGGCCAGCCTGAGCGATTACAGCGAAGCGACACTGCCGGGCCATCTGCGCGGCGACGACGAAGGCACCGAGGGCTACCACGCCGGTGCGGTGCTGCCGGGCGACGGCCCGATCAACGACGCGCTGGCCGAGCTGAAGAACCCGGGCTCGGTGGCCGCACGGTTGAAGGCCGAAGCCGCGAAGGCGGATGCCGCCAAGCCCGCGAAGGCCGCTGCGGCGAAGCCCGAAGCCAAGCCGGAGCCGAAGGTCGAACCGAAGGCAGACAGCACGCCGGAAGCCAAGCCCGCTCCTGTGCCGGCCAAGCCTTGATTCCTGGTCTACGAACGAGCGGGTGAGCGTGGAGCCGGCCAGCGGCCGGCTCTACCTGGATCAGAAGCCGTGCCGCTTGCGCAGGCGGCGCGCGATCGCGGCGCGTACATAGACCCCGTACACCACGCCGAACACGAAGCCGCCGATGTGCGCCCACCAGGCCACCATGCCGAAGCTGGGGCCGATGTGGGCGAACACCACCTGCAGCGCCGCCCAGACGCCGATCAGCAGGTACGCCGGGGCGCGCACGAACTCCAGGAACAGGCCGAGCGGGATCACCACGCCCAGCCGCGCGCCTGGGAACAGGGCCAGATACGCACCGATCAGGGCCGACACCGCGCCGCTGGCGCCGATGATGATCTGGTCCGGGCTGCCCATGGTGTAGATCGCGACCAGGTTCGACACTGCGCCGCCGACCAGGAACAGCAGCAGCAGCCGCCACGGCCCCAGCACCCGCTCGGCGGGCAGGCCGAAGATCAGCAGGAACACCAGGTTGCCCAGCAGGTGTGACCAGTCGGCGTGCAGGAACAGGGCGGTGAACAGGCGCAGCACGCTGCCGTCCTGCAGCGTCGCCCACCAGTCCAGCGGGCGGGTCAGGCCGGTGGACAGGGCGCCCCAGTCCAGCCAGAGGCTGCCGCGGGCATCGTCCGGACGCGAGATCGACCACAGGAACGCCAGCCACAATGACGCGAACAGCACGGGCGTGGCCCAGCGCAGGGCCGCCTTCTTGCGGGACGGGAGCGAGACGAACATGCCAATAGCCTAGCGTGCGGCCACTTTCAGTGGGGACGGTCCTGTTCAGCTTTTGAGACGAAAAAACCGCCTGCGCTGTTATTGTTTCATTAACAGCTCTGGGTAATACTCGCATACGGCGTCGTATGTCGGGAGGGGAATCCGGCGCGCTCCGATGGGTCCCAGGACCCGGCGGGCGCAGGCGCACTCAGAGCACCATCACCGCTTACCGGAGAGAGAACTACGATGCAAACTGCTTCCACCATTGCCCGACTGACCCTGCTGGCCGTCGGCGTTGCCGGTGCGCTGGCCGCCGCCGATGCCAATGCTGCCGCCTTCCAGCTGAAGGAAAACAGCGCCAAGGGCCTGGGCCGCGCGTTCGCCGGCTCCACCTCGACCGAAGGTGACGCCTCGGTCATCGCCACCAACCCGGCCTCCATGCGCCTGCTCGACGGCACCCTGGTCCAGGGCGACGTCAGCGCCATCAGCTTCGGCGCCAAGTTCCGCGGCCAGGGCCAGTACGGCAACGGCGCGCCGATTTCCGGTGGCAACGGCGGCGACGCCGGCATGATCGCCCCGGTTCCGGCCGCGTACTTCCACGTGCCGTTCGGCGAGAACGACAACATGCACTTCGGTGCGTCGCTGACCGTGCCGTTCGGCTTCAAGACCGAATACGACCGCGACTGGGTCGGCCGCTACAATGGCGTCAAGACCGAGCTGCAGGCGATCGACCTGGGCGTGGCGTTCTCCTATGACGTCAACCCGTACCTGTCGTTCGGTGCTTCGGTGTTCGCCGAGCGCCTGAACGTCGACCTGACCAGCGCTGTCGACACCGGCACCGCGATCAACGCCAGCGCCCAGCGCACGGCTGCGGCGCGTGTGCTGGCTGCCGGCGGCACCGCTGCGCAGGCCGCTGCTGCCTCGCGCCAGGCTGCCGTGGCCATGGCCCAACAGGGCTTCGCCCCGGGCACCGCCGATGGCTACCTGCGCATCAAGGGCGACGAAGTGTCGGTCGGCTACACCCTGGGCATGACGGTCACCCCGGTGGAAGGCACCAACATCGCCTTCAGCTACCGCTCGAAGGTCGAGCACAAGATCACCGACGGCAAGGCCGACTTCACCATCCCGCAGAACGCTGCCGCCTTCCTGGCCACTGCCGCCCCGGGTACCTTCATCGACAGCAACGGCCGCGCCACCATCACCCTGCCGGCCAGCGCCACCATGGGCTTCACCCATCGCGTGAACGACCAGTGGCAGATCATGGCCGAGGTCACGCGCACGGCGTGGAGCAAGTTCGACCAGGTCACCGTCGACTATGACTCCAACCAGCCGGACAGCGTGCTGCCGTTCCACTACCGCGACACCACCTTCGCGTCGATCGGTACCGATTTCCGCGTGAACGACAAGCTGACCCTGCGTGGCGGCCTGGCGTACGACCAGACCCCGACCACCGACGCCCACCGTGACGTGCGCGTGCCGGACACCACCCGCAAGTGGCTGTCGCTGGGCCTGACCTACGCCGCTTCGGACAAGATGGAATACAGCGTGGGTTACACCCACCTGTTCACCAAGGATCCGAACATCACCTCGACCTCGGCCACTGCCAACACCGTGACCGGCAAGTACAAGGTGAGCGGCGACGTGCTGGCGGCGTCGATGCAGTACAAGTTCTGATTCGGGCGATTGCCTGAAGCAGTACGAGGAGAGCCCCGCGCAAGCGGGGCTTTCTTTTTGCGGAGGGTATCCACGCATGGCATGGATCTGTTGGTCCGACGACGCAGGGCGTGGATCTACGCGACAATGGTGCGATGAACCTGTCCGACCCGAACTTCCAGCTGGAGCTGGCTGCCAACATCGCCGTCGCCGGCTCGATCCTGCTGGCTGGTCGCAACAACGTGCACACCTGGTGGTTGGGCATCGTCGGCTGCGCATTGTTTGCGGCCGTGTTCGAGCGCTCGCACCTGTATGCGGACATGGTGCTGCAGTTCTTCTTCATCGCCATCAGCGTACTGGGCTGGTGGCAGTGGCTGCGCGGCGACCATGGCGCGCCGCTGCCGATCACTGCGCTGCGGCCGCGTGCATGGGCCTGGCTGGCGCCGCTGGCGGTGGTGGCCACGTTCGGCTACGGCTGGATGCTGACCCGACTGACCAACGCCTATGCGCCTTACATCGATTCGGCGGTGCTGGTACTGAGCGTGATCGCGCAGATCCTGATGATGCGGCGCAAGCTGGAATCGTGGTGGGTGTGGCTGCTGGTGAACACCGTGGCAGTGCCGCTGTACTACAGCCGTGGCCTGCATCTGACCTCGATCCTCTACATCGGTTTCTGGATAAACGCGCTGGTCGCCCTGCGCCATTGGCGTCATCTGATGCGGACCGAGGCCAAGGCAGCCGATGCCGCCGCCTGAGCGCGTCGCGCGCGGCCTGGTGGTGGGCAAGTTCTGCCCGCTGCACCTCGGCCACGAACGCCTGATCGACTTCGCCGCTACGCGCTGCCGGCAGTTGCTGGTGATCGGCTGGTCGCAGCCGGGTTTCCCAGGCTACAGCGCCGAGCGTCGCGAGCGCTGGCTGCGAGCGCGCTTCCCGCAGGCGACGGTGGCGGTGCTTGATGACGCGCGGCTGGTAGCATTGTGCACGCAGCACGGTTTGCCCGTGCGCACGCTGCCGCACGACAGCGACAGCGAACACGTGCAGCGCGAGTTCACCGCCTGGCTGTGCCAGCACCTGTTCGGTGGCCCGGTGCAGGCGGTATTCACCGGCGAGGACTACGGTGACGGCTTCGCGCAGGCGCTGGCCACGCACTTCGGTGGGCCGGTACGCCATGAGCGGCTCGAACGCGCATTGGACGTCGGGCAGGCGTGCGGCACCCAGCTGCGCGCTGATCCGCATGCGCACCGCCATGGTCTCGCACCGGAGGTGTACGCCGGATACGTGCAGCGCGTGGCCTTCATTGGTGGCGAGTCCAGTGGCAAGACCACGCTGGCGCGGGTGATGGCCGAGCGCCTGCAGACCGCCTGGGTGCCGGAGTATGGCCGCACGCTCTGGGAGCAGCAGGGGGGCGACCTGATGCCGGACGATCTGCTTCGCATCGCAATGACCCAGCCGCAGCATGAAGACAAGGCTGCGCGGCGGGCGCATCGCTGGCTGTTCTGCGATACCACGCCGCTGGTGACGCTGGGCTACAGCGGCTGGATGTCTGGTACGGCGCCGGAGGCACTGCGGCAGGCTGCATTGCGGCCATATGACCTGCTGTTCCTGTGTGCGCCGGATATCCCTTTCGATCAGGACGGCACTCGGGTGGGCGAAGCCTTCCGGGCGCAGCAGCATGCGTGGTACGTGCGCGAGCTGCAGGCGCGGGGCGTCGAATACGTGCTGCTGGAGGGCGATCTGGAAGCGCGCACCGCGCGCGTGCAGGGCGAGCTGGCGAAGCGTGCGGACAACCGGTTCAGTGTCGCCCTGCCTCTGTAGCGCCGAGCCCATGCTCGGCTGCGCCAGGAAAGCCGAGCGTGGGCTCGGCTCTACAGGAAGCAAAACACAAGAAACCCCGCGTTCGCGGGGTTTCTTGTTTGCCGCACCAAGCAGGCGATCAGTCGCCCAGGGTCAGCAGCGAGGCGTTGCCGCCGGCGGCGGTGGTGTTCACCGTCACCGTCTTTTCGGTGGCAAAGCGCAGCAGGTAGTGCGGGCCGCCGGCCTTCGGGCCGGTGCCGGACAGGCCCTGGCCGCCGAACGGCTGCACGCCGACCACTGCACCGATCTGGTTGCGGTTGACGTACACGTTGCCGACGTGGACGCCGTTGCTGATGCGGTCAACGGTTTCGTCGATGCGCGAATGCACGCCCAGGGTCAGGCCGTAGCCGGTGGCGTTGATCTGGTCGATCACCGCGTCGAGCTGGTCGCCCTTCCAGCGGATCACGTGCAGGACCGGACCGAACACTTCCTTCTGCAGCTGGCCCAGGTCCTTCAGCTCGTACGCGCGCGGTGCGAAGAAGGTGCCGTGGGCGGTTTCGGCGGACAGCTCGGCGGCGGCGATCAGGCGCGCTTCGCGGTCCATGCGCTCGGCGTGGTCCTGCAGGATCTTCAGCGCGTCGGCATCGATCACCGGGCCGACGTCGGTGGACAGCAGGCCCGGGTTGCCAACCTTCAGCTCCTTCATCGCGCCGGCCAGCATGGTCATCACCTTGTCGGCGATGTCGTCCTGCACGAACAGCACGCGCGCGGCCGAGCAGCGCTGGCCAGCGGAGGTGAAGGCCGAACCGATCGCGTCCTTGACCAGCTGTTCCGGAAGTGCCGAGGAGTCGGCGATGAAGGCGTTCTGGCCACCGGTCTCGGCGATCAGCACGCCGATGGCGGCGTCACGCGCGGCCATCGCACGGTTGATCACACGGGCGGTCTCGGTGGAGCCGGTGAAGGCCACGCCGGCCACGCGCGGGTCGGCGGTCAGCGCCGCACCCACGGTGGCGCCGTCGCCCGGCAGGAACTGCACCACCTCGGCCGGCACGCCGGCATCGTGCAGCAGCTTCACCGCGTAGTAGCCGATCAGGTTGGTCTGCTCGGCCGGCTTGGCGATGACGCTGTTGCCGGCGGCCAGAGCAGCGGCGACCTGGCCCAGGAAGATCGCCAGTGGGAAGTTCCACGGGCTGATGCAGACGAACACGCCGCGGCCGTGCAGCTGCAGCTCGTTGGACTCACCGGTCGGGCTCGGCAGCTTCTCGGCGTGGCTGAACTGCTCGCGCGCCTGCTTGGCGTAGTAGCGCAGGAAATCCACGGCTTCGCGCACTTCGGCGATGCTGTCGGGCAGGCTCTTGCCGGCTTCCTTCACGCACAGCGCCATGAACTCCGGCATGCGCGCTTCCAGCTGGTCGGCGGCGTGTTCGAGGATGGCGGCGCGGCTGGCGGCCGGGGTGCGGTTCCAGGCCGGCTGCGCGGCTACGGCATTCGCCAGCGCCTTCTGCACGGTAGCGGCATCGGCGGCCATCCACTGGCCGACCACTTCGCGGGTGTCGGCCGGGTTGGTCACCGGCAGCGCGGCGCCGGCCGGGTTGGCACCCGGTACCAGCGGCGAGGCCTGCCAGGGCTTCACGGCGGCGTTGAGCTGCTCGGCCAGGGCGCGCAGTTCGTTGTCGTTGGCGAGGTTGGCGCCCATGGAGTTCTTCCTGTCGTGGTTCTGGCTGCGCAGCAGGTCAACCGGCAGCGGGATCTTGGGATGCGGAATCGATTCGAACGAGGCGACCATCTCGACCGGATCGCGGATCAGGTCGGCGATCGGCACGCGCTCGTCGGTGATGCGGTTGACGAAGCTGGAGTTGGCGCCGTTTTCCAGCAGGCGGCGCACCAGGTACGGCAGCAGGTCTTCATGCGAACCGACCGGGGCGTACACGCGGCAGGGCAGGTTCAAGCGGTCGGCCGGCACCACTTCGGCGTACAGGTCGTCGCCCATGCCGTGCAGCTTCTGGTGCTCGTACACGCCGCCGTTGGCGATGCTGCGCACCGCCGCGATGGTGTGCGCGTTGTGCGTGGCGAACATCGGGTAGATCGCGTCCGCATGGGTGAACAGCCGCTTGGCGCAGGCCAGGTAGGACACGTCGGTGTTCTGCTTGCGGGTGAACACCGGGTAGCCCGGATAGCCTTCGATCTGCGCACGCTTGATCTCGGCATCCCAGTAGGCGCCCTTGACCAGGCGCACCTGCAGGCGGCGGCCGGCGCGGCGCGCCATGTCGGCCAGGTGGTCGATCGTGTAGGGCGTGCGCTTCTGGTAGGCCTGCACGACCACGCCGAAGCCATCCCAGCCAGCCAGCGAGGCGTCGGAGAACACCTGCTCGATGATGTCCAGCGACAGTTCCAGGCGATCGGACTCTTCGGCGTCGACGGTGCAGCCGATGCCGTAGCTCTTGGCCAGCTGTGCCAGTTCCAGCACGCCCGGCACCAGGTCCTTCAGCACGCGCTCGCGCTTGGCGTGCTCGTAGCGGGGGTACAGCGCCGACAGCTTGATCGAGATGCCCGGGGCGTTGTTGACGTCGCCGTCCGGGCGGCCGCCGCGGGCCTTGTGATCACCGCCGATGGCGTGGATCGCGCGACGGTAGTCTTCCAGGTAGCGAAGTGCGTCCTTCATGGTCAGCGCGCCTTCGCCGAGCATGTCGAAGGAGTAGCGGTAGCTGGCGTTGTCGCCCTTGTGCGAGCGCGACAGCGCCTCGCTGATGGTGCGGCCCATGACGAACTGGTGGCCCATGATCTTCATCGCCTGGCGCACGGCCAGGCGCACCACCGGCTCACCGACGCGGCCGACCAGGCGCTTGAACGCGCTGGGCGCATCGGCGCGGGTGGCGTCGTTCATCTGTACCAGCTTGCCGGTCAGCATCAGGCCCCAGGTGGAGGCGTTGACCAGCACCGAATCGCTGCCGCCCAGGTGCTTTTCCCAGTCGGCATCGGCCAGCTTGTCGCGGATCAGCTTGTCGGCGGTGTCCTGGTCCGGAATGCGCAGCAGCGCTTCGGCCACGCACATCAGCAGCACGCCCTCTTCGCTGCCCAGGTCGTACTGGCGCATGAAGGCTTCGATCGCGCCCTGGTCCTTGGCACGCACGCGCACGCGGCCGACCAGGTCGGCGGCCAGCGCCTGCACCCTGGCCTGTTCCTCGGCGGGCAGGCGCGCCTGCGCCAGCAGCTCACGCACGTGGCTGGCCTCGTCCTTCAACCAGGCATCGGTGATGGCCTGGCGGAACGGGTTGGGGGGCGCCGGCAGTTCCGGCGACAGCAGCGCGCCCGGACGCGGGGCGTCGTGGGCGGCAGGGGAGGAGGAAGGTGCGTTCATGCCGGTCCGGCCAGTGGAAAACTTGGCGATTTTAATCATTTTTGCGGCCTTCGGAAGTGCCCTGCAGACCTTCATGAAGGGCTGATAGCTACTAACGGTGGTGGATTCGGCGTGTTCAGCAAACCCGGCAAGATTTGTGCTGAATTCGTCATTCGTGCCGCCGACCTCATGCTGTGTTGCAGCATCGGAAAAAGTGTGAATGCACCCTTGCTACCGGCGAGAGGGCGGGGCTACCATCGAGACGTTTCCCGCGGCAGGAACGCGGTTGCGACATGATCGAGGTGCTTCCAGCTCCGGATGGGTCAGGTACGCAGCTGCGGCTGCGTCCCCCACGGGCGCTCGATGCCCGGCAGTTCGTCCTGTTGTTCACCGTGTTGTCGGGTGCGATGTGGCTGGTGTCCGCCCTCGGGTGGTGGGCCGGCAATGCATTCGCCCCCCTGTTCGCGCTGCTGTACAGCCTGGTGCTGGCGGCGGCGCTGCGTGCCTTGTGGCGCAGCGGTGAACGGCAGGAGGAGATCCGGGTAGTGCCGGCGTACGTGGAGGTCATCCCCGTACCCGGTGGATCGCCGGTGTTCCGGGCCCACCCGCACTGGGTGCGCCTGCTCACCGACGATGAGAGGGTCCGGCTGGCATCCAGCGGCCGGCAGGTGGAGGTGGGGAGTTTCCTCGCGCCGGCCGAACGCCAGACGCTCGCAGAGACACTTGAAAGCTTGCTCGCCGCCAGCGATGGCGGCAACCGACGACGCTAAGGGTCTAGGCAATGAAGCAAAGCAGCAGGTGGGGCACGAAGTGCGTGAACGCGGTCGCCGCGATGCTGGCGACCGGGGGACTGATTCCGGCGTCGGCCTGGGCCCATGCGGCCGATCCCAAGCCGTGGCAGCTGAACATGGGCAAGGGGGTGACCCAGACCTCGCGCCTGGCCTGGGAATCGAACAACCTGTCGTTGATCATCTGCATGGTGATCGGCGTCATCGTGTTCGGGGCGATGGCCTACGCCATCTTCAAGTTCCGCAAATCCAAGGGCGCGGTCGCGGCCACGTTCAGCCACAACACCAAGGCCGAGATCATCTGGACGGTGATCCCGGTGATCATCCTGATCGTGATGGCATGGCCGGCCACGGCCAACCTGATCAAGATGTACGACACCCGCGATGCCGAGATGACGGTCAAGGTCACCGGCTACCAGTGGATGTGGAAGTACGAATACCTCGGCGAGAACGTCACCTTCACCAGCCGCCTGGATCGCGAGTCCGACCGCGTGCGGCAAAGTGGCATCGTGCCGACCCGTGAAAGCCATCCGCACTACCTGCTGGACGTCGACAACCGGCTGGTGTTGCCGGTCGATACCAAGGTGCGTTTCGTCATCACCTCCGACGACGTGATCCACGCCTGGTGGGTACCGGCGCTGGGCTGGAAGCAGGACGCCATCCCCGGCTTCATCAACGAAGCCTGGACCAGCATCGAGCAGCCCGGGGTGTACCGCGGGCAGTGCGCCGAGCTGTGCGGCAAGGACCACGGCTTCATGCCGATCGTGGTCGAGGCGGTGTCCAAGGAGGACTTCAAACAGTGGCTGGCGCAGCGCAAGCCGGCGCCGGCTGCCGAACCCGCTCCCCCTGCGGCACCTGCAGAACCGGCTGCCCCTGCGATCGAAGCACCGGCGGCACCTGCTGCTGCCGAAGCCGGCAACGCACCTGCGGTTGCGGCCAGCGGCGCGTGATGTAAAGCCCGCGGCCGCTGGCGGCCGTGGTGACAACCGATTCTGAGAGGTGTTTTGCAATGGCGCACTCGGCAGTTGGGCACGACGATCACCATCATCACCAGAGCTTCTTCGAGCGTTGGTTCTTCTCGACCAACCACAAGGACATCGGCACGCTGTACCTGGGTTTCAGCTTCATCATGTTCATCGTCGGTGCGGCGATGAGCGTGGTGATCCGCGCCGAGCTGGCGCAGCCGGGCCTGCAGTTCGTCAAGCCCGAGTTCTTCAACCAGATGACCACCGTGCATGCGCTGGTGATGATCTTCGGCGGCGTGATGCCGGCGTTCGTCGGCCTTGCCAACTGGATGATCCCGCTGCAGATCGGTGCGCCGGACATGGCGCTGCCGCGCATGAACAACTGGTCGTTCTGGTTGCTGCCGGTGGCTTTCAGCCTGCTGCTGCTGACCCTGTTCCTGCCCGGTGGTGCGCCGGCCGGTGGCTGGACGCTGTATCCGCCGCTGTCGCTGCAGGGCGGCTACAACGTGGCCTTCAGCGTGTTCGCCATCCACGTGGCCGGCATCAGCTCGATCATGGGCGCGATCAACATCATCGCCACTGTGCTCAACATGCGCGCGCCGGGCATCGACCTGCTGAAGATGCCGATCTTCTGCTGGGCCTGGCTGATCACCGCCTTCCTGCTGATCGCGGTGATGCCGGTGCTGGCCGGTGCGGTGACCATGCTGCTGACCGACAAGTTCTTCGGCACCAGTTTCTTCAACGCCGCCGGTGGCGGTGACCCGGTGATGTACCAGCACATCTTCTGGTTCTTCGGCCATCCCGAGGTCTACATCATGATCCTGCCCGCCTTCGGCGTGGTCAGCGAGATCATCCCGACCTTCAGCCGCAAGCCGCTGTTCGGCTACCAGGCGATGGTGTACGCCACCGCCGCGATCGCGTTCCTGTCGTTCATCGTCTGGGCCCACCACATGTTCACCGTGGGCATGCCGCTGGGCGGCGAGATCTACTTCATGTTCGCCACCATGCTGATCTCGATCCCGACCGGCGTGAAGGTGTTCAACTGGGTCAGCACCATGTGGCGGGGCTCGCTCACCTTCGAGGCGCCGATGCTGTGGTCGGTGGCCTTCGTCATCCTGTTCACCATCGGTGGCTTCTCCGGCCTGATGCTGGCCATCGTGGCGGCCGACTTCCAGTACCACGACACCTACTTCGTGGTTGCGCATTTCCACTACGTGCTGGTGACCGGCGCGGTGTTCGCGCTGATCGCGGCGGTGTATTACTGGTGGCCGAAGTGGACCGGGCGCATGTACAGCGAGAAGTGGGCCAAGGTGCACTTCTGGTGGTCGATCGTGTTCGTCAACCTGCTGTTCTTCCCGCAGCATTTCCTCGGCCTGGCCGGCATGCCGCGCCGCATTCCCGATTACAGCGTGGCCTTCGCCGACTGGAACCTGATCAGCTCGATCGGTGCGTTCGGCATGTTCGTCACGCCGTTCATGATGGCCGCGATCCTGCTGTCCTCGCTGCGCAACGGCGAGAAGGCCGAAGCACGCAGCTGGGAAGGTGCACGCGGGCTGGAGTGGACGCTGCCATCGCCGGCACCGGCGCACACCTTCACCACGCCGCCAACCATCCGTCCGGGGGATCTGGCGCATGACGACATCACGCATTGAGGTGAGGCATGCATAACGAAAGCCCACTGCAGGCCTGTAGAGCCGAGCCATCCTCGGCTGACGAAAAGCAGCCGAGCATGGCTCGGCTCTACAACTACGAAGAGCAGCCGACCAGCGGTCGGCTCTACCAGGGCGGAAGCATCGAACAGCAGCGCCAGCGTGCCCGGCGCACGGCGATGTGGGTCGGCGCCATCGCGGTGCTGGTCTACGTCGGCTTCATCCTCAGCGGGGTGATCGGCCGATGAGCGAGGCACCGGCCAGCACGCCGTCACCCAGTGCCGGGCTGCCGCGCCTGATCGGAGTGGCAGTGGCGGTGTTCCTGCTGACCTTCTCGCTGGTGCCGCTGTACCGCATTGCCTGCGAAAAGGTATTCGGCGTGCGCCTGGAACGCGGCCCGGGTGGTGAAGCCAGTACGGGTGCTGCAGCTGGCAAGCGCACCGTGCGGGTGGAGTTCGATGGCGGCGTCAATTCGCGCCTGCCGTGGTCGTTCCATCCCGAGCAGCTGACCATGGACGTGGTGCCCGGCGAGCTCAACGAGGCGCTGTACTTCGCCCGCAACGACAGCCAGCAGGCAGTCGTTGGCAGCGCGGTGCCTTCGGTGGCGCCGGCCCGCGCGTCGGGCTTCTTCAGCAAGACCGAGTGCTTCTGTTTCACCGCGCAGACGCTGCAGGCCGGCGAGAAGCGCGACATGCCGGTGCGCTTCATCGTCGATCCGGACCTGCCGCCGGAAATCAAGACGATCACCTTGTCCTACACCTTCTACCGCAACGACGCACTCTCGGACCGGTTGGCCCCTGCGGCCACGTCCGAAGGCGCGCACGCCGCACCCTGACCCGGATACCGACATGGCCCAGACACCGACCGACGCCAACGTGTACTTCGTCCCGGCCCAGAGCAAATGGCCCTTCGTGGGCTCCATCGCGATGATGGTGACCATGGTGGGCGTGGCCAGCTGGCTCAACGATGCCAGCTGGGGGCGCTGGACGTTCTACATCGGCATTGCGATGCTGGTGCTGACCCTGTTCTGGTGGTTCAGCGACGTGGTGCGCGAATCGCAGGCCGGCAACTACAACCACCAGGTCGATGGCTCGTTCCGGATGGGGATGATCTGGTTCATCTTCTCCGAGGTGATGTTCTTCGGTGCGTTCTTCGGCGCGCTGTTCTACACCCGCAACCTGGGCCTGTCGTGGCTGAGCGGCGAAGGCCGCGGAGTGATGACCAACGAGCTGCTCTGGCAGGGCTACTCCGCCGGATGGCCGACCAATGGCCCGGCGGCGATCGGTGGTGCCTTCCAGACCATCCCGGCCTGGGGCCTGCCGCTGATCAATACGCTGATCCTGCTCACCTCCGGCGTGACCCTGACCATCGCCCATCACGCGCTGAAGGCCGGCAACCGCCGCCAGCTGCTGATCTGGCTGGGCCTGACCGTGGTGCTCGGCCTCGGTTTCCTGACCCTGCAGGCGGAGGAGTACATCCACGCCTACAAGGAGCTGAACCTGACGCTCGGTTCGGGTATCTACGGTTCGACATTCTTCATGCTGACCGGCTTCCACGGCGCGCACGTGCTGCTGGGCACGATCATGCTGATCGTGATGTGGCTGCGTTCGGCCAAGGGACACTTCACCCGCGACAACCATTTCGGTTTCGAAGCGGCCGCGTGGTACTGGCACTTCGTCGACGTGGTGTGGCTGATGCTGTTCCTGTTCGTCTACGTGCTTTGACCACGCACGCATCGGTGGCCTCAGCCGCCGACGCCGTGCGGCTTGATCCAGCCCATGTAGATGCTCACGATCACCAGTACGATCAACGCCACCGACACCGCGATGCGACGTGTCAGTGCGTTGACCGTGCGCTTGGTCTGGCCGCGGTCGACCAGCAGGTAATACAGGCCGGCGCCCAGGTTCCAGACGATGACGATCAGAAACGCGATTACCAGCAGGGTCTTCAGCGAATCACTCATGCGCGGCTCGAGGGCAGGGTGGGTGCGCCTATCTGACCGCGTTTGCGCGGACTTGTCATGATGCGCCAGCACACACGCGTGATCGGATGGTTGCTGGCCGTGCTGGCGATGGCCGGTTTCACTGCATTGGGGCTGTGGCAGCTGCAGCGCATGCATGCCAAACAGTCAATGTTGGATGCGCAGGGGCCAGCGGTGGCTCAGGCGCTGCCGCTGGCACAGGCCCTGGCAGCCCCCGGCGCGTTGCACGGTGTGGCCGATCACGGTCGCTTCCTGCCTGGCGTGGTGCTGCTGGACAACCAGACCCGGCATGGCCGTGCCGGCGTAAAGATCTATCGCCCGTTCCGCAGTGACGAAGGCAGCGTGCTGCTGGTCGATCTTGGCTGGCGCGCGCTGCCGCCGGATCGCACGCTGCCGGACATACCGGCGCCGCCTTCGCCGGTGGCGGTGCGCGGGTTGCTGGCGCCACCGCCTTCGGCGGGGCTGGTACTGGGCCCGGCGTTCTCCGCCACCGGTGAGGCCGGGCGCTGGCTGGCCAGCCGCTTGCCGGCCGAGGGCCTCGCCGCAGCGCTGGGCCTGCCAACGCTGCCCGAGCGGGTCCTGCGACTGGACCCGGCGCTGCCCTTCGGCGACGAGCGCGATCTGGACCTGCTGCCGAACACGCTGCCGCCTCAGCGACACCTGGGCTACGCCGTGCAGTGGTTCGGCCTGGCCCTGACCGTGCTGGTGGTGGCGCTGGTGCTGGAGCGGCGCAGGAGACGGCCCATCGCCCGGTAGTGCCGGCCGCTGGCCGGCAATCCCCGGATTCCCGGATGCCGGCCAGCGGCCGGCACTACCGGCATCGTTTACCCAACCATGAGAAAATGCCCCGCATGAACACTGCTACGTCCCCGCAGGCGCGCGGCTCCGGCCGCCGGACCCTGGTGCTGCTGTTTGCCGTGTTCTTCGGGGCGATGGCGCTGGCCGCGGTATTGCGCTTCTCCGGCTGGCAGCCCACCGGCCACCGCAATGCGGGACAGCTGCTGAAGCCGCCGGTCGATCTGCGCCAGCAGGCGCCGACCCTGGCCAGCGGCCAGCCCTATCCTTGGAACCCCGAGGCCCGCACCTGGCGCCTGCTGGTGGCGCCGGCCGGTGCCTGCGACGCGCAGTGCGTCACTTTGTCGCAGGGGCTGGGCAAGGTGTGGCAGCTGTTCGGCCATAACGCCGATAATGTCGAGATCCTGTGGCTGGGTACGCCACCGGCGTCGATCGCCTCGCTGCCCGCGCTGCGGCCGCTGGCTCCGTCGCCAGCCCTGCGCGCGGCGTTGCCGGGCGTCGATGATCCGGCGGGACTGCCGGTCTACGTGATCGATCCGAACGGCTTCGTGATCATGCGCCATGCCCCCGGCAGTGACCTGGGTGGCCTGCGCAAGGACATGGCCACGTTGCTGAAACTGAAGTGAGTCCCGTTTGATGAGCCTTTCCGCGCGTCCGGCGCTGCACCGCAATTTCCACCGCCTGGCGTGGTTCGCCATGATCATGACCGCGAGCACGATCATGTTCGGCGCGTTCGTACGCCTGTCCGATGCCGGCCTGAGCTGCCCGGACTGGCCGACCTGCTATGGCCAGGCCACCTGGCCGCAGCACGTGGAAGAGACCATCGGCCACCCGGCGGCGGAGATCCGCCCGCTGGAGACCCACAAGGCCTGGCGTGAGCAGGTGCACCGCTTCCTGGCCGGCGCACTGGGCATCGAGATCCTGACCCTGGCCCTGCTGGCCGCGCGCAAGCGCCGCTTTGGAACCACGGCAGTGGTGACCGCCTGCGTGCTGGTGGCCGCTGGCATACCGCTGTACATGATGGGCTGGCATGGCACCGCCAGTGCATTGGCTCTGATCGGCGAGGCGATCCTGCTGATCGCCGCGCTGCGCTGGAGCAACATCGATCTGGCACGCGCTGCACTGCTGACCCTGGCGGTGGTGATCTTCCAGGCCCTGCTGGGCATGTGGACGGTGACCCTGCTGCTCAAACCCATCGTGGTGATGGGCCACCTGCTGGGCGGCATGCTGATGTTCGCCCTGCTGGCCTGGATGGCCTGGCGTGCGACGTACATGCCGATCACCCTGGCCGAGGCACCGAAGCTGAAGTGGCTGCTGCGCATCGGCCTGGCGGTGCTGGTCACCCAGATCGCACTCGGTGGCTGGGTCAGTGCCAACTACGCGGCGCTGGCCTGCGGCGGCGGCAGTGCATCGCTGGACAACTTCCCGCGCTGTGCCAACCAGTGGTGGCCGCAGCACAACTTCGTCGAAGGCTTCACCCTGTGGCGTGGCATCGGCGTGGACTACGAAGGTGGCGTGCTGGATGGTGCTTCCCGTATCGCCATCCAGATGGCGCACCGCCTGTTCGCGGTGGTGGTGGCCATCTACCTGCTGTGGCTGGGCGTGCGCCTGTTCCGGTTGCCGAGCATGCGCGGCTGGGCCAGCGCGCTGATCGCGCTGCTGGTGCTGCAGGTCACCCTCGGCATCCTCAATGTGAAGCTGGCGCTGCCACTGGAAGTGGCCGTGGCCCACAACGGCGTGGCCGTTGCCCTGTTGTTCGTGCTGGTCAGCCTGCTGGCCCGCCTGCGCGCCCCGGACTGATTCCATGTTTTCCAACTACCGCCAGTACTGGGACCTGACCAAGCCCAAGGTCGTCGCCCTCATTGTCTTCACTGCCCTGGTCGGCATGGTCCTGGCTATTCCGGGCGTGCCCAGCTGGGAGCAGGTGCGCGCCGGCCTGCTCGGCTTCCTCGGCATCTGGCTGGCCGCTTCGGCGGCCGCCGCGATCAACCAGTTGCTGGATGCGCACATCGATGCGCAGATGGCACGCACGTCGTGGCGCCCGCTGGTGGTCGGCAAGGTCAAGCCATGGCAGGTGCTGGTGTTCGCCGGCGTGCTGATCGTGCTGTCGATGACCATCCTGGTGCTGTGGGTGAACCTGATCACTGCAGTGCTGACCTTCGCCTCGCTGATCGGCTACGCGGTGATCTACACCGTGTACCTGAAGCGCGCGACCTCGCAGAACATCGTCATCGGTGGCCTGGCCGGCGCGATGCCGCCGATGCTGGGCTGGGCTGCGGTCACCGGCATGCAGGGCTCGTCGGACTGGGCGTACTCGTCGCTGCTGGTGCTGATCATCTTCATCTGGACGCCGCCGCACTTCTGGGCGCTGGCGATCTTCCGCCGCGAGGACTATGCCAAGGCCGAGATCCCGATGCTGCCAGTGACCCACGGCGTGGTGCACACCCGCAAGCAGATCATGGTGTATTCGGTGGTGCTGGCGCTGGTCTGCCTGCTGCCGTACCTGGTGGGCATGAGTGGTGCGTTCTACCTGGGCGGCGCGATCGTGCTCAACGCGGTGTTCCTCTGGTATGCCTGGCGCATGCTGAACCCGCCGGACGAGCTGTTCTCGATGAAGATGTTCTACTACTCCATCGTCTACCTGATGGCGCTGTTCGCCTTCCTGCTGGTCGACCACTGGATCCTGCCCTGGTTGTGAAGCGCCACCGGTAGAGCCGAGCCCATGCTCGGCTGAAGGGGGATTGGAAGAGCAGCCGAGCGTGGGCTCGGCTCTACAACAGATCCACGCCATGCGTGGAGTGTTCAAGCAGATCCACGCCATGCGTGGATGTCTCCAGGTCGGGTCAGGGCGCGCGCTTCGCATACCGCTGCGCGATCACGCCGCAGACGATCAGCTGGATCTGGTGGTAGATCATCACCGGCAGCACGATGGCGCCGAGGCTGCCGCCGGCGAACAGCACCTTGGCGATCGGCACGCCCGTGGCCAGGCTCTTCTTCGAGCCGCAGAACACGATGGCGATCTCGTCCTCGCGGTTGAAGCGCAAGCGGCGGGCGATGAAGGTGATCAGCGGCATGGCGATGCCGAGCAGCACGGCGGCCACGACCGCCACGGCCAGCAGCGAGAGCAGCGGCGTCTTGCTCCACAGGCCTTCAGTCACCGCTTCACCGAACGCCGAATACACCACCAGCAGGATCGTGCCCTGGTCGGTGTAACGCAGCAGCGCGCGCTGCTTTTCCACCCAACCGGCAATCCACGGCCGCAGCAGGTGGCCGGCCACGAACGGCACCAGCAGCTGCAGCATGATGCCGCCGATCGCATGCAGCGGGTCGTGCACGCCACCGGAGGTGCCCACCAGCGCGGTCAGCAGCAGTGGAGTCAGGAATACGCCGAGGATGCTCGACAACGAAGCACTGCACACCGCTGCGGGCACGTTGCCATGCGCCATCGAGGTGAACGCGATGGACGACTGCACGGTGGAGGGCAGGGTGCACAGGAACAGCACGCCCAGGTACAGCTCCGGGGTCAGCAGCCAGCCCGATAGCGGCTTGAACATCAGCCCCAGCAGCGGGAACAGGAGGAAGGTGCAGGCGAGGATGGTCAGGTGCAGCCGCCAGTGCAGCATGCCGCCAATGATCGACTCGCGCGGCAGGCGCGCGCCGTGCAGGAAGAACAGCGCGGCGATGGCGACGGTGGTGACGTCATCAAGGACGATGGCGGCGGCGCCCTTCATTGGCAGCAGCGAGGCCAGGCCAACCGTGCACAGCAGGGCGAGGGTGAAGTTGTCCGGTCGCAGGCGCGACCACCAGCGGGTCATGGTGGGCAGAGTCCTTGGTGCGGAGAGTTCAGGGCGAGATGACCGGCGTGGCCAGGCGTTGGCGGGTGGCGGCTTCCAGCGAGGTCAGGCCAGCACGCTGGCCCAGCTGAAGGGCCTGTTCGGGGCTGGCATGTTCGTAGCGTGCGTTGACCAGGCCGAGCACGGCGCCAGCGCGGTTGCCGGACGCACAGTGCAGCAGCACCGGCCCCTGGCTCTGCCGCAGGGCCTGGTGCACGGCGTGCACGTTGGCGGCATCGAGCCCCTCGGCACCGGCCACCGGAATGCGCACGTAGCGCAGGCCCAATGATTCGGCAACGCGCGTTTCGTCGAAACCCCGGTCCTCGCCGGGCTGGCGCAGGTCGATCACGGTGCGCACGCCCTGCGCGGCAAGTTCGCGCAGTTGTGCGGCGGAGGGCTGGCCGCCGGCATACAGGCCCGGGCGGACTTCATTGAGCGGGCCATCTGCGGCCAGGGCCGCCAGTGGCAGGCAGAGCGACAACAACAGCAGGCAGGGCAGGCGCAGCAGCATGGTCTTCTCCGTGAAAACGTCCTGCCGCTACAGGCGCAGTCCGGCGCGGGCCTTCAGCAGCTCGCGCAGTTCGTATTTGTCAGTATCGTCCAGGCCCTGCTGGCGCTGCTTTGCCAACAACTCCTCCAGACGTTGCACCAGCAGCTGTTTCTCCAGCTGCGCCACGGCATCGTGCAGTTCCTGGGTCCAGCTGGCCTCGGTGCCGGGCAGCGTCTGAGCGGCCAGCGTATGCAGCGACGCCTGTTCCTCGCGGCCGTCGAAGTGTTCCAGCAGGGCGCCGGTGCTGATGTCCGGGCGCTGTTCGACCAGCCCCAGCAGTTCCAGCAGCAGCTCCACGCCCGGCAGTCGCAGGCCCTGGAAGTGATGCTTGCCGCCCAGGGTCAGCGCCAGCGACGGCTGCTGCAGCAGCACGGCGATCGCGCCGCGCACCAGGCTGCGCTTGGCCACCGGCTGGATCGTCCGCTGTGGCTGGCGTTGCGGCATCGGCGCGCGCGTGGCCTGGGCAGTGCCACCGAGGCCGGTCAGCTGCGCCAGCTGCTGCTTCATCAGGTCGCCGAAGGCACCGTCGGGAATCTGCGCCAGCATCGGCTTTGCGCGTTCGGCCAGGCGCGCCTTGCCGTCCAGCGTGCCCAGGTTGATCTCGCGGGTCAGTTCATCGAAGAAGAACTGCGACAGCGGCGTGGCCTGCTTCAAGCGCTCGTTGAAGGCCTCGGCGCCTTCCTTGCGCACGATGGTGTCCGGGTCCTCGCCATCGGGCAGGAACAGGAAGAAGGCCTGGCGGCCATCCTTCATGCGCGGCAGCACCGACTCCAGGGCCTTCCAGCCGGCGCGGCGGCCGGCGGCGTCGCCGTCGAAGCAGAAGAACACGTCCGGTGCGTTGCGGAACAACAGCTCGGCGTGGTCCGGCGTGGTCGCCGTACCCAGCGTGGCCACCGCCTGGGTGACGCCGAACTGGAACAGCGAAACCACGTCCATGTAGCCCTCGACCACGATCAACCGCTCGATCTTCTGGTTGGCCTGGCGCACCTGCCACAGGCCGTACAGTTCGCGGCCCTTGTGGAACAGCGCGGTTTCGGGCGAGTTGAGGTACTTGGGGCCGTCGTCCTTCTCGAACACGCGGCCACCGAAGGCGATCACCCGGCCACGGCGGTCGAAGATCGGGAACATCACCCGGTCGCGGAACTTGTCGTAGACGTGGCCGCGGTCGTTCTTCGAGAAAAGGCCGGCGCGGTCGAGCAGCTTCATGCGGCGCTCGTCCTTGCCGAGCGCGTCGCGCAGGCCGCTGTAGCCGTCCGGCGCGTAGCCGATCTGGAAGCGCGCGCGGTTCTCTTCGTCCACGCCACGGCCATCGAGGTAACTGCGTGCCTTGTCGCTGCTTTCCAGGTTCTTCTGGAAGAACCGGGCGGCGGCATCCAGTGCCGAATACAGCTCGCGGCTGTCGTCCTGCTGCTGCGGGCTGCGCGGATTCTCGTTGCGCGGCACGTCCATGCCCGCGCGCTTGGCCAGTTCATCCACCGCGTCGAGGAACTCGAGGCGGTCGTAGTTCATCAGGAAGCTGATCGCGGTGCCATGCGCGCCGCAGCCGAAGCAGTGATAGAACTGCTTGGTCGGCGAGACCGTGAACGAGGCCGAGCGCTCGTCATGGAACGGGCAGCGTGCGGCGTATTCCTTGCCCTGGCGCTTCAACGGCACGCGGCTGCCCACCACCTCGACGATGTCGGTGCGGGCCAGCAGGTCGTCGATGAAAGCGTCGGGGATACGGGCCATGGGCAACAGGGCAGGGCGCGGTGCAGGACCACGCGACGGAACCGGGGGCGGTCGGCCTAGTTTACCCCCTGTCGGGCACCTGGCTGGCGGTTGCCGGATCAATGCCGGCGGCGGCCAGGTGATGACGCGCGCGCAGGCGCTCATCGATCACCGCCGTCATCAGCGCGCCAACAAAGAAGACCACAGTCGCGTAATAGATCCAGACCAGCGAGATCACCAGCGCGCCCATCGAGCCGTAGGCACTGCCGGGGGCCACGGTGGCGATGTAGACGCCGATGCCGTAGCGGCCCAGTGCGAACAGTGCCGAGGTGATGACGCCGCCGATGAAGGCCTGGCGCCACGCCACGCGACGGTCGGGCAGGTAGTGGTACATGAAGGCGAAGCCGACTGCATACAGCAGCAGGCTCGTGACGTACCCCAGCGCGGGGAGGATCGAGGGCAGTTGCGCGAAGGCCACCTGCAGCACCGTGGTGGCGGTCATCGACAGGATCAGCAGGAAGCCCAGGGCCAGCACCACGCCGAACGAGAACACACGCTTGCGCAGCCAGGCCTTGATGCCCTCCAGGCGCTCGCCACTGGTGCGGAAGATCAGGTTGAGCGCGTTCTGCAGCTGCGCGAACACGGCGGTGGCGCCGACGAACAGCAGCAGCGTGCTCCACAGCCCCGCCAACGAGCCGACGTCGGGCTGGTTGTCGGCGTTCTTCAGGACGGTTTCGGCCACCGTAGCCGCGCTGCTGCCAGCCACCGAGCTGATCTGGCCGATCAGCGCCTGCTGTGCCGGTGGGTACAGCGAGGCGGTCAACCACAGCAGCAGCACCAGCAGCGGTGCCATCGACAGCAGGGCGTAGAAAGAAACGGAGGCGGCCTGGGTCAGCACGTCGACGTCGATGAAGCGCTTGGCCACCGCCATCGGAAAGCTGTCCTGCAGGCGCTTGAGGTACTTGTGCAGGGACACGGGAACGTTGGGCTCGGGTTCAACCATGGGTGTGGTTGTAGCAGGCGGCCAACGAAGGTGCGGTGAAGCGGGTGCATCAATGGGGTCAGAGCCCTTTCGCGTTGCGAAAGGGATCCGACCCCGTGTGCCGGATTACGCCAGCTGCTGCTTGACCAGCTTGGACACCAGGCCCATGTCGGCCTGGCCAGCGAGCTTGGGCTTCAGTGCGCCCATCAGCTTGCCCATGTCGGCCGGGCCGGAGGCGCCGGTCTCGGCGATGGCGGCCTGGATGGCGGCCACGATCTCGGCTTCGCCCATCTTGGCCGGCAGGTAGGCTTCGATGACCACGATCTCGGCGCGCTCGATCTCGGCCAGGTCTTCGCGGTTGGCCGCTTCGTACTGGCTGACCGAGTCCTTGCGCTGCTTGACCATCTTGTCGAGCACGGCGATCACGGCGGTGTCATCCAGCTCGATGCGCTCGTCCACTTCGCGCTGCTTGATGGCGGCATTGATCAGGCGGATCACGCCCAGCTTGTGCTTCTCGCCCGCCTTCATGGCGGCCTTCATGTCTTCGGTGAGCTGCTGCTTCATGCTCATGAGGAACCTCGTGGTGGTAGGTGGGGCGGGGCGGATGCCCGAACCCGGAAACGCAAAAAGCCGGCGACGCTCGCGCGTGCCGGCTTCGGCTCCATCGCGACGGGCAGGCCCGCCGCAATGAAGATGCGTCCGATCAGTACAGGCGCTGACGCTTGGTGACGTCGCGCGACGAGCGGCGCAGCTGACGCTTCACAGCAGCGGCGGCCTTGCGCTTGCGCTCCTGGGTCGGCTTTTCGTAGAACTCGCGCTTGCGGGTTTCGGCCAGCACACCGGCCTTTTCGCAAGTGCGCTTGAAGCGGCGAAGAGCAAACTCGAAGGGCTCGTTCTCGCGGACTTTGACGCTGGGCATGGAATCTCCGGGACACAGTAGAACCGGGTCACGCCCGGCGAGCCGCACATTATAGCGGCGAATCGACAAACTGCAAGCGACCAACCCTGAATACGGGCCGGCGGTTCGATAGCAGTGAGATCTGCACGTTCCCCGAGGGGACGGCAGGGGCGTCATAATAGCAGGCATGCGAGTCCTTGGCATCGAATCTTCCTGTGATGAGACCGGCGTGGCGGTGTATGACACCGACCTGGCCGGCAGCGCGGCCCTGCGCGCCCATGCGGTCTACAGCCAGATCGCCCTGCACGCCGAATACGGTGGCGTGGTGCCCGAGCTGGCCAGCCGCGACCACGTCCGCAAGCTGCTGCCGCTGGTGCGCCAGACCCTGGCCGAAGCCGGTCTGGGTGTAGGCGACATCGACGGGGTGGCCTACACGGCCGGTCCCGGCCTGGTCGGCGCGCTGCTGGTCGGCGCCGGTGTGGCCCGGTCGCTGGCCTGGGCGCTGGAGGTACCGGCCGTCGGCGTACACCATATGGAAGGCCACCTGCTGGCTCCGCTGATGGAAGACGACCCGCCGGAAGCGCCGTTCGTGGCGCTGCTGGTGTCCGGTGGCCATACCCAGCTGGTGGCGGTGGATGCGATCGGCCAGTACCGCCTGCTGGGCGAGACCCTGGACGATGCGGCCGGCGAGGCCTTCGACAAGACTGCCAAGCTGATGGGCCTGCCGTACCCCGGTGGGCCGCAGCTGGCCAGGCTGGCCGAGCAGGGCACGCCGGGCGCGTACCGCTTCGCGCGTCCGATGACCGACCGCCCCGGGCTGGATTTCAGCTTCTCCGGCCTGAAGACCCAGGTCCTGATGGCCTGGCGCGACAGCGACCAGAGCGAGCAGACCCGCGCCGACATTGCCCGGGGCTTTGAGGACGCGGTGGTCGAAACCCTGTCGATCAAGTGCGAGCGCGCGCTGGAAGCGGCCGGGACCAACGTGATCGTGGTAGCCGGCGGTGTAGGTGCCAACAAGCGCCTGCGCGCCCGCCTGCAGCAGATGGCCGAGCGCCTCGGCGGCCGCGCCTGCTTCCCGCGGCCTGCACTGTGCACCGACAACGGCGCGATGATCGCCTTCGCTGGGGCGCTGCGGCTGCAGGCTGGCCAGCACAGCCCGCCGAAGGTGGATGTGACTCCGCGCTGGGACATGGCGACCCTGCCGGCGGTCTGAGCCGGTGGCGCCGGGCCACGCCCGGCGGACGCTTTACGGACGACCAGCCAACGGCGAGGCCGCCAATACCGTCGTTGCCCGCTCATGGCGCTGTAGCCACCCCAGGGTGTGCGGGCAGCGCGCATGGATCAGCCGCCCGATCGCGGCGAGGTCAGCGCCGATGTCGCGATCCAGGATGGGTTCGTGGTGGGCGATGCGGTTGCGCAGGTGGCGGATGCGTCCGATATCCGCATGGATGGCTTTCCTGACGGCACTGGGATGAGCAGAGGGAGCATGCTGCAGAACCCTGCTGAGCGCGGGTATCCAAAGCGTGGAGTCGAAGCGACAGGTGAAGAGCTGCTGCCAGAACACCATCGGCAGGTTGGCGACGATCCCAGGTGTATCGGTTACGCGGCTGGCAAGTTGTTCCAGTGCCGTGCGCGGAGAAGTACTGGATGAGGTTGGCAGCCTCCGTCGGAAGGCACCATTCCAAGGCCAACGCGGACCATGCTGCCTGGCGAGCACCGCTGCAGCGGCGTTGCGGGTGACCACTTCGCACAGATGGACCGGCATCATCAGAGCACTGCACATCCGCATGTTCCACAGGTACAGGGATTCGGCTGTGACGTCGGGGCCGCAGGTCGATGCGATTCTCTCGTAAGTGGACAGACGCTCCGCTGACAACGCGCGCCGCAGTACATCGTATGGAGCCATCGTCATGTGCGGTGGTGAAGGAGGGATCGATGTTCGCGAGAGTGGGCGGCGGCGACCATCAGGGAACGTCGTTGTCCGCGCGGCTGATTTCCTGCGTTTTGCCTCGGACGAATACCTGACCTGCCCTGTCGGAATTGGCCTTGACCGACGATCTGGTCCTTGCCTACTCTACGTGCCTGCGCCACCGGGACTCGCGGCTGGATTTCAGCTCCCCCCGGGGACAAACGGTAGTACCAAAGGGCCCTGCTAGTGGGGCCCTTTGTCTTTTCTGGAGCCGCGTCCCTGCCGGCCGCCCACCGCCCGTTCCGGGCAGGCTCACCGCCGTGCCGTTACCATGGCCGCCTGTATTCGTGCCGGTAACCGCAATGGACAAGGTTTTCATCGAAGGGCTGACGATCGACGCCCTGATCGGGATCTACGATTGGGAACGACGGATCCGCCAGGACCTGGTGTTCGACCTGGAAATGGGTTTCGACAACCGTCGCCCCGCGGCCACCGATGACATCGCCCACACCCTGAACTACAAGGCGGTGAGCAAGCGCCTGGAGCAGTTCGTGCGCGAGTCGGAGTTCGGCCTGGTCGAGACACTGGCCGAGCGCTGCGCGCAGATCGTGCTGGACGAATTCGACGTGAAGTGGCTGCGCCTGAAGCTGAGCAAGCCCGGCGCGGTGCGCGGCGCGCGCGCGGTGGGCGTGATCATCGAACGCACGCGGGAATGACCCGGTAAATCCGGCCGCTGGCCGGAAACCCCGGTTGTGCCGGCCGCTGGCCGGCAACCTTGGCAACAACGAAACAGACAGGAGACAACTGATGGTGGACGCGGTGGTGGCGGTACAGTGGCTGGAACGGCTGCAGAACACACTGGAACCCTATCCCGGCGCCTACCTGGCGTTGATGATCTCGGCGCTGCTGATCGCCGCTGGCCTGGCCAATTGGGTGACCAAGCGCATCCTGCTGCGTGGCCTGCGGCGCCTGTTGCAGCGCCTGCCAGGTGCCGAGTCCGGCCGCGGCAGCCACTTGATGCGGGTGATTTCGCGCCTGTCCAACGTGGTGCCCAGCCAGGTGATCGCCTCGGGCATCACCCTCATCCCCGACCTGCCGCCCAGCCTGGTCAACGTCATCATCAAGCTGTGCATCGTGTGGGCCGTACTGACGGTGTCGATGGCGTTCTCGCATGCGCTGGACGCGGCCAACAGCCTGTACGAGCGCAAGCCCGATGCGCGCAACAAGCCGATCAAGGGCTACCTGCAGGTGGTCAAGATCGTGGTGTTCGTGGCCGCCGGCCTGTCCATCGTCGCCACCCTGCTTGGGGTGAAGCTGGGCCCGCTGGTGACCGGCCTGGGCGCGGCCACCGCAGTGCTGATGCTGATCTTCCAGGACACCATCCTGTCGCTGGTGGCCAGCGTACAGATCAGTGGCGATGGTCGCGTGCGCATCGGTGACTGGATCGAGATGCCCAGCCAGAACGCTGACGGTGATGTGATCGACATCGCCCTGCACACCATCACCGTGCAGAACTTCGACAAGACCATCACCACCATCCCGACCAAGAAGCTGGTGACCGAGTCGTTCAAGAACTGGCGCGGCATGCAGGAGGCCGGTGGCCGCCGGATCAAGCGCGCGCTGTACCTGGACCAGCACAGCGTCGGTTTCCTCGACCACGGCGACCTGGCCTTCCTCGGCGAATTCGCGCTGCTGCGTGACTACCTGCGTGAAAAGGAGCAGGAACTGGGGCAGTGGAACGGGCGCCTGCGCGAGCAGGGCGTGGCCGAGGTCAACAGCCGCCGGGTGACCAACCTGGGTACCTTCCGTGCCTATGTGGAGCGTTACCTGCGCAGCCATCCGGGCATCCATACCGACATGACCCTGCTGGTGCGGCAGCTGCAGCCCACCACCGAAGGCCTGCCGCTGGAGCTGTACTGCTTCACCCGCAGCACCGCCTGGAGCGAGTACGAGGCCGTGCAGTCGGACATCTTCGACCACCTGCTGGCGATTCTGCCGGCGTTTGGCTTGCGGGTGTTCCAGGCCTCCAGCGACGCCATGTTGATGGCCGGGCAGCGCCAGTTGGCCGGCTCGGAGTAAGCTGCGGTGCCCCCAGCGGGACCATACGGGCCCCGCTGTTGGCTGAAACTGAACGAAGAAACCTCTCGCCAAATGGCTCGGGATCGCTAGAATGCCGGGCTTGTAAACGTTTTCATCAAGGACTGCCGGTGGCCTCCGATCGCATCGAATCCCTCATTGCCCAGATGACCGTCGAGGAAAAGGTCGGCCAGCTGGGTGTCTTCGCGGACATGGTCCGCCCGTTCGCCCCGGACGTGAACCCGGAAGCCAACGTGCGCAATGCCGACCAGGTGCTGCAGCAGGTGCGCGAGGGCAAGGTCGGCTCGCTGTTCAATGGCGTGGGCGCCGAGTTGGGCCGCCGCATCCAGCAGGTCGCCACCGAGGAGAGCCGCCTGGGCATCCCGGTGATCCTGGCCGCCGACGTCATCCACGGCATGCGTACCGTGTTCCCGATCCCGCTGGGCGAGGCCGCCAGCTTCGAGCCGGACCTGGCCGAGCGCACGGCGCGCGCCACCGCCATCGAAGCCACCGCTGCCGGCCTGCACTGGACCTATGCCCCGGCCGTGGACATCGCCCGCGACCAGCGCTGGGGCCGTGGCGCCGAAGGCGCCGGTGAGGACGTGGTGCTGGGTTGTGCGTTCGCCGCCGCCCGCGTGCGTGGCTTCCAGGGCAGCGACCTGCGCGCCGCCAATTCGCTGCTGGCCACGCCGAAGCACTTCGCCGCCTACGGCGCGGTGATGGCCGGCATGGAATACAACATGGTGGACATCTCGCCGCAGACCCTGCGCGATGTGCACCTGCCGCCGTTCAAGGCCGCCTTCGAGGCCGGCGCGATCACCGTGATGTCCTCGTTCAACGACATCAACGGCGTGCCGGCCAGCGCCAACGCCGAACTGCTGACCGACATCCTGCGCGGCGAGTGGAAGTTCCCGGGCGTGGTGATCTCCGATTACACCGCCGACATGGAGCTGGTCGCGCACGGCTACGCCGCCGACGACCGCGATGCCACCGCCAAGGCGTTCACCGCCGGCCTGGACCTGAGCATGCAGAGCGGCTTCTACGCCGAGCACCTGCCGGGCCTGGTCGAGAGCGGCGAAGTGCCGATGGCGGTGCTGGATGAAGGCGTGCGCCGCATCCTGTGGCTGAAGGAGACCATCGGCCTGTTCGACGACCCGTACCGTTCGCTGGACCCGGCGCGCGAAGCGGATACCTCGCATATCGCTGCGCATGACGAACTGTCGCGCGACGCCGCGCGGCGTTCGATCGTGCTGCTGAACAACCGTGACAACGTGCTGCCGTTGCAGAAGACCGGGCAGAAGATCGCGCTGATCGGCCCGTTCGTGCAGGACCGCGAGAACATCGAAGGCTGCTGGACGCTGTTCGGCGACAAGCAGCGTTACGTCGACCTGGAAACCGGCGTGCGTGCCGCCATCGGCGACGAAGCGCTGCTGGAAATCGTGCCGGGCTGCGAACTGGAAGCGGCCATTCCGGGCGGTACCGAAGCGGCGGTGGCTGCCGCGCTGCGCGCCGATGTGGTGGTGCTGGCGCTGGGCGAACCGCAACGCTACAGCGGTGAAGCACAGTCGCGTGTGGAGATCACCCTGCCGCCGGCACAGCAGGCACTGGCCGAGGCTGTGGCGATGACCGGCAAGCCGCTGGTGGTGCTGCTGCGCAATGGCCGCGCGCTGGCGCTGCAGGGCGCGGTGCGCAATGCACAGGCCGTGGCGGTGACCTGGTACCTGGGCACCCAGACCGGCCATGCCGTGGCCGATGTGCTGTTCGGCGACTACAGCCCGTCCGGTCGCCTGCCGGTCAGCTTCCCGCAGGTGTCCGGCCAGCAGCCGTACTTCTACAACCACCCGCGTACCGGTCGACCGGAACTGCCGACCATGTCGGAGTTCAAGGCCCGCTGGCGCGAGATTCCGAACGAGCCGCTGTACCCATTCGGCCACGGCATCGGCTACACCACCTTCGCCTACGGCGTGCCGCAGCTGAGTACGGCACAGCTCGGCTGGGACGACACGCTGACCATCACCACCACGCTGACCAACAGCGGTGATGTGGCCGGGGAGGAAGTCGTGCAGCTGTACATCCACGACCGCGTGGCCAGCCGCGTGCGTCCGGTGCGCGAACTGAAGGACTTCCGCAAGGTGGCACTGCAGCCGGGCGAGTCGACCGACGTGGTGTTCACCCTGACCCGCGAGCAGTTGGCGTTCACCGGCCGCGATGGCGTGCTGCGTGCCGAACCGGGCCAGTTCGACCTGTGGGTCTGCGCCTCGTCGGCCGCCGGCGAAGCCGTGCAGTTCGAACTGCTGAAGGCCTGATCAGAAAAAGGGGACGGAGGGGATTAAGTCGTTTGTGCCACTAACGACTTAATCCCCTCCGTCCCCTTTTTGTTGCCGTCACTGTGGCGGCGCTACCATCGTGTTTCCTGTTTCGACGGAGTACGCGTATGCGCCGGATGGCCTACCTGATTCCCGCTCTGCTGCTGGCGGCCTGTTCGCAGCCTGAGCCCCCGGCGCAGCCTGCGGCGGATGCGCCGCCGCCGATGGAAGCGAACGCGGCAGCGACGCCTGTCGCTGAACCGGCGGCGCCGGCTGCCGAACCTGCCGCCGCCGCACCGGCTGCACCGGCCGCGGAGGCGCCCGCCGAGGACGCGCGTGCGCGCATCGAATCGCTGCTCGGCGATGCGGCGCAGTTCGAGAAGGTCTTCAACGCGTTCAAGACCGCCGTGGTCGGCGGTGATCGTGCTGCGGTGGTCGAGCAAGTGCGCTTCCCGTTGAACATCAGCGACGGAAAGAAGATCACTGGCCCCGGTGAGTTCCAGCGGAACTACGAGAAGATCATTACCCCGGCGGTGGTCAAGGCAGTGTCCGGGCAGGACTTCGGCAAGGTCTTCGTCAACCAGCAGGGCGTGATGATTGGCGATGGACAGGTGTGGTTGAACGGAACGTGCCTGGACAAGGCCTGCACGCAGACCGAGGTGAAGGTCATCACCATCCAGTGAACGCAGACGGCCCCGCACGCGGGGCCGTCGCGGAAAAACGTGCCGGCCAGAGGCCGGCGGCACCTCATGCCTTCGGCGTCAGCTTCAGCAGGCGCGCCTTGCTGCCGTCTTCCAGCAGCCACAGGGCGCCATCCGGGCCCTGTTCCACTTCGCGGATGCGCTCGCCCATGTTGAAGCGTTCGGCTTCGCGCGCGCTGTCGCCATCAAAGGCCACGCGCACCAGCGAGGTCGACGACAGGCCGCCGATGAAGCCGCTGCCCTTCCACTGCGGGAACAGGCTGCCGCTGTAGATCACGAAGCCGGCCGGCGAGATCACCGGCGTCCAGCTCACCTTCGGGGCGGCGAATTCCGGCCGGGTATCGTGGTCGGGAATCGGGCGGCCGTCGTAGTGGTCACCGTTGGAAACGATCGGGTAGCCGTAGTTGGCGCCGCGCACGATCAGGTTCAGTTCGTCGCCGCCGGCCGGGCCCATCTCGTGCGCCCACAGCTTGCCGTTGGCATCGAACGCCATGCCCAGGATGTTGCGGTGGCCCAGCGACCACACCTGTGCGGCAACCCCGCCCTGTGAGGCGAACGGGTTGTCGGCGGGCAGGCTGCCATCGTCGTTGAGGCGGATGATCTTGCCGAGGTTGCCGCCCATGTCCTGGGCCGGATCGAACTTCTGGCGCTCGCTGGAACTGATCCACAGCTTGCCGTCCGGGCCGAAGGCGAGGCGATGCCCGTAGTGGCCCTCGCCGCTGACCTTGGGGCTCTGCCGCCAGATCACCTTCAGATCCTTCAGCTGGCCGGCGCCGTTGGCATCCAGCGCCAGCGTGGCCCGGGCCACGGCCGCACCGCGGGTATCCAGCGTGCCTTCCTCGGCATAGCTGAGGTAAACGACGTGATTCCGGGCAAAGTCGGGGTGCAGGATGATGTCGCCGAAGCCACCCTGGCCACCGTAGGCGACCTTCGGAACGCCGGTGATCTCATGCTTCTGGCCGCTGGCCAGATCCAGGTGCTGCAGCTTGCCGCGCTTCTCGGTGACCAGGAGGCTGTCGTCAGGCAGGAAGGTCATCGCCCAAGGCTGGTCAAAACGGCTGACTTCGGTGGCGGTGAACGGACGCTGGTCGGCGGCGGAGGAGGCTGCGGGCGCTGCGGTCTGGGCGCCGTTGGCGCCAGGATCGGCGGCGTTGCAGGCGGAGGTGGCGAGGATCGGCACGAGGCCGAGGGCGAGCAGCAGGGGCGTACGGGTCATGGGTATCTCCAGGGCGGGGATGCGGATGGCCGGGCTGCCCCTTGTATACCACCGCAGCCGTGACCGTCGTGGCCCGAAGGTCCTGCGCCCCCTGTGCGACGGCGGCGGGATCGTCTAGGGTGGGCACGCCCGGGCAAAGCATGCCCGTCTGCCTGCCAAGGACCTGCAATGAATACTGCCATGCCTCACAAGCCCTCCACCGCCTTCATCGCCGCCTCGTGGGTGGCCCTGCTGCTGGGTGCGGCGGCGTACCTGATCGGCCTGTTCAATGCCACGATGGCGCTCAACGAGAAGGGCTACTACCTGACCCTGCTGCTGTTCGGCCTGTTCGCGGCAGTGTCGCTGCAGAAGAGCGTGCGCGACCGCGTCGAAGGCATTCCGGTGAGTGGCCTGTACTACGCGCTGTGCTGGTTCGCGTTGCTGTCGGCGCTGCTGCTGCTGCTGGTCGGCCTGTGGAACGCCACGCTGGCACCCAGCGAGAAGGGCTTCTACGGTATGGCGTATGCGCTGTCGCTGTTCGGTGCAGTGGCTGTGCAGAAGAACACCCGCGACCTGATCGCCGCCGGTGGTGGCGAGCGCAAGCGCAGCGCGATCGTGCCGCCGCTGCCGGAACAGGAATGATCGATCCGGTGTAGAGCCGAGCCATGCTCGGCTCAGTCGAGCATGGCTCTACGTTACAGACGTGGTGCGGGAGCCGAGCGTAGGCTCGGCTCTACAGCAGCCTGACGCTATCGCTTCAAGCGCGGATCTGCCAGCTGCGCTTCGTCCCAGCCGCGGCGCACGGCGTTACGTGCCTGCGCCCAGTCCAGGCGACTGCGGCCACGTTCGTTGGCCCAGCGCGATTCCAGTTCGGCTTCGACCTGATCGTACGCGCGGATCATGTCCTGCGCCCGCGCGGCGTGGCCGATCCGGTAGGCCGGCTCGTAGTCCTCGAAGAACAGCTGGTCGTCGTAATACGGCTCGGCGGTGTAGCGCTCGCGCCAATAGTCGCTGACTGCGTCGCGCGGCGTGCTGTCGTCCGGTACGCGGCCGGGAATCTGGTACTCGGTCATGGAAGGCTCCGTTGTGGACGAAGCCTGATCGTGCCTGTGTGGCGGTTAACGGCCCGGTCCGGCAGCGTGATCGCCAGATCAATCCGCCGGGCCTGTTGCGGCGTTACCGATCATCCGGCGTCGGCGTCCTTGCGCGGCAGCTTGTAGATCACCGCGCCGATGGCAAATGCCACCAGTGCCGCGGCGATGTTCTGCCAGCTGGCACTGGCGAACAGGGCCAGGCACAGCAGCAGCGCCAGCACCGGAATCAGCGGGCCACCGGGCAGCTTCAACGCACCTGGGCGATCCGCGTAGCGCTTGGCCAGCACCAGGACGGCGGCAGCGGTGCCGATGTAGGCGAACAGGCGCGTGGTCATCGACAGCAGGGCGAGCTGCACGAACGAACCGGACAGCGCCAGTCCGAGCGCGATCAGGCCCTGGCACAGGATCGATGCGGCCGGCGTATGGAAGCGCGGATGCACCTGCGCCAGGATCTTCGGCCCGTAGCCATCGCGGGCCAGTGCGAACAGGAAACGCGGACCCATCATCATCGTGTTGCTGTTGGTACCCAGGATGGAGATGGTCGCGCCGATGGTGAGGATCAGTGCCAGGGCCTCGCCGCCGAAACCGGCTGCGGCGTCGGCCAGCGGCGTGGCCGAGCTGGCCAGGCCGGCCAGCGTACCCTGCGCCACCACCTGCACCGCGCCATAGATGACGGTGACGGTGATGATCATGGTGATCAGCGCGAACGGAATATCGCGGCGTGGATTGCGGTACTCGCCGGCGGCGGCCGGGATGTTCTCGAAGCCGGCGTAGGCGTACAGCAGCAGCAAGGCGGCCTCGCCCATCCGTTGCAGGTCATGCGGGTCCGGGCGCTGGCCGGAGAAGGCCAGCTGTGGATCGATATAGAACGCGCCGACAGCCACGAACAGCAGCAGCGGCAGCATCTTGCCGATCACCAGTACCACGCCGGTGCGCGCGGCCGAGCGCACGCCGATGATGTTGACGCCGGTCAGGAAGCCCAGCGACACCACGATCACCGCGATGCGGCCCATGCCGGCGCCGGCCCATGGCCAGAAGCGCGCGACCGCATCGGCCAGCGCGTTGCTGAGTGCGGCCGCCGAACTGATGCGGGTCAGCCAGATCATCCAGCCGATCTCGAATCCGGCGAAGCGGCCGAAGGCCTCGCGTGCGTAGAGGTAGCTGCCACCGGGTTCATCGAAGTAGCTGGCGGCCTGCGCGTAGCACAGCACCAGCAGCGCGACGACGATGCCAGCGGCGACCACGCCCCACAGACTGAAGGGGCCGAGCAGGGCGACGGTGGCGGCCGGCAGCAGGTAGATACCGCTACCGATCACATCGTTGATCGACAGGCCGACGATCTGCCAGCGGCTGACCGCGCGCTGCAGCTGTGGTTCGTCCTGCGCGCTCAACGGGCGTCTCCGCTCAGCGCGGGCAGCTGCCACTGGGCCTGCAGGCGTGTGTATTCGGCGCGCGGCAGCAGCACGAAGCGCGGCGTATCCTGCGGCCGCAGCCAGTCCAGCAGCGCCTGCATGCGTGCTTGTGGCATGGCGGTACAGCCGGCGGTGGCCTCGCCGGGCGTGCGCCACAGATGGGCGAAGATGCAGCTGCCCTTGCCGGGCTGGTTGTCCGGGTTGTGGGCGATGACGAAGCCCTCCCGGTAGCGCACGTCGCCCTTGTTGTGCAGGTCCAGCCGCATCGGCTCGGTGGAGCCCTTGACCGCTGCGCTGCCGACCTTCTTTTCATCAACGATGCGGTTATAGAACGGCGAGCTGGGCACGTCCATGCAGTAGTTGCTGTCCAGCATCGGCTGGTAAGGCATCGCGGTGCCGGGGCGTGTGACGGCATAGCCGAACGCGCTGCCGAGCGCGAACACGCCCGCCGGGCTGCGGCCATCGCCTTCCTGCTTCTGCGGGCCGTCGGCCTGCGCCGGGTGCAGGCCCAGGCCCCAGGCACTGCCGGTGCGGCCAAGCGCCACCGGGAACGCCTGTCCATGTGCGTGCCAGCCCTTGCCATCGCGCACATAGGCCTGCAGCTGCCCCTGGGTACTGTCCCAGCCCTCGCTGGTGACCACGATCAGCTGGCGCGCGCCATCCAGCGGCGCCGCGTGAACGGACACCGTCGCAGCAAGCAGCAGCGCAGTGGTAGCGAGGCGAACCAGCGATTTCATCAACAGGTGCTCCGGTCAGGAATCCAGCAGGTGGTCGATCCGCTCCAGGTTCACCGCCAGCTGCTGCTGGCGGTCCGGATTGGTGTGGCAGAGCAGCACGAACAGGAAATCGAGCAGGGCGTGCATGGCGCTACGGTACAGCAGCTGCGCGACCTGCGGCGTGCGGTCGTGCGCGCAGACCACCAGTGCCGCATCAGCATGCGCGCGTAGCGGATTGGCAGTGTGGCGGGTAATGGAAATCACCTTGCCAC
This sequence comes from Stenotrophomonas sp. X, assembly GCF_055721025.1. Classification (NCBI taxonomy): domain Bacteria; kingdom Pseudomonadati; phylum Pseudomonadota; class Gammaproteobacteria; order Lysobacterales; family Lysobacteraceae; genus Stenotrophomonas; species Stenotrophomonas sp. X. Next base: position 409,723 of record NZ_CM146756.1, read on the forward strand.
CCATGTCCTGGAACTGCCGCGACAGCTGCGAAAGCTGCGGCAGGTTGCCGAATTCGGAGAACACCAGCAGCACATCGCCGGGGCGTGCGGCCGACAGGTTGGCCAGCATCAGGATCGGGTCGGTGTGCGGCACCACCAGCAGCCCGAGCAGCGACAGCCGCATGGCGAACTCGCGGGCATACAGGCCATCGTCACCCAGGCCATGGACGAACAGCTTGGGTGCGCTGTCGAGCAGCTGTACGATGCGCTCGATCTCCCCGCGCGGATTGGCCTGGCGTGTTTCCTCCTCGGCCTGCGCCTTGCTGCGGCGCAGGGCCTCGCCCAGGCGCAGGTAGTCATCGCCGCTGTCGGGTTCGCTGGGCAGCTGTTGTGGATCGGCACCGGCGCGGGCCACGTCCTGGCCGATCGAGTACTTCAGGTCCGGGTAGCCCTTGAAGCCGAGCTTCTGGCTGAACTTCACCACGCTGGACTGGCTGATGCCCAGCGCACTGGCCAGCTGCTGCGACGAGTAGTCGCGCAGCAGGTGGGCGTTGTCGAGGATGAAGTCGGCGATGCGGCGCTCGATGGCAGACATCTGCCCGCGCTCGGTGCGGATCTTCAGCAGGGGCGGCATGCGGGGTGTCCGAGGGGCGTGCGTTGGAGCATAGGGGAACGCGTTGCGGTTGGCAGCGTAGAGCAGGTCATGGAGTGGGTCGGGCGGGTGGGGTTTGCAGGGGACGCCGTGAATCCGTCCATGGAGGCTTGGCCGCGCTTGCTCGTTTGCGCTGTCCTGCGCAAACGGCAAGACCGGGGTTGGGCGTCCTGCCCAACCCGCCCGAGGCATGCCTCGGGCCCATGGCGCGGACACCCCTGCAAGCCCCACCCGCCCGACCCCGGACAGATCGCGCGCGTGCCAGCCGCGAAGGGGATACGGGGTAGAGCAAAAGCACCCACGCATGGCGTGGATCCACGGGATGCAGTTGTTGCCTTTGACGTTGAGTCCGCCTTCAAGCGAGCCGAGCACCGCAGGTCCGGCGAGGGCGAAGAGGCGCGGGTGTCTGAGCGCAGCGAGTTCCGCGCCGTCCCTCGGCGGACCGAGGAGCGCAGGGCACCGACGTGCGCAGCACGTCGGCTCGCGGCCGGCGGAGCGTTTCTTTTGGTTACTTTTCTTTTCGCGAAAAGAAAAGTAACGCCCGAACCAAAGTCGGTTTTACGCCAGGCCAGCCGCAAGGCAGGGGTCACCCCAGCATCTCCAGCCCACGCACCTCAGTAATACCCAGCCCCGGCACGTCGCTGATGCTGATCTCCGATTCGTTGAAATGCACACCACCGCTGACCGGGTCGAACTGGCCCAGCGAGGGGCCGTCCAGATCAACCTTGGTGATCACATCGCTCTTGGCCACGGCCAAGTGCACAGCCGCAGCCACGCTGATGCTCGATTCGATCATGCAGCCGATCATGCACGGCACGCCGTAGATGCCGGCGATGTCGGCGATGCGGATCGCGTTGGACAGGCCACCGGTCTTCATCAGCTTGATGTTGATGATGTCGGCCGCGCGCTGCTGGATCAGGTCCATCACCTGGCTGGGGCTGAACACGCTTTCGTCGGCCATCACCGGCGTGTTGACGCGGTCGGTGACGTACTTCAGGCCGCTGATGTCGGCGGCCTTCACCGGCTGCTCCAGCAGCTCCAGTACCACGCCGGCTTCCTCCAGCGTGCGCATCGCATGCACCGCCTGCTTGGCGGTCCAGCCCTGGTTGGCGTCCAGGCGCAGCAGGGCGCGGCCTTCCACGGCGGCATGGATCGCCTTGACCCGTTCGATGTCCAGTCCGATGTCCTTGCCAACCTTGATCTTCAGCGACTCGAAGCCGCGCTCGATCGCCGACAACGAATCGGCCACCATCTTGTCGATGTAGTCCACGCTGATGGTGATGTCGGTGGTGATCACCGGGTCGCCGCCACCGAGCATCTGGTACAGCGGGGCACCGTGCAGCTGCGCCCACAGGTCGTACAGCGCGATCTCCACCGCGGCCTTGGCGCTGGTGTTGCGCTCCATCGCGGTCTGCACCAGCGTGCACAGGTGGTTGAGGTTGACCACGTCCTGGCCGATCAGGCGCGGTGCGATGAAGTGGCGGATCGCTTCGATGATCGAGCCGTGGGTATCACCGGTGATCACCGCTGTAGCCGGTGCCTCGCCGTAACCGGTGTGACCGGTGTCGGTGCGGATCAGCACCACCACGTCTTCCACGGTCTCCACCGTGCGCAGCGCGGTCTTGAACGGTGTCTTCAACGGCACGCGCAGCATGCCCAGTTCGATGGCGGTGATCTTCATTCAGGAGTCTTGGCCCGCAGGCGCTGGATGTTGGTGATGCGGTCGATGTAGCGGACGGTGTCGCTGGCCATCATCGGCTCCAGCGGCGTGACCGAAACACCATTGAGATGGGCCTGCACGCGCTTGCCGTCGGTACCGAACCAGCTGCCGCCTGCCGTATCGTGGATGACCCAGGTGCGGCCGTCGACGTGGCCGATGGCCATCATCACATGACCGGGAATGTAGACCAGGTCGCCCACCTGCAGGCGGGTGACGGCACGGTCGCGCACCGCCTTGCCGTCCTTGCCGGTGAACGGCAGGCGATCCAGCGCCGGACTGACCGCCTGCGCGCTGGTATTGCGTGGCAGCAGCACGCCGAAGCTGCGGTAGATCTCGGAGACGAAACCGCTGCAGTCGCGGGTGTCGTAGTCGTGACCCCAGCCGTAGCGCTCGCCCAGGAACTTGAAGGCCTGCTGCAGCAGCAGGCGCGGGGTCAGCGGCAGGTAATCGGCGGCGGTGTCCTGCGAGCGCGGCAGCAGCGCCGGCACCAGCTTCAATCGACCATCGGCTTCCCGCACCGGCAACTGCACCACCCACGAGGCGTGGGCCTGCTGGCCGTTCACCGGGTCGGCGGCGGGCCAGTCGGCCAGCACCGGCAGGCGCACGCCCATGTCCAGCTGCAGGCGCGAGACGCGCGGCTCCTCCGGGGTATAGGCGGTCTGTGCGGTGGCACCGGTGACGATCCGGTACGGTCCCTTCGCGCCGTAGCCGAGCACCGTGGCCTTGTCGCCGCGGGCAATCGCGTCGGCTTCGATCCACGCGCTGTAGCGCTCGCTGTGCACGAACAGCCAGCGGCCGTCGGCACTGCGATGGACCACGGCGACCTTGTCACCGGGGAATAGTGCCGATTCCTGGAAGCGGTCGATGTCAGTGTCACCGACGCTGCTGAAGACGCGCTCGCGGGTGGGGAAGGTGCGCAGCGCGGCACGCTTCACCACCAGCCCATACTGCGCTGCCACCTGTGTGGGAATCGCATCGAGGCCGAGGTTGGCTTCGATCGCGCTGCGCAGCGCGGGTGCGATCGCCTGGCCCTTGTCGTTGTAGAGGGCGCGGGTGGGCCAGCTCGACAGCGCGGCGATGCTGGCACGCACCGCCGCCGCATCAAGCTGGGCGGGCAGTGTGGCGATGTCCTGGATGTGGCTGTCCTGCGCCCGCATCCGCGCGTTCTGTGCTTCGATCTGCGCGCGATCCAGAATCGGCGCATCGGCGTTGTCCAGGCGCGCGGCCCAGTACTGCGGGGTCAGATAGGCCTCGTGCAGGCCGATCACATAGGGCAGCGGCGCACCCGGGTCGGGCGGTGGGGCCGCCTGTGCAAAGGCCGGAGCGGCCAGCAGGCACAGGGCCAGGGTCAAGCGGCGCGGCCAATGCCGGTGCCGTTCGCGGAAAGCCAGGCTCATGCGGTGCACACCCTCCTCGAATGCCTGTTGGAATATTTATTCCTTTTGGCCCCGAAAGCAAGAATAAATTATTGACCAACATCCCGGCCCGTGTTACACAGCCGTTACCACCCGCGCTGGGGAAGTGTCGCTGTGGATCCTGCCGTTCGCAAACCGCGTCTGACTGCCGCCGCCGGCCTGAGTGCCGCGCTGCTGCTGTGGGTGTCGGCCACGCAGGCGGCAGACGGGCGCAGCAACCAGCAGCGCGCGCGAGGAGTGCAGGTGATCGACCTGATCGACAGCGGCCGTTTCCGCGACGCCGAGGCGCTGCTGGCCACTACACCCGCCGCCACTGACGAGGCGTTCCAGCGCGAGCGCATGCGCCGCATCCGCCTGGATTTCGCCCTCGACGAAAACGCCGCCAAGGACGCCGTACGGCGCGGCATTCCCGATCTGACCGACGAGGAATTTGCGCGCTGGGACCAACTCGGCCTGATCGAGCATCTCGATATCGATGGCGAGCGTTGGTACTTCAAGCGCGCACCCTCGAACCTGTTCCTGCTCAGCGACGAAGCACGCGCGCGTCGCCGCGCGGATGCACCGATGCCGCCTCCGGGCCCCAACGAAGTGCTCAATGCCCACCACGCAGGCGTGGTTGCTGCGGCCGAACAGAGTGGCCAGGCGTCGGTTCTGCCGAAGCGCTATGAATTCACCCAGTCGCTCACGGTGAAAGCCGATGTGGTGCCCGCCAGTGAAACGATCCGCGCGTGGATTCCGTACCCGCGCGAGATCCCCGGCCAGCAGGAGCAGGTGCAATGGCTGGGCAGCACCCCGGGCAAGGCGCGCGTGGCTCCGGCCGATACCCGGCAACGCACCGCCTACCTCGAAGCCAAAGCGGTCGCCGGGCAGCCGACCCGCTTCGAGATCCGCTACGCGGTCACGATTTTCGCCCGGCATACCGCGATCAACCCGGCCGTAGTGCAACCGACCCCGGCCGATCCGGCCCTGAAGCCCTACCTGGCCGAGCAGCTGCCGCATGTGCGTTTCACTCCCGCGCTGAAGCTGTTCTCCGACCAGGTGCTGCAGGGTGAAACGCGCCCGTATGAAGTGGTGCGCAGGCTGTTTGCTGCGGTCGACCGCATTCCCTGGGCTGGTGCGCGCGAGTACTCCACGATCAGCAACATCAGCGATTACGCGCTGCGGGCCGGCCATGCCGACTGCGGGCAGCAGACCCTGCTGCTGATCGCGCTGCTGCGCCTGAACGGTATTCCTGCACGCTGGCAGTCGGGCATGGTGTTCTCCGGCGATGGCAGCGGCTACAACAACCTGCATGACTGGGGGCAGGTCTACCTGGCGCCGTATGGCTGGTTGCCGATGGACGTGACCACCGGCGCACTGGCCAGTGATGTGCCGGTCCTCCGTGACTTCTACCTGGGTGGCCTCGACGGCTACCGCATCGCCTTCAACGACGATTTCGGCCAGCCCTTCGTGCCGGCCAAGCAGCACTTCCGCTCGGAAACGGTCGACTCGCAGCGCGGCGAGGCCGAGTGGGCAGGCGGCAACCTGTACTTCGACCAATGGAGCTACGACTTCCAGTGGCGGGTACTGCCAGCCAGGCAACGCTAGCGCGACACATCGCATTCCACACCATTCAATTCTTGCAGGAGAGAGCAGGGGATGAAGGCTTACAGCATCAAGCGGGCGGCGTTGTGCGTCGCCCTTGGGGCGTGTCTGGGCGTAGTGCTGCCCGGCATCGCAATGGCACAGAACGTGAGCGGCGCAGTTGCCGGCCGTGCAACCGCGGGTGACCAGGTGACCGTGGTCAGCAACAGTACGGGTATGACCCGTACCGTCACCGTCGGCGCCGACGGCAGCTACCGCCTCGGCCAGCTGCCGGTAGGCGACTACCAGCTGCAGCTCAGCCGAGATGGCCAGAAGCTGGGCGATCAGGTTGCTGTCAGTGTGGCGGTAGGCGGTACCACCACGGTCAACCTGGCCAGTGGCGGCGGCGTCACCAATCTTGATGCCCTGCAGGTGGTTGGCACCCGAGTGGTAAACCGCGTGGACGTCTACTCCACCGAGACATCCTTCAACATCAACCGTCAGGAAATCTCGCGGTTGCCGGTGGCGCAGGACCTGTCTGCGGTCGCGCTGATGGCGCCGGGCGTGGTCGGCGGCAACTCGTCATTCGGCGGCCTGTCGTTCGCCGGTTCATCGGTGGCCGAGAATGCGGTCTTCATCAACGGCCTGAATGTCACCGACATGTACACCCGTCGCGGCTTCAGCACCGCGCCGTTCGCCTTCTTCAAGGAATTCCAGGTCAAGACGGGTGGCTACTCGGTCGAGTTCGGTCGCTCCACCGGTGGCGTGATCAATGCCGTGACCCGTTCGGGCAGCAACGAATTCGAGGGCGGCGTCGAAGTCACCGCCGAGCCCAGTGCATGGCGCGCCAGTGGCGGCGACCACTTCCATCGTGATGGAACCCCGCATTCGTATGGCAGCCGCGACAACAACTCGTTCCTGAAGACCAACGTCTGGGGCTCGGGGCCGATCGTCAAGGACAAGCTGTTCCTGTTCGCGATGTACGAAGACCGCAACGACAAGGGACACAACACCTCGTCCGACGGCAGCACTTGGTTCAAGAATGATTCCGGCAACGGCTTCTGGGGCACCAAGCTGGACTGGAACATCAACGACAACCACAGCCTGGCGCTGCTGGCGTTCTCCGACGAGGGAGACGTCACCAATGCCTCCTATGGGTACAACTGGAACGCAGACGAGCTCGGTGCATGGGGCGGTGATTCGGTCACCGAGACGGGGGGACGCAACTGGTCGGCGACCTATACCGGCCACTTCGGGCAGAACTTCACCGCGCGCGCCATGGTCGGCCAGAACAACCAGCGTGCCTTCACCAATTCATCGCTGGATCAGGCCTGCAGCCCGGTGTTCACCGACAGTACCTACGGCCCGCGCCTGGGCAAGCTGCAGGGCCTGCGCGCAGGCTGCCACCCCACGGGCACGGCAGTGGCCGAGCGTGACGATACTCGTGACGTGGCGCGACTGGACTTCGAATGGCAGCTGGGTGACCACCTGCTGCGCTTCGGTGTCGACCGTGAGCTGATGACCACAAAGCAGTCCACCCGCTACCCCGGCCCGACCGAACTGAGCTACACCGCCTACGTGGCGCGACCCGGCGATGAAGTCTGGGATGGTGCCAATGCCTACGTACCGGCTGGCGTTACCGAAATGCTGCGTGCGCGCAACCGCAAATCGGGCGGCACGTTCGAGACTGAAGCCAATGCCTTCTACGTGGAGGACATCTGGAACATCACGCCGAACCTGATGCTCAACCTCGGCGTGCGCTGGGACCGTTTCGAAAACCGCACCGCCGCCGGCAAGGCGTTCATCAAGATGGATGACCTGATCGCACCCCGTGTCGGCTTCTCGTGGGACATGCGTGGTGATGGCAGCACCAAGCTGTTCGGCAACGCCGGCCGCTACTACCTGCCGGTCACCAACAACATCAACGTGAATTTCGCCGGTGGCCTCACTGACGAATACAGCTACTACGTGCTCAACGGCTGGGAGCGGAAAACCTCGCCGACAGGCTCACCGTACATGGCACCGATCGTCGGCCAGCAGATCGGCCCGACCGACACCCGCATGAACACCGGCGGTGCCGATCTGCGCCAGAGTGTGGATCGCGACCTCAAGGCGGTCTACCAGGACGAGTACATCCTGGGCTTCCAGAACATGATCAACCAGGCATGGTCGTGGGGCGTCAACGCCACCTATCGACGGATGACCCGTGCGCTGGACGACATCCGCATCAATTACACCCCGTGCGGCCCGACCCCGAGCACGCTGTGGCCGATCGCCAACCCGGGCGAGAGCCTGACGATCTGGGGTGACAAGAGCATCGGCTGCGCCAACGAGGGCTGGATCACCATCGATACCGCCAACAGCGGCTATCGCAAGGGTGGCAGCGGCGAGGTGATCGGTTACTCCAAGCCCAAGCGCACCTACAAGGCACTGGAGTTCCAGATCGACCGTGCATGGGACGAGAAGTGGATGTTCAACGCGTCCTACCTGTGGTCGAAGAGCGAGGGCAACTTCGAAGGCCCTGTGAATTCCGATACCAACTACGGCGACACGGGCATGGTTCAGTTCTGGGACCATCCGGCCACCAACGAGCGCTATGGCGTGCTGTTCAACGACTTCCGCCACCAGTTCAAGCTGCGTGCCGCTTACGCGCTGAACAAGCAATGGTCGTTCGGAACCACACTGCAGGTGCAGTCCGGTGGTCCGATCACTGCCTACGGCGTGATGTGGCCAAACGATTCCATCGCCGGTGGCAGTACCTCCAGCGAAGGTAGCGGCGGTGGCACCGGCTGGCTGTGCGTGGCCAACTGTTCCGGCCCGTACAACCAGCGGCAGTTCGAGTACAGCCCACGCGGTGCGTTCGGTCGCCTGCCGTGGACCTGGACCATGGGCGCCAATGTGACCTGGCGTTTGCCGGTGGAGGGCATCGACCTCAGTGCACGGCTGTCGGTGTACAACCTGTTCAACAACCAGAAGACCATCAACGTGCACCAGCGCTATGAAGCGCAGCCCGGCCAGTACCGCGAGGCGACGTTCGCCACCGGGACGCGCTGGCAGGCCCCGCGCTACACCCAGCTGGTGGTGACCTGGAACTTCTGAGGCCACGATCCGCGCCGTCCACCGGTGACGGCGCGGGCAATGGAGGGGCTGCGCGCATGTACCACCTGCTGATCGTCGCGGCGGCACTGGCCGCACCGTCCGCTTCGGCGACCGACATCGCCTCCCTCGATGCCGACGTCGCCGCCGTGGTCCAGCACCAGCACCTGCCTGGGCTGGCCATCGCGGTGGTCGACAACGGGCAGGTGGTCTATCGCCACGCCGAGGGTGCGCGCGGCGACGGCGGCCGCATCGACCAGGACACGCTGTTCAAGATCGCCTCCAACAGCAAGGCGATGACCGCCGCGCTGCTGGCGCGGCTGGTGCAGCAGGGCAAGCTGCACTGGGATGATCCTGTGCAGCGGCACTTGCCCAACTTCCGCATGCACGATGCGTGGGTGGGCCAGCAGATGCAGGTGCGTGACCTGTTGATCCACAACAGCGGCCTGGGCCTGGGCGCCGGTGATCTGATGCTGTGGCCGGAGCCGAACACGTTCACCCGCGCCGACATCATCGCCGGGCTGGCGCACCTGAAACCGCTCAGCAGCTTCCGCAGCCGCTACGCCTACGACAACCTGATGTATGTGGTGGCCGGGGAAGTGGCGGCGGCGGCGGGTGGCAAACCGTATGACCAGCTGATGCGCGAGCAGGTGTTCGAACCACTGGGCATGACGCGCTGCCAGGTGGGGGCGTGGTCGGTGAAGCGGGTGGGCAACGTGGCGCAGCCACACGCTTGGCATGGCGACCACAATGCGGTGGTGAACGCCGATGGTGCGATCAGCCCGGATCTGCCCTCGATGGCGGCCGGGGGCATCCGCTGTTCGTTGCGCGACATGACGCGCTGGATGCAGGTGCTGCTCGATCCCGCCCTGGCACCTGGCTGGTTGGACGTTGAGCAGCGCCGTACGCTGTGGACCCTGCACATGCCGATGCCACTGGGCGAGCGCCAGCGGCGCTGGGACAACGCGCATTTCTACGGTTATGGGTATGGCTGGCGCGTGTCGGACATGGACGGGCAGTGGAAGGTGGCGCACACCGGCACGCTGTCGGGCATGTATTCGTCGCTGGCGCTGCTGCCCGACCGCAGGGCGGGCGTGGTGATGCTGATCAACGGTGAAGGCGAGGATGCGCGCACCGCATTGATGCAGGCCGCGCTGAAGCGCTTCACGGCCCCCGATGAGGCGCGTCCGGCGATGGAATACCTGGCCGAACTGAAGACGGACCAGGCCGCTCGTGCGGCAACCGGGCATCAGCGACCTGTGACTTCATCTGCGCAGCGACTCGCGGCTTCCGATCTGCCGCGCTGGCAGGGCCGCTACACCGATCCGTGGCTGGGGCCGGCCTCGCTTTGCCCGGGCAAGGACGGCCTGCGCTTCAGCGTGGACAAGTCGCCCCGGCTGCAGGGGGCTGTGCTGCAGCTGCAGGGGCGCTGGCTGCTGCGCTGGGATACGCTGGGCGAAGACGCGCAGGCGTGGCTGCAGCCGGGTGAGGGCCTGGCACCGACACTGGACCTGCGCGCCATCGATCCGGACATCGACTTCAGCTATGACTTCCAGGACCTGCATTTCACTCGTACTGGCGATTGCCCTGGCGGCGACCACCAGCGCCGCTGAGCCACCGCGCGTTTCACTGGCCACCGACGCGGCCAGCGCCGGGCTGGTGGAGATCCGAACGTTGTCGCCGCGCATCGACCTGGATATCCGCTATGCGGGTGCCAACAACTTCACCGGCGCGCGCGTGCCCGGCTACGAGGCGCCTTCGTGCTACCTGCTGGCGCCGGTGGCGAAGGCGCTGGCCCAGGTGGAGCAGGACCTGCGCGCCGATGGCTTCGGCCTGCGCCTCTACGACTGCTACCGGCCGGTGCGTTCGGTGCAGGCCTTCATGGCCTGGGTGAACGATCCGCGCGAGCTCTCGCGCAAGGCACAGCAGTATCCGGGCCTGGACAAGCCGCGCCTGCTGGCCGACGGCTACATCGCCGAGCGCTCCGGCCACAGCCGCGGTGCCACGGTGGATCTGGGCCTGCTGGATTGCCGCAGCGGTGCATGCACGCCGTTGGACATGGGCACTGACTTCGACTTCTTCGGGCCGCGTGCGCATACGCAGACGAGCGGGCAGAGTGAGAAGCAGCAGGCGAACCGGCGGCAATTGGTGCAGGCAATGGCACGGCGTGGTTTCGTGAACTACCCGCAGGAGTGGTGGCACTACACGCTCCAGCCGGAACCGGATCCCGGTACCGCGTACGACGTTCCGGTACGGTAGGGGTATCGGCAGGGCACCGCCCAGCCTCTGACAGTTTCCCGCGCGGTCCGTTGTAGGGCCGAGCCCATGCTCGGCTGCTCTTTGTTCAATCGTCGAATTATTCGATCTCGATGGAGACTCATCCACGCATGGCGTGGATCTACTGTGGCTGCCGATTGGGTCCGAAGTAGATCCCTTACACTGGCCGCCTCTTCATCCCTGCCCACCCGATGAACCTTCCCCTGCACTTCGGCCTGCTCGGCACCCTGGAAGCGGGCGCCATTGCCCTGCTGGTCGGCCTGCTCGTGTACCTCCTGTGGTCGCAGCTGTGCCGCCTGCTGCGGTGGTCGATGGGGCACGCGATCGGCTGGTCCTGCGTCATCGCCGTGATCATCGCCGCCGGCATCGATGCGTGGAAGCTGTTCTACATGGGCATCGTGCGGCTGGAATCGCCGCTGTACGCGCGCATCTTCCTCGCCACCATCCACGATCCGAACGAACTCGGCAGCCGTGTCGTTCTGGAAATCGCCGGTGCGCTCGCCGGTGTTGCTCTTGCATGGGTGTTGTTCAGTTCGCGGTCATCGGAAAAAACCGTCGACTGACGCAGGTTTTTCGTTGCCTGCCGGTTAAATGCAGAGGCGCTGAATGCGCATCTTATGAGCCACTCACTTCACCCTAACCACCGCGCTAAAGCATGCGTGGAGGCGAGTGGTTAATCGCCTGTGTGCGGGCCGGTCGCGGCGCAAAATCGATTCAGAAACGCGGTGGCAGGGTAGGTGCCGTGCGGAATCAACACGCCGCGCAACACCACCCAATCGGTAGGAGACACCCCTGATGACTATTCGCAACCGCAAGCCCCTGATCGCCCTGATCGTCGCCGCCGGCAGCGTGCTGGCCATCCCGGCGATGGCCCAGTCGGCCAAGCAGCAGGCCGCGCAGGCGCAGAACGAAGCCGCTCAGGCCCAGCAGGCGGCTGCACAGGCCGGCCAGGCCGCCGACCAGGCGACCAATGCGGCCGCAGCGGCATCGGCGCAGGCCAATGGCGGTGGCCAGACCTGGGCCAGCATCGATACCGATGGCAACGGCACCATCAGCAAGACCGAGGCGCAGGTGAACGCCGGCCTGGCCCAGGTGTTCGACCAGGCTGATACCAACAAGGACGGCGAACTGAGCGCCGATGAGTACAAGGCCTACGTGGCCGCCCAGCAGGCTGGTGCGGGTGGCGCAGCGCAGGGTGCGCAGGGCAGGTAAGTCCTGCATCGGGGCGTATGGGAACCCGGGCGGCTTCGGCCGCCCGGGTTTTTTTCGTCACCATGGCCCCTGTATCCTTGGGCGATGAACACCCCCACGCCTGCGCCGTCGCGCGCCATCGGCCTGGTCGGTTTTGACGGTGACGATACGCTGTGGAAGAGCGAGGACTACTACCGCAAGGCCGAGCAGGATTACCTTGACCTGCTGTCGCGCTATGTCGACGTGCATGACACCCAGACCGCCCGCCACCTGCTGGAAGTGCAGCAGCGCCACCTGGGCACCTTCGGCTACGGCGTCAAGAGCATGACCCTGTCGATGATCGAAGCGGCCATCGACATCACCGGCCAGCGCATCGAGGCCAAGGACATCCAGCGCATTCTGGAGATCGGCCACGACACCCTGCGCCACCCGGTCGAGCTGATCGATGGTGTACGCGAAGCGGTGGCGGCCATCGCCGAGCACTACCCGGTGGTGCTGATCACCAAGGGCGACCTGTTCCACCAGGAAGCGAAGATCAAGGTCGCCAACCTGGGCGAGCTGTTCCCGCGCATCGAGATCGTTTCCGAGAAGGACCCGGAGACCTACGCCCGCGTGCTGGCCGAATTCGACCTGCCGATGGAGCGCTTCGTGATGGTCGGCAACTCGCTGCGCTCGGACATCGAGCCGGTGGTGACGCTGGGTGGCTGGGGCGTGCATACCCCGTACGCAGTGACCTGGGCGCACGAGACCCAGCATGGCGTGGCCGACGACGAACCGCGCATGGTCACTGCCAATACCGCCCACGACTGGCCGGCCGCACTGGCGGCGATCGAGGCCAAGGCCGCTGCGGCCTGACAGGGCCCGTCGGCTGCGGCAGAATCGGGGCATGAACCACCGATTGCGCGCGCTGATGTTGTCCCTGCTGCTGGCGCCGGCCACCGTGCTGGCCCAGCAGACGGCTGAGCGTTCGGCCACCTATGAAGTGGACACCGGCGACAGCTGGGTCGATGCCCAGCTGCAGGACATCAACCACTACGCCGAACGCTACCCCGACGCCTTCCTCGACGAAGTGTCGCGCTATGCCGACGTGCCGCGCGGCTACATCAGCGCGCTGTTCACCACCCACGGCTGGCAGGCCGGAGACATCTATTTCGCCTGCTTCTGGGCCAAGGCCAGTGGCCAGACCTGCCGCGACAGCGTGCGTGCCTTCAGCCAGGACCCGGAGGGCGGCTGGGAGGCGGTGGTCAAGCGCATGCCCACCAAGCCGGACAATCTGCACTACCGGGCTGTGCGCCATGCCATCGTGGCCAGCTACCAGCACTGGGACCGGCCGATCACCCTGGATGCCACGCTGAAGCGCCAGTTGAAGCGGTAGTGCCGGCCGCTGGCCGGCAATTGCATCCTTTCCAGGCATCCGGGGTTGCCTGCCAGCGGCCGGCACTACCCTGTCATGTTGCTCTGCGTATCGCCGCCGCCGCGCGCTCCGGCGACAATACGGGTCCGAGCTGTTCCCCGTTCCCGTAATCGAGTGACTGATGAGCGCCTCTTTCGTTTCGCCTGATGTGATCCGCCGCCTGTTCGCGCAGGCCATGTCCCGCATGTACCGCACCGAAGTGCCGCTGTACGGCACGCTGGTGGAACTGGTGGAGCGGATCAACGCGCAGGTGCTTGCCCAGGACCCGGCGCTGGCCGCGCAGCTGCAGCGCAACGACGAGCGTGCGCGGCTGGATGAAGAGCGTCATGGCGCGATCCGCGTCGGTACCGTGCAGGAACTGGCGACGCTGCGCCGCCTGTTCGCAGTGATGGGCATGTACCCCGTCGGCTACTACGACCTGTCGGTGGCCGGCGTGCCGGTGCACTCCACCGCGTTCCGCCCACTCACCGGCGCAGCGCTGGCACAGAATCCGTTCCGCGTGTTCACCTCGCTGCTGCGCCTGGAACTGATCGAAGATGAAGCGCTGCGTGCCGAGTCGGCGAAGATCCTGGCACGCCGCCGCATCTTTACCGACGGCGCACTGGCACTGATCGAGCAGGCCGAGCGTGACGGCGGCCTGTCGCAGGCCGATGCCGAGCGCTTCGTCGATGAAGCACTGGAAACCTTCCGCTGGCATGGTGACGCCACGGTCGACCTGCCGACCTACCGCGCGCTGCACAACGCGCACCGGCTGGTGGCCGACGTGGTCAGCTTCCGTGGCCCGCACATCAACCACCTGACCCCGCGCACGCTGGACATCGACGCTGCACAGGCGGCAATGATCGAGCACGGCATGGCGGCCAAGGCGGTGATTGAAGGCCCGCCGCGCCGTGCCTGCCCGATCCTGCTGCGCCAGACCAGCTTCAAGGCCCTGGAAGAAGCCGTTCATTTCCCGGATGCCGAAGGGGGTGACGCCGGCACCCATACCGCGCGCTTCGGCGAGATCGAACAACGCGGCCTGGCGCTGACCCCGAAGGGCCGCGCGCTGTACGACCAGCTGTTGTCGCAGGCCCGCGACGCCGGTGGTGAAGGCAGCACCGGCGGCGACTACGGCCAGCGCCTGCAGGCGGTGTTCGCCAGCTTCCCGGATGACCATGACACCCTGCGCCAGGAAGGCCTGGGATATTACCGCTACCAGCTGACCGACGCTGGCCGCGCTGCGCCGGAGCGCGTGGCCGATCTGCCCGCTGAAGTGTTGGTAGCCGCCGGCCTGGCCACGGCCGACCCGATCGTCTACGAGGATTTCCTGCCGGTCAGTGCCGCGGGCATCTTCCAGTCGAACCTGGGCGGCGAAGAACAGCGCGCCTATGCCGCGCATGCCAACCGTGAGGCCTTCGAGCAGGCCTTGGGCGTGGCGGTGAACGACGAGTTCGAGATCTACGAGCGGCTGCAGGCCGAATCGCTGGCGGCGCTGCGCGGGTAAACCGCTTGCCGTGGAGCCGAGCGTGGGCTCGGCTCTACAGGGATTCTGCGGAGCGGCCCCTTTGTAGAGCCGGCCGCTGGCCGGCTGTTGGGGAAGCCGGCCAGCGGCCGGCTCTACCCGACGTCCGTAGCGGGCCTCAGCCCTTCATCGTGCCGGTATCCAGCCAGCGCTGGTGCCACGACAACGCTTCCGGCAGCAGGTGCGGGGTGTGCTTGCCGTAGCTCTCGCGGCTGGCACGGTCGAAGTAATCCTGCAGCTGCGGGCGGAAGTCCGGGTGGGCGCAGTTGTCGATCAGCACCTGCGCGCGCTTGCGCGGGGTCAGGCCGCGCAGATCGGCCAGGCCCTGTTCGGTGACGATCACCGACACATCGTGCTCGGTGTGGTCGACATGGCTGGCCATCGGCACGATCGCCGAGATGGTGCCGTTCTTGGCGGTGGACGGGCTCAGGAACGCCGACAGGAAACCGTTGCGGGCAAAGTCACCGGAACCGCCGATGCCGTTCATGATCCGCGTGCCCATCACGTGCGTCGAATTGACGTTGCCGTAGATGTCCACCTCGATCATGCCGTTCATGCCGATGCAGCCCAGGCGGCGCACCAGTTCCGGGTGGTTGGAGATTTCCTGCGTGCGCATGATGATGCGCTCGCGGTAGAAATCGATGTTCTCCTTGAACGTCTCATTCGCCTGCGGGCTCAGCGCGAAGCCGGTGCACGAGGCGTAGCTCAGCACGCCGTCGCGCAGCAGGTCGAGCATGCCGTCCTGGATCACTTCGGTGAACGCGGCCAGGTCGCGGAAACCGCTCTTGGCCAGGCCAGCCAGCACGGCGTTGGGGATGTTGCCCACGCCCGACTGCAACGGCAGCAGGTTCGGCGGCAGGCGGCCCTTCTTCACCTCGTGCTTGAGGAACTCGATCAGGTGCGAGGCGATCTGTTCGCTGGTCGCATCGATCGGGCTGAACGGGCTGTTGCGGTCCGGCCCGTTGGTACGCACCACGGCCACGATCTTGTCCGGGTCGCAGCGCAGCGCGGTATCGCCGATGCGGTCGTTGGCGTTCACCAGCGGAATCGGCTTGCGGTGCGGCGGCAGCGCGGTGCCGTAGTAGATGTCATGCATGCCGTCGACGCCGGCCGGCTGCCATTCGTTGACCTCGACGATCACCTTCCTGGCCAGGTCCAGCCAGGTCTTGTTGTTGCCGACCGAGGTGGACGGCACCAGCGAACCATCTTCGCGGATGGCCGAGACTTCGATGACGGCGGTATCGATCTCGCCATAGAAGCCGAACCACACGTGCTGGGCGACGTGGCTGAGGTGGATGTCGATGTAATCCAGCTTGCCCTCGTTGATGCGGTTGCGCGCATCCGGGTCGCTCTGGAACGGCATGCGCATGGCGATGCCATCGGCCTTGGCCAGCGCGCCATCGAGTTCCGGCGCGGTCGAGGCGCCGGTCATCAGCTTGATCTGGAAGGGATTGCCCTGGGCATGCACCGCTTCGATGCGGCGGGCCAGTTCGACGGGAACGGCCTTGGGATACCCGGAGCCGGTAAAGCCGCTCATGGCCACGGTTTCACCGGGCTGGATCAGCGCGGCTGCGGCCTCGGCGGAGACCACGCGGTCACGGAGACGCGCGTTGGCGATGCGATCAACAGACATGACGACAGTGTTTCTGGGGGGAATCCCGATTATCGGCCATCCTCATCCGTACGGGGGGTTCTACCTTCGTGGAATGGCTTTTCCCCCAGTGGCTCACCCATACCCACCGGTTCTGTTTTGCAGTGCAGCGTGCAAAGTGCTTTCGCAGCCCGCACGATGGCCCTGCATCCCGACGTGGGGGAGGGAGCAGAGCCCGCTGGCAGTTCGCTGCAAGCGGGCTTTTTTATTGCCTGTGGCCCAGTGTGAATACGCGGCCTCCATTATCGGTAGTGCCGGCCGCTGGCCGGCAACTGCAGCAACCTTCGGCAGAATCATGGGATCTGCCGGCCAGCGGCCGGCACTACCGGGTCCGTCGCGTCCCGACCGGGTCGATACAATCCGCCCATGACCCTCGCCCCCGCTGACCTGCCCGCCCCGCTGCAGCCCCTTGTCGACCGCGCCCTGGCGCGCCTGGCCCAGGTCCTGCCCGAGCCCGTTCCTGCCGAGCTGCTGCCGCTGCTGACCCGACTGGCGGTGGCCAGCGACTTCGCGCTGGACACCCTGGTGCGGCAACCGGCGCTGCTGGCGCAGCTGGCTACCCCCGGCTGCCCGCCGATCCCGCCACCGGTGCTCGATCCGCTGCAGCCCAGCGACTGGCCGGCGCAGATCCGGCGCTGGCGTACTGCCATGTCGACGCGGCTGATCTGGCGCGACCTGACCGGTCTGGACGACGTGGCACAGACCCTGGCTGGCGCCACCACCCTGGCCGAGGACTGCCTGCGGCTGGCGCTGGACGCGCTGCAGCAGGAATTCGCCCAGCGGCACGGTGTGGTCCGCGATGGCGAAGGCGCCGCGCAGCAGCTGGTGGTGTTCGGCCTCGGCAAGCTCGGCGGCGGCGAGCTCAACTTCAGTTCCGATATCGACCTGGTCTACGCCTATCCGCACGGCGGCGAATCCGACGGCCCGCGCGCGCTGGCCGCCGAAGAGTATTTCGCCCGCCTCGGCCAGCGCCTGGCCAAGCTGCTGGACGAAACCACCGTCGATGGCTTCAGCCACCGCGTCGACCTGCGCCTGCGCCCGTTCGGCAGCGCCGGCCGCGTCGCGCTGTCGTTCGCGGCGATGGACCAGTATTTCCAGCGCGAAGGCCGCGACTGGGAGCGCTATGCGTGGCTGAAGGCGCGCGCGGTCGCCGGTGATATCGAGGCCGGCGAAGCGTGGCTGCAGACCCTGCGCCCGTTCGTGTACCGCCGCTACCTGGACTTCACTGCGCTCGATGGCCTGCGCGAGATGAAGGCGGCGATCACCGCCGAAGTCGCGCGCCGCGAGCTGCACGAAGACATCAAGCGCGGCGCCGGTGGCATCCGCGAGATCGAGTTCCTGTGCCAGGCGCTGCAGCTGATCCGCGGTGGCCGCGAACCTGCGCTGCGCGAGCGCCGCCTGCTGGTGGCGCTGGACGCGCTGGTGGCTGCGGGGCAGATCGCGCCCGAGGACGGCAGTGCGCTGCGCGAGGCCTACCTGTTCCTGCGCCGCCTGGAGAACCGCCTGCAGATGCTGCGCGATGCGCAGACCCACGTGCTGCCCAGCGATGCACTGGACCGCGAGCGCATCGCCGTCGGCCTCGGCTACCCGGACTGGGACGTGTTGCGCGCGGCGCTGGCCGAACAGCAGCAGCGGGTCAGTACCGAATTCGCCGCGCTGCTGGCACCGCGCAAGGGCCAGGCCGCGCCCGACGCGCTGGCCAATTACTGGCGCAGCCTGCCCGAGGCCAGCAACGCGCCGTTGCTGGCCGAAGCCGGTTTCCTCGATGCCAATGGCGCCGACCAGTCATTGCGTGACTTCGCGCAGGGCACCGGCGTGAAGTCATTATCCGATGCGGCGCGTGCGCGGCTGGATCGCGTACTGCCCGCGTTGCTGCATGCGGCCACGCGTTCGCCGCAACCCGACGCCGCGCTCAGGCGCGTGCTTGGCCTGCTGCAGGCGGTGCTGCGCCGGACCAGCTATCTCGCGTTGCTGGACGAACAACCGAGCGCGTTGGCGCGTCTGGTCGATGTGCTGGCGCGCAGCGCGCTGCTGGCCGAGCGGCTGGCCGCGTACCCGCTGCTGCTGGACGAACTGCTGGACGTGCGCGTGTCCGGGCCGATGCCCGATGCGGCCGGTATGCTGGCCGAGTGCCAGCAGGTGCTGGCGGTGGAAGATCCCGAATCCGCACTGCGCTGGCTCAATGAGACGCGGCTGGCGCTCAGCTTCCGCATGGCGATGGCCACGCTGGATGGCCGCCAGGGTGCGGTGGACAGCACGCGGCAACTGGCCGAGCTGGCGCAGGCGGTGGTCACCACCGTGCTGGCGATGGCCGAGGCGGACATGCGCGCCGCGCACGGCGGGATTCCCGGTGGACGTTTCGCGATCATCGGCTACGGCAGCCTCGGCGGGCTTGAGCTGGGCTTCGGTTCCGACCTGGACCTGGTGTTCCTGCACGACCATCCGGCTGGCGTGGAGGCCAGCGACGGCGCACGTCCGCTGGAACCGGGGCGCTGGTATGCACGACTGGCACAGAAGGTGATGGCGCTGCTTGGTGCGGTCACCGCCGCCGGGCGCCTGTACGACATCGACGTGCGCCTGCGCCCGGACGGTGGCAAGGGTTCGCTGGTGTCTTCGTTGGCCAGCTACACCGAATACCAGCGCGAACGCGCGTGGACCTGGGAACACCAGGCCCTGGTGCGCGCACGCGGTGTGGCCGGTGATGCCAGCCTGCTGGCCGATTTCGAACAGGTGCGTGCACAGACGCTGGGCCGCGAGCGCGATGCCGGTGTGCTGTATGCCGATGTGCTGAAGATGCGCGGCCGCATGCGCACTGAACTGGACCGCAGCGATGCCGCGCGGCTGGACCTGAAACAAGGTGCCGGTGGCGTGGTGGACCTGGAGTTCCTGCTGCAGACCGGCGTGCTGGCGCTTAGTGCGCAGCATCCCGTGCTGCTGCAGCCACGCGACACGCCGTCGCTGATCGATGCGTTGGCGGTTGCCGGTTTCCTTCCGGAAGACACTGCGCAAGCACTGCATGGCGCGCATGCCACGCTGCTGGATGTCGGCCTGGCCTGCACGCTGGACCGGCGCCCGCGACTGGCACCGACCACGCCCGCGATTGACGACGCGTGTGCCGCGATTACGGCAGCGTGCAGAGCGGCAGAGTTGCCGTTCGCCTGAGTGCCGGATGGCGGAGGACTGCAGTTGGTAGATGCCAACCTTGGTTGGCATGAATGCCAAGCGCCAACCAAGGTTGACGACTACCGGCTCGATGGCCCTTCGATGGCCCGCCGTTGGTAGATGCCAACCTTGGTTGGCATGAATGCCAAGCGCCAACCAAGGTTGGCGACTACCGGCTCAATGGCCCTGCGATGGCCCGCTCCTGGTAGGTGCCGACCGTTGGTCGGCACAATCTGTCGGCAGCGATGAGTTCTGCAGGGCGTGCCGACCAACGGTCGGCACCCACCGGCTCGATGGCCCTTCGATGGCCCGCCGTTGGTAGATGCCAACCTTGGTTGGCATGAATGCCAAGCGCCAACCAAGGTTGACGACTACCGGATCAATGGCCCTGCGATGGCCCGCTCCTGGTAGGTGCCGACCGTTGGTCGGCACAATCTGTCGGCAGCGATGAGTTCTGCAGGGCGTGCCGACCAACGGTCGGCACCTACCAGCTCGATGGCCCTTCGATGGCCCGCCGTTGGTAGATGCCAACCTTGGTTGGCATGAGTGCCAAGCGCCAACCAAGGTTGGCGACTACCGGCTCAATGGCCCTGCGATGGCCCGCTCCTGGTAGGTGCCGACCGTTGGTCGGCACAATCTGTCGGCAGCGATGAGTTCTGCAGGGCGTGCCGACCAACGGTCGGCACCTACCAGAGCGTGTGCGGTCAGCTGGTCGCGCGCAGCGGCGCCATCTTCCACAGCAGCGCGCGGAATGGGGCCAGCAGGCACACGCCGATCGCCAGCTTCACCGCCAGGTCCCCGGCCGCCCAGCTCACCCACGGCAGGGTGGAACCGGCAAATGCGATCGACCAGAAAATCGTGGTATCCACCGTCGCGCTGCAGGTCGTGGCCACCATCGGTGCGCGCCACCAGCTGCCACGGCGCAGGCGGTCGAACACGGTGATGTCCAGCAACTGCGCCACGATGAAGGCCGAGCACGAGGCAACGGCGATGCGCGGCGTCGCCACCCAGATCGACAACAGCACCGCCACCGCGAAGCCGATCCACGCTACGCGGCGCGCCGGGCCCGGGCCGAAGCGGCGGTTGATCAGGTTGCTGACCAGGAACGCGACCGGATAACTGAAGGCCCCCCAGGTCAGCCAGTCGTTGATCGGGTACTGCACCAGCACGTTGGACAGCAGCACCACCGCGCCCATCGCCAATACCGCCAGCACCAGGGCGCGGGCGGTCAGCGGGGCAAACACAGGGGCAGGACGCACGGACATCGCGAGCCAGGGGGGACAAAGGGGATCGCGCATTATCCGCCCGGCCCGCGGCAAAGCCAAAACCGCTTGTTCAGCTTTACAGCGCTTCGCTCATCACATCGCCCGCGGCATAGGCGGTGGGGACGTAAGCCAGCGCCTGGCCCTGTGCGCTCTTCACGGTCCAGCCGGCACCGGCCTCGGTGGGGTCGAAATGCACCTGCTGGCCGACCACGAAGGCCGCCGTCTGGTCTTCATGCACGCGCGCCGGCCAGCGCAGGGTGGCGGTCTGATCGGCCTTGTCGGGCACCTGCAGCTGCACCTGGCGCTCGCCCGCCGCCGTGGTCTCCACCTTTTTCACTTCCATCGGTGGCAGCGGCACCGCCTTGGTGCGGGCAACCCTGCCATTGCGTTCGCTGGCCTTGAACGGCGCCTTGGACAGTTCGGACAGGCCCGCCGACGCAGCGAGCGGCACCGAGACCACGATCAGCGAGGTGATCAGCACGCTGGCTTCGCTGCTGTTCAACTCCGGCGCGGCACCGGCATGGACGGTGGGCACCAGCAGCGCGGAGAGCAGCAGGGCAGAAGCGGGAACGCGCAGGCAACGGAACATGGAGACCTCCTGGTCAGCGTGGGGACGGCGGCTCAGCGCCGGGTATCGAAGATATCGCGCGGGCCGGTGGCTTCGGGCAGGTATTCCAGCGGGCGGCCCTGGTTGTCCTTCAGCTGCCAGCCCTGGTCGTTGCCGGTCGGCTCGAAATTCACGGTCTGGCCTACGGTGAACTGCACGGCCGGGTCGCCGATGCCGCGCGGATACTGCATCGATGCGGTGTTCTGCGGATCGTTGGCATCACGCAGCAGCACTTCGCGGCGGCCATCGACGGTGGTGGCGATGGCACTCACCTCCATCTGCGGCAGCTTGATCTGCTGCGGGCGGGCCAGCGGCCGGCCGGCGTCGGCCGCGTCCTGGGCTTCCTTCGCTGCTGCGGCGCGGGCCGAGGCCACCATCTGCGTGGACATTTCCAGGCTCGGTCCCTGCGGGCCCGGGTCATGGATGATCACGATGCGGCGTTCGGCGTGGGCGGCCGTCGACCAGGCCAGGCCGGTGACGATCACCATCGACAACACAGAGGCAAGCAGCGGACGCATGTCGTTCTCCTAGCGGAATTCAGGGGGCGGCGGCAGTGGCACCGGCCACCGGTACATGGGGGATCACCAGTTCCTGCTGCAGCTGGCTGCGCTGGTGCAGGAAGTCGAACACCGATTCCACCGTCACCACCGAATAGTTGCCGGAGATGCGTTCGCCGGCCGGATGGTCGGTGGTGGTGGCGTTGGCCACGAACAGGCGCGCACCCACGCGCTTGCCGAGGCCGATATGCAGCACGCTGGGCTGGTACTTCTGCTGGCGCAGCCACTGCTGTGCCTGTTCGCGCTTGACGATGGCCGGCGCGCCTTCGGCCTGCGCCATCGCCGCCGCCAGCACTTCCAGCACCCACTGGTTGGAGTTCTGATAGTCGGTGACGAACGGGTAGGCGACCACGTTGTACTTCGCTTCGTGCAGCGCCTTGGGCTGGATCGAGGGCGGCACCAGCATCGCGCGCAGCGCCGCACGCAACGGCGCCGACGGCACGCCGATGCGCAGGTCGGTATGGCCGCCGCTCTCGCCGACGAAGTTGCCCAGGCCCTCGTGGTACAGCTGCGAGCGGTCAGTCTTGCAGCGGTTGAGCAGGTGCATCGCGCGCCAGCGGCCGTCGTCCTCGCGCAGCAGGAACGCCAGGTGGCTGTGGCGCAGGCCGTAGCGGCTCAGGTCCTGGCCACCGCGCGCGACCACCGCCACGTCCACCTCGGGCAGCGCGTCCAGGCGTTCGGCGGTGGTCCAGGCCACATCCAGCATCGCCGCCTGCGAGGCCACGCTCGGGTAGCGCTCGCGGCAGGCGGTGCTGTCGGCCCAGGCCGGTGCGGTCGCCAGCAGGCTGGCGATCAGCAGCGCGGCGCGGCGCAGGCGGGAAAAACGATCCATGTCGGTACCTTCAACGGCGGGCAGGCCCGCGCGCCGATCATACGCTGCTCAGCGCAGCGGGCGATCGACGCCCTTGCGCTGGAGTTCCCTGTCGCAGGCATCGCTGATCGGCGCGATCGGCAGCGGCGGGCGCTCGCCCGTCTTCGGATCGCGCAGCGCCGGCTGTTCGCGGTACGCGTCCAGCTGCTGCTGGCATTGATAGGAGATCGGGTCCAGCTCGGTGGGCGCGGTCGAACACGCGGCGAGCAGGGCCAGAGGCAGCAGGAGCAGGGTACGCATGAAGACGTTCAGCGTGATGGGGGAAGCTGGACTCTAACCGCACAGTCGGATCGAAATGTTCAGAAAATGCTGGGCGATCGGGTAACGGCGGGCCATGCCACGTCGCGGGGCTTGGGCCGCTGCGCGGTAGAGTCGACTGTTAGTCGACTATCGCGCGCAGCGCGGGGTTTTCAGCGGTATCGCCAACAGCAGTCGACTAACAGTCGACTCTACAACTCCTTCGCTGTTTTCCCGGGCTCTTGCGAAAAGCCAAGCCGCGCTTTCACTTCCGCGGCCACCCGCGCGGTCTCGCGCAGTGGCTCGATGCGGTCGTATTGCCAGTCCAGCCAGTGCGGCTGCAAGCGCCCGCGTTCGCGCAACTGCTGCTGGAAACGGGCCAGCCGGCCCTGCGCGGTATCGGCCAGCGCCACCATCACCGGCATGCGCGTGGCGCAGGCCTCAGAGAGCAGGTTCACCGAATCGGGCGAGACCACCACGCGGTTGGCCCAGCCGAGCAGGCCGCCATAGGGATTGGTGCCGTCGCCGCCGTCGCCCCAGATCACGTGCGGCAGGTCGGCGAACTTCGCGCGCAGGATCTCGGCCAATGCCGGCGGCGTGCGTCGCGAGGTGGTCGCCAGCAGGCTGCCGCCTTCGCTGCGGATCTGCTCGGCCAGCGCCTGGAATACGCCGACCATCGCCGTCTCGTCCCACGGCGCCAGCGGCGTCGGCCCGCCGACCAGCAGTGCGGTGCGCGGGCCGGGCAGGGTGCTGAAGCCGGCGAACGCGGCGCGGCCCCAGGCCAGCCAGTCGTCGTCCACCGGGTTGAGGCTGCCGAGCAGGGTCAGCACATTGCTGCCGCGCAGGGCATCGTGTTCCGGCACCACCACCACGTCCCAATGGCGGGCGCCGATGCGCGGGTCGAGGATCTGCACCACCTGGCTGCCGCGTGCACGCAGCACGCGCAGGGCACCGGCCGCCTGGCGACCACAGCCGATCGCCAGTACCGGCGCCTCAGCCGCCAGCGTCGCCAAGGCCTCGCCGTAGCCATTCACATCGCCGGGCAGGCGCCGCGGCGACAGCCAGCGCCAGGGTGCACGCGGTTGCAGGAGCAGCGGTCGGTGGGTGCCCTGGCGCAGTGCCGAGGCCAGCGCGACCGCTTGGCGGACATTGCCCGCACGGCCGTCAGTGACCGTCCATGGCGCGCTCGATCGTTTCACCATTGGCATTAATTCGTTTCAGCCCTGCTGGGTGTTGCAACAGTCGCGACACTCTACACTGCGGCTCGTCGTTTCGCCCCGCGCCGCCCGCGGGCACTGACTTCCTTTCGCCGCCCTGGAGATCCACCGATGTCCCACGCGCTCGACGCCGCCGCCCTTGATCAGCTGTTCCGTACGGCCCGCACCCAGAACGCCTTCCTCGACAAGCCGGTCCCCGAGAGCCTGCTGAAGGAACTGTACGACCTGGTGAAGTGGGGCCCCACCGCGGCCAACACCACGCCGGCCCGCTTCGTCTTCGTCACCTCGAAGGAGGCCAAGGACAAGCTGGCCCCGGCGCTGTCCGAAGGCAACCTGGCCAAGACCATGGCTGCGCCGGTCACCGTCATCATCGGTTTCGACCTGGACTTCCACGAGAAGCTGCCGTACCTGTTCCCGCACACCGATGCCAAGGCCTGGTTCGATGGCCCGCAGGAAGGCCGCCACGAAGCCGCCATCCGCAACGGCAGCCTGCAGGGTGCCTACCTGATCCTGGCTGCGCGCGCGCTGGGCCTGGATGCCGGCCCGATGTCCGGCTTCGACCCGGCCAAGGTCGACGAAGCCTTCTTCGCCGGCACCTCCATCAAGTCGAATTTCCTGGTCAACCTGGGTTACGGTGATCCGGCGGGCCTGTTCCCGCGCCTGCCGCGCCTGTCGTTCGACGAAGCGGCGCGCATCGCGTAAGTCGCTGTATCGGTTTCGGGCCCGCTGTTCCGCGGCGGACCATTGCTGCACCGTGTACCCACCCTACGATCCGGAGAGTTCCTCAGATGAGCGCCACCCGTAAACTGCTGCTGCCGCTGGCCCTGACCCTGGCCATCGCCGCCTGCTCCAAGCCGGCCGATACCGCTGCCCCGGCGGCCGATGCCGCCGCCCCGGCCACCACCGAGCAGACCGCCACCCCGGCCGCTGATGCCGCTGCTGCCGCGCCGGCCGCCGAAGCGATCAAGATCGCCTCGGGCACCTACAAGTTGGATCCGAGCCACACCGACGTGCTGGCGCAGTGGAGTCACTTCGGCTTCTCCAACCCCAGCGCGCACTTCGGCAACGTCGAAGGCACCCTGGTGTACAACGCCGAAGACGTGACCAAGTCCACCGTGGAAGTGAAGCTGCCGCTGAGCGGCCTGAACAGCTTCACCGCCAAGTTCGACGAGCACCTGAAGAGTGCCGACTTCTTCGACGCCGCCAAGTTCGCCGATGCCACCTTCAAGAGCACCAAGGTGGAAGCGGCCGGCACCAACAAGCTCACTGTCACCGGCGACCTGACCATCAAGGGCATCACCAAGCCGGTCACCCTGGACGTCACCGTCAACGGCGGCGGCGAGCACCCGATGGCCAAGGTTCCGGCCGCCGGCTTCGATGCCACCACCACCCTGAAGCGCAGCGATTTCGGCGTCGGCGCGTATGCCCCGAACGTCAGCGATGAAGTGAAGATCCGCATCACCACCGAAGCCACCGGCGAAAAGCCGGCCGCTTGATGCACCCCACTCACTCGTCGTGAGAAGGCAGAAGGCCCGCTGAAAAGCGGGCCTTCTTTTTGGGTTCCGGTAGAGCCGGCCGCTGGCCGGCTGCATGCGAGGTGCCGATGATGAGGGGTTGCCGGCCAGCGGCCGGCACTACCCGGTAGGTGCCAAGCGGCATCTGGTGGGTGCGGACCGTTGGTCCGCACGATCCCTCAGCGCAACGTACCCAACCATGCCACGCACGCTTCGCTCGGGCTCTGCTTGGCCTTCACCGTCATCCCGCTCATCCGCACGAACGTCTGCGCCGCCTGCGCCACCACCTGGCGTGCGATCAGCGCCGCCTGCTTGGTGGCAGCCTGCTGCTTGCGCAGCTGCACGATGTTGATCGAAGGCCGACCCACCGGCGCGTACTTCTGGTCGCGGCGCAGCACGTCGGCCACCTGCGCCACTTCGAATTCGGCCTGCAGGTAGCGGTGCTGTGCCTCCACCAGCTCACGCAGCGGCGCGCGCAGTGCAGCGGTATCGGCGAAGGCGGCCAGGGCCGCGTCGCAGGCAGCGTCATCAGCGAAGCGGGTACGCAGCGCATCCACGCTGGCCAGGGTCAGTTTGGCCATGTGGGCCTCGTTGCTGCAGGAAAGGAGCGCGATTGTCGCATTGCTTGCCGGCGGATGCGTTGAACCGGGCGATGGAATACCTGTAGAGCCGAGCCCACGCTCGGCTCATCGCGCGTAGCGCGAGGGTTCCCCGATCGCGGAACGAAGAGCAGCCGAGCATGGGCTCGGCTCTACAATGGCCCGCTGTATCACCCACGGAAGTGCGCGAAGGCCTGCTCCGCGGCATGGTGGAAGACACGCTGGTGGACAAGGCGGGCACCCTCGGCCTGGAGCCCAAGGTGGTGCGCGAGGCGCTGACCATGCACGTGGATGAGCTGCTGCATACCCGTGGCGTGCTGCGGCTGGTGAAGGCGCAGATCAACGGCATGATGCCCGGCGTGTACGTCGGGCTGCTGCTGCCGGTGCTGATCATCGCCCTGCTGGTGGCGCTGGAGATATGGGCCGCGAAGCGGTTCGGGTGGACGCGGCAGGGGGCGCCCAGTGCTCCTGTAGAGCCGAGCCCACGCTCGGCTCATCGCGCGTAGCGCGAGGGTGGATCGAAAAGCAGCCGAGCTTGGGCTCGGCTCTACATGGTCAAGGGCGTGCGGACCAACGGTCCGCACCCACCCAGGAAGGTGCGTCAAAGGCGTGCGGACCAACGGTCCGCACCCACCAAGCAGGGTCCGCACCCACCGGTTGCCCGGTCAATCGCCGTCGGTTTCGTCCGGGTGGGCCTTCCAGTAGCCGGTGGAACGAATCCAGTCGCGCGGCACGCCCAGGTGGCCTTCGATGAACTTGCGCATCATCCGCGCGCGGCGTGATTCGGTGGCGATCCAGTAGAAGACATCGCCGTCGGGCGCCTCGAAATCGGTCAGCATGTCTTCCAGCAGGGTGCTGCTGGCCGCCGGGAAGCCGTTGCGCTCCAGCCAGTGGATGCGCACGTTCTCGTACTGCGGCAGGTCCTGGCGCTCGTCCTCGTCGCGCACTTCAATGAAGGCCTGCACCTCGGCACCGTCCGGCAGCACGTCCAGCCATCGGGCGATGGCCGGCAGCGCAGTTTCATCGCCGATCAGCACATAGGCATCGTAGGTGTCGGCCACCACGAACGAGCCGCGCGGGCCGCCGATCACCAGCATGTCGCCCGGCTGTGCGCGTTCGGCCCACGACCCGGCAACGCCCTGGTCGTGCAGCACGAAGTCGATGGCCAGCTCGCCGCGCTCGTGGTCCCACCAGCGCGGGGTGTAGTCACGGGCGGGCGAGGGCTCCTTGCCGGCCGGGTAGCTGCGGCCTTCGGCGGTCAGCACCGGCAGCACCATCTCGCCCGCAGCGTTGGGGAAGAACAGCTTGATGTGGTCGTCGGCGCCGGGCGAATCGAAGCCGGCCAGGTCGTCGCCACCCAGCACGATGCGGCGCATATGCGGGGTGACCTCTTCGGTGCGCAGCACGGTCAGTTCACGGAAGCGCACATCCAGGCGCAGGCGCGTGTTGTTGTGTTCGGTCATGGGGGTTACCTGTAAAGGTGTCGCGCGGGGGCGCGCGGCGTAGGGGCGACCTGGCTGGATTCAGTCTGGCTGGGTCGTTGAAATCGGTGGTTGCTCGCTACCGGCCGTACCGTTGAGCAGGGCCGAGGCCCGCGTCAGCAGCGCCGCCACTTCGTCCGCCTCACCCTCGGCCCAGCGGCCGTGGTGATGCACCAGCGCCCGCTTGAACTCGCGCAGGGCGGTGGCCAGCGTCGGCGGCAGCGAAGCCTTGGTGATCTCGCGGGCACGGTCGAAGGCACGCCGCTGCGCCAGGCGCACCTGGGTGCGCTGCACCTTCAGCTCGAACTCGCCGGCGGCGGTGATGCGGAAGATCCGCTTGCCATCCACTTCCTCGGCCTCGATCCAGCCGGCCTGCTCGAAGCTGGCCAACAGCGGGTACATGGTGCCGGCGCTGGGCGTGTAGGCCTGCATGAACTGGTTGCTGATCAGCTGCATCAGCTCGTAGCCATGGCGTGGCTGCTCGCCGATCAGGGCCAGCACCAGCAGGCGCAGGTCGCCGCGGCTGAGCACCCGTGGCTGGCCGTTGCGGCGGGGCACCGCCGAATCGGTGGAACGGGTTCTGGGAGAGGAGGCACGGCTCATTTCGATATATCGGTAAACGAGTGTGCAAACGATATATCGATACGTCGAAAGCGACAACATCCGATCCGGCCACAAGCAGGTGCGATTTGGGCCACGGCCGGCCGCGTGCGCACAGCAAAAGGGGCGCCCCCTGTGAGGCGCCCCGGCGATGCTGTGGAAGGGAGCAGGGCCATCGGGCCCATCACTCGCGACCCACCCTGGGCCCGCGGCTGGCAGCGATCCAGAGGCAGGTGCGACATGTTGTCGCCGGTTCAGAACCGCTGCCCGGCGCCCACCTACGGCGGTGCCGGAGTTGCCCTACAACCGTCATCGGCAGCAGTAACACTGCGTCCTGCACATGGGCGCAGCGGCCCGCAAGCGACAGCCCGCGCAGCTGCCAAGGCCCGCCGCAGGGCCATCAGCGGGCCCGGCAAGCCCCTTGCGGACACTGGCCGGTTGCATCCATACGCCAGCGTAGCCAAGTGACGAAAGCCCTTGGTGCGCTACACTTTGCGGTCTAGAAATCTATACAACAGTCGCGCGCGTGCGTGCGGTTATGGGAGCGCTAATGAACTGGTTGAACGAGGTGCTGAACAACGACCCGAATCCTGTGGAAACCCAGGAGTGGATCGAGTCGTTGAAGGCCGTTATTGATGTCGAGGGCTCCGAGCGCGCGCATCAGCTGCTGGAAGGCATGGTGGAACTGACCCGTCGTTCGGGCGCCTACCTGCCGTTCTCTCCCACCACCGAATACGTCAATACCATCGAACCGCAGTTCGAGGCCAAGAGCCCGGGCAACGCCGAGCTGGAATGGCGCATCCGTTCGATCATCCGCTGGAACGCGATGGCCACCGTGGTGCGCGCCAATCGCAAGCCGGGTGACCTGGGCGGCCACATCGCCTCGTTCGCCTCCGGCGCCACCCTGTACGACGTGGGCTTCAACCACTTCTGGCGCGCCCCGAGCGAGAACCACCCGGGCGACCTGCTGTTCATCCAGGGCCACAGCGCCCCGGGCATCTACGCGCGTTCCTTCCTGGAAGGCCGCATCAGCGAAGAGCAGCTGGACAAGTTCCGCATGGAAGTGGACGGCGGTGGCCTGTCCTCGTACCCGCACCCGTGGCTGATGCCGGACTACTGGCAGACCCCGACCGTGTCGATGGGCCTGGGCCCGCTGGCCGCCATCTACCAGGCGCAGTTCATGCGCTACCTGGAAAACCGTGGCCTGATCGAGAAGTCCGACCGCAAGGTGTGGTGCTTCATCGGCGACGGCGAGAGCGACGAGCCGGAAACCCTGGGTGCCATCGCCCTGGCCGGCCGTGAAGGGCTGGACAACCTGATCTTCGTGGTGAACTGCAACCTGCAGCGCCTGGACGGCCCGGTGCGCGGCAACGGCAAGATCATCCAGGAACTGGAAGGCGTGTTCCGTGGCGGCGGCTGGAACGTGATCAAGCTGCTGTGGGGCGGTTACTGGGATGCCCTGCTGGCCAAGGACACCAACGGCGTCCTGAAGAAGCTGATGATGGAAACCGTCGACGGCGAATACCAGAACTGCAAGGCCTTCGGCGGCGCCTATACCCGCGAGCATTTCTTCGGCAAGTACCCGGAAACCGCTGCGATGGTCGCCGGCCTGAGCGACGACGACATCTGGCGCCTGAACCGTGGTGGCCACGACCCGCACAAGGTGTACGCCGCCTACCACCAGGCCGTGAACACCAAGGGCATGCCGACCGTCATCCTGGCCAAGACCGTGAAGGGTTACGGCATGGGCAGCGCCGGTGAGGCACTGAACCCGACCCACCAGACCAAGAAGCTGGACGACGAAGCGGTGCGCCACTTCCGCGACCGCTTCAACATTCCGGTGACCGACGCGCAGCTGGCCGACGGCCAGGTGCCGTTCTACCACCCGGGCCCGGATTCGCCGGAAGTGCAGTACCTGCAGGAACGCCGTGCCGCACTGGGCGGTTACCTGCCGCAGCGCCGTCGCAAGGCCGACAAGACCTTCGTGGCGCCGAAACTGGAAGCCTACGAGCGCCTGCTGAAGAGCAGCGGCGAGCGCAGCTACTCCACCACCATGGCCTTCGTGCAGAGCCTGAACATCACCCTGCGCGACAAGGAACTGGGCCCGCACATCGTGCCGATCGTGGCTGACGAAGCGCGTACCTTCGGTATGGAAGGCCTGTTCCGCCAGATCGGCATCTACGCGCCGTTCGGCCAGAAGTACAAGCCGGTCGACGCCGACCAGCTGATGTTCTACCGCGAAGACCAGAGCGGCCAGGTGCTGCAGCAGGGCATCAGCGAGCCGGGTGCGATCAGCTCGTGGATGGCCGCCGGCACCAGCTACTCGGTCAGCAACGTGCCGATGCTGCCGTTCTACATCTACTACAGCATGTTCGGCTTCCAGCGCGTGGGCGACATCGCCTGGCAGGCCGCCGACATGCGTACCCGCGGCTTCCTGCTGGGTGGCACCGCCGGCCGCACCACGCTGAACGGTGAAGGCCTGCAGCACGAAGATGGCTTCAGCCATCTGGTGGCCGGTGGCATCCCGAACGTGCGCAGCTACGACCCGACCTTCGGCTTCGAAGTGACGGTGATCCTGCAGCACGGCACCAAGCGCATGATGGAAGACCAGGTGGACGAGTATTACTACGTCACCCTGATGAACGAAAACTACACCCACCCGGAAATGCCGGAAGGTGCGGCCGAAGGCATCGTCAAGGGCATGTACCTGTTGACCGACGCCGGCAAGCCGAAGAAGGGCGAGCTGCGCGTGCAGCTGCTGGGTTCGGGCACCATCCTGCGCGAAGCCATTGCTGCCGCCGAGCTGCTGGACAAGGACTTCGGCGTGACTGCCGACATCTGGAGCTGCCCGAGCTTCAACGAACTGCGTCGCGATGGTTTCGACGTGGAACGTGCCAACCGCCTGCATCCGGAAGGTGAGCAGCGCAAGGCCTACGTGACCGAGCTGCTGGAAGGCCGCCAGGGCCCGGCAATTGCCGCCACCGACTACGTGCGTGCGTATGCGGACCAGATCCGCGCGTTCGTGCCGATGAGCTACACGGTGCTGGGTACGGATGGGTTTGGTCGCTCGGATACGCGTGCGAACCTGCGTCGGTTCTTTGAGGTTGACCGGTACTACATCGCCCATGCCGCGATTGCGGCGCTGGCGAAGGAAGGGAAGATGACCGCGAAGGATGTGGCCCGGGCGATCAAGCAGTACAAGATTGATCCGGAAAAGGCTAATCCTGTTGGGGTTTGATTTCTCTTAAGGGATTTGAAAAGGGCAGCTTAGGCTGCCCTTTTTTCTGACAGGATGATGGGGGTGAAAATGGAATTCTTGGAGCTTTCTGATCTCTATCTTGCGTATAAGAAGGCAAAATCAGATGCTTTCTTTGAGGCGATTCATTTTGACGCACTTGCCTTTTCTCGATATGAGGCTGATCTACATAAGAACCTGACGCGCCTACTCAAGAGGCTAAAATCAGGATCGTGGTGGGCCGACAAGTCTCGAGTAGGCGGCTATCTCTTCGCCCCAAAGGGAATTCTGCAACCTAAATCTTGGAAGAGCCAATCAGCGCATTTTTCGAGTCTTGATCCTTGTGAGGAGTGGCGCCAGAAGGCATTAACTACAGGGGATAACGCCGAGGCCGATTTCCGTCTGGTAATGTCTGCCTCAGTTGAATTTCAGGTGGTCAGTGCGCTCTGGATCCTCAAGGCAGGGCATGTTTTTGAAGAAAGTCTGAATAAAGATCTAAGCTATGGAAATAGACTTAGGCGTAGGCTTTCTTGGAGGGATGCTGTCGGAGAGGGAGGGCTGAACACAGACTCGCTGGGTCTGTTCACTCCGTACTTTAGTGCCTATAAAGCGTGGCGAGAAAATGGGCTAAAGGCAATCCGAGGAGCGGTCGAGA
Organism: Stenotrophomonas sp. X; assembly: GCF_055721025.1. Taxonomy (NCBI): domain Bacteria; kingdom Pseudomonadati; phylum Pseudomonadota; class Gammaproteobacteria; order Lysobacterales; family Lysobacteraceae; genus Stenotrophomonas; species Stenotrophomonas sp. X. The sequence continues at coordinate 442,182 of NZ_CM146756.1, forward strand.
AGGGTAAGTCGGTGATCGCAGCTACGATGGATGCGAAGCGGTTCTATCACAGGATATCGCCAGAGTTTCTACTTCGTGATGACTACTTGCGAGCCGTCGACGTCTCTCTGAATGATGATCAGTTAAAATTCACAAGGCTTTTTATTGACAGCCTGAATGGATGGTATGAGCAGACCCCTGATTATTATTCAAGGAAAGCTGGTGCGCTTCCAGTAGGACTATCGGCGTCGAAGGTTATTGCGAACGTAGCTCTTTCAGAGTTCGATCAGCGGCTAAGTTCTGCAATAGCTCCTGAGTACTACGGTAGATATGTGGATGACATATTCATCGTGGTTGAAAAGCCGGAGGGGGTCTCGTCATCGAGCGAATTCTTCACCTGGATTGCGGAGAAATTTGGTGATGGGCTGATTTTTGACAGTGAGAGTTCGACCACTCGATTCGAGCCTAGCTACCTCAGTGACAGCCAGATAGAATTCTCGCAAGAAAAGCAAAAGGTTTTTGATGTTTCGGGGAAGTACGGTCTGGATCTGATTGGTCAGATTGAACAGCAGATACGTCAGCGATCAAGCGAGTATAGATTGCTTCCGTTGATTCCTGAGACAACGGAAGGGATGCTGTCTAGAGCGCTTCTGACTTCATCTGATGCCAGTCTTGAGGCGGATGCGCTAAGAAAAGCAGAGGCAGTTTCTGTGCGGCGACTGGGCTTTGCAATGTTACTTAGTGACGTTGAAGCATACGCCAGGGATCTAAATTCCGGAAGCTGGAAGCGCACTAGGACCACATTCTACGAAATGGTGGAACGGTACGTTATAACTCCAAGCGGAATATTTGATTATTTTAGCTATATCGTTCGTGTTTTTGGCGTGGCTGTTAGTTGTCGCGATTTTGAACAAGCGAATAGTTTGCTGGGAAAGTTCAGTTTCGTAATTGATCTCATCAGGCAGACTGTTAATTTTAGCGATGAAAAGCTAAATGGAATGCTGAGGCTGTATGCTAGGAACATTTTCCAGGTCTCCTTGCAATCGTCAACTGTTAGGGGGTTTAAGTTTTCCCCTTCTTATCTGAAGTTGATGAGGCGCATTAAGAAGATAAGCGAAATTCAAACGCCATCAATATCTTTGACTCCGCTCAAGGATGCATCAAGAAGGTTGCTGTTTTCCGACATGGGGCGTAGGCCCTACAAGGAAATGTGGATAAATGAGCCTGGCCTTAAAGCCCCCCGATCTCCGCGCGCACCTTCGGACCTCTCCGTACAAAGAGCGTTGCGTCTCGGAGGGTTGAGGCGCTTCACGGAAGTCGCGGATCGTGATTACAAAAAGATATATTGGCCAGGAGTTGCCTTTGCTACGAGACCATTGACGGTTTACGAGATGACAGCTGTGGCTCCCGATCTACTATCTTCACCAACGCTGCTGCGGAGCTCCATTTTTGCTTTGAGAGGCGCGAGGGCGAAAGAGAACGGCGCTCCATCACTATCTCTGGTAGACGGTCGAGAAAGTCAGATAATTCTGAACGTCCCTTCATTGTTGGGGAAAGACAAGATCCGTGTTGCGATAGTTAGTTACCTGACTAGAAACGAAGATTGGATGTCGGCTCTAGGTGGGCAGCCCAATAGAAGCGTTGAACGCTACAAAAGATTCAATGGAATAATTAACCAAATACTTCTAAATGATAAGCGCGTTGACTACGTCGTCTTCCCTGAGTCTTCTGTTCCACGGCGCTGGGCCTTTAGCGCTTCCTCGAAATTGGCGCGGTCCGGGGTGTCCTTCATGGCAGGGCTCGAGAATGAGGCCCGTAGCGGTCCCTACTATAATGACGCGCTTATAACGCTGCATACCCGATGGCCAGGGTATGACTCACACGTAATGTACATCCAGCCTAAGATGCTTCCCGCGCACGAGGAGCGACGCGCATTAGCTGCGGCGAAAAGGTCATTGAGGCAGGCTGATGTCATAAAGGCTCGCCCAATTTATCGTCACGGCGACCATTTCTTTGGAGTTTTGATCTGCAGTGATTTTACAAATATCGATAATAGAAGGTCATTCCAAGGGCATGTGGATACAATTTTTGCTCTTGAATGGAATAAGGATATAAATTCATTCTCATCTCTGGTTGAGGCCGCTGCACAGGATCTTCATGCCTACGTTGTTCAGGTTAATAGTCGGCAATATGGTGACAGCAGAGTTCGCGCACCCGCTAGCGAGAGCTACTTAAGAGATGTGGTTCAAGTCAGGGGCGGAGATGAGGATTACTTTGTGATCGCGCCACTGGATGTTAAGGGGATCAGGGAATTTCACAGCTCGAAGGGTAAGAAGAAGAGCTCTTGGAAGCCACTACCTATTGGCTTCGAGGTCTCAAAGGAGCGGAAGTCTTCGGTGACTAGGAGGCGCGCTAGGAAGTAGTCGAGAAGTGCGCAATAATATATGTGGAAATACCAAGTTGATTCCTTGGTTTTCATCTCATTATTCGTGATTAATCTATGTTGGCGAATGGGTGAAAAGCTAGTTGAAGGAGTGGGCGTAGTGGTGAGCGAAAGATTTGGCCCAGGCTTAGTTCGGCAAGGCCTCTCTCAGGCCGGCAAAAAGGCCTGTGTTCACCGGTTACTTTGTAAAATGTGATCGCTGTAACTGGACGTCCATTGTGTGTCGGCGTCGGTTGAGTTTTTAAGTATGCGAGCCTTGATGCATACAAAAAACAACATCACGGTGGAACTCGAGGAAGCGATGCTGCCGGTGTGAGAAGGCGCCGCGTCGAACCGATTCGTCTAGGTTTAGGCCCAGGCAAGCTTGTACATGGGAGGGGAGGCGATTCGAAACGAGTAAGAGACCGCTCGCCGAAAAGCTAATCCAACCCCGATCAAACAGCAGGTCCGCATGCGGAGCCAGCAGAAGACCATTCTCTCCATCAACACGCTCATCATGAGTGCTATTTGCCCATGGCTTGATGTGGCTCGCACGGAGAAATCTAAGGTCCTCAATGCCGGTCAGTCGGCAACCCTTTTCAACGCCGATCAGGCGCTCGCGAAACAGGCGTTGCTTCGTCCGCACTTCGGTTTCGCGTCTTGTGGTGGTCGAGCCGACGTCATCGATCTCAGCTTGATCCGTCTCACTTGCCGCGAGGCCCAGCGAAGCTTCCAGTGATCTCAAGCGGAACACGATCGCAGATCTAGGCTGCCCTTCTCGATCTGGCGTGCCAGGTTGAACGTAGGAGGACAGGCACATGAACCTACCAAGGTACCGGTAGGGTCGCCCCTTGCCCATCATCTGAAACACTACGAGCGTCTTGCCATCCTTGGCGTGCTCACCAATCGCTCGGTTGCCCGCCACATACTTCATGTCTCCGACTTGACCCTCGCCGAAGTAATGAAAGACTTCGTCGTCGTCCCAAAAGTCATGGTAGCCGTGAGACGCGCCGGCCTCGCCAGTGAACGCGATGACTAGCGGATGCTCCTTTGGTGTCGAAATGCCGCCCTGCTGTTGCCCGCCCAATACACCGTGGATCTGCTTTTGACGGTTGTAGAGCGCGCCCACCTCGAATGGGAGTTCCATCCTAGATCCCTGTCCCAGAAGCTAAGTGCCCAGGATTCTAGCCAGAACCACGTTGCTTGTGTCATTGGTTGACGCATTCGGCAGTCGGGGCAGGGTGCAAATGGGGGCTATTTGGACGAGAGTGGAGGGCAGCTGTTCTCAGGTGGGCTCAAGTTCCTCCTGCGTCTCTCTGGTGAGCCCCAACCATCCTTCCAGCGCTCTAGCTCTATTTCATCGCTTGCGACCGCAGGCATGGTGACTATCAGAAGACTCGGCCCAGAGTTGTCCACAAACAGCACGGCATCGCCGCGTACGCTGATATCAAAGAAGCGTCTACTGGAATCATGTTTTCCGATGGTGACGCCTTGGCAAGCCAACGCTTCGGCAAAGTTCTCGGCGTCGGCCTGGAACAAGGCAAACTCCGAGTCGGTGAGTCTTGGGTAGCTCTCAAAACTCATTGCGGTGGCCGGCGCGTACGTCCCTGCAATGATCAATCCCAATAGCGCTGCCGTTGTCAGGGCAAGCAAAGTCCGGCTCGGCATAGTGAGGCCAGTGTTGGAGGCTAAATGCTCAGACAGCGGAGAATGCTTCGGACCTTGCATATGATTCGGGGCGTTGCATTCGTTGTACGTAGCGAAGCGCGGTTACTCCCGCACGTGCAACCGCTCAGCCACCTGCGCAGTCAACGCCACACAAGCCATCTTCAACCCTTCCATCACCCGGTCCCCCAAGTACTCCTCGGGCGCACCGTTCTGCCGAGTCCGCTCCGCAGCCAGCATCAGCTCCGCCACCACGCGCAGCCCCGCCAGCGCGCAATCCGCATCCGCCAGCTGTAGACACCGTCCAGGCAATTGATGCCGCTCCGGCCAAGGCTGGCCGTCCGCAGCCGCACCGGTTCCGATGCGGTGCAGCGTGGCGACGAAGGCGTTGGGATCGACGGACGGTTCGCGCTCGGGTTCGGTGTTGTCCGGATCGTACTGCGCGTGCAGGGAACGGAAGTCCGATGTGTTCATGGCAATGCTCCGTACAGGACAGATAGCAGCGCCACCAATAAAGGTGGCGGACGGTGCGGGCTCGAAAACCGGTATGTACCAGACCGGCGGATCCGAAGATCCCCACGCACCGCCCGCCATGGAAACGCGAACGGATTGCCAGCCGGCGCCACACAAACGGTGGCGCCGGCTGGCAAGCGCATACATCTGGTACATAGACGGGTTTTCGAGTCCCGCGCCACCCTTCTCCGGTGGCACGCCAAGGTGTACTCGCATGGTTGCGAGATGCCAAGAAACCTTAGGCCGCAGAGGCCGCAAATGCTGACGCTTACGGCATTGTTGCATGGCGCGCGCGTGGCAGAACCCTTGCGGTGCAGCGGTTTGGGTCGTTGTTAAGCTACCGCCCGAACGCGCTCCAAAAAGCACGGTTTGCAGCCGTGTAGGATCCCAAAAGCGACACCTAGCCCGCTGGGCTGATACGCGCAGCGTGCCGATTGCGACACAGCTTAACTTTGCAGCGCCACGCCCGGCTGTGGCCACAGCGCATCGTCGCGCTCCAGGTCGTAGTCGCTGCCGAACGCCAGTGCCGCTTCGCGTGGCGGAAGGTCTGCGTAGCAGCCCAGCAGGTACTCATCCATGCCGGCATCGCGATGGTCGATGGCGAACAGGTAGAGGAGCTCCTTGTCGAAGGCTTCCAGCCATGTGGGGTCGATCTTGGTCATGTCATCCTCCAGAGGGGAAAGGGAGGATGGCTGGAGCGCATCTCAAGACGTGGGACGCATGCTTGACCAGGTTCCGAATCTCGCAGTGATCTGATTGCACGAGGTGGAAGGTCGGGGTAGAACGGGGCAGACTCGCTATGGCGCATCATAGCTAAAGAAGGTGAAAGAGCATGGAAGCATTGAAGTCGAACCAGCCTGTTCCTGGCGAGTTCTTCCTCCTGATGCCTGATTCCACGCGTGGGGGAAAGGGGCACGGCGTCGTGTTCGAGAACGCGAAGCGGCTGCGCATCCCACCTCGCCTGATCCTGCGACCTGAGGAAGGAGGTTTTCCGCCCATGGCGGACAAGCCCTTGCTGGTTCACTCAGCAAAGAAGGGGAGCCTCCCAGAGGATCTGGAGGGGGGCATGAGCGGCTACTGGATGGTCTCCGAACGATTACGCGGTGCTCTTGTGTCTGTAGATCCGGCTGGCTTCGAGTTTGTAGAGTGTGACTACCGCCTTGCCGATGGATCCAAGGGGCCGCGGTACTTCCTGTGTGATGTAACCCGTGAGCTCGATGCGGTGGACGAAGAAGCCTCGAAACTTCGGATCATCACTGACGCAGGCTATCGAGGTGGGAAGTTCTACGACCTTAGGGGCGGAGCCAGTCTGGCGTTCCGCAAGCAGGTCATCGGTCACGCCAGAATATTCCGGACGCCTTACTCGGGAAACCTCGTCTTCTGCGACAGAGAGCTCCGCGACGCTGTGTGGAACGCTGGAATCGGAGGGCCCCGCGTATCGCGGGGCCTCTGGTTCACCGACGCGGCCAGCATCTGAGTCAGACCTCTGAGGATCGGACCCTTGGGCGCCTTGTGGATTCGCTTCAACTGCGTACGAGCGACTTCGATTCACATTTACAGCGTGAGATGACAAGCATGGGATCAACTTCCACCCATCAGCCGCGCAAGGGCGAGTTCTTCAAGCTACGACCGGATGCTACCCGTGGAGGAAAGGGTCACGGGGTGGTCTTTGAAAACGAGGACGTGTTGCTTGCGACTCCCAGGCTGATCCTCTTACCCGAAGCCCGTGGCGTCCCCCCACTGCGTGAAGTCGCGCGCTTGGTCTATCAGGAGCGGCAGAGCGTCCCTCCACAGGATCTGGAAGGCGGGTTGAGCGGCTATTGGCTGGTCTCCGAGCGATTGCGCCAGGTCATGGAAGAGATAGACGCTGACGCGTTCGTTTTCGCTGATACCGACTATCGCTTGGAAGACGGTTCAAAGGGACCAACCTACTTCCTTTGCGACGTGGTCCGTGCGCTGGACGCCTTGGATGAAGAAGCCTCCCAGCTCAACATCGTGATCAGCGATGAGTACGAGGCAGGGAAATATTACCGCCTGACCGGTGATATCCGGTTGGCGTTCAAACGCGAAGTGCTGGGTTCGGCTCACGTGTTCAGATTGCCGTTCCATGGCGGGGTATTCTGCGACCGAACGTTCAAAGATGCGGTGGAAGCTGCCGGCATCGTCACGGCCAAGAGATCCAATGGGCTCTGGTTTGAGGATGTGGTGAACTGCTGAGTTGGTCCCACCGGCGCCGACTTCGCGACCGATGCTGCATGTATGCAAAGTGCGGTAGATGCCTCTAATTTGGAGAGGAACAAGTACATGCCAACGTTAGAACGTAATCCGCCTGTGCCCGGCGAGTTCTATCTGCTCATGCCTGACACGACCCGAAGGGGAAGAGGGCATGGCGTTGAGATCGAGAATGAAGACGCACTGCTGACGCCTCCCAGGCTGATCATCCGCCCCGAAGAAGGCGGTTTTCCTCATCTGTCGCAGAGACCGCGTCTGGTGCTCGATCCAAAGCTGGGGGATCCACCGCAGGACCTCGAAGGAGGAATGAGTGGCTACTGGTTGGTATCAGAGCGCCTCAAGATGGCCTTCACCGAAATAGATCCCGTCGCCTTTGAGTTCGTGGAGTGTGATTACGTGCTTCCGGACGGCACAGAGGGCCCAACGTACCACCTGTGCGAGGTTGCTCGCGAGCTGGATGCCGTCGATGAGGAAGCATCGAAGTTCCGGGTCATCGTCGATGAGGGCTATCCGGGCGGGAAGTTCTACGACCTTCGTGGCGGAGCAAGCTTGGCATTCAAGAGGGACGTAATTGGGGACAGTCATGTCTTCAGGAGCCCGTACTCCGGCGATCTTGTCTACTGCGATCGCATGTTCCGGGATGCCATACGCGCTGCGGGAATTGGAAGCGAGTGTGAAATGCGTGGCCTGAGGTTCAAGGACGCAGCCAATGTCTGATATGGCGCGCGTCATTCTAAGCATAATCCGCATGTAAAAATTGAAGACGGCTGCGGCGCGTCTCATGGAACGGGATCGGTAGTCGAACTTAAGATCGATTTCATTTTTGTCCGATTGCTTGCCGGTGCAGAACGGTTTAAAAAGCAGTCATGCCTATTCAGTGCTTGAGTTGAAGGCAGAGCGGTAAGAGGCAGGTCGCATCGGTACTTCAGAGCGGCCAGAGGAATTGGAGAGAAGCAGTAGTGCGCTATGTCGGTGGAGGGGACTTCAGGCTGAGAGCGCGCGGGGGTGACTCGAAGAAGGCATGGAAGGCTGACACCCTCTGATAAGCTCTTGGCACGCTTATTTAGATGATTCTGAGGTGAGACAAGCAATGAATTCGAATCTGCCAAAGAAGGGCGAGTTCTTCGAGTTGCGCCCAGATGCCCGACGGCGCGGCAAAGGGCATGGCGTCGTTTTTGAGAACGAGTCTTCCCTGAAGACGCCTCCAAATTTCCTCTTGCGTCCCGATCAGGGGGGCTTCCCGCCTCTGCGCGAGACCCCGCGCCTAGTGTATTACCCAAGCGAAGGGTGGCCACCGGAGGATCTTGAAGCTGGGATGAGCGGCTATTGGCTCGTTTCCGGGCGTCTCCGCGAGGTGATGGCGGCCGTGGACCCAGGAGCTTTTGCGTTCAGGGAGACTGACTATCGACTCGCTGATGGAGCAATGGGTGGCCCTTATTTCCTTTGCGATGTCATCAGAACCATTGATGCCTTGGATGAGGCAGCATCCCAGCTGAAGATCATCGTTAGTGACGACTATGAAGAGGGGAAATACTACGATCTGACTGGCGACGTCCGCTTGGCGTTCAAGCGGGAGGTCATCGGCGATGCTCACGTATTCCGGCTCCCTTACTACGAAGGTGTCTTCTGTGGCCACATTTTCAAGAGCGCGGTAGAAGGTGCCGGCATCGTAGCCGCCAGGGCATGCAACGGGCTTCGGTTCGAAGACGTTGTGAACTGTTGAGCCAGACGGCCCTCCGAAGATTGAGTAGTGCTGCGGTTTCGAGCCAAATATTTAATGTCAATGCGATTGGGTGTGTTCTCTAGTGGCCTCATGAGAGGCGCACCTATCAATCAAAGCTGAAGCGAGGACAGTCGATGCTGCGATTGGGACAGCGAAGGAAAGCCACGGCTGCTAGTGAAGACAACGACGGACTGTTCGATCTGTGTGTTCCGAACAATGTTCGCCTGAGCTCGCTGACACCAGTGAATAACGAGAATGAATGAGGACGACATGAGTAAAGTCGCCCCCCCTAAAGGTCGCTTCTACGTGCTTAGCCCCGATATGGGCGCACCTGGCCGTGGTCATGGGGTCGAATTGGACAATGAGGAGGAAGTCCCTTGGCCGACCTATATGAGCGAGCCTTCTGAGATGGGCGGGCTTGCATCACTGAGGGTTGTTCCCAAGCTTCGCTTCGATAGCCAAGTTGGTGATATGCCTTTGGATCTGCAAGGCGGATTCAACGGCTATTGGCTTGTTTCTCAACCCCTAAAGGATGTAATGGAGAACATCGATGCCGAAGGTTTTGTCTTTGCGAAGTGTGCATTTCAGCTCGAGGACGGTTCAGAAGGTGAGCCTCACTACTTGTGTGAGGTGATAAGAATTCTGGACGCGATTGACGAGAATGCATCGAGCGTGAAAGTTCTAGATGGCTACCAGAACGGCAAGTACTACAGCCTCTCCGGTGGCGGCAAGTTGTCCTTCAAAGAAGCAGAAGTGGCTGATGCGCATGTGTTCATGGATATCCATTCGGGCAGCCGTGTCTACTGTGACAGAGTGCTTCGCGACGCGCTCATCGAGCATGGATTTGGAACGGTGATCAATCCGCGCGGCGTGTGGATTGAAGACGCTGCAGGCTACTAGTTAAACAGCACTTTTCGCCCTCTTGGGAATGGAATCCTATGCCCGCAGAAAGCGTAATTCTACAAAGTCATCATGTCTTTGAGCAGGTCGTGTTCAGGGATCATCCTCCGTCAAGAGGCTTGCTGGGGCGTGGTGAACTAAGATGAATGAGGAAGTGATGAATAGAGTCGACTCTTCTACAGCTCGCTTCTGCGTGCTCAGCTCTTGTCCGGGTGCCCCGGCTTCGCGCCGTTTCACTGCTAACGTGTGCTGTAATTGAGTTGTGCGGGATGCGCTGATTGAGTCTGGAGTAGGCGTTGCGCCTGACACGCGTGACGTTTTCTCAAAGAAGCTGGGGGAACCTTGGTCGATGGCTGGACAATAAATCTGCTCCGAACGTTTGAATCTGGGAATCCATTCATTGCTGGAATCGAGGGTTTCTCATGGCAACTGAAAATACACCAGTGGAAGGTGAGTTCTATCTCCTCCGGCCGGACGTGCGCGGGGGCGGGCGCGGCCACGGAGTGGTGCTGGAGAACGAAAACGAGTTGCCGCTACCGGAGCATATAAGCGAACCACCATCGGCGAGCGGAATTGGCTCTATGAATGAAATCCCTCGATTGCGGTATGACAGCCGGATTGGCGAAATGCCGGAGGATTTGCAGGCGGGCTTCAAGGGCTACTGGCTGGTGTCGGAAGCGCTGAAATCTGCCATGCAAACCATGGATGCAGACGGCTTCTCTTTCATGAAATGTGAGTTCCGGCTCGAAGACGGCTCAGAGGCGGCGCCGCACTACTTGTGCGAAGTGGTCAGAGTGCTGGATGCGATTGACGAGGATGCGTCATCGATGAAGATCCTTACGGACGACTATCCGAATGAGAAGTACTACAGCATTGGCGGCGGGGCCAAGTTTGCATTCCGCAAGAGTATGATTGGCACGGCGCATGTTTTCAGAACGCCCTATACATCGAATGCTTTCTGTGATCGGGCCATGAGGGACTTCCTGATAGAGAGTGGGTTCGGCCGGCATCCTAATGCGCGCGGAGTTCGTCTGACCGGCGCTTCTGACATTTGAAGACCCAGCATCTCCTGGAGTGAGGTAGAAAGGGATGTCAACTGCCAAGACAATTCTCCAGAGCCATCACATCCTGGAGCAGGCGCTGTTCACCAGCAGTCCTTTGCTGAAAAAACTGGATCAATTCAACCTGCTGGGCAAGGATACATCGGCCAATCGGCTGTATCTGCCGGTGAAAGGTGATCTCGCCGATGATTTGGATACTTCACCTCACAGGGGCCGTACGCGTAGCTCCTACACGGATGGAGTGATGGACTACCTCGAAAGCCTGAGCGAGACTCGAGGGCGTGGTTCCGAATCTCATAGTGATCTGATTGCCCAGCGAAGTAGGCCGGGGTAGAACTAATTCCTGAACGCGCCCTGCCTCAGTGCTGAGGAGGCAGCGGGGTTGCCCAGAGCTCCTCATCACTTCCGATCGCACGCGTGTACCTCTAATCTACGCTCAGCCACAAACGGAAAAGACGCCACTCATGGAGTTGTCCAAATTGCCTGCGAATCAGCCCACGGCTGGAGAGTTCTTCAAGCTTCGCCCCGACGCTACCCGCGGAGGAAAAGGGCATGGTGTCGTCTTCGAGAACGAACAGTCTTTGCTTACTCCGCCCCGGCTGATTCTCCGCCCCGAAGCGGGGGGCTTTCCGCCGCTTGTCGAAATGCCTCGTCTGATTCTACATCCGGAGCTTGGGGATCCGCCGCAGGATCTGGAAGGTGGAATGAGCGGCTACTGGCTTGTGTCAGAGCGCCTTTTCCAAGTGATGGAACAAATTGATCCTGACGCATTCCAGTTCCATGCGGTGGACTATCGACTGGCCGATGGCTCTGAGGGGCCCGCGTATCGCCTCTGCGATGTGGTGCGCACCCTTGATGCATTGGATGAACAGTCATCCAAGTTGAAGATCATAGTGAGCGATGAGTACGTGAACGGGAAGTACTACCGGCTAACTGGCGATGTGAAGCTGGCCTTCAATCGCCAAGTACTGGGATCTGCGCATGTTTTCAGGCTTCCATTCCATGTGGGCGTATTCTGCGACCGCATCTTCAAGGACGCTGTTGAAGCGGCAGGCATCACTTCGCCTCAGCATTCGAATGGCCTGTGGTTTGAGGATGTCGTGAACTGCTGAGACCGAATCAAGGAATGAGTGACACGTATGGCGCACCGGACGCACTTCCAAGATCATCATGCAATAGAGCAGCAGACGCTGAAAAACAGCGAACTGCTCGCCACGCTGCAGCAGTCCGGAAGGTTCAACATCCACGCAGTGGAGAACAGAATCTTCCTGCCGGCGAGTCCTCAGCTGGCAGACGCGCTTGGAATCACTCCGCATAGCGGTGGTCCACTCCGGGCATATCAGGACGGAATGCTGGGATGGCTGGATGAAATCCAGGGAACGCGTGACGGCGAAGCAGCCATAGCGGGTGATCCCGCCGCCTTGGATAGGGTGGCCAAGCGGGTTGAGCAGCTGCGAGATACCGTGAGGGCTGGTTTGATCAATGGTGACCTGTACACCAATACGCCGCTTGGCCAGACTCCCGCCTCTACTTCGCAAAGTGTCCGCAATTTCTTTGATGAGGTGCCCGACTATCACAGGCTGAATATCCGGCAGGTACAGCTGCTACCGACGCTGTCCAGCGTCGACCAGGGTTGGGGGGCGGTTGCAGGTTCGGAAATGCGCATCGTGCGTACACTCGACCAGATCGATTCCGAACAAAAGGCCATCACGCGTGGTGGCAACGTTGAGCTCCAGCGCCACGGTTTGTCCGTTGCCATTTCAAACTCGCATCACGTTGGGCGTATCTCGCTCTCCGAACCCAGCATGCAAACTGTCGAGCGCGTTCTCGGTGAAGAAGCGGCGCATCGCATTCGATCTCCCTACGCTCAGGGTGGCAGTGCCTCACTCGACCTCCTCCTCGGCGAAGCCTCCACCAGCCAACTGATCCGCTCCGGCGGCCTGCTCGCCTCCGGCGCCGACGCTGTCATCACCGCCCGCCGAACCTCGCAGCTGCTGGAAGAAGGCAACGGCACCGCCGCTCAGTCCGAGCTCACCCACGCCCTGGCGCGCAACGGCGGTGGCTGGGTCGGTGGCATGGCCACGGCGTCGGTGATCGGCACCTCCAGCTTCGTCCCTGCGGCCATCGTCGCGGGCGATGCGCTGCTGATGAGCAAGGCGTTCGACAAGGGTGCCGATCTGCTCGACAACCGCGCCATCTACCGGCAGACCGACAAGGCCGATGTCACATGGCAGTTCGATGGCCGCAACTGGCAGCGCCAGGCGGTTATGGACAGCACAGGCGACGGCATGGGTACTCCGGCTGAGCGCAGTGTGGGCGCCAGTTACGAGAAGGCCCGCGAGCTGGGCGCATACGCCCATGTAAAGGCGGTAGAGCTGGCGCTGGGCAAGGCGCCGCCGCCGCAGGATCCTTTCAGCATCCCGGCGAAGGACGGCGAGGGCCGTCTGGACAATCCCAACTGGTACCGCGATGCGCAGGCCGAGCAGTGGACGCGGCAGGTCAAGGTTGGTGTGTCCGGTGCCAACGACCGGGGTGTGTATGAGACGCAGACCGCCAGCCCCGAGCGCGCCAACGAGTTGAACCGAGAGGCCGTGCAGCGCATCGAGAACAACATCGCCAACGGCAAGGCCGCGATTGCCGCCAGCTATCTGGAGACCTACGCCGCTACCCGTGCCAGCGACTTCGTGCCGTTGGTGCCGGAGGCGGTGGAGCAGGCCCGTGCCAGGCCCGACGCCATCCAGGGCTCGGACAACCAGCTTTACCAGCGCGATGAAGAAGGGCAATGGCACCACGCTGGCCAGATCGCGCAGGGGAACATGGCGCTGGAGTTGGAGCTGACCCGCACCATCCAGCAGCCGTCGCTCGATCAGTTCAACCAGACCATTGCCGCATTGGACGCGCGACCGTTGCCATCTGCGGCGGAAGTGAACCAGAACGAGGTGCGCCACAGCTACTACGCTGCGGGCATTGCGCTGTCACCGGCGTGGGAGCAGGCCATTGCCTTGGCCACGGCGCGCACGCGCGAGCAGCACGGCATTACGGGTCCCACGCTGCGGGAACTGGGGCCTGTCGCCGAGGGCAACGCGGGCGCGTCCCGGCCCATCACCCATTACCAGGTGGGTCAGGATGGCGTGGCGCGCGCCGTCGCGACCACCAGCACGCAGGAGCTGCAGGCCGCATGGAATGAGGTGCGCGCGCGTGCCAACGAGCAGGCGCCGTTGCCGGACTCGCCCGAGCTACGCATTGCAGCGCTGTCGGCGGGTGAGCAGGAGGTGTACCGGCAGGCAATGCAGGAGGCAAATCGGCTGGGTGCTGCGCAGGTGGATGCAGGGCAGGCTGCACGAGTAGCCGCGCAGGTGGCACATGGCGACAAGCCATCCGAGCAGGATGGGAGCGTGGAAGTGCGGCCTGAAGAGCCGGCGACTGCGCAACCCATCGCGCCTGCGGCGGTTGCGGCAGCGCCGCCCGCGATAGGGGTCACGCCACCGCCTACGCCCGCCCCACAGGACAAGCCCGCGCCTCAACGGCACGCCGAGCAGCGCGATCCGCCGCGGCGTGAGGCGGAGCCCCAACCTCAGCCCCATCCAAACAGCGAGGCGCCCACCGAAAACCGTACCGCCTCACAGACGCCAGAGCCCGCTGGGCCGATGCAGGCGCACCCGGCCGCACCTGAGCGCGCGACGCCACATGTCGCCGCGCCACTGGATGCGGCAACGCAGATGATGCCCGCGCAGCGCACAGAGCAGGCATCGGAGCCGGAGCGGATCGCCCCGGTGCCTGCGGTTGCTCCCACTCCAAAGCAGGACATGGCAGTGCAGGAGGTGGAACCGGTGCCCTTCAAGGAGCCGCTGCCTGCTGAGCCTGCGCGCGATTCATGGCCTTTGGAGCAGGAAGCGGCACAAACCGTGCCAGAGCCCGAACCGACTCCATTGGATGACCTCCAGCCCGTCACTGCGGCTGTCACTGTTCCTGCCGCGCCCACGATTGCGCCAAGCCCTGAGCCAGCCGAACCTGCACCGGATGAGGCATCGGCCCCGAGCCGGGTGGTGCAGGACCCCACCCAGCCCGGCCATCCCGATCATGCGCTGTATCAGCAGATCCGCGAGGGCGTGGAAGCGCTGGACGCCAAGCACGGCCGCAGCTTCGACGAAGTCAGCGAACGCATGACCGCCAGCCTTCTGGTACTGGCCAAGGACAACGACCTGGACCGGGTGGACCATGTTCTAGTGAGCAACGCCACGCGTGAACACCCGGCTGGGCACACGCTGTTCGTGGTGCAGGGCGAGCCAAGCAATCCGGCACATCAGCGCGCTGCGATGCCGACCGAGCTGGCGGCGCAGACATCGGTGGAGGAATCACTGCAGCAGTTCGATGCAGTCAGCCGTGAAGCGCACCAGCGTGCGCTTGCCAATCAAATGGACCAGCAGCTGGAAGACCAGCGGGTGCAGCACGACATACAGATTCGTGCGGCGAGCGGGGGATGAGTAGGGCATGCACTGCACTGGCGACCTGGACGGAGGACTGAAGATGACGCCACATGGAATGCGCCGGATATGCATGCTCGCAGCACTACTCGTTCTTCTGGCTACCGCGTGCCGGCCCGATGCGGCTCGCGACGAAGGCTCGATAGCAGAGGCCCATCGTCCGGATCTGGTGCCGCTTGTGCGAGCCATGCCCACCTCGTCAATGGATGCACCATTGACGGTCGAGTTCGATGTGGCTGCTCCCAGCAAAAATTCCTCTCCAACGCTCATGATCGGCATTCGCGTTGACCGCACGGATAACACCGCGGCGTTTTGGGCACTGGCCGATGTTCGGGCGTCCGGGTTCCAGGCGAAGGTTTCCATGCAGCGCCTGGAATCGAGTGGATGGAAGGACGTGCCCTTGCACCGGCTGGAATGGGTCATTGGGGAACCTGCCAGAACAATTCCCATCCCCGCTGATGGTCGAGTGACAAATGCGTGGCTGGACGATGTTGACGTGCTGGCGCTGCAGAATGCTGGGCTGGAACGACCCGATGATAACTATGCACAGCTGGCCTTCGCATGGGCACGCAATCCGTCGCCGGGCCGATACCGGGTTGAAGTGCAACTGCACTCCCCTCTGCCACAGCTTGAGCCGTACCAGCCGGAACTGCTGGTTGCTTACTTGCGCAGGCCTAAATAAGGCAGCCTCGCCACCGCCGGTACGCTGAGTGTCACGGGTAAGTCAGCTCGCCATTCTGCCGATAGACGGGGATCGTATTCATCGGTCTCCCTCTCCGAGCTGGACTGCGTAGACGCAGGCTCATGATGGAGGAGAGCTGCGCAGAAGCGTCTTTGGCTGTGATGACCCTCGGTGGGTCCCTGTCCGGGTTGAAGCCACTGTACGACCCGAATGAAGAGCGCCCGGACCTCCATCGTTCACGGCTGAACGCGATATCGTTCCAGAAGATCACGAACGCTGGTTTCCAGGCGCTGCCAGTCGCTCAGCATGACGCGTGCATAGTTCATCTCGATGGCGATGCTGTCGCCCGCGTCCACGATGGAATGGCGGCACATTGCGATCTGGCCTTCGCCGGCGCGTTCAAGTGTCTTTCCCTGAACTACAAGTCCGTCAGGAATGCGGTCTGCCGGGTCGCAGCTGATGAAGGTTGCCAGTTGGCCATCCGTGGCGCGCGCCACATACCAGTCTGGTTCCATCCCCGGGTTGTGCACGTAAGGCCTGCCCAGCGCAGCCTCCGAGTCCTTTGCATAGGCTGCCATCAACGATGGGTCAATCGCATACGGCGTCAGACCCCAGCGCTCGGGTTGTGCAACGCGCAGCGCAAGGTTCTCTACCGGGTCCCTTCGCTCGAGTGATCCCGGCGCGCTGGTGGCTTCGCTACTGGACCGACGTGCCAGATAGTTCTGGATGGGAACGCGATCTAAGCTCGACCAGTACCTGCCGCCGGCTGTCCTGCGTGCTGCGCACCGGGCGATCACCGGGAGGCGCTGCATCGAAATCCGGCCAGAACACCGTGAGCATGACGCCCCCATCGGCCAGGGGGCCCGTCTGGTTGTAGTAGAGGTTGGCCGGGAACATGAAGCGGCGCGGGCCAAGCCGAGCCTCTACCGGCTGCGTCGTGTAGGTCTGTCCGCCCACCGTGCGTGGGCCGGTTGCGGCTTCGGACATGGGGGTTCCGTTCGGGCCCGTTTCCGTGGATGGGGCTTTCGCGCAGGCGCTGGTGCTGAGCACGGTCACCAGGGCGAAGTAGGCAAGCCGGCAAGCCGGCAAGCCGGTGCTCTGCTCATGGGCGATTCCCTTGCATGATCGGAACGACTTATAGAACGGTGGAATGGCAAGCTCTAGTCGCTGCGGGGACCTTGCTCGCGCCAAGGCCCATTACTGCATGCTGGCTCACATATTCAGCAAGTCGTGATCGACGCCTTCTATCCCTCCACCTACCCCCGATCCCACCTATGCCATCATCCAGCCAGGACCGCAGTACCTATCAAGGCTGAACAGGCATGGAGCAGGCAACACGCTACACCGTAACCCTTTATCTGGCCGCGCCCGGCACCCCGCTGAAGAGTGGGGGCATCTCGCCGCGCGGCCACATGTACCTGCAGGTCGCTGCGGGCGACGAGGCCCACAGCTATGGCTTCGCACCACCGCGCCACGCGCCGGGCGAAGCCCGCTCCGGCGTGCAGTACGCGCAGGTGCGCCACGATGATGCCGACGAGCATCTGGACCCGTACTACAGCCGTACCCTGGAAATCACCGAAGAACACTACGGCTGTCTGCGTGATTTCGCCGAGGAGCCGGCCGAGTTCGAATTCGATGTGGATCGCCCGGCCTCCATCAATCGCTGCAGCGATTTCGTTTGGGCCGCCCTGCACTATGCCGGCCTGCATCCGCTGCCGGCGCCGCTGGATGGCGGCAGCAACCTCGGCGAGTTCGCGGTGCTGTTCAACCTGCCAGAGATCCAGTGCATTGCCGCGCCTTTCCCGGGCAGCGATCTGAATGCCGAAACCCACCACGCGATGCCCGAGCGCGAGGCCGAACATCATCGCCAGGGCGACCGCGCGATCGATGAACCGCCACCGACGCCGATTGAAGTGGCCGGCACGCTGCTGGACCCTTCGCATCCCGATCACCGCCTGTTCTCGCAGCTGATCCAGAAGGTGGCGGAGCTGGATGCCGCGCACGGCCGCCCGTTCGATGCGGCCAGCCAGCGCATCAGTGCCAGCCTGCTGGTGCTGGCCAAGCAGAACAATCTCTCGCGCGTGGACCACGTGCTGCTTAGCCGACCGACCCAGAACAGCCATGCCGCCGAAAGCATCTTCATCGTGCAGGGCGACCGCAACGATCCAGGGCACCGCCGCGCCAGCATCGCCACCGAGGTGGCGGCCAAGACCGATGTGGCCGATTCGCTGCGGTTGAAGGAGCAATGACGCGGTCACTGCGGCGGGGGCTGGTGGTACTGGCGATGCTGGGCGCGCTGGCGGCATGCCGTGCGTCACCAGCGCCTGAGGTTGCGCCGCCCCTGCTGACGCGCGCACAGGCCGAGGCGCGCACGGTTGTGCCGCTCACGCGGGCCGTGCAGTTGCAGAAGGCCGGTCGGATTGCCGAGGTCACGTTTGATTTGCCGGCGCCCCAGAAGCCGGCCATTCCGATCCTGAACATCGGGTTGCGGCTGCAGGATACCGATGCGCGACGGCTGCTGGATGCTTCGGAGAAGATCACGCTGGGACGGCTGCCAACGCGGCTGCGCCTGGAGCGTATTGATGGCGGTGCACCTGGTCCTGTGCAGCTCTGGCAGCGTACTCGCGATGGACGCGATTCTCAGAAAATCGGGGAGGATGGCGTGGTAACAGACCTGACGACGGGGAGCGTGGACATCAACAGCTTGGCCGAGGCCGGGTTGTACTCTGAAGAGGTGCTCTATCGCACGTTGCAGTTGGCGCAGGTCGGAGGCATTGCACCCGGGCGCTACGTTCTGCGGGTGGACCTTGTGGAGGATCGGCCCCGGCTGGAAGGCCTGAAAGCAGAACTGATCGTTGGCTACCAATCACTAGGAAAGTAGACATGCACAAGGACGATGCCGAACGCTACAGCGTAACCATTCATCTGGCGGCCCCCGGCACGCCGCGCTACGGCCGTGATGCTGAGGGAAACAGGTTTCTGCTGGAGCCATCGTTCGCGGGGCACATGTTCCTGTCGCTGCGCCGTTCGGGTGAACCCTTCCCGGAGAGCATGGGTTTCACCCACGCAGGCACCAAGGACGAGCCGAACAGGGGCAAAGTCGATGACATGGATGTGTTGGTCTACGACAAACCCCGCTTCGAGCGCACGATCGAGATCAGCAAGGCGCAGTACGACCGCATCCTCGAGTTCTCGGCAGACCCGAAGAAGCACGGCTTCGACATGGATTACGACTTCTTCTCCAACGCCTGCACCGATTTCGCTTGGGGTGCCCTGAACCACGCTGGGCTGCGCCCGGTCGGGCTGGCCGGGGAGATCACCAACTACGAGGGCGCTACCAGGGTCCTGGACAACATCCGCGCGATCAACGCCATTCCGCAGCAGGTGAAGGGCAGCGAGCTGGACAAGGTGCAGTGGAACCCGATGCCGAAGCAGACCTTCCGCGAGTGGATGTTCACCGAGAACGGCGAGCAGTGGCGCGGCAACAGTACGCTCGCGGCAAGCGGCACGCCCGCAGACCCGGCGCACGACGATCATGCCCGCCTCAACCAGATCCACCAGCAGGTGGCCGACCTCGGCGCTTTCGGGGCGCGCAACGGCAATGTCAGCGCCAGCCTGCTCGCGCTGTCGAAGGAGCAGCAGTTCTCGCGCGTGGACGAGGTGGTGCTGGGCGAGCAGCGCGGTGATACCGCACCGAAGCTGTTCATCGTGCAGGGGGACCGCAGTGACCCGGCACACCAGCGCGCCAGCATGCCGGCGGAGGTGGCTGCACAGGCACCGGTGGAGGCCTCGTTCGATCGGGTCGCGCAGTTGCAGCAGAATGAGCGGCAGCGAGACGCGCAGCGCCTGCAGGAGGAGCAGCAGCTTCAGCAGAGCCACGGTCCACGGATGGCATAGCCGCGGGCGCAGCATCGAGGTCGAGCGTCGGCCATGCCCGCGCCGGCGCACGCCACGCCCCCCACCTGCTACCATTCCCCCCGCAACCCCAGCCAGCCCACCCCGCGCAGACAGATGCGGGGCGGGCCGTCGAAGTACGGCCCAGCGAGCCAGGACACCTTCCCGTGCCCATTCAAGGACGCTCGCATGTTCCGTACTCCTCTCTTCCGCTCGGCCGCCCTGGCTGTTGCCGTTTTGCTCAGCCTCGGCGTGCCCTCCGCGTTCGCCGACAACGCGCCCGCCGCCAGCGCCACCACCGCCGTGCAGCGCCAGGCCGTGGCCAAGGGCCTGTATGAGCTGGCCTACAGCCCGAAACAGAACGCAGTCTTCGTCGCCTCGTCCGGCGGCTTCGGCGATGGCGCCGGCCCGGCCCAGGTGCTGCGCCTGAACCCGGCCACGCTGGCCGTGGAAACCCGCATTCCGCTGGAGCGCAAGGCCTTTGGTGTGGTCCTGGATGACGCCCACAACCGCCTGTACGTGGGCAACACCGTGGACCTGTCGGTGACCGTGGTCGATACCGCGCAGAACAAGGCCGTGGGCACCATCCAGCTGATGGAGAAGAAAGCCGGCAAGGACGGCAAGGCCGCCTACACCCACGACCTGCGCGAGCTGGTGGTCGACAGCGCGGCCAACCGCCTGTACGTGACCGGCCACAGCAGCCAGCCGGACGTGAGCAGCGTGCTGTTCGTGATCGATACCACCACGCTGAAGGTGATCAACACCATTGATGGCCTGGGCAATGCCAAGGCACCGGGCCTGGCGCTGGATGCGGCCAACAAGCGCGTGTACACCAGCAACCTGCTGGCCGAGCTGGTGGTAGTGGGTACCGATTCGAACAAGGTGGTGGCGCAGCACAGGATCGCCGCCGAGCAGCCGATGAACATCGCGCTGGACCCGGCGGGCAAGCGCCTGTTCGTGACCGACCAGGGCTCGGAATTCCTGCGTGGCTACCAGGCCAAGAGCGGTGGCCTGGTCAGCAAGCATCCGGGCCAGCGCGTGCTGGTGCTCGACCGCAGCACCGGCAAGGAGCTGGCCAGCATCCCGACCGACGCCGGCCCGCTCGGCATCCTGCTGGATGCACCGCGTAAGCGCCTGTACGTGACCAATCGCGAAGCCGGTACGGTGACCGCGTACAACAGTGACAGCTACCAGAAGGTGGCGACCTACACGGTGCCGACCCACCCGAACAGCCTGGCGCTGGATGCGAAGAACAACGTGTTGTTCGTGAGCATCAAGAACGGCGAGAAGGACGACAAGGGCGCTGACGAGAGCGTGGCGCGGATCCAGCTGTAACAGCGGTGCACAGGCTGTAAACGCAGGGGCAGGGCGCAACGCGCTGCCCCTATTTCATGTCGCAGCGTTTACCCCAGCCGCGGCGCGGGGTTCTGCATTTCCTGCGCCTGCGCCTCAACCTGCTGCTGCACACCCAACCCCAACTTCTGCATCGACTGCTCCACCGGCGTCTGCGCCGCTACCGCGGTCGGCATCATCGCGCGCAGGTGCGCCGGATTGGCCGGGTCGCCCTGCACCACGAAGATGTTGTGTCCGGCCGGGTGCTGGGCCGTGGCGTTGCTGACCAGCACGTGGTCGACCTGCTGCAGGCCCTGTTCGCGGGCGAGCACGGTCAGGCTGGCGGTCAGGCGTTCGCTGGTCTGGTCGAACGCACGGCCATGCTGGGCGTCCAGTGCGGCCACGCCCTGACGGATCTGCTGGTTGAGGCCGTAGTCGGGGTGGTTGGGGGTGATCTCTGCCATGGCGATCAAACGGTAGCGGTGGGTCGGGGTGAACCCCGCCAGTATAGATCCGGCCGGTGAAGGGCGCCGGAAAGGTCAGTCCGCCGGCCGATGGTCATAGCTGATCACCCGTTCGGCCAGCCAGTTCCCGTCCACGCGGCGCCAGACCTGGATGAAGCGGGCCTGGCCGGTCCAGCGTTCCACGCCGTCCTTGCCGCGCTCGTAAAAGCGGTGGTCGCCGATTTCGAGCGCCCGCTCATCGTGCAGCGGAAACACCTGCAGCGAAGATTCCACGAGCTCGCGGCGCAGCTGCCAGCCACCCTCGCGCGCGCTGCTGCACAGGTTGGCCACGCTGTGGCGGAAGTCCTCGCGGCTGCTGGCCGACTTGCCATCCTTGTCATGGAAGAACTCCATGTCGTCGGTGGTCATCGCCGCGGCCTTGCCGGCATCGCAGGCCTCGAAGGCCGCAGCGAAGAGCTGGGTATCGGCTTGGCGGATCTGCACGCGCAGGGTGTCGGCGGGCGCTGGCGTGGCAACGAGGCCGGCGGCCAGCAAGGGCAGGGTGAGCAGCAGCATGGTGAGGCTCCAGGGAGGGTTCACGCAGGCTCGCATGGCGTTTGGGCCACTGCAGCCGGCTTCCGACGAAACGGCCCTGCCACGGAATGAATGCCCATACTGGCGGCCCGGTTCCAGCCTTGAGGCCGTTGCCTGTGCAGGGGATGTCATGAGCGACCGGGATTCCCTCACAGCCGCCACAGGTGACGACCACTAGCCTGCACTCCTTCCCTTCCACAGGAGCGCCCATGCCTGCTTCCCGCATCCGCCTGCACGTTGAAGACACGGGTGGCGATGGCCGCCCGGTCATCCTGATCCACGGCTGGCCGCTGTCCGCCGATGCCTGGAAGACGCAGGTGGCGATCCTGCGCGACGCCCAGTATCGGGTGATCAGCTACGACCGGCGTGGCTTTGGCCGCTCTGACAAGCCGGCCGAAGGTTATGACTACGACACGCTGGCGGCGGACCTGGCGGGGTTGATCGAGGAACGTGACCTGCGCGATGTCACTCTGGTCGGTTTCTCGATGGGCGGCGGCGAGGTGGCGCGCTACGTGGCCAACCATGGCCAGGATCGCGTGCACAGTGTGGTATTCGCGGCCGCTGTGCCACCGTTCCTGCTGCGCAGCGACGACAATCTGGAAGGTCCACTGACGCAGGCCAAGGCCGATGAAATGCGCAGCGGATTGGAGAAGGACCGCGAAGCGTTCTTCGATGGCTTCACCCGCGACTTCTTCAGCGCCAACGGCCAGCTGATGGTCACCGAGGAGACGCGCCAGGCGGCGATCGCGCTGTGCCATCAATCCGACCAGGCGGCGGCGCTGGGCTGCATGAAGGCGTTCGCCACGACCGATTTCCGGGATGACCTGAAGAAGATCACGGTGCCGACCTTGATCCTGCACGGCGACAGTGACGCCATCGTGCCGTTCGAGGGCTCCGGCCAGCGTACCCACAAGGCCATCAAGGGCAGCGAAGTGGTGATCCTGGAGGGGGCGCCGCACGGCTGCAATACCAGCCATGCCGACCGCTTCAATCTGGCGCTGCTGAACTTCCTGAAGCGGTAAGCTGCGGCGATGCGCGAGCCAAAGACGCCCCCGTGGAAAAAGCCCAGGCCCAAAGTGCAGACGTCGCAACCGCTGTCGGATGCGCAGAAGGCGGCGGCACGGCAACGTGCCGAGGAAAACGGGCGGCGGTATCCGAACCTGGTGGACAACATGTGGGCGGCGAAGCTGCCGCGTGGGTCGTGATTCACAACCTGGGTATGGGCTTGATGTAGAGCCGAGCCGATGCTCGGCTGGCGCGCGCAGCGCGTGCCATCCGGGGAAGGGGCAAAGGGCAGCGGAGCATGGGCTCTCCTCTAAGGGCCGGGCAGTGGCTGCCAGTCCGCCTCCCTCCACGGCGCAACGTCGCGTTGCTGTACGTCAATGGCCTCGATTGGCAACCCGGCCAGCCGTGCCAATTCTGCGCGCAGCATTTCAGCGTCTACCGGTCGCGCGACGGCCACCTGCAGGCGATCACCCTGCAGCCGTACCTGCACGGGTACGACCGCATGGGCTTCATGCTCGCCGCCGGTGCGAGCAATCCGATAGCGCATCGCCACGGGCCTTCCCAGGTGTGCCAGTACAGGGCGCCATGCCTGCAGCACGACAGGCTGTGCCGCTGCGGGAACCCGCACCTCGATGATGGTTCCCGGGTAGCCCATGACATTGCCCACCAACACCTGGAAGCGCGCGCCATCGGGGATGGCGACCACAGTGGCGGCCAGCACGCCTATCGACAGGACAGCTGCGGCGAAGCGCCAACTGCGCGGCGCGGCGGCGGCGCGGGTCGCCGTGCGCAGCCCCGGCTTGCGCCGCAGCTTGCGCGCGTAGATGCGCCGATCCTTCCTGCGCGGGCTGCTGCTGTGCGCCGGCAGGTTCAACGGGACGCGTGGCAGCCGGGCGACGCGCGCGTCGATCAGGCGCGCGAGCAGGTACCACGCGAGCACGAATGCCAGCAGGGGCAGCAGCGTTCGTACGGTCAGGTACAGCATCACCATCGGGAATACCAAGGAAATTTCGCATTCAAACAACCGTGCCATCGTAACGGCGCTGCGTGGTGTGTGTCGCATCCGCCAGCCGACACGTGCGAAGCGCTTGGTTAGGATGGCTCTTTGCTGTCATGGATGAACCGATGAGCGCCGCCACCTCCCGAATCCGCCGCATCTGTGGGCAGGGGCCGATCCTGTTGATGCTGCAGTGGGTCGCGCTGCTGTCTGTGGTACTGGCTGCCGGCTTCTTCCATTACCGTGTGGAGCTGTTGCTGGAGCCGGTGACGGTGGCCTGTGGCGGCCCGGACGCGCAGGCGCGATTGAAGGTTGCCGAACAGGTGATGGCGCGTGCGGGCGCACTGGATGACTGGCAACCCCTGGGCTGGATTCCATGGGCAGGCGTGGTGCTGGCGTTGCTGGGGGCCATGGCGGTGTGCGCAAGCCGTGCGCTGTGGCTGCGCGATCGGCTGCGCACGGCGAACGTGGCGCTTATGGTGCTGCACGGTGGTGCACTGGCTTTGGCCGGTTGGGTGCTGCACCTGTACGAGAATGCATGGAGCAATGTGGCGCGGCTGTCACCCACGGCGTGCCTGGTGGAGCTGGTGTCGGAGGGTGATGTACCGCTGGAGCAGGCGCAGCGCGTGGTGTTCCACATCCTGACGCGCGTGAACGCGCCACTGCTGCGCAACCCGGATGATCTGGCGCTGGTGTTGACGGTGCTGTTGTTGGCCGCGATGGCCGGCGGCGTTGCCCTGTGGCGCGCGATCGCGTGGGCCCGGGCGGGCTGAGCACGCTCGGCGGCGCGCGGCAATCGCGCTACAGTCGAGCCCTCGCCACTCCAGGAAGACCCGATGCGCTTGTTGCTGCGTGCGTTGCCGTTGTTGCTGTGTTCGCTGGCGGTACACGCCGCCGAGGTGGACCGTCGTATCGCGGTGACCATCGATGATCTGCCATGGGCACGGCTGGACCAGATCGTGCCGCCGGATCTGCAGGCCCGGCACGAAGCGTTGATGGCCCAGCTGCGCGAGGCCGGCGTGCCGGTGGTGGGCTTCGTCAATGAGAACAAGCTTGAGGTGAATGGACAGGTGCAGCCGGCGCGGGTGCAGATGCTGCGCGACTGGCGCGATGCGGGCTATGTGCTGGGCAACCACACGTACTCGCACATGGATCTGAATGCGAAGGGCGTGGCGGCGTTCCAGCAGGATTTCCTGCGCGGCGAGACGGTGCTGCGGCCGCTGCTGGCCGAGAAGGGACAGGCGCCACAGTGGATGCGCCACCCCTACCTGCGCGCCGGGCGCACTGCGGATGAGCGCGTGCAGATGGATGCGTTCTTCAAGCAGCATGGTTACCGCGTGGCGCCGGTGACGGTGGACAACGGCGAGTGGGTGTGGGCGTTCGCCTATGCCAACGTGATGAACGAGCAGGCGGATTCGCCTGCACGCGAAGCGACGTTGGCGCAGCTGCGCAAGGGCTACGTGCCGTACATGCTGAACAAGCTGGATTACTACGAGAAGCAGTCGCAGGCGCTGCTGGGGTACGCGCTGCCGCAGGTGTGGCTGATGCACGCCAATGAGCTCAACGCGGCGACCTTTGCCGAACTGGTGGCGGCCACGAAGCGCCGCGGCTATCGCTTCATTTCACTGGACGAAGCGATGCGTGACCCGGCGTATGCGCGGGGTGCCGAAGGCTACAACGGCCGCTATGGCCCGAGCTGGCTGCATCGCTGGGCGATGGCGGAGAACAAGCCGAAGGACTTCTACGCCGGCGAACCGGAGGTGCCGGCGTGGGTGATGAAGCTGGCCAAGGTCGACTCGGAGTGAGGCTCAGCGCTTGACGGCCAGCACGCCGTCCAGCGCCAGTTCGGCCTTGAAACCCGCCTTTTCCAGGCGCTTGGCCACTTCACGCGGCACGTCGCGGCCGCTGGTCAGCTTGTTCGGCGCGCCGGTGTAATGGAACAGGCGACCGCCCTTGCGGATGACGCGGGCGAGGTGGTCGTAGAACACCTGCGAGTACAGCTCGCCGGCAATGCCGAAGCGCGGTGGGTCGTGCAGGATCGCGTCGACACTGTTGCTGGCCACCTGTTCGATCTGCTGCGAGACGTCACCGTGGCTGAACTGCAGGCGACCACCGGCGGCAGCAGAGTCTGGATCCGGCGACCACGGGTTGAGCGTGCGCAGCCACATCACATCGGCGTTCTTTTCGAACGAACGGATCTGGCCGACACCGGCCTCCAGCGCGCAGGCGGCGAAGTAACCGAGGCCACCGCAGGTATCGAGGATGACCTTGCCGGCGGGGGCGACCAGCTCCACCTTGCGGCGCGCATCCTCGAACGGCGACAGCTTGGAGGTCGGCAGCATCTTGATGCCGTCGATCTCGAAGGTCGGTGCGCCCCATTCGGTGGGCACCAGCTTGATCAGCGAGCCGCTGTAGCGCGAGATCGGCGCGAAGTCCTCGCCATCCCAGTAGTACAGCGTGCGGTCCTTCAGCTTGCCCGGCCAAGGATAGGGCTGGCCCCGGAAGTGGAAGCCGTCCGCATCGAGCGCCACGCTGTCCTGGCTGCGGCCGAGGTCGAGCGAGCCCTGCCAGTCGACGGCGCCCTTGTCATGGGCACGGCGCAGGGTGTCGGCGCTGTCGCGGGTCAGCAGGGGGCCGGTGTAATGGGGCACGGCGGGTACCGGGGCGGTTCGGGGGAGGGCATGGTACCGCAGCTGTTGTAGAGCCGAGTCGTCCCATGGCTCCACCATGCCTGCATCCACGCATGGCGTGGATCTACCGCAAAAGTAGCCGAGCGTGGGCTCGGCTCTACAGTTCAATTGCACTTCACCGCATACACCGGCTCGGCCCCGATCAGCATCAGCGACATGTAGTCGCTGTCGCTGGCCTTGTGCAGGGCTCTCGGGCCGCGCTGTCACTGGCCTTGGCGCCCTTTCCTCCGTGGCAGGAGCCTGGTATCAGTCGGCCCTGATGGAACCGCGATCGCTTGCGCAGGCGCGCGGTACGCACCCTTCCATCAACGTATTCATGGTCTGCGGAGTATGAGCGAAGCAGAGTACTCTTGCGGTGTGGTTTCCCACGGTATTCGGTGGGTAGTACTCGCTATAGAAGGTCCGGCACCTTCCGTTGTCGATTTGCGCGCTACCCTGGATGTTCCCACTGACTGAGCTGTTGAATCTTACGGTTCCGTAGGAAACGAAGTTCTGGCCAGCTGATACCTGTCCATTTGGTGCATAGGCGATTACATAGTCAGTACTTCTTGCGTCGCTAGCACTGTTCGGATCGATGCTTGAGCAATGCCATGCAGCGCTTCCTGGCCCCACTGTGATGGACTCGCCCTTGGCAGGGTTCATTCCAAGATCTGCGCAGGAAGCCTCGTGATACTGCTTCGTCGCTTCCGTTTGATCGTCGTAGCGATATACATATTGTCCCTTCGCGTTGCGGGTGAGGGACTGCTCCACACGGATCGTCCCCCCAATGAAGTCGGGCCATTCTGCGCTGCGAACGATTTTTTCCGGGATCTTTGCTTCGTCTGCGGTTTGTCCGACAGCTGGACTCCTGTCTCCTGCCTGCACGGACGCAGAGGCGATGAACATGATGATGGCTAGCTGCAATTTCACTTGGGCCTCTCAAATCTGGGTGAGGCTCCATCTTCGCTACTTGCCCAATGGTGCTTTTGGTTGCATTACGCAGTTCTTTGGATTTCAAACATTTCTCAAAAGTCTGTGTCGCTAATCGCACTTCACCGCATACACCGGCCCAGCACCGATCAGCATCAACGCCATGTAGTCGCTGTCGCTGGCCTTGCCCTTCAGCGTCGCGCCCTTGTTGAAGTGGAAGATGCCGAAGCCACCGGCCATGCGGACAAGCGCACTGTCGACCTGCTCGGCGTCGTCGCGGAAGTAGCGGCTGATCTCGCTGGAAGTGGCCTTGTGCAGGGCATTGGGTTCGCGCTGCCACTGGTCGCCGCGGCTGAAGGAGACGAAGTACTGGCCACCTTCCTTGTCGATGCGGAAGTCGGCGGGTTTGCGCGCGCTGGTGGCGAAGCAGCCCTGCAGCGGGTCGGCGGAGAAGGGAAGCCCGGCGTCACCGCTGCAGGCGGCGGTCAGCAGCAGGAGGGCACCGGGCAGCAGCAGGCGGAGCGTGCGCATGGGATGTCCCTACAGGGCAGGTGCGGCTAGTGTAGGCGGCATGCGGGCGTGGCCCGTACAGAAATTCGGCAAGGACACGGGGGTTTTCGGATGGCGCAGGGCAAGGCACCGTGGTGCGGCGTGGCCAGTTGGCTGGGTATTGCAGTGGGGTGGGGGGCAGGCACCGTGGCGGCACAGGCGGCGGTCGCTGCGGGTGGCAATGGCATGGCCGCAGGGCTGGGCGTGGGCGTGCTGGGTGCGGCGCTGGTGGGTGGCGGCCTGGCCGTAGCATCGCGCGTGCGCGGTGAGCGCTGGCCGTGGATCGGCATCGGCGGTGCAGTGCTGAGTGCGCTGCCGCTGCTGATGTACCTGCTGCGGATGATGCTGAATCTCTGACTGTAGAGCCGAGCCCGTGCTCGGCTGATGGCCTGCGACAGCCGAGCATGGCTCGGCTCTACAGATTCGACCGCAGTCGCGCAGGATCAGCTACGGTGGATCTCCACCGTTACGTGCACCAGCTCTTCATGGATCGCCAGCGCGTTGCGCACGGTATCGGCATCCAGCGTGGCGTCGCTGGTGACCACGCTGGCGCTGACCGCGTACTTGCCGCGACCCACCTGCCAGACGTGCAGGTCGGCCAGGCGTGCCGGCCACGGGCCCTGTTCGATCACTTCGCGCACTTCGGCCACCACCGGCGCGTCCATCTGCGCGTCGAGCAGGATGCGGCCGCTGTCGCGCAGCAGGCCGATCGCCCACACCGTGACCAGTACGGCGCCGACCAGGCCCATCACCGGGTCCAGCCAGGTCAGGCCAAGCAGCTTGCCGCCGAGCAGGGCGACGATGGCCAGCACCGAGGTGGCGGCGTCGGCCAGCACGTGGACGTAGGCCGAGCGCAGGTTGAGGTCGTGACTGTGCGCGTGGGCGTGATCGTGGTCATGGCCGTGATGATGGCCATGGTCATTCCCGTGGTGGTGATGCGCGTGGCCCGGGCTGTCGTGCAGCCACCAGGCGCACAGCAGGTTCACGCCCAGCCCGACCGCAGCGATGGCAATGGCTTCGTTGTAGTGGATCGGTGCCGGTACCCACAGCCGCTCCAGCGATTGCACCGCCATCAGCGCGGCGACGCCAAGCAGGGCGATGGCGCTGGTATAGCCGGCCAGGATCTCGATCTTCCAGGTGCCAAAGGCGAAGCGCGGGTCGTGCGCGTAGCGGCGCGCGCAGCGGTAGGCGAACACTGCCAGGCCCAGCGCGAGTGCGTGCGAACTCATGTGCCAGCCGTCGGCGAGCACGGCCATGGAGTTGAACCACCAGCCGCCGACAATTTCCACCAGCATCATGCTGACGGTGAGCCACAGGGCGCGGCGGGTATTGCGTTCGGCCAGCGGGTTGCCGTCGTCGAAGCGGTGTTCGTGGCGACGGGCGGCGGCGACGGCATCCAGGTGCATGGGAAGACCAGAGGGTGGAAGGATACCTCCATAGGGTATAGGATGCGCCCATGGCCCATGTACACACGAATCGAAAGCAGCTGCTGACCCGGGTACGCCGGATCGGCGGCCAGGTGGCGGCGTTGGAGCAGGCGCTGGACAGGCCGGAAGGTGAGGTCGGCGACTGTGCGGACGTGCTGGTGCAGGTTGCTGCGGTGCGCGGCGCCGCCCATAGCCTGCTGATGGAGCTGCTGCACGAGCACCTGCAGGAACATGTGGTCGGCGCCGACGACCCGCAGCAGCGGGCGGCCGAGGCCGAAGTGCTGGTCGAACTGCTGCGCCGCTACGGCAAATAGCAAGGGTAGTGCCGGCCGCTTGCCGGCACCTGCAGGTTGCGTGCGGCGTTCATGGGGTTGCCGGCCAGCGGCCGGCACTACCCGTGCCGGTGCCGCGCGTTCCAGATATGCGTGGCGGCCAGCAGCAGGCTGCCGATGACCGTCATCGGTGTCTCCCAGTCGTGCGAGGGCAGCGCCAACGCGCCGGCCAGCAGCAGGCCGAGCCCCGCGCCGGCGGTGGCCCAGGCCAGCACCGGCAACGGATGGCGGCGCTCGGCACGCCACAGCGCGTAGCCGGTCAACGGCAGGGCGATGGCCACGAACAGCAGGTGGACCCATTCCGCTTCGGCCCAGCTGCCGAACAGCGGCAGCGCGGCGGCAAGCAGGGGCAGCGCCAGGCAGTGCAGCAGGCACAGGCTGGACAGCGCGACCGCGCCGGCATCGAGCAGGACGGCAGACGGCGACTTCATCGGGGGACGTTCCTTGCGCAGATAGTGTTATACAGTAACATTTCCGCTCCGCAGCCAACCCGCTCCGACATGAACACTGTTTCCCGCGCCGACCGTCGCCTTCCGGTCACCGTGCTGTCCGGCTTCCTCGGGGCCGGCAAGACCACCCTGCTCAACCAGATCCTGCGCAACCGCGCGGGCCTGCGTGTGGCGGTCATCGTCAACGACATGAGCGAGGTCAACATCGACGCGCAGCTGGTGCGCGACGGCGGCGCCGAACTGCGCCGCACCGAAGAGACGCTGGTGGAGTTCAGCAATGGCTGCATCTGCTGCACGCTGCGCGATGACCTGCTGCAGGAAGTACGGCGCCTGGCCGACGCCGGTCGCTATGACTACCTCTTGATCGAGTCGACCGGCATCGGTGAGCCGATGCCGGTGGCGGCCACGTTCGCGGTGCGCGACGAGCAGGGCTTCAGCCTGAGTGACATCGCGCGCCTGGACACGATGGTGACGGTGGTGGATGGCAGCGCGTTTCTCGCCGACTTCGGCTCGACGTTGCGCCTGGCCGAGCGCGGCCAGCAGGCCGGGCCGGATGACGACCGCGGCGTGGTCGACCTGCTGTGCGAGCAGGTCGAGTTCGCCGACGTGATCGTGGTCAGCAAGGTCGACCAGGTGGATGACGAAGTGCTGCAGGACACGCTGGCCGTGCTGCGCGGCCTGAACCGCGACGCGAAGCTGCTGCTGTCCCGCTTCGGTGACGTGCCACTGGCCGAGCTGCTGGACACCGGCCGCTTCGACTACGAGCGTGCGCAACGTGCGCCGGGCTGGGTGAAGGAACTGCGTGGCGAGCATACGCCGGAGACCGAAGAGTACGGCATCGCCAGTTTCGTCTACCGCTCGCGGCGACCGTTCCATCCCGCGCGCTTCGCTCGTGCGCTGCAGTCGGGCATGCCCGGCGTGATCCGCAGCAAGGGCTGGTTCTGGCTGGCCAACCGGATGGACTGGGTGGGCGAGCTGAACACCGTGGGCGCCGCGACGCGGACGCAGGCGGCGGGGTTCTGGTACGCCGCGCGTGATCGCGTGCGGGCTGGGCTGGAGGACACCGCGCCACTGCTGCCGCCCACGCCGCTGCCGTACAGCGACTTGGGCTGGGCGCGGCAGCAGGCCGACTGCTGGAGCGCACCGTTGCCGGGTCTGGAAGACTTCCCGGATGCAGCCGCGCATTCGGCGATGCAGCGGCTGTGGCACCCGCTGTGGGGCGACCGCCGCCAGGAGCTGGTGGTGATTGGCGTGCACATGGATGAGCGCGCGGTGCGTGCGGAGCTGGACGCGTGCCTGCTCAACGACCAGGAACTGCGTGCGGGGCCGCTGCTGTGGCAACAGCTGCCGCAGGCCTTCCCGGTGTGGAAGCGGTGACGGTGCACTGAGGATCCATGGGTTGCCGGCCAGCGGCCGGCACTACCCCTGGTCGATTAGGCCATGCGTGGATGGATGCATGGCGGAGTCGAGCATGGCTCGACTCTACAGTGCGATCCGTCGCGGCCAATCCTGTAGAGCCGAGCCCATGCTCGGCTGCTGCAGTGGATCCACGCATGGCGTGGATCTACAAGGCGTCATGCCATTGCCAACCCCCGGTGCCCACCTGCAGCACGTGGGTCGGCCGCAACGCCTGCAGCAGGTGCCGGTCGTGGCTGACCATCAGCAGCGCGCCCGGCCATGCCGCCAGCAGTTCTTCCAGTGCCTGCAACGCGCTCAGATCCAGCGCGTTGCCCGGCTCGTCCAGCAGCAACAGCTGCGGTGCGGGATCGGCATACAGCACGCTGGCCAGCGCGCCTTTCACCCGTTCACCATCGCTGAGGCTGTGGGCTGCACGCTGGATGCGCTGTGCGTCCAGCCCGAGCAGGGCCAGTCGTGTTCGCAGTTCGCTGGGGTCGGCACGCGGGTTGGCGGCCTGCACGGTGTCAAGGATGCTGCACTGGCCGGACAACCCCAGCAGCTGCTGGTCGAGCAGCGCCAGAGGTGCATGGCGCTGCACGATGCCGCTGCGTGCAGGCAGCTGGCCGGCCAGCACGCGCAGGAGCGTGGACTTGCCACTGCCGTTGTCACCGACCACGGCGATGCGCTGGCCGCGGCGGATCTCCAATTGCAACGGTGCACTGCAACCCTGCGGCAGCACCAGCGACTCCGCCTGCAGCAGACGTGCGTTGCCGCGTTCACCGTCACCGGCGAACAGCGCCAGCTCCGGCGCGGCGTGAACTGCCGAAGCCGCTGCGCGCAGCTGGTCGGCGCTGGCCTGCAGACGATCGGCCTGTACCTGTTGCGCGCGCCCGCGGCTGGCCTCTGCACGCTGTTTCTGCCGGCCAAGCAGGATCGGTGCCTGGTTGGCCTGCTTCGCATCGCGATTGCCACGTGCCTGGCGCTGCAGCTGGCGTTCGTGCTGCTCGCGCGCGCTGCGCTGTTGCTGCCGGTGCTGGGCGCGGGCGTGGTCGAGCTGTGCGGCGGCCGCTTCGCGTTCGGCGGCTCGCGCGTCGGCGTAGTGCTGCCACGGGCCGCCATAGCGATGCAGCCCGCGCGCGTCGAGCTCGACGATCTGCTGCATCTGCGTCAGCAGCTCGCGATCATGGCTGATCACCAGCAGGCCGCCGCGCCACTGCTGCAACCGTTCGTACAACTGTTGGCGATGGCGGGCATCGAGGTGGTTGCTGGGTTCGTCCAGGATCAGCCAATCGGCGCCGCTGGCCCAGGCGCCGGACAGCGCCACCTGCATGGCCTGGCCGCCACTGAGACGCGCGGCGGGTTGGGCGGGATCGAGATCGTCGGGCAGGCGGAGCGCCTGCCATTGCTGCTGCAGGCGCTCGCGCAGATCCCAATGGTCGCCGACGCAGGCGAAGTCGGCCTCATCCACGCTGCCGGCTTCGATGCGTTGCAGTGCGGCCAGTTCCGCGCCGACGCCGGCCAGTTCACCGACCGTGCCGGCGGGTGGATAGCCGGGCGTCGGCAACAGGAACACGCGGCCGCTGCTGCGCACCTGCCCGTTCTCTGGCCGCACCCGACCGGCCAGCAGGCGTGCGAGCACGCTCTTGCCGGTGCCATTGGCACCGACCAGGCCGGTGGCGACCGGATCGAAGGAAAACGACAGATCGGAAAACAGCGGGCGGCCGTCGGCCAGCCGATACGACACGCGATCGAGCGTGAGGGAATGTGTGGTCATGCGACCTCCATGGATGCCGGGTTCTCCCCTGCGCGCAGGGGCGGGAAGAGTCAGGCCGTCTGTTGGGAAGACGGCGGCATCAATGGCGCATTGGTCGCGAGCCTCTGGGAGGAATGAGCGGGCAGTATAGCGGCGGTGGCTGAATGGCTGCGTGCAGCTGTAGAACCGAGCCACGCTCGGCTGATCTTCGCCTGGGTTCCGGTGAGTCGAGCATGGCTCGACGCTACAAGAAGCATCCATGCATGGCGTGGATCTACGGCACGGTGTCCAGGCGGGCGCCGACGAAGTCGATGAACACCCGCAGCTTCGGCAGTACGTGTCGGCCTGACGGCCACAGCAGGTGGAAGGTGCCGCAGGAGTGCACATGATCCTCCAGCACGGTGACCAGGCGGCCGTCGGCCAGCGCTTCGCGCACCGAGTGCACCGGCACGAAGGCCAGGCCGACATCACGCAGCGCCAGCGCCACCCGCGCCTCGATGGTGTTGGCCACCATGTGCACCGGCAGCTCCTGCGGTGTTTCGTGGTCGGGCCAGTGGATCGGCCACGGCTCCAGCTTGCCGGTGCTGGGGAAGCGATAGTGCAGCAACGTGTGCTGCAGCAGGTCGGCCGGCGTGCGTGGAACGCCGCGACGCTGCAGGTAGCCCGGCGAGGCGACGACACGCCGCGGGAACACCCCCAGCCGGCGCGCATTCATCCGCGAGTCGCTGGGTTCGCCAACGCGCAGCACCGCATCGAAACCTTCCTCGATGACATCGACCAGCCGGTCGCTGAAATCCAAGTCGAGGCGGATGTCCGGATACGCGGCCATGAATTCGGCCATCAACGGCAGGGTGAGGTCGCCTACCAGTGGCAGGCTGATCCGCAGCGTGCCGCTCGGTGCAGCGTGCGGTTGCGCCAGTTCGGTGCGCGCGGCATCGCGTTCGTCGAGGATGCGCCGGCAGCGCACCAGGAACAGCTGCCCCTCGGCGGTGAGGGTGATGCTGCGCGTGCTGCGGTGGAACAGGCGCACGCCCAGTGCGTGCTCCAGCCGCGCAACGCATTTGCCGGCGGCCGAGGCCGAGATGCCCTGCAGGCGCCCGGTCTCGACGAAGCTGCGGGTGTCGGCGGCGTGGACGAAGGTCTGCAGGTTGGCGAGGTTGTCCAGGACTGACATGGGCGTACCGGCAATGAAAACGGCAGGGTAGGGGCGGGTGATCGCGGCACGCGGCGCGGCCGTCGCAACACTGTGGTGCGGGGCCTCGGGCAGCCCTTGCGACCTTGCAGTTCCGGGCATCATGCCGATTGCGGACTGCACGGTCCATGATGCCCGGAGCGGCAACCGGCTTTTTGCGCCGCGTCGTGCTGCCTAACGTGGCGGGCCTCTCCCCACGGATCACCGCGATGAATGCCGCTCTTTCCCTTGAACCTGCACTGACGCTGCCTTCGGTGCAGCAGCTGCTGCAGCAGGTCCACCCGCTGCGCCTGGTCGGTGCGGTGGTGCTGGTGCGCGAGCACGGCGTGCTGCGCCATGCCAGCGCGACCGGGCTGGCCGATCGCGAGTCGGCCAGGCCGATGCAGCGCGACCAGCTGTTCCGGCTGGCCTCGGTCAGCAAGCCGTTGCTGACCACGGTGATCCTGCGCCTGGTGGCCGAAGGCGTGCTCGACCTCGACACACCGGTACAGCGCTGGCTGCCGGACTTCCGTCCGGCGCTGGCCGATGGCCGCACGCCGCCGATCAGCCTGCGCCAGCTGCTCAGCCACAGCAGCGGGCTGGGCTATCGCTTCCTGGAGGCTGATGCGGTGGGGCCCTACGCGCGCGCTGGCGTCAGCGATGGCATGGA
Source organism: Stenotrophomonas sp. X (assembly GCF_055721025.1). Classification (NCBI taxonomy): domain Bacteria; kingdom Pseudomonadati; phylum Pseudomonadota; class Gammaproteobacteria; order Lysobacterales; family Lysobacteraceae; genus Stenotrophomonas; species Stenotrophomonas sp. X. The sequence continues at coordinate 477,456 of NZ_CM146756.1, forward strand.
CGCCAACCCGCTTTCCCTGGCCGAGAACGTACGCCGGATCGCGCAGGCGCCGCTGCTGTTCGAGCCGGGCAGCCAATGGCTGTACTCGTTGGGCGTGGACGTGGCCGGTGCGGTGGCCGAAGCCGCGACCGGTGAAACGCTGCAGGTGCTGTTCGAGCGTTTGCTGGCCGCCCCCTTGCGCCTGCGCGATACGGCGTTCGCCACGCGCGATGCCGCACGGCTGGCCACGCCGTATGTGAGCGACACGCCGCGGCCGCATCGCCTGCAGGAAGGGGAGGTGGTCGCGCCGTTCGAAGGCACGGTGGGCATCGAGTACAGCCTTGCGCGTGCCCTCGATGCAAGCCGTTTCGCTTCGGCCGGCGCCGGCCTGGTGGGTACTGCCGATGAAGTGATGGCGGTGCTGGAGGCGCTGCGTGACGTGCAGCGCTCCGGCCTGCTGCCGCCCGCGCTGGCGGCAGAGATGGCCAGCCCGCAGGTGGGCGAGCAGGGGCCGCCGGAACCGGCCGGCTGGGGCTTCGGGCTGGGCTTTGCGGTACTGCGCGATACCGCCGCCAGCGGCACACCACAGCGCGAAGGCAGCTGGCGCTGGGGCGGTGCCTACGGGCACAGCTGGTTCGTCGACCCGTCGCGTGGGCTGAGCGTGGTGGCGCTGACCAACACCCTGTACGAAGGGATGGATGGCGTTTTTGTCGATGCACTGCGCGACGCGGTCTATGCCGACCTGGAGACTACGCGATGAGCGGCCATGCCATCGATGCCGCCAGTCCGGCTGGCGAGGCCACGCGCCTGCCGTGGGCGGGCCTGCTTGCCTTGGCCGGCGGCGGCTTCATCACCCTGTTGACCGAGACCCTGCCGGCGGGTGTGCTGCGGCCGATGGGCGAAAGCCTGGGCGTGAGTGATGCGGCGGTCGGCCAGCTGGTGAGCGTGTATGCGCTGGGTTCGGTGATGGCCGCACTGCCGATGACCGCGCTGACCCAGCGCCTGCCACGGCGTCCGCTGCTGCTGGCGGCCATCGCCGGCTTCGTGGTGGTCAATACGCTGACGGCGTTGAGCAGCAGTTATGCGCTGATCCTGGCTGCGCGCTTCCTGGCCGGTGTGAGCGGTGGCCTGCTGTGGTCGCTGGTGGCCGGTTATGCCGCGCGCATGGTGGTGCCGTCGCTGCAGGGACGGGCCATCGCGGTCGCAATGGTCGGTTCGCCGCTGGCGCTGTCGCTGGGGGTGCCGGCAGGAACGCTGCTGGGCCAGCAGATCGGCTGGCGCTGGTCGTTCGCGCTGATGAGCGTGCTGGGTCTGCTGCTGCTGGCCTACGCGCGCTGGGCGTTGCCTGCGCTGCCGGCCGCTGGGGCCGGGCAACGCACTTCGCTGGCGACCGTGTGGCGCCTGCCCGGTGTACGCAGTGCGTTGCTGGTGATGGCGCTGTACGTGCTGGCGCACAACGTGCTGTACACCTATATCGAGCCGCTGGCGGTCGACGCGGGTGCCGGTGCTTGGCTGGACCGGCTGCTGCTGGCCTTCGGCATGGCGGCGATTGCCGGCATCGCGATTGCCGGCTGGGGCGTGGATCGCCACCTGCATGCGCTGGTGTGGGCGGCGGTGATCGGCTTCATCGTGCCGGTGCTGGCCTTGCTGGTGTGGCCTGGCGTGGCGAGCGCACTGCTGCTGGCGACGATCCTGTGGGGCGTGGCGTTCGGCGCCGTGCCGACCCTGTTCCAGACCACCTTGGCACGGCGCGCCGGGGCCGCTGCGGACCTGGCGCAGTCGATGCTGGTGACCGGCTGGAACCTGGCCATTGCGGCCGGCGGCGTGGCAGGCGGCGTGCTGCTGCAGGCCAGCGGCCCACGCCAGCTGGGATGGCTGCCGTTGCTGCTGCTGGCGGTGACCGCCGCGTGGCTGCTGGCACGGCCGAAGGCCTGGGCGTAGGCGCAGGCCAAACGTGATGGAGGTGCCGGCCAGCGGCCGGCACTGCCGTGGTCCACGCCATCCACGCATGGCGTGGATCTACCGAGCGCAGCGACCCGCGTTTGCCTTTGCTTTCGCTTTCTTCCGTTGATTCCGTGGCGGGACGCCGCCGCAATGTGCCCATGGCCGGGTGGGTGGGTTGGGCAGGACGCCCAACCCCGGTCTTGCCCACCCGGCCCCACCTGATGGATCCACCGGGCGCGATCCTCCACGAGGGGCTCCGCCGTTCGCCGTCCTACTCCACTCCCTCACGCTCGATCGGCACGCTGCGCGGGTTCTGCATGTGTTCGCGTGCAGCGCCGTACTGCTGCTGCCGCTTCTGATGGAAGGCGACGAACTCATCGCGCGGCAGCGGCCGCGAGAACAGCCAGCCCTGTCCGAATTCCACATGCCGGCTGTGCAGGTAGGCCAGCTGCGCTTCGGTTTCCACGCCCTCGGCCACCACCCACAGGCCCAGCTCCTTGGCCATGTCGATGATGTGCGGCGTGACCGGGCTGGTGGCGCTTTCGGTGCCGATCGCATCGATGAATGATTTGTCGATCTTCAGCGCATCCAGTGGCAGCTGCTGCAGGTATTGCAGGCTGGAGAAGCCGACGCCGAAATCATCGATGGCCACGCTGTGGCCGGTGCGGCGGGCGGCGGCGAGCATGGTGCGCGCGCGGTCCAGATCGAGGAAGCCACGTTCGGTGGCCTCCATCCAGATCTGCTGCGGCAGGATGCCGCTGCCGGCCATGTGCCGGGAGATCATCTTCAGGGCGCGACCGCTGCTGATGTCTTCGGCGGCGAGGTTGATCGCGATGTGCGCGCTGCGGTCGGCGACCAGCAGCTCGCGCATGTCGCGCACCACGTTCTCGATCACCAGGTCGGTGACGTCGGCGATCATGCCGGCCTCTTCGGCCAGCGGAATGAACAGGTCAGGGCGCACCTGGGTGCCATCCGGGCGTTGCCAGCGTACCAGCGCCTCGGCGCCGACGCAGATGCCGGTGTCCAGCTCGATGATCGGCTGGTAGTGCAGGTACAGCTCGCGGCGGCGGATGGCGGTAGCCAGTTCGCCGCGCAGGGAAAGGCGGCGCCGCGACAGCCAGATCACCAGCCCGGCGCCGGCGGCGGCCAGCAGCAGACCCACCGGCACGTACAGCCAGGCCTGTTGGCGGAAGGCCGCAGCGAGCGCGGTGCGCGGTGTAGTGGCGACGGCCAGCCATTCCTCGTTGCGCGCGGTAGCGAACAGCGTGGTGTGGTCCAGGCCTTCGCCCGGGTCGCGCAGCAGTGCCTGCAGCAGGTCCGGATCCAGGCCGGGCTGTTTGGCCAGCAGGCGTCCATCGGGGCTGGCCAGTGCCAGCCGCACATTCGGGTCGGCGATGACATCAACGAAGCGGCGTGGGTCCACCAGTGCGTCGTAGGACCCATACAGGATCGCCAGCACCTGGCGTCGCCCGCTGATTTCCGGGCGCACGTCCACCGCGATGCCGGCGCCGTCGCTGGTGACGTGGTCCGGCCTGGGCTGATCCACATCCGACAGGAACGGCCCCCAGGAGGTGCAGCGCAGCTTGCCTCCTTCGAAGTAGCCCATCTGGTCAATCGATGAGGTGGTCATCACCAGGGTCTGCATGCGCCGGATGTGTTCGGGGCTGCAGGACACGTAGGTGCCGGCTTCGGCGGATTTCAGCGCCGCCAGCGCCTCCTGGTAGGACAGGTCGGAGCGGCGCAGGGTGCGATCGGCGATGTCGCGCAGGCGCTGCTGTTCGACGCTGACCGCGCGGTCCCAGGTGGCATAGGCCATGACCGCGATCGGCACCGCAGCGGCCAGCAGGGCCAGTGCGGTACCGCCGATGATGACGCGCAGGCGGCTCATGGCCGGGGCTCCAGCGGGGCGGGCGGGGCAGGGCGCATGGTCGGGCCGGTCCTTGGGCAGGTGCGGCTATCTGAGCATGGCACCGGGCCGGGCGGAATGGGATCAATACGGTATTCGGTCACATTGTGGTGAAAGCGGCCTGCTTTGACGCAATGGGGCCGTCTGGCGCTGGCGCTCGGCGCCGCGGAGGACTACCGTCGAACGCTTCGCCCGCCCCTTCCCGCGCCCATGACCGAGCCCGCCACGCCCCCCGAGCACCTGCGCCGCAGCCTGTCCAACCGCCACCTGCAACTGATCGCCATCGGCGGTGCCATCGGCACCGGTCTGTTCATGGGCTCGGGCAAGACCATCAGCCTGGCTGGCCCGTCCATCGTCTTCGTCTACCTGATCATCGGCGCGATGCTGTTCTTCGTGATGCGCGCGATGGGCGAGCTGCTGCTGTCCAACCTGCAGTACAAATCCTTCATCGACTTCTCCACCGACCTGCTCGGCCCCTGGGCCGGGTTCTTCTGTGGATGGACCTACTGGTTCTGCTGGATCGTCACCGCCATTGCCGACGTGATCGCGATTGCCGCCTATGCGCAGTTCTGGTTTCCGGGGCTTGAAGCCTGGAAACCGGCGCTGGCCTGCGTGATGCTGCTGCTGGCGTTGAACCTGGTGACGGTGAAGCTGTTCGGCGAAATGGAGTTCTGGTTCGCGCTGATCAAGATCGTGGCGATCTGCGCGCTGATCATCACCGGCGCCGGGCTGGTGGCGTGGGGCTTCACCTCGCCGAGCGGCCACACCGCGTCGCTGTCGAACCTGTGGAATGACGGCGGCATGTTCCCGATGGGCCTGGTCGGTTTCTTCGCCGGGTTCCAGATTGCGGTGTTCGCCTTCGTCGGCATCGAGCTGGTCGGCACCACCGCCGCCGAAACCGCCGACCCCGAGCGCAACCTGCCCAAGGCAATCAACTCGATCCCGGTGCGCATCATCATCTTCTATGTGCTGGCGCTGATCGCGATCATGGCGGTCACCCCGTGGCGGCAGGTGGTGCCGGACAAGAGCCCGTTCGTGCAGCTGTTCGTGCTGGCCGGCATTCCTGCCGCCGCCAGCCTGATCAATTTCGTGGTGCTGACCTCGGCCACGTCCTCGGCCAACAGTGGCATCTTCTCCACCAGCCGCATGCTGTACGGCCTGGCCGAAGAGGGCCACGCTCCGCGCGGGCTGTCGAAACTGTCGCGCGCTGCGGTGCCGGCCCGTGGCCTGCTGTTCTCGTGCCTGTGCCTGCTGGGCGGCACGTTGCTGATCTACCTGATTCCCAACCTGGTGACCGCCTTCACCCTGGTGACGACGCTGGCGACGGTGCTGTTCATCTTCGTCTGGTCGCTGATCCTGGTGGCCTACATGGCCTATCGCCGTCGCTACCCGGAGCGCCACGCTGCCTCGATCTTCAAGATGCCCGGCGGCGTCGCCATGTGCTGGGCCTGCCTGGTGTTCTTCGCCGCCGTGCTGGTGCTGCTGAGCCTGCAGGGCGACACCCGCCAGGCGCTGATCGCCAGCCCGGTGTGGTTCGTGCTGCTGGGCGCGGGGTATTGGGTGCGCCGGAGGGCCGCGAAGTGATCCAACGCCCCCGTTCCATCGATTGATCCATCGTCTCCAGAGAGTTTCATCCACGCATGGCGTGGATCTACTGTCAGCCGCAGGAAACCGGCCGCTGCCGTTGCCGTTGAGGTTGCCGGCCAGCGGCCGGCACTACCGCGGGTGCAGGGCGCAGCCCTGCCGACCCCCGTTCACCCAACATTCGCGGGCGCGGCCGGATCATCCGGCCGCCATGTCCCATCGACCTCTCCTGCTTGCACTGGTGCTGCTGCCCATCCTGTGGCCCGGGATGGCTGCCGCGCGCACGGTCTATCGCTGCGTGCAGGGCAACACCGTCAGCCTGGCCACCGCACCGGAGCCGGGATCGCGGTGCACGCCGAAGGAGATCGACGACAACGCCATCCAGGCCCCGAACCTGTGGGGCAACATGGGCGTGTTCAGTGGTGTGCTGTACGAGCGCGAGCAGGACGGCGTGCTGGTCTATTCCACCCGCAACCTGCCCGGCTCGCGGGTATTTCTGAAGTTCACCGTGGCCACGCCGCCGGGCGAGCCGGCGCATGAGGGCCTGGGCAAGGTCGGCACGCCGCAGCTCGCGCAGCACGCCAGGCAGTTCAAGGCCGCGGCCAAAGCCACCGGCGTCGACGATGCCTGGCTGCGCGCGATCGCCCATGCCGAAAGCAATTTCGATCCGCTGGCGGTCTCGACCAAGGGCGCACAGGGCGTGATGCAGTTGATGCCGGAGACCGCACAGGAATATGGCGTGCGCGATCCGTTCTCGCCACAGCAATCGATCGAGGGCGGCGCGCGCTACATGCGCGCGCTGCTGCGCCGTTACAACGGCGATCGCCCGTTGGCGGCGGCTGCCTACAACGCGGGCATCGGTGCGGTCACCCGCTACAAGGGCGTGCCGCCCTACGCCGAAACCCTGGCCTATGTGGACAAGGTGATGGCGCTGTACGCGCGCTACCGCGAAGCGATGGGCATCCGCACCGAAGTGCCGGCGCGCTAGCGGTAGGTGCTGCCTGCACGTGGCGTTGTAGAGCCGAGCCAATGCTCGGCTGCGCCAATTGCAGCCGAGCATCGGCTCGGCTCTACACAAAAGCCGCTCAGCGCGACGTGGAAGTGCTGACCAGGTCGTAGGGCTCGATGCGGCCGACGCGTGCCACCTCGGCCTGCACGTCGGCACGCTGCTTGAGTGCACGCCACGCGGCATCGATGCGCACATCGCCCGGCAATGACGGATAGGTGCGCATGTCCTGCAGGCTGGCCAGGGTTTCACCGCGTTCAACCGGCGAGCGCAGCTGTTCGATCAGCACGGCGGCGGCACCGTCCAGGTCGCCTTCTTCCAGCAGCATTTCGCGGTGGAACAGGCGGGCATCGTCGCGCTGGGCCAGGATCACCGCGCGTGCTGCATCGCGCGCCTTGGCATCACCGCGCTCGCGGGCCGCGGCGAACTGCAGCAGCGCCTGTGCGGCCTTGCCGTAACCGGCGAGGCCCGGCATGTCATTCACTGCCTGCGCAGCGTCCTGCATGCGTCCCAGCGAACTGAACACGAAGCCGACATTCATCTGGTGCTCGACACCATCCGGGCCGAGCGCGCCGATGCGGGCGGCCTGCTTCGCCGTGGCCAGTGCCTCATCGGTGCGGCCCAGCCGGCGCAGTGCGGTGAGCCGGCTGTTGAGCAGCCAGGCCACCCATTCCGCTTCTGTGGCGGCAGGCGATTCGCCGTTGCTGGCGGCAGCGGCCATGCCCGCGGTCAACGACAGCACTTCCTCGTTGCGGTCCAGCATCAGCAAGGTGGTGCTGAACTCGGCCATGCGCGCGTCCAGTGCGCGGTCGAGCAGGCCGGAAACACGTAGTTCATCGAGGTGGCGCTGTGCCGCCTGCACTGGATCGAAACGCGCGTCACCGCGATCGACATAGCGATCGAAGCGCTTGTCGCTGCGCAGGCGGATGATCTCGGCCGGGCTGTCGATGCGCGCCAGCGTGGCCGGAATGCTGTCGCCACGGCCGTAGTCGGCCTGCAGCGTGGCCAGCGCCAGCCACAGCCCGGTGGGTTCCAGGCCGCCACTCTTCCAGCCGTTGTCAAACAGCGCCTGCAGCAGGTCCATGCGCTTCTGTGGCTGGTCACGCAGGCGGTACTGCAGGTAGTTGACCGCGTGGTGATCGATCGGCAGCGGCGCGTCGGCGTGCTGCAGTGCCTTCACCAGCAAGGTGGTGGCTGCGGCCGGCTGGTTGTCCGACAGTTCCACTGACACCAGGGTGAGCAGGATCTGTGCATCCTCCGGCAGGGCCTCCTGCGCCCGCTGCAGGTAGCGGCGGGCCTGATCCGGCTTCTTCTGCATCAGAGCGGTCCAGCCGGCGACCTGCGAGGCGCGGCCGCGACGCTCGGCATCGAAGTCGTCCAGCAACGGATCCTCCATCAGCCGCTCCATGCTGATCAGTGCACCCAGCGTGTTGCCGCCGCGTGCCTGCTGGATGGCTTCATCCCAGCGCGTGGCGTACGCCGCGTGTAGTGCATCGGCGGTGGCCGATGGCTTCTGCGGGGCCACCGTGATCGAAGCGGAGGCGGGCGCACTGGCCAATGCGGCCAGCAGCAGTGCGGTGAGGGGGAGAGCGCGGGGCATGGAGAATCTCCATCCGTGGGAACCGCATTGAACCTGCTACGGCCAGCGAGGACAAGCACGACGAAGCGAATCCGGCCTTCAGCCGCATGATCGGCCGTGGCGGATCGCACGCGCAGCGTCTATTGTCGGTGCCTCTTCAAGCGGCAGGCAGAGGCAGCGCAACACGATGGCACGGTGGCAATGGATGGCGGCAGGGGTGGCGTTGGCAACGGCGGTGGGCTTGGCTGCAACCTGGTGGGACACCCCGCTGAAAACGCTGGCCGGCCCTGCAGGCCCGGTGCCCACGCCACTGGCCTGGACCGGGCAGATCGAGCCGCTGGCCGGCGATGGTCACCCCGGCGACCGCGACGGTACGTCCGCGCAGGCGCGCTTCGCCGACCCGTATGCACTGCTGCGCGGCACCGATGGCAGTGTCTATTTCACCGATGCCGGTGACAACAACCGGATCCGCCGCCGCCTGCCCGATGGCCGCGTTGAAACCGTGGCCGGGCAGGGTGAGGGCCGTGTCGATGGTCCTGCGCTGCAGGCCAGCTTCAATACGCCCTCAGGCATTGCCGGCGATGCGCAGGGCAACCTGTACGTGGCCGACACCGGCAACCATGCGATCCGCCGCATCGGCACCGATGGCCAGGTGACCACGTTGGCCGGTGGCGAACAGGGCCACGCCGACGGCCCGGCCACGCAGGCCCGCTTCGATGCACCGATGGGCGTTGCGGTGGACGCGCAGGGCCAGGTCTACGTGGCGGACACGTTCAATGACCGCATCCGGGTGATCGGTACCGATGGCAGTGTGCGCACCCTGGCTGGTGGTGATCGGCCAGGCTTTGCCGATGGCGTGGGCGCCGCTGCGCGTTTCGATACGCCAGTGGCGCTGGCCTTCGACGCGCAGGGTGCGTTGCTGGTGGCCGATCTGTTCAACAACGCCGTGCGCCGGGTGGGGGCCGATGGCACGGTCAGCACCGTGGTCGCCGCCGGTGGCGTGATCAATGGGCCGCTGTCGCTGGCCACCACCCACGACGGCGTGCTGTACGTGGGTGATCTGGATGGCCGCATCGTGCAGGTGACGCCGCAGGGCCACCAGATCGCGCTGGTCGGCAATGGTCGCCTGCCGCGCCTGGCCCGCCCCAGTGGATTGGCGATGGATGCCGATGGCAGCGTGCTGGTGGCCGACGCCGCAGGCTACCGCCTGCATCGCCTGCGCCCGCTGCCGGTGGGCGAACTGCCGGCACCGGCACTGGTCGGCCCGGCCGCTGATGCCGCGCTGCCGAAGACGGGGGGCCGTTGGCCGCTCGCACCGCAGGACGGCTGGCACGAAGTGGTCGGCACCCTGGGCGAAGTGCGCGGCAACTTCAGCGGTGAGAGCCGCCACCACCTGCATGGCGGCTTCGACGTGCGCGGTGATGTGGGCCAGACCGTGCTGGCGATTGCCGATGGCAAGATCAGCAGCCCGGTGGCGGCCTGGAACCTGGGCGAGCAGGCCGAGGGCCTTGCGGTGGACCGCCTCAAGTACATCCACATGCGCGTCGGCCGCACCCCGCGCGATGTGCCGTTCGACGCGCGCTGGCAGGCGCTGTACGACGAGCAGGGCAAGCTGCAGCGGATGCGCGTGCGCCGTGGCATGCGCATCCACGTGGGTGACCGCCTGGGCAGCATCAACAACCAGGCGCACGTGCACCTGGCGGTGGGCACCGGTGGTTTCGAGACCAATGCGGTGGCGCTTGGCTTCCATAACTACGCCGATCACTTCGCACCGCGCATCACTGATGTAGCACTGCTGGACGACAACGACCAGCCGATGGCCGCAGGCAGCGATGGCGTGGTGATGGTTGCGCGGCAGGGGCGTGGCGTGCAGATCGTGGTGGAGGCCTGGGACCAGGTCGACAACAATCTGCCACGACGCCGCCTGGGCATGTACCAGGTGGGTTACCAGATCCTCGATGCTACGGGACAACCGCTGCAGGGCTACGAGCAGCCGCGCTGGAACATCGTGTTCAACCGCATGCCGCCGCAGCGGGAAGCAGTGCGCGTGGCCTACGCACCGGACAGCGGCATCACCGTGCATGGCAGCGCGGTGACCCGGTTCCGCTACCTGGCCACCAACACCGTGCGTGATGGCCTGATGGAAACCGGACGCTGGCAGCCGGCGGCGTTGCCGCCGGGCGAGTACGTCGTGCGCGCCAGCGTGCGCGACTACAGCGGCAACGAAGGCGTCGGCCCGCGCGAGATCAGGGTACGGCTGCTGCCATAGCGGCAGCCGGGGTGCCGCAGCGTTCGCGCTCGGCGTCCATGTCTTCCAGCGGCCGCACTTCGATGCTGCCGAAGCGTGCCCACGGGAAGTCGCGGGCGATGCGCATGGCTTCGTCGCGGTCGCGGGCGACGATCAGGTTGAAGCCGGCCAGCAGTTCACGGGTTTCGGCGAACGGGCCATCCAATACGCGACTGTGGCCATCACGCACGCGCAGGGTCTGCGCGGTGTCGACCGGCTGCAGCTTCTGCGCGGCCAGCAGCGTGCCTTCGGCCTGCAGCTTGTCGGCATGGGCCAGGCAGTCGCGCATCAGCGCGTTGAATTCTTCGATGGGCAGGGCCTGCAGCAGGGCAGGCTCGATGTAGATCAGAAGCAGGTACTGCTGCATGGCACGATCCTGGCGGGGGCGGGGTGCCCATGATGGCGCAGGTCTGCGCGTGGGCATGTTGCAGCGCGGGAGGCGCGCCTTCGGCGGGGATCGGCGAACGGCGGAGCCCCTCCGTGGTGGGTTGGGTGGGTCGCTGAAAGCTGGGTTTCTGGCGATTGGCCGGGTGGGGAGGCAGGGCAGGGGGCGCTGCAAGTACGTCCATGTAAGCTCGGTCGCCGCATCCATGCGGCTCACGCCCCTGCCCTGCCTCCCCACCCGGCCTTGGACAGATCTCTGCGGCTGACCCACCACGGGAAATCAACAACAAGGGCAAAAGCGGGTCGCTTCGCTCGCAAAGCCGAGGCCGCCAGCCATCCGCCGTTGCTTTTGCCGTTGCTTTTGCCGTTGCCTTTGCCTTTGCCTTTTTTCTTGATCTTCCCGTGGTGGGTACCGCAGGCAGGAAACTGTCCAAGGCCGGGTGGGTAGGCGGGGCGGGGGTGTCCGCGGCATGGATGCCGCGGCCAAGCCCCCATGGATGGGTTTACGGCGTCCCCCGACCCGCCTACCCACCCGGCCAAACCCATGAACCCGAGCTTTCAGCGACCAACCCAAACCCGCCACGGAGGGGCTCCGCCGTTCGCCGCCTCCCGCCGAAGGCGTGCTTTCCACGCAGAAAAAAAATTTCCGGAAACGTGTCGATTCCGATGACCCTGGTTCGTTGTACCCAGTGAAGGGCACGCACCACGCGTCCCCACGGGAGACTGCAATGAAAGTGATGGTGATCGTGAAGGCCAACGCCGACTCCGAAGCCGGCCGCATGCCCAGCGAACAGGAACTGTCCGAAATGGGCGCCTTCAACGAACAACTGGTGGCCGCCGGCATCATGCTGGCCGGTGAAGGCCTGCACGCCACCCAGCGCGGCCGTCGCATTCATTTCGGCGCTGGGGCACCCAGGGTCGAGGCCGGTCCGTTCGGTCCTGCCAGCGAACAGATCGCCGGCTTCTGGCTGTGGGAGGTGCGGTCGCTGGACGAGGCCGTTGAATGGGCCAGCCGTGCGCCGTTCGGCGAGGGCGGCACGCTGGAACTGCGTCCCCTGATCTCCGCAGAAGACTTTGGTGAAGCCTTCACCCCCGAATTACAGCAGCAGGAACAGCGTCTGCGTGCACAGCTGGAAGGCTGACCCGATTCCTCTCCCAACCGGGCACGCCCCGGCACTACCACCCTGAACCGCACAACGGAGTATTGCCATGAGACTGATTCCCTTCCTCGGCTTCAGCGGCCAGGCCCACGAGGCAATGGCGTTCTATGCCAAGGCACTCGGTGGCCAGGTCACCTCGGAAATGAAGTACCGCGACATGCCGCCCTCCGATGGCTCGCCGGGCTGCAACGAAATGCCGCCGGAAACCCTCGACCACGTCGCGCACAGCCAGCTCGAGATCGGCAACGCCATCCTGATGGCAGCCGACGGCCCCGGCGGAGGCGAGGGCGGCTCGACCACCATCAATGTCGATGTCGACAGCATCGAAGAAGCCGAACGCGTGTTCGCCGCGCTGGCCGAAGGTGGCCAGGTACAGATGCCGATCGGCGAAACGTTCTGGGCACATCGCTGGGGCATGCTGATCGACCGTTACGGCAAGCCGTGGATGGTCAACTGCATGAAGCAGCCCTGATCCCGCCTCTGTCATCCACAAGGAGCTTCAACGATGAGTGCACCACAACCGCAGATGATCTTCGTCAACCTGCCCGTGCAGGACCTGGAGAAGTCGAAGGCGTTCTTCACCGCGCTGGGCTACAGCTTCAATCCTACCTACACCAACGACGACGCGGCCGGCATGGTCATCAGCGAAAGCATCTACGTGATGCTGCTGACCCAGCCCTTTTTCCAGCAGTTCACCAACAAGCCGATTGCCGACGCGCACACCCACACCGAAGTGATCAACGCACTCTCGGCACCCAGTCGCAAGGCCGTTGACGAGTTGGTGGACAAGGCCCTGGCCGCCGGCGCCAGCGAACCGCAGCCGGCGCGCGACTACGGCTTCATGTACCAGCGTGGCTTCCAGGACCTGGACGGCCATCTCTGGGAGATCGCACACATGGATGGCGAGCCGGGCTGACGGCCGCCGCAGGAGAATCCGTATGGCTTACGTGGACGCTTACGTGCTGCCGTGCCCGCAGGACAAGGTGGCGGCCTACCGCCGCCTTGCCCGCAAGGCCGGCGCGGTGTGGAAGGACCATGGCGCGCTGCAGTACATGGAATGCGTGGCCGACGATGTGGAGCCGGGCAAGAGCACCTCGTTCCCGCGCGCGGTCAAGGTGAAACCGGGCGAGACGGTGATCGTCGCCTTCGTGGTGTTCCGCTCGCGCGCGGCTCGCGACCGCATCAACGCAAAGGTGATGGCCGACCCGCGACTGGCGTCGCTGGGCCCGAAGGACATGCCGTTCGATACGAAGCGCATGTTCTGGGGCGGCTTCAAGCCGATTGTTGAAGCGTGAGCTGCGGCGCTTGTGCGGGCCGGGCGTGCGTGCTGTGATCGGCGCATGCTCGAGCCCGCACTGACGCAGCGTCTGGAAACCCTCTGGCGGATGGAGTCGCCAGTGCTGATCGCGCGCCTGGCGCGGCTGCTCGGTGGCGATGTCGGCCGTGCCGAGGAACTGGCCCAGGACACCTGGCTGGCCGCGCTGGAGCGTTGGCCGGAGCAGGGCATCCCGGACAACCCCGGAGCCTGGCTGATGACCACCGCGCGCAACCGTGCCATCGATGTGCTGCGCCAGCACCAGCGCGTGGCTCAGCAGCACGCGCAATGGGGCGAGGAACTGCATCCGGCGGCGCTGCCGGCACCCGATGACAGCCAGGCGCTGGAGGACGACCTGGGCGATGACCTGCTGCGGCTGATGTTCGTGGCCTGCCATCCCGTGCTGCCGGCCGATGCGCGCGTGGCGCTCACCCTGCGCCTGCTCGGTGGCCTGACCACCGTGGAGATCGCGCGCGCGTTCCTGCAGCCGGAACCGACCATCGCCCAGCGCATCGTGCGCGCCAAGCGCACCCTGACGCAGAAGCAGGTGCCCTATGAAGTGCCGCGCGCGGAGGCGATGCCGGAGCGCCTGGCCTCGGTGCTGGAGGCGATCTACCTGGTGTTCAACGAAGGCTATGCGGCCAGCGCCGGCGACGACTGGATGCGCCCGGCGCTGTGCGAGGAAGCGCTGCGGCTGGCCCGCATCCTGGCCCATCGGTTGCCGGTGCCGCCGGTACTGGGCCTACTCGCGCTGATGGAGCTGCAGGCCTCGCGCGCAGCGGCGCGGGTGGACGCGCAGGGCGTGCCGGTGCTGCTGGACCAGCAGAACCGCGCACGCTGGGATTGGCTGCAGATCGAACGTGGGCAGCAGGTGCTGGCGCGTGCGCTGGCCGCGGGTGGTGGCGACGATCCCTACGTGCTGCAGGCGCGCATTGCGGCCTGCCATGCAGCGGCGCGCCGCCCCGAGGATACCGATTGGCCGCGCATTGCTGCGCTCTATGCACAGCTTCTGCAGGTGCAGCCTTCGCCAGTGGTGGCATTGAACCGGGTGGTGGCGATCCTGCGCAGCGACGGTCCCTTTGCCGCCTGGGCGCAGCTGCAGCCCTTGCTGGTCGACGCGCGCCTGCGTGACTACGCGCCGCTGCAGGTGGTGCGTGGCGAGCTTTTGCAGGCACTGGGGCGCGAGCAGGATGCGCGTGACGCTTTTGGCGAGGCGGCTCGGCTCAGCCAGAACCAGGCCGAGCGCGGACTGTTGCGGCAACGGGCGGGCCTGCTGCCCCCCACGGACTGAGCCGACAAGGACAGCACTTGTCGCCGCGCGCCTTAGCGGCTATGTTTCGCGCCCAGCGGACGCATCAGCGCCCGCATTCCGTGCGTATTGACCGAGGAGCGGTTGGATGTATTCAAGGACGAAGAGCGCATCGCGCGCTTTTGCGCGCCTGCTTGCCTGTGCCCTGTGCCTGGCCGTATGGCCGATGGCCGTGCAGGCCGCGGACAAATCGCAGCAGGCCTATTGGGCCGGTTTTGCCTATACCGCTGATGCTGCCGCCGTGCAGGCGACCACCCCGCATGCGCATGCGGTGCTGGAACGGCGTGGCCTGGTCCCGCTGAACCAGACGCTGGCGCAGTCGCTCAAGCGCCGCGCACCGGCCCACCTGGAGCTGATCGACCAGCCGGTGGCGATGCTCGACGGCACCACCAGCGCCACCGTGCTGGCCGCCGCGCTGGACCGCGAACTGGTCTCGGTCGAGCCGATCGGCGACCAGTACAAGGTGCTGGTGGAAGTGGCGCTGCAGGCGTTGTTCTTCGACTTCCGCGAGCGCCAGGTGATCGCGTCCTATCCGCTCACGCTGCAGCGCATCGACGTGCAGGATTACCGACCGGACAACGACGATATCGACGCGATCGTCGCCGATCTGCTGTATGGCGGCGCCGATACCAGCCTGTCGCAGGTGCTGGCGGCCAGCCTTGCCCAGGCCAGGTTGCCCGACGCGGCGGTGCGCCGTCTGCAGGTCGGTGGTGTAACGCTGTCCGACGCGGTGCGCGCCAAGCTGCCCGACCCGAAGTGGGAAGCGCCGCTGCGCGCCACCCTGGCCCATGAACTGTCCAAGACGCTGTCGTCCAACACCGGCGTCGGGCTGCTGCCGCCGGCCTCGGGCCAGGCGATCGGTGGCGCGATGGCTGCCCGCTTTGCCGACGGCAAGGTCTACCAGCTGAAGATTCCCGAGCCCGACTACGTCATCAACCTGCAGGTCGATGCGCTGAAGAACGGCGTGATCCAGGAAACCCCGGCGATGAAGACGATGCTGTTCGGCGCCTTCTTCACCGCCAGGGTGACTGAGCCGTTCTCGGGGAAGGTCTATTTCGAACAGCCGCTGCGCAAGGGCGCCACCAAGGTGGTGCCGGCCACGCAGTGGCAGGTCGACCAGTGGTCGGCCAGCTACGAAACCCTGCTGGCCGGGCTCGACGCCTTCGCCGGCGCCGCCGCCAAGCGTGCCGATTCGCGCGCCTGGCTGGACGAACAGAAGCCGGGCGGCCGCCCGTTGCAACAGCAGACCCAAGCCCTCCAGGAGTTGATCAAGTCATGTCGTTGATGCGTACCATCCTGCTCATCCTCATCGCGCTGGTGGTGGCCTCGCCGGTCGCTGCGCAGACCGCGAGTTCGCGCGGCACCGGCTCGGCCAGCTACGGCCTGCGCCTGAGTGCCGATACCCGTGCCCAGGCCCTGAACAAGGCCAAGGTCAATGCCCTGGAGGCGTACATCGCCGAAACCGGTGCGGCCAAGCTGCGCCTGTTCGAAGCGCGTCGCGCCGAGTTCATCGGCGAGATCGACCGCTACGTGCTCAGTGCCGTGCCGCTGTCGGACACCGAAGACAAGAAGGCCAAGACCTACACCGTCACCGTCCGTGCCGAGATCAACACCACCCTGCTGCAGACCAAGCTGGATGCGGGTTCGGCCGTGGCCGGTGCCACCGCCGCGCAGCGCTCGCTGCTGACCTTCCTGTTCATGGCGCGCTCGCAGGACACCGTGCAGTCGTTCCAGGACAAGGAATACCGCCGCGTCGACGCCAGCAGCAGCTACAGCGAGAACACCCGTGAGGGTGACAGCTTCCGCGGCAACTCGGTCAGCACCAACGGCAGCATCAACCAGAATGGTTCGGTGTCGGTCACCAGCGGCGGCAGCACCACCGCGCGCGCCGACAACATCACCTGGAAGGTGGCCAACGCCGCCGAGGTCAACACCGCGATGACCGGGGCCTTCAGCGCCGCCGGCTACGAAGTGGTTGAAGCCGAATACGTGGAAGGCGAGTCGCGTGGCCTGCTCAGCATCGAGCGCATCCGCAAGGACTTCAGCACCGGCAACGACCTGGCCCCGGCCACCCTGCGCGACACCGCCAACGGCATCCGTGCGGCCAACATTCCGTACATCGCCGTCGGCACCCTCGACATCGGTATGCGCGACCGTGATCCGGCCAGTGGCAACACCCGCGTGTTCGTCACCGTCACCGGCAAGGTGCTGGATGTGACCGGTCGTTTCCCGCGCACCGTGTCGTCGGTCGGCCCGGTGCAGTTCTCCGGCACCGGCCCGAATGAAACCGTGGCCCGTACCAACGCACTGCAGCTGGCTGCCGAAAAGGCCGCCCAGCAGATGATCAACGAACTGAACGTCAAGGCGGTCCGCTGATCCGCCACCCCGGTGGGTACCGAGCGCGCTCGGCATCCACCGGGGTTACCGATTCCCCACGTGCCGCACCGCGGCCGTCTCTCCCAAAGGACTCTCACATGATCCGCAATACCGCTCTTGTCCTGGCCATCGCGGCCGCCACCCTGTCGATGCCGGCGCACGCTGGCCTGGGCAAGCTGAAGGACCTGGCCGGCGCCGCCACCGGTACCTCCAGCAGCAGCGCCTCCAGCGCCGCCGCACCGGATGAAGCCGCGCAGGAAGCACTGGTGCGTCGTTTCGTCAGCTCGCAGTCGCACTCGCTGCAGGCCCAGACCTCGTTCGCCCGTGCCTTCGGCCTGGCCGAGCAGGTGCAGCTGCTGGAAGCCGAGCGCCAGGCGCTGTCGTCGGGTTCGGTCAGCGTCGATGCGATGAAGAAGTCGGTGTCGGTCAGCGAAGCCGCCCAGGCCGCGATCGACGAGCGCCAGGCCGCGCAGCCGGAGCTGAACGCTGAATCCAAGCAGCACTACGCCGAAGGCCTGGTCTCGCTGCTGGCGTCGGCTGCCGAAGCGCAGAAGCTGGGCGGCGAAGCCAGCAACTTCACCGCCGGCATGAAGAACCTGGGCGCCACCCAGATGGCCACCGTCGGCCGCAAGCTGGCTGCCGGTGCATGGGTGGCCAAGGAATCGCCGGGCTTCATCCAGGGCCTGTACGGCTCGACCAAGTCGGCCGTGACCTTCGCCAAGAAGAGCAAGGTGAAGGTGCCGTCGAACGCCGATTCGATGCTCGACTCGATCTGATCCGAGGATCAACTCCATGCGTACGACCTCCCGTTTGATCGGCCTGGGCCTGGCTGCCGTGCTGCTTGCAGCCTGCGGCAAGCAGGACACCCCGGCCGCCGATGCGCCCACACCCGCCAAGGACAAGGCAACCAGTGCACTGGCCAGCAATGCGGTGGAAGCCGCGCCCCTGCGTGGCACGCCGGATTTCGGCGGCACCACCCAGGTCGCGCGCGAGGCCGACGGCATCGGCAGCACCCCGGAACTGGCGGTGCTGGCGGCGCTGCAGTCGGCGGTGGCGCAGGTCAACGGCGTACGCGTGGCCAGCCAGATGCAGAGCCTGCGCGCAGGCCTGCATGTGGACGTGGATGATGAACACGTCGGCGATATCCGCGCCGACGCGTTCACCCAGCAGATGATCGCCGGCTCGCAGGGCGCGGTGCTGGGCTATGAAATCCTGTCGCAGGACGAAGTGCGGCAGCTGGACGAGGAAACCATCGCCCGCGTGCGCGCCAGCGATGAAGGCTGGAGCTTCAAGGGTTCGGCCTCTGCCAGCGCCTCTGGCGAAGCCACGGCCAAGGGCGGCGGTGCCTCGGCCAGTGTCAAGGAGCGCTACGACGAGAAGGTCAGCGTCGATGCCAAGCGTGGCGCAAGCTCGTTCGATTCCGACGTGACCCACCGCAGCATGCGCAGCTACTGGAAGGTACGCGTGCGTGCCCAGATCGCCCAGTACCGCGCACCGGACGAGCAGGGCAAGCCGAAGATCGTGGTCGCGCTGCCGCGTACCAAGGCCGGCAGCTATGCCGTGGGCGATGGCCGCGTGAGCGCCGATGAAGTGGCCGACGCGATCCGCGCACGCCTGTCCGACACGCTGACCCAGACCCAGCGCTTCATCGTGCTGGATCGCGAGTTCGGCGACGAACTGCAGGCCGAGATCGACCACATCAACAGCGGCAACGTGCGTTTGCAGGACACTGCCCGCGTCGGCCAGCAGCTGGCGACCGACCTGATCCTGATCCCGACCATCGAACGCTTCGAGTACCCGCGCAGCGTGCGCAACCTGCGCATGTCCGACCGTCAGGTGACCTCGTACTCCGGTGGCGGCCGCATCACCCTGCGCCTGGTCAACGCCACCACCGGCCAGGTGGTGATGTCCGACAGCTTCGACCACCAGTTGGCCTCGACCGGCCCGAGCACGCTGCCGCGTGTGGTGAACGGCCGCAACATGGCCGCGGCGATGATGGAATCGCTGTCCGGCCAGATCGGCACCAGCATCGTCACCACGCTGTTCCCGGTATCGGTGGTGTCGGTGGACGGTGACCAGGTGGTGCTGAGCCAGGGCGGTGACACCGTGCAGGCCGGCCAGCGCTGGCAGGCCGTGCGCCTGGGCGAGGAACTGAAGGACCCGCAGACCGGCCGTTCGCTGGGCCGCAGCGAACACCCGTGCTGCACCATCCGCATCGACCGCGTGGCTGCGCAGACCTCGTACGGCACCATCGAAGATGGCGTTGACGCGATGCGCGGCGGCTTCCGTCCGGGCCAGATCGAACTGCGCCAGAAGCTGGGCAGCAAGCCGGCTGCCGCTGCTGCTGGCGCAACGGCCTCGGCAGCACCGGCTACCGCCGCGCGCCCGGTGGCCAAGCCGAAGCCCAAGCCTGCTGCCGCCCCGGCCGAAGACCCGAACTGGTAACACGCCCAAGCAACACACAGATGGGGTCAGAGCCCTTTCCTGCCGGGAAAGGGATCTGACCCCTTCTTGTTTCCGTTCGTGTCGACCAAGGCCGACACCCCACCAACAGCAGCGGGAAGCTGTCGAAGGCGGGGTGGGTCCGGTTGCGGGGGTGTCCGCGGCATGGATGCCGCGGCCAAGCCCCCAAGGACGGGTCTACGGCGTCCCCCGCAACCGGACCCACCCCGCCATCCCACCGAATGCCTGCTTCTGCTGTCGCTGTCGCTGTCGCTGTTGCTGTTGCTGTTGCCCTGGCATCGGCAGGTGCAGGGCGCAGCCCTGCCGAATCCCATTACACTCCAGAGAGATTTCCCTGCTGGAGAGAGCAATGAAGCGAGTAGCACTGGGCGTGCTGGCCCTGTCAGTGTCGAGCGCACTGATGGCCGCCACCCCGAAATTCGACGGCGCGCGGATCTCCGCCGACGTCAAGGAACTGGCCTCCGACGCCTACGAAGGCCGCTCCCCGGCCACCGCCGGCGAAGAGAAGACCATCGCCTATCTCAGCAAGCAGTTCGCCGATGCCGGGCTGCAGCCGGGCGGCGACCTGAAGGACGGCAAGCGCCTGTGGACCCAGGCTGTGCCGCTGCGCAAGGGCGATATCGTCGGCACACCGCAGCTGGCGCTGCACCAGGGCGGCAAGACCGTGCCGCTGGAGCAGGGCAAGCAGATTGCCGTGCGCGCCGCCATGAACGGCGCCAGCAACGTCGACATCAGCAAGGCCCCGCTGGTGTTCCTCGGCTATGGCGTGAAAGCGCCGGAGCGCAACTGGGACGACTTCAAGGGCGTGGACCTGAAGGGCAAGATCGCCGTCGTGCTGATCAACGATCCGGACTTCGAGACCGGCCAAGGTGATTTCGACGGCAAGGGCATGACCTATTACGGCCGCTGGACCTACAAGTACGAGGAAGGCGCGCGCCAGGGTGCACTGGGCGTGCTGATCGTGCACGAGACCGCACCGGCCTCCTATGGCTGGGCCACCGTTGCCGGTTCCAACACCAACACCATGTTCGACGTGGTGCGCGACAACCCGGCCGAAAGCCACCCGCTGCTGGAAGGCTGGATCCAGCGCGACCTGGCCGTGGAGCTGTTCCGCTCCGCCGGGCAGGACTTCGAGGCGCTGAAGAAGAAGGCGCAGCAGCGCGACTTCACCCCGGTGCCGCTGACCGGCGCCAGCCTGGACGCCAAGTACGCGGTGAAGACCGAAGTGATCACCTCGCACAACGTGGCCGCACGCCTGGAAGGCAGCCGCCACCCGGACGAGACGATCATCTACAGCGCGCACTGGGACCACATCGGCGTGGGCGAGCCGGACGCGCGCGGTGACCGCATTTTCAACGGCGCACTGGACAACGCCAGCGGTACCGCCTCGCTGATCGAGCTTGCCCGTGGCTTCGCCAAGGAAAAGCGCCCGCAGCGCTCGCTGCTGTTCCTGGCGGTCACCGCCGAGGAAAAGGGCCTGCTGGGGTCGGAGTACTACGCCACCCATCCGCTGTACCCGCTGGAAAAGACCGTGGCGGTGATCAACATGGACGGCATGGCGCCGTTCGGCCCGTCGCGTGACTTCGGCATCTACGGCGCCGCGCGCTTCGAGCTGCTGGACCAACTGAAGGACGTGGCCAAGGGCTGGGACATCCGCTACACGCCGGACCCGAAGCCGGAAGCGGGCCTGTTCTTCCGCTCCGATCACTTCCCGTTCGCCAAGCGTGGCGTGCCGGCGCTGTCCTGGTCGGCCGGCCAGGACTGGGTGGACGGTGGCGTCGCCGCAGGCAAGAAAGCCTCCGAGGACTACACCGCCAAGCGTTACCACCAGCAGGGCGACGAATGGCAGCCGGACTGGGTGTTCGCCGGTGCCGCCCGCGACCTGGAAGTGCTGTACACGCTGGGCAACCAGCTGGCCAACTCCCGTGCCTGGCCGAACTGGAGCAAGGACGAGTCGTTCCGCGCCGTACGCGACGCCAGCGCCGACCAGCGCAAATAAGGGAATGCGGGGCGCGCTGCCCCGCCAGCCCTGGTAGCGCCGGGCCATGCCCGGCGTTGCACTGAAGGCTTCCATCCCCGCTTTCGGGCCCTTCGTCGCAGCCCGCTTGCTTGCCCGGCGGGCCGCCCTATGCTCGGCTCACCCCCTTCCTCCAAGGCGCCGCCGTGTTCGCCAGCCTTTCACTCCTGTTCCGTCACCTGCTGGCCTGGGCTGCGGCGCTGTTCGTCGCTGGAATGGTCTGGAGCGGCATCTTCAGTGGCATGAACGATGGCCCAGGCTGGATTTTCGGCCTGCTGGCGATGTTCCTGATCATTTCCGCGCTGGGCAGTGCCATCACCCATATCCGCCGGGTCTGGCTGGTGGCCGGTCGCCTGGACGCCACCACCCTGTCCGGTCGCCAGCGCCGCCAGATCGAACTGCCGATGGACGCCGGCCACGCCTTCTCGGTGGTGGAGGCGGCAATCTCCGAACTACCCCGCGTGGAAGACGTGGAAAGCTCGGCCGGCAGCCTGCAGGTGCGCGCCTATGTGCGCCGGGTCGATCTCTGGAATGGCCGCCAGCCATCGCGCTGGAACCTGCCTGCGCGGCTGGCGATCAAGCGCAACAGCGTGCTGGCAACGGTCACGCCGGGGCAGGGCACCAGCACCGTTACCCTGCTGTTCGAACCCGATGCCGGCTGGTGGGCCGACCTGCTGGCGCTGGACGAGGGCAGCAACTTCGAGAACGCCGAAGCAGTCACCCGTGCGATCAGTCGCCGCGTCGCCGACCAGCGTCGCGACGAACAGGCTGCGGCCGAACAGACCCAGGTGGAAAAGGAACTGTCGGTGGCGCGGCTGAACCTGCTGCATGCGCAGGTGGAACCGCACTTCCTCTACAACACGCTGGCCAACGCGCAGGTATTGACCCGCACCGACCCGGCACGGGCCGAGCAGATGCTCGGCCACCTGATCCAGTACCTGCGCAGCTCGTTGCCACAGGTGGACGAATCGGTGTCCACGCTGGGCGTGGAGCTGGAACGCACCCGCGCCTACCTGGAGATCCTGCGCATCCGCATGGGCGCACGGCTGGCGGTGGAAGTGCAGGTGCCCAACGAACTGCATGGCGTGCACCTGCCGGCGATGGCGCTGCAGACGCTGGTGGAAAACGCGATCAAGCATGGCCTTGAACCCAAGCCCGGCGGAGGCACGATCTGGATCCTGGCGCGCGGCTTCGACGACCACGTGACGGTGACCGTGGCCGACGATGGGCTCGGCTTCGGCCAGGGCACGAGTGGTACCGGCATCGGCCTGAAGAACCTGCGCGAGCGCCTGCGCCTGACCTGTGGTGAGCAGGCCGGCGTAGCGATCGTCGCCAACTTCCCCAGCGGCGTGGCAGCGACCATGACCCTGCCGCAGTCGCACAAGGAGCGCAGCCATGCCGCTTGAGGCACTGATCGCTGAAGACGAAGAACTGCTGCGGCAGTCGCTGGTGGAGCAACTTCGCCGGCTGTGGCCGGACCTGAAGCTGGTGGCCGAGTGCGAGGACGGCGCCAGCGCGCTGGAGCAGCTGGCCGAGAAGCAGCCGGACATCGCCTTTCTCGATATCCGCATGCCTGGCATCAGCGGCATCGAGGTGGCACGCTCGCTGTCCGAGCTGAGCCCGCGCACCCAGGTAGTGTTCGTCACCGCCTACGACCAGTACGCCATCGATGCGTTCGAGCAGGGCGCGATGGATTACCTGTTGAAGCCGGTCAGCGACGAGCGCCTGCTGGCCACCCGCGAGCGCATCCTGTCGCGGCTGCCATCGACGCGCCAGGACGATGCCGTGCTGGAGCGCCTGCTGCAGCGGTTGGGCCCATCGCAGGGCGCAGCCGAGCGCCCGCCACTGGCCTGGATCACCGCCAGCAACGGGCGCGAGACGCAGCTGATCATGCTGGAAGACGTGGCGTACTTCCGCGCGGACAACAAGTACACCACCGTGGTCACCGCCAGCGGCGAAAGCCTGCTGCGCACGCCATTGCGCGAGCTGCTGGAAGTGCTTGATGCGCAGCACTTCCGCCAGATCCATCGTTCGACCATCGTCAACATGAAGGCAGTGGCGGCGGTCAGCCGCGACGATACCGGGCGCGGCGTGCTGCGCCTGCGCGGGCGGACGGAGACGCTGGTGGTCAGCCAGCCGTTCATGAGCCTGTTCCGCGGCATGTAGCCGCAGCCGCATCCCCCTGCACCGAGGAATGAACATGTCCCGTCTGCTGATTGCGTGCGTTGCCGTGCTGGCACTGGCCAGCTGCGAAAAATCCCGCAACACCTCGATCACCCGCACCCATGCCAACGGCGTGGACACGCTGTACAGCAAGAGTACGGTGGTCGATGGCGAGGCGCGCTTCCAGTGCATTGCCAGCAGCAGTGGCCACTGCCATCACCTGGTGCTGGACCCAGCGTGCAGCACCGATGCCGCGTGCACCACACCGCCGCTGCGCCGGTTCGCCGTTGCAGCAGGCAAGACCGAGGCCATGCGTGGGCTACCCGACGGCTTCCGCCAGTGCGTCAGCCAGGACCGGATAGAACACTGCCACCGTGAGTGATCACGGTGGCAGTGTGGGTCCCCCCGCTTCCCTGAAGGCTCAGTAGGCAGGTTGCAGTGTCAGGTCGTGATGGTGCTCGGTCTCGCCCACATGGTTGAGGCGGCCGACCAGTTCGGAGTGCTGCTTCATCCGGCCGATCTCGGTCATGATGCGGATGTCCTCGTGGCGCAGTTCGCGCTTGGCGGTGACCGCCTGCTTGTAGTCCAGCACTTCCGGGTAGTGCTCGGCCAGGTCCAGCGCCTCGGCCACGTGCTCCACGCTGTCGGCCTTGGAACTGATGCGGGCGCGGCTGTTGAACGCCTTCATCCAGCGCTCGAAGCCGGCCTGCTGATCGAACATGTTGGCCATGAACCAGATCACGAACAGGATCGACACCCACGAGCCGAACACGATCACCACGCGGGTGAAGGTGATATGGAAGTCGTCGCGCCACAGGTAGTTGGCGATCAGGCCCAGGATCAGCAGCGAGGCCGCCTGCCAGCCGACGATCGAGGCGATCAGCCACTGGCACTTGGCCTGGGCCAGCACAGCCACTTCATCGCGGATCTGCTGCTCGCTGAGGTTGCGCCAGTGCGCCACCTGTTTGTCGAACGGGCTGCTGTAGAGCTCGTTGTCGCGAAGCAGAATTCCCAAACCCTTGAACAAGGCAATCATGGCTGGCTCCTTGTGGAACGTGCGTCGATCAGCATTGGACGGTGTGGCGGATCCAGTTCTAGCACTTCCAGCGAGCCGTGCAATGGGGGCAATGCCAAGCGGCGCAAGGGTTTGACCGGCGGGAGTGAAAATTGGTGCGATGCAGCATCGCAGTCGCGGCCTGCGACAGGATGTCGCAGGGTGAAACGTGCTGCGGCCGCACATGAAACCGTCGCTGAGCGGGGAGGCTCGCCGCCGGAGGCGTGATCGCCGAGAATCGGAGCCAACCGCGCAAGACGCGACTGTTCTTCCGCCTCTCCTGGACCTGTGATGCCGGCTTTGCTGCAGCGACTCTCCCGCCCCGTCACCGCGCCGATCCGACGCTGGGTACTGGACGCCTTCCCGCGCGGCCAGGGTGGTATCGACTACGACCATCCGCAGGGCGACCCGGGCTGGTTCGGGCCGGACAGCGTCACCTGGCGGCTGCACGCCGAATTTCCCTCGATGCTCGCCGGTGGCCTGTGCGCGCTGATGCTGCAGACCCTGCACCCACGCGCGCTGGCCGGGGTCTATGACCACTCCAATTTCCGCCAGGACCTGGTGGGTCGGCTGCGCCGCACCACGGCCTTCGTTGCCGGCACCAGCTATGCGCCCAGCGGCGAGGTGGAGGCGCTGGTGGCCAGGGTGCGCCGCATCCATGCGCAGATCCGCGGCCAGACCGCGCAGGGCGAGCCCTACGCCGCCGACGATCCGCAGTTGCTGACCTGGGTGCACGTGACCGAAGCCTTCGGTTTCCTGCAGGGGTTCCGACGCTACGGGCGCGAGGTGCCGGCGCACATCGCCGATCGCTATTACGACGAGTACCGTTGCGTGGCCGAGGCACTGGGCGCGGTGGATGTGCCGCGCAGCGAAGCGGAAGTGGCGGCGTACTTCTGTGCACGTCAGCCGGAGCTGCGTGTGGATGAGCGCTCGCGCGAGGTGCTGGAGGTGCTGTCCGGCGTGCGCCTGCCGGTACCGGTGCCGGGGCTGTCGCGCGAGGTGTTCCTCGGTGCGGGCGCGGCGCTGCTGCCGGACTGGGCCGAAGGCATGCTTGAACGCAGTGGCCGTCAGCGCGCCCAGGCGGCGGCGTCTGCGAAGCTGATGCAGGGCATGGCGCCGCTGTTCCGCCGCGCACTGCCCGATGGCCTGGCCAGTCGCGCCTGTGCACGCATGGGCGCGCCGGTGGAGATCCTGCGCGAGTGGCCCGCAGTTGCCTGGTAGGTGCCAACCTTGGTTGGCACGCCTTTCACGCGGTGCCGCGGAAGCGCCAACCAAGGTTGGCAGCTACCCGCAAGTGAAACGGGCGCCTTGCGGCGCCCGTTCCGGTTACATCACCACACCTTGACCCGCTTGTCCGGGGCCAGGTACAGCTTCTGGCCTTCCTTCACCTCGAATGCCGGGTACCAGGCGTCGATGTTGCGCACGGTCAGTGCGCGGAACTGACCCGGTGCATGCACATCGGTCAGCAGCGAGTTGCGCAGCGCCTGCTCGCGGCTCTTGCTGCGCCACGCCTGGGCGAAGCCGAGGAAGAAGCGCTGGTCCGGGGTGAAGCCTTCCAGGGTCTGGCCCGGCTTGCCCTGCAGCGACAGCTGGTAGGCATCGTAGGCGGTGCCCAGGCCGGCCACGTCGGCAATGTTCTCGCCCAGGGTCAGCTTGCCGTTCACATGCACGCCCGGGAACGGCTCGTAGCTGCTGAACTGCGCGGCCAGCGCATCACCGGCGGCGTTGAACTGCTTCAGGTCCTCGGCGGTCCACCAGTTGTGCAGCTTGCCGGTTTCATCGAACAGCGCACCGGCGTTGTCGAAGCCATGGCTGATCTCGTGGCCGATCACCGCACCGATCGCACCGTAGTTCACCGCGTCGTCGGCGGCGCCGTCGAAGAACGGCGGCTGCAGGATCGCGGCCGGGAACACCAGGCGATTCTCCAGCGGTACGTTCATCGCGTTGATGGTCTGCGGCAGCATCGCCCACTCGCTGTGGTCGACCGGCTTGCCCAGCTTGGCGATGTTGCGCTGGTACTCGAACAGCTCGGCGCGCTGCGCATTGCCCAGCGGGTCATCACGGCGGATCTCAAGGCCAGTGTAGTCGCGCCACTTTTCCGGATAGCCCATGCCCACGGTCAGGCCGGCCACCTTCGCCTTGGCGCTCGCCTTGGTCTGCGGCGACATCCACGACAGCGCGTCGATGCGCTTGGCGAAGGCGGCAATGATGTTCTTTGCCATCTCGTCCGCGCGTTCCTTGGTCTTCGCGTCGAAGTGCTTCTCGACATAGCGCTTGCCGATGGCTTCGCCGACGGCATGGTTGGCATCATCGACGGCGCGCTTCCAGCGGTCGCTCTGCTGCGGCGTGCCGCTCAGCGCGGTGCCATGGAAGGCGAAGCGGGCATCGGCGAACTTCTTCGGCAGGTAGGCGGCGGCACGGTCCAGCGCGTGGAAGGCCAGGTAGTCCTTCCACACCTCCAGTGGCTCGGTGGCGACCAGCCTGGACAGGCCGGCCACGGCCTTGGGCTGCCACACGATGAAGTCCTGCTGCTTGCCCAGCGCGGCCGCGTCGAGGAAGGCGTTCCAGTCCATGCCCGGCGCCTTGGCGTTGAAGTCGGCCTGGGTCCACGGATTGGCACCCTTGGTCACATCATTGGTTTCTTCCTGGGTGGCATGCGCCTGCGCGATCTTCGTCTCCAGCGCCAGGATGCGTTGTGCCTTGCCGGCCGGATCGGCCACACCGGCCAGCTGCAGCATCTGCGCGATGTAGGCCTGGTACTGCTTGCGCAGCTCGGCCATGCGGCCGCCGCCCAGGTAGAAATCGCGGTCGGGCATGCCCAGCCCGCCCTGCACCAGGTACGGCGCGGTGCGGTCCGGCTGCAGCAGGTCCACCGACACCCACAGGCCGAACAGGCGGTCGGTGTAGAAGTTGGTGGCATTGAGCAGGTCGACGTCGGCGCGCAGGTCGCCGCCGAGGGCGCGGGCCAGGCCGGCCTTGTCGGCGATCGCATCGATCGCCTTCAGCTGCGGCTCCACGGGTGCAACGCCGCGCTGCTCGATGCCGGCTTCGTCCATGTAGGCGGCGTAGTAGTCGCCGATCAGCTTGTCGTCACCGCTGGCCTTGGTGTTGCCCGCCGCCCCTTCAAGGATGGCGCGGGTATCGGCCAGGGTCTTCTCGGCAATGACGTTGAAGCTGCCGAAGCGCGAGCGGTCGGCCGGAATCTCGGTGTTCTTCACCCAGGTGCCATTGGCGAAGCCGAAGAAGTCGTCGCCGGCGGCGATGCTGCGATCCATGCCGCTGGCATCGAAGCCGAAACTGCCCAGCATCGGCTTGGCCGCAGCGGGGGCGGCATCGGCCGGCGCGGTGGCACCGGCGGCCGGTTCGGCCGGGCGGTCACAGGCGGCCAGGGACAGGCTGGCAACGATGGCCAGCGCCAGGGTGGGACGGCGCAGCTTGGACATGGACTTCTCTTGCAGCGGAAAACCCCAAGTCTAATCCGCTCCGGCGCCACTGGCCGCGTCCTTGCGCCGCCCGTCCTGTGCAGGATCTGGCTGAACGCGCAGACGCGATCTTCACGCCGTCACCGGGGTGGTGCATGCTGGACCCTGGAGCCCTGCGCGGACACGGGGAGGTGGCCATGCGGGGGCGGGTCAGGCGTCAAGAATGGCGTCCACCGGCCGTTGAGGTCGGGGACGTGGAGGATTCGTTCGCGCATGAAGCCAGCCGACTGCACAAGGAACACCCGCCGATGCCCGCGCTGAAACGCGCGTTGGCCCGCCCGCTGCGCGCCATTACCTGGGGCGGAGTGCTGCTGGGCGTGCTGCTGGTAACCGGCCTGACCCTCATGCTGGTCAATGACTACCACCGCCGCCTGGAAGCGGCACAGCGGCAGAGCCGGGCGCTGGCGGTGGGCAGCGAGCGCCTGCTGGCGCTGGAACTGCGCAACCTGGAGCGCGCCATGTCCGGCATCGCCGCCGACGCCGCCGAGCTGTTCCGCAGCGTGCCGGCGCAGGCGCCGGCCTTGATGGATGCCTCCATCGGCGGGGTGCTGGGCCGGCATGCCGAACTGCACAGCATCGCCGTGCTCGACCGCCATGGCCGACCGTTGACGGCCGGCGAGGGCGACCTGCAGCTGCCGCTGTGGACCGACCCGCAGCGTCGTGGCCAGGGCAGCGCCCTGTACATCGGCCCGCCGCAGCGGGCCAGCGATGGCGGTTGGGTGGTGCCGTTGGCGCTGCCGATGGCCGGCGAACGCTGGCTGCTGGCACGGCTGCGCTGTGGCGAACTGCAACGCATCGTCGGCGGCCTCGATGTCGGCCCCAACGGACTGGTCTCGATCAGCGATGCCGAGGGTTACATGCTGGCCCGCGTGCCTGATCCGCACGGCACGGTGGGCCGCCGCTACGGCCTGCCGCGCCGTGACCTGCTCGGCACGCAGGCGGTGGTCGAGCTGGGCAGCGTGCCGGGTGTGGTCGACGGCGTACCGCGCATCATGACCATCAGCACGCTGGAACACAGCCCGCTGGCGGTGCAGGTCGGCCTGGCCGACGAAGACGTACTGGCGCCGTGGTGGCCGTACCTGCAGGCGTCGGTGGCGATCGTACTGGCTTACATCGCGGTGTTGCTGGTGCTGCTGTACGCCGTGCGGCGCAGCACCCGCAGCCAGCAGGCGATGGCCGAGGAGCTGAAAACAGGCCACGCCGAGCTGCGTCTTGCGCACCAGGTCGGTCGTGTCTGTACCTGGTACGTGGATGAGGACGCCGCATTGCTGCGCTGGTCGCCGCTGGCGCGCGAGATCTTTGGCGTGCAGACCGATGCGCTGCCGGTGGCCGATTTCTTCGCACGCGTGCACCGCGACGATGCCGCGCGCCTGCAGCATGCCTTTGACCAGGCATTCGCCGGCGGCGCCGTGCTCGACCAGGTGTTCCGCCTGGTATTGCCCGGGGGCGAGGTGCGCTGGGTGGGCGCGCGTGGGCAGCGGGTGGAAGTGGCCGACAGCGAGCGGCGCATGATCGGCGCGCTGACCGACCTGAGCGAGCGTTACCAGGCGCGCGAGCAGGTGAGCGAAGTGGAACGGCGCTTCCGGCTGCTGTTCGACCGCAATCCTGCACCGTTCTGGGTGTTCGACCCGGATACGCTGCGCTTCATCGAGGTCAACGACGCTGCGGTGCGCCAGTACGGCTACAGCCGCGACGAGTTCCTGGCGATGAGCATCCTCGACATCCGCCCGCGCGAAGGCTGGGACGAAGTGCGTGGTGCCATCCAGCGCGCACAGGTGGGCGATCCTCCGGACGCGACCGTGCGCCTGCACCGGCGCAAGGACGGTAGTGTGTTCGAGGTGCGCGCACACCTGTCCAAACTCGATTTCGATGGACAGCCGGCGTGCCTCGTGCTGGCCGAGGATGTCAGCGAACGGCTGGCCTACGAGCGTGACCTGGCCTATCGGGCACGGCACAACCCGGCCACTGGCCTGCTCAACGTGCGCGCCCTGACCGAACAGTTGGACGAGCAGCAGCGGGGCTACACCATCGCCTTCGTGCAGTTGCGTGGCCTGCAGCTTGTGGCCGATACGCTGGGCCGCGAGATCGGCGATGCGGTACTGCAGTCGATGGCGACCCGGCTCGGTGGACTGGGGGCGCGTTGCGGCACGCTGGCATTCCAGCCGGCGGAAGACTTCGTGTTCGCGATCGGGGCCGAGCACGATACCCAGCGCGTGCTGGATGACCTGCTGCAGATCGTGTCAGCGCCGATGCGTGGCAAGGATTCACTGCACCAGTTCGAACCGCGCATCGGTGTGGCCGTGCACACTGCCGGTGACGGCCACAGCGCCGAGCAGGTGATCGGCATGGCCGCACAGGCCGCGCACGCGGCGCGTGCCGAGGGCAACGTGGTGGTCTGGTTCGATGCGGCAGTGACCACGCGGCTGGCCGACCGGCTGCGCCTGGCCGGGCGTATCCACGCCGCCATCGACAACGAGTTCCAGCTGTACTTCCAGCCGATCCGGCACGCCAGCGATGGCAGCCCGGCCGCGCTGGAGGCCCTGCTGCGCTGGCCGCAGGCCGATGGCAGCTTCATCCCGCCCAACGAGTTCATCCAGCTGTGCGAGGACACCGGGTTGATCCTGGCACTGGGCCGCTGGGTGATCCGCGCCGCGGCGAAGGCACAGCGGCGGTTGGTCGAGGCCGGTTGGGGCGAGCTGCCGATCGCGGTCAACGTGTCGGCAGTGCAGTTCTTCAACAGCGACCTGGTGGCCGAATTCACCCGCGTCCAGCAGGAGTTCGGACTGGCCCGCGGCGCACTGCACGTGGAGCTGACCGAGAGCAGCCTGATGCGCAAGCCGGCGCAGGCGATGCAGACCATGCAACGCCTGCACGAGCAGGGCATCCGCGTGTCGCTGGACGATTTCGGTACCGGCTATTCCAGCATGTCCTACCTGCAGCACCTGCCGCTGGACATCCTGAAGATCGATCGCAGTTTCGTCGCCGACGTGGAAACCAACCCACGCAATGCCTCGATCTGCCGCGCGCTGTTGTCGCTGGGGCACAGCATGGGCCTGACCATCATCGCCGAGGGCGTGGAAACGCCGGGGCAGCTGGACTGGCTGGCCGCGCACG
Source organism: Stenotrophomonas sp. X (assembly GCF_055721025.1). Classification (NCBI taxonomy): domain Bacteria; kingdom Pseudomonadati; phylum Pseudomonadota; class Gammaproteobacteria; order Lysobacterales; family Lysobacteraceae; genus Stenotrophomonas; species Stenotrophomonas sp. X. The sequence continues at coordinate 508,578 of NZ_CM146756.1, forward strand.
GCTGTGACCAGGTGCAGGGCTATCTGCTGGGGCGGCCGGCGCCGCTGGAGCGGATCATCGACGCGCTGGATGAAGTCCCTGCCTGATCGGGGCTTCGTATTTGCCGGCCAGCGCGAGACTCGGCTACACCCCGGCCTCCACCAGGTGGTCGATGAAACTGCGCACCTTCGGCGCCAGGTGGCTACGGCTGGCATACACCGCGAAGATGCCGATCGGCGAGGCCTCCCATTCCGGTAGCACGCGCACCAGGCGGCTATCGGCCAGCGCGTCTTCCAGCAGGAAGTCGGGTTGCAGGATCACCCCCATGCCGGCGATCGCCGCTTCGCGCAGCACGTCGCCGTTGTTGGCGTGCAGCAGGCTGTTCACCGCCACCTTCACTTCACCGCCGGGTCCCTGCAGCGGCCAGTGGTCGCCAGCGGCCCAGTAGCTGTAGCTCAGGCACGCGTGATTCTGCAGGTCCTGCGGCGTCTGTGGGGTACCTCGTGCAGCCAGGTAGGACGGCGCCGCGCACAGGCTCACCCGCGATTCGCCCAGCCGGCGCGCGATCAGCGCCGGGCTCGGCTCGCGGGTGATGCGGATGGCCACGTCGTAGCCTTCCTCGACCATGTCCACCAGGCGGTCGGACAGGGCCAGGTCCAGTTCCACCTGCGGGAAGCGCTCGCGGTAGCTGGCGAGCAACGGGCCAAGGCGGGCGATGCCCCAGCTGACCGGTGCGTTGATGCGCAGCGTGCCGGAGGGTTCCAGCGCCTGCGCGCCGATGCTGGCCTCCAGCGCGTCGAACTCGGCCAGCAGGCGCACGCACTGGGCGTAATAGGCGGCGCCGGTGCTGGTGGGGCTGACCCGCCGCGTGGTGCGGTGGAGCAGGCGGGTGGACAGGCGCTTTTCCAGTGCAGCGACCTGGCGGGTGACGCCGGCGGTCGACATGTCCAGGGCGTGTGCCGCGGCACTGAAGCCGTTGCGCTCGACCACCGCTACGAACACGCGCATCGCCTCGAGGGTGTCCATTGTTGCGTCTTCTGAAATAAATACGGTCAAGCGATCGTATTTATCGGCTCGTAAAGGCGCAATAACCTGTCTCCACTCCCTTCAAAGTGCTTTGCCATGCACACCACGACCGCTCCTGTCTCGCCGCTGGCCCCGTACGGTGCCACCCTGCTGCGCCTGGCCCTGGGCGTGCTGTTCCTGGTCCATGCGCTGATCAAGCTGCTGGTATTCACCCCGGCCGGTACGGCGGCATTTTTCGAATCGCTGGGCCTGCCCGGCGTGCTGGCTTACCTCACCATCGGCGCCGAGCTGGTGATCACCACTGCGCTGCTGCTGGGCATCTACGCGCGCTGGGTGGGCCTGGCCGGCGTCCCGTTGCTGCTAGGCACCATCGTCACCGTGCACGGCGCCAACGGCTTCGGTTTCGCCAATGCCGGCGGCGGCTGGGAATACCCGGCGTTCTGGGCGCTGGCGCTGGTGGTGCTGTTCCTGGTCGGCGATGGCAAGTGGACCCTGCGCTCGCTCTGATCGCCGCCTGACCCTGCAACCGGAGGATTCCATGTCCCGCCTGCCTTCGCTGTACATCTCCCATGGTTCGCCGATGACCGCCCTGCATCCGGGCCAGGTCGGCGTGCGCCTGGCCGAGCTGGCGCAGGATCTGCCAACCCCGCGCGCCATCGTGATGGCCTCGGCGCACTGGCTGGGCCGGCAGCCGCAGGTCGGCGCGCATCCGCAGCCGCCGACGATCCATGACTTCGGCGGCTTCCCGCGCGCACTGTTCGAACTGCAGTACCCGGCGCCGGGCGATCCGGCGCTGGCCGAAGAAGTGGCCGGTCGCATCGCCGCTGCCGGCCTGCCGGTGGCGCTCGACCCTCAGCGTGGCCTCGACCATGGCGCGTGGGTGCCGCTGCGGCTGCTGCGCCCGCAAGCCGACATCCCGGTGGTGCCGCTGTCGATCCAGCCGCTGCTCGGCCCCGGGCACCAGTTCGCGCTGGGCCGCGCGCTGGCGCCACTGCGAGAGCAGGGCGTGCTGCTGGTCGGCTCGGGCAGCATCACCCACAACCTGCACGACTGGGGCGACTACCAGGACGGCAAGGAAGCGCCGTACGTGCGGCCCTTCATCGAATGGGTCGAGCAGCGCCTGGCCGCCGATGATCGCCAGGCCCTGTTCGACTACCGCCGGCAGGCGCCGTTCGCCGAACGCGCGCACCCGACCGACGAGCACCTGCTGCCGCTGTTCTTCGCGATGGGCGCAGCCGGCGAGGACAGCTTCGGTGCGCGGCGCATCGATGCCGGCATCGACGCCGGCTTCCTCGCCATGGACCTGTACCGCTTCGACGGGGCATGAGCCGGGGCTGACGCGCGACCGCCCCGGCCGTCGCGCTCATGGCCGCATGTGGTAGTTTTTTCCGGGTTTCCGGCGCTGGCCTTCGAGCCTCCCCGCGCGCCGCTTCCTGGAAGAAGCATGCATACCATTGAAGTCGTCCTGGCGATGCTGGTGGCCGTTGTCGCCAGCGGCTACCTGGTTCGCGTCCTCCCGTTCTCGTTGCCGCTGCCGCTGGTACAGATCGGCCTGGGCGCGGTCATCGCCGGGGTGTTCAACCGCGGCCACGCGCTGGAGCCGGAAGTGTTCTTCCTGCTGTTCCTGCCGCCGCTGCTGTTCCTTGATGGCTGGCGCATCCCCAAGCAGGGCCTGTTCCGCGACAAGGGCGCGATCCTCGAACTGGCGTTCGGCCTGGTGGTGTTCACCGTCATCGGTGCCGGCCTGCTGATCCACTGGATGATTCCGGTGATGCCGCTGGCGGTGTGCTTTGCGCTGGCGGCCATCGTCTCGCCGACCGATCCGGTGGCGGTCGGCGCGATCGCTTCCAGGGCACCGATTCCCAAGCGACTGATGCACATCCTGGAAGGCGAGTCGCTGCTCAACGATGCGTCCGGCCTGGTCTGCTTCCGCTTCGCGGTGGCGGCGGTGATGACCGGTTCCTTCTCGCTGGCCACGGCCTCGCTGACCTTCGTGTGGGTGGCGGTGGCCGGCCTGGCCGTGGGCGTGGCGGTCACCCTCGGCGTGTCCACGTTCCAGCGCTGGCTGTGGCGCCGCTTCGGCGAGGAACCGGGTGCGGCGATGCTGGTCAACCTGCTGATCCCGTTCGCGGCCTATCTGCTGGCCGAAGAGATCCATGCCTCGGGCATCCTGGCTGCCGTGGCGGCCGGCATCGCGATGAGCTACGTCGAGCTGACCGGCCGTGTCTCCGGCAGCATGCGCGTACAGCGCGCGGGCGTCTGGAACATGCTGCAGTTCAGCTTCAACGGCATCATGTTCGTGCTGCTGGGCGAGCAGCTGCCCGGCATCGTCGAACGCGCCACCACCACCATGAACGAGTCCGGCCACCAGAGTGCATGGTGGCTGCTGGTGTACGTGGTGGTGATCAACCTGGCACTGATCCTGTTGCGCCTGCTGTGGGTATGGCTGTCGCTGCGCTGGAACCTGCTGCGTGCACGTCGCCGAGGCCTGGAACGCGGCGAGGCACCGAACTGGCGCATCGTGGTGGCGACCTCGGTGGCCGGCGTGCGCGGCGCGATCACCTTGGCCGGCGTGCTGACCCTGCCGTTGTTCCTGCCTGATGGCAGTGCGTTCCCGGCGCGCGACCTGGTGATCTTCCTGGCCGCGGCGGTGATCCTGTTCTCGCTGGTCGGCGCCAGCGTGGCGCTGCCGCAGCTGCTGAAGGGCCTGCAGCTGCCGGCCGATTCGGGCGAGCGCAAGGAAGAGGACCTGGCACGCCGGCTGTCGTCCAAGGCCGCGCTGGCCGGGGTCGAGCGCATGCGCCAGCAGCTGGTGATGAACCAGAACACCGAGAACGTGCAGCTGTACAACGACGCTGCCTCGCGGGTGAGCCTGCTGTACCAGCGGCACCTGGAGAAGGATAACGACGGGCCCGACGTGGACCCGGAGAAGGTGCGGCGCATGGAGCTGGGGTACCGCCAGCTGCGCAGCGCCGGCCTCAATGCCGAGCGCGAGGAACTGTTCCGGTTGACCCGGCGCGGGGTGATCTCCGACGAGATCTCGCGGCGCCTGATCCGCAACCTGGACCTGCTGGAATCGCGCAAGCGCGAATGACGCCTGGGACCGGGCGTTGCAGACGCTGACGCGGATTCCGCCCTGGCATGTAGAGCCGAGCCCATGCTCGGCTGCGCTTGCTTCAGGCGTCATGAACCCGGAACGAAAAGCAGCCGAGCACAGGCTCGGCTCTACATGCCGGTGCCGGTTATTCCGGCTTCTGGTCCAGGAAATACACCTCGACCTTGCCCTTGACCTTGATCGTCATCGGATTGCCGCGGCGGTCGCGGGCCTTGCCGGCCTGCACGCGGATCCAGCCTTCGCTGACCGAATATTCCTCGACGTTGTCGCGCTCGACGTCGTTGAAACGCACGCCGACGCCGCGCTCCAGCGCCTGTGCATCATGGAAGGGGCTGGCCGGGTTGATCGCCAGGTGGTCGGGAGGGGTATCGCTCATCGCTTCATTCACAGTGACGGCCACCAAGGCCGGCTTCAGCGGCACAGGATAAACCGTAGAATGCCGGCCTGCCCCAGAGGACGTTCCGCCATGCCCGACAACAGCGACTATTTCGACTTCGAGGAAGACATCCACGACTTCGACGAGGATGGATTCGAGGCGCGGGTCTGGAACCTGCTGGTGCTGATCAACCCGGGCGACGAAGAGTTGGCCCTGCAGCAGTTCAACCGCTGGCGCGAGCACCTGTCCGAGGACGGGCAGCCGCTGGAAGCGGACAGCGACTGGCTGCCGGCGCTGTTCACCGCCATCGCCTGGCAGTCCGGTTTCGATGTGGAGCGCGACGACCTGGAATCGCTGCAGTCGGCGGTCAACGAGCTGTCGGCGCGCTTCAACCTGCAGCTGGACTGGGGTGGCGACCTGGACGACGAGGACTTTGCCGAAGGCCTGGACGGCGTGCAGCTGATGGCCACCGCCTTCGACCGCCTGCGCGAGCACAACTACACGCTGTGGAGCGTGGATGCCGGCAGCGACGGCTTCACCGGCGTGATGGCGCTGACCCGTGACGACGACGCGATGCTGGCGCTGTGCTCGCTGCTGAACGTGGAAATCCGGCTGGGCAGCGACCCGTTCTGAGCGGGCCTGTAGAGCCGAGCCCACGCTCGGCTGCATTTCGCGTAGAGCAGCCGAGCATCGGCTCGGCACTAAAGGAGGCACACGGCAGCCGAGCCTACGGCCGGTACTGCGCCCGGGCGTTGGCGATCACCGCCTTGACCAGCTCGCGCTCGGTGTGCCGGGAAATCGCTCGCGCGCCAAGCGCGATCGCCTGCGCGCGCAGCTCGACCGTGACATCGTAATGGGCACCGCTGGCCTTGTTCTGGAAGGCCCGCGAGGGGATGCCGAGCTGCGCCGCCATCGCGTGCAGCTCGGCCAGGGTGTCGGCCATCAGGTGCGCCCAGCGCTGTCCGCGCCAGGGATGCACCGCGTCATCGACGTAGACCGTCACCGCCGCGGCCGGTTCAGGCCTGCGGCTTGCTGTCGCTGTCAGCGGCCGGGGTGGCCTCGGCGTCGGCAGCAGCTTCAACCACATCGCCTTCGGCGGCCTCAGCGGCTTCTTCGCCTTCTTCGGCTTCCACGGTCTCGAACTCGGACACCAGCTTGTCCAGATACTCGTCAGCGGTCTGGCCGGATTCAGCGGCCAGGGTGTCCAGCAGCTTCTGCAGCAGTTCGGAGTACTCCAGGTTGACCTTGCGGCCTTCCTTCTCCTGCACGTTGGACAGGTGTTTGAGCATGGCCAGCATCGGCACCGGGTTCTCGGCGTTGCCCATGGTCTGGCCACCAATGGCCAGCAGCCATTCGCGGCCCTGCAGGCCGATGGCGGCGACCACCTGGCCGTCTTCGTTGGTCAGCACGGCATGGTTCTGCACCTGCTGCTGGGCATTCAGGCGCAGGAACGGGCGCTTGCCCTGCTGCTTCTTGCGCTTGTCACGCTTGGCCTTGGAGGACTGGGACATGGGGTGGGGTCACCTGGAAACGGAAAGACCACCATTGTAGCGGCCGCGCGCAGGTGGGGTCAGATCCCTTTCCACGGGAAAGGGATCTGACCCCGGTTCAGTGCGCCTCACCCTGCGCGGCCTGCACGTCCGGGTCGGCGGTCGGCGCCGACAGCCCGACCTGCGGGCCGGCGCCGGCCAGGGCGGCCGCTTCGGCGGCCTGGGTCATCACCACGATGCTGATGCGGCGGTTGATCGGGTTCTGCGGGTCGGCCCTGTCGAACAGCACCGATGAAGACAGGCCGACCACGCGGGTGATCTTGTTGTCCTCCAGGCCGCCGTCCACCAGCGCGCGGCGGGCGGCATTGGCACGATCGGCGCTCAGTTCCCAGTTGCCGTAGCCACGTGCAGCCGAATAGGCGGTGATGTCGGTGTGGCCGGTCAGGCTGATCCGGTTCGGCACGTGGTTCAGGTAGTTGGCCAGCTCGTGCAGGATCTGCTGCGTGTACGGTTTCAGCGTGGCGCTGCCGAGGTCGAACATCGGCCGGTTCTGCTTGTCCACGATCTGGATGCGCAGGCCCTCCGGGGTCAGGTCCAGCAGCAGCTGGTCCTTGAACGGCTCCAGGGCCTGGCTCCTGCTGATCGCTTCCTGCAGCTCCTTCATCAGTGCTTCCAGCTGCTGCTTGTCGCGCTGCTGCTGGTCCACCGGCTGCGGTACCGCTTCCTTCTGGTTCTGGAAGGGGTCGTTGCTGTTGCCACGCGAAATGTCGGTGGCACCGCCCAGCTTGATCATCGAGGTGCTGGCGCCGCCCGGGCCGGCCATGCCGGGCGCCGGCGTGGCGCTCTGACCGCTCAACGGGCTGGGGTTGCGGAAGTACTCGGAAATGGCCGCACGGTCGTTCTTGTTGGTGGTGGCCATCAGCCACAGCACCAGGAAGAACGCCATCATCGCGGTCACGAAGTCGGCATAGGCCACCTTCCACGAACCACCATGATGGGCGGCGTGGCCGGCCTTCCTGACCCGGCGGACGATGACGGTGGGCTTGGTCTCGGCCATGGCTTACTTGACCGTCTTCAGGTGCTGCTCGAAATCGGAGAAGGCCGGGCGCACGTTCGACGGCAGCGTCTTGCGGGCAAATTCCAGCGCGATCTTCGGGTTGTAGCCGCGCAGGCAGGCCAGCAGGGCGGTCTTGACCGATTCGTAGATGCGGCTGTCCTGCTCGGCGCGCGCTTCCATGGCGGCGGCCATCGGGCCGACGAAGCCATAGCCCAGCAGGATGCCCAGGAAGGTGCCGACCAGCGCACCGGCCACGTGGCCACCGACCTCGACGATGTCGCCGCCGATCGAACCCATGGTGATGACGATGCCCAGCACCGCGGCCACGATGCCGAAACCGGGCAGTCCGTCGGCGACCTTGGTCAGCACCTGCGACGGCGCCATGGCTTCGGCGTGGTGCTTTTCCAGCTCAAGTTCCAGCAGCGGCTCCAGCTCATGCGGCTCGATGTTGCTGCCGATCATCAGGCGCAGGCAGTCGGTGATGAAGTCGATCAGGTGGTGGTCGGCCTGCACCTTGGGGTAGTTGCCGAACAGCGCGCTTTCGGCCGGGCGCTCGACATGGTCTTCCAACGCCATGAAGCCCTCGCGGCGGGCCTTGTTGAGCAGTTCATAGAGCAGGCTGAGCACATCAATGTAGTCCTGCTGCTTGTAGCGCGGGCCCTTGAACACACCCACCATGGCCTGCAGGGTCTGCTTGACCGTCTTGGCCGGGGTACCGACCAGGAAGGCGCCGAGCGCGGCGCCGCCGATGATGACCAGTTCGTAGGGCTGCCAGAGGGCACCCAGGCGGCCGTGGGCACCGAGGTAGCCCCCGATCACGCTGATGATGACGACCAGGAATCCAACGATGATGAGCATGGGGCGACGCAAGGAGAGGGGATATCTCCTTGTCGGCCCGTCGCCCGGTTTTCTGAAGAGGGAATCTGTGAAATCGGTCAGCGGGGTGTTTCAGCCCGCAACGCCGCTTTCGGCGCCGCCACGCTGCAACGGATCGGGCCAGGGCTCGCCATTGCCGGTGAACGAAAGTGAGACGGAGTTCAGGCAGTGGCGCTCGTAGGTGGGCGGCGGACCATCCGGGAACACGTGGCCCAGGTGGCTGCCGCAGCGCGCGCAGGTGATCTCGGTGCGCACCATGCCGTGGCTGGTATCACGGATCTCGCGCACGTGCGCCGGGTCAAACGGCGCAAAGAAGCTGGGCCAACCGGTGCCGGAATCGAACTTGGTGCTGGAGCGGAAAAGCGGCAGCGCGCACAGCCTGCAGCAGTAGACCCCCTCGCGCTTGTTGTCGAGGAACACGCCGCAGAACGGCGCCTCGGTGCCGTGCTGCAGCAGCACGCGGCGCTCCTCGCTGCTGAGGCCGGCGATCAGCGCCTCGGTCTGGGTGGCAGTGGGGGGCGTCAGGTCGAAGGCAGTCATGGCGGCGCTCCGTGGGGTCGATGGCCTGGGGATGGCGGAAAACGTGGGGGTGAAGACGCGACCTTGCAAGTGTGATGGCCGTTCAGGGGCGGCACACAGGGGCAGGCGCAAGGTGAACGCGATCCACGCCGGAGCGTGCCATGAAACCGATCCTTCCCCTGCTGCTGGCCCTGTTGCCCATCGTGGTGCTGGCGCAGGTGCCGACCGCCGATCCGACTGCGACCCGCAGCGCGACCACCGTGGCGCCGCAGCCCGTGGCACCACCGCCACAGGCCGCTCGCCCGCAACCGCAGGTGCTGCCGTCGCCGCAGCCGGCGCAGCCGATCAAGTCCACCGGTCCGGCCCGGGTCGCGCCGGCGCCGGCGCCGAAGCCGGCCGACAAGGTCTATGACCGCAATGGCCGCATCGTTCCGGGCGTGCGCCCGGCCGGCCCGAACCGCGTGTTCGATTCGCGCACCGGCCGCTATTACGACAGCGTGCCGGCCGGTGATGGGCAGCAGATCAAGCGCTGAGTCCTGGTGCCACCAAGGTTGGCTGCTGGCTGACGCTGAGCGGGCTGAACGCGCGAAAACAGCATCCAGTCGATCACTGCTTTTTCGCCTGCGATTAACCGTTGCGGGACCACCGTGGCCCTGCGCCGGCATTCCGCCGCCGCATGTCCTCCGTCCACTGGATCGCGACCATGAAAAACCAGCAGAACCGTCATCCCGGCAAGGAACCGCAGGGCCGTAACCCGCAGCAGCAACAGCAACAACAGCGGATGGAGCCGCAGCCGCCGCACAAGGGCGGCAAGCAGCAGGAACAGCGCACGCAGAAGCATCCGCAGCAGCGCTGACTGTCGCCATGACCGGGGCCAGAGCCCGCTGCGCGGGATCCGACCCCTTGCCAGATGCCGACCGGGGTCGGATCCCGCGCAGCGGGCTCTGACCCCAACCGGTTCCCAGCTTCAATCCGGAATCGGCAGGCTCAGCGTCTCTTTCACCTCTTCCATCACGATGTAGCTCTTCGACTCACGTACATGCGGCAGTGTCAGCAACGTGCTGCCGAGCAGCTTTCGGTAGGAGGCCATTTCACTGATCCGTGCTTTCAGCAGGTAATCGAAGTCGCCCGACACCAGGTGGCACTCCAGCACGTTGGGCAGCTTCAGCGCGGCGCGGCGGAATTCCTCGAAGATGTCGCCGGACTTGTAGGCCAGGCTGATCTCCACGAACACCAGCAGGCTGGCCTTTACCGCGGCCGGGTCGAGGTGGGCGTGATAGCCGGCGATCACCCCTTCGCGTTCCAGGCGGCGCACGCGCTCGGTGCACGGCGTGGTCGACAGGCCGACCCGCTCGCCCAGCTCGGTGAAGGAGATGCGGCCTTCGGCCTGCAGGATGCGCAGGATCTTGCGGTCGATCTTGTCCAGTTCGCGGGTACGGGTGGCCATGGCCGTCAACCTTGGGGAATGAATTGCAGGAGAACATCCTGCCGGTTGATTTCAATTCAGGCAAATCAACTGGTATTGGCTGTCTATACTTCCCCAATTATGGCCCCGGCACGCTCCAGTGCAGGGAATGATCGGGTTGGAGAAGTCCCATGCGAGTCCTAGTTCTCGGCAGCGGCGTGATCGGCACTACCAGTGCCTGGTACCTGCGACAGGCCGGGTTTGAAGTCACGGTCATCGACCGCCAGCCCGGCCCAGCGCTGGAGACCAGCTTCGCCAATGCCGGCCAGCTGTCGTTCGGCTACACCTCGCCGTGGGCGGCGCCGGGCGTGCCGAAGAAGGCGATCGGCTGGCTGTTCGAGAAACACGCGCCGCTGGCGATCAAGCCGGGCATGGACCTGGCCCAGTACCGCTGGCTGTGGCAGATGCTGCGCAACTGTACCCACGAGCGTTATGCGATCAACAAGGCGCGCATGGTGCGCATGTCCGAGTACAGCCGCGACTGCCTGAACGAGCTGCGCGCGCAGATCGGCATCGAATTCGAAGGCCGCGACCTGGGCACCACCCAGTTGTTCCGCACCCAGCAGCAGCTGGATGCCTCGGCGCAGGACATCGAGATCCTGGCCCAGTACGGCGTGCCGTACGAGGTGCTGGACCGGGCCGGCATCATCCAGGCCGAACCAGCCCTGGCCCACGTCGATGGCCTGGTCGGCGCGCTGCGCCTGCCGCGTGACCAGACCGGCGACTGCCAGCTGTTCACCCGCCGCCTGGCGCAGATGTGCGTGGATGCCGGCGTCGAATTCCGCTTCGACCAGGACATCACCGGCCTGGAATGCGATGGCGACCGCATCACCGGCGTGCGCATCGACGGCAAGCTGGAAACCGCCGACCGCTTCGTGGTTGCGCTTGGCAGCTACTCGCCAGCGCTGGTTGCACCGCTGGGCATGCGCCTGCCGGTGTACCCGCTGAAGGGCTATTCGCTGACCCTGCCGATCACCGACCCGGCAATGGCGCCGACCTCGACCATCCTCGATGAGAGCTACAAGGTGGCGGTGACCCGCTTCGACGACCGCATCCGTGTCGGCGGCATGGCCGAAGTGGCCGGCTTCGACCTGTCGCTGTCGCAGCGCCGCCGCGAGACCCTGGAACTGGTGGTCCGCGACCTCTACCCGAAGGGCGGCGACCTGTCGCGCGCGCAGTTCTGGACCGGCCTGCGCCCGGCTACGCCGGACGGTACGCCGGTGATCGGCGCCACGCCGTTCCGCAACCTGTACCTCAATACCGGACACGGCACGCTGGGCTGGACCATGGCCTGCGGCTCAGGCCGCTACCTGGCCGACCTGATGAGCGCGCGACAGCCGCAGATCAGCACCGAAGGCCTGGATATTTTCCGCTACGGCCAGTACGGTCACGCGCCGCAACTCGAGAACCGCACATGCGTCCTGCCCGCGCGCTGATCGATCTGGGCGCCCTGCGCAGCAACTACCGGCTCGCCCGTGAACTGGGCGGTGGCAAGGCCCTGGCGATCATCAAGGCCGATGCCTATGGGCATGGCGCGGTGCGCTGTGCGCAGGCGCTGGAGGGCGAGGCCGATGGATTCGGCGTGGCCACCATCGAAGAGGCACTGGAGCTGCGCAAGGCCGGCATCCGTGCGCCGATCCTGCTGCTGGAAGGCATCTTCGAGCCCAGCGACATGGCGCTGGTGGCCGAGCATGACTTCTGGTTCGCCGTCGGTTCGCCGTGGCAAGTGGAGGCACTGGCGGCGTTCGACAGCCCGCGCCCGTTGACGGTGTGGCTGAAGCTGGACAGCGGCATGCACCGCCTCGGCTTGGACGTGGACAACTTCCGCGCCGCGCATGCACGCCTGTCGGCGCTGCCGCAGGTCGAGCGCATCGTGCTGATGACCCACCTGGCACGTGCCGACGAACTGGACAGCGAGCGCACCCGCGAGCAGGCCGCAACCTTCGCGCGCGCCATTGATGGATTGGAGGGCGAGACCAGCGTGTGCAACTCGCCCGCGCTGCTGGGCTGGCCGGAGGTGCGCAGCGATTGGGTGCGCCCGGGCCTGATGCTGTACGGCGCCAACCCGCTGCCGGATGACACCGCGTTGACCGCGCGACTGCGCCCGGTGATGACGATGCAGTCCAAGGTGATCGCCGATCGCTGGATTGAAGCCGGTGAACCAGTGGGATATGGCGCGCGCTTCGTGGCCAAGGCGCGCACCCGCGTGGGCGTGGTCGCGCTTGGCTATGCCGACGGTTACCCGCAGTTCGCCCCGAACGGCACCCCGGTGCTGATCGACGGCCAGCCCGGCGGGCTGATCGGGCGCGTGTCGATGGACATGTTGACGGTGGACCTGACCGCGCATCCGCAGGCCGGCATCGGCAGCGTGGTGGAGCTGTGGGGTTCCGCGCCGACGCTGTCAGAGCTGGCGCCGCGCTGTGGCGTCAGTGCCTACCAGCTGCCGTGCGCGGTCAAGCGCGTGGCGAAGGTCTACGTGTAGAGCCGAACCCACGCTCGGCTTCCGTAGCGGCCGACCCTGGTCGGCGCTGTGAATCCGTGTCGACCAAGGTCGACACCTGCCGATGGGCCTACCGTGCGGCGGTAGCCTGCGTTGTCAGCTGCCGCTTCACCCAGTCGTCGATCAGGCGCTTCTCGTAGCGCAGTGGATCGCTGTCGCTCTTCAGGCCGATGTTGTGCAGGTAGCCGGTATCGCTCAGGCGCGCGTCGCCCTCGCTGACGATGCGGCCGCTGGCGTCCTTCAGCGTGTACTGCAGGCTGATCCGCGGTGGGTAGATGTCGCGCATGATCCGGATGTCGCGGCCGCGCGGGCCGTGCCACGGCTCGTAGTCACCGGCGCGCTTGATGTCGACCAGGGTCACATCAAGCGTCTGTCCCGGTTGCAGCGGTTTGGCGGCAGCGGTCTGCAGGTAGCGTGCCAGCTGCTGCACCCAGTCGCCACGCTCGGCTTCGAAACGGTTGGTACTCTGGCGGATCTCGGTGAATTTGGCCGGATCCTCCCACTTCACGCTGACCGGGCCATCGGCCTGCAATGCGCGGGGAGCTTCCGGGTCGGTCACGGTGCGCGGTCCCGCGCTGGCGCCGCCCGCCACCAGGGCGCCTGCCAACAGGGCAATCGCGAGTGAGCGTTTCATCACGGTCTCCTGCGTCCCCTCGATGGGGGCGATGTTGATCACAGATCGAGTGTGATCCTGCTTCCCGGTATCGGCAATGGCCGCATGCGTCGTCTGCAAGAGCGGTTGCCGCCAATTCATCGACGTCAACCATGACTGACGGCGCTTGACGCTGTGAATACGCCCTTTGGAAGATGCTGTGCCTCCAACCTGGCCTGCACAGACACCCTTGTCCACACTGCCGCCCCTCGTGGAGCGCCCACCGATGACGGTGCCGGCGCCCGAACCCGACCTGCATCATGGCGTGCTTGAGCGCATCAACGCCGGTTTCTGCGTGATCCAGGTGCTGTTCGAGGGTGATCGTGCGGTCGACTACCGCTTCATCGAGGTCAACGATGCCTTCGAGCGCCACACCGGGCTGAAGGATGCGCGTGGAAAGCGCATGACGGCGCTGGAGCCCGGCCATGAGCAGGACTGGTTCCGCATCTATGGCGAGGTCGCACGCAGCGGCCGCCCGGCCCAGTTCGAGATGGAGGCGCGTGCGCTGGGCCGCTCGTTCGCGGTGGATGCGGTGCGCGTGGGCCGGCCGGGTGAGGACAAGGTCGGCATCCTGTTCTTCGACATCACCGCACGCAAGCAGATGGAAGTGGAGCTGGGCGAAAGTGAAGCCCGCTTCAGTGCGCTGGCCGACGGCCTGCCGATGCCGGTGTGGGTCTTGGACGAGCGCGGCCATGCCCGTTTCGTCAACAGTGCCTTCAGCGAGTTCTTCGGCGGTGACGAGACGCGCGTGCCGGAGGACGTCTGGCGCGGCCTGGTGCATCCGGACGACGCATCGGTCTTCGAGTACGAACTGCAGGAAGCATTGAAGGCGCAGCGCTCGATGCACGCGCTCGTGCGCGCACGCCGTGCCGATGGCCAGTGGCGCTGGCTGGAGATGAACGCCCGCCCGCGCTTCTCGCGCATGGGCCGCTTCATCGGCCTGGCCGGCAGCAGCCCGGACGTGACCGAACGCCGCGAGATCGAGCTGGCCCGCGAGGAACTGCTGCAGTCCGAGCGTGCCGCGCGCAGTGCTGCGGAAAACATGGCGCGGCTGAAGGATGAATTCCTGGCCACGCTGTCGCATGAGCTGCGTACGCCGTTGACCACCATCCTCGGCTGGAGCGAATTGCTTCTGCAGCGCGTGGACAACACCAGTCCGCTGTACAAGGGCCTGAACGTGATCGCCAACAGCGCCGGTGCGCAGAAGCGGCTGATCTCGGACATGCTCGACCTCAGCAGCATGCTGCTGGGCAAGGTGCAGCTGGAGGTGGAAGTGCTGGACCTGTGCGCGGTGCTGGGTGAGGCGATCGGCGCGCAGGAACTGGTGGCCGAAGGCAAGGCGCTGGACGTGCACCTGCAGCTGCCCACGCAACCCAGCCTGGTGCTGGGCGACGCCACGCGCCTGCAGCAGGTGTTCTGGAACCTGCTCTCGAACGCGATCAAGTTCACCCCGGCTGAAGGCCGCATCGACCTGCAGCTGCGGGCCGACGGCAACTACTGGGAGATCACCGTGCGTGACAGCGGTGATGGCATCGCACCCGAATTCCTCAATCATCTGTTCAGCCGCTTCCGCCAGGCCGACGGCACCACCACCCGCCGCCATGGCGGCCTGGGCCTGGGCCTTGCGATCGTGCAGCAGCTGGTCGAACTGCATGGTGGCACGGTCACTGCGGCCAGCGAGGGCCACGGCCACGGCGCGACCTTCACCGTGCGCCTGCCCCAGCATGTTCCCGATGCCGAACGGCGGCCGCTGCGCGAAGTGATCAGCGGGCCGATCCTGGAGCCGGTGATCGTCGAGCCGTATCCGCTGCGCGGCATGCATGTGCTGGCGGTGGAAGACCAGCCGGAAGTGCTGGAGTACTTGCGGCGCATGCTGGAAGAGCAGGGCGCCAGCGTGTCTGCGGCCAGCTCGGCCGGCGAAGCGCTGGCATTGCTGGCCGACACCGGCCACCTGCAATACCACGTGCTGCTGACCGACATCGGCATGCCGGGCATGGATGGCTATGGGCTGGTGCGCACCTTGCGCGAGGACATGGGCGTGGATGCGGCGACCTTGCCTGCGGTGGCGGTGACTGCACTGGCGCGTGCCGACGACCGCCGCCGCGCGCTGGCCTCGGGCTTCCAGGAGCACGTGGCCAAACCCTATTCGGTAGCGCAGCTGGTGGCTGCCGTGCGCAAGGTGCAGGTGCCGCGCGCGGACAGCGCGCTGCACTGAACATTCACGGCCGATCGGCGACCCTGCAGTCAGGAGGTCGCCGATGTCCCGTATAGCTCCCCGCATCCATACCGATCCGGCGCAGATCGCACGCCTGGAAGCCCTGCTGCCGCAGCTGGAAGGCGAAACGCAGGTGGAACTGACCCTGCATGATGGTCGCCGCCTGCTCGGCACGGTGGCAGTGAGGCCGACGGTGCAGCAGTACCGCAACGAGGCCGGCGACGAAGGCAGCAACGGCCAGTTGCGCCTGGATGACTACGACACGCCGGTGCAGCAGCACCATGTCTGGCTGGATGAAATCGCCAGCATCAACCGCCTGCCACCCAAGGCGCCTTGATCCGAAACGCCGTCGGCGTGGCCTCGAACCGCCGGTTTGATCCTGATGTAGAGCCGAGCCCACGCTCGGCTGTGGTCTGCGCGGCTGCGCCGTCGCCCGAGCATGGGCTCGGGCGCTACAGGTGTGTCAATGCTCGAACAGCGTCGGCGTCGCCTCGAACCGCCGCGCATAGGCACGTTCCTCGGCCACCCGTGCCACCTCGTCATCAGCCAGGTCCGGCGCGCCGTACACCGCATAGGCCACGCTGCCGTCGGCACCATGACCGATCTGATGCAGCCGATAGCGCGAGTGGCCGCCGCCGGTATCCTCGGGGTAGTGCACGGGCGGATGGCTGCCTTCCAGGTCCATTTCACTGTTGTCGACCACGCCACCGACGAACAAGGCTCGCATGCAGGTTCTCCTGGGTTTCCGGGGGGAGCCTCTACCCTGAACGTTTCAATGTTTCTGGCGGATCAAGGCCCCGTTCGGGTTTCGCAAAGCGGGCCGCCGGGGCCGGCCCGGCCAAGCCGGTACAATGGACGGCCCTCACGCTTGAAGTACCCGCGCCGATGGCCTCCAGCGACGACGCCCCCCTGCAGACCCTGCTCCTGCCGTTCTCCCAAGGCGCCCTGCGCTGGCCGGAGGGCCCGGTGGCCTTCCTGCGTGCCCGCGATGGCTGGCCATTGCGCGAAGTGGCCGGCAACCGCGAGGTGCACTGCGAACAGAGCTTCGCCCCGTTCGCGCAACCGCTGCAGCAGGCTGCCGGCTGGACCGTCAGCGGCCAGCTGGATGACGCGGCCGGCAAGGGCCGCTACCCGTTGGTGCTGGTGCTGCCGCCGCGCCAGCGCGAAGAAGCCCGTGCGCTGTTCGCCCGTGCGCTGGCGCTGGTCGCCGATGGCGGCCGCATCGTTGCCTGCCAGTCCAACAACGAAGGTGCGCGTTCGGGCGAGGGCGACCTCAAGCAGTTGGCCGGCCTCGGTGGCTGCCTGACCAAGAACCACTGCCGCGTGTACTGGACCGCCCCGCTGCAGGGCCAGCACGACGTTGACCTGGCCAAGCGCTGGTCGGCGCTGGATGCGGTGCGCCCGATCGTGGGCGGTCGCTTCCTCAGCCGCCCGGGCGTGTTCGCCTGGGATCGCATCGATCCGGCGTCGGCGCTGCTGGCCGAGCACCTGCCGGCCGACCTGGCCGGACGCGCCGCCGACCTCGGCGCGGGCTACGGCTATCTGTCGCGCGAACTTCTGGAACGCTGCCCGAAGATCACCGCGCTGGACCTGTACGAGGCCGAGCAGCGCGCGCTGGCGCTGGCCGAGCTCAATCTGGCGCCGCCGCCGCGACCGCTGCCGCTGCGTTTCCTGTGGCAGGACGTCACCGCTGGCATCGAGCCGGGCTACGACGTCATCATCAGCAACCCGCCGTTCCACACGCCTTCGCGCGCTGACCGCCCGGACATCGGCCAGCGCTTCATCGCCGTGGCTGCGCAGGCGTTGCGCCCGGGCGGGCGCCTGTACGTGGTGGCCAACCGCCACCTGCCTTACGAGCACACCCTCAACGACAGCTTCGGCGCGGTGCGCGTGGTCGCCGAGCGCGACGGTTTCAAGCTGGTGGAAGCGGTGAAGGGGAAGGGCAAGTGAAGCTGGTCAAGCACATCGCCAACCTGGGCTATGGCAGCCGCAAGCAGGTGCAATGGATGTTCCGCGAAGGCCGCGTCACCGACGCCGATGGCGAGGTGCTGTATGCCGACGACCAGGTGCCGCATGACGCCATCCGGGTCGATGGCGAGCCGCTGGACCCACCGCCGGGGCTGTCGATCGCGCTGCACAAGCCGGCTGGCTACACCTGTTCGACCAAGGACACCGGGCGCCTGATCTACGACCTGTTGCCGCCGCGCTTCCGCGACCGCGATCCGGTGCTGTCCACGGTCGGCCGCCTCGACCGCGAGACCAGTGGCCTGCTGTTGCTGACCGACGATGGTGGCCTGCTGCACCGGATCATCTCGCCGAAGTCGAAGCTGCCGAAAGTCTATGAGGTCGAGTTGAGCGAGGACCTGCGCGGCAACGAGGTGGCGCTGTTCGCCAGCGGCACGCTGATGCTGGAATCGGAGAAGACGCCCCTGCTGCCGGCTGAACTGGAAGTGCTGGATGCGCGCCGTGCGCGGCTGGTGCTGCACGAAGGCCGCTACCATCAGGTACGCCGCATGTTCGCCGCTACCGGCAACCACGTGCAGGCCCTGCACCGCAGCCGCGTCGGCGGGCTGGACCTGCAGGGGCTGGACGAAGGGCAATGGCGGCAGCTCACCCCTACCGACCTGGATACGCTGTTCGCTCCATGACCCCCATCGCTGCGCTGCCGTTTCTTCCCGACGCCGTCATCTTTGACATGGACGGCCTGATGATCGACAGCGAGCGTGTCTCGCTGGCCTGCTGGGGCCAGGCCGCCGATGAATTCGGGCTGGGCCTGGACGAGGCGGTGTTCCTGCGCATGGTCGGCCTCGGCGACCGCGATTCGCACGCGCTGCTGCGCGCGCAGGGCATCGAGGACAGCGTGATCGATGCGGTGGCCGCACGTTGCCACGACCTGTATGAGGCACGCACACAGACCGGGTTGCCGTTGCGTCCGGGCATCCTGGAACTGCTGGAGCTGCTGAAAGTGCACGCGGTACCGCGGGCGGTGGCCACCACCACGCGGCAGCCGCGGGCCAACCGCAAGCTGGCCGCTGCTGGCCTGCTGCCGTATTTCGATGCGGTGATCACCAGTGGCGACGTGGCGCGGCCGAAGCCGGCGCCGGATATCTACCTGCTGGCCGCGCAGCGATTGGGGCAGGTGCCCGGGCGTTGCCTGGCGCTGGAGGATTCACCGGCCGGTACGCGCGCGGCGCTGGCGGCCGGCATGACCGTGATCCAGGTGCCTGACCTGGTGCATCCGGATGAAGAGCTGCGTGCCCTGGGACACCGCATCGTTGGATCCCTGGTGGACGCGCACGCGCTGCTGCTGCCGTTGCTGCCGGGGTAACGGTGGGTGCCGACCGTTGGTCGGCCCAGTGCCCCGGTAGGTGCCAACCTTGGTTGGCACTGAGCCGAGCATGGCTCGGCTCTACATCCGTGGGTAGGTGCCGACTGTTGATCGGCATACCTGTCCCATCACACCCGCCCGAACACCAGCGCGGCGTTGGTGCCACCGAAGCCGAAGCTGTTGGACATCACCGTATCCAGTTTCTGCTCGCGGCTCTCGCGCAGGATCGGGAAGCTCTCCACCTTCGGGTCCAGCTCGCCGATGTTGGCCGAACCGGCAACGAAGCCATCGCGCATCATCAGCAGGCAGTAGATCGCCTCGTGCACGCTGGCTGCACCGAGCGAGTGCCCGGACAACGCCTTGGTCGAGGACAGCGGCGGCACCGCATCGCCGAACACTTCGCGGATCGCGTTGAGCTCGGTGACATCGCCCAGCGGGGTCGAGGTGCCGTGGGTGTTCAGGTAGTCCAGCGGGCGATCGACACCCTGCAGCGCCATCTTCATGCAGCGCACCGCACCTTCGCCGGAGGGCGCCACCATGTCGGCACCGTCGGAGGTGACGCCATAGCCGATCAGCTCGGCATGGATGTGGGCACCGCGTTCGACGGCGTGGTCGTAATCCTCCAGCACCAGCATGCCGCCACCACCGGCAATGACGAAGCCGTCGCGGTCCTTGTCGTACGGGCGCGAGGCGCTGGCCGGGGTTTCGTTGAAGCTGGTCGACAGGGCACCCATCGCATCGAACATCACACTCATCGACCAGTGCAGGTCTTCGCCACCGCCGGCGAACATGATGTCCTGCGCACCGTGCCGGATCATGTCCGCAGCGGCGCCGATGCAATGCGCCGAGGTCGCGCAGGCAGCCGACAGCGAGTAGCTGACGCCCTTGATCTGGTAGGCCGTGGCCAGGCAGGCCGAGACCGTCGAACACATCGTGCGCGGCACCATGTACGGGCCGACCTTGCGCACGCCACGTTCGCGCAGCAGGTCGACGGCACCGATCTGCCATTCGCTGGAGCCGCCACCGGAACCGGCGATCAGGCCGGTGCGCAGGCTGCTGACCTGCTCGGGGCTGAGCCCGGCATCGACGATGGCATCGCGCATGGCCAGGTAGGCGAAGGCCGCCGCGTCGCTCATGAAGCGCTTCTGCTTGCGGTCGATCAAGGCGTCCAGGTCGAGGTCGACGCGGCCACCGACCTGGCTGCGCAGGCCTGCTTCGGCGTGGTCGGCCAAGGCGGTGATGCCCGAGCGTCCTTCACGCAGCGCGGCCGAAACGGTATCCAGATCATTGCCGAGGCAGGACGTGATGCCCATGCCGGTGATGACGACGCGACGCATCAGAAGCTCCCGGTTTCGGTGAACAGGCCGACGCGCAGGTCGCGCGCGCTGTAGATTTCGCGGTCGTCCACGTACATGCGGGCGTCCGACTGGGCCATCACCAGCTTGCGGTTGATGACCCGGCTGATGTCGATCTCGTAGCGTACGAGCTTGGCGTCCGGCAGTACCTGGCCGGTGAACTTCACCTCGCCACAGCCCAGCGCGCGGCCCTTGCCGGGTGCACCCAGCCAGGTCAGGAAGAAGCCGGTCAGCTGCCACATGGCATCCAGGCCCAGGCAGCCTGGCATCACCGGGTCGCCGATGAAGTGGCAGCCGAAGAACCACAGGTCCGGGCGGATATCCAGTTCGGCGCGTACCATGCCCTTGCCATGCGGTCCGCCGTCCTCTCGGATGTCGGTGATGCGGTCGAACATCAGCATCGGGTCGTTGGGCAAACGGCCGGCGGCGGTGCCGAACAGTTCACCGCGTGCGCTGGCCAGCAGCTGTTCGCGGTTGAACGCGTGGAGACGGGTCATGAAGCACAATCCTGGAAGCGGAGAACAGGGAAACAAGCGCCCGAGAATGCCCGTGGAAACTGTCCCGATCAAACATTTCAACCGTACGCAACCGTAGTGTTTTCAAGGGAATACGCGCATCCTGTTGATGTGCAACGACCATACTTCGGCGTGTGGCCCACCCGGCCCGGCCCCGCCTTTTCCACCTGACATGACCCGACTGCGCAAGATCATCCACGTTGACATGGACGCGTTCTACGCGTCGGTGGAGCAGCGCGACGATCCGTCACTGCGCGGCAAGCCGGTGGTTGTGGCATGGCGCGGCGCACGCTCGGTGGTGTGCGCGGCATCGTACGAGGCACGCGTGTTCGGTGTGCGTTCGGCCATGCCGGCAGTGCGGGCCGAACGCCTGTGCCCGGATGCGATCTTCGTGCCGCCCGACTTCGCACGTTACAAGGCGGTGTCACGCCAGGTGCGCGAGATCTTCCTGCGCCACACCGACCTGGTTGAACCGTTGTCACTGGATGAAGCCTACCTGGACGTGACCGAGCCGAAGAGCGGCATCGAACTGGCGACCGACATCGCCCGTACCATCCGCATGCAGATCCGTGAGGAGACCAACCTGACTGCTTCAGCTGGGATCGCGCCGAACAAGTTCCTGGCCAAGATCGCCTCGGACTGGCGCAAGCCCGATGGCCAGTTCGTGATTCCACCGCAGCGGGTGGACGCCTTCCTGCTGCCGTTGCCGGTAAGCCGGGTGCCTGGCGTCGGCAAGGTGATGGAAGGCAAGCTGGCCGCGCGCGGCATCGCCACCTGCGGCGACATGCGGCAGTGGGCACTGATCGATCTGGAAGAAGCGTTCGGCAGTTTCGGCCGCAGCCTGTACAACCGCGCACGCGGCATCGACGAGCGGCCGGTGGAACCGGACCAGCAGGTGCAGTCGATTTCCTCGGAGGACACCTTCGCCGAAGACCTGCTGCTGGAAGACCTGGGCGAGGCGATCGTGCAGTTGGCGGAGAAGACCTGGAGTGCCACTCGCAAGACCGAACGTGTCGGCCATACCGTGGTGCTGAAGTTGAAAACCGCGCAGTTCCGCATTCTCACCCGCAGCTTCACCCCGGAACGTCCGCCGGAGTCGATGGAAGAACTGCGCGACATCGCACTGGCCCTGCGCGCCCGCGTCGACCTGCCGGCGGAGACGCGCTATCGGCTGGTGGGTGTCGGGCTGGGTGGCTTCCGCGAAAAGGAACCGGTGGTGCAGGGGGAGTTGTTCGAGCACGGACCGAACGAGTCCGCAGCCAATCGTTGATAGGGCTAAGAAGGCTCTTGATTCCGGCCGGTCAAGCGGGCACGCACAAATCTCCCAGCTCAATCAGTTGCAGATCTCTTGAAGGTTCTGCGGAACAAGATTGCCCGAGCATTCAATAGGATAAGCCTAGCTCAGCGATGATGGCTGGTACAGGTCTGCGCGTGATGGTTCAATCGAGATCAACGAACAGTTACACCTATGGCGGAGTGAACCTTCGCAAGAGACATCGCTATCAGATAGTCGCAATCCCCGATTTCGCTGCCATTGGTCTTTGCAGACGTCACTATCGCCACAGCATCGAGATCCACCGAAACCAGAGGTCCGCCGCTGTCACCTGCATCACATAGCAAATCGTAAGGGCCGGCTAGATCCTCCACCCTAATCCAATCGCTCGTGCAGCTTTGGAAATTGCAGGTATTTGATTCAGGCTCTGTGTTCACGGAGGTGAGCGTGCCGCAGCTGTAGCCTGTCCGTGTTCCTGCATGACAGAGCACCAGGAGTCCTTCCAGGGTTTCCCGCAGTAGATCGGGTCTGACCTTTCCCAAGTAACCAATCGTGTTAAATCCATTCAATTTGGTGAAGGCCGTCCAAGACGCTTCAAAGCCGCTCGAGGCGGGGACGGGATGCCACTGCACGTCGTGACCTGCATCGAAGCGTCGTCGATCAGGATCTACATCAAGTACGACCGTGGCAGTGTCGCCAGATCCCGGGATCGGTTCGTACCGCAGGGTTGGCAGGCAATGTGCGGCAGTAATCAACCCGGGCTTTTCATCAGAATCATAGGCCCGAAATCCAAATGTGCAGTAAGAGTTGTTGGAAACAGCTCGCCCACCCGCACGAGTCTGTGGCGCTGACAGCAACTTGGAACGCCCTGAGGACTTCTTCAGTTCAATGGGTGCGGATAGAATGCGTCGCGCATTCTTTTCCTCGTCGACATAGATTTTTTCGAAATCTGTGCTGGGCAGCTCCACAACAATCACACCGCGCTGTCCGTCGATCATGATTCCCTGATGCTCCGGGAAAAGTTCTGCCACCTTTCCTGACCTCACTATCTGCTTCAATTGCGTCAGAGAGTGAGTTGCCCCGACCGTGAAGCGGTAGGTAATGGTGCCATAGACAGTGCTCACAGTTCGGGATGGCACTGGCTCGGTCCCGGTCAAACGGACCGTCACGATCATCGGGTTCTCACTGAAGCTCTTGCCAGCGAAGCGATCAGGCATTCCTTCCAGAATGCGCGCAAGCTCTTCCCCTGCCGCAATTCGGAGTCTGAGCCGCCTGTCGGCCTCTTGGGTGGACAATCCCTCATGCTGCGCAAAGGCTTGAACAACGGGGTCGGTGGAGGGCGTTACTTGTTGAGAGAACGCGGGGGGCGAGGCCAGTGCGGTGGTGGAAAGCAGCAGTTTGACCAAAGCATGTCTGATCATCATCGTGAATTCTCCGTTCCATCGGTTTAATCAACTACGCAATCCATCGTACAGCTGTTGACGTTCAGGTCTGTGATGTTGGTCCCGGCTTGATGTTCGGCAAGGAGTGGCAAATGTGGAATGACCTGCGCGTCGTCGATCTGGTGAGTCGAAGGTGGTCGTACTTATCAAGCAAGCTTAGGATGTTGGGGGTGCCGGCTAGCGGCGGCACTACTGCAGATGCAGAGCGCAGCGCTGCAAAAGACAACCTTCTGCCTCATGGCCACTGCATCTCGCCCTTGGCTACCTTCGCACTCAGCTCCAGCGATGCCACGCCGGCCAGCGTCGGGTAGCGCGCCTGCATCGCCTTCACCAGTGCCGCGCTGTCCTTGGCCTTTGCCGCCTCGGCGTCGAACGCGCGGATGTAGTCCGCAGTGAAGCGCAGCGCACTGGCATCCAGCGCCGCACCCGGCGCGTAATGCCCCGGTACCACCACCTTCGGCTTCAGTGCCTGCAACCGCTGCAGGGTCTGCAGCCAGTCAGTGTGCGACTTCGGCGTCTGCGTGTCGGCCATCCACACGTGCTCACCTGCTACCACCGGAATGCCGCCGACGATCGCGCGCAGCGACGGTACCCACAGCACCGTGCGGTCCGGGGTCGGGCCATCCAGGCCGATCAACGGCAGGCGCTGGCCTTCCAGCTGCAGGGCATCGCCGTCCAGTACCTGCGGCACCACGATGCGTGCCGGCACGTCGGCACCCATCTTCGGTCCCCAGTAGGCCAGCTTGCCGGCCTGGGTCTGCTGGATGTGGGCGACGGTCTGCGCAGTGGCGACGATGCGTGCCTGCGGGAAGGCATCCTGCAGGGTGGCCAGGCCGAAGTAGTAGTCCGGATCGCCGTGGCTGATGTAGATCGTGGTCAGCTGCTTGCCACTGGCGCGGATCCGTTCGACCAGCTTGCGTGCGTCGCTGGCGCCGAACTGCGCGTTGACCAGGATCGCGTCATGCCGGCCTTCGATCAGCACCGAGGATACCGAGAACATCGCCTGCGGGCCGGGATGGAAGGTCTGCAGGTGCAGTTGTGATTTCGTCGCAGTGGTCGGCGCCGCGGTGGCCGGTGCGGCCAGCAGCGGCGCACTGGTGAACGTGGCGGCCAGGGCGAGGGGAAGCAGCAGGGCAGCGGTACGCATGGGGAATTCCTTGTGTCGGATAGGGAGCCGAGCGTGGGCTTGGCCCTACAGGGCTCGCGCGTCGATCAGTACGCGGCCGTGATGATCTGCTTCGGGTACTGGTGCGCTTCCAGCTCGGCGACGAACGCGGCGCCGTAGTCGGCATAGCTGATGCGGCTGTGGCCGCTGGCGTCGGCCAGGAAGGCCTTGGGCTGCACACGGTACTGGCCGCGCTCTTCGCCCGGGCCGATTTCGGCGGCTGGCGAGAAGAAGGTCCAGTCCAGGTCGTCCACTGCCTGCAGGCGGTTGAATGCCTCACGGTGGGCCAGCGCGTACGGCTTGTAGGCCTCCGGGAAGGTGGGGGTATCGACCAGCTGCACGCCCGGCGCGACTTCCAGGCTGCCAGCGCCACCCACCACCACCAGGCGCGGTACGCCGGCCTTGCGCGCGGCGGCCGCCAGCTGCGCTGCGATCTCGCCCACGCGGCCGATGTCGTCGCCCGGGCGCGGGCCGTAGGCGCTGGCCAGTACGTCGTGGCCGGCGATGGCGGCGACCAGTGCGTCCTGGTCATCCAGCGAGGCGATCACCGGATGGGCACCGGCCAGTTCGGCCGGAAGGTCCTGCGCGCTGCGCACGATGACGGTGAGTTCGTGGCCGTGGGCCAGCGCGTGGCGGGCGATCTGGCGGCCGATGTTGCCGGTGGAACCAACGAGGGCGATCTTCATGGCAGGACTCCGTGGGGCGATGTGGGCTGGGAATGGGGCCACTCTAGGCCGCTGCAGTCGCTCGAAAAACAGCGTATAACGCGCTTGTTTGTTGCGTGGATCGAGCATATGGACCGATTGACCGCCATGGCCGTGTTTGTCGAGGTCGCCGAGCGCGGCAGCCTCACCGCCGCCGCAGAAGTGCTGGACATGTCGCGGGCGATGGTCAGCCGCTACCTGGCCGAGGTCGAGGGCTGGCTGGGCGCACGCCTGCTGCACCGGACCACACGCCGGGTCAGCCTGACCGGCCCGGGTGAGGCGGCGCTGGCGCGCTTCCGGCAGATGCTGGCGATCGGCGAAGAACTGCAGGGGGAGCTGGCCAGTGATGATCCCGAGCCGCACGGTACGCTGCGCGTGACCGCCAGCGTGTCGTTCGGGCAGAGCCACCTGGCACGGGCGGTGGCCGGTTTCGTCGCGCGCCATCCGGCGGCGCGCATCGAGCTGCTGCTGGTCGACCGCACGGTGAACCTGGTCGAGGAGCGCGTGGACCTGGCCGTGCGCATCGCGCGCCAGATCGACCCCAGCCTGATCGCGCGGCGGCTGGCTACCTGCCGCTCGGTGCTGTGCGCGACGCCGTCGTACCTGCAGGCGCGTGGCACGCCGACCGCGCCGGAGCACCTGGCCGCGCACAACTGCCTGACCCACCACTACGTCGGCAAGAGCCTGTGGCAGCTGCACCGCGATGGCCGTTCGCTGTCGGTGGCGGTGGGCGGCAACATCAGCGCCAACGAGGCCTCGCTGCTGCTGGAGGCGGTACGCGCCGGTGCCGGGATCGCCATGCTGCCGACCTACCAGGTGGCGCCACTGCTGCGCAGCGGCGAGCTGATCGAACTGCTGCCCGGATTCAGTCTGGACGAGCTCGGCATTCATGCCGTGTACGCGTCACGGCGCCAGCAGCCCGCTATCATGCGGCGATTCCTGGATTACCTGGCCGAGTGTTTCGCCAGCCCGGCCTTCCAGGATCTGGATTGGCACCCACCGGGCAAGGAGAACACATGAACCATGGACAGGCCTTGATCGACCACAACCGTGCTGCCTGGGACCGCCAGGCCAGCGAAGTGCGCGAATGGTCGCGCCCGGTGGAGAGTTCAACCATTGCCGCCGCGCGCGAAGGCCGCTGGCAGGTGCACCTGACCCCACGCGCGCTGCCACTGGACTGGCTGGGCGACGTGCGCGGCCGCCGCATCCTGTGCCTGGCCTCGGGTGGTGGCCAGCAGGCCCCCGTGCTGGCCGCTGCGGGCGCCGACGTCACCGTGTTCGACCTGTCCGACGGGCAGCTGGAACAGGACCGCCGGGTCGCTGCGCGTGATGGACTGCAGCTGCGCACGGTGCAGGGCGACATGCGCGACCTGCACGTATTCGCCAACGACAGTTTCGACGTGGTGTTCCATCCGATCTCCAACCTGTACGTGCCCGACGTGCGCCCGGTGTGGACCGAATGCCGCCGCGTGCTGGCGCGCGATGGCATGTTGATGGCCAGTTTCTACAACCCGGTGCTGTTCGTCGGTGCACGTGATCCGCAGCTGGATGCACAGGGTTTGATCCGGCCGCAGTACGCCATTCCCTATTCGGACCTGGAAGACCTGCCCGCCGCAGAGCGTGAGGCGAAACTCGCCCGCGGTGATGCGCTGGCCTTTGGCCACAGCCTGACCGAACTGATCGGCGGGCAGCTGGATGCCGGCTTCGTGATTGATCGGTTCATGGAAGACTGGCAGCCGAAGCCGCGCTTCCTGATCGACCGTTACCTGCCCACCTTTCTTGCCACCCGCGCACGCAGGATCGGCTGAGGCGGATTCCGGGGAAAGAGCGCGGCGTACAATGGACGGCCCCACGTTGTACAGGCGTCGTCCCTTGTCGTATCCCTATCCGCTGGTCGTATTCGATCTCGATGGCACGCTGGTCGACAGCGCAGCTGACATCGCCGAAGCGCTGAACCGCACGCTGGAAGCCATCGGCATGGCGCGCGTGCCGGAAGTCACCGTGCTCGGCTGGATCGGCGACGGGGTGCGCCGCCTGGTCGAACAGGCCGTGCACGCCGCCGGTCGTGAGGTCGACCTGGCCGAGGTGATGCCGGTGTTCATGGTGCACTACCGTGAATGCCTGCTGCGCAGCCCGCGCCTGTTCGATGGCGTGGCCGACGCACTGGCGCAGCTGCGCGCGCGCGACGTGCCACTGGCGATCTGCACCAACAAGCCCGAAGCACTGGTGCCGCCGCTGCTGCAGCACCTGGGCATCGGTGATGCGTTCGCGCTGGTACTGGGCGGCGATTCACTGCCACAGCGCAAGCCCAGCGGCGAACCGCTGCGGCACATCGCCACGCACTTCGGGCTGCCGGTGCAGGCGTGCCTGATGGTGGGAGATTCGTTGACCGACTACCGCGCCGCCGAAGATGCGGGCATGCCGATCGCGCTGGTGCGCTACGGCTATCCGCGCGGCCTGGACCTGGCCACCGCGCATGCGGTGGCGGTGATCGACGACCTGCGCGAACTGCCGGGGTTGACCGCCGGCGTCCCGGTGTAGAGCCGAGCCCATGCTCGGCTGCTTTGCTGCCTGAGCCGAGCATGGGCTCGGCTCTACAGAGAAAGCGCCGGGCAATGCCCGGCGCCTTCTTTCATTTCGGCTGGTAACGCACACTCAACTGGTACTCACGGCCCGGCTGGTTGAACCACGCCACCGTCTCATACCTGCGGTCGAACACGTTGGCGGCACGCGCCAGCAGCGACCACGACGGCGTCAGCGCGTACTCGGCGCGCAGATCCAGCGTGCCGTACCCCCCCACCTTCACCGCGTTGGCGGCATCGTCATAGCGCTTGCCCGCACCCTGAACCGTCAGGCCTGCGCGGAAGTCCCCGAAACGCCGGTCGATGTCAAAGCGCGCGGTGTGCTGTGCACGACGCGGCAGCCAGTTGTCGAACTGCGTGCTGCCGCCGGTGCGGTTGCGTGGGTCGGTGTAGCTCAGCTGGGCGTTGATGTCGAAGCCGGCCAGCAGCACGCCACCGGTCAGTTCGGCACCGCGGATGCGCGCCTTCTCCACCTGCTGCATCCTGAAGGTCGCCGCATCGTAGGTGATCAGATCATCGATGCGGGTTTCATAGACGTCCAGGCCCCAGTGCCAGCCCTGTGCCTGCTGCGAAACGCCCAGGTTGGCGCTCTTGGACTTCTCCGGGTTCAACGTCGGCACACCGCTCCACGGGTCATACAGGTCGCTGAAGGTCGGCGCCTTGAACGCGGTGCCGTAACTGGCATTGACACGCAGGCCGTGGCCGAGCTCCATCGCCCAGCCGAGGCTCCCCGTGGCGTGGTTGCCGAACTGCTGGTTGTCGTCGTTGCGCGCGCTGGCCTGCAGCTGGTGGCGGCCGAAGCGTCCCTGGTACTGCACGAACACGCCGGTGTTGCGGCGGCTGTCGACCCGATATCCGGCACTGCTGCCATCCAGGTTGTCTTCGCTCCAGTCCACGCCGGTGCTCAGCAGCTGGCCTTCGGCCAAGGCGAAGTCACCCTGCAGCGAGGCACTGTCGCGGTGGGTCTGAGCGCTGCCACGGGCACCGAAGTCACCGAAGTTGTCCGACTCGTTGTCACTGCGCCCGACATTGGCGGTGAACGCCAGGCGGTCGGACGGGGTGTAGCGCACCTTGCCGGCCAGCACCTGCTGGCGGGTTTCCGAATAGTTGTAGTAGCCGTCGTAATGGTTCTTTCCGTCGGCACGCAATGCACTGCCTTCCACGCTCCATTGGTCGTTGAAGGTGTAGCCACCGCGCAGGCTCTTGGACAGGTTGCGGTAGCCATCGCGGTCATGTTCGTCGGCAAAGCAGCCGGTGAACAGCGTTGCCGAGCCGCGGCAGGCATCGATGCCATCGGAATGCTGGTAGGCGATGTCGGCGCCGAACCAGCCGCGTTCAGTCCCGCCACCGATCCCGCCGCTGGCTTCGCGCAGGCCGTTGCTGCCGCCACCGAGCTGGAAGTGCGGGGCGAAATCACCCTGGTTGCGGCGGGTGAAGATCTGGATCACGCCGCCAATGGCATCGGCGCCGTACAGGCTCGACTGCGGGCCACGCACGATTTCCACGCGCTCGATCTGCGCCAGCGGCAGGTCCTGGTACATCGCCAGGCCGAGGTCGGCACTGTTGATGCGCACGCCGTCGACCAGCACCACGGTGTGGCCCGAGTTGGTGCCGCGCAGGAACAGCGAGCTCTGCTTGCCGAGCCCACCGGCATTGGTCAGGTTGATGCCGGCGCGGCCGCGCAGCAGTTCCTGCAGCGAGGTGGCCTGGCTGGATTCGATCTGCGCGCGGTCGATCACCTGGGCCGGCGCGATGCTGTCCTGCAGGGCGATCGGGGTGCGCGTGGCGGTGACCAGGATCTGGTCGAGCGCGGTGGTGTCATCGGCGGCCTGTGCCAGCGCGGGCAGGGCGGCCAGTACGGCCAGGGACAGCATTCGGGACTGCAGCTTCATGGGGGACTCCAGGTGCCACGCACGCCCGCGTGGCGAAGGGGAGGAGCCGCGAAGGCAGGCACGCGCCGATGCCGCAGCGCACGCCACGGTCATCCAGCGCCATGCCCACCGCATCGCGACCTGAGGCTTCCGGGCCGGTCTCCGGGCTTGCCGCCGGGTGGCGCGAGGCCACCGTCCAGGCGCCTTCCCATGCCTGCGGCACAGTGGCGGTGTTGCCTGGAACTGACGTGCTTACCGTTGCGGGGGCAGCGCCGGCCTGGCGTGGAATCACGCGTCACCGGCTTCCCGTTTCAACCTGCCGGCCACGGCCGCAGGTCACCTGGAAGTGCGCGCAGTCTACGGCATCGCAGGCCGTCCCGTTGCGTCGCGGCTGCGCGGCTGCCTTTGCTGTGCCTTTAGAGCTGTGCCTTTAGAATGGTTGCTCGATCCCGTGGTGCCGTTACCGATGTCTGCCCGTTCTCCGTTGTACCTGCGTCGCCCGTCCGGGACGCACGCATGATCCTCGACCTGGTCCGCCACGCCGGCAACGGTCGCGATGAGTTCCTAGATGGCCGCAGCGATCCACCGCAGCTGGCCGGCCTGCCACAGGAGCTGGTCGACGCCTATGCCGAGCAACGCTGGGAGCGGGTGATCAGTTCACCGCGATTGCGCGCGCTGCACACGGCGATGGCGCTGGCCACCCCACGCGGGCTGGACGTCGAAGCGGACGAGGAATGGGAAGAACTGGATTTCGGCGATTGGGACGGGCAGTCGCTGTTCGACCTGCCGGAAGATGCGCTGGCCGCCTTCCACGCCGATCCGCATGCGTTCCCGCCGCCGAACGGCGAGAGCTGGGGTCATTTCGAGCGGCGTATCGCGCGCGCGCTGGATCGCCTGCTCGATGATGATGATCCGGTGCCGACGCTGGTGGTCAGCCATGGTGGCCCGCTGCGCATGGTGTTGTCGCAGGTCTGCGGCCTGCCGATGTCGCTGTGCTGGGCCCTGCGCATCGACCACGGCACGCGCCTGCGGGTGTGGCTGGAGCGGGGCGAGGTCGGGCTGGTGGGCGAGCTGCTGGAACTGCAGCAGCCCTGAGCTGCTCTTGTAGAGCCGAGCCATGCTCGGCTGCACTTCGATCAGAAAGGCCAGCCGAGCGTGGGCTCGGCTATACAGGAGGGCGCGGCTCAATCCTCGTCCGCGCGCTCGGCCACGTTGTCCTCGGCGTCATCGTCGGCATCGAAGCGCTGCTCATGCACCGGGCCCGACGCCGGGCCGGCCGCCTTCAGCGGATGCGCGGCGATGCGCGCCTCATAGTCCTGCACCAGCGCTTCACGCTGAGGCTCGCTCAGCTCCTGCCAGTGGCAGTCCAGCAATGCGCCTTCCAGCGAGTACAGCAGGTTCAGGCTGGGCTTGAAGCCGGCCCGCTTGACCTTGACGAAGGCGCCGACTGCGCCGATCGCAACCAGGTCCTCGCGGCTGCGCAGCCCGACCTGGCGCAGCCAGGCTGCACTCTTCGGGCCGATGTTGCGCAGCTTCGGTGCGCTCATCCCAGTGCCTCGACGAACACGCGGGCGATGGCTTCCAGGCCGGCCTGATCGTCGGCGTCGAAGCGGCCGACCTTCGGGCTGTCGATATCGAACACGCCGATCAGTTCATCGCCGCGCAGCAGCGGCACCACCAGCTCCGAACGCGAGGCCGAATCGCAGGCGATGTGGCCGGGGAAGGCATCGACGTCGTCCACGCGCTGGGTTACGCGCTGGCTGGCGGCGGCACCGCACACACCCTTGTCCAGCGGGATGCGCACGCAGGCCGGCAGGCCCTGGAACGGGCCAACCACCAGTTCCTTGCCGTCATACAGGTAGAAGCCCACCCAGTTCAGGTCGGGCAGGGCGTGATAGACCAGTGCGGAGAGGTTGGCCGCGTTGGCGATGCGGTCGGACTCGGCGTAGACCAGGCCACGGGCCTGTTCCAGCAACTGGGCGTATTGTTCCGGCTTGCTGCCGGTGAGCGAGGCATTGGCGAACATGCCCGCAGTCTAGCAAGTGCACCGGGCCGGCGATAATGCACACACTGTTGCCCTGTTGGAGCCCATCGATGCCGTTGCCCGCTACGCTGCCGCCCGCCCTGTTCGTTACCGGCACCGATACCGAAATCGGCAAGACCGCGGCCAGCACCGCGCTGCTGCATGCACTGCGCCAGCGTGGCCTGCGTGCAGTGGGCATGAAGCCGGTGGCCAGCGGCAGCGAGGATCTGGGGCAGGGCCTGCGCAACGAGGACGCGCTGGCGCTGCAGGCGGCCAGCTGGCCGGTGCCGGACTATGCCGATCTGAATCCCTATGCGCTGCGGCAGCCACTGGCACCGGAGCTGGCCGCTGCCGAGGACGGCGTGCAGGTGGAGCTGGCGCCGATCGTGGCCGCGTTCGAACGCCTGCGCGCGAAGGCCGATATCGTCGTGGTGGAGGGCGTGGGCGGTTGGCTGGCGCCGGTCTCGGCCACGCTGGACCAGCTCGACCTGGTGCGTGCGCTGCAGCTGCCGGTGCTGCTGGTGGTGGGCATGCGGCTGGGCTGCGTCAACCACGCGCGGTTGACTGCGCAATCACTGCAGGCCAGCGGCGTGGACTGCCTGGGCTGGATCGGCAACCACATCGACCCGGCGATGCAGCGCCAGGACGAGAACATCGCCACGCTGCAGCAGCGCCTGCCGATGCCGTGCTGGGGACGGCTGCCGCATCTGCCGGGGGCGGATGGTCAGATCCTGAGTACGCACCTGCTCGACTGACCTGCTTCCTGTAGAGCCGAGCCCATGCTCGGCTCAGCGGGGACCGTCAGCGAAGGGCAGCCGAGCGTAGGCTCGGCTCTACAGGAGCTGGCGCACTGCCAGCTCCCGCGCGATCGCACCCAGCCGTTCCACCGCACCGATGAAGCGTGCATCCAGGCTCTGGCAGCACGACAGCCGCAGGCAGTGGCGATAGCGCGCGCCACGCGAATAGACCTGGCCGGGCATGAACACGATGTCCTCCTGCAGCGCTCGCTCGAACAGCTCGCGCGTGTCCACGCCCGGCAGTTCCAGCCACAGCAGGAATCCGCCCTGTGGTTCGGTGGCGCGGGTGCCTGCCGGGAAATGCTCGGCTACCAGCTGGCGCAGCCGTCCCACCTGTTCGCGGTACAGGCGGCGCATGCGATGCAGATGGTGCTCGTAGCTGCCTGCTTCCAGATACGCGGCCACCGCATCGCCGAGCAGCTGCGGCTCGCCGCCGGTGGACTGGAACTTCAGCAGCGCGATGCGCTCTGCGAAGCGGCCGCCATCCAGCCAGCCGATGCGGTAATCCGGCGCCAGTGTCTTTGAGAAGCCACCGACCACCATCACCCAGCCATCGCGATCGAAGGCTTTCAGCAAGGGTGCCGGCGGCTCGCAGAACTGCAGCTCGGCGTACACCGCATCCTCGATCAGGGGCAGCTGCCGTGCGTTGACCAGCTCGGCCAGGCGTTGTTTGGCGGCGGTCGGCATGGTGCAGCCGAGCGGGTTGTGCACGGTCGGCATCACCACCAGTGCGGCCAGCGGCGTGTGCTCCAGCAGCGCATCCAGTGCATCCACATCCAGCCCGTGCTGCGGGTGGGTGGGCAACTCGATGGCCTGCAGGCCGAGGTTGGCCAGCAACGGATACAGGTTGAAGTAGGACGGCGCCTCGATGCCCACTGCGTCACCGGGCTGGGTGACCGCGCGCAACGCCAGCTGCAGGGCCTCCATCGCACCATGGGTCAGCAGGAGTCGCTCGGCGTGGGTGTGCAGGCCCATGCGCGGACTGCGGCGCACGATCTGCGCCAGCAGCCGGGGGGAGCCGTTGGGTCTCGCATAGGTCTCCACCGTCTGCTGGCCGTGGCGCAGCACCTGCGCGGTATGCCGGGCCAGCTGCGCGCCGGGATAGAACTGGCGACCACGTGGGCCGGCGAAGGCCAGGTCGACCACACCCGGGCGGCGCTGTGCTTCCAGTACCCGGGCCATCAGCACCTGCTGCAGCGGCGCAGTGGGCGCGGACGGGGTGTCGCGCAGCGAACGCTCCGGCACCGACAGCCGCGGCGCGACTTCGAAGCCCGCCTTCGGCCGCGGAATCACCAGCCCGGCATCTTCCAGCTGGCGATATGCCGCGATCACCGTGTTGAGGCTGAGCCTGCGCTGCGACGCCATCTGCCGCAGTGAAGGCAGGCGGCTGCCGACCGGAAGGCGACCGCCGTGGATGGCCTCGGCCAGTTCGTCGGAGAGCCGCTGGTAGCGTGGAGGGATCATCGTGACCTGGTCATCTGTATCCATCGAACATCCCGCCATCTGATGCTGTACCCATGATGATGGCGAGCCTAGCATGTCGTCGTCGGCCGGGCCTGATCGGGGCGTGGCCGGCGCATTCCAAGCGCACGGCGGGACCGCCGTGCGTCTTTTTTTGTGTGTAGAGCCGAGCACCGATCAGCCCCAGGGGAAATGCCGTCAGCGCATCGGCACCAGCACCGCCTCGCGCCGGTACAGCGCCGGAAACTGCCTGGCCAGGGCCGCCAGCTTCGGTGCGTCGTAGTAGCGGATGTAGGCGGCCTGCGGGTAGTTGGTCATGTAGTTCTGGTGGTAGCTCTCGGCCGGGTAGAAGCGCTGGCCGCTGACCAGCTGGGTGACGATCGGTGCGCGGTAGCTGCCGGCCTGGCCGAGCTGGGCGATGTAGGCACGGCTGGCCGCCTGCTGGCGGGCGTCATCACTGAAGATCGCCGAGCGGTACTGGCTGCCATGGTCCGGGCCCTGTCGATCGAGCTGGGTCGGGTCGTGCACCACCGAGAAGAACACCTGCATCAGCTGGCCATAGCTGACCTGGCGCGGGTCGTAGTCAATCTTTACGGCTTCGGCATGGCCGGTCTGGCCACCGCTGACGCGCTCATAGCGGGCATTGGCTGCACTGCCACCGATATAGCCGGACACCGCATTGCTCACGCCCTTGACGTGCTGGAACACGCCCTGCACGCCCCAGAAGCAACCGCCGGCAAACACCACGCTGGCGTGGGTGGCGTCATCGCGGAACGCCGCATCGCCGGTGGGGGCCGGCAGTGCCTGGATCTGCGCGCTGGCTTCGAACGGCGCCGCAGCCGCGCCGTGATCGACCAGCAGCACCCCGGCAATCAATGCCATGGCCACCAGGCCGGCAACACCGGCGGCGATGCCCTGTTCAAAGGAGAGTTTCATCATGTGCTCCCGGTTCAACCAAAGGTGAAGGCATAGGCCTGCACGCCCGCATCGAGGAATTCGATCTCGAAGCGATGCGGGCCGACCGTGCCGCGCTGGCGTACCAGCTGGTACAGGCGATGCTCGTCGACCACGCCACTGCCATCGGCGCCGACATCACTACCGGCATCGGCAGCGGGCAGCGCCTTGCCATCCAGCCAGACGCGGAAGCGCACCGGCGTGCCGTCGCGGCTGGGCGCCAGCACCAGGTGCAGGTCACGCGCATGGAACTGGAAGGCAATGCGGCCACCGGCCTGCTGCAGCTGTGCGGCTTCATCGGTGACGGTCCAGCGCCCCGACAGTCCCCATTGGTTCAGCGCCAGGGTGGTCGGCAGCGTGTAGTCGAACGCGCTGTTGCTGCGCTGTCCGCCGGGCGAGGCGAACTGCTCGGCACGGGCGTGGCCCAGATAGGTTTCCGGCGAACGCAGGTTGCCCATGTCGGCCTGCACGGCCACGCCTTTCAGGTCGGCGGCCGCAGGATCGGCAGGCGGCGGCAGGTTGGCCTGCCCGGCTTCGGTCAGCAGGCGACGGATCATCTGTTCCGAACGCGCGTAGTTGCCTTCGCCGAACTGGTGGCCGCGGATGTTGCCCTGCGCATCGACGAAGTACTGCGCCGGCCAGTAGCGGTTGTTGAACGCGCGCCAGATCGTGTACTGGTTGTCGAGCGCCACCGGGTACTCGACCTTCAGCTGCTGCACCGCCTTCATGACGTTGCGCGGGTCACGCTCGAAGGCGAATTCCGGCGTGTGCACGCCGATCACCACCAGGCCGTGGTCGCGGTAGCGGCGCTCCCATTCGTGCACGAACGGCATCGCACGCAGGCAGTTGATGCAGGAGTAGGTCCAGAAGTCGACCAGTACCACCTTGCCGCGCAGCTGCTGGGCCGTCAGCGGTGGGCTGTTGAGCCAGCCGGTGGCCCCGCCCAGCGCGGGCAGGGTTCCCTCGACCGGCAGCGGTGCATCGCCAGCGGCGTTGGCACCGGCCATCATCATCATCGGTGGTGCCGCCGGCTGCGCGCCGGGTACCGCGTCCAGCAGGCCCTGCTCGATACGCGCAGTGCTGACCGTGGATAGACGGGTCAGCAGGCCGGTATCCCAGCCCAGGCCGATTGCCACCACCGCCAGCAAGGCGGCCACGCCCAGCACCTTGCGCAGCACATCGCCGAGGCCAAGCCGCGCCTGCAGCGCACGGAACACGCGGCCACCCACCCATACCGCCAGCGCCAGCGCAGTGATCGCGCCCAGCGCATACGCCAGCAGCAGCCCACTGGTGCCAGCGCTGGCACCATGCAGGGCGGCACCGGTCAGCACCAGGCCGAGGATCGGACCTGCACACGGTGCCCACAGCAGGCCGGTGGCGATGCCGATCAGCAGCGAGGTCCACGCGCCGCCGCGCCCAGCGGCATCCGCGGCATCGGCGCGCGCGCTCAGACGGGCACCCACGCGCTGGAACGGCGCCAGCAGATGGTCGGCCAGTCGTGGCCACAGCAGGGCGACCGCGAACAGCGCCATCAGCAGCAGGGCGATCCAGCGCCCGACCTGGTTGGCCTGTGCTACCCATTGGCTGCCCACCGCGGCCAGGCTGGCGACCACGGTGAAGGTGAGCGCCATGCCCAGCAGCAATGGCAGCGTGCTGCGCAGGAACGGACGGTCGGCACGCGCGAACACGAACGGCAGCACCGGCAGGATGCAGGGGCTGAGCAGGGTGAGCGCGCCCCCCAGGTAGGCAAGCAGCAACAGCAGCATCGTCAGGCTCCGGAAACAGGGGAAGAACCGACCGGCACCCGCCAGCCGTCGGCAGTGCCATCCGTGGCGCCGGGAACGAACACCATCGCTGCACCGTTCATGCAGTAGCGCAGCCCGGTCGGGCGAGGCCCATCGTTGAACACATGGCCGAGGTGGCCACCGCAGCGACGGCAGTGCACCTCCACCCGCAGCATCCCGAAGGTGACGTCGCGGTCTTCGCCGATGGCGTTGTGCAGCGGCGCCCAGAAGCTGGGCCAACCGGTGCCGCTCTCGAACTTGGTGGACGAGGAAAACAGCGGCAGCGCACAGCCGGCACACGCGAAGGTGCCCTGGCGGTGTTCCTTGTTGAGCGGGCTGCTCCACGGCCGTTCGGTGGCCTGCTGGCGCAGCACCGCGTACTGCGCCGGGGTCAGGCGCTGGCGCCAGTCGGCATCGCTGTGCATGACCTCGAACTGTCGCGACGGGCGCGCTTCGGCGGCGGCGGGGGCGGCGCGGCTGCAGGCCCCCAGGCCGAGCAGGCCGGCGGCGGTGGCAACACCGCCCAGGCCCAGCAGATGGCGGCGGGACAAGGACATGGCGGACTCCGGGAAGGGGGTGACGGGGCCATGCTGCGCCCGCCCGGGTCAACGAATCCTCACGCAGGATTCAATTTTTCGTGAGGTATCGGCGGCCGTCCCGCGCCACAATGCAACCCGCCTCCCCACTGGCCTTGAGCTGACGATGTCGACCAAACGCGTGCTGATCGTTGAAGACGATGCCCACATCGCCGACCTGCTGCGCATGCACCTGGGCGATGAGGGCTACGACGTCGCCCATGCTGCCAGCGGCGATGCCGGCCTGCGCCTGCTCGAGCAGGAAGGTCCCTGGGATGCGCTGGTGCTGGACGTGATGCTGCCCGGCGTGGACGGGCTGCAGGTGTGCCAGCGCGCACGCGCGATGGCGCGGTATGTGCCGATCATCATCATCAGTGCGCGCGGCAGCGAAACCCAGCGCATCGTCGGCCTGGAACTGGGCGCGGACGATTACCTTGCAAAACCCTTCTCGATGCCGGAACTGGTGGCACGCGTGCGCGCGCTGCTGCGCCGCGCCGAGGCGATGGCGCAGAGCGCACGCATCGATGCCGGCGCGATCGAGCTGGGGGGACTGCAGCTGGACCCGGTCGCGCGCACCGCCTCGGTGGATGGCAAACCATTGGAGCTGACCCCGCGCGAGTTCGACCTGCTGTTGTTCTTCGCCCGTCACCCGGACCAGGTGTTCGCGCGCATGGAACTGCTCAACCAGGTCTGGGGCTACCAGCACGACGGCTACGAGCATACGGTCAACACCCATATCAACCGCCTGCGCAGCAAGATCGAGCCCGATCCGGCCAATCCACGGCGGCTGCTGACGGTATGGGGCCGTGGCTACAAGCTGGTCGACCCGGCCGGAGCGGCGGCATGATCAAGCCGAACCTGTGGCAGAAGCTGGCAGTGGTGACCGCTGCGCTGATGCTGACGTGCTGCATGGCGCTGCTTGCACTGCAGATGCGTGCCAATACCCGCCACGAGCAGGAGGTGGTACAGCGGTTGTCGTTGGGCCTGGCCGAGCACATCGCCCAGCGCAGCGAGCTGATGGATACCAGCGGCATGCGTGATGCGGCGGTGCGGGCGTTGTTCGGCCAGTTGATGGCGGTCAACCCCAGCGTCGAGGTCTACCTGCTGGATGACCAGGGTCGCATCCTCGGCCACGATGCACCCAGTGGGCACCTGGTGCGAAACCGGGTGGACGTGGCGCCGCTGCGCCGCCTGCTGGCCGGTGCGCCGTTGCCGATCCTCGGCGATGACCCGCGCAGCGCGAATGGTCGCAAGGTGTTCAGCGCGGCACCTCTGATCGTGCAGGGCCGGCCGGCGGGCTACGTGTACGTGGTGCTGGTCGGCGAGCACCGGCAGATGCTGGCCGACGATCTTGCCGCCGGCAGCCAGTGGAACACCACGCTGTGGTCGGTGGTGCTGGTCGGTGGCCTCGGCCTGCTGGCCGGGCTGGTGGCGTTCTACTGGGTGACCCGTCCGCTGCGGCGGCTGACCCGGCGCATCCAGGCCTTCGACATCGACGCACCCACGCCGTTGCCACCGCCGGAGCCGCTGCGCCCCGGTGAGCGCGACGAGCTGGTGATCCTCGAACACGCGCACGCGCAGATGGCGCAGCGGCTGGGCGAGCAGTGGCAGCAGCTGCGCCAGCAGGACCTGCAGCGCCGCGAACTGGTCGCCAACATCTCGCACGACCTGCGCACGCCGCTTTCGTCGCTGCATGGCTACCTGGAAACGCTGGCGTTGAAGGACGCCACGCTGTCAGCGGACGAGCGCCGCCGCTATCTCGGCATCGCGCTGGCACAGAGCGCCAAGGTCGGACGGCTGGCGCGCGCGCTGTTCGAGCTGGCGCGGCTGGAACATGGCGAAGTGCGGTTGGAGTGGGAGGTGTTCGCACTACCGGAGCTGCTGCAGGACGTGCTGCAGAAGTTCGAACTGGCGGCACAGGCGCGGGGCCAGCAGCTGCACGCGGCGTTCCCGCCGGGCCTGCCGCTGGTGCGCGCCGACCTGGGCCTGGTCGAACGGGTGTTGACCAACCTGCTCGACAACGCGCTGCGCCATGCACCCGACGGTGGACAGATCGAGGTGCGCCTGCGTGCGACTCCCGACAGCGTGGAGGTCAGCGTGGCCGATGACGGCCCAGGGGTCGCGCCGGCGTTGCGCACCCAGCTGTTCCAGGCACCGGCCGCGTTGGGCGCGCGGCGCGGCGAGAACGGCGGATTGGGGCTGTTGATCGTGCAGCGCATCGTGCAGCTGCACGGCCGCCGCATCGAACTGCGCGACAGCGAGCGTGGCGCGCTGTTCGTGTTTGCCTTGCCGCGTGCGGAACCGGCGGCCTAGCAGGCCGCTTCGCATTCGACGATGCCGCCGTTCTCCAGCGGCAGGTGCAGGCGGATGCAGGCACCGCCGAGCGCCGAATCGGTCACTTCGACGTGGCCGCCATGCTTGTCGGCCACCACCTGCACCAGCGCCAGGCCGAGGCCGAAGCCGGGACTGCCCGGGTCCAGCCGGACGTAGGGCTGCAGTACCTGACCGCGCAGTTCGGGTGCGATGCCGGGCCCGTCGTCCTCCACCTGCAGGCATAGCCAGCCGTCATTGACGGTGCTGGCAATACGGATCTGCCGGCGCGCGTAACGCAGTGCATTGCCGAGCAGGTTGCGCAGTGCCAGCTCCAGCATGTGCCGGTTGACGTTGACCAGGCGCACCGGCGACAGCGCCTGCTGCACCGGCATCGGCAGCGGCGCGAACTGGGCGACCACGCCACGCACCAGCGCCGCCAGCTGCAGGCGCTGGCGGGTCGGCTGATGGCAGCGGCCCAGTGCGGCGTACTCGACGCCGGCATCGGTCAGGTGCTGCAGCCGATCCACATCGGCGCGCAATCCGCCCAGTGCATCGCGCTGCCCATCATCCAGCGCGGTGTCCTCCAGGTCGGCCAGGCCGAAACGCATCCGCGCCAATGGCGTGCGCACTTCGTGCGCCACCGCCTGCGCCAGCACACGCTGGCTTTCCAGCAGCTGCTGCAGCTGCTCGGCCATGTGGTTGAAGGCATTGGCCAGTGGCCGCACCAGCGCGGTGCCCGCACGTGGCGCTCGCGTGTCCAACTGGCCATCGCGCATCTGCCTGGCCGCCTGTGCCAGCTGCGAGACGTCGCGCCACAACCGATAGACCATCACGTACATCGGCAGTGCCACCGCCACCATCAGGATCAGCAGCAGGATCGCCACGCCGGACACTTCGCTGTCCTGCCAGCCCTCGTCCGGCAGCGCTTCGTCCAGCGGCCCCAGGATCACCGCGTAGTCGCTGTCACCGATGCGCTGCAGGCTGCGCATGTGCTCCAGGTCGATCTGCACGCGGCCGTTGTTGAACGGCGGACGTTGGCTGGCCGGCAACGCCCTCACTGCCTCAGCCAGCGGCACCATGCGCAGCGCGTAGGCGAAATCGGCGTCGAGTTCGCGTGCCAGCACCGGCCACTGGTCGCGCGGGGTTTCGGCGAAACGGTGCTGCAGCAGCGCATGGGTGCCACGCATCTCGGCCTGCAGACCAGCTTCCGTGCGGTCTTCCAGCAGGGCATCCCAGGCCCACAGGCCCAGCACGATCAACAACAGGTGGGCGACCAGGAAGCCGACGCCGTAGCGCAGGAAGTGGAAGGCGTGGCCGCGCATCGCCGAGGGCGTGCGCTTCATCCCCATGCCGAGCGGCTGAACAGGTAGCCGCGGCCACGGACGGTCTTGATCCGTTCCGGCTGCTCGGGGTTGTCGCCCAGTTTGCGGCGCAGGCGCGAGATGCGGGCATCGATCGAACGGTCCAGGCCGTCGAAGGCGATGCCACGCAGGCCGCGCAGCAGCGCGTCGCGGTCCAGGATCTGGCCGGCGTTGCTGGCCAGCAGGAACAGCAGGTCGAACTCGGCCGTGGTCAGCTCCAGCAGGCTGCCCTGCAGGTGCACGTTGCGTGTGGACGGGTCGATGTTCAGCTCGCCGAAGCGCAGGCTGCCGTCACGCGGTTCGACCCGGCGGTGGCGGCGCAGGTGGGCGCGCAGCCGCGCCAGCAGCACCCGCGGTTCGATCGGTTTGCCGATGTAGTCGTCGGCCCCCAGCTCCAGTCCCAGCACCTGGTCAATGTTGTCGGTGCGGGCGGTCAGCACGCAGATGATGCCGTCATAGTGAGGGCGGATCTGCCGACACACTTCGAAACCATCCTGGTCGGGCAGGCCGACATCGAGCAGCACCAGCGCCGGCTTTTCGGCCAGGATCCGGGCCACTGCCCGCTCGCCGCTGCGTTCATGGGCGACCTGGTAGCCATGCCGCTGCAGGTAGTCACTGACCATCGTTCCCAGGCGGGCATCGTCTTCGACCAGTACGATATCCAGCATTTCCAAGGCCTCCGTAGGCGCAGACGTACCGCCACGGCACGAGCGCGGCGATGCTATCCCAGCCATCGGGCCGCCCGGGTGCCGGGGGCGGGCGCCATTCAGCCGGGGTTGCTGGCGCACGGGCCGGGTCTCAGTCCCGGCAACGACTTGCCGCCCAGCATAGCCTGCCGCTGTTACAAAACGTTACCTTCGTGATACGGCGGGTGACGATCGCTGACAGCAAAGCGACTGACGCGACGGGGCCTGCGGCCGAGCATGGAGTCTTCTCCGCTCCGCGTGCCGTCCCCATGTCGCCCGCCGCCCCCTGCCTGCTGAACCCGTACCGCCGCCGCCAGTGCGGAGGCTCCCGATGAGCGGCGTGGTCGGGGCCTGGCTGCCGCCCGCCGAGGACGAGCAGCTGCTGCAGCAGCTGGCGCCAATGCTGCGCGCCCTGCAGCAGCGCGGCCGGGGGCGCATCGGCTACTGGACCGACGCCGAGGCCGGCCTCGCGCTGGGCCACTGCCGGGCGCCGACCGATACGCCGTTGCAGCCGCTCAGCTCGGACTGCGGTCGCTACGTGCTGTGCCTGGACGGCCGCCTGTACAACCGCGCTGACCTGCAGGCGCAGTTGCGCGATCTGCCACGCAGCTGCAGCGATGCACGGCTGCTGCTGCAGGCGATCGTCGAATGGGGCGTGCAGCGGGCGCTGGCGCGTATCGAGGGCGCCTTCGGTTTCAGTGTCTGGGACCGCGAGTCGCGCGTGCTGTGGCTGGCCCGTGATCCGGTGGGCGAGCGGCCGCTGTATTACGGCTGGTGCCAGGGCCGGTTTCTGTTCGCCTCGGAGTTGAAGGCGCTGCAGGCTTTCGCCGGGTTCGCCCCGAGCATCGACCAGGATGCGCTGAGCCTGCTGCTGCGCCACGACTATGTGCCGGCGCCGCACACCATCTACCGCGGCATCCACAAGCTGGTGGCGGGCGCGATGCTGCGCATCGATCTCAGCGACCATGCCGCGGGTTGCTCCAGCCAGGCCGCGCAGGGGGGCGCGCGTTACTGGTGCGCACGCGAAGCAATGCAGCGTGCATTGCAGGAGCCGCTGCAACCGGCGCCGAGCCTGGAACAGGCCACCGATCAGCTTGAGGCGGTACTTCAGAAAGCCATCGCTTCACGCATGCACTCGCCGCTGGCCTGTGGCGCGTTCCTGTCCGGTGGCACCGACTCCTCGCTGGTGACGGCGATGATGCAGGCCCAATCCACCCTGCCGATCGAAGCATGG
Organism: Stenotrophomonas sp. X; assembly: GCF_055721025.1. Classification (NCBI taxonomy): domain Bacteria; kingdom Pseudomonadati; phylum Pseudomonadota; class Gammaproteobacteria; order Lysobacterales; family Lysobacteraceae; genus Stenotrophomonas; species Stenotrophomonas sp. X. The sequence continues at coordinate 551,271 of NZ_CM146756.1, forward strand.
ACGGTCGGCTTCGACGATCCGGGACATGACGAGAGCGACTGGGCGTCGCAGGTCGCGCGCCATCTGGGTGTGCAGCATCACCTGCACCGCATGGACGCGCGCCAGGGCCTGGATCTGCTGCAGCGCCTGCCGCAGGTCTGGTGCGAACCGTTCGCCGACGCGTCGCAGCTGCCGACGCTGCTGGCCAGTGAACTGCTGGGGGCACGCAAGCCGGTGGCGCTGACCGGTGACGGTGGCGATGAACTGTTCTTCGGCCACCCCAGCTATGGCCGCGCGCTGCGCAATGCGCGCCTGTGCGGCGGCTTGCCGGACTGGGTACGCGACCTGGCGCGGCGCAGCGGCAACCGCATGAACGCTGAGCGTGGTCGCCTCGGAGGATGGCGTGCATTGGTGGCCGAGGTTGCTGCCAACGATGTGGAAGGCCACTACCTGCAGCGGGTGACCCGCTGGCGGCAGCCGGCGCAGGTGGTGCTGGGCGCGCGTGAACCGGTGACGATCTTCCAGCAGCAGGACACGGCGCTGCCGGCCGAAGCGCGCATCCAGTTGCTGGATTTCCGCATGGACCTGGCCGAGGGCATTCTCGCCAAGGTTGACCGTGCGGGCATGGCGGCGGGCGTTGAAACCCGTGCGCCGCTGCTGGACATGGAGGTGGTGCGACTGGCCTGGCGCCTGCCGCAGCACCTGAAATACCACGATGGCGAACACAAACTGATTCTGAAGCACCTGTTGGCACGCTACCTGCCCGAGCCGCTGGTGTACCGTCCCAAGCGCGGCTTTGGCCCGCCGATGGCGCGCTGGCTGGCCGGTCCATTGCGCGATTGGGCGGAGGCGCTGCTGGACCCGCAGCTGCTGCGCAACCAGGGCTGTTTCGATGCGGCGCGCGTGCGCGGCATCTGGGAAGCGTTCCTGCGCGGCGAGCGCAAGTGGCACACGCACCTGTGGAACGTGCTGATGTTCCAGGCGTGGCACCAGCACTGGCACGGTGGTCGCGGGCGCTGAGGTTCGTTCGCGGTTTGTTCTGCGGGGCGCAGGGCGGAGACCCTTGCGTACGAATGTCCTCCGGCGCCGGCCGTTGGCCGTCACCTCCCCCTCTACTTCGTACGCAAGGGCCTCCGCCCTGCGTTCGAAATCTATCGGCGCTTTATTGAAGGCAGCCTGCTCGGTGCCTTGGCCGCCGCAAGCCGAACCTCGTCGGGGCGGGCAGGGGTCTGGGCAAAGTAAAGGAGGAGGTGACGGCCAACGGCCGGCGCCCGGGGGACATTTGCCCAGACCCCTGCCTGCCCCGGCGGGGCCCTTCAATTCGCGGCGAATCGAAACGAAGGCACGCGTGCGGTGGGTTCATTCTGCGTGGCGCAGGGCGGAGGCCCTTGCGTACGAATGTCCTCCGGCGCCGGCCGTTGGCCGTCACCTCCCCCTTTACTTCGTACGCAAGGGTCTCCGCCCTGCGTTCGAAATCTATCGGCGCTTTATTGAAGGCAGCCTGCTCGGTGCCTTGGCCGCCGCAAGCCGAACCTCGTCGGGGCGGGCAGGGGCCTGGGCAAAGTAAAGGAGGAGGTGACGGCCAACGGCCGGCGCCGGCGGACATTTGCCCAGGCCCCTGCCCGCCCCGGCGGGGCCCATCAGTTCGCAGAGAGTCCAAGCGAGGAAGCGCTATTCAATCCAGAAGCCAGGCAAAAAAAGACCCGGCAGAGGGAGGGATCTGCCGGGTCCGGATTGCATGGGGGGAGGGACCCATGCAATGAGCGTTGCGTCGCGTCAGTGACTGTTCGCGTCCGCCGTTGATTCGTTGTAACCCTGCACCAGTTCGGACCAGGCCTTGCTGGCCTGCAGGCCGAGACCGACCACATCCTGCTGGGCCTGGCCCAGCCGCTGCAGGTTGTCCTGCCACAGCTGTGCGCCCCTGTTGAGCATCCCGGCCGCGTCGTCGCTGCGGGCCAGTTCACCCAGCCAGCCGCCGGTCGCGGTCAGGTTGCGCTCCATCGCCTTCAACTGCACGCCGAACATGCTTTCCGCGTTCTCCAACGCCAACCGGTTCGCGCGGGTTGCAGCGGCGGCGAGCTGGCGGGTGGCATCACTGAAGCGATCGCTGAAGGCGGCGGCCATGGGGCATCAGGGAGTGGCTTGATGCATTGCAGCATACGCCCTTGATGCGGCAATGCAACAAAAATAACAAAGGCGCTCAGGGCGCCTTTGAAAAACCTTTCAGATCAATGAGTTGATCAGGCCGTCGGACCGCGGTAGCGGCAGCCGGAGGTGCAGGTTTCGTGTACGGTGATCTCGCTCAGCGCCGGCAGGCTGGGCTTGAGTTCGTTCCAGATCCACACCGCCAGGTTCTCGCTGGTCGGGTTCTCCAGGCCGGGGATGTCGTTGAGGTAGTGATGGTCCAGGCGGTCATAGATGGGCTGGAAGGCCGCCTTGACGTCGCCGAAGTCCATGATCCAGCCGGTCTGCGCGCCGGGCTCGCCCTCGACCCTCAGTTCCACCCGGAACGAGTGGCCGTGCAGGCGCGCGCACTTGTGCCCCGGCGGCACGTTGGGAAGGCGGTGCGCCGCCTCGAGCATGAAGACTTTGAAGATTTCCATGGCGCAATTGTACGCCGCAGGTGGCCGACCATCCTGAGTGGATGTCGGGCTTTCGTGAAGTAACTCTTTCCATCCGGATGAAGAGATGATAGCTTCTCTTATATCCGTATGAAGAGATGTTATTGGCCGGACCCGGGCCAGGCATGGACTACTGCGGAACTTCGTCGTCCTTACCACCTCCCCACATCGTCATGCCCAAGCACACCCTGCTCGTGGCGGCCCTGGCCGTCGCTCTGGCCGCGCCTTTGTCCGCCGCCGCCGAAAACTCCGCCGACGCCGTTGGCGACGCCAATACCCTGGCCGCCGTGCGTGTCACCGGTTCCAATATCAAGCGCACCGATACCGAGGCCTCCAACCCGGTGCAGGTGATCGGTCGCCAGCAGCTGGAACAGACCGGCAAGGCCACCGTGGCCGACGTGCTGCGTTCGATCTCGGCCAACACCGGCAACGCCGCCAACGAAACCACCAACAACGGCTGGGCGTCCGGCTCGGCCGGCATCGGCCTGCGCGGCCTCTCGCAGAAGAACACGCTGGTCCTGCTCAACGGCCGCCGCCTGGCCAACTACGGTTTCCCGGCCGGTGGCCTGTCCGACACCTTCGTCGATCTCAATGCGCTGCCGCTGGTCGCGGTCGAGCGCATTGAAGTGCTCAAGGACGGCGCCTCGGCGGTATACGGTTCCGACGCCGTGGCCGGCGTGGTCAACATCATCACCCGGCAGAACTTCGAAGGCGCCGAGATCGGCGGCAGCTTCGGCGGTGCCGACCAGGGCGGCCTGCACGAGCAGAACCTGAAGTTCGTCGGCGGCCTCGGTGATCTGGACACCGACGGCTACAACATCCTCTTCAGCCTGCAGGGTTACAACCGCGAGCGTCTGGACCAGGACGAGCGCAATCTGACCCGCAGTGGCATCTACACCGACAAGCCCGGTGGCCGCTGGAACGGCTGGTCGGCCAAGGGCGCACGCTACCTGGTCAACGGCGTGTCGGTGCCGATGCTCGATGCCAACGGCAACTGCCCGGCCGGCACCACCCGCGTTGCCAGCGCGCCGATCGATGGCCTGTCCGGTAATACCTGCGGCTTCAACCAGGCACCGTTCACCACGCTGATCCCCTCGACCAAGCGTTACCAGGCCTACGCCAACGGTACTTTCCGCCTGAACGACAACGTCGAAGCCTTCGGCGAGGTGCTGTACAGCCAGATCAAGAGCGCCGCGTGGTTCGGCAGCAGCCCGTTCTTCACCCTGGAGAGCGGCCGCTTCGCACTGAACGCGGACAGCGGCCTGGCCGAGCCGGTGTCGTCGCTGCTGCCGGCCAGCAATCCGTATAACCCGTACCGCCGTGCGATCCCGATCGAGTACACCTTCTTCGACCTCGGCGGCACGATCAAGACCAACCGCTCAACCGCCTATCGCGGCGTGTTCGGCCTGCGCGGCACCACGGCCAACTGGGACTGGGAAGTGGCTGCATTCGGTGCGCGCAGCAGTGAGCGGGAGAGTGTGTCCGGCGGGTTCGCCAACCGCTGGGCGCTGGCCAATGCACTGTCCACGGGCAGCTACAACCTGCTTGACCCGGCAGCCACGCCGCAGTCGGTTCGTGATTCGATCAACATCGCCACGCTGCGTCCGGCCGAGTCCAAGCTGCAGGGCGTCGATGCGAAGATTTCCGGCAGCCTGGGCCGCACCTGGGCCGGCGAGATCGGCTTCGCCGCTGGTGCCGAGTGGCGCCGCGAGAAGCTCGATTCCAACAACCCGTGGCAGATCGATGCCGGCCTGCAGGTGCGCCCGGCCATCGCAGAAGTACATGGCCAGCGCCAGGTCAGTGCCGCCTACGCCGAAGTGAACGTCCCGCTGGCCTCGACGCTGGAGCTGTCCGCCGCTGCACGCGCCGATCACTATGATGATTTCGGCGATGCGTTCTCACCGAAGATCGGCCTGCGCTGGCAGCCGCTGGACTTCCTGCTGGTACGTGCATCGGCCTCGAAGGGCTTCCGTGCGCCGTCGCTGTCGGAAAACTCCAACAGCACCAGCATCGCCTATGGCAGCGTGGTCGATCCGCGTGATCCGGACGTGCCGGGCTCGCGGCAGAACCCGACCTTCTTCACCGTCGGCAACAACGCATTGAAGCCCGAGCGCACCAGGAGCGTGAACTTCGGCGTGGTGCTGTCGCCGTGGGCCAACACCAATCTGAGCGTGGACTACTACCGCATCCAGCTGGACAATCTGGTCGGCACCAACAACACCCAGACCCTGGTCAACGACAACGTGGCCGGTGCCGTGCAGCGCGACGAGCGCGGCAAGCTGCAGGCGGTCTACAACCGCTACCAGAACCTGAGCGAGCTGAAGACCTCGGGCATCGACGTCGAACTGCGCCAGCGCATCCCGACCGCGGTGCTGGGTGACTTCACCGTGTCCTCGGCCTACACCCACGTGGGCGACTACCGTCGCCCGACCGTGGTCGGTGGCCCGCTGGTCGACTACGCCGGCAGCAACCTGGGCGCGACGCTGCCCAAGGACAAGGCCACCACCACGCTGGATTGGAAGTACGGTGATTTCAACGCAGCCGTGACCTGGTACTACACCAGCAGCTACCGCCAGGAAGCCAGCACCGCCGCCAAGGCCGTGCAGCAGCGCGTTGGCAGCTACAGCCAGTACGACCTGTACCTGGCCTACACCGGCATCGACAAGCTGACGCTGTATGCCAAGGTGCAGAACCTGGCCGACAAGACGCCGCCGTACGACGCCTCGTTCCCGGGCATCCGCGCGCCATACGACTTCAGCCAGTACGACCTGCGCGGCCGCTACTTCACGCTGGGCTTCGATTACCGCTTCTGATCCATCCGCCGCGGCCGGCCACCTGAAGGGACCGGCCGCGCAACTGTCTGCCGTTGTGTTCCAGGGGAGTCACCGTGTCCTTGCATCGCCGTGCCGTTCTTCCGTTGCTGCTTGCCGCCGCCACTGTACTGTCCTGCCCGGAGCCGGCGCAGGCGCAGAGTGCCTATTTCTTCCCGCAGGCCACGGATGCGGAAGCCTTCGATGCAGCGGTGCCGACGCCGGCGCAGTTCCTCGGCTACCCGATCGGCAGCCGCTACACCCGGCACGACCAACTGGTGGCGTACTTCCAGGAGCTGGCCAGACGCTCGGACAAGATCAGCGTGCGCGAGATCGGCCGCAGCTACGAGGGCCGCCCGCTGTTGATCGCCACCGTCACCGCTGCAGGCAATCATGCGCGGCTGGAACAGATCCGCCAACAGCACGCGACCCTGGTCGATCCGGCGCAACCGCGCAGCGCGGCCGGTGGCAGCCCGGTGGTGGTGTGGCTGGGCTACAGCGTGCATGGCAACGAGACCTCCAGTGCCGAGGCGGCGATGCTGACCGCTTACTACCTGGTGGCCAACCGCAGTGCCGAAACCCAGCAGTGGCTGCAGCACGCGGTGGTGCTGTTCGATCCGGCACAGAATCCGGACGGCCGCGACCGTGCCGCCAACTGGCACAATGCCTGGGCCTCCGATCCGGCGTCGGCCGACCCCGCCGACAAGGAACATGTTGAGCCGTTCCCGCAGGGTCGCACCAACCACTATTTCACCGATCTCAACCGCGACTGGCTTGCCCTGACCCAGCAGGACTCACGGCCGAAGGTAGAGGTGTTCCACCAGTGGTACCCGAACGTGCAGATCGATTTCCACGAAATGGGCAAGGACAGCACGTACTACTTCGAGCCTTCGCCGAAGAGCATGCACAGCCCGTTGATTCCGGCGCCGTCGTACGAGTTCAACAAGACCCTGGCCAGGTACCACGCGCAGGCGCTGGATGCCTTGGGTTCGCTGTACTACACCGGCGAGAATTTCGACAACTTCTCGCCGGTGTATGGCTCGACCTATCCGGACTTCCACGGAGCGGTCGGCGTCACCGTCGAGCAGGCCAGTTCGCGTGGCCGCGTGCAGGAATCAGTGAACGGCCTGCTGACCTTCCCGTTCACCATCCGCAACCAGGTCGCCACCGGGCTGGGCACGGTGCGTGGCGCGGTAACTGAGCGCAGCGGCCTGTTCGACCTGCAGAAGCAGTTCTTCCAGAGCGCGCTGAAGCAGGCCGCACAGCAGCCGGTGAAGAGCTTCGTGTTCGGTGATGCGCATGATCCGGCACTGACCCGCCGCCTGCTGGAACTGTTGCTGCTGCATCGCGTCGAGGTACGCGCGCTGGAGCGTGCAGTCACCGTCGATGGGCAGCGCTTCGATGCCGGCAGCGCCTACGTGGTGCCGGTGCAGCAGGCGCAGTTCCGCCTGGTGCATTCGATCTTTGCCGAGACGCCGCCGATCAAGGGGGATGTGTTCTACGGCAGCACCAGCTATGCGATCGCACCGGCCTACGGTGTGGCGTTCGCCGGCAGCCGTAGCCGTATCGAGGGTGGCGCACGCGTGACTGCGCTGCCGGCGGAGCAGGGCGCGGTGCTGGGTGGCCAGGCCGGATTCGCGTACGCGATCGACTGGCGCGACTACAACGCCGGGCGCGCGCTGGCCGCGCTGCAGGGCAAAGGCGTGAGCGCACGTGCGGCATTCCAGCCGTTCACCACCGCGACCGTGCAGGGAGACGTCAGCTTCGCTGCCGGCAGCCTGGTGATTCCGGTTGCCGGGCAAACGCTGCAGGGCGCGGGGCTGCTTGAGGCAGTGACATCGGCCGCGCGCGAGGCGGGTGTGCAGGTGCACGCGCTGTCCAGTGGCCGCAGCCGCGAAGGCATCGATCTGGGCAGTGACGGCGTCAAGGCGCTGCGCAAACCCGCGGTTGCGCTGGTGATGGGGGAGGGCGTGGCCGCCACCGAGATCGGCTCGGCCTGGTTCCTGCTCGACCAGCAGTTGCACTTGCCCGCCAGCAAGCTGGACCCGCAGCAGCTGGGCAAAGTGTCCCTGGACCGCTACACCACGATCGTGCTGTCCGGGGGGACCTACACCGGCGTCGATACCACGGCGGTGGCTGCACTGAAGCGCTGGGTGCAGGCCGGTGGTTCACTGGTGACCTACGGCAGTGCTTCGAAGTGGGCGATCGAACAGAAGCTTGCCGACGGCGAGAAGCTCGGCAAGGAAGAAGAGACTGCCGACGAGAGCCGCCGTGCGTTCGGCGACCAGCGCGACATCGCCGCGATCGAGCGGGTCAGCGGCAACATCCTCAGCGCCGATGTGGACACCAGTCATCCGCTGGCGTTCGGCGTGCCGCGCCGGCAACTGGCGATCAACAAGGAGAACACAGTGACGCTGCAGCCGAGTGCGAACCCATTCTCCACGGTGGTACGCATCGACACGCCGCCGCGGGTGAATGGCTATCTTTCCGAGCGCAACCGTGCGCGGGTGGCGGGCAGCGCGTGGCTGCTGGTGTCGGCGCAGGGGCAGGGCAATGTGGTGCTGTTCGCCGACGATCCGGCGCACCGCAAGTACTGGCACGGGACGGATCGACTGCTGATCAACGCAATCTTCTTCGGGAATCTGGTGAATCCGAGTAAAGCGCGGGGTTGAGGTTTTACGCGCCTTGATTGATGCGTGTGGGGGAGGCCGGGCGGGCTGCGCAGGACACGCTGTAAATACGTCCATGTAAGCTCGATCGGCGCATCCATGCGCCTCACGGTCCTGCGCAGCCCGCCCGGCCTCCCCTCGACAGGTTCCTGCGGGCGCGGACGCATCGAACCCAAGGCGGGAGCAAAAGCAAAAGCAAAAGCGGGCACTGCGGCTTCGGCTTTTGCCTTTGAATTTGAATTTGAATTTGATCTTTCTTCTCCCGGCTACCCGGCGGGAGAAGAAGGCGCAGGCAATGCTTGAAGCGGATGGGCATGGGGGCAGCGCAGAACCGTTGGCGCCATGGATGGCGCCATCGAGCTTACATGGACGTATTTACAGCGTGTTCTGCGCTGCCCCCATGCCCATCCGCCCTCGGTACCGCCACCGCGTGCTTCATCACCCGGTAGCCAGCAACAAAAAAGGACGGCGCGTCAGCGCCGTCCCTCGATAGCCTCCCGCGCAACGGGAAGCACAACAGCTGTCAGCTGTGATCAGCCGGCGCGACCGCCGCCATTGCCTCCCTGGCCGCGGCCACGGCCGCCACCATTACCGCCACCGCCACGACGCTGGCCCTGACCGGCGCCTGCACCCGCACGCTGCTGGCCGTTGCCACCGCCCTCGCGACGGCCACCGCCGGCCTTCTTCGGGCCGGCATGCGCATGGCGCGGCGCATCACCGTGCGGACGGCGTGCGTGGCTCTTGCGCGGTGCGCGCTCGCCGGTATCGTGCTCGGCCTTGCCCGGCGCACTATTGCCCCAGCGGATCGGCGTCTGCAGCTCGAAGCCCGGCACATCGCGGATGTCCATGTCGCGGCCCAGCAGGCGCACGATCGCGCGAAGCAGCTTCACTTCATCCTGCGCCACCAGGGAGATCGCCTGGCCGGTGGCGCCGTTGCGGCCGGTACGGCCGATGCGGTGCACGTAGTCCTCGGCCACCATCGGCAGGTCGAAGTTGATCACCTTCGGCAGCTCGTTGATGTCGATGCCGCGCGCAGCGATGTCGGTGGCCACCAGCACGGTCACGCGGCCGGCCTTGAAGTCGCCCAGCGCACGCAGGCGCTGGCCCTGGCTCTTGTTGCCATGGATCGCCGCGGTCTTGATGCCCGACTTTTCCAGGAACGTGGCCAGCTTGTCGCTGCCGTGCTTGGTACGGGCGAACACCAGGGTCTGCTCGCGGCTGTCCTGCGCCAGCAGGTGCAGCAGCAGGTCGCGCTTGCGGCCGGCATCGACCGGGTGCACGCGGTGGGTGATGGTTTCGGCCACGGTGTTCTTCGGCGTCACCTGGATCTGTTCCGGGTTGCGCATGAACTCCAGCGCCAGCTGGCGGATGTTGTCCTCGAAGGTGGCCGAGAACAGCAGGGTCTGGCGGTTCTGCTTCGGCAGTTTGGCGAGGATGCGCTTGATCGACGGCAGGAAGCCCATGTCGAGCATGCGGTCGGCTTCGTCCAGCACCAGCAGTTCAATGCCGGACAGGTCGACGCTGCGACGCTCCAGGTGGTCGATCAGGCGGCCCGGGCAGGCCACCAGCAGGTCCACGCCACGGCGCAGGATGTCCAGCTGGTTGCCCATGCCGACGCCGCCGTAGATGCAGGCGCTGGGAATGCGCAGGTACTTGCTGTAGCCGCGCAGGCTGTCATGCACCTGGGTGGCCAGTTCGCGGGTCGGGGCCAGGATCAGCGCACGCGGCTTGCGCGGGCCGGCACGCACTTCCTGCGAGGCGGTGCCCAGGTGCTGCAGCAGCGGCAGGCCGAACGCGGCGGTCTTGCCGGTACCGGTCTGTGCGCCGGCCAGCAGGTCGCGACCGGCCAGCGCCAGCGGGATCGCCTGCTGCTGGATCGGGGTCGGGTTTTCGTAGCCCTGCTCGGCAAGCGCACGCAGCAGGAAGGGCGCCAGGCCCAGCGATTCAAAAGACATTGAGATTGCTCCAGGTACAAGAAACGCCTGTCCGAGCGGACAGACGGGGGCAGATCAAAGTGATCGGCTGACTCGGAGCGTTCCCGTGAACCGCGCTGCGAGAAGTTGGGTGCAGCCGGCACGAAGCGCAGGCTGGAATGCGTGACGAACGGCGTCGGAGTGGGGGCGGGCGAAGAGGGCGGACCCTGGTCGCCGGCGATCCCGGAGGGAAACGGACGGCCGCTGCAGACCTGCCTAGTCTAACCGATGGCTGAGACCTCGCGCAAAAAGCCCCGTTCAGGTAAGGGGTTCTCTCTGCAGGGCTGCGCCCTGCACCCGCAGAGGCGGGAGCAACGTCAAAGGCCGGGTTCCTGTGGGCAGGAGGGGTCGGTCCGGTGGCAGGGGACGCTGCAAGTACCCCTCAGGGGCCCGGCCCACCCGCACTGCCCCGCCATCCCTCGGAATGGACGCTGTTGCTGTTGAGGTTGCCGGCCAGCGGCCGGCACTACCGCAGGCGCAGGGCTGCAAGCCCTGCCGACCCCCACTACGGTAGGGTGGGCCGATGCCGCGCTGCAGCTTGGCGTCGCCGCAGATTTGATTACACTTGAAACTTGTTTGCCCACGACTCCGGACACCCACCCATGAAGCTTGGTTCTTTGAAGGAAGGCGGCCGCGACGGCACCCTGATCGTCGTCTCGCGTGACCTGCGCCACGGCGTGCGCGCCACCGGCATTGCCGCCACCCTGCAGCAGGCCCTGGAGGACTGGAGCCACATCGCACCGCGCCTGAACGCCCTGTACGAATCGCTCAACGCTGGCGACGCCGATGGCGTGTTCGACCTCGATCCGCAGGCGCTGGCCGCACCGATGCCGCGTGCCTATGAATTCGTTGACGGCAGCGCCTACCTGCCGCACGTCGAGCGCGTGCGCCGCGCCCGCGGTGCCGAGGTGCCGGAGAGCTTCTACACCGACCCGCTGATGTACCAGGCCACCAGTGCGGGGTTCTACGGCCCGCGCGATGCGGTCAAGGTGGTCAGCGAGGACTACGGCATCGACCTGGAAGCGGAGATCGTGGTGATCACCGACGACGTGCCGATGGCGGCCCCCCCCGAACAGGCCGCCGGCCACATCCAGCTGGTCGGCCTGGTCAACGATGTCTCGCTGCGCAACCTGATCCCGGGCGAGCTGGCCAAGGGCTTCGGCTTCCTGCAGTCCAAGCCGCGTTCGGCGCTGTCGCCGGTGTTCGTCACCCCCGATGAGCTGGGTGCTGCGTGGCAGGACAGCAAGGTGCACCTGCCGCTGCTGACCCACATCAACGGCCAGTGGTTCGGTGCGCCGGAGGCGGGCGTGGACATGCAGTTCAACTTCGCCCAGCTGGTCGCGCATGCGGCCAAGACCCGCCCGCTGGGTGCCGGCACCATCGTCGGCTCGGGCACCATCGCCAATGAAGACACCAGCAAGGGTGCCTCGTGCTTCGCCGAGCAGCGCGTGGTCGAGACCCTGCGTGACGGCAAGCCGAGCACGCCGTTCATGTCCTTCGGCGACGTGGTCCGCATCGAGATGCTCGATGCTGCCGGCAACAGCATCTTCGGTGCGATCGAGCAGCGCATCGAACAGGCGGCCAAGCCCTGAGCATGGAGGCGGCGATGGAGATTCCGGTCGACGACGGCATCGTGCTGTACACCTACTGGCGATCCAGCGCCGCCTACCGCGTGCGCATCGGCCTGGAGCTGAAGGGCCTGGCCTGGGAGGCGCGGCCGGTGCATCTGGTGCGCGACGGTGGCGAGCAGCACCATGAGGCTTATCGCGCGCTCAATCCGCAGCAGCTGGTGCCGACCTTGCTGCATGATGGGCACACGCTGACCCAGTCACTGGCGATCATCGAGTACCTGGAAGAGCGCTTCCCACAGGTGCCGCTGCTGCCGGCCGATGCTGCGGGCCGCGCACGGGTGCGGGCGCTGGCGCAGCTTGTGGCCTGCGATATCCATCCGATCAACAACCTGCGGGTGATGCAGTACCTGGAACGCGACCTGCAGCTGCCTGCCGACGCCCGCACGCAGTGGACCCTGCACTGGATCGCCGAAGGCTTTGACGCGATGGAAGCGATGCTGGCCAACAGCCGCGACACCGGCACCTTCTGCCACGGCGACCGTCCTGGCCTGGCCGACATCTGCCTGTTGCCGCAGCTGTACAACGCCCACCGCTTCGGCCTGGACCTGGCACCGTACCCGACCCTGCGCCGCATCGAAGCGGCGTGCCAAGCGCTGGACGCATTCGACCGCGCGCGCCCGGAACACCAGCCCGACGCCGCCTGAAAAAAAGGGGACGGAGGGGATTAAGTCGTATACGCACTTACGACTTAATCCCCTCCGTCCCCTTTCTGTTGCAATCGGGCCAGGTCATCGCGGAACAACCGGTAGGCCTCCTCGCGGTGGGCATCGCCGGCCTGTCGCAGCACCCACGCCGGGTGCACCGTGGCGTAGCCGCGGGTGCCGTCTTCGAGGGTGTGCCAGCGCCCGCGGTCGCGTGAGAGGTCGAAATCACGACCGAATACCGAGGCTGCCGCAGTCGCGCCGAGGCACACAATCACCTTGGGCCGCACGCGCGCGATCTCGCCCATCAGCCAGGGGCGGCAGGCCTGGATGTGGCGGCTTTCCGGTCGCTTGTGCAGCCGCACCTTGCCGCGCCGTTCATGGTGGAAGTGCTTCACCGCGTTGGTGAGGTACAGCGTGGCGCGATCGATCCCCAGTTCCGACAAGGCGCGGTCCAGCACTTGGCCGGCGGGTCCTGCGAACGGCAGCCCGCGCAGATCCTCGGTGTCGCCAGGTTGTTCTCCGACCAGCATCACCTCGGCCCCTGCCGGCCCCTGCCCGAATACAGTCTGCGTGGCCTGCTCCCACAACGGGCACTGGCGGCAGGCGCTGGCCTGTCCGCGCAGATTGTCCAGACTGCTGGCATCGGTTGCCGGCGCCGCAGCGTTCGCACGTGGGGGAATCCTGCGTTGCGTCGCCTGCGCAGGCCGGTCATGCATCTCCTGCACGCGGTCGGCCGCGTCGCGCACCAGGCGTGGCAGCAACTGTGCTTCAGGCAGGTGGCGCCAGTACTTGGCCGGCATCTCCTGCATCATCATCCGTGTGTTGAGCCGGGCCGGATTGAAGATGCTGGCGTAGTAGGTCTGCCACAGCGACTCGCGTGCATCCTCGGCCGGGGCATCCTCGCGCCGTGCACCGGGGCCGAAGGCAAGCGCCTGCCCATCCCAGGCGACGCTGCGCGAAGGCGTGAGGATGGCCCAGCGCATGCCGGTGAAACGGCGCGCGAAGAACGGCGCGACCCGGTCGACGATGTGGTGCTGCGGCTCGAACCAGGCGATGAACGCATCAGGCTGGCCAGGCACTTCGCGGAAGCGCACGAATGCCTTCATCTTGTGCGTGTCGCGACGGACCGCCTGTGCCATGGCCATCGCCCTCAGTACGTCGGCATCGGCAGGGTTTGACAGCACCGAGCGTTCGCCATGGGCGATGCGCCACAGCAACCGGTACAGGAGGGCCATGCGTTGTCCGTCGCGATGGAACAGGCAGGTGGCCGCCAGTTCCAGGAAGTCGCGCGGTACCGTCGGTGCGCCAGCATCGGCCTGTGCGGGCGCCGAGGTGACCGCGGGCGCGTCCAGCAGTGATGCGTCGCTGCCCTCGAGCCAGTCCAGCTGCTCCGGCGCGACGCCGCGCAGCAGGGCTTCGCGCGCACCGCTGCGCCAGGCCTCCAGCGACCATGGCGGATCCACCCGCAGCGACCAGCGCTGCGCGTCAGGCCGCAGACGGGGCATCGAACAGCGAACCCTGTCGCGGCGGCGGGGCCAGCTGCGCACGCAGCGCCGCCGGGTCGTCCAGTGCTTTGCGCGGGTGATGGTCGGCCAGCAGCACGAACGGCAGCAGCTTGCTCATCGGTGCCTTCAGGCGCGCGAGGTCGGCCACGCGCAGCCGCCCGTGACGGCGTGCCATCAGCACGCGCTTGACGTTGCGCACGCCAAGGCCGGGCACGCGCAGCAACATCTCCTTCGGTGCCCGGTTCAGATCGACCGGAAAGCGCTCGGGATGGCGGATCGCCCAGGCCATCTTCGGGTCGATATCCAGGTCGAGCATGCCGTCTTGGGTGGTATCTGTAATCTCATCCACGCCGTACCCATAGAAGCGCAGCAGCCAGTCAGCCTGGTAAAGGCGATGTTCGCGCTGCAGCGGTGGCGGCTGCAGTGGCAGCTGCCGGCTGGCGTCCGGAATCGGGCTGAACGCGGAGTAGTAGACCCGGCGCATGCGGTAGTTGCCGTACAGGCTGTCGGCGCTGGCCAGGATCTGCTGGTCGTTTGCCCCGTCCGCGCCGACGATCATCTGGGTGCTCTGCCCGGCCGGTGCGAAACGGGGAGGGCGCGGGCGAGTGCTGCGGCTGGCCGTCGGTGCCACCGCTGCGGGGGCCTTGCGAGCTTCCTTGGCTTCCTCGATGCGCCAGCGCAGTTCGCCCATCGCGCCACGGATGGAATGAACCGTCTTCTCCGGCGCCAAGGCGCTCAGGCCGGCTTCGGTCGGCAGTTCCACGTTGATGGACAGGCGGTCGGCATAGCGCCCGGCACTGGCCAGCAGTTCCGGCGAGGCCTCGGGAATGGTCTTGAGGTGGATGTAGCCGGCGTAGCGGTGTTCTTCGCGCAGCTGCCGGGCCACTTCCACCATCTGTTCCATGGTGTAGTCCGCATTGCGGATGATGCCGCTGGACAGGAACAGGCCCTCGATGTAGTTGCGCTTGTAGAAGTCCAGGGTGAGCGTGACCACCTCATCCACGCTGAAACGTGCACGGGGCACGTTGCTGGAAACCCGGTTCACGCAATAGGCGCAGTCGTAGACGCAGAAGTTGGTCAGCAGGATCTTCAGCAACGACACGCAGCGGCCATCGGGCGTGTAGCTGTGGCAGATGCCCATGCCCTCGGTGCTGCCGATACCGCCACTGGCGCGCGAATCGCGCTTGCCCGAGCCGCTGGAGGCGCAGGAGGCATCGTACTTGGCGGCATCGGCCAGAATGGCCAGCTTGCGGATGGTTTCCATTGAGGAAACCTACGCATGAGGGGTCTCATTGGATGAGACCGCCCCTGAATTCTTCAGAAGAAGGGGACGGAGGGGATCAAGTCGCAAGTGCACAAACGACTTGATCCCCTCCGTCCCCTTTTTCGTGGGATCAGAAGCCGTGGGTGATGCTGGGTGCGCCCGCCGAGAAATCCGCATACGGGTCGTGCTCGCCGCTGCTGCCTTCGGACAGGCGGAACTTCAGGGCCAGGCCATCGCGCGAGTCGGCTGCGCGCAGCGCTTCCTCCTGCTCGATGGTGCCGGCCTTGGCCAGCCGGAACAGGCACTGGTCGAAGCTCTCCATGCCTTCTTCCAGCGAGGCTTCCATCGCGGCCTTGATCTCGTGCACCTGGCCGCGGCGCAGCAGGTCGCGGATCATCGGCGTGTTGATCAGCACCTCGGTGGCCGGCAGGCGTCGGCCCTCCTTGTTCTTCACCAGGCGCTGGCTGATCACGGCACGCAGGTTCAGTGCCAGGTTCATCAGCACGTTCTTGTGCGCGCTTTCCGGGAAGAAGTTGAGGATGCGCTCGATGGTCTGGTCGGCGTTGTTGGAGTGCAGGGTGGCCAGGCACAGGTGGCCGGTCTCGGCGAAGGCGATCGCCGCCTCCATCGTCTCCGCATCCAGGATCTCGCCGATCAGGATCACGTCCGGTGCTTCACGCATCGCGTTCTTCAGCGCGTTGTGGAAGGCATGGGTGTCCAGGCCGACCTCGCGCTGGTTGACGATCGACATCTTGTGCTTGTGCAGGTACTCGATCGGATCCTCGATGGTGAGGATGTGACCGGTGGTGGTGCTGTTGCGGTGGTCGATCATCGACGCCAGCGAAGTCGACTTGCCGGAGCCGGTGGACCCCACCACCAGCACCAGCCCGCGCGGGGTCATGATGACGTCCTTCAGCACCTGCGGCAGGTTCAGCTCCTCAATGCTCGGGATGCGGCTGCGGATGGCGCGGATGACCATGCCGACCTCGCCCCGCTGCTTGAACACGTTGACGCGGAAGCGCCCGGCATCGGGCAGGGCGATGGCCATGTTGAGCTCCAGCTCGCGCTCGAACTGCGGCACCTGGCCCTCGTCCATCAGCGAGTAGGCGATCTTCTTGACCATGCCCGGCGGCAGGCCGGTGTTGCCCAGCGGATAGAGCTTCCCCTCGATCTTGATGTAGACCGGTGCCCCGGTGGTCAGAAACATGTCCGAAGCGTTCTTTTCGGTCATCAGCTTCAGGAAGTAGCCGATATCCATTGCGAATTTTCCCCAACGAAACGGCCGACGCCCGTTGCCAGCACGGTGTCGGCTTGACGACAATGGCCGTGAACCGACAACCGGTACGGCCTCCCCAATGAAACGACTTAGCTTCGCACGAATGCGCCATGGCCTGTATGTGATGGCGTTTGCATTCGCACTGTCTGCCCCCGCCTGGGCGCAGGACGCTGCCCTGGAACTGGCGCAGGCCCGGCAGGCGGTCGACAAGGCCACCCAGGCCGATGCCGACCAGTACGCCCCGGACCTGATCGGGCTGGCCCGGCAGGGGCTGGAGCAGGCCCAGCGCGCCGCCGGCGACCGCCGCGAGCGCAAGAACGCCCCGGCGATGGCCCTGCGCGCTGCCGCCGATGCCGATCTGGCCCGCGTCCGTAGTGAGGAAGCCACCGTCACCGCGCAGCTGCAGTTGCGCCGCAACGAGGTCAACCAGCTGCAGCGCCAGCTGTCGACCGGGGAGGACCGCCGGTGAAGCCGATGACCGCCGCAACCCTGGCCGCGCTGCTGGCGCTGCCGACCCTGGCCACGGCCGCCGACAACCCGATGGTGGCGCAGCTGAGCCAGCGCCTGGTGGCCATCCAGGCCAACCCCGATACCGCTGAGCTGGGCGCCTTCGAGCGCATGCAGGCGCAGCAGGCGATCGCCACCCTGGACAAGGCCAAGCGCCGCGACCAGGAGCTGGCCACGTACCTGGCCGAGCGTCGGGTGGAGATTGCCGAGACCGCCGTGCGCACCGCGCTGGCCGCGCGCGAGGTCGACCGCCTGGAACGTACCCGCAGCGACCTGCTGATCGAGGCCAGCCGCCGCGATGCCGCCCGTGCCCGCCAGGAAGCCGAGCAGCTGCGCATGCAGGCGCAGATGCAGGCCGAGGAGGCCGAACGCCTGCGCCAGGCGGCCGAGGCCGAGACCCTGGCCCGCCAGGACGCCGAGAATGCCCTGACCAGCGTGGCCGGCAAGCAGCAGCAGCGGCTGAGCGCTGCCCAGCAGAACGCTGCCAGGCTGGCCCGCGAGGAAGCCGAGCTGGTGTCCGGGCAGAAGCTGCCCGGTTCGAAGTTCGACGCTCGCGGTGAGGTCTTCACCTTCGGGGGTGACGCGTTCGCCGCAGGCGCCTCCAGCCTGTCCGGCGGCGCGCGCAACCAGGCCAAGGCCCTGGCCGAGTACCTGAACATCGGCAAGAAGGGGCGCCTGCGCATCGAGGCCTACGACAGTGCCAACGGCGTGGGCCAGAAGCGTGCCGAAGCACTGCGCGACGCCCTGGTCGCGGGTGGTGTCGCCAGCAACCGGATCCAGGTCAGCGGCAAGAAGGCTGCGTCCACCCGGGCGCGCTCGGCCGAGGTCATCATCGCGCCGTAATGCATTGATATTGTTTGTTTTTCGTTGTGATGAGCATTCAGCCTGAACCCCGCCCCGGCGGGGTTCGGTCTTTTTGTCGCAGGGGTCTTGTACCCCGCCCTGAGCAGGCGTAGGGTCAATCGTCCGGGACGCAATGCCGCGGACCGGACGATGGGAGGGCCGGGCCGATGCAAGCAGGGCGCGAACCGCAGCAGATCGACGTGCGCAGGCCAGTGCCGCAGGTCGTTGCAGGCGTCCAGGTGGCCATCGACCGGCACTCCTCCATGAACAACGCCCCGTGCCTTGCGGCCGGGGCGTTCGTGTATCTGTCGAAGGAGGTCCATCATGTTTGAAGATCAGCCCCAGAGCGAGATCGACGCCCGTCGCGCGCGTGATCCGGAGTTCAGGGCACTCCATGACCAGCACCGCAAGTTGAACAAGAAGTGCATGGACGCGGAGTTGGGTGTACTCCCGATCGATGATGTCACCCTGGGTCGCATGAAGCGTGAGAAGCTGCTGGCCAAGCAACGTCTTCTGCGAATGTACGAAACACCGCTCCCAACGACGTCCCCCACGCTTTGACGCACTCCGTCGCGCCCGGAACGGCGTGACCCGGCCATCGATGGCCCCGCCGGGCGCTCCTGCCCCGGCATCGCGGCACCGCCGATGAGGCGGCCGCGCCAAGGCACCACAGGCGGTGGTGCCTTGGCCTGCAGGCACCACTCACCGATGCGGGCGGTACCGGTCTCCTCGTCGATCCGGGGCCGCCCGCATCCCTTTACGGGGCCGGCGGGCGGCATCTCCGCGCCGACCTGACATTCAGGGCCATCCGTCGGATAATCATCGGTCCGGCCCTGCGTGGCGCGAATCGAAAGTCCTCCGAATGCCCATCCATTCTTCCGTCCTCGAACTCATCGGCCAGACCCCGATCGTCAAGGCCCAGCGCCTGGACACCGGCGTCTGCGAGCTCTACCTGAAGCTCGAAAGCGCCAACCCGGGCGGATCGATCAAGGATCGCATCGGCCTGTCGATGATCGAGGCAGCGGAGCAGCGGGGTGACCTGAAGCCGGGCGCAACCCTGGTCGAAGGTACCGCCGGCAATACCGGCCTGGGCCTGGCACTGGTGGCCCAGCAGAAGGGCTACAAGCTGATCCTCGTCGTTCCCGACAAGATGAGCCGCGAGAAGATCTTCAACCTGAAGGCGATGGGCGCCGAAGTGCGCCTGACCCGTTCGGACGTCGCCAAGGGCCATCCGGAGTACTACCAGGACCTGGCCAAGACCATCGCCGAGCAGACCCCGGGCGCCTATTTCATCAACCAGTTCGGCAACCCGGACAACCCGGCCGCGCATGAGTTCGGCACCGGCCCGGAGATCCTCGAGCAGATGGGCGGCGACCTCGACGCCATCGTGTTCGGCTGCGGCAGCTCCGGCACCATGACCGGCCTGTCGCGTGCGTTCGCCAGGCTCTCGCCGAAGACCGAGCTGGTGCTGGCCGATCCGGTCGGCTCGATCCTGGCCGAGTACATCAACGACGGCGTGCTTAACGACAAGTCGGGCAGCTGGCTGGTGGAAGGCATCGGCGAGGACTTCCTGCCCTCGATCTCCGACTTCAGCCGTGTCAAGAAGGCTTATGCCATCAGCGATGCCGAGAGTTTCCACACCGCGCGCGAGCTGCTGGGCAAGGAAGGCATCCTCGGCGGTTCGTCCACCGGCACCCTGCTGGCCGCGGCGCTGAAGTACTGCAAGGAGCAGACCACGCCGAAGAAGGTGCTGGTGCTGGTCTGCGACACCGGCAACAAGTACCTGTCTAAGATGTACAACGACTACTGGATGCTGGACAACGGCTTCCTGCAGCGCCCGCAGCATGGAGACCTGCGCGACCTGATCCTGCGCCCGTACGGCCAGCGCGACACGGTGGTGATCGGCCCGAACGACCTGTTGACCACCGCCTACCAGCGCATGAAGCTGTATGACGTGTCGCAGCTGCCGGTGATGGACGGTGACCAGCTGGTCGGCATCGTCGATGAAAGCGACGTGCTGCTGCATGTCTACGGCGACGAAGCGCGCTTCCGCGACACCGTGGCCACCGCGATGGTCAGCAAGCTGGACCGGCTGGACGTGAAGTCGCCGATCGAGGCCCTGCTGCCGGTGTTCGACCGCGGGCAAGTGGCGATCGTGATGGACGGTGACGCCTTCCTCGGCCTGATCACCCGCATCGACCTGCTGAACTATCTGCGCCGTCGCGTGCAGTAGGCCGCTGATCGCTGCCGTTCACCGCTGAATTCCGGTTTATTCGCGTCAAAGCTCGTTAAGGCCGCGCTGATAGACTCCCGATCCTTTGACGGCGCCGCACGTCGGCGCCATTCAGGAAACGACATGTCCAACTCCTCTTCGCCCGATCGCGCGCTGGCCCTGGCCACGCTGGCCATCCACGGCGGCCAGTCGCCCGATCCCAGCACCGGCGCGGTGATGCCGCCGATCTACGCCACCTCGACCTATGCGCAGTCCAGCCCGGGCGAGCATCAGGGCTTCGAGTACTCGCGTACCCACAACCCGACGCGCTTTGCCTATGAGCGCTGCGTGGCCTCGCTGGAAGGCGGTACCCGCGGCTTTGCCTTCGCTTCGGGCATGGCGGCCAGCTCGACCGTGATCGAGCTGCTGGACGCCGGCAGCCACGTGGTGGCGATGGACGATATCTACGGCGGTAGCTTCCGCCTGTTCGAGCGCGTGCGCCGCCGCACCGCCGGGCTGGACTTCAGCTTCGTCGACCTGACCGATCTGGCGGCATTTGAAGCCGCCATCACGCCGAAGACGAAGATGGTGTGGATCGAGACCCCGACCAACCCGATGCTGAAGATCGTGGACATCGCCGCGGTCGCTGCCATCGCCAAGCGCCATGGCCTGATCGTGGTGGTCGACAACACCTTCGCCTCGCCGATGCTGCAGCGTCCGCTGGAGCTGGGCGCGGACCTGGTCCTGCATTCGGCCACCAAGTACCTCAACGGTCACTCGGACATGGTTGGTGGCATGGTCGTGGTCGGCGACAACGCGCCGCTGGCCGAGCAGATGGCGTTCCTGCAGAACTCGGTGGGTGGAGTGCAGGGCCCGTTCGACAGCTTCCTGGCCCTGCGCGGCCTGAAGACATTGCCGCTGCGCATGAAGGCGCATTGTGCCAATGCGATGGCGCTGGCGCAGTGGCTGGAAAAGCACCCGGCGGTGGAAAAGGTGATCTACCCGGGCCTGCCGTCGCACCCGCAGCATGAGCTGGCCAGCAAGCAGATGGCCGGCTACGGCGGAATCGTCTCGATCGTGCTCAAGGGCGGTTTCGAGGCGGCCAAGCGTTTCTGCGAGAAGACCGAACTGTTCACCCTGGCCGAGTCGCTGGGCGGCGTGGAAAGCCTGGTCAACCATCCGGCGGTGATGACGCATGCCTCGATCCCGGTGGCGCGTCGGGAGCAGCTGGGGATCAGTGATGCACTGGTGCGGCTGAGCGTGGGGGTGGAGGAACTGGGGGATCTGCAGGTGGATCTGGAGAACGCACTGGCCTGAGCCAGCCATCCGGGCGCCAGGTCCGCAACGTGCAGATGACCGGGCGCCCATTGGCGCCCGGTTTGTTTCGCCCCTAGGTCAGCGGGCGACGCTGCGGTAAATACGCGCGGCCAGGCGCGCAGCAGGTGCCGCGCCCGGAATCCGCAACAGGCGGTCGATGATGCGACCGAGCCTGCGGCCGATACGTTGGCCCGAGGTTCCCATCTCTGCCGCCACGGTGGCAGGGTGCTTGAGTGCATCAAGGTTGCGCAGCACCTTGGCGACCTGGGGCGCGTTGGCCAGGTTCATGGCTGAGGTCAGCGCTTCATGGACCTCCAGCGCGGAGCGGTGCCAGCCGTCGGCTTCGCCCTGGCGTCGTTCGTCGGTCCAGGCCGGCATCGCCTCCTGCAGCCGCTGCACCAGCTCACGCGTGGTTTCGTAGGCGTGGATGTTGGCCGAGGCGGTGATGTGTGCAGCCAGCTCCCGGTTCAGGCCGCTGTCGCGTACCAGGACCGGCCGGCGATGGGCCAGTGCGTGCAGCACCGGGAAGCCGAAGCCTTCGTAATGGCTGGGGAACACCACGACGCGCGCATCGCGGTAGAACGAGCGGAAGGTGTCCTCATCGATGTTGCCGGCCTTGAACGACTGCACGTTGGCTGGCAATTCGACATCCTCGGGGTAGCCGATGGCGATGATCTTCTGGCCAGGAAGCGCAGTGGCCAGCGCGTCGGTCGTTGCCCGCACGAACTTGTGGGTGAAATGGTTGCCGATCACCAGGATGTGCGAACCCTCCGACTCGGTGGGCTCGTAGCTTGCGTAGTCGGCCGGATCCAGTGAATGCAGCGAAACCTGCTGCAGGGTCGAGCTGCCAATCGGGTAGCGCATGCGTATGCGATCAAGGGTGAACTGCGAGTTGGTGAACAACACGCTCATGTTCTCGAAGGCGAAACGCCACAGGCTTTCGTCGAAACCCAGCGCCAGGTAGCCGCAGTCGGTGGAAATGGTATCGAGCATGAAGATGCCGACAACCGGTGCGGTCTCGAACAGGTTCAGCAGGGTTTCCAGCTGGTAGGGTTGGCCAATGCGGACCACGGCGGCGACCCGGTTACGGTGGTCGCCGGGTTCCAGCCGGACGACTCCCGGCAGGCGATCCAGGCCGTGGAAAGCCCAGGCCTGTGCGCTGATGAAGACGCCGATGCGGGTGTCCTTGGGCCACGCACGCTGCGAGGCAGACAACAGCTTGACGCCCGACTCGAACGTGCCGTTGTGGAACGGCCCGAAGGACGAGAAGTCGAAGGCGATCGTTCGTTGCCCCTGCACCGGGTCCAGCGCCTCCAGCAGCCGTTCGGCGCGGTACTCTGGCGATGTGAAGTAGCGATAGATGAGCGGGGCGTACTCCGGGTAGCGCTGGCGTAGCACTGCACCATTGATCTCCTCGCGCTCGGACCGTTGCTGGCCCGTGGTCGAGAATGACTGTTCACCCTGGTGCCAGACGAAGGCATGGTTGGCCAGCGCGGCCCGATAGCCTGCGCGGTTGGCGCGCATGATCAGGTCGTTCTCTTCGTTGTAGCCCTTGCCGTAGACCGTGTCGAAGATGCCGAACTCCGCCAACAGCGTGCCGCGGATCCACAGCGCGAAGCCGACGGCAGTGGGGATGAACGAGAAACGGGGCAGCCGGCGCGCAAGGGGCAGGAACTTGGCAAGCGCCTGCTCGACGGTCACATCGGCGTGTTCCATGGTGTAGGGCAGCGTGGCCAGCGTCGCGTTGTTGCTGCGCGGGCAGACGAAGCCGATCATCGGGTCGATCGCGGCCACTGCCAGGATCTCTTCGATGGCACCTGCGGTGACTTCGGTATCGGAGTTGAGCAGGAAGACGTCGGCACCTTCCTCGATGGCGAGCTGGAAGGCGCGGTTGCAGGTGCCGATAAACCCGAGGTTCTCCTCGTTTGCCAGCGCATGCACCTCGACGCCGTCAAGACCTTCGGCGGCCGCTTTCTGCAGTGCTGCGCCCAGCGGAGCGTAGTCCGGGCTGTCGTTGTACAGCCAGACCGACGCGCCCGCACGCGCCAGTTCCCCAGCGACGCTGCGCAGGCCGCGCATGAACGGAGCTACCAGCTGCTCGTTGCGGTAGAACGGGGCGACCACATGCAGCGGGCGCTGCACGCGTGCCTCAGCAGGCGGCGGCAGCGGATGGCTGCGGCGGAGGGCCGGAACGGCCGGTGCATCGGGTAGCATTTCCGGCAGGTACTGCGGCTTTTCCAGCAGCAGCGCGACTACGTCTTCCAGCGAAGTGATGCGCCGCATTCCTTCAATCGCGTCCCCTTCCGCGCGTTCACGCGGCACCAGGAACAGACCGCATTCGGCATTGGCGCCGTGGAAGTTGTCCGGGCAGTTGTTGAAGTTGTCGGGATTGAAGGCCGGGTAGACCACTCCAAAGGCGGCGTAGTCCAGCTGTGCCACGGCGGCCAAGGTGGTCGCTGCGCCCTCCACCGAGTTGCATTCGGCAAACACGACCGGGCGGCAGCGCTGCAGCGTCTCCACGGCACCGGTAAGCACCTGCGCTTCCATGCCCTCCACGTCAACCTTCAGCAGATCCAGGCGTGTCAGCTGCAAGGAGTCGAGGGTGACGATGCGCACCGTGTAGCCGCGGCGGGCATCGATCAGGCTCAGGCCGCCCTGGTTCTGGGCTTCCTCGGCCGAATCGTCGAGCGAGATCGAGCCCGGATGGTCGGATAGGCCGGCATTGTGGACCGTGACCTGTCGGGTGAGTCCGTTGCGTTCGATGTTGCGTTGGAGGATGGCAAAGGCATTGCGACGCGGTTCGAATGCGTGGACATGTCCCAGGCTGCCGATGTTCCGGGCAAGGGCCACAGCATGGGTACCGATGAAGGAGCCTACGTCGGCAACGACGCTTCCAGGCGCAATGAAGCGGCGAAGCAACGCCAGCTCGTTCTCGGCCCACTCCCCATACCAGCGCAGCGAATCGGCGATGACGGTGTCACCGGGGAGCGTTTCGAAAACGCCGTGACGTCCAGTAATGATGATCATGAGCGATGAGATGTACGGAACGACACTGCCAGCGGCTGCGCGCCGGAAATGCCGTGGACCAGTTGTGGGTTGAGGGCCGTCAGGACGATGGCATCGTGCAGCCAGTGGTGCTGCACGTGGTCATCGCCGGGGCCCTCGGCGAGTGCGATATCCAGGCTGTATTCGCCGCGGATCAGGCGAGGGAGGCGCATCTGGAACGTTACGGTGAAGACGCTTCCCTGCTCGACGGCGATGGCCTCATCGCGAAGGTAGCTGTCGGAGCTTTCGGCCACCAGGTACTGTCCCTTACGGTCCTTCAGCATGAACCCGATGGCGGGATAGTCCAGGGCCTTGCCTGCCCGCGCGGTCACCACCAGGCGCACGTCGTCCTGCGAAGAGAACTCGGACACGATGTTGCCGTCGACGTCGGTGAACACTGCACTCTCGATGCGCGCGCCCCCTGCGCCGAAGCTGTCCACGTCCGGGCGGAAGGCGCCTGCATGGAAATGGGTCGCTTCCACGCTATCCGCATCGTAGCTGCCCTGGCTGAGGGCTGCGTTCGGCTTGGCCACAGCCGATTCCTGGCGGTCCGCATAGAGGTCGCGCAGATAGATGGCAGAGATCTCGCGTGCAGAACCGATATCGCACTGGTACTGCCCGTCCTGCCGTCGCAACAGCACGGCGGATGCACAGAGCGCGTTGACCGCGCCCATGTCATGGCTGACGAAGAGGAGGGTGCCACCGCCGCGCTGGAAGCCTGCAAGGAACCGCATGCACTTCTGCTGGAAGTAGGCATCGCCGACGCTCAGCGCCTCGTCGATGATCAGAATGTCTGCATCCACGTGGGCAATGACGGCAAATGCCAAGCGCACGTACATGCCGCTGGAATAGGTCTTGACCGGCTGGTTGATGAAATCGCCGATATCGGCGAAGGCGGCGATTTCGGCGAAGCGACGGGTTACCTCCTCCTTTTCCACGCCGTACAGCGACGCGGCAAGATAGACGTTCTCGCGACCGGAGAATTCGGGGTTGAAGCCGGCGCCCAGCTCCAGCAGTGCCGCCACCCGTCCATTGACGGTGATCGCGCCTTCGGTGGGAGTCAGCGTGCCGCAGATCATCTGCAGCAGGGTCGACTTGCCGGCACCGTTGCGGCCGATGATGCCCACCGTCTCGCCACGATGGATGGTGAAGCCCACATCGCGCAGTGCCCAGAATTCCCGGTAGTACTGCCGGCGGCCCCGCCACAGCATCTGCATCAGCCGGTGCGTCGGCTTCTCATAGACGTTGAAGCACTTGCCCAGGCCCTGCACCTGGATGGCGATGTCAGAGCACATCGGCAAACCCCTTGCGTGTGCGCTGGAAGAAGGCAAAGCCCAGGAAGAACACCGCCAGCGAGACCAGCAGGCAGGTCGGATAGACCACCGGGTCCAGCCCCTTGCCCCACATCAGGACATCGCGCATCTGCGCGACGATGGGCGCCAGTGGATTGATGTTCAGCACCGGCCGCAACGACGCCGGGATCGCATCAATCGGATAGAAGATGGGCGTCAGGAACATCACGGCGGTGGTGATGATCGCGGTGATCTGCGCGGTGTCACGCAGGAACACGCCCAGCGCAGAGAGCAGCCAGGCAATGCCGGTCATGAACAGGATCATCGGGACCATCACCAGCGGCGCCAGCAACGCGGTCATCGGCGGCAGACCGGTGGACACCAGGTAGAACAGCAACCAGACCACCAGGTTCACCGCCAGGCTGAACATCGCGGTGAGCACGCTGACCCACGGCAGGACCTCCAGCGGGAATACCACCTTTTTCACGTAGTTGGCGTTACCGACGATCAGGCCTGGGGCGCGGTTGAATACCTCGCTGAACAGGTTGAACACCAGCAGGCCGCTGAACAGCACCAGGGCGAATTCGGTGCGCGAACCGCTGCCGCCGGGCCAGCGGGCCTTGAAGACCTCGCTGAACACCAGCGTATAGATGGCGAGCATGAAGATCGGCTGCACGAGCGCCCACGCCAGTCCCAGCAAGGACCCGCGGTAACGGGCGGCGATTTCGCGCGCCGCCAGTGCGAGGACCAGTCGGCGGTTGTCGATCAGGGACCGGATCAGTTGGCCGGGGGAACTGGGGAAGGCTTCCATTCAATGAGGGCGAGGAGATTGACCAGATAGTCTACTGCGGGCGGGTGAGGCCCGCATGGAGGTCGTTCAGGCTTCACCCCGCCTTGCTGCGAGCAAAGGTGAAGTGCTTATGCCCAAGATAGGCAGTGAAGATCGGCACGGCCACACCGACCAAGTGGGCGCTGAGTGGAATATCCAATGGCCAGTTGAGCAGTGGCAGCAACCAGCGCTTGAGCAGGACGCTGATGGCCAAGGTCTGCAGCAGGCTGATGGCATTGATGGCGATGAACCACGCTGCCTGCTGTCCGATGGGACGGTCCGAACCCTTGAAAACCAGAACCCGGTTCAGAATGAATGCCGTCAGCATGCCCAGCCCGTAGGCCAGACAGACGGCAACCTCGAAGGGCACAGCAAGGCTGAACAGGATACGGCTACCCACGTTGACCGCAGCCGCTGTGCCGCCACAGATGATGAACAGGAGGAACTGGCGGCTCATGCAGGGGTCCTTGGGGGGGAGATCCGCGGTTGTGCCGCGGCATAGGTCAACAGCATCAACACCAGCACCAGTGCCGCGTACAGCAGTCGGCCAGCACGTTCTTCGGCCCAGAGCCGCAGTGCGCTGAGCCCCCCGATCCTCGAAGGTGGCGTTACGGCGATCCAGGTATGTGTATCGTTGTCGACGAGGTGCAACCGATAGTCGTCGGCCGGGAGCTGCGCGACGCGCGTGCGCCAGCGTTCGCCCTGGACGCCTTCGCGCACCAGGTCGACGCTATGGTGGCTGCCTTCCAGGCGTGCCGCCACCGCAGGCATGCCTGCGCCCGCATGTCGATAGGCGATCCAGCCGCCGTCGGTGCTGACCGCCGCACTGCGGCAGTCGGCCTGGTTGGCGTCGCCGGTGCCCGGTGCGTAGGTGCCGACCGCATAGGGCAGTACCGGAAGCGTGGTATAGGCACCGAAGGAGCTGATTCCGCTGCAGGCCTCCACCGAGAACGGCAGCGGCCGGCGAATCTCCAGCGGCATCATGTCCGCCGCGTCATCGGCCGCCAGGACCTTGGCGATGCGTTCGGAATCTGGATAGGGGAACCGTCCCGGTGCCGCGCGCAGGGCCTCCAGGTCACCATCGCGCAGGTAGTCGGACAGCAGGCGTTCCTGCCGCGCACCCGCCGCCGAGCGCTCTTCCATGCTGGCCTGTGCCATGACTAGGCTCGATTGCATGGACAGCGCAGTCCAGCCGATGAAGACTGCCGGCCCGGTGCCGCGCACCCAGGCAGGCCAGCGGCTGGCGCCGCGGAAGCTGGCGTAAAGGACCAGCCACAGGTTGTTGATCACGCCGATCGTCAGCAGGTCGGTGTAGCGCGACGACACGGCGTGTTCCACTTCGATTCCGCGGGAGTAGGCCATGGCCACGGCCTGCACCAGTACCCAGCCGGCAATGGCGAAGGCGAAGCGCTCCCCGCGCAGCACGCTGGAGCGGTTGAAGATCCGTCGCAGCATCAGGACCGAAAGCGCGGCCGTCGGCAACCACAGCACTACCACGCTGATCCAGAGGGGGCGCAATGGCCAGGCCAGGGTGTTCTTCAGCGCCTGCATGAACTGCGCAGCGGAGTGCGCATGGAACGTGTCGCCATGTGGTGCCTGCGGCATCATCAGCAGGCCTGCCATCGCCACTACCATCAGCAGTCCAAGGGCAAGTCCCCCCTGGCGGCGGTCCACGTCGCCGGACAGCAGGCGGTAAATCAGCAGGCCCGCAGCGGCGGCGGCGGCGAACACGCCAGAGGCCATCGTGAACAGTGCCAGCCCGGCGCAGGCCACCATGACGATGATGCGAGTGCGGCCGAGGACGTCGGCCGACGCCAGCCAGGCCGTTACCACTGACAGTAGCGCCAGGATGAAGAACTGGTTCTGGAACCCGGCGATCAGGTTCTCCCAGCCCAAGGGCGAAGCGGCCAGCGCGAAGGTTCCAAGCGCCAGCAGCGGACGCGCCGCGGCTGGCAGGGTGCGCATGCCGGCCCAGGCCATCGCACCGATGGCGGCTGCATGGGGGAGTACGTTGAACAGCATCTCCACCTTGGCGTCGAACTGGTTGCCGTTGAGGGCGAACAAACCCAACGAGATCAACCGGGTGAACAGGATGCGATGCTCATTGTGCGCAGCGAAGAAGTGGCCGATGTCCAGTTCGCCGCGCAGGTACGGCAGCAGAAGGTTGTCGAATTCCGCGTCCCATTGGTCCCAGAACGGGCTGCTGCTGCCATGGGTCAGGACCAGGTAAGCGCGCACCGCGATCATCGGGACCAGCAGGGCCGTCAACAGGAACACCGGATCCAGCGGCTGCATCCATCCGGTCAGCCGCGCACGGGCGGCGCCTACCCAGCCCTTCATCAGCGCAGTGCCTCGTCCACCAGTGCCTGGGCGGTGTTGATGCTCTCGTTGATCGAGCGGTCTTCCGGGTAGTAGTAGGCGGTGTCGGCCATGAAGAAGCCCTGCACCGGCGTGCGCATTGACGGCAGCATGTCCTGGAAGCCCGGCGGGCAGATCGTCTGCGCGAACTCATAGCGATGGCAGTGCGAAGCCAGGACCCAGTCCCGCTTGAAGGCCGGGTTGATCCGGGCCAGGTAGCCCAGCACTTCCTCGATCAGCTCGGCGTTGGATCGCTGCCACTTCGGGTGGGTCTTGGGCATGTAGTACGGTGCGTACAGGATCTTCTGGCCCGGATCGTGGCCCGGGTTGAGGTTGCTGTACTCGATCACGCCTGGGATCTCGATGCCCGGATCGCTGATATTCATCCAGAAGTTCTCGCTCACCGCATGCTTGAGCTTGAGGATGACGCAGGCCACTGGAATGTTCTGCACCGCCGCAACCTTGTCGCGGAAATCGGCCGGCAGGCCCGGCACCAGGGCTGGCACGTACTGGATCGGCGCGGTGGAGATCACGGCATCATATGCAGTGAACTCGCCGCCGATCGAGACGCCGGTGACCTTGCCGTTCTCGGAGACCACTTCATCGATGCCACGGGACAGTTCGATGCGGCCACCACGGGTCTGGATGTCCTGCACCATGCGTTCCAGCAGCGTCATCGAGCCCCCTTCCAGGTAGCCCATGCTCTCGTTCATCAGGTTGCGGCGGGACAGCGCCACGCGCTTGATGCGCGTGCCGATCCAACTGGCCGACAGGTTGTCCTTGAACTCGAAGAACTTCAGGCGGAAGGCATCCTTCCACATCACGTCATAGGCCTTCTGGCCGACCCAGCGCCGGATCCATGCGCCAGCCTCTTCCTTGTCCAGCGCCGTCCAGTCCTTGATGCCCTTGGTGTACATCACGTGCAGTGCATAGCGGAACTTGCTGATCGGTCCAAGGTGGGGGAAGGCCAGCAGTGCGAACGGGTTCCCCCACTTGTAGAGCTTTCCCTTGTAGAAATATCCCATCTTGGTGTCGGTCCAGCGCAGCGCCTTGGACAGGCCATAGCGTTCGAGCAGCGCGAAGAGGGGGTAATCGGTCTTGCAGATGAAGTGGTAGTAGCGTTCGATCGACAGCCCATCGAAATCGAAATTGGCCGACATGCCGCCAATGCGATCGTCACGCTCGTAGATCGTGACCGAGTGGCCCTGGTCGAGGAGTTTCACGGCGGCCATCAGGCCCATGGGGCCTGCGCCGATGATGGCGAATTTCTTCATATGGATGAACACGTAAGGTTGAAAAGGAAAAAAGAGGTTGGCGTCATTGATGCGATCAGTGCCTGGTCGGGTACTGATGCTTCTGCATTACGTACGGAGCGCCGATGGCCGTCCATTCACCCCAGCCGTTCCCGGAATCGGTCACGTTGATGGTGATCGTGCGCGGCTCGGACTGGGCAGACACGGGGACAGCCCATAGGCGCCAGTGTCCCAGGCCCGGGGAGTCGGACAGCTGGTCGATTGTCTGCTCGTTGTCGCTCACTTCAAAGCGGGCATGGGTCGCGGATGGGCCGGTCAGTACAGGCACTGCAATCGCATCGACACCGGCCGGCACCAGGAAGGACAGCGAAGCGTGGCCGATACCAGCATCGCCCTTGGCGGTCCACGAACCGTAGATGTCAGTCTTCAGCGACGGCTGGCCCACTTCGGCATTGTAGCCATCATGGGCGAAATCGCCGTGCAGGTCGACAGCGGTGACTTGCAGCGGGGCACCGGTATTGATCGATGACGTCTGGTTCAGTATCGGATCGGCCAGGCCGCGCATCTGTGGCTGTTCCTGCGCGTCCTGGGCCGGCACTGCCACGGCAGGCACGTCCGAGCGACGGTACAGCAGGAAGTGCCTGTCGATGTTGTGTTCGATCATGAAGTTGTTCACGGCGGCCGTGTTGCTGCGGAAGTTCCTGATCTCGATGTAGTGCTGTGCGATCCAGGGCGAACCCTTGCACTCGTATTCGCGCAGGGCGACATACTCAGGCAGGAAATCGCTCACCAGGGTGCACAGGCCGGCTGCGCGGTGCTCCTTGGTGTACGCAACCACATCGGGATTGATCAGCCCAGGGTAGTCTAGGATCACGTGACGCGAGTAATAGGAACTGTAGCCTAGCGGCTCCATGCCGACCTTGTCGGTCGGGCGCATCACGGCGCCCAGATAGCGGCCCATGGCCTCTCGGACCGGTGCTTCAATGTTCGCCTGGATATCGTGCTCGGCCTTGAAGGTGGTGGGTAGCACTGTGACCATGGCCGCGATGTACGCCACCGCCACCGTGATGGCTGCCTTGCGATTGCGGATCAGGCGGGCGAGGCCATAGCCGGCGACCAGGCTGGTTGCGGCCGAGACGGGCACCACGTACCAGCCGAACACGCCGTTCACCGCAAACACGTAGTACGCCCAGTAAACCAGCACGAAGGCGACCGGAACATACAGGGCCTTGGTGCGGTGGTGGACGACGCTGTACGCACTGAACGCGAACAGCAGGATGACGGCGATCGAAATGGCGCCGTGGTCCCACAGGCGCCAGTAGCCGGTGCCGTTACCGGCGAACGATGGGCCCATCGGGACCCAGAAGTCCAGCAGCTTCTGTACCAGCGAGACCTTCTGCGGCGCGTAGCCGTAAGCCTTGGCCAGGATGGTGTTGGGCAGCGGCGAGCCGTAGTAGAGGGTCGTGAAGATGAGCCAGGGCGCGTAGAGCGCGGCACCGATTAGCACGGACTTCACCGCTTGGCCCTTGCCAACGACGAAGTAGGTAAAGACAACGATGATGATGTTGAGGAAGGCGAAGTCCGGGCGGGCGTACAGCGCTAGCGCCAAGGCCAGGCCGATCAGCTTCGGATTGCCGGTGGTCGCGGCATAGAACGCGAACAGGATGGTCGCCACTACCATCTGCGTTTCCATGCCAGCCATGCCCCAGAGGATCTGGTGGTGCTCGAAGGCCAGGTAGACCAGCGTGAACACCATCCACGCGGTCTGGTTCGGCTCCTTGGCGCGGACGATCACGCGGTAGCCGAGCAGCACGGTCAGCGCGCCGGTCAGCGCGGAGATGAGCTGGATGAACGGCAGGGCGTAAGTTCCCTTCCAGTCCAATGCGCCGCCGATGATCGGCACCAGCACGCTGATCGGGCTGGTGAAGCCATGCACAACCTTGTCATCCACCCGGAAGTGGGAAAGCTTGCCCACCTGGAATAGGTTCTCCGCATGCAGCACCGTAATGAGCGCGTCTTCCCACACACGATCGGTGTAGGTCCAGAACGCCAGACGGATGACGACGGCAGCCACCATGAGCAGCAGGACGGCCAAGGGAAGATTCTTCCAGGCGGAATCCTGGTTGGGAGGCATAGAAGAAGTTCTCAGCATGATTGACGGGGCGTTGGCAAGTTGGAGAATGTCGGCTCAGCGCTGCAGTACGATGCGGGAATACTTGGGATCGATATAGCTCTCGCGAATCGCTTCTTCAAACGGCGTCTGCTTCACCCCGAAAACGGCCTCGGTGTCGATGCCCTTGAAGTCATCGCCGGCACTGAGTGCTTTCAGCTGGTCGGCGGTGAAGGGTGGCTTGCTGCTGAACAGGCTGTAGACCTTCAGCAGGAAGCCGAAGAAGCCGATCGGAATGTGCACGATCACGGTGTGCAGCTTCTTCACCCGCTTGATGGTGCGGATGATGTCCACGTAATCCACACGGGTGTCGCCGACGATGTCGAAGACCTCGCCGTCCGGTTCGGTTTCGATGCACTTGGCGATGCAGCGGCAGAAATCGCGTTCATACAGGGGCTGGCGCATGAACCTGCCATCGCCCGGGATCGGGAACACCGGGGTGCGCGCCATGAAACGCGACAACCAGCCCAGGTGCTTGGGGTCGAACCAGCCGAACATCAGCGTCGGGCGCAGCACGCAGTGGCGCTGGCCGCTGGCCACCACCATTTCTTCCTGTTCGCGCTTGGTATTGGTGTAATCGTCCTTGGCGACCGAATTCACCACCGACGAGCTGATGTGCACCATGTACGGCACAGCCGCGTCCTGGGTAGCCTTCAACACATGGCCTGTGGCGGTGATGTTGTTGCGCACGAACAGGTCGGTGGTCTTGCCGGTGATCTGTGCATGCAGTTGCACTACGCAGGCAGCCCCGTTGAACTCACCGGCCCAGGCACCCGGCTCGGCCAGGTCGGCCAGCACCACGCGGACATCCGGGTGCAGTTTCTGCAGGATGTCCAGGTTGTGCGCGTGCTTGTCGATGGCCACCAGCTGGGTGTAGCCCTGCTGCTTGAGCTCGACGATCAGGTTCTGACCGACCAGGCCGGCGGCACCGGTGATGACGATCTTGGCGTGCTTGTCGGTCATGTCAGAGCTTGATCCTGCGGAAAACGAATTCGGGAATGTTCTTGATGAACATCATGATGGCCCACCCGAAACGGGGAGGTAGGCCACGGCTTTGCGCTTGCCGATTGCCTTGAGGATGCCGGTGGCCACTTTGTCCGGTGTCGCCCTCAGCACGCCCTTGTTGAAGGTAGATGCCGGTCGGGCGCTGGCCCAGGCCGCGGCCGCTCAGGTAGACGATGGCCGCCTTGGCGCTGCCATACCAAAACTGGCCGACATGCCGCCAATGTGATCGTTACGCTCGTAGATCGTGACCGAGTGGCCCTGGTCGAGGAGTTTCACGGCGGCCATCAGGCCCATGGGGCCTGAGCCGATGACGGCATGATTGTTCATGTAACTCCTTGAATTTACTTCACTATCAGCAGGTGGTGTGGGCGGCTGGCAGGGTAGGGGCATGACGGCTTGCCCGCATGGGGACGCGCTGTCGGCAGGCACTATGCCGCAAGTCTGCGAGGGAATCACGTCTGCCGGTCAAGGCAGCTGGTGCTGTCCACGCTTCTGGTTGAAACAAACGAGGCTGCCAGCAGGGCGCCAGCCAGCAGCAGGGTTCCGCCGACGTAGGCCATTTGAAGACCTGGCAGGAATGTACGGTCGAGTGCGTAGATCGACAGTGCAGCAATGACATTGGCCGCACAGGCCGCATGGAAGAGTGGACGCATCGTCTTCCAGGTCGCCAGGAGTATCGACAATTGCAATAGGACTACTGCGGCGTATGACCCTTGATGGATGTTTGCCGATCCGCCCTGGAACAACAGGATCGCGCAGATGAGAAACGTGATCGTAGCCGTGGCCAGTGCCTGGAAAAGCGGCTTGTGAATCGACTCCGGTTGCTGTTGCCGCCTTTTGCGCCACATCATCAACGCAATGCATGGAAGCAGCAGCAATGGGGAGGTGAACCACATCGCGTGGAACGTGTGGAAGAAGCTTTCCTCCACGAAATGGGACCTTGCTGAAGGGGACCCGCCGAATATGACCTGCAGAGATTCGTAAGGTGCGGTAAACGCACCTGCGGTGATTTCCTTGACGTTTTCCAGGCGGGCCAGAAGCCACGTTGAAGGCGTGAGCTGGCCATATGCACTGGTCAGAGCCTGCATCGTGCCCTCGTCGCTAACTGGAATCTTTCCGGCAAAGTGCCACTTGATCAGCCGGTTGCCAGGTGGGTCGATCAGTCTCTGGTAGGCGATCCAAGGCAGGTAAATGAGAGCCGAAAGGGCACCGGCGCGGAGCAGCATGGACACACTCCGGCGTCGATACCACGCCAGATGGAGGAGTGAGGTACCTGCAAGAAAGAACAGCGCGCCGCCATGGGACAGCAGCGCGAGCGCGGCTGCGACACCTGCCTGGCCCCAGCGGGTGGGCGTGGCTCTTCCGGGGAACAAAGCCATGTAATAAATGAGGCAGAACGCTGCCGACAGCAGTTTGGGCCAGACCATCAGCGTATTGAGTAGAACCAGCGCGGACAGGCAAAGAGTGAAGAGCGCAATTGCGCGGCTGCGACGATCACTGATCAGCGTCAGCAGGCAGCCCAGCGGCACCAGCACGAGCGTCTGTGCCCATGTGGCTATGCCCTGATAGAGCAGTCCACGGCTTTCTGGAAGGAGTCCGCGAATCATCAGGTAGAGCCCGGCTTGCAGGGGAGGCCTATCGCTGCTGAGCCAATCGCCAGCCATTGGGCTGACCAGGTGGCCATCTGCAAGCATGTCGCCAAACATCAGAGGCAACCATCCATCCATCGCCAGTGGGAACCAGCGCTTGGCAGGCTCATCCCATTCATGACCTTGCCAATGGAACGGGAACAGGCCGATCCAAAGTACAAAGCATGCCAGCAGCACCCCCGGGAGAAGAATGCGTTGGACGCCCGTCACGTCTGCCGCGGACAGTCTGTGGCCGACCCTCGACATCAGCGCAAAGGGCAACGGCAGCAGAAGGGCGGCCAGTGAAACTATCGCTCCAGCTTGCACCGATACCACGTACGCACAGAAAACCATGAACCAAACACAGCCTGCGACCAGCAACCCCAACATGACCCGTTCGCTTGGTGTGCCGCGAACGGGCATGGCCAGTGACAGTGCAACCAGCCACACATTGCCGACGATCACGCCGACCAGCATGGGCCATGCACCAGCAATTGAGGCGATTGCTGGGTTGGACGTGGAGGCGCCCATCCCGGCCCAGCCGAAGGTTGATGAGGTCTGGTCCTGCAGGCGGATCCGGAATCCCGTGAGCGAAACTGCAGGAGGAATGTCAAACGCTTTGCGCTCCCAGTGTTCAGCCGGATTGGAGAACGTGGTCAATGGAACTTCACGTCCCTCCGGGGAGACCGCACTGAGCGACATGCCCGGATTGGCGGGATAGCCGGTGAGCATGAGCTCTACGCGCTGGGTACCTGCCGGATAGAAGCCTGAAGTGATCGAGCCGATCCACCCATCGCCTCCTTCACAATATGAAATCCGGCCCTCAAGCGACGGGGTTGCCGGCAGGAAGCTGGAGCTTGAGGGAGGACAGCCACCTTCTGTTTGCAGCGCGGGATCGACGTATGAGCTACAGCCGCCCAGGATCAGGAAGCAAGCGAAAAGCAGCGCGACCAGCACGCGAGCGAGCAAGGCTGAAGCGCCGTGAGACTTATGACGCACGACCCTTGGCAGTCGCATTGAACCAGGCATGGAGAGTCGACTTCCTCGTTGAATGGCTGTGCTGGCCTTTACCGTCTTCCTCTGAAGCAGGTAGTGCCGTATCTCCCCGTGGGAGACGGTGGACGCCTAACCGGCAACGACGCGCTTGCCTCACTCGATTGGAATTGAGGCTGCGGATAGGCATTCAGCAGAATTGATCATCTCTGGGCAGAGTGAGGGACGTGGCTCAGCGCTGCAGCACGATGCGCGAGTACCTGGGATCGGTATAGCTCTCGCGAATCGCTTCTTCAAACGGCGTCTGCTTCACCCCGAAAACGGCCTCGGTGTCGATGCCCTTGAAGTCATCGCCGGCACTGAGTGCTTTCAGCTGGTCGGCGGTGAAGGGCGGCTTGCTGCTGAACAGGCTGTAGAGCTTCAGCAGGAAGCCGAAGAAGCCGATCGGGATGTGCACGATCACGGTGTGCAGCTTCTTCACCCGCTTGATGGTGCGGATGATGTCCACGTAATCCACACGGGTGTCGCCGACGATGTCGAAGACCTCGCCGTCCGGTTCGGTTTCGATGCACTTGGCGATGCAGCGGCAGAAGTCGCGTTCATACAGGGGCTGGCGCATGAACCTGCCATCGCCCGGGATCGGGAACACCGGGGTGCGCGCCATGAAACGCGACAACCAGCCCAGGTGCTTGGGGTCGAACCAGCCGAACATCAGCGTCGGGCGCAGCACGCAGTGGCGCTGGCCGCTAGCCACCACCATTTCTTCCTGTTCGCGCTTGGTATTGGTGTAATCGTCCTTGGCGACCGAATTCACCACCGACGAGCTGATGTGCACCATGTACGGCACAGCCGCGTCCTGGGTAGCCTTCAGCACATGGCCGGTGGCGGTGATGTTGTTGCGCACGAACAGGTCGGTGGTCTTGCCGGTGATCTGTGCATGCAGCTGCACCACGCAGGCAGCCCCGTTGAATTCACCGGCCCAGGCACCCGGCTCGGCCAGGTCGGCCAGCACCACGCGGACATCCGGGTGCAGTTTCTGCAGGATGTCCAGGTTGTGCGCGTGCTTGTCGATGGCCACCAGCTGGGTGTAACCCTGCTGCTTGAGCTCGACGATCAGGTTCTGACCGACCAGGCCGGCGGCACCGGTGATGACGATCTTGGCGTTCTTGTCGGTCATGTCAGAGCTTGATCCTGCGGAAAACGAATTCGGGGATGTTCTTGATGATCATCATGATGGCCCACCAGAAACCGGGCAGGTAGGCAACGGCCTTGCGCTTGCCGATCGCCTTGAGGATGCCGGCGGCGACCTTGTCCGGTGTCGCCCACAGGGCGCCCTTCTTGAACGCGGCGGTCATCGGCGTATCGACGAAGCCGGGCTTGATGACCAGCACGTTGATGCCAGCCGGACGCAGGCGCTGGCCCAGCCCGCTCAGGTAGCCGGTGACTGCTGCCTTGGCGCTGCCGTACAGATAATTGCTGGCGCGGCCACGATCACCGGCCACCGAAGAAATGACGGCCAGGCTCGCACCGGACTGCAGGCGCTGTGCCAGGGCTGCTGCAAGGGCGATGGTGGACGTACCGTTGGTGGCGAACTCGCGCAGCGACAGGTCCACCGAGGCATCGCAGGCAGCCTGGTCGGGCAGGGTGCCGTGCGCGATCAGGACGGTATCGATGCCGCCCAGCGCGGCCCATGCGTTGTCCAGGAGGGCGCCATGGGCGGCCACATCGTTCACGTCCAGTACGCCGGTATGCACGTGCTGGGCGCCACGCACACGCAGGTCGGCGGCAATGGCGTCCAGCTTGCCTGCACTGCGGCCCACCAGGTAGAGCGCGGCGGCACGAGCGGCGTACAGGCGCGCAACCGATTCGGCGATGGCCGAGGTCGCGCCGATGATCAGGATCTTCTGCATGGTTACTCCATCACCCGGCGCCAGAAGCCGGATGAGAATCGAGGGTCGATGAAGCGGGAGAAGGCTTCCCAGGCCGGATAGGCCTGGCGGAACAAGGCGCCGGACATGCGGGCGTCCTTGGCCGGATACACGGCGCCACCCGCTTCGCTGACGATGCGGTCCAGGCGGTCGAGCATCTTCAACAGCTCGGGACCGTCATTGGGGAAATCCAGCGCCAGGGTGGTACCTGGTCGCGGGAACGACAGCAGCCCTGGCGAGGGCCGGTCGCCGAACTCCTTCAGCACCGCCAGGAACGAACCGCGCCCGCTGCGGGCAATTTCGCCCAGCAGCGCAGCGGTGGCGTCGCGCGCGGTGGCCGGCGGCAGCACGCACTGGTGCTGCAGGAAGCCGCGCGGGCCGTACATGCGGTTCCAGTGGTTGATGCCGTCCAGCGGATAGAAATAGCTCTGGTAGTGCGATACGTGGCGGGCCCGGCGCGCCGGCTGGCGCCAGTAGTACAGCGTGTTGAACGGACGCAGGGTGAGCGGATTGACCAGCGATACCGGAGGCACGATGGGCATGCTGCGGCGAGGGGCCGAACTGCGCGTGGCCGCCTGCGCATCGCCAGGGGCATGGTCACCACGCAGGAAATGGCCGCGACCGAGGTTTGCACCCTTGGCCAGGCAGTCGATCCAGGCCACCGTATATTCAAACCCTTCGGCCGAGTCACGTGAAAGCTCGAAGAACTCAGTGAGATTGCCGAAACGGATCGACTCGGTTTCGATCCAGGGGCCTGGTACCCGACGAAGCTGCAGCTCGACCCAGGTGATGAAGCCGGTCAGGCCCAGCCCACCTGCGGTGGCGGCGAACAGGCCGCTGCTGTCGTCCGGCGTGAGTTGCTGGCGCGAACCATCGCTGCGCAGCAGTTCCAGGCAACGCACGTGGTGGCAGAACGTACCGGCGCGATGGTGGTTCTTGCCGTGCACGTCGTTGCCGATTGCGCCGCCCACGGTGGCGTAACGGGTGCCCGGGGTGACCGGCAGGAACCAGCCGCGCGGCAGCGCGATGTCCAGGATGTCGGCCAGGGTCACCCCTGCCTCGCAGCGCACGATGCCCGTGGCCGGATCGAAATCGATGAAACGGTCAAGGGCGCGGCTGGTCAGCAGGGTCGCGCCTGGGTTCAGGCAGCTGTCGCCGTAACTGCGCCCGTTGCCGTGGGGCAGCACAGTGCCGCCCTCTGCGGGCAGCGGCAGGGCAGCAGCGCGGTCGAGCACCGGAAGGATCCGCTGCTCTACCCGCGGGTAGCGCCCCCAGGACTGGCCAACCGCTGCACTCATATGGCAATCAGGACGATCAGCACGCATAGGGCGATGACGATCTGGCTGCCGCGGTCCATCGCCGCGAACACGATCGGGTCGTCATGCATGTCGCCCCGGTGCGAGACGATCCACATCCGGCTGATCCAGTACAGCAGGATCGGGCACAACAGCCACAGCAGCTTGGGATTGGTGTACAGCTCCAGGCTTTCGGGACTGTTGATGTACAGCGCGAACACCGCGACGCCGATGTAGCCGGCGGCCGCGCCCAGCGACTGCACCAGCGGCAGGTCGGCCACCGAATAGCCTCGGCCGATTGCCATTTCCTTGCCGCTGGCCAGTGCCGAGGCCAGTTCGGTGTAGCGCTTGAGCATGGCCAGGCTGAGGAATACGAACATCGAGAACGCCAGCAGCCAGAACGACAACTCTGAGTTGATCGCCACCGCGCCGCCGATGATGCGCACCGTGTACAGCGCCGCCAGCATCACCACGTCGATCATTACAATGCGCTTGAGCTTGAGTGAGTAGCTCAGGGTCATCACGTAGTAGCACAGCAGCACGCCGGCGAAGGCGGGGCTGCAGGCCAGCGCCAGGGCGAAGCCGGCCAGCGTGATCAACGGCGCCACCAGCAGGCCATGCAGCAGCGGCAGTGTGCCCGCGGCAAATGGGCGCTTGCGCTTGCGCGGGTGCATGCGATCCGGGGTCAGGTCCAGCAGATCGTTGAGCAGGTACACGCCGGATGCGCACAGGCCGAAGGCCAGGAAGGCCACCCCCGCATCAATGATCGAGGTGAGATCGAAGAAGCGGTGGGCAGTCAGCAGCGGTACCAGCACCAGCAGGTTCTTCAGCCACTGGTAGACGCGCAGCGCCTTGATCCACGTGATCAGACCGCCGTTCTGCGAGGGCAGGTGGGCGAGCACTTCGGTCTGCTTGGCCGCGGCCTTGGCCAGCCCGGCCCCGTTGTTGACCACGATCGCACCGCCGGCATGGGCCCAGACCTTCAGGTCGACCTTGCCGTTGCCCATGTAATCGAAGCCTCGTTCGCCAAAGCGCGCTGCCAGTGCCTGCCCCTTGTTGCTGCCGGACAGGTTGGTCTGGCCGTCGCTGGCCATCACTTCCTCGAACAGCCCCAGATGGTCGGCGATGGGCTGGACCAGCAGGCGGTCGGAGGCGGTGCATAGCACGCGGGGGCGTTGGGAGGTCGTGCGCAGGATTTCCAGGACCCGCTCGTCATACGGAAGGGTCTCGGCGGGCAACTGCACGCGCGAGGCCAGCTGGCGCTTTACGTAGGCCTTGCCCCGCAGCAGCCAGAACGGCACCAGGAACAGGTATAGCGGGTTGTGGGCCAGCAGGGCCAGCAGCGATTCGTAGAGGATGTCCGAACGGAGCAGGGTGCCATCCAGATCGACGCACAGGGCACGTGATGAGGTCACAGCGGACGTGCCTCTTCGCAGAAAATGGCGTGATGCTGCATGTACTTCCTTTTCCACACGGTTGAATTCACCCTGAATGATAAGGGAACCGGCTGTGACGCGCAGCCATTCACCTTCTGAACGTCATGGCCTGGCTTTCAGCTCCAGAAACGCCATTGCAAGCATTCCCACAGCCACCGCCAGCCACAGGCTGACCAGGCGGATGCCGATGGCCACGGTCAGCGCGGTATCGACCGCAACGCCGCTGGCACCGAGCATGACCACGATCGCCGCCTCGGTGGTGCCCACGCCGCCGGGAACAAAGGACAGGGCACCGACCAACATGGCCAGCGGGTAGATGCCCAGCGCCAACGGCCACGGCAGGGCAATGCCCAGCGCCTGGCAGAGCAGGGCGAAAGCAGTGGCGGTCAACAACCATGCGGCAGCGCCCTGCAGGCTGGCGGGCAACAGCAGGCGTACGTGCAACAGCGGGCCAAGGGCGCCTGCGCCGCTGACCAAGAAGTGGCCCAGCCGCCGCACCGGCGAACCCGGCAGGTGCTCGATGATGCGATGCGCGGTGCGCGCCAGCGGCGGCCAGCAGCCCAGCAGGGCCAGCACCAGCAGCACGCCCAGAATGATCCCCGCCAGCGCGCCGAAGGCCGGAATCAGGTGGGCCGCACCGATCGCCAGCGCGGTGATCACCAGCAGGTCCAGCGCACGTTCGAAGATGAAGGTGGCCAGGGTGGCACTGGCTGGAATGCCCTGCCAGCCGAAATAGCGGATGCGCAGCAGTTCGCCGGCCTTGCCGGGCGAGGCGGTGAAGGCAAAGCCGGCCAGGTAGGCCAGTGCGCCCCGGCCCCAGCTGTGCGGGTGCAGCCCCTGTGCGGCGAGCACCGCGCGCCAGCGCTGGTAGCGGAACACATAGCTGGCCAGCACCAGGGCGCTGCACAGCAGCAGCGTGCTGGCCTGCGCGGCCAGCTGCAAAAGGATGTTGCGGTCGCGGTCGATGTACCAGAGGACCGCCAGGTAGGCCGCCGCCGTGGCGGCGACCCACAGGCCTGCGCGTCTCCGGCGAGCCGGCTTCACCGGCGCCGGGGACGAGCGGTCAGACATTACAGCGCAGCTTCCAGTTCCGGCAGGATCGCAAACAGATCCCCCACCAGGCCGATATCGGCAATCTCGAAGATCGGCGCGTCGCCGTCCTTGTTGATCGCGACGATCGTGCCAGCGTCCTTGATGCCGGTCAGGTGCTGGATGGCACCACTGATGCCGACCGCCACGTACAGTTCCGGCGCGATGATCTTGCCGGTCTGGCCGACCTGCAGGTCGCTGGGCACGTAGCCGGCATCGACCGCGGCGCGCGAGGCACCGACGGCGGCACCGAGCTTGTCGGCCAGCTGGAAGATGACCTTGAAGTTCTCTTCCGAACCGACACCACGGCCACCGGAGACCACGCGCTTGGCGCTCTGCAGGTCCGGGCGGTCGCTGGCGCCAGCGGCGAGGCCGACGAAGCGGGTGTGGGTCGGCAGGGCAGCATCGACGCTGGCCGCTTCGATGGCGGCGCTGCCGCCCTGGGCAGCTTCCGGCCACGAGGCGGCACGCACGGTGGCGACCACGATCTGGTCGGCCGGGGCTTCCACGGTGATGATCGCGTTGCCGGCGTAGATCGGGCGCTTGAAGGTGTGGCTGCCTTCGACGCTCATCAGGTCGGAGACCTGGTTGACGCCGAGCAGGGCGGCCACGCACGGCATCAGGTCCTTGCCGAAGGTGGTCGACGGGCCGAACACGTGGGTGTAGCCCTTGGCCAGCTGCGCGATCTGCGGCGCCAGCACCTGCGCGATGGCCTGCGCGTTGGCAGCGTTGGCCACGGTCAGGACCTTGGCGACGCCGGTGATCTTCGCGGCCTCGGCGGCGACGGCGGCCGGATCGGCGGCCAGCACCAGCACGTCGATGCTGTCCCCGCCGATGGCGGCAGCAGCGCTGACGGTCTTGGCGGTGGCGGCGTTGAGCTTGCCGTCGTGGTGCTCAGCGATGACGAGAATCTTGCTCATTACAGCAGCCCCTTCTGCTTGAGTGCGGCCACCAGTTCGGCCGCGTCCTTGACCATCACACCCTTGCTGCGCTTGGACGGTGCGGCGTACTGGGTGGTCTTGAAGGTGTCGGCGGCTTCAACGCCGAGGTCGGCCAGCTGCAGGGTCTCCAGCGGCTTGGCCTTGGCCTTCATGATGTCCGGCAGCTTGATGAAGCGCGGCTCGTTCAGGCGCAGGTCGGTGGTGACCACCGCCGGCAGGTCCACTTCCAGCGTTTCCAGGCCGGCGTCGACTTCGCGGGTCACCGTGGCCTTGCCGTCGGCAATGTCCAGCTTGCTGGCGAAGGTCGCCTGCGGACGGCCCCACAGCGTGGCCAGCATCTGGCCGGTCTGGTTGGCGTCGTCGTCGATGGCCTGCTTGCCCAGGATCACCAGGTCCGGCTGTTCCTTCTCGATCAGCTTGAGCAGGGTGCGTGCGGCGGTCAGCGGCTGGATGGCCTGGTCGGTGACCACATGGACCGCGCGGTTGGCGCCCATGGCCAGGCCGTTGCGCAGATGCGCCTGGGCATCTGCGGGGGCAATGGTGGCAACCACGACTTCGCTGGCGATGCCCTTGTCGCGCAGGCGCAGGGCTTCTTCCAGGGCGATTTCATCGAAGGGGTTGGGGGACAGCTTGACGCCGTCGGTGACCACGCCGGAACCGTCCGGCTTGACCTGAATGCGGACGTTATAGTCCACCACGCGCTTGTACGCGACGAGGATTTTCATCTGGTACGGGGTCCTTCAATAACGGTGAGAACGTCCGGTCCTCGCACAGCAACCGGTTCGGGGGTGGGATCCCGATTCTAGCTGGCTTGAGGGGACCATGCGAATGCGTATGGTTATGCTGCGGTGCGGCAGCACTCCC
Organism: Stenotrophomonas sp. X; assembly: GCF_055721025.1. NCBI lineage: Bacteria > Pseudomonadati > Pseudomonadota > Gammaproteobacteria > Lysobacterales > Lysobacteraceae > Stenotrophomonas > Stenotrophomonas sp. X. The sequence goes on from NZ_CM146756.1 coordinate 594,648, forward strand.
GGTTTCCGGGTGCGCCGTTCACGCCGCGCAGGCAGTCGTGAAGACCAACGGCATGTATCCTGTGCTGCTGTGCCGGGGCGCTTGATGGCGCTCCTTGGATGAATTTCGATCAGGAGAACAGGTAGTGCCCACATGGCTTGTCACCGGCGGTGCCGGATTCATTGGCGGTAACTTTGTTCTTGAAGCTGTCGCCCGTGGCATCAAGGTCGTCAATCTCGACGCACTGACCTACGCCGGCAACCTGAAGACGCTGGCCAGCCTGGAAGGCAATCCCAATCACGTGTTCGTGCAGGGCGACATCGGTGACAGCGCGCTGGTCGCCCGCCTGCTGGCCGAGCACCAGCCGGATGCGGTGCTGAACTTCGCCGCCGAGAGCCATGTGGACCGTTCCATCGACGGTCCGGGCGCCTTCATCCAGACCAACGTGGTGGGCACCCTCGGCCTGCTGGAAGCGGTGCGCGACTACTGGAAGGCGCTGCCGGCCGAACCCGGCGCGGCCTTCCGCTTCCTGCACGTGTCCACCGACGAGGTGTACGGCACCCTGGGCGAGACCGGCAAGTTCAGCGAAACCACCCCGTATGCCCCGAACTCGCCGTACTCGGCGTCGAAGGCGGCTTCGGATCACCTGGTGCGTGCGTTCCACCACACCTACGGGCTGCCGGTGCTGACCACCAACTGCTCCAACAACTACGGCCCGTACCATTTCCCGGAGAAGCTGATCCCGCTGGTGATCGCCAAGGCGCTGGCCGGTGAGCCGCTGCCGGTCTACGGTGATGGCAAGCAGGTACGCGACTGGCTGTTCGTGTCCGACCACTGTGAGGCGATCCGCACCGTGCTGGCCAAGGGCCAGATCGGCGAGACCTACAACGTCGGTGGCAACTCGGAAAAGCAGAACATCGAAGTGGTGCAGGCGATCTGCGCACTGCTGGACCAGCGCCGCCCGCGCGCGGATGGCCAGCCGCGCAGCAGCCAGATCACCTACGTCACCGACCGTCCCGGCCATGACCGCCGCTATGCGATTGATGCGTCCAAGCTGAAGAACGATCTGGGCTGGGAACCGGCCTACACCTTCGAGCAGGGCATCGCCTTCACCGTCGACTGGTACCTGGACAACCAGGACTGGGTCAACGGCGTGCTGGATGGCAGCTACCGCCTGCAGCGCATCGGCACCACGGCCTGAACCCAGGAGACACCATGACCCAGCGCAAGGGCATCATCCTCGCCGGTGGTTCCGGCACCCGGCTGTATCCGATCACCAAGGGCGTCAGCAAGCAGCTGCTGCCGGTGTACGACAAGCCGATGATCTATTACCCGCTCAGCGTGCTGATGCTGGCGGGTATCCGTGAGGTTCTGATCATCAACACCCCGCACGAACAGGTGTTGTTCCAGCAGCTGCTGGGCGATGGTTCGCAGTGGGGCATGGACATCCAGTACGCGGTGCAGCCGAGTCCGGATGGCCTGGCCCAGGCCTACCTGATCGGCCGCGACTTCGTCGCCGGCAAGCCGAGTTGCCTGGTACTGGGCGACAACATCTTCCATGGCCACGGCCTGCGCGAAGTGCTCCAGCGCGCCGATGAACGCGTTCGCGGTTCGACCGTGTTCGGCTACTGGGTGAATGATCCGGAACGGTACGGCGTGGCCGAGTTCGACAAGAGCGGCAAGGTGATCGATCTGGTCGAGAAGCCGGCAGCGCCACGCTCCAACTATGCGGTGACCGGCCTGTACTTCTATGACGGCAACGCCAGCGATTACGCGGGTGAACTCAAGCCGTCGCCGCGTGGCGAGCTGGAGATCACCGATCTCAACAAGCGCTACCTGGAAGAAGGCAACCTGCATCTGGAGGCGCTCGGCCGTGGCTATGCGTGGCTGGATACCGGCACCCATCAGTCACTGCTGGAGGCCTCCAACTTCATCGAGACCATCCAGACCCGTCAGGGCCTGCAGGTCTGCTGCCCCGAGGAAATCGCATTCGGGCAGGGATGGATCACTGCCGAACAGCTGGAAGCACTGGCGGCTCCGCTGATCAAGAATGGCTACGGCCAGTACCTGCATAAACTCGCTCTGCGTGGAGTCGTTCCGTGAAAGTGATTGAAACCAAGTTGCCCGGTTGCGTGGTGATCGAGCCGGCGGTGTTCGGCGATGCCCGCGGTTATTTCTTCGAAACCTGGAACGCCGAGCGCTTTGCTGCGCTGGGCCTGCCGGATCGTTTCGTGCAGAGCAACGTGTCGACGTCCGCGCAGGGCGTGCTGCGCGGCCTGCATTACCAGTGGCCGCGCCCGCAGGGCAAGCTGGTCAGCGTGCTCGAAGGCGAGGTCTATGACGTGGCCGTCGACATCCGTCGTGGCTCGCCGACCTTCGGCCAGTGGGAAGCGGTGGTGCTGAGCGCGGAGAACAAGAAGCAGTTCTGGATTCCGGAGGGCTTCGCCCACGGTTTCGCCGTGCTGTCCGAGCGTGCGGTGTTCAGCTACCTGTGCACCGAGGTTTACCTCAAGGACTTCGATGCTGGCGTGCGCTGGAACGATGCGGACATCGCCGTGGACTGGCCGATCAGCGCACCGACCTTGTCGGCCAAGGACGAGAACGCACCGTTCCTGAAGGACATTGCTGAAGACCGCCTGCCGGCCTACGTGCCATGACCGTGCTGGTGTTCGGTGGCAACGGCCAGGTCGGCCAGGAGCTGCTGCGCGCGCTGGCACCGCTGGGCAAGGTGGTCGCGACCACCCGCAGCGGCGTCCTGCCCGACGGAAGTACCTGCGAAACAGCCGATTTCGGCCAGCCCGACAGCCTGCCGGCATTGCTGGACCGCGTGCAGCCCTCGCTGGTGGTCAATGCGGCCGCCTATACCGCCGTTGATCGTGCCGAGCAGGAGGTTGAAGCTGCCTTCGCCGCCAATGCGCAGGCGCCGGGCGTGATCGCGCGCTGGTGTGCGGCACATGGCGTGCCGTTCGTGCATTACTCCACCGACTACGTGTTCGATGGCCAGGGCAGCGCGCCCTACCGCGAGGACGAGCCGACCGCACCGCTGGGCGTGTATGGCACCAGCAAGCGCGATGGCGAGGATGCGGTGCGTGCGGCTGGGGGCCATCACCTGATCTTCCGCACGGCGTGGGTGTATGCCTCGCACGGTGCGAACTTTCTGCGCACCATGCTGCGCGTGGGCGCCGAGCGCGATGCGTTGCGGGTGGTCGCCGACCAGATCGGTACGCCGACGCCGGCGGCGCTGATCGCCGATGTCACCGCGCAGGCACTGCAGCATCCGGGCCAGCTGTCCGGTACATGGCACCTGACCGCCAGTGGCCAGACCAGTTGGCACGGGTTCGCCGAGGCGATCTTCGCCGAAGCGCTGGCCACCGGCGTGTTGGCCAAGGTGCCGACGGTCGAGGCGATTCCCAGTTCCGAGTATCCGACCCCGGCCAAGCGCCCCGCCTGGTCGGTGCTGGACAATCGCAAGCTGCAGCAGGATTTCGGCATTGTGCTGCCGGAGTGGCAGGACGGTCTGAAGCGGGTGATCGCGCAGTTCTGATCGCCGGCCGCGCGGTGCGGCGGATGACGGAAGCCCGGCCTTGGCCGGGTTTCTGCTTTCTCGCGCTGTGCAATGTTTCGAACCAGGCCTTGTTGAGCGTGAGTACGCGCGAATCCGGTGCTGCTGCACTACCATGCGCAGCTGGGTTCTCCCCCGCAGTGCGTCGAAGGTGCTGCGCTCGCACCTGAAAGGACGCTCCATGAATCTGCCTGGTTTGCACGCCCGCGCATCGCGGAATCGGTCTCCACTCATGCTGGCACTGGGTGTTGGTGGGCTGGCACTGCTGGCACGACTGCTGTACGTGCAGTTCTTCGCTACGCCGATGCCCTACATGGATCAATGGGATGGGGAGTGGGCCTCTGCGCTCAAGCCATGGCTGGAAGGAACATTGCAGTGGCAGATGTTGTTGGCGCCGCACAATGAGCATCGCATCCTGCCCACGCGCATGGTCACTCTGCTGTCGTATGCAGTCACCGGGCAGTGGAACAATGTCTACGAAGCACGGGTCGCGGCCGTCGTGTTCTGCTGCATCCCCGCATTGCTGGTCTGGCACGCGCTTCGCGACGCGGGCGCTGCTGTGGGTCGCTGGATGCTGCTGCTGTTGGCGATTCTGCTGTCAGTTCTGCCGTTCGCATGGGAGAACTTCCTCGTGGGCTTCCAGTCGCAGTTCTACTTCCTGATTCTGTCCAGCATCGTGGCCATCGCGCTGGTGGCCAGGCATCATCAGAATATTGTAGCTTTGCCTGCTGCGATCGCACTGAGCGTGTTTGCCAGTGTCACCATGGCGTCGGGCCTATTGACCGCAGTGGCAACGGCTGCGACCTGTGTCCTGGCCTGCATCTGCCTTCCCGGCCGACGAGTGCCGGCGTTGTGCGCAACCGCAGTGCTGGCGGCCGTCGCGATGGTCGCCTACGCTCAGGTTCCCGTGATCGAGGTCAATACGGTCTTGCGTGCGCAGAGCGTAGGCGAGTTCATCTACGCCGCGTCCCGGGTTCTGGCGTGGCCCATGCGGTCAGGTGGGTTCGCGCTGATCATCTGGCTGCCTGCCACTGTGATGGTTGTGCGCATGGTGATCCGCCGGCAAGCGTCGCCGACCGATCTGGTGATGGCAGGACTCTGCATCTGGTCTGCGCTTCAGGCATTGGCCATCGCCTATGGTCGCGGGCATGACATGAGGGCGCCGATGTCCCGCTATACGGAACTGTTTGTGCCTGGCTTGTTTGCCAATGCGTGGTTTGCCATCCAATTGTGGGGCCTGGCGTCGAAGGGGCCGCGACTGCGCACGGCAAGGCGTGCAGCGGTGCTCCTGTTCGCGCTTGTCGTTGCATATCCATTGCTGGGCCGGATCGGAAAGGATGTTGCCAAGCTCCAGCATTTCAGCGCGGCAGCGCGGCTGCAGCAGGACAATGTCCGGCGTCACCTTGCGGGCGCTGATCTCCGTGCGCCGCAGGCGGGCGAGTTCGAGCTGCCATATCCCGACACGAACCGCCTCAAGTTGTATCTGGATGATCCGGCCCTTCGCCGGATCCTTCCTGTGGAGCGTGCCGAACCGGCGCCCCTGGAGGGCGCCGGAGCTCAGCGACGCTGAGGGTTGAACCCGTCAGCTACGCCCGTAGGTGTCCTCGAAGCGAACGATATCGTCTTCGCCCAGGTAACTGCCGGACTGCACTTCGATCAGTTCCAGCGGCAGTTTGCCCGGGTTGCGCAGGCGATGGGTCACGCCCAGCGGAATGTAGGTGCTCTGGTTCTCGCTCAGCAGGATGACTTCGTCACCACGGGTCACCTCGGCGGTGCCGCTGACCACGATCCAGTGTTCGGCACGATGGTGGTGCATCTGCAGGCTCAGCGTGCCGCCGGGCTTGACCGTGATCCGCTTCACCTGGAAGCGGGCACCGTTGTCGATCGAATCGTAGGCGCCCCACGGACGATAGACCTTGCGGTGCCAGGTCGCTTCGCTGCGGCCTTCGGTCTTCAGCTGTGACACCACCGTCTTGACCTCCTGCATGCGGTCGGCTTTGCCGACCAGTACGGCATCGTCGGTCTCCACCACGATCACATCGTCCAGGCCGACCATCGCCACCAGGCGCTGGCCATAGGCATAGGTGTTGCGGCAGTCGATGGCGATCACATCGCCCTGATGGGCATTGCCGTCGCCATCCTGCTGCGAGACATCGCGCAGTGCGGTCCACGAACCGACATCGTTCCAACCCGCGTCGAGCGGGATCACCACCGCATCGGCGGTCTTCTCCATCACCGCGTAGTCGATGGAATCAGAGGCAACGGCGGCGAAGGCGGCCTTGTCCAGGCGCGTGAAGTCGGTGTCGCGGCGGGCCTGCTGCCATGCGCTGCGGCTGCCGGCAAGCATCTCCGGCTGGAAGCGTTCCAGCTCCTGCAGGTAGCGCGATGCCTTGAACAGGAACATGCCGCTGTTCCAATAGTACTGGCCGCTGGCCACGTACCCGGTGGCGGTGTCCAGGTCGGGCTTCTCGACGAAGCGCTCGACGGCGCGAAGGCCCTGGCCGTCGGCGGCCTTGATGTAGCCATAGCCGGTTTCAGGGCCTGTGGGTACGATGCCGAAGGTCACCAGCTTGCCCGCCTCGGCAGCGCTGGTGGCTGCCTGGACGACGCTGCGGAAGGTGGCTTCATCGCTGATCACGTGGTCCGACGGCAGTACCAGCAGGAGCGCATCGGCGCCGTCGCGCGTCGCTTCCAATGCCGCTACCGCGATGGCCGGCGCCGTGTTGCGCCCCATTGGCTCGAGGATGATCGCAGCCGGCTCGGCACCGACCTGGTGCAGCTGCTCGGCGGCGACGAAGCGGTGTTCCTCGTTGGCGATCACCAGTGGCCCCCGGCTGGCAATGGGGGCCACCCGCTGCCAGGTAGCCTGCAACATGGTCTGCTCGCCGGCCAGTGGCAGGAACTGCTTCGGGTAGGACTCACGTGACAGCGGCCACAAGCGGGTGCCGGAGCCACCGGAGAGAATGACGGGCTGAATGATGCTCATGGTCTTCCTTGGTTATTGCTGAAGGAGGTGGGAAATTTCGTCGGTGCGCGCCTGCATCAGCGCAGCATCACCGCGGGCTTCGACATTCAGGCGCAGCAGCGGTTCGGTGTTGGAACTGCGCAGGTTGAAGCGCCAGTCGCCGAAATCGGCGCTGATGCCATCGGTGTAGTCCAGCGCGGGCGCCTGCGCGGCGAAGTGCTCCATCACCCGTGCCACGGCGGCCTTGGCATCTGCCACCTTGAAGTTGATTTCTCCGCTGCACGGATAGGCCGCCATGCGATCTTCGACCCAGTCGGCCAGTGAACGTCCGCTTTCCGAAATCAGCTGGGCGATCAGCAGCCAGGGGATCATCCCGGAGTCTGCATAGGCGAACTCGCGGAAGTAGTGGTGGGCGCTCATCTCGCCGCCATACACCGCATCTTCCGCACGCATCTTCTCCTTGATGAAGGCGTGGCCGCTCTTGCACAGCACCGGCACGCCGCCGGCGGCTTCGACCATTTCCACCGTGTTCCAGACCAGGCGCGGATCGTGTACGACCTTGCCACCGGGCTGGCGGGCGAGAATGGCCTTTGCCAGCAGGCCGACCAGGTAATAGCCTTCGATGAAACGGCCGGTGTGATCGAAGAAGAAACAGCGGTCGAAGTCACCGTCCCAGGCGATGCCAAAGTCGGCACCATGTTCGCGCACGGCCTCGGCGGTGGCGGCGCGGTTCTCCGGCAGCAGCGGGTTGGGGATGCCATTGGGGAAGTTGCCATCGGGTTCATGGCAGATACGGATGAATTCCAGCGGCAGGTGCGGCGCCAGCAGGTCGACGATGGCACCGGCGCCGCCGTTGCCGGCGTTGACCACCAGCTTCAGTGGCTTGAGCTTGCTGGCGTCCACGTAGCCCAGCAGGTGATCAATGTAGGCGCTCTTGTCGTGGCGCGCGGTCTGCGCCGCAACCGGTGGCTGTGCGCTGCCGGCATCGGCGGCCACGGCGTCGGAGATCGCGAACAGGCCGGTATCGGAACTGATTGGCCGTGCGTTTTCCTTGACCAGCTTCATCCCGTTGTAGTCCATGGGGTTGTGGCTGGCAGTCACCATCACGCCGCCCGCGGCGCCCAGGTGGTCGGTCTGGAAGTAGACCTCCTCGGTGCCGCACAGGCCGATGTCGATCACTTCGCGGCCCACGCCACGCAGGCCAGCCGCCAGCGCGTCCTGCAGTGCCGGGCTGGTCAAACGGACATCATGACCCAGGACCACGGGGCCCGGTGCGAGCTGAGTGGCCAGGGCGACGCCGATGCGGCGGGCGAGGTCTTCGTTCAGCTCTTCCGGCACGCGGCCGCGGATGTCATAGGCCTTGAAGGCGGGCAGGGGCATTGATCGGGTCCATTCTGGGCACAGCCGCTGATTGTACCGCCAGCCCCGTATGGGAATCGTTTCCATGCCGCAACGCCACGTGACCGGCCGGTGCGCTGCCCTAGAATGGGCGGATTACACCAACGAGGTGAGGGCGTAGATGAGCAACCCGGCAACGACCGGCGGTAAGCGCGGCAAGCGCTTCGCCAGTGCGGCGGAGGCCCTGCAGGGGGTGGTCGCCGATGGCCAGACCCTGGCCGTGGGCGGCTTTGGCCTGTGTGGCATTCCCGAGGCGCTGATCGCTGCGCTGCGCGACAGCGGCGCCAAGGGCCTGACCGTGATCTCCAACAATGCCGGCGTCGATGGTTTCGGCCTGGGCCAGCTGCTGGAAACGCGGCAGATCAAGAAGATGATTTCGTCCTACGTGGGCGAGAACAAGGAATTCGAACGGCAGTTCCTGGCCGGCGAGCTGGAGCTGGAGTTCAACCCACAGGGCACCCTGGCCGAGCGCCTGCGTGCCGGTGGCGCGGGTATTCCGGCGTTCTTCACTGCCACCGGCTACGGCACGGTGGTGGCCGAGGGCAAGGAAACCCGCGAATTCGACGGCAAGCACTACGTGATGGAGACCGCGTTGCGCGCCGACGTGGCGCTGGTCAAGGCCTGGAAGGCCGACGAGGCTGGCAACCTGGTGTTCCGCAAGACCGCACGCAACTTCAACCCGGCCTGCGCGATGGCCGGCAAGGTCTGCATCGTGGAAGTGGAAGAGGTGGTGCCGGTCGGCGCCATCGACCCGGACCAGGTGCATCTGCCGGGCATCTATGTGCACCGCATCGTGCACAACGCGCATCCCGAGAAGCGAATCGAACAGCGCACCATCCGCGCGGAGGGCAACTGACATGGCGTGGACCCGTGATGAGATGGCCGCACGCGCGGCACGCGAGCTGACCGATGGCGCCTACGTGAACCTGGGCATCGGCCTGCCGACGCTGGTGGCCAACCACATTCCCGAAGGCGTGGACGTGTGGCTGCAGTCGGAAAACGGCCTGCTCGGTATCGGTCCGTTCCCGACCGACGCCGAAGTCGACGCCGACCTGATCAACGCTGGCAAGCAGACCGTCACTGCACGTGCGGGCGCCAGCTACTTCGGCAGCCACGACAGCTTCGCGATGATCCGCGGTGGGCACGTCAACCTGGCCATCCTCGGTGCCATGCAGGTGACCGACAAGGGCGACCTGGCCAACTGGATGGTGCCCGGCAAGATGGTCAAGGGCATGGGCGGTGCGATGGACCTGGTCGCCGGCGTGCAGCGCGTGGTGGTGCTGATGGAGCACACCGCCAAGAACGGCGAGCACAAGATCCTGGCCGAATGCACGCTGCCGTTGACCGGCGTGGGCGTGGTCGACCGCATCATTACCGATCTGGCGGTATTCGACGTGACTGACAAGGGCCTGCTGCTGGTGGAAGCCGCGCCGGGTGTCAGCGATGAAGAGCTGAAGGAAAAGACCGGCGTCGCGTTCCTGCGCGGCTGATGGTGCAAGGGCGGCCCAGGGCCGCCCTGTTTGCTGAGGGATCGCCATGCTGTTCCCCCACGACCTGCCCGATGCCGATGTCCTGCACCTGCCGGGCTGGCTGGCCGCGGCCGACGCCGACCGGCTGATGGAGGCGATGCGGACCGAGGTGCCGTGGGAGGTCCACCGCATCCGCATGTTCGGCAACTGGGTGGACTCGCCACGGCTGAGCTGCTGGATCGGCGACCCGCAGGCCCGCTATCGCTATTCCGGTGCCGAGTTCGTGCCGCACCCATGGCCGCCCGTGCTGCGGGCCGTGCGCGGGCGCCTGGAAGCCGAGGGTCACGGCCACTTCAACAGCGTGCTGCTGAACCGCTACCGTGGTGGCGGTGATTACATGGGCTGGCACAGTGATGACGAGCCGGAGCTGGGGCCCGCCCCGGTGATCGCTTCGCTGAGCCTGGGCGCTACACGCCGTTTCCTGCTGCGCCGCCGCGATGATCCGGCGCGCAAGGCTGAATTCGAGCTGGGCCACGGTGACCTGCTGCTGATGGCCGGGCAGACCCAGCGCTTCTACCAGCACGCGCTGCCGAAGATGGCACGGGTGCAGGGCGAGCGGATCAACCTGACGTTCCGGTGGATCCAGCTCGGCTGATCCTGGGCCGACGTGTCAGGCGCGCAACAGATCGATGCCGGCAGACAGCACGCCACGGCCGAAGTGGCCATAGTTGCCGCGCAGCAGTTCGCCCACTACCGCCGGGATGCGCTGCAGGCGCGAACTCGGCAGGCTGGCGCGCACGTCGACATGACGTCGCTTGCGTTCGACCCAGGCCAGCTGGGCAGCAGGAAGGCCACGCGCCTGCGCGCGCTCCAGCAGCTGGCTGCATTCCACACGCTCGCTTTCCAACTGGCGCTTGCGTCGTACCCCGCGTGGCGTGGCATCGTTGCCACCAAGGCCCAACTGATTGTTGCTGTGCAAGCGGTAATCAATGAGTGTCTCGGAAAGGCTGTCGATCTCCCCGCGCATGGCAGCCAGTGTGCCGATCCAGGCGTCGTGCACCCAGTCCGATGCCGGCAGCGGAAGTGCATCGGCCAGGACCGACCGGTGCAATGCCATCGCAGCACCGGTCATCAGCTTGCGCTTGAGCATCAATCGGAACCCGCCGCCGGCATGCATTCGTGCCCGTTGCGCAGCTCCGTAGTGCAGTGCGCTGAACAGGGTCTGCGGCATGGGCTGACCTGCATCATCGATCAAACGTGCGTCGCAGTGCAGGACGCGCAATCCAGGGCGCGCATCGAACTCGGCACAGAACCGTGCGACCTTGTCGGGATGCCAGACATCATCCTGATCGCACAGGAAAATGAGCGTGCCGGTGCAGGCGCGCAGTGCGCCATCGAAATTGCGCCGATAGCCCATGTTCTGTGGATTGACCTGCAGGTCAACCGAGATGCCCGCAGCCTCGGCGCGCGGCACGAAGGCCCGCAGCAGCGCCAACGTACCATCGGAGGACACGTCGTCTCGGATCACGATCTGGTCCGGTCGGCGTGTCTGTGCCAGCAGGCTGTCGAGCTGTTCCTGCAGGAAGCGCTCACCGTTATACGTGCAGACGGCGATGGAAACGGATGCGGGCATCAGCGGGGGAATGGGCCGTGGCGTCTGATTATCGCATGGCCTTGCTTGGGTGCCGCCGGGCATGGCCCGGCGCTACCAGGATCGCGCGACGGTAGCGCCGGGCCATGCCCGGCGAGCGCAGTGGCTGCGATTCAACGCTTCGGCGTCGCCGTGTCGTTCTGCCCGCTCTGCAGTGTCCAGCCCACCACGTCCTGCGCCAGCTGCTGCAGGCCACGCTCGAAGGCTGCGGTCACCGCCGGTACGTCGGTGCTGCCGACCGGCTGCGCCTGGCGGAAGGTGCGGTCAGCCACCACGCGCTGGTCGGCGACGTGGATCAGCTTGGCGTTGACCTCGATCACCACGGTCGGCGTGGCTTGTCCCTGGTAATCCGATTCGAAGCGGCGCACGTCGGTGGACAGCTTGTAGTCGGCGCGGATGCCGGCAGTGCTGCGGGCCACGCCGCGGATGCGGCCGGAATCCTCGAAGCCACGCAGCAGGGTGTCCTCGATCATGTCGGTGGCCGGCTGCGCCCAGCTGGCCCCCTTGTAGATCTCAAGCTGGGACGGTGTCGGGCGCACATTGATGCGCGGGCTGTCGACCATGCGCGCGGCGCTGGGCTTGGCCAGCACCAGCTGCCAGCTGGCCTGCGGCCACGCCGGGTCCGCCTTGACCTGCACGGACGGCGAGTACAGCGTCACCGCGGTTTTCTCGCTGCTGCCGAGGATGGAGCAGCCGCCCAGCAGGGTGACCAGCGAAGCGGCCAGCAGCAGGCGCGGAAGGGTGGTCGGGCTCATTTGGGTTCGAACTCCTTCGGTGCGTCGCGGCCCAGCAGGTAGCGCGCGGGGTTGTTCTCGAGGCGGTCGCTGACCCGGCGCAGGTCGCGGATCAGGCCGCGCAGTTCGGTCAGCGTCGGGCCCAGCTGGCCAAGGCCATCGTTGGCAAAGCTGTTGATCGCGGCGCGGTTCTCGCCAAGGATCGAATCGGCGTTGCCGGCGGCCGAATCGAGCTTGGCCAGGGTCGTGTCGAGCTTGTCGATGATGCCGGGCAGCTGCTGCACCAGGTTCCTGTCCAGGCGCTCGATGGTGCCGTTGGTGGTCTTCAGTGTGGTGTCCAGGCTGCGCGCGGCATCGCGCGCGCTGAGCAGCAACGCCTGCGTGCCCTGGTCACGGTCGGCCAGGCCACCGCTGATCGTCTCCAGGTTGGCCAGCGTCGCGTTGATCGAGGCCACGTTGCGGTCGCTGAGGATCTGGTCCATGCGCTCGACGATGCGGTTGGCAACGTCGGTGATGTTCTGCAGCGCCGAGGGCGTGGTCGGGATGATCGGTGCCGGATCCTTGTTGACCGTGGTCAGCGCCGGCGACTGCGGCGTGCCACCGCTGAGCTGGATGATCGACGGGCCGGTCAGGCTGGTGATCGCCAGCTTGGCGCGGGTATCGGTCTTGACCGGCGTGTTGGAGTTCAGGCGGATGCGCGCGACCACCTGGCGCGGGTCGTCCGGCACCAGGTTCAGCTCGGTGATCGAACCGACCGCGATGCCGTTGTACTGCACCGGGCTGCCCACCGACAGGCCGGTCACCGCTTCGCGGAACACCACGCGGTATTCCTGCCACGTGCGGTCGGAGGAGTACTTGGCGGCCCACAGGCCGAAGGCCAGCAGGGCCAGGCCGGTGATCAGGGTGAACGCGCCGATCAGCACGTAGTTGGCTTTGGTTTCCATGGCTCAGGCACTCTCGATCTGTTCGCCACGCGCGGCGCGCGCGCGGGGTCCGTGGAAGTATTCCTGGATCCACGGATGATCCAGTTTCTCGATTTCCGGGAGGGGCGCGTTGGCCACCACCTTGCGGTCTGCCAGCACGGCGACGCGGTCGCAGATGGCGTACAGGGTGTCCAGGTCGTGGGTGATCAGGAACACGGTCAGCCCCAGCGCTTCCTGCAGCGTCTTGATCAGGCGGTCGAACGCGGCCGCGCCGATCGGGTCGAGGCCGGCGGTGGGTTCGTCCAGGAACAGCAACGGCGGATCCAGCGCCAGCGCCCGGGCCAGGCCGGCGCGCTTTCGCATGCCGCCGGAGAGCTGCGAAGGCAGCTTGTTGATCGCGTCGGCGGGCAGGCCGGCCAGTTTCACTTTCAGCAGCGCCAGTTCGTAGTGCCAGCGCTCGGGCAGTTCGCGGTGGTGTTCCTTCAACGGCACCTGGACGTTCTCACCCACGGTCAGCGACGAGAACAGGGCACCGTCCTGGAACAGCACACCGGTATTGCGTTCGATGTGCAGGCGGCTCTCGGCGTCGTCGGCACGCGCATCGCGGCCGAGGACTTCGATCTGCCCAGCATCCGGCACACGCAGGCCGAGGATCGAGCGCATCAGCACCGACTTGCCGGTGCCGGAGCCGCCGACCACGCCCAGGATCTCGCCGCGGCGTACGTCCAGATCCAGGTCTTCGTGCACGGTCTGGCTGCCGAACCGGTTGACCAGGCCACGCACGCGGATGGCCAGTTCGTGGCCCTGGTCGTCGCGCATGTCGATGGACTCGGGGAGGGCGGATGTGCTCATGTCACCAGTCCATGTGCATGAACCACAACGCCGCGAAGGCGTCGATGATGATCACCAGCGAGATCGTCTGCACCACGCTGGAGGTGGTGCGCTCGCCGACCGACTGCGCGGTGCCCTCGACCTTCAGGCCCTCCAGGCAGCCGATCAGGCCGATCACCAGGGCGAATACCGGCGCCTTCGACAGGCCCACCAGCAGGTGCCGCACTTCCATCGTCTCGTGCATGCGCGCGATGTACATCTGCGGCGGGATGTCGAGGTCGAACGCACCGACGGTGATGCCGCCGGCCAGGCCGGCGATCATCGCGATGAAGGTCAGCAAGGGCAGGGTGACCAGCAGCGCCAGCAAGCGTGGCAGCACCAGCAGGTCGACCGGGTCCAGGCCCAGCGTGCGCATCGCATCGATCTCCTCGCGTGCCTTCATCGCACCGATCTGCGCGGTGAACGCGCTGGCGGTGCGGCCGGCCAGCACGATCGCGGTCAGCAGCACGGCGAACTCGCGCAGGAAGGCGATGTTGACCAGCTCGACCACGTAGATCTCGGCGCCGAAGTCGCGCAGGATGGTCGAGCCGAGGAAGGCGATCACCGCACCGACCAGGTACGACAGCAGCGCCACCAGTGGCACCGCATCCAGGCCCACCTGTTCCATCTGGTGCACGGTGGCGGTGAGCCGGAACCGGCGCGGCTCCTTCACCAGGCGTGCGGCCTTGACCAGGTTCTCGCCGAGGAAGCTGCACAGCGCCTTGATATTGTGGCCGGTGGCATGGACGCTGACACCCAGCCGTTCCAGCGCGGCCAGCACACCGAAGTCGCGCTTGGGCTTGGGCCGGTCATCGGCCACTTCCTCGATGGTGCATACGAGCGCCTGGTGGTCCGCGCGGAACTGCAGTGCGTCTTCGTGGAGGTCGGCACGATGGGCCACGCGCAGTACCTGCAGCACACCGGCCGAATCGAGCTGCTCGATGCCGGTGGCATCGATGCCGGTCAGCTTTTCGGGAACGCCATGCAGGACCTCGGCCGCGGCCAGCGCGGTCTTCAAGGTCCAGGTGCCGGACAGGCGGATCAGGCCCGGGTCGTGGGCATCCTGTTCGAGCTGGGGGGCGAGGTTCGGGGTGACGTGGGCCATTCGGGTCGCAGCATAACCGTTCTGTATCGGGCTTCGCGTCGAACTTGGATGAATTTCTCCGGCGGGCCCCAGCGTAGGTAATACTACGGCGCATGTCCGCAGATGCTCACACGATCCCCACGCCCCAGGCCACCTACGCACAGCGCGTGGCCTTCGTTTCCGAGATCGCCGGACGCCTGCACAGCTATGGCACCACGGCCCAGCGCCTGGAAACGGCGGTGGTTGCCCTCGCCCGCCAGCTCGATCTGGATTGTGAACCGTGGTCGAATCCCACCGGTATCATCCTCAGCTTCAGCGACCCGGCCCAGGCGATCGGCTCCAGCGACATCACCCGCGTGATCCGCCTGGCACCGGGTGAGAACGACCTGCACAAGCTCAGCGTCGCCGACCACATCGCCGAAGAAGTGTCCAACGGGCGGATGAGCATCGCCCAGGGCCACACTGCGCTGCGCCAGCTGGACAAGGATCCGGGCCGGCGCGGCAAGCTGCGCACCATCCTGTCGTTCACCCTCGGCGCGGCGGGCGTGGCCGGCATGTGGAAGCTGCCGTGGCTGGACATCGCCACTGCCGGTGTCATCGGCCTGATGATCGGCCTGCTCGGCATGGTCACCGATCGCCGCCCGGCCACCCGCGAAGCCGCCGAGGCACTGGCCGCGCTGCTGGCCGGCATGGTCGCCACCCTGGTCGCGTCGTTCATTGGTGCGCTCAACCTCAATACGGTGATCATCGCCTCGCTGGTGGTGCTGCTGCCCGGCATGTCGCTGACCAATGCGGTCAATGAGCTGGCCAGCCAACACTGGGTATCGGGTACCGCGCGCTTTGCCGGCGCGCTGACCACCATCATGAAGCTCAGCGTCGGCGCGATGATCGCGGTGACCCTGGCCGATGTGCTTGGCCTGGATCCGGTGATCCGGGCCGCGCGGCCGCAGGGGCCTTGGGTGGAATGGGGCTCGCTGCTGACCGCCGCATTTGCCTTCGCGATGCTGTTCAAGGCCAATCGCCGCGATTATCCGTGGGTGATTGCCGCCTCGGTGGCCGGTTATGCGATCTCCAAGTTCGGCGGCCACGCCTGGGGCGCACCGGCCGGTATCTTCCTGTCGGCCATGCTGCTGACCGCCGGTGGCAACCTGTTCGGACGCCTGGTCGGGCGTCCGGGCGCGATCATCCGCCTGCCGGGCATCATCATGATGGTGCCCGGCAGCACCAGCCTGCGTGGCGTGCTGACCCTGGTCCAGCAGCAGGACGTGGGCGCCGGCCAGAGCGTGTTCCTCACCGTTCTGAACGTGGTGATGGCGCTGGTGGCGGGCCTGCTGTTCGGCAACCTGCTGATGCCGGCGCGCAAGACCCTGTAGAGCCGAGCCCATGCTCGGCTTTGCATATGGACAGCCGAGCGTGGGCTCGGCTCTACAAACAGGAAACGCCGGCTTTCGCCGGCGTTTTTCATTGCATCCCGATCCGGCCTCAGGCCTTCTTGATCAGGAAATCTTCCGGCTTCTTGTTGCCCTTGGCGGTCAGTTCAGCCATCCAGCGCGGCTGCTTGCCACGGCCGGTCCAGGTTTCCTTGGGGTTGGCCGGGTTGCGGTACTTCGGGGCAACCTTGCCCAGCTTGCGGCCGGCGGTCTTCGACGGTGCCTTGGCGACCTTGGCCACCTTGCGCGCGCGCGGGGCCGGGGCGTCGCCGAACAGTTCCTCGATGGTGTAGCCCTCGGTCTTGGCCAGCTTGGTCAGCTGGGCGCGCACCTTGGTGATCGGCCGGCGCTTGGCGACGATGGTCTGCTGCTTCTTCGCGGTACGGATCAGGGCGCCCAGCTCGCGTGCTGACAGGCCGGTCAGGTCAATGCTCATTTACGGTTACTCCGGAAACTAATGTGTGGACGGGACAAGCCAGTCCATGGCGTCGGCGGACAGAATAGAGATGAATTAATCACAGCACAAATGCAGGCAGGACATGCCGTGGCGGCATATCAGCACCGTGGCGGCGATTTTGACCGGATTATGTCCGCTGCAATATCGGCGAAGGCCGCGGGCAGAAAAAAAAGACCGGGGCAGGCCCCGGTCTTTCCACGTCAGCCCTGCAGTCGCTGCAGCAGCGTGGCCTTGTCCAGGCTCTCCGCCTCGCTGGCGCGGCGCGCGCGGTACTCGTAGGTGCCGGCGGCCAGGCCGCGTTCGCTGACCACCACGCGGTGCGGGATGCCGATCAGTTCCATGTCGGCGAACATCGCGCCCGGGCGCAGGCCGCGATCGTCGAGCGCGGCGTCCAGGCCGGCGTCGCGCAGCTCCTGCAGCAGGTTGGCTGCAGCGTCGGCCACGGCGGCATCGCCCTTCGGGTTGATCACGCACACCACGACCTGCCACGGCGCCATCGCGTCCGGCCAGATGATGCCGGCATCGTCATGGTTCTGTTCGATCGCGGCAGCCACCACGCGCGAGATACCGATACCGTAGCAGCCCATCGCCATCACCGCCGCCTTGCCGTTTTCATCCAGCACGGTCGCATCCAGCGCTTCGGCGTACTTGCGGCCGAGCTGGAACACGTGGCCGACTTCGATGCCACGGGCGATCTTCAGTTCACCGCCGTCCACAGCACGATCACCGGCACGCACGTTGCGGATGTCGGCCACTTCCGGTTCCGGCAGGTCGCGACCCCAGTTGACGCCGGCCAGGTGGAAACCGGCCTCGTTGGCGCCGACGACGAAGTCGGCCATTGCCGCCACTTCGCGATCGGCGACCACGCGGATGGCCTTGGCCGGCGCGACCGGGCCGAGGAAGCCTGGCACGCTGCCCAGGTGCTCGGCGATTTCCCCCTCGCTGGCGAAGCGCTGCTCGTCCAGCCCGGCCACCTTGGCCAGCTTGATCTCGTTGACCTCATGGTCGCCACGCACCAGCACCAGCACGAACTGCTGTGCCTCGCCTTCGCCGGCGATCAGTGCCACCGACTTCACCGTGCGCTGCAGGTCGATGCCGAGCAGGGCCGCGACGTCCTCGCAGGTCTTCTGGGTGGGGGTATCCACCTTGCGCATTGTTTCGGTGGCGGCCGCACGCGGTGCCGGATCGGCGGCGATCGCCGCCTCCATGTTGGCCGCGTAGTCCGAACCGGTGGAGAACACCAGTGCGTCTTCGCCGGAATCGGCGATCACGTGGAACTCCTGCGAAGCATCGCCACCGATCGCGCCGGAGTCCGCCTGCACCATGCGGAAATCCAGGCCGAGGCGGGTGAAGATGCGGCTGTAGGCCGACTTCATGTTCTCGTACTCGCGCACCAGGCACTCATCGTGCAGGTGGAACGAATAGGCGTCCTTCATCAGGAATTCGCGTGAGCGCATCACGCCGAAGCGCGGGCGGATCTCGTCGCGGAACTTGGTCTGAATCTGGTAGAAGTTCACCGGCAATTGCTTGTAGCTGGACAGCTCGCTGCGCGCGAAGTCGCAGGCGGCTTCTTCGGCGGTCGGGCTGTAGCAGAACACCTGGTCCTTGCGGTCCTTGATCTTCAGCAGCTGCGGGCCGAACTTCTGCCAGCGGCCGGTCTGCTCCCACAGTTCCTTCGGCTGGATGGTCGGGATCTGGAATTCCACCGCGCCGGCCCGGTCCATTTCCTCGCGAACAATGCGCTCGACCTTGCGCAGCACGCGCAGGCCCAGCGGCGACCAGGTGTACAGGCCCGATGCCAGCTTGCGGATCATGCCCGCGCGCAGCATCAGCCGATGGCTGGTCAGCTCGGCGTCGCTGGGGGTTTCCTTGGTGGTGTGCAGGTGGAACTGGGAGAGGCGCATCGTCGGCTTCGGATAACGGCAGAGACGCCTATTCTGCCAGCCCGGCCGGGGGGAGGGGTATCGGCAGGGCTGCGCCCTGCACCCGCCGTAGTGCCGGCCGCTGGCCGGCAACCTCAGAAGCAACAGCCGAAGCAACAGCGGGTTTCCCGTGGGATGGCGGGGTGGGTCCGGTTGCGGGGGACGCCGTGAATCCGTCCATGGATGCTCGGTCGCGCCATCCATGGCGCTCACGCCCCCGCAACCGGACCCGCCCCGCCTTCGACAGTCTCCTGCGAGCTGTCGGAATGGCTCCTGGGATCAGATCCGTTTTCCGCAGGAAAACGGATCTGACCCCGGATTCAATTCGAGATCCGACAGATTTCATCCACGCATGGCGTGGATCTACCACCGTCACCAGGAACCTGTCGGGGGTGGGGCGGTGTCGGATTGCGGGGTGTCAGCCGCATGGATGCGGCTGCCAAGCCTACATGGACGTACTTGCGGCGTCCCCGCAATCCGACACCGCCCCGCCATTCCACGGAATGCCCGCTTTTGACGTTGCCGTTGCTTGCAGCCTCTGCAGGTGCAGGGCGCAGCCCTGCCGATACCCTTAACCGGCCGGTGGGCAGTACGCCTTGATGGCGGCCTCCGCCAATCCCCTCTGCGCGGTGTGCTGCTCCGGGGTCAACGGGGTATCGGCCTTGCCATCACCGTCGGTGTCCTGCATCACCTGGCCACCGCCGTCCAGCAAGGCCAGGTTGGCCCGGGCCGTGCTGCACTGCTCGGGAACCGGCGCGGCCGGGGTCTCGGTGCTGGCCGCGGCCTGCGGGGTGCGGGCCTGCTCGCGGGTCTCGTACTTCTTGCCCGCCGGTGGGGTCTCCGAGTACTGGGTCACGCCATGGGCGTCCTTCCATTTGTACACGGGACCGGCCACGGCGTTGGCACTGGCCAACAGCAGCAGGCATCCAAGGCAGGACAGGGCACGCATGGCAAACTCCACGGAATGGGCGCAGAACGTCGATTGCAGCATTGGCGCCGACCGCTGGCAAGTCGATTAAACTGGATTCCATGGACCCGATCACACCGCCGCCGCGCTCGCGCACGATTTACCTGTTGCCCAACCTGTTCACCACCGCCGGCCTGTTCTCCGGTTTCTACGCGATCATCGCCGCGGCCAACGGGGATTTCGTCAACGCCAGCATCGCCGTGTTCGTCGCGGCGGTGATGGATGGCCTGGACGGGCGCGTGGCACGGCTGACCGGCACCAGCAGTGAATTCGGCGTGCAGTACGACTCGTTGGCCGACCTGGTCAGCTTCGGCATGGCCCCGGCGCTGGTGATGTACCACTGGTCGCTGTCGTGGCTGAAGTTCGACGATCCGCTGCTCGGTCGCGTCGGCTGGGCTGTGGCCTTCCTGTATGCGGCCTGCGCGGCACTGCGCCTGGCCCGCTTCAATACGCAGGTGGCGGTGGTCGACAAGCGCTGGTTCGTCGGCCTGGCCAGCCCGGCCGCAGCGGGCCTGATGATGTCCTTCGTCTGGGCGTTTGCCGACGGCAACCTGGGCTGGGATGGCAACCAGCTGCGTTACGTGGCGCTGGCGGTGACGATCATCGCGGCGCTGCTGATGGTCAGCCGTATCCGTTTCTGGAGCTTCAAGGGCGGTGATGCCAAGGGCACCCGTTCGGATCGCGTGCCGTTCCTGGTGCTGGCACTGGTGCCGGTGGCGATCGCGATTGCGGTCATCGACCTGCCGCGCGTGCTGTTCGCGGTCGGCATCCTGTACGCCCTGTCCGGCCCGGTGATGTGGGCCGTGCAGCGCCTGCGCAAGAAGCCCGAGGCCGCGTGAGCCAGGACCTGCCCGTGCTGTGGTCACCGGCCCAGCAGGCCTGGCTGCAGGCCATGGGTTACACCGTCTATCACGATGGCCAGCTGGCCGCCGGGCTGGATGCCGCATTGCAGTTGAGCGTGGCCGAAGCCGAGGCCAGTGTTGCCCCGCCGGAGCCGGTGCGGGCCGCTGTGCCGCCGCGCGACGCCCACGCCGCGCCCGCGACCGCAGTGCGCACGGAACGCCCGGCACCGCCGCGCCGCGAAACGCCGGTCAGTGCCCCGGATACTGCGCCGGCAGCTGAGCGCCCGCTGCCCAGCGGCAACGCACGCCAGCCGGTGGTACGCCTGCCCGATCGCCTGCAGATCGCACTGCTGCGCGCCTCCGGCTGCAACCCGAACGACCCGGCGACGCAGGTGCTGATGGACAGCTGGCCGCTGGACCAGCTGCGCCGTGACCCGGCCGCCAAGCGTGCGCTGTGGCCGCAGCTGCGTGCCCTGCGCAAGCGGGGTGCGCGGTGAGCGCGGTGACCCGGCCCGGTCCGGTCAGCCTGCGTGCGCTGCGCGAGAGCGACCTCAATGCCGTGATGGCGATCGAGCTGCGGGGCTATCCTTTTCCCTGGACCCGCGGCATCTTCATCGACTGCCTGCGCGCCGGCTATCCCGGCCTGGCGATGGAGCGCGATGGCCTGCTGGTCGGCTATGGCGTGCTCAGCATCGCCGCAGATGAAGCGCACGTGCTCAACATCTGCATCGACCCGCTGGCACAGTCGCGCGGGCTGGGCCGCCAGCTGCTGCGCGCGCTGGTGCGGCTGGCCGCCGACCGTGGTGCCCAGCGCGTCTTCCTGGAGGTGCGTCCGTCCAATACGCCGGCGCTGGCGCTGTATCACAGCGAAGGCTTCAACGAGATCGGCCGCCGCCCGCGCTACTACCCGGCCGCACAGGGCCGCGAGGACGCGGTGGTGATGGCGATCGAGCTGGTCGACGGCGACCTGCAGGTGATGCCGCCGCTGTAACGCAGACGGGTTGCCGGCCAGCGGCCGGCACTACCGATCCGCCGCTCACGCCAGCCGCAACGCCAGCACGCCACCGACGATGAGCGATGCCGCCAGCCAGCGCGCGCGTGGTATCCGTTCGCGCAGCAGGAACACCGAAATCAGCAGCGCGAACAGGATCGAGGATTCGCGCAGCGCCGAAATCATCGCCACCGGCGCCTGGGTCATGGCCCACAACGCCATCGCATAGGAGGCGGTGGTGCCGACGCCACCGGCCAGTCCCAGCGGCCAATGCCGCCGGGCATAGTCCAGCACCGCGCCGCCGCGCGTGTACAACGCCCACAGCGGCAGCGGAATGCCCGACAGCAGGAACAACCACAACGTGTAGCTGAGCGCGCTGCCGGACTGGCGCGCACCCTGCGCATCGACCAGCGTGTAGGTGGCGATCATCGCTGCGGTCAGCAGCGGCAGGCGCAGTTGGCCGCCACGCGCACCCACTGCCATGCACAGGATGCCGGTGCTCACCAGTACCACGCCCAGCCACGCTGCAGCGGGCAATGGTTCACCGAGCAGGGTGCCCGCCAGTGCGACCAGGATCGGCGCGCTGCCACGCATCAGCGGGTAGGCCAGGCTCATGTCGACCTGCTGGTAACAGCGTGCGACCAGCCCGTAATAGGTCACCTGCAACAGCACCGATGCGCCCAGCCAGGGCCAGCTGTGCGCGGCGGGAAAAGGCAGGAAGGGCAGGGCGGCGGCCGACAGCAGCGCGGCGCTGCCGGTGACCAGCACGGTGCCGAGGAACTTGTCCGGCCCGCGCTTGACGATCGCATTCCAGCTGGCATGCAGTGCCGCAGCGGCGAGAACCAGCAGGAAGATCGAAAGAGGCATCCGGCGATGATGCCATGCGGGGGAAATGGAAACGCTGGGCATCGCCCGGCGTTTCCCATTCCGCTTGGGTGGGTGCCAACCTCTCCCGCCGTGGTAGGTGCCAACCTTGGTTGGCACGCACCAGAGCGCGGCGTTACAGCTTCGCGCGCTGTTCGCGCAGGCCGGCCAGCTGGGTGTTCCAGTCGGCCAGGCGCACGCGCTCCTGCTCGACCACGGCCGGCGGCACCTTGTCGGTGAACCTGGCCAGCTTGGTCTCGCTCTTTTCCTTTTCGGCTTCGACGCGGGCGATTTCCTTGTCCAGGCGCACCCGCTCGGCATCAAGATCGACCAGGCCTTCCAGCGGCACCAGCAGCTTCAGCTCGCCCACGATCGCGGCGGCTGCCGGCGGTGCGCTTTCGCCTTCGGCCAGCCACTGGATGCTGTCCAGCTTCAGCAGGAACGACAGCGAAGCGCTGAAGCGTTCGATACGCACGCGGTCCTGTTCCAGGCCGGCCTGCAGGCGCAGCGGCACCAGCTTGGACGGCGCGACGTTCAGCTCACTGCGCACGCGACGCACCGCGCTGATCACCGCCTTCAGCCATTCCACGTCGGCCTCGGCCTGTGCGAAATCGCCGGCGAATTCGGCGGCGGTCGGGTAGGGGCGCAGCGACAGCGTGGTTTCGGCCAGGCCCAGGCGCGGGGCCAGCTGCTGCCACAGCTGTTCGGTGATGAACGGCGTAAGCGGGTGCAGCAGGCGCAGCAGTGCTTCCAGCACGTACAGCAGGGTGTGACGGGTGCTTTCGGCATCGGCGGCGTCGGCGCCGTTCAGTGCCGGCTTGCTCAGTTCCAGGAACCAGTCGCAGAACGCGTTCCAGGCGAACTCGTACAGGCACTGTGCCAGCAGGTCGAAGCGGTAGGCGGCGAAATGACCCTGTGCCTCGGCGGTGGTGGCGGCCAGGCGCGCGAGGATCCAGCGCTCGGCATCGGTGCGCGGCTTGGGCACGCCGGTGAACGCAGCGCCTTCGGTGTTCATCAGGGTGAAGCGGCTGGCGTTCCACAGCTTGTTGCAGAAGTTCTTGTAGCCCTCGGCGCGGTTCATGTCGAACTTGATGTCGCGGCCGTGGGTGGCCAGCGCAGCGATGGTGAAGCGCAGCGCATCGGCACCGTGGGCAGCAATGCCGTCCGGGAATTCCTTGCGGGTGGCCTTCTCGATCTTCTCGACCATCTTCGGCTGCATCAGGCCGCCGGTGCGCTTGGCAACCAGATCGTCGATCGTGATGCCGTCGATGATGTCCAGCGGGTCGAGCACGTTGCCCTTGCTCTTGGACATCTTCTGGCCCTGGCCGTCGCGGATCAGGCCGGTGAAGTAGACATCCTTGAACGGGATCTTCCCGACCAGGTTGTCGGTGGCCATGATCATGCGCGCCACCCAGAAGAAGATGATGTCGAAGCCGGTGATCAGCACCGACGACGGCAGGTAGCGGTCGAAGCCGCGCTCTGCCATGGCCTGCTCGTTCGGCCAGCCCAGGGTGGAGAACGGCCACAGCTGCGAGGAGAACCAGGTCTCCAGCACGTCGCTTTCCTGGTTCAGCACCACGTCGCTGCCCAGGTTGTGCTTGGCGCGCACTTCCTCTTCGCTGCGACCGACGTAGCAGTTGCCGGTGGCGGCATCGAACCACGCCGGGATGCGGTGGCCCCACCACAGCTGGCGGCTGATGCACCAGTCCTGGATGTTGTTCATCCAGTGGCGGTAGGTGTTGATCCAGTTCGGCGGCACGAAGGAAATGCTTCCGTCCTCGACGAGTTCCAGGCCACGCTTGGCCAGGTCGTCCATCTTCACGAACCACTGGTCGGTCAGGTACGGCTCGATCACCTGGCCGGTACGGTCGCCGCGCGGCACCTGCAGCTTGTGCGCCTTGGTCTCGACCAGGATGCCCAGGTCTTCCAGTTCGGCCAGCACGGCCTTGCGCGCTTCATAGCGGTCCAGGCCCTGGAAGCGTTCCGGTGCATTCTCGTTCAGCGCCGCCACCGGGGTGAACAGGTTGATCATCGGCAGGCTGTGGCGCACGCCCACTTCATAGTCATTGAAATCATGCGCCGGGGTGACCTTGACCACGCCGGTGCCGAACGCGCGGTCCACGTAGTCGTCGGCGATCACCGGCACGCGGCGGCCGGTCAGCGGCAGCACCACGCTCTTGCCGATCAGGTGCGCGTAACGCTCGTCTTCCGGGTGCACCATCACCGCGGTATCGCCCAGCAGGGTTTCCGGGCGGGTGGTGGCGACGACCAGGTAGTCGCGGGTTTCGCGCAGGGTTTCCACGCCGTCGGCATCGCGCTCGACATGCTCGTAGCTCAGGCCTTCGTCCAGTGTGTAGGCGATCGACCACAGGAAGCCGTCTTCCTCGGCGCTCTCCACTTCCAGGTCGGAAATGGCGGTCTTCAGCACCGGGTCCCAGTTCACCAGGCGCTGGCCGCGGTAGATCAGGCCCTGCTCGTACCAGCGCACGAAGGCTTCATTGACCGCCGCCGACGGCTGCGGGTCCATGGTGAAGGTGCTGCGCGACCAGTCGGCGGAGGTGCCAAGGCGACGCATCTGGCGTTCGATGGTGTCGCCGGACTGCTGCTTCCACTCCCAGACCTTGCCGATGAAGCCCTCGCGGCCCAGCGAATCGCGGGTCTCGCCCTTGCCTTCCAGCGCCAGGTTGCGGCTGACCACCATTTCGGTGGCGATGCCGGCGTGGTCGGTACCGACCTGCCACAGCGTGTCGTAGCCGCGCATGCGGTGGTAGCGCACCAGCGCGTCCATCAGGGTCTGCTGGAAGGCGTGGCCCATGTGCAGGGTGCCGGTCACGTTCGGCGGCGGCAGCAGGATGGTGTACGGCTCGCCCGTGCCGGACGGCTTGAAGTGGCCGGCCTTCTCCCAGGCCTCGTAGAGGTCGGTCTCGAAGGACGTCGGGTCGTAGCTGGAGGCGAGTTGGGTCATGCGGGGGAACCAGGAGGTAATCGTTGAAGGATCAGGGCGCGGCGGCGGCCCATCAAGGGGGCCGGGGCGCGCTTACATGTCGTGCTTGTTCAGGTCGTAACCGGCGGCCTTGTACTGGCGCCAGCGCTCGCGCAGCGGTTCGCGCGCTTCCGGATCGGCCGGCACCACTTCCAGCACGCGCTCGCACTGGCCCAGCCACGGCTCGTCGCGCAGGTTGATCACCAGCGGACGCGCCGGTGCCTCGGTGCCGGGTACCGCGATCAGTACCAGGGCCTCTTCCTCGTCCATGTCTTCGCCGGCGATCTGGTGCGGGATGTAGGCGTCGTTGTCGAACGCCCACAGCAGCTCGTCCAGCTCCTCGGCCTGGGCCTGGTCGCGGGCCAGCACCAGGGTGAACAACCCGGCGTCGTTGGCCTTGCGCGCCAGCTCGCAGACCAGGCGCAGCGGCTCGGTCAGGAAGCGGGGCTTGGCGATCAGGTAGAAGTCGGCGCGGGGCATGGCAGGGTCCGGGTCAGGCAGGGGCCCGGCAGTGCCGGGCGAGGCCCCGGCCGGCGTCTGCCGGCCAGGGTCGGGTACGGCATCAGGCGCGGGCGACCTGGTCCAGCAGCCACTGGCTCAGCAGGCCGACCGGGCGGCCGGTGGCCATGCCACGCTTGCCTTCATCGCTGGCCACGCCGGCGATGTCCAAGTGGGCCCAGCGCTGGCCTTCGGTGAAGCGCGACAGGAAGCAGCCCGCGGTGATCGCGCCGGCCCAGCGGCCGCCGATGTTGTAGACGTCGGCGAAGGTCGAATCCAGCATCGGCTGGTACTCGTCCCACAGCGGCAGGCGCCAGGCGCGGTCGAACACATGCTCGCCGGCGGCCAGCAGTTCATTGGCCAGGTCGTCGTGCTTGCTCATCAGGCCGGCGGTCTGGTGGCCGAGGGCGACCATGCAGGCACCGGTCAGGGTGGCGACGTCGACCAGCGCGGCCGGCTCGAAGCGCTGTGCGTAGGTCAGCGCGTCGCACAGGATCAGGCGGCCTTCGGCGTCGGTGTTGCCGACTTCGATGGTCTTGCCCGACATCGAGGTGATCACGTCGGACGGACGGTAGGCATTGCCATCGATGGCGTTCTCCACCGCCGGGACCACCACGACGAGGTTCAGCGGCAGCTTGGCCTTGACCGCAGCGACGAAGGTGCCGATGACGTTGGCGCCACCGCACATGTCGTACTTCATTTCCTCGATGCCGCCCTGGGTCTTCAGGTTGACGCCACCGGTATCGAAGGTGATGCCCTTGCCAACCAGCACGTACGGCTTGGCGTCACCGCCATTGTTCCACTTCAGCACGACCAGGCGCGGGCGGTTGGCCGAGCCACGGGCCACGGCCAGCAGCGAGCCCATGCCCAGCGCTTCCATCTGGTGCTCGTCGAGGATCTCGGCTTCGGCACCGTCGTGCTCGCCGGCGAACTTCACGCCCACGTCGGCCAGATAGGCCGGGGTGCAGTAGTTGGGCGGCAGGTTGCCCAGCTCGCGGGCGAACTCGACACCGGCGGCGATGGCCTGGCCCTGAGCCAGCGCCTGCGCGTCGTCACCGGCGATGGCCAGCTGGGTCAGACCGGCGTCGTCGGCCTTCTTCTTGCCCAGGGTGGCGGTGTAGCGGTAGGCGGCGTGATCGGCGGCGATCACCGCCTGACGGATCGCCCAGGCCGCGTCGCGGTCCTTCACCGCCACTTCGGACAGGGTGAACAGTGCGCTGCGGGCAGCACCGGCCTTCAGCGCGCGCACGGCGTCGCCCACGGCCTTCAGATACTGCGGCACGCCGAAACGGGCAGCTTCACCGAGGCCGACCACCAGCACGCGCGGGGCGGTCACGCCCGGCAGGTCGTGCAGCAGGGTGGTTGCGCCGGTCTTGCCGGACAGGTCGCCACGCTCGGCCAGGGCCGCCAGGCGGCCACCGCTTGCGGCATCCAGGGCCTGCGCGGCCGGGGTCAGGGTATGGTCGGCATACGCGCCGACCACCAGGCAATCAACGGTGGCGGCGGCCGGAGCAACGTGGTTCAGGGTGAATTCGAGGGCCATTGAGCAGATTCCATTGGCGAGTCCGTACAATCGCAGGCCGTTTACGCCCAGACAGTAGACTGGGCGGCACCGCGAACGAACCCCAGAGTTTAAACCACCGCCCCATGCTGAAGCTCGACCGATACCTGCTGGGCGATTTCGTCCAGAGTTTCCTGGCTACCCTGATCGTCCTGCTGGTGGTCAGCGTGGGCGGCGTGCTGGTGGACATCCTCGGCAACATCGCCGACGGACGCCTGCCGGCCAAGCTGCTGTTCTCCCAGCTGGGCCTGCAGTTCATCGCCTACCTGCCGCTGATCCTGCCGCTGGCACTGATGCTGGGCCTGCTGCTGGCCGTGGCGCGGCTGTACCGCGACTCGGAAATGGCGGTCATCACCGCCATTGGTGTCGGCCCCAAGCGACTGCTGCGACCGCTGCTGATGCTGGTGGTGCCGGTGGTGCTGGTGGTCGGCGCCTGCTCGCTGTGGCTGGGCCCGTGGGCAGGCCGGGTGGCCGAGCAGATGATCATCGAGGCCAACCGCAGCGTGCTGATGGCCGGCCTGGAGCCGGGCCGGTTCACGCCGCTGCCCAATGGCGGCGTGGTCTACCTGTCCTCGATCTCGCCTGACGGCACCGAGCTGGGCAAGGTGTTCCTGCAGCGGCAGAAGGACGATCGCCTGGAAGTGGTGTCGGCCAACAGTGGCCGCATGTACTTCGAGGGCACCCGCCAGCGTTTCCTGGAGCTGGATGATGGCCACCAGGTGGAAGGCCCGGTGGCCGCTGGGCTGGATTACCGGCTGGCGACCTTCGCCCGCAACGACGTGGCCCTGCCCGATGGCGCACAGACCCGCACCGAGGACGACCCGGAACTGATGCCGACCCTGCAGTTGATCGGTGATGCACGGCCGCAGGCGCAGGCGCAGCTGCATCGCCGGCTGGCACCGCCGCTGATCGCGCTGGCGTTCGCCCTGCTGACCGTGCCGTTGGGCCGCAGCTCGCCGCGCCAGCAGCGCTACGGGCGCATGATGCTGGCCCTGCTGGCCTACATGGTGGGCACCAACCTGACCTTCATCGGCGCCGGCTGGATCGCCGACGGCAGGATTCCCGGCGCGCTGGGCCTGTGGTGGCTGACCCTGCCGCTGCTGGCGTTCGCCATCTGGATGTACGCGCGCGATGGCCGCCTGGCCCGCCCGAAGGGAGGCCGCGCATGAAGCTGCGCCCGATGCGTTTCGATTTCTACCTGGGTCGTGCGGTGTTCACCACCGTGCTGCTCACCTGGGCGGTGCTGACCGGCCTGGACGTGGTGATGGCCTTCTCCGGTGAGTTCAAGGACATCGGCAAGAACGGCTATTCGCTGGGCCATGCTGCGGCGTGGGTGCTGTACACCGTGCCCCGCCGTGCCTACACCTTCTTCCCCACCGCCGCGGTGATCGGCGCGCTGATGGGCCTGGGCCAGCTGGCCGCGACCTCGGAGCTGACCGCGCTGCGCGCGCTGGGCCTGTCGCGCAAGCGCCTGAGCGTGTCGGTGGCGATTGCGCTGTCGCTGCTGACCGCGGTGATGGTGCTCAGCGCCGAGACGCTGGGCCCGTGGGGCCAGGACCGTGCCGATGCGCTGAAATCCAGCGCCAAATGGGGGCGGGATATTGCCACTACCCGTTACTCGGGGCTGTGGGCGCGCGAAGGCGACACCTTCCTCAATGCGCAGAGCGGCGAGGAGCAGCTGGTGGGCGACAAGGGCACGCGGCTGATCCTGCGTGATGTGCGCCTGTACCGGGTCGCCGAAGACGGCAAGATCGCCTCGTTGACCCACGCCGCCACCGCCGAGCACGACAAGGACGGCTGGGTGTTGACCGGCGTGCGCCGCGACACCTTTGGCGAGCGCTCGGCAACCCGTCAGGAAGTGGCACGTGAACCCTGGAACTCGAAGTTGGACCCGGCCGCGCTGGCCACCGGCATCGCCAAGCCGCGCAACCTCAGCGTGTCCGAGCTGAGCACCAGCATTGCCTACCGCGAACGCAACGGGCTGGACGCGCGCGATTTCGAGGATGTGTACTGGAGCCGCTGGTTCTATCCGGTGAACGTGCTGGCCCTGTGCCTGGCGGCGGTGCCGTTCGCGTTCGGATCGCTGCGCAGCGGCGGCATGGGCAAGCGCTTGTTCCTGGGCATCCTGTTCGCATTGGGCTTCTGGCTGCTGCAGCTGTTCTTCGGCCGCATGGCCGGCGCGCTGAAGTTCGATTACCGCATTGCCTACGCGTTGCCGCCGATCGTGATGCTGGCGGTATCCGGACTGCTGTTCCGGCGCAAGTCGGGCTGATTCTGATTGTTGTAGAGCCGAGCCTGTGCTCGGCTGTCACGTACAGTGCGGAAAGCAGCCGAGCACGGGCTCGGCTCTACAGACAGCGCCTTACCGTTTCGGCATGCGCACCATGCAGGTGGCGCTGGCGCGGTCGTGCCAGGTCAGGCGTTGGCGGTCGACCCACGCCCACCAGAATCCCAGTCCGCCCAGCAGCAGGGACAGCGTGCCTACCGCAAAGCGCAGCCACAACTGCCCGCGCCGCAAAGGCGTGCCATCGATTGATTGCACTTTCAGCCGCCACGGGCGCATGCCCAGGGTCTGTCCGCCGCGGCGCCAGCTGGCCGTGGCATACCACCCCGTGACCGCCCAGCACACCGCCCACAGCAGCCACTGCCAGGCACTGAACGGCGCGATGTTCTCGCGCTGTGCGTGGCCGCTGAAGGTGTAGGCGAGGGTGAACAGCGTGCCGGCCAGCATCCAGAGCGCCAGCACCGGCAGTGCGTCGTAGACCATCGCCAGCACGCGCCACAGCAGCAATGCGCGCGGATGGAGCATTTCGGTAGCGGCCGCAGGGGCCGTGTCGGTGGCAGGGCGGGACATGCGCCGAGCATACGCAAAGCTGGCCGTGCCCGCAGTGGCCCTCGTATCCTGCACGCATGGCCCTTGTCTCCACCCCCGCCGAACGCCGCCAGCTGGTCCAGCAACTGCCCGAGCTTCGCGCCGACGACAGCGTGCGCATCCAGCGCTTCCTCGATGCGATCTGGGCCGAGAACGGCCTGGCCCGTGCCACCCTCGACAGCTACCGGCGTGACCTGGAAGGGTTGGCGCGCTGGATGGATGGACGCGACGGTGGCCTGGCCGGCATCGAGCGTCCCGGACTGTTCGAGTATCTGGCCTGGCGCACCCAGCATGGCTGGTCGCCGCGCAGCAATGCGCGCCTGCTGTCGGCGTTGCGGGCGTTCTTCGCCGATGCGGTCCGCCGTGGCGAACGCAGCGAGGACCCGAGTGCGCTGCTGGATCCGCCGAAGCTGCCACGGCTGTTGCCCAAGGCGCTGGCCGAGAGCCAGGTCGATGCGCTGCTGGCGGCCCCGGACATCGACAGCCCACTGGGCCTGCGCGATCGCGCCATGCTGGAACTGATGTATGCCGCCGGCCTGCGCGTGAGCGAGCTGGTGTTGCTGCCGGCCACGGCGGTCAACCT
Organism: Stenotrophomonas sp. X; assembly: GCF_055721025.1. Classification (NCBI taxonomy): domain Bacteria; kingdom Pseudomonadati; phylum Pseudomonadota; class Gammaproteobacteria; order Lysobacterales; family Lysobacteraceae; genus Stenotrophomonas; species Stenotrophomonas sp. X. The sequence goes on from NZ_CM146756.1 coordinate 625,253, forward strand.
GCGCCAGGGCGTGCTGCGGGTCACCGGCAAGGGCAGCAAGGAACGGCTGGTGCCGCTGGGCGAGGAATCCCAGCACTGGCTGGAGCGTTACCTGCAGCAGTCGCGCCCGCAGCTGGTCGGCAAGGGCAAGGTGCATGCCCTGGCGGATGGGCAGACCCCGTTGTTCGTCGAACCGACGCTGCATGCGCTGACCCGGCAGGCGTTCTGGCATCTGGTCAAGCGCCACGCACAGGTGGCCGGCATCGACCCGGCGCGAATCAGCCCGCATGGCCTGCGGCACAGCTTTGCCACGCATCTGCTCAACCGCGGTGCCGACCTGCGCGCGCTGCAGATGCTGCTTGGCCACAGTTCCTTGTCGACCACCCAGATCTATACCCTGGTCGCGCGCGAGCACCTGCAGAAGCTGCACGCCCGCCACCATCCGCGTGGCTGAGCGCCGGGCTGAATCGCTGCCCGGGGCGCTGCCGGCCGTCGCCGCCCGGTCGCGGTGGCTGTGTCAGAATCCGGGGTCTTCTTCTGTCGCGGACCGCTCCATGCTCCGATTTGCCATCGCCGCCGTGTTCGGTGCGCTCAGCCTGACCGCCTGCGCCCAGCCGGCTCCACCGGCCGCCAAGGCACCCGCCGCCGCTGCGGCCAAGGCCAGTCCGGCTGCGAATGCGCCCGCCGACCAGGCGGTACGCGCCGCACTGACCGCGTTGAACCCCGGTTTCCAGGTGGACTACATTGGCGCCGCGCCGTTCCCCGGCTTCCGCGAGGTCGTCGTTTCAGGCCAGCTTCTGTATGTGTCCGATGACGGCCGCTATCTGTTCCAGTCTCAGCCCTACGACACCCGCGCCAAGGGCCCGGCCAACAGCGAAGGCCTGCTCGGCTATCGCCGCGGCCTGCTGGCCAAGGCCAACCACGGCGATCGCATCGTGTTCGCCGCGCCGAACGCCAAGTACACCATCAGCGTGTTCACCGACATCGAGTGCGGTTACTGCCGCAAGCTGCACCAGGACATCGCCGAGCTCAACCGCAACGGCATCACCGTCGAGTACCTGGCGTTCCCGCGCATGGGCCTGGGCAGCAAGGACTACACCGACATGATTTCGGTCTGGTGTGCAGCGGATCGTCGCCAGGCGCTGACCAACGCCAAGCGCGGCGGCAACGTTCCCGCCAGGAACTGCACCAATCCGGTGGCGATGCAGTACGCGCTGGGACAGCAGCTGGGCGTGAACGGCACGCCGGCGATTTTCGCGCCGGACGGTACCCAGCTGGGCGGTTACCTGCCGCCGGCGCAGCTGCGCGCGGTGCTGGAAAAGCTGTCGGCCAAGCGCTGATCGCCGTTGACCTTTTCCTGTAGAGCCGAGCCCATGCTCGGCTGCGCAACCATCAGCCGAGCATGGGCTCGGCGCTACAGATCAGAGGCCGGGGGCGCAAAATGCGCCCCCGGCTTTTCCCTTATTTCAGGCCATCACTGACCGCCTTGGTCAGCGTGCCCTGCGCATCGTCACCGCTGAACTCCCAGACGAACGCGCCGCCCAGGCCCTGGGTCTTCACGTAACCCATCTTGCGGGTGATGTTGGCCGGGGTGTCGAAGCTCCACAGCGTGCTGCCGTTGTAGATCCAGGTGGCACCGGCGGTGTTGTCGGTGTAGCCCGGCCACGCCAGGTTCTTCAGCACCTTCCAGTCCTCGATGCCGGCTTCATACGTGCCCGGGGCGGCACCGCTGGCGGTCTGGTACAGGCCGTTGTTGGCATTGGCCACGCCGGTCCAGCCACGCCCGTAGTAGCCGATGCCCAGGTTGAGCTTGGCGGCGGGCACGCCACGGCTGATGAAGGCCTCGATGGCGTCGTTGCTGTTGTACAGCTTCTGGTCGCCGGTGGACGGATCATTCGGCGAATCGAACAGCGCCGACTGGTGATTGGTCTTCGCATCCCACGCGCCGTGGAAGTCGTAGGTCATCACGTTGATGTAGTCCAGGTACGGGTGGTACGCCGCCGGATCGGTGACGCGGATCTTGTCGATGCCGGCACCCACCGCCACCGTCAGCAACAGGCCCGGACGCACCGCATCGAGCTGGCGGCGGAACTCGGCCATCAGCGCGGTGAAGTTGGCGTTGTCTTCCGGCTTGCCGCATTCGATGCCGCAGGCCACCGGGTACTCCCAGTCGATGTCGATGCCGTCGAACACGCCCAGCGCCGCACCGGCGCCGCCGGCACCGTCGGTCACTGGCAGGTTGCCCTTGATGTACGCGTCGATGCACGAGGCAACGAAGGCCTGGCGGTTTTCCGGGCGCGCCGCGCTGGAGAAGCCGCGCGACCAGGTCCAGCCACCCAGCGAGATCAGTACCTTCAGGTTCGGGTACTTGGCCTTGAGCTGCTTGAGCTGGTTCCAGTTGCCGCGCAGCGGCTGGTCCCAGGTATCGGCGCTGCCGCTGACACTCTCGGCGGCACTGAAGGCCTTGGTGTAGTCGGCGAAGGCATCGCCACCGGCACCGCTGTTCGGGTCCGACGGCTGGGTGATGCCCACTTCGCAGCGGTTGTTGCGCACGTTGCCGAACGCGTAGTTGATGTGGGTCAGGCGCGCCGCCGAACCGCTGCTGTCGATGTTCTTGACCCGGTAGTTGCGGCCGTAGATGCCCCACTGGGTGAAGTAACCGATGACCCGCTTGCCGGTGGTGCCACCGTCACCGGCCAGCGTGGTGGCGCTGATCTCGGTGCCCTGCGCCGACGCGTTGCCGGCGTTGTCGCGCGCCCGCACGCGGTAACGGTAGGTGGTCGATGCGGTCAGCCCGCCATCGACGTAGTTGGCACTGGACGGCGAACCGACCAGGCTGCCGTTGCGATACACGTCATAGCCGGCCAAGCCACTGCCGCCGGTGTTGTCGGTGGACGGGCTCCAGCTGAGCGCGATGCTGTTGGCGGTACGGGCACCGACCGCCAGCCCGCCCGGCACGCTCGGTGCGGTGGTGTCGCCGCTGGCGGCGTTGACGGTAATGGTGATCGTCGCCGTGCTGGCGGTGGCATTGTTGTTGTCAGTGGCCACCGCGCGCAGGGTATGGCTGCCGGCGCTGGCGTTGGTCCAGCTGGCCGCATACGGCGCACTGGTGGCCACGCCGAGCGTGCTGCCGTCGCGGAAGAATTCGACCTTGGCGACACTGCCGTCCGGATCGCTGGCGGTGGCGGTCACGTTGACCGTGCTGCCGGCGCTGAAGGTGGCGCCGTTGGCCGGCGAGGTCAGGCTGACCACCGGCGGCTGGTTGGTGCCGCTGCCATCGCAGGCACCGAGGTTGGTGTAGTAGGGCGCACCGGCCGGATGGTCCGGCGGCGCGTTCCAGATGTCCTGGTTCGCCCGATAGAGGACGCCTCCTTTCTGCAGGGTATCGCCGGCCCGGTAGATCTTGGCCTGGTCCCACTGGGCCACGCCGGCACAGCTGGCGGCCTGGGCCAGGCCGGGCAGGGCGGCGCTGCCGGCGGCCAGGGCAAGCAACCAGGCCAGGTGGCGGGGACGACAGCTTCGGGTCGAACGTTCGGCACTGCGCACAATCGGGTCGTACATGGGTGGAGTCTCCGATCAAAGGGCGCGCGGGCCCCGATGGCGCCGCGCGTGACGCAGGTCCGGGCATCGCCCGGGAAGGCGACGGAGGGGCCGGACGGAGGCACCTGGGAGGCCGGGGAGAGAGTCCGACACCAGGTGGGGACAACGTTGTCATCAATTGCGTGGTCAATCCGTGAGCAAGCGCATGGTTCGAGGATTTGGGCGGAAAGCGGCGCTGCGCGCGGTCGGCGGCCAGCGGCGGAGCCCCCCGTGGCTGGGGCTTTCCGCGAAAAGCAGATTTCTGGGGTTGGCCGGGCGGGTGGGCTGCGCAGGGGACGCCGTGAATACGTCCCTGTAGGCTCGGGCGCGCCATCCATGGCGCTTACGCCCCTGCGCAGCCCACCCGCCCGGCCACGGACAGGTTCCTGCGTGGCCAGCCACGAAAGACAGAACAAAAAATCAAAAGCAAAAGCCGGTCGCTTCGCTCTCCGATGCCTGACTTCTGCGATTTCCCTGGTTGCCGGCCAGCGGCCGGCACTACCGGGGAGCATCCACGCATGGCGGCAGATCGCGGAAATCTGTCGGGGGCGGGGTGGTGGGGGCCAGCAGGACCGTTGGCGCCATGGATGGCGCCATCGAGCCCCCATGGGTGAGGGCGCTTTGTTTGCGAAGCACTGCTTCGCAAGCGCCCGAACGCCCAGCCGCCAGCGGCTGGGCCGGACCGCGGAGCGGGGTTTACGGCGTGTCCTGCTGGCCCCCACCACCCCGCCATCCCACGGGAACCCCGCTTTTGCTTGGGCCGTTGCCGTTGCTTCGGCCCTGGCCTCGGCGGGTGCCGGGCGCCGCCCGGCCAAAGCCCTCCCCCCGCTTCCGGTACAATGTCGGGCCCGTTTCCCAACTACGGTTCCCCGGACATGATGGTCCTCGAGGGCGCGCCCGCCCTGTCGCCGTTCCGCCGCGAACGTCTTGAATCCCGCCTGCAGTCCATCGCTCCCTCCCTGCGCATCAGCGGTGCCTGGCACGTCTACTTCGTGCAGCCCGAAGGCAGCGCCGCCCCCGACCTGACCACGCTGTGCCGCATCCTCGAAGCGGCGCCGCAGGCCGAAGCCGTGGCCGACGGCGCGGTCAGCCGCATCGTGGTGCCGCGCCTGGGCACGCTGTCGCCCTGGTCGAGCAAGGCCACCGAACTGGTCCGCGGTGCCGGCCAGCCGGTCAGCCGGGTCGAGCGTGGCCTGCGTATCGACGTGCAGGGCTGGCCGGCTGATGCCGCCGTGCAGCAGGCGCTGGTCAAGGCGCTGCACGACCCGATGACGCAGTCGGTGCTGGAGACCGTGGAGCAGGGCCAGGCGCTGTTCTCGGCGCCGGCCCGTGGCGAGCTGGAACGCGTGCCGGTGGACCAGCTGGAGGCCGCCAACCAGCGCCTCGGCCTGGCCATGGCCCAGGACGAGATCGACTACCTGCGTGAACGCTTCACCGCGCTGGGCCGCTCGCCGTCGGACGTGGAACTGATGATGTTCGCGCAGGCCAATTCCGAGCACTGCCGCCACAAGATCTTCAACGCCAGCTGGACCATCGATGGCCAGGAACAGGACCGCTCGCTGTTCCGGATGATCAAGAACACCCACCAGCAGACCCCGCAGCACACGCTCAGCGCGTACAGCGACAACGCTGCAGTGATCGAAGGCCATCCGGCGTCGCGCTACCGTCCCGATCCGGCCAGTGGCGAATACCGCCGCGAAGCGCAGGTGCCCAGTGCCTTCCAGATCAAGGTGGAAACCCACAACCACCCGACCGCGATCGCACCGTTCCCGGGCGCTTCGACCGGCGCGGGTGGCGAGATCCGCGACGAAGGCGCGACCGGCCGTGGCGGCAAGCCGAAGGCGGGCCTGACCGGCTTCTCGGTCTCGCACCTGCGCATTCCGGAATTGCCGCAGCCGTGGGAGGCGCCGCGCGCGCTGAACCCGCGCATGGCACCGGCGCTGGAAATCATGACCGACGGCCCGCTCGGCGGCGCCGCGTTCAACAACGAGTTCGGCCGCCCGAACCTGCTCGGCTACTTCCGCAGCTTCGAGCTGCCGGAAGGCGCCGACCTGGTGCGCGCCTACGACAAGCCGATCATGCTGGCCGGTGGCCTCGGTGCGATCGATCGCGTGCAGGTCGACAAGATCCCGCTGCAGGCCGGTGATGCGGTGATCGTGCTGGGTGGCCCGGCGATGCTGATCGGCCTGGGCGGCGGTGCGGCCAGTTCGGTGGCCTCCGGTGAAAGCGCTGAGGACCTGGACTTCGCCAGCGTGCAGCGCGACAACCCGGAAATGGAGCGCCGCTGCCAGGAGGTCATCGACCGCTGCGTGGCGATGGGCGCCAACAACCCGATCAAGTTCTTCCACGACGTCGGCGCCGGTGGCCTGTCCAACGCCATCCCCGAACTGCTGCACGACTCGAACGTCGGTGGTGTCATCGACCTGGGCAAGGTGCCCACCGATGATCCGTCGCTGTCACCGATGCAGCTGTGGTGCAACGAGTCGCAGGAACGCTACGTGCTGGGCGTGGCCCAGGAGCGCCTGGCCGAGTTCGCCGCGCTGTGCGCCCGCGAACGCTGCCCCTTCGCGGCCGTCGGCGTGGCCACCGCTGAAGAGCATCTGGTGGTGGCTTACGGCGCCGTGCCGGGCCACACCCCGGCCGATGCACCGATCGACCTGCCGATGGACGTGCTGTTCGGCAAGCCGCCGAAGATGCACCGCGATACCGCGCACCCGCCGGCACCGCGCTGGTCGGCGCTGAAGACCGGTGGCCTGGACCTGCAGGAAGCCGGCCTGCGCGTGCTCGCGCACCCGACCGTCGCTTCGAAGAACTTCCTGGTCACCATTGGTGACCGCAGCGTCGGCGGCCTGACCGCGCGCGAACAGATGGTCGGTCCGTGGCAGCTGCCGGTGGCCGACGTGGCCATCACCCTGGCCGACTTCGACGGCGTGGCCGGCGAGGCGATGTCGATCGGCGAGCGCACCCCGCTGGCCCTGCTCGATGCCGCTGCTTCGGCACGCATGGCGGTGGGCGAAGCGCTGACCAACCTGTGCGCGGCCCCGGTCGATGCGCTGGATGAGATCAAGCTGTCGGCGAACTGGATGGCTGCGGCCGGTCACCCCGGCGAAGACGCGCTGCTGTACGACGCGGTGAAGGCGGTGGGCATGGAACTGTGCCCGCAGCTGGACATCAGCATCCCGGTCGGCAAGGACTCGCTGTCGATGCAGGCGCAGTGGCACGACCAGGGCGAAGCGCACAAGAGCGTGTCGCCGGTGTCGCTGGTGATCTCGGCGTTCGCGCCGGTCGCCGACGTGCGCCAGCAGTTGACCCCGCTGCTCGACCGGGAGGTGGACAGCGAGCTGTGGCTGATCGGCCTCGGCGCCGGCAAGCAGCGCCTGGGGGGTTCGATCCTGGCCCAGGTGCATGCCGACCACGGCGACCTGCCGGCCTTCGCCGGCGCCGCCCCGGACCTGGACGATCCGCAGCGCCTGCGGGGTTTCTTCGAACTGATCCGCGATGCACGCCAGTCCGGCCTGCTGCTGGCCTACCACGACCGCAGCGACGGTGGTGCCTTCGCCGCGCTGTGCGAAATGGCGTTTACCTCGCGCCTGGGCCTGGACATCACCCTCGATGCCTGGGGCGATGATCCGTTCCGCAGCCTGTTCAACGAAGAACTGGGTGCGGTGGTTCAGATCGCACGCGAAGACCGCGCCGCGTTTGCCGACCTGGTCGAACGCCATGCACTGACCGAATGCGCGCAGCGCATCGCCAAGCCGACCACGGCACCGGTGGTGCGCGTGTCGCTGGGCGGCGAGAACCTGGCCGAGTGGCGCTGGGAGGCCTTGTTCGACGCCTGGTGGTCGGTCACCCACGCGATGCAGAAGCGCCGCGACAACCCGGCCAACGCCGATGCCGAGCGCGAGGTCGCGCGTGCCTTCAACGCACCGGGCCTGAAGCCGAAGCTCAGCTTTGACCTCAACGAAGACGTGGCCGCACCGTTCATCAGCACCGGAGCGCGTCCGCGCGTGGCGGTGCTGCGCGAGCAGGGCGTCAACGGCCAGATCGAAATGGCCAACGCCTTCGAACGCGCCGGCTTCCGCGCCTTCGACGTGCACATGAGCGACCTGATTGAAGGCCGCGTGGCCCTGCAGGATTTCACCGGCCTGGTGGCCTGTGGTGGCTTCAGCTATGGCGACGTGCTCGGTGCCGGCCGTGGCTGGGCCACCTCGATCCTGGAGCGCAGCGCACTGCGTGATGCCTTCGCCGCGTTCTTCGCGCGCGAAGACAGCTTCGCGCTGGGCGTATGCAACGGCTGCCAGATGATGAGCCAGCTGAAGAACATCATTCCGGGTGCCGAGCACTGGCCGCAGTTCCGCCGCAATGCCAGCGAGCAGTTCGAAGCCCGTACCGCGCTGCTGGAAGTGGTGGAATCGCCGTCGATCCTGCTGCGTGGCATGGCCGGCTCGCGCCTGCCGGTGGCGGTGGCGCATGGTGAGGGCCAGGCCGTGTTCGACAATGCCGTCGACCAGGCTGCTGCACGTGTCTCGCTGCGCTACATCGATGGCAATGGCAAGGTCGCCAGCCAGTACCCGCTGAACCCGAACGGTTCGCCGGACGGCATCACCGGCCTGACCAGCAGCGACGGCCGCGTCACCATCATGATGCCGCACCCGGAACGTACCCCGCGCGCGCTCAACCTGAGCTGGGCACCGGCGGAATGGCAGGGTGATTCGCCGTGGATGCGCATGTTCCGCAACGCGCGGGTGTGGTGCGGCTGATCGCATCGTTCCGCGCAGGCCGCAATGCCACCGCGTATGGAAAAACCCGCCGCTTCGTCGGCGGGTTTTTCTTTGCACGCGTGAAACCCTTGTCGCGCCCGCTAGTTACATCGGTTTTCATGCGCCAGCGGTCCGTCACGTGTACCTAACAAAATACTTTTATAAACACGCGAAATGGTGAACTGCTTCACGGCAATAGCATTTGTCGTGTCAAAGTCTTGACGATCTGCAAAGTTGCCGTTAACACTTGAACCCCGTTTCAGAACCATTCATTCCGCAGTAACCGCTCGGCGTACGTGCTCGGTTTTCTGTCGCTGCGCGCCGTTCGGCAATACCCCGCAGTAAATCACGCGAAAAAACGCCCCCAGGGGACGTTGGGCCAGAAGGCCCGGCGGTGGCGTTGCTTTGCCCAAAACCAGTCCAATCAGGAGCCGTACCGATGAATCGGATTTATCGCAAGGTCTGGAACAAAGCATTGGGTCAGTTGGTGGTGGCCTCGGAACTGGCCTCCTCCGACAGCAGCGGTGGTGTTGTCGACCAGCGCCGCGATACGACACCGGCCACGCCCGCGCTGTTGGCGGTGGCACTGGGCCTGGTATTGGGATTGGGCATGAGCGGTTACGCCGCTGCGCAGTCGGTGCAGATCGGCGGCAGCGCCACCTGCGTGGCATTCAGCGGCAAGCTGCTGGAAAAATGCCTGGTGGAAGGCTCCGCCAGTGCCAAGGGCAGCAACGCGGTGGCGATCGGCAGCAACAGCAGCGCCACTGCCGCCAACAGCGTGGCGTTGGGCGCTGGCTCCAAAGCAGCGCGGGCCAACACCGTGTCCGTTGGCGATGCCGGCAAGGAACGGCAGATCACCAACGTGGCTGCAGGCACCCAGGCCACCGATGCGGTGAACAAGTCACAGCTGGATGCGCAGGCGCGCGCCACGCAGGCCGCGCTGGCGGACGTCGCCGCAGATGGAAACCGCTATTTCAAGGCCGATGGCGCAGGTGATGACAGCGACGCGGCGAAGATTGACGGGCAGGGCGCGGTTGCAGCGGGCGCCGGTGCGCAGTCGTTGGCCAATGCCACCACCGCCATCGGTACCCAGGCGATTGCCGCCGGCCTGGGCGCCAGCGCGTTCGGCCAGGGCGCATTGGCAATCGGAGACGCCAGCGTGGTGGTCGGGCAGAGTGCTGCCGCGTTCGGTCTTGGTGACACCGCCGTCGGCGCCAGTGCCTATGCCGCAAGCGAGAATGGCGCGGCCACCGCCCTGGGCGCGTTGTCCGAAGCCACCGCCGATGGCGCCACTGCCGTCGGTGGCGGTGCCGTGGCGATGGGCCCGGGCAGTACCGCACTGGGCCGCGGCGCCACCGCCGCCAATGAAGCATCGATCGCGGTGGGTGCGTTCAGCACCGCCTTGGGTGAGTACAGCGCCGCGCTGGGGTCCAACTCGGCGGCGGTTGCCACCGGCAGCGTGGCGCTTGGCGCCGGCTCGCTGGCCGACCGTGTCGACACCGTGTCGGTCGGCGCCGCCGAATATGGCCTGACCCGTCAGATCACCAGCGTCGCTGCGGGCACTGAAGATACCGACGCGGTCAATGTCGGCCAGTTGAAGGACGTGGCCGCCGTGGCCGATGCCACCGCCAAGCACTTCCAGGCCACCGGCAGCCGCAACAGCGATGCGGGCGCGCTGGCCGAAGGTGACGAGGCACTGGCGGCCGGCGAGGCGGCCAACGCCATCGGCAATGGCACCACCGCCGTGGGTGCCGGTGCCACGGCCGTTGCGCAGAACGCCACCGCCGTCGGCAACAACGCGCTGGCGTCGGGCCAGAACAGCGCCGCGTTCGGCAACAACGCACAGGCGAACGGCCCGGGCAGCGTCGCCGTCGGTGGTGCTGCGGTGGATGCCGATGGCAATCCGCTGATCACCAGTGGTGGCGTGCCGGTCGAAACCGGCGCCACCAGCGCAGGCGTCGGTGGCACTGCAGTCGGTGCCAGTGCCGAAGCCAGTGGATTTGCGGCGTCGTCCTACGGCGTTGGCGCGTATGCCGCCGGTGCGCAGTCGTCCGCATTCGGTGCGGTCGCCAATGCAATCGGTGACTACTCCACCGCACTGGGTACGCAGAGCACCGCCACCGGTACCAGCAGCGTCGCCATCGGTGGCCCGGCCGACCTGATTCCGGGCCTGGGCTTCTTCGTGCAGACCCAGGCCAGCGGCGAAGCGGCGACGGCCGTCGGCGCCGGTGCCATCGCCAGCGGTGATCGTGCGGTGGCCAACGGCAGCCTGACCGAAGCGTCCGGTGCGGAATCCACCGCCGTGGGCTACTTCGCCTATGCCCCGGGTGAGAATGCCAGCGCGCTCGGTGCGCAGACCTGGGCCAGCGGCGCGCAGAGTACCGCCGTCGGTTATTACGCCACCGCTCGCGGTGCCAACAGCGTTGCACTGGGCGCGAACTCCGAAGCTGTCCGCGCCAACAGCGTAGCGGTCGGCAGCGCAGGCAACGAACGGCAGATCACCAGCGTTGCCGCGGGCAGTGAAGCCACCGATGCGGTCAATCTGGCCCAGTTGAAGGGCGTCGCTGCCGTGGCTGATGCCACCGCCAAGCACTTCCAGGCCACCGGCAGCAGCAACAGCGAGGCCGGTGCGCTGGCCGAAGGCGAAGATGCGCTGGCCGCTGGCGAGGCGGCCAATGCGATCGGCAATGGCACCAGTGCACTGGGTGCGGGCGCCGTCGCCATCGCGCAGAGCGCCACTGCCGTCGGCAGCAATGCGCTGGCTTCGGGGCAGGGCAGCGCGGCCTTCGGCGCGGCGGCCACCGCCAGTGGCAGCAACGCCACCGCCCTGGGAACGCAGAGCAGCGCCACCGGCGCCGGCAGCGTCGCCATCGGTGGCCCGGCCGACATCGTGCCGGGCATGGGCCTGTATGTGCAGACGCGGGCCAGCGGTGTGTCCTCCACCGCGGTAGGCGGCGGTGCGGTCGCCAGTGGTGACCGCTCGTTGGCCAACGGCAGCTTCACCGAAGCGGTGGGCGCGGAATCCACCGCGCTGGGTTACTTCGCTTATGCCGCAGGCGACAACGCCAGTGCACTGGGCGCGCAGACCTGGGCCATCGGCAAGGACAGCACGGCCATCGGTTACTACGCCACCGCTGGCGCCGAAAACAGTGTCGCGCTGGGCGCCTATTCGGGCTCCAACCGGGCCAATACGGTGGCCGTGGGCACCAATGGCAATGAACGCCAGATCGTCAGCGTGGCCGCGGGTACGCAGGCGACGGATGCAGTGAACAAGGCACAGCTGGACGCCGTGGCCAGCACCGCCGACGGCACCGCGCGCTTCTTCCAGGCACAGCCGGAAGCGGGCAGTGATGCCGGTGCGTTCGCCGAGGGCGAAGGCGCGGTCGCGGCCGGCTCCTCGAGCAACGCGATCGGTGCTGGTGCGGTTGCACATGGCGCTGCCGCGTCGGCGATCGGTGATGACAGCGTGGCGGTGGGTCGCAACAGCAGCGCCACCGGCAACGGCGGTGTTGCCATCGGTGGCCTCGGGCAGGCCTACGATGAGTACAACCAGCCGATCATCGGCCCCGACGGCAAGGCGCAGCAGGTGGGCACCACGGCGGTTGCCGATGCCTCGGCGGTCGGCAGCGGTGCACAGGCCACCGGGGCTGCCAGCAGCGCGTTCGGCAATGCCGCCAAGGCCAGTGGCGACAACAGCTTCGCGGCCGGCGGCAAGTCGCGTGCGACCGGCAGCTATGCCGTTGCGGTCGGTGACAGCGCCTTCGCCAGCAGCGATGACAGCACCGCTGTCGGCGGTTACAGCTGGGCGACGGCCAGTGGCGCAGCAGCGTTCGGTTCGGGTGCGTGGGCCACCGCCACCAATGCCTCGGCGTTCGGCAACGCGGCGTGGGCCAGCGGCAGTGGCGCAACCTCCATCGGCTACAACAGCTGGGCCAATGGTGCCAGCTCCACCGCGGTCGGCCGTGGTGCCTTCGGCTATGGCGACAACAGCGTGGCGCTGGGCTTCCAGGCGCTGGGCAACAGCCTCAACAGCATCGCCATCGGCACCAATACGGTGGCCGGCGGCGAAAGTGCGATCGCGTTGGGCGCCGGCAGCAACGCCAGCGCCAGCAATGCTGTCGCGCTCGGTGCCGGTTCGGTTGCCAGCCGTGCACGCACGGTGTCGGTGGGCAGCAGCGGCAACGAGCGGCAGATCACCAACGTCGCTGCCGGTACCCAAGCCACGGACGCGGTGAACAAGGCACAACTGGATGCGGTCGCGAGTACCGCCACCACCACCAGCCGCTTCTTCCAGGCCAGTGGCAGCGGCGACGACGTAGCCGGTGCGCTGGTGGAGGGTGATAACGCGCTGGCCGCCGGTGATGCGGCCAACGCCATCGGCAACGGCGCCACCGCGCTCGGCAGTGGTGCCAACGCGCTGGCCAACAACGCGCAGGCGATCGGTTTCAACGCGCTGGCCAGCGCCGCCAACGCCAGCGCCGTCGGTGCCAACGCCCAGGCGACCGGTGAGTACGCCACCGCGCAGGGTGCGGAAAGCGAAGCCAGCGGCGAGCAGAGCGCAGCGTTCGGTGCCGCCAGCATCGCCAGTGGTGCCGGCAGTACCGCCAACGGTGTGTTGTCCGAAGCCTCCGGCGAGGAAGCCGTGGCGGTGGGCTACTTCAGCAACGCCAGCGGCAGCGGCTCCACCGCGGTCGGCAGCGAGAGCGTCGCCAGCGGCACCGCGTCGGCAGCGTTCGGCATCGGCGCAGAAGCGACCGGTGGCTACAGCACCGCCATCGGTGGCTATGCGCAGGCCTCGGCGTTCAATGCCACCGCCTTCGGCAACTTCGCCAATGCCTCCGGTTCCAACAGCGTGGCGCTGGGCGGCGACTCCGAGGCGTCGGGTGCCTACAGCACCGCCACCGGCCAGGGCAGCCTGGCCACCGGCACCAACAGCGTCGCCGTCGGCGGTTCGCTGTTCGGCGTGCTGGCCACCGAAGCATCGGGCAATTACTCCACCGCCGTCGGTGGTGGCGCCTGGTCCGGTGGCATCAACAGCACCGCACTGGGCAACGCCGCCGAATCGCGCGCGGCCAACAGCGTGGCGCTGGGCGCCGATTCGATCGCGGACCGCGACAACACCGTGTCGGTGGGCGGTGGTGGCAATACCCGCCAGATCACCAACGTGGCCGCTGGCACGCAGGGCACTGATGCGGTCAACAAGAACCAGCTCGACGCCGTAGCGGCTGCAGCGGAAAAGACCAGCAGGCAGTTCCAGGCCAGTGGCAACGCCGATGGTGAAACCGGCGCCCTGGTCGAGGGCGACAACGCGCTGGCGGCCGGTGATGCGGCCAACGCCATCGGCAACGGTGCCACCGCACTCGGCAGCGGCGCCAATGCACTGGCGGCCAACGCCACGGCGGTCGGCATCGATGCGCTGGCCACCGGCAACAACGCCGCAGCACTGGGCAGTACCGCACAGGCCACCGGCGAAGACAGCCTTGCGCTCGGTACCGGCGCCAGTGCCAGCGAGCTGGGTGCCAGCGCCGCGGGTGCGCGTGCACAGGCCAGTGGTGCGTACAGCACCGCGACCGGCACCGAATCCAACGCCAGCGGCACGCAGGCACTGGCCAGTGGCTTCCGCAGTGCCGCCTCCGCCGATGGCACCACCGCGGTCGGTGGCTATGCTGAAGCCAGCGGTCGCCTCGGGACCGCGTTGGGCTACGGCTCGGCGGCCAGCGGTGCCAACACCACGGCAGTGGGCTTCGGCGCCGCCGCGGCCGGTAGCGGTGCCGTTGCGGTCGGCCAGTCCAGCGAAGCCAGTGGCGCTGAGAGCGTGGCCATCGGTGGCAGCACCTTCTTCGGCCTGATCCCGTCGCGTGCCAGCGGCACCGGCGCGGCGGCCTTCGGTGCCGGCGCCTGGGCGACCGAAGATTACGCCACCGCGATCGGCTGGAATTCGTGGGCGGATGCGGCAGATGCCACGGCACTGGGCGCCAGTGCCACCGCCAGTGGGTTGAACAGCGTGGCGCTGGGCGCCGGCTCCAAGGCCGAGCGCGACAATACCGTGGCCGTGGGCACCGCGGGCGGCGAACGCCAGGTGACCCATGTCGCAGCCGGCACCGAGGCCACCGACGCGGTGAACAAGGGCCAGCTGGACGCGGTTGCCAGCGTTGCCGACAGGACTGCCCGGCAGTTCCAGGCCAGCGGCAACGCCGATGGCGAAGCCGGTGCCCTGGTCGACGGCGACAACGCACTGGCCGCCGGCAACGCGGCCAACGCCGTCGGCAACGGCGCCACCGCGCTGGGCAGCGGGGCCAACGCCATGGCCGTCAACGCCACCGCCGTCGGCGTCGATGCCTTGGCCACCGGCAACAACGCCGCGGCTCTGGGCAACAACGCACAGGCCAGTGGTGTCGACAGCGTGGCGGTGGGCAGCGGCGCCAGCGCCAGCGAACTCGGTGCCACCGCCAGCGGCACCGGTGCCCAGGCCAAGGGTGCCTACAGCACCGCCAGTGGTGCGCAGGCCACGGCCAGCGGCACGCAGTCGCAGGCCAGCGGCTTCCGCGCCAACGCCTCGGCTGACGGTGCCTCCGCGCTGGGCAGCTATACCGAAGCCAGTGGCCGGCTTGGTACGGCGGTCGGCTACGGCAGCAAGGCCACCGGTGCGAATGCCACCGCGGTGGGTGTCAGCGCCAATGCGTCGGCAGCCGGCAGCATCGCACTGGGTGCCGGCTCGGTGGCTGATCGTGCCAATACCGTGTCAGTGGGCAGCAGCACCAGTGATCGTCAGATCACCCGTGTCGCCGCCGGTACCGAGCGCACCGATGCAGTCAATCGTGGCCAGCTCGATGCGGTCGCGGCGACCGCCGATGGCACCGCACGCTACGTCAAGGCCACTGGTGTGGGTACCGCCAGTGCCAGCGGCAGCGATGCCGCTGCGGTCGGTTCGGCCGCCAGTGCCAGTGGTGCACGCAGCAATGCGCTGGGTGCCAACGCGATGGCCATTGGCAATGGTGCGCTTGCACTGGGCAACAGCGCCGGCGCGTCCGGTGCGAACTCGGTGGCTCTGGGTGCGGGCTCGCGTGCGCTCGATGCCAACGTGGTGTCGGTCGGCGGTGGCAATGGCACCGATGGCCCGGCCACGCGGCGGATCGTCAATGTGGCCGACGGCCGCATCGCTGCCGGCAGCACCGATGCGGTCACCGGGTCACAGCTCAACGTCACCAACCAGCGCGTGGGCGCAGTGGAAACCCGCGTGGGTGATTTCGATTCGCGCATCGCGACGGTCGAGACCACGGCGGCCAGTGCAGTCGGCTATGACGACGCCAGCCGTGATCGCCTGACCCTGTCCGGTTTCCAGGGCACCACCATCGACAACGTCGGTGCCGGCAGCATCGCCGCCGGCAGCCGCCAGGCGATCAATGGCGGGCAGTTGTTCCAGTCGCTCAGTGATGCCGCCAGCTTCCTCGGCGGTGGCGCCAGCGTCGGCATGCAGGGTGTGTTCGTGGCGCCGAACTACGTGATCCAGGGCGCGACCTACAGCAACGTCGGCGATGCGCTCGGTGCGCTGGATCGCAAGGTCAGCGAGATCGATCGCCGCACCGCCGGAGGCACGCGTTCGGGAACGGCCAGCCTGCGTTCGATGAGTGCCTCGCTGGATGAAAGCCCGCTGGCCAGCGTTGCCGACGCACCGGCCACCGCCGACGCGGCACCGGCCAGCACCGCACGCGTGCAGGGCACGCCGACGGCCGCCGCCGGTGCCGGGATTCCGGTTGGCACCCCGGCCACGGGCTTCAATGCCGTCGCCATGGGTGAGGGCGCAGTGGCCAGTGGCGCCTCGTCCACCGCCATCGGCCAGGGTGCCAGTGCCACGGCTGCCAACGCGGTGGCTTTGGGCCAGGGCTCGGTTGCCGATCGTGCCAACACCGTGTCGGTCGGTAGCGAAGGCAACGAACGCCAGGTCACCAACGTCGCCGCAGGCACCACCGCCACCGACGCCGTCAACAAGGGCCAGCTGGACCGTGGCATGGCCACGGCGAACAGCTACACCGACAGCCGCGTGCAGGCCGTCGCCGACAGCTTCGATGTGTTCAAGGGCGAGATCGACGGGCGCCTGCGCCACATGGATCGCCGCATCGACCGCCAGGGGGCGATGAGTGCGGCGATGCTCAACATGGCCACCAGTGCCGCCGGTATCCGCACCCAGAACCGGGTCGGCGTCGGCATCGGTTTCCAGGGCGGCGAGTCGGCGTTGTCGCTGGGCTACCAGCGTGCGATCAGCGATCGCGCCACGGTCACCTTCGGCGGTGCCTTCAGCAGTGACGACAGCTCGGTCGGCGTTGGTGCTGGCTTCGGCTGGTAAGCCAAACCACTGCGCCGGCGGCCACCCACGCCGGCGCATCACCTGCAACGAGGGCCTGGGGGGAGGTCACGGCAATCCCGGCTGGGCCGGCCGGGAGTCGTCAAGGAATGATGGCCGCAGTGTTGGTTCGATCCATGACCCAGAAGAGGAATTTCGACGTGATCAAGAAGCAGAACCTTCGCATCAATGTGCTTGCCGCCGCCGTGCTGTCGATGACCGCGGTGGGTGCCGTCCACGCCGCCGGGTTGCCGACCCGTGAACCGGTGCGCCGGGCCAGCACCGCCGAGCCGGGCGCCGAGCGCATCATCGTCAAGTATCGTGCCGGCACCGCTGCGGCGGGCGACCGTTCGGCCAAGCTGTCCACCGTGCAGTCCGCGCTGACCCGCGCCAGCCTGTCCGGTGGCACCGCCCGCGCCAGCACGCTGGGTCCGCAGGTCGTGCGCAGGCTCGGCGTCGGTGCCGACCTGATCCGCCTGCAGGGGCGCCTGGCGCCTGCGGAACTGCAGCGCGTGCTGAAGGAACTGAAGGCCGACCCGGCCGTGCAGTACGCCGAAGCCGACGTGAAGCTGCGCCGAACCGAGCTGCGCGCCGGTGACGTGCAGCCGGCGCTGGCGCCGAAC
The DNA here is from genome assembly GCF_055721025.1 of Stenotrophomonas sp. X. Classification (NCBI taxonomy): domain Bacteria; kingdom Pseudomonadati; phylum Pseudomonadota; class Gammaproteobacteria; order Lysobacterales; family Lysobacteraceae; genus Stenotrophomonas; species Stenotrophomonas sp. X. The sequence continues at coordinate 642,535 of NZ_CM146756.1, forward strand.
GATCCGTACTACCAGCAGTACCAGTGGCACCTGCACAACGCCACCGGTGGCATCAACGCACCGTCGGCGTGGGATGTATCGCAGGGCGAGGGCGTGGTGGTAGCCGTGCTCGACACCGGCATCCTGCCGCAGCACCCGGACCTGGTCGGCAACCTGCTGGAAGGCTACGACTTCATCAGCGATGCCGAGACGTCGCGCCGTGCCACCAACGATCGCGTGCCGGGCGCGCAGGACTATGGCGACTGGGTCGAGAACGACAACGAGTGCTACACCGGCTCCGTCGCGGAGGACAGCTCCTGGCACGGTACCCATGTGGCCGGCACCGTGGCCGAGCAGACCAACAACGGCGTCGGCATGGCCGGTGTCGCGCACAAGGCCAAGGTGCTGCCGGTCCGCGTGCTCGGCAAGTGCGGTGGCTACCTTTCCGATATCGCCGACGCCATCACCTGGGCCTCCGGCGGCACCGTGGCGGGCGTGCCCGCCAATGCCAACCCGGCCGAGATCATCAACATGAGCCTGGGTGGAAGCGGCAGCTGTGACGGAACCTACCAGGATGCGATCAATGGCGCGATCTCGCGTGGCACCACCGTGGTCGTGGCGGCCGGCAACGAGACCGACAACGCATCCAAGTACCGTCCGGCCAGTTGCGACGGCGTGGTGACCGTCGGCGCCACCCGCATCACCGGCGGCATCACCTACTACTCCAACTACGGCACCCGCGTGGACCTGTCCGGTCCGGGTGGTGGCGGCAGCGTCGATGGCAATCCGGGCGGCTACGTCTGGCAGTCCGGTTCCGATGCGGCCACCACGCCGGAGTCAGGCAGCTACAGCTACATGGGCATGGGCGGCACGTCGATGGCCTCGCCGCACGTGGCTGCCGTCGCTGCACTGGTGCAGAGCGCGCTGATCGCCAAGGGCAAGGATCCGCTGGCCCCCGCCGCGATGCGCACGCTGCTGAAGGAAACCGCGCGCCCGTTCCCGGTCAGCATCCCGGCCGCCACCCCGATCGGCACCGGCATCGTCGATGCCAAGGCGGCACTGGCCAAGGCACTGGAAGAGCCGTGCACCGAGAACTGCGGGCCGGTGGCGACGCCGCTGACCAACAAGGCCGCCGTGGGGGGCCTGAACGGTACGGCCGGCAGCAGCCGCCTGTACAGCTTCGAGGCAGCCGCTGGCAAGCAGCTCAGCGTGATCACCTACGGTGGCACCGGCAACGTGTCGGTCTACATCGCCCAGGGACGCGAGCCGAGCGCCAGCGACAACGATGGCAAGTCGACCCGTCCCGGCACGTCCGAAACGGTACGGGTGAACAAGCCGGTGGCAGGCACCTACTACATCAAGGTGGTGGGTGAAGCGGCCTACAACGGCGTGAGCATCCTCGCCACGCAGTAAGCCTGACGTGTCGTAGTTGAACGGCCGAGGCCCGTCATCCTGTGTGACGGGCTTCGTCTTTTTACGAAAGCTGGCCGCAGGGCGGCGGAAATCATGGCTTAACTGCTAAAGTCGGTCCGATTGACAGGAGAGTCACGTGAACGCGCTCGCTGCAACCGTTACCGACGATGCCGAAGGCCGCATCCTGGATGCGCTGCTGGCACGCGGCCGGCTCAAGGAAGGAGACCTGGCGCGCGCGCGGCCGCTGCACGCCGAGGCCGGCGGCAGCCTGCTGGGCCTGCTGGTGCGCCTGGGCCTGGTGTCTGAACGCGACCAGGCACAGGCCAGCGCCGAGGTGCTGGGCCTGCCGCTGCTGGAGGGCAAACAGGTGCCGGAGGCCCCGCCGCAGGCGCTGGCCGAGGGACTGCCGCTGTCGCTGCGTTTCCTGAAGCAGTTCCATGTGTGCCCGCTGGAGCTGAATGAACACGGGGTGCGTCTGTGGCTGGCCGATGCCCACGATGCCTATCCGCAGCAGGCCGTGCAGTTGGCGCTGGGGGTTCCGGTGACACCAGTGCTGGGCATGCGCGCGGAGATCGATGACCTGGTAGAGCGCTGGTTCGGCCAGGGCCGCAGCGCGATGGGCGCGATCGTGGAAACCGCCGATGGCGAGGGCGGCGCGGTCGACGATATCGAGCACCTGCGCGACCTCGCTTCGGAAGCGCCGGTGATCCGTCTGGTCAACCTGGTGATCCAGCGTGCGGTGGAACTGCGCGCTTCGGATATCCATGTCGAACCGTTCGAGAGCCGGTTGAAGGTCCGCTACCGGGTCGATGGCGTGCTGGTGGAGGGCGAAAGCCCGCCGGCCAACCTCACCGCCGCGGTGATCAGCCGCATCAAGATCATGGCCCGGCTCAACATCGCCGAGCGCCGCCTGCCGCAGGACGGCCGCATCATGTTGCGCGTGCAGGGCAAGGAGCTGGACCTTCGCGTGAGTACCGTGCCCACCGCGCATGGCGAAAGCGTGGTGATGCGCCTGCTGGACCGTGAAACGGTGGTCTTCGATTTCCACCGGCTCGGCTTCACCGACGCCTTCCTGCCGCAGTTCCGCAAGGTACTGGAACAGCCGCACGGCATCCTGCTGGTGACCGGCCCGACCGGCTCGGGCAAGACCACCACGCTGTACACCGCGCTGAGCCAGCTCAACACCGCCGACGTCAAGATCATCACGGTGGAAGATCCGGTCGAATACCAGATCGAGGGCATCAACCAGATCCAGGCCAAGCCGCAGATCGGCCTTGATTTCGCCAACGCGCTGCGCAGCATCGTCCGCCAGGATCCGGACATCATCATGATCGGTGAAATGCGCGACCTGGAAACCGCGCGCATCGCCATCCAGTCGGCATTGACCGGCCACCTGGTGCTGTCCACCCTGCACACCAACAATGCGGCCGGTGGCATCACCCGCCTGCTCGACATGGGCGTGGAGGATTACCTGCTCACCTCGACCATCAACGGCATCCTCGCCCAGCGCCTGGTGCGCCGGCTGGAGCCGACCCATGCCGAACGCTACGCAGCCTCGCCAGAGGAGATCGAACGCTTCGAGCTGCGCCGCCTGCAGCCGGAGGGACCGATCCACCTTTACCGTCCGAAGCCCTCGGCGCTGGCGCCGACCGGCTACCTGGGGCGTACCACCATCATGGAATTCCTGGTGATGAACGATGCGCTGCGGCGTGCGGTGATGCGTCGCGATGGCATGGGCGAGATCGAGCGCATCGCCCGCGAAGCCGGCATGCGCACCATGTACGAGGATGGCCTGTCCAAGGCGTTGAGCGGACAGACCACCATCGAGGAAGTGCTGCGCGTGACCGAGGAAAGCTGATGCGTGCAGGACGCCGGGGCTGACATGCCGAACTACCGCTACAAGGCGCTCAATCCGCACGGTGAGGTCTTCGACGGGCAGATGGAGGCGGCCAGCGAGGCCGAGCTGATCGCGCGCCTGCAGGACCAGGGCCACCTGCCGATGGAGACGCAGCTGGCCGACGCCGGCGCGATCGGCGGCAGCAGCTGGCGCAACCTGCTGCAGCAGCGCCCGTTGCAGGGCGCTGCATTGCTGCAGTTCACCCAGCAGCTGGCGACCCTGCTCGGTGCCGGCCAGCCGCTGGACCGCGCGCTGTCGATCCTGCTGGGGTTGCCCGAGGACGAACGATCGCGCCGCGCGATCACCGACATCCGCGACGTGGTGCGCGGCGGTGCACCGCTGTCCACCGCGCTGGAACGCCAGCATGGGCTGTTCTCGCGGCTGTACGTGAACATGGTGCGCGCCGGCGAAGCCGGTGGCAGCCTGCATGAAACCCTGCAACGCCTGGCCGACTACCTCGAGCGCAGCCGCGCGCTGCAGGGCAAGGTCATCAACGCACTGGTCTACCCGGCCATCCTGTTGGTGGTGGTGGGCGGCGCGCTGCTGTTCCTGCTTGGCTATGTGGTGCCACAGTTCGCGCAGATGTACGAGAGCCTGGACGTGGCGCTGCCGTGGTTCACCAATGCGGTGCTGCAGCTGGGCCTGTTCGTGCGCGACTGGTGGGTGCTGCTGCTGGTGGTGCCGGCGCTGGTGGCGCTGTTCTTCGAGCGCAAGGCGCGGCAACCCGCGTTCCGGCTGGCGCTGGATGGCTGGCTGCTGCAGCGCCGTGGCATCGGCCGTCTCGTCGGTGAACTGGAAACCGCGCGCCTGGCCCGCACGCTGGGCACCCTGCTGCGCAATGGGGTGCCGCTGCTGGGTGCGCTGGGCATCGCCCGCAACGTACTGGGCAACCGCGCGCTGGCCGCCGATGTGGAAGCTGCCGCGGATGAAGTGAAGAATGGTACCGGCCTGTCGCTGGCACTGTCGCGCGGCAAGCGTTTCCCGCGCCTGGCGCTGCAGATGATCCAGGTCGGCGAGGAATCCGGTGCCCTCGATACCATGCTGCTGAAGGCGGCCGACACCTTCGAACAGGATAGTGCCCGGCGCATCGACCGCCTGCTGGCGGCGATGGTGCCGGCGATCACCCTGGTGCTGGCCTCGGTGGTGGGCGCGGTGATCGTGGCCGTGCTGGTGCCGCTGTACGACCTGACCAATGCCATCGGTTGACGATGGCACTCCCTGCAACCCCGACACTCCGCAACTGAAAGGACCGTCCATGATTGCCCGTCGCCGACCGATCCGCCTTTCCTTCACTGCCGCGCGCAACCAGTCGGGCATGAGCCTGCTGGAAATCATCATCGTCATCGTGCTGATCGGCGCGGTGCTGACCCTGGTCGCCAGCCGCGTGCTGGGCGGTGCCGACCGTGGCAAGGCCAACATCGCCAAGGCGCAGGTGCAGACCGTGGCGTCCAAGATCGACAACTATCAGATCGACACCGGCAAGCTGCCCGGCTCGCTCAATGACCTGGTGACCGCACCGGCCGGTGTTGGCGGCTGGCTCGGCCCGTACGCCAAGCCGGCCGACCTGAACGACCCGTGGGGCCACGCCCTGGAATACCGCGCACCGGGCGAAGGCCAACCGTATGAGCTGGTCAGCCTGGGCAAGGATGGCAAGGCCGGCGGCAGCAGCGTCGACGCTGACATCCGCTACCAGCCGTAACCGCGCATGACGTATTTCCTGCCGCGCCGGTTGCCCCACCCGCGCCTGCACGGCAGGCGCGCGGCGGGACTGTCGCTGCTGGAAATGCTGCTGGTGATCGCACTGATCGCGGCGATCGGCCTGATCACTGCCGCCGGTCTGTCGCGCGGCTTCGCCGGCATGCAGCTGCGCAGCGCAGGCAAGGACATCGCCAGCCAGCTGCGCATGGTGCGCGCGCAGGCGATCGCCCGCGGTGAACCGCAGCGCTTCGTCATCGAGCCGGCGCGGCGGCGCTGGGAAGGCGCCAACCAGCGCCACGGTGAGGTGCCCGCACAGCTGCAGGTGCAGTTCGAAGGTGCCGCACAGCTGGCCACCGCGCCGGGGCAGGGTGTGATCGAATTTCATCCCGATGGTGGCTCCAGCGGTGGCCGCATCCGGTTGCAGCGCGACGGCGCCGAATGGCGCGTCGACGTCGGCTGGCTCACTGGCGAGGTCCGCTCCGGCCCCTGGCGGGCGCAATGAAGCGGCGCGCGCGTGGCTTCACCCTGCTGGAAGTGATCATCGCCTTCGCCCTGCTGGGCCTGGCGTTGACCCTGCTGCTGGGCAGCCTGTCCGGCGGCGCAAAACAGGTGCGCGATGCCGAGTTGCGCACGCGCGCGGTGCTGCACGCCCAGTCGTTGCTGGCCGAAGCCGGTGTCGACACACCGCTGCAGGTGGGCAGCCAACAGGGTGACTGGGAACAGGGGCGCTATCACTGGGAACTGCAGGTTCAGCCGTGGGTGGAGCCCCGCGCCGGCACTGTCGGGCAGGCGACGTCACCGGGTACTGCATGGCTGGCGGAGCTGCAGTTGCAGGTGCGCTGGGGCGACAGCGAACGCGAGCAGCTGCGCTGGCGCAGCCTGCGCCTGTTGCCGCCCGACCTGGAGAATGCCCGGTGAGGCGCCGCGCCGCAGGGTTCACCCTGGTCGAAGTGATGCTGGCCACCGTGCTGCTGGCCGGCGGCCTGGCGTTGGCCTTTGCCAGCGTGCGCTCGGCGATGGCGGTCAGCCAGCGCGGCGAGCAGATCGCCGCCGAAAGCGAACGCATGCGCGCGGTGGAATCGTTGCTGCGCAGGCAGCTGGCGGCTGCGCTGCGCACGCCGCTGGAAGTTCCGGATCCCACCCGCGAGCCGGTCTTCTTCCAGGGCGAAGAGCAGCGCATGCTGTTCGCCGCCGACCTGCCCGGCTACCTCGGCCGTGGCGGACCCTACCTGCACGCGCTGCAGGTCGACGGACGCGATGGCCGACAGCGCCTGCTGCTGGAGCTGGTGCTGTTGCAGGAAGGCGAGCGCATCGCCGAGAACCCGCCGCGCCCGCCCGAGGTGCTGGTGGAAAACCTGAAGTCGGTGCAGCTGCGCTATCGGGGTATCGATGCCAGCACCGGGCAGGTGACTGACTGGATGCCGCGCTGGGACGACACCCGCCGCCTGCCGATGCTGGTGGAGATCCAGATCGCGCCGGCCCGGGGTGCGCCGTGGCCGCCGCTGGTGGTGGCGCTGCGCGCCGGTGGCAGCGGAGGCGCGCGATGAGGCGTCAGGGTGGGGCGGCACTGGTGCTGGTGCTGTGGCTGATCGCGTTGATGACCGCGCTGGTCGGCGCATTCGCGCTGAGCGCACGGGTCGAACACCTGCAGCAGCGCGTGCTGGATGACGATGCACGCGGGCAGGAACGTGCGCGTGCCGGCCTCGAATATGCACTGCTGCGCCTGTCGGCCGATCCGCAGCGCGCGCCGTGGCGTGCCGACGGTCGGACCTATCGCTGGCAGTTCGACGACGCCAGCATCGAGATCAAGGTGCTGGACGAGAACGGCAAGATCAACCTGAACCTGGCCGATGCCGCGCTGCTGGCCGCCTTCCTCAAGGCACTGGGTGAAGACGATGCACAGGCCCGGCAGCTGGCCGGGGCCATCATCGACTGGCGTGACGAGGACAGCCTGCTGCAGCCGGGCGGTGGTGCCGAAGCGCAGGACTACGCCGCAGCTGGGTTGCCCTATGGCCCACGCAACAAGCGCTTCGAGACCCTGGGCGAGCTGCAGCGCGTGCTGGGCATGCGCGGCACGCTGTACCGGGCGATGTTGCCGCACCTGACCCTGTACAGCCGCCAGGCGCGCCCGGATCCCCAGTTCGCCAGCGCACCGGTACTGACCGCACTGGGCCTGGATGCGGATACCGTGCTGGCGCAGCGCGCCCAGCAGGAGCGTGATGCAGATTCCGCTGGTGGTACGACAACGCTTGCCAGCAGCAGCGGCACCTATAGTATCGAGTCCGCTGCCATCGACAGCAGTGGACGCAGGTCGGTGTTGCAGGCAGTGGTACGCAGTGGCTCGGGCGGGGTTCCCGGGCGGACCTACACAGTGCTTCGCTGGGAGCAGGGAATGACAGCAAGATGACGGCGTGGCAGGACAGTCTGCGGCAGGTGCAGGGCCGGATCGGCCCGGGCGCTGGCCGTTTCCTGCGCTGGTGGCGGCAGTCGCTGCTGGCCTGGGTACCGGTGCGCTGGCAATGGGCGTTGGGCTGGGGCCAGGCCCGCCTGTTGCTGCAGCCTGAGAGCGACCAGCTGCAGGTCTGGCGTGAGGCCGGTGAACGCCGCGAAGTGGTGGCGCGCCTGCCGTGGCCGCTGTCGCCGGTGGAACTGGACCGGGTACTCGAGCCGCGCCTGCGCAGCCTGCCCCGGGTGTGGCTGCTGCCCGCGGCGGATGTGCTGCGGCGCACGCTGCGCCTGCCCGCCGCGGCGGCCGACCGCCTGCGTGCCGTGGTCGGTTTCGAAATCGACCGGCAGACCCCGTTCGAAGCGTCCCAGGTCAGCTATGACGTGCGTGAACTCGGCGCGGGCGGCGAAGGGCAGTTGCAGGTCGAACTGGTAGCGTGGCCACTGCGGCAGCTGGAAGCATGGCGCACGCGGGTGGGCCAATGGGCCGATGCGCTGGCCGGCGTCGATGCCATCGATGCGCAGGGCAACGTGTTGCAGGTGAACCTGCTGCCGCCCGCGCAGCGCCAATTGCGGCCAGACCCGATGCGGCGCTGGAACCTGCTGCTGGCAGTGGCATCCGTCGTGATGCTGGTACTGGCCGCGGTGCAGCTGCTGGACAACCGCCAGGCCGCCGCCGACGAACTGCGTGCGCAGGTCGAGCGCAGCGCGCGCAGCGCGCGTGGCGTGGCCAGCGAACGCGCGCAGCTGCAGGCGCTGATCGATGGTGCTGCATTCCTTGAGAAGCAGCGCAGCCAGCGCGCCAGTACGGTGGAGATCTGGAACGAACTGACCCGGCGCCTGCCGGAAGGTACCTACCTGGAAAAGCTGGCGATCGAGAACAACAACCTGCAGCTGATCGGCCTGAGCCGCGAGGCATCGCAGCTGGTGCAGCTGCTGCAGGACGCACCGCAGTGGCGCAAGGTCAACCTGACCGGGGTGCTGCAGGCCGATGGCGCGGCCAGTGGCCGCGACCGCTTCACCATGACCGCCGAACTGCAGCCGTTGCCGGCCGCAGCACCGACCCCGGAGGCGGCCGATGCCGATGCCAAGCGCACGCCGTGATCGCTGGTTGGCGCTGGCACTGCTGCTGGCAGTGCTGGGCCTGGCCTATCTGCTGCTGGTGCACCCCTGGTTCACCCAGCCGCTGCGTGCGATCGACGCCGATGTCGCCGCCCTGCGCGAACGCGAGTCGCGCGTGCAGGCGCAGCTGCAGCAGCAGCCGCAGATCGAACAGCGCCTTCGCGCTACCCGCGAGGCACTGCAGCAGCGGCCAGGCTTCCTGCGCGAAGCCACCGCCGAAGCTGCCGCCGCTGCATTGGGCGCCCGGCTGCAGGATGCGGTAGCGATGGCCAGCCCGGGCAACCGCAGCTGCACCATCAGCAACCGCACGCCGCTGACCGACAACCGGCGCGATGCCGAGTTCGTGCGCGTCGCCATGCAGGTGCGCCTGCGCTGCGGCGTGGCCGAACTGGCCACCGTGCTGCACAGCCTCGAAACCGGCAGCCCCCGCCTGTTCGTCGACAACCTCAACCTGATCGCGCAGCGCTTCCAGCAATCGCCGAACGAATCGGGGCTGGGCCTGGATGTGTCCTTCGAGCTGGCCGGCTATCTGCTGCCAGGCGCCGCCGCCGATGGCACGGTTCCGGCGCCCGCTGCAGCGCCGACGCCGGCTGCTTCGCCGGCCGAGGCCACGCCGGCGCCCCAGCCGGCGCCCCCGTCCGAAGGGCAGGAGGTGGCCGATGAAGCTTGAGCAGATCAGCCTGCGTACCGGCTTCCTGCTGGCACTGGCCGGCTGGGCGGCGGCGGTCTGGCTGGCAACCGTCTTCGGGCTGGGCAGCCAGCTGCCGGGCGCCGACGGTGATGCCGACGCCGCGCCATCGCTGCCATCGTTGCCGCTGCTGGCTGCCGAGCGCATGGCCAGCGCCGACAGCTACAGCGCGATCGGAGAGCGCCCGCTGTTCGCCGAAGACCGCAGGCCGCGGCCCTATCTGCTGGGGGGCAGCGAACCGGCGGCCAGTGCCGAGTTACGCCTGACCGGCGTGCTGCTGACCGGCGATTTCGGCATGGCCACCTTCACCACCGAACAGAACCGCTCGCTGCGCCTGCGTCTCAACGGCGAAGCCGTGGATGGCTGGCAACTGGTGGCGCTGCAGCCGCGCCAAGCGACGGTGATCGGCCCCGGTGGCAACCAGGTCCTGGAACTGGCCGTGTTCAACGGCCAGGGCGGTGAGCCGCCGACGGTGCTGCGCGGTGCCAACGGTGTACCGCCTGCAGGTGCGATCGTTGTGCCGCCTTCGGCGGGTGCTCCGCCGGCGCCGTCCCCGGTCGCGGCAACCCCACCGACGCCGCCCGCCGGCAATGCCCCCACACCTGCGGCGTCAGCTGCAAAAACACCACCGGCCAACAACAACGGTCCCAGCGAAGCGCAGATGCAGGCCATCCGCGAGCGCATCCAGGCCCGCCGCCGCCAGCTGCAGCAACAGCAGCAACAACCGTCGCCGCCCCCGGGCGATGGCACCAACCGATAGAGTGAATGCATGAACCTGCGTTTTCTTCCCTGGTCCTTTGCCCTCGCGCTGCTGGTCGGCTGCAGTACGGTGTCCGCGCCGCACGTGCAGCGCAACGGCAACCTGTCGCCCAGCGCCGCTGCCGGCCAAGCGGCCGACGTCGCCGCTGATGCCGCCCGCGAAAGCCAGGGCGCACCGCAGGCGGTGATCCGTCGCGGCACCGGCACCATGATCAACCGTGAGGCCGCGCGCGCACCGGCCCCGGCGCTGCATGGCGCCAGCACCGGCGAGGCCACCTTCAACTTCGAAGGCGAATCGCTGCATGCGGTGGTCAAGGCCATCCTTGGCGACATGCTTGGCCAGAACTACGTGATTGCACCGGGCGTGCAGGGCACGGTGACCCTGGCCACGCCCAAGCCGGTCTCGCCGGCGCAGGCGCTGAACCTGCTGGAGATGGTGCTGGGCTGGAACAACGCGCGCATGGTCTACAGCGGCGGCCGCTACAACATCGTCGCCGCCGACCAGGCGCTGGCCGGCACGGTCGCGCCGAGCACCGCGCCGGCGGCCAGCGCACGCGGCTTCGAGGTCCGCGTGGTCCCGCTGCAGTTCATCTCCGCCACCGAGATGAAGAAGGTGCTGGAGCCGTATGCGCGTCCCAACGCCATCGTCAATGTGGACAGCGGCCGCAACGTGATCACCCTCGGTGGTACGCGCGCAGAACTGGAAAACTACCTGCGCACCGTCGAGATCTTCGACGTCGACTGGTTGTCGGGCATGTCGGTGGGCGTGTTCCCGATCCAGTCGGGCAAGGCTGAGCAGGTCGCGGCCGACCTGGAAAAGGTGTTCGGCGAAGAGAGCAAGACGCCCAGTGCTGGCATGTTCCGTTTCCTGCCGCTGGAGAACGCCAACGCCGTGCTCGTGATCACGCCGCAGGTACGCTACCTGGACCAGATCCAGCAGTGGCTGGATCGCATCGACACCGCAGGTGGCAGCGCCCGCCTGTTCTCCTACGAGCTGCGCTACATCAAGGCACGCGATCTGGCCGAGCGCCTCAGCGAGGCCTTCGCCAGCAGTGGCAACCGCGGCGCCTCCAGCCCGGCCTCGCTCGCGCCAGGCGCCATCCCGTCGCAGCTGGGCGGTGACGGCGATCGTGGCATGGACAACAACAGCAGCACCCTCGGCTCGACGCTGGGCGGGAGCAGTGGCAGTGGCAGCAGCAACGGCAGCCTGAACCTGCCGCAGCGCCAGCCCGGCAACGTCAGCGTCAGCTTGGAAGTGGAGGGCGACCGCGTCGGCGTGTCGGCGGTGGAGGAGACCAACACCCTGCTGGTGCGCTCGACCCCGCAGGCCTGGCGCTCGATCCGCGAGGTGATCGAGAAGCTGGACGTGATGCCGCTGCAGGTGCACATCGAGGCACAGGTGGCCGAAGTCGCGCTGACCGGTGACCTGAAGTACGGCGTGAACTGGTTCTTCGACAACGCCGTGGCCGGTCGCGCGCTGACCGGCGCACTGGCGGGCCTGACCCTGCCGCCGGCAGCGGGCGGTTCGTGGAATACCTTCGCCGGCGGTGTCACCGGCAACGATGGCGTAGGCTGGGCGTTCACCGGTCACAACGCGGCCGCCGTGGTCAGCGCGCTGGACAAGGTCACCGACCTGCGCCTGCTGCAGACACCGTCGGTGTTCGTGCGCAACAACGCCGAGGCCACGCTCAACGTTGGCGACAAGGTGCCGATCAACACCACCACAGTGAACACCGGCGTGGGCACCAGCACCTACAGCTCGGTGCAGTACATCGACACGGGCGTGATCCTCAAGGTGCGCCCGCGCGTGACCCGCGATGGCACGGTGTTCCTGGATATCGTGCAGGAGGTCAGCAGCGCCTCCGACGTGCCGGACGCCTGCAACCCGAACGAGCGCAACTGCAATCCGCGCATCTCGACCAAGAAGCTGTCCACCGAAGCGGCGGTACAGAGCGGCGACACCATCATGCTGGCGGGCCTGATCACCGACTCGGCCACCGATGGCAGCAGCGGCATTCCGGGCCTGAGCAGGATCCCGGTGGTCGGTGCGTTGTTCGGGCAGAAGACCCGCACCAGCCGTCGTTCGGAGGTGATCGTGCTGCTGACCCCGACCATCGTCCGCAACAACCAGGAATCGCGCAACCTGACCGATGAGTACAGCAAGCGCTTCCGCGCGATGGAACCGCTGAACCAGCCGCGCGCGAAGAAGTAAGGGGGTTACGGCCGGGCTGCGCCCGGCACCCGCAGAGGCTGAAGCTGGAGCAACGGCAACAGCAACAGCAACAGCAACAGCAACAGCAACAGCGGGTTTACTGAGGGATGGCGGGGCACTGTGGGTTTGCGGGGACGCCGTGAATACGTCCATGTAGGCTTGGTCGCCGCATCCATGCGGCTCACACCCCGCAAACCCACAGTGCCCCGCCTTCGACAGTTTCCTGCTGCTGTTGGTAGGTGTCGACCTTGGTCGACACGATCCACGCCATGCGTGGATGACTCTCCATCGAAATCGAATATTTCGAGATCCGAAACATCTGAGCCGAGCATGGCTCGGCTCTACAGAAGGTAGGGCCGACAGATCGCGGAAAACTGTCGAAGGCGGGGTGGGTCCGGTTGTGGGGGCGTGAGCCGCATGGATGCGGCGACCGAGCCTACAGGGACGTATTTACGGCGTCCCCCGCAACCGGACCCACCCCGCCATCCCCCAGGAACCCAGCTTTTGCTCCGGCTGTTGCTTCGGCTCTGGCTCTGGCTCTGGCCTCTGCGGGTGCCGGGTGCAACCCGGCCGATACCCTCCCGGTGCTACGCTGTGACCACCGACAACCACGGAGGCGGGATGGGGGCGATCGTGCTGTTGCCGCTGTGCGTGGACGATGCCGCGCTGGACCGCTGCCTGGCCGCACTGGATGCCGGCACCGCGCCGGGCACTGCGGTCTGGCTGGCCGATGACGCGCAGGCAGGGCCGCGTGCGCAGGCCGTGGTCGAGCACTGGTTGGCGCATACGCCGCTGCAGGCCGAGTACACCCGGCGCGCGCGGCCACTGGGCGAGGTTGCCCATCTGGATGAGATGCTGCGCGCCTGCGATGGCCTGGACGTGGCCGTGCTGGCGCCGGACAGCGTGCCGTCGCCCGGTTGGTTGCAGCAGTTGCAGGATGCCTTCGCCCGCGATGCCGCCATCGCCACCGCGACCCCCTGGTGCAATGCCGGCGAGACCGCGGCGTGGCCACGGCTGGGCGAGATCAATCCCGAACCCCATGACCCGGCCTTGCTGGCGCATACCTGCGCTACATTGCCGACGCTGCACCCGGAGTTGCCATCGGCGGTCACCCACGCGGTGCTGGTACGTGGCAACGCGCGCCGCCGTGCCGGTGGCCTGGACGTGGACAGCTATGCCGGCTGGAATGCCGCGCTGATCGATCTCAGCCTGCGCATGGCGGGCCTGGGGTGGCGCAATGTGTTGTGCGAGACCGCGTTCGTCGGCCGGGCAGGGGAGGCGGTCAGCCGCGATGGCGACCTGGAGGCCCTGGCGGCACGCTGGCCGGCCTGGGTGCCGCGGCTGGCCGATTTCCTGATGCACGATCCACTGCATGGTCTGCGTGCCGACCTGCAGCAGCGCATGCGGCAGGCGATAATGCCGAAGGAACAGGGCGACCTGTTTGTCCCGCCCGCGCCGGAGCCTCCCGTTTGAATGCAACCATTGCCGCCATCGTCGTCACCTACCAGAGTGGCAGCACCATCGATGCCTGCCTGTCGCGCCTGCGCCAGGCGCAGGACATCGCCGAGATCCGGGTGATCGACAATGGTTCGCTGGATGGCACGCTGGACATCGTGCAGCGGCATGCCAGCCATGACCCGCGCGTGCGCTTCGTCGGCAATCCGGACAATCCCGGCTTTGCCGCCGCCAACAACCAGGGCGTGGCCGACTCGCACAGCCCCTGGCTGGCCTTCATCAACCCGGACCTGATGATTGAGCCGGACACCCTGACCGAACTGCGCAGCCGTGGCGAGGTGCTGGGCGATTGCCTGCTGGGCGTGGAGCAGGTGGACGAGCACGGCCACGCCGATGAAGCGGTGCGCCGTCGCGATCCGGATTTCCTGCTGATGCTGCGCTCGCCGGGCAAGGGCTCGAAGCTGGCAGTTCCGCGCGATCCACACCAGGCCGTGCAGCCCGTGCCGGCGTTGTCCGGTGCGCTGCTGATGATGCCGCGTACCCTGTTCGAGCGCATCGGTGGCTGGGATGCGGGTTACCGCTTGCATGCCGAGGACCTGGATCTGTGCCGCCGCGCACGCGAGGCCGGCGCGGTGGTGGCGATCGCCAACGATCTGCATGTCATCCATGTGCGCGGCGTCTCCAGCCGCTCGAGGCCATTCTTCGTGGAATGGCACAAGCACAGGGGGCTGTGGCGTTACTTCCAGAAGTTCGAGGCCAGGCAGCGCACGCTGCCGGTACGCATTGCGGTGTGGGCCGCGATCTGGGCGCATGCGGCGATGCTGGTGCCGCGCCTGCTGCGCAGGTCGTTGTAGAGCCGGGCCACGCTCGGCTCAGGCAACAATCCAGCCGGGCGTGGCCCGGCTCTACGGAAGGCGGGCGCGACCACGGTTCACGCCGCCGGGCGCATAATCCGCTCCATGCCTATCATCCAGTCCCTGCTCGACACCGACCTGTACAAGTTCACCATGATGCAGGCGGTGCTGCACCAGCACCCCGGCGCCCAGGTGCAGTACCGGTTCAAGTGCCGTACGCCCGGCATCGACCTGGCCCACTACATCGACCAGATCGACGAAGAGATCGACCACCTGTGCAGCCTGCGCTTCAGCGACGCGGAGCTGGACTACATGCGTGGCCTGCGCTTCGTGAAGCCGGATTTCGCCGATTTCCTCGGCCTGTTCCACCTCGACCGCAAGTACATCCAGCTGCGCGCGTCGACGGCCGTGCCCGGCGAGATCGAACTGGACATTACCGGCCCGTGGCTGCACACCATCCTGTTTGAAGTGCCGCTGCTGGCGATCATCAACGAAGTCTGGTTCCGCAACACCACCACGGCCGACTTCGCCGAAGGCGAGCGCCGCCTGCAGGCCAAGGCCGCGCTGCTGCGCGATACCCCCGGCTTCGAACAATGCCGCATCGCCGACTATGGCAGCCGTCGCCGCTACTCGCGCGACTGGCATGCCCGGCTGCTGCCGCTGCTGCGCGACGCGCTCGGCCCGCAGCTGGTCGGCACCAGCAACGTCCACTTCGCGCGCCTGTACGGCATGACCCCGCACGGCACCATGGCCCACGAGTACCTGCAGGCGTTCCAGGCGCTCGGCCCGCGCCTGCGTGATTCGCAGGTGGCGGCACTGGAATCGTGGGCGCGCGAGTACCGCGGTGACCTCGGTATCGCGCTGTCCGACGTGGTCGGCCTGGATGCGTTCCTGCGCGACTTCGACATGTACTTCTGCAAGCTGTTCGACGGTGTGCGCCATGACTCAGGCGATCCGTTCGACTGGGGTGACCGCATGCTGGCGCACTTCCAGCAGCGTCGCGTCGATCCGCGCAGCAAGGTGCTGGTGTTCAGCGATGGGCTCGACATCGCCAAGGTCATGCGCCTGTACGACTACTTCCGCGGTCGCTGCCAGGTCGCGTTCGGCGTCGGCACCCACCTGACCAATGACCTGGGCCCGACACCGCTCAACATCGTCATCAAGATGGTCCGCTGCAACGGCCAGCCGGTGGCCAAGCTCAGCGATTCGCCGGGCAAGAGCATGTGCGACGACCCGGGCTACCTGGCCTACCTGCGCCAGGTCTTCGAGCTGCCGCCGGCGTAAATACGTCGGCTTACAGGTAGTCGACCACCACCAGGTAGGCGCCCTGCAGCGGCTGCTGCTTCGAAGCCTGCACGCTGTAACGCTCGGAGAAGGCGATATCGCCGGCGCGCATCGCGCTGGCCGACACCGACAGCTTCTGGCCCTGGCGCTTGCCATCGCGCAGCGTCGCGGCCTGGCCATCGGCCAGTGCCGTCACTTCCACCGTCGAGCCCTTGGCCGACGGCGGGCAGGCCGCCAGGCTCAGCTCACCCTGGGACAGGTTCGTCGTGCAGCCCGGCTCGGCGATGCGGCCGCTGAAACGGATGCTGCCGCTGCTGGCCTGGGCCAGCGCACTGACGGACATCAGGGCCACACACAGCAGAATGGAATTCCTCATGACACGTTCTCTGGTTCGGTGTGTCCTAGTTAGCGACAGGTTCGATCCGCCTTTAATAGGACAAATCCGAATCTGCTGGGGCCATCACCAAGAAAGAGTGATGCGCATCAAATAAGGTGATTTCCGCCTGAAAAATGCCTGTTTCCGCGCCTGCCGAACGCGCCTCTCAACGCGTCATCCACGGTTGTCCGCGACCTGGCGGCCCCGTCGTCAAATCTTCCACGCGTCCCAGGCGCTGATTCCGCTTATCACGTCACATTTAGGGCGTCAATGAATTGGCGTTCAGAAAAATAATGAGACTTTCATCACAGTTGTGCATATACTTGCGTCACGGATTCAGGGGAAGGTATGTCCGAGTCCGGCCACAGGTGAGACGCAAGGATGGGTCTTGTTAGCCCGGCAGTGCTCCTTGCTTCCTCCTCTACTTCTCATCTCTTCAGTAGGGTTAGGTAAAAGCGAATGCACAAGATCAACCTCATTGCCGCTCTGATGCTGGCCGCCGCTCCGCTGGCCGCCAACGCCGCCGACGGCACCATCACCTTCAATGGCAAGGTGACCGACAAGACCTGCACCATCTCGACCCCGGGCGGCAAGGACTTCGCCGTGACCCTGCCGACCGTGTCGAAGAACACCCTGGCTACCGCCGGTGCCGTTGCGGGCCGTACCCCGTTCGCCATCAACCTGACCAAGTGCAGCGCCGGCAACGTCGCCACCTACTTCGAGCCGGGTTCGACCGTCGACTTCAACAGCGGCCGCCTGGTCAACCAGGCCTCGGCCAACGCTGCCACCAACGTGCAGCTGCAGCTGCTGGGCTCGAACAACCAGTTCCTGCCGATCAAGGCTGCCGGCGCTGGCCTGGCCCAGACCAACTCGCAGTGGGTCACCGTCGGCACCGACGGCTCGGCCGACCTGAACTACTACGCTGAGTACTACGCCACTGCCGCCGCCACCCCGGGCGACGTCACCAGCAGCGTCAAGTACACGATCATCTACAACTGATCGTAGCCGTACCCGCATTGGCCGGCGTACACGCCGGCCAGTGCTCCGCGGCCCCTGGCCACACCCCTCGAGCGTAGTACTTCCGATGAAAGCACTCTTTCCCCGGGCGCTGCTGCTGGCAGCGTTCACGCTGCCCCTCTGCCAGAACGCACTGGCCGGCGTGGTGGTCAATGGCACGCGGGTGATCTACCCGGCACAGGCGCGCGAAGTCACCGTGCAGGTCGACAACGTGGGCGACTCGCCCGCACTGGTCCAGGCCTGGATCGACAGTGGCGACGCCAACCAGACCGCCGATACCAGTGATGCTCCGTTCGTGCTGACGCCGCCGATCGCGCGCGTCGAGCCGGGCCGCAGCCAGGCGCTGCGCCTGATCTTCTCCGGCGCACAGCTGCCGACCGATCGCGAGACGGTGTTCTGGCTCAATGTGCTGGACGTACCGCCGTCGCCGGACAACGCCGACAGTGGTGACCAGAATTACCTGCAGGTCGCGTTCCGTTCGCGCCTGAAGCTTTTCTACCGGCCGCAGGGCCTGAAGGGCGTCGCCAACGACGCACCGGCAGCGCTGCGCTGGACCCGCAATGGCGACCGCCTGCGGGTGGAAAACCCGAGCCCCTTCCACGTCACTCTGGCCGAAGTGCATGCCGTGACCGGCAGCAGCGAAAAGGCCGTCGAGGACAAGGGCGCGATGGTCGCGCCGAAGCAGAACCTGGAGTTCGCCGCACCGGCGGGCACGCAGCAGGTGCGCTTCATCACCATCAATGATTACGGCGGCCGGGTCGAGCACACCGTCCGCCTCGACAGCACCGGGGGCTGAACGCGCCGCGCCGGCCATGGGCCTGCGCATCCCGCCACCGCCGCCGTGCGGCGAATTGAAGGAATGTCAGTGTGATCGGAAACAGATTGACATTGTCGATCCATCAGGCGCTTTGCCTGCTGGTTGTTGGCGCGGCCTGCTCAGGATGGGCGCTGGCTGCGCCGGCCAATCTCGGCGAACAGGCGCTGATGGCGCAGAGTGGTGCGGCCAATGCGCGTGCACCGGAATCGGCCCAGTTCAATTCCAGCTTCCTGTCCGGCCAGGCCAAGCAGGTCGACCTGGCGGCCTTCAGCAATGGCAACCCGATGGTTGCCGGCAGTTACCGTGTCGATGTCTACGTCAACGGTGCCTGGCAGGGCCGTCGTGACCTGCAGTTCAAGGCCGATGCACAGGGCCGTGTCGACGCCTGCCTGCCGCTGCCGATGCTGGAGGAAATGGGCGTGGACAGCGAGGCCGTGCTGCTGCAGCAGGACCCGACGCTGCCGACCGACACGACCAGCTGCGTGCCGGTGCAGCAGCGCATGGCCAATGCCTATGGTGTCTACGACAGCGGCAACCTGCGCTACGACCTCAGCATCCCGCAGGTGTTCCTGCGCCGCGAGGCGCGCGGCTACGTCAACCCGGCGCTGTGGGACCGCGGCATCAATGCCGGTTTCGTCGGCTACAGCTTCAATGCCATCGACAGCAACAGCCGTGTCGAAGGTGGCCAGCGCAACCGCAGTGCCTATCTCGGCCTCAATGCCGGCCTGAACCTGGGCGGCTGGCAGTTCCGCCACGATTCCAACCTGACCTGGTCCGAGGGTGACGGCCGCCATTGGCAGAGCATCGCCACCTACGCACAGCGCGGCATCCCGCAGGTGCGCGGCATGCTCACCATCGGTGAGGCCTACACCACGGGCGAGCTGTTCGACTCGATCGGCTACCGCGGTGCCAGCCTGGCCAGCGACGACCGCATGCTGCCCGATTCGCTGCGCGGCTACGCGCCGGTGGTGCGCGGCATCGCCGAGACCAATGCGCGCATCGAAGTGCGCCAGAACCAGCAGCTGATCTACTCCTCCACCGTTTCGCCGGGCAACTTCGTCATCGATGACCTGTACCCGACCGGCTACGGCGGCGACCTGGAAGTGAGCGTGATCGAGGCCGATGGCCGCCGCCGCGAATTCAAGGTGCCGTTCGGCTCGGTGCCGCAGATGCTGCGCGAAGGCGTGTCGCGTTACTCGCTGACCGCCGGCCAGGTGCGCAACAAGCTGCTGGCCGACGAACCCTGGCTGGTGCAGGGCACCTACCAGCGCGGCATCGGCAACCAGCTGACCCTGTACGGCGGCAGCGCGCTGAGCGATGGCTACCTGTCGCTGCTGTACGGTGTCGGCCTGTCCACGCGGGTCGGTGCCTTCGCGGCAGACGTCACCCATGCACGCACCTCGTTCGACCACTACGGCAGCCACACTGGCGCCAGCGTGCGCTTGAGCTACAGCAACATGATCGGCGAGACCGGCACCAACCTGACCCTGGCCGCCTACCGCTACTCGACCGAAGGCTTCTACAGCCTGCAGGACGCGCTGTATGGCCGTGACTCGGACGCGCGCGGTATCGATCCGACCACCCGTGGTCGCCAGCGCAGCCAGTTCCAGGTGACCTTGAACCAGCCGCTGGGCCGGCGTGGCGGTGCGCTGTACGTGACCGGTTCGGTGCGTGACTTCTATGACCGCTCCGGCACCTCCAAGCAGTACCAGGTGGGCTACAACAACGCCTGGCGTTCGGTGAACTACGGCTTCTCGGCGCTGCGCACCGAAGAAGGCGTGCTCGGCCGTTCCGACACCCAGTACCTGCTGTCGATGAGCGTGCCGCTGGGCCGGGGTACCCACCCGGTGTCGTTCAGTGCCGATCTCGGCGTGCGCGACCGCGGTGGCTACGACAACAGCCGCGTCGGCATCACCGGTTCGGCCGGCGTCGACAACAACTTCAGCTACGGCGTGGCCCTGTCCGATTCCCGCGAGGGTGGCACCACGGCGGTCGGCAATGCCGAATATCGCAGCCGCTACTCCGCGTTGAATGCCACCTACAGCCACTCGCGTGATTTCCGCCAGGCCTCGGTCGGTGCCAACGGCAGCGTGGTGGTGCATCCGGGCGGCTTCACGTTCACCCCGCAGCGTGGCGACACCATGGTGCTGGTCGAGGCCCCGGGCGCGCGCGATGCGATCGTCAGCAACGCCCCGGGCCTGCGCGTCGATGGCCGCGGCTACGCCGTGGTGCCGTACGTGTCGCCGTACCGCCTCAACACCGTCACCCTCGATCCGCAGGGCATGGCCCACGACGTCGAGCTGGAAAGCACCAGCCAGTCGATCGCACCGTTCGCCGGTGCCATCAGCTACCTGCGCTTCGATACCCGCAAGGGCAACGCGTTGCTGATCCAGGTACGCAATCCGGATGGCCGCAGCATGCCGTTCGGCGCACAGGTCAAGGATGAGCAGGGCCAGCCGGTCGGCATGGTCAGCCAGGGCGGCCGCCTGTACGTGCGCAGTGAAAAGAACCAGGGTCGCCTGCTGGTGGAGTGGGGCGCCGGTGCCGACCAGCGCTGCACCATCGATTACCAGGTTCCGGCGGGCGCCGATGCGTCCAAGACCGGCTTCATCCCGCTGGAGGCAGCATGCCGATGATTTCTTCCCGTGGCCGCAAGGCGCTGACGGCCCTTGTACTGCTGGGTGGCGCACTGCTGGCACAGCAGGCCAGCGCGTCGTGCCGCATCCAGTCCAGCTGGTTCACCGCGCAGGACGTGACCATGGACATGGGCCAGATCGTGATCCTGCCCAGCACGCCGGTCGGTGGCGTGATCAAGGAGATCAGCGAGCCGATCAACCAGCAGAACAGCGTGGCACGTTGCGACTGGTCCGGTGGCCGTTCCATTGGCGAGTACGTCAACGCCGCGCAGAAGCGTCCGGTGGCCGGCTTCTCGAACGTCTATGAAACCGATGTGGCGGGCGTGGGTATCCGCCTGTACCGGGACTCCGGTGCGATCCAGACCTATTATCCGCACACCATCAATTTCGGCAGCAGCAGCACCATCTCGCTGGTGGGAGGCACCTTCCGCATCCAGCTGATCAAGACCGCTGCCCAGACCGGCTCGGGCGTGATCGCGCCGAACGGCCGCTTCACCACCTACTACTTCGACGGTGATGGCCCCGGTCGCCCGGTGCTGACCTCGACCTTCAAGGGCTCGGGCACCACCGTGGTCAGCCCGACCTGCGAAGTGCAGGCCGGCAGCCGCAACATCGCCGTCGACTTCGGCAGCGTGCCCAACACCACCTTCACCGGTGTCGGTTCGCGCGCGGTCGATCGTGATTTCGAGATCCGCCTGAACTGCCAGGGCAGCAATGTTGCCGCCTACCAGAGCAAGATCGGCATCCGTCTCGATGCCGACCAGGACAGCTCGAACATGCCGGGCGTGCTGAAGCTCAGCGCGGCCACCAACAGCGCCACCCGCATCGGCATCCAGATGGTCCAGCGCGTTGGCACCACCGAGCGCGAAGTGCGCTTCGGCCAGACCATCAACGTCGGCACCACCGCGCCGGGGACCAGCGTCATGGCGCTGCCGCTGCGCGCGCGCTATGTGCAGACCCAGGCTGGCACGGTGGGTGCGGGTGTCGCGAACGGCCAGGCCACGTTCACCATCCAGTACGAGTAAGGCCGCCCGGGCGGCTGCCCCTGCTGCGTTCCGCCGCAACGTCGCCCGTCCCACGGGCGGCGTTGACTGCGTCTTGATCTTCCAACGATGAAGATCACTGCCACGACGCACGTGCCATCAATCGATTGTGATGGACGTCGCGAATTTGGAGTTTCCTCATGAGGTGACCGTCTCCTGCCTGCGGGCATTGGACGGTAACGCCGAAAGGATCCAGACGTGGCTACAGCTCCTGGCATTGTCCAGCACCGGCCTTCCGGAGCACCCCGGTGAAGGTCCTGTCGGTGTTCGGCACCCGGCCGGAAGCGATCAAGATGGGGCCGCTGGTGCGCGCCCTGGCCCAGGCTGCGGATGTCGAATCGGTGGTCTGCATCACCGGCCAGCACCGGGCGATGCTCGACCAGGTGATGTCGCTGTTCGAGATCACCGCCGACCATGACCTGGATGTCATGGTGCCCAACCAGACCCTCAATGGCCTGTGTTCCAGGCTGTTCGAGCGGCTTGACGCGCTCTACACGCAGGTCCGCCCGGATCGCGTGCTGGTGCACGGCGATACCACCACGGCGATGACCGCCGCCCTGGCCGCGTTCCACCACCGCATTCCGATCGGCCATGTCGAGGCCGGCCTGCGCACCGGCGACATCAACCAGCCATGGCCGGAGGAGATGAACCGGCGGGTGATCGACGTGGTCGGTCATCAGCTGTATGCACCTACTCCCGGCTCGCGCGCCAATCTGGCCCGTGAGCATCTGGGCGGGCAGATCCTGGTCACCGGCAACACCGTCATCGATGCCCTGCAGCAGACCGTGCAGCGCCTGGATGCCGATCCGGCACTGCGTGCCCAGGCCGACGAACCCTTCCACATGCTCGACCCCGGGCGCCGCCTGCTGCTGGTCACCGGCCATCGCCGCGAGAGCTTCGGCCAGGGCTTCGAGGACATCTGCCGTGCGCTGGCCGAACTGGCCCAGCGGCCGGACCTGCAGGTGCTGTACCCGGTGCACCTCAATCCGAACGTCCAGGCACCGGTCAACGCACACCTGGGCAACCTCGACAACGTGCACCTGGTGCCGCCGCAGGACTACCTGCGCTTCGTGCGCCTGATGCAGCGCGCCGACGTCATCCTCACCGACTCCGGTGGCGTGCAGGAAGAAGCGCCGGCATTGGCCAAGCCGGTGCTGGTGATGCGCGACGTCACCGAGCGCCCGGAGGCGGTCGAGGCCGGTGTGGTGACGCTGGTCGGGACCACGCCCTCGCGCATCGTCGAGGGGGTCAATGCGGCCTTGGCACAGCCACCGCAGCCGACCCGTTTCGACCCCGATGGCAGTCCCTATGGCGACGGCCGCGCCAGCGCCCGCATCGTCGCCGCCCTGCGTGGCGCCCCCCTTCCCGAATTCTCGCCCGGCCTCCGCAGCGGCGGTGCCGCCCACTCCCATCCACGCGAAGTGACGCCATGACCCAGACCGGCCGCTGTCCCCTGTTTGTTTCCGCCGCCGCGTTCGTCCTGTCGTGCGCGGTTGGCAGTGCCCACGCCGCCGACAGCGTCGCCGGCCAGTTCGCCGAATGGAGCGGTGACAGCACGGTGAGCCGGCAGATGACCCTGCGCGAACTCGGTTTCCGCCAACCGTTGGTGCTCAGCGGGCAGGAGAGCCAGCGCGAGGTCTACCTGCCGGTGCCGGCGGGTGTTGCCACCCGCGATGCGCAGCTGCAGCTCGATGGCCGCTATGTGCGTGGCCACGCCGGGCGAACTTCAGGCCTGTGGTCGGTGGATGGCGATCCGATCGCCGCGCGCTCGATCACCGATGCCCAGGGCGATGCCAGCCAGCTGCTGGCCATCGATGGCGAACCCCGCCAGAACGGCTTCGTGCGGGTCGGTGTCGGCTGGTGGTCGATCGTGTCCGACTATCAATGTGCCGACCAGAGCGCGCCGGCCAATGTGCTGCGGTTGTCGCCGGATTCGCGCTTCAGCTACCGCTTCGATGGGCGTGCCGTGGATACCGTGGCCAAGGCCTGGGGCGCGCTGCCACCGCGGGTGCGCCTGCTGGTGGAGGGCAAGGCGCTGCAGGCGCCCACCTATGATGCCGCCTGGCGCATTGGTACCGCGTTGCAGGCCGGAGGCAAGCAGGTGCAGGTGGTGGCGCTGCCCAAGGTCGGCGACAGCGTCGACCTGGCCGGCATCAGCATCCCGGCCAGCCTGCAGGGCGTGCCGGCGTACGCCGCGCTGGCCGCGGGCGAGCGCGTGCACGCGATCAAGGACCTGGCCGAAGTGGGAGCGCTGCTGTCGTTGCGTGACAGCGGGCCGTTGGCCGCCGATGTGATGATCGGCAGCGATGCATTGCGCGTCGGCGTACGCGCGGCGCTGGATGCGCTGGCCGCACAGGTCGGCGCGGCGGGCACCGATGCGGGCGCAGCGTTTGCCACGTGGCGCGGTACTGACATGGGCGGCCTGGAGAAGCCCGCCGCCAACGCGTCGGTCAGCGTGGTGGCCGTTGCAGGCCGTCCGACGCTGGTGGTCGACCCGGCGGCAGCGGGCAAGGTTGCCGGACTGTTCGCCGAACAGTGGCGCAGCTATGCGCTGGGCCGCAGCCTGCAGGTCAGCGCAGCAGGAACGCCCAAACTGGACGGTGACCAGGTACTGCTGAGCCGGCTCGGAAACATCGCCGGAACCATGGATGTGGTGACCCGCGCCGACCGCAGCGCCAGCTTCGATCTGGGCACGCTGTCGGCCGATGGCCGCCTGCCCGGGCAAGTGGTGATCGATGTCTCGGCGACCCCCAATGCGGCGGGTCAGGGCGCGGTGGCCACGATCTACCTCAACGACTACCTGCTGGGCGGCAAGGTGCTGTCGGCCAACGGCCAACCGCAACGGCTGGTGGCCAAGGTACCGGCCTACGCGCTGTCGGCCCGCAACGAGATCCGTGTCAGCTTCCTGCGCCAACCGGCACGCCCCTACTGCCACGATCCGGCGACCGGCTATCCAGTCTCGATCCTGCCCAGCAGCCACCTGACCCTGGCCAGGCGCTCGCTGGGCAGTGATTTCGTCGGTGCCAGCAGCCAGCTGTCACGCGGCAACCAGGTGTTCGTGCCCGGCGCCTGGCTGCAGGATGCACCGGCCTCGCTGGGCAAGGTCATCGCGGTGGCCAGTGCAGTGGGCGCTTCGCCGGAGGCGTCGGAACTGAAGGTGGTCGACGCCGGTGCCGCGGTCAGCCCGGGCGCGCCATGGCTGGCCTTCGGCGTTGCACCGGCCGGTGTCGATGTGGCCGGCCTGAAGGATGGCCACCTGCGCGTCGGTGGCACGTCGCAACCGCTGCTGGATGTCAGCGGCCTGGATCGCGCCGCGGTGGTGCAGGTGGGGTCGTCCGGCGGCCAGCTGGGCGTTCTTTACAGCGACCTCGGCGCACAGGCACCGTCGTTCAGCGCACCGTTCCGGTTGCTGCGCGGCGATCTGGCCGTGCTTGACGGCACTGATGTCGTGCGCGAATTCGACCGCCAGGATCCCTATGGCACGCGCCTCGCGCACGACGGCAATCCGCAATCGAAGTGGGAACGGCACATGGTCTGGTTGCTGCTGCTGGTGGGCGTGATCGTATTCGCGCTGCTGGCCGCCCGCGTCACCCAGGTGCGCCGCCGCAAGTCCGCCAACGCAGGACATTGATCCACCGTGGACGGTCTGTTCTGGAACATCCAGCTGGCCAACTACTACGCCGCCCTGGAAACCACGGCGGCGGCGGTGGCCGTGCTGATCCTGATCTCCAGCCTCGATGACCTGTTCATCGATGTCTGGTACTGGGTGCGCGAGAGCTGGCGCGCGCTGACCGTCAAGCGCCGCGACGCGTACCGGCCGCTGACCCAGGAAGACCTGCTGCAGCGGCCGGAACAGCCGCTGGCGGTCATGGTGCCGGCGTGGATGGAGTACGACGTCATCGCGCAGATGGTCGAGAACATGATCAACGTGCTCGACTACCGCGAGTACGTCGTGTTCGTCGGCACCTATCCCAACGACCAGCAGACCATCGACGAAGTCGAGCGCATGCGCCGTCGCTACAAGCGCCTGCGCCGCGTGGAGGTGCCGCATGACGGACCGACCAGCAAGGCCGACTGCCTGAACTGGCTGATCCTGGCGATCTTCGACTACGAGAAGCGCCACGACATCGAGTTCGCCGGGGTGATCCTGCACGACAGCGAAGACGTGCTGCACCCGATGGAACTGCGCTTCTACAACTACCTGCTGCCGCGCAAGGACATGATCCAGCTGCCGGTCACCTCGCTGGACCGCGAATGGTACGAACTGGTGGCCGGTGTCTACATGGACGAGTTCGCCGAATGGCACGCCAAGGACCTGGTGGTGCGCGAGAGCGTGTCCGGCATGGTGCCGTCGGCCGGCGTCGGCACCTGCTTTTCGCGGCGTGCGCTGCTGGCGCTGAGCGCGCAGACCGACAACCAGCCCTTCAACACCGACAGCCTCACCGAAGATTACGACGTCGGTGCGCGGCTGGCAGCCATGGGCATGCAGTCGATCTTCGCCCGCTTCCCGGTGCAGTTCCGCGTGCGTCGGCCGTCATGGTTCGGCTGGGGGCCGGTGCGCGAGCGCACCCAGCAGATGGCGCTGTGCGTGCGTGAGTACTTCCCCGACAACTTCCGCGCCTCGTACCGGCAGAAGGCGCGCTGGGTGCTGGGCATCGGCCTGCAGAGCTGGGAGTCGCTGGGCTGGCGCGGTTCGCTGGCTACCAAGTACCTGTTGGCGCGCGATCGCAAGGGCATCATCACCTCGTTCGTCAGCATCATCGCCTACCTCATCTTCCTGCAGTTGCTGTTGTTCTGGCTGTTGAAGGCGACCGGGGTGTGGACGACGCAGTTCCCCAGCGTGTTCCAGGCCGGTACCTGGCAGATGAATGTCGCGCTGCTGACCACGGCGGCACTGGCGACCCGCGTCGTGCAGCGCTTCTACTTCGTCAACCGCCTGTACGGCTGGGAGCATGCGCTGATGTCGATCCCGCGCATGGTGGTCGGCAACATGATCAACTTCATGGCCACCGCCCGCGCATGGAAGGTGTTCCTGGCCTACCTGCTGTTCGGCAAGCGCATGGTCTGGGACAAGACCATGCACGACTTTCCCGATGCGGCACAGCTGGTGCAGACCCGCAAGCAACTCGGTGAGCTGTTGACCACTTGGCAGGCGGTGGAACCGGAGCGGCTGCAGCAGGCGCTGGCGCAGCAGCATGCCGGCCGGCGGCAGCCGCTGGGCCGCATCCTGCTCACCCAGGGCTGGCTGGATGATGAAACCCTGGCCGAAGCCATCGCCTTCCAGGGCGACCTGCCGCGTGCGGTCATCGACATCGATTACCTGCGCGCGGGCTCATTCCCGGTCAGCGCCGATGCCTGCGTGCAGTGGCGCATGCTGCCGCTACCGCCGCGGCAGCAGGAGACACTGCGGCTGGCCGTGGCCAGCCCATTGCCCGAAGACGCGCTGGCGTTGCTGAAGCAGGAAACCCGCAGCGCGCACATCGAACAGAGCATCGCCCGCGAAAGCGAAATCAACGCAGGCCTGCGCCTGATCGGCGGCGACCAGCACTGGCAGCTGGACGACGTGCCCTTGCTGGGCGACCTGCTGGTGGAGATGCGCCTGATCGACCACGCGCGCTTCGAGATTGCACTGGATGCGTACAAGCCGCAGCGCGATGGCCGCATTGGCGATTACCTGGTCAAGCAGGGCATCACCACCGAGGAGGCCGTGGCCCAGGCCATGCAGGAGCAGCGCCGGCGTGCGGCCGCGCTGCAGTCGCCGCCTCCCGGAGCCTTGCCGGCATGAAGACCACGCTGCTGTCCACCGTCATTGCCGTGGCACTGGCCACGGCCGCCGCGCCGGTACTGGCGCAGGCCGATGCGCCGCTGCCGTTGTCCGGTGCGGCCTACCGCGTCGCCGAGCAGGCCTTCGCCGCCTACGAGCGCGGTGATTACGCTGCGGCCTACCAGCAGTCCAGCGAAGCGATCCGGTTGCGCCCGGACGTGGTGCGGCTGCGCCTGCTGCAGATCTACGCACTGCAGAAACTGGGCCGGCCGGCGGAGGCGCAGCAGCAGGCGCGCCGTGCACTGGATGCCGGGTTGAAGGATCCGGCCTTGCCGGCCTTGGCCGCTGCCACCGCTGCGCGCAGCACGCCCCCGGATGCCCGGGGCGGGCGCGCACCCTCCCCACCGCGCGCGGCCGGCAGCGGCGCAGACCGCGCCAGGCAGCAGGCCTACACGCTGGCCACCGAGGCCTATGCTGCCTATGACGCCGGGCGCATGCGGGAAGCGGCCAGCAAGGCCGAGCAGGCCTTCCGCCAGCAGCCGAAGCAGGGTGCCTGGGCGATGCTGTGGGTGGCGGCGCTGGAAGCACAGCAACAGGCCGAACTGGCCGACGCGGCCATCGGCACGGCGCTGCAGCTGGGCGCACCGAACGTCGAGGAACTACACGCGCGGCGCGTGGCGCTGGCCCGCCAGCGCGCGCTGCTGCAGGCCCAGCAGGCCTATCAGTCGCTGTCCACGCAGAACGATGCGGCGGCCGTCGCGCAGGCGCGGGCCGCCGTCGAGCTTGCGCCGGATGTTGCTTCGTACCGGTTGCTGTTGATCACCGCGCAGCTGCAGCAGGGGCGGCTGGCCGACGCCGAGCGCAGCGCCGACCAGGCACTGCAGGCCGACGGCGGGGATCTCAATGCCCGGGTGATGCGCGGCTATCTGCGCCAGCGCCAGGGCAAGACCGTGCTTGCCAATGAGGACTTCGACACCGCGCTCGCCATGCCGGGGTCCACAACGCAGCAGCGCAACGTGCGCCTGCTGGCCGTGGATGCGGCCCTGGCCGCTGGGGATCGCGCACGTGCGGCTGCACTGCTGGCGCCGTTGCGGCCGGTATTGCCAGCCGATGCAGGCGATGCACGCGCGCAGCAGTTGCTGCGGCAGGGCATCGAGCAGCGCGCCAGCGCGACCGAATCCAGTCGCGAGCTTCCGCGCATGAGTGCGCAGGCCTATCCAGCGCCGTTCCAGCATTGCCAATCGGATGACACCGCCAATATCTGCGAGCTGATGCCGGCTGACCTGCAGGGCGACGGTGGCGCTGCACAGCGCGCATATGCAGCCTACGCGCGGCAGCACTTTGCCGAGGCCATCGGTGAAGCACGGCAGGCCGTGCAGCTCGCACCGGACGATGCAGACCTGCAAGGCCTGCTGACCACCACGCTGGCGGCAGGCAACCGCAGCCAGCAGGACGAAGCACGGCTGCGCCTGGACGCGGCACTGGCGCAACGCCCTGATGACGCCGGGCTGCTGATGCAGCGCGGCTATCTCAACCAGAAGGCCCACGAACCGGCGCGCGCACTGGCCGACTTCCGTGCCGCCGAGGCCACCGGCAAGGCACCCAAAAGCGTGGTAATCGACCAGGCGTATGCGAGTGCGGCCAACGGCGATCATCCTCAGGCGGTGTCGCTGCTGCGTAGCGCCATTGATCGCGCCGACGCCGGTGAGCTGCCTCTGGATGCGCATCAGCGCTACAACGTGCGCAATGCCATCGCCAACTATTCGCGCGAGTGGGGCGTGATCGCCTCGGCCGGCTTCCGCGGCGCGCGCCAGGCCGCGACCAATGTCGGCGGCGCGGCGATCAGTACGCCGGGCGATTCGGTGTTCAGCACGCTGGAAGCGTTCTGGCGGCCCCCGGCGTTCAACGACCAGCATGGCACGCTGGAGCTCTACACGCGGCTGCTCAACACGCTGTACGACGAGGGCGGCACCTACGAATCGATCCGCGCAGTGGACCCGTGCACCGGCGAATCGACACCCGACGCACGTGCACGCGCCGACCGTCTCAGCCGTTCGCGTTCCACCACCGGCTGGCCGTCCACCATCGCCTCGTTCGGCATGCGCTACGCCTTCGGCCAGACCGGCCTGAGTGCCGGCATCGAGCGCCGCCAGTTCCTCGGTAGCGCCACGCGCACGGGCGATGTCTATCCCGCCTCCGCGGCCGTCCAGTGCCGCCTGCAGCTGGCCCTGAACCCGCCACTGGAATCCAGCACCCTGGCCCGCTACCGCCTGGCCAGCGGTTCCGGTGGCTGGATGTCCTACCTGACCTACGGCTATTACCACGGTACCGACCTGCGCACCGACGTGAACCAGTGGTGGATGGTCAGCGGCTACGCGCAGGGCGGTTACACATGGGATGACAACAGCGCGCATTTCACCCTGGATGCACTCGATGCCAACGGCATACCGGTGCGGCGGATCGGTGATGCCAATGGGCGCCTGCATCGCGAACAGTGGTTCGCTGCCGGTGAACTGCGCGCCGGACGCAGTTTCCGTTTCGGTGACGGGCAGACCCATTGGGTGGTCACGCCGTATGCGGTGGTGGGGGCGGACTGGCTGGACCAGCGCTCGCGCGTGCGCGACATCCGCTACCCGCTGTTTCCGGGACAGTCGTTCGCGCTCAACGATACGCAGCGCAGCTGGTCACTGGGCGCGGGGCCGGGCCTGGGCGTGCGCTACTGGTTCCGCGAGGACCGCTACAACACGCCGCGTTCCTACCTCGACCTGACCGTGCAGTACCGCTTTGCGATCGGTGGCGGTGATACGCAGCGCGCCAAGGGCCTGTTCGCCACCGCCATCCTCTATTACTGAGGCAGCCCCCACCGCCGCCGCAGCGCCGCCGCCTGCGGCGTGTCCTGGGTCAGCCACGGCTCCAGCGCATAGACCAGCACGTGCTGTGCGCCGCTGTCGCGTGCCCACGCCAGCTGCCGTTGGATCCGTGCGGCATCGGCAGTCTCGCCCTTGAACCCGCTGCCATCAGCGGCGCTGCCGGGCAGTTCGCGGAACAGCTCGACGATCACGTCGAAGCCGATGTCGTGCACGTGGAAATGATCGAGCAACGGCTGAAGCTGCTGGACGTTGCCGGCGCCGGCAACGCCCACGCCGTCCTGCACCATCGGTCGCAGCGTGGCGTGGGCCAATATCGCCTGCCATAGCGTGACCAGGTCGCCATCGGACTGCAGGCGGCTGAAGTAACAGGAGATCGCGCAGTCACCGCCGCGCGCGCTGGCGGCCTGCACCAGCCCGTGCAGCCACTGCGCCAGCCATTGCTGGCGAGCCGGATCGGCCCAGTGGTACTGCTCCAGTTCGTAGGGTAGGTACCAGCCCCCGAAGGCCGGCTGCTCGGACCACGGCGCCTGTGCCAACCAGCTGCGCGCGTGCGCCAGGCTGTCGGCCAGAAACGCCTGCAGCGCGGCGTCGCCGGCGCCAATCGCCTGCCACCAGCGCTGCTGGAAGGGTAGGCCGACGCGGATGCGCAGGTTGTTCTGGCTGGCGGCAGTGAACAGCTGCTGCAGGCTGCCGTCGGGCAGTGACCAGTCGCCGTCACTGCCGCCGACGATGCCGGTCCATTGCAGCACCAGCTGGCGGCAGCCCAGCGTGTGTGCAAGCTTCAACGAGCGCTGCCAGTCGGCCAGTCCCCACTGCAGGTGGCTGCGCCAGGGCTGCAGGAAGGTGCCGTCGACCTGCACCGGCAGCGAGCAGCCGGGCAGGGTAGCGAGCGTACCGGCCAACGGCGCCAGCACGGCCGCGCGCAGCAGGCGGCGGCGCAATGGCGAAGACGGATCTGCGGGAAGGACGGGCGCAACCATGCCCGCATCATCCCAGAGCACCGTGCGCAGCAGGTGAACCCAGCAACGGGTAGTGCCGGCCGCTGGCCGGCACCACCGCGTGCTTACTCCAACGCGTAGCGCAGGGTGAACAGCACCGCCACCAGCCATACCGCCGGATGCACTTCGCGCCAGCGGCCGGTGCCGGCCTTCAGCGCCGCATACGCGATGAAGCCAAACGCCAGGCCATTCGCGATGGAGTAGGTGAACGGCATCGCCAGCGCACACAGTGCGGCCGGCACCGATTCAGTCAGGTCGCTCCAGTCCACTTCCACCAGTTCGCGCAGCATCAGGCCGGCCACGAACAGCAGCGCCGGTGCGGTGGCATAGCTGGGCACCATCGCCGCCAGCGGCGAGAACAGCAGCGCGGCCAGGAACAGCGCCGACACGACCAGCGCGGTCAGGCCGGTGCGCCCGCCCACCTGCACGCCCGAAGCACTTTCAGCGAAAGCGGTGGTGCTGCTGGTGCCGAGCACCGAACCGGCCACGATGGCAGTGCTGTCGGCCAGCAACGCGCGGCCGAAGCGCTTCTGCGCGCCCGGCAGCTTCAGCAGGCCGGCGCGGCCGACCACGCCGTACAGGGTGCCGGTGGCATCGAACACTTCCACCAGCACGAACACCAGCACCACCTGCAGCAGCACCGCGATCGGTGCGCCGCCGTCATGGTGCAGCAGGCCCGGCAGGTCCAGCTGCAGGAAGGTGGGCGCCAGGCTCGGCGGCAGCGAAACCAGGCCCTGGTACTGCACGTCGCCCAATGCCCAGCCCGCACCGGTCACCGCCAGGATGCCGAACAGGATCGCACCGCGGATGCGGCGCGCTTCCAGCACCGCGATCAGCAGGAAGCCGGCCAGTGCCAGCAGCGGCGGCGCCGTGTTCAACGGGCCCAGCGCCACCAGTGTGTCTTCATTGCCGACGATCACGCCGGACTTCTGCAGCGCGATGATCGCCAGGAACAGGCCGATGCCGGCCACGATCGCCGAGCGCAGCGACGAAGGGATGCCCGACACCAGCCATGCCCGCACACCGGTCAGCGACAACACCAGGAACACCAGGCCGGAGATGAACACCGCCCCTAGCGCCTGCTGCCACGGCAGGCCGGCAGCGCCGACCACGGTGAATGCGAAGAACGCGTTCAGGCCCATGCCCGGTGCCATGCCGACCGGGAAGTTGGCCGCCAGCGCCATTACCGCCGAACCCAGCGCGGCGGCCAGGCAGGTGGCCACGAACACCGCACCCGCATCCATGCCGGTGGTGCCGAGGATCTCCGGGTTGACGAAGACGATGTAGGACATCGTCAGGAAGGTGGTGATGCCGGCCAGCAGCTCGGTACGCACGGTGGTGCCGTGCTGCTGCAGCTGGAACATGCGCTCGAACAGGGACATGGAGATTCTCGCGACGATAAGGTGTCACGACCAACGGCCGTGACCTACCCGAATGCAGAACGTGGGTACCGACCGTTGGTGGTGGATACCGACCGTTGGTCGGTACGCTTCAAAGCGTCACCACCAACGTGGTGACCTACCGAAAGGAGAAAGGCCGCGCGAGCGCGGCCTTTCCGGTTGCCTTACTTCAGCGCCTTGAAGCGTAGGCGCTTGGGCGCAGCGTCATCGCCCATCCGGCGCTTCTTGTCTTCCTCGTACTCGCGGTAGTTGCCCTGGAAGAACTCCACGTGCGAGTCGCCTTCGAAAGCGATGATGTGCGTGGCGATGCGGTCCAGGAACCAGCGGTCGTGCGAGATCACGAAGGTGTTGCCCGGGAACTCCAGCAGCGCGTCTTCCAGTGCACGCAGGGTTTCGATGTCCAGGTCGTTGGACGGCTCGTCGAGCAGCAGCACGTTGCCACCCTGCAGCAGGGTCTTGGCCATGTGCAGGCGGCCACGCTCACCACCGGACAGCGAACCGACCATCTTCTGCTGGTCCTGGCCCTTGAAGTTGAAGCGGCCGATGTAGGCGCGCGACTGGATCTCGATGCCGTTGATGTTGAGGATGTCCAGGCCGCCGGCGATTTCCTGGAAGACGTTGTGGTTGCCTTCCAGCTTGTCGCGGCTCTGGTCCACGTAGGACAGCTGCACGGTCGGGCCGATCACGATCTCGCCCGAATCCGGCTTTTCCTGGCCGGTGATCATCTTGAACAGGGTCGACTTGCCGGCGCCGTTCGGGCCGATGATGCCGACGATCGCGCCCGGCGGAATCAGCATCGACAGGTTGTCGATCAGCAGGCGGTCGCCGAACTTCTTGGAGACGTTCTTGAACTCCATCACCATGTTGCCCAGGCGCTCGCCCGGCGGGATGAAGATTTCGTTGGTCTCGTTGCGCTTCTGGTAGTCCTGCGACTGCAGTTCTTCCAGGCGGGCCAGACGGGCCTTGCCCTTGGAACGGCCGCCCTTGGCGTTCTGGCGCGACCACTCCAGTTCCTTCTGGATCGCCTTCTGGCGGGCCTTTTCCTGGTTTTCTTCCTGCTTCAGGCGTTCATCCTTCTGCACCAGCCATTCGGTGTAGTTGCCCTTCCACGGAATGCCGCGGCCGCGGTCCAGTTCCAGGATCCACTCGGCGGCGTTGTCCAGGAAGTAGCGATCGTGGGTGACGGCCACCACGGTGCCGGTGTAGCGCGCCAGGAACTGCTCCAGCCATTCAACCGACTCAGCGTCGAGGTGGTTGGTCGGTTCGTCCAGCAGCAGCATGTCCGGCTTCTGCAGCAGCAGGCGGCACAGTGCCACGCGGCGCTTTTCACCACCGGACAGGTTGGCGATCTTGGCGTCCCACGGCGGCAGGCGCAGCGCATCGGCGGCCACGTCCAGCTGGTTTTCCAGGGTGTGGGCATCACCGGCGGCCAGGATCGCCTCCAGGCGCTCCTGCTCCTTGGCCAGCGCGTCGAAGTCGGCACCTTCTTCGGCGTAGGCGGCGTACACCGCTTCCAGCGCGGCCTGGGCCTGCAGCACTTCGCCCACGCCTTCCTCGACCGACTCGCGCACGGTCTTGTTCGGGTCCAGTTCCGGTTCCTGTGCCAGGTAGCCGACCTTGATGCCCGGCTGCGGGCGGGCCTCGCCCTCGAAATCGGTGTCCACGCCGGCCATGATCTTCAGCACGGTGGACTTGCCGGCGCCGTTCAGGCCCAGCAGGCCGATCTTCGCGCCCGGGAAGAAGGACAGCGAGATGTCCTTGATGATCTGCCGCTTGGGCGGGACCACCTTGGACACGCGGTTCATGGTGTAGATGTATTGCGAGGACATGAGGTCTCCGTAGGCGCGGCCCTGCGCCCGGCCCATCACGGGAACATCCCGTTGTGGCAGCGGGCACAGACTGGAAAGGAATACCGCCAATTATAGCCGGAACCGGTTCCGGGCCGCGCCCGTGGCAGGGGCGCTGGCTGGCCGTGGCCTGAATACTTCGTCACAGTCCTGCAGCGGGAAGCGTTTCCAGCCGGAAACGGTTCAGATCGGGTGCGCAATATGGGCTCACCACCACCCAAGCAGAGGTCTGACATGCGCATCAATCGAGTAATGGCCAGCGCCGTGGCCTCTGTGCTGGCGTTCGGCGCGGTGGCCCCGGCCTTTGCCGACAACGACCACCGTCGCGGCCATGACCGCCGCGAGTGGCGCGAGGACCGCCGCGAATGGCGACAGGACCGCCGTGACTGGGAACGCGACCGCCGCGAGGCACGCCGCGACTGGGAGCGCGACCGCCGCGACTGGCACCGCGACCACGACCGCTACTACCGCCCGGCCCTGCCGCCGCCGCGCGTGGTCTACCGCCCGGCCTACGGCCCGGGCTACGGCTGGAAGGTCGGCCACCGCTACCGCGATTACTACCGCGGCCCGATCTATGTGGTGAACGACTACCCGCGCTACCACCTGCGCCGCCCGCCGTATGGGCACCACTGGATCCGCGACGACCGCGGCAACATGCTGCTGGTGGCGGTGGCGACCGGCATCATCGCCGACTACATCATCAACAGTCGCTGAGGATCGCGGCCGGGGTCGGATCCCTTTCCAACGGAAAGGGCCCTGATCCCACAACATCCCTCGAAACCATACGGGGCCGGATTCCTTCGGGAGTGCCGGCCCCGGCCTTTTCGGCCCCGGCAGGCCGGTGCGGGGCTACAATCAGGGGCTGAGCCGTACCCCTTTCCCTGCCTGCTGGAGTACCCGATGTTCCCGCGTGACGTCCGCATCGAAACCTACGATCCCGAACTGGCCAAGGCCATCGCCGCTGAAACCCAGCGCCAGGAAGACCACGTCGAGCTGATCGCCAGCGAGAACTACACCAGCCCGGCGGTGATGGAAGCCCAGGGCAGCCAGCTGACCAACAAGTACGCCGAAGGCTATCCGGGCAAGCGCTACTACGGTGGCTGCGAATACGTGGACATCGCCGAGCAGCTGGCGATCGACCGCCTCAAGCAGCTGTTCGGCGCCGACTACGCCAACGTGCAGCCGCACAGCGGCTCGCAGGCCAACCAGGCCGTGTACTTCGCCCTGCTGCAGCCGGGTGACACCATCCTCGGCATGAGCCTGGCCCACGGCGGCCACCTCACCCACGGTGCCAAGGTCAATGCGTCGGGCAAGCTGTTCAACGCCGTGCAGTACGGCGTGAACGACCAGGGCCTGATCGACTACGACGAAGTCGAACGCCTGGCCCTGGAACACAAGCCGAAGATGGTCGTCGCCGGCTTCTCGGCGTACTCGCAGGTGATCGACTGGGCGCGCTTCCGCGCCATCGCCGACAAGGTCGGTGCCTACCTGTTCGTGGACATGGCCCATGTCGCCGGCCTGGTCGCCGCCGGCGTCTACCCGAGCCCGCTGGACCACGCCCACGTCGTCACCTCCACCACCCACAAGACCCTGCGCGGCCCGCGCGGCGGCATCATCATCGCCAAGGGTGCCGATGAGGACCTGGTCAAGAAGCTGCAGTCGATCGTGTTCCCGGGCATCCAGGGTGGTCCGCTGATGCACGTCATCGCCGGCAAGGCCGTCGCCTTCAAGGAAGCGCTGGAACCGGGCTTCAAGGCCTACCAGCAGCAGGTGGTGAAGAACGCCCAGGCGATGGCCAACACGCTGATCGCGCGCGGCTACAAGATCGTCTCCGGTGGCACCCAGAACCACCTGATGCTGGTCGACATGATCGGCAAGGACGTGTCCGGCAAGGACGCGGAAGCGGCGCTGGGCAAGGCGCACATCACCGTCAACAAGAACTCGGTGCCGAACGACCCGCGTTCGCCGTTCGTGACCTCGGGCCTGCGCCTGGGTACCCCGGCGGTGACCACCCGTGGTTACGTTGAACAGGACTGCGTGGACCTGGCCAACTGGATCGCCGACGTGCTCGACGCGCCGAACGATGACGCCGTGATCGCCCGCGTGCGCGACGCCGTCAGCGCGCAGTGCCGCAAGTACCCGGTCTACGGCTGATCGGGGAGTGGGGTCGGATCCCTTCCCGCAGGGAAGGGCTCTGACCCCAGCATTGGAGTAACCGCGCATGGATGAGCGCCACCTCAAGTATCTGTACACCGCCCTGGCGGTGCTGCTTGGCCTGCCCAGCCTGGTGATGGGCGGCGCGGCAGCGACCATGCTGCTGCTGATGGGGCTGGGCCAGTTCGGTCACGGCACGCTGGCCTCGGTGACGGTGATGCCGCTGTGGGGCCTGGCCGGCATTGCCGGCTGCCTGGCCTGGTTGTGGCTCAGTGCGGGTTTTCTGATGCAGGGGCGTGCCGGGCTGCACGTGCACCGTCTCTGGTGGTGGATGCTGCTGGCGGGCGGTCTCGCCGCCTTGCCCCCGCTGGGGCTGGCGCTGTGGTGGGGCGTCACCGTGCACGCCGAAGGCATCACCCTGTTGCTGCTGGGCCCGTCGATGCTGGTGCCGGCTGCGATGCTGGTGTGGATCAAACGCTGCGCATGACGTGGCCCATGGAAGGACATCGAACGCATGGATGATCGCCTGCACAAGCGCGGGATGGCCATTGCCGGCCTGCTGGTGGGCCTGCCCACCGTGGCAGCAGGCGGTACGGGTGCCGTGCTGGGGCTGATGGTCGTATGGGACGGCAAGTACCTGACGGGCGACGAGCACACGCTGTTGCTGCTGTGGTCGTCGGCGGGAATCATCGGCCTGCTGTCGTGGTTGTGGCTGAGCGGGCTGTTCTTGGGGCGTGGCCTTGTCGGCCTGCGCGATTCCCCGGTTGTCGCCTGGGTGGGGTTGGCGCTGGGGGGGGGCTGGCCGCATTGGCCGTGGTTGCCGCCACGCTGTACTTCACCTTCAAGCACGGGGAGATCTCGACATTGGCCTTCCTCGGCTTTGGCCCACCGTTGCTGGTGATGGCCGGGCACCTGGTGTGGCTGCGCTGGGCACGCGCAGCCTCGGTGCCGCCGACACCCGGTTGAGCGCACAGCGCTGACCGCGCTGGAGGCTCTGTTCGGCCGAAATGCAGGCACTTCCGCGCAGACAGCATTTGCTGCGGGGCCCTTTCTCAGGTACCTTTGCGACGCTGCCATGACCGTGGCAATAGGTACTTCCCTGAGCCAGGCGTTCCATGCATTGCCCCTTCTGCCAACATGCCGATACCCGGGTCATCGACTCGCGCGTCTCTGAAGACGGCGCGACGATTCGCCGTCGGCGGGAATGCGAAGCCTGCGGCGAGCGCTTCAGCACCCTGGAAACGGTCGAGCTGAAGCTGCCGGCCATCGTCAAGAGCGATGGCACCCGCGAGGCGTTCGACCAGCGCAAGGTCCGCGCGGGGTTCGATCGCGCGCTGCAGAAGCGCGCGGTGCCCGAAGAAAAGATCGAAGCAGCGGTACGTGCGGTGGTGCACCAGCTGCGTATCAGCGGCGAGCGCGAAGTGCCCTCGATCAAGGTTGGCGAGTTCGTCATGAACGAACTGCGCAAGCTCGACCACGTGGGCTACGTGCGCTTCGCTTCGGTCTACCGCAGCTTCGAGGACGTGGCCGATTTCCGCGAGGAGATCGAGAAGCTCGAGCGCGAGCTGCCGGCCAGTACCGAACAGCTGCAGCTGCTGGGCGATGTGATTGCCCTGACCAAGAAGAAGAAGGGCTGACCGCCTTTTCCCTGGTAGATGCCAACCTTGGTTGGCACCGATGGCCGCATTCACTGGTGGGTGCCAACCGTTGGTTGGCACTGACGGCATGGATCAACACCGGCGGCGTTACCATGGCCGCATGACCACTTCGTTCTCCGTCCTCGACCACCTGCACATGGCCAACGCACTGCGCCTGGCCGAGCGTGCCGCCTACACCACCCGCCCCAATCCGATGGTCGGCTGCGTCATCGCCCATGGCGAACGCGTGGTCGGGCAGGGCTGGCACCAGCGCGCCGGTGGCCCGCATGCTGAAGTGTTCGCGCTGCGCGAGGCCGGCAGCGAGGCCCGCGGTGCCACCGCCTACGTCACCCTGGAGCCCTGCGCCCACTACGGGCGCACGCCGCCGTGCGCACTGGCGCTGATTGAAGCGGGCGTGACGCGCGTGGTGGCGGCGATGCGCGATCCCTTCCCGAAGGTTGATGGCGGTGGCTTCGATCTGCTGCGCAATGCCGGCATCGAGGTTGCCGAAGGACTGATGGCGGCGCCGGCGCGCGAGCTCAACAAGGGCTTCCTGTCGCGCGTGGAGCGCAACCGCCCGTGGCTGCGGGTGAAGCTGGCCGCCAGCCTCGATGGCCGCACCGCGATGGCCGACGGCAGCTCCAAGTGGATCACCGGGCCGGCCGCGCGCGAGGACGTGCAGCACTGGCGCGCTCGCGCCGGTGCGATCCTGACTGGCGCCGATACCGTGCTGGCCGACGACCCGATGTTGACCGTGCGCCTGGCCGGTACCGAAGTGATGC
Organism: Stenotrophomonas sp. X; assembly: GCF_055721025.1. NCBI lineage: Bacteria > Pseudomonadati > Pseudomonadota > Gammaproteobacteria > Lysobacterales > Lysobacteraceae > Stenotrophomonas > Stenotrophomonas sp. X. The sequence continues at coordinate 681,682 of NZ_CM146756.1, forward strand.
CACCACTGCGCGTGGTGCTCGATTCGCGCCTGCGCTCGCTCGAATGCAGCCGTGTGCGCGAGGGCGGTGCGCCGACGCTGTACCTGCACGATGCGGCGGTGAGCGCACCGGATGCGGCCGACGCCGAATTTGCCAGCGTGCCCTGCGTTGAAGGGCGGCTGGACCTGGGCGCGGTGCTGGCGCTGCTGGCCGAGCGCGGCATCAACGAAGTGCATACCGAAGCCGGCGCGACGCTGGCCGGTGCGCTGCTGCGCGGCGGCTGGGTGGACGAACTGTTGCTCTACCAGGCCCCCACGTTGCTGGGCGACAACGGACGCCCGCTGCTGGCCGGCCTCGGCATCGATGCCATGGACCAGCAGCGCCGCCTGCACGTGGTTGACCAGCGCCAGGTCGGCGAGGACATCCGGCTGCTGTTGCGCCCGTGAGTCAATGGCGGGGCACTGGCCCCGCTCCGGCGCTGTCAGGTGCCCTCGTCCTCGTGGGCGGGGCACTGTTCTTTCCATTGCTGCTTCCACAGCACATGCAGGTCACGGCAGTAGGCACCGAGTGCTTCTCCCGTCAGTTGCGTTGACTTCCACCGCAGCCTGCGCCGGCTGATGCCCTGGTCGTACTCGTCCGGCAGTACCGACGGTGCGCACTGATCGTGGTACTGCAGGAACGCGCGGCAATCGTCGTTCTCGCTCAGTTGCGCGTCGATGTCGCGGTCGCGCAGCTGGGTCGACTCGAAGGCAACCGAAGGTTGCACGTAGAAGGTCCTGGGTTTGGACGCTTCGGCCTGCCAGCACACCATCAGCGCGACAAGAAGGGCCGTGGTCGAGGTTATGCGGTGCTTCATGCTGTTGCCCTCGTGGAAGAGGACAACAGCATTGATCACGCAGTGTGCGCAAGACCATGCAACGGTTCTGAAAGTGCCATTGATCCTGCTGCAGGCAACGGCGCTACATCGTGCTTATGTGCACTCGTCGGTCCACATCATCTCGGCGATCGGGCGCAGCGCCTTGCACTCCTGCGTCATCTCATCGGCTGACTTCACCTGCGCCTTGGCCTTCAGTTCCTCGGCCATCGCGTCCACGCCGCTGATCTGGTCGGGCGCGATCTTCGCCACGCAGGCGCGGTGCTGCTGCAGCAGCAGGTCGCAGCCGAGTACGCCGGTCACTTTTGGCGCGTTGGCCGCCTGCGCGTCCTGTATCCAGTCCTCGAACGGTGCCAGCGCACCGGCTACGGTGCCCACCAGGTCATCGAAGTTGCCGCTGTACCAGTAGCCGTTGTCCTTGGCCGGGTACAGGGTGAAGGTGCCGCTGACCGGCACGCGCGCGCCACTCTGCAGCGCCTGGCTGTAAGCGTCGGTGAACTGCTTGCGCGAAGCCGGGCTGGCGTCGGAGGCAAGGCTGGCGGCGAACAGCGGGCGGACCTTGCCCAGGTCGGGCAGCTGGCAGCTGTAGGTGATCCGCGCCAGCTTCTGGTCTTCAACGTATTCGTTGTCTTCGATCACGCTCTTGGTCGCGCGGCACTTCGAATCACGCAGCGCCTTGGCATACAGCGCTTCGGTGGCGGCCGCGTCGGCCTTTGCGCCGGTGCTGGCAAGCACGACCTGCCACGGCTCGGCCAGCGCCTTGGCCAGCGCCCCCGGGTTGGGGGTCACCGCGTCCTGGTCCTCGAACGCCGGCTTCAGTGCGTCGTTGAGCGTGCGCGTGGCGGTGGCATCGTCCTCCAGCAGCACGCGCGCATACAGGTCGAAGGCCTGCTCGGGTGCCAGTTGGGCCGGTGCAGCGCTGGCAATCAGCGGGGCGCACAGCAGCACGCTGGCCAGAAGGGTACGGGTGGGGGTCTTCATGACGGTGTTTTACTGTTCCAGAGGCGCGCAAGCCTAGCGCATCTACCCACACTTTCGACGGCGCGATGCAGCCAGGTGACGGTGTGCAGCGGACAAAAAACGGGCCCCTCGCGGGGCCCGTTCGATCGCACGACGAGGAGCGATCGTTGGATCAGAAGCTGGCGCGCACGCCAACCGAGTACTGGGTGACGTCGCGGTAGCCGGCGATCTCGCCCACCAGACCCCAGGTCTTGGTGAAGTTGATCTGGCCGCCGACGGTGCCGACCCAGGTGCCCTTGAAGTTGTTGCCGCCATCCATGTAGCCGGCCTTGGCCCAGGCTTCGGTCATGCGCGACGGCTTGCCGCGGATACCCAGGGTGACGCGGCCCAGGTTGGTGTGGTCCTTGTTGCGCAGGCGGCCGTAGAAATCGGAGTTGACGGTGATTTCGGCCTGCTGGCGGACCCAGGCCGCGTCAGCGGTGAAGTCCACGCGGTCGGTCCACGGCATGTGGTAGCCGATGCCCAGCTCGGGCTGGTTCAGCTTCAGCTTGTAGGAACCGTAGTCGTAGTTGTACGACTTGCTGGCGTAGGTCCAGCCACCGAACACATGAACCTGTTCGGAGAGTGCGACCGAACCGCGCAGGTAGCCACCGTCGACCTTCGGGTCGTCCAGCAGGTCGTCGTCAACCTGGACCTGGGTCCAGCCGCCTTCAACGTAGGTGTAGCTCAGGGCCTCGGCCGACGCCGAGAACGGGGCGGCGGCCAGCAGGGCGGCCACGATCAGGATCTTGCGCATGGAAATTCCTGTGAGTTTCAGTCCATTGGCGGGCCTGCCCTCGCGGCTGCCCGTGGCGACCTCATGTCGTCCGCTGCGGATTTTAATGAAAGTTTTACAAAATGCGAGAGACGGCCGTCACAGCCCAGGCAGGAGTGACCAGGGGTCGGATCCGTTTTCCACCGGAAAACGGCTCTGATCCCTCCGCCAATCCCACAGGCCCCGGGCCAGACCCTGTTCTGCGGAAGGGGCCCAGACCTTGAGCATCCCACCCCGTTCAGGCCGGGCTGGTACACTGACCAGGCCGGTTCGCCGGTACACAAACGTCTTCAGGGCGGGGTGCAATTCCCCACCGGCGGTAGGTGCGCAAGCACGAGCCCGCGAGCGCCCCGGCTCACGGCCGGGGGTCAGCAGATCCGGTCCAATGCCGGAGCCGACGGTCATAGTCCGGATGAAAGAAGACGGTGCTACAGGGCTCTTGCCCTGCGTGCACCTGTTTGCCTTGCGGCGTTTTTCGCTCACTTTTCGCGGAGAACGTTACTTGTTTACTGGAATCATCGAAGGCGTCGGCCGTCTGGCCGCACGTGAATCCATCGGCGGCGATGTCCGCTTCACCTTCAATGTCGGGAATCTGCCGTTCGACAACGTGCAGATGGGCGAGAGCATTGCCATCAATGGCGTTTGCCTCACCGTCATCGCATTCGACGCCCGCAGCTTCCAGGCCGATGCGTCCACCGAGACTCTGGGCCTGACCACGCTGGGCCAGCTGGGCGAGGGTGCGGTCATCAACCTGGAGCGCGCCATGCGCCCGACCGACCGCCTCGGCGGCCATCTGGTCAGCGGCCACGTCGACGGCCTCGGCCAGGTGTTGTCCATCCACGAAGATGCACGTGCCCAGCGCTGGCGCTTCGCCGCGCCGGCCTCGCTGCGCCGCTACATCGCCAAGAAGGGTTCGATCTGCGTGGACGGCGTCAGCCTCACCGTCAACGAAGTGGACGGTGAAGGCTTTGAAGTCGCCCTCATTCCGCACACCGTGGCCAACACCGCCTTCTCCGCCACCGGCGTGGGCAGTGCAGTCAATCTGGAAATCGATCTGGTCGCCCGTTATGTCGAACGCCTGTTGGGCGAAGGAGCACGCGCATGAATTTCGCCCCGATTCCGGAAATCCTGGAAGACATCCGCCAGGGCCGCATGGTGGTCATCGTCGATGACGAAGACCGCGAGAACGAAGGCGACCTGATCATGGCCGCCGAACTGGTCAAGCCGTCGGACATCAATTTCATGGTCACCCATGGCCGTGGCCTGGTGTGCCTGCCACTGACCCGCACCCGCGCCGCCGACCTCGGCCTGGCGCCGATGGTGCAGGCCAATACCGCGCAGTTCCAGACCAACTTCACGGTCAGCATCGAGGCCGCCGAGGGCGTTACCACCGGCATCTCGGCGCACGACCGCGCACACACCATCCGCACCGCGGTGAAGCCCAATGCCAAGCCGTCGGACCTGCACCAGCCGGGTCACATTTTCCCGCTGATCGCCCAGCCGGGCGGCGTGCTGACCCGCGCCGGCCATACCGAAGCCGGCGTCGACCTGGCCATGCTGGCCGGGCTGGAACCGGCCGGCGTGCTGGTGGAAATCCTGAACCCGGATGGCAGCATGGCGCGCCGCCCGGAGCTGGAAGTGTTCGCGCGCGAGCACGGCCTGAAGATGGGCTCCATCGCCGACCTGATCGCCTACCGCCTGGCCACCGAAAAGACTGTTGAACGTGTGGACGAGCGCGACATCGACACCGAATTCGGCCCGTTCAAGCTGGTGACCTACCGCGACCGCATCGCCCACGACCTGCATTTCGCGCTGGTCCGGGGTGCCCCGGATGCGGAGACCCCGACTTTGGTGCGCGTGCAGGTGGAAAACCCGCTGGCCGATCTGCTGCACTGGCGCCGTGACGACTTCGGCGTGGCCGCCACCGACGCCCTGCGGGCGATCGATGCCGAGGGCGCGGGCGTGATGGTGGTGCTGTCGGCCCCGCGCGATGGCGAAGCCCTGCTGGCCCGCCTGCGCCAGCAGCCGGCGCCGGTGGTGCCGGGCAAGGACAAGGATGTGGGCCAGTGGCGCCGCAACGGTGCCGGCGCACAGATCCTGTCCGACCTGGGCCTGGGAAAGCTGCGCGTGCTGGGCACCCCGCGCCGCCAGATCGGCCTGGCCGGTTACGGCCTGGAAGTGGTGGAGACGGTGACCCTGTAATGGGTAGTGCCGGCCGCTGGCCGGCAACCGCATCCCCGGGATTGCCGGCCAGCGGCCGGCACTACCGGTGGGGGCTGACCGTTGGTTGGCACACCCTGCAGGCCCCCGCCAGCCACGGCCGGGGCCCATCCACGCTAGAATTACCCCCTTATCGAGTCCCCCAAGCCGCATATGAGCCACTACGAAGGCGATCTTCGCACTCCCGAGTCGGCGCGCTTCGCCATCCTGGCCAGCCGCTGGAACGCCCGCATCACCGACGCGCTGGTCGCAGGCGCCCGCCTGAGTCTGGCCGGCAACGGCATCACCGAAGCCAACATCGACGTGATCCGCGTGCCGGGTGCCTGGGAACTGCCGCTGGTGGCTGCACGCCTGGCCGCCGCGCATGAACACGCCGCCATCCTCACCCTGGGCTGCGTGATCCGTGGCGACACCCGCCACTACGAACACGTGGCCGACCGCTGCGCCGAAGGCCTGATGCGCGTGCAGCTGGATTTCGGCGTGCCGGTACTGAACGGCGTGCTGGCGGTGGAACGCGTTGAAGACGCCGAGGCCCGCGCAGGCGGCAGCCACGGCAACAAGGGCGAGGAAGTCGCACTCGCCGCATTGGAAATGGTCAATCTGCTGGAGCAACTGCCATGAACAAGAACACCCAGGGCAAGCCCTCCGGTAAACCCATCCGCCGCGATGGCGTCGATCCGGTGCTGCGCTCGCGCGCCCGTCGTCGTGCCGTGCAGGCCATCTACGCCTGGCAGATCTCGGGCGGCAACGCGCAGTCGCTGATTGCCCAGTTCGCCCACGAGCAGGCCCGCGAAATCGCCGACCTGGCGTACTTCGAAGCGCTGGTGCATGGCGTGCTCGACAACCGTCGCGACATCGACGAAGCGCTCGGCCCGTACCTGGACCGTGGCATCGAGGAAGTGGACGCGATCGAACGCGCGGTGCTGCGCCTGGCCGCCTACGAGCTTCGCTACCGCCTGGACGTGCCGTACCGGGTGGTGATCAACGAGGCCATTGAGTCGGCCAAGCGTTTCGGTTCCGAACACGGCCACACCTACGTCAACGGCGTGCTGGATCGTGCCGCCGTGGAATGGCGCAAGGTCGAATCGGGTCACTGACCCGATTTCTGTAGAGCCGAGCCATGCTCGGCTCACCGTGCAGCGCACGGTTGCGTCCGGCGGTGCGGTGCGTGATCGAACTGCAGCCGAGCATGGCTCGGCTCTACAAGAAAGCAGAACGCCCCATGTCCCTGGCCGAATTCGCCCTCATCGACCGCATCCGCGCCCGCACCCTCGAGCGCGACGACATCCTGCTCGGCATCGGTGACGACGCCGCGCTGCTGCAGCCGCGTGCCAACGAGCAACTGGTGGTCACCGCCGATACGCTCAACAGCGGCGTGCACTTCCCGGTCGAAACCCCGGCCTTCGACATCGGCTGGAAGACCCTGGCGGTCAATCTGTCGGACCTGGCCGCGATGGGCGCGCGCCCGGCGTGGTGCACGCTGGCGTTGTCGCTGCCGGAAGCGTCGGAAGACTGGATCGAGGCTTTTGCCGATGGCTTCTTCGCTCTGGCCGACCAGCACGACATCGCGCTGATCGGTGGTGACACCACGCGCGGCCCGCTCTCGCTGTCGGTCACCGCGATGGGCCAGGTCGGGCGCGGCCAGGCCCTGCGGCGCGACCGCGCGCAGGTGGGTGATGATATCTGGGTCAGCGGCACGCTGGGCGATGCCGCCGGTGCGCTGCGGCTGTGGCAGCAGGGTGCACTGAGCGTGGCCACGGCTACCCTGCTGGCCGACTACGAATACCTGCGCCAGCGCCTGCTGCGGCCGACGCCGCGCGTGACCCTCGGCTTGCGCCTGCGTGCCTTCGCGCACGCGGCGGTGGATGTGTCCGACGGCCTGCTGGCCGACCTCGGTCATATCGCCACGCGCAGCAACGTGGCCGCACATGTCGATGCCGATTCGCTGTCGATCTCGCACGCACTGCGTGAACTGCTCGGTCGTGAGGCCGCACGCGACTGCGCACTGCGCGGGGGCGACGACTACGAGCTGTGCTTCACCGCCGCCGCCGACCAGCGCGACGCGCTGCACTACCTGGCCGAATCGCTGGACGTGCCGCTCACCCGCATCGGCCGTATTGCCGAAGGGCAGGGCGTGCACGTGGACGGCGAAGCCGCCGACGGCGGATACCAGCACTTCGCGTAGCCGCAGCGGTACTGCACTGCTGGGTGCCAAGCTTCGGTGTGGGGTCAGATCCCTTTGCGCCGCAAAGAGCTCTGACCCCAAGTGCGCACTATTCTGGTTGACGTGGCATTTGTAGAGCCGAGCCCACGCTCGGCTGCAATCCGATTGGATCGTGATGAGCCGAGCGTGGGCTCGGCTCTACAGATGCCATTACACCGCCCGCAACTGCACATCCACATACTCGGCCAGCCCACGGCAGGCCAGCAACAGCCCTTCGCGCGCGCCGTCATCCATGTGCTGGTCGATATCCCCGTCCACGCGCACGCGTTCGGTGGCGTGCAGCAGTTCCAGCAGGAAACTCAGCCCCGCATTGGCGCGGTCGATGCGCGCCAAGGCCAGGCGCTGCCCGGGTGTGCGGTTGCTGCCGGGCCACGGCTGGCCATCGGCGGCATCGCCCTGGCGGATATGCTGCAGGCAGGCCTGCAGGGTGATGGCGCCAGGGCTGTTACCGGTCTGCAGCGCAACGAAGGTGTCTTCCAGCGTGCGGGCCAGGTCATCGGGCAGGCGCGTGGCGGCCTCGCCCAGGGTGGCGAACAGGTGCGGGTAGGGGGAAGCGGTCATGGCGGCGTCCTTGTGCAAGCGGCAAGGGGCCACCCTGCTTAACAGCGGGGGTGGCGGACGGTGCATGGTTCCAATACCGGTGGTAACACTGCGAAACGCCGGCGGGCACGAGGCCCCCACGCACCGCCCGCCATAGGTGCGCGGACAGAATGCCTGCCGACGCCACCCAACAAGGAAAGGGTGACGCCGGCAGACAAGCGTAAACAACAGTGTTACCGATCGGGATTGGAAGCCCGTGCCACCCGTTGTCGGTGGCGCTACATGATTTGCATGAAGGGCCAGTGCTGCCAATGAGAATTGTTGGAAAGTTCGAAAGCGTTGCAAATGTTCCGCTCGCACGGGAGCGCGTCAATTACGACAAAGCATGTAGAGCCGAGCCCATGCTCGGCTCACAGCGCAATGCACGGGGTTCAGCCCGATCTGGCCGCACAGCAGCCGAGCATGGGCTCGGCTCTACAGAAGACGGCTCGCGCGTCAGGCTGCGCTCAAGGGGAGATCTTCGCCTCGGCATCGCGCGGAGTGCCGTAGTCGTCCAGCCACTGGAACGTCACCGTCGCGGGCATCGCCGCACCACTCGGAAGCGGCAGACGTACCTGCGCGCCCGGTGCGATCATCTCTGCTTCCACCTTGCGACCGTCAGGCAGCGTCAGCGTGCTTACGGTCACGTGATACGCGCTGGGGTTGCTCACCAGCAGAGCACCGGCCTGCGCACGCCATTGCAGTTGCCCGGCCGCATCACGCGGCTTGCCGGGCAGGCCGGCCGGGCGGTGGAACAGCTTCACCCGCGTGCGCACGGCGAACTGCAGCAGGTTCTTGCCGGCGGCATCGGTGGGTTTGGGCGGAATGTCCAGCAGGTTGAAGTAGAACAGCGATTCACGATCCGTCGGCAGCGGTGTCTCCGACGGGCGCGGCGCGTAAGTAATGCGGTACGCCTGCCCCTGGTGGGCCTGCAGCAGGCGCGGGTCGGCCGGCGTCAGGCGGAAGGGCGTGCGCACGTTCTCGGGGCGTGCATGGCTGTCGCCATCGTCAATCCAGACCTGCACCATCGCGGCCTTGTCGCCACCGTTGGTGGCCTTCACGGTTACATCGCGGCCTTGGGCCGCGTCATGCACGATACGCGTGCCCTGCAGCGTCACCGCTGCCGATGCCGGCAGCGCCAGGGCGCCAGCCAGCAGCGCGGTCATCCACGTCATTGCACGGATCTTCATCAGGTCGTCCTCCAATAAGGCGCGCCACCACGGGGTGACGCGCAGGGATATGCGTTACTTGTAAAGCACGACGAAATCGCCCGAGGCGTTGGCCGTGCCGGCCGTGGCGTTCTTGCCCGGCGAGGAATACCAGGCGCTGTAGTCCAGCTGGCCCTTGCCGGCGGCTGGAATGTTCACCCACTGCAGCGGGTCTTCGCCCAGCTTCTGGTGGTTGCCCGCGGCGTCGTACAGCGCCACGCCCACGTTTGTGGCCGTAGACGCAGCCGTCAGCGCCAGGTTGCCGGTGCTGCCGTCGGCCGTGCCACCAAAGCGCACACCCACATCCTGCGCGGCGCCGGAGCCGGTGCAGTCCAGCAGGATGCTGAAGTTCTTCATGCCGGCGCGCTCGGCTTCATTCACCCACGCCACGTCCACCTTGCCCATCGGCACGGTGATGGTGCCGCCGGTGGCATCCACCGAGCAGGTGCTGGTCATCAGCTCGCCGGTGATTTCCAGCTTCTCGGCGAATGCGGCGGGAGACAGGGCCAGCGCGAGCGCGCCGGCGGCAATCAGGTTCAATCGGTTCGACATGGGAATGTCCTCGGTAGGGAATCAGGGGGAATCCGCATTGGACGAACCAGCGGATGCGCACAGTGTTCCCAACTGGGCGGCACGTGGATATGCAATTAGTTGCAAGGTGCTTGCAGGACAGTTGAGTCCGTGCTTGCGGTACAGCGTCCGGTTAAGAAGCGTCATTTCCGACTGCGGCAAGCTGTCGCATGCAGCGTTGGGTGCATCTGCAATGCATTCGATTGACTGCCGTCATTTGTTGAAAACAAGCATGAATTGCGCCGAAACAGAGGCGTGGCTGGAAACCGCGTGGTTTCGTGGCGCGTTGTCGCTTTGCAACAAATTGCATGGGAAGCCGGCCGCACGCTGTCTACGCTTCGGCCCACTTCGACTACGAGCGATGTCGCCTTCGGCCTCATCGAGTGACGCTAACCATGCACATGCGCCTCCTTCATCTCCGCACGCCGCATCGTTTTGCCAGCCGTCCGCTGGGGCTGTCGATTGCCGCCGCCGTGGCAATGGCGATTGCCGGTCATGCCAGTGCCCACGGCGATGAGTCCCTGCAGTTCAGCGAGGGCTTCCTGATTGGTGGCCAGGCCATCGACATGCAGCGCTATGCGCAGGGCAATCCCATGGAGCCGGGCGTGTATCCCCTGGACGTGGTGGTCAATGGCCAGTTCCACGACACGCGAGATATCACCTTCGTGGCGGCGCCGGCGCCTCTGGGTGCAACCCCATGCCTGCCGGCCGGGCTGGTACGCCAGTTGCCGCTGAAGGAGATGTTCCTGGCCGAGCTGGACCAGGATGATGAAGGCTGCGTCGCGCTTCCCAGCCTGATCGACGGTGCCACGGTCGAGTTCGATGAGAGCAATCTGCAGCTTCTAGTGAACGTGCCACAGGCTGCGCAGGCACGCGATGCGCGCGGCTACGTGGCACCTGCACAGCGCGACCACGGCGTCACGGCAGCCTTCTTCGATTACAACATCAACCACAGCCGCCACCAGGGCCAGCAGTCGACCTATCTGGGATTGAACACGGGCGTGAACCTGGGCGCGTGGCGGCTGCGTCATCGTTCGTCCTTCAGCCAGGGCAGCCATGGCTCGCGTCACGATGTGATCAGCAGCACGCTGCAGCGTGATCTTCCGGCGTGGAATGCCCAGCTGCTGTTGGGGCAGGGTACGACCGGTGGCGAACTGTTCGAGTCGCTGTCATTTACCGGTGTGCGGGTGGCCAGCGACGAGCGCATGCTGCCGGACTCGCTGCGCGGCTTCGCGCCGGTGGTGCAAGGCGTCGCCGAAACCAACGCGGTGGTGAGCATCCGCCAGAATGGCCACGTCATCCACGAAGTAAGCGTGGCGCCGGGGCCGTTCTCCATCGAAGATCTGTACCCGACCAACTTCGGTGGCGACCTGGACGTCACCGTCACCGAAGCCGACGGCCGCCAGCAGCAGTTCACTGTCAACTTCTCCGCAGTGCCGCAGGCGCTGCGGCCGGGTGCCAGCCGCTTCAGCGTCACCGCGGGTGAACTTCGCGACGCACGTGGTGTGCGTGAAGCACTGCGCTTTGCCGAAGGTACCTACGCACGGGGCATCAGCAACCATTTCACCGCGCTGGGCGGGGTGCAGATTGCCGAAGACTTCCATTCCGCACTGTTCGGCGGTGCAATCAATACACCGCTCGGTGCGTTCGGTGCCGACATCACGCATTCGCGCGCGCGCCTGGCCAATGGCGAACAGGTGACCGGCAACAGCTTCCGGCTGAACTACCAGCGCTATATCACCGCAACGGGTACCAACTTCGGTCTGGCAGCGCTGCGCTACAGCACGCGCGGCTATCTCTCCCTGAATGATTTCGCCCAGGCGTACAACGACGACTGGGGAGTCAGTGGCCGTGCGCGCCAGCGCTTCCAGGTGAATTTCTCGCAGCGCATCGGCGAGCGCAGCACGCTTTCGCTCAATGGCGGACAGGTGCGCTATTGGGACAGCGCACAGCAGCACAACGATCTGCAGCTGCGCTTCCAGACCAGCATGGGCCGCGCCAACCTGAGCCTGTCTGCCATGCGCCTGCAGATGGGCGATGGCCGCCAGGACACCCGCTATGCGGCGACCTTCAGCATTCCGTTGGGCTCGGCCCCGCGCGCGCCGCGATTGAGCACCCAGGTAGCCCATTCGGCACGCGGCGATCAGGGCCAGCTGGGCCTGAACGGAACGCTGGGTGCCGATCAGCAGCTGAGTTACAGCGTGTCTGCCAGCGATTCCAGTGACGGGGCGGGCAGCGCCAATGCCTACGCGTCCTACCGGGGTGGGCAGGGCACGGTCACCGCCGGCTACAGCCGGTCGGGTGATTACAACGCCTTCAACGCCAGCGCGGCCGGTAGTGTGGTGGTGCACCGCGATGGCATCAACTTCGGTGCGCCGGTGGGCGATGGCTTCGCGCTGGTACAGGCCGATGGCGCGCAGGGCGCTCGCATCGGCTACGGCAGCGACGTGCGCATTGGTCGCAACGGCTATGCGCTGCTGCCGCACGTGAGCCCCTACCGCTGGAACCAGATCGAACTGGACCCGTCGGGCCTGCCGATGGATGTGGAGCTGCTGCAGACCTCGCAGCGGATTGCGCCGACGGCGGGCAGCATCGTGCGGGTTGCGTTCAATGCCAAGCGCGAACGCACATTGTTCATCGACGCCACCGATGCGCTGGGCCAGCCGCTGCCGTTTGCCGCGCGTATCGAAGATGAGACCGGTCGCAGCTATGGCGCGGTGGGCCAGGGCGGTGTGATCCAGCTGCGTGGCGCGCCCGAACAGGGCCAGCTGATCGTCGACCCGGACGGCCCGCATCGCTGCCGCTTGGAATACACCACCCCGGATGCCCCCGATGCCTATGGGATGTCGTGGAGCCAGGCGGTGTGCACGCCGCTGCCGGCCCCGAGTAATGGGCTGCAGGCCGCCCTGGATGCGGTCGAAGCCACGTCGTTCTGATGTCCTGATTTCATTCTTTCAACCCAAGGAATTCTTTCATGAACCTGTTCAACCGCATCACCCTGTGCACCACACTGCTGGCCGCCGCGCCGCTGGCTCTGGCTGACAGCGCCACCCTCACCATCAGCGGCAAGGTGCTTCCCGGTACCTGCACGCTCACCGCTGCGCCGATCACTCTGGACCCGGTGAAGGCCAACGACCTGACGCCCGGCGCCGATGCGCAGATCAAGGCCGGGGCGCTGCAGTTCGCGAGCTGCGTTGGCGTGAGCAAGGCCGTGCTGTCCTTCTCCGGTACCGCCGCCGACGGCGATGCCACGCGCTGGAAGAACACCGCTGCGAGCGATGCGGCCGACGGCGTGTCGATCTCGCTGCTGTCCGGTACCACCGGCAGCACCTATCTGAAGGATGGCGACACCGGCATTGATGTGCCGGTGACTGGCGCCACCGCGCGTTACGACCTGCGTGCCGCCTATTTCCTGCCCACCGGCGAAGCGCCGAGCGCAGGTGAGGTGTCTACCGAGATCGTGGTCACCGCGGATTACGAGTGAGCGTCCACATGCAGCCGCATCAGGAGAAGCAAATGAGTAACGTTCAACAAGGACCGGTCAAGGCTGTTCGGAAGCGATCCAGTAGTGTGTTGGCCCTTGTTGTGCTGGGCGCGCTGTTCTACGCAGCGAGTGCCACGGCCTGCGAGGAGTACGGCGCGCGTCCGGACCTGCTCCATGACAAAACTTATGACAGCTACCCGCCCGAGCGCGGCACACGGCTGGACGGAGGATTTGCCGTCAAGAGTTTCCACAAGTGTCTGGGGGGCGCGTGGGAGCCGGTAGTCATGACGCTTGATCTGCCTGGGTTCACCTACGAGGGGGATCTCACCTACAAGGGGCAGAGCTATCCGGCCTATGCAGCCGAGCCTGATTCACCGCTGATGATCTTTACCCACAAGCTTGCCTACGCGGATGAAGCTCCGCTTCGCCTTGGCGAGGATGTGCACGCCCTGTACGAGATACTCGATGGCGATGGAGTTCAGTACGCCATTGTTTACCGCGTGGAGTTCTTTTCCAGGGGCGGGCGCATGAGAACGCTGTCCACCCGGCACGGGTCGATCGACCTGCGAGCCCCAGGCAGGCCATCGCTCGACAGTCGTGCTCGCGTGGAATTGGCGTTGCAGTTCCCTGCTGCCACCTGCCCGTTGCAGGACAAGGCCGAAACCCTGCAGGACGTGCAGACTGCAGAGCTGTCCGTACCGGGCTCCACCGCAAAGGAAAAGCTGGTCGCCATCCGCATGGACTGCGGCGTGGACCCGCCGCGTGCGCGGATGACGCTCAGTGATGCTGGGGATGCGGGCAACACGGGAAGCCAGCTGACGCCTACAGCCGATTCGGATGCCGAAGGCGTGCGCGTGCAGCTGCTGCGGAATGGCTCTGAAGTGCAGTTCGGCCAGACTTGGGACTTTGATCCGGGGGTGGGCGGCGCGCATGACCATCAGTTCACCGCGCGCTATATCCGCACCAACGAACCGCTGGTGCCCGGCACGATCAAGGGTGAGGCAGTTCTGAACGTCGATTACTGGTGATGCACGACCCCGTGCTGCCATAGGGCGCACAGCGACGTACCGACCTTGCGTTGAACAGGAAAATGAAGATGCCCGATCACTCTCGCTCCCTCGTGCCCGTGTGCCTGCATCGGCGTAGCTGCCGCATGGCGCTGCTGGTATTGGTGGCGGCGCTGCTGCCGGGCCTGGCGCAGGCCTGTACCGCCACCATTACCTGGCCCATCGTTGAGGACAGGCAGAAGCCCGGTTACCGCGAGGAGATCCACATGCTGGTCGATGGCGGCACCAACGTCAGTTACAGCGGGTGTCCGGTGGGCGGCGATCTGCAGATGAAGGTCAACATCCACGGGCCGGGCCTGCGCTGGGTCATGGATCTGCCTGATGTTCCTGTCTGGCCGGTGGATGGCCCGTTGCCGTTGTACGAAACCGGGCCGGATTCCCCATTAATCGGCTTTGCTACCACCTATGACGGCCCACGATTGCCGCTGGCGTTGGGTGACAACACGTTGACTTACCCTATCCGCAACAGCGGCGACAGTTTCATCATCAATGCCTTTATGTTCAGCCGCGGTCAGAAGATGTGCGATACGCAGACACTGGCGTCGGTGCACATCGTGGGGCGCAACCATCCCACTTTCGATGTGACGAGGCCGGTGGACATCAAGATTGCGTTTCCGCCCACCACCTGCCGCATGCGCGACGTTTCCGAGGTGCTGCAGGATGTCGCCGCTGCCGACCTCATGAATCCTGGGGACTCTGCTCGGGAAAAACCCGTGTCGCTGCTGATGGACTGCGGCGTCGCGCGGCCACGTGCCGACATGGTCCTGATGGATGCGGGCGATGCAGGCAACACGGGTAGCCTGCTGACACCGAGCGCCGACTCCACTGCCGAAGGTGTGCGGGTGCAGCTCCTCAGTGCCGGCCGGGAAGTACAGTTCGGTACACCGTGGTTCTTCAACCCCGGAGTCGGTGGTGTCCATACATGCCATTCGCTCCGGCTGGCCCGGATACCTAACGGCACTTGTTTCTCAGGTTCTTCACGCCAGTATCATGTCATCTGAATGAATGTGGCGGCGCCCATTGCGGGGGCGGAGTTGTGTCCCATGTGCTCGATGGTGGGCAGCATCTCGGGGATGCACGGTGGACGCGTCAAACGGCGTACGGGTGGTAGAACGCTTTGACGCTCGAGAGGTCGCTTCACGAACACTAATGTCGTATGTGTGTCGCAATGTCGCATCTGACATTGCAACTAATTGCATGGTGGGTGTTCAACGCGACATCCACTATGCCGGTCTCGAAAAAAGGAGACCTCAACATGCGATCCCATCAGATCCAATACTCGGCGCTGGCCCTCGCCTTGACGGCGGCACTCGCCGTTGGCGTCCCCGTTTGTGCGCACGCACAGCAGGTCATTGCAGACGGTGACGCAGAGACCCCAGTAGCTGGGGATTACAGCGCCACCGGCGTGGGCAACCACGCCTTCCATGCGCTCAACGGCGGCAGCATCGTTCCGCTGGGTGCGGTCAACGTGAGTGCCGATGGCGATGGCGCATCCGCGGCCCGTGCCGAAGGTGCTGGCAGTCGTATCGAATTGAGTGGTTCGACCTTGGTCACTACCGGTTTCGGTGCCACCACCGCGCTGGCAACGACGGGCGGTGAACTGCATCTGACGGCGACCGACGTCATCAACAACGGCACCGGCATGGGCGTTGTGGCGCATACCGGCAGCCAAGCCACGCTGCAGGATGTGAACATCCGCATGGAAGGTGTGTCGTCGGTCGGCCTCGCCGGCGGCGGTGACATCAGCATGACCGGTGGCTCGATCTCGGCGATGGGGCTGGGTAGCCGCGCGGTGTCGGCCACCGGGGCGAACATGACCCTGACCGGCGTTTCGATTGAAGGCGAGTCGGGCATCTGGCTGGGTGATAACAACCAGCTCGATCTTTCAGGCAGCATCGTGAAGGCCAACGGCATCGCGTTGGACATCAATGGTCGCAACAATGCAGTCACTGTGGCGGACTCCAGCTTCCACAGCACCGGCAACGGAACCGCAACCGTCAAGATGTTCTCCGATTCGACGCTGGCAATGGCCCGCAGTTCCGTCATCAGCGAGGGGGACCGTGCGGTCGGCATCGATGCACGAACCAGTACGGTGGATCTGGACCGCGTGAATGTGACCACGTCCGGTGAGAGCAGCCATGGCCTGTATGCCGATTTCACTGGCATCGGCGCCGGCCCGATCATCACTGCGCGTGCGGCCCAGGTTCACACCACGGGTGCGGGTGCGATTGGTGCGGTTGCGCGCCAGGGCGGCAGCATCCATCTGGACGACAGCATCATCCGTACCGAAGGCCAGCAGGCCCATGGTGTGCTGACCGGGGGCAGCGGCGGAATGACGTTGACCGGTTCGCACATTCGCACCGAGGGCGAGGGCGCCTGGGCTGCGGTGATCAATGACAACGGCAGCCTGGGCATCGACGGCAGTGCGCTGGAAAGCGTGCAGCACAGCGGTGTGTGGGTTCGCAGCAGCCGTGACTCCCGTTTGACGCTGTCCAACAACGCCTACGTATCGGGTGGCAATGGCATTGCCATCGCACTGGATGCGGCGGTGGCGGGGCGTTTCGACGTGCTGCTGCAGGGGCATTCGCAGATGGTGGGCGACATCGCCATCACGCCCGAGGACGAGGATGCCGGTCTGGTGCCGCAGTCCGATGTGCACGTGCGCCTGGCAGACGGGTCGCTGTGGCAGGGCACGTCCAACCTGGTGCAGACGATGGCGATTGAAAGCGGAAGCCAGTGGACACTGACCGGTGATGGCACGGTGGGCGAACTGAGCGTACTGAACAGTGGTGTGGCGCTGTCCGACGGCAGTGGCCGATTCAACACGCTCACCGTGGACGGTGATCTGCACAGCGAGGGCGCGACGTTCCTGTTCCAAGGCGCCTTGGGCGGTGACGACAGCGCCTTTGATCGCCTGCATGTGCGTGGCGATACTTCGGGCGATGCAAGCATTGCGGTGAAGAACATTGGCGGCGTTGGCGCTCAGACCACCGATGGCATCCAGCTGATCGAAGTGGACGGTGCATCGTTGGCGACCTATGCGCTTGCCGGCCGCGCCGTGGGCGGCTCCTATGAGTACTTCCTGTTCAAGGGGGGCGTGACAGATCCCACCGATGGCAACTGGTATCTGCGTTCGCAATGGTTTGATGTCTGCAAGGACAATCCGGCCGCGCCGGGCTGTGTGGTGGACCCGGTTGATCCCATCGATCCGGTGGATCCCGTGGACCCGGTGGACCCCGTGGACCCGGTGGACCCCGTGGATCCGGTGGACCCGGTGCCGGTGCTGCGTCCCGAAGCCGGTGCGTACTTGGCCAACCAGTCGGCAGCCATCAACATGTTTTCGCATCGTCTGAACGACCGCATCGGGGCCGTCTCGCTGGATGAAGGCCGTGCCGCGTGGGCGCGCGTGGGCCGGCAGCAGGCGGACTTCAGCGCGGTCGGCGGTCAGCTGTCGATCGACGGCAACACCTCGGTGCTGCAGATCGGCAGTGACCTTGTTCGCCGGGGCAATGCGGCGTTCGGCGTGATGTTGGGTACGGGGCGTGCCGACAGCAGCACAGTGTCCGATCTGACCGGCTACAGCGCCAAGGGTCGGGTGCGTGGCAGCGCGCTAGGTGTGTACGGCACCTGGTTGCAGGCGGCTGACGGCACGCAGGGTGCGTACATGGATGCGAACCTGCAGTACGGCCGATTCGACAACCGGGTGCAGGGCATCGGCCTGGAACCGGAGCGCTACGACTCACGCATGGCCAGTGCGTCGCTGGAGACCGGCTACACCT
Source organism: Stenotrophomonas sp. X (assembly GCF_055721025.1). NCBI lineage: Bacteria > Pseudomonadati > Pseudomonadota > Gammaproteobacteria > Lysobacterales > Lysobacteraceae > Stenotrophomonas > Stenotrophomonas sp. X. Next base: position 699,440 of record NZ_CM146756.1, read on the forward strand.
TCACCGTGTGGCAGGGTGCCGCCAGCGCACTGTATGTGCAGCCGCAGCTGCAGCTGAGCCATGTCGACTTCCGCGCCGATCGCCACGTGGAGCGCAATGGCACGGTGATCGACCACGCCGATGCCGGTGGCCTGAGCGGGCGCGTGGGAATGCGTGTGTTTGGTCATGGCACTGCAGCCGGTAACACAGTGCAGCCGTACCTGGGCGTGAACTGGCTGCGTGGAAGCGGCACGAGCACATTGCAGTTCAACGGTGACACGCTGGGCGCAGACGTGCCGCGCAACCGTTATGAGGTGCAGGCCGGTGCCGAGTTGAAGCTGGGCCAGCGCTGGGGGGCGTGGGGTGGCGTGACCGTGCAGCGCGGCGACCACGGTTACCGCAACGTGGGCGGCCAGCTGGGCCTGCGCAAGGCCTGGTAAGCGGGCGTGCAGCGGGGTCGGATCCCATTGCCACGGCAATGGGCTCTGACCCCTGGCTGCTGCCGTAGAGCCGAGCCTATGCTCGGCTCATCGCGATCTGAACGAAGAGCAGCCGAGCATGGCTCGGCTCTACAATCGCGTCACTCCGGGACCGGACCTGAACGATGTCCATGTCTGTCGCGATCGTCCATTGAATGACTGCGCAAGCGGTGGCGATGCTGCCGGATCGCTCGCTGCCGGTCACCCGCATGTCTGCTCCCGAACGTTCCCACAACGCTGCCATCGATGGCCTGCGTGCATTGGCGGTGCTGGCCGTCATCCTGTTTCACACCAACGCAGCCTGGTTACCGGGTGGCTTCACCGGTGTGGACCTGTTTTTCGTGGTCTCCGGCTTTGTGATCAGCCAGTCGTTGGCCACACGCGTCCATGCGTCACTGGGCGCGATGCTGCTCGACTTCTACCGGCGCCGCGTGCTGCGCCTGTTGCCGGCGCTGCTGGTCATGCTGGTGGCCACCTTCATACTGTCTGCGCTGTTCATTCCCCGTGCGTGGCGCAATGAACAGTTCGACCAGACCGGCTGGGCCGCGCTGGTCGGCTTCAGCAACATCGTGCTGGCTGGCCAGCAGGACGATTACTTCTCACCCGGCGCCGAACTCAACCCGTTCCTGCACACGTGGACGCTGGGGGTGGAGGAGCAGTTCTACCTGGTCTTCCCGCTGCTGTTCTTCGTCTGGCTGCGCGGGCGTGAGCGCTGGCCGTGGTCGCGTTGGCTGTTGCCGGGGCTCACCGTGCTGTCGCTGGCGTGGGCGGGCTGGCAGGCGCAGACGGCACCAGCGGCAGCGTTCTATCTGCTGCCGGCGCGGTTCTGGGAGCTGGCTGCGGGCGCGCTGCTGTACCAGTGGATGCGTACGCGTACGCCGGGCCAGAACGGTGGTGCGGTTGCAGCGGCCGGCCTGACGCTGCTGGCCGCAGGCGTGGTGATCGCCCCGCAGCTGGCGATGCCGGTGCCGGGTGTGCTGGCCACCGTGGCCGGTACCCTGCTGCTGTTGGCAAGCGTGTCGGCGCCGGGGACATCGCGCCTCGCCCGCGCGCTGGGCTGCGCACCGCTGGCCTACCTGGGCCGGTTGTCCTATTCGCTGTACCTGTGGCATTGGCCGCTGCTGGTGCTGCTGCGCTGGACCTACGGCCTGCACGGTGCCGCGCTGTGGCTGTACCCGGTGTTGCTGCTGGCGGTATCGGCTGCGTCGTATCACTTCATCGAGCGTCCGCTGCGCAGTGCGGCGCCGCTGCTGCGCCTGGCACCGGCCAAGGTGCTGGCGATGGCGTTGCCGGTGGTGGCGCTGTGTGGTGCGGGTGCCTGGGCCACCGTGGAGTACCACGAGCAGGTCTCGCTGAGCGTTACCCGTGACGGCTATGCATGGCAGGCGCGTCGCTACCCCGCGTGGCGCCCATTGGAGCCGGTGAGTGCGCCGGCGCTTGAAGGACGGCGCCTGTTCGTGTCCGGCGATTCGCACGCGGCGGCGTATCGCACGATGACCAGCATGGTCGCGCGCCAGACCGGCATGGAGGCGCGCCAGCAGGATCGCGGCGGCTGCAGCTTCGTCAATCTGCTGCGGGCCAGTCCAGCCGATTGCCAGGACTTCATTGAGCACACGCTGTCGACCATCGAGCGCGAGGCACGCCCGGGTGACATCGTGCTGCTGGCGGCCTTGCGCATGCCGGAGCTGCGCGGATTCGACTGGCGGCGGCAGGATGCACAGGAAATCTATGGGCAACTGCTGGCCGAGCGCACGCCCGCGCATGCACAAGCTGCACGCGATGAAGCCGATCGAGTGCTGGGGCGTTTGCAGAAGCTGGGTGTGCACGTGGTTGTGGATGCGCCGCTGCCGTTGTTCAAGGCCGGTGCGTACCGCTGTTCGGACTGGTTCAACCGCCGCAACCCGGCCTGTGCCGGGGGCCTGAGCATGCCGCGCGCCGACCTGGAAAGGCTGCGCGCGCCGCAGATGGCGTTGCTGTCCGAACTGGCGGTGCGCTATCCATCGCTGACGGTATGGGATCCGCTGCCGCTGCTGTGCGGGCCAACGACCTGTTCGGCGGTGAAAGACGGGGAGCCGCTGTTCTTCGACAACGATCACCTGAGCGGGCATGGCAACCGCGTGCTGCTGCCCACCTTCCGGCAGACCCTGATCGATATTGCAGGCGACACGCCGGTGTAGAGCCGAGCCCACGCTCGGCTTGCCACGCGGTGCGGGCTTCATCGCGATGTGGCCGAAGAGGGGCCGAGCATGGCTCGGCTCCACAGGAGTGTGAGGGTGAACGACACGTGGTTGTAGAGCCGAGCCCACGCTCGGCTTGCGCGCGCAGCGCGGGCTTCATCGCGATCTGGTCGAAGAGCAGCCGAGCATGGGCTCGGCTCTACAGGAGTGCGAAGGAGTGCGCGCGGTCTATGCCGGCGGCAGTACCTTGCCCGGGTTGAGGATACCGTCCGGGTCCAGCGCGGCCTTGATCGCGCGCATCGTCGCCAGCGTAGCCGGTGTGAACGCCTGCGCCATGAAATCGCGCTTGGCCAGGCCGATGCCGTGTTCGCCCGACAACGTGCCACCCAGTGCCAGCGTCAGCTCGAAGATCTTCGGCAGCGCGGCATGCGCGCGCGTGTTTTCATCTGCATCCTCCGGGTGATAGAGGATGTTGACGTGCAGGTTGCCGTTGCCGGCGTGGCCGAAGGTGACGATGGTGAGCGCGTACTCCCGTGCCAGGGCCTGCACGCCGGCCACCAGTTCCGGAATGCGCGACACCGGAACCACCACGTCTTCATTGATCTTGCCCGGCGCGACGCTGCGCAGCGCAGGCGACAGCGCCTTGCGCGCCGCCCACAGCTGGTCGCGCGCGCGGCCTTCCATCGCCACGTCCAGCTCGATCATGCCGTCGCCTTCGGCGGCGCTGGCCAATGCCTGCAACAGATAGGGCAGGGTGTCGTGGTCACCATCGGCCTCGACCAGCAGCATCGCGCCTGCCTCCGGCACATCGGCACCATTCAGCCGCAGCAGCTCCAGGCTGCGCGCATCCATGAATTCCAGGCGGGTGGGTACCACTGGCTGCGACATCAACCGCGACACGGCGGCCGCGGCGGCATCGGCATCGCGGTACAACACGCGCAGGCCGGCCTGGCTGACCGGCAACGGGGTCAGTTTCAGCGTGGCTTCCACGATCAGTGCCAGCGTGCCTTCGCTGCCCACCAGCAGATGGGTGAGGTCATAGCCGGTGGCATCCTTGGTGTAGGCGCCGCCGCAACGGATCACGTCGCCGGTTCCGGTCACCGCCACCAGGCCCAGTACGTTGTCGCGGCTGGTGCCGTACTTTACCGCGCGCGGGCCGCCCGCATTGCAGGCCAGGTTGCCGCCGATGCTGCAGATCTCGGCGCTGGACGGGTCCGGCGCCCAGAACAGGCCGTGCGGCGCCAGCGCCTGCTGCAGCGTGCCGTTCAACACGCCCGGCTGCACGACCGCGCAGCGATCACCGGCGCGGATCTCGACGATGCGGTCCATGCGGGTGAACGAGAGTACGATGCTGCCCGGCTGCGGGACCGCGGCACCGGTGGTGCCGGTACCGGCACCGCGCGCGACCAGCGCCACGCCATGCGCGCGGCATGCACGCACCAATTCCTGCACCTGCTCGATGTCGGCGGGTAGCGCCACCGCCGCCGGCCGCTGATGGCGCCATGAGTTGTCCTGCGCATTCGCCTCCAGCGCGCCGTCATCCATGCGCCAGCCCTCCGTGCCCAGCAGGGTGGACAGTTCGGCAACCAGGGCAGCAGGCAGGGCAGGACTCATGACGGATCTCGTGGGGCAGCAGGAGCGGGTTGGATCAGTTTCCAGGCGACAACGGCGCCGGCCAGTGGCAGCCACACCCAGCGCAGTTCGGAGAGCAGGGTAGCCACGCCGCGTGCGCTGAAGAACTGTGGCGCGAACGGTGACACGCGGATGGGGCGCCACGGTGCGAAGAAGCGGTGTTCGCTCCACGGCCAGGCCAGCGCAACGCCCAGGCCACCGGAGGTCATCGCATCCAGCAGCGGATGGCTGGCGGCGCAGACGAAGACGAATACCGCGGCTTGTACGGTAGATGCCAACCTTGGTTGGCACACACCCGGCGACCAAGGTCGGCGACTACCCAAGAACGCCAACGCCGCGGCCAATGCTGCCAGCACGCCGGCAAACAGCAGCGAGTGGCTGGCGCCGCGATGGCCGAAGGCATCGGCATAGGGAATGTGCAGCGCAAAGGCCAGTACATCGGCATCGGGCAACATCGCTGCGATCGCGCCTGCCGCCAGCAGGCGCGGTGGAATGCGGCCACGATCCGCGGCGCACCATAGCGCCAGCGGCACAGCGGCATGGGTGATGATCGACGGCATCAGTCACGCACCGTGGTCGTGCCGGCCAGGCTGCGCTCTGGCGCTGCCAACCTTGGTTGGCACACAAGCGCCGACCAAGGTCGGCCTCTACCAGAGCGGACGGTACCCATCAGCAATCATCCAGCCGGAATGCATCCCGCAGCCACCGCAGCTGCGGCGGTTCGCCACTGGCTTCCACCACATCGAAGCGGCAGGGTGCATTGGCCAGCGCCGGGTTGTCCTGCAGGTACAGCTGCGCGGCATGGGCCAGGCGCCGGCATTTGCGCGCATCCACCGAAGCGGCGCCGCCACCGAAATCGGATCGCGCGCGATAGCGCACTTCGACGAACACCACGGTGCCGGCATCGTCCATCACCAGGTCCAGTTCACCGCCGCGATAGCGCACGTTGCGCGCACGCGGCCGCAGTCCGGCCTGTTGCAGGTGCTGCTCGGCGGCGGCTTCCACCGCCGAGCCCCGTTGGCTGCGCTCAGCGACCACCGATGATCGGCATCGGCCGGCCGCCATTGAAGGTGGACCAGGCCGGCTGGCGCAGGATGTTGCCGTTGCTGTCCAGGAACAGGGTGCCGGTGGCACCGTCCAGGCCGCCTTCGTTGGACAGCTTGTCCAGGTAGGCGGTGATCTTCCAGGCGTCGGCACCGAAGGCGAACAGGCGGCCGGCCGCACCGCGTGCGCTCGGCAGGGTGCTGGCCACCTGGCTGGCCGACGGCAGGCCGGACACACTGCGCACGTTCCAGGCTTCGTTCGGATAGACGATGCCGTCCAGCGCCACGTCTTCTTCCACCTTGCCGCTGCCAACGGTCAGCTGCGAGGTGCCAACGCGGGTCGCGCCGCCTGCACCGGCCAGCGCCAGCTGCGGCGCCAGCAGGCGCGCCTGCGGCGCACGCACAGCGAGGAATACGGCATCGACCTGGCCGGCGTTGCGCACCTGCGCGCCGACATCGCCGACGGCATCGGTGACGCCGATCGTGGCCACCACCTGGCCACCGCGCTGCGCAAAGCGCTGGGCAAAGGCGGCGGCGGCACGGCGGCCGGTGTCGTCAGCGCTGTTGATCACCAGCGCCTTGCCGCGCTCGCGGCCACGCAGGTACTCGGCGGCGACGATGCCATCGTCTTCCGGCGCCAGCGAGAAGCCGGCACTGCCGGCCGGCGGTGCGTCCTTGCCACGGTTCAGGGCCAGCACCGGCACCTGCAGCTGCTGGCGGCCGTACACCGCGTCCACTTCGTCGCGGCCCAGCGGGCCGACCACGAAGTCGGCACCGGAGGCGACGGCCTTGTCATAGGCGGCCAGGGCACCGGCCGGGGTGCCGGCGGTGTCGAAGAAGTTGATGTCCGGGCGGCGGCGGCTTTCACCGTAATAAGCGCTCAACAGGCCATCGCGCACCGGCTGTGCGGCGGTGGCCAGGCGGCCGCTGAGCGGCAGCAGCACGGCCAGCTTGGCCGGCGGGCGGTAACCGTCGCTCATCGCCGGCGGGCGCTTGCTGGTGTCGAACTGGGCCGCGCCATCGCGGTCGAACGGGCGCGGCAGCGGCAGGCCGCGCGCGATCAGCGCACGGCCGGCGAAGTTGTAGAGCGGGTCGTTGGCCGGCAGGGCGGCGGCACGGCTGCGCAGGGTGGCGTCGTCGAGGGTGCCGAGCAGGCCGGCAATGGCGGCCTGGTTCTCGCTGCGCGCGCTGCCGGTCAGGCTGGAATGGGCGCGGGCGCGCTCGGTGGCGGCGCCGAAGGCATCGCCGGTGCCCTGCAGGGCACTGGCGCGGGCCAGGTACCAGCGCGTACGCAGCGCCGGCAGCACGTTATCGCCGTGGTCCTTCAGCAGGGCCAGTGCCTGCGCCGGCTGCTTGTCGGCCAAGGCGAGCTCGGCACCGGTCAGCTGGTAGCGCTGCAGGCTGGCGCCGGACAGCTGGCGTGCGGTGAGCTGGCCGAGCAGGCTGCGCGCGCGGGCACTGTCGCCGGCCAGGTGCCAGGCCCAAGCGGCATCGGCCAGGGCGTTGCTGCGGGCGCCGCCGCGCAGCGTGGCGGCCAGGCCTTCCAGCTGCAGTGCGGCGTCGCGCGGCTTGCCCTGTTCGATCAGCGCCAGCGCCTGGCTCTGGGCCGGCGAATCGGGGGTGCTGGTCAGGCTGGTGGTGGCACAACCGGCCAGCAGCATCAGCGACAACGACAGGGCGGAGATCCGTGCGGCGGGCTTGTTCATGATCGGGTCCATGCGATGAGGGCAGCGGCCTTGGCCGGGTACACGCTACGATTCTACCCTTGCCCCGTGAGTACCGCTGAAATGAGTGTGCCAACCCTGTACGTCGTCGCCACCCCGATCGGCAACCTGGCCGATCTGAGCCCGCGCGCGCAGGAGGTGTTGCGTTCGGTGGCGGCCATCTGTGCCGAGGACACCCGCCGCAGCGGCCAGCTGCTGTCCCATTTCGGCATCCAGCAACCGCTGGTGGCCCTGCACGAACACAATGAAGAGGCCTTGGCGCAGCGCCTGGTTTCGCGATTGCAGGCCGGCGAGTCGCTGGCGCTGGTCAGCGATGCCGGTACCCCGCTGGTCAGTGACCCCGGTTTCCGCCTGGTGCGTGCCGCGCGCGCGGCGGGCATCAAGGTCAGCCCGGTGCCCGGCGCCTGCGCCGCCATTGCCGCGCTGAGCGTGGCCGGCCTGCCCAGCGACCGTTTCAGCTTCGAGGGTTTCCTGCCGGCCAAGGTCAGCGGCCGCCGCGACCGCCTGCAGGCGCTGGCCGGCGAAGTGCGCACGATGGTGTTCTACGAATCCTCGCACCGCATTGCCGAGTCGCTGGCCGACATGGCGGGGATCTTCGGCGGCGAACGCCCGGCGGTGCTCGCCCGCGAGCTGACCAAGCTGTTCGAGACCGTCCTTGATGGTGACCTGGCTGGCCTGCTGGCCAGGGTCGAGGCCGACGAGAACCAGCGCAAGGGCGAGTTCGTAGTGATGGTGCAGGGGGCGGGTGACGATGAGGAAGCGCAGCTGGCACACGGCCGTCGCGTCTACGCGAAGCTGAGCGAGCACCTGCCGCCGTCAACTGCCGCCAAGCTGGCTGCTGAGTTGACCGGCGCACCGCGCAAGGCGCTGTACGGTAGTTGATGGATCGCTCCGGGGCATGCCCGGGAGCGCGCGGCCCGAAATGCGAAACGGTTCGGATCCGCCGGAGGGGCGCCAACCTCTGGCGTGTGAACGTGCTCACGTGCGCAGCTGAGGGACGAATCAGGGGCCAGGCAATGTCGTGATGAGCAGCAATGATCGACCCACTGATGATCGTACGAACCCAGCAGCCTTTGGCATGACGGGACGTCCTGCAGAGCGACATTGAGATCAGTCGAGCCCGCGCGGATACTCCCGATGCGGAAGGGTGTCCGTAGTGTGACCCCATTTCCGAGGCCTCTGACGCGTGAGGACCGGTGCTCGGGATGTCTTCAAATGCCTGTCCTGGGCGAAGACGCTACGGCACACGCCTCTTCATCCCCCACTTGGGAGCAATTGTTCGAGATGGCATTGACAGCCTACCTTCAGGCTCATTTCCTGCCAAAGGATGTGTTCGCCGCATTCTGCAATGTGTCAGAAGAAAGGCTAAGTCGCCTGATTGCAGTGGGCGCGGTGCCGCAGCCCACCTACACCTGCGAGGAAGGCACCATCCGGTCTGCAGTGTTCGGCTCCATTCCCATCAGCGAAGACCTTGTGGGGGAGTACTTCCGTACCGATTGCGCACGCTGGACACGCATCGCCGATCATGCACCACCGGGCAGTGAGCGGGCGGCTGTGGTCGACGTTCTGCTGCAGGAGCTCGAGGGCTACATGGCAGGCGTGCTTGGGGATGCCAACGCTGCGCACGACAAGGCGCAACTGCTGCTCCCGCACTTCTTCAACGGGACCTTCGGTCTGTGTATCGCAGATCCGTCCACCGGCGCCGGCATCGCAAGAAAGGAGCTGCTCCAGGAACAACTGGTCGCACTCGCCAGTGACACCCACACGCCTCTCGATGCGCGTGTCGACAGGCAGGCGCTGCTGGCATTGATCGACGATTATGCGCGTGCGTCGATGCCGTTTTCGCCGGCCGAGTATGACCGTAGCAGCAGAAAGCGACTGGTCGACGATCTTCGCCGGGAGCTGGGCGAAAAGTCCTGAAAAGGCGTGCAGACCTGCATGGCTCGTTCACAGACTGGGACGCTGGAACACGGCAGCGGCCGAATTCCGGGGGGCTAAGGGGCGAAGCTCTCAAATCTCCTTCAGGGAGGAAAGACAGATGTTTGAAAAGGGACTGTTCCTGCTGTTCGCACTGGCCGATGTGCCAGCTCCTGCAGCTGAAGCGCCGCCACCTGCAGCCATTACCGAAGCCGATCTGGGCCCGGACTATGTCGGCTACCTGCTGTTCGATCCGGGGTTGGTCGAGTTCAATCGGCTGCAGTCGGTTCGCGATTACGGCAACTACCTGACCTACCGCGCGGCACGTGACGCGTTGGAGAGCTACGAGGCATGTCTGCAGGTGGGGGCCGACAACCACGCACAGATCGAGGCGGCCTACCAGCAGTTGGTGAGCAGCCAGCAGCGGTACGTCAGCGCGGCGCAATGGCGCGACCTGCGGCAGGCCCTGCGTGCGAGGCGCGAGCCGGTGCCCGAGCGCGCGTCGTGGCAATGCGCCGCATTCGTGGACAACGCGCCCTATTTCGATGCGGGGTTGGACGATGCACTGCTGGGCGCCACCGAATTGGCGCGCGAGCAGGCGGGGGAAGGGGATTCGCGTAGCGACGCGCTGCGCCCGGTCCTCGGCGTTCAGATGGGGGGCGCGACCGTGATCGAATCCGAGCCTGACGAGGGTCCGGCCCATCGCGCTGGCCTGCGCAAGGGGGATGAGGTGCTGGCCGTGGCGGGTACCCGAGTGAAGACCGTCTTCGGTGTCGGCCAAGCGTTGAAAGCCTACGCGCCGGGCGATCGCGTGGACGTGCGCGTTCGCCGCATTGAATGGGACGGTTCGCAACCGCAGGTGCGGGAATTGATCGTAGGTGTGGTGCTGGAGTCGCGGGCGGTGGTGATGGCGAGGGCGAAGGGCCGCTAGAGCCACGCTACGCGTGGATGAACCGGCCGCCGCGATCGGCACGGCAGGAAGGGCGTGCGTACGCTAGAATACGCGTGGCGGAGCCGGCCAGACAGTCGCGTCATCCCTTCGGGGGTGCCGAGGAAAGTCCGGGCTCCATAGGGCAAGGTGCCAGGTAACGCCTGGGCGGCGCAAGCCGACGGAAAGTGCAACAGAAAGATACCGCCTACGTCTTCTTCGGAAGGCCGGTAAGGGTGAAATGGTGCGGTAAGAGCGCACCGCGAGTCTGGCAACAGACCGGCACGGCAAACCCCACCTGGAGCAAGACCAAATAGGGATCCTTTGGCGCGGCCCGCGTTGGATCCGGGTAGGTTGCTTGAGCGTTGCGGTGACGTAACGCCTAGAGGAATGACTGTCCACGACAGAACCCGGCTTATCGGCCGGCTCCGCCTCTTTTTCCGGTAAGCCGAGCACGGCTCGGCTCTACAGTACAGCCGAGCCATGCTCGGCTGCTTTCCGTCCAGACGCTCGGGATGTTGTTCAGCCCGGCGTGCGGTACTGCCCGGCGGAAATGAACTGCGAGAAGCGCTCGCACCACACCACCACCGTGGTGTAGTCGTCCACGTCCACGTTCGCGGGCACCTCGACCAGGAAGCGGTTGAAGGTCTTTACCTCGCCGATGCGCTGGGCCTGCGCCTTGATCTTCAGGAAGTCGGCCTTGTTGTCGACGAAATCGCGAACCAGATAGACCTTGTAATCCGGGCCCGGTCCCATCTTCCCGTCGAAGGCGACCTGGGTGGCGCTGACGCTGACCTTGCCTTCGGCCCAGTGCACCGCATCGCTGCCTTTGAGGTCGCGGCGGAAGGTGGTGCGGTAGGTGGCGTCTTTCATCGCGGCCTGTACCTGAGCGACCGGCGGGTCATCGGGGGCGATCAGGATTGGCAGCAGATAGACGCCCAGGCCGAAGCCCAGGCCGAGGGTGAGCAGATGGGTGGCGAGCAGGATGAGGATGCGGCGCATGGGGCCTCCTTGTGGTTGCGGTCGATCGCGCGGCGTGATGCCGGGCGCGACCACCCTGGGAGGTCAGGGCCTACATTTATAGACACAGTGCCGAATGCGAAAAGGACACAGTGGGCAGGCTGCAATGCCGGGACCCCTGCGGCACGGGCGGATCGCGGTCGCCGCTGGAAGCTGAATGACGTTTCAGGCCTGTTGCGATGACGCCTGCCGCCGCGTCGATGGCGACAACGGCGTGCAGGTCGTGCCGGCAGGAGAACCCGGCCAGCGGCCGGCACGACCGGGTCAGAATATGACGTGGTTCTGTCCGCTGGAGACACCCTGAGGGCCGAAGCGGCGTTCGTGGATCTCGCCGTGGCCGTCGGCGTCGATCAGCAGCACGGTGCTGGCGCGGGTGCCGTAGTCGTCGCCGCGGATGAAGGCCGGGCTCAACCAGCGCTCGCGTTCCAGGCCGATGCCGGTGTCGGGCAGGTGGCTGTCGGCGGGGCGGTGTTCATCGGCCAAGGCATTCCAGAGCGGGGTCAGGTCCGGGGTCAGATCCCTTTCGCGTTGCGAAAGGGATCTGACCCCGTCTGCTTCCAGCCATGCCGACAGCGCGGCCATCAGCCGTCGGGTCTTCGGCCAGGGCGCGTCCAGCGCGCCGTTGGACATGCCGTGTACGCCCGGGCCAAGCGTCTGCCGTTCGGCGGGATGGTTGCCCAGGTACTCCAGGCTGTCGCCATCGGCCAGCAACAGATTGAATGGGGCGTAGGCACCGGCCACGGTTGCCAAGCGATCAATATGCACGGCGGCCGGGTCGCGGCCGCGCAGGAAGTCGGCCACCAGCGCGCCCCGCGACGGTCCGGTCTGGGCCACCAGCGGGTCGCGGACGTTGGTGACCACCGCCATCCGGCCCGAGGCGCCGACTCCGGCCCAGCCACCGCCGGAGCGCAGGTCGCGTCCCCCGATGACGGAAGTCTCATCCTGCCAGGGGGCCAGCGCCGCGGTGGGGCGGGCGTGGAACTCATCACGGTTGCCGGTCATCACCAGCCGCCAGCGCGGGTGGTGCATCCAGCCAAGAGCAAGCAGGCACATGGCCTCATTGTGCACCGTTTGCGCAGTCCGGCGCCGTTTCCGGCCCGGCTCTGATGAATGCGCGGCCGATGTTTCACGCCCCGTCCACGCCCCTGAACTTCCGTTCAATCTCAAAAATTGAGACGGATCAGCAACTTGTGGATAAGCCTTGAACAATTCTCTAAAGGTTGTTGCAAGCCATTGATGCGGCTGGCGATTTCCCTGCTGAAAAGTTGTTGACAACCCTCGGCCCGCTGCTAAGGTGGGCATCAGAGGGAAATCCGGGTGTTTTGTGGGTTTTCGTGGTTCAATGTTTCACCGGGCGAAGGACAAGGTGCAGGCGTCGTGTTCCAGGGCGAGACGGCCATCACAGTTGACGACAAGGGGCGCATGGCGGTTCCCACCGCTTACCGCGACCTCGTCGCGCGCGCCAGCAACAACCGTCTCGTGCTGACCTACAACCCGTTCGAAGCCGGCTGCCTGTGGCTGTACGCAGAGTCGGAATGGGAACGGGTCCGCGACGATGTGATGTCCAAGCCCAACACCCAGCGCGTCGTGCGCCTGTTGCAGCAGAAGCTGGTCGGCTCGGCCGCCCATCTGGAGCTGGACGGCAACGGTCGCATCAGCATCCCCGCCAGCCACCGCGGTGCGGTGGGCATTGAGAAGAAGGCGGTATTGCTCGGCATGGGCGACAAGTTCGAATTGTGGAGCGAGCAGGCACATCGGGCCCTGATCCAGCAGACGTTGTCTGACGAGGATCTGGGTGATGGGTTGCTCGACCTGAAGTTGTGAGCCGGGGTGCCCGGATGCGCCCAGAAGCGCAGGCCGGTCACCTTCCGGTGTCGCAGTCGCCGGCGGTGCACCTGCCGGTCCTGTACACCCAGGTCCTTGAAGGCCTGAGGGTGATCGAAAACGGACGTTATCTGGATGGCACGTTCGGTCGTGGCGGTCATGCACGTGGCGTGCTCACCCAGCTCGGTCCCGAGGGGCGCCTGCTGGTCATGGACAAGGATCCGGAAGCCATCGCCGTTGCCGAGCGTGATTTCGCGCCGGACCCGCGCGTGTCCATCTTCCGTGGCAGCTTCGCCCAGCTGCTGCAGTGGGATGCGACGGCCGAAGGCCTGGACGGCGTGCTGTTCGACCTGGGCGTGTCGTCGCCGCAGCTGGACGTGGCCGAACGTGGCTTCAGCTTCGGCAAGGACGGCCCGCTGGACATGCGCATGGACCCGGACAGCGGTGAAAGCGCTGCGCAGTGGATCAACCGCGTGGAAGAGCGCGAGATCGCCGATGTGCTGTGGACCTACGGCGAAGAGCGCCAGAGCCGGCGCATCGCCCGCGCCATCGTGGCCCGCCGCGAGAAGCAGCCGTTCTCCCGCACCGCCGAACTGGCCGAGCTGATCGCCTCGGTGATGCCGCGTGGAAAGGACAAGATCCATCCCGCCACGCGCAGCTTCCAGGCCATCCGCATCCACATCAACCGCGAGCTGGCCGATCTGGAAGCAGGGCTCGATGCGGCGGTGGAACGGCTCAAGCCCGGTGGCCGTCTGGCGGTGATCAGCTTCCACTCGCTGGAAGACCGCATCGTCAAGCAGTACATGAATCGCCTGGCCAAGGCGCCGCCGGCCAACCGCCGCCTGCCCGAGGCCGTTGCGTTCGTGCCGACGCTGGACCTGATCGGTGGGGCCATCAAGGCCACCGACGAAGAGCTGGCCGCCAACCCGCGCGCCCGCAGCGCCGTGCTGCGCGTGGCCCAGAAGCGGGAGGCCGACGCATGAGCCGACTGCTGCTGATCATCCTGTTGGCCTGCACCGTGGCCTCGGCGATCGGCGTCGTGTTCGTGCGTCACCGTCACCGGCAGACGTTCATCGAGCTGTCGCGCGCCGAGCGCAAGCGCGATGACATCAACCTGGAATTCGGCCGCCTGCAGCTGGAGCAGGCCACGTTGGCCGAAGCCAACCGTGTCGATCGCATCGCCCGCGAAAAGCTCGGCATGAAGTTCCCCGAGGCCGCCGACATCGTGGTGGTGCGCCCATGAGCAAGGCCGGTCGCAACCGTCCACGCAATGCCTTCAACCTGCGCCAGCGCCTGCGCTGGGTGGCGTTGGCGCTTGGCCTGTGCTCGGTGTCGCTGGTCGGTCGCGCGGCCTACGTGCAGATCATCAACAGCGACTTCTACCAGCGCCAGGGTGAGGCCCGCTACCTGCGCGAGCTGCCGATCAAGACCTCGCGCGGCATGATCACCGACCGCAACGGCGAGCCGCTAGCGGTGTCCACGCCGGTTGCCTCGATCTGGGTCAACCCGCAGGACCTGCTGCGTTCGCCCGAGCGCATCCCCGAGCTGGCCCAGGCGGTCGGCATGTCGGTGGATGAGCTGAGCAGCCGCCTGTCGCAGAAGTCGGACAAGGAATTCATGTACCTGCGTCGCCGGATCAATCCGGACGAGGCAGAGAAGGTGGTCGCGCTGAAGATTCCGGGCGTGGCGGCTCAGCGCGAGTTCCGCCGCTTCTACCCGCAGGGTGAGGCGATGGCGCACGTGCTGGGCTTCACCAACATCGATGATCGCGGCCAGGAAGGCCTGGAACTGGCCTTCGACGAATGGCTGCGCGGCAAGCCCGGTGCGAAGCGGGTGATCCGCAACCGCAAGGGGGAGACCGTCGAAAGCGATCTGCTGCGTGCCGCTGAGCCGGGCAAGGACCTGACCCTCAGCATCGACCGCCGCATCCAGTACCTGGCCTTCAAGGAACTGCGCAACGCGCTGGTGGCCAACAAGGCGGCCGGCGGTTCAATGGTGATCATGGACGTGACCACCGGCGAGATCCTGGCCATGGTCAACCTGCCGACCTACAACCCGAATTCGTTGACCGGCGCGATCCCTGATACGCGCCGCAACCGCGCGGTGACCGACCTGGTCGAGCCGGGTTCGACGATGAAGCCGCTGACCATCGCCACCGCGCTGCAGGCCGGTGTGGTGACCAAGGACACCATCATCGACACCAACCCGGGCTACATGACGCTGGGTCGCTTCACCATCCGCGACGTGCCACGCAACAACGGCGTGCTGAACGTGACCGGCGTGATCACCCGCAGTTCGAACGTGGGTGCAGCCAAGGTTGCGGCGAAGATGCCGGACCAGACCTTCTATGACGGCGTGCGCCGCTTCGGCTATGGTTCGGCGCCGCACAGCGGTTTCCCGGGTGAATCGGCCGGTGTGGTAATGCGTCCGGCGCGCTGGTCGGGGACCACCAAGACCACCATGTCCTACGGCTACGGCCTGTCGGTCACGCCGCTGCAGATTGCCACCGCGTACTCGGCGCTGGCCAACGGCGGGCGCCTGATCGCGCCGACCTTCGTCAAGGGCCAGCGCAACGAAGGCCAGCAGATCATCGACGAGAACGTCGCCAGGCAGGTGGTGGCGATGATGGAGACGGTGGTCACCCAGGGCGGCGCCAAGCAGGCGGCGGTGCTGGGCTACCGCGTGGCCGGCAAGACCGGCACCGCGCGCAAGGCCGGTCCGGGTGGTTACGAGCGCGGCCATTACAACGCGCTGTTCGCCGGCGTGGTGCCGGCCACCAACCCGCGCTTCGCCACCGTCATCGTCATCAACGATCCGCAGGCCGGCAAGTTCTACGGTGGCCTGGTGTCGGCGCCGGTCTATCACAACGTGATGGAAGGCACCCTGCGCTTGATGGACGTGCCGCTGGACGACCTGCAGTCGTGGCTGGCCGCACAGCAGTCGGGCAAGGTCGGCCATTCGGCCTCGATCCTGCCCGCACCGCCGGCCGAGACCGCGCTGCCGGTCGATGCCGCCGCTGAATTCGATGCCGCGCTGCCGAGCGCGCAAGCCCAGACGCCGCCCGCTACGGGAGGCACGCAATGAGTCCTTCGATGTTGCTTTCGCAGTTGCTTCCGGACGTGGCCCTGGCGGGCCATGATCCCGTTCTGACCGGCCTGGTGCTGGACAGCCGCGCCGTGCGCCCCGGCAATGCCTTCGTCGCCATCGCTGGTTTCGGCGCGCATGGCCTGGGCTTTGTCGAGCAGGCCCGTGCGGCCGGTGCCAGCGCCATCCTGTTCGAGCCACCGGCACCGGCCGAGCTCCCGGCGCCGGCCGATGCGATCGCCGTGCCGGGCCTGCGGGCGCGCATGGGGGCGATGGCCGACCAGTTCCACGGCGCGCCGTCGCGGGCGATGGCGATGGTCGGCGTGACCGGTACCAACGGCAAGACCTCCACCGTGCAGCTGCTGGCCCAGGCCTGGCACCTGCTCGGAACGCCCAGTGGCAGTATCGGCACGTTGGGCGCCGGACTTTATGGTGCAGTCGAGCCGACCGGATTCACCACGCCGCTGGTACTGCAGATGCATGCGCTGCTGGCACAGCTGCGCGACGCCGGCGCGCGCGCGGTGGCGATGGAAGTCAGCTCGCACGCGCTGGACCAGGGCCGCGTGGATGCCGTGCACTACGACGTGGCGGTGTTCACCAACCTCACCCGCGATCATCTGGACTACCACGGTGACATGGCCAGCTACGGCGCGGCCAAGGCGCGGCTGTTCCATCGCCCGGGCCTGAAGGCGGCGGTGGTCAACCTGGACGACGCCTTCGGTCGCCAGCTGTTCGCTGGCCTGCCTGCCGGCGTGCAACCGATCGGCCTGAGCTCGCGCGGTGCCGCTGACGCCAGCGTGCGCGCCGAAGCGCTGCAGCTGGATGGGCGCGGTATTGCCTTCGAGCTGGTCATCGACGGCCAGCATGCCGCGGTGCAGTCGCCGCTGCTGGGCCGCTTCAACGTGGACAACCTGCTGGCCGTGGCCGGCACCCTGCACGCGCAGGGCCAGCCGCTGCCGCGCATCGCCGAGGTGCTGTCGGCGCTGCAGCCGATCCGTGGCCGCATGAACCGCCTCGGCGGCGAAGACGGCCTGCCGACCGTGGTGGTCGACTACGCACATACCCCGGACGCGCTGGAGCAGGCGCTGGACAGCCTGCACGGCCATCTGCAGGGCACGCTGTTCTGCGTGTTCGGCTGCGGTGGCGAGCGCGATACCGGCAAGCGTCCGCAGATGGCGGCGATTGCCGAGCGCCTGGCCAACCAGGTCATCGTCACCGACGACAACCCGCGTGGCGAGGATGGCGACGTGATCGTGGCCGACATCCTGGCCGGCTTCCAGCACGCCGATGCCGTGACCGTGCAGCGCAACCGCGCGCGTGCGATCGGCCTGGCGGTGAAGCGAGCCGGTGCCGGCGACATCATCCTGATTGCCGGCAAGGGCCATGAGCCGTACCAGGAAGTGAATGGCGTGCGCCATGACTTCGACGACACCGAAGTGGCTGCGGCTGCACTGGCGGCCAAGGCCGGTGTTCTGCAGGCACAGGCCGGGGAGGGCGCCGCATGAAGCGCACCCTGCTTTCGCTGATCGCACACTGGGCCGGTGGCGAGATCCACGGCGACGACGTGGCCATCGATGCAGTCAGCAATGACACCCGCAACCTGGGCCCGGGCAGCCTGTATGTGGCGCTGCGCGGTGAGCGTTTCGACGGCCATGACTTCGCTGCCGACGCGCAGGCGCGCGGTGCCAGTGCGCTGCTGGTCGAGCGGCTGCTGCCGATCGAGCTGCCGCAGGTACTGGTGGCCGACAGCGAGCTGGCACTGGCGAAGATCGCCACCGGCATGCAGCGTGACCGTGGCACCGAGGTGTTCGCGATCACCGGCAGCAATGGCAAGACCAGCGTGAAGAGCCTGCTGCTGTCGATCCTGCAGCAGGTGGCCCAGCACGCGCACAAGGTGGTCTACGCCAACCCGGGTAACCGCAACAACGAGATCGGCCTGCCGCTGGCGGTGATCGACGCGCCGGAAGATGCCGACTACGCCGTCTACGAGATGGGCGCTGGCAAGCCTGGCGATATCGCCTACCTGACCGACATCGCCCGCCCGCGCTATGCGCTGGTCAACAACATTGCCCCCGCCCACCTGGAGCGGATGGGCAGCCTGCTCGGCGTGGCGGTGACCAAGGGCGCGATCTATGCCGCGCTGCCGGCCGATGGCGTGGCGGTGATCAACGCCGACGATGCCTACGGCCGCTGGTTCGAACAGCACTTCGTCGGCACTCCGGCGCGTTGCCGCGTGCTGCGCTATGGCCTGGAACACTCGGCGGACGTGACCGCGCGCGACATCCGCGCCGGTGCGCAGGGCAGCCAGTTCACCCTGGTCGCACCGACCGGCGAAGCCCGCGTGGTGCTGGGCCTGCCGGGTCGCCACAACGTCAGCAATGCGCTGGCCGCCGCCAGCCTGGCGCTGGCCGCCGGTGTCGATCTGGCGCTGATTGCGGCCGGGCTGGCCGAGGCCCAGCCGGTACCGGGACGCCAGATCGCCCATCAGCTGCGCAACGGCGCGGTGCTGGTGGACGACAGCTACAACGCCAATCCCGGCTCGCTCGCTGCGGCCATCGATGCCCTGGCCGCTGCCCCGGAAGAGGGCTGGCTGGTGCTGGGTGACATGCGCGAGCTGGGCCCGGACGCCGAGGCGCTGCATGCGCAGGCCGGCATCCGCGCACGCGCCGCCGGCCTCAAGCGCCTGTACGCGCTGGGCCCGCTCAGTGCCGCCGCCGCCACCGCCTTCGGCGACGGCGGCCGTCATTTCGCCACCCATGACGCGCTGTCGCAGGCGCTGAAGGACGAGCTGCACGCCGGCGTGCGCTGCCTGGTCAAGGGTTCCCGTGGCAGCGCCATGGACACGATTGTCAAAGCGCTGCTGGCGCAAGGAGAGGAATCCCCGCATGTTGTATGAACTGGCTCGATGGTTGCAGCAGTTGGAGAGCCTGTTCGGGCTGTTCAACTACCAGACGTTCCGCGCCATCCTTGCCGCGCTGACGGCCCTGTTCCTGTCGCTGTGGTTCGGCCCGGCGATGATCCGCAAGCTCGCCCAGTTCAAGGGCGGCCAGCCGATCCGCCAGGACGGTCCGCAGACCCATTTCTCCAAGGCCGGCACGCCGACCATGGGCGGTTCGCTGATCCTGCTCACCATCACCCTGTCGGTGCTGATGTGGGCGGACCTGCGCAACCGCTACGTGTGGCTGGTGCTGGCGGTGATGCTGTGCTTCGGCGCCATCGGCTGGTATGACGACTGGATCAAGATCGTCCGCCGTGACCCGAACGGCCTGAAGTCGCGCTGGAAGTATCTGCTGCAGTCGATCTTCGGCCTGGCCGCGGGCCTGTTCCTGTTCTACACGGCCGACGTGCCGGCAGCGCTGACCTTCTACATCCCGATGTTCAAGTCGGTCGCGCTGCCGCTGGCCGGCATCGGTTTCGTGGCCATCGCCTACTTCTGGATCGTCGGCTTCTCCAACGCGGTGAACCTGACCGACGGCCTGGACGGCCTGGCAATCATGCCGACCGTGCTGGTGGCCTGCGCGCTGGGCGTGTTCGCCTATGCCTCGGGCAACGTGGTGTTCGCCAACTACCTGCAGATCCCGCAGATCCCGGGCGCAGGCGAGCTGGTCATCATCTGCGCGGCCATCGCCGGTGCCGGCCTGGGCTTCCTGTGGTTCAACACCTATCCGGCCATGGTCTTCATGGGCGACATCGGCGCGCTGGCGCTGGGTGCGGTGCTGGGCACGATCGCGGTGATCACCCGCCAGGAACTGGTGCTGGTGATCATGGGCGGCGTGTTCGTCATCGAAACGCTGTCGGTGATGATCCAGGTCGCCTCGTTCAAGCTGACCGGCAAGCGCGTGTTCCGCATGGCGCCGATCCACCACCATTTCGAACTGAAGGGCTGGCCGGAGCCGCGCGTGATCGTGCGCTTCTGGATCATCTCCGTCGTGCTCGTGCTGATCGGCCTGGCCACGTTGAAGGTGCGCTGAGATGAACGACCTGTCCCGCCAGGCAACACGCCTTGAAGCCATCGAAGGCAGCTACGACAAGTGGCTGCTGGGCGCGATCATCGCGCTCACCGGCGTGGGCGTGGTGATGGTGGCGTCCAGCTCGATCGCCTTGATGAGCAGCCCGTTCTACTACCTCAACCGCCACCTGATCTTCCTGGCGGTGGGTATCGTGCTGGCGGTCATCGCCGCCCGCACCGAGCTGAAATCCATCGAGCAGTACAACCAGATGCTACTGCTGGGCTGCTTCGTGCTGCTGCTGGCGGTGTTTGCGCCGGGCCTGGGCAGCACGGTCAACGGCGCACGCCGCTGGATCAACCTGGGCATCTCCAAGTTCCAGACGGTCGAGGCGGTGAAGGTGCTGTACATCGTCTGGCTGTCCAGCTACCTGGTGCGCTTCCGCGACGAGGTCAATGCGACCTGGCCGGCGATGCTCAAGCCGCTGGGCGTGGCCGGTGCGCTGGTGGTGCTGCTGCTGTTGCAGCCGGACTTCGGTTCTTCGACCCTGCTGCTGGCGATCACCGCCGGCATGCTGGTGCTGGGCGGGGTGAACATGCCGCGCATGTCGATGCCGGTGGTCATCGGCCTGGTCGGCATGAGCGCGCTGGCGATCATCGAGCCGTACCGCATGCGCCGCATCACCTCGTTCCTGGACCCGTGGGCCGACCAGCAGGGCGACGGCTACCAGCTGTCCAACGCGCTGATGGCGGTGGGCCGTGGCGAGTGGACCGGCGTCGGCCTGGGCAATTCGGTGCAGAAGCTGTACTACCTGCCGGAAGCGCATACCGACTTCATCTTCTCGGTCACCGCCGAGGAATTCGGTTTCCTCGGTACCTGCGTGATCGTGGCGCTGTACGCGCTGCTGGTCGGCCGTACCTTCTGGCTGGGCATGCGCTGCGTGGAAATGAAGCGCCACTTCTCCGGCTACATCGCCTTCGGCATCGGCCTGTGGATCAGCATGCAGACCTTCGTTTCGATCGGCGTGAACCTGGGCATCCTGCCGACCAAGGGCCTGACTCTGCCGCTGATCTCCTCCGGCGGCTCGTCGGTGCTGATGACCTGCGTGGCGATGGGCCTGCTGCTGCGCGTGTCCTATGAGCTCAAGCGCGCCGAGCGCCGCCAGGCGGTGCGCATCGGCGGCGCCGAAGACGCCGCTGCCGAGCCGATGGACGGGCCCGCCGCGCCGGTGGCCGCCAGCGTGCCGATGAGCGCCGAGCCGACGGCTGCCGCTGCGGCGAACGCCGCGCGCGGCACCAGCCGCCTGCAGTCGCGCATCGAACCGACCTTCGGGAGGCTGTCATGAGTGCAGCCAACGAGAAGGCGCGCCCGGTGATGATCCTGGCCGGTGGTACCGGCGGTCACATCTTTCCCGGCCTGGCTGTGGCCCGCGTGCTGCGCGAGCGCGGCGTGCCGGTGACTTGGATGGGCGCCGACGGCGCGATGGAAACCCGCCTGGTGCCGCAGCACGACATCGCCATCGACACGCTGGCGATCACCGGCCTGCGCGGCAAGGGCAAGCTGGCGCTGCTGGCGGCGCCATGGCGGCTGATGCGTGCGCTGCGCGCGGCCGGCATGATCATCCGCAAACGCCAGCCGCGTGCGGTGGTGGCCTTCGGTGGCTTCGCCTCCGGCCCGGGTGGCATGGCCACGCGCCTGCATGGCCTGCCGCTGATCGTGCATGAGCAGAACCGTGCGCCCGGCCTGACCAACCGCATCCTGTCGCGTTATGCGCGCCGGCTGCTGACCGGTTTCCCGGGCACCTTCGCCCAGCGCGAGGAATTCGTCGGCAACCCGGTGCGTGCGGAGATCGCCGCCATCGCTCCGCCGGAACAGCGCTTCGCCGACCGCAACGGCCCGCTGCGCGTGCTGGTGGTGGGTGGCAGCCAGGGTGCGCGCGCACTCAATGCCGGCGTGCCGCAGGCGATTGCCGCGCTGGGTGCCGGCGTGCCGGTGCAGGTGCGCCACCAGAGTGGCGAGAAGATGCATGCCGAGGCGGTCGAGGCGTATGCCAAGGCCGGCGTGCAGGCGGAAATCACCCCGTTCATCGCCGACATGGCCGAGGCCTTCGCCTGGGCCGATCTGGTCGTGTGCCGCTCCGGTGCGTCGACCCTGGCCGAGCTGTGCGCGGCCGGCGTCGGCAGCGTGCTGGTGCCATTCCCCGCTGCCGTCGACGATCACCAGACCCGCAATGCGGAGTACCTGGTCGAGCGCGGCGCGGCGGTGTTGCTGAAGCAGGACGGAACGCTGGCCGACGGCATTGCCGCACTGCTGCGCGATCTGTCCGAAAATCCCGCCCGCCGCATGCAGATGGCGCAAGCCGCGCGTGCCCTGGCCAAGGTCGATGCCGCCGAGCGCATCGTCGATATCATTCTCGAGGAAGCTGTATGAAGAAGGCATGCCACCGCGCCTGCCCTGCGCGAGGCCGCGCATGATCCGTCGCCTGCACGACACCAACGACCTGGTGCGCGCGTTCCCGCGCGTGCATTTCGTCGGCATCGGCGGCACCGGCATGAGCGGTATCGCCGAAGTGATGCTGACGCTGGGCTACGAAGTGTCCGGCTCGGACAACGCCGACAACGTGGCAACCCGCCGCTTGGCCAGCCTGGGAGCGCGCATCATGCGCGGCCACTCGGCAGCCAACGTGCTGGGCACCGACTGCGTGGTGGTCTCCAGTGCCATCCGCGAAGACAACCCGGAACTGATGGAAGCGCGCAGCCAGCGCATTCCGATCATGCCGCGCGCGGCGATGCTGGCCGAGCTGATGCGCTTCCGCCGCGGCATCGCCGTGGCCGGTACCCATGGCAAGACCACCACCACCAGCCTGACTGCGGCGGTGCTGAGCGAAGGTGGCCTGGACCCGACGTTCGTGATCGGTGGCCAGCTGCTGGCTGCCGGTGCCAACGCCAAGCTGGGCGGTGGGCAGTGGCTGGTGGCCGAGGCCGACGAAAGCGATGGCAGCTTCCTGCGCCTGAACCCGCTGATGTCGATCATCACGAACATTGACGCCGACCACCTGGAAAACTACGGCAACGACTTTGCCCGCGTGCAGGCGGCGTTCGCCGAATTCCTGCAGCGCCTGCCGTTCTACGGCCTGGCGGTGCTGTGCATCGACGATCCGGAAGTGGCCACGCTGGCCGCCAAGACCCCGCGCCACGTGATGAGCTACGGCATGAGCCCGCAGGCCGACGTGCGCGCCGAGAACGTGGTGCAGGAAGGATCGCGCATGCGCTTCACCCTGCGCCTGCCGCAGGGCACCAGCCAGGAAGTGGTGCTGGCGCTGCCGGGCAGGCACAACGTACTCAACGCGCTGGCCGCCGCCGCGGTGGGCTGGCAGCTGGGCGTGGCACCGGACGCCATCGCGCGCGCGCTGGAAGGCTTCGCCGGTGTCGGTCGCCGCTTCAATGATCTGGGCGAAGTGACCACCGCCAGCGGTGCCAAGGTGCGCATCATCGACGACTACGGCCATCACCCGAGCGAGCTGGAGGCGGTATTCGCCGCCGCCCGCGGCGGCTGGGCTGACAAGCGCCTGGTGGTGGCCTTCCAGCCGCACCGCTACAGCCGCACCCGTGACCAGTTCGACAAGTTCGCCGCGGTGCTGTCCAGCGTCGACGCGCTGGTGCTGAGCGAGGTCTATCCGGCCGGTGAGGAACCCATTGCCGGTGCCGACTCGCATGCGCTGGCCCGCGCCATCCGCGCGCGCGGCCGCAGCGAGCCGGTGGTGGTGGGCAAGGCCGCCGAGCTGGCCAGCGTGCTGCCGGACGTGCTGCAGGACGGTGACCTGCTGCTGATGATGGGTGCCGGCGACATCGGTGCCGTGGCCACCCAGATCGCGGTGGAAGGCTTCCAGGCGGAGGGCCAGGCGTGAGCGCGCTGACTTTCCCGCCGCTGCGCGTGACCGACCCGGCCGTGTTCGGCCGCGTCGCCGTGCTGCTCGGCGGCAGTTCCAGTGAACGCGAGGTGTCGCTGGATTCGGGCCGCAACGTGCTCGAAGCCCTGCAGTCGCGCGGCGTCGATGCGTTCGCCGTCGATGGCATTCCGGCGCTGGCCAGCGCGCTCGCCGCCGGTGGCATCGACCGCGTGTTCAACATCCTGCATGGCCACAACGGTGGCGGTGAGGACGGCATCGTGCAGGGCCTGATGGACGCCTTCGGTGTGCCGTACACCGGCTCGGACGTGCTGGGTTCGGCGCTGAGCATGGACAAGATCCGCACCAAGCAGGTGTGGCTGTCGCTGGGCCTGCCGACCCCGCAGTACCGCAAGGTCGACGCGTCGAACGTGCATGCGCTGGCCGCCGAGCTGGGCCTGCCGGTGGTGGTGAAGCCGGCCAACGAAGGCTCCAGCGTGGGCATCAGCCGGGTCACCGACGAGGCGGGCCTGGATGAGGCCGTGGCCCTGGCCGCGCGCTACGACGGCCAGTTGCTGATGGAGCAGATGGTGGTGGGCGATGAGCTGACCGTGGCCATCCTTGGCGACGTTGCCCTGCCGTCGATCCGCATCGTGCCCAAGGGCCAGTGGTACGACTACAACGCCAAGTACATCGCCGAGGACACCCAGTACCTGTGCCCGGGCCTGGACGGTGGCGACGAAGACGAGATCCGCCGCATCGCGCTGGCCGCATTCCGCGCCGCTGGCTGCCGTGGCTGGGGCCGCGTGGACGTGATGCGTGACCGGGCCAGCGGCCGTTTCTTCCTGCTGGAAGTGAACACCGCGCCGGGCATGACCAGCCATTCGCTGGTGCCCAAGGCGGCCCGCCAGGCCGGCATCGGTTTCGAGGAACTGGTGTGGCGCGTGCTGGAACAGACCCTGGAGGCCGCGCACGCATGAACGCGCTGCTGCGCATCTTCGTCTGGCTGTTGGCACTGTCGGTGGTTGCACTGCCGGTGGTGGCCGTGGTCAATGGCTGGGTCGGCGCCGAGCGCTGGCCGCTGGCGAAGCTGCGCGTGCATGGCGAGTTCAAGCGGGTGCCCGCCGAACAGCTGCAGCAGGTGCTGCTGCCGTACGCGCGCGCCGGCTTCTTTGCGGTCAAGCTGCAGGATGCGCAGGACGCGCTGGAGAAGCTGCCGTGGGTGGAAAGCGCGCAGGTACGCAAGCAGTGGCCGGATGTGCTGGAAGTGACCCTGGTCGAGCACAAGCCGTTCGCACGCTGGGGCAACGACCGCCTGGTCTCCGAGCAGGGCAAGCTGTTCCCCACGCCGAAGAAACTGTCAGACCTGGAACTGCCGGAGCTGGATGGCCCGGACAGCCAGACCCAGGAAGTGATGAAGCTGTACAGCGACTCGCGTGCCTTGTTCGCACCGGCCGGCGTCGACGTGCGCCGGGTGACGATGGATGCGCGCGGCAGCTGGTCGCTGGTGCTGAGCAACGGCACCGAAGTGGTGGTCGGCCGTGACGACGCGCGCTCGCGCATGCAGCGCTTCGTCAAGGTGCTGCCGCAGCTCAACCGACAGGACGCGCCGATCGAGCGCGCCGACCTCCGTTACACCAATGGTTTCACGCTGAGCTGGGGTACCCCGGCCACGCCGGCGAAAACGCCGGCGACCCCGGCCAGAAGCACGCAGGAAAGGACATGAATCGCAAGGGTGACAAATCGCTGATCGTTGGCCTGGACATCGGCACCTCCAAGGTGGTGGCGCTGGTGGGCGAGTATTCGCCGGGCAACCCGATCGAAGTGATCGGCATCGGCTCGCACGAATCGCGCGGGTTGAAACGTGGCGTGGTGGTGGACATCGAATCGACCGTGCAGTCGATCCAGCGTGCGGTGGAAGAAGCCGAGCTGATGGCCGGCTGCGAGATCCGTTCGGTGTACGCCTCGATCTCCGGCAACCACGTGCAGTGCAAGAACTCGCCGGGCATCGTGCCGATCCGCGACGGTGAAGTGACCTGGGGCGACCTGGATCGCGTGCTCGACGCGGCCAAGGCGGTGGCGATCCCGGCCGACCAGAAGATCCTGCACGCGATTCCGCGCGAGTACGTGCTGGACGATTCGCAGGAAGGCATCCGCAACCCGGTCGGCATGACCGGCGTGCGCCTGGAAGTGCACGCGCACCTGGTGGTGTGCGCGCAGTCGGCGGCGGCCAACATCAGCAAGTGCGTGCAGCGCTGCGGCCTGCAGGTGGACGACCTGGTGCTGTCCTCGCTGGCCTCCAGCGTGGCGGTGCTGACCGCCGACGAGCGCGAGCTGGGCGTGGTGCTGGTCGACATGGGCGCCGGTACCACCGACATCGCGGTGTTCGTGCAGGGCGCGATCTGCCACACCGCCTCGCTGCCGATCGCCGGCGACCACGTGACCAACGATATCGCGCACATGCTGCGCACACCGACCCCGGAAGCCGAGCAGATCAAGGTGCGCTATG
Source organism: Stenotrophomonas sp. X (assembly GCF_055721025.1). Lineage (NCBI taxonomy): Bacteria > Pseudomonadati > Pseudomonadota > Gammaproteobacteria > Lysobacterales > Lysobacteraceae > Stenotrophomonas > Stenotrophomonas sp. X. The sequence goes on from NZ_CM146756.1 coordinate 725,589, forward strand.
CCTGCGCCCTGGCCCAGCTGGCCACGGCCGAGGAGAGCATCCAGGTGCCGTCGGTCGGCGACCGCCCGCCGCGCCGCATGCCGCGCCATTCGCTGGCGCAGGCCGTGCAGGGTCGCTACGAGGAGATCTTCGAGATGGTGCAGGCCGAACTGCGCCGCTCCGGCTTCGAGGAACTGGTGCGCGCCGGCATGGTGCTGACCGGGGGCGCATCGAAGATGGAAGGCGTGGTCGAACTGGCCGAGGAAATGCTGCAGATGCCGGTGCGCGTGGGCATCCCGCAGCACGTCACCGGCCTGGGCGAAGTGGTCGGCAACCCGGTGCACGCCACCGGCGTGGGCCTGCTGCTGATGGGCAGCCAGATCGAGCACCCGCGGCGGCCGTCGCTGCCGACCGGGCGCGCTGGAAGCATGTTCAAGAAGCTCAAGACCTGGTTCCGCGGCGAGTTCTGACGCGGAACCCGTAACTCCGGGCCCGGCCCGGCGCAACACCCGCAGTACCCGCATCACAACGCAACAACGCACTACACAACCCACACAGCCGCAACGGCAACATGACACGCGAAGGCAGGAGGCCCGAACGTCCATGCCACCGACAAGCGGATACAACGAGGACACGGACATGGCGCATTTTGAACTGATCGAAAAGATGGCACCCAATGCGGTGATCAAGGTGGTTGGCGTGGGCGGCGGCGGCGGCAATGCCGTGGCGCACATGGTCAACTCGGCGGTGGACGGCGTGGAGTTCATCACCGCCAACACCGACTCGCAGGCCATCAAGAATTGTGGTGCCAAGCTGCAGCTGCAGCTGGGTACCAACGTGACCAAGGGCCTGGGCGCAGGCGCGAACCCGGAAGTCGGCCGCCAGGCCGCGCTGGAAGACCGTGAGCGCATCATGGACGCGCTGCAGGGCGCCGACATGGTGTTCATCACCGCCGGCATGGGCGGCGGCACCGGCACCGGCGCTGCGCCGGTCGTGGCGCAGCTGGCCAAGGAAATGGGCATCCTGACCGTGGCCGTGGTCACCAAGCCGTTCCCGTTCGAAGGCCGTCGCCGCATGCAGGTGGCGCTGAAGGGCATCGAGGAACTGAGCCAGCACTGCGACTCGCTGATCACGATCCCGAACGAGAAGCTGATCACCGTGCTGGGTCGCAACGCGACCATGATCCAGGCCTTCCGCGCCGCCAACGACGTGCTGCAGGGCGCCGTGCAGGGCATCGCCGACCTGATCGTGCGTCCGGGCCTGATCAACGTCGACTTCGCCGACGTGCGCACCGTCATGTCCGAAATGGGCCTGGCGATGATGGGTACCGGCACCGCACGGGGCGATGACCGCGCCCAGGCCGCTGCCGAATCGGCGATCCAGAACCCGCTGCTGGACGATGTGAACCTGGCCGGTGCCAACGGCATCCTGGTCAACATCACCGCCGGCGCGGACTTCACCATGGCCGAGTTCGACGAGATCGGCCGTACCATCGACGGCTTCGCTTCGGAAGACGCCACCGTCGTGGTCGGCACCGTGCTGGACCCGGACATGCAGGACGAAGTGCGCGTGACCGTGGTGGCCACTGGCCTCAACCGCGTCTCGGCCAGCAAGACCCAGCGTCCGGGCGAGCGTGCACCGATCAAGCTGGTCCGCAACGCCACCACCGGCCAGCCGGAGTTCGGCGAGTTCGACAACGGCGGCGACGCCGTGTCCAAGGCCGTGGGCGGCATGGGCCTGGGCCTGCGTCGCGCCAGCAGCGATACCGCGGCGGCTTCCGCCCCGTCGGCCCCGGCGGCTTCGGCCCCGGCAGCGGCGGAACTGCCGAACGACTACCTGGACATCCCGGCCTTCCTGCGCCGCCAGGCGGACTAAGCGGGGCGGCCCGGGGTTGTCCTCCCCGGGTTGCGCCACCATGTCCTGAAAATGCGGGCGCCGGGCCAGGATGGGCCCGGCCGCCCTGCTTCACGCGCTTTCCCAGCGGCGTGCCGGTGTGTCCTGCCGGTGGCTGTCACTGGCGTTTCAGCCAGGGTAGGGGAGTGCGCGTGTTAATCTAATGTGTCACTTCCGGTCCATCCCCATGATCCAGCAACGCACCCTCAAGAACACGATCCGCGCCACCGGCGTTGGCCTGCACAGTGGTGACAAGGTCTACATGACCCTGCGCCCGGCACCGGTCAACCATGGCATCGTGTTCCGCCGCGTGGACCTGGACCCGGTGGTGGAAGTGCCGGCCAAGGCCGAACTGGTCACCGAAGTGACCCTGTGCACCGGCCTGACCTGCAACGACGCCAAGATCCAGACCGTTGAACACCTGATGTCGGCGCTGGCCGGCCTGGGTGTGGACAACATCATCGTCGAACTGTCCTCGGCCGAGCTGCCGATCATGGACGGTTCGTCCGGTCCGTTCGTGTTCCTGCTGCAGTCGGCCGGCATCGTGGAACAGGATGCGCCCAAGCGCTTCATCCGCGTGCTGAAGACCGTGGAAGTGACCGAGGGCGACAAGGTGGCCCGCTTCACCCCGTACGAGGGTTACAAGCTGGGCTTCACCATCCAGTTCGACCACCCGATGATTCCGGCCAAGCAGTCGCGCCAGGAAATCGAGTTCTCGACGCTGGCCTATACCAAGGAAATCTCCCGCGCGCGTACCTTTGGTTTCATGCGTGACCTGGAGTACATGCGCGAGCGCAACCTGGGCCTTGGCGGTTCGATGGACAACGCCATCGTGCTGGACGAGTTCCGCGTGCTCAACGAAGACGGCCTGCGCTACGCCGACGAATTCGTGCGCCACAAGATTCTTGACGCCATCGGCGACCTCTATCTGGCCGGTGGCCAGGTGCTCGGCGCCTACGAGGGCTTCAAGTCCGGCCACGCGCTCAACAACAAGCTGGTGCGGGCCCTGATGGCCGACGCCAGCGCCTGGGAATGGGTCAGCTTCGACTCGCCGGCCACACCGGATCCGGTGGAATACGCCACCCCGGCGTATGCCTGATTCCATAGGCTGTTGAATTTAAAGATAAAAACGCCGCCTTCCTGGGCGGCGTTCTTGTTTCCGCCGTCGCCGACGCATTCAGCGTGCTTGAAAGACGTCAAGGCTGGTTCAAGGTCACGGTTTTGTGAACCTGTTGGATCAGAAGCCTGAATTTAACGCAGTTTTAACAACAATCTAACGACAGGCCCCCGGATGGCCGCTAGGATGCGACCCGGCCCCCGAAATGTTTCACGCCGTGGTGACACGCGCGACGGGGAGCGGAGCCGGATGCTCCGTTGCCATCAGGACCGTTTCTTCGGCTTCGAAGGAACGTCCTGCAGGCAAGCCAAGGCGTCGCGTAGCCCTTTGTGCGTGGCGGCTGAAACTGCGTGGGGTCCATTCCGGTTGTCGAGCGCTGGGGAGCGCGTGGGAGTGGGAGACGCAGTCTTGATGGTCACCCTGGTGGCCTTCAGCCCGATGGAACGGGCCGCGTCGAGCAGCTGGGCTTCGGCAAGCCGCAACTTGGCATGCCAGACCGGGGACTCGACGAGAAAAACGAGGTGTTCCCCGTCCACATTGGCCAGCCGGCAACGGCTGCGCAGAGGTGGCGGCAACTGGGGGCGCAACTGACGGTCCAGCGCGTCGAGCCACAAGGCACGCCGCAGCGGGTTGCCGCTTTTGTCCGCCATCACCGCATCCAGCGCCGGTTTCGGTGCCGACGCGGGGCGAACGCTGGATTTCGGCTCAGACATGAAAACTCACTGATGGCATTCAAGAAGATCGTAATCAAAACGCGTGAAGGACAGGCCAAGTCGTCGCCGATCGCGCGTTTGCGGTTCTATTTCGAGGACCGCCCCCGCGCCCTGCTGGGCAGCGTGCTCGGGGTAGGCTGCATTATCGGCCTTGCTGGCGGCATTGGCGCCAGCGCGCTGAATGATTCCCGGCTGCAGGCCAAGGTCGAGCGCCAGGATGCGGAACTGGCCAAGGTCAAGCGCGATGCGCAGACCCAGGTCAATGCGCTGGCGGCCCGCCTCGGGGAGCTGCAGGCCCAGGCGACCCGCCTCAACGCCCTCGGCGAACGGCTGACCCAGATGGGCAAGCTGGAGGACGGCGAGTTCGACTTCAACGAGACCCCGGGCCTCGGTGACGGTGACGCAGGCGGCCCGACCAGCGACATCCCGGTCAAGGACGTCAACGCCGACTTACAGGTGCTGGAGCAGCGCTTCGCTGCTTCAGGCCGCCAGTTGTCGGTGATGGAATCGCTGATGTTCGACCACCAGCTGCAGCAGAACGCCGTGCCGTCGCGCATGCCGATCCGCAACAGCTACGTGACGTCCGGCTTCGGCACCCGTGCCGACCCGTTCGGCCGCGGCGCCGCCACCCACAAGGGCATGGACTTCCACGCAAAGGTCGGTGACCCGGTGATGGCCGTGGCCGAGGGCGTGGTCAGCTTCGCCGGCGTGAAGGGCGGCTACGGCAATGTCGTCGATCTCGACCATGGCAATGGCTATGTCACCCGCTACGCGCACAATTCGCGCCTGGTGGTGAAGGCCGGCGACCTGGTCCGTGCCGGCCAGGAAGTGGCCAAGGCCGGTTCCACCGGCCGTTCGACCGGTGCCCACGTGCACTTCGAGGTGTGGGAGAACGGCAACGTGGTCAACCCGCGCAAGTTCCTCGGCGACGGCGGCAACACGCCGGTCGGCCGCGTCAGCCGCGGCTGATCCCAACGCCGGGCATGGCCCGGCGCTACCGGCACGCCGTCGGATCCCGGCGGTAGCGCGGGGCCATGCCCCGCGAGCGCGAAGCGCGGCCGCCAGGACCCCGGTCCCGGCCGCCTGGACGACCGCAAAGGGTTGAAACCCCTCGCGCCCGTCCCAAGCTACAATGGGTGTTGCCATCGACAGGGCGCCAGGCGCCCTGTTTCGTTTGCGGCGGACGGATCCCAAGGGGGAGGCCGGGCGTCGTGTCCATCCAACCCGGTTCCTTCAATGATCAACAGCCTGCTTACCCGCGTATTTGGCAGTCGTAACGAACGACAGCTGCGCCAGCTCAACCGCATCGTCGCCAAGATCAATGCGCTGGAGCCGGAGATCGAGAAGCTGTCCGACGAGCAGCTTCAGGCCAAGACGCCGGAGTTCAAGCAGCGCATCGCTGGCGGTGAAGCCCTGGACAAGGTGCTGCCGGAAGCGTTCGCGGTCTGCCGCGAAGCCGGTCGCCGCGTGCTGGGCATGCGCCACTACGACGTGCAGCTGATCGGTGGCATGGTGCTTCACCTGGGCAAGATCGCAGAAATGCGCACCGGTGAAGGCAAGACCCTGGTGGCGACCCTGCCGGTGTACCTCAACGCGCTGGAAGGCAAGGGCGTGCACGTGGTCACCGTGAACGACTACCTGGCCCGCCGCGACGCCGCGCAGATGGGCAAGCTGTACAACTGGCTGGGCCTGAGCGTGGGCGTGGTGTACCCGGGCATGCCGCACAGCGACAAGCGCGAAGCATACGCTGCGGACATCACCTACGGCACCAACAACGAATTCGGCTTCGACTACCTGCGCGACAACATGGCGCTGTCCAAGGCCGACCGCTACCAGCGCGGCCTGCACTACGCCATCGTCGACGAAGTCGACTCCATCCTGATCGACGAAGCGCGCACCCCGCTGATCATCTCCGGTCCGGCCGATGATTCCCCGGAGCTGTACATCCGTGTCAACCGTGTCGTGCCGCACCTGGTCAAGCAGGAAGCGGAAGACGGCGAAGGCGATTTCTGGGTCGACGAGAAGGGCAAGCAGGTGCACCTGTCCGAAGCGGGCATGGAGCATGCCGAGCAGCTGCTGGTCGAGGCCGGCATCCTCGATGGCGAGACCGAAGGCCTGTACGCGGCGCAGAACCTGACCGTGGTGCACCACCTCAACGCCGCCCTGCGCGCGCACGCGATCTACCAGCGTGACGTTGACTACATCGTGCGCGATGGCGAAGTGGTCATCGTCGACGAATTCACCGGCCGTACCCTGGCCGGCCGCCGCTGGTCCGATGGCCTGCACCAGGCGGTGGAAGCGAAGGAAGGCGTGCCGGTGCAGCGCGAGAACCAGACGCTGGCGAGCATCACCTTCCAGAACCTGTTCCGCATGTACAAGAAGCTGTCCGGCATGACCGGTACGGCCGATACCGAAGCGTTCGAGTTCCAGAGCATCTATGGCCTGGAAGTGGTGGTGATCCCGACCAACCGCCCGACCATCCGCAAGGACAGCCCGGACCAGGTGTTCCTCAACCGCAAGGGCAAGTTCAATGCGGTGCTGGCCGACATCGAAGAGTGCGCCAAGCGCGGCCAGCCGGTGCTGGTGGGTACCACCTCGATCGAAACCTCGGAAATGCTGTCCGAGCACCTGAGCAAGGCCGGCGTGAAGCACGAAGTGCTCAACGCCAAGCAGCATGACCGCGAAGCGACCATCGTCGCCAACGCCGGCCGTCCGGGCGCGGTGACCATCGCCACCAACATGGCCGGTCGTGGTACCGACATCGTGCTGGGCGGCTCGCTGGAAGCCGAGATCCACGCTCTGGGCGAGGACGCAACCGACGAGCAGAAGGCGGCGGTCAAGGCCGAATGGCAGAAGCGCCACGATGCAGTGAAGGCCGCTGGCGGCCTGCATATCGTCGGCACCGAGCGCCACGAGTCGCGTCGTATCGACAACCAGCTGCGCGGCCGTTCGGGCCGCCAGGGTGACCCGGGTTCGTCCCGTTTCTACCTGTCGCTGGAAGACAACCTGATGCGCATCTTCGCCTCCGACTGGGTGCAGAAGGCCATGCGCATGATGGGCATGAAGGAAGACGACGTCATCGAGGACCGCCTGGTCAGCCGCCAGATCGAAAAGGCGCAGCGCAAGGTCGAGGCCCACAACTTCGACATCCGCAAGAACCTGCTGGACTTCGACGACGTCAACAACGATCAGCGCAAGGTGATCTACGCCCAGCGCGACGAGCTGCTGGACGCCGAATCGGTGAAGGACAACGTCGACGGCATCCGTGACGACGTGATCTTCGACATCGTTGCGCGCTTCGTGCCGCCGAACTCGATCGACGAGCAGTGGGACCTGCGTGGCCTGGAAGCGACCCTGGAGTCGGACTTCGGCCTGCAGATGTCGCTGACCGACCTGGTCAAGCAGCATGAGGAACTGGATGCCGAGGCCATCGCCAGCAAGGTCCAGGAGCGCGTCAACCAGCACTTCGCCGAGAAGGAAGCCAGCCTGGGCGAAGAGACCATGCGCGCGCTGGAGAAGCACGTGATGCTGACCGTGCTGGACCAGAGCTGGAAGGAGCACCTGGCGCGCATGGATTACCTGCGCCAGGGCATCTACCTGCGTGGTTACGCGCAGAAGCAGCCCAAGCAGGAATACAAGAAGGAAGCCTTCGAGCTGTTCTCGGACATGCTGGAGAACGTCAAGCGCGAAGTGGTGACCCTGCTGGCCCGCGTGCGTATCCGCAGCGACGAGGAAGTGCAGGCCCTGGAGGCCGCCGAGCGCCAGCAGGCGCAGGCTCGCCTGAGCCAGTCGCAGTTCCAGCACCAGGATGCAGGCGGCTACAGTGCCGACGAGGAAGCCGCGCAGGTGCAGGCCGCCCAGCAGGGGGTGGCCACGCTGCAGCGCGACGAGCCGAAGATCGGCCGCAATGATCCGTGCCCGTGCGGCAGTGGCAAGAAGTACAAGCACTGCCACGGCCAGCTGAGCTGATCCCGAAGAGCCCCGCGAAAGCGGGGCTTTTCGTTTGTTGCGGGGGAGCTGCACCGGATCCGTGATTGCGCCGGCCGCCCTGTTCTGGGCATGCTTCCTCCATGCCTTCCCCCACCCGATCGATCCACGTCGTGGCCGCCGTCATCACCGACGCCCGTGGCCGCGTGCTGCTCAACCGCCGTACCGAGAACCGCGACATGGCCGGCCTGTGGGAGTTCCCCGGCGGCAAGCGCGAATCCGGCGAGACCTCCGAACAGGCGCTGGTGCGCGAGCTGCGCGAGGAACTGGGCATCGAGGCCGATGTCGGCGAGTGGCTGATGGACGTGCCGCAGCGCTATCCGGACAAGTATCTGACCCTGGAGGTGCGCCATGTGCGCAGCTGGAAGGGCACCCCGCGTGGCCGCGAAGGCCAGGCGATCACCTGGGTGGCGCAGGACAAGCTGGGCCGCTATTCGATGCCGCCGGCCGACCTGCCGGTGGTGGCCGCACTGCGTCAACCGGACCGCTACCTGATCACGCCGGCGCCGGCTGACGATGCCAGCGGCGTGCAGCACTGGCATGACTGCCTGCAGCGCGCGGTCGCGGCGGGCCAGCAGCGCATCCAGCTGCGCCTGCCACCGGAACACCCGCAACGGCAGGCGATGATCGAACAGGCCGTGCGCGCGCATCGTCGCGGCGTGCAATGGCTGCTCAACCGCGATGTGGCGCTGGCACGTGCACTGGGCGTGGGGGTGCACCTGGGCAGCGAGCAGCTGCAGGACCTGCAGGAACGGCCCTTGCCGGAAGGGCAGCTTGTCGCCGCGTCCTGCCACGACCTGGAGCAGCTGCAGGCGGCGCAGCGGCTGGGCTGCGACTTCGCGGTGCTCGGCCCGGTGCAGGCCACGGCCAGCCATCCCGATGCGGTGCCGCTGGGCTGGGAGGCCTTCGCCGCGCTGCGCGCGCAGGTGTCGCTGCCGATCTACGCGTTGGGTGGGATGGCCGCCGGCCATATCGCCGAAGCCCGTCGCCATGGTGGGCAGGGTATCGCTGCGATTCGTGGGCTGTGGCCGGCGTGAGCCGGCATGCGGGGTCCGATCCCTGCGCAGCAGGGCTCTGACCCCATCGCGGCAATCCGGGGCCGGAGCCCTTTCCGCTGGAAAGGGCTCCGACCCGTCCGGTTACAACGTGATCCAGAAACACCCATACTGCCGCCGCAACCCCAGCACCGTCGAAGCGCGCGACACGCTGCCGGGCAGCGTCTGTTCCAGGCGCAGGCCGACCGGATGCCGCACGGTCGGCGGCTCCGGGTCGGATCCCTGCGCCGCAGGGCCCTGATCCTCATCCTGCGATTGCGGCAGCGCCTGTGAGGGATACACAGGTACCACGTCTACCAGTGGCCGCCGCGCCAGCGATTCCAGTTGACCGAGGATGCGCTGCGCACCGGCATCGGAGACTGCGCCCCACAGGTATAGCGACGACAACCGGTTCACATCGTTGCTGAGGATGCCGACGCGCAGTGCGTCCACCAGCTCGCTCAGGCGACGTGGGCAGCGCGCCCCCAGGGTGTCGCGCGACAGGGTGCTGCCGGTGGGCGCGGGCGGTGGTAATCGCGATCGGGCGCCGACACTGTCGCAGGGGCGGTCGGTGTACACGCTCTGCCCCCGTGCATCAGTGCAGCGGTTCAAGCGTGGGGACTGCGCATGGACCACGCTCAACGCCGAGCACAATGACAGCAGCAACAGCAGGAAAGAAAGCCGGTTCATCGACGCAGGGTAGCGCCGATCGTGGTGGCATGGCGTGCTTTCAGCCGTGCAGCAGCTTCAGCACCGACGTGGTCGGCTTGGCCAGGTTCAGGGTGTAGAAGTGCAGGCCCGGCGCGCCGCCCTCGACCAGGCGCTGGCACAGCCTGGCGACCACTTCGGTACCGAACGCCCGCACCGATTCGGCGTCATCGCCATAGGCCTGCATCTTGCGGCTGATCCAGCGCGGGATTTCCGCACCGCACTGCTCGGAGAAACGGCGCAGCTGGCTGAAGTTGGCGATCGGCATGATGCCCGGCGTGATCGGTACCTGCACGCCGAGCCGGCGCACGGCATCGACGAAGTGGAAGTACGCATCCGGGTTGTAGAAATACTGGGTGATCGCCGCGTCGGCGCCGGCATCGATCTTGGCCTTGAAGTGCTTGAGGTCGGCCAGTGCATCGGAGGCCTGTGGATGGGTCTCAGGGTAGGCGCCCACTTCGATGCGGAACGCATCGCCGTGTTCGGCGCGGATGAACTCGATCAGCTCGGCGGCGTAGCGCATGTCGCCGGGAAACCCCATGCCGGAGGGCAGGTCGCCGCGCAGCGCGACCAGGCGATGGCAGCCGATGGCGCGGTACAGCTTGAGCAGTTCGCGGATCTCCTGGCGGGTGCCGCCGACGCAGGACAGATGCGGCGCCGCCTCGAAGCCATGGTGCTGGTTGAGATGGCGCACGGTCTCGGAGGTATAGCTCAGGGTCGAGCCACCAGCGCCGAAGGTACAGGACACGTACTCGGGGCCGTAGTCCTTCAGCTTGGCTGCCGCACGATCCAGCTGGCTGCGCTGTTCGTCGGTCTTGGGCGGATAGAACTCGAAGCTGATGGCGGTCATGGTACGGGCGGCAGCGGCGGGTGCGGATCAGTATATCGCTCCATCAAGATGGATGTTGTCAATTCGTACGGGTGTGCACCGTCCGTCGCCTGCGACCGTTCGCCCCGGCGATCGGCCGCTGCTCCGAAATCGCAACCCGGGTGCCGTGGTCGGCGCCACGCTGTTCCCATCCCGGCAACACCCACCCGACGAAGGAGCAAATGATGAAGATATTCCTGGCACTCTGGTATGCAATGAAGGCCTTGGCCCGGCTGGCGATGATCGGCATGGCGATGGCCGTGCTCGGTTCCGGCTCGGCGCACGCCGCCAGCGCCCCGGCGGCGGGTAAGGTGCAGGTCGAGGTGGTCGGCAAAGGTCGCCCGCTGCTGATGATCCCCGGCCTGAACAGCAGCGCCGGGGTCTGGCGCGAGACCTGCCTGGCCCTGAAAGCTGTGCAGTGTCATCTGGTGCAGCTGCCGGGCTTTGCCGGTGCGCTTGCGGCCGATCCGCGCCCGGCCGAGTTCCTGCCGGCGATGCGCGGGCAGCTGCTGGCCTACCTGCATGACCAGCACCTGGGGCCGGTGGTGGTGGTTGGCCACAGCCTCGGTGGCCTGCTGGGCCTGCAGATGGCGCAGACCGAGCCGAAGGCGGTCAGCGCGCTGGTGGTGGTTGACGCACTGCCGTTCCTGCCGGCCGCGCGTGACCCGAAGGCTACCGCTGACAGCGTGCGGCCGATGGCCGACCAGCTGCGCAATGGCAGGCGCAGCTGAAGGCCGGCCTGCCGGGGATGACCCGCGATCCGCAGCGGCAGGCCGAGCTGGGCCGCTGGGGCGAAGCCAGCGACCGCCAGACCACGGCCGATGCCATGCATGCGGTGATGACCACCGACCTGCGTGACAGCATCGCCTCGATCACCGCACCGACGCTGGTGCTGGGCAGCTGGGCCGGCTACCAGCCGATGGGCGGCACCGAGGACAGCACGCGCGCGGTGTTCCAGGCGCAGTACGCGAAACTGCAGGGTGTGCAGATCGCGATGAGCGCGCAGGGTTTCCACTTCCTGATGTGGGATGATCCGCGTTGGTTGCGCAGTCAGGTGCAGGCCTTCCTCGACCACCACCACTGAGTTTCAACACGCCTCGAAATGGACATGCCGGATTCCTCCTCGACGGTACGCTTCTGGCTGCTCAATGCGCTGGTGTGGGCGCTCTATGGCGTTGCCGGAATCGGCCTGCGCCAGGCCTATTTCAGCGATGCCGGAAGCGCAGGCGTGTTGATCACGCTGGGTCTGGCGTTGGCCTTGTTCGGGTGCAGCGGTGCCATCCGTGCGCTGGCGCTGCGTGCCGACTGGTGGGCGCGCGGCACGGCCGGGCTGTTGCTGCGGCTGGCGCTGTCGGTGGCATTGGGCGCGGCAGTGGCGCAGCTGCTGGTGAACATCGCGCTGCACTCGGCGCTGGCCTGGAACTGGGTGAGCCTGGGGCGGCAGACGGCCGACTTCAGCCCCAAGGCGCTGCTGCTCTACTGGTACACCACTGCGGTGATGCTGGCCCTGTGGGCAGCGCTCTGGGCAGGCCTGCACAGCCTGCGCCGGATACGCAGTGCGGAACTGGCGCGCCTGCGTGCCGAGGCCGAGCGCAGCGCGCTGGAGCGCGATGCACTGCGTGCACGGCTCAACCCGCATTTCATGTTCAATGCGCTGAACAACCTGCGCGCGCTGATCCTGGAAGACCCGGAGCGTGCGCGCGACATGGTCACCCGCCTGTCGCGCACGCTGCGCCAGGCGCTGGCACACAACCGCAGCGAGCAGGTCACCCTGGCCGAGGAACTGGTGGTCGTGGACGACTACCTGGCCATCGAGGCAGTCCACTTCGAACAGCGCCTGCAGGTGAACCGGCAGATCGATGCCGACGCCCTGCAGGCACAGCTGCCGGCGATGGCGCTGCAGCTGCTGGTGGAGAATGCGATCAAGCATGGCATCGCCAGCCGCCCGGGCGGCGGTGAGGTGCAGATCCGTGCCACGCTGGACAATGACGTGCTGCGTCTGCAGGTGGACAATCCGCTGGGCAGCGCCAACGAGCCCACCCATGGCCATGGCGTTGGCCTTGCCTACCTGCGTGCGCAGCTTGGCACGCAGGGTCGTTTCACCCTGCAGCCGGTCGGCGACCGCATGCAGGCCCTGCTGGAGATTCCGCAATGAGTGGCGTGCTGCGTGTGTTGATCGTTGATGACGCACGGCTGGCGCGCCAGGAGCTGCGCACGCTGTTGTCGGCGCTGCCGTGGGTGCAGTGCGTGGGCGAGGCCGACGATGTGCCGGCCGCGCGCGAGGCGATCGCCACGCTGGCCCCGGACCTGGTGCTGCTGGATGTGCAGATGCCCTCCGGCAGCGGTTTCGACGTGCTGGACAGCCTGGAGGTGGTGCCGGCCGTGGTCTTCGTTACTGCCTACGACACCTACGCGGTGCGCGCGTTCCAGGCCAATGCGCTGGACTACCTGGTGAAGCCGGTGGAAGCGCCGCGGTTGCTGGAGGCGTTGCAGCGGGCGCGCCAGCGCGAAGTGGTGGCGGCCGAAACGCCGGAGTCGCGCGGCACGCTGGGCGCGCAGGACCAGGTGTTCGTGCGCGAGGGCGAACGCTGCTGGTTCGTAGCGGTGTCCGAGATCCGCCGGCTGGTGGTGGATGGCAACTACACCCGGCTGTGGTTCCGCGACCAGAACGCCCTGCTGACCCGCAGCCTGAGCGCGCTGGAGGCACGCCTGCCACAGGATCTGTTCTTCCGTGCCAACCGCAACACGCTGGTCAACCTGCGCCGCATCCGCGGCGTGACGCCCAGCATCGCTGATGGTTATGACCTGGCGCTGGATGACGGCAGCGAGGTGGAGGTGTCGCGCCGGCAGGCGCGTGAACTGCGCGAGCGGATGGCGTTGTAGCTGCCGCTACAGCTCGGCACTGACGGGGCTGGTGAGGAAGCCCCACAACAACCGCGCCATCACGGCGGGCGAACGTGCCTGCTTGCGCGCATAGGCCAGCAGCGCATCCAGCCGCGGGCGGTCGTAGAGATGGCCGGCAAGCAGCACCGCGTGCACGCGGCGGGTACTGGCGGTTTCGTGCAGCGGATTGCCATCGAGCAGCACCAGATCGGCCACCTTGCCGACCTCGACGCTGCCATGCAATGCCTGCAGGTCCAGATGGCGCGCGGCCTGCAGCGTGGCTGCGCGCAGCACGTCGGCCTGGCTCAAGCCGGCCTGCCGCAGCCACTGCAGTTCATCGTGGTAGCGGAAGCCGCCCAGCCCGGTATCGGTGCCGACCAGCACGGTGACGCCCGCACGATGCGCGGTGCCGGTCAGCGCCAGCCCGTGCTCGAAGTAGGCCTTCAGTGCGTCTTCGCCGCGCAGGCCGGGGTAGCGCGCCACGGTGGCCTGCAGGTCATCACGCCATGCCCAGCGCGAGAGCGGATCCAGATAGGCCAGGCGCGGGTCGTCGACGAACGCCGGATCGCGCGCGCGTGCATCCTCTTCGCGGGTGACATGGGTTGGTACGAACGCGGCACCGCTGGCCTGCATCACACCGAACGCCTCGTTGCAGAGCGCGGGCTGGTAGCCGCCGACCATGCGTTCGGCCAGCGCGGTTGGATCCTCGCTGTCGAGCGTGCCACCGCGCCACGCCGCCGCGTTGTCGAAGCAATGGCGCACGAACAGATGGCCGTGCTCGAAGCTGCGCTGGCCCGCGTGCAATGCGGCTTCCAGCGGGACCGCCCTGGGCAGGTGTCCGACCAGGGGCAGATGCAGCTGCCGCGCTTCGCTGGCCAGCCGCTGGTAGGTCTCGGCGCGAAGGCGGTTGTAGACCTTGAACGCATCGACGCCGCGTGCGCGGTACGCGTGTGCACGTGCGGCCGCTGCATCTGGCGTCAGCGCCGGGTCTTCAAAATAGAAGCTGGCGATCTGTACGAAGCGCGGTGCAACCTGCTGCCCGGCAATGGCCTGTGCGGTCCAGCGGCGTTTGTCGGCCACGCAGGCGATCAGCGGATCGGTGGCCTGTGGGCAGTCCATCATGTCGCGGGTACCGGTAATGCCATTGGCCAGCATCAACGGAAACTGCAGTTGCGGTGACAGCTGCAGTGCATGGGTGTGCATGTCCCAGAAACCGGGCAGCAGCCAGCGTCCGCCCGCATCGAGAACCGGCAACGTGGTCTCCGGCGGGTCTTCACCGATGGCGGTGATGGTGCCGTTGCGCACGGTCACCGTGGTGGGTTCGCTGGCCTGGCCGCGGGCGATGTCCACCACGCGTGCGTTGACGATCACGTGACTGTTGCCGGGGTGGGGCAGCGGTGGTGCAGACAGCGGCCAGAGCAGGGCGGCGGTGAACAACAGGGGGGGGACCAGCAGGAGCAAGGCCAGCACGCGCGGCCAGCGGCGACGACGGGCGGAGCGGGGTAGTGCATCCATGAACCGGCAATCCTTGCATGGGGTCGCCTGCAGGGTGCGCCAACACGGTTGCCGATGCCAGTGACCATCGGCATCCCGCCCTCCATGCGGCGTGGGCAGGTACTCTGTGCAGCGGATTCCCTGATCACGCCGCGCCATGTCCATCGTTCTCACCGATTTCGCCCGTCCCCGCCTGTTCCCGCGCGTACCGCGTGGCAACACGATCCAGGACTGCACTGCCGAACAGTTCGAAGCGCACCTCAACGCGCACGCGCCGATGAAAGTACTGGACGGCTATGCGCCGTTCTGCAAACTGTTCGTCTACGAGAACTGGACCAGCACGCGCTGCCTGACCGTGCCGATCACCGAGGCCAACCGCCATCTGCTGCGCAGTGGTTACGAGGCACGCAATCGCGACGAACTGCCGGTGCTGGTGCGCTGGTTCGAGGGCGTGGAGTCGCCGCGTGCGAACTATCTGGTGGTGATCCTGTACAGCGCCGAGCAGCTGGCGAAGGAAGGCTCGCCGATCGAGGCCGACTGGGGCATCGTCGGCTGTATCTATACTGCCGAGCCGGCAGAGGTGCCGATGGCGCCGATCACGATGATGCGCAATGCGCTGGGCGTGGAAGAGGGCGGTTCCGGCGTGCCGTTGGACCGCGAGGCCTACCGGCGTTCTGTCGAGTTCTGGGAGAGCAACGCGAACTGGCGGCCGTGAGCGATATTGGTCATCCACGCATCGCGTGAGTGTACGGACCGCAGTAGAGCCACGCCATGCTTGGCTGCCTGGCCTTCAGGCAGCTTTCCATTCCCACCACGGGTAGTGGTACTCGCGGTCGATGGCCTGCCAATGCTGGGCGCAGTGCATGCAGGCAACGTTGTGGCAATCGCCCCAACCATCCTCGGCCTCCTGCAACGCGAGCAGCTGCATCTGCCCTTGTTCGATCAAGCGGCGCGGATCGAAGAACGGGTAGCCGGGATTGAGCGCGCACAGGCAGCCTGCGTGCGCCTGCCAGTGACGCAGCCGTTTCAGGGCCGCCTCCAGATGCGCCTGGTTGCTGATCAGCATGCCGCCGAGGGTGATGCTGTGGCAGCTACGTTCAATCAGGTCCACATGCGCGGCCAATGCGTCCAGCGACGGTGCACTGAACAGTCGTGCGACGATGCGGGCGGCGTCGGTGATGCGCGTCGCGTCGCGCGACAGCAGGTCCTGCAGCAGCACATCGGCCTGCGCGTCTTCCAGCCTGGGCGGCGGCGCCGCAGACCACGGCCAGCGCATCAGCGTGCCTTGCCGATGGCAGCGTAGTGGCCGGCGGTCAGGCGCAGCAGGTCGGCCGGCGCCAGTTCCACTTCCATGCCACGGCGGCCGGCGCTGACGTGCAGCGTGGGCAACACCTGCGCGCTGGCATCCAGGAACGTGCGCAGGCGCTTCTTCTGCCCCAGCGGGCTGATGCCGCCGACCAGGTAGCCGGTCGCACGCTGCGCGGCGTCGGCGGCGGCCATCTCGCACTTCTTGCAGCCGGCCGCTTCGGCCAGCGCTTTCAGGTCCAGGTGGCCGGCCACCGGCACGATCGCCACCAGCAGTTCATGTGCTTCAGTGCTGGCCAGCAGGGTCTTGAAGACCTGGGCCGGGTCGAGGCCGAGCTTGTCGACGGCTTCGCCGCCATACGATTCGGCGTGGGCGTCGTGCACATAGCTGCGCACGGTGTGGGCGATCTTCTCGCGCTTGAGCAGGTTGATGGCCGGAGTCATGGGCGCATCCTAGCGCGGGACAGGGGCGTTGCCTTGACCGAGACTCGCGCCTCAATGCAGAACGGGCGCCCAAGGGCGCCCGTCCCGGCTGCGATCGGCTGCATCCAGCATCAGCGCGACATCGATTGCTGCGTCTGTATCTGTTCCTGGGTCTGCCGCTGTGACAGCTCGTTGTCCAGCGCCTGGCTCTGCCGCGTGCTGTCCTGCAGGTTCTGGTTCACCGCCTGCGACAGGTCGACGTAGGTGCGGTGCATGGCGGGATCGCCGAGTTGGCCCTGCACCGCGAACACGCCCTGGTTGTCCGGCCGCGCCAGCACGGTATCGACCTGGCTCATGCCGGCCAACTTTGACTCGTAAGCCACCTGGCCTGCGGCGTTCTCGAGCTGGCTGCGGTCATTGAACAGCGGCGACAGGCCGCCCTGGCGACGCTGTTCTTCCAGTGCCTCCAGCTTTTCCACGACCTGCTGGTAGCGGGGGTGGTCGGCGTGGCCCGGGGTGGCCATGGTCGGCTCGGCCGCCGTGCGCTCCTGCTCGGCCGCCTGTGCATGCTGCTGGGTGGCCGCCTCCAGCGCCCCCAGGGTTGCGCCGCCGGCCTTGCCGTCAACGGTGAGCTGGTGGTCACGCTGGAACTGCTTGACCGCTTCCACGGTGCCGGGGCCGAAATCGCCATCGGCCACCAGCGGCTTGCCGTCCTTGCCCAGATAGCCCAGGTCGGACAGCTTCTGCTGCATGGCCTGCACCTCATCGCCCTTGCTGCCGTTGACCAGCACGCCGTTGCCCGCAGGCGTGCCCGGTGACCCGTGCGAGGGAGCATGGGTGGGGGTGATGCCGATCTGGACCATGGCCCGGTCGAAGCGCTCATCGCGGCTGGCTACGGCGGCCTGCGACTGGATGCCGTACTTGGTGGCATCGACGAAGTTCTGCACGTCGCCGCGCGTCGGCGGATTGCCGGCCTGGACGGTGCCGCCCTGCAGCTTTTCCGCATTGCCGGCCAGATAGCTGATGAACTGCGGGCCCATGCTGCCGAACTGGTTGTCATAGTCCGCCATGGCCAGCTGCAACTCCGGGTTGGCGGCGATGGCATCGGCCGCGGCCGGATTGGTTGCACGCACCTTGGCGATGGCCTGATCGACACGCTCGATGGCGCTGTCCAGCTTGGCGTTGGTGAGCTCGTCCATCCTGGCCTGCGGAATGGCCTGCAACTTGGCGTCGAGCGCCGCCAGCTGCTGGGTGCTTAATCCGCCCTGCTGGGACAACAGTGCGATGTCGCCATCGGTGAAGCCGTTGTCGCGCAGGAAGCGCCTGGCCTGCGGATTGCCGCCGACATCGAACTGCACCAGCCCGAACGAATAGGTGCTTGCGCCTTTCTGTGCGTATGAGAAGTGGTCCAGGTGGCGGGTGTTGCCGCCCAGCTCGGTGTTGAGGAACAGCGTGGACAGCTGTTCGCGCGTAAGGGTGGAATCCGTTGCCATGGTCATCGTCCTTCAATGAGGGTAAAGCGCCGGGCCTGCCCGGCGATTGTCAGCCGGCGCAGTGCTGCTGGGTGAAGCCGAGCAGCTGGCGGATGGCCTGGGTGCCGTAAGCAGCCGGCGCCGGTTCGAGGGCGAACTGGCCAACCATCTGGTTGCTGCACAGCTGCACGTTGCGCCTGCCGGTGGAGGTTTCCTGGGTGCAGTTGGCTGCGAGCAGGGCGTTGGGGCCGCCGCCCATGTTCGTGGCGGCCGTGCAGCCCAGCAGGCGGCCTTCCTGGCCGTTCTCACCCAGCAGCGTGTTGAAGTTCGCCAGCTGGCTGTTGGGATCGCGCAGCACCAGCAGGTCCACGCATTGCTGCTGGCCGTCAGGGGCTTCGCATGCATCCTGGTCGACCAGGCCGTCACGCGTAGCGGACAGCACCTTAAGGCGATCGGCGTACACCTGCTGCAGGCACTGCGCATCGGTGCACAGGTCGCGGGTGTGCTCCTGCCAGCGCTGCTGTTCGGCGTGCAGCTTGCTCTGCCCTGCTGCATCGAGTGTGGCCTGTGCGGCAGTGACCGCCTTGCCCACGTCCGCATCCAGGCCGGTCAGGGTCGGGTCCTTGCAGACCAGGGTCTGTGCCGGCGACGCTGCATCGGCGCAGCCAGCGCTCGTGTCGGCGACCGTGGCGGGCGCGTCGGCGGCCTTGCCTGCGGGGCTGGCCTGTCCGCTGGCCGCAGCCGGAGCCGTAGCGCCGGCTTCGCCGGCAGGTGGGGTGCAGGCGGCCAGCAGGGCCACCCAGCACAGGGGCATCAGGGGCTTCATGGCCCGGTTCAGTCGTTCACGGTTGCGCGGCATGTCCTTTCCTTTGGTGTCTGCGTCCCGGCGCATGGCCTGCCGTTGGCAGCCCACGCGGGCGTAAAGCCTAGCAAGCGGCTTCTTAGTGCTCCGTGACAGGGTGCGCGGATCGCTTGCCGGGTGCCGCAACGCAGAACGGGCGCCCGAAGGCGCCCGTCCTGTCTGCATCCGTTGCCGGGGTCAGAGCCCTTTCATGCGGACAGGGATCCGACCCCGCGTACGCCTGTAGTGCCGGCCGCTGGCCGGTACCCCGCAGGCATCAGTAGCGGTAGTGGTCCGGCTTGAACGGGCCTTCCACCGGCACGCCGATGTAGTCGGCCTGGTCCTGGGTCAGGGTGGTCAGCTTCACGCCGATCTTTTCCAGGTGCAGGCGGGCCACTTCTTCGTCCAGCTTCTTCGGCAGCAGGTAGACCTTCTTCTCGTAGCTGTCCTTGTTCGCCCACAGGTCGATCTGTGCCAGGGTCTGGTTGGCGAAGCTGTTGGACATCACGAAGCTCGGGTGGCCGGTGGCGCAGCCCAGGTTCACCAGGCGGCCTTCGGCCAGCAGGAAGATCGCGTTGCCGTTCGGGAAGATGTACTTGTCCACCTGCGGCTTGATGTTGACGTGCTTGATGCCCGGGTAGGACACCAGTGCGTCGACCTGGATCTCGTTGTCGAAGTGGCCGATGTTGCAGACGATGGCCTGGTCCTTCATCGCGCTCAGGTGCTCGATGCGGATGATGTCGCGGTTGCCGGTGGTGGTGACATACAGGTCGGCACGGCCCAGGGTCGACTCGATGGTGTTGACTTCATAGCCTTCCATCGCTGCCTGCAGCGCGCAGATCGGGTCGATCTCGGTGACGATCACGCGCGCGCCGTAGGCACGCAGCGAGGCCGCGCAGCCCTTGCCGACGTCGCCGTAGCCGCAGACCACGGCCACCTTGCCGGCCAGCATCACGTCCATCGCGCGCTTCAGGCCGTCAGCCAGCGACTCGCGGCAGCCGTACAGGTTGTCGAACTTGCTCTTGGTGACCGAGTCGTTGACGTTGATCGCCGGGATCAGCAGGGTGCCAGCCTGGGCCAGCTGGTACAGGCGGTGCACACCGGTGGTGGTCTCTTCGGAGACGCCCTTCCAGTCCTTCACCACGCGGCCCCAGTAACCCGGGCGCTCCTTGGCCACGCGCTTGAGCAGGTTCTTGATGACCTGTTCTTCGTGCGAGGCAGAGGGGGTGTTGACCCAGTCGCTGCCGTTTTCCAGTTCGTAGCCCTTGTGGATCAGCAGGGTCACGTCACCGCCGTCGTCGACCACCAGTTCCGGGCCGGTCAGGGTGCCGTCGGCCAGGGTGAAGGTCAGCGCGTCCAGGGTGCAGTCCCAGTACTCTTCCAGGGTCTCGCCCTTCCAGGCGAACACCGGGGTGCCGGTGGCGGCGATGGCGGCAGCCGCGTGGTCTTGGGTCGAGAAGATGTTGCACGAGGCCCAGCGCACATCGGCGCCGATGTCCTTCAGGGTCTCGATCAGCACCGCGGTCTGGATGGTCATGTGCAGCGAGCCGGTCACGCGCACGCCCTTCAGCGGCAGTTCGGCCTGGTACTTGCGGCGGATCGACATCAGGCCCGGCATTTCGTGCTCGGCGATGTCCAGTTCCTTGCGGCCCCAGTCGGCCAGCGTGATATCGCGGATCTTGTAATCACCTTCGGTGGAGAAGGTCTTGGCAACAGCGTTCATTCGTGTGCTCCGGTTGTGGGCGAGCGGGTGCTCGCATCTGGCCGGGCGCCGTTGTTACAAAGCCACCTTACCGAGCCTGGCCGGGCCTCATTGGATCCGGTCGCAGCGCCCCTCGGCAGGGGAGAACCCCCATTATATCGCGGCCCCGGCATGACATCCGGATGACCCAACCATCGGCAGATGGGGCGGCGTGCACGGCCTGTTAAGGTCGGTGTTTTCACGCATCACACAGGTGGAACGATGAGCATGCACGCGCGCCGCACACGGCGCTGGACCGGCCTGGTCCTGTCGATGGGGCTGCTGGCGGTGGCCCCGCTGGCCTGGGCGGCCGCCTCGCAGCCCGTTGCCGCGCAGGCGCAGGGCGTCAATGGCTACGAACTGCCATCGGCCGCACTGCAGGCGGTGGTCGACGCCCCGCGCGCGCCGTCGCTGTTCCTGTCGCCGCGCCGCGACGTGGCCGCGATGATGCAGATGCCGTCGCTGCCGTCGATCCAGGTGGTGGCGCAACCGGAACTGAAGCTGGCCGGCCTGCGCATCAACCCGCGCACGTTCTCCGACAGCCGCTTCAGCTTCGGCGAGAAGCTGTGGCTGATGAACGTTGCCGACGGCAAGGAGCGGCAGATCAGTGGCCTGCCAGCCACGCTGTCGATCGCCAGTGTGATGTGGTCGCCGGACCAGAAGTGGCTGGCGTTCAACCAGGTCGATGCCGCCAGTGGCGCCAATGAACTGTGGCTGGTGGATGTGGCCGGTGGCAGTGCCCGTCGCCTGGTTGCCGGCCTGAACACGGTGATCGGCAGCGGCTACCAGTGGCTGCCGGACAGCCGCGGGCTGGTGGTGTTCACCCGCCCGGCCAACCTGGGGCCAGCCCCGGCCGCCGACGGCGTCCCGACCGGCCCTGCCGTGCAGCAGACCAGCCAGGGCGGCGGCGTGGTGTCGATCCGCACCTACCAGGACCTGCTGAAGAACGAAGCCGACGCTCGCCAGTTCGATTACTACGCGACTACCCAGCCGATGGAAGTCGGCCTGGATGGCAGTACCCGCGCGATCGGTGCGGCCGGCATCTTCATGGGCTTCTCGGTGTCGCCCGACGGCCGCTTCGTACTGCGGCAGCCGGTGCAGCGTCCGTACTCCTACGTGGTGCCGGTAAGCAGTTTTCCGCGCCGCATTGAAGTGATCGACCGTGCCAGCGGCAAGCTGGTGCATACCGTGGCGGTGCGCCCGCTGGTGGAAGGCCTGCCGACGGGCAACGATGCCGAAGTGACCGGCGTGCGCGACATCAGCTGGCGCGGTGATGCCGATGCCACCCTGGTCTGGGCCGAAGCGCAGGACGGTGGTGATCCGAACCGGGAGGCCAAGGTGCGCGATGCGGTGCTGATGCAGGCCGCGCCGTTCGACAAGCCGCCGGTCACCCTGGCCCAGCTTGGCAGCCGCCTGAGCGGCATCAACTGGGGCCGTGGCGACCTGGCCCTGCTGACCGAGTCGTGGTGGAAGACCCGCAGGACCAAGACTTGGCTGATCGCCCCGGACAACGCCGGTGTCGAGCCGCGCCTGCTGTGGGATCGTGACGCGCAGGACCGTTACGCCGATCCGGGGCGGCCGCTGCTGGCCAGCGATGAACGTGGTCGCTCGCTGCTGCAGACCAGCCCGGATGGCAGCAGCCTGTACCTGGCCGGCGCCGGTGCTTCGCCGGAGGGCGACCGCCCGTTCGTGGACCGCTTCGACATCGCCACGGGCAAGGCGACGCGCCTGTTCCATTCGCAGGCGCCGAGCTATTCGCTGCCGGTGGCATTGCTGGATAACCAGGGCAATTCGCTGCTGCTGAGCCGCGAGAGCCCGGACGAACCGGCCAACTACTACGTGCAGTCGCTGGCCGATGCCGGTGCCGCACCGCGCGCGCTGACCCGTTTCGCCCATCCGCTGCCGCAGCTGAAGGGCGTGCAGAAGGAGCAGATCCGCTACCAGCGCAAGGATGGCGTCGACCTGACCGCGACCCTGCTGCTGCCGCCGGGCTACGACCCCAAGCGCGACGGCCCGCGCCCGCTGCTGATGTGGGCCTACCCGGGTGAGTTCAAGAGCGCGGCGGCGGCCAGCCAGGTGACCGATTCGCCGTATCGCTTCAATGCGGTCAGCTACTGGGGCCCGCAGGCGTTCCTGGCCAAGGGCTATGTGGTGCTGGCCAGCCCGTCGATGCCGATCATTGGCGAGGGCGACAAGGAGCCGAACGACACCTACATCGAACAGCTGGTGGCCAATGCGCAGGCGGCAGTGGATGAAGTGGTGCGGCGTGGTGTGACCGATCGCGAGCACATCGCCATCGGCGGCCATTCCTACGGTGCGTTCATGACCGCCAACCTGCTGGCGCACACCCGTCTGTTCAAGGCCGGCATCGCGCGCAGCGGTGCCTACAACCGCACGCTCACCCCGTTCGGTTTCCAGGCCGAGGAACGCAACTACTGGCAGGCGCAGGACGTCTACCAGAAGATGGCGCCGTTCAATTACGCCGACAGGATCAAGGATCCGATCCTGTTCATCCACGGCGTGGACGACAACAACTCCGGCACCTTCCCGATCCAGAGCGAGCGCATGTTCGCCGCGGTGAAGGGCCTGGGTGGTACCGCGCGGCTGGTGATGCTGCCGAACGAATCGCATGCCTACCGCGCACGCGAATCGATCATGACCATGCTGGCCGAGAGCGAGCGCTGGCTGGAGCAGACCATCGGCCCGGCCGAGCAGGGCAAGGCGAAGAAAAAGCGCTGATACCTGCATGAGGGCGGCCCCTGCAACAGGGGCCGCCTGTGCGGCTGCGCCGCCGCCCGAGCATGGGCTCGGGCGCTACACGGTATAGCGCGTGATGATGTCTGTAGAGCCGAGCCCACGCTCGGCTGCTTCTGCTGCAGATACGTGCAGATACGTGCAGATGAAACCATTTCCGCATCGCAGCATCGTGCGCAATCTGGTTTAGGCTTGGGGTCTGGATCCGTTGACCGAGGCCTGTGCGTCGCCGATGAACGAGTACCGCAGCAGCATCGAGTTTGCTTCTCCCGATCTTCCGCTTCGCGATGACGTGCGCCGGCTCGGCGCACTGGTCGGTGACCTGCTGGTCGAGCAGGTATCAGCGGCTTTCCTCGACGAGGTCGAGGACGTGCGCACCCGCGCCATCGCCCGCCGCGAGAACCAGGCACCACTGTCGGAGCTGGCCGAAGGGCTGGCCGGGCGCACGCCGCAGCAGGCCGAGACCATGGTGCGGGCCTTCAGCACGTACTTCCAGGTGGTCAACATCGCCGAGCGCGTGCATCGCATCCGCCGTCGCCGTGACTATCAGCGCGCCGGTACCGCAGGTGCGCAGCCCGATGGCCTGCAGGACGCGCTGCAGCACCTGAAGGCGCAGGGCGTGGGCCTGGACGAACTGGCGCAGTGGCTGCCGCGCATCGATATCGAACCGGTGTTTACCGCGCACCCGACCGAAGCGGTGCGCCGTGCGCTGCTGGAGAAAGAGCAGCTGATGGTGGCCAGCCTGGTCGACAACCTCGACGGCCAGCGCACGCCGGGGGAAGCGGCCGCCGATGCTGCGCGCTTCCGCATGGCGCTGACCGCGTCGTGGCAGACCACTGATTCCTCGCCGGTGCGGCCCACCGTCGATGACGAGCGCGAGCACGTCGGCTTCTATCTGGTGCAGGTGCTGTACCGCGTGATTCCGGTGCTGTACGAATCTCTGCAGCAGGCGCTGCGCGATACCTATGGTGAAGAGCTGCCACTGCCGCGCCTGCTGCGCTTCGGTACGTGGGTGGGCGGGGACATGGACGGCAACCCGAACGTGGATGCCCACACCATCCGCAGTACGCTGGATGCGCAGCGGCAGGCGGTACTGGCGCGCTACCAGAAGGAACTGCTGCAGCTGGCCAGCCTGCTCAGCCAGTCCACCGAGCGGGTGGGCGTGAGCGATGCGCTGCAGGCGCGCGTGGCGCACTACCAGCAGCTGCTGCCGCAGGTGCAGTCGCGCCCGCGCCATGCCGACATGCCCTACCGCCTGCTCAACGATCGCATGCGCGCGCGCCTGCAGGCCACGCTGGAAGACGGCGAGGGCGCTTACGCCGGCCCGGATGAACTGATCGACGACCTGCAGCTGATCCTCGACAGCCTGCGCGCGAACCGCGGCGAGCATGCCGGTGGCTTCGCCGTACAACGCCTGCTGTGGCGGGTGAAGACGTTCGGCTTCCATCTGGCGCGGTTGGACGTGCGCCAGGAATCGAGCGTGCATGCGCGCGCGCTGGCGGCGGTGCTGGGCGGCGACCCGGCGTGGGAGGGCCTGGATGCATTGGGCCGCGCGCGCCTGCTGGCACCGCATGCCAGCGGTGAGGTGCCGTTGCCGGAAGGCGACGACGAAGGCAACCGGCGGCTCGACGCCGTGTTCGCTGCATTGGCCGATGCCCGTGCGCGGCATGGCGGGGATGCACTGGGCAGCTACATCATCTCGATGGCGCACGACCGCAGCGACGTGCTGGCGGTGCTGGCGCTGGCGCGGCGTGGTGGCCTGGTCGATGCCGATGGCGGCGTGCCGCTCGATATCGCGCCGCTGTTTGAAACTGTGGACGACCTCAAGCGCGGCACCGCCACGCTGCGCGACCTGCTGGAGGATCCGGTGTACCGCGCGCACCTGCGTGCACGCGATGACGTGCAGATGGTGATGCTGGGCTATTCGGACAGCAGCAAGGATGGTGGCATTGCTGCTTCGCGTTGGGGCCTGCAGCGCGCGCAGGTGGAACTGCTGGAGGTGGCGGCCGAGGCCGGCATCCGCCTGACCTTCTTCCATGGCCGGGGCGGCTCGATCAGCCGTGGTGGTGGCAAGACCACCCACGCCGTGGATGCGTCGCCACGCGGCAGCATCGATGGCCGCCTGCGGGTGACCGAGCAGGGCGAGGTGATCCATCGCAAGTACGGCATCCGCGCGCTGGCCCTGCGCTCGCTGGAACAGGCCACCGGTGCAGTGCTGCGCGCCAGCCTGCGCCCGCGTGCCGCCGAGCCGCGCGAGGATGACTGGCGGCCGGTGATGGATGCGGTGGCTGCGGCCAGCAGCGAGGTGTATCGCGCGTTCGTCGGCCAGCCCGGTTTCATGGATTACTTCCGTACCGCCACGCCGATCGACGTGATCGAGCGGATGACGCTGGGTTCGCGGCCGTCGCGCCGGCTCGGCCAGGACGCAGCGCTGGGCAACCTGCGTGCGATTCCCTGGGTGTTCGCCTGGAGCCAAGCGCGTGCGGTGATTCCCGGCTGGTACGGCGTGGGCAGTGGCCTGCAGGCCGCGGTCGATGCCGGCCACGAACAGACCCTGCGCGATATGGCGCGGGACTGGCCGTTCTTCCGTACCTTCCTGGATGACATCGCGATGGTGCTGTCCAAGGGCGATATCACCATCGCCGAGCAGTTCTCGCTGTTGTCGGGTGAACTGCACGGGCGCTTCTTCCCGCAGGTGCAGCGCGAACTGGAGCTCACGCGGCGCTGGCTGCTGGCGTTGATGGACCAGAAGACGCTGCTGGACCACGACGCGCGGCTGGCGCTGTCGATCCGCCTGCGCAATCCCTACGTCGATCCGATCAGCGTGCTGCAGGTGGATCTGCTGCAGCGCTGGCGGGCCAGCGGGCGCGAGGATGACGATCTGCTGCGCGCCCTGGTGGCGTGCGTGAACGGCGTTTCGCAGGGTGTGCAGAACACCGGGTGATGCGTATCCGCCGGGCATGGCCCGGCGCTACCTGCCTCGGTGGGTGCGGGGCGTGCCCCGCACGCCCTCACTCCTCCGGCGACGGCGGATTCGACGCCAGCAGTTCCAGGTGCCGCTGTTCCATTTCCTGGCGCAGCTGGCGGCGGATCTGTGCGGCGGCCTGGCGGCGCTTCTCGTCGGAGGTGGCCGGTTGCAGTGGCGGTACCGGCGTCGGCCGGCCTTCCTCGTCCACCGCCACCATCGTGAAGAAGCAGCTGTTGGCGTGGCGCACGCTGCGCTTGAGGATGTCCTCGGCCACCACCTTGATGCCGATCTCCATCGATGAGGTGCCGGTGTAGTTCACCGAGGCCAGGAAGGTGACCAGCTCGCCCACCGCGATGGGCTGGCGGAACATCACCTGGTCCACCGACAGGGTGACCACGTAGCTGCCGGCGTAGCGGCTGGCACAGGCATAGGCGACCTGGTCGAGCAGCCGCAGGATCGCGCCACCGTGGACCTTGCCGGAGAAATTGGCCATCTCCGGCGACATCAGCACGGTCATGGACAGCTGGTGGGTTTTCAGTTCGGTCGACATGGGGCGATTGTATCGGCGTGGCGTAGCTCTTGTAGAGCCGAGCCCATGCTCGGCTGCTCTTGTCGCAGGAAAAAGAAAGCCGAGCATGGGCTCGGCTCTACAGAAAGCAGAAGGGCCGCGTGAGCGGCCCTTCGTGTTGCTTACTTCAGCTTCGCATCGGCGCGCAGGGCGGCGGCGCGGTCGGTCTTCTCCCAGGAGAAGGCCGTGGCGTTGACGGTCTCGCCTTCGCCGTTGAGGTAGCTGAACTCCTTCGGCTTGCGGCCGAAGTGGCCATAGGCCGCGGTCTGCTGGTACATCGGGTGGATCAGGTCCAGCATCTTGATGATGCCGTACGGGCGCAGGTCGAAGTGCTTGCGGATCAGCTTCTCGATCTTGTCGTCGCTGATCTTGCCGGTGCCGAAGGTGGTGACCGAGATCGAGGTCGGCTCAGCCACGCCGATGGCGTAGGAGACCTGCACTTCGCAACGGTCGGCCAGGCCGGCGGCAACCACGTTCTTGGCGACGTAGCGGGCCGCGTAGGCGGCCGAACGGTCGACCTTGGACGGGTCCTTGCCGGAGAAAGCACCACCACCGTGACGGGCCCAGCCGCCGTAGGTGTCGACGATGATCTTGCGGCCGGTCAGGCCGCAGTCGCCCACCGGGCCGCCGATCTCGAACTTGCCGGTCGGGTTGATGTGGAACTTGGTGCCCTTGTGCAGCCACTTGGCCGGCAGCACCGGCTTGATGATCTCTTCGCGGACGGCCTCGATGAGGTCCTTCTGCTTGATGCCCGGGGCGTGCTGGGTCGACAGGACCACGGCGTCGATGGCCGAGACCACGCCGTTTTCATAGCGCAGGGTGACCTGGCTCTTGGCGTCCGGGCGCAGCCACGACAGCGGCGAGTTCTTCTTCTTGCGGATCTTGGCCTGCTGCTCGACCAGGCGGTGCGACAGGTGGATCGCGGCCGGCATGTAGCTGTCGGTCTCGTTGGTGGCATAGCCGAACATCAGGCCCTGGTCGCCAGCGCCCATTTCTTCCGGCTTCTTGCGGTCCACGCCCTGGGCGATGTGCGGCGACTGCTTGCCGATCAGGTTCAGCACGCCGCAGGTGGCGCCGTCGAAGCCGACGTCGGAGCTGTCGTAACCGATGTCCGTGATGACCTTGCGGGTCAGCGCTTCCAGGTCGATCCAGGCGCTGGTGGTGATTTCACCGGCCACGATGGCAACGCCGGTCTTGACCATGGTCTCGCAGGCCACGCGGGCGCGCTGGTCCTGGGTCAGGATCGCGTCCAGCACCGCATCGGAGATCTGGTCGGCAACCTTGTCCGGATGGCCTTCGGAGACCGACTCGGAGGTGAAGAGATAGCTGGACATCAGGCGTAATATCCCTTGATTCGGATGGAAAGATGGGCGCGCATGATACACGGGGTGCGCCGCCTGTGCATTGTGAACCCGTACCGGTTGCCGGTGGTTAAGCCCGCGTAGGCCCGGCAGGGGCCGTCACGACGGGATTGGGGGCCGGCCTCGAGGCCCAGTGTTCCACCAGCGTGACAACAGACGGGGCTGCCCAACCCCCGACCGCGCAGGCCGCGACCCGGCCGTCAAGAGGGCCGGCCGTCATCGTTCTGCCCCGAAACCGCCATCTGGCTGCCGCCTGCCGGGCGCAGGCTGTCGGCCAATCCGGCCGCCGGGCATCAGTGGATCCGCCATGCAGGAACTCGAACAGCGTCTCCAGCAACGTTTCCCCGATTGGTTCCATGGCCGCCGTGGCCAGCTGGCACGGCCGCTGCTGCGCAGCGTCGGCCGCTGGTCGCGCCTGGACCAGATCGAAGCCTTCCTGCAGCGCAGCTCAGGCCTGCGCGGCTTCGGTTTCGTCGCCGCCGGCCTGGAGTTCATCGGCGGCCAGTACCAGGTAGATCCGGCTGCGCTGGCGAAGATTCCGGCCACCGGCCGCCTGCTGATTGTCGCCAACCACCCTTCCGGGGCGCTTGACGCATTGGCCTTGCTGGACGCAGTCGGCCGTATCCGGCGCGATGTGCGGATCGTGGCCAACGACCTGCTGGGGGCGATCGCTCCGCTGCAGGATCTGCTGTTGCCGGTGCGCATCCTGGGCGGCAAGGCGCAGCGCGGCAGTCTGCATGCGGTGGAGCAGGCGTTGGCCGCCGAGCAGTGCGTGATCGTGTTCCCGGCTGGCGAGGTCTCGCGCCTGTCGCTGCGCGGCATCCGCGATGGCCGCTGGCAGCGGGGATTTGTCCGTTTTGCCCGCGCCGCCGGTGCACCGGTGCTGCCGGTGCGGGTGGAAGCGCGCAACTCGGCACTGTTCTATGGCGCCTCGACCCTGTTCAAGCCGGCCGGTACCGCGCTGCTGGCGCGCGAGATGTTCACCCGTCGTGGCCGCCCGCTGCGGCTGAGCATCGGCGAGCCGATGCGGCTGGGCGATGGCGGTGACCCGGGTGCCCAACTGCTGGCGGTACGCCGCGCACTCTATGCGCTGGGCCGCAATGGCGCGGCCGGCAATGCCGCTGCCTGCGCGGGCCCTGAGCCGCTGGCCGCCCCGGTGCCACCTTCGCAGGTCGCCGCTGGCATTGCTGCCGCCACCCAGCTGGGCCAGACCGCCGACGGCAAGCAGATCCTGCTGGCCACCTGCACTGCCGATTCGCCACTGCTGCTGGAACTGGGCCGCCTGCGCGAACTGACCTTCCGCCAGGTGGGTGAGGGCACCGGCCGCAGCCGTGACCTCGACAACTACGACCTGCAGTACGAGCACATCGTGATCTGGGACGCCGCCGCGCAGCGCATCGCTGGCGCGTACCGGATCATGCGTGGTGCCCACGCGTTGGCCCGGCACGGCCTGTCCGGGCTCTACAGCGCGTCGCTGTTCCGCTATTCCGACGATGCCATCACCCACATCGCCGAGGGCCTGGAACTGGGCCGCAGCTTCGTGGTGCCCGATTACTGGGGCAGCCGCAGCCTGGACTACCTGTGGCAGGGCATCGGTGCCTACCTGCAGTGCCGGCCGGGGATCCGCTACCTGTTCGGCGCGGTGTCGATCAGTGCGGCGCTGCCGCGCGACGCACGCGAGCAGCTGGTGGCGTACTACCAGCGCTATTACAGCGGTAGCGCGGGCCTGGCCGAATCGAACCGCCCCTTCCAGTACTTCGCTGCGCCGCCCAGTTTCGGTGAGCTGGATGCAAGCGCTGCGTTCGACGTGCTGAAGGCCAACCTGAACGCACTCGGCACCGGCGTGCCGACGCTGTACCGCCAGTACACCGATCTGTGCGAACCCGGAGGCGCGCGCTTCCTCGCCTTCGGGGTGGATCCGGACTTCAGCGATTCGATCGACGGCTTGATCGAGGTGGACCTGTGCGCGGTCCGGCCGAACAAGCGCAAACGTTACCTGCGCGACGCGGGGACGCCGGCATGAGCACGCTGGCGAACCTGTCGCCGCGCCGGCGCGCAGTGTTCGTCTCCGACGTGCACCTGGGCTCGCGCCATTGCCATGCCACCGAGCTGGCGCGATTCCTCTCGCAGCTGCGCTGTGAACGGCTGTACCTGGTGGGCGACATCATCGACCTGTGGTGGATGGCGCACCGCCGTGCCACCTGGCGGCAGTCGCACAGCGAGGTCATCCAGGCGCTGCACGCGCTGCGCCGTGCCGGCACCGAGATCATCTACATTCCGGGCAACCACGATGCTTCGCTGCGCCAGGTCTGCGGTCTGATGCTGCCGGCGATGCAGGTGCGCCGCCGCGCCATCCACGTGACCGCCGATGGCCGCCGGCTGCTGGTCGCGCACGGCGACGAGTATGACGGCGTGACCCACTTCGGCGGCCTGCAGGAAAAATTCGGCGACTGGCTGTATTACCGCATCCTCACCGGCAACCAGGCCTTGAATGCAGTGCGGCGGCGGCTGGGCATGCGCTACTGGTCGCTGTCGGAGTTCCTGAAGAAGCGCAGTGGCGCCGCTGAACGCTACATCGAGCGTTTCGTGCAGGCCGGGCTGGACGACGTGCGCCGACGCGGCCTGGACGGCATCGTCTGCGGGCATATCCACCGCGCCGCGCTGGTCGAACGCGATGGCCTGGTCTATGCCAACGATGGTGACTGGGTGGAAAGCCTGACCGCGCTGGTCGAAGACCACGACGGCGCGCTGCGCCTGCTCGACCACAATGGCCAGACCCTGGTGGAACTGCCGGGCGCGCGGGTGTCGCAGGCGGCGTAACCCGCGTCTGTCCTACTGTAGAGCCGAGCCCATGCTCGGCTGACGTGGCGCCGAACGAAGCGCAGCCGAGCATGGGCTCGGCTCTACATACACCGCGCGCAAGCCGCTAGCATCGGCCCATGGATTCATTGACCCAGATCGTGCTCGGTGGCGCAGTCGCTGCTGCCATCGCTCCGCCCGGCCATCGCCGCGCGGCCCTGCTGGCCGGTGCCGCGCTCGGCACCCTGCCGGACCTCGACGCCCTGTGGCTTGGCTTCACTGCGGCCGACCCGGTGGCGAACATGACCGAACACCGCAGCTTCAGCCATTCGCTGCTGGTGCTGCCCTGGGTGGCCGCACTGATCTGGTGGTTGTTCAAGCGCTTCGGCAACGGCCGGGTCGCGCATTCACCGCTGCGCTGGTTCTGGGCGATCCAGCTGGCGCTGGTTACCCATCCCGTGCTGGATGCGTTCACCGTCTACGGTACCCAGTTGTGGTGGCCGCTGCGGCCACACCCAACCATGGGCTCCAGCGTCTTCATCATCGACCCCGGCTACACGGTGTGGCTGCTGCTGGGCTGCGTGCTGGCCTGGTTCGGTCGTGCGCGGCCCTGGGCGGGCAAGGTGCTGGGCGCGGCGTTGCTGCTCAGCAGTGGCTACCTGGGCTGGGGGCTGATCGCCAAGGCGCAGGTCGATCGGGCCGCGCAGCAGAGCCTGGCCGCGATGGGCCTGGGCGATGCGCCGCGCTTCTCGGTGCCGATGCCGTTCAACACCCTGCTGTGGCGGGTGGTGGCGATGACACCCAGCGGCTACGTGGTGGCTGACCGCTCGCTGCTGGCCGACCATGGGCCGATGCACTTCGAGGGCCGTCCGTCCAACGTGCAGGCACTGCGCGAAGCGTCTGCAATTCCCACCGTGCAGCGGCTGCAGTGGTTCAACCGAGGTTTCATGCGTGCGCAGGTCGTGGACGGCCGGCTGGTGCTGAGTGACCTGCGCATGGGGCTGGAGCCGGACTACACCTTCAACTTCGTGGTGGCTGAGCAGGCCGACGGGCAGTGGCGGCCGATAACACCCGAGCAGGTGCGAGTGGATTACAGCAGCCCGGCCGCGCGCGCCGACGCAGGTCGCCGGCTGGCCGCGATGTGGCAGCGGATCTGGCAGGAGCCGGCGGCGGCGCCGGGCGCGGCCGACCACACCGCCGTGCATTGATCAGTGGATCCACGCATGGCGTGGCTCTACGCCCTCAATCGGCAGCAGAACACCGGCTCAATACACCGTGGCGCGGCCCTGCACGAACGAGTAGAAGAACACCGCATTCGGGTCGTTCTGCACCAGGCGGAACTCGCGGCGCATGCCTTCCACGGTGTCCTCGTCCACCGAGCCGGCCTGCAGCAGCTGGTCGGCCGCCGACAGCAGCAGCTGCTCCCAGAACGCGATCATGGTCTTGCGACGCGCCGGTTCGCGGTTGTCCAGGTGGATGGTCTTGATCTCGGTATGCACGTCGCGGAAGCCACCGGCCAGCAGCAGGTTGCCCAGCTTGGCGCCGACGAACGGATCGCCGCCATGGTCGTACTGGAAGTCATTGAAGGCCATCCAGTAACGCCAGATGTGCGGCGAGTACGGGTCGAGCAGGAACGAGGCATTCATCACTTCGGTGATGTAGACCGGCGAACCCGGTGCCAGCACGCGGCGCACTTCGCTCAGCACGCGGGCAGGGGAGGGGACGTGTTCCAGCACCCAGCACAGGAAGGCCGCATCGAAGCTGCGGGCCTCGAACGGCAGTTCGCCGGCATCGGCCTGCTGCAGGGTGTAGCGGTCGCTGCACCACGGGGTGCGCGCCAGGTTCTCGCGCGCGGTGGCCAGCTGGGTCTCGCTCAGGTCCACGCCGGTCACGTGCAGCTCGGGGAAGCGGCGCAGCAGGATCTCGGTCTGCGCACCGACGCCGCTGCCGACTTCCAGCAGGCGCCGTGCACCGCTGTAGTCGATCTGGCCGAAGATGCTCGATTCCAGCAGGCGCGCCTGGGTCATCAGGCGCTGCTGTTCGGTGCCGGAAAACCCGTGCAGGTAGGTCGGAGAGGAGATCGGCGGGGTCATGGAGGCGGGCTCTGGGAGTTCAATTCGGTCGAGCAGGCTCGACGTTGTGACGCGGCAGTGCGGTCAGGCCGCCGAAGGCAGCGCCGGTTCCCCGGCAATCAGGCGGTCGAAGTACTCGGTGGTCAGCGCGATCTGGCTCTGCGGGTCTTCGGCACGGTTGACCACCGCACGGAAAGCGGCATTCTCCGGCCGGTCCCTGGCATACCACCCCAGGTGCTTGCGCGCGATGCGCACGCCCTGCGGTTCGCCGTAGAACGCGTGCAGCGCATGCAGGTGGCCGAGCAGGATGTCGCGCACTTCCGCCAGCGATGGCGGCGGCAGTTCCTCGCCGGTGGCCAGGTAATGCGCCACTTCGCGGAAGATCCACGGCCGGCCCTGTGCGGAACGGCCGATCATCACCGCGTCCACGCCGGTCTGCTGCAGCACGTAGGCGGCCTTCTGCGGCGAATCGATATCGCCGTTGGCGATCACCGGAATGCGCAGCGCGGCCTTGATCTCGGCAATGGTGCTGTATTCGGCCTGGCCGGTGTAATGCTGGTCGCGGGTGCGGCCGTGCACGGCCAGCGCGGCGATGCCGCTGTTTTCGGCAATGCGGGCAATGACCGGGCCATTGCGGTGGTCGCAATCCCAGCCAGTACGGATCTTCAGCGTGACCGGCACGTCCACCGCGTTGACCACGGCTTCGAGGATGCGCGCCACCAGCTGCTCGTCGCGCATCAGCGCCGAGCCGGCCCAGGCGTTGCACACCTTCTTGGCCGGGCAGCCCATGTTGATGTCGATGATCTGCGCGCCGTGGTCGACGTTGTAGCGCGCGGCCTCGGCCAGCTGCTGCGGCTCGGTGCCGGCGATCTGTACGCTGATCGGTGCCGGTTCGCCGTCATGGTCCATGCGGTGGATCGACTTGCGCGTGTTCCAGAAGCGCGGGTCGCTGATGGTCATTTCCGAGGCGGCCAGTCCCGCGCCCAGCCGTTTGCACAGCAGGCGGAAGGGCTTGTCGGTGACGCCGGCCATGGGCGCCAGCACGACGTTGGGGGCAATGGTGTACGGGCCGATCTGCATGCGCCCATTGTAGAGCGCGGGCGCGGCCTGGGCGGTGTCGGCGGGCCCCGGGTTCAGGCCGATCGGCACCGACCTCATGCCGTACCGGCATCAGCAGATGCTTGACGGTTGCTTCCGCCGCCCCCAAGGGCGGGCGATGGTAGGTGGCTAACCCAGGCTCTGCCAGGCCTGGCGGGTACCCAGGGCGAAGGCCAGCCCCAGGCCCAGGCAGGCCAGCGAACTGACCACCCAGAAGCGCCGGCCGTTGTACCCCGG
The DNA here is from genome assembly GCF_055721025.1 of Stenotrophomonas sp. X. Taxonomy (NCBI): domain Bacteria; kingdom Pseudomonadati; phylum Pseudomonadota; class Gammaproteobacteria; order Lysobacterales; family Lysobacteraceae; genus Stenotrophomonas; species Stenotrophomonas sp. X. The sequence continues at coordinate 759,904 of NZ_CM146756.1, forward strand.
CCGGAACAGCGCCAGGCCGAAGCCCATCGCGGCGCGCAGCAGCAGCAAGGCAGCGATGGCGGGCAGGACCAGGCGGCTGGCCGGCAGCGGCGAATGCCAGCCCGCGGCGGCCAGTGCGTACAGGGTCCAGGCCACCAGCACGGCAGTGATGCCGGCGGTCATCAGCGGTGGCCACCAGTGCCCCGCATGCGCGAGCCGGACCACGCGCTGGCCGGCACCGAAGTACCTGTACCACGCGGCGCCGAAGGCGATGCAGCCGATATGCAGCAGCGCCGCAGCGGCACTGCCTGCGGCCGCGACCAGCAACCAGGGGAATCCGTCCATGTCCTGCCCGTGCAAGGAAGCTGCGCGGATCGTGAGCGAGGGGCAGGATGTGGGCAATGCGACAGGCGGTCGCAGGGGCTGGGCAATGTGCAAAAGAAAGGCCCAGGTGCCTGTGCACCCGGGCCTTGTCATCCACGCGTGGCGTGGAATTACTTGGCTTCGGCGTCGGCCGGGGTGAAGCGCGGCATCGCCGCTGCAGCGCCTTCCTTCTCGGTCGAGCGACCGGCGAACTGATTGGCAAAGCGCACGTGGCGGGCGAACGGGGCGTCGGCCACCTGCGCCAGCGACGCGGCCAGCGCACCGTTGAAGGCATCACCGGCACCGGTGGTGTCGATCGCCTGCACCTGCTCGGCGCCGACGCGGTAGTACGGCTGGGTATCGCCGCGCAGGTTCTCGTCGGCATGCGAGACGAACACGCCCACCGAACCCAGTGTCACCACCACGGTACCGTTGCCGACCAGCTTGCGGCACAGCGCATGCAGGCTGGCGCCATCCAGCGCGGCGACATCGTTGGCATCCACGCGCTCACCGACATGGCGGCCGAGCAGCGCGGCGAACTCGGTCTCGTTCGGGGTGATCACATCGGCCAGCTTGAGCAGGCCGATGGTCGAGGGCGCGTCGGCCGGTGCGGTGTTGAGCACGGTGGTGACACCGGCCTCGCGGGCCGTGGCCAGCGCCGCTTCGATGGTCTGCACCGGCGATTCCAGCTGTACCAGCACCACCTTGGCGCCGGTCAGCAATGCCTGCTGCTGTTGCAGGAAGTCGGTGCTGAGCGCGGCGTTGGCGCCCGGGCCGATCACGATGGTGTTACGGCCGCGCGCGTCCACATAGATGCCCGCAGTGCCGGTCGGCTCGCTGCTGGCTTCGGCAATCAGGCCGAAGCCATCCTGCGCGGCCAGTTCGCGCGCGGTGGCGCCACCGGCGTCATCGCCCAGCGCGCACACGAAGTGCGTGTCGGCGCCGGCGCGGCAGGCCGCGACCGCCTGGTTGAAGCCCTTGCCACCGGGGCCGGTGCTGTAGCGGCCGGCAATGGTCGCACCCGGTGCCGGCAGCGACTCGCACCGCCACACGTGATCGACATTGAAGGAACCGACGACAACGACACTGCTGCTCATAGGAAATCTTTTCTCAACCAGGGGTTCAACTGAAGTGCGTCAGCACGCCGGCGATGGTCGCCGTCATGAAGGTGGCAATGGTACCGCCCAACACCGCGCGCAGGCCGAACTTGGCCAGATCGTGGCGACGTTCCGGCGCCAGGCCGCCGATGCCGCCGATCTGGATCGCGATCGAGCTGAAGTTGGCAAAGCCGCACAGCGCGTAGGTGGCGATCAGGCGACCTTCGTCGGACAGGCTCACGCCCGCCACCTGGCCGTTCACGATCTGCGACAGCTCGGTGTAGGCCACGAACTCGTTGATCACGACCTTCTGGCCGATCAGCGAACCGACGGTGGTGGCATCAGCCCACGGGGTACCGATCACCCAGGCAATCGGGGCCAGCACGTAACCGAAGATGGTCGACAGGTTGGTCGGCTTGCCGATGGCAGCGGCCAGGCCGGTCACATCGCCGATCCAGGTCAGCGGGGCGTTCAGCAGTGCGATCAGGGCGATGAAGGCCAGCAGCATCGCGCCGATGTTCAGCGCCAGCTTCAGGCCGTCACCGGCACCGGCAGCGGCCGCGTCGATGATGTTGCTGGAGGTCTTCTCGACTTCCATCTTCACCGTGCCGCGGGTCAGCGGGGTGCCGGTTTCCGGAATCAGCAGCTTGGCCACGACCAGGGTGGCCGGTGCGGCCATGATGCTCGCCGCCAGCAGGTGCTTGGCGTAGAAGGCCTGCTGCACCGGGTCGCCACCGCCGAGCATGCCCACGTAGGCCGCCAGCACGCCGCCGGCGATGTGGGCCATGCCGCCGATCATCATGGTCAGCAGCTCGGACTGGGTCATCCTGGCGATGTACGGGCGCACGGTCAGCGGCGCCTCGGTCTGGCCGATGAAGACGCTGGCGCAGACGCTGGTGGTTTCCGCGCCGGACACGCGCATCACCTTGGTGATCGACCAGGCCATCACGCGCACGATCGCCTGCATGACGTTGAGGTGGTACATGACCCCCATCAGCGCCGAGAAGAAGATGATGGTCGGCAGCACCTGGAAGGCGAAGATGAAGCCGTAGTTCTTGGTGTCCATCAACGAGCCGAAGATGAAGCCCGAACCCTCGTTGACGAAGCTCAGGACCTTGACGAAGCCCTTGCCCAGCGCATCGAACACGTCGCGCCCGCCCGGCACCAGGATCACCAGCGCCGCGAAGGCGATCTGCAGGGTGATACCGGTGGCAACCAGCTTCCAGTCAACCGCACGCTTGTTGTTGGAAAACAACCAGGTGATGCCGATCAGCACCGCCAACCCGAACAGGCCGAAGCCGATCCTGCCCAAACCTTCGACCATGTGAGTGACTCCCCTGGGGCGTCGCGAAAAACGGGAAGCCTAGTGCAGGGCAGGGGCCGGGGCAAGAAAAAGCAGCGTGCGCGCGCCCATCGGTACCGATCAGGCCAGCAACGGCAAGGGCTTGCGGCCGGCGGCGGCAGGTAGAATGGGGCTCGATCCCGGCCCGGATGCGGGCCCGCAGCAGGAGATTCGCATGCAATACCGCCGCCTGGGCTCCACCGGCCTGCCGATTTCCGCCCTGTCCTTCGGCGCCTGGGTGACCTTCGGTGACCAGATCCCACGCGACGAGGCCCGCAACCTGGTGGCTGCCGCCTGGGACCACGGCGTCAACTTCTTCGACAACGCCGAGGGCTATGCCAACGGCCGCGCCGAACAGGTGATGGGCGATGTGATCGCCGACCTGCGCCTGCCGCGCGACGGCATCTGTGTCTCCAGCAAGGTGTTCTTCGGCAGCGCCAGGGACCCACGGCCGACCCAGCGCGGCCTGTCGCGCAAGCATGTGACCGACGCCTGCCATGCCGCGCTCAAGCGCCTGCGGGTGGACTACCTGGACCTTTATTACTGCCATCGCCCGGATCCGGACGCGCCGATCGCCGAGACCGTGCACGCCATGGATACCCTGGTACGGCAGGGCAAGATCCTTTACTGGGGCACCTCGGAGTGGTCGGCGGCGCAGATCCAGCAGGCGCTGGACATCGCCGAAGCGCGCAACCTGCAGGGCCCGTCGATGGAGCAGCCGCAGTACAACCTGCTGCACCGCGAACGCGTCGAGGTCGAGTATGCGCCGCTGTATGCCGGTGCCGGCCTGGGCACCACCATCTTCTCGCCTCTGGCCTCGGGCCTGCTGACCGGCAAGTACGACCAGGGCATTCCGGCCGATGCGCGGCTGGGCCGCGAGGGCATGGAATGGCTGCAGGCGCTGGTGCTGGGTGACGACTCCGAGGCCCGCCTGGCCCAGGTGCGCCGCTTCAGCGAAGCAGCGCGTGAGCTGGGCCACGCCCCGGCCACGCTGGCGATTGCCTGGTGCCTGCGCAATCCGAACGTCTCCAGCGTGATCCTCGGCGCCAGCCGGGTCAGCCAGCTGCTGCAGAACCTGCAGGCGCTGGAGGTGCTGGAGCAGGTCGATGCGGCTGGCTGGGCGCAGGTCGAGGCCGCCTTCGCCTGACAGCCCTTTGCGGAGTCGAGCCATGTTGGACTTCAGGTTGACCAGGTCTTTGTAGAGTCGAGCCATGCTCGACTCCGCGCGCAGCGCGTGCGTTTCCAGGCGACGGTGCCAGGAGCAGTCGAGCATGGCTCGACTCTACAAAAGCGCCGCGCCATCTTTTGATTGATGACACCTATTGAATTTTCGAATTCGATCATCAATCACGTCAATCAAATTGAGAATGGTTGTTGATTGTAAACTGAGAATCATTATCATTTGACTCGTCCCTCGCACGAGTCCAGATGCTCATGAATGCTCAACCTGTACTGCTGCGCCCCGAAACGCTGACCCTCCGCGATCGCCCGGTCCGTGTCGTTCCGCCGGAAGAGGTGATCGACAGCGAAGCCCTGCTCAAGGGCCGTCGTGAAATCCTGATCCAGCACGGCGACCGCTTCTACCGCCTGCGGCACACCAGCAACGACAAGCTGATCCTGACCAAGTAACCGCGGCCTGGTCGCCCGCCTCCCTCCCTCCTGCCGGCAGCGCCGGCAGGGTGGGCGACCCGTCCGCGCCCGCTCTCTCCCCCTCGGTCTATCGCGTGCACCTCCCGGGTGCGCCGGTAACCGGGGGTTCCCCTGCCTGACCGAACGAACCCGATGACCCGCCCTACCGCCCTTTGCCTCGCCGTCTGGATGGCCCTCCCGCTGTCCGCCCATGCTGCCGCCGCGGCCACCGCCGCGCCCGATGCGCGCGACTTCGACCGCGTGCAGGTCACCGCCACCCGCACCGAGCGGGCAGTGAGTGACGTGGCGGCCACCGTCGATGTCATCGACCGCGAGCAGATGGACCGGCACCTGGTGCAGGACATCAAGGATCTGCTGCGCTACGAGCCGGGCCTGTCGGTCAGCCGCAGCGCCGCGCGCTTCGGCCTTGGCAGCATCCGTATCCGTGGCCTGGACGGCAACCGCGTGCGCGTGCAGACCGATGGCATCGCCATGCCCACCAGCTTCAACATCGGCTCGTTCTCCAACGCCAACCGCAACTTCACCGATCTGGACACGCTCAAGCGCGTGGAGATCGTGCGCGGTCCGGCCAGCTCGCTGTACGGTTCCGACGCGCTCGGGGGGGTGGTGGCCTTCGTCACCAAGGATCCGGCCGACTACCTGAAGGATGGCAAGGACAGCTACGTCGGCCTGAAGTTCGGCTACGACGGTGAGTGGAAGGGCCTGCTCGGCGGCGTGACCGGCGCGTTCGGCGGCGAACACTGGAGCGGCATGGTCAACATCAACCATCGCCAGGGCCAGGAAACCGGCAACAAGGGCGATGTGCGCAGCCTCGACAACACCCGTACCGCGCCCAACCCGCAGGACCGCGACGGTCGCAGTGGCCTGGCCAAGCTGGTGTATGCACCGAGCGAGGACCAGCGTTTCCGCCTGACCGTGGAAGGCAACGAAGACAACACCGATACCAACGTGCTGTCCTCGATCGACCGCACCACCACCACCGGCATGAAGGCGCGCGACACGCAGAACCGTACCCGCGTGTCGTTCGCCCATGAAATGGATGCGCTGGACAAGGGCTTCGCCGACAGCCTGCATTGGCAGCTGTATACCCAGCACAGCGAGACCAACCAGATCACCGACGAAGACCGCGCCAACCGCAGCCGCCGCCACCGCGAGTTCAATTTCGACCAGCGCGTGTACGGCCTGCAGGCACAATTCAACAAGGCGTTCAGCACCGGCAGTGTCGAACATGCGCTCACCTACGGCTTCGAAGGCGCGCGTACCGAGATCCGCCAGAAGCGCGATGGCTATCAGGTTCTGGCCAATGGCCAGACCAGCACCACCATCCTGCCCGACGCCTTCCCGGTACGCGATTTCCCGATCAGCAAGACCACCGAGCTGGGCCTGTATGCGCAGGATGAAATGCGCATGTCCGGCGGCAAGCTGTCGCTGGTGCCGGGCGTGCGCGTGGATCGCTACGAGCTGAAGCCGGAAGTGGACAGCATCTTCGCCGACGACAATCCCGGCGTTGCGGTGGCCAGGCTGACCAAGACCAGCGTCTCGCCGAAGCTGGGCATGGTCTATCGCTTCACCGACGAATGGTCGCTGTTCGCCGGCTACTCGCATGGTTTCCGTTCGCCGCCGTACAACGACGTCAACCTGGGCTTCACCAACTTCGCCTTCGGTTACACCGCCATCCCCAATCCGGACCTGAAGCCGGAAACCAGCGACGGCCTGGAGCTGGGCCTGCGCTTCCTGTCACCGGCCGCCTACGTCAGTGTCAGCGGCTACTACAACGAGTACAAGGACTTCATCGAGTCGCAGTCGCTGGTCGGTACCAACGCGCAGGGCCTGATGGTGTTCCAGTCGCGCAACATCGCCGATGCGCGCATCTACGGTGCTGAACTGAAGGCTGGCGTTGACTTCGGCCAGATCAACCCGACGCTCCAGGGTTGGGCGCTGCGCAGCTCGGTGGCCTGGTCGCGCGGTGACAACAAGACCGAGGACACTCCGCTGGATTCGGTCGACCCGCTGCGCGGCACCGTCGGCCTGATGTACGACACCGACGCCTGGGGCGTCGAACTGGCCGGTACCCTCGTCAAGCGCAAGGACCGCGTCACTGCAGCGGCGGTGTACCGCCCGGCCGGCTACGGCGTGGCCGACCTGATGGCGCACTGGAACTTCGCCCCGGGCGCGACATTCAACGTCGGCGTGTTCAACCTGGGCGACAAGCGCTACATCGATTGGTCCAACGTGGGTTCGACGCTGTCGCCGACCAGCCGCGTGCTGGATCGCTACACCAGCCCGGGCCGCACCCTTTCCGCCAGCCTCGCCGTTTCCTGGTGACCTCATGAGCCGAGCCTTGTCCGCACGCAGGAATGACGCCATCGCCGTGCAGGGCAGCGCGGCCTGGCCGACCCCGGCACAGCTGGCCACGCTCGGCACTGTGTTGTGCCTGTACCACGCCGACGGCAACGAGCTGGGTGGCTGGCGCCAGGCGGTGCGCGTGCACGCCTGCCAGGGCGTGGACAGCGAGGGCATACGCGAAAGCCTGTGTTTCCTTGATGCCCGCGGCCGCTGCGTGTGGCGCCTGTACCTGATGCCCGACAGCGATTTCCTGGCCTGGGACCGGCTGGTCGCGGCGCTGCCGCCGGGCCCGCAGCACGACCGCGATGGCAGTGTCGGCGAACGCCTGTGGCGTCGCCTGGCCGGGCACCTCGGTGGCCAGCGCTGGCGCCTGTGCACGCTGCGCCTGCATGCCGCGGACGAGGGCCGCACCCTGGCGGCCAGCCTGTCGACCCTGTCCTCGCTGGGCGCGGCCACCGCGCGTCGCATCGCACGGTTGGAAGGTGCCGAAGGCGAGCTGGCGATCGACGATTGCTGCTGCGCCGACGCCGCGCGCCGGCCGGCACCGCGTATCCCCGGCGACCTGCCGCTGATCCGCCTGTGACCCTCTCCTGATGGAACGCCCGTTGGCCCTGGACGGCCTCTCAACGAACCTGCAACCCCGAAGGAAGACCCGATGAAGTTCCAGACAGCCAGCGTCATGCTGCTGCTCGCTGCCAGCGGCGTGGCCAGCGCGCAGCCCTCCGACATCGCCCGCGACCACGACAGCATCCTGGCCATGCAGGGCGAGTACACCGTCGACTTCGCGTTCGACGAGACCGTGCTGCTCAAGCCCGGCTACGAGCGTGCGCCGGCGATGCGCAGCGGCGGCAGCGAAGTGGTCATCGTGGTCGAGGACACCCCGCAGCGCATCGTGCTGCAGCACCTGTTGCTCGATGAGAAGAGCGGCCACATCACCAAGCACTGGCGCCAGGACTGGGTCTACGAAGCGCCCAGCCGTTTCGAGTTCAGCGCCGGCCAGACCTGGCAGGTACGCCGCATTCCCGCAGCGGTGAACCAGGGCGCCTGGACCCAGTGCGTGTATGAAGTGAGCGATGCACCGCGCTACTGTGGCACCGGCAAATGGACGTACACCAACAACGTGCCGAGCTGGACCAGCGACCTGAGCTGGCGCCCGTTGCCGCGTCGCGAGTACACCAAGCGCAGCGACTACAACGCGCTGGCCGTGGTCAACCGCCACACGCTCACGCCCAATGGCTGGACCCACGAGCAGTTCAACACCAAGGTGCAGCGCAACGCCGACGGCAGCCAGGTGGAGATCGCCCGCGAGTTCGGCTTCAACGACTACGTCAAGACAACCGAGGTCGACTTCACCCCGGCGCGCAGCTACTGGAAGGCTACTGCCGGCTACTGGGCCAAGGTGCGCCAGCGCTGGGACGGCTTCCTCGGCCAGGCCCCGGGCGTGCACCTGAAGACCAAGCTCGATGGCATGGCGATGATCATTCCGCTGTTCACCCAGGCCGAAGCGATCCAGTCCGGCAAGCAGGTGAAGGACGCGCAGATCGACGAGGTCTTCGCCAAGTACGTGGAAAAGGCGCCGAAGGAAGGCTGATCGCCGCGATGGAGATGGGTGCCGGGCGTACCCGGCACCGCATCCACCGGCTGCCGGTGGGGCCGGGCTTGCTCGGCACGCCATCCGGAGGCGCAACCGCCTCAGGCCTCGCGCAACGCCAGTGCCGGCGGCGTATGCAGGATCGCCCGCGTACCCCACCAACCCGCCAACAGGCTCAAACCGATGCCGACTACGCCGCCGATCAGCAGCCCTGGCCACGGCGGCAGCAATGGCAGCTCGAACACCTTCTGCGAGACCGCCACGCCGATCGCAGCGGCCGCGCCCACTGCCAGCATCGCCGCCAGCGTGCCCAGCGCGCCGAACTCCACCAGTACCGCACCGCGCAACTGGCGCCGGGTCGCACCCAGGGTGCGTAGTACCGCGCTGTCGTAGCGGCGCTCGCCGGCGGTGGCCTGCAGTGCGGCCAGCAGCACCAGCACGCCGGCCAGCAGGCTGAACACCATCACCAGCTGCACCGCCTGCGCCACGCGCTCCATCACATCGCGCACCTGCGAAATCACCGCATCCACGTCCAGCAGCGACAGGTTCGGCTGCGCGCGTACCAGTTCGCCCAGGCCCGCCGCCTTGCCGGCCGGCAGATGGAAGGCCGACAGCAGGTTGTGCGGGGTGTCGCCCACCGCATTCGGGTTCAGCAACACGAAGAAGTTCGGCCGGAAGGTGTTCCAGTCGGCCTTGCGCACGCTGGTGACAGTGAACTCGCGTTCCTGCTCGCCCACTGCAATGGTGATGCGATCGCCCGGGTACACGCCGTAACGCTTGGCCCAGCCGATTTCCACCGAAGCTTCCGGCGCGGTGCTGTCGGCTTTCCAGAACGTGCCATTGACCAGCGTATTGGCCGGCGGGAAGGTGCTGCGCCAGCTGAAGTTCAGTGGCCGGTTCTCGTCATCGTCATCGCGCTGGCCGCCCTGGGCCGGTTGCCCGTCCTGTCCTGGCTCGCGGTCTATGCGCAGCGGCGGCTTGCCGTTGATCGCGATCAGGCGGCCGGTCGCCATCGGTTCGATGCTGGCGTCGCCGGCGCCCAGTCCACGCAATGCGGCCAGCACACTGTCGCGCTGTTCGGGCTGGATGTTGATCAGGAAGTAGTTGGGCGTATCCGCAGGCAGTCGCTCGCGCCATTGCTGCAGCAGGCCGGGGCCGGTCACTGCCAGCAGCAACAGCGCGCACAGCGACAGCGACAGCCCGACCAGCTGCATCACCGCGAGCAGCCGGCGCCGGGTCAGCGCGGCCAGGCCGAGCCGCCAGTGGCCGTGCAGGCGGTGCTGCAGGCCGCGCAGCAGCTGCAGCAGCACGAAGCCGACCACGCCGGCGGCCAGTGCCAGCGTGGCCAGGCCGCCGAGCACCCACAGCGCCAGCTTCAGGTCGCCGGTGACTTGTACCGCCAGCAGCAGGCTGGCCGCCAGCGCTGCCACATAGGCCAGCAACGACGCCGGCGGCAGGGCGGCGAAGGAACGGTTGAGCACGCGCATCGGCGGTACCCCGCGCAGGCGCAGCAGTGGCGGCAGGCCGAAGCCGAACAGCAGCAGCAGGCCGATGCCGGCGCCGGTCAGCGCAGGCATCGCCTCGGGCAACGGCAGGCGCTGCGGCACCAGGCTGCCCAGTACCTGCACCAGGCCTTCCTGCGCGGCCATGCCCAGGCCGATGCCGAGCGCACAGGCCGGCACCGCCAGCATCAGCAGTTGCAGTGCCAGGCCCAGCAGGATGTCGCGTTGGCGCGCACCCAGGCAGCGCAGGATCGCCACCTGGTCGATGCGGCGCAGGGCGAAGCGGTTGGCCGCCAGCGCCGTGGCCACGCCGGCCAGCAGTACCGCCAGCAGCGCGCTCAGGCCGAGGAAGCGCCCGGCCAGGTCGAAGGCCTGGCGCACGCCGCGCTGGGTGTCATCCACGCTCAGCAGGCGCAGGCCTTTCACCTGCGGCAGCAACCACTGGCGCAGCGCGGCAACCTGATCGGCTGGTCCGGCGAACATCAGCCGGTAGTTGATGCGGCTGCCCGGGCCGAGCAGTCCCGTACCGTCCACGTCGGCGCGGTTGACCAGCAGGGGGGGGGAGAGCGTCAGCAGGTCGCCACCGGTGTCGGGCTCGGCCTCGATGATGCCGGCGATGCGCAGCGTGCCGGCGCCGAACTCGAGATCATCGCCGGCCTTCAGCCCCAGCCCCTGCAGCAGGCGTGGGTCGGCATAGGCCTGGCCCTTGGGTGGCATGCCGGCATCGGTGATCAACGTACCGCCGGGCGTGGCCCGTACCCGCAGCGTGCCGCGCAGTGGATAGCCCGCCTGAACCGCCTTGATGCTGGCCATCTGGCTGGCATCGCCGTTGAACAGCACGCTGCCGAAGCTGGCGATGCGGGTGTAGGCCAGTCCACGCCGTTGTGCCTCGTCGGCGAATGCCTGCGGCGGGTCATCACGCCCGGCGATGCCGAGATCGCCACCGAGCATTTCCGCCGCGCTACCGGTCAGCGCCAGGTTGACCCGGTTCACCAGCGTGCCCACCGCGGTCATCACCGCCACGCCCAGCACCAGTGCGGCGAACACGGTCAGCAGGTCGCCGGCCAGCGCCTCGCGGCGCAGTGCGCGCCACGCGTGGCGCAGCACGTTCATGCCTGTGCCCCACGCTCGACCGGCAGCAGGCGGCCGTCATCGATGCGGTGAATGTACTGGCAACGCTGCGCCAGGCGCAGGTCGTGGGTGACCAGTACCAGGGTGGTGCCGCTGCCGGCGTTGAGTTCGAACAGCAGGTCGCTGACGTGCTGGCCGGTGGCATGGTCCAGCGATCCCGTCGGTTCGTCGGCGAACAGGATGCGCGGGCGGGTGACGAAGGCTCGCGCCAGTGCCACGCGCTGCTGCTCGCCACCGGACAGCTGGCGCGGGTAGTGGCGGGCACGATGGGAGAGGCCGACCTGGGCCAGCACTTCATCGACCCGCGCGCGATCCTCGCGCCCGGCCAGCTCCAGTGGCAACGCGACGTTCTCGGCGGCGGTCAGCGCCGGCAGCAGATGGAAGCTCTGGAACACGAAGCCAACCTCGCGCGCGCGCAGCTGGGCCCGCGCTTCTTCATCGAGGCCGCCCAGGTCCTGGCCCGACAGCGCAATGCGGCCGCGGCTGGGCAGGTCCAGCCCGGCCAGCAGGCCGAGCAGGGTGGTCTTGCCCGAACCGGAGGCGCCGACGATGGCCGCGCTGGTGCCTTCATGGACGGTCAGGGTGATGTTGTCCAGTATGTGGACTTCACCCTCCGGGCCCTGCACGGATTTGCCGACCTGGTCGACGGCGATGGCGACGGGCGCGCTGCGGGGGGACAGGCTGTCGATGAGGAGACTCCAATGTGCAAGACGGGATGGAGCCGGCGAGCCGGCGCGATGATGGTGCTGCTGCTAGGGTTCCTGCTGTTGCCGGGGCTGGCCTGTGCCAAAGGTCCGGCCGGCACCGTGCTGGTGCTCGGCGACAGCCTCAGTGCCGCCCACAATATCCCTGCCGACGCCGGCTGGGTCAGCTTGCTGCAACAGCGGGTCAGGCAGCAGTCGAAAACCCCGGCGCGCATCGTCAACGCCAGCATGAGCGGGGAAACCACCGCCGGCGCGCTGACCCGCCTGCCGGGCCTGCTGGCCAGGGAGAAGCCGACCGTGGTGGTGATCGCGCTGGGCGGCAATGACGCGCTGCGCGGGCTGACCCCGGCGCAGGTACAGGGCAACCTGGGAAAAATGGTGCAGGCCAGCCAGAAGGCCGGCGCCAAGGTGCTGCTGCTGGGCATCGACGTGCCCCCCAACTACGGACCGGCCTACCGCCAGCGCCTGGCCGCGGCCTACAAGGCGCTGGCCACGCAGTACAAGGTGCCGCTGCTGCCGTTCCTGCTGGAGGGCGTGGCCCTGCAGCCGGGCATGATGCAGGCCGACGGCCTGCACCCCACGGCGCAGGCGCAGCCGAAGGTGCTGGACAACGTCTGGCCGCTGCTCAGGCCGCTGCTCTGAACCGTTTGTGTACCTCTTGACGGAACTTCACATCGCGTCCACCGTCGATCCGGCATGTTTCACAAAGCTGAAGTTAGAGGGAATCACATGCGTCAGACGAAGGAGACCTCCGGCTTGGTGCTGGTGGTCGAAGACAACCGCAACATCTCCGAGATGATCGGGGAATACCTGGAAGGTCGCGGCTTCGAAGTCGACTATGCACAGGACGGCCTGGATGGCTACCGCCTCGCGGCGGAGAACAGCTATGACGTCGTGGTGCTCGATCTCATGTTGCCGCGCCTGGATGGCATCGAAGTGTGCCGTCGCCTGCGCAACGATGCGCGCAAGTCCACGCCGGTGCTGATGCTCACGGCACGCGACACGCTGGACGACAAGCTCACCGGCCTCGGGTTCGGCGCCGATGACTACCTGACCAAGCCGTTCGCGATCCAGGAGCTGGAAGCCCGCCTGCGCGCGCTGATCCGTCGCGAACGCCGCCAGGTCGGTTCGGAGGTGCTGAAGGTCGCCGACCTGGTCCTTGATCCGGTCAGCATGCGGGCTACCCGTGCCGGCACCGAGCTGCAGCTGTCGCCGATCGGCCTGCGCCTGCTGACCATCCTGATGCGCGAATCGCCGCGCGTGGTCACCCGCCAGGAGATCGAACGCGAGATCTGGGGCAATGGCCTGCCGGATTCGGACACCCTGCGCAGCCATCTGTACAACCTGCGCAAGATCATCGACAAGCCGTTCGACCGTCCGCTGCTGCACACCGTGCAGAGCGCCGGCTACCGCATTGCCGATATTGCCCAGCCGATGGCCTGATCGGGGCCAGGCCTGTGCAGCATCAGGCCCGGCCGGGCAACGACCCCGCACCGGGCACGGATGACCGGCCGGCGTTGCCGCCGGTCATCCTCCGTGCACGACGACGGCGCAGCGCGCTGCCTATAATCGCAGCGCTCTGACCGGGACCCCGCAATGCCGCACGGCCTGCCGCGCAAGATCCGTATCGCCTTCATCCTGCAGGCAGTCCTGGCCAGCCTGGGCATCCTGCTCGGTGCCTGGCTGGTCTCGCTGGTGATCAAGCACAGCCTGGTCGGCGCCGCCCTGCGCGAGGAAGCGGCCTATTACTGGACGCTGCACGAGGCGTCGCCGGTGCAGCCGCCGCCCAACACCCACAACATCCGCGGCTACCTGCTGGAAAGCGGGCAGTCGGCACTGTCATTGCCGGCCAACCTGCGCACCCTGGAGCCTGGCTTCCACGAGCTGCCCCAGGACGACCAGCTGGTGCTGGTCGACGTGCGCCCCGCCGGTCGCCTGTACCTGGTGTTCCTGCGCTCGCGCGCGGAGATGCTGGCGTTCTGGTTCGGCATCGTGCCGGTGCTGCTGACCCTGTTGGCGGTGTATGGCGCCAGCTGGGTCACCTACCGTGCCTCCAAGCGACTGGTGTCGCCGGTGAACTGGCTGGCGCGGCGCGTCTCGCGCTGGGACCCGGGCCACCCCGAAGCGGCCGATCTGGAGCCGAACAAGCTGCCAGCGGACATGCAGGGCGAGACCCGCCAGCTGGCGGCCGCACTGCATTCACTGGCCAACCGGGTCAGCGCGCACGTGGCGCGCGAGCGCAACTTCACCCGTGATGCCAGCCATGAGCTGCGCACGCCGTTGACCGTCATCCGCGTGGCCAGCGACATGGCCCTGGGCGATGAAACCCTGCAGCCGCGCCTGCGCCGCAGCCTGCAGCGCATCCAGCGTGCAGGCCGTGACATGGAAGCGGTGATCGACGCGTTCCTGATCCTGGCCCGCGAGGCCGATGTCGAACCGCAGATCGAGCTGTTCGACGTCAACGACATCGTCCGCTACGAGGTGGACAACGCCAACGAGCTGCTGGGCAACCGGCCCGTATCGGTGCACCTGCACGGCGAAGGCCCGGTACAGCTGCACGCACCGCCGCGGGTGCTGCAGGTGGTGGTCAGCAACCTGGTGCGCAATGCCTGCAGCTACACCGACGAAGGGCGTATCGACGTGCACGTGCTCAATGACCGGGTGGTGGTGCGCGATACCGGCATCGGCATGTCCGCCGAGGCGCTGTCGCGCGCGTTTGAACCGTTCTACCGCGCCGAGCCGAGCCGTCCGCAGGGCACCGGCCTGGGCCTGTCGATCGTGCGCCGGCTGTGCGACCGCTTCGGCTGGAAGGTCAGCCTGGCCAGCGAGCCGGGCAAGGGCACCGAGGCCACGGTGGTGTTCCGCTGATCCTCCGACCCCATTGCCCGTGATTCAGTAGATCCACGCCATGCGTGGATGGGGTTGCAGTAGCGCCGGGCCATGCCCGGCGTCCGCAGTCCCTCAGTTGCAGTTGACCTTCGGCGCCAGCGCCCTGGTCCAGATCGCATAGCCGGCCGGGGTCATGTGCAGCATGTCCTCGCGGAACAGCGTCGCGTCCGGCTGGCCATCGGCGCCGAGCATCGGCGTGTAGATGTCGGTGAAGCCGGTATTGGGCAGTCTCGCCAGTGCAGCCTTGATCAGCGTGTTGGCTTCGTTGATCGCCGGCAGCAGGTGCGCGCGCGACGGGCTCGGCTTGATCGACAGGTACTCCACCCTGGTCTTCGGCAGGTCGCGATGCACGCGCTGCACGAAGGCAACCACGTCGTCGCGCACCTGCACGGGGCTGCGACCGCTGTTGAGGTCGTTGTCGCCCGCGTAGAAGAACACCTTGCAGGGCGCATACGGCACCACGATGCGGTCGGCGTACCAGGTGCTGTCGCGCACTTCCGAGCCGCCGAAGCCGCGGTTGAACACCGGCTGGCCAGGGAAGTCGGTGGCCAGGCTTTCCCAGAAGCGGATCGAGGAGCTGCCGATGAACTCGATGCCACCGCGCGGCGGCGGGTTGGACTGGTCGGCGCCGGCGAAGCGGGCCATGTCGCCGGCCCAGGCCACGTTGGAAACCTGTTCGGGCACCCGCGGCGACTCGGCCGGGCTCAGCGCCTGGGCCAGCGGTGCGGCAGTCAGCAGGCCCAGCATCAGCAGGCAGGTACGGCGACGGGACATCAGGCGCTCCAGCAGGCAAGGGGGCATCCATCATAGGAGCATGCCCGGGCCGTTGCTTGCCCCTGGCAGGCCGTTCAGCGGGCCGGCACGGGCTGCGGTTGGCGGCCTTGTGGCAAAATGGCCGCCATCTGCCTATTCCTGTGCACCCATGATTCCCTGCCGTGCGTCTGAGCGGTCGCTGCGCCGCGCCCCCGTTGCTGGATATTCCATCCGTGGCTGATCAGTTCGGCCATCTGCCGCGCGGCCCGCGCCGCATCTTCCAGGCCGCCCGCTGGTCCTGGCAGGGCCTGCGCGCTGCCTGGCTGCACGAGTCCTCGTTCCGGCTTGAGGTCTACCTGCTGATCCTGCTGACGCCGATCGCGATCTGGCTGGGCCAGACGCCGGTCGAACGCGCGCTGCTGATCGGCTCGATGCTGCTGGTGCTGGCGATGGAACTGGCCAACTCGGCCATCGAAGCGGTGATCGAACGTTACGGTAGCGAGATCCATGAGCTGGCCGGCCGCGCCAAGGACATGGGCTCGGCGGCGGTGTTCGTGCTGATGATGAACGTGCTTCTGTGCTGGGCGCTGGTCGTGGTCCCGCATGCAATGGCCGGCAAATACGGCTGATCCCCCATTCCCCCTTGTTGAAGACTTCCCATGTCCCTTGAGTTTCTTGCCGATCCGAATGTCTGGTTGACCCTGTTCACGCTGAGCGCGCTGGAAATCGTGCTCGGCATCGACAACCTGGTGTTCATCTCCATCGCCGTCAGCAAGCTGCCAGAGCACCGCCGCCCGTTCGCGCGTCGGCTCGGCATCGCGGTGGCCTGTATCACCCGTATCGGCCTGCTGGTATCGCTGGCGTACCTGGCGCACATGCAGGCGAACCTGTTCACCGTGGCCGGCATGGGCATTTCCATCCGCGATCTGGTGCTGATCGTTGGTGGCCTGTTCCTGATCATCAAGGGTTGGATGGAGATCAAGGAAATGATCACCGGTGGCGAGGATGAAGATCCGAGCACGACCAAGACCTCGGCCGTGTTCGGCTACGTGATCGCGCAGATCGCGGTCATCGACATCGTGTTCTCGCTGGACTCGGTGATCACCGCGGTCGGCATCGCTGACCACGTGCCGGTTATGGTCGCCGCGATCCTGCTGTCGGTGGCGGTGATGCTGCTGGCCGCCAACCCGCTGGGCCGCTTCATCGACGCCAACCCGACCGTGAAGATGCTGGCGCTGGCCTTCATCCTGCTGATCGGTGCGGTGCTGATCCTGGATGGCCTGGACGTGCACATTCCCAAGCCCTACATCTACGCCGCGATGGGCTTCTCGGTGCTGGTGGAGTGGCTGAACCTGCTGATGCGCCGCCGCGCCCGCGAACACCACGTGCCGGGCGCCGGCGACTGGTAAGCGCATGACCCCGAACCCCCGGCCAACGCCGGGGGTTCTTCGTTCTGCCTTGTAGAGCCGAGCCCGTGCTCGGCTGACCGGCAGGAAGCAGCCGAGCATGGGCTCGGCTCAACACCGGAACCGCGGTTTTTGCACTTGTGGCTGCGTTCCGGCCTCCACTTGTGAACCAGGATCAACAGTGTTTTCCCGGGGCGAGGCTTAATCCGGCGCAGCAAAGCGCGCAGGCTACGCACTCCCGATTCCCGCCCCCCAGGACTCCCCCATGAATTCCAGAGCCGCCTTGCTGGCGCTTGCCGTTGGCGCCTTCGCCATCGGAACCACCGAGTTTGCCCCGATGGGCCTGTTGCCGGTCATCGCCGACGGCGTCGGCGTTGGCATCCCCACTGCGGGCATGCTGATCACCGCCTATGCCGTGGGCGTGATGCTGGGCGCGCCGGTGATGACCCTGCTGATGGGGCGTTTCGGCAAGCGCACCGCGCTGATGCTGCTGATGTCGATCTTCGTGGTCGGCAACCTGCTGTCCGCGCTGGCGCCGAACTACGGGCTGCTGCTGCTGTCGCGCCTGGTCACCAGCCTCAACCACGGTGCCTTCTTCGGCATCGGTGCGGTGGTCGCCGCCAGCCTGGTGCCAAAGGAAAAGCAGGCTGCTGCCGTGGCCACCATGTTCATGGGCCTGACCATTGCCAACATCGGTGGCGTGCCGCTGGCGACCTGGGTCGGCCAGCAGCTGGGCTGGCGCCTGTCCTTCGCCGGTACTGCGGCGTTGGGCCTGATCGCGATCACTGCGTTGGGTTTTGCGCTGCCGGCGTCCGCGCCGGGACCGCGCCCGGACGGGCGCCGCGAACTGAAGGCGATCCTGCAGCCGCAGGTGCTGCTGGCCATGGCCACCACCGTGCTTGGTGCGGGTGCGATGTTCACGCTGTACACCTACGTCGCACCGGTGCTGACCGAGTTGACCGGCGCTTCCAATGCCTTCATCGCGGTGTCGCTGGCCCTGATCGGCATCGGTTTCACCCTCGGCAACGGCATCGGTGGGCGCATGGCTGACTGGTCGCTCGATGGCGCCACCCGTATCCTGCTGGCTGCCCTGGCGGTGCTGATGTTCGTGCTGCCGCTGGCCTTCATGAGCCACGCCACCGCGGCGCTGGGTGTACTGCTGTTCGGTGCGGCGACTTTCGCCCTCGTGCCGCCGCTGCAGATCCGGGTGATGCAGGTGGCCAGCGAGGCGCCGGGCCTGGCGTCGTCGATCAACGTGGGTGCATTCAACCTGGGCAATGCGGTAGGTGCCGCGCTGGGTGGTGCGGTGATCAGCTCGGGCCTGGGCTACGCCGCCATTCCGGTGGCCGGTGGCCTGCTGGCCGCGTCGGGCCTGCTGCTGGCATGGTTGGGGCGTAGCCGCACTGCGGTGGCTGAGGCCTGCTGAGTGATATGGGGTTCCGGCAGGGCTTGCAGCCCTGCACCCGCTAAAGGCGAAGGCAACCGCCGAAGCAACAGCAACCGCAACAGCCGGCGCTGGTTTTCTGAGGGTTGGGCGGGGCGGTGTGGGTTGGCAGGACACGCCGTGAACCCATCCATGGGGGCTCGATGGCGCCATCCATGGCGCCAACCGTCCTGCCAACCCGCACCGCCCCACCTCCGACAGATTGCCGCGATCGGTCGGAACGGCGTTCTGCTTTGGTAGGTGTCGACCTTGGTAGACACGAATGCCTGAAGAACCGGCTTTTGCTTTTGATTTTTCTTTTGATCTTCCCGCGGTGCGCAGGAAATTGTCCGTGGCCGGGAGGGTGGGTCGGCTGGGGGCGTGAGCCGCATGGATGCGGCGACCGAGCTTACATGGACGTACTTGCAGCGGCCCCCAGCCGACCCACCCTCCCGGCCCACCCCGAGCTGGCTGGACCACACCGCGGAGGGGGCGGCGCCCGATGGCCGGTCTTTCACCCGAACCATGGCATGCTCAGCGCCAAGCCCACCCGGAACCTCCGCCATGCGCCTGTTCACCCGTGTCCTGCCCCTGATGCTGCTGGCCTCCCTGCTGTCCGGCTGCGGCTACAACGCCATCCAGCAGAAGGATGAGGCGGTCAAGGCCAGCTGGTCGGAAGTGCTCAACCAGTACAAGCGCCGCGCCGACCTGGTGCCCAACCTGGTGCAGACCGTGAAGGGCTTCGCCAGCCAGGAAGAGCGCGTGCTGACCGAAGTCACCAACGCCCGTTCGCGCGTCGGCCAGATCAACGTCAACGCCGATGACGAAGCCTCGCTCAAGCAGTTCCAGCAGGCCCAGGGTGAACTCGGCAGCGCGCTGTCGCGGCTGCTGGTGGTGACCGAGAACTATCCGGTGCTGAAGTCCGACCAGAACTTCCGCGACCTGCAGGCCCAGCTGGAAGGCACCGAGAACCGCATCACCGTTGCCCGCGGCCGCTACATCCAGCAGGTGCAGGACTACAACACCTACATCCGCTCGTTCCCGCAGGTGATCACCGCCAAGATCTTCGGCTACAAGACCAAGCCGAACTTCACCGTGGACAACGAAGCGCAGATCTCCAACGCGCCGGCGGTGGATTTCGGCAACGCGCCGCAGCAGCAGCCGGCACCGCAGCCGGGCCACTGACCCATGCGCCTGGCCACTGCGCTGCTGGCCCTGCTGCTATGGCTGCCGCTGGCATCGCACGCCCAGCAGCTGGCGCCGGTTCCGGCGCTGGACTCGCCGGTGGTCGACACCACCGGCACGCTGGAGGCTGCGCAGAAGCAGGCACTGGTGCAGCAGGCGCTGGACCTGCAACAGCGCAAGGGCAGCCAGCTGCAGGTGCTGGTGGTACCCACCACACAGCCGGAGGACATCGCGCAGTACACCACGCGGGTCTTCGACCAGTGGCAGATCGGCCGCAAGGGCGTGGATGACGGCGTGCTGCTGGTGGTGGCCAAGGACGACCGGCGCGTGCGGATCGAGCCGGGTTACGGTCTTGAAGGCGCGATTCCCGATGCCATCGCCAACCGGGTCATCCAGGAATACCTGGTGCCGCGTTTCCGCGCCGGCGACTACGCTGGTGGCATCACCGATGCAACTGCGGTGCTGGTCAAGCTGATCGATGGCGAAGCGTTGCCGGCCCCGGTCAGCGGTCATCGCGGGCGCGAGCCCGGCGGTGGCGGCGACACCTGGTTCCTGGCGCTGTTCATCGGCGTGTTCGCCGGCAGCATCCTGCGCGGCGTGTTCTCGCGCGTACCGCGACCGCTGCGCGGCCTGCTCGGCGGTGCCGGTGCGGCGCTGGCGGCGTTCCTGTTCACCTCCACCCTGATGGCCAGTGGCCTGGCCGGCGTGGTTGGCCTGATCCTGGCGATGCTGTCCGGCCACCCGGGGCGCTTTGCCGGCGGTGGTGGCTGGGGCGGCGGCAGCTGGGGCGGGGGAGGCGGCTTCGGCGGTGGTGGCGGCTGGGGCGGCGGCGGTGGCCGTTCCGGTGGCGGTGGCGCTTCGGGAGGCTGGTGATGATCCAACGTCTGTTCCGCCATGTATGTTCGCCGTCGGTACGTCGCGCGTTTCCGCCAGCCACGCTGCAGGCGATCACCGAGGCCATCGCGGCCGGTGAGCAGCGCCACGGCGGTCAGGTGATGTTCGCGGTGGAGGCCGATCTGCCGCTGGCCGCGTTGTGGCACAAGGTCACCCCGAGGCAGGCCGCCGAGCATGCCTTCGCACGCCTGCGCACCTGGGACACCGCTCACAACAACGGGGTGCTGATCTACCTGCTGCTGGCCGACCATGCCATCGAGATCGTCGCCGACCGCGGCCTGCATGGCCGGGTCAGCCCGGCGCAGTGGCAGCGGGTCTGCACCCATCTGCGCGAGGGCCTGCGTGGTTCCAATCCGGTGGAAGCGCTGCAGGATGCCATCGACGAGGTCTCCAGCCTGATCGAAGGGCACTTTCCGGCCTCGACCCGGTCGAACGATGACGCGTTGCCGAACTCGCCCCAGCTCCTTGGTTGAGCCGGGGCGGCACTGGCCCGAGAATAGGCGTTCAACCGCAAGGCACCTTCCATGATCTATTTCCACGACATCGACCCCATCGCCCTCTCGCTGGGGCCGATCAAGGTGCACTGGTACGGCATCATGTACCTGCTCGGCTTCACTGCGGCCTGGCTGCTGGGCCGCACGCGCATCGCCGCCGGGCGCCTGCCGGGCGTCGATGCCAACGGCTTCTCCGACCTGTTGTTCTACGCCATGCTCGGCGTGGTGCTGGGCGGCCGCATCGGCTACATGCTGTTCTACGCGCTGGGCGATTTCCTGCACAATCCGCTGCTGCTGTTCAAGGTCTGGGACGGCGGCATGAGCTTCCATGGCGGCCTGCTGGGCGTGCTGGGTGCCTGCTGGTGGTGGTCGCGCAAGCACGCGCTGCACTTCTTCGACACCATGGATTTCATGGCGCCGCTGGTACCGCTGGGCCTGGGCTTCGGCCGCATCGGCAACTTCATCGGCGCCGAGCTGTGGGGCAAGTACACCGACGGCACGTGGGGCGTGGTGTTCCCGTCCGGCCTGCCGGCGCCGCTGAACCAGTTGGACCACGCGACCCTGCAGGCGCAGTTCGCCACCGGCGCGCTGAACCAGTTCGCCCGCCATCCCTCGCAGCTGTATGAAGCGTTCCTGGAAGGCCTGGTGATGTTCGTGGTGCTGTGGACGGTGTCGGCCAAGCCGCGCCACCGTTACCTGATCGGCGGCCTGTTCGCGCTGATGTACGGCCTGTTCCGCTTCGCCGTCGAATTCGTACGCATGCCCGACAACGGCGTCTATGTGGCCTTCGACTGGCTGACCCGTGGCCAGATCCTCAGCCTGCCGCTGATCGCTTTCGGCCTGGTGCTACTGGTGATGTCGCGCCGCGCGCCGGTACTGCAGCCGCAGCTGCCGGTGGCTGCCGAGGGCAAGGCATGAAGGCTTATCTGGACCTGCTCTCGCACGTGCTCGAGCACGGCGCCGAGAAGAACGACCGCACCGGCACCGGTACCCGCAGCGTGTTCGGCTGGCAGATGCGTTTCAATCTGGCCGACGGCTTCCCGCTGGTCACCACCAAGAAACTGCACCTGCGCTCGATCATCCATGAGCTGCTGTGGTTCCTGAAGGGCGACACCAACATCGGCTACCTGAAGGACAACCAGGTGCGGATCTGGGACGAGTGGGCCGACGAGAACGGCGACCTCGGCCCAGTCTATGGCAAGCAGTGGCGCAGCTGGGCCACCGCCGATGGTCGCGAGATCGACCAGATGCAGTGGCTGGTGGACGAGATCAAGCGCAACCCCGATTCGCGCCGGCTGGTGGTCAGCGCCTGGAACGTGGGCGAGCTTTCGCAGATGGCGCTGATGCCGTGCCACAACCTGTTCCAGTTCTACGTGGTGGACGGCAAGCTCAGCTGCCAGCTGTACCAGCGCAGCGGCGACATCTTCCTCGGCGTGCCGTTCAATATCGCCAGCTATGCGCTGCTGACCCACATGGTGGCGCAGGCCACCGGCCTGGGGGTGGGCGACTTCGTGCATACGCTGGGCGACGCGCACCTGTATTCGAACCACTTCGAGCAGGCGCGCGAGCAGCTTTCGCGTGAACCGCGCGCGCTGCCGAAGCTGTGGTTGAACCCGGAGGTGACCGACCTGTTCGGTTTCCGGTTCGACGACATCCGCATCGACGGCTATGACCCGCACCCGGCGATCAAGGCGCCGGTGGCGGTGTGAGTGCCATGAAGCTCTCGATGATCGTGGCGTTGGACCGCAACCGTGGCATTGGCCAGGGCAATGCAATGCCCTGGCACCTGCCGGATGATTTCAAGAACTTCAAGGCGCTCACCCTGGGCAAGCCGATCCTGATGGGGCGCAAGACGGCCGAGTCGATCGGCCGCGTGCTGCCGGGGCGGACCAACCTGGTGCTGACCCGCAGCGGGCAGGTGCCGTTCGAGGGCATGCGCGCGGTGGCGTCGCTGGATGAGGCGAAGACGATTGCCGAACGCGAGGGCGCCAGCGAGCTGTGCATCATCGGCGGCGGCGAGATCTTCCACCAGCTGCTGGACCAGGCCAGTGACCTGTACCTGACCTGGGTGGATGCCGAAGTCCCCGCCGATACCCATTTCCCCGAGGTGGATGCGCAGCACTGGCGGGAAGTGAGCGGCGAGCCGCACCCGGCCGATGACCGCCACGCCTATGCGTTCCGTTTCGTGCATTACGTGCGCCGCTGAGGATGGTTTCCTGTAGAGCCGAGCCATGCTCGGCTGCTGTTGCCTGACACCTCCCGTAGCCGAGCATGGCCCGGCTCTACAGGGGCCTACGGCATCCGGTAGTGCCCGATGATCGCGTGCTGGAACAGCAGGTTCTCTTCACGCGTGCCGCGTGCGATGTTGTGCAGCACCAGCGGTGTGCCATTGGCCAGCCTCCGGTCGGAGACGATGCCGACATGCAGCAGACCGTTGCCGTTGAGCTTCCAGGCCACGATGTCACCGGCCGCATAGTCGGTGGCGAGAGCGGTGACCGGTTGCTGCCAGCCCTGCCGTTCGAACCAGCGCATCAGGTTCGGCACACGTCGATGATCAATGTTGCGGTCCGGCCGTGACAGGCCCCAGATCGCCGGATACGCGCTGAAGTTGCCGCGCATGTCTTCATGCACGCGCGCCTGCAGGTCCAGGCCCTGGCTGCGCAGGGCGCGCACCACCACGTCGGTGCACACGCCGCGATCAAGCGGGACGTCGCCGCCGGGATAGGACAGGACCTGGTAGGCGGGATCGTAACGGGTGGTGACGCCGATCTGCGCGCGCGCGGCAGCCACCAGTGGCGGCGATGGCGTGGGGGCGGCATTTCCGCCGCCGGTGGGAGCCGGAGCCGAAGCAGGCTGGCAGCCGCTGGCCAGGGCCAGCGTCAGCAGCAGCGCCCTCCATGGTGCCCAGCCGCGCCGCGTCATGCCTGCGGCGCGGCGCCGTTGTTGTGGGGTCCACCGGAACCTCCACCACCACCACCACCTCGACGGCGACGACGGCGCGGACCACGGTTGCCCGGGCTGGCAGCAGCGGCGTTACCGCCGCCCTGTTCCTTGCCCTGCACCGCAGCGGAGGGGCGCTCGTGCGCCGGTCGCGCCGGCGGGCGGGCGTGAGGTACGGGTGCCGGTACATCGCGGCCCGGCACCTGCACCACGCGCAGCTCGTCGGTATCGAGCTGGATCGCGGTCAGCTTGCCGCCCCAGACTGCGCCGGTGTCGATGGCGTGCACGCCCTGGGTGATGGTCAGGCCCAGCGCCGACCAGTGGCCGCAGACGATCTTGAGGTCGCGCTCGACCCGGCCCGGTACTTCGAACCAGGGGTAGAGTCCCTGTTCCTGCGTGCCGGGGGTGCCCTTGTCCTCGATGCCGATGCGCCCGCGCGGGGTGCAGTAGCGCATGCGGGTGAGCACGTTGATGATCGCGCGCGAACGGTCGTAGCCGGACAGGTTCGGCGCCCAGCTTGGCTTGTCGCCGTACATGTTGCGGAACAGCTTGCGGTAGCCGGCGCCGTGCAGCTGCACCTCGACTTCGGCAGCGTGCTTCTCTGCCATCTGCGTTGTCCACTTCGGCGCCAGGCCGGCGTGCACCATCATCCAGCCCAGCTCGCGATCCACATGCACCAGCTTCTGCAGGCGCAGCCAGTCCAGCAGTTCGTCGCGGTCCTCGGCCTGCACGATGCGCAGCAGGTCCGGGTTGACCTTGCGCTGCTCCTCTTCGGTGCGTGCACCGACGGCCAGCAGCGAAAGATCATGGTTGCCCAGTACCACCACGCTGTGCTCGCGAAGCGAATGCACCAGCCGCAGCGTTTCCAGCGACTGGCCGCCACGGTTGACCAGGTCGCCGCAGAACCACAGGGTGTCCTGGGCCGGGTCGAAGCGGATCTTCTCCAGCAACCGCTGGGTAACGTCGTAGCAGCCCTGCAGGTCGCCGATCGCCCACACACTCATCGTTCGGCCTCCGTGTCAGTGCAGGGTACGCGGCACGGCCAGCACGAACGGTGCGACCGGCGCGGCAAATTCGGTGCCATCGTCGGCGACCATGTCGTAGTGCCCCTGCATGGTCCCGTGATCGGTTCCCAGCATGACACCGGACGTGTAACGGAAGTCTTCACCGGGGCGCAGCCGCGGCTGCTCGCCGATCACCCCGTCGCCATCGACATGCTCGACACGGCCATTGGCATCGGTGATGCGCCAGTGGCGTGCGACCAGGCGTGCGGCGACCCGCCCCTGGTTGTGGATGCGGATCGTGTAGGCGAACGCAAAGCGACCGTCTTCCGGCGCGGATTGATCGTCGAGGAAGCGCGGCGCGACTTCGACGGAGATGGCATATACGTCAGCGTCTTCCATACCGGCAGTGTAATCAGGAGGCATTGGCCAAAGCGATGAATTCGGCCACGTCCAGCTGTTCGGCGCGGGCATCGGGACGCACGCCGGCGGCGATGAACTGCTCGGCGGACACCACGTTGTTCAGGGCATTGCGCAGGGTCTTGCGGCGCTGCCCGAAGGCGGCCTTGACCACCTCGGCGAAGCGCGTGTGGTCGTTGATGCTGATCGAGGCCGGGTCACGCGGCACCAGCCGCACCACGGCGGAATCGACCTTCGGCGGCGGCCGGAACGCGCCCGGCGGCACCACGAACAGGGAGGTCACCTGGCAGTAGGCCTGCAGCATCACGCTGAGGCGGCCATACACCTTGCTGCCGGGGCCGGCGGCCATGCGGTCGACCACTTCCTTCTGCAGCATGAAGTGCATATCGCGGATCACCGCGGCATGCTCCAGCGCATGGAACAGGATCGGCGAGGAGATGTTGTAGGGCAGGTTGCCGACCAGGCGGATCGGCTGGCCGTCGGCCAGTTCGGTGAAGTCCACGCGCAGCACGTCGCGGTGGACGATGGTCAGCTCGCCCAGCGGCTCGGCGGCGGCGGTCAGCGGCGCGATCAGGTCGCGGTCGAACTCGATCACCGTCAGCTTCGGGTGCACGCGCAGCAGCGGCAGGGTGATGGCGCCCTGGCCGGGTCCGATCTCGACCAGGCGGTCACCCTCTTTCGGGTTGACCGCCATCACGATCTTGTCGATGTAGTGGCGATCGGCCAGGAAATGCTGGCCAAGCTGCTTCTTGGCCGGTGCGGTGAACACCGGGCCGGAGGGGGAATGCGGGGAATTCATGCGCTCAGTGTACGTTGCCGCGCCAGCTGCGCACACAGCGTCGTTGCCGCCTGCAGGCTGGAAGGATCGGCGATGCCGCGGCCGGCCAGGTCCAGCGCGGTGCCATGGTCGACCGCCACGCGCGGGTAGGGCAGGCCCAGGGTCAGGTTCACCGCCTGCTCGAAGCCGGAATACTTCAGCACCGGCAGGCCCTGGTCGTGGTACATCGCCAGCACGGTGTCGAAGCCGGCCAGCTTGGCCGGCAGGAAGGCGGTGTCGGCCGGCAGCGGGCCGACCAGGTCCATGCCCTCCGCGCGCAGGCGCTGCAGCAGCGGGATGACCAGGTCCAGTTCCTCGCGTCCCAGATGGCCGTCTTCGCCGGCATGCGGGTTCAGCCCGAGCACCGCGATGCGCGGCGCAGGCAGGCCGAACTCGCGGCGCAGCGCGGCATGCACCGTACGCAGGGTGTGTTCCAGACTGGGCGCGGTGATCGCATCGACCACCTCGCGCAGCGGCAGGTGGGTGGTGGCCAGGGCCACGCGGACAATGTGATTGGCCAGCATCATCACCACCTTCACTCCGGCCTGGTCGGCCAGCAATTCAGTGGTGCCACTGTAGGCAATGCCGCCTTCGTTGATGACCGCCTTGTGCACCGGGCCGGTCACCACACCGTGCAGCTCACCGGACAGGCAGGCCTGGCCGGCGCCGAGCAGGGCACCGATGACCGCGCTGGCATTGGCCGGATCGGCCTGGCCGAAGTGGCTGGGCGCCGCGTTGCGGACGGCGCGCAGGCGCAGATCGCCCGGGGCGCGTGCTTCGGCGTCCTCGGGCAGCAGTTGCAGGGGCAGGTTCAGCGCGGCCGCGGCCGCGCGCAGGGTGTCCGGGTCGGCGAAGGCCAGCAGCCGGCAATCTTCACGCGGCTGCTGGACGAGGCGGACACACAGCTCCGGGCCGATCCCGGCGGGCTCGCCCGGTACCAGAGCGAGCTCGGGGCGCATCGGTCAGGACTGCGGCGGAGTGGCGGTGTTTTCCGCGCGGTCGCCGCTGCGGAAACTGACGTAGGCTTCGCCACGCAGTTCCTGCAGGAAGCGGTTGTACTCGTCTTCCAGCTTGCGACGGCCGATGGTTTCGCGGACCTGGGCACGCTGGTTGTCGGTGGTCACGTCGGTCTGGCGGGTCGCCACGCGCTGCACGATGTGCCAACCGGCGTCGGTGCGGAACGGCTGGCTGACGCCACCATCCTGCAGGCCACTCACCTGCTGGCCGAAGGCCGGACCGAACGCGTCAGCCGGGAACCAGCCGAGATCACCGCCCTGGCCCTTGCTGTTGTTGTCCTCGGAGGACTCCCTGGCAACGGTCTGGAAGTCGGCGCCGCCAGCAATGCGGGCGCGCAGGGTATCGATCTTGGCCTTGGCAGCGGCATCGGTCTGGTGGTCGTCCACGCGGACCAGGATGTGGCGGCCGTGGTACTCGGTGACCGTCTGCTCACCGGCGGCGGAACTGCTGTCACGCACTTCCACCAGCTTCAGCAGCTGGAAGCCGCTCGGGCCGCGGATCGGGCCGACCACCTCGCCCGGCTTCATCTTTTCCATCAACTGGGCAAAGGCCTGCGGGATTTCATCCAGGCTGCGCCAGCCCAGATCGCCGCCTTCCAGTGCGTTCGGGCTGTCCGAATAGCGCACGGCCGCCGCGTTGAAGTCCAGCTCGCCCTTGTCCAGCAGGGCCTTCACGCCATCGGCCTTCTTCTGGCCGGTGGCGATCTGGTCGGCGTTGGCACCGTCGGGCAGGGCGATCAGGATGTGCGCCAGGTGGTACTGGTTGCCTACCGTGGCCTGCTGCTTCAGCGCGGCGTCGACTTCACCCTCGCTGACGCTGATGCGGCTCTGCGCGAAGCTCTGGCGCAGGCGCTGCACGGTGATCTCGTCACGCACCGACGCACGGAAATCGTTGAAATCGATACCGTCATGGGCCAGGCGCTGGCGCAGCGCGTCCAGGTTCGAACCGTTCTGCTGGGCAATGGCGTTCATCGCCTGGTTCAGCTCCTGGTCGCTGACACGGATCCCGCTGCCCTGGGCGCGGGCCACCTGCAGCTTGACCAGCACCAGGCGTTCGAGCACCTGGCGGCTGAGCACGTCTTCCGGCGGAAGCTGGTTTTCGCGGCCAGCGTATTGCGCCTTGATGTTGGCGATCGCACGCTGGAGCTCGCTCTGCAGGATCACGTCCTCATCGACGACGGCAGCGATGCGGTCAAGCGGCTGCGCCTCCTGGGCAAGTACCTGCAGGGGGGCGGACACGCTGGACACCGCCAGCAGCGAGGCGAGAAGAACGGGGAAGCGCTTGGTCATGGGATCAGGTTCGGATCGTAGTCATCCCGGGTCGCCCCGGTGTTGCTCGGCGGCACGAGATAGAGGTCGTCGCGGTTGTAGCCGAGGATAGCACGGCGCAGGGTACGGTCCGTGTCCTGCCCCAGGGAGCTCAGGCCCTTGAGCACGAACTCCAGCTGGATGGCGTTGTTCATCTCGCCTTCGCGGTTGCGGACGTAACGGCGGGCGACCGCACGCACGGCCAGGCAGCAGCTGTCCCACTGGACGCCGGCGATGATTTCCAGCGGTTCCTTGTCCTGCAGCGAGTAGTAGTAGCGACCGACCAGGCTCCAGCGCGCATTCAGCGGGTACAGGAACGACAGGTCGGCCTGTTCCAGCAGGGTACGGTCGTGCTTGTTGGCGGTGGCCGGGGCGCCCGAGTTGATGCGGTAGCGGTAGCTCAGGTTGATCACGCCATCGTTGGGCATCAGGTAGCGGGCACGGACGCTGGCCAGATCCTCGCGCTTGTACTTCGGGTCCCACTGGTAGGTGGCACCCAGGGTCCAGCGGTCGTTGATCATGTAGTTGCCGTCGGCGATCCACGCCGACTTGCCCTTTTCCACCGGCGCGCCGCCCGGGTTGACGGTCACCCGCGACTCGTCGAAATACTGGATCTGGCCGATGGCAGCCGAGAAGCGTTCCTTGCCGGTGGTCTGGTCGATGAAGCGGGTGCCCAGTGCCAGGGTCAGCTGGTTGGCATCGTTCTGGCGGTCGGCGCCGGTGTAGCGCGAGTCGCGGAACAGCTGGCCCCAGCTGAACGTGAAGTCACGGGTGTCGAAGATCGGCAGCTCGTCCTGGTTGCGGTACGGCGTGCGCAGGTAGAACAGGCGCGGTTCCAGCGTGTGCAGGAATGACTTGCCGCCGATGGTGGTCTCGCGATCGAAGAACAGGCCGGCGTCGATGCTACCGATCGGCAGGCTGCGGCTGGGCGATTTGTTGCCTCGCAGCTGTTCCGGCGTGGCGGTGTTCGGGTCGATCCCCTGCGAGGCCAGCACGTTGCGGCGGACGCTGTCAGCCAGTCCCTGGTCCAGGTCGTAGCCGGTGTAGCGGTAGGCCAGAGTCGGGGTGACGTACCAGGCCGCGCCACTGATCGGGAACGACACGTACGGCTTCACGTCCAGGCGCGAGCCGCCGTACATGCGTTGGGTCTGGCCGTTGCGCGTGTACTGCAGGTCGGGTCCCGCATCGGCGCCGTACTTGAAGTTGATGTCGTCGTGGGTGAAGCGCACGGCTTCGGCATAGATGCCGGTTTCCAGCCACGGCAGGACCGGCTTGTCCCAGTTGAGGTACAGGCGCGGCTGGCGGTTGTACGGCAGCGCGCTTTCATTGAGCGTGTAGTCGGTCAGCTGCCAGCGGTCGGCCATGATGCCGGCCGTCCAGTTCCGGCCGGTGCCGTACAGGCCCACGGTGCTCTGCAGGTTCGAGGCAGTCACCCCGACCAGGCGGTTGGCGAAGTCCTCGACATAGCGCTCGTCGCTGACCCAGGCCAGGTTGGCGCGGGCCTGCCAGTGGCTGTCCACGTTGTGGTAACCGCTGAACATCACCCGGCCGCGGTCGCGGTCGCGCAGCTTGTCGTTGGGCATGAACGCGGTCAGCAGTTCACCGCGGCCGCCGTTGTAGAGATAGCGGAACTCGTTGTCGAGCATCAGGCCGCGCCGGCTCATGTAGCGCGGGGTCAACGTGTCGTCGTAGTTCGGCGCCAGGTTGAAGTAGATCGGCTGTGCGTAGTCGAATCCGTTGCGCCCGGACATGCCCAGCTGCGGGAACAGCAGGCCGGTCTTGCGCCGGTCATCGATCGGGAACTTGAAGTACGGCGCCCACAGCACCGGCACCTTGCCGATCCGCAGCACGGCATTGCGGGCAGTGCCGAAGCCCTCGTCGTTGTCCACTTCGATCTGCGGCGCCGACAGTTTCCACACCGGCTGTGACGGGTCGCAGGTGGTGTAGGTGGAGCGGTGCATCTGGCCGACCGCGCCCTGCAGGTCGACCGACTCGGCATCGCCGTTGCCGCGGCGCGACACCAGCTGGTACTTGATGTCGGTGATCTTGTGGGTGTCGCTTTCCTGGTTGCCCTCGGCGCGCTTGGCGACCATGCGGATCGAGGAGTCCTGGTAGCGGACATTGCCGTCGGCGATGTAGTTGCCGCTCTCGGTATCGAAGCTGAGCTTGTCGGTGCCGACGAACTGGTCGCCGCGGCGCAGGGCCACGTTGCCTTCGTACTGCGGCACGGTGGTCGTGCCCAGCAGCTGGTCACCCTCGATGTCGGTCGGCTGCTGCTCGCGCGCAGCGCTGGCGGCGGCCTTGTCCTGCCCCGGGACCGGGGTGGGGGCATCGGTGAACGCGGGAATCACGTCGGTAGCCGGGCACAGGCCCCAGTTGAGCGGCTTTTCATCGGCCATTGCCGGCAGGCAGATGGCGATGCTCAGAGGCAGGGGAAGCAGGCGGAGGGCTCGGCGCACGCGGTTCGGATTCGGGCGAAAACGGACGGTAGCTTGCCCCATCCCTTGCATAGGGGCAATGAAGGACGCCGGAGCCTGCCGGCTCGGGTTCATCCGGAGACGCTGCCGGGAGGGGGCAGCAGCAGGGCCCGGACATGGGCCACGCTGCACTCGGCAAGGGTCTGCAGGTCATAGCCGCCTTCCAGCATCGAGACCACCCGGCCGGCCGCATGGCGGCGCGCCAGCGCATGCAGTTCCCGGGTGATCCAGGCGAAATCGTCGGTTTCCAGCATCAGGTCGGCCTGCGGGTCGCGCAGGTGGGCATCGAAGCCGGCCGAGATCAGCAGCAGCTGCGGGCGGAAGTCGTCGATGGCCGGCAGCATCTCGTCGGCCCACACGTTGCGGAAGCGGAAACCGCCACTGCCGGGGGGCAGCAGGATGTTCATCAGGTTGCCGGCACCGCGGTCGCGGCGCAGGCCCGAATTGGGGAACAGCCCGGCCTGGTGGGTACTGTAGTAGGAGACCCGGGCGTCGTGCTGGAAGATGTCCTGGGTGCCGTTGCCATGGTGGACATCGAAATCGACCACCGCGATCCGCTCCAGGCCATGGCGGTCGCGGGCATGGGCCGCGGCAATGGCAATGTTGTTGAGCAGGCAGAAGCCCATCGCGGTGCTGCTGGTGGCGTGGTGGCCCGGGGGCCGCACCGCGCAGAAGGCCAGCGGGTCCTCGCCCAGCATCACCGCATCGACCGCGGCCACCCCGGCGCCGGCGGCGTGCACGGCGGCACTGGCCGAGCCCGGTGAGGTCCAGGTGTCCATGTCCAGCTGGCGCAGCGGCGCGGTCTGCGGCTGCAGCACGAAGTCGAGCAGGGCACTGTCGTGGACCCGGGTCAGTTCGCCGAACTTGGCCGGCGGCGCCTCGCGCCAGTCCAGCTGGCCGGGGAACGCGGTGTGCAGGGCATCGAGTACCTGCTGCAGGCGTTGCGGGCACTCCGGATGGCCGGGGCCAGGATCATGCAGCAGGCAGGACGGATGGGTGAAGACCAGCATCGTGCCGACTCAGCGCTGGCGCTGCTGTGGCTGCCACAGCGCTTCGCCATGGCCGTCGGCGCGGGCCAGTACGCGGGCCAGCACGAACAACAGGTCCGACAGCCGGTTGAGGTACTGCAACGCCTCGCTGCGCACGGCTTCGTGGCGGGCCAGGGTGACCGTCTCGCGCTCGGCGCGGCGGACGATGGTGCGGGCCAGGTGGCAGCGTGCGGCGGCCTCGCCACCGGCCGGCAGGATGAACTCCTTCAACATCGGCAGGTTGGCGTTGTAGTGGTCCAGCTGCTGTTCCAGTGCCGAGACATCGGCGGCGTGGATGGCGGCGTGGCCGGGGATGCACAGCTCGGCACCCAGGTCGAACAGCTGGTGCTGCAGATGCACCACCAGCGCGCGGACATCCTCGGGCAGCGCGGTGGCAAGCAGCAGGCCAAGCGCAGCGTTGGCTTCATCGACGGTGCCGTAGGACGCCACCCGGGCGTCGTCCTTGGCGACGCGCTGGCCGTCGCCGAGGCCGGTACTGCCGTCGTCGCCGGTGCGGGTATAGATGCGCGAGAGGCGATGACCCATGGCGCGGCTCAGTGCCGGATGTCGCGGCGGGCCTGCTGGAGCTTCAGTACCTGCTCCACGGCCAGCTGCAATGCCGCCGCCAGCGCCACGTAGATCGCGGTGGTGCGCAGGTAGGGGCCGAACCATTGTGCGTAGTTCTGCGCCCAGCCGGCCAGCGTCGGCTCGGCCACGTTGCGGGTGGTCCAGTAGAAACCGCCCTGCGCCAGCAGGTGGCAGACCGCCACCGAGGCCACCAGCAGCAGCGCACCCTTGGCCAGCACCGGCCAGCGTGCGCCCTGGTAGTTGCGGCCCAGCAGCATGCCGCCGGCCCACAGCGAGAAGTACGCCGGCAGCAGCAGCCAGTAACCCGGCGACACGCAGTAGTGCTGCCAGAAATCCAGGCCGCTGCTGCGGATCACGATCCAGTCCACCAGCACGGCGAACACCATCAGCAGCGGAAACGCCCAGCGTGTCCACGTGGCCAGGTAGAAGCCACCGATGAAGAACACCGCCCAGGAGGCATCGGGGATCGCCGCGAAGTGGTTGACCCGGGTCGCTGCCAGCAACAGCACAAGGACGGACAGGACGAAGGCGCGGTTGGCGGTGGCGGACATGGCAGCGGGCCCGGAGCGGATTCAGGTTTCATTCTAGCCCGCCGCGCCGGTTGGCGCAGGTCGGGTGGTGTTGGGTGTTCGGGCAGGGCGAGCGCGTATCATGAACACCATGAGTGAACGACATGACGTGCTGATCGTCGGTGGTGGCCTGGTCGGTGCCAGCCTGGCCATCGCCCTGGACCGCCTGGGCCGCGATGTGGGCCTGCTCGAGGCCAGCCCGGCCGGCGAGCTGCCGGCGGTGTTCGACCAGCGCAACCTCAGTT
Organism: Stenotrophomonas sp. X; assembly: GCF_055721025.1. Lineage (NCBI taxonomy): Bacteria > Pseudomonadati > Pseudomonadota > Gammaproteobacteria > Lysobacterales > Lysobacteraceae > Stenotrophomonas > Stenotrophomonas sp. X. The sequence continues at coordinate 793,062 of NZ_CM146756.1, forward strand.
TTGCCGCTGCCACGGTCAATGCGCTGACCGCGCTGGGGGTCATGCAGAAGCTGGCGATGGCGCCGGGCCCGATCCGCCGCATCCACGTCAGCCGCGCCGGCGATTTCGGCCGGGTGCAGCTGGAGGCTTCCGACTACGACCGGCCGTGGTTCGGCCAGGTGGTGGTGGCGCGGGACTTCGGCCAGGCGCTGGAAGCGCGCCTGCAGGAGCTGCCGCGGCTGCGGCGCTACCGGCCGATGCGTTTCCTGGGCCTGGGCGAGGTGATCGACGGCTACCGCCAGGTGCGGGTGGCCGACGAGACCGGCGAGCGCGTGCTGCTGGCCCGGCTGGTGGTAGGGGCCGATGGCACGACCAGTGGCGTGCGCGGCGCGCTCGGCATCGAGGTCGACCGCCATGATTTCCAGCAGACCCTGTTCGTGGCCCGCGTGCGCAGCCAGCGCGCGCCGGACGGCACCGCCTGGGAGCGCTTCACCGATACCGGCCCGACCGCCCTGCTGCCGCGTGGCGATCGCCACTTCGGCACCGTGCACGGTGTGGCGCGCGACCAGGCCGATGCGGTGATGGCGCTGGACGATGCGGCTTGGCTGCAACGCCTGCAGAACGCGATCGGCTGGCGCGCAGGCCGGCTGCTCGAATCCGGCCCGCGCAGTGCGTATCCGCTCATCCAGGTGCTGGCGCGCGCGCTGGCCGGAGAGCGCGCGGTGCTGCTCGGCAATGCCGCGCAGACCATCCATCCGCTGGGTGCACAGGGCTTCAACCTGGGCCTGCGCGATGCGCTGACCCTGGCCGAACTGCTGGAGGATGCGCATGAGGATGCCGGCAGCGATGCACTGCTGCAGGCCTATGTCGCGCGCCGCGAAGAGGACCGCCGGCAGACGGTGGCGTTCTCCGGCGGGCTGGCGCGCCTGACCAGCAACCCGGCGCCGCTGATGCGGCCGCTGCGCAGCCTCGGCCTGGTGGCCGCGCAGCGCGCCTCGGTGCAATCGATGCTGGTCGGTGGTGCGATGGGCTTCCGCGGCGAGGTGCCGCGGCTGTGCCGTGGAGAAGCGGCATGAGCCGGCGCGCGCGTCTTGATGTGGCCATCATCGGCGGTGGCGTGGTCGGTGCCGCGTGTGCGCTGGCGCTGGCTGATGCCGGCCTGTCGGTGGCGCTGGTGGAAGGTCGCGAACCGGCGCCGTGGCAGGCTGCACAGCCGGACCTGCGCGTGTTCGCCTTCGCTGCCGACAACGTACAGCTGCTGAACCGCCTGGGCGTGTGGCCGGCGATCGCGCAGGCCCGTGCATGGCCCTACCGGCGCATGCAGGTGTGGGACGCGGCCGGTGGCGAGGATCTGCTGTTCGACGCCGATCGCTTCGGCCGTCGCGAACTGGGCTACATCGTCGAGAACGGGCTGCTGCAGGACCGCCTGTGGTCGGCGCTGCCGGCGGCGGGTGTGCAGCTGCACTGCCCGGCACGAGTGGACGCGCTGGAGCAGGACGAGGACGGCGTGCGCCTGCGCCTGGATGACGGGCGCCGCCTGGAAGCGGCGTTGGCGGTGGCCGCCGACGGTGCCGAATCGACCCTGCGCCAGCTGGCCGGGATCGAGGTTGAAAAGCATGACTACCACCAGCGCGGCGTGGTGGCCTACGTGGACAGCGATCTTCCCAATCAGGCCACGGCCTGGCAGCGCTTTCTGCCAAGCGGGCCGCTGGCGTTGTTGCCGGTGGCCGAACGCCGCAGCTCGATCGTCTGGACCCTGCCCGAGGACGAGGCGGCGCGTGTTCTGGCGCTGGACGAGGACAGCTTCAACCGCGAACTGACCCGCGCCTTCGCGGCACGCCTGGGTGAGCTGCGGTTGGCCTCATCGCGTGCGGCATTCCCGCTGCGCCGCCAGCTGGCCCGTCACTACGTGGCCGGTCGTGTGCTGGCGTTGGGTGACGCGGCGCATGTGGTGCATCCGCTGGCCGGGCAGGGCGTGAACCTGGGGCTGCGTGATGTCGCCGCCCTGCAGCAGTGGCTGGCACCCTCGGCAGAGCGACGCGGCCAACCGCGGCTGTCGCCGCAGCGCCTGCAGCGCTGGGCACGCGAACGGCGGAGCGACAACCACGTCGCCGCCTACAGCTTCGATGCGATCAACCGCCTGTTCTCCAACGACGAGATGCACCTGACCCTGGCCCGGGGCCGTGCGCTGGGCTGCGTCGGCCGATGGCCGCCGCTGGTGCAGGCGTTCTGGAAGCGCGCCGCCGGCGTCTGAAGCAAAAAGGGGACGGAGGGGATTAAGTCGTATGTGCACATACGACTTAATCCCCTCCGTCCCCTTTTTCAATCCACCAGCCAGCCGGCCAGGTCGGCACGGTCCAGCTTGCCGCGACGCTTCACGTCCAACGCATTGAACTCATCGGCCAGCGCCGGGTTGGCCTGTGCTTCCTCGCGGCTGATGAAACCGTCGCCATTCACGTCAAGGTCGCTGAAGCGGATGCGGTACTGGCCAACCACGCTGCTGGGTTCCAGCGAGCGCACGGTCACCTGTGCCTCGCCGGCCGGCTGCGGAATATCGACACTGCCGGTGACCCGGGCGGCATCCAGCGGCTGCTGACGGATGGCGCCGCCGGTCGGGCCCAGCGGCTGGCTCTGCGCAGGGGTGGACGGGCCATGCTGGGCCATCGCCGGTACCGAAGCCAGCAGGGTGGCCACCAGCACGGCGGAACGGGGAAGGTTCATGACAGGCTCCTTGCCAGAGGGTACCGGGAGCGTACTCCCGGCAACCTGTGCCGCCGATGACGGATCAGCGCAGCGGCGAGGCCAGCACGGTGATCTCTTCACGATCATGATAGAGCTGCTTGGCGCGCACCTCCAGCGGCTTGCCGGCCTGGTCCTGGAACAGGTCCAGGCACAGCCGGGTCTCGTCCCAGCGCTTCTTCATCGGCAGCTTCAGATTGAAGATCGCATGCCTGCACCAGCCTTCGCGGAACCAAGTGGCCATGCGTTCGGCGACGCGGCGCGGTTGCTCGACCATGTCGCAGACCATCCAGTCCAGCGGCTGCTCCGGATGCCAATGGAAGCCATCGGCGCGCAGGTGCTCGACCAGGCCGGTGTCCAGCACGTGCTGGCGCAGCGGACCATTGTCGATGCTCAGCACGTGCATGTGCTGCCGGGTGAGCACCCAGGTCCAGCCACCTGGGGCGGCGCCAAGGTCGGCCGCGCGCATGCCGGGCTTGGCCAGCGTCTCGCGTTCTTCCGGCGTCAGCAGGGTCAGCAGCGCTTCGTCCAGCTTCAGCGCCGAACGCGAAGGCGCTTCGGGCAGCAGCTTCAGGCGCGGAATGCCCAGTGCCCACGGCGCGCTGTCGGCCGGGTCGGCCACGCAGACGAAGGCGTGGGTACCGTCGACGAACACCACATGCAGGCGCGGCAGGCGGGTGTTCGGCTTGTCGCTGAGCTTGCCGGCCTTGCGCAGCGCCGGGCGCAGCGCGTTGCCGAAGGCACGCGCCAGCCCGGACAACGGCTTGCCAGCGTCGGAATCGGGATGCTCCACCCACAGGTCGCCGAAGCGGGGCGCATCGGCCAGCACTTCCAGCATCGGGGTGATCCGGTCCGCCGGGTCCAGCTGCGGCAGTTCGGCCAGCACCACCAGCTTCTGCCGCGCGAAGATCAGCTCGCGCCAGCGCAGGCGCGGCGCCAGCGCGGCGGCTTCGTCGCACATGAAAAGCACGTAGCCGTCATTGCGCTGGGTACGCGCATAACCTGCGAAACCGGCTTCGCCGGCGCGGAACTGCAGCTCGCCGGCCAGCTCGGGCTCGAAGCCCTGCCGGCACAGGCACAGCAGGCCGATGCCGGTCTCAGTAACGGGCGCCATCGCTTTCCCCATAGGCACGCAGCACGCTGCGCGCGGCGTCGCGGTCCAAGCCCTGCACCACTTCGATGCCACGCTTGTTGAGCTCGCCGACCCAGTCGGCCGGCAGCGGGCCTTCATCGAACGGGGTCAGTTCCTCGACGTCGGCCGAGTTGGCACCGATCAGCAGACGGTCGATGCCGGCCCACACGGTAGCGCCATAGCACTGGCAGCATGGCTGCGAACTGGTGGCCAGGGTGACCGGCGACAGCACCGCGTTCAGGCGCGGGGTCTGCAGGCGCTGCTGGGCCAGCATGTAGGCCATGTTCTCGGCGTGCGCCAGCGAGGTCGCGTGCGGCATCACCCGGTTCACGCCCGCGGCGATCACCTTGTCATCCGGACCGAACACCACCGCACCGAACGGGCCGCCACTGGCGTGCTCGACGTTCAGCCGCGACAGCTCGATCGCCAGCGCGACCTTGGCCTCATCGCCCGGATATCGACGATCCAGGTCGATCTGGTCGTGGATCCAGGCGGGAAGGGTCAGGTGGACTTGCGCGTACAGCATCGCGGGGGTGCCTCGTAGGGAATGGAAGAAGGTGCGGTTGCTTGGGAAACCGGCGCGCAGTGTAGCCGCACCGGCCTGTACCGGGTGTGGCGGTGGGTCAGCCGGGCGAGCCGGTGCGGATCACCACGTACTGCTTGCGGAACTCCAGCCCGGCCTGCGGCCAGCTGGCGGCATACGCGCGCAGCAATGGCAGGGCAGCGGCGAAGTCGTGGCCATTGACCCGGCAATCGGCCTCGCACAGGCCATCGGCATCGCGCGAGGCGAACAGGCGGATGGCCAGGAACGGGCGCGCTTTCAGCAGCTCGTCGAAGGCGTCCATGCTCCTGGTGAACAGGCAGCACGGACAGGACCCATGGTCGTCCTCGCTGCAGGTGCTGGCGTCCACCTCGTGCTCGCGGTAATGCGCCAGCGGACCCAGCACCACGGTGCGCTGGTGTTCCTGGCCGTCATCGCCGGCCGGATAGATCAGGCCCATCATCGGCAGGCCCTGTGCGTCTTCGGCGCCGATCGCGGTCTGCAGGGTCACCAGGTCCACCCGTGCCCAGGCCTGGAAGCCGGCCAGCAGCGATGCCTGTTCATCGGTACCGTTGGCGTGCTGGTACTCGAACAGGCCGTCAGCGAACAGCAGCGGATGCTGGCTTTCGATGACGGTGGAGGTCTGCCAGCCGCCGTTGTCGCGCGCGTGTGCGGCCATCGCATGCGGGGTCAGGCGCAGTCCGCTGTCCAGCAGCAGCGCGTTGCCGTCGATGCGGCTGGCGACGCTGGCGTCCTGCAGCGCCTGCTGCAGCAGTGGGAGGAGGGCGGTGGACGTCGTGGTCATGTCGGGCCTGTGGATGGATCGGGTGGAGCATCCAGGCCGGGCCTGGTGCTAGCGGTCGAGCGCGTCAAGTTCGGCGCGATAGCGCTGCGCGTCGGACTGCTGCTGCGGGTCGTTGCCGTGGTCGCGCAGCCAGCTTTCGAGTTCGCGGCGATAGTCCGCGCGGAACTCGGCATTGCCCGGGCTGAAGTGCAGCTTGCGTGCCGCCACCTCCACGCGCTCGCGCGCGCTGGCCCGGGCCTGGGCCAGCCCGTGCGGGGATTCGTTGGTGAGGATGACGAAGTTGCGCGGGAAGCCCGGCGTGTACTTGACCACGAACGGCTGGTCGCGCGCCGGGATGCGGATGGCGTTTTCCAGCGGCCACAGCGAGGCGGTGTTGGTGTGGAACACCACTTCCACATCGCGGCCCTCGGCGGTACGCAGCACCCCTTCGTAGCGCCAGATGTACTGTTCGTTGAGCGTCGAGCTGGTTCGCTCGGCCTTGACGATCACCGCTTCACCACGCTCGCCCACCACGTTGAGGAAGGTGGCGTTGAGGAAGTGGCCGAGGAACATGTTGAGCATCGCCAGCGGGAACACCACGATGGCGTAGCCCGGAAAGCGCCGCCACCACGAGACCAGCCCGGCCAGCACCATCGCTGCAAAGAACGTCAGCAGCGGATGCTGCGAGATGAACCAGAACAGGACGGAGAGGGCGGTGATCATTGTCGATGGCGTGCGGGCGCCATGCTGGCGCCCGCGCAGGTCCTCAGGCCGACCAGGTATCGCGCAGGGTCACGCTGCGGTTGAAGACCGGCTTGGCTTCGGTGTGGTCGCGGCGGTCGGCGACGAAGTAGCCGGTACGTTCGAACTGGAACGACTGCTCCGGCGCGGCGCTGGCCGCGGCCGGCTCGACATAGCCGGTGACGGTGCGGCGCGATTCCGGATTGAGGTAATCGCGGTAGGTCTTGCCTTCCGATTCATCATCCGGGTTCGGCACCGAGAACAGGCGGTCGTACAGGCGGATCTCGGCCGGCACGCCGTGCACGGCGCTGACCCAGTGGATGGTTCCCTTGACCTTGCGGTTGGCGCCTTCCATGCCCGGACGCGATTCCGGATCGAGCCAGCCGCGCAGTTCGATGATGGTGCCGTCGGCATCCTTGATCACTTCGTCGCAGCGGATGATGCCGGCGCCACGCAGCCGCACTTCGCCGCCCGGCACCAGGCGCTTCCAGCCCTTCGGCGGCACTTCGGCGAAGTCCTCGCGGTCGATCCACACTTCGCGTGCGAACGGCACTTCGCGGCTGCCGAAGCTCTCGTCCTTCGGGTGGTTGCTGAAGGTCAGCAGTTCTTCGTGGCCTTCCGGAAGGTTGGTCAGCACCAGCTTGACCGGATCGACCACCGCCATGCGGCGTGGTGCGGCGCTGTCGAGGTCCTCGCGCAGTGCGCCTTCCAGCACGCTGAAGTCGATCAGCGAATTCTGCTTGCTGATGCCCACGCGCTCGGCGAACAGGCGCATCGCGGCCGGGGTGTAGCCACGGCGGCGCAGGCCCTGCAGGGTCGGCATGCGCGGGTCTTCCCAGCCGTCCACCAGCTGCTCGGTGACCAGCGCCATCAGCTTGCGCTTGCTCATCACCGTGTAGTTGATGTTCAGGCGCGAGAACTCGATCTGGCGCGGCTTGGCCGCTTCGCGTGGCAGCCCGGCATCGACCAGGGGCTGGGTCAGCGCGTCGTCATGGGCGAAATCGACGTTGTCCACGCACCAGTCGTACAGCGGGCGGTGGTCTTCGAATTCCAGCGTGCACAGCGAGTGGGTGATGCCCTCGATCGAATCACCCAGCGCATGGGCGAAGTCGTACATCGGGTAGATCGGCCACGCGTTGCCGGTGTTCTGGTGCTCGACGTGCTTGATGCGGTACAGCGCAGGATCGCGCAGGTTGATGTTGCCGCTGGCCATGTCGATCTTCGCGCGCAGGGTGCGCGCGCCATCCGGGAACTCACCGGCGCGCATGCGGCGGAACAGGTCGAGGTTTTCCTCGACGCTGCGGTCGCGCCATGGCGACGGACGGCCCGGCTCGGTCAGGGTGCCGCGGTAGGCGCGCACTTCCTCGGCCGACAGGTCGCAGACATAGGCCTTGCCCTGTTCGATCAGCTTCTCGGCGGCCAGGTAATAAGCCTGGAAGTAGTCCGAAGCATGGCGCAGCTCGTTCCACTCAAAGCCCAGCCAGCGCACGTCGTCCTGGATCGCGGCCACGTATTCCGGATCTTCCTTGGCCGGGTTGGTGTCGTCGAAGCGCAGGTTGCAGACGCCGCTGAACTCGCCGGCGATGCCGAAGTTCAGGCAGATCGACTTGGCATGACCGATGTGCAGGTAGCCGTTCGGCTCCGGCGGGAAGCGGGTCTTGATCGCCTGGTGCTTTCCGCTGGCCAGGTCCTCGCGCACGATCTGGCGGATGAAATCGCGCTTCTCGTGGCTGTCGGCGGGGGTCTCGGGGCTGGCGGGGGTGTGCTCGGACATGAGTCGGCGAAAAGAAAGGCAGAAAGACCAACAGTCTAGCGCGTACCGGGCAGAACTGCCGGGGTTGCCGGCCAGCGGCCGGCACTACCCGGCGTCTTCCGGTAGTGCCGGCCGCTGGCCGGCAACTCTCGGATCCCGCCCTCTCCACCATTCAGCCCCCAGGCGTATGCTGGACCCTTGTCCCGAGGAGCCGCCGCATGCACATCGTGTACAAGGCCGACAATCTGTTCGACGCCCATCTGGTCAAGCACGCGCTGGAAGACGCCGGTATCCCCGCGTTCGTGTTCGGAGAGCAGCTGCTGGGTGGGATGGGCGAGCTGCCGCTGTTTGGCGTGCTGCGGGTCGGCATCCCCGATGCGGCGCGGCCGCAGGCCGAGGGCATCGTGGCGGCGCTGGACTTGGGCCAGGCCCCGTCCGACCCCATTTCCGATGCAGACGACATTGCCGGCCTTCCGGCGTAGGAGCGCATCATGTTGGGAATTGGGCAGGGCATCCTCGGCATCGGCGCCTTCAAGCAGCGCCTGCCGCGCCCGGAAGAGGCGCTGCCGGGGCGTGACCAACCGCTGCCGCTGCACAGCAACCAGCACTTCGTGAACAGCCATCCGCTGAAGGACCGTTTCGCCGGCCTGCAGCAGATCCGCTTTGCGCTGGGCTGTTTCTGGGGCGCCGAGCGCAAGTTCTGGACCGAGCCGGGCGTGTACAGCACCTCGGTCGGCTATGCAGGTGGCATCACGCCGAACCCGACCTATGAAGAGGTCTGCTCGGGCCTGACCGGCCACACCGAAGTGGTGCAGGTGGTGTTCGACCCGGCGGTGGTGAGCCTGGAGCGGCTGCTGCAGCTGTTCTGGGAAAGCCACGACCCGACCCAGGGCATGCGTCAGGGCAACGACACCGGCACCCAGTACCGCTCGGCGATCCATGCCACCGACGAGGCCCAGTACAAGGCCGCGCTGGCCAGCCGCGAGGCCTACCAGGCGCAGCTGGCTGCGGCCGGCTACGGCCCGATCACCACCGAGATCGTGTACCCGGCACCGGCGTACTACTACGCCGAGGACTACCACCAGCAGTACCTGGCGAAGAATCCGAACGGCTACTGCGGCATCGGCGGCACCGGCGTGAGCTGCCCGATCGGGTTGGATGTGGAGGCGCCGCGCTGACGCGCGGTGGTCCGCCTGCGGCGGGCAACGTCAACATCAACAGCCAAAGCGGCTCTGGGTTGCTGATGGTTGGGCGGGACGGGGGCGGCTGGCAGGACACGCCGTAAACCCGTCCATGGGGGCTCGATGGCGCCTTGCTCGTGTGCGCTGTCCTGCGCACACGGCAAGACCGGGGTTGGGCGTCCTGCCCAACCCGCCCGAGGCATGCCTCGGGCCCATGGCGCCAACGGTCCTGCCAGCCGCCCCCGTCCCACCTTCGACAGTTTCCCGGTGACGGTGGGCGAGAGCATGGGTTACTGACGAACTGAAGAAAAACAAAAAGGACGCGGCGTTTGCCGCGTCCTTTTTGTTTGATCCTGCAGTGCTTTCTGTAGAGCGGAGCCATGCTCCGCTCCAAGCAAGCGAAGCGCGCGACCCGCTGTTGCTCTTCTTTCTTTCTTCCGTGGCGGGCGGCCGCAGGAAACTGTCAGAGGGCGGGCGGGTTGGGTTCGCGGGAGTGTCCGCCGCATGGATGCGGCGGCCAAGCCTCCAGGGATGGATTCACGGCGTCTCCCGCGAACCCAACCCGCCCGGCCCAGCGCGGCTTTTTGCTCTTCGCGACCAACCGACCCGCCACGAGGGGCTCAGCCGTTGGCCGGAATCACAGTGCCGCGCGGATCCGCTCGCGCAGCGCTTCCAGATCCTTGGCAAACGCATCGATGCCGGTCGCCAGCTTCTCGGTGGCCATCGGATCGGCCGCCAGGTCCGCCGCGAACTTGGCCGCATCGATCGGCGTCACCGCCGCGCCATCGGCGGCACCGGCCACCAGCTTGCGCGGCAGCTCGCCGTGGTCGGCGTCCAGCTTCTCCAGCAGGTCCGGCGAAATCGTCAGGCGGTCGCAGCCGGCCAGTGCTTCGATCTGCGCGGTCGAACGGAACGAGGCGCCCATCACCACCGTCGGCGAACCGCGACGCTTGAATTCGGCATACACGCCGCGCACGAACTTCACGCCCGGGTCTTCATCGATGGTGGCCGGGGCCTGGCCGTTGGCCACGTACCAGTCCAGGATGCGGCCGACGAACGGCGAGATCAGGAACGCCCCGGCTTCGCTGCAGGCCAGCGCCTGGGTCGGGTTGAAGATCAGGGTCAGGTTGCAGTCGATACCCTCGGCCTGCAGGATGCGCGCGGCTTCGACGCCTTCCCAGGTCGCGGCGATCTTGATCAGGATCTTCTCGCGCGGCACGCCGGCATCGGCGTACATCTGGATGAACTGGCGGGCCTTGGCCACGGTGGCAGCGGTGTCGTGAGCCAGGTCGGCATCCACCTCGGTGGACACCCGGCCCGGCACCAGCGTGCTCAGCAGCGCGCCGACGCCGATGGTCAGGCGGTCGGCCACGGCGTGCACCACGGCTTCGCGGTCGCCCGTCTGCTGGCGGCCCCAGGCCAGTTCGCGTTCGATCAGCTCGGCGTAGACCGGCAGGTCCAGCGCCTTCTTCACCAGGGTCGGGTTGGTGGTGCAGTCTACCGGCTGCAGGCGCTTGATCGCCTCGTAGTCACCGGTATCGGCAACAACCACGGACAGTTCGCGCAGCTGGGACAGTTTGGACGGGGTACTCATTACGGCTCCTGGGACAGGGGGATCGAATCGCGCGCGGTGCGCAGCGGTAATCAGGGGCGGTCGTTGTGGACCGCGGTCACGCGCAGGCGCAGCTTGCGGCCGCCGGGCGCGGTCCAGTCGATGCTCTGGCCGATCGAAAGGCCGAGCAGGGCACTGCCGACCGGGGCCAGCACGGAAACCTTGCCTTCATCGACGTTGGCTTCGCGGGGGAAGACCAGGGTCAGGACGTGCTTTTCGCCCGACACTTCATCTTCGCACTCCACGCGCGAATGCATCATGACGATGCCTTCGGGAATCTGGTCCGGTGCCAGCACGGTGGCCCGGTTGAGTTCTTCAGCAAGCGCGAGCGCGGCAGGCGTCTGGCTCAGCGCGGGAGATTCGAGCATGGCGTCCAGGCGGTCCATGTCGAAGGTAGAAACGGTGATCGACGGCGGCAGGCCGCTGGCGGTGTTCATGGTGACGCTCCTTGGTTGAAAGCCATGCAAAAGGCGGCACCTGCTGGCGCCGCCTGTCTGTATTGTGGGGACAAATGCGGCCGGAATCGACTCCTGCCGATTCCAGGCCGGTACGGCGGGGGCTCAGCCGTTCAGCGCGGGGCCGGGCAGGGCCGGTGCATCGCTGCCGGCATCGAGCGCCTCCAGCGTGAACAGCGCCTGCGGCAGACGCTTGAACTGGTCGGCCAGGTCCATCAGGAAGTCGTTCATGGCCGAGCTGCGGCGCCAGATCATGGCGATGCGGCGGCTGGGACGGCCCTCGCCGGTGAAGTCGAGCAGGCGGATGTTGTTCGAGCGCGGCACCGGCGGCTGCACCGACAGGCTCGGCAGCAGGGTGATGCCGACGTCGGCGGCGACCATCTGCCGCAGCGTTTCCAGGCTGGTGGCGCGGAATTCGGACTTCTCGTTGGCGCCGAACAGGCGGCAGACTTCCAGCGCCTGGTCGCGCAGGCAATGCCCGTCTTCCAGCAGCAGCAGCTTCTGCGTCGCCAGTTCCTGCACGTCCAGATGTTCGCGACGGGCCAACGGGTGGCGCCCGGAGACAGCCAGCAGGAACGGCTCCTCGAACAGGAATTCGGCATGCAGCTGGTCGTCGATCACCGGCAGCGCCAGCAGTGCGGCGTCGAGCTTGCCTTCGCGCAGGCGGTCCAGCAGCACGTCGCTCTTTTCCTCGACCAGCAGCAGTTCCAGCTCCGGGAAGCGCTCGCGGATGCGCGGGATCACATGCGGCAGCAGGTACGGGCCGAGGGTCGGGAAGATTCCCAGGCGCACCGTGCCGGCTTCCGGATCGCGGCTGCGTCGCGCCGCTTCCTTCAGCTGTTCCACTTCGGACACGATCACCCGCGCCCGTGCTGCTGCTTCCTGGCCCGCCGGGGTCAGCATCACCTTGCGCGGTGCGCGTTCCACCAGCGGCAGGCCGAGCTCTTCCTCCAGCTTGCGGATCTGCGTGGACAACGTCGGCTGGCTGACAAAGCAGGACGCGGCAGCCCGGCCGAAATGCTTGTGGTCGGCCAGGGCTACCAGGTACTTCAGATCACGTAGGTTCATCCTTACACCCCAGGGGTAACGGACCGGCTGACGGCGTGGTTACCCGACAGGCAGACAATGTTCCCGGTGATCTGGGAACGGTGGATCAGGCCGCTTCAGCAACGGCACCGCTGCTGTTGCTCACCGACGAGCGGATCAGGTGGTCGAACGCGCTCAGTGCGGCGGTGGAACCGGCGCCCATGGCGATGATGATCTGCTTGTAGGGCACCGTCGTGCAATCGCCAGCAGCAAACACACCCGGCAGGTTGGTCTGGCCGCGGTCATCGATGACGATCTCGCCACGCGGCGACAGCGCCACCACATCCTTCAGCCACTCGGTGTTGGGCAGCAGGCCGATCTGCACGAAGATGCCTTCCAGCTCGACGCGGTGGGCATCGCCGCCGATGCGGTCCTTGTAGACCAGGCCGGTGACCTTGCTGCCGTCGCCGAGCACTTCGGTGGTCTGTGCGCTGGTCAGCACGGTGACGTTGCCCAGGCTGCGCAGCTTCTTCTGCAGCACTTCGTCGGCACGCAGGCTGGAATCGAACTCCAGCAGGGTTACATGCGACACGATGCCGGCCAGGTCGATGGCCGCTTCCACACCGGAGTTGCCGCCGCCGATCACCGCCACGCGCTTGCCCTTGAACAGTGGACCATCGCAGTGCGGGCAGTAGGCCACGCCCTTGTTGCGGTACTGGTCCTCGCCCGGCACGTTCATCTGCCGCCAGCGCGCGCCGGTGGACAGGATCACCGAACGCGACTTCAGTACCGCGCCGTTTTCCAGCTGCACCTGCACCAGGCCGTCTTCGCCGGCCGGCACCAGCGCACTGGCGCGCTGCAGGTTCATGATGTCCACCTCGTACTCGCGCACATGCTGCTCCAGCGCCGTGGCCAGCTTCGGGCCTTCGGTCTCCTTCACCGAGATGAAGTTCTCGATCGCCATGGTGTCCAGCACCTGGCCACCGAAACGCTCGGCGGCGATGCCGGTGCGGATGCCCTTGCGTGCGGCGTAGATCGCCGCTGCGGCGCCAGCCGGGCCACCACCGACCACCAGTACGTCGAAAGCATCCTTGGCGGCGATCTTCTCGGCATCGCGCTTGCTGGCATTGGTGTCCAGCTTGGCCACGATCTGCTCCAGGGTCATGCGGCCCTGGTCGAACACTTCACCGTTGAGGTACACGGTCGGCACCGACATGATCTCGCGCTTCTCGACTTCGTCCTGGAACAGGGCGCCATCGATGGCCACGTGCTGGATGCGCGGGTTGAGCACCGCGGCCAGGTTCAGCGCCTGCACCACGTCCGGGCAGTTCTGGCAGGACAGCGAGAAGTAGGTTTCGAACCTGTACTCGCCTTCCAGGTTTTGCACCTGCTCGATCAGCTCGGCGGTGGCCTTGGACGGGTGGCCGCCGACCTGCAGCAGGGCGAGCACCAGCGAGGTGAACTCGTGGCCCATCGGCAGGCCGGCGAAGGTCAGGTGGATGTCCTGGCCCGGCGTGCCCAGGTCGAAGGACGGCACGCGGCCCTGGCCATCGCGCAGGACCTGCAGCGAGATCTTGTCCGACAGGCTTTCCAGGGTCTGCAGCAGTTCCAGCATTTCCTGCGACTTGGCGCCGTCGTCGGCGTGCGCGGTGATCTGGATCGGGCGGGTCACGCGCTCCAGATAGGTCTTCAGCTGCGACTGCAGGTTGGCGTCCAACATCGGGTCATCTCCTGGCTTCAGGCAAACAGGGGGCGTGGCACCGCTGTAGAAGGTAGCGGACCAGCAGGGGGTAGGGGTGAACCCAAGACAGCGACCGTGGAAGGGGCTGGCTGGCCAAAGCTGGCGCGCGTTGGCTGTCTTGGGTTCACCCCCACGCCGGCGGGGGGACCGGCACGGGGATGAAGGCGCGTCGTGGCGTAGGGCCACGGCAGGCCGGTACTGCCTTAGATCTTGCCGACCAGGTCCAGCGACGGGGTCAGGGTCTTCTCGCCTTCCTTCCACTTGGCCGGGCAGACCTGGTTCGGGTTGGCGGCGGTGAACTGGGCAGCCTTCAGCTTGCGCAGGGTCTCGGACACGTCACGGGCGATCTCGTTGGAGTGGATCTCCAGGGTCTTGATCACGCCTTCCGGGTTGATGATGAAGGTGCCGCGCAGGGCCAGGCCTTCTTCCGGAATGTGCACGCCGAAGGCGTTGGTCAGCTGGTGGGTCGGGTCGCCGACCAGCGGGAACTGGGCCTTGCCGACGGCCGGCGAGGTTTCGTGCCACACCTTGTGCGAGAAGTGGGTGTCGGTGGTGACGATGTAGACCTCGGCGCCGGCCTTCTTGAACTCGGCGTAGTGGTCGGCCGCGTCTTCGATCTCGGTCGGGCAGTTGAAGGTGAAGGCGGCCGGCATGAAGATCAGGACGGACCACTGGCCCTTCAGGCTGTTGTCGGAAACCTTGATGAACTCGCCATTGTGGTAAGCGTTGGCTTCGAACGGCTGGATCTGGGTGTTGATGAGGGACATCATTTTTCCTCTGGTGAAGGGGAGTGGGTGAATCGACAGGAGCTAGGTTACCGACTCGCTGGCGATAAGAACAATCCATTGATTGCATCTATTTGATAGATGGAGTCTATCAAAAGGCCATGAGCCAGCACTGAACCATGCCGCTCCCATCCTGTAACTGCTTGTGTGGCAAGGAAAATCGCCCGGGATGTGTGAAGAGGGCTGATAGCCCCTCCTTATACCCTCTGGCGAAACCTGAACGGATTCCAGCTTTTTTGTAGCGTCGAGCCATGCTCGACGGTGGATCTGTAGAGCCGAGCCGATGCTCGGCTGTTCCAGCAGCAGCCGAGCATCGGCTCGGCTCTACAATTGAGACATGTCTTTCCAACCCGAACCCACTCTGCGTCAGGTCGTAGCCGACGCCAGTGCCCGCTTGGGCGGTGTCGACGCCCGCCACGAAGCCGAACTTCTGCTGCTGCATGTACTGGACCGCCCGCGCAGCTGGCTGTTCGCCCATGCCACCGATCCGCTGGCCGCCAATGACCAGGCCGCCTTCGAAGCCTTGCTGGCCCGCCGTGTGGCCGGTGAGCCGGTTGCCTACCTGACCGGGCGCCGCGGTTTCTGGACGCTGGACCTGGAGGTCGACCCGGCCACGCTGATCCCGCGCCCGGAAACCGAGCTGCTGGTCGAGTTGGCGCTGGAGCGACTGCCGCCGGACCAGGCGTTGCAGCTGGCCGACCTCGGTACCGGCAGCGGTGCGATCGCACTGGCACTGGCCAGCGAACGGCCCCGGGCACAGGTGCTGGCCACCGATGCCAGCCCGGGCGCGTTGGCCGTGGCCGCGCGCAATGCCGCCCGCCATGAACTGCGCAACGTGCGTTTCGCCGAGGGCGGGCACGACTGGTATGCGCCGCTACGGGGGGCACGCTTCGACCTGATTGCCAGCAATCCACCCTACATCGCCAGCGATGACCCGCATCTGGAACAGGGCGACCTGCGCTTCGAACCGTCTACCGCGCTGGCCTCGGGCATGGACGGCCTGGATGACATCCGCCGCATCGTCGAGGGTGGCCAGGCCCACCTGCGGCCCGGCGGTTGGTTGCTGATCGAGCACGGTTGGGACCAGGGCGCCGCGATCCGGGCACTGTTCGAGGCGACGGGATTTGCCGAGGTGCAGACCGTGCAGGACCTGGAGCAGCGCGACCGCATCACCCTGGGCCGGCGTCCGGCCTAGAATGGAGGTTCTCCTGCCCCGGCAGGGCATCACCCTGGAGCTGCAAGCATGCGTACGCTGTACCCCGCCATCACCCCCTACGACGTCGGCACCCTGAAGGTCGACGACCGCCACACGCTGTACTTCGAACAGTGCGGCAACCCGGAAGGCAAGCCGGTGGTGATGCTGCATGGTGGCCCGGGTGGCGGCTGCAGCGACAAGATGCGCCAGTTCCACGACCCATCCAAGTACCGCATCATCCTGTTCGACCAGCGCGGTGCTGGCCGTTCCACCCCGCACGCGGATCTGGTGGACAACACCACCTGGGACCTCGTCGCCGATATCGAGAAGCTGCGCGAGCACCTGAAGGTCGATCGCTGGCAGGTGTTCGGTGGCAGCTGGGGCTCGACCCTGGCCCTGGCCTACGCCGAAACCCACCCGCAGCGCGTGACCGAACTGGTCCTGCGCGGCATCTTCATGCTGCGTCGCTGGGAGCTGGAGTGGTTCTACCAGGAAGGCGCCAACCGCCTGTTCCCGGATGCGTGGGAGCACTACCTCAAGCCGATTCCGCTGGTGGAGCGTCATGACCTGATCTCGGCCTTCCACCGCCGCCTGACCAGCGACGACGAAACCACCCGCCTTGAAGCGGCCAAGGCGTGGGCGGTATGGGAAGGGGCGACCAGCTTCCTGCACGTGGACGATGACTTCATCAACAGCCACGAAGACCCGCATTTCGCGCTGGCGTTTGCCCGCATCGAGAACCACTACTTCGTCAACGGCGGTTTCTTCGAGGTGGAAGACCAGCTGCTGCGCGACGCGCACCGCATCGCCGACATCCCGGGCGTGATCGTGCACGGCCGCTACGACGTGGTCTGCCCGCTGGCCAACGCCTGGGACCTGACCAAGGTGTGGCCGAAGGCGAAGCTGGAAATCACCCCGGCCTCGGGCCACTCGGCGTTCGAGGCCGAGAACGTGGACGCACTGGTGCGCGCCACCGATAGCTTCGCGTAATGCCCCGGGGTCAGATCCCTTTCCCACGGAAAGGGCTCTGACCCCAGCCAGGAACCCATCCACGCATGGCGTGGATCTACTGCACCCGGTAGTGCCGGCCGCTGGCCGGCAACGCCTCACCGGTAGCGCCGGGCCATGCCCGGCGGCGATTCTCTCCCTTGTTCAAGGCTGTCGCTATTGGCCTTGAACCGGGGCGAGGCGCGCTGGCACCGTGGACGTCCGTGCAGTTTTCGGCGACCCCACCATGTACACCCGCCTGCTGTTGACCAAGGAAAAGGCCTCTCCAACCGATGCATACGTTGGCGGCGGTGCGTTTCTTCCAGAGAACATACCTTGGCCAGCCTGTGTTGAAGGCCGTGCGCTCTTTCACCTGATGGCACTCCCTGCACATTGGTTCTATCCGCAGGGCGTTGCTGAGGATTTCTGGTTATCAGTCTTCATCCCCACCGATACGCGGGATCATTCCCACTTCCGTCGGCTGCGCGCGGTGCAGGGAACTAGCGACGCAGTTGTGCTCGCATACAGGCGTGGGGCCGCATCCAGAAGCCGATGCATGAGCGACTCGCATGAGCGCGGCCGTATCGAGCGTGTGGAGTGTTTGGAACCTGACGATGATGAGAACCTGGATTCCAAGCTGGATGGAGTCGATGCATGGCTGCAATCAACTTTGACGTGGAATGGCGGTCGCCGTCGCTTGATGCTCTACGGCGCGGACATCGACGGCATTCTGCCTTCGCACAAAGGCGTACTGTCCGACGGCATGGCGTATCTGTTCCTCCCGGATAAGCCTGATTTTTCTCCGGTAGGACGCGCCGGTGCGTTCTTTCTCCAATTGGGCTGAATCAGTTTTTGCTGCGTCGCGCGCTGGCTCTGCACCGAAGTCCACATCCACGCGCGGCGTGGATCTACCGCACCCGGTAGTGCCGGCCGCTGGCTGGCAACGCCCTACCGGTAGCGCCGGGCCGTGCCCGGCGGCATTCCGTTCCGTCGCCGCGATGCGGCTCGCCGGGCATGGCCCGGCGCTACCGCGAAGCCGAACTCCATCCACGCATGGCGTGGATCTACCAGTCCCCCGCCAGCAACGCGTCGGCCAGTACCTGCAGCTTCGGCGAATGCTGGCGCGACGGTGGGTAGATCAGTGACAGCGCGCGGCTGCGGCCTTCAAACGGCTGCAGCACGCGCAGCAGGCGGCCGTCGGCCAAGGCGTCGGCCACCGCGAAATCCATCACCTGCACGATGCCGATGCCGGCGATCGCCGCTTCCACCAGCGGATCGCCGCTGTCGAACACCATCCGCGTCGGTGGCGTGAAGTCGTGAAGCTGGCCGTCCTGCAGGAACTGCCAGTCCACCAGCCGGCCACTGCGCAGGTTGCGCACCGCCAAGCAGGCATGATCCCGCAAGGCGGCCACATCGTCGGGCGCGCCACAGCGGTCGAGGTAGTCCGGGCTGGCCACCGTCACCCAGCGCAGCGGCCGCAGTGGCCGCGCGACGATGCGCTGGTCGGCGATGACGCCGGTGCGCAGCGCGGCATCGAAACCTTCCTCGACCAGATCGACCAGACGGTCGTTGAGCACGGCTTCCACCTGCAGTTGCGGGTGCTGCTGCAGCATCGGCCCCAGCAGCGGTACCAGCACCTTGCGCCCGAACATCGAGGGCGCACTGATCTTCAGGGTGCCCGAGGGCGTGCACGGACGGTCGGCCAACTGGCGTTCGGCATCCTCGAGACCGCACAGCAGGGGCGCGATCTGATCGACGAACTGGCGACCATCCGGGGTCAGTGCCACGTTGCGGGTGTTTCGCTGCAGCAGCTTCACCCCCAGCGTGGCCTCCAGCCGACTGATCGCTCGCGACAGGCCTGACTGGCTCAGGCCCAGCTGCCCGGCGGCGACGGTGAAACTGCGTGCTTCGGCCACCTGCACCAGCATGCGGACGGCATTGAGGTCCATCGAGGTTCCATTCATGCTGAAAATCATGACAGATATGGCCGGAAAGGGGTTTATTGATAGCTCTGCATCAATGAGACTGCGCTCCCCCACAGCACCGGACCGTCGATGCCTCCCCTCAAGTACCCGCGCTGGGCGCTGGCCCTGCTGGCCACCGCCCAGCTGATCATCGCCCTGGACGCCACCATCATCTTCGTCGCCCTGCATGACATGGGGCGCGCGCTGGAGATCAATGCACAGCAGCTGCAATGGGTGGTCAGTGCCTACACCGTGGCCTTTGGCGGCAGCCTGCTGCTGGGCGGGCGTGCCGCCGACCTGATCGGCCGCCGCCGCTTCTACCGGCTGGGCATGCTGCTGTTCGCACTGGCATCGCTGCTCGGCGCGCTGGCGCCGAACGCCACCCTGCTGATCATCGCGCGTGCGGCGCAGGGCATCGGCGCGGCATTGCTGTTCCCTGCCACGCTGGCGCTGATCAACACGTTGTATGCGGAAGGTCCGGTGCGCAACCGTGCACTTGCGATCTGGAGCATGGCCAGCGCGGTGGGCCTGGCGCTGGGCACGCTGCTCGGTGGCGTGCTGACCCAGGCGTTCGGCTGGCCGGCGGTGCTGGCGGTGATCGTGCCGCTGGCCACCACCTGCGCGGTGGCTGCGGGTGCGTGGTTGCCGGCCGATGGCCCGCGTGCGCAGGGCCGCTCGTTCGATCTGGCCGGCTGCATCACCGTCACTGCCGGCGGCAGCCTGTTGGTCACTACCCTCGTGCAAGGGCCGGAGTGGGGCTGGACTGCGCCGGCCACGCTGGGCTGCCTGCTGCTGTCGGTGCTGCTGCTGGTGGCGTTCGTGCAGATCGAACAGCGCAGCCGCGATCCGCTGATGCAGTTCGCGTTGCTGCGGCTGCCCGGACTGCGCGCGGCACTGGGCCTGACCTCCGCCTTCATGAGCAGCTATGGGGTGCAGTACTACTTCATGGCGCTGTACTTCCAGGACGGCTACGGCTGGAGCCCGCTGCAGGCCGGCCTGGCGTTCCTGCCCGCCACTGCGGTGTGCACGGTCGGCATCCAGCTGGCCGAGTGGACGCTGCAGCGCTGGAGCGCGCGCAAGGTGCTGGTGATCGGGCAGCTGGCCGGGGCCATCGGTATCGCCTGGGTGGCCGCGACGCTGCCGCACGGCGCGAACTTCTGGCCGCTGCTGCCGGGCGTGGTAGTGCTGAGCATCGGCCAGGGCATGACCTGGACCTCGATGTGGATCGTGGCCGGGCAGGGAGTGCCGTCCGCACAGCAGGGTGTTGCATCTGGCATGGCGGCGACCGCGCAGCAGATCGGTGGTGCGCTGGGCCTGGCCGTGCTGGTGATGGTGGCCAATGCCGATGCCGGTACAGCCGGTTCGCCGAGTGCACTGGCCGGGCTGGTGCGCGCCGAATACGGTGCCGCCTTGTTTTCACTGTTCGGCGTGGTGATCGCGCTGGGCCTGCGCCCGGCACCGGCCGAATCGGCCGGTGCCGTCTGCCCGGCCAACGAGGCATGATTGAAGGGGTTGCCGTGGAAGGATGTGCCGGCCAGCGGCCGGCACTACCGGTTCGGCATGGATGCACGCGCGTTCAACCCAGCGCCAGCAACTCCGGTTGCAGCGCGCTGAAGATCCGCGCCAACCGCTCGGCCCACGCCTGCTGCCCTGCCATATCGGCAATGAGGTCCTGGCGGATCTCCAGTTCCACGTGCACCAGCCCGCGACCTTCGCCATGCACCGGCACCGCGTAGTCGCTGGTACTGCTGACCGAATACGGTTCGTTGTCCCCCACCACCAGGTCGCCTTCTTCGCGCAATGCCTGCAGCAGGGCATGGGCAAAACGCATGTCCTGGTGGTACAGCACGCCGGCGTGCCAGGGCCGCTGCGTGCCGTTCATCACGGGGGTGAAGCTGTGCATCATCACCAGCAGGGTGGGCTGGCCGGCATCACGGCGCGCATCAAGCTCGGTCTCGATGCGTGCATGGTACGGCGCGTGGATCGCATCGATGCGCTGCTGGCGCTGCACCGCCGACAGCCCGGCATTGCCCGGCACCACGGTGCGGTCGCTCACCTCCGGGATCAGCGTCGGTGAGGCCAGTGGGCGGTTGCAGTCGATCAGCAGCCGCGAGTACGTCTGTTCGATCGCCCAGGCATCGAGCCGTTCGGCCAGTGCACGGGTGGTGCCGGCGATGCCGATGTCCCAGCCGATATGGCGGTCCAGCTCGGCCTGGGGCAGGCCGAGCCCGGTCAGCGCACGCGGCACCTGCTGGCCGGCGTGGTCGGCCAGCAGGAGGTAGGGCGAGACGCCCTGCGCCCGGTGGATCGTGTAGATCGCCGGGTCGTCGGCGCCGAGCAACGCAGGCAGCCTGTGCAGGTCCGCGTCAGCCACGCGGGCGCCCGTCCAGGTGGTGCTCGATCATCCACAGCCCGGCCCAGAGCTTGGCGTCCAGCTCGTATCCTTCGCCCATCTTCTGCACCAGCCACGCTGCAGCCTCATTGCGTGGAATCTCGTGCACGGTGATGTCCTCGCTGTCATCACCGCCCCCTTCGCCGATGCGGCGCAGGCCGGTAGCGCGCACGAAGGCGATCTTCTCGCTGCTGGCGCCGGAAGACGTCGGGCCGATCATCAGCACTTCGGCGTGATCGGCGGTCCAACCTGTTTCTTCTTCCAGTTCACGCACCGCCGAGACTTCGATCGATTCGCCGGCGTGGATGTCGCCGACCAGGCCGGCCGGCATTTCGATGGTGGGCGCCTGCAGCGGTACACGGAACTGTTCGACGAACAGCACCTTGTCCTCCGGGGTGACGGCGATGATGATCGCGGCCAGGCCACCGGCATGGGTGCGTTCGCTGTATTCCCAGGTACCGCGCACCAGCATGCGCTGGTACTTGCCTTCGTAGACGACGCGCGGGGCTTCGGTATTGCGCTGGCTCATGCGGGCTCGCTGTGGGAGGGAAGAGGATCGGCCACGCCGGCGGCGTCGAACAGCCGGCGGCGGGTCATCGGGCCGAAGCGCAGGGTCTGGCACAGGCCACCGAGCAGCTCTGGATCGGCCGATTGGCGCAGCAGCCCGGGCTGGCTGCCCTCCAACGGCGCGTCCAGCGCGATGGTGGTCAGCTGGCGCCAGAGCTGGGCGTGCTCGCGCTGCTCGCGCAGCCGCACTGCCATCTGTGCAGCGCCACGCAGGCGCAGGAACGGCACTTCGTCCAGTCGTTCGAACAGCGCATCCATGCTGCCGAAATGGGCCAGCAGCACGGCGGCCGATTTGCTGCCGACGCCACTGATACCGGGAATGTTGTCCACCGCATCGCCACACAGCGCCAGGTAGTCGGCGATCTGGTGCGCGTGCACGCCGTGCCGCGCCTTCACCCCGGCCACGTTCCAGCGCTGGTTGCGGGCGTAGTCCCATTGCTCGTCATGGTCGACCAGCAGCTGCGACAGGTCCTTGTCGGCGGAGATGATCACCCCGCGATGGCTGCCCCGGTGCACGTGCAGGGCGCTGCCGATCAGGTCGTCGGCCTCGTATTCGTGGTGGGCCAGGACCGCAAGGCCCAGCGCCGCGCACAGCGCCTTGCAGTGCACGAACTGGCGTTTGAGCGCCTCCGGTGCCGGCTCGCGGTTGGCCTTGTAGGCCGGATACAGCCGGTGGCGGAAACCGCTGTCGAGCGCTTCGTCGAAGGCGATGGCGATGTGCCGCGGGCGCTCGCGCTCGAGCAGGTCCAGCAGGAAGCGGGCGAAGCCGTGCACCGCATTGGTGGGCCAGCCCTGTGCGTCCTGGAACTGGTCTGGCAGTGAATGCCAGGCACGGAACACGTAGATGCTGGCATCAACCAGGTACAGCGACGGCGGGGCGGCCGGCGGGGTCATGCTGGGGGCGTCCAGTCGCGCAGCAGGGCCGCCGGGTCGGGGCGCTCGCGCTCGGGTACGTCGGCCTTGGGCGTACCGATGTGGATGAAGCCGGCGATGCGTTCGCCGTCGACCAGGCCCAGGTGGGCCTGCACGGCCGGATCGAAGGCCATCCAGGCGGTCAGCCACTGCGCGCCGAAACCCAGCGCCTGCGCGGCCTGCAGCAGGGCGAAACAGACGCAGCCGGCGGTCATCAGCTGTTCCTGTTCGGGCACCTTCGGGTCCGGCCGCGGGCTGGCCACCACCACGATCACCAGCGGTGCGTGGCTGAAACGCTGGCGGTCCTTCTCGAACACGGCCTCGCCCGCATGTGGGTCGCGCTGGCGGCTGCGTTCAGCCAGGAACTCGCCCAGAGTGTGACGTGCATCGCCTGCGATTTTCAGGAAGCGGAACGGCACGCGCTTGCCGTGGTCGGGCACGCGCACCGCCGAGGCCAGCATCCGCTGCAGGGTGGCCGGGTCCGGCCCGGGCTCGCCCAGTTGCCGCGAGGGCACCGAGCGGCGGGCATCCAGGGCGAGCAGGGCAGCAGGATCGGGCATGGAGTCTGAACCGGTCATCACGGGCGTTTGATTATAGTCGGGGTGGTCAATGACGCCGTTTGTGTCGCGTCCGGCCCTTGAATACCAAACTGTGATGAACATCATGCCACTGGCGGGAAACGGACAGCCGCTTCCCCTCGCCTCGTGGGCCTCGCACGGCTTACGATATCTGTCTTGCCGGGCCGCCGGTCATGAGGTTTGAAGTGAGGACTGTTTCACTGTCCGTGACGGGCTGGCCGGCCTACCATCGACGTTCCGGTACATGGGGTGTGCCGGAAGCCGCGATGTCCATGCTGTCTGTCGTACCAGAGAAGGTGGGGAGCCTTCCCGAATGATGAGCGTGCCCACACCGATGGGATCGCCGGGCCCTGACCCGGCCCAGCTCCAGCGTGCCCGGGACATGGTCCTGCCCGCGCTGTGCCAGGCCTTCGGGGCGGCACTGGCGCGTTTCGACGATGCCCTGTTCGACCGCGCCGGCAATGCCGGCTCGTCGCAGTTGCTGTTCCTGGACGCGATGCGCGAACTGCGCCGGCGCCGTGAGGACATCGCGGCCGCTTTCGCAGGCCACCTGCAGCAGGCCTGGGCCGCATTGGAGGCTGGTGAGCCGCTGTCAGCCGAGGCGACCCTGTCCGGGCCGGCCGAGGATGGGCTCAGCCTGCTGGCCGAGCATGTGCTGGAATCACGGTTGGCGGTGCGCAATTTCGCCACTGTGTTGCTGCGTGACTTCAAGCCGGTGCTGGCGCGGCTGGATCGCCGCCTGGGCCGGTTGATCGGCGGCGCGGAACTGGACGCCGACCATAATCCGATCAGCCCCGAACACCTGGGCGTGGCCATCCACGAAGCCTTTGCCGGCTGTGAACTGGCCCCGGAAGTGCATCTGGTGCTGATCAAGCTGTGCGAGCGCGACCTGCGTGCACCGGTCGGTCGCATCTACGAGAAGCTGGACGAGCAGCTGGCCGCAGCCGGCGTGATGTCGCAGATGGGGGCTCCGCAGCGCCCACAACCGCCGGCACCGGATCCGCGCATGGCCGGGATGCTGGATGAGCTGGTCGAGCGTCGCCAAGGCGCGGGCGTCGATCCGGGGTTCAGCGATGACGAGCAGGCCGCACCGGCCTGGGCGCAGCGCTTCGCCGCCCGCTGGTCCGAGCGCCGCGGGCATATGCAGCAGCACCTGGGCGGCGATGACGGCGCCACCGGCGAGGCCTACGCTGGCCAGCAGGGCATGCTGCTGGAAGCGCTGCACGAACTGCTGCAGCAGACCCGCCACGTGCGTGAGGACGCCACGTCTGCGGCACAGGTGGCGGTTGGCCAGCAGCGCCCGCTCAGCCAGCGCGAAATGATGTCGGTGCTGTCGCTGCTGCAGGCCACGCCCAGCGCCACCCTGCGCGCGGCCATCGGCGAGGACGGCGAATCGCTGGCGCAGCGCCTGAAGAGCGAAGTGCTGTCCAGCGCCACCCAGCTTGGCGTCGATCCGGGCCAGACCCGGCTGGACCCGCAGGATGAGGACGCCATCGACCTGGTCGGCATGCTGTTCGACGTGATGCTGGACGAGCGTGAACTGGAAGGCCGCTCGCGCGAACTGATCGGCCGCCTGGTGGTGCCTTTCGTCAAGGTCGCCATGCTCGACCGCCGCATGTTCGTGCAGAAGACCCACCCGGCGCGCAAGCTGCTCAACTCGCTGGCCGAGGCCTGCGAGGGCAACACCGGCGAGAGCCAGGCCGAGCGCATGCTGATGGCCAAGGTCGAAGAGATCATCGAGCGCCTGGTGGCCGAGTTCAACGAGAACCTGGCGATCTTCCTGACCCTGGAAGAGGAATTCCGCGAGTTCCTGGTGCAGCATCGCCGCCGCGTGGAAATCGCCGAGCGCCGTGCCGCAGAAACGCAGCGCGGCCAGGAAAAGCTGGAAATGGCCCGCAGCCGGGCCGGTGCGGAACTGGACCGCCGCATCGGTGACGCCACGCTGCCGCCGGCCATTGCCGAGTTCCTGCGCCAGCCGTGGCAGCATCATCTGACCCTGGCGCTGCTGCGCGAGGGAGAAGAAGGCGCGTCGGTGGCCGAGGCATTGAGCCTTGGCGATGGCCTGCTGGAGGAAGTGGCCGAGGCCCGCCGCCAGATCGTCGGCAAGCCGTGGCTGCAGGCCTGGCAGCCGGTGCTGGCCAAGGTGTTTGCCAGCGTCGGCGTGCACGGCGATGCGGCCACCGCCGCCATTGATGCCCTGCATGACACCCTGCAGGGCATCGCCGAATCGCGGCCGGAACTGCAGCGTGCGCTGCCGGAGCTGCCGCAGGTTGCCTTGCCCGCGCCGCCAGTGGCTGAATCGCCGGCGGTTGAGCTTGGCGGGCAGATTGACGCCGACGATTTCGACAACGCCGATGCCGACCGCTTCCGCCGCATGGAAATCGGCAACTGGCTGGACTTCGTCGACAAGGATGGCAAGGTGCAGGCGGGCAAGCTGTCCTGGGTCAGCCCGATTTCCTCGCGCCTGCTGTTCGTCAACCGTCGCGGCGTGCGCTTCTGCGTGGCCTCGCCGGAAGAGCTGGCGGTGATGATGCGGCTGGGCCGCCTGCGTGCCCACGTTGATGATGGCGCCTTCGACAGCGCCATGCAGGGCGTGATCGATCGCCTCGACCCGGGCAGCGCCACGCTGCACTGAGCGGGGGCTGCCTGCTAGGATCGGGAAACTCACCGATCAGCGGGGACCTGCATGGCCGTGGCGTTGCTGGGTATCAAGGAGACCGCGCCGGGCGAACGGCGCGTGGCACTGACGCCGGAGACCGCGCGCAGGCTCGGGGCCTTGGGCATTGCCGTCTGGTATGAGGCGGGCGCGGGTTTGGCCGCTGGTTTCACCGACGCCGCCTATGACGATGCCGGTGCACGCGTCTTCGACGCGGGCCGCTGGGCCGAGATCGATATCCTGCTGTGCGTGCAGGCCCCCCCTGCGGCGGTGCTGGAACAGCTCAAGCCCGGCGCCAGCGTGGTCGGCCTGCTGGCCCCGGCCAGCGATCCGGCGCTGGCCGCGCTGGCGGCCGATGGTCGCCTGCAGCTGTTCCCGCTGCAGCAGCTGCCGCGCACCACCCGTGCGCAGGCAATGGATGTACTCAGTTCGCAGGCCGGCATGGCCGGCTACAAGGCGGCGCTGATCGCCGCCGAACGCGCGCCGCGCTTCTTCCCGATGCTGACCACTGCGGCCGGCACCGTGCGGCCGGCCAAGGTGCTGGTGATCGGTGCCGGCGTGGCGGGTCTGCAGGCCATCGCCACTGCGCGCCGCCTCGGTGCACAGGTGGAAGGCTTCGACGTGCGCCCGGAAACCCGCGAGCAGATCCAGTCACTGGGTGCACGCTTCCTCGACCTCGGGGTCAGCGCGGCGGGCGAGGGAGGCTATGCGCGGGCGCTGACCGATGACGAGCGCGCCGAGCAGCAGCGTCGGCTGGCCGACCACCTGCGCAGTGTGGACGTGGTGATCTGCACGGCTGCGGTACCCGGCCGCCCGGCGCCGACCATCGTGACCGCTGCGATGGTGGAAGGCATGGCCAGCGGCAGCGTCATTGTTGACCTGGCGGCGGAAAGCGGCGGCAACTGCGCACTGACCCTGCCGGGGCAGTGCATCGAACACCAGGGCGTGACCATCGACGGTCCGCTGGGCCTGGCCAGCCGCGGCGCGACCCAGGCCAGCGAGATGTATGCGCGCAACCTGCTCAACTTCGTTGCGCTGTTCGTGCGCGACGGGCAGCTCGGTTTCGATTGGGACGACGAACTGCTGGCGAAGACACGCTGGCAGGGGTGAACCTCATTGCCTCCTGTAGAGCCGAGCCCATGCTCGGCTTGCGCAGGCGCGATAGAGCAGCAGAGCGTGGGCTCGGCTCCACAAAGGGTTGAACGTTGCCTTTACCGCGGCTTCGCCGGCGGCGGGTTCTCCCGCACCCAGTCCTTGCGTTGCTCCGGCGTCATCTGCGACCAGCGCTCGCGCAGTGCGTCGCGCTGCGCGGGCGGCAGATCCCGCATCTGACCGAACAGGGCCCGGGCCTGCTCACGCTGTTCCGGGCTCATGTGCTCGAAGCGGCGCAGGCCGCGGCGGGCCTTGTCGCGTTCCTCCGGGCTCATCGATTGCCAGCGCTGGCCATGCGAGAGCATGCGCTGGCGCTGGCCGGCATCGGCGCTGTTCCAGCGGTCGCGCAGCGGCGCCAGCAGGGACTCACGCTGGGATTCGCTCAGCTGCTCCCACGCAGGCAGCGTGGCGCCCGGCGCAGGGCGTGCAGCAGGCGCGGGCGCTGCGCTCTGCGCCAGTACCGGGAAGACCGGCAGCAGCAACAGGGTCAACAGCAGCGGCAGGGTATGCAGTCGGGACATGGTTCACTCCATCGCCAGGTCGGTATCGCCCAGCCACAGGTACAGATCGGGATTTTCGTCGTACAGCGCGCTGTTGTCTTCCACCGAGGCCAGCACCGGTGCCGGCACGGCGGGCGACAGGGGGCTGTGGCCGCTGAACTGCAGGCCGATCCCCAGCGCCACCACCAGAGAGCAGGCGCTGGTCAGCCACCAGCGCCAGCGCCCGTGACGAGCTGTGCTGGCGCCGTGGCGCGCCAGGCGCAGCCGTGCCAGCGTGGCCGGTGACAGCGCCTGCAGCGACTGCGCGTGCAGGTTGCGCAGCATGTCATCGGAGGGCAGGGAGCGGTTCACGGGTGGGTCTCCAGGTAGTCCTGCAGCGCCTGCCGGGCGCGTGCCAGATGGGTTTTTACCGCGCCTTCGCTGCAGCCCATGGCGCGGGCGGTGGTGGCCCCGTCCAGGTCCTGCAGCACGCGCAGGGTGAAGGCCTCGCGCTGGCGTGCGGGCAGGGTACGCAGCGCCTGCACCAGTTGCTGGTACTGCTGGCGCTGTTCGTGCGCCTGCGCCGGGTCCGGGCCGGGGTCGGCCCAGTCGATCCCGCCTCCGTCGGCGTCCTGGTTGTCGCGCCAGAACGGCAGGCGGAAACGGCGCCGGCGCTGCAGGTCGATCACGCGGCGGCGCAGGATGCTCCAGAACAGGGGCGCCCATTCGGCCGCCGGCTTGTCGGCGTAGTCCAGCATGCGCAGCAGCGCATCCTGCACGGCGTCCATGGCGTCTTCGCGCTGGCGCAGGCCGGCCTCGGCGAAGCGGAACGCACGCGGGCCGACGCTGGCCAGGAACGCCTCCAGCGATGCCGGCAGGGCATCGGTCTCGGCGCTCGGGGGGACGGGGCTGCTCACCAGCACAGGGTACGGTTCCTCGCTCGGGGTCACCATCGACAACGCGTGAGCGTCGCTGCGGTTGACGTCGGGTGCGCGCGGGTTCAGCCCGTGGTTATGATGGGGCGACGAAGACAGAGCGGGAGCGTTGCCAGTGAGTGACGGGTTCGTGGCGCTGTACATCTTCATGCTGGCGGCCATCGCCGGCCACGTGATCATTTCGCGGGTGCCAGTGATCCTGCATACCCCGCTGATGTCGGGCTCCAACTTCATCCACGGCATCGTGCTGATCGGTGCGATGGTGGTGCTGGGGCATGCGCAGACGCCGCTGGAGAAGGCGCTGGGCTTCCTTGCCGTGGTGCTCGGTGCCGGCAACGCCGCCGGTGGCTACGTGGTCACCGCGCGCATGCTGGAAATGTTCAAGCCGAGCGCGCCCAAGGGCGGCAGGGACGAGCCGAAGGAGCCGCAGGCTTGAACATCAGCACCGTCGAACTGCTCGATTGGCTGGTCAAGGCCAGCTACCTCGTCGCCGCCACGCTGTTCCTGCTGGGCCTGCAGCGCATGGCTTCGCCGTTGACCGCGCGCAGCGGCATCCGCTGGGCCGGGCTGGGCATGCTGCTGGCCACGGTGGCGACTTTCTTCCTGCCTGAACTGCACAACGTGCCGCTGATCCTGGTGGCGCTGCTGCTGGGCGCCGGCCTGGCCTGGTGGTCGGCCGGCAAGGTTGCCATCACCGACATGCCGCAGATGGTGGCGCTGTACAACGGTATGGGCGGTGGCTCGGCGGCGGCGATCGGTGCGGTGGAACTACTGCGCTATGCCTTCCTTGCCAACCGCGATACCAGCCACTGGAGTGCACAGGCGCTGGCCGACCTGGCCGCGCGCCAGCCGTCGGGCATGGTGCTGCTGCTGGCGGTGGTCGGCGCGGCGATCGGTGCGGTGTCGCTGTCCGGTTCGGTGATCGCCTGGGCCAAGCTGGATGGGCGCCTGGACAAGCGCGTGACCTGGCCCGGCCAGCAGGTGATGAACCTGCTGGTGGCACTGGCGGTGGTGGTGCTGGCGATCATCGCGGCCAGCACGCTCAATACCTGGGCGATCGTCGCCTTCTTCGTGCTGGCGCTGGCACTGGGCGTGCTGATGACGTTGCCGATCGGTGGCGCCGACATGCCGGTGGTGATCTCGCTGTACAACGCGTTCACCGGCCTGGCGGTGTCCTTCGAAGGTTATGTGCTGGGCAATGAGGCGCTGATCATCGCCGGCATGATGGTCGGCGCGGCCGGCATCCTGCTGACCCGGTTGATGGCCAAGGCAATGAACCGGCCGATCCGCAACGTGCTTTTCTCCAACTTCGGCGGCGGTGCCGGAGGCGAGGCACAGGCGATCACCGGCGCGCAGAAGCCCATCGAAGCGTCGGACGTCGCGGCGATGATGGCCTTTGCCGAGCGCGTGGTGATCGTGCCCGGCTACGGCATGGCGGTGGCGCAGGCCCAGCACAAGATCTGGGAACTGGCGCAGCGGCTGGGCCAGCGTGGCGTGAGAGTGAAGTTCGCGATCCACCCGGTGGCCGGGCGCATGCCCGGGCACATGAACGTGCTGCTGGCCGAGGCCGGCGTGCCCTACGACCTGATCGCCGACATGGACGACATCAACCCCGAATTCGCCAATACCGACGTGGTGCTGGTGATCGGTGCCAACGACGTGGTCAATCCGGTGGCGCGGACCGACCCGGCCAGCCCGATCTACGGCATGCCGGTGCTGGACGTGGTCAACGCGCGCAACGTGGTGGTGATCAAGCGCGGCAAGGGCACCGGTTTTGCCGGCATCGAGAATGCGCTGTTCTACGCCGACAACACCCGCATGCTCTATGGCGACGGCGCCGAAGCGGCGGCCTCGCTGGTGAGCGAGCTGAAGGCGCTCGACGGCGGGCATTGAGGCCGTACCGGTAGCGCCGGGCCATGCCCGGCGGCGTTTCGTGCGGACCGCTGCGCTCGCCGGGCATGGCCCGGCGCTACCCTCATCCACGCGTGGCGTGGATCTGCGCGCTCAGCGCGCCAGCCAGGCACCTACGGCCACGGCCACGGCCAGCCACAGCCATTCCACCGCGCCGTTGGCCAGGCTGATCAGGGTCCAGGCCAGGTGCGGGCCCATCCGCGTGGTGGCATCCCACAGGTCCAGGCCGATCGAGCCGCCCATCCAGGCGCTGGCGATGGCCCAGTTGGCCACGGCGGCCACCAGCAGGGTGCCGAGCACGACTAGGGCGACGCGCAGCCGGCCTGGGCCCAGCGTGCCCAGGCGCAGCATGAACACCAGTTCCAGGGCGGCCAGCACCGCCATCCAGCCGACCTGCCGGCCGGTCATCAGCGCCAGGACCATCCAGGCGAGGGGAGCGACAAACAGGCCCAGCAGCAGCATGAGGGGCCAGAGCCAGGTCACGGTCCTGGCACGCGCGGCATTGGAGGACATCGAAGCTCCCAGAAGATCACCCACAGGATACTGTGGTTTGCCGCAGTGCACCGGCGGTGCGGGGGCGGCTGGGCTAGAATGCCGTCTTGCGTGGCCACGGCCACGGCCCCATATCGGTCCCCATGTATTCCCGTAGCAGCGAACCTGTCCACTTCGAACGCGATTGCGAGGCCGTGATGGTCCCGCAGGGCGACACCGTGACCCTGCCTGCCGGCAGCTATGGGTACATCACCCAGGCGCTGGGCGGCAGTTATTCGGTGTTCGTCGAGGGCAACCTGTTCCGCATCGCCGGCAAGGACGGCGATGCCATCGGCAAGGAGGCACCGGCGCCGCTTGAGCTGCCGGCCGACGCCACCGATGAACAGGTGGAGCAGCTGGTGTGGCAGCAGCTGCGCACCTGCTTCGATCCGGAAATTCCGGTCAACATCGTGGAACTGGGCCTGGTCTATGAAGTCGAGATCAAGCACCTGGATGAGGGCAAGCGCGAGATCGACGTGAAGATGACCCTGACCGCCCCGGGCTGCGGCATGGGCGAGATCCTGGTCGACGACGTGCGCAGCAAGCTTGAAATGATCCCAACGGTGGCCGAGGCCGACGTCGACCTGGTGTTCGACCCGCCGTGGAACCAGCACATGATGTCCGAGGCGGCCCGGCTAGAGACCGGCATGCTTTGACCCAGGGCCCGCAGTGACGCGGGCCCGGCACTACCCGCAACCAGAACAGGAATCCTCCGGTGTCCCAGTCCATCCCCAGCTTCGCCGTCACCCGTTCGGACCACCCGCGCAGCGCTGAAGAGCGCGCCAAGATCCTGGAGAAGCCGGGCTTCGGCCTGCACTTCACCGATCACATGGTGGAAGTGCGCTGGGACAAGGATGCCGGCTGGCACAATGCCAACGTGCGCGCCTACGGCCCGCTGCAGCTGGACCCGGCCGCCGCCGTGCTGCATTACGGCCAGGAAATCTTCGAAGGCATCAAGGCCTACCGTCATGCCGACGGTTCGATCTGGACCTTCCGCCCGGATGCCAACGGCCGTCGCCTGCAGCGTTCGGCGCAGCGCCTGGCGTTGCCGGAACTGCCGGTGGAGATCTTCGTCGAATCGCTGAAGCAGCTGATCGCCGTCGACAGTGACTGGGTGCCTTCGGCCGATGAGTCGAGCCTGTATTTCCGCCCGTTCATGATCGGCGACGAGGCCTTCCTCGGCGTGCGCGGCGCGCACAAGGCCGGCTACTACGTCATCGCCAGCCCGGCCGGCCCGTACTTCGCCAAGGGTGTTGCCCCGGTGTCGATCTGGCTGTCCACCGAGTACGCGCGTGCGGCCAAGGGCGGCACCGGTGCCGCCAAGTGCGGTGGCAACTACGCCGCCTCGCTGCTCCCGCAGCAGAAGGCGCAGGCGCAGGGCTGCTCGCAGGTACTGTTCCTCGACCCGGTCGAAGGCAAGTACCTGGAAGAACTGGGCGGCATGAACGTGTTCCTGGTCTACAAGGACGGCACGCTGGTCACCCCGGAACTGTCGGGCAGCATCCTCGAGGGCATCACCCGCGAGAGCATCCTGCAGCTGGCCCGCGACCGTGGCATGAAGGTCGAAGAGCGCAAGGTCAGCATCGACGAGTGGAAGGACGGCGTCGCCTCCGGTGCGATCAGCGAAGTGTTTGCCTGTGGCACCGCCGCGGTGGTCACTCCGATCGGCCAGCTGAAGGGCGAGGGCTTCTCGGTGGGCGACATCAACGCGCCGGCCGGCGAAGTGACCATGTCGCTGCGCAAGGAACTGACCGATATCCAGTACGGCCGCCTGCCGGACCGCCACAACTGGCTGGTCAAGCTGGGCTGATCGCCCACATCGAATCGTAGAGCCGGGCCCGCGCCCGGCTGCGCTTCTGGAAAGCCCGTCCCCGCGACGGGCTTTCTGCGTTTCGGGCCAAGGGGTCAGATCCCTTTCCGCGTGAGAAAGGGATCTGACCCCGGATCGGTGGACGCCGATGTCGGCAAAGTCATTCCAGGACACGTGACGACCCAGTCAGGTCTGTGCAGGACACGAGAAAGTTCCTTCACCTTCACAAACCCTCGACCCGAAAAGTCTCAGAACGAACATTTCATCTTGCTGAAAAGACGCTGAAAATCTTGTGGTGTCCGGTTTCGGCCATTAGCGTCATATGTACGGCGGATCGTTAGGGGGATCCGCTGACTCATCGGACTTCGAACCTCGCCAACGCAAGCCAGCCAAGGGTTCGGGCCGGTGCTTCTGCCGATTCCGGCATTCACACCACAAGAAAGGGAAATACTGATGTCCCAGGTAACGCAACCGCGTGTGCGTCGAGTGTGGGTGGTCCTTGGTGCGTCCGTTCTGTCATCGCTGCTGCTGGCCACGCCTGCGCTGGCCGGTGACGTCCAGCTCAGCGGCCTGCAGTCCGCGCCGACGCACCAGCGCTTCATCGTGAAGTACCGCGACGGCAGTGCGCCGGTGGCCAACACCACCGCACTGGCCTCTTCGCTGAAGACTGCCGCCGCCGGCCTGGCCAGCAGCCGGGGCCGCGCGCTGGGCCTGCAGGAGGTTCGCAAGCTGGCCGTTGGCCCGACCCTGGTCAGGACCGATCGCCCGCTTGACCAGGCCGAATCCGAGCTGCTGATGCGCAAGCTCGCCGCCGACCCGAACGTGGAATACGTCGAAGTCGACCAGATCATGCGTGCGACGCTGACCCCGAATGACACCCGCTTCAGCGAACAGTGGGGCTTCGGTACCTCCAACGCGTCGATCAACGTGCGGCCGGCCTGGGACAAGGCCACCGGCACTGGCGTGGTGGTGGCCGTGATCGATACCGGCATCACCAACCATCCCGATCTCAACGCCAACATCCTGCCTGGCTATGACTTCATCAGCGATGCCGCGATGGCGCGCGATGGCGGTGGCCGCGACAACAACCCGAATGACGAGGGCGACTGGTACGGCGCCAACGAGTGCGGCTCGGGCATCCCGGCCTCCAACTCCAGCTGGCACGGTACCCACGTCGCCGGCACCGTGGCGGCGGTGACCAACAACAGCACCGGCGTGGCCGGTACTGCGTTCAATGCCAAGGTCGTCCCGGTGCGCGTGCTGGGCAAGTGCGGCGGTTACACCTCCGACATCGCCGACGCGATCGTGTGGGCCTCTGGCGGCACCGTCAGTGGCGTGCCGGCCAACGCCAACCCGGCCGAGGTCATCAACATGTCGCTGGGTGGTGGCGGCACCTGCTCGGCCACCTACCAGAACGCCATCAACGGCGCGGTCAGCCGTGGTACCACCGTGGTGGTCGCCGCCGGCAACAGCAACACCAACGTGTCCTCGTCGGTGCCGGCCAACTGCGCGAACGTGATCGCGGTGGCGGCTACGACCTCGGCCGGTGCGCGTGCCAGCTTCTCCAACTACGGTGCCGGCATCGACATTTCCGGCCCGGGCCAGAGCATCCTGTCCACCCTCAACACCGGCACCACCACGCCGGGCAGCGCCACCTATGCGTCCTACAACGGCACCTCGATGGCGGCGCCGCACGTGGCCGGCGTGGTTGCGCTGATGCAGTCGGTGGCGCCGAGCGCACTGAGTCCGGCACAGGTCGAAAGCATCATCAAGAGCACTGCACGCCCGCTGCCGGGCGCCTGCTCGGGTGGCTGCGGCGCCGGCATCGTCGACGCCAACGCGGCCGTGGATGCGGCGATCAACGGCGGTGGCAACCCGAACCCGGGTGGCAACGTGCTGCAGAACAACGTGCCGGTGACCGGCCTGGGCGCCGCGACCGGTGCCGAGCTGAACTACACCGTCGCCGTTCCGGCCGGTAGCAGCCAGCTGCGCGTGACGATCAGTGGCGGCAGCGGCGATGCCGACCTGTACGTGCGCCAGGGCAGTGCCCCGACCGATACCAGCTACACCTGCCGTCCGTACCTGAGTGGCAACAGCGAGACCTGCACCATCAACAGCCCTGCCGCTGGCACGTGGTATGTGCGGGTGAAGGCCTACAGCACCTTCTCGGGCGTGACCCTCAACGCCCAGTACTGAGCCCAAGTCCCTCTCCAAGGGCACGCCCTGGCTTTGGCCGGGGCGTTCTTGCTTCTGTAGGGCCGAGCCCATGCTCGGCTGCTCTGGCTGCGGACCGTTGTGCCGCGCTGGCACGCGGTTGCCGAGCATGGCTCGGCACTACAAGGGCAGCGCTCTGGCAGGTGCCGAGCTTGGTCGGCACGCGGTTCCTCAGACCGACTCGAAGCGGTTCGCGGCCACGTTCTTGCGCACGTGCTGCGGGTCGAAGATCCGCCCGTTCATCGCGATGTACACGCCGCTCGGCAACGACTGCACCGCACCGATCGCACAGCCGATGTTGAACTCGGCATCCGAGCCGCGGAAGCGTGCCGGGCTCAGTGCGCCGGTCATCACGATGGTCTTGTCGGGGATTGTCGCCAGCACCTTGCCGGTCTGCACCATCGAGTCGGTGCCGTGGGTCACCAGGACGTGCCGGGTCGGCTGCGCGGCGATGGTGGCGCGGATCAGCTCGCGGTCCTCATCGTTGATGTGCAGCGAATCCTTGCGCAGGATCGGAATCACGTTGAAGCGGAACGTCACGCCCAGCTCGCGCAGGATCATGCCGATCTGCGGATCGCCGATCTGGTAGTCCGACTTGTCGTCGAAGTAGATCTTGTCGATCGTGCCACCGGTGGTGACGACCAGGAGCTCTTCCATCATGTGCATGCGCGAAACCAGGACAGGTACTGCGGCGCGGGGCCAGGAATGCAGATGATACGGCCCAGCGGGCGCAGCGTCAGCGTTGCTTGCCGAAGCGGGCGCGCAGGCCGGGCAGGCTGGCGCTGAAGATCACCAGCAGGGCCAGCGCGATCTCGATCAGCGCCAGCCAGCGCGTTTCCGGATGGCTCCAGGCGCTCATCACGCCGTGGCTGAACCAGCCCAGCGCCAGGACCGAGGCCCAGAATCCGGCCTTGCGCCAGCCCAGGCGCACGGCGATGGCCAGCGCCAGCGGCGGCGCGGTGAACACCAGCTGGGTCGCCAACCAGTGCTTGTCATTGATGAACCAGCCGGCGAACAGCGCGGCCAGCCCCATCAGGGCCAGCAGCAGGACCGTGCGCGGCGCGGCGCTCATCGGGCCAACCGCTGCGCGATGCCGGCCACCCGGCGCCCCAGCGCGCGCGCCAGCACGGCTTCGTCGTCGGTCGGCTGCGGGTCGTCGGCGGCACCGGCGACGTGGCTGGCGCCGTAGGGCGTGCCACCGCTGGTGGTGTGGCTCAGCGCCGGTTCGGTGAACGGAATGCCGACGATCACGCAGCCATGGTGCAGCAGCGGCACCTGCATCGACAGCAGGGTCGATTCCTGCCCGCCATGCATGGATGCGGTGGACGTGAACACGCCGGCCGGCTTGCCGGAGAGGGTGCCATTGACCCATTCGGCGCCCAGCCCATCCAGGAAATGCTTCACCGGCGCGGCCATGTTGCCGAAGCGGGTCGGACTGCCGAGCAGCAGGCCCTGGCATTCGACCAGGTCCTGCACGCTTACATAGGGGGCGCCATCGTCGGGTACCGGCGGCTGCGCGGTCTGGGTCACTGCGGCCACCGGCGGCACCGTGCGCAGGCGCGCTGTCATGCCCGGCACTTCGCCGATGCCCCGCGCGATCTGGCGCGCCAGCCGTGCCACCGAACCGCCCCGGCTGTAATACAGCACCAGAATCTCGCCCATCGTGCCCGCTTCTCCTCGTCGTGTGGTCACCAGTATGGCTATCCTGCGAGCATTCCGCATCGGGTACCCTTCCACCGATGGAACCTTTGGATACGCTCAACCTGTGGATGGAGCGCGCGCGGGATCGCGCACGGGCCATCAGTTTCGGCCGCTTCCTGTGGCATCGCTTCCTCGACGACCGCCTGTTCCAGGCAGCGGCGGCGCTGGCGTACACCACGGTGTTCGCGCTGGTGCCGCTGGCCATCGTGGTGTTCGGCGTGCTCTCGGCCTTCCCCGTTTTCGACCGCTGGAGCGACCAGCTCAGCGACTACGTCTTCTCCAACTTCGTGCCCTCCGCTGCGCGCGCGGCCGAGGGTTACCTGCGGCAGTTTTCGGCCAGTGCCGGCCAGCTGACCGCCGCCGGCTTCATCGCACTGGTCGCTTCACTGCTGATCACGCTCAACAGCGTGGAAGAGACCTTCAACCAGATCTGGCGGGTCGGCTCGAGCCGGCCCAAGCTGACCCGCTTCC
This sequence comes from Stenotrophomonas sp. X, assembly GCF_055721025.1. NCBI lineage: Bacteria > Pseudomonadati > Pseudomonadota > Gammaproteobacteria > Lysobacterales > Lysobacteraceae > Stenotrophomonas > Stenotrophomonas sp. X. Next base: position 829,986 of record NZ_CM146756.1, read on the forward strand.
TGGTCTACTGGACCGTGCTGACCCTGGGCGCGATGCTTGCCGCCGCGTCGCTGGCAGTATCGGCGAGGGTGTTCGCGATGCCGTTGTTCGGTACCCAGGAGGGCCGTTGGTTGGCCGAACTGGCGCTGCGGCTGGCACCGATCCTGATCGAGTTCGTCTGCATCACGCTGATGTTCCGTGTGGTACCGCACCACACGGTGAAATGGCGGCATGCCGTGCCCGGCGCGATCCTGGCGGCGGTCATCCTGGAGCTGGTGAAGTGGGGCATCGGCGCGTATCTGGGCAGCTTCCAGTCCTATCAGAAGCTGTATGGCACGGTCGCCTTCGTGCCGATCCTGCTGCTGTGGATCTACCTGTGCTGGGTGGCGGTGCTGCTGGGTGCGTCGCTGGCCTCCTCGATGGCCGCCTTCCGCTACCAGCCGGTCGAGCTGCGCCTGCCACAGGGGTACGAGTTCTATGGGCTGCTGCGCCTGCTTGGCCGCTTCCAGCATGCACGGGCCAAGGGCAAAGGCCTGGCCGATGACGAAATCCTGCGGCTGGAGCCGATGCTGACCGATTCACTGCTGCAGGACCTGATCTGCAACCTGCAGGAGATCGACCTGCTGCGCCGCGATGAGCGCGGCGAGTGGCTGCTGTCGCGCGACCTGGACCAGGTCAGCCTGGCCGATCTGTACGAATGCACCCAGCTGCGCATCCCGGTAGCCGAGCAGCACCTGCCGTATCGCGACGACAGCCTGGGCCGTGCCGCCTTGGCGGCGCTGGATGACCTGCGACTGCCCCTGCGCGAACGCCTGAAGCGCAAGGTCAGTGATATCTATACCGACTCTGGAGACACCCCATGACCCGCAAGACGTCGTTGCCGCTGCTGCTCCCGTTGACCCTGCTGCTGGCCCTGGCGGCCTGCAAACCGGCCCAGGAGCCGGCACCGGCCAGCAGCCAGCCGCCGGCACAGGCGCCGACGCCGAGCACGGCACCGGTCGAGGAAACCCCGGCCGAGCGCACCACCGCCGAGTTCCCGACACTGAAGATGAAGGCGGTGGATGGCAGCGACTACGACCTGGCCGCGCATCGCGGCAAGTGGGTGGTGGTGAACTTCTGGGCCACCTGGTGCGCGCCGTGCCGCAAGGAGATGCCCGAGCTGTCGGCCCTGCATGCGATGCGCAGCAACATCGAAGTGGTCGGCTTGGCTTACGAGGACATCGAAGTGCCGGAGATGCAGTCGTTCCTGGCCAAGCATCCGGTGACCTATCCGATGGTGATCGTGGATCCCTACGATCCGCCGGCGGATTTCGCCACGCCGCGCGGCCTGCCGCTGACGCATCTGCTGGACCCGCAGGGCAAGCTGGCGCACACGTTCCTTGGCCCGGTGACCGCCGCCGACATCGAAAAGCAGATCGCTGCTGCAAAGTAGTGGGGTTGTCGGCAGGGCCTGCAGCCCTGCACCTGCGGTAGTGCCGGCCGCTGGCCGGCAACCCCAGCAAAAGCAACAGCAACAGCAACAGCAACAGCAACAGCAACAGCCCAAGAGGGTTTCCTGTGGGGAGGCGGGGTGGGTCCGGTTGCGGGGGACGCCGTAAATACGTCCCTGTAGGCTCGGTCGCCGCATCCATGCGGCTCACGCCCCCGCAACCGGACCCACCCCGCCTTTGACAGTTCTCCGCGATCTGTCGGAATGGGATGGCCTGCTCTTGGTGGGTGTCGACCTTGGTCGACACGTAGATCCACGCCATGCGTGGATGCTCTTCGTTCCATTGTCGAAATGTTCGATTTCAATGGAGATTCATCCACGCATGGCGTGGATCTACCAGATCGCCGGAATCTGTCAGAGGTGGGGCGGTGCCGGAGTGCGGGGTGTCAGCCGCATGGATGCGGCTGCCAAGCCTACAGGGACGTACTTGCGGCGTCCCCGCACTCCGGCACCGGCCCAGCTACCCACGGAATGCACGCTGTTGCTGTTGCTGTTGCCGGCCAGCGGCCGGCACTACCGCAGGTGGAGGGCGGCAGGCCCTGCCGACCCACCCTAATCCTCGACCGGGAAGTCCTCGATCGGCTTCAGCACATCGAAGTGCTCGCGATGCAGCTTGCCCTTCAGCTTCGGCAGCTCCGGCAACGGTGCGTCCACCCGCGTGTCCGGCAACCGGTCCAGCAGGTTTCGCACCAGGGTCAGCCGGCCTAGCCGCTGGTCGTTGAAGTCCACCAGCGTCCACGGCGCCGCCTCGCGATGCGTCGCGCGCAGCATCGCCTCGCGGGCCTCGGTGTACGCGCTGTACTTGCTGCGCGATTTCAGGTCGACCGGTGAGAGCTTCCAGCCCTTCAGCGGATCGAGATGGCGTTCGGCGAAGCGCTTTTCCTGCTGCTCCTGGTCCACGCACAACCAGTACTTGAACAGCAGGATGCCGTCGTCCACCAGCAGCTGTTCGAACACCGGCGCCTGGCGCAGGAACTGCTGGTACTCGGTTTCGCTGCAATAACCCATCACCCGTTCAACACCGGCACGGTTGTACCAGCTGCGGTCCATCAGCACGATCTCGCCGGCGGCGGGAAGATGCGCGGCGTAACGCTGGAAGTACCACTGCGTGGCTTCGCGGTCGGTGGGCTTGGGCAGCGCCACCACCCGGCATTGGCGCGGGTTGAGATACTGGCTGATGGCCTGGATCGCACCGCCTTTGCCTGCGGTATCACGTCCCTCGAACAGCACCAGCAGGCGTTGCCCGCTGTGCTGCACCCAGCGCGCCATGGCGGTCAGTTCCAGCTGCAAAGGCAGCAGCAGTTCGTCGTAGTCCTTGCGCTTGAGCTTGGCCATCGTTACGTCACGCGGGGAGGAAGCCGGAGCGTAACGCAGCGGTTGCTCAGGGGGTGTCGACGCCCTGCCAGCCCTGCTCGCCCGCCAGCGTCTGCAGCAGGGCGGAAAGGTCCTGGGCAAAACCTGCCATGTCGAATACACCACTGTCTTCGCGTGCCTGCGCCAGTTCGGCTCGCAACGCTGCCAGCGCCGCCGGGTTGTTGCCCAGCGCGCTGGCGGTGGCGATGAACGCCGCATCGTCGGCAACGTTCATCCGCGAAAGACCCAGATGATGGTTGAGGCTGCCGGCCACGCGCGCGGCGAAGGTATCGCCCGGGCAGGTCAGCACCGGGCAGCCGGCCCACAGCGCATCGGAGGCGGTGGTGTGCGCGTTGTAGGGATGTGTGTCGAGGAACAGGTCGGCCAGCTGATAGCGGGCCAGGTACTGCGGATGCGGCAGCTTGGCCATGAACACCAGCCGCGTTGGATCCAGGCCGGCGGCCTGCGCGGCCGCACGCAGGCGGGCATCGGCCTTGCCGGGCCCGGACAGCAGCCACAGCACGCTGCCGGGCACGGCCTGCAGCACCGCGAAGGCACGGCCCATGCTGCGCGGGTTGAGCTTGTAGCTGTTGTTGAAGCAGCAGAACACCACGCCGTGTTCGGGCAGCCCGCACTCGGCGCGGGACGGTGCCGGTTCCAGTACGCGGGTGTTGTCCGAGGGCTGGAAGGCACGTGGCAGGCGCAGGACGCGTTCGCTGAAGTGAGGTTCCAGCGATGCCGGCAGCACGAATTCGTCGGCGACCACGGCATCCAGCCAGCGCGCACCTGATGTGCCGGGGTAGGCCAGCCAGTTCAGCTGCAACGGGGCCGGGCGCATGGCCAGCACTTCGGGCGTGCCGCCGCCCCCCCAGCCGCGCAGGTCGAACAGCAGGTCGATGCCCTGTGCACGGATGCGGGTCGCGATGTCGGCATGCCGCAGTGCGGCCACGTCATGCAGGCGGGCCGCAGCCTGCAGGCGTTCGCGGATGCGGCTGCCATCGGCGCGGTTCAGTGCGAACAGGTGCAGCTGCAGCGCCGGGTCATGGCGCAGGTGTTCGAGCAGGGCCACGGTCAGCAGCCCGGTGGGATGGGCGCCGAAGCCATTGGAGAGGAAGCCGACGCGCAACGCGCCGTGCTCGCGAACCTTCACTGCAGGAAGGGGGCGCACCGCCGACGCAACGACCGCGGCGCGTGCGCGCGCACAGGCCAACTGCTCCGCAGCGCTTACGTCTTCACTGAGGAAGGCGAAGGGTTCCACTGCACCCTGCCCGGAAGCGAGCGCGGCACGTACCTGCGCAGCCAGCGTGTCCACGTCCTGCCAGTCACACAGGCGGCGCTGCCAGGCCAGGCGCTGGGCCGCGATATAGGGTTCGCCCGGCATCAGCGCATGCGCGCGGCGATAGGCCGTCGCCGCCCCTTCGGCATCATCGGCATCTTCCAGCGCGTGGCCCAGCCACAACGCGATGCCCGGGTGCTGCGGGGCCAATGCCGAGGCCTGGCCGAGCAGCTTCGCCGCGTCGGCGTGCGCGCCGGCCATCCACGCCACGCGCCCCAGCCGCGCCAGCGCTTCGGGGTGGTTGGGGCGCAGCTGCAGGGCGCGTCGTGCGGCCTGCTCGCCGGCAGCGATGTCGCCGGCTTCCAGTTCCAGGTCGGCCAGCATCACCCAGGCGACGAAGTCGCCGGGCTGGCGTGCGATCGCCTGCTGCAGGTGCTGCCGCTGCTGCCAGGCCGTCATCGTGCTCAGCCCGCCGACAGCTGGGCCAGGGCATCGACCTGGTGTTCGTGGCTGAGCCGCTGCAGCAGCGGGTCGAGGTCACCGGCCAGGATGTTGGGCAGGTCGTACAACGTCAGGCCTTCCACGCGGTGGTCGGTGATCCGGCCCTGCGGGAAGTTGTAGGTGCGGATGCGCTGGCTGCGATCGCCGCTGCCGACCTGCAGGCGCCGCGACTCGGCCTGTGCCGCGTCCTGGCGCTGGCGCTCGGCATCGAGCAGCTGCGCCTTCAGGCGCTTCATCGCCTTGTCGCGGTTGGCGTGCTGGCTGCGCTCGGTCTGGCACTCCACCACCACGCCGGTCGGCACGTGGGTGATGCGGATCGCAGACTCGGTCTTGTTGACGTGCTGGCCACCGGCGCCGGACGAGCGGAACGTATCCACCTTCAGGTCGGCCGGGTTGATGACGATGTCATCGACTTCGTCGGCCTCGGGAATGATCGCCACGGTCGCGGCCGAGGTATGGATCCGGCCCTGCGATTCGGTGGCCGGCACGCGCTGCACGCGGTGCGTGCCCGATTCGAACTTCAGTCGCGAGAACGCACCCCGGCCGACCACACGCGCCACCACTTCCTTGTAGCCGCCATGCTCGCCGGGGTTGTCCGATTCGATCTCGACCTTCCAGCCCTGGCGCTCGGCATAGCGGGCGTACATGCGGAACAGGTCGCCGGCGAAGATCGCGGCTTCGTCGCCGCCGGTGCCGGCGCGCACTTCCAGGAACAGGTTGCCTTCGTCGCGCGGGTCACGCGGCACCAGCAGCAGCGCAAGCTCCTGCTCCAGTTCCTGCAGGCGCGCCTGCGCGGCGGCGATTTCCTCGTCGGCCAGCTCGCGCAGGTCGGGGTCGGCGCGCATGCCTTCGGCGGCGGCCAGGTCGGCCTTGGCACGGGCTTCATCGGCCAGTGCAGTGGCGACCGGTTCAAGTTGGGCGAATTCGCGCGAAAGGTCGCGGAAACGGGTGTTGTCGGCGACCACGTCGGGTTCGGCGAGCAGGCGTTCCAGTTCTTCGCGGCGCTCGGCCAGCGCTTCCAGCTTACGGCGCAGGGTCGGCGTCATCGGGTCTCACGGGTGGGTGGTGGTAGCCCGGCGTGGCCGGGAACAGGCGCTCGGCGGCGCGGGTCAGGTCGGCATCGCCGCTCAGTGCGGCAGCGCGCAGGGCAGCGGTAGGAGGATGCAGCAATCGATTGGTCAGGCCGTGCGCCAGCAGTTCCAGCACTTCGTCGGCGGGCTTGCCGTTGGCCAGCTGCTGGCGTGCGCGCTCCAGCAACTCGGCGCGGGTGGCCTCGCCGAACGCACGCAGCTGCCGCAAAGGCGCCTGATGGGCACTGGCCTGCTGGGTCTCGACGTAACGCGATACCTGCAGGTCGATGATCGCCTCGGCTTCGGCGGCGGCCTCGCGGCGGCCACGGCGGTTGTCTTCCACCGCGCGCTCCAGGTCATCGACGGTGTAGAGGAAGGCATCGTTGAGCGTGCCGACCTCGGCTTCGATGTCGCGCGGAACGGCCAGGTCGAACAGCAGCATCGGCTTGTGCCGGCGTGCACGCAGGGCCTTGGCCACCATCTCGCGATGGATCACCGGCTCGCGCGCGGCGGTGGCCGAGAACACCACGTCGGCCTCGCCCAGGTGACGGTCCAGTTCGGTCAGCGGCAGGGCCACGCCGCCATGGCGGCTGGCCAGTTCCTGCGCGTGGGCCAGGGTGCGGTTGGCGATCAGCAGCCGCCGCACCTTGCCTTCGCTCAGGTGCCGTGCAGCCAGCTCGATGGTCTCGCCCGCACCGACCAGCAGCACGGTGGAGTCGTCCAGCCGGGCGAACGCGTTCTGCGCCAGGCGCACCGCGGCCGACGCCACCGATACCGGGTTGGCGCCCACCTGGGTATCGGTGCGCGCCCGCTTGGCCACCGAGAAGGTCTGCTGGAACAGGCGGTCCAGGCGCTGGCCGAGCAGGCCATGGTCGCGCGCGGTCGACCAGGCGTCCTTCACCTGGCCGAGGATCTGCGGTTCGCCCAGCACCATCGAATCCAGCCCGGTGGCGACCCGGAACAGGTGGCGCACAGCCTCGGCATCGGCATGCTGGTACAGATAACCCTGCAGGTCGCCGGCCTGGCTGCGCAGCCACTGGTCCAGCGCCTGTGCCGAGTCGGCCACGGCGTACAGCTCGGTGCGGTTGCAGGTGGACAGCAGGACCGCCTCGGCGATCTGCGGGGTATCGCGCAGCGAGCCCAGCGCACGCGGCAACGCCTCACCGGCGAAGGCCGCGCGCTCGCGCAGCTCCACCGGTGCGGTCTGGTGATTCAGTCCGAGCACCCACAGGGTCATTGTTCAGTTGCTTGCGATAAGCTGCTGGCCATTGGACGACATTTTAAGGCCCCGATGCCGACGATGCCCGCATTGATTCGCATCCCCAGTGTTCTGCTGCTGTCCCTGGCCTGCGCCCAGGCCCTGGCGGCGGTGCCGCCCAAGGCCCCCGTGCGGGCCGCGGCCACCGGGGAACTGGCGCTGGAGCCGGTGATGGCCGGTGAGTTCGCCCTGCAGGCCGGCAAGCTGGCCGAGGCCGCGCGCTGGTACCTGCAGGCCGCGCAGCAGACTGACGGCGATGCTGGCCTGGCCGAGCGCGCGACCCGTATCTCCATGCTTGCCAACGATGACGCCAGCGCCGCCAAGGGCCTGGCCCTGTGGCAGCAGCGCGCCCAGCGTTCGTTGACCATGCGCAGCGCCGCCGGTGCGCTGGCCATGCGCCAGGGTGATGTGAAGGCCGCCCGCACTGAATTGCAGGCGCTGCTGGCCGACCCCGACGAGCGCGGCTGGAAGTTCGCCCTGGCCGCGCTGATCGGCGGTGGCCGCGACCCGGCGGTGCCGGCGCAGGTGCTCGGCGAGCTGGTCGATGCCAATGCCATTCCACCGAAGATCGAGGCCTGGCAGGAGTTCGGCCGCCTCGCCCTGCGCATGGACAAGCCCGACCTGGCGCGGCGCATGATCGATGAGGTGGTCAGACGCTTCCCCGAAGAACCGCGCGTAGCCTTGCTGCGTGCCAGCCAGCTGCAGCAGGCGGGCGAGACCGACAAGGCCTTGTCGCTGCTGCACGACGTCGAGCCGAAGACCCGGCAGGACCCCGAGCTGCGCAATGCGGTGGCCATCGCCTACGACAGCCTGGGGCAACCGGCTGCGGCCGAGCGCGTACTGGCATTCGGCCCGCAGGATGTGCAGACCTGGGGCATGCGCGCTTCACTGTTGGCCAAGCAGGGCGACAAGGCGGCGCTGTCCAACCTCTACAACGAACTGTCGCGGCAGGCGGCCAAGCCGGACCCCGCGCAGCGCCTGCTGCTGGGCAAGATCGCCGAATACCTGAAGCGTTATCCCGAGGCGGTGCAGTGGTACCACAGCGTGCCCGGTGGCGATGAACTGAGCGAGGCGCGCCTGCGCGCGGCCAATGCCCAGGCCCTGGCCGGGCGCCTGCCGCAGGCATTGGATGAAGTGCACGCGATCCAGTCCGATGCGGTGGTCGACGACGATGTGCGCCGCGATGCCTACCTGCTGGAAGCCGAACTGCGCCAGCGTGCTGACGACAGTGCCGGGGAGCTGGATGCGCTGGCCCGCGGCCTGGCCGCCTACCCGGATGACAATGGCCTGCTGTACGCCCGCGCGCTCACCTGGGAGCGTCGTGACGATATTGCGCGCGCCGAAGCCGACCTGCGCAAGATCCTGGTGACCGATCCGGAAAACGTGCCGGCCCTGAACGCGCTGGGCTATACCCTGGCTGACCGCACCGGGCGCCTGCAGGAGGCGCTGGAGCTGATCGACCGCGCCCGCGTCGCCGAGCCGGACAACGCCGCCATCGTCGACAGCTATGGCTGGGTGCTGTATCGCCTGGGCCGCAAGGACGAAGCGCTGGTGCAGCTGCGCCGGGCGTGGACCCTGGCCAAGGACCCGGAGATTGCCGCCCATGTCGGCGAAGTGCTGTGGGTGCTGGGCAAGCATGACGAGGCCCGCCACTTCTTCGACGAAGCGGCCAAGCTCGACCCTGAAAACCGCGCGCTGCTGCGCGCCCGCGAGAAATTCAATCCATGAGTGTTTCCCTGATCCGGCCGCTGCTGTTGGTGGCTGCGACCCTGGCGGTGACCGCCTGTACCAGCGTGGGCACGCAGAAGACCCCGCCACCGGCGGTGGTCGAGACGGTTTCGGCCGAAGCGGCGCAGGCCGAAGCGGTGCGCGTGGCCGCCCTGCATGCACAGCCGGACTGGGCCTTCCAGGGCCGGGTCGCGGTCAGCAAGGGCAAGGACGGCGGCAGCGGTCGCATCGACTGGAAGCAGCAATGCCGCCGCTACGTGGTGGAGTTGAGCGCGCCGGTGACCCGGCAGAGCTGGAAGCTGACCGGCGATACCCATTCCGAAGCTGGCCGCCTGGAAGGACTGACGGGCGGCCCGCGCGACGGCGAGGACGCCCAGCAGCTGTTGCTGGAGGCGACCGGCTGGGACATTCCGGTCAACCAGTTGCCGGAGTGGATCCGCGGGCTGGTTGCAGGCGACGCCGCCGGCCCCGAGACGGTCGAACGCGACGGTGAAGGCCGGCCGCGCCGCATGCAGCAGATGGGCTGGCAGGTACAGTACCTGGACTGGTACCCGGCCGACGCCGGACGGCCGGCGCTGCCGCGCCGGATCGAGGCCAGCAATGGTGACGCCAAGGTGCGCCTGCTGGTGGACCAGTGGGGGCAGGGCACGCCATGAGCGGGGCAGTCGACGACGCGGGCTGGTCCTGGTGGCCGGCCCCGGCCAAGCTGAACCTGTTCCTGCACGTCACCGGCCGCCGGGCCGACGGCTACCACGAACTGCAGACCGTGTTCCGCCTGCTGGACTGGAGCGATCGCATCGGCCTGCGCCTGCGTGAAGACGGCCAGGTGCGCCGGCACGGCGAGGGCCTGGCGGGCGTGGCCGAGGCCGACGATCTGGCGGTACGTGCCGCGAAGCTGCTGAAAGAGTCGACCAATGTCGCGCAAGGTGCGGACATCATCGTTGAAAAGCATGTTTCAGCCGGTGGCGGCTTCGGTGGCGGCTCGTCCGATGCGGCCACGGTACTGGTGGTGCTGAACCGGCTCTGGCAGGCCGGGCTGGACGAAGAGGCGCTGGCCGCGCTGGGCCTGCGCCTGGGCGCCGACGTGCCGGTGTTCGTGCGCGGCCGCAACGCCTGGGCCGAAGGGGTGGGCGAGCGCCTGCAGCCGATCACGCTGGCGCCGGCCTGGTATGTGGTGGTCGAACCGGGCGTTCATGTTCCCACGCCGGCCCTGTTTGCAGACCCGGATTTGACGCGCGACAGCCCAGTGGCGAAAATAGAGGACTTCGCTTCCGGGACCCTGGTCGGGAACGCGTTCGAACCGGTGCTGCGCCGCCGTGAGCCTGCCGTCGAGGCAGCGCTTGCCGCGTTGAGCGACATCGGCACGGCGCGGCTGACCGGTTCGGGGAGTGGTTGTTTCGTCGAATTCGCGTCGCAGTCTGCTGCAGAGCAGGGACGGTCGAAATTGCCGAAGGAGTTGCGGGCAAGGGTGGCTGCGGGCGTTGCGCGTTCGCCACTGCTGGATGCACTCGAGCAACACTGATTTATCAATGCAGGGGCGTCGCCAAGAGGCCCAAGGCACCAGGTTTTGATCCTGGCATTCGTAGGTTCGAATCCTACCGCCCCTGCCAATAGCGGCTGTGTCCGCGCCTTCCAGCGCATCGCCCGCGCGGGACGTGGAAACAACCGCGGTGTTGTCAGCAGCAAGGGTCCATCCGGGTCCTTGCCGCCCCCGGATCCCCGCCACTCGTCCCCGCCCGAGACAATCATGATGCAAGAGTCCCCGAACCTGCTGGTCTTTTCCGGCAACGCCAACAAACGTCTGGCGCAGAACATCTGCAAGGAACTGGGGGTTCGCCCGGGCAAGGCGTTGGTCTCGCACTTCTCCGATGGCGAAGTGCAGGTGGAGATCGAAGAGAACGTCCGCAAGCAGGACGTGTTCGTGATCCAGCCGACCTGCGCGCCGAGCGCGGAAAACCTGATGGAACTGCTGGTGCTGATCGACGCGCTCAAGCGCGCATCGGTGGCCAGCGTGACCGCGGTGGTGCCGTACTTCGGCTACTCGCGCCAGGATCGCCGCATGCGCTCCTCGCGCGTGCCGATCACCGCCAAGCTGGCGGCGAAGATGTTCAGCACCGCGGGCGCTGATCGCGTGCTGACCGTCGACCTGCACGCCGACCAGATCCAGGGCTTCTTCGATATTCCGGTGGACAACGTGTATGCGTCCCCGCTGCTGCTGGCCGACATCTGGCGCGCCTACGGCACCGAGAACCTGATCGTCGTCTCACCGGACGTGGGCGGCGTGGTCCGCGCCCGTGCGGTGGCCAAGCGCCTGGATGACGCCGACCTGGCCATCATCGACAAGCGCCGCCCCCGCGCCAACGTCTCCACCGTGATGAACATCATCGGTGACGTCGAAGGCAAGACCTGCGTGATGGTCGATGACATCGTCGATACCGCCGGCACCCTGTGCGCCGCTGCCGCTGCCCTGAAGGCGCGCGGTGCGCTCAAGGTCGCTGCCTACTGCACCCACGCGGTGCTGTCGGGCCCGGCAGTGGACAACATCACCAATTCCCAGCTCGACGAGCTGGTGGTGACCGACACCATCCCGCTGAAGGACGCCGCGCGGGTGTGCAGCAAGATCCGCCAGCTGAGCGTGGCGGAAATGCTGGCCGAAACGATGCGCCGCATCGCCTTCGGTGAGTCGGTCAGCTCGCTGTACGTCGACTGAGTTTTTCGTCCCTGCCGGCAACGGCGGGGGCATACCCGGATGCTTCTGGTCGCGGAAGCATCTTCAACCGCCACGCCGCAGGGCGCGGCAACAACCTGAGTAGTCGAAAATGTCGAAGACCCATGAAATCAAGGTCACCAAGCGTGAACTGCAGCGTAAGGGTGCGAGCCGCCGCCTGCGTCACGCTGGTGTGATCCCGGCCATCGTGTACGGCGGCAACGCCGAGCCGGTCGCCATCAGCCTGGACCACAACGAAATCTGGCTGGCCCAGCAGAACGAGTGGTTCTATGCCTCGATCCTGGACCTGAACCTGGACGGCCAGGTGCAGAAGGTCCTGCTGCGTGACATGCAGCGCCACCCGTACAAGCAGCTGATCATGCACCTGGACTTCCAGCGCGTGAACGAGAACGAAGCCCTGACCGCTTCGGTCCCGCTGCACTTCGTCAACGAAGACACCTCGCCGGCCGGCAAGGCTGCCGACGTCGTGGTCACCCACGAACTGAAGGAAGTGACCATCACCTGCCTGCCGAAGGACCTGCCGGAGTCGATCGAAGTCGACCTGGGCGAGCTGAAGGCCGGTGACGTGGTGTACCTGTCCGACATCAAGCTGCCGAAGGGCGTGGAAATCCCGGCCCTGGCGCTGGGCAAGGACCACGACGACGCCATCGTCACCGCCAAGGCCGGCAAGGCCGACGAGGCTGACGAAGAAGCGGCTGCCGCCGAGTAATACCGTTACGGTGCCTGCCTGCGGGCAGGCACCGTACTGGAAGGAACGATGGCAGGACTGCGACTGATCGTCGGTCTGGGCAACCCCGGATCGGAACACGCCCGGACCCGGCACAATGCCGGGTTTCATTTCGTTGAGGCCCTGGCGGAAAAGGCCGGTGCGCGATGGAACGTGGACAGCAAGCTGTTCGGTGAGACCGCCAAGGTCGAGATCGCCGGGCAAACGGTGTGGCTGCTCAAGCCCGCCACCTTCATGAACCTCAGTGGCAAGTCCGTCACCGCCGCGCAGCGGTTCTGGAAGATCGAGCCGGAAGAGACCCTGCTGGCCCATGACGAACTGGATCTGGCGCCCGGTGTGGCGCGGCTGAAGTTCGACGGTGGCCACGGTGGCCAGAACGGCCTGCGTGACACCATCCGCCTGCTCGGTCACGGCAAGTTCCATCGCCTGCGCGTGGGCATCGGCCATCCCGGCCACAAGGACCGCGTGGTGGGTTGGGTGCTCGGCCGCCCGTCGAAGGACGACGACGTGCTGATCGCGCGCGCCATCGACGATGCGATCGACGTGCTGCCGCTGGCGGTGCAGGGCGATTTCAACGAAGCGATGAAGCGGCTGCACACCCCGAAATAAGCTGTAGGTACCGACCGTTGGTCGGTGTGGAACCATCCAATCCGCTAGGTACCGGCCGTTGGTCGGTACGGAACCAACCAATCCGGTAGGTACCGGCCGTTGGTCGGGACGGAACCAACCAATCCGGTAGGTACCGACCGTTGGTCGGTACGGAGAATGATTGGAAAAGCAGCGCCCAGGCCGCTGTTTCCCCAATCACTTTCACCCCAGAGAGCTGTCACCCATGGGTATCAAATGCGGCATCGTCGGCCTGCCCAACGTCGGCAAGTCGACCCTGTTCAATGCGCTGACCAAGGCGGGTATCGCCGCGGCGAACTTCCCGTTCTGCACCATCGAGCCGAACGTCGGCATCGTGCCGGTGCCGGATCCGCGCCTGAACGAGCTGGCGGGCATCATCAACCCGCAGAAGGTCATCCCGACCGCGGTCGAGTTCGTCGACATCGCCGGCCTCGTGGCCGGTGCCGCCAGCGGTGAAGGCCTGGGCAACAAGTTCCTGGCGCACATCCGCGAAGTCGATGCGATCACTCACGTGGTGCGCTGCTTCGAGCATGGCGACATCGTGCACGTGGCCGGCAAGGTCGATCCGATCTCGGACATCGAAACCATCGATACCGAGCTGGCGCTGGCCGACCTGGACAGCGTCGAGAAGGCACTGAACCGTGCCGAGCGTGCGGCCAAGGGCGGCGACAAGGATGCGGCGGCGCGCAAGCCGGTGCTGGCCAAGCTGCAGGCGGCACTGTCCGACGGCAAGGCCGGTCGCTCTGCCGGCCTGGACGAGGAAGAGAAGGCGCTGGTGCGCGACCTGTTCCTGCTCACCCTGAAGCCGGTGATGTACATCGCCAACGTGCTGGAAGACGGTTTCGAGAACAACCCGCACCTGGACGCCGTGCGCGCGCATGCCGCCGCCGAGGGCGCGCAGGTGGTGCCGGTGTCGGCCGCGATCGAAGAAGAGCTGTCCCAGCTCGACGACGAAGACCGCGATACCTTCCTGGCCGATCTGGGCCTGAGCGAGCCGGGCCTGAACCGCGTGATCAACGCGGCCTACAGCCTGCTCGGCCTGCAGACCTACTTCACCGCAGGCGTGAAGGAAGTCCGTGCGTGGACCGTGCGCAAGGGCGCCACCGCTCCGCAGGCTGCCGCGGTCATCCACACCGACTTCGAGAAGGGCTTCATCCGCGCCGAAACCATCGCGTATGACGACTTCATCAAGTACAAGGGCGAAGCCGGCGCCAAGGAAGCCGGTCGCCTGCGCCTGGAAGGCAAGGAATACCGCGTGCAGGAAGGCGATATCCTGCACTTCCGCTTCAACGTCTGATCCAGCGGCATCGGATCGACCCCGGACGCCCCGCCTTGTGCGGGGCGTTCGCGTTTCCGGCGATGGACAAAAAATCACCACGCTGCGAAACGCTTGCGGCGTGACGTTCGCCGGCACTTGTCCACAGCAAACTCCCATCGCTTTCCACGCCAGGTGTGGAAAACCGACGAACCTGATGTAGAGCCGAGCCCATGCTCGGCTGATGCCAGCCGGAGCCGAGCGTGGGCTCGGCTCTACAAGGGGCTCGCCCGCGTGACCTGGACAAATTTTCACCGCGCTTCGAAACGCCTGCGGTGCAATGCTCGCACCCACTTGTCCACATCAAGTTCCCATCGCTCTCCACGTACCGTGTGGAAAACAATCGAGGCCGTGGACAAAAAATCACCACGTCCGGAAACGCCTGCACCGCAACGCTCGAACCCACTTGTCCACACCAAGTTCCCATTGCTTTCCACGTGCGGTGTGGAAAACCCCAGATGGCCCGCTCTGGTAGTCTCCCACCTTGGTGGGCGCGGTGGAACAGTGCCCACCAAGGTGGGCATCTACCAGAGCCAGGTTCCCAAACAACAAGGCCCGCCAATGGCGGGCCCCGTCGTCCACGTCCTGCGTAACCGCGCTTACAATGCGCTGCCACCGAACTTGTGGGTGTACTGCAGGTTGATGGTGCGGCCGACGCTGTCGAACCAGGACACGTCGTAATACGGATACGCGGTGTAGGTGGCGTCCTTCGGCGGCATCTTGTTGAAGACGTTCACCACCGACAGCGACAGGCGCGAGTGGTCGTCGAAGCGGTACTGCAGCGAGGCGTTGTAGCGATAGGTCGCCTTCACGTACGGGCTGTCACCGCTGTCCCAGTCGAACACCTGGTCGTAGCTGTCCGAGGTCGGCAGCTTGCCCAGGCGCGAGCCATAGACCGTGGCCGACCACGCCTCCTTCTCCCAGCTCACGCTCAGGCTGGTCTTGGTGCGCGGAATGTCGAAGCCACTGTTGACCGCGAACTGGTCCAGGGTCGGATCACCCGGGTAGCGCTGGAAGTCGTGCTTCTTCACCCAGGTGTGCGTGCCGTTGAGGACGAAGTCGCCGATGCTGGTCTGCAGGCGGTAGCGCAGGCCGACGTCGATGCCGGAGGTGGACTCGCGGGCGACGTTGATCGGGGCGACACGCACGCCGTACAGGCGGCCATCACTGGTGCGGGTGATGCGGTCGAGCGCATCCACGCAGGTCGGCGCGCTGATGTCGGCGCTGCCGAGGCGGCAGTTTGCTTCGTTGGCCAGGAGCGTGCGCACGTCCATGTCCTGCACCTGCTTGCGCATGTCGATGTCGAACCAGTCCACCGACAGGTCCAGGCCGATCGCCGGCGACCAGACGAAGCCGGCGCTCCACGAGGTGCTGGTTTCCGGGTCGAGCTGGCGGTTGCCGGTGCGGCTGCGGATCAGGTTGCGCTCGTAATCGGAACAGTCGCTGGCTTCCTCAAGGCGGCAGGTGTACAGATCCTCGGCGCTGGTCTCGTCGTTGCCCGGTCCGGCAAACACATAGTGCAGGTCCGGTGCACGGAATGCGGTGCCGTAGGAGCCGCGCACCAGCAGGGTATCGATCGGGCGCCATTCCAGGCCGCCGCTCCAGGTCGCCTTGCCGATGGTGTGGCCGGAATAGCGGTACTGGTCGTAGCGGCCGGCGACGCTCAGGTTGACCGTCTCGTGCAGCGGCATGCGCAGCTCGGCCGCCGTGGCCCAGCGGTTGCGCGAACCGTTGCCGTCCGAATCCTTCCAGCTGTAGTAGTAGTACTGGGTCGCCAGCGGATCGGGATTCAGCGAGTACGCCTGCTGGCCTACTTCCACGGTCGCGGCGAAGCCGGCGTCACCGCCCGGCAGGCCGAACAGCGTGGAATTGGTCAGCGTGAACGCGGCCGTCTCGGTCCGCGACTTCGGGGTGTAAGTGGTACGCGCCGCGATCGAGTCGTACTCGGCGCGGGTCAGTGGCCGGTACAGGCGTGACGGATCGGCGTTGTAGACCGGGAAACCGTCGTCGTCCACGCCCAGCTGCGGGCCCAGGAACAGGTCATTGGCCTTGGCGGCAATGATCTGTGCCCAGCTGATGCGCGACTGGTACTGCGAATGGCTCAACGCCGCTTCGTAATCCCAGTTGCCAATCAGGTTGCCCTTGAAGCCGGTGGTCACGCTGAAGGTCTTCTGCGTGCTGCGCACCATGGCGTTGCGCAGGCCGCCCATTTCCTCGGGCGAGAACTGGCGCTGCCAGAACTCGATCTCGCCAGTGGCTTCGTTGTTGAAGTAGCCCGACTCATCACCGTTGGCATCCATGCGGCCCCACTGGGTGACGTCGCGCATCAGCGACATCGTGTGGTAGCCCAGCTGCACATCGGCGAACCACTGCTGGCCATTGTCGAAGTCATAGCTCAGCGACGCGTAGCCGTTGGCACCGCGGCGCTTGCTGAGGATGGTGCCGTAGCCGATCGAGCTGTCGCTGCCGCAGTAGTAGCCGTAGCGCGGGCGGTACGCGCGGTAGGTGCTGCCCTGATTCTGCCCGGCCAGCGCTTCGCAGGTGGCCGTACCCGGATCCAGGTAGTCGTCGTTGTAGTCCGTGCGCAGGTAAGCGCGGCGGGCGATGCGCGAGCCCTCGGTGGGGCCGTCCTGGGTCGAATCCTGGATGTCGCGCTCGTACGCCCACAGCGGGCGCTGCGACTGCAGCTCGACGCTGTACACGGCGTTGAAGTTGCCACGGCTGAAACCGCTGGCCAGGCTCATGTCGAACGACTCGCCGCCGCCTTCGGTGGTGGTGCCCATGCGCATGTCGATCGTGGTGCCGTCGGCCTTCTTCTTCAGGATGAAGTTGACCACGCCGGCGATCGCGTCCGAGCCGTAGATGGCCGAAGCGCTGCCGGTCAGCACTTCGATGCGCTCGATCATGCCCAGCGGGATGTTGGAGACATCGGTGAAGTTGCTGCGGCCCTTGAACGGCATCGGGAAATCGGCAATGCGCCGGCCATTGACCAGCACCAGCGTGTGGTTCGGGCCCAGGCCGCGCAGGTCCACCTGCTGGGCGCCCGGCGAGAAGTCGGCGCCACTGGAAGACTGCTGGCTCTGCGTCTCACCGCCGTTCTGGGTCATTGCACGCAGTACGTCCGGCACGCTGGTGAAGCCACTGGAGCGGATCTGCTCGGCATTGATCACCGTGATCGGAGCGGGGCCTTCCACCTGGGCGCGCGGAATGCGCGAGCCGGTGACCTGCACCGCGTCCAGTTGTTGCACCGAAGAGGAAGCCGGTGCCTGGGCCGCCGCGGAAGCAGCCACGCCCATCAACGCCAGCTGGATCGACCACGCCATCGCCTGTCTACGCATGAGGAATTCTCGGAAATGAAGCCGGCCCGCAGAGGAGGGGCCCTGTCCCCCATTCAGACTTCCGGAATGGGCGCGCGCATTTAACGCCTTTTTCATGTCCTTGACTACTGGGCCCCTATCTGGCAAAGAGTGAAAACGCTTGCAACTCGATTTTGTTCGGGGAGATCAAGATGCGACGCCTCGACCGGACCCTGCCTGGCCCCTTCGCCTGGCTGGCGCTGCTGGTGCTGGGCTGGCCATTGGCCACGCCCGCGCAGGACCTGCAGGGCCCCGGCTTCGCCTATTACGAAGTCGGCGATCTGGAATCCCCGCGTCCCGGTCCGCGCGCGCCCGCCATGATGCTGATGGGTGGTGGCGAGTGGGTGCCGGAGGCGTTCCAGTGGTGGCTGAAGCAGGCCGGCAATGGCCGTGTGCTGATTCTGCGCGCCTCCGGTGGCGACGAACTGCAGGACCGCCTGTACCGCGAGATCGGCGGCACCACCGCAGTGCAGACCCTGGTCTTCGACAGCCGCCGCGGTGCCGATGATCCGGCGGTGCTGCGCGTGGTCGCCGCGGCCGATGCCATCTTCATTGCCGGCGGCGACCAGTCCCGCTATATCCGCTTCTGGAAGGGCACCGCACTCAACCGTGCACTCAACGCCCATGTGCGCGCCGGCAAGCCGATTGCCGGTACCAGCGCTGGCCTGGCCATCCTCGGCGGCTATGCCTATGGCGCCATGGATGGCGGCAGCATCACCTCGGCCGGTGCGCTGGCCGACCCGATGGGCAGTGCCGTGACCCTGGACAGCGGCTTCCTGCAGATGCCCTACCTGCAGCGCGTGGTCACCGACGCCCATTTCGACAAGCGGGACCGGCTCGGCCGCCTGATCGTGTTCGTGGCACGTGCCGCCCAGGACAGCGGCGACCCTGACATCGTCGGCATCGGCGTCGATGAGGACACCGCCCTGTGCGTTGAGCCCGATGGCCGGGCCCAAGTCTACAGCGCAGATGGCGAAGGCAAGGTGTGGGTGGTCAGCCCCGGCCGCGACGCCGATCGCCTGGTCGAGGGGGAACCGCTGCGCTTCCATGCGGTGCCGGTGACGGTGGTCGCCAGCGGCAGCCGCATGCGGCTGGATGATTTCCAGGCCGAGGCCGATTACCAGGCCGTGGCCGACGTCAGTGACGGCGAGATCGAAGTCATCCGCCAGTGACCCGGCGATCCTGTGGCCACGCATGGGATGCTGTAGAGCCGAGCCCGCGCTCGGCTGCTCTTCAATCGAGGCATCAGCCGAGCATGGGCTCGGCTCTACGATGATGCCTCCCTTGCCCACCTGCTGGAGACGTATCCGATGAAACTGCGCCTGGCGCTGTCTATGCTGCTGTCCCTGCCCATGCTTGCCCAGGCCGCACCGGCCGCTTCACCGCTGCTGGTCATCCACGGCGGCGCCGGTGTCGAGCGCAAGGACCTGTCGCCGGCTGAGGAGAAGGCTGCGCGCGACGCGCTGAGCGCGGCGCTGCTGAAGGGCCATGCCGAACTGGCGGCCGGTCGCCCGGCGCTTGCAGCCGTCACTGCGGCAATCACCGTGCTGGAGGACGATCCGACCTTCAACGCCGGCAAGGGTGCGGTGTTCACCCATGACGGCCACAACGAACTGGATGCCGCGGTGATGGATGGCGCCACCCAGGCTGCAGGTGCGGTGGCCGGCGTGCAGCGGGTGCGCAACCCGATCCTGCTGGCCCAGACCGTGATGCAGAAGTCCAGGCACGTGATGATGGTCGGGCAGGGGGCCGAGGCGTTCGCGGTGGAGCAGGGCATCAGCCTGGTCGATCCATCCTATTTCCGTACCGACAAGCGCTGGCAGCAACTGCAGCGTGCATTGAAGGAAGAGGCCCGTGGCCAGGCGCACGCCGACCTGGAGACCGCAAGGCACTTCGGCACGGTGGGCGCGGTTGCGCTGGATGCGCAGGGGCAGCTTGCTGCCGGCACCTCCACCGGTGGCATGACCAACAAGCGCTATGGCCGTGTGGGCGATTCGCCGATCATCGGCGCCGGTACCTGGGCCGACGCGGGCTGCGCGGTATCGGGCACCGGGTGGGGCGAGTACTACATCCGGACTGCGGCCGCGCACGAGATCTGTGCACGCATGCGCTACCAGCGGCAGACGCCGGAGCAGGCCGGCAGGGGCGTGATCAACGAGATGATTCCGAAGATGGGCGGCGACGGCGGCGCGATCGTGCTTGCCGCAGACGGAAAAATGGCCATGCCGTTCAACACCCACGGCATGTATCGGGGCTGGATTGGCGCCGATGGCGTCCCCCATGTCGCAATTTTCGCCAGCGAGACCCTGCCGGTTCCTGGGCAATAACCTTGCGTATCAATGGGTTTGCGACAACGTGTGAAAAAGATGGAAAAAAGCGTTGACAGCCCCCCGCCTGATCAGCAGAATAAGCGGCTCACCACCACACACCGCAACGCTTCGGCGGCAACGGGTTGGGGTGGTAAGGAGGGATACCCAAGCGGCCAACGGGGGCAGACTGTAAATCTGCTGGCTTACGCCTTCGGTGGTTCGAATCCACCTCCCTCCACCAGTTTCACGTTGTGACATTCCCGGCGCGGGAGTAGTTCAATGGTAGAACCTCAGCCTTCCAAGCTGATGGTGCGGGTTCGATTCCCGTCTCCCGCTCCATTGAATGAACTTTGAATATTATCGAGTTCATGTCATAATGCAAAACTCGGCTCACGTAGCTCAGTCGGTAGAGCACTTCCTTGGTAAGGAAGAGGTCGAAGGTTCGATTCCTTTCGTGAGCACCATCTCAAGCATCACCTCTCAGACGAATTCGAGATAAGCAGCCATGGCCAAGGGTAAGTTCGAGCGCACCAAGCCGCACGTCAACGTCGGCACCATCGGTCACGTCGACCACGGCAAGACCACGCTGACCGCCGCACTGACCAAGATCGGTGCCGAGCGCTTCGGTGGCGAGTTCAAGGACTACTCCTCGATCGACGCCGCGCCGGAAGAAAAGGCACGTGGCATCACGATCTCGACCGCGCACGTCGAATACGAATCCCCGATCCGTCACTACGCCCACGTTGACTGCCCGGGCCACGCTGACTACGTCAAGAACATGATCACCGGTGCCGCCCAGATGGACGGCGCGATCCTGGTGTGCTCGGCCGCTGACGGCCCGATGCCGCAGACCCGTGAGCACATCCTGCTGTCGCGCCAGGTCGGCGTGCCGTACATCGTCGTGTTCCTGAACAAGGCCGACATGGTGGACGATGCCGAGCTGCTCGAGCTGGTCGAGATGGAAGTGCGCGAGCTGCTGAGCAAGTACGAGTTCCCGGGCGACGACACCCCGATCATCGCCGGTTCGGCCCGTCTGGCGCTGGAAGGCGACCAGAGCGACATCGGCGTGCCGGCCATCCTGAAGCTGGTCGACGCGCTGGACAGCTGGATTCCGGAGCCGGAGCGTGCGATCGACAAGCCGTTCCTGATGCCGGTGGAAGACGTGTTCTCGATCTCGGGCCGCGGCACCGTGGTGACCGGTCGTATCGAGCGCGGCGTGATCAAGGTTGGCGACGAAATCGAAATCGTCGGCATCCGTCCGGTGCAGAAGACCACCGTGACCGGCGTTGAAATGTTCCGCAAGCTGCTGGACCAGGGTCAGGCAGGCGACAACGCTGGCCTGCTGCTGCGCGGCACCAAGCGTGACGACGTCGAGCGTGGCCAGGTGCTGGCCAAGCCGGGCACGATCAAGCCGCACACCAAGTTCGAAGGCGAAGTGTACGTCCTGTCGAAGGACGAGGGCGGCCGCCACACCCCGTTCTTCAACGGCTACCGTCCGCAGTTCTACTTCCGCACCACCGACATCACCGGCGCCGCCAAGCTGCCGGAAGGCGTCGAAATGGTGATGCCGGGTGACAACGTCAAGATGGAAGTCACCCTGATCAACCCGGTGGCCATGGACGAAGGCCTGCGCTTCGCCATCCGCGAAGGTGGCCGTACCGTCGGCGCCGGCGTGGTCTCGAAGATCATCGAGTAAGCCTGCAGTGCCGGTGGTTGCATAGCGCCGCCGGTTACGCGAATGGCGGGCCGGGAACCTCGGTCCGCCTTCGCCGTCTAAGGGAAGGCAAGTTTTCAACGTACGCCAGTAGCTCAATTGGCAGAGCAGCGGTCTCCAAAACCGCAGGTTGGGGGTTCGAGTCCCTCCTGGCGTGCCATCTGCCCACCTTATCCAGCGGCCTGGGCCGCTAAAGCAGACACAGCCGGATGAATAGCAAGATCGAACACTCCAAGGACAACTCCGCCAACGGTGGAGATATCGTCAAGTATGTCGCCGCATCGCTGCTGGTGCTGGCCGGTCTGTTCGTCTGGTTCTGGTTCTCCGCCGACTCCGGTCGCGCCGCCCAGCTGGGTGCGTGGGCGGGTCAGCTGCGTGCATTGGCGGTCGTGGTCGGTCTGGTTGGCGGTATCGGCGTGTTCATGCTGACCGGCAAGGGGCGCGACACCCGCGAATTCCTCTCCGAGTCGCGCTTCGAACTGCGCAAGGTGGTCTGGCCGACGCGCCAGGAAGCCGTCCGCATGACCTGGGTCGTGATCGTCGTGGTGCTCATCCTCAGTCTTCTGCTGGGTGGCTTCGACTTCCTGATCCAGAAACTGACTCAGTGGTTCCTGAGCCGCTAAGGAGAATTGCATGAAGCGTTGGTACGTCGTTCACGCCTATTCGGGCTTCGAGAAGTCGGTGGCGCAGGCTCTGCGCGATCGCATCGTCCGTGACGGCATGGAAGAGCGCTTCGGCGACGTCCTGGTCCCGACCGAGGAAGTGGTCGAGATGCGCGCCGGCCAGAAGCGCCGTTCCGAGCGCAAGTTCTTCCCGGGTTACGTGCTGGTCCAGATCGAGACCCACGAGGAAGCCGGCATTCCGCGCATCGACAACGAAAGCTGGCATCTGGTCAAGGAAACCCCGCGGGTCATGGGCTTCATCGGCGGAACCGCCGATCGTCCGCTGCCGATCGCCGATTCCGAGGCCGAGGCCATCCTGAACCGCGTTCAGGAAGGCGTCGAGAAGCCGCGTCCGAAGGTGCTGTTCGAGCCGGGCCAGATGGTCCGCGTCACCGACGGTCCGTTCAACGATTTCAATGGCGTCGTCGAAGAAGTCAACTACGAGAAGAGCCGTCTGCGCGTCTCGGTGCTGATCTTCGGTCGTGCCACTCCGGTCGAGCTCGAGTTCGGCCAGGTCGAAAAGGCCGTCTGACCTGTCCTGTCGAGTCGAGCCATGCTCGACTCCGGGGTCTGGATGGTGCGGTAGTCGGGCATGGCTCGACTCTCCAAAGGGAACCGGGCCTGGCCCGGTTCCGTTCGTTTACCTGCCGCTTCAGGCATGTGAAGAAAAAACCTGTTATAGTGCGCGGCTCCCCGCTGGGGAAGCCAGCAGGACGAGGCCGCCGCAAGGTGGCCTTCAGCATGATTTCAAAACGCGATGCCGGGACGCGTGATTCCCGGTCCGATGGGGAGCCTGTTGTCGAAAGGCGCTAGCACCCGGAGAGCACTCACATGGCAAAGAAAGTTGTCGGTTACATCAAGCTGCAGGTGAAGGCCGGTCAGGCCAACCCCTCGCCGCCGGTCGGTCCTGCGCTGGGTCAGCGTGGCCTGAACATCATGGAATTCTGCAAGGCGTTCAACGCTGCCACGCAGAAGCTCGAGCCGGGTCTGCCGGTTCCGGTGATCATCACGGCCTACTCGGACCGTACGTTCACCTTCATCACCAAGAGCACCCCGGCTACCACCCTGCTGAAGAAGGCCGCTGGCATCTCGTCGGGCTCCAAGCGCCCGAACACCGAGAAGGTCGGCAAGGTCACCCGTAAGCAGCTGGAAGAGATCGCCAAGGCGAAGGAACCGGATCTGACTGCCGCCGACCTGGACGCCGCCGTGCGTACCATCGCTGGCTCTGCCCGTTCCATGGGCCTCGTGGTGGAGGGTTAATAAGATGGCACAGACCAAGCGTGAGAAGGCCATCAAGGCCGCCGTCGTTCCGGGCAAGGCATACGCCTTCGAGGACGCGATCAACATCCTGAAGACCGCCACCAAGGCCAAGTTCGTCGAGTCGATCGACGTCGCCGTGCGCCTGGGCGTCGATGCGAAGAAGTCCGACCAGCAGGTCCGTGGCTCTACCGTGCTGCCGGCCGGTACCGGCAAGTCGGTCCGCGTCGCCGTGTTCGCTCCGGCCGGTGCCAAGGCTGACGAAGCCCTGGCTGCTGGCGCCGACGCCGTCGGTATGGATGACTTGGCCGAGAAGATGCAGGCCGGCGATCTGAACTACGACGTCGTCATCGCGACCCCGGACGCCATGCGCGTCGTCGGTAAGCTGGGCACCGTGCTGGGCCCGCGCGGCCTGATGCCGAACCCGAAGGTCGGCACCGTTTCCCCGAACCCGGGTGAAGCTGTGAAGAACGCCAAGTCGGGTCAGGTCCGTTACCGCACCGACAAGGCCGGCATCATCCACTGCACCATCGGCAAGGCCGACTTCGCCGAAGACGCGCTGAAGTCGAACCTGACCGCGCTGCTGCTGGACCTGATCAAGGCCAAGCCGGCCACCTCGAAGGGCACCTACCTGCAGAAGGTTTCGGTCAGCTCGACGATGGGCCCGGGCGTCACCGTCGACCAGTCGTCGCTGACCCTGAAGTAATTGTTTCAAGCGGTCACGGTGCCCCGGGTGCCGTGACCGTGACATTTGAAGGCATCGCTGGCAGTGCATCGCCCGCGGTAGCCGTCAAAGACCGCAGGCGCGGTCGTGGCAATACCGGCGACGGGCATGGAAGCTCGATCTGGCAAGGAGTCGCCGCCGGAGCAGTCAGGAGCGCTTAATCGATTCCCCGGAATCACCCTGCGTAGATGGTGCCCTTCTGGAGTTTTTCTGGTTCACGCACGTCTGGGTTTCCCAGGTTGGCCCACTCCAGGTCTAGAACGGCCCACCCCCGGAACATCATCCTGATGTTCCCGGCGTCCAGGATGGATGCCGCACAGGACCGCACACGGCAGGAGCCGTAAGCGGAGTTCAATAGGAGGAGTGCAATGGCTCTCAATCTGTCCCAGAAGCAAGAAGTAGTCGCCGAGCTGGCAGACGTCGCCGCCAAGGCCCACTCCTTGATCGCAGCCGAATACGCTGGCACCACGGTCGCCCAGATGACCGCGATGCGCAAGCAGGCTCGTGAAACCGGTGTTTTCTTGAAGGTTGTCAAGAACACCCTGGCTTCGCGCGCCGTTGAAGGCACCGAGTTCGCAGTCGCCCAGGACCAGATGGTTGGTCCGCTGCTGTACGCGTTCTCGCTCGAGGAGCCCGGCGCTGCCGGTCGCCTGATCAAGGAAGCCGCCAAGGGCAACGACAAGCTGAAGGCTAAGGTCGTCGCCATCGGTGGCGAAGTGTTCCCGGCAAGCCACGTCGAAGTGCTGGCCTCGCTGCCGACCCGCGACCAGGCCCTGGCCATGCTGGCCCGCGTCCTGACCGAGCCGGTCACGATGTTTGCCCGCGCCATCAAGGCCGTTGGCGAGAAGCAGGGTGGTGGCGATGTCGCCGCTGACGCTGCCGAGCCGGCCGCCGAGACCGCCTGAGTTTCGACTTACCGTGGTTCCTGACGGAACCTCAATCCAGAAAATCATCCAAAGGTATTAATCATGTCCCTTACCAACGAACAGATCGTCGACGCCATCGCCGAGAAGTCCCTGATGGAAGTGATGGAGCTGGTCAAGGCCATCGAAGAGAAGTTCGGCGTCTCCGCCGCTGCTCCGGTTGCCGTGGCTGCTGCCGCTGGCCCGGCTGCTGCTGTTGAAGAGCAGACCGAATTCGTCGTCACCCTGAAGACTGCCGGCGAGAAGAAGGTCGAAGTCATCAAGGCCGTCCGCGCCATCACCGGCCTGGGCCTGAAGGAAGCGAAGGACCTGGCCGAAGCCGGCGGCGTCCTGAAGGACAACGCTTCGAAGGAAGAAGCCGAGAAGATGAAGAAGGACCTGGAAGCTGCTGGCGCGACTGTCGAAGTCAAGTAAGCAGTTACCTTGCATCGTCACCGATTCGCGGCGATGCAGCCAAGGCTGGGGGCGTAAGCCCCCGGCCTTTGGTCGTTGTTGCGGTGTTGTAGATCCGCGCTATGCGTGGATGTGAAAAAAGCAGGAAAAAGCCCAACACGGGCTGCAGTCAAACCCCGGCAGGCCAGCGCCGAGCGCGGCAGCGGGGGAGTGGTAGCAGACGAGTTGGCAGTTGGAAGTAGCGGGAGAAGGCGTGCTGGTGCCGGCAATACCAGCGACTTCCAACTGACAATTTCAAGTTCCCTTCGGATCGTGGGCGCACGATCCGCACAACAAGGTGGAAGACCTCATGACGTCCTATTCGTTCACCGAAAAAAAGCGTATCCGCAAGGATTTCGGCAAGCAGCGCTCGATTCTCGAAGTGCCGTTCCTGCTCGCCATCCAGGTGGATTCCTATCGTGAATTCCTGCAGGAAAACGTCGATCCGGCCAAGCGCACGGACCACGGCCTGCACGCTGCGCTGAAGTCGGTCTTCCCGATCGCCAGCTACAGCGGCAACGCTGCCCTGGAATACGTCGGCTACAAGCTGGGCGAACCGGTCTTCGACGAGCGTGAGTGCCGCCAGCGCGGCATGAGCTACGGCGCCCCGCTGCGCGTGACCGTGCGCCTGGTGATCTACGACCGTGAGTCGTCGACCAAGGCCATCAAGTACGTGAAGGAGCAGGAGGTCTATCTGGGCGAAATCCCGCTGATGACCGAGAACGGCACCTTCATCGTCAACGGCACCGAGCGCGTCATCGTCTCCCAGCTGCACCGCTCGCCGGGCGTGTTCTTCGACCACGACCGTGGCAAGACCCACAGCTCGGGCAAGCTGCTGTACAGCGCCCGCATCATTCCCTACCGCGGCTCCTGGCTGGACTTCGAGTTCGACCCGAAGGACGCGCTGTTCACCCGTATCGACCGCCGCCGCAAGCTGCCGGTGTCGATCCTGCTGCGCGCGCTCGGCTACAGCAACGAAGAGATGCTGGCCGAGTTCTTCGAGATCAACACCTTCCACATCAACCCGGATGAAGGCGTCCAGCTGGAGCTGGTGCCGGAGCGCCTGCGTGGCGAGACCCTGGGCTTCGACCTCGCCGACGGCGACAAGGTCATCGTGGAAGCCGGCAAGCGCATCACCGCGCGCCACATCAAGCAGCTGGAAGCCTCGGGCATCGCCGCCCTGGCCGTGCCGGACGACTACATCGTCGGCCGCATCCTGTCGCACGACGTGGTCGATGCCTCGACCGGCGAACTGCTGGCCCAGGCCAACGACGAGATCACGGACGAGCAGCTGCAGGCCTTCCGCAAGGCCGGTGTGGATGCCGTGGGCACCCTGTGGGTGAACGACCTGGATCGTGGCCCGTACCTGTCCAACACCCTGCGTATCGACCCGACCAAGACCCAGCTGGAAGCCTTGGTCGAGATCTACCGCATGATGCGTCCGGGCGAGCCGCCGACCAAGGATGCCGCGCAGAACCTGTTCCACAACCTGTTCTTCACCTTCGAGCGCTACGACCTGTCCGCGGTCGGCCGCATGAAGTTCAACCGTCGCGTGGGCCGCAAGGAAACCACCGGCGAAGCCGTGCTGTACGACAGCAAGTACTTCGGCGAGCGCAACGACGAAGAGTCCAAGCGCCTGGTCGCTGCCCACGGCGAAAGCTCCGACATCCTGGACGTGATCAAGGTCCTGACCGAGATCCGCAACGGTCGCGGCGTGGTCGACGACATCGATCACCTGGGCAACCGTCGCGTGCGTTCGGTCGGCGAAATGGCCGAGAACGTGTTCCGCGTCGGCCTGGTCCGCGTCGAGCGTGCGGTCAAGGAGCGCCTGTCGATGGCCGAATCGGAAGGCCTGACCCCGCAGGAACTGATCAACGCCAAGCCGGTCGCCGCTGCCATCAAGGAGTTCTTCGGCTCCTCGCAGCTGTCGCAGTTCATGGACCAGAACAACCCGCTGTCGGAAGTGACGCACAAGCGTCGCGTCTCGGCCCTGGGCCCGGGCGGCCTGACCCGTGAGCGCGCCGGCTTCGAAGTGCGCGACGTGCACCCGACCCATTACGGCCGCGTCTGCACCATCGAAACCCCGGAAGGCCCGAACATCGGCCTGATCAACTCGCTGGCCGTGTACGCCCGCACCAACAAGTACGGTTTCCTCGAGACCCCGTACCGCAAGGTCGTGGACGGCAAGGTCTATGACGAAGTCGAGTTCCTGTCGGCCATTGAAGAGAACGAGTACGTCATTGCGCAGGCCAACGCGCTGACCGACGCCAAGGGCACCCTGACCGAGCAGTTCGTTCCGTGCCGCTTCCAGGGCGAATCGCTGCTGAAGCCGCCGGCGGAAGTCCACTTCATGGACGTTTCGCCGATGCAGACCGTCTCGATCGCGGCCGCGCTGGTTCCGTTCCTGGAGCACGATGACGCGAACCGCGCACTGATGGGCGCCAACATGCAGCGTCAGGCCGTGCCGACCCTGCGTTCGCAGAAGCCGCTGGTCGGTACCGGCATCGAGCGCGCCGTGGCGCGTGACTCGGGTGTGACCGTGAACGCCCGTCGTGGTGGTGAGATCGTGCAGATCGACGCCGCCCGCATCGTGGTCAAGGTTAATGAGGAAGAGATCGTTGGCGCCACCGACGCCGGCGTGGACATCTACAACCTGGTCAAGTACACCCGGTCGAACCAGAACACCTGCATCAATCAGCGTCCGCTGGTCCAGGTGGGTGACGTCATCGCCCGCGGTGACGTGCTGGCCGACGGTCCGTCCACCGACATCGGCGAGCTGGCCCTGGGCCAGAACATGCTGATCGCGTTCATGCCGTGGAACGGCTACAACTTCGAAGACTCCATCCTGCTCTCCGAGCGCGTGGTGGAAGAGGATCGCTACACCACGATCCACATCGAAGAGCTGACCTGCGTCGCGCGTGACACCAAGCTGGGGCCGGAGGAAATCTCCGCCGACATCCCGAACGTCTCCGAGCAGGCGCTGAACCGCCTGGACGAGAGCGGCGTGGTGTACATCGGTGCCGAAGTGCGCGCCGGCGACATCCTGGTCGGCAAGGTCACCCCGAAGGGCGAAAGCCAGCTGACCCCGGAAGAGAAGCTGCTGCGCGCGATCTTCGGCGAGAAGGCTTCGGACGTTAAGGACAGCTCGCTGCGTGTTCCGCCGGGCATGGACGGCACCGTCATCGACGTGCAGGTCTTCACCCGCGACGGCATCGAGAAGGACAAGCGCGCGCGCCAGATCGAAGAGTCCGAAATCAAGCGCGTCAAGAAGGACTTCGATGACCAGTTCCGCATCCTGGAAGCGGCCATCTACATGCGTCTGCGTTCGCAGATCGTGGGCAAGGTGGTCAATGGTGGTGCCGGCCTGAAGAAGGGTGACGTGATCACCGACGCCTTCCTCGACGGCCTGAAGAAGTCTGACTGGTTCGCCCTGCGCATGAAGGACGAGGACGCCTCGGAAGCCATCGAGCGCGCCCAGAAGCAGATCCAGGCGCACGAGAAGGAATTCGAGCGTCGCTTCGCCGACAAGCGCGGCAAGATCACCGCGGGCGACGACCTCGCCCCGGGCGTGCTGAAGATGGTCAAGGTGTTCCTGGCGGTGAAGCGCCGCATCCAGCCGGGCGACAAGATGGCAGGCCGCCACGGCAACAAGGGTGTGGTGTCCAACGTGGTGCCGGTCGAGGACATGCCGTACATGGCCTCGGGCGAGACCGTGGACATCGTGCTGAACCCGCTGGGCGTGCCGTCGCGTATGAACATCGGCCAGATCCTGGAAGTGCACCTGGGCTGGGCCGCCAAGGGCCTGGGTCGCAAGATCCAGGCGATGCTGGAAGCCCAGGCCGCGGTGGCCGACCTGCGCAAGTTCCTGGACGACATCTACAACCACGACGACACCAACGTGGCCAACCGTGTCGACCTGTCGCAGTTCAGCGACGAGGAACTGCTGCGCCTGGCCCGCAACCTGACCGACGGCGTGCCGATGGCCACCCCGGTCTTCGACGGCGCCACCGAAGCGGAAATCAAGCGCATGCTGGAACTGGCCGACCTGCCGAGCAGTGGCCAGACCCAGCTGTACGACGGCCGCACCGGTGAAGCCTTCGACCGCCATACCACCGTCGGTTACATGCACTACCTGAAGCTGAACCACCTGGTCGACGACAAGATGCACGCCCGTTCGACCGGTCCGTACTCGCTCGTCACCCAGCAGCCGCTGGGCGGCAAGGCGCAGTTCGGCGGCCAGCGCTTCGGTGAAATGGAAGTCTGGGCGCTGGAAGCCTACGGCGCGGCCTACACCCTGCAGGAAATGCTGACGGTGAAGTCCGATGACGTGCAGGGCCGCAACCAGATGTACAAGAACATCGTCGACGGCGAGCACGAGATGGTCGCGGGCATGCCGGAATCCTTCAACGTGCTCGTGAAGGAAATCCGCTCGCTGGCCATCAACATGGAACTGGAAGACAACTGATCCATGCCGGCGCGGCGGTCCGCCGCCGCGCCGCTGGCAGTGAACTGAAAGCCCATCGACACAGCATTCCTCCTTCTGGAGAACACCATGAAAGACCTGCTCAACCTCTTCAACCAGCAGCGCCAGACGCTGGACTTCGACGCGATCAAGATCGCGCTGGCCTCGCCGGACCTGATCCGTTCGTGGTCCTTCGGCGAAGTGAAGAAGCCGGAAACCATCAACTACCGTACCTTCAAGCCGGAACGCGACGGCCTGTTCTGCGCCGCCATCTTCGGCCCGGTGAAGGACTACGAGTGCCTGTGCGGCAAGTACAAGCGCATGAAGCACCGCGGCGTGGTCTGCGAAAAGTGCGGCACCGAAGTGACCCTGGCCAAGGTGCGTCGTGAGCGCATGGGCCACATCGACCTGGCTTCGCCGGTCGCGCACATCTGGTTCCTCAAGTCGCTGCCGTCGCGCATTGGCCTGATGCTGGACATGACCCTGCGCGACATCGAGCGCGTGCTGTACTTCGAAGCGTACGTGGTGACCGAGCCGGGCCTGACCGCCCTGGAGCGCCGCCAGCTGCTGACCGAAGAACAGTACCTGCAGGCCCGCCAGGAGCACGGCGACGACTTCGACGCCGCGATGGGCGCCGAGGCCGTCTACGAACTGCTGCGCACGATCGACCTGCAGTCGGAGATGACCCGCCTGCGCGAGGAAATCGCCGCTACCGGTTCGGAAACCAAGCTCAAGCGCCTCACCAAGCGCATCAAGCTGATCGAAGCCTTCCTGGAATCGGGCAACCGTCCGGAGTGGATGGTCATGACCGTGCTGCCGGTGCTGCCGCCGGACCTGCGTCCGCTGGTCCCGCTGGATGGCGGCCGCTTCGCGACCTCCGACCTGAACGACCTGTACCGCCGCGTCATCAACCGCAACAACCGCCTGCGCCGCCTGCTCGAACTGAGCGCGCCGGACATCATCGTGCGCAATGAAAAGCGCATGCTGCAGGAATCGGTCGATGCGCTGCTGGACAACGGCCGTCGCGGCCGTGCCATCACCGGCACCAACAAGCGCCCGCTGAAGTCGCTGGCGGACATGATCAAGGGCAAGCAGGGTCGCTTCCGCCAGAACCTGCTCGGCAAGCGCGTCGACTACTCTGGCCGTTCGGTCATCGTGGTCGGCCCGTACCTGCGCCTGCACCAGTGCGGCCTGCCGAAGAAGATGGCGCTTGAGCTGTTCAAGCCGTTCGTCTTCGCCAAGCTGCAGCGTCGTGGCCTGGCCACCACCATCAAGGCCGCCAAGAAGCTGGTCGAGCGCGAAGAAGCCGAAGTCTGGGACATCCTGGAAGAGGTCATCCGCGAGCATCCGGTGATGCTGAACCGTGCGCCGACCCTGCACCGCCTGGGCATCCAGGCGTTCGAGCCGGTACTGATCGAGGGCAAGGCCATCCAGCTGCACCCGCTGGTCTGCACCGCGTTCAACGCCGACTTCGACGGTGACCAGATGGCCGTCCACGTGCCGCTCTCGCTGGAAGCCCAGCTGGAAGCGCGTGCGCTGATGATGTCGACCAACAACATCCTGTCGCCGGCCAACGGCGAGCCGATCATCGTGCCGTCGCAGGACGTCGTGCTGGGTCTGTACTACATGACCCGCTCGCTGGAGAACAAGAAGGGCGAGGGCATGGCCTTCGCCAACATCGCCGAAGTCAAGCGCGCCTACGACAACCGCGTGGTGGAACTGCACGCCAAGGTCAAGGTCCGCATCACCGAGGTGGTGACCGACGAAGACGGCAACAAGCAGAACAAGACCTCGATCGTGGACACCACGATCGGTCGCGCCCTGCTGGCTGAAATCCTGCCGGAAGGCCTGCCGTTCGCGCTGGCCAATGTCGAGCTGACCAAGAAGAACATCAGCCGCCTGATCAACTCCAGCTACCGCCAGCTCGGCCTGAAGGACACGGTCGTGTTCGCCGACAAGCTGATGTACACCGGCTTCGCCTATGCGACCCGCGCCGGCGTCTCGATCGGCATCGACGACATGCTGATCCCGGACGAGAAGAAGGGCATCCTCACCGAGGCCGAAGCCGAAGTGCTGGAAATCCAGGAGCAGTACCAGTCGGGCCTGGTCACCGCCGGCGAGCGCTACAACAAGGTGGTCGACATCTGGTCGCGCACCAACGAGCGCATCGCCAAGGCGATGATGGACACCATCGGTACCGAGAAGGTCGTCAATGCCAAGGGCGAGACCATCGACCAGAAGTCGATGAACTCGCTGTACATCATGGCCGACTCCGGTGCGCGTGGTTCGCAGGCGCAGATCCGTCAGCTGGCCGGCATGCGTGGCCTGATGGCCCGCCCGGACGGCTCGATCATCGAGACGCCCATCAAGGCGAACTTCCGCGAAGGCCTGAACGTGCAGGAGTACTTCAACTCCACCCACGGTGCCCGTAAGGGTCTGGCCGATACCGCGCTGAAGACCGCGAACTCGGGTTACCTGACCCGTCGCCTGGTCGACGTGGCGCAGGACGTGGTGATCACCGAAGTGGATTGCGGTACCACCGAAGGCCTGATCATGACCCCGATCGTGGAAGGCGGCGACGTGGTCGAGCCGCTGAAGGATCGCGTGCT
The DNA here is from genome assembly GCF_055721025.1 of Stenotrophomonas sp. X. Lineage (NCBI taxonomy): Bacteria > Pseudomonadati > Pseudomonadota > Gammaproteobacteria > Lysobacterales > Lysobacteraceae > Stenotrophomonas > Stenotrophomonas sp. X. Next base: position 862,485 of record NZ_CM146756.1, read on the forward strand.
GGGCCGCGTGGTTGCCGAGGACGTGTTCCTGCCGGGCAACGACGAAGATCCGATCGTCACCCGCAACACCCTGCTGGACGAAGCCTGGGTTGCCAAGCTGGAAGATGCCGGCGTGCAGACCATCAAGGTCCGCTCGACCATCTCCTGTGAATCGGCTTTCGGTGTCTGCTCGCGCTGCTACGGCCGCGACCTGGCGCGTGGCCACCTGGTCAACATCGGTGAAGCGGTCGGCGTCATCGCCGCCCAGTCCATCGGTGAGCCGGGTACCCAGCTGACCATGCGTACGTTCCACATCGGTGGTGCGGCGTCGCGAGCTGCTGCGGTCGACAACATCACCGTCAAGACCACCGGCTCGGTCAAGTTCAGCAACCTCAAGTCCGTGGAGCACGCCAACGGCTCGCTGGTGGCGGTGTCGCGCTCGGGCGAAATCTCGGTGCTCGATGCGCACGGCCGTGAGCGTGAGCGTTACAAGCTGCCGTACGGTGCGACCATCACGTCCAAGGACGGTGATGCGATCAAGGCTGGCCAGACCGTGGCCAACTGGGATCCGCATAACCACCCGATCGTGTCGGAAGTGGCCGGCTTCATCCGCTTCATCGACTTCGTCGACGGCGTCACCGTCATCGAGAAGACCGACGAGCTGACCGGCCTGGCCTCGCGCGAAATCACCGATCCGAAGCGTCGTGGTACCCAGGCCAAGGACCTGCGCCCGATCGTGCGCATCGTCGACGCCAAGGGCAACGACCTGTCGATCCCGGGCACCGACCTGCCGGCGCAGTACCTGCTGCCGCCGCGTTCGATCGTCAACCTGCAGGACGGCGCCCCGGTGGGCGTGGGCGACGTCGTCGCCAAGATCCCGCAGGAAGCGTCGAAGACCCGTGACATCACCGGTGGTCTGCCGCGCGTGGCCGACCTGTTCGAAGCGCGCAAGCCGAAGGATCCGGCGGTGCTGGCCGAGCGTTCGGGCATCATCAGCTTCGGCAAGGACACCAAGGGCAAGCAGCGCCTGATCATCAAGGACACTGATGGTTCGGAGCACGAAGAGCTGATCCCGAAGTACCGCCAGGTCATCGTGTTCGAAGGCGAGCATGTCACCAAGGGTGAAACCATCGTGGACGGCGAGCCGAGCCCGCAGGACATCCTGCGCCTGCTGGGTGTCGAGCCGCTGGCTGCCTACCTGGTCAAGGAAATCCAGGACGTGTACCGCCTGCAGGGCGTGAAGATCAACGACAAGCACATCGAGGTGATCACCCGCCAGATGCTGCGCAAGGTCGAGATCACCGACCAGGGCAGCAGCAAGTTCCTGAACGGCGAACAGGTGGAGCGCCAGCGCGTTATCGAGGAGAATGCGCGCCTGTCGACCCGCAACGAACTGCCGGCGCGCTTCGATCCGGTCCTGCTGGGTATCACCAAGGCCTCGCTGGCGACCGAATCGTTCATCTCGGCGGCCTCCTTCCAGGAGACCACCCGAGTGCTGACCGAGGCTGCCGTCCGCGGTACCAAGGACAACCTGCGTGGCCTGAAGGAAAACGTCATCGTCGGCCGCCTGATTCCGGCCGGTACCGGCCTGTCCTACCACAGCAGCCGCCGTCGCGGCGCTTCCGGTCTCACCGACTCGGAAATGCAGACCCTGGCCGGCACCCCTGCTGCGATCGAGTCCCCGGTGGTTGAAGCCGAAGCTGAACAGGCCTCGGGCGAAGAATGAGGTATCCGGTCCGGCCGCAAGGCCGGACCACCCCATCAGTCCATCGATGGGATTGGGAAAGGGCAGGGGAGATCGTCCGCGATCGACCCAGCCAACCTGAACGGGGTACATGGAGGCCCCCCAGTAACGTCCCGGGATCAGGGACGGGCTTGACAGGAGGCGTTTGACTGCTTTCCTTGCAGGTTGCTACAATCGTCTGTCTCAGCAGGCCAAAATTTCGGCCTGCTTTAACATTTCCGCATCTCTGGCCGGATTTTCCGGCCACCAATCAGAAGAACCTACTGATGGCGACGATCAACCAGCTGGTCCGCAAGCCGCGGCAAGCGACCACCTACAAGAGTGCCTCGCCGGCGCTCGACAAGTGCCCGCAGCGCCGTGGCGTCTGCACCCGTGTCTACACCACCACTCCGAAGAAGCCGAACTCGGCTCTGCGCAAGGTTGCCAAGGTCCGCCTGACCAACCAGGAAGAAGTGATTTCCTACATCGGTGGTGAAGGCCACAACCTGCAGGAGCACTCCGTGGTCCTGATCCGCGGCGGTCGCGTCAAGGACCTGCCGGGTGTGCGTTACCACACCGTTCGTGGCTCGCTCGACGCCGCCGGCGTTGCCAAGCGTCGCCAGGCCCGTTCCAAGTACGGCGCCAAGCGTCCGAAGGCATAAGGAGAGAGCACTATGTCGCGTAAGGGTAATACTCCGCAGCGTTCCGTCCTGCCCGATCCGAAGCACGGAAGCGAAACCATCGCCCGTTTCATCAACATGGTCATGCAGAGCGGCAAGAAGTCCGTCGCCGAAAAGATCGTGTACGGCGCCATGGACGTGATCACCGAGAAGAACAGCAGCGCCAACGCCATTGAACTGGTGCAGAAGGCTCTGGACAACGTCGCTCCGGCGGTCGAAGTCAAGTCGCGCCGCGTCGGTGGTGCCACCTACCAGGTGCCGGTCGAAGTGCGTTCGTCGCGCAAGATGGCCCTGGCCATGCGCTGGCTGATCGACTCCGCGCGCAAGCGTGGTGAGAACACCATGCCGAAGAAGCTGGCTGCTGAACTGATCGACGCCTCGGAAAACCGCGGCGGCGCCATCAAGAAGCGCGAAGAAACCCACCGCATGGCCGAAGCCAACAAGGCATTCGCCCACTACCGCTGGTGAGTTTGACGGCCTTGTAAAACAGGCAGGGCAGCACCACTTCGGTGCGTGCTGCCTCGCGGTCCCAGAAGGACTGCGCCAATCCGAAGGCCGCCGAAAGGCGGCGTTCGGCCATCCGAAATCCAAGAAATCTGAGAGGCTCCCGTGGCCCGTTCCACTCCCATCGAGCGTTACCGTAACTTCGGCATCATGGCTCACATCGATGCCGGCAAGACCACCACGTCCGAGCGCATCCTGTTCTACACCGGCAAGAGCCACAAGATCGGTGAAGTGCACGACGGCGCCGCCACCATGGACTGGATGGAGCAGGAGCAGGAGCGTGGCATCACGATCCAGTCCGCTGCCACCACCGCGTTCTGGAAGGGCATGGACAAGTCCCTGCCGGAGCACCGCTTCAACATCATCGACACCCCCGGGCACGTCGACTTCACCATCGAAGTGGAGCGTTCGCTGCGCGTGCTCGACGGTGCCGTCTTCGTCCTGTGCGCCGTCGGTGGCGTGCAGCCGCAGTCGGAAACCGTGTGGCGCCAGGCAAACAAGTACCACGTGCCGCGCATCGCGTTCGTCAACAAGATGGACCGCACCGGTGCCAACTTCCAGAAGGTCGTCGGCCAGCTGAAGGCCAAGCTGGGTGCGGTTGCCGTGCCGATGCAGCTGCCGATCGGCGCTGAAGACAACTTCAAGGGCGTCGTCGACCTGCTGAAGATGAAGGCCATCCATTGGGATGAAGCTTCGCAGGGCATGAAGTTCGAATACAGCGACATCCCGGCCGAACTGCAGGGCCCGGCGGAAGAGGCTCGCCAGTTCATGGTCGAGACCGCTGCCGAAGCCAGCGAAGAGCTGATGGAAAAGTACCTGGGCGGCGAAGAGCTGGCCGAGGCTGAAATCATCAACGCCCTGCGTACCCGCACCCTGGCCACCGAGATCGTGCCGATGTACTGCGGCTCGGCCTTCAAGAACAAGGGCGTGCAGGCCATGCTGGACGGCGTGATCCAGCTGCTGCCGTCGCCGGTCGACGTGCCGGACGTGAAGGGCGTGGACGTTGACGACGACACCGTCGAAATGACCCGCAAGTCGGACGACAAGGCTCCGTTCTCGTCGCTGGCCTTCAAGATCATCACCGACCCGTTCGTCGGCGCGCTGACCTTCTTCCGTGTCTACTCGGGCACCCTGAACGGTGGCGACACCGTGCTGAACTCGGTGAAGGGCAAGAAGGAGCGCATCGGCCGCATCCTGCAGATGCACTCGAACAACCGCGAGGAAATCAAGGAAGTTCTGGCTGGTGACATCGCCGCTGCCGTGGGCCTGAAGGACACCACCACCGGTGACACCCTGTGCGCCGTGGACGCCCCGATCATCCTGGAGCGCATGACGTTCCCGGAGCCGGTGATCTCGATGGCCGTCGAGCCGAAGACCAAGTCGGACCAGGAAAAGATGGGCCTGGCCCTGGGCCGCCTGGCGCAGGAAGATCCGTCGTTCCGCGTCAAGACCGACGAAGAATCCGGCCAGACCATCATCTCGGGCATGGGCGAGCTGCACCTGGACATCATCGTTGACCGCCTGAAGCGCGAGTTCAACGTTGAAGCCAACGTCGGCGCGCCGCAGGTGGCCTACCGCGAAACCATCACCCTGGCCGACGTCAAGTCGGACTACAAGCACGCCAAGCAGTCCGGTGGTAAGGGTCAGTACGGTCACGTCGTGATCGAGCTGTCGCCGATCACCGCTGCCGACCGTGCCGATCCGAAGATCGCTCCGATGATCAAGGACGACTTCCTGTTCATCAACGACATCACCGGCGGCGTGATCCCGAAGGAATTCATCCCGTCGGTCGAGAAGGGCCTGCGCGAAACCATCACCAGCGGCCCGCTGGCTGGCTTCCCGGTCGTGGACGTCAAGGTGAAGCTGGTGTTCGGTTCGTACCACGACGTCGACTCCTCGGAAATGGCGTTCAAGCTGGCTTCGTCGATGGCCTTCAAGCAGGGCTTCGCCAAGGCCAAGCCGGTGCTGCTGGAGCCGATCATGAAGGTCGAGATCGTGACCCCGGAGGATTACCAGGGTGACGTGATGGGCGACGTCAGCCGTCGTCGCGGCGTGCTGCAGGGTTCCGACACCACCGGTGACGGTTCGGCCAGCATCATCAACGCGATGATCCCGCTGGGTGAAATGTTCGGCTACGCCACTGCGCTGCGTTCGCAGACCCAGGGCCGCGCCACCTTCACCATGGAATTCGATCACTACGAGCCGGCTCCGACCAACATCGCCGAAGCCGTCATGAAGAAGGGCTGAGCCTCGCTCAGCCTCTCTTGAAACCACTTACGAACAATCAAGGTATAGAACAATGGCAAAGGGTAAGTTCGAACGCACCAAGCCGCACGTCAACGTCGGCACCATCGGTCACGTCGACCACGGCAAGACCACGCTGACCGCCGCACTGACCAAGATCGGTGCCGAGCGCTTCGGTGGCGAGTTCAAGGACTACTCCTCGATCGACGCCGCGCCGGAAGAAAAGGCGCGTGGCATCACGATCTCGACCGCGCACGTCGAATACGAATCCCCGATCCGTCACTACGCCCACGTTGACTGCCCGGGCCACGCTGACTACGTCAAGAACATGATCACCGGTGCCGCCCAGATGGACGGCGCGATCCTGGTGTGCTCGGCCGCTGACGGCCCGATGCCGCAGACCCGTGAGCACATCCTGCTGTCGCGCCAGGTCGGCGTGCCGTACATCGTCGTGTTCCTGAACAAGGCCGACATGGTGGACGACGCCGAGCTGCTCGAGCTGGTCGAGATGGAAGTGCGCGAGCTGCTGAGCAAGTACGAGTTCCCGGGCGACGACACCCCGATCATCGCCGGTTCGGCCCGTCTGGCGCTGGAAGGCGACCAGAGCGACATCGGCGTGCCGGCCATCCTGAAGCTGGTCGACGCGCTGGACAGCTGGATTCCGGAGCCGGAGCGTGCGATCGACAAGCCGTTCCTGATGCCGGTGGAAGACGTGTTCTCGATCTCGGGCCGCGGCACCGTGGTGACCGGTCGTATCGAGCGCGGCGTGATCAAGGTTGGCGACGAAATCGAAATCGTCGGCATCCGTCCGGTGCAGAAGACCACCGTGACCGGCGTTGAAATGTTCCGCAAGCTGCTGGACCAGGGTCAGGCAGGCGACAACGCTGGCCTGCTGCTGCGCGGCACCAAGCGTGACGACGTCGAGCGTGGCCAGGTGCTGGCCAAGCCGGGCACGATCAAGCCGCACACCAAGTTCGAAGGCGAAGTGTACGTCCTGTCGAAGGACGAGGGCGGCCGCCACACCCCGTTCTTCAACGGCTACCGTCCGCAGTTCTACTTCCGCACCACCGACATCACCGGCGCCGCCAAGCTGCCGGAAGGCGTCGAAATGGTGATGCCGGGTGACAACGTCAAGATGGAAGTCACCCTGATCAACCCGGTGGCCATGGACGAAGGCCTGCGCTTCGCCATCCGCGAAGGCGGCCGTACCGTCGGCGCCGGTGTGGTCTCGAAGATCATCGAGTAATCTGGTAGTATCTGCGCCCCGATGTTGCCTGGGTAGGGCATCGGGGCGTATCAAATGGGAAAGCAGGCACAGGATGTGCCTTGTGTTCCCCGGACCAGGAAGGGTCAATGCCATTCAGGCGGCGTCAACGGGCGACTGTTGACAGCTGCCTTGCGTGCCATTATGCTTCTACGTCTGGGCAGGCCGGGTAACTGGTCTGCCTACGTTTTTGAGGTCCACGGATTGACCTTGGCGGCCTGCAGGACTGTGGGTCGTCCGTATTCAGGAATTTCATGGGGCAAAGCAACCCAGAGGCTTTGTCTGTCGCTCTTTTAACGAAGGAACCTACCGCCATGGCGGACCAAAAGATCCGGATCCGGCTGAAAGCGTTCGATCATCGTCTGATCGACCGTTCGGCCAGCGAGATCGTTGAAACGGCAAAGCGGACCGGCGCGCAAGTGCGTGGCCCGATCCCGCTGCCGACCAAGATCGAGCGTTACACCGTTCTCGTTTCCCCGCACGTCGACAAGGACGCGCGTGACCAGTACGAGACCCGCACGCACAAGCGCGTGCTCGATATCGTTGACCCGAATGACAAGACCGTGGACGCGCTGATGAAGCTCGAACTGGCTGCCGGCGTCGACGTTCAGATCAAGCTGACCTGAGGACTACGACCATGACGAAGAAGTATTCGTTGGGCTTCGTGGGCCGCAAGGCCGGCATGAGCCGCGTGTTCACTGAAGATGGCCGCTCCATCCCGGTGACCCTGATCGAAGCAACCCCGAACCGCATCGCGCAGATCAAGACCGTCGAAACCGACGGCTACAGCGCCGTGCAGGTGACCGTCGGCGCGCGTCGCGCTGCCCTGGTCAACAAGCCGGAAGCCGGCCACTTCGCCAAGGCGAAGGTGGAAGCGGGTCGTGGCCTGTGGGAATTTCGCGTTGAAGACGCGCAGCTCGGCGATTTCGCCGTTGGCGGCGAAGTCAAGGCGGACATCTTCGAAGTCGGCCAGATCGTCGACGTCCAGGGTGTCACCAAGGGTAAGGGCTTCCAGGGCACCATCAAGCGCCACAACTTCCGTATGGGCGATGCAACCCACGGTAACTCGCTGTCGCATCGCGCGCCGGGTTCGCTGGGTCAGCGCCAGACCCCGGGTCGCGTTTTCCCGGGCAAGAAGATGTCGGGCCACATGGGCGCGGTGCAGCAGAGCACCCAGAACCTGGAAGTGGTCAAGGTCGACGTCGAGCGCGGTCTGATCGCGGTTCGCGGCGCCGTTCCGGGCGCGGCGGGTGGCGATGTGATCGTCCGTCCGGCGAGCAAGGCATAAGGAGAGATGACGATGGAACTCGTTATCACGGGTAGCAACAACAAGGTCTCGGTCTCCGAAGCCGTGTTCGGTCGCGATTTCAGCGAAGATCTGGTCCACCAGGTCGTCGTTGCTTACCGCAACGCCGGTCGCGCCGGCACCAAGGCACAGAAGACTCGCTCCGAAGTGGCTGGTACCACCAAGAAGTCGAAGAAGCAGAAGGGCGGCGGCGCGCGTCATGGCGCACTGACGGCTCCGATCTTCGTCGGCGGCGGTGTCACCTTCGCGGCCAAGCCGCGCAGCTTCGAGCAAAAGGTCAATCGCAAGCAGTACCGTGCCGCCATGTGCGCGATCCTGTCCGAGCTGAACCGTCAGGGCCGTCTGACCATCGTGGAGGCCTTCGACGTCGAAGCCACCAGCACGAAGGGTCTGATCGCCAAGCTGGCCGGCCTGGAAGTGGGCAAGCGCCCGCTGATCGTCACCGAGGAAGCGTCCGAGCACCTGTACCTGTCCGCCCGCAATCTGCCGTACGTGCAGGTGCGTGACGTGCAGGGTCTGGACCCGGTCTCGCTGGTGGGTGCCGACACGGTCGTCATCACCGCTGACGCGGTCAAGAAGGTCGAGGAGTGGCTGGCATGAACAGCAACGAAAAAATCTTCAGCGTGCTGCGTGCCCCGCGTGTCTCGGAAAAGACCGCGCGCCTGCAGGAACTCTCCAATCAGTATGTCTTCGAAGTTTCGAACGAAGCCACCAAGGCCGATGTAAAGGCCGCGGTTGAGCAGCTGTTCGACGTCAAGGTCGAAGCCGTCAACGTGGTCAACGTCAAGGGCAAGAACAAGTCCTTCCGTAACCGTGCTGGCCGCCGCGGCGATTGGCGCAAGGCGTACGTTCGCCTGGCCGACGGCCAGTCGATCGATGTAACGGCCAAGGCCTGAGGTACATCCCATGCCATTGATGAAATTCAAGCCCACCTCCCCCGGCCGCCGTTCGGCCGTGCGCGTGGTCACCCCCGACCTGCACAAGGGTGCTCCGCACGCCGCGCTGGTCGAGTCGCAGAGCCGCTCGGGTGGTCGTAACCACCACGGTCGCATCACCGTGCGTCACGTCGGTGGTGGTGCCAAGCAGCACTACCGCATCATCGACTTCAAGCGCAACAAGCTGGGCATCCCGGCGCGCGTGGAACGCATCGAATACGATCCGAACCGCACCGCCCACATCGCTCTGCTGTGCTACGTCGACGGTGAGCGTCGCTACATCATCGCCCCGAAGGGCCTGAAGGCTGGTGATCAGGTGATCGCTGGTTCGGACGCCCCGATCAAGGCCGGCAACACCCTGCCGCTGCGCAACATCCCGGTCGGCACCACCATCCACTGCATCGAACTGAAGCCGGGCAAGGGCGCTCAGATCGCTCGCGCCGCTGGTGCGGCCGTGCAGCTGGTGGCTCGTGAAGGCATCTACGCCACCCTGCGCCTGCGCTCGGGTGAAATGCGCAAGGTTCCGGTCGAGTGCTGCGCCACCATCGGCGAAGTCGGCAACGACGAGCACAGCCTGGAAAAGCTGGGCAAGGCCGGTGCCAAGCGTTGGCGCGGCGTCCGCCCGACCGTTCGTGGTGCTGCCATGAACCCGGTTGACCACCCGCACGGTGGTGGTGAGGCCAAGGCCGGCCAGGGTAACCCGCATCCGGTCACCCCGTGGGGTGTCCCGACCAAGGGTTACAAGACGCGCCATAACAAGCGCACTCAGCAGTTCATCGTCCGCGATCGTAGGGGCTAATCGACCATGGCACGTTCACTCAAGAAGGGCCCGTTCGTCGATCACCACCTCGTCAAGAAGGTGGAGGCCGCTGCGGGCAGCAAGAAGCCGATCAAGACCTGGTCGCGCCGTTCGATGATCCTGCCTGACATGGTAGGCATCACCATTGCCGTGCATAACGGCAAGAACCACATCCCGGTTCTCGTCAACGAGAACATGGTCGGCCACAAGCTCGGCGAATTTGCCATCACCCGGACCTTCAAGGGTCACGGTGGTGACAAGAAGTCGGGCAAGTAAGGAGAGATGACAATGGAAGCGAAAGCCATCCTGCGCACTGCGCGCATCTCCCCGCAGAAGGCTCGTCTGGTCGCTGACCAGGTGCGCGGTCTGCCGGCCGAACGTGCGGTCAACCTGCTGAAGTTCTCGGACAAGAAGGCTGCCCACCTGATCAAGAAGGTGGTGGAGTCGGCAATTGCCAACGCCGAGAACAACCAGGGCGCCGACGTCGACGAGCTGAAGGTTCAGACCATCATGGTTGATGAAGGTCCGACCCTGAAGCGTTTCATGGCGCGGGCGAAAGGCCGCGGTACCCGCATCCTCAAGCGCACCAGCCACATCACTGTGGTTGTGGGCGCCGCCAAGTAAGCGGATAAGGAAAAGACCATGGGTCATAAAGTTCATCCGATTGGTATCCGCCTCGGCATTTCCAAGGACTGGAACTCCAAGTGGTACGCCAACAAGGCCGAGTTCGCTGGTTACCTGGCAGCCGACCTGAAAGTGCGCGACATGCTGCGCAAGAAGCTGGCTCAGGCCGGCATCAGCAAGATCCTGATCGAGCGTCCGGCCAAGACCGCTCGCGTGACGATCCACACCGCCCGTCCGGGCGTGGTGATCGGCAAGCGCGGTGAGGACATCGAGAAGCTGCGCAAGGAAGTGAGCGAGATGATGGGCGTCCCGGCGCACATCAACGTCACCGAAGTGCGCAAGCCGGAACTGGACGCGCAGCTCGTTGCCGAGTCGATCGCCCAGCAGCTGGAGCGTCGCATCATGTTCCGCCGTGCAATGAAGCGCTCGGTCGGCAACGCGATGCGCCTGGGTGCCCTGGGCATCAAGGTCAACGTCGGTGGCCGCCTCAACGGTGCAGAAATCGCCCGTTCGGAGTGGTACCGCGAAGGCCGCGTGCCGCTGCACACCCTGCGTGCCGACATCGACTATGGCTTCGCTGAAGCCAAGACGACCTACGGCATCATCGGCATCAAGGTCTGGATCTACAAGGGCGAGGTCTTCGATTTCTCCCAGGTTGGCCAGGAAAAGCAGGACGACACCCCGTCGCGCAACGATCGTCACGATCGCGGCGACCGTGGTGACCGTCAGCGCCCGGCCCGTGAAGCGAGGTAACGACAATGTTGCAACCCAAGCGAACCAAGTACCGCAAGGTACACAAGGGCCGTAACGATGGCCTGAGCTGGAGCGCCAACGCTGTCAGCTTCGGCGAATACGGCCTGAAGGCAACCGCACACGGTCAGCTGACCGCGCGTCAGATCGAAGCGGCCCGCCGCTCGATCAGCCGCTACGTCAAGCGCGGCGGCAAGATGTGGATCCGCGTGTTCCCCGACAAGCCCATCACCAAGAAGCCCATCGAAGTCCGAATGGGTTCGGGTAAGGGTAACGTGGAATACTGGGTGGCCCAGATCCAGCCCGGCCGCATGATCTATGAAATCGAGGGTGTTTCCGAGGAAGTGGCTCGCGAGGCGTTCCGCCTGGCCGCCGCCAAGCTCTCGGTCACCACCACTTTCGTGACCCGTACGGTGCGCTGATGGATATCAAAACTCTCCGTGAAAAGTCGGCTGACGAACTCAAGGCCCACCTGATCGACCTGCGTAAGGAACAGTTCTCTGTCCGTATGCAGCAGGTCACCGGCCAGCTGCCGAAGACCCACGACATTCGCCGGGTCCGTCGCGAGATTGCTCGCGTCAAGACCCTGCTCGGCAGCACGAAGTAAGGATGGCCGCTATGAGCGACAATACTGAAAAGAAGACGCTGCGCACGGTCGAAGGCCGTGTCGTCAGCAACAAGATGGACAAGACGGTTACCGTCCTGGTTGAGCGTCAGGTCAAGCACGCGCTGTACGGCAAGTACATCAAGCGCTCGACCAAGCTGCACGCCCACGATGCCGACAACGCCTGCAAGGAAGGCGACGTCGTCCGCGTGACCGAGATTGCTCCGATGTCCAAGACCAAGAACTGGCGCGTGGTGGAAGTCATCACGCGTGCGGCTGAATAAGGAGTCTGAATCATGATCCAGATGCAGAGCTACCTTGACGTCGCGGACAATTCGGGTGCCAAGCAGGTGATGTGCTTCAAGGTGCTGGGTGGTTCCAAGCGCCGTTACGCCGGTATCGGCGACATCATCAAGGTCACCGTGAAGGATGCGATTCCGCGCGGCAAGGTCAAGAAGGGTGAAGTGTATGACGCCGTCGTGGTGCGTACCCGCAAGGGTGTGCGTCGCGCCGACGGTTCGCTGATCCGCTTCGACGGCAACGCTGCCGTCCTGCTGAACAACAAGCAGGAGCCGATCGGTACCCGTATCTTCGGGCCGGTGACCCGTGAACTTCGTTCGGAGAAGTTCATGAAGATCGTCTCGCTCGCTCCCGAAGTGCTGTGAGCGACAGGAGATAATCATGGCTAACCGTATCAAGAAGGGCGACCAGGTTGTCGTCAACGCTGGCAAGGACAAGGGCAAGCAGGGCGAAGTCGTCCGCGTCGACGGCGACCGCGTGGTCGTCGCCAACGTGAACATCGTCAAGCGCCACACCAAGCCGAACCCGCAGGCAGGTGTTGCCGGCGGCGTGGTCGAGCGCGAAGCTTCGATCCATATCTCCAACGTGAACGTGCTGAACCCGGCTTCGGGCAAGGGCGAACGCGTTGGCTTCAAGGTGCTGGAGGATGGACGCAAACTGCGTGTGTTCCGCTCCAGCGGTGAGGCGCTCGACGCCTGAGGAATGTGAAGATGACTTCCCGTCTCGAAAAGATCTACAAGGAAGAAGTGGTGCCGGCGCTGATGAAGCAGTTCGGCTACACCAATCCGATGGAAGTACCGAAGCTCGTCAAGGTCACCCTGAACATGGGTGTCGGCGAGGCTGCCACCAACAAGAAGATCCTGGAAAACGCCGTCGCGGACATGACCAAGATTTCCGGCCAGAAGCCGGTTGTCACCAAGTCGCGTATCTCGGTTGCGTCGTTCAAGATCCGTGATGGTTGGCCGATCGGCTGCAAGACTACGCTGCGTCGCCACAAGATGTACGAGTTCCTGGACCGCCTGATCAACATCTCGCTGCCGCGCGTGCGCGACTTCCGTGGTGTTTCCGGTCGTTCCTTCGACGGCCGCGGCAACTTCAACATGGGTGTGAAGGAACAGATCATCTTCCCGGAAATCGACTTCGACGCCGTCGACGCGATCCGCGGTATGGATATCGCCATCACCACCACTGCGAAGACCGACGCGGAAGCGAAGGCGCTGCTGGCAGCGTTCAAGTTCCCGTTCCGTAACTGATCTGTCGAGGAAACCGAAATGGCAAAGACCTCCATGGTCAACCGCGACATCAAGCGGGAAAAGCTGGCCAAGAAGTACGCTGAGAAGCGTGCGGCTCTGAAGAAGATCGTGTCCTCCGTGGACGCGACCTACGAAGAGAAGATCGACGCCGCAACCAAGCTGGCCAAGCTGCCGCGCGATTCGTCGCCGAGCCGCCAGCGCAACCGTTGCGAGCTGTCGGGTCGTCCGCGCGGCGTGTACAGCAAGTTCGGCCTCGGCCGCAACAAGCTGCGCGAAGCCACCATGCGTGGCGACGTCCCGGGCCTGCGCAAGGCCAGCTGGTAATCCCAGCCGGCCCTGCGATCAGGAGCCCCCTCGGGGGCTTCTGAACCGGGGGAGGGAGGCGTTCAGCTTCCTTTCTGCGAAAAAACCCGAAGAGCCCGGCGCAAGTCGGGCTCTTTTGGCGTATACTCCCGCGTCTTGCCCTGCGCAAACGGGGTTGTAGGAGTGGGCCCCGGCCCGCTGCATCAAGGGACCTGGCCCGTTTCCAGGAGACAACAGATTTTCGCGAAAGCGGATATCGGTGCACTCAAAGGTACTCATATGAGCATGACTGATCCCATCGCCGACCTGCTGGTCCGCATCAAGAATGCGGCTGCGGTTGGCAAGCAGACGGTGAAAGCCCCGTCGTCCAAGATCAAGGTTGCGATCGCCCAGGTCCTGAAGGACGAGGGTTACATCACCGACCTGCGCGTGACCCAGCTGGAAAACAACAAGTCCGAGCTGGAAATCGTGCTGAAGTATTTCGAAGGCAAGCCGGTCATCGCGACCCTGAAGCGCTTCTCGCGTTCGGGCCTGCGCCAGTACCGCGGCAAGAGCGAGCTGCCGAAGGTCATGAATGGCTTGGGCATCTCCATCATTTCCACCTCCAAGGGCATCATGACTGATGCGCAGGCGCGCCAGCTGGGCGTCGGCGGCGAAGTCCTGTGCTTCGTGGCCTAAGGCGAAAGGAGTAGAACTATGTCCCGCGTAGCCAAGAAGCCCGTCACCCTGGGTAAGGTCGAACTGAACGTCCAGTCGGAAAGCATCACCGTCAAGGGCCCGAAGGGCACCCTGTCGCTGGTCAAGCCGGCCGGTATTGCCATCAACGTCGACAGCGGCGTTGCCACCCTGAGCACCGAGAGCGCCGACCTGGTCGCGCTGACCGGTACTGTGCGCGCGATCCTGGCCAACATGGTCAAGGGCGTGTCCGAAGGCTTCGAGCGCAAGCTGGAGCTGGTCGGCGTGGGTTACCGTGCTGCCATGCAGGGCAAGGATCTGAGCCTGTCGCTCGGTTTCTCGCATCCGGTCGTGTTCGTGGCGCCGGAAGGCATCACCATTTCCACCCCGACCCAGACCGAGATCCTGGTCCAGGGCGCTGACAAGCAGGTCGTCGGTGAAGTCGCCGCCAAGATCCGTGCGTTCCGCAAGCCGGAGCCGTACAAGGGCAAGGGCGTGAAGTACTCCGACGAAGTCATCATCCGTAAGGAAGCCAAGAAGGCCTAATTAGGCGCTTCCGCTTTCAAGGAAAAAACATCATGAACAAGAACATCGCCCGCCTGCGTCGCGCCAAGTCGACCCGCGCCCACATCCGTGAGCTCGGCGTCGCCCGCCTGTCGGTGCTGCGCACCGGCCAGCACCTGTACGCCCAGGTCTTCACTGCTGACGGTTCGAAGGTACTGGCTGCCGCCAACACCACCCAGACCGACGTCAAGGAAGGCCTGAAGAACGGCAAGAACGCCGATGCCGCTGCCAAGGTCGGCCGCATCGTTGCCGAGCGTGCCAAGGCCGCCGGCATCGAGAAGGTTGCCTTCGATCGTTCGGGCTACCGCTACCACGGCCGCATCAAGGCCCTGGCAGAAGCCGCCCGCGAAGCCGGCCTGCAGTTCTAAGGGATCAGGGCAGGGGGCCGATGGCCTCCTGCCCACCTGCTCGCCAGCCTGAGCGAGGCTGGACGGCGCCGCTCTTCTGCAGCGGCCCACCGGAACAACGCGTCACTCCACAACCATAAGCGGCCCCGAGCCGTACATACCCAAACAACCAAGGAATCAACATGGCAGAAGAGCGTCAGCAGCGGGGTCGCGATCGCGACCGTAACCGCGAAGAGAAGATCGACGACGGCATGATCGAAAAGCTGGTCGCGGTCAACCGCGTCAGCAAGACCGTCAAGGGTGGCCGCCAGTTCACCTTCACCGCCCTGACCGTTGTCGGCGACGGCGAAGGCAAGGTCGGTTTCGGTTATGGCAAGGCCCGCGAAGTGCCGGTCGCCATCCAGAAGTCGATGGAACAGGCCCGCAAGAACCTGGTCAGCGTTGACCTGAACAACGGCACCCTGTGGCACACCATCAAGGATGGTCACGGCGCAGCCCGCGTGTTCATGCAGCCGGCTTCGGAAGGTACTGGCGTCATCGCCGGTGGTGCCATGCGCGCCGTGCTGGAAGCCGTTGGCGTGAAGAACGTGCTGGCCAAGGCCACCGGTTCGCGCAACCCGATCAATCTGGTGCGCGCCACCGTGAAGGGCCTGACTGCTGCGCAGTCGCCGGCCCGCATCGCGGCCAAGCGCGGCAAGAAGGTGGAGGAACTCAACCATGGCTAATGAGTCCAACAAGACTGTGAAGGTCCGCCTGGTGCGTGGCCTGCGTGGCACCCAGTCGCGTCACCGCCTGTCGGTGCGTGCCCTGGGCCTGAACAAGCTCAACGATGTGCGTGAACTGAAGGACAGCCCGCAGGTGCGCGGCCTGATCAACAAGGTTCAGTACCTCGTCCAGGTTGAGGAGTAATCGACCATGACTCTGCGTCTCAATGAACTGAGCCCGGCACCGGGCGCCCGCACCGAGCGCACCCGCGTCGGCCGCGGTATCGGCTCGGGCCTGGGCAAGACTGCCGGCCGCGGCCACAAGGGTTCGTTCGCCCGCAAGGGTGGCGGCAAGATCAAGGCTGGCTTCGAAGGCGGCCAGACCCCCATGCAGCGTCGTCTGCCGAAGATCGGCTTCCGTTCGCCGATCGCCAAGGACACCGCTGAAGTGCTGCTGTACGCGCTGGACAAGCTGCCGGCCGGTGAGATCGACTTCGCCGCCCTGCGTGCTGCCAAGCTGGTCCCGAGCACTGCCAAGAAGGCCAAGGTCGTCGTCAAGGGCGAAGTGACCAAGGCGTTCACCCTGAAGGGTATTGCTGCCACGGCTGGTGCCAAGGCTGCGATCGAAGCTGCCGGCGGCAGCGTAACGGAGTAAGAAAATCATGGCGCAAGCTGGCATCGGTAACCTCGCGGGCGGAATGGGCAAGTTCACTGAACTTCGCCAACGTTTGCTGTTCGTCGTCGGGGCTTTGATCGTCTATCGCATCGGCTGCTACGTGCCGGTGCCGGGCGTCAATCCCGATGCCATGCTTGCCATGATGCAACAGCAGGGCGGCGGCATCGTGGACATGTTCAACATGTTCTCGGGCGGCGCCCTGCACCGTTTCAGCATCTTTGCGCTGAACGTGATGCCGTACATCTCGGCATCGATCGTGATGCAGCTGGCCGTGCACATCTTCCCCGCCCTGAAGGCGATGCAGAAGGAGGGTGAGTCCGGCCGCCGCAAGATCACCCAGTATTCGCGCATCGGCGCCGTGCTGCTGGCAGTGGTGCAGGGCGGTTCGATCGCGCTGGCCCTGCAGGGGCAGGTTTCGCCGTCGGGCGCTCCGGTCGTGTACGCCCCCGGTATGGGCTTCGTGCTCACCGCGGTGGTCGCACTGACTGCCGGCACCATGTTCCTGATGTGGGTCGGTGAGCAGGTCACCGAACGCGGTATCGGCAACGGCGTGTCGCTGATCATCTTCGCCGGTATCGTCGCCGGCCTGCCGGGTGCGGTCATCCACACCTTCGACGCCTACCGCGACGGTAACATCCAGTTCATCCAGCTCCTGCTGATCGCCATTGTCGTGCTCGCCTTCACCTTCTTCGTGGTGTTCGTGGAGCGTGGCCAGCGCCGGATCACGGTCAATTACGCGCGCCGCCAGGGCGGTCGCAACGCGTACATGAACCAGACCTCGTTCCTGCCGCTGAAGCTCAACATGGCCGGCGTCATCCCGGCGATCTTCGCCTCGAGCCTGCTGGCCTTCCCGGCCACCCTGGCGATGTGGTCCGGCCAGGCTGCCAACCAGAGCAGCTTCGGCCAGGTGCTGCAGAAGGTCGCCAATGCCCTGGGCCCGGGCGAGCCGCTGCACATGATCGTGTTCGCTGCGCTGATCACCGGTTTCGCGTTCTTCTATACCGCGCTGGTGTTCAATTCGCAGGAAACCGCCGACAACCTGAAGAAGTCGGGCGCTTTGATTCCGGGCATCCGTCCGGGCAAGGCCACCGCCGACTACATCGACGGCGTGCTGACCCGCCTGACCGCGGCCGGCTCGGCCTACCTGGTGATCGTCTGCCTGCTGCCCGAACTGATGCGCACGCAGCTGAATGCCTCGTTCTACTTCGGTGGCACGTCGCTGCTGATCGTGGTGGTGGTGGTGATGGATTTCATCGCCCAGGTGCAGGCACACCTGATGTCCCACCAGTACGAGAGCCTGCTGAAGAAGGCCAACCTGAAGGGCGGCAACCGCGGCGGTTTTGCCCGCGGCTGACAGGCCTGTTATACTTTCGTCTTCCTGACGTGATGGTCCCTCCGCTTCGCGGACTCCGGCCACACAAACGAAGGGCGGCCCCCGCAGCGGTTCCGGGTGGGGGTGTGATGAGGTGGTCCCGCGCTGGAGTAGCGCGGGCGGCCCCGGGGGAAACCCCAGGTCCAACCCCATCCGGCGCCGGAGCCTGGGCACACTCCCCAGGCCGGGTTCATGAAACCAATGGTTTCACGGGCTTCCATGTAAACCGGAATCTTGTTAGTATCGCTAGTTCACTTTTTTGATCCATCCTGCCGGATTGGCGTGCCCGAGGCGCGCTGTCGGCCATCACTCAGCTGGAGAACCGCGTCATGGCGCGTATTGCAGGCGTCAACCTGCCAGCCCAGAAGCACGTCTGGGTCGGGTTGCAAAGCATTTACGGCATCGGCCGTACCCGTTCGAAGAAGGTCTGCGAAGTCGCAGGCGTTGCTTCGACCACCAAGATCCGCGATCTGTCGGAGCCGGAAATCGAGCGCCTGCGCGCCGAAGTCGGCAAGTACATCGTGGAAGGCGATCTGCGCCGTGAGATCGGCATCGCGATCAAGCGCCTGATGGACCTGGGCTGCTACCGCGGCCTGCGTCACCGTCGTGGCCTCCCGCTGCGTGGCCAGCGCACCCGTACCAACGCCCGCACCCGCAAGGGTCCGCGCAAGGCGATCAAGAAGTAAGGGACTGAGAAATGGCTAAGCCCGCTGCTAAGACCAAGAAGAAGATCAAGCGCGTCGTCACCGACGGCGTTGCCCACGTCCACGCTTCGTTCAACAACACCATCGTCACCATCACCGATCGCCAGGGCAATGCTCTGTCGTGGGCGACCTCCGGTGGCGCTGGCTTCCGCGGTTCGCGCAAGTCGACCCCGTTCGCTGCCCAGGTGGCTGCTGAAAAGGCCGGTCGTGCTGCGCTGGACTACGGCGTGAAGTCGCTGGAAGTCCGCATCAAGGGCCCGGGTCCGGGCCGTGAGTCGGCCGTGCGTTCGCTGAACAACGTCGGCTACAAGATCACCAACATCATCGACGTGACGCCCATCCCGCACAACGGGTGCCGTCCGCCGAAGAAGCGTCGCGTCTAAAGGGAGCGATAAGAAATGGCTCGTTATATCGGTCCTACCTGTAAGCTCGCCCGCCGCGAAGGCGCCGACCTGTCCCTGAAGAGCCCGGCGCGTGCGCTGGACTCCAAGTGCAAGCTGGAGCAGAAGCCCGGCCAGCACGGCGCCACTGCCCGCAAGGGCAAGCTGTCCGACTACGCCACCCAGCTGCGTGAAAAGCAGAAGGTCAAGCGTATCTACGGCCTGCTGGAGCGTCAGTTCCGCAACTACTACAAGAAGGCCTCGACCAAGAAGGGCAACACCGGCGAGAACCTGCTGCAGCTGCTGGAAACCCGCCTGGACAACGTCGTCTACCGCATGGGCTTCGCCGTGACCCGTCCGGCTGCCCGTCAGCTGGTGTCGCACCGCGGCGTCACCGTGAATGGCAAGTCGGTCAACCTGGCTTCGTACCAGGTCAAGGCTGGCGACGCCATCGCTCTGTCCGAAAAGGCTGCCAAGCAGCTGCGCGTCCAGGAAGCCCTGACCGTCGCCGCCCAGCATGACCTGAGCCCGTCGTGGGTTGAAGTGGATTCCGGCAAGTTCACCGGCATCTTCAAGGCTGTTCCGGATCGTTCGGATCTGCCTGCGGACATCAACGAAGCGCTGATCGTCGAGCTGTATTCGAAGTAATTCACATTGGAGAGCCCCCGGCGACGGCCGGGGGTTCACTAGGAGAACCCGCAACATGACGGTTACCGCCAACCAGGTTCTGCGTCCTCGCGGTCCGCAGATCGAACGCCTTACCGACACCCGTGCAAAGGTCGTTATCGAACCTTTGGAGCGGGGTTACGGGCATACGCTGGGCAACGCCCTGCGTCGCGTGCTGCTGTCGTCCATCCCGGGCTTCGCCATCACGGAAGTCGAAATCGACGGCGTGTTGCATGAGTACACCACGGTCGAAGGTCTGCAGGAGGATGTGCTCGAAGTCCTGCTCAACCTGAAGGACGTGGCCATCCGTATGCACTCCGGCGACAGCGCCACCCTGTCCCTGTCCAAGCAGGGCCCGGGCGTTGTCACCGCTGCCGACATCAAGGTCGACCACAATGTGGAGATCCTGAACGGCGACCATGTGATCTGCCACCTGACCAAGGACACGGCAATCAACATGCGTCTGAAGATCGAACGTGGTTTCGGCTACCAGCCGGCTGCCGCGCGTCGTCGTCCGGACGAAGAAACCCGTGCCATCGGCCGCCTGGTCCTGGATGCCTCGTTCTCGCCGGTCCGCCGTGTCGCCTATGCCGTGGAAGCGGCGCGTGTCGAACAGCGCACCGACCTGGACAAGCTGGTCATCGATATCGAGACCAACGGCACCATCGACGCCGAGGAAGCCGTGCGCACCGCCGCCGACATCCTCAGCGACCAGCTGTCGGTGTTCGGTGACTTCACCCACCGCGACCGCGGTGCGGCCAAGCCGGCCAACAACGGCGTGGATCCGGTGCTGCTGCGCCCGATCGACGATCTGGAGCTGACCGTGCGTTCGGCCAACTGCCTGAAGGCTGAAAGCATCTACTACATCGGCGA
This sequence comes from Stenotrophomonas sp. X, assembly GCF_055721025.1. NCBI lineage: Bacteria > Pseudomonadati > Pseudomonadota > Gammaproteobacteria > Lysobacterales > Lysobacteraceae > Stenotrophomonas > Stenotrophomonas sp. X. The sequence goes on from NZ_CM146756.1 coordinate 882,714, forward strand.
TCTGATCCAGAAGACCGAAGTGGAGCTGCTGAAGACCCCGAACCTGGGCAAGAAGTCGCTCACCGAGATCAAGGAAGTGCTGGCTCAGCGCGGCCTGTCGCTCGGCATGAAGCTGGAGAACTGGCCGCCGGCCGGCGTCGCCAGCCACGGCATGCTGGGTTGATATCGGCAATGCCTGAAGGCTCCACCGTTCGCGGTGGGGCCTTCAACGCAACACAACATGCCACGACGAACCCCAGGTTCGCGGGCAGGTCGTCCAGGACGGGCGGCCAGGACCATCCGCAGTCCGCGCAGCAACGCCAGGATGGCGACAACGATCCGCACAGCCTCATCATTAACCAAGGAATATCACCATGCGTCACCAGAAGTCTGGCCGTAAGTTCAGCCGCACCAGCGCCCACCGCGAAGCGATGTTCAAGAACATGGCCGCCTCGCTGTTCAAGCACGAGCTGATCAAGACCACCCTGCCGAAGGCCAAGGAACTGCGCCGCGTTGCCGAGCCGCTGATCACCCTGGCCAAGGTCGACTCCGTCGCCAACCGCCGTCTGGCCTTCGCCCGCCTGCGCGACAACGAAGCCGTGGGCAACCTGTTCACCATCCTGGGCCCGCGCTACGCGAACCGTCCGGGCGGCTACCTGCGCCTGCTGAAGTGCGGCTTCCGCGCTGGCGACAACGCGCCGATGGCCTACGTCGAGCTGGTTGACCGTCCGGTCGTGGCCGAGGAAGTGGCCGAGTAATCGGACCGCTCCAACGCGACACAGCGAAAGCCCGGCCTCTGCCGGGCTTTTGCGTTTCTGCGGGATCTGACCCGCACCGTTCCGACAGGCGTCACCTGTGGCGGTTCGAATGGCGCGCACTCTCGGTTACGCTTGGCGCCTTGATCCATTCGAGCGTTGACGATGAATCCACTGCGCTGGCCCTTCCGCGCCCAGTTCCTTCTGGGCTTCCTGATCTGCGCGGGCCTGCTGGGCTACGCGATCTTCCTGCAGCTGAAGATGGGCCTGGAGCCGTGTCCGCTGTGCATCTTCCAGCGGCTGGCGTTCGCCGCGCTGGGCCTGCTGTTCCTGATCGGTGCACTGCACGGGCCCTGCAACCGTCCTGGCCGGGCAACCTACGGCGTGCTCGCCTTCATTGCCGCCGCGGTCGGCGTAGGCATCGCTGCGCGCCACGTCTACGTGCAGATGCTGCCACCGGAGATGGGTGCGACCTGCGGCCCGCCGCTGAGCTTCCTGCGCGAGACCATGGGGCCGCTGGAAGTGTTCCGCACGGTGCTGACCGGTACCGGCAACTGCGGCAATATCGACTGGACGTTCCTGGGCCTGACCATGCCGATGTGGTCGGGCGTGTGGTTCGTGCTGCTGGCGCTGTGGGCGCTGGTGGTGTCGCTGCGCAAGGTCAAGCGCTGAACTAAGGCGGGGTCGGAGCCCTCTCCTGCGGAAAGGGGGGCCGACCCCAGGCACCCTGGCGTCCTCAGAAATCCTGCTGCAGGCTCAGGTAGGCGCCACGGCGCGGTCCCCACTGCGGGGCGAACACGCCGACGCCACCGCCATCGCGCAGTTGGTAGCTGCGGTCCAATGCATTGATGACCGCCAGCTGCACATGCAGCGGATGGTCGCTGTCGGCATTGAAGTCATGCCCGGCGCTGAGGTTCACCTGCAGGTAGGACGGCAGCTCGCCGCCGTTGGGCACGCCCTCGATGTCCGAACGCAGGCCGCTACCGAACACGTAGTTGGCGCCGACCCGGTTGTGGCCGGCGAAGGCGTAGCTGAAGCCGCCCGATGAGGTCAGCTTCTGGTCGTGGTCGAGGTGGATCCAATGGTTGGCCACATAGGCCAGCGCGTCCGGATCGAGGTTGTACTGGCCGGTGACGACCTGGGTGCCGATGGCCTTGTTGTACGCCGCGTTGACGTAGGCGCTGAACGGACCGTCGCTGTAGTCGGCACTGAACTCCAGGCCATGGATATGGCCGCGGCGGTAGTTGAACGTCGAATAGATGTAGGCGGCACCGAACTGGCCTTCGTCCTGCAGGCGTGCGACGCGTCGGTCATAGGCATCCAGGCCCAGGGTCAGGTGTTCGCCCACCTGCTGCGACACGCCGACGTCGTAGTAGTCGCTGCGTTCGGCCAGTGGCGTGTTGTTGCCGCCGCTCGGCTGCTGGTTGGTGGTGCCGTCGTACAGCGCGATATCGCTGCTGGCGATCAGCTCACTGGCCGGTGGCGTGAAGTAACGCGAATAGCCGGCATGCACGGTGGTGCTGTCGCTGGCATTCCAGGCCACGCCCACGCGGGGGCTGAGCTGGCCCTCGGTGTGGCCAAAGGCCTTGTAGCGATCTCCGCGCAGGCCGTAGTTGACGGTCCAGTCGTCGCCGATCTTCCATTCATCCTGCACGTACAACGCCTGCGTGCTGGCATGGAAGGCACTGTGGTCAGGTATCAGCAGCGGCGTGGTGCTGGACTGCTGGCCGGCGTCATCGACCGGGAACACCCAGCTGCTGTTGCTGGCCCGCGCGTTCTCGTAGTTGCCATACAGGCCATAGCGCAGCGTGTGGTCGCTGCCCAGTGGGGTGGAGAAATCGGCCTGCAGCGTGTTGGCGCGGTTGCTGCGCTGCACCTGCGAGGCGACGCCACTGAATACCAGGTCGCCGATGACATCCGGGATGAACGCCACATCGCTGTAGCGCTGCCCGGCTGACAGTTGGTAGGCGGTGCTGCCCAGCGCGCCCTGCAGCACCAGCATGCCGAAGCGGGTGGTCTCGCGCTGGGTTTCATCCAGCTGGCTGGAGTCGAAGGTGGTGGTGTCCAGGTAACCGAACTGCGGGGTCTGCCCGGGGTTGACCGGGATCTGGAAGCGATTGTTGGCGAAGCCGGCGAACACGCTCAGGCGCGTGTTCTCGTTGACCAGGTAGGTGAGGTCAGCGAACGCTTTGCCCTGGTGGGTGTCGTCGTGCAGCGGCTTGCGCGAGCGGGTCGGGTTCTCCAGGCCAACCTCGTTCTGGTCGTAGTTGCCGGTCAGGAACCAGCTCCATCGCCCCTGGTTGCCCCACCACGAGGCATTCGGATTGATCTTGCCGAACGAGCCTGCGGTCAGACCGGCGCTGCCGCCATTGCCGAGCTCGGCGCCATTGCGGGTGCTGATGTCGACCACTGCAGCGGTGCGCTCGCCGAACTGCGCCGGCAGCGCGCCATCCATCAGGCGGATGCTCTTGATGGTGCGTGCATCCAGTGTCTGGCCGAAGCCGGAGATCGATTCGGGCAGCAGCACGCCATTGATGCGGTACTGCAGATTGGCGTGGTCGCCGCGCACGTGCACGCCGCCATAGGAATCCTGGACCACGCCCGGGGCCTGCAGCAGTACCTGGCTGAGCGGCGCGGAGGCACCCAGCGGCTGCTTCTGGATGTCCTCGGCGGTGATCTGGTACTGGCTGCTGCCGATGTCCGGCGACAGCGCGTTGCGGGCCTGGTCGAGCTGGGCGTGGACGGTGACTGCGTCCAGATCCTTGACGGAGGAAGAGGTGTCGTCGGTCGTTGCGGCGAAGGCGGGCAGGCTGGCCAAGGCCAGGGCGAAGGCAATGCCGGTAGCGAGGGGTGAGGGCTTCATGGTGAGAGAGGGGGCGGCTGGGTGTGGAAGGGGCCGGTCCATGACGTGGAAGTGTTACTCCGTAACAAATCATGCGCCTGTCCCGTGCGGCTGGCCATGCTGGATCTGGCTGCTGGCGTTGGCCTTTCCCTGCCGTTCAGGTGGCCGGGGCGGCGGGGATGGGCCTTTGCGTCGGCGGCTGGCTCTGCGACCATGACCGCCCCCCACCCCGGAAGTCTGCAATGAGCCTGTCCGCCGTTCCGCCCGTCTCCGATCCCGCCGCGACCACCGCTTGCGCTGCCTGGTCGCCGGAGAGCTGGCGTGGCAAGACCGCGCTGCAGATGCCGACCTACCCGGACCCGGTGGCATTGGACGCCGCTCTGCACGAGCTGAAGCGGCTGCCGCCGCTTGTCACCTCGTGGGAGATCCTGGCGTTGAAGCAGCAGCTGGCCGAGGCCCAGGAAGGCAAGCGCTTCCTGCTGCAGGGCGGCGACTGCGCCGAGAACTTCAGCGACTGCGAATCGGGCACCATCTCCAACCGCCTGAAGGTACTGCTGCAGATGAGCCTGGTGCTGGTGCACGGCCTGCGCCAGCCGGTGATCCGCGTGGGCCGCTTCGCTGGCCAGTACGCCAAGCCGCGCTCGGCCGACACCGAGACCCGCGACGGCGTGACCCTGCCCAGCTACCGCGGTGATGTGATCAACGCACCGGCGTTCACCGAAGCGGCGCGCCTGCCGGACCCGAAGCGGATGCTGCAGGCCCACGCGCATTCGGCGATGACGATGAACTTCGTGCGTGCGCTGATCGACGGCGGTTTCGCCGACCTGCACCACCCCGAATACTGGAACCTGGAGTGGGTAAGCCACTCGCCGCTGGCGGCCGAGTACCAGAAGATGGTGGCCTCGATCGGCGATGCGGTGCACTTCATGGAGACCCTGGCCGGGGCCCGCGTGCACAACCTCAACCGCATCGACTTCTACACGTCGCACGAAGCGCTGCTGCTGCCCTACGAGCAGGCGTTGACCCGCCAGGTGCCGCGCCAGCAGGGCTGGTTGAACCTGAGCACGCATTACCCGTGGATCGGCATGCGCACGGCCGCGCTCGATGGCGCGCACGTGGAGTACCTGCGTGGCGTGCGCAATCCGATTGCGATCAAGGTGGGCCCGTCGGTGACGCCGGACCAGCTGCTGCGCCTGATCGATGTGCTCAACCCACATGACGAGCCGGGCCGCCTGAGCTTCATCCACCGGATGGGCGCAACGCAGATCGCAGAGAAACTGCCGCCGCTGCTGGACGCGGTCAAGCGTGATGGTCGCCGCGTGCTGTGGGTGTGCGATGCGATGCATGGCAATACCGAAAGCACCGCCAACGGTTTCAAGACACGCCGCTTCGACAACGTGCGTGGCGAGGTGGAGATGTCGTTCGATCTGCATGCGGCCGCCGGTACGCGCCTGGGCGGTGTGCATCTGGAACTGACCGGCGAGGACGTGACCGAGTGCATCGGCGGCGCGCGCGAACTGACCGAGCGCGACCTGGAGCGTGCGTATCGTTCGACGGTGGACCCGCGGTTGAACTACGAGCAGTCGCTGGAGATCGCGATGGCGATCGTGCGCAAGCAGGAGCAAGTGCGTTAAGTGCGTTGCGGCAGGGCTTGCAGCCCTGCACCTGCGGAATCAACGTCAACTGCAACGTCAAACGCGGGCATTCCGTGGGAAGGCGGGGCGGTATCGGAGTGCGGGGACGCCGCAAGTACGTCCTTGTAGGCTTGGCAGCCGCATCCATGCGGCTGACGCCCCGCACTCCGACACCGCCCCGCCTCTGACGAATTCCGGCGGCTGCGGGTAAGTGTCGACCTTGGTCGACACGGTAGATCCACGCCATGCGTGGATGCTTTTGGAATCCAATTCGAAATATTCGATTCCGATGGAGATTCATCCACGCATGGCGTGGATCTACTGCAGATCGCGGAGATCTGTCGTAGGCGGGGTGGGTCCGGTTGCGGGGGCGTGAGCCGCATGGATGCGGCGACCGAGCTTACATGGACGTACTTGCAGCGCCCCCCGCAACCGGACCCACCCCGCCATCCCACAGCAAACCCGCTTCTGCTTCGGCTGTTGCTGTTGCCGTTGCTGTTGCTTCGGCTTCTGGGCAGGTGCAGGGCTGCAAGCCCTGCCGATCAACACCCTCCTTACGAACGGCTGACGTGACGCTCATGTGCCATGCGCGAGGCTGTCCGTTCACGCTTTCACGTGGAGGTGGCAAGAGTGCCTTGGGAGCACATGCAGGCCTATGCATGGCCATTGGGTTTGGCCGCATTGGTGGGCGGCATCGGCGCGTGGCTGATCCTGTGGATCTACCATCGGCTGAAAGAGCGTGATCGGCGGCGCGCGCGCATCGGGCGTGTGCTCGGGCTGCCAATGGCCACCGCATGGCCGCTGCTGCTGTTGATCCCTGCATTGCAGGCCACGCCGCTGCAGGATCCCCTTCTGGGCAACCTGCAACGGGTGCTGCATATCGCACTGACCGCCTGCTTCATCTGGTTGCTGGTACGCGCAGTGGCAGCGGGTGAGCGGGCCATCCTGCGCAGCCATCCCATCGATGTCTCCGATAATCTGGAAGCGCGCCGCATCCAGACCCAGACGCGGGTGCTCAGCCGTGTGCTGATGGGCGGCATCATCGTGCTGGGTGCTTCGCTGGTGCTGTTGACCTTTCCCATGGTGCAGAAGATCGGCACCGCGCTGCTGGCCTCGGCGGGCCTCATCGGCCTGGTGGCCGGTATCGCCGCAAAGCCAGTGTTCGGCAATCTGATCGCTGGCCTGCAGATTGCAGTGACCCAGCCGATCCGACTGGACGATGTAGTGATCGTCGAGGGCGAGTGGGGACGCATCGAGGAGATCGGCAGCAGCTACGTGGTGGTACGCATCTGGGACGAGCGGAGGATGGTGGTGCCGCTGACCTGGTTCATCGAGAACCCCTTCCAGAACTGGACCCGGCGCAGCGCCGATCTGCTCGGTACGGCGTTTCTGTGGCTGGACTATCGTGCCCCGATCGCGGCGATCCGCGCCGAGCTGGAGCGCATCTGCCAGGGCGAGGCATTGTGGGATGGCCGGGTCTGCGTGGCCCAGGTGACCGAAACCAGCGAGCGTGCGATCCAGGTGCGCCTGCTGGTGAGTGCGCGCAGCTCTGGCGACGCGTTCGACCTGCGTTGCCTGGTACGCGAGCGCATGCTCGATTTCCTCGCGCGTGAGCATCCGCAGTCGCTGCCGCAGCTGCGTGCGCGGATGCAGCATGCTGACGAGCTGGACATGCCGCGTGGTCCACGTGCACGTACTGCAGATGTGCGTTCGCCGGGGGCTGAAGACGGTGAGGCGGCAATCGTGCCAGCGGAGCCCGACCAGCCGCTGTAGAGCCGAGCCATGCTCGGCTGCTTTCGATTTTCCGTTGAAGCCGAGCGTGGGCTCGGCTCTACAGAAACACGATCACGGCTCGCCGGCGTCGATCAGCGTGTCGGTGCCGAAGTGCGGTGGCCGCCGCGCGCGGGTGCGCTGTTCGTAGGCGTACGCCATTTCGATCAGCTTCGGTTCGCTCCAGGCGGTGCCCATGAACAGCAGGCCGACCGGCAGGCCATCGATCTGGCCCATCGGCACGCTGAGGCTGGGATAGCCGGCGACGGCGGCGGCACTGTAGCTCTCGCCGGGGAAGTCGTCGCCTTCGCTGCGGATCGGCCACGCCACGCCGGTGGTCGGCGCGACCAGGGCGTCGAGCTGGTGGGCGGCGAGGGCGGCATCGATGCCTTCCGGGCCCGCCAACCTGCGCGCATCGCTGCGTGCGCGGATATAGGCGGGGTCGGCCAAGCCGGCGGTAGCGTCGGCCTCCACCAGCAGTTCCTGGCCGAACAGGCCCAGTTCCTGCTTGCTGTGCGCCTGGTTGAAGGCGATCAATTCGGCCAGGCTGTGCAGGGGAGCGCGGTGGGCGCTGAAGTAACGCTCCAGCCCGGCCTTGAACTCGTACAGCAGTACCTTGAGTTCGGCGTCGGCCCAGGCGCCCTGGTTGGGCAGCTCCACCGGCACCACGACGGCGCCGGCCCGACGCAGCTCGGTGGCGGCGTGTTCGATCAGTGGCGGCATGCCGCGGTATTTCAGCAGCGGCGTCTGCAGCAGGCCGATGCGCTTGCCACGCAGTCCCTGCGGATCCAGCCGCGCGGTGTAGTCGTACACCGCACGGCCGGGCATGGTTGCGGTGGCCGGGTCGGCATCATCGCGGCCGGCAATTGCGGTCAGTACGGCGGCAGCGTCGGCGACGCTGCGTGTCATCGGCCCCGCAGTGTCCTGGCTGAAGGAAATCGGGATGATCCCATCGCGGCTGACCAGGCCAACGGTCGGCTTGAGGCCGACGATGCCATTGATCGCCGCAGGGCAGACGATGCTGCCGTCGGTTTCGGTGCCGATCGCCACGCTGGCCAGGTTGGCGGCGACCGCTACCGCGCTGCCGCTGCTGGAACCGCAAGGCGAGTGGCTGAGGCGATAGGGATTGCGGGTCTGGCCACCGCGCGCGCTCCAGCCGGACACCGAATCGTTGCCGCGGAAATTGGCCCATTCGCTGAGATTGGTCTTGCCCAGCACCACGGCCCCGGCCTCGCGCAGGCGCCGCACCAGATACGCATCGTCAGGGCGGAACCCCTGCAGGGCCAGAGAGCCGGCACTGGTGGCCATCGGCGCAGCGTTGATGTTGTCCTTCAGCAGTACCGGGATGCCGTGCAGCGGGCCACGCAGGCGTCCATCGCGGCGCTCGCGGTCGCGCGCCGCGGCTTCCTTCAGGGCATCGGGGTTGAGCTCGATCACCGCGCGCAGGCGGGGCCCGGCCCGATCCAGGGCGGCGATGCGCTGCAGGTAGGCCTGGGTCAGGGTGGTGCTGTCCAGTTCACCGGCGGTCATCCGCGCCTGCAGGTCGGTAACATCGGTTTCAGCGTACGGGAACGGCACGTTGCGGCTCGCAGGTTCGGCCGCATGCGCGCTGGGCGTGGCCGGGCTGCAGCCAGCCGAAAGCAGCGCAGGCAGCGCGGCGAGCAGGCAGGTCAGCAGAGGCGGCAAGGACGGGCGCATGGGGCGGCTTGGTCGGCTCCAATCCCCAGTGTAGCCGGTGCTCAGCGGTGGCGCTTGCGCAGGTCGCGGGCGAGAACGTAGACCACGATCAGGTTGATCGCCAGGATCGTCCACGACGGCCAGCCGGGGTGGCGGATGATCGCGAAGATGTCGAAGGGCAGGTACAGCGAGGCAGTCAGGCAGCCCAGCCAGGAGGCCCAGGCCTTGGCCCGCCACAGGCCCCAGGCTTCGACCAGGTGCAGCAGGCCGTAGCCGATCATCCCTGCCGCGGCCAGGTGGACCGCGTCGGGGTTGATCATATGCAGCAGCGAGGGCAGGGTGCCATGGTCCGGATCCAGGCTGAAACGCCGGATCAGGACCATGATGCCGTGCCGAAGCGGCTGCGGTCCGAGCACTTCCAGCCCGGTGGCGGCCAACAGCGCCAGCATCGCCTTGCTCGCTTCGAGCAGGGCGATGACGTGCAGACCCGGATGCCGGTGTGGATCCGGGTTGTAGCCGCTCTGGTTCACGGGGTGCTGGCTCAGCCGCCGCGCGAAGCCTTCTTGCGGTCGCTCTCGGTCAGGAACTTCTTGCGCAGGCGGATCTCCTTCGGGGTGATCTCGACCAGCTCGTCGTCTTCGATGAAGTCCAGGGCCTGTTCCAGCGAGTACTTGATCGCCGGGGTCAGCTGGATCGCATCGTCCTTGCCGGAAGCGCGCATGTTGGTCAGGGGCTTGGTCTTAATCGCGTTGACGGTCAGGTCGTTGTCCTTGGAGTGGATGCCGACCAGCTGACCTTCATACACGTTGTCGCCTTCGGCAGCGAAGAGCTTGCCGCGTTCCTGCAGCGGGCCCAGCGAGTAGGCCGGGGTGACGCCCGGCGCATTGGCGATCATCACGCCGTTGATGCGCTTGGCGATGGCGCCCTGTTCCTTCGGGCCGTAGTGGTCGAACACATGGAACAGCAGGCCCGAACCCTGGGTCAGGGTCTTGAACTCGTTCTGGAAGCCGATCAGGCCACGGGCCGGGATCTGGTACTCCAGGCGCACGCGGCCCTTGCCGTCCGATTCCATGTTCTTCAACTGGCCCTTGCGGGTGCCCAGCTTTTCCATCACGCCGCCCTGGTGGACTTCTTCGATGTCCACCACCAGCTGCTCGATCGGCTCCATCAGCTGGCCGTCGATTTCCTTGATGATCACTTCCGGGCGCGACACGGCCAGCTCGTAGCCTTCGCGGCGCATGTTCTCGATCAGCACCGACAGGTGCAGTTCGCCACGGCCGGAGACCAGGAACTTGTCGGCGTCTTCCAGCTGCTCGACCTTCAGGGCCACGTTGTGGACCTTTTCACGGTCCAGGCGGTCCTTGATCTGGCGGCTGGTCAGGAACTTGCCACCGGACAGGTCCTTGTTGCCGGCGAACGGTGAATTGTTCACCTGGAAGGTCATCGAGATGGTCGGCTCGTCGACGGTCAGCGCAGGCAGGGCTTCCGGGAAGTCCGGTGCGCAGATGGTGTCGGAGATGGTCAGCTCCTGGATGCCGGAGATGGCCACGATGTCGCCGGCCTCGGCCGAATCCTGCTCGATGCGCTCCAGGCCCATGAAGCCCAGCACCTGCAGCACCTTGCCGTTGCGCTTCTTGCCTTCACGGTCGATGACCGCGACCTGCATGTTCTTCTTCAGGGTGCCGCGCTGGATGCGGCCGATGCCGATCACGCCCACGAAGTTGTTGTAGTCCAGCTGGCTGATGCGCATCTGGAACGGGCCTTCCGGGTCCACTTCCGGCTTCGGCGCGTGCTGCATGATCGCTTCGTACAGCGGGGTCATGTCGCCGTCGCGCACGGTGTCTTCCAGGCCCGCGTAGCCGTTCAGGCCCGAGGCGTAGACGATCGGGAAGTCCAGCTGCTCGTTGGTGGCACCGAGCTTGTCGAACAGGTCGAAGACCTGGTCGATCACCCACTCCGGACGGGCGCCCGGACGGTCGACCTTGTTGACCACGACGATCGGCTTGAAGCCCATCGCGAAGGCCTTCTGGGTCACGAAGCGGGTCTGCGGCATCGGGCCGTCCATCGCATCGACCAGGATCAGCACGGTGTCGACCATCGACAGCACGCGCTCGACCTCACCGCCGAAGTCGGCGTGACCGGGGGTGTCGACGATGTTGATCCGGTTCTTGATGCCGGTCTTCTTGTCTTCCCAGGTGATGGCGGTGTTCTTGGCCAGGATGGTGATGCCGCGTTCCTTTTCCTGGTCGTTGCTGTCCATCACGCGCTCGGCGAGGACGGTGCGCTCGGACAGGGTGCCGGACTGCTTCAGCAGCTGGTCGACCAGGGTGGTCTTGCCATGGTCGACGTGGGCGACGATGGCGATGTTGCGAAGATTTTCGATGGACATACGAAAGGGGGCCAGTCGGCGCCGGATTTGGAAAAAGAAGTCCAACATTATACGTCGAACTTGACGATTCGCGAAAAGATGGATTTCACGCCGGCCAAACGGCCCATTCAGCTGGCTGTCCACCGCTTCGGCCGAGGTCGCCAGGACGGCCCCTCGGCTCACTTCCCCTGGCTGAAGGCGGGGGCTCCACCGATGGTCGAAGGCACCGCCGCCACGAGGCAGGTGTAAACTAGGTGGCTAGACGCATTCCCCTTTGCACCAAGGATCTTCATGTCCCTCATCGCCACTTTCGACACCACCCAGGGCCCGATCAAGGTCGAGCTGTTCGCCGACAAGGCGCCGCTGACCGTGGCCAACTTCGTGAACCTGGTCAAGCACGGCTTCTATGACGGCCTGATCTTCCACCGCGTGATCGCCGACTTCATGATCCAGGGCGGCTGCCCGCAGGGTCGTGGCACCGGCGGCCCGGGCTACAAGTTCGAAGACGAGAAGAATGGCGTGAAGCACGAGGTCGGCTCGCTGTCGATGGCCAACGCCGGCCCGAACACCAACGGCAGCCAGTTCTTCATCACCCACATCAAGACCGATTGGCTGGACGGCCGCCACACCGTCTTCGGCAAGGTCCTGGAAGGCCAGGCCATCGTCGATTCGGTCAAGCAGGGCGACGTGATCCATTCGATCACCCTGGAAGGCGACGTCGACGCCGTGCTGGCCGCCCAGGCCGACCGCGTCGCGGAGTGGAACAAGCACCTCGCCGCCTGACCCCCTTTCGAAACGGCCACCCACGGGTGGCCGTTTCCCTGTTCCCCGCCGCCCGCCCGGCCTGCGTGGCCATGCCCGCGGCGCCCCATCAAACGCTTGCAAGCAAGAGGAAACCCCCATGAAAGCACCCGTTCGTGTTGCCGTGACCGGCGCCGCCGGCCAGATCGGTTATGCCCTGCTGTTCCGCATCGCCTCCGGCGAAATGCTGGGCAAGGACCAGCCGGTCATCCTGCAGCTGCTGGAACTGCCGGTCGACAAGGCCCAGGCCGCCCTGAAGGGCGTGATGATGGAGCTGGAAGACTGCGCGTTCCCGCTGCTGGCCGGCATGGTTGGCACCGATGACGCCGAAGTCGCGTTCAAGGACGCCGACATCGCCCTGCTGGTCGGCGCACGTCCGCGTGGCCCGGGCATGGAGCGCAAGGACCTGCTGCTGGAGAACGCCAAGATCTTCACCGCCCAGGGCGCCGCGCTGAACAAGGTCGCCAGCCGTGACGTGAAGGTGCTGGTGGTCGGCAACCCGGCCAACACCAATGCCTACATCGCGATGAAGTCGGCTCCGGACCTGAAGCCGGAGAACTTCACCGCCATGCTGCGCCTGGACCACAACCGCGCGCTGAGCCAGCTGTCGGCCAAGCTGGGCAAGCCGGTCGGTGGCATGGAGAAGCTGGTGGTGTGGGGCAACCACAGCCCGACCATGTACCCGGACTACCGTTTCGCCACCGCCGACGGCGCCTCGATCGCCGATGCGATCAACGACCAGGAGTGGAACGCCAACACGTTCATCCCGACCGTCGGCAAGCGCGGCGCGGCGATCATCGAAGCCCGTGGCTCGTCCTCGGCCGCTTCGGCGGCCAATGCCGCCATCGACCACGTGCGTGACTGGGTGCTGGGCAGCAACGGCAAGTGGGTCACCATGGGCGTGCCGTCCGACGGTTCCTACGGCATTCCGGAAGGCGTGATCTTCGGTTTCGCGGTGACCACCGAGAACGGCAAGTACACCCTGGTCAAGGATCTCCCGATCGACGACTTCAGCCAGAAGTACATCGACAAGACCCTGGCCGAGCTGGAAGAAGAGCGCGCCGGCGTCGCCCACCTGCTGGGCTGATGCAGGCGGTACCGGCCACGGCCGGTACCTCCACCGCGATGGTGGGTACCGACCGTTGGTCGGTACGCTCACCGCAGAAGACGGGGAGGCTTCGGCTTCCCCGTTTTCATTTGGAATTCCTGGAATCGCATGATCCACCTGCACTACATCGACGACGCGCTGCTGGTGGCTGAAAAGCCCGCCGGCCTGCTGTCCGTGCCCGGCCGCAGCGCCGAGAACCAGGACTGCGTCGTCGCGCGCCTGCAGGCGCTGTACCCGGATGCGTTGACCGTGCACCGCCTGGACCAGGTGACTTCCGGGCTGCTGCTGCATGCGCGTGGCAAGGACATGCAGGCGGCGTTGTCGATGCAGTTCGAGCAGCGCCGGGTTGGCAAGCGCTATGAAGCGATCGTGGAGGGACTGCTTGAAGGCGATGCCGGCGACGTGGATCTGCCGCTGATTGTGGACTGGCCGAACCGGCCGAAGCAGACGGTCGATCACGAACGCGGCAAGCCGGCGCTGACGCGCTGGCGCGTAATGGCGCGTGATGTGGAAGCGCAGCGTACCCGCGTGGAGCTGGAACCGATCACCGGCCGCAGCCATCAGCTGCGCCTGCACACGGCCAGCCTCGGCCATCCCATCGTCGGTGATGTCCTGTATGGCGCGGCACCGGCGCAACGCGTGCACCTGCATGCGCGCAGCCTGCGGTTCACCCATCCGGTGACGGGCGAAACACTCGCGTTCGAGTCCGCGACTCCGTTCTAGGGGGCCGGCAGGGCTTGCAGCCCTGCACCCGCAGAATCAACGTCAACGTCAACGTCAAAAGCGGGCTATCCGTGGGTTGGCGGGACGGTGTCGGAGTGCGGGGACGCCGCAAGTACGTCCGTGTAGGCTTGGCAGCCGCATCCATGCGGCTGACACCCCGTACTCCGACACCGTCCCGCCTCTGACAGATTCCCGCGATCTGATGGATCCATGCTATGCGTGGATGGAATCTGTCAGATATCGAAATACATCCGGGGTCAGATCCGGCATGGCGGGCGTCGGATCGTGTCTGGGGCAGAGCCCCCTGGGTCAGGGGGCGGCCGCGAAGCGGCGGGGGTTTGGGTGTTGGTAAGTGGGGCCCGCGGTTCGCGCAGCGAAGCGTGGGAGCGGCAGCGCGCATGCGATGGCGCGTACCGAGGTGCAGGGCTGCAAGCCCTGCACAACAAACCCCACCCCCTACCAAGGTAGGGCGGCCCGCGCGCCAGCGCCGGACTATCCTCGAACCCATGACTTTGTCTGGGAGGGCTGCGTCATGAACTACGAGGAAACCTACCGTCGCTCGATCGACGAGCCGGAGGCGTTCTGGGGCGAGGAAGCCAAGCGCATCCATTGGCACAAACCGCCGCAGCAGGTGCTCGATTACAGCAACCCGCCGTTCCGGCGCTGGTTCGTCGGTGGTGAAACCAATCTCTGCTACAACGCCGTCGACCGCCACCTGGCAACGCGCGCCGACCAGCTCGCGCTGGTTGCGATTTCCACCGAAACCAACAGCACCCGCGAGATCACCTATCGCCAGCTGTATCGCGAAGTGAGCGACTTCGCCGCCGTGCTCAAGCATCTCGGCGTCGGCCACGGTGACCGCGTGGTGATCTACATGCCGAACATGGCCGAAGCCGTGTTCGCGATGCTGGCCTGCGCGCGCATCGGTGCGGTGCACTCGGTGGTGTTCGGTGGCTTCGCCGCGCACAACCTGGCGCTGCGCATCGACGATGCGAAGCCGAAGTTGCTGATCGCAGCGGATGCCGGCATGCGCGGCGGCAAGCTGATTCCATATAAGCCGATGGTTGACGCGGCCTGCGCCGAAGCAGCTTCGCCGCCACCACACGTGCTGATCGTCTCGCGTGGGCTGGATGCCGCCGAACCCCGCGTGCCGGGTCGCGACGTGGACTACGCCGCGCTGCGTGCACAGGTTGGTGAAGTCGATGTGCCGGTGCAGTGGCTTGAAGCGAGCGAGCCGAGCTACCTGCTGTACACCTCCGGCACCACCGGCAAGCCGAAGGGCGTGCAGCGCGATGTCGGTGGTTACGCGGTGGCGATGGCGCAGTCGATGGAGACCGTGTTCGACTGCAAGCCGGGCCAGGTGATGTTCTCCACTTCCGACGTCGGCTGGGCGGTGGGCCACTCGTACAACGTGTACGGCCCGCTGATCGGTGGCTGCACCTCGTTGCTGTACGAGGGGCTGCCGACGAATCCGGACCCGGGTATCTGGTGGGCGCTGTGCGAACAGTACAACGTGCGCACCATGTTCTCCTCACCCACCGCCATCCGCGTGCTGAAGAAGCACGACGCGGACTTCATCCATCGCCACGACCTGCGCGCCCTGAAGTACCTGTTCCTGGCCGGCGAGCCGCTGGACGAACCCACCGCGCACTGGATCAGCGAAGCGCTGGGCAAGCCGATCATCGACAACTACTGGCAGACCGAAACCGGCTGGCCGGCACTGACCCTGCTGCCGGGCCTGGAGATGAAGCCGGTGCGCTTCGGTTCACCGGGCTTCCCCAATCTCGGCTATCGGATGAAGGTGATCGACGAGAACACCGGCGAGGAAGTGGCGCCGGGGCAGAAGGGCGTGCTGGTGGTGTCGCCGCCCTTGCCGCCGGGTTGCATGAGCACGGTGTGGAACGACGACAGCCGTTTCCTGCAGAGCTACTTCAGCCACTTCAAGGAACTGCTGTACAGCTCGCTGGACTGGGCGATCCGCGATGACGATGGCTATACCTTCATCCTCGGCCGTACCGACGATGTGATCAACGTGGCCGGGCATCGTCTGGGTACGCGCGAGATCGAGGAGGCCATCTCCAGCCACCCGCGCGTGGCCGAGGCTGCCGTGATCGGGGTCAAGGACGAGCTGAAGGGGCAGGTGCCGCTGGTGTTCGTCACCCTCAAGCAGGGGCTTGAGGGCGAGGATCCGGCGCCGGTGGTGGCCGAGATGATGGCGACGGTGACGACTTCGCTTGGTGCGGTCGCGCGCCCGGCGCATGTGCACGTGGTCAACGCGCTGCCCAAGACCCGTTCGGGCAAGCTGCTGCGGCGCTCGTTGCAGGCGTTGGCCGAGCAGCGTGACCCGGGCGACCTGTCGACGCTGGATGATCCCAGCGCGCTGGAGGAAATCCGCCGCGCGCTGGGCCGCTGACCTGCTTCTGTAGAACTGAGCCGATACTCGGCTCCGCATGCCTTGCCAAAGCAGCCGAGCATGGGCTCGGCTCTACAGGGGAGGCCGTTGCTGCACCGCAGCTTCCTCCCTGCAACCGGTGCGCTAAGCTCGGTTGCAGGGGAGCGTGCCCGCCAGGGTGCGCCGGCATTGCGCATCGAGGGAGGGGGAGGCAATGGCATTGCTGCACGCCAAGACGGCGGCTGGCCGTCAGGAAATCGAAGACCGTGGCCGGCGCCTGCCGGCGGCACTGCGTTCAATCCTGCTGATGGTCGATGGCCATCGCGATGACACCGAACTGCGTGGCCTGTTCGATGGCCTGCGCGCACCTCCGGATGCACTGGAGCAGCTGGCCGCACAGGGACTGATCGAGGTGATCGGCGGGAGCGTAGAGGCCGCTCCGGCGCGTGGCATCAGCACCGGCCGCGAACAGGACCCGGCGCTGTACCAGCAGTTGTACGACGCGATGAGCGAGGCGGTGCGGCGCCATCTGGGGCTGAAGGGCTACTTCATGCAGTTGAAGATCGAACGCTGCACCGATGCGCTGGCGCTGGAACGCCTTTGCCCGGAACTGCTGGCGGCGGTGGGCAAGGCGCGCAGCCCGGCGCTGGCCCAGCGCTGGTGGCAGGAAACCCAGTCCGCCGTAGTAAACGCTGGCAAAGAGGTCGTGCAGGCCTGAGCCACCGCGTAAAGTGATCGGTTCACTTTCCCACAAGGAGTCCCGCGTGCAGGACGACCACGATGACACCGACACCCCCGGCTGGGACGCGATCAATGCGGCGCTGGCGCCGCTGTATGCCGGGCAGGAGCCGCGACACTACGGCACCGCGCTTCCCTACACGCTCGGCGGCCAGGATCCGCTGGATGGCATCAGCGTGTACTGGGCGGATGCGCCGGTTCCGCATTGGCACTACATCACCTACGGTTTCTCCGAGCTGTATGCCAAGGAGAGCAGTGATGCTGCCGCCAGCGGCTATGGTTTCGAGCTGACGTTCCGTCTTGCTGCCGAAGCCGCTGAGAACGCCGACAGCACGCCGCCGGTGTGGCCGATGAACCTGCTGCAGAACCTGGCGCGCTATGTGTTCGGCAGCGGCAACGTGTTCGAGGATGGCCACCATCTGAATGCGAACGGCCCGATCGCACTGGAGACCGACACGCGGTTGTGCCACTTGGCCTTCATTGCCGACCCGCAGTTGCCGGCACGCGACACCGCCAATGGCCACCTGCAGTTCCTGCAGCTGGTCGGGCTGACCGATGAGGAGATGGAGGCGGTCAAGCGCTGGTCGACGCGTGGCGTGCTGCAGGCACTGCAGCCGGCGATGCCGCTGTGGATCAGCGACCTGCATCGCGGCAACCTGCTGGAAGATCCGGCATTGGCCGAACGGGTGAGGGCCGGCAGCGAGCGCGAGGGCTCCAGCACCGGCATGCTGTTCGTCGAGACGTTGGACTGGCGGCAGGAGGCGGGCGTCACCACGCTGGTGCTCGGCGCGGGCCAGGTCGCCAGCGTGTGCGAACTGCTGCCGCTGCGCCTGCGCCACGGAAAGTCGCTGGAACTGGTCAGTCGCGAGCGGCAATGGGCGTTCATTCCAGCCGGGCATGGCGACGTGGGCGAACTGTCGGCGGACAGCGCGCGCTGGGCGCTAAGCGAGGCGGGGCTGCGGGCCCTGGCCGGCGTGCGTGCCGAACGTGGCATCTACCCGTTGACGGAGGCGCTGCGCATCGACGTGGTGCCGACCTATCTGCGCGATGCCAAGGGCGAAGTGATCCGCCAGATCGGCTGAGTGTGAGGATGCAACGGATGGGGTCAGAGCCGCCTGCGGTACAGGCGGATCCGACCCCGCGTTTGGCAACCAGCGGGGTCAGATCCGTTCGACACGCAAACGGCCCTGACCCCCGGGTCATCCTCAGGCCAGGCCTTCGGCCTTCAGCGCGGCCTGCACGCCGGCATCGGCGTCCATGCGTGCCTTGTAGGCGGCCAGGTTGTCCAGGCCGGACAGATCAACCTTGGTACCGGCGGCCCAGCGCAGGGTGATGTAGAAGTACGGGTCGGCGAAGCTGCGGAAGCCGGCCAGCCAGGGCTTGTCGGCCAGCTGCTTGTCGGCGGTCTCGAACAGGCCACGCAGGCGCTTGTGCGCGGCGGCGCGGATCGCATCGAACTGGCTCTCGTCGGCGATGAACTTGCTCGGCGCGAACAGCGGCGAGAAGGCCGGGTGCACGTCGGAATTGACGAAGGCCAGCCAGCGGGTGGCTTCGGCGCGCTGGCGCGGACTGCCATCACCGCCGAGGCCGGCCTGCGGGAAGCGGTCGGCGATGTAGCCCATGATCGCGGCGTTCTGCAGCAGCACGAAGTCGCCGTCGACCAGTGCGGGAACGGCACCGGCCGGGTTGATCTTGAGGAATTCCGGACCCTTCAGGGTGTCCTTGTTCAGCAGTTCAACCTCGAACGGCTGGCCGGTCCACTGCAGGGCGATGTGGTCGGCGGTGGAACAGGCACCGGGCTTGCTGTACAGCTTCATGGGAACTCCAGGTGATGCGGGCGGGAAACGCCCACTATCCCAGAGCCCGGCGGCGGCCGGCAACGCTGCCGCCAGCACGGATCGTTACGACTGCCGCGGCTTGAGGTTCTGCACCTTGTAGAAGGTGTGATCGCCGATGGTCGCCACCTGGTAGGCGTTGCGCCAGTTCGGGCTGGCGATGGACAGCGCGGCGAAGTGGCTGGCACCGGGCACGATCTCGCGGCGTTCGCCGGCCGGCAGCGCCCAGTTGCGCTCGGCGTCGAAGGCCACGTTCATCGCTTCGCTCCACGCCGCGTCATTGCCCAGCTGGGTGCCGGGGGAGACGATGGTCGGTGCGAACTGCTTGCGCGCGGTGACCACTTGGCACATCGAGTCGCCCCACAGGCCACTGTCGAGACGGCGCAGGGCAACCTCGGCAACGGCCTGCTGGCCGCGCAGGGTCTGGTCGCGGGCTTCCAGGTAGACGGTGGTGCTCAAACACAGTGAATCAGCGGCCGGCTGAGGCAGCAACTGCGACAGCCAGAGAATCCAGGCCAGTTTCATACAACTAACTCCTTGCTCCGTATGGGCCGCACCCTCCGGTTCCGGCCGCGGGGCGGCAGGAGGCGGGGGACGACTTGGCGTCATGGGGAGGCGGCCATCGGGGCCGCCCCGTGGGCAGCCCCAAAAGAAACGATCAGTACCGATCGTGGGGACTGCGCCGGCTCACCGGAAACTGGCTGGTGAGCGGAAAGATGGCGCAAGGTAGGGGGGCATAGCCGAACGCATCATGAACCGCTCGGCTTGACATTCAGGTTCAACCGGGGTGACGGAAATCACATTCCGTCCCCCATTCAGGCGCTCATCAGAGCGCGGCGGCGACCCGGCTGCCCTGGTCGATGGCGCGTTTCGCATCGAGTTCGGCGGCCACGTCGGCACCACCGATCAGCTGCGCGTTGATGCCGGCCGCCTGCAGTTCGGCCTGCAGCGTGCGGTTCGGTTCCTGCCCGGCGCAGATCACCACATGGTCGACCGGCAGCAGCTGTTCGCTGCCGTCCACGCGGATGCGCAGGCCCTCGTCGTCCACCCCCAGGTACTCGACGCCACCGAGCATGCGCACGCCCTTGGCCTTCAGTGTGGCGCGATGGATCCAGCCGGTGGTCTTGCCCAGCCGCGCGCCTGGCTTGCCCGGGCTGCGCTGCAGCAGCCACAAGCGCCGCGGTGACGGCTTGACCTGGGGCCGGCCCAGCGAGCCGCGTGCCTCGAAGCTGGCATCCACGCCCCATTCGGCCATCCAGCGCTGCGGATCCAGCGAGGGGGATTCACCGGCGTGGCTGAGGAATTCGCCGACATCGAAGCCGATGCCGCCGGCGCCCATGATCGCCGCATTGGCGCCCACTTCGACCCGTCCCAGCAGCACGTCCAGGTAGCTCACCACCTTGTCGTGATCGGCACCGGGGAAATCGACCTTGCGCGGGGTGATGCCGGTGGCCAGCACCACCTCGTCGAAGCCAGCCAGTTGGGAAGCCTCGACGCGGGTACCCAGGCGCAGCTGTACGCCGGTCTCCTGCAGCGCGTGGCGGAAGTAGCGCAGGGTCTCGTGGAACTCTTCCTTGCCGGGGATGCGCTTGGCCACGTTGAACTGGCCGCCGATCTCATCATTGGCATCGAACAGGGTGACCTGGTGGCCACGCTGGGCAGCGACAGTGGCGCAGGCCAGGCCGGCGGGGCCGGCACCGACCACCGCAACCTTCTTCGGCGTAGCCGTGGGACGATAGACCAGCTCGGTCTCGTGGGCGGCGCGCGGATTGACCAGGCAGCTGGCCAGCTTGTTCTCGAACACGTGGTCCAGGCAGGCCTGGTTGCAGGCGATGCAGGTGTTGATCGCCTCCGCGCGGCCGGCACGGGCCTTGTTCGGCCACTGCGGGTCGGCCAGCAGCGGGCGTGCCAGCGACACCATGTCGGCGCCGCCACCGGCCAGGATGCGTTCGGCAACGTCGGGCATGTTGATGCGGTTGGTCGCCACCAGCGGTACCTTCACATGCGGCTTGAGCTTGGCGGTGACGCCGGCAAAGGCCGCGCGCGGCACCGAGGTGGCGATGGTCGGAATGCGCGCTTCGTGCCAGCCGATGCCGGAATTGATGATCGTTGCGCCAGCCGCCTCGATCGCCTGCGCCTGCTGAACGATCTCGTCCCAGTCGCTGCCGTCGTCGACCAGATCCACCAGTGACAGGCGGTAGATGATGATGAAGTCCGGGCCGCAGGCCTCGCGGATGCGGCGCACGATCTCGACCGCGAAGCGCATGCGCTGGCGCGCGTCGCCGCCCCAGGCATCGGCGCGCTTGTTGGTGCGCGGGGCGATGAACTCGTTGATGAGGTAGCCCTCCGAGCCCATCACTTCCACGCCGTCGTAGCCGGCCTCGCGGGCCAGCTTGGCACTGCGAGCGTAGTCGGCGATATGGCGCTCTACGCCGCTGGCCGACAATGCGCGCGGGGTGAACGGGTTGATCGGTGCCTTCAGCTTCGACGGTGCCACCGACAACGGGTGGTAGGCATAGCGGCCGGCATGCAGCAGCTGCAGGCAGATCTTCGCGCCGTGCTGGTGCGCGGCGGCGGTGAGCTGGCGGTGCGGCCGCACTTCCCAGGGCCAGGACAGCTTGCCACCGAATGGCTTCAGCCAACCGACCACATTGGGCGCGAAGCCGCCGGTGACGATCAGGCCGACGCCGCCCTCGGCGCGCTCGGCGAAGTAGGCCGCCAGCCGCGGGAAGTCGCGGGCGCGATCTTCCAGGCCGGTGTGCATCGAACCCATCAATACGCGGTTGCGCAGCTGGGTGAAGCCCAGGTCCAGCGGGGCGAACAGGTGGGGATAGGCGCTTTCGTTGGCTGGCGACATGGTCGATACGCTTGCGTACGGAAGCGCGAAGCGTGCCGCGAAACGGCGGCCGGGGCAAGGGCCGCTTCTTTGGGAGGGCTGGCCGCTGTCTGACGGTTTGGCAGTGCCGGCCGCTGGCCGGCATTCCGGTCAACTCAGGGCGATTGCGGTTGCCGGCCAGCGGCCGGCACTACCGGCGCGGGCCGACCGATCCCGAACCAGCCCAGCGTCATTCCGCACAGCGGCCCGATCAGCAGGGCGAAGGCGAGGGTGCCGAGGCCGACATTGCCGCCCAGGCACCAGCCCAGCAGCAGTACGCTGCCTTCGATCAGGCTGCGCACCTTCCAGATCGGCCAGCCGGTACGGGCATGCAGACCGGTCATCAGACCATCGCGTGGCCCCGGGCCAAGGCGGGCACCGATGTACAGGCCGGTGGCCAGCGCCACCAGCAGCATGCCGCCACAGAACATCGCCAGCTGCCAGCCAAGGCCGACGGCCGGCGGCAGCAGCCACAGCCCGAACTGTGCGGAGGGGCCGATCAGCATCACGTTGAGCACGGTGCCGACGCCCGGCTTCTGCCGCAGCGGCCACCACAGCAGCAGCACCAATGCACCGATGGCATTGGTTGCCAGGCCGAATGACAGCGGCGTCTGCGCAGCGATGCCCTGCGACAGCACATCCCAGGGTGCCACGCCGATGGCGGCACGGATCATCAGCGAGGCGCCGAAGCCGTACAGGAACAGGCCGGTGATCAATTGCAGCAGGCGCAAGGGCAGGGCGGTGGGCATGGCGGTCCGGGGGGGCGAGGATCTGTTTCCACCGTATCGCTGTTTCTGCATCATCCATAGATACAGATGCCGGCCAATTCGTTGCTACAGGTAGCGTCGATCCTGCATGCGGGCGGTTGTTCAGGGCCGAGCCCGTGCTCTGCGGGTGGCGGCAGGCACAGCAGCCGAGCGTGGGCTCGGCTCTACATCACCGCGTCAGTCGTCCCAGCCGACCAGCGCCAGCTTGCCTACCGTGCGCCCGCTGGCCAGGCGCTGATGCGCGATGTCCAGGTTGGCCGCATTGATCGTGCCCAGCGTCTCCTTGAGCGTGCCACGCAGCTGGCCGGCATCGATCATGCTGGCCGCACGGCTGAGGATGCGGTGCTGTTCGATACAGTCGGCGGTGGCGAAGCGCGAACGCGCGAACATGAATTCCCAGTGGATGCCGATGCATTTGGCCTTGTAGGGATCGCCGATGCGCAGCGCATCCCGCGGCTCGACGATCAGGCCGACGTGGCCCTGCGGTGCCAGCAGCTGGCCCAGTTCATCCCAGTAGTGGTCGGTGTCGGCCAGATTGAGCGCGACCTGCACCGCATCGATGCCCAGCGCCCGCAACTGGGGCTGCAGTGGCTGCCGATGGTCGATCACATGCGTGGCCCCCATCTGCCGGCACCAGTCGATCGAGGCCTCGCGCGAGGCGGTGGCGATCACCTCGAAACCGGCATGGCGTGCCAGCTGGATCGCCATCGAGCCGACGCCGCCGGCGCCGCCGATCACCAGCAGGTGCTGGCCCACGTGGCGGCGGCCATCGAGCTGCAGCGGCATGCGCTGGAACAGCATTTCCCAGGCTGTGAGAGTGGTCAACGGCAGCGCGGCCGCTTCAGCGAAATCGAGCGTGGTCGGCTTGCGCGCGACCAGGCGCTCATCAACCCACTGGTACTGGGCGTTGCAGCCCGGCCGGGTAACGTCACCGGCGAAGTAGACCTCGTCACCGGAGGCGAACAGGCTGGCCTCGTCACCGATGGCTTCGACCACGCCGGCTGCGTCCCAGCCGAGCACCCGGGGAACCTCAAGGGTGGCCGGATCGGTGGCGGCCCGCTGCTTGCCATCGACGGGGTTGACCGAAACCGCTTCGATTCGCACCAGCAGATCGCGGCCGCGAGGAGGCAGCGGCGGCGGCAGCAGGACATCACGCAGGGCGGGCGCGTATTCACGACTCAGGGCGACGGCTTTCATCACGGCTCCCGCTGGGTTCGTGATCCCATCATAAGGTTCCTCACGTTTCCTCAGACGCGCTGAACCGTGTGATGCAGCACGTTGCGCAATATGTCGCTTCTCGCGCCTAAACCCCGTCAAACCCTTGCAGCGTGTGGGTCTTGCGGATTTTCATCATCCTGTATAGGGTTTCAACGTCGGACCGGTGGACGGTCGGGCGCAACACTTCACATGTTACGGGACTGTTAACATGGCCTTCACCCGCCTGAGCATAATGTTCGCGGCGGTGGCGTGCTGAATCGGCTGTCGAACATCGACGCACTAGTGCTGGCCCATGCCTCTACCGGTTTCATACCCCCGAAATAGGAGCTGTACTCAATGAACAAGAAGATCCTTACTGCCGCGCTGCTGGGCGGCCTGGCTTTCGCCCAGGCAGCTTCGGCGCAGGAGTTCGATGACCGCTGGTACCTGACCGGTTCGGCCGGCTTCAACTTCCAGGACAGCGACCGTCTGACCAATGACGCTCCGTTCGTGACCCTGGGCCTGGGTAAGTTCATCAGCCCGAACTGGTCGCTGGACGGTGAGCTGAACTACCAGAACCCGAACTTCGACAGCAACCAGGACCTGAACTGGTCGCAGTACGGCGTCTCGCTGGACCTGCGTCGCCACTTCATCAAGGAAGGCCGCGGCTGGAACCCGTACATCGTCGGTGGCCTGGGCTACCAGAAGTCGGAAGAAGAGTACGCTGCGCTCGACAACAACGGCCCGCGCCAGCGTAAGGACGGCAATGTTGCCGCCAAGCTGGGCGTCGGCCTGCAGACCACCTTCGAGAAGCGTGTTGCTGTCCGCGCCGAAGTGGCCTACCGCGCTGACTTCGACGACCAGAGCATCGCCGCACGTGACGAGAGCTGGTTCGGCGACGTGCTGGCTTCGGTCGGCGTCGTGATCCCGCTGGGCCCGGCTCCGGTCGCGGCTGCTCCGGCTCCGGCTCCGGTTGCCCCGAGCTGCGCCGACCTGGACGACGACGGTGACGGCGTCAACAACTGCGACGACAAGTGCCCGAACTCGCAGCCGGGTCAGACCATCGGTCCGGACGGTTGCCCGGTTCCGGTCTCCATCGACCTGAAGGGCGTCAACTTCGACTTCGACAAGTCGAACCTGCGTCCGGACGCCGTGGCGATCCTGAGCGAAGCCACCGAGATCCTGAAGCGTTACCCGGATCTGCGCGTTGAAGTTGCCGGTCACACCGACTCGAAGGGTACCGACGCTTACAACCAGAAGCTGTCGGAGCGTCGTGCTACCGCCGTGTACAACTACCTGACCAAGAACGGCGTTGACGCCGGTCGCCTGGTCGGCCCGATCGGCTACGGCGAGAGCCGTCCGATTGCTCCGAACACCAACCCGGATGGTTCGGACAACCCGGAAGGTCGCGCCAAGAACCGTCGTACCGAGCTGAACGTCCAGAACTAAGTTCTGACGCTCTGCCCGTAGGACACAGCAGGACCCGGCTTCGGCCGGGTCTTGTTGTTTCTGCGGCCAGGAAGCTCGCCTGTGACGCGGCAACACAACCGTTCGTCGGTCTTTTGTCCGTAAAACCAACAAGTTGTCGTATTCATTGAAAGTGGCGCTTGAAAGCTGACGCGGCATTGCTAAACTCGCCGCGTCACTTCCTTCCGTGGATGCCCCTCATGCTGCGTTCTGCATCGGCCGCCGTCCTGGCGCTGGCCCTGGTTCCCGCCGCCCACGCTGCGGTCGATTGCTCGGTCAACACCAGCGCCTCGCCGCTGCCGTTGCCGGCCACGACCATCGCGCCAGTGGCCGACGAGCTGTACATCCGTGGCAACCAGCTGGGCATGCCGGCCGGTGTGCTGAGCAGCAACTACGACCCGTCGCAGTCGCTGGACCAGGTGCTGCAGCGCCTGCGCATCGACGGCTGCCAGAACATCGCCAAGGCCATTCCGAGCGCACCGGCGGTGAAGCCGAACGATCCGGCGGCCTACAAGCCGCAGACCGAATTCGACAACACGCCCTGGCGCTTCGACATGAGCCAGAACGGCAAGCGCATGACCGCCGAAGAGTTCGACGCCTGGATGAAGGCGCGCGGCGTTCGCGTGGTCAAGGCGCGTCCGGCTCCGGCCGCCACTCCGGCCCCGGCCGAAGCACCGGCTGAGACCAAGCCGGTCGACAAGAAGTAAGCGCCGCGGGGAGCAGAGGCTTGCGCACGCGCCGCCCGCCTGCCGCCCCCGCCGCCCGCTCCCGCGCACCGCGTGGGCGTGCGACTCCGAATGTATCCAGTGGCGTGCGCCATGGCCTGGCGCGCGTGCTGTCCAAGGCGGGTGTGTGCTCGCGCAGCGAGGCCGCGCGCTGGATTGCCGAAGGCCGCGTACGGGTGTCCGGCCGCATCGTGCGCGACCCGGAATTTCCGATTGGCCAGCCGGTGCCGCCGATCGAGGTCGACGGCCAGCCGATGGGGGCGCCGCAGCGCCTGTACCTGATGCTCAACAAGCCGCGCGGGGTGGTCACCACGGCGCAGGACGAGCGTGGTCGCGACACCGTGTACCGCTGCTTCGATGGTGCCGGCCTGCCGTGGATCGCGCCGGTCGGGCGCCTGGACAAGGCCAGCGAAGGCTTGCTGTTGTTCAGCAATGATCCGCAGTGGGCGGCGCACCTGACCGATCCGGAGACCGGCCCGCAGAAGACCTATCACGTGCAGGTGGATCGTCTGCCCGATGAGGACACCCTGGCCGCGCTGCGCGCCGGTGTCGAAGACGCGGGCGAGTTCCTCGCCGCCCGTGCCGTGCGCGTACTGCGCAGTGGCGACAAGACCGCATGGCTGGAGGTGGTCCTCGACGAGGGCCGCAACCGCCATATCCGCCGCCTGTTGGCGGCCTTCGACCTGCAGGTGCTGCGCCTGGTCCGGGTCGCGATCGGTGGGCTGCTGCTCGGCGATCTCGGCAAGGGCCAGTGGCGGGTTCTGCAGGTCAGCGACCAGCAGCGGCTGGGGGCCGCTGCACCGGGCTGATCATCGCCCGTGGCCGGCAGTTGCCGGCCGCCGTTCCAGGCGTAGGGGGCGCCTGGCTGTCGACTTTCCCGAACGGAGCCTGCCATGTACCACCCGACCCTCAATCAAACCCTGCGCTGTGCAGGCCTGCTGCTGCCGATGGTGCTGCTGGCCGCCTGCGGCGGCCACAAGAAGGTGGCCAAGGCGGAAACGCCTGCCGAGACCCCGGTGGTGGAAGTGAAAACCCCGGAGCTGGATGGTCGCGGCAGTTACCGCTTCCTGATGAGCAACGGCGACAAGAAGATGACCGCCGATGAGTTCGATGCCTGGATGAAGGCCAACGGCATCCGCGTTGCCAAGGGCAATGGCCAGGACGCTGCCGCCAAGCCGGTAGTGGTTGCCAGCAAGGAAGAGCCGAAGGGCAAGAAGAAAAAGAAGTGACGCCAGTGGGTGCCGACCTTGGTCGGCACGCTTTGACCGTGCGGGGTCAGAGCCCTTTCCTGCGGAAAGGGATCCGACCCCGGCCGTGATCAGCCCTTGACCACGCCCAGTTCGACACCGATGCGGGTGAAGGCGTCGATTGCCCGGTCCAGGTGCTCGCGGCTGTGCGCAGCGCTGATCTGGGTACGGATGCGGGCCTGGCCCTTGGGCACCACCGGGAAGAAGAAACCGATAGCGTAGATGCCTTCTTCCAGCAGGCGCTCGGCGAACTTCTGCGCCAACGGTGCGTCATACAGCATCACCGGGCTGATCGGATGCACGCCCGGCTTCACGTCGAAACCGGCGGCGGTCATCTTTTCGCGGAAGTAGGCGGTGTTCTCGGCCAGGGTGCTGCGCAGGTCGTCAGCGGCCGCCAGCATTTCGAACGCCTTGATGCCGGCGGCTACCACGTGCGGCGGCAGCGAGTTGGAGAACAGGTACGGGCGCGAGCGCTGGCGCAGCAGTTCGATCACCTCGGCGCTGGCGCAGGTGAAGCCGCCCAGTGCGCCACCCATGGCCTTGCCCAGAGTGCCGGTGATGATGTCGATCTTCTCCAGCACGCCCTTGACCTCGGCCGAGCCGCGGCCGGTGGCACCGAGGAAGCCGGTGGCATGGCATTCGTCGATGTGTACCAGGGCGTTGTACTTCTTTGCCAGCGCGGTGATCTCGTCCAGCGGCGCGATGAAGCCGTCCATTGAGAACACGCCGTCGGTGGTGATCAGCTTGGTTTTGCAGCCGGCGGCATCGGCGGCCTGCAGCTGGGCTTCCAGATCGGCCATGTCACAGTTGGCGTAGCGGAAGCGCTTGGCCTTGCACAGACGCACGCCGTCGATGATCGAAGCATGGTTCAGTGCATCGGAAATGATCGCGTCGTTCTCGCCAAGCAACGGCTCGAACAGGCCGCCGTTGGCATCGAAGCAGGCCGCGTACAGGATGGTGTCCTGCTTGCCGAAGAAGTCGGCGATCTGCTTCTCCAGCTGCTTGTGCAGGTCCTGGGTGCCGCAGATGAAGCGCACCGAGGCCATGCCGAAGCCGTGGGTATCGAGTGCGTCCTTGGCGGCCTGGATCAGGTCCGGATGGTCGGCCAGTCCCAGGTAGTTGTTGGCACAGAAATTCAGCACCTTGCGGCCGTCGTCGAGGGTGATCTCGGCCGACTGCGGGCTGGTGATGATCCGCTCGGACTTGAACAGGCCCTGGGCGCGGATGGCGTCCAGTTCCTCGGCGTAGTGGCGGGTCAGGGCGGAGGAGGCGTCGGTCATGGCGTGGGCACGGCTCTGAACGGGAAACCGCCAATTCTACCGGGCATCGCCGCTTGCCAACCGACCCGGGCGGGGCATCGCCACGGCGGACACATGTTGCATCGCAATAGCAAACGGGTTAAAAATTCGTGAACCGGCGCTGTCCCGCTCCGGCCGCTCCCGCCTTCCGCGCCACGCCACCGCCCCCACCGGAGACGCTCATGAAGCACGCCCGTGCCTGCCTCGCCATTGCCGCTGCCTTGACCCTGGCCGCCCCGTTCACCGCCAGTGCGCAGGAAAACGAATCGCCGTACAGCTGGAACGTCACCGCCGTTTCCGATTACCTGTTCCGTGGTGTCTCGCAGACTGACGAAAAGCCGACCCTGCAGGCCGGTTTCACCTACACCTCGCCGGTCGGCCTGTATGCCGGTGTCTGGGGTTCGGGCGTCGACTTCGGTCCGGGCGACCCGAGCACTGAGGTGGACTACCAGATCGGCTACGGCGTTGACGTCACGCCCCGCGTCAATTTCGACGCGCTGCTGAACCGCTACACCTACCTCGGTGCCAGCGAGCTGAACTACAACGAGCTGATCACCACCACCACGCTGGACGAGACCTACAAGCTGACGGTGGCCTACACCAACGATGTCTGGAACAGCAGCACCGATGGCTGGTACTTCGGCCTGGGCGGCAGCTGGGGCCTGCCGAAGGACTTCACCCTGAATGCCAACGTCGGCCGCAGTACATTCGAGGACGGCATCGCCAAGGACTACACCGACTGGAACGTCGGCGTCGAACGCCAGTTTGGCCTGTTCAACGTCGGCCTCGGCTACTACGGCACCGACGGCAACGGCCGCGACAACTCCGGCAAGCTGGCACACAGCCGCGTGCTGCTGACCGTGGCCGTCGGCAAGTAACCCTTGCTTCGGTAGGTGCCAGGCTTGCCTGGCACGTTGTACGAAAAAGGCGCCCATCGGGCGCCTTTTTCAGTTCCGCGATGTTCTTGATCCCATCTGGGGAAGAGCCCCCTTGTTGTTCAAGGGGGCGCGCCAAAGGCGCGGGGATAAGGAAACATGCGGGGGAATTGACCCTTCGGGTCAATTCCAGCTGAGCACGACCTTGCCGGCCTTGCCTTCTTCCATCAGGTCGAAGCCCTTCTGGAAGTCGTCGATCGGCAGCTGGTGGGTCATCACCTTGCCGAGCGGGAAGCCGGACAGCACCAGCTGGGTCATCTTGTACCAGGTCTCGTACATCTTGCGGCCGTAGATGCCCTGCACGGTCAGGCCCTTGAAGATGATCTTGTCCCAGTCGCAGCCGGCACCCTTGGGCATGATGCCCAGCATGGCGATCTTGCCACCGTGGTACATGCAGTCGAGCATGTCGTTGAACGCACGCGGGTTGCCGCTCATTTCCAGGCCCACATCGAAGCCCTCCATGTGCAGTTCCTTCATCACGTCCTTCAGCGACTGGTTGGCGACGTTGACCACGCGGGTGGCACCCATGTCGGCGGCCAGCTTCAGGCGGAAGTCGTTGACGTCGGTCACCACCACGTTGCGCGCACCGATGTGCTTGCAGATGCCGGCGGCGATGATGCCGATCGGGCCCGCGCCGGTGATCAGCACGTCCTCACCGATCACGTCGAATTCCAGTGCGCAGTGCGCAGCGTTGCCGTACGGGTCGAAGAACGCGGCCAGCTCCGACGGGATCTGGTCCGGGATCGGCCACAGGTTGCTGGCCGGCATCACCATGTATTCGGCGAAGGCACCATTGACGTTGACGCCGATGCCGACGGTGTTCGGGCACAGGTGCGGGCGACCGCCACGGCAGTTGCGGCAGTGGCCGCAGACGATGTGGCCCTCGGCCGAGACGCGCTGGCCGATCTCGTAGCCGGTCACGCCCGGGCCGATTTCGGCAATGCGGCCGACGAATTCATGGCCGATGGTCAGGCCCGGCTTGATCGTGCGCTGGCTCCACTCGTCCCACAGGTAGATGTGCAGGTCGGTACCGCAGATCGCGGTCTTCTCGAGCTTGATCAACACCTGGTTGGGGCCCGGAGTCGGCACCGGAACCTCTTCCATCCAGATGCCCTTGGCTGCTTCGCGCTTGACCAGGGCCTTCATCGTTTGCTGCGCCATCGGGGTGGAACTCATCAGGGGGAAAGCGCGGATTATAGGGTGCCGCGCGGATTTCCCATGTTGCGCTGCGGGTGCTTTGGCGGAACGAAAGGCGTGCGCCGGCGGGCGTTTCGAATGTGGCCGCTGCACTCGCCGGGCATGGCCCGGCGCTACCGTCCGAGGCCAGGAAATTGTCGGGAGACGGGAGGCCAGGCCGATGCAGGACCGTGAGCGCCATGGATGGCGCGACCGAGCCCCCATGGGTGAGGGCGCTTTGCTTGCGAAGCACTGCTTCGCAAGCGCCAGAACGCACAGCCGCCAGCGGCTGGGTCGGGCCGCGGAGCGGGGTTTACGGCGTGTCCTGCATCGGCCTGGCCTCCCGCCTCCGTCCGATCGCAGTGGAGACGCTGAACGGTGGAAGCATCCGATTGCATGACTTCCGGGGTTCGGGCCGGGGCAGGGCGGCGGGCTACAATCGAGGGTTCCACTACCAGGGGCCGCTCCATGCGCTCGAACCTGCTTGCATTTTCCATCGTCGCCAGCCTTGGGCTGGTCCAGGTCGCCCACGCCGCAGAAGGCATGTGGGTGCCGCAGCAGCTGCCGGAAATCGCCGGGCCGCTGCAGAAGGCTGGCCTGAAGCTGTCCCCGGAGCAGCTGGCCAACCTGACCGGTGACCCGATGGGTGCGGTGGTTGCGCTGGGGGGCTGCACCGCCAGCTTCGTCTCGCCGCAGGGCCTGGTGGTCACCAACCACCACTGCGCGTATGGCGCCATCCAGCTCAATTCGACCGCGCAGAAGAACCTGATCAAGGACGGCTTCAACGCACCGACCCTGAAGGATGAACTGAGCGCCGGCCCGAACGCCCGCGTGTTCGTGCTCGACCAGATCACCGACGTCACCGCCCAGGCCAAGGCCGCCATCGCCGCCGCCGGCAACGACCCGCTGGCCCGCAGTCGCGCGCTGGACGCCTTCGACAAGGCCCAGGTTGCCGCCTGTGAAGCCGATGCCGGCTTCCGCTGCCGCCTGTACAGCTTCTCCGGCGGCAACACCTATCGCCTGTTCCGCAACATGGAAATCAAGGACGTGCGCCTGGTCTACGCGCCTCCGGGCAGCGTCGGCAAGTTCGGCGGCGACGTCGACAACTGGATGTGGCCGCGCCACACCGGCGATTTCTCGTTCTACCGCGCCTACGTCGGCAAGGATGGCAAGCCGGCCGCCTTCGCCGCCGACAACGTGCCGTACCAGCCCAAGCACTTCCTGAAGTTCGCCGACCAGCCGCTGGGCGCCGACGACTTCGTGATGGTGGCCGGCTACCCGGGCCGCACCAACCGCTATGCGCTGGCCGGTGAGTTCAACGAAACCGCCAGCTTCACCTACCCGACCATCGCCAAGCACTACAACGCCGTGCTGAAGATGATCGCCGACGCCGGCAAGGCCGACGCCGACGTCAAGGTGAAGTACGCCGCCACCGCCGCCAGCATGAACAACGTGGCCAAGAACTACCTGGGCCAGCTGGAAGGCTTCAAGCGCATCGACGCCGCCGGCCAGAAACAGGCGGAAGAGGCCGCCGTGCTGGCGTGGCTGAAGAAGCAGGGCGCTGCCGGCAAGCCCGCGCTGGCCGCACATGCGCAGCTGCTCAAGCATCTGGATACCAGCAAGTCGACCCGCGAACGCGACCTGTTCGTTGGTCAGTTCAACAACACCTCGGCCGTTGGCGCGGCAATCACCCTGTACCGCCTGTCGATCGAGCGCAGCAAGCCGGATGCCGAGCGCGAAGCCGGTTACCAGGAACGCGACCTGACCACCATTGAAGGTGGCCTGAAGCAGATGGACCGCCGCTACGTGGCGAAGATGGACCAGCAGCTGCAGGCCTACTGGCTGGAGCAGTACGTGGCTCTGCCGGCCGCGCAGCGCGACAATGAAGTGCTGAACAAGTGGCTGGCCGGTAGCGATGCCAACGCAGTCAAGGCGCTGGTGGGCAAGCTGTCGGGCACCGAGCTCGGCAGCCTGGACGCACGCCTGAAGTGGTTCAAGGCCGACCGTGCCGCGTTTGAAGCCAGCAGCGATCCGGCCATCCAGTACGCCGTGGCTGTCATGCCGGCACTGCTGAAGCAGGAAGAGCAGAAGAAGATCCGCGAAGGTGAATCGCTGACCGCGCGTCCGCTGTACCTGCAGGCCGTGGCCGACTACAAGAAGAGCCAGGGCGAGTTCGTCTACCCGGACGCCAACCTGTCGCTGCGCATCACCTTCGGCAACGTCATGGGCTACGGCAAGGACGGCGTGAAGTACACCCCGTTCACCACCCTGGAAGGCGTGGCGGCGAAGGAAACCGGTGAAGATCCGTTCGATTCGCCGAAGGCGCTGCTCGATGCGGTCAAGGCCAAGCGTTATGGCGGCCTGGAAGACAAGCGCATCGGCTCGGTGCCGGTGAACTTCCTGTCCAACCTGGACATCACCGGCGGCAACTCGGGTTCGCCGGTGCTGGACGCCAACGGCAGGCTGGTCGGCCTGGCATTCGACGGCAACTGGGAATCGGTCAGCTCCAACTGGGTGTTCGACCCGGTGATGACCCGCATGATCGCCGTCGACAGCCGCTACATGCAGTGGATCATGCAGGAAGTGGCGCCCGCGCCGCAGCTGCTGAAGGAACTGAACCTGGCGAAATAAACCGGTTGCGGTAGTGCCGGCCGCTGGCCGGCAACCTCGACCAGACAGCCGGAGTTCTCGAAACCCCGCGACCCACGTCGCGGGGTTTTTTCATGCCCGCCCCGACCCGGCGCGCCGAACAGGTATCATCCGTGTTCCGCGCACTTCACAGGATGTGAACGAAACGCGGGAACCTCCTCCCCCCAGGACCCCTTGCACGCATGCGCATCCTGCTTGCCCGCCACGGTGAAACGCCGTGGAACGCCGAAGGCCGCTATCAGGGCCAGATCGACATCCCGCTGTCGCCGATCGGCGAAGCCCAGGCCCAGGCACTGGGTGCCCGCCTGGCCTCGGTCGACATTACCCGTGCCGTCGCTTCGCCGCTGTCGCGCGCGCAGCGCACCGCGCAGCTGGCGCTTGGCGCCGCACGTGCCGACATGCTGCTGACCGAGCCGGAACTGCAGGAAATCGCCCACGGCGAATGGGAAGGGCTGCTGGCCAGCGAGATCCACGAGAAGGATCCGTCGCGCCTGCAGGCCTGGCGCGAGGAGCCGGATACCGTGCTGATGCCCGGCGGCGAATCGCTGCGCCTGGTGCTGGAGCGCAGCTGGCGCGGCCTGGCCCGCGCCACCGACGGCCTCGGCGAGCACGACACCCTGCTGGTGGTCGCCCACGACGCGGTGAACCGCGTGATCCTGTGCAAGGTGCTGGGCCTGCCGATCTCCCGCCTGTGGACCTTCCGCCAGGCACCGACCACGCTCAACCTGCTCGAAGGCGCCGACCTTGACAGCCTGGAAGTGGTGCGCCTGAACGACTGCGCCCACCACACGCCGTTCTTCGGCGAAGCCAAGCACCGCGCACTCTGATCGATCCCCTCGCACCAACTGCTTCTGCTGGAACCGCTGCCGTGACGAACACCCCGACCACCCTGGCCGACTGGCTGGACTACATTGAACGCCAGCATCCGGCGAGCATCGACATGGGCCTGGAGCGCGTGCGCGCCGTGGCCACGGCGATGGGCCTGGGGGCGCCGGGCAAGCGCACCATCGTGGTCGGTGGCACCAACGGCAAGGGCTCCACCGTGGCCTTCATCGAAGCCATTGCACGTGCCGCCGGCTGGAAGGTCGGCGCGTACACCTCGCCGCACCTGCTGCGCTACAACGAGCGCGTGCGCATCGACGGCCAGGACGTGGACGATGCCGCGCTGGTCGCTGCGTTCAGTGCGGTCGAGGCCGCGCGTGGCGAGACCACGCTGACCTATTTCGAGTACGGCACGCTGGCTGCGCTGCAGCTGTTCGCCGACGCCGGGCTGGACCTGGCGGTGCTGGAAGTGGGCCTGGGCGGCCGCCTGGATGCGGTCAACATCGTCGACGCCGACGTGGCGGTGATCACCACCGTGGACATCGACCACGCCGAATGGCTGGGCGAGGACCGCGAGGCGATCGGCACCGAGAAGGCCGGCATCATCCGCGGCTGGAAGCCGGTGATCCTGGGCGAGACCGACCCGCCCTCGAGCGTGCTCGCGCGTGCCTACCTGGTCGGTGCCAACGCGATCCGCGGCGGCAGCGATTACTTCTACGAGCCGATCGACGCCCAGCGCTGGCGCTGGCGCGATGTCGGCCTGCGCATGGAACTGCCGACCCCGGCGCTGGCCGGCCCGATCCAGCTGGCCAATGCCGGTGCGGCCATCGCCGCGCTGCGCGCGCTGGACAAGCCGGTGCCGCGCGCGGCGTGGGCCGCCGGTATCGCGGCGGCGCGCATTCCGGGCCGCCTGCAGGCGTTCGAGCGTGGCGGTGTGCAGATCCGCGTCGACGTCGGGCATAACCCGCAGGCGGCGGGCCAGCTGGCGCGCGCGCTGAAGGCCGAGGCGTCGGCCGGGCGCACCTTGGCGGTGTATGCCGCATTGCAGGACAAGGACGCGGTGGGTGTGGTGCAGGCATTGCAGGGCGTGGTTGCCGAGTGGACCCTTGCCGGCCTGGACGGCCCGCGTGGCCAGAGTGCCGACCAGTTGCAGGCGCGCCTGGCCGAGACCGCTGCTGGCTGCGCGCAGCTGGCCGCTTCGGTCGAACAGGCGCTGGCGCAGGTACTGGCCCGGGCCGAGCGCGGTGACCGCGTACTGGTGTTTGGCTCCTTCCATACCGCTGCCGCCGCATTGCAGTGGTTGCAGGGCAGCGCCTGAGCCACGTTCAGCCAATCCCGACGCCGTCCGGTCCGGCACCCGTATAATCGACCGCAACCTCCGGACAGTTGCCGCCTCACGTGGATACGCCTCTGAAACAGCGTCTGATTGGTGCCATCGTGCTGGTTGCACTGGCCGTGATTTTCCTGCCGATGCTGGTCAAGGGGCCTGCACCGGACAGCGGCGTGGCCTCGGTGCCGATCGCCGCGCCGGATGCACCGGCCGATGGCCAGTTCGAAACCCGTGAACTGCCGCTGGTGGCCCCGGCCGGTGGGGCTACCGGCCTGCAGACCGGGCAGGCCAAGCCGCTGCAGGAAGCCGCCACGCCGGCCACGCCACCGACCGTGGACACGTCCCCGGCGGTTGCCGCCGGCAACTACGCCGTCACTTTCGGCGCATACGGCAGCAAGGCCGACGCCGATGCCGTGATCGCCTACCTGCAGCGCTCGCAGCTGCCGGGCTTCGCAGAAGCGACTACCATCAACGGCCGTCAGGCATGGCGTGTGCGCGTGGGGCCGTATGCCGACCGTGCACAGGCCGAGGCGGCCCGGCTGCAGGCGGTGAAGATCCGCGCCGATGTGAAGGCCGAAGTGATCACCCTGGATGCCGCAACGGGCAGCAGCGCCCCTGTGGCAGCTACCCCGGCACCGGCACCGGCACCGGCTACGCCAAGTGCCAGTACCCCGTCCGCAGCCACCTCGCCGTCCGCCAGCAGCAACCCGGTGCGCAGCGAAAGCCTGCCGCCGACTGCGACGGCCACTCCGGCGGCCAAGCCCGAGCCGCCGAAGCCGGCGCCGAAGCCGGAGGCCACCGCCAGCAAGCCGGCGACGGCACCGACCACGCCGGCTGCACCGGCGGCCAGCGGCGTCGGCTTCGCCGTGCAGCTGGGCGCGTTCGGTCAGGCCAGCGATGCCAATGCGCTGCGTGACAAGGTCCGTGCTGCCGGCTTCAGCGCCTTCGTCGAGCAGGTGCGTACCGAAAAGGGCACCCTGCATCGCGTCCGTGTCGGACCGGTGGCCAACCGGGCTGACGCCGAACAGCTGAAGGCGCAGGTCGCCGCCAAGGTTGGCGTCGCCGGCATGGTCCGACCGCACCCATGACCGACGCGCAGGCCCGTTGCCAGCGCCGCCGAAGGAGCGGGGCGCCATGATCGACGTGGTGCTGCTGATCGTGATCGCCGCCTCGACCCTGCTCGGGATGCTGCGTGGCTTCGTGGGAATCGTCATCGGCACGTTGTCGTGGCTGCTGGCCGCGTGGGCGGCCTTCGCCTTCGGCAACGATGCCGCGCGCTGGTGGGCGGCGCCCGCCGCACCTGGCGGCGAACATTTCGTCGGCGGCTACCTGGGCGTGGGCATCGGCGTGATGATCGTGGTCGCGGTGATCGGCATGGTCATCAAGGCGATGATCCACCGCAGCATGCTGACCAGCCTGGACCGGTTGCTGGGCGGTGTACTGGGGGCCGTGCGAGGTGGCCTGATCGCGGCGATCCTGGTGCTGCTGGCCGGCTTCACCCCGCTGACCGCCGAGCCCTCCTGGAAGCGCTCGGCGGTTCGCCCGGTGCTGAATCCGGCCGTGACCTGGATGAACGGGAAGCTGCCGCGCTGGCAGGTACCGGGCGCCGATATGCTGCCCAAGGCCTTGCCGACCGACATGCTGTCCCCATCTGCATTGATGGAATTGGGGAAGAACGCAGGCGCCGGGTTGGGAAAGCCGGGCGCGGCAGGCGATAATGGCATCCTCAACCAGGTAGTGGCAGGCAGCGGATGGCTGCGGCCTGCGAAAGCGGAACAGGGCGATGCATACGATCCGGCCGAAGTGCGCCCGGACGCCCCAGCACTGCCGGACAGTATCGAGCCGGACGATCCGGCCAATGTCGACCGCAGGCGCGGCGACCACCGCGGCCAGGTACGGCCACCTTCCTTGTAACTGGGCACAGCCCAGCGGAGACCTCGCACCATGTGTGGCATCGTCGGAATCGTCGGCAACCAGAACGTCGCCGGGCAGTTGTATGACGGCTTGACCGTTCTCCAGCACCGCGGCCAGGACGCGGCAGGTATCGCCACCGCCAACGGCAGCCGCCTGCGGGTGCAGAAGGCTACCGGCCTGGTCCGCGATGTGTTCGACGCCCGTACCATGTCCACGCTGGAAGGCAGCGTCGGCATCGCGCACGTGCGCTATCCGACGGCAGGTTCGGAAGGCATGGACGAGGCACAGCCGTTCTACGTGAATTCGCCTTACGGCATCGCGCTGGCCCACAACGGCAACCTGATCAACACCGAGGCGCTGCGCCAGCAGGTGTTCGAACAGGACCGGCGCAACGTCAACACCGATTCGGACAGCGAAGTGCTGTTGAACGTGTTCGCCTACGAACTGGAGCAGCAGCGCCAGCTCAGCCCGGAAGCCGCGATCCGCGCGGTGGCCGGCG
Organism: Stenotrophomonas sp. X; assembly: GCF_055721025.1. Classification (NCBI taxonomy): domain Bacteria; kingdom Pseudomonadati; phylum Pseudomonadota; class Gammaproteobacteria; order Lysobacterales; family Lysobacteraceae; genus Stenotrophomonas; species Stenotrophomonas sp. X. The sequence continues at coordinate 920,237 of NZ_CM146756.1, forward strand.
TGCACCGCCGCTGCAAGGGCGGCTATGCAGTGGTCAGCGTAGTGCTGGGCCTGGGCCTGGTGGCCTTCCGCGACCCGCATGGCATCCGCCCGCTGGTGCTGGGCAAGCGCAGCCACGCAGAAGGCGACGAGTACATCGTGGCGTCCGAGTCGGCCGCACTGGACGTGCTGGGTTTCCAGCGCGTGCGTGACGTGCAGCCGGGCGAAGCGCTGGTGATCACCGCGCGCGGCGAGCTGTTCTCGGAAATCTGCGCCGAGCCGGCCGAGCACACACCATGCATCTTCGAATACGTCTACTTCGCGCGCCCGGATTCGATGATCGACAACGTCTCGGTGCACAAGGCACGCATGCGCATGGGCATCAAGCTGGGCGAGAAGATCCTGCGCCTGCGCCCGGACCATGACATCGACACCATCATCCCGATCCCGGATACCTCGCGCGATGCCGCGCTGGAGATCTCCAATGTGCTCGGGGTGAAGTACCGCGAAGGCTTCATCAAGAACCGCTACATCGGCCGCACCTTCATCATGCCGGGGCAGGGTGAACGCGTGAAGTCGGTGCGCCGCAAGCTCAACCCGATCCACCTGGAGTTCCGCAACCGCGTGGTGCTGCTGGTGGACGATTCGATCGTGCGTGGCACCACCAGCCAGCAGATCGTGCAGATGGCCCGTGATGCCGGCGCGCGCAAGGTCTACCTGGCCAGCGCCGCACCGCCGGTGCGTTACCCGAACATCTACGGCATCGACATGCCGGCGGCCGAAGAGCTGGTCGCGCACAACCGCACGGTGGAAGAGATCGAGGCCCACCTGGGCTGCGACTGGCTGATCTACCAGGACCTGGAAGACATGGAAGCGGCGGTGAGCGAAGGCAACCCGGCGCTGCGCAGCTTCGATTCGTCCTGCTTCAACGGCCACTACCCGACCGGTATCGAGCCGGGCTACTTCGAGCGTATCCAGCAGTTGCGTTCGGACGATGCCAAGCACAAGCGTCGCGCCTGAGGATCAGGCGTGGTGGATGTGCCCGACGTTGGTGGCGACCTGCTGCGCGCTGCGCAGCAGTGCCTGGCTGAAGCCGATCCGCTGCGCAAGGTCGCATTGACCCGGGCGTATGCGGCCGCGTTCCGTGCCGGTCGCCTGAAGGTGGCCGCGGATGCGCCGCCGCCGGATCCGATCTGCATGCCGGGTCGTCCGGGACGACTGGTGCTGGTGCATCCGCGCGAGGTGCCACGGCGTGGACTGGGCGGCGTGGAAGGGCGGGCTGCCTTCATCCACGCGATTGCCCATATCGAGCTCAACGCGATCGACCTGGCCTGGGACGCGGTGTACCGGTTCCGGGGCCTGCCGTCGGCGTTCCATGCTGATTGGGTCAGCTGTGCCGATGACGAATCGCGGCATTTCATGCTGCTGCGCGAGCGCCTGCAGGTGCATGGCCACGACTATGCGGATTTCCCCGCACACAACGGTCTGTGGGAAATGTGCGAAAAGACCGCGCATGATGGCCTGGCGCGCATGGCGCTGGTGCCGCGCGTGCTGGAAGCGCGTGGCCTTGACGTCACCCCGGGCATGATCGAGAAGCTGCGCAATGTCGGCGATGGCGAAACCGCCGATGTGCTGGAGGTGATCCTGCGTGAGGAAGTAGCGCATGTTGCCGCCGGTTCGCGCTGGTATCGCTGGTACTGCGACCGCGCCGGTGTCGAGCCGCGCGCGCGTTTCAAGGAGCTGCTGGTGGAGTACGCCGGCGGCTACCTGCATGGGCCGTTCAACATGGAAGCGCGCCTGCTGGCCGGATTCGATGCGGACGAACTCGCCAACCTGGTCGAGCAGGCCGGTTGAAGAAAAGGGGACGGAGGGATCAAGTCGTTTGTGCCAAAACGACTTAATCCCCTCCGTCCCCTTTTTCATGCGTTGGGCAGCACCACGCGCTTGCCATCCACGGTGGGCCGGTTGATGTAGAACAGGCCGGGGCCCGGCCGGTACGGCAGCTCGCTGACGCCGGCGTCGGCAGCGTAGGTCAGTGCGGTGTCGCCCAGCGCGTCGAAGTTCCAGTGCGCCGACTGCATCAGGTAACGCCGTCGCAACAGCGCCTCCTGGGTTTGCGTCAGTGGCTGTCCGGCCACCAGCCGTCGTGCGATCGGTTGCAGGGCCGACGGCAGCTCCCAGCCGGGGACTGCGTTGGCATTGGCCGTCCATTGCACGCCGGCATCGATGGCATGCTGCTGCATCACCTGAAGCGCGATCAGCTGGTAGCGCCAGTCGATGCGCCGGCGCAACACCACGGCCGCCGTCACGTACAGCACCGGTGACAGCACTACGCTGCGGCTGCCGGCGCGACGCTGTTGCTGCCACTGGTGCCAGACATCCACCCAGACTTCCCTTTGGTCCAGGCCCAACTGCTGCCGCCAGCGCTCGGCGTCGGCCTGTGCCTCGGCGTAGGCCGTGGTCGCCTGCAGGATCGCCAGCGGTGGCGTCTGGTACTCGGCCACGCTCGGGCGGCGCAGCAGCTGCCGGCGCGGGCGACTGAGCAGCTTGGGCCCTTCTTCGAGCTGGTTGTAGCCGCCGCCGATGTTGGCGTGTACGCCGGGCAGGGCGATCTCGGTGAACGCTGGCGCCACGCTGGTCAATGGATAGTGCTGGCGATGCTCGTCACGCGCGCTCAGTTGCAGCACCTGCCTGGCAACGCCTGCATGCAGCGCGAGATGAGGTTGTTCGTCGGCACGGCCACCGCTGACCGCAACCACCGTGTCGAACAGGCCGATGAAGCGCAGCGGCGGATCGGCCGGGGCGAAGTCCGTTGTGCAGGACAGGCCAGCGGCCTGCAACAGCTGCCGCCAGCGGGTGCGATCCCAGGCCTGCAACTGGTTGGCCACATCGCGCGCGGCGGCCGCACCCCGTGAAAAGCCGAACAGATCCAGCTGCACGCCACGCAGTGGTCGCTGCCAGCGCGTAGCGAGTGCACCCAGTGCTGCCGGCAGCAGCACCTGCAGCGCGCGTCGCACTTTGGCGCGCACACCGCTGGCGCCAATGCCGAACGCCAGTCCGATCAGGTCGTCGTCGGCGTCATTGCGGGTACCGACACCTTCCACGTAGATCGACAGCGAGGGGGCCGCCGATGTCCCGCTGCGGCTGTCCGGGTACAGCTGCTGCAGGCGGGCGATGTTGGTCAGGCCATTGTCGTAGCTGCTGGTCAACCGGCTCTGGTAGGTCGAATCGTCATCCGCACGCAGCTGCGCCGGGCGCGGCTGCGGCGGCTGGGGCCTGCCACGGGCCAGGTTGTGTGCGTTGTTGCGGGTGCCATCGAAGAACAGCCCGATCCGCAGCAAGCCGACATCTTCGTCCGTGTCCAGCGATGGTGCCATGTGCATTCCCCGTCGTGGCTGCGTCACGGTAGCGCGAAAGCGGTGTATTGGCGACGTGTAGTGGCGCTTTTGACCTTACTTAACCCAGATGCGGTCGATCACAAATCCTGATTTTCACTTCTCTCGCCTATTGAATTCACACGCCCCGCGCAGGCCATATGGCCAAACCCGGCAAACCGGGTCGTGCTGCATCAACGCTGTTCACATCATTCAAGGAGCGACGCAATGTTGTCCAGATCGATTGGCAAAGCGGCAGGTGGCCTGGTGTTGGGTTTGTCGGTGGCAGCGGCCGCGCATGCGGCACCGTTGTTCGAGCCGGTGACGGTCATCAGCCGCGCATCGGCAAACAGCGAGCCCGCACTGGGCAAGCTGCTGGCCACCCCGTCCACGGCGACGGTACAGGAAGTGCGTGTCGATGCAGCCGCCACTGCACAACCGCAGCTGGAATTCGAACTGCTCGGCCAGCGGGTGCAGGCGGTGCGCAGCAGGGTCGAAGCACTGCCCGATGGCGGCAGCATCTGGTACGGCCAGTTCCGTTCGCCCTCGGACAAGCTGACCGCGGCCACCTCCAACGGCCAGGACGACCCCGGCAATTCGCTGATCCTGGTGCGCTCGGGCGACACCATCACCGGCTCGATCCGCAAGGAGGGAAAGCTGTATCGCCTGCGCCCGTTGGGCAACCGCCACGTGCTGGTGGAAGTGGATGAATCGCGGATGCCGGCCGACCATCCGGCCGACTACAACCAGCTGCCGAAGATCCCGATGGGCAACAACGATCGCATCGGCATCGCGCAGGCTTCGTCCGGTACGCCGGCGACCATCCGTGTGCTGGTGGTGGCGACCAATGCCGCCGTCGCCGCCTATGGTGGCAACATGCAGTCGCTGGTGCAGCTGGCGGTGGCCGAGTCCAACCAGGGCTACGGCAACAGCAATGTCGGCCTGACGCTGCAACTGGCCGGTTACGAGACCACCAACTACAGCGAGTCCGGCAACTTCACCACCGACCTGTCGCGTTTCCGTGGCACCAGCGACGGCTACATGGACAGCATCCACACCAGCCGCAACACCACCGCGGCCGATGTCGGCGTGCTGCTGATCAACAACAGTGCCTACTGCGGCCTGGCCTCGGGGATCGGCTCGACCGCGTCGACGGCGTTCGCGGCGGTGTACTGGGATTGCGCGACCGGCTACTACTCATTCGCGCATGAGATCGGCCACCTGCAGAGCGCGCGGCATGACATCGCTACCGACCCGAGCACATCGCCCTACGCCTATGGCCACGGCTACCGCTATGAGCCGTCCAGCGGCACCGGCTGGCGCACGATCATGGCCTACAACTGCACCCGCAGCTGCCCGCGCCTGAACTACTGGTCCAACCCGAACATCAGCTACAACGGCATCCCGATGGGCAATGCCAGTACCGCTGACAACCAGCGCGTGCTGGTCAACACCAAGGCCACCATCGCGGCCTTCCGCTGAGTCTGTACTGTCCGCGGCCGCCTTGTGCGGCCGCGGATTTCCTGCCGGCGGGAATTACCCGCGGGGCAGGGTATCCAGCGACCAGCCACTGGCATCCACACGCAGCACCGAACCCTGTTCGTACCAGTCACCCAGCACGATACGGATGCGGTCGCGGCCGCCGGCCTGCAGCGTATGGATGGCCGGGCGGTGGGTATGGCCATGGATCATGGTGTCCACGCCGTGGCGGACAAAGGTGGCATCGACTTCGGCCGGAGCCACGTCGGTGACGGTTTCGAACTGTGCACGATCGCCCTGCTTCATTTCCGACTGGCGGGCCTGGCTCGCCTCGCGCGCCTTCTGCGCGAAGGCGATGCGTGCGGCCAGCGGCTGCGACAGGAACTGCGCCTGGAACACCGGGTCGCGGGTCTGCGCACGGAACTGCTGGTAGGGGATGTCATCGGTGCACAGCAGGTCACCATGCTGCAGCAGCACCGGGCGGCCGTACAGCTCGATCACGCACGGGTCGGGCAGGATGCGCAGGCCGGCACGGCGCGCATAGTCCTCGCCAAGCAGGAAATCGCGGTTGCCGCGGATGAAGTACACGGGCACGCCGCTGTCGGACAGCACCTTCAACGCATCGGCCACCGCATCGGCGGCCGGAGAGGGCGTGTCGTCGCCAATCCAGGCCTCGAACAGGTCGCCGAGAATGTACAGCGCATCGGCGTCGGGCGCCTGCTCGCGCAGGAAGCGCAGGAACAGGTCGGTGATCTCCGGACGGCTGGGGTCCAGGTGCAGGTCGGAAATGAACAACGTGGTCATGCCTGCATTCTAGGCCATCAATGATGATGGTAGCGCCGCGGGAGCGGCGGGGTCGGATCCCTTTCCGGCGGAAAAGCGATCTGATCCCTGGGCTACACCGGCAGCGGCAGCCAGGTCAGGCTGGCCGAAGCCAGCAGGACGGCGATGCCCGTGGCAGCGAGCACGTCGGAAGGATAGTGCAGGCCCAGCACCACCCGCGACAGCGCGACACCGAGGGTGAACGGTACCAGCAAGGGTGCCAGCCAGGGGTAATAGGCCAGTGCGACGATGGTGAACGACACTGCGTGCAGGGTGTGCCCGGAGGGGAAACTGAACTCGTCCAGCGGCGCCACCCAGGCGCGGATGCGCAGGTCGGCCGCGTAAGGCCGCGGGCGCCGCGTCCAGCGCTTGAGGCCCTTGTACAGCAGCAATGCGGCCAGGCCGGTGGCGGCCATGTGCACCGAGGCGCGCAGGCCATCGAAGCCATCCAGCACCACCAGCGCGGCCATCAGCACATACCAGAACACGCCATCGCCGAGACGGCTGATGACCGAGAACAGGCGGCGCACGCGGCGGCGCCGGCAGTAATGGTTCGCCCGCCGGCACAAGCGCGCCTCGCGCCCTGCCAGCAGTTCAAGCGGCGTGGTGCGCATGGCCGCTCCTCCGCGACTGCGCAAGCTCGGCCAGCAACGCATCGAACTCGGCCACCACCTGCTGTGGATGCAATCGCTTCATCGCGCGTGCAGCATTGCCGCCCAGTTCGTGGCGTTTCGCGTCATCGGCGGCCAGTTGCACGGCGGCCTCGATGAACTGCTCGTCGCTGTCCACCGCTGCGCCGTTCTCGCCGTTGCGCAGGTACTCACGCGCGGCGCCGTAGTCGAAGGCCACGGTGGCCACACCGCTGGCCATGCTTTCCAGAGTCACGTTGCCGAATGTCTCGCTGCGGCTGGGGAACAGGAACAGATCGCCGCTGGCGAAGTGGCGGGCCAGCGCATCGCCGCGCTGGATGCCACAGAAGATGAAATCGGGATTTTCATGTGCCAGCTTCTCGCGGGCCGGGCCGTCACCCACCCATACAAAGCGTGCCTTGGGCCGGATCTGCTGCAGGCGGCGGAATGCCTTCACCGCCAGGCCGAGGTTCTTCTCGGCAGCAATGCGGCCGACATAGATCGCCACCAGGCCGTTGCCATCCACGCCCCATTCCTCGCGTAGTGCAGGGTCGCGCCGGCCTGGATCGAACTGCTGGCTGTCCACCGCACGGGCCAGCAGGCGCACGCGTTCGAAGCCCTGTTCGCCGAGGAACTGCTGCAGTTCGCGGGTCGGCACCAGGGTAGCGTCCGCCTGGTTGTGGAAGCGGCGCATCCAGCGCATGGCCGCGGCCTGCAGCCATGCCACGCCATAGTCGGGCAGGTACTCGTCGAAGCGGGTGTGGAAGCCGCTGGCGACCGGAATGCCGAGGCGACGTGCGGTACGCAGTGCCGACCAGCCGAGTGGACCTTCTGTGGCGATGTAGACCGCATCCGGACGCTGATTCTGCCAATGGCGGCCCAGCCGGATCGGGGCTGGCAGGCCGAAGCGCAGGCCGGGGTAGCGGGGCAGGGCAGCGCCGGGAACCAGCAAGGTGCCGGGTGCCGAATCCAGCGCTTCGGTGGACTGGCGGGGGCGGACGAGGTCGATCTCGTGTCCGGCTGCACGCAGACCCTGCTCCAGGCCCTGTACGGTGAGGGCGACGCCGTTGACTTCCGGCGGATAGGTCTCGGTGACGATGGCATAGCGCATGGCGGGCCTCCCGGTTTCCGGCATGCTCGGGCCTGGCGATGTAGCCGACATGACCGCTTTGCGACCGTCAGATGACGGGGGCGCCGGCCACCGCAGGGGCGCTGCGGCCAACAAAAAACCACGGCCCCGAAGGGCCGTGGTCCTGGTGCTTCATGTCACAGCGCGATGGATCAGAAGCGCTGCTGGTACTTCATGTAGACGAAGCGGCCGATGTCGTAGCCACCGTAGTACGAGAAGGCCGAGTTCGGCTTGCTGTACATGATCGGGCCGGTCTTTTCGAACACGTTGTTGGCACCGACCGACACGGTGGCATCCCACGGCAGCGAGTAACGCACCTGCACGTCGTGGAAGGTGACCGCACCACGCTCGTTGTAGTTGCGGGCGCCCTTGTACCACGGTGCATACACACCCGGATCCGAGCATTCGTCCGGGTACAGCGCGATGTTCGAGCAGGTTTCCTTCACGCCCGAGTAGTAACGCGCGGTCCAGCTCGCGCCGAAGTTGCCCCGCTCGTAGCCCAGCACCAGGTTGGAGCGGACGCGGAAGGCGCTGCCGATGCCGTTGGTGACGATCGGAACGATCGAGTTGTCGTTGGAGGTGCGGTAGGTCGCACTGGACACGTAGGTGGTGGCCGAGTTCACGTTGAACTTGCCGAACCGGGTGTCCAGACGGTAGCTCACGTCCAGGTCGTAGCCTTCGGTTTCCATGAAGCCCGCGTTGCGGTTGCCGAACTTCAGGTTGGTTACGATGCCGGTCACCGGGTCACGCTGGAAGCGCGAGCAGCGCGCTTCGATGCCCGACTCGTAGCAGTCCTGCAGGATCTGGGTCGGCGTGTCGGCGATGATCGTGTTGTCGATGCGGATCTTCCACCAGTCCAGCGAGGCGTTGAAGCCCTGGATGAAGCTCGGGCTCCAGACCAGGCCCAGGGTCTTGCTGGTCGAGGTTTCCGGCGTCAGCAGCGGGTTGGACCCGGAGGTGAACGGCACCGGCGTCGCGTCCGTCGACGTGTTCACCGGGGTGCCGCCCTGGCGCAGCTGGCGGAAGGTATTCGCATTGGCGATGTCGCGTGCGCAACGTGCACGGACTTCGGCGCTGGAGGCCGAGGAACCGAAACGGGTGTCGCACGGATCGCTGAACTGCGCGAAGGTCTCCGAGCCACCACCGAACAGGTCGCTGATGGTCGGTGCACGGAAGCCCTCGGCCCAGGTGCCACGCACCATCAGCGAGTCGATCGGCTTCCACTTGAAGCCGAACTTGCTGTTGAGCGTGTTGCCGAAGGTGTTGTAGTCCGAGAAGCGGGTTGCGCCATTGAAGGTCAGTTCCTTCGCGCCCGGCAGGTCGGCCAGCACCGGAACGTTCACTTCCAGGTAGGCCTCGTTGACGGTGTAGTCACCGCCGGTCGGGCCTGCGGCCAGGTTGGTGGTAGCGCCGGTCTGGGCCAGGGCATCCGGGGTGTATTTGCCTTCTTCCTTGCGGCTTTCCACGCCGAAGGCGAAGCCGAGATCGCCAGCCGGCAGGGTCACGATGCTGCCAGCGATGTTGGCAAAGAAGTTCTTGGAGGTGGTGCGGCCCTTGGTGATCTCTTCCGGGAACAGCCACGCCTGCAGCTCTTCGTTGCCGTACAGGCCATCGGCAGCCGTCGTGCCATACGGAACCAACGGGTTCCACGGCTTGCACACGTCATAGGAGATCGGTGCAGCTGCGGTACCGCACTGCACCTTGCCGGTGGCGGCGTTGTAGAACGACGGGCCGACGCCGCCGGCGACGCGACCCTTGTGCAGGTTGCCGGTGGCCACCGATTCCAGCTCATTGCGGTTGTACTGGTAGCCCACTTCCCAGTCGAAGTAGCGGCTGCCGATCTCGAACGAACCGTCGAACGACGCCACCGCGCGGTAGGTCTTCAGCTCGCTGGTGGTCACGCGCGGCACTTCCCAGGTGCGGCGGTTCCAGGCCACGGCGGTCGGGTTGGCGTAACCGTGCTGGCGGCCGAACGGGTTGAAGTAGCTGTTGATCGACATCGAGCCGACACCGGCGGTGCTCGACTGCAGCGGATAGCCCGCGATCTGGCGGGTGGACTCACGCTGGTTGTAGCCCAGCTCGGTGCGGAAGTTGACGTTGTCGGTGATCTTGAACCGGCCGTCGAAATAGACCGAGTCGCGCTTGACCGGATACATCACATGCATCTGGTCGTTGGCATTGCTCACGTCACCGGTGAAAGGCGTGGTATCGGTGAGGTGGTAATTGGCCGGGTTGGTGGGATCCGCGCCGCGGTTGAGGGAATAGCCGCAACCCGCAGTGGCGGTACAGCCCGGGCCGCGCAGACCCGTGAACTGGCCGTACTGGCTGATCGTGGTCCAGTTGCTGCTGTCGTAAGGATGGCGATCGGTCATGCCGTATTTGCTGAAGCCGCGATCGCGCGCCCACACGCCCTTCTCTTCGGCATGCTCGGCCGACAGGGTCAACGACACGCGCTCATTGCTCCAGCCGGCGACCACGTCGAAGCGGTCGCGTGCACCGTCGCCCTGGCTGTACTGGCCGTGGTAGACGTTGGCAGTCACACCAGTGACATTGGAACGGGTGATGATGTTCACCACACCGGCCATGGCGTCGGAGCCATAGATCGCAGAGGCGCCGTCCTTCAGCACCTCGATGCGTTCCACGGCGGACACCGGCAGCGTGGAGATGTCCTGGTAGCCGGACGTGCTGATGCCCAGGCGCTTGCCGTTGACCAGCACCAGGGTGCGCTGGGTGCCCAGGTTGCGCATGTCGATGTAGGTGCCGCCCGCGTTCTCGCCTGCGGTCAGCGCATTGGCGCGGCTGATGGTCGGGCTGCCCATCGCGGTGACGTTCTGCAGGATGTCGGCAACCGAGCTGAACCCCTGCTTTTCGATGTCGTTGCGGCTGATCGCGAACACCGGCTGTGCGGTTTCCACGTCCACCTGGCGGATGCGCGAGCCGGTGATCTCGATGCGGTCGAGGTTGGTCGGGTTGGCGTTGCTGCCTTCCTGGGCAAACGCGGGCAGCGCCGCCAGCGCTGCAGTGGTAGCCAGGGCGTAGCGGATGGCCTGCCCCAGTGCGGTGGTGCGTGAAGTCATGGCGAGCTCTCTCTCTCTCAGGTCGTGCACAGGACGCCAAAGCGGGCGTCGAAGGAGCCAGCAGGGTCGATGACCGAGCCGGTGACCCGATAGTAGTCTCGTTAGTTAATGCTCTGTAAAGAGTTCGTATCCATTTATGTCACGCGGCCGCGCCAGTCTTCACAAAACGTGAACAAAAGCAGGTGCTTACGTGATGGCAGCGATTGCCCACAGCACACCGTTGTGTTGCGGAGCAGCACAAAAAACCGCCAGACTGCGCAAAGTGGGAGTGGGAAATGCGTCACCCCAGTTGTCCTGTGGACAACAGCGGACAGCGTATTCAGGCCACGAACGGACGGAACTGGATGCCCAGCCCGGCGATGCCATCGGTCTCGCCGATCAGGTCCGCGCGCAGCAGCGGGCGGGCATCGATGAAGGCCTGCGGCACGATCAGCGACAGCCGGTTGTCGTCGGCGGTCAATTCCAGTGCCGGCAGCGGATCGTCTTCGTGGGCGCGGTTGAGCAGCACCGCCAGCCGCAGCAGGGCCGCCAGCCGGCGTGCGGTCAGCAGCAGTCGCTCGGGCAGGGCGTCGAAGGCGGTCTTGGTCACGCTGCGGCGGTGGCTGCGCACCAGAGCCGCCAGCATCTGCTGCTCCTGGCGCGAGAAGCCGGCGATATCCGAGTGTTCCAGCACATAGCTGCCATGCACGTGGTAGCCGCTGTGCGCGATCATCAGGCCCAGCTCGTGCAGGCGCGCGGCCCAGCCGAGCATGCGCGCATCGTCGGCATCGAGCCTCCAGCGCTCCTGCACCTGTTCCAGCAGGGACAGCGCGGTGTCCTGCACGCGCTCGGCCTGGACGGTATCGATACCGTAGCGCTGGCTGAGCGCAGCCACCGATTCGTCACGCAGGTCGTTTTCGCCGGCGCGGCCGACGATGTCATACAGGATGCCTTCGCGCATCGCCGCCTTGCTGACCAGCAGCTTCTGCAGGCCCAGCGCCTGGAAGGCCGCTTCCAGCACCAGGATGCCGCCGGCGATGATCGGGCGGCGGTCGCTGGACAGGCCCGGCAGCTGGATGTCGTCGATCTTCTTGGCCTTCAGCAGTTCATCGCGCAGCTGCGGCAGGGCCTCGGCGGTGATGGCGCCCTTGCTCAGCTTCATCGTCGCGCAGATCTCGCTGATCGCCTTGTGCGTGCCCGAAGAGCCCAACGCTTCCTGCCAGCCCAGCGCGCGGTACTTGCTGGCGAAAGGCTGGAACTCGCGGCCAATCTCGGCCAGCGCGTCCTTCCAGCGCTTCTTGCTCAGCTTGCCGCCGGGGAAAAAGCGCCGGGTGCTGGCGATGCAGCCGGCCTGCAGGCTTTCGCGCTCCAGGGTCTGCATGCCCATGCCGATGATGAACTCAGTGGAGCCACCGCCGATGTCGATCACCAGCCGGCGCTGGCCGGGCTTGGGCGGTTGCGCGTGGGCCACGCCCAGGTAGATCAGGCGCGCTTCTTCGCGCCCGCTGACCACTTCGATGGCATGCCCCAGTGCGGTTTCGGCCGGTACCAGGAACGACTGCGGCGAGCGCAGCTGGCGCACAGTATTGGTGGCCAGCGCGCGCACCCGGTGCGGCGGCACATTGCGGATGCGCTGACCGAAGCGGGCCAGGCATTCCAGTGCACGTTGGCGTGCAGCGGAAGAGAGACCACCCTTGCCATCCAGGCCATCGGCCATGCGCACCGTCTCGCGCAGGCGGTCGATCACCCGCAGCTGGCCGAGCGTATAGCGCGCGATGACCATGTGGAAACTGTTGGAGCCAAGGTCGATGGCGGCCAGCAGGTCGCCATCCTGCAATGCGGGCGGAGTCGTGGTGGTGTGCGGCATGGACGAATGTTAGCCGAAGGGGCGGTGTGCTCGTCACCGCGCGGCCTTCACATTTTGGAAGAGGGGAGCGCGGCGGGACTGCAAGGGGGGCGGCACCTCCCGCTCCTGGTAGGTGTCGACCCTGGTCGACACACCGGGTCAGAGCCCCTGCATCAACGCCATCTGTGCCGAATGCGGCGCTTCGTCGTGGGCCGGGGCACGCTTGTGGTAGATGCCGTCGGCATCCAGCTCCCAGGCGTTGAGGTTGTCGTCAAGGTAGTTCTGCAGGACTTCGCGGTAGACCCGCTTGGCCAGTTCCGGATCGAGGATCGGGAAGCAGGTCTCGACCCGGCGCAGCAGGTTGCGTTCCAGCCAGTCCGCGCTGGCGCAGTACATTTCCGGTGCGCCGTCGTTGCCGAACCAGTAGACGCGGCTGTGTTCCAGGAAGCGGCCGACGATCGAGCGCACGCGGATGTTGTCCGAGATGCCCGGCACGCCCGGTCGCAGCGTGCAGGCGCCGCGGATGATCAGGTCGATCTGCACGCCGGCCTGCGACGCGGCGTACAGCGCGCGCACCACCTGCGGTTCGTTCAGTGCGTTCATCTTGGCGATGATCCGCGCCGGGCGGCCGGCGGCGGCGATGCGCGTCTCGCGCTCGATGCGGCCGAGGATGCCGGTGTGCAGGGTGAAGGGCGACTGCAGCAGGCGCTTGAGCTTCATCTTCGACGCCAGCCCGGACAGCTGCTGGAACAGCAGGTGCACGTCATTGCCGATGTCCGCATCGGCGGTGATCAGGCTGATGTCGGTATACGCGCGGGCGGTGCCGCTGTGGTAGTTGCCGGTACCCAGGTGCACGTAGCGGCGCAGCTTGCGGCCCTCGCGGCGCACGATCAGCAGCATCTTGGCGTGGGTCTTGTAGCCGACCACGCCGTACACCACCTGCACGCCGGCTTCCTGCAGGCGATCGGCCAGGCCGAGGTTGGCTTCTTCGTCGAAGCGGGCGCGCAGTTCGACCACCACGGTCACGTCCTTGCCGTTGCGTGCGGCCTGGATCAGCGCGTCGACGATCAGCGAATCCTTGCCGGTGCGGTACAGGGTCTGCTTGATCGCCAGTACGTTCGGATCTATCGCCGCCTGCCGGATCAGGTCCAGCACCGCGGTGAAGGCATCGAACGGGTGGTGCAGCAGCAGGTCCTGGCGCGCCGTGGTCTCGAAGATGCCGTCGCTGTCGCGCAGCGTGCGCGGTGTCATCGGCGGGTACTTCAGGTCCGGCTGCGCGATCAGGTCGTACAGCTGGATGATGCGATTGAGGTTGACCGGGCCGTCGATGCGGTACACCGCGTTCTCGGTCAGGCCGAAGTTCTGCAGCAGGGTGCGCACGATGTCGCGTGGCATGTCCTGAGCGATCTCCAGGCGCACCGCCGGCCGGTAGCCGCGGTCGACCAGTTCATCGCGCAGCGCCAGCGCCAGGTTCTCCACTTCCTCCTCGTCCACCACCAGCTCGGAATTGCGGGTGACGCGGAACTGGTAGGCGCCCTGGACTTCCATGCCCGGGAACAGCTCATCGACGAAGGTCGACAGCACCGACGAGAGGAACACGAAGTTCTGGGGCCCGCCGAGCTTTTCCGGCAGCTGGATGATGCGCGGCAGCGAGCGCGGCGCACGCACGATGGCCAGGTGGCCGGCGCGGCCGAACGCATCGGTGCCCTTGAGCACCACCACGATGTTCAGCGACTTGTTGAGGATCTTCGGGAACGGGTGCACCGGGTCCAGGCCCAGTGGCGACAGCACCGGCATGATCTCGTTGCGGAAGTAGGCGCGCAGCCAGCGCTTCTGGCGGTCGGTCCAGGAGTGGCGGCCGAGCACGCCGATGCCGGCCTCCATCAGCGCCGGCCGCAGCGTCTCGTTCCAGCAACGGTACTGCTGGTCCACCAGTTCGGCGGCGCGGTCATGGATGGCGCTCAGGATGGCCTGCGGGCTCATCCCGTCCGGTGCGGGTGGCAGGCCGTACTCCTGCGCGTGGCGCACGGCGGCGGCACGGATCTCGAAGAACTCGTCGAGGTTGGTGCAGGAGATGCACATGAAGCGCAGGCGCTCCAGCAGCGGCACCTGCGGGTCCATCGCCTGGGCCAGCACGCGGAAGTTGAAATCCAGCTGTGACAGTTCGCGATTGATGTACAGCGCCGGGTCGCGCAACGGATCGTTGTCCGGGCTCACGGGGAGGGGAAGGGATCCGAGGCTGCTCATGGCGTCATTCTTCGATGGAGGTCAGGGGGGCGGACTCGCGCGGGCGCACGTGGTCGGCATCGAAATGGCAGGAGAACACCGAGCCCTTGCCGACTTCGCTTTCAATTTCCAGCCGTGCGTGGTGCAGGCCGAGGATGTGCTTGACGATGGACAGGCCCAGGCCGGTACCACCGCTTTCGCGGGAGCGGCTGCTGGAGACACGGTAGAAGCGTTCGGTCAGGCGCGGCAGGTGGGTGGCCGGGATGCCGTAGCCGGAGTCACGCACCGCCAGCACCGCACCGTCGCCCTCGCGGCGGAACTCCACCGCGATGCGGCCACCGGCCGGCGTATAGCGCACCGCATTGGTGACCAGGTTGGAGAACGCGCTGTGCAGCTCCTTGGTCGAGCCCTGAAGGTCAACGCCTGCCAGGTCGTCGATGCTGATCTGGTGGCGGCCCTGGCTGTGCGCTTCGGCTTCGCGGCGCAGGGTGGCCAGCATCGGCTGCATGGCCACGGTCTCGTCCTCGCTGTGTTCCTGCGATTCGAGGCGCGACAGGGTCAGCAGGTCTTCCACCAGCTGGGCCATGCGCTGGCTCTGCTTGCGCATTTCTTCCAGCATCGGTCCGGTTCCCGGGAAATCCTCCGGGTCCATCATGTCCAGGTAGCCGTGGACCACGGTGAGCGGCGTGCGCAGCTCGTGTGAAACGTTGGCGACGAAATCCCGGCGCACCTGCTCCAGGCGCAGCAGCTTGCTGACGTCACGCGCGATCAGCAGCCAGTAGTCCGACGAATAGGGAATCAGGCGCAGGTTCAGGCGGATCGCCGGATCGACCGGCGAGGGTACGTCCAGGATGGGCTCGGCATTGCGGCCACCGGCCAGCCAGTGCGCCAGCGGCATCGGCTGCAGGCGCTCGACCAGGGCCTCGCCAAGGTCGCCGGGATGGTGCAGGCCGAGCAGGGCGGTGGCCGCTTCGTTGAACCACTGCACGCGCTGGCTGTTGCGATCCAGCACGACGACAGCATCGGGCAGCGCGGCGGCGGCGGCGCGGTAGCTGCGCAGCATGTCCAGCAGGCGGCGCTTGCGCACGCGCATTTCCACCTGGTTGCGGTACAGCAGGCGGTCCAGTTCGTTCCAGACGCCGGTGCCTTCTTCGGCGGTGTCCCAGCGCTGGCGAGCGGTCAGCCGGCGCAGAACGCTGCGCAGGCGCCAGTAATGCCAGGCCAGGGTCGCCAGCGCGCCCAGTGCGATGCACAACCACAGATGGCCCGTGAACCACCCCACCAGTCCGGCGAACAGCAGCACCGCGGCAACGGTGGCCAGGGTCTTCAACCAGGCAGAGCGGATGTGGCGGGGCATTGCGATCTCGTCGTTGAGGTGCGGCGGTTCACTGGGGTGAATCGAGGGTTATAGCAGAGTTGCCGGCACCGGCACCTGTAAGTGCGCGGTGCCGGCACGACGAGACTCAGGTGGCAGTGGAGAAGCGGTATCCGGCGCCGCGCACGGTCTGCACCATGTTCTCGGCGTTGAACGGCTCCAGCGTCTTGCGCAGGCGGCGGATATGCACGTCGATGGTGCGTTCCTCCACGTAAACGCTGCCGCCCCACACATGGTCCAGCAGCTGCGCGCGGGTGTAGACGCGCTCCGGGTGGGTCATGAAGAAATGCAGCAGGCGGTATTCGGTCGGGCCGATCGGCACCGGCTGGTCGTTGGCGAACACGCGATGGGCGGCGCCGTCGATACGGATCGGGCCGACGGCTACGCTGCCGTCCTCGTCATCTTCGCGGGCGCGGCGCATGACCGCGCGGATGCGGGCCAGCAGTTCGCGTGCCGAGAACGGCTTGACCACATAGTCATCGACACCGGCCTCGAGGCCACCGACGCGATCGTTCTCCTCGCCGCGGGCGGTCAGCATGATGATCGGCACTTCGCGGGTCAGCGTTTCCTTGCGCCAGCGACGGGCCAGGTCCAGGCCGCTGGTGCCGGGCAGCATCCAGTCCAGCAGGATCAGGTCGGGAACGCGATCGGCGATCGCGGTCTGGGCCTCCCGGGCATCGCCGGCGTGGACCGGTTCGTAATCGCCCTTGCGAAGGGCGAAGGCGACCATTTCACGGATCGCGGGCTCGTCATCGACGATCAGGATGCGTTTCTGCACGAGGACACCGTAGGGCTCGGTTACTGGACTGGTGCCAGTAGACTACGGTTTGATGACATGTTTGTGACTACCCGGCCGGAACCGGCCTGGATTGCCATCGGCCGGTCATGCGGTGCTCAGCGACGGTCCAGATCCGGGTCCTGCACGCCCTGCCGGCGCAGTTCCAGCACCGTCGGGGTGATCGATTCGATGCGCGCGTCAACCCGCGCGCGGCCGATGTAATCCAGCGCCGGGTTGCGCTTGAGCGCCTGCAGCTGCATCAGCGCCTGTTCTGGCCGCCCGCTGAGGAAGGCGGCCTCGGCATAGGCCTCGCTGGCGCGCACGCTGTCGCCAGCCAACTCACTGGCGCGGGCGAAACGCTGCTGGAAGACCGGATCGTTACCACTTTGCGACAGCAGGGGGCGCAGCATCGCCTGCGCACGCTGGCCGGCTTCGCGGCTGCCTTGTTCGTTCAGGATCTCGGCATAGGTCAGTGCCACCGGGCGGCTGTTGGGGTGTTCGCGCAACAATTGCTCGAAGCGGCTGTTGGCCTGGGCCGCCTGGCCTGCGCGCGACTCCGCCTCGCCCAGGCCCAGCGCCAGCCACAGGTTGCCGGGGTGGGTCTGCAGCAGGCCGGCCAGGGTCTGCCGGGCCTGGCCGGCACCGGCACGGCCACCGCGCATCACCGCCAGCGCCTGGCCGTAGCGCTGCGCATCGTTGAGGCCGTCCTTCTGCCGCTTGGCCAGGTCGGCGTACTCGCGCTCCAGCTCGGGGGTGGAGTCCGCGCTGAGCACGCGCAGGCGCTCACGCGCCCACTCGAAGTCACCGCTGGCGCCACGGTTGAGCTGGCCGATCGGCAGGCGCAGCACACTGCCGGGCAGCAGCGGGTTGTTGCCGCGCAGCAGCGGCTCGCCCAGGCTGGGATCGGCCGGGTCCACCCGCTCCTTGCGCTCGCCGGTGGGGGTGCTGGTGGTGAGAAGCACCGTATCCTTCTTCATCTGCTGGGCGCGGGACTTGGCCTCGCTGATGCGGGTGATGTTGACCGGGTGGGTGCGCAGGAACTCGGGCACGCTGTAGCCGCCTTCGTTGCCGCGCATGGCTGCCGACATCCGCTCGAAGAAGCCGGCCATGGCATCCACGTCGTAGCCGCTGCGCGACAGGGTGCGGATGCCGAGGCGGTCGGCCTCGGACTCGTTGGAGCGGGTGTAGTTGATCTGCCGCTGCTGCATCAGGCCCATGCCCGAGCTGATCGCCGCCATCGTCGCGTTGCCGGACGACGTGCTGTTGCTGGCCTGGGCGGCCACTACCGCCGCCAGCATGCCCAGCAGGATCGGGATCTGGTCGCGCTGGGCGCGCTCGACACCGCGCAGCACGTGCTGCTGGGTGACGTGGGCGATTTCGTGGGACAGCACCGCAGCAACCTCGTCCTCGCGCTCGGCGGTCAGCACCAGTCCGGCATTGACCCCGATGTAGCCGCCCAGCGTGGCGAACGCGTTGATCTGGCGGTCGTTCATCACGAAGAAGGTGTACGGCTGCCGCGGCTGGTCACTGTTGGAGCCGAGCCGGGTACCCATGGTCTGCAGCCAGTCGTTGACCAGCGGATCTTCCAGCAGGTAGCCGTAGTTGCGCAGCTCGCGCAGCATCATCGCGCCGTACTCGGCCTGGCGGGCCGGGGTCAGCAGCTCGCCGGCCGAAGAGCCGATGTCGGGCAGCTTCTCCTGGGCCTGGGCCAGCGGCATGGCCAGGGCCAGGGTGACGGCGGTAGTCAGCAGCAGGGCTCGCAAGCAGAAGGTCCTCGGGCGGGGCGCGCCAAGCGTGGCAGGGCGGGGGGCAACCATTCGTTAATCCACAGTGTTGCGGCCGTGGCGTGGAAATTCCAGCGCACCGGTACCATATGTAGACCGTCGATCCATCGTGGAGTTTCCCGTGACAGCCCAGACCGCCGGCGGTGCCCCCGCCATCACCATCTATTCCACTGCCGTCTGCCCGTACTGCGTGGCCGCCAAGAACTTCCTGAAGAGCAAGGGCCAGCAGTGGACCGAGGTCCGCATCGACCTGGACCCGGCCGAGCGCGAGAAGATGATGGCGCTGACCCGCCGCACCAGCGTGCCGCAGATCTTCGTCGGCGACGTCCATGTCGGCGGCTACGACGACATGATGGCCCTGCACCGTGAAGGCAAGCTCGAGCCGCTGCTGGCCGGGCAGGGCCAGGCATGAGCGCGGCCGACGACGGCAGCAAGGACCGCATCGCCGAGTTCACCGAGTTCCGCAAGCGCATGAACGAGCGCATCCTGGGCGAACCGAACCAGGTGGTGCGCCGCTTCTTCGCGCTGGATACGCAGACCTACCAGGCCGGCGCGCTGGACGTGAAGACCAAGGAGCTGCTGGGCCTGGTGGCCTCGATGGTGCTGCGCTGCGACGACTGCATCAGCTACCACGTGGCCCAGTGCAAGGACGCCGGGGTGACCCGTGAGGAGTTCTTCGAGACCTTCTCGGTCGGCCTGGTGGTGGGCGGCTCCATCGTGATCCCGCACCTGCGCCGCGCGGTCGACTTCCTCGACCAGCTCGAAGGCGGCGCCGCCGCGCCAGCCGCGCACGAGCACTGAGGGTCGTGCCGGCCAGCGGCCGGCATCCCCTGAACCCGACATGGCCGGGGTTGCCGGCCAGCGGCCGGCACTACCGGGCCGGCGAGGGGGCCTGTCCCGCGATCCAACAGCCCAGGAGCCCCTTCTTGTTGAAGGGGCGCGCCGACAGGCGGGGGTAGAGGAGGGATGCGCGGGCAATTCTGCCTGAGCCGGGGACTGGGACCATGGTCTATTTGGGACCTCGGCCCCGGCTCAGGCATAATTGCCGGTGAAACTTCCTTTGCGCCGGCGTTTCCGGGCACGTCCGGACGGCGTTTTTCCCCCTGTTCGGAACATCGATCAATGACGCAGAAAATTACGGTCATCCGCGGCGACGGCATTGGCCCGGAAATCATGGACGCCACCCTGTTCGTGCTCGACCAGCTCAGGACTGGCCTGGAGTACGAAGACGCCGACGCCGGCCTGGTGGCCCTGGAAAAGCACGGCGACCTGATGCCGGCGGTTACCCTGGAATCGATCGCGCGCAACAAGGTCGCGCTGAAGAGCCCGCTGACCACCCCGGTCGGTGGTGGCTTCACCTCGATCAACGTCAGCCTGCGACGTCATTTCGACCTGTACGCCAACGTGCGTCCGGCCCACACCTTCCCGAACACCAAGTCGCGTTTCGACAACGTCGACCTGATCACCGTCCGTGAGAACACCGAAGGTGCCTACCTGGCCGAAGGCCAGGAAGTGTCGGCCGATGGCGAGACCGCCTTCTCCGGCACCCGCATCACCCGCAAGGGCTCCGAGCGCATCGTGCGCTACGCCTTCGAGCTGGCCAAGAGCACCGGCCGCAAGAAGGTCACCGCCGTGCACAAGGCCAACATCATCAAGTCGACCTCGGGCCTGTTCCTGAATGTCGCCCGTGAAGTCGCCGCGCAGTACCCGGACATCGAGTTCCAGGAAATGATCGTCGACAACTGCTGCATGCAGCTGGTGATGCGCCCGGAACAGTTCGATGTGATCGTCACCACGAACCTGTTCGGCGACATCATCTCCGACCTGTGCGCCGGCCTGGTCGGCGGCCTGGGCCTGGCTCCGGGCGCCAACATCGGTAAGGATGCGGCGATCTTCGAAGCCGTGCACGGCACCGCGCCGGACATCGCCGGCCAGGGCAAGGCCAATCCGTGCGCGCTGCTGCTGGCGGCCGCGCAGATGCTGGACCACATCGGCCAGCCGGAAAACGCCGAGCGCCTGCGCAAGGCCATCGTGGCGACCATGGAAGCCAAGGATTCGCTGACCGGCGACCTGGGTGGCACCGGCACCACCATGAGCTTTGCCAAGGCAATTGCCAGCCGCCTGTAAGCGGCCGGCCGACCTCGGTCGGATCCACAGCGGGGCGCCTTCGGGTGCCCCGTTGCGTTTTTCCGCCTCTGTAGAGTCGAGCATGGCTCGACTCTACAGAGGCGGTCTGTGCTGATATCGCACAGATCATGTGCTGTTACACGGCTGGTTCGTGCACCATCCGCTCCGCATCCTGTGCCCACTTCCCAACGCACCGGAGCTTGAACATGAACCTCACCGCCTTCGGCCTGGCCAGCTTGATCGGCATGACAGCCACCATCCCGGTGGCTGCTGCCGAGCCGGCCCATCCCACCATCCGCCATATGGCGGGTGCGCCGGTCGCGACCTCGCTGGATGCGGCGAAGACTGCCGTGCTGGTGATCGACTTCCAGAACGAGTACTTCGATGCCAAGGCCGTACCGGGCTTTGCGGGTGGCCGCATGGTCATTCCCGATGGCGTGGCCGCACTGCGCCAGGCCAGGCGGGTAGTCGAATTCGCCGATGCCCACGGCATCCGCGTGATCCATGTCCAGCACGTGCTGCCGGCCGGCGCACCCCTGTTCGCGCAGGGCAGCGTCAATGCCGCCTTCCATCGCGACCTGCAGCCGCGCCAGGGCGAGACCGTGGTGCAGAAGGACAATGTCAGCGTGTTCGCCGGCGCGTCCGCAGCCGTGCTCGACCCGATGCTGAAGAATGCCGGTATCGATACCCTGATCGTCACTGGCCTGCAGACCCATGCCTGTGTGGCCGGTGCCGCGCGCGACGCAGCGGCCGCACCACGTGGCTACCGGGTGATCGTCTCGTCCGATGCCAGCGCCAGCCGTGACCTGGATCTGGCCGGCGGCCGTCGCATCGATCATCGCGCGCTGCATGAGGCCTCGCTGGCGCAGATCGAAGACGCCTTCGGCGATGTCATGAGCACCGACGCGATCCTGGCGCTGCCGGTACGCAAGGCCGGTGACGGCGCTTGATAAGCTGGCGGGGCCCGCATGCCGTGGGCCCCGCCACGTGGAGCTGCCCGCCGATGGATCACTTCGCCGCCCTGCGCGCGCTGCGCGCCATCGTTGACGCGGGCAGTTTCACTGCGGCCGCCGAGCGCCTGGGGACCACCCACTCGGCGATGTCGCGGCAGCTGCGGCAGCTGGAAGAACACCTGCAGGTACGCCTGCTCGATCGCAACAGCCGTCGGCTGTCGTTGACCGAGGCCGGGCGCGATTACTACCGCGAGGCGGCAACGCTGCTGGACCGCCTGCAGGAGGCGGACGATCGTGCCCGCGCCGGGCAGGCGCAACCCAGTGGCAGGGTGCGGATCAGCGTGCCGCAGGTAGTGGCCAGCCAGGAACTGCCGCATTGGCTGCCCTCGTTCCTGCAGCGTTACCCGCAGGTCACGCTGGACCTGTCGGCGGATGATCAGCTGGTCGATGTGGTGGGCGGTGGTTTCGACCTGGCGCTGCGCATTGCAGCTTCATTGCCGGACAGCCAGCTGGTCGCGCGCGAGCTGGCCAGCTGCCCGCGCATCCTGGTCGCCGCACCGGCCTACCTGGCGCGCCATGGCCTGCCACGGCACGCAGCGGATCTGGAGCAGCACACGCTGCTGGGTTTCAGTCCCACGCCGTCAATGCCGCCCTGGCGGTTGCAGGGGCCGCGCGGCGCCAGCGTGAGCGTTGAAGCCGGGCAGCGCCTGCGCGTGGATGCCACGCCTGCGCTGTACGCCGCCGCGCTGGCCGGAATGGGCATCAGCCTGTTCACCGCGTTGACGGTGCAGGAGGACCTGCGCGCCGGTCGTCTGATCCGCGTGCTGCCGGCCTGGAATGCCGGCCAGCGGCGCTACTTCGCGTTGTACCCGCATGCACGTGCGCTCGCGCCCAAGGTGCGCGCGCTGGTCGAGCACCTTGCGGCGCACTACGCTGCACAGGCCGGCGTGGCTGGCTAGCCGGGAAATGCAGCAGCCACGCGTTACAAAGAGAAAAGGGCGCCCCGAAGGCGCCCTTTGTCGTTTATGGCTCTGTCCGGTTCAGCGCTGCTGGATCTTCGACAGCAGGCGCAGGAACTCCACATACAGCCAGACCAAGGTCACCATCAGGCCGAATGCGCCATACCACTCCATGTACTTCGGCGCGCGCTGGGCGACGCCGGACTCGATGAAATCGAAGTCCAGCACCAGGTTCAGCGCGGCCACAACCACCACGAACAGGCTGAAGGCAATGCCCAGCCAGCTGGAGTCGTGGATCACCGGCACGTTGATGTTGAAGAAGCCCAGCACGAACGAGGCCAGGTAGAGCAGGGCGATGCCGCCGGTGGCGGCGACCACGCCCATCTTGAAGTTCTCGGTGGCCTTGATCAGGCCGCTGCGGTATGCGAACAGCAGGGCGGCCAGGGTGCCGAAGGTCAGCAGCACCGCCTGGAACACGATGCCCGGATACTTCATGTTGAACAGGGCCGACACGGCGCCCAGGAACAGGCCTTCGACCAGCGCGTACATCGGCGCGGTGACCGGCGACCATTCCTTCTTGAAGATGGTGATCAGTGCCAGCACCAGGCCGCCAATCGCGCCGCCGATGGCGTACAGGCTCGCGCTGCCGGAAATCTGGCCGTACTCGTCGACCGCCTGGCTCCAGGCGAACGCCGCGGTCAGCACGGTCAACAGCAGCAGGATGCCGGTCTTGTTGGCGGTGCCATTGAGGGTCATGACCTGGTCGGGGCTGGTCACTACCGAGCCACTGGCGAGGTCGAGGAAAGTCGACTCGGAAAGAGCCGGGTTGCCGCTGCGCATGCGTGTTCTCCGTGCGAATGAAGGTCGGGACGGCCATCCGGCCGATGGGCGTGAGCATAGCCGATGACTGCTTTCGGCGTTGTGGCAGGCCCGGGATCTGTGCATCCTTCGTTGACAGTTCCCAACGCGCTTGGCGACAATGACCAACTCCCCGGGCCCAACCCGAGGGGATTGCAAGACCGGGGTATAGCGCAGTCTGGTAGCGCGCCTGCTTTGGGAGCAGGATGTCGGGGGTTCGAATCCCTCTACCCCGACCAATCCCACGCCACGTCGGATTGGACACCGTTCCGGTTCGGGCGCCCGTAGCTCAACTGGATAGAGCACCGGCCTTCTAAGCCGGCGGTTACAGGTTCGATTCCTGTCGGGCGCGCCATTGGCGAGCGCCGGGATCGCATCGACGGATGTGAAGAAGTGCTTGCAAAAGCGCAAGGACTCCACCAGAATATCGGACTCGCTTCGGCGGACCGCAACTTCGGTGACAGTCCCCAGGCAATGTTCAAGGTTCCGGCGTCAGTGGTATCGGCGATGGGGCGAAAGTTTCAGTGGTGGCTGTAGCTCAGTTGGTTAGAGTACCGGATTGTGATTCCGGTGGTCGGGGGTTCGAATCCCCTCAGCCACCCCACTGATTCAACCGCATCGGCGCAGCCGAAACGGTATTGCAATAAACAGAAAGCACGCTACAATGTGCGTCTGAGTTTCACGGGCCGTTAGCTCAGTTGGTAGAGCAGTTGACTCTTAATCAATAGGTCCAAGGTTCGAATCCTTGACGGCCCACCAAGACAGAAGCCACCTGGTACGCCAGGTGGCTTTTTTCTTATAGGTGTGACTCCCATCGTTCCGATGGATCACGCGTTGCAGAACCCGTTCGGCGTGGATCTGCAGCAGGAGCGGGGCCCGCAGTGCTGGTTTCAACCACGTTGAAAAAAGTGCTTGCACCCACCGAGCGGATCGGGTCATAATTCGCGCCCCGATTTCGGGCTGTTAGCTCAGTTGGTAGAGCAGTTGACTCTTAATCAATAGGTCCAAGGTTCGAATCCTTGACAGCCCACCAGACGAAAGCCACTTGGTTCGCCAAGTGGCTTTTTTCTTGCCTGTTCGCTGGGGGGGGGGCATTTCATCCGCGCATGGCGTGGATCGACTGAAGCAATGCTGAAATCAGGGTCATACGCGTCATCAGTGTTATCAATGCTGTGCGCTGCATCTCACCGCATCGCATCCTGCATCGCACCCAATGGATCTTCCGCGCCGACGGCGCATGCACGAAGGAAGATGTTGATGGCTCAAATCAATCGATTGCACCGCACGCTGTGGGTTTCCTTCGCGTTGCTGGCACTGGCGGCCTGCGCGCCCGCCGACGATCCCGCGCAGACTGTCGAACGCGATGCTGGCACTGAAAGTGCTCCTGCGCGCCTGGTCGGTGAGGCCATGCAGATGCAGCCGGCTCAGCCGGCAGAGCGGGAGGCCCTGCCCGATGCGGTGGACGTGCAGCGCAATGCGGATGGTTCGGTGGATGTGCGCAAGGCGCCGGAGCCGGCGGCCCTGCGGCGCACCGGCGACGGGGGCGTGGAGATCCGCAAGGTGGATCCTGCAGCCGGGCAGGGTGCCGATACGGCGTCGGCCAAGGCCAGGCCGCAGCAGTGAACCCCGCCACCCCGGATGAGCTTGCGCTCGCCGGGGTGGTTCAACGCGCGGGCTGCGCGCAATTGCCATGTTCAGTTTTGTGCAGGCCTTCCGCTTCCCGCCATCGCCTGCGACAATGAACACCTGCGCCGGCCACGCGAAAGTGGCGGAATTGGTAGACGCCCTGGATTTAGGTTCCAGTGCCGCAAGGCGTGGGGGTTCGAGTCCCCCCTTTCGCACCAGTGCCGGCCTGTCCCCGCCCTGATCGGGCCATCTGCGCCCCCTTGACCGGCACGCGCTGGCAGTGCAAGCCGAATTGGGCGAAACTAAAGGGCTGCGGCAAGCAGGCGCGTCCCAGACGTCGCGTCCTTACAACCGTTTCATCCCAATCATCGAGCCGGGGGCCTGGGCCACCGGTGGCAGGAGTCAACATGCAAGCTTCGATCGAATCCACCGGCAACCTGGAACGCCGCCTGAGCTTCTCGCTGCCGGAAGAGCGTCTGCAGAGCCACATCGTCGGCCGCCTCGGCGAAATCGCCCGTACCACCCGCATCAAGGGCTTCCGCCCGGGCAAGGTGCCGGCCAAGGTGATTGAGCAGCGCTTCGGCGCGCAGGTCCGTGGCGAGGCGCTGGACGGCCTGCTGCGCGAAACCTTCGATGCGGCCGTGCGCGAGCACGACCTGCGCATCGTCGGCAGCCCGCGCATCGACAAGGGCGACGAGGGTGAGTTCTCCTTCGTGGCCACCGTGGAAGTGGTGCCGGACTTCGGCGACATCGACGTCAGCAAGCTGACCGTCGTGCGCCATACCGCCGAGATCACCGACGCCGACATCGACCAGATGATCGAGAACCTGCAGAACCAGCGTCGTACCTGGGCCCCGGTCAGCCGTGGCGCGCAGGACGGTGACCTGGTCGCGGTGGAAACCTGGTCGCAGGCCGGCGAAGAGCGCCTGCCGGCCGAGGGCACCGAAAAGGGTTCGATCGTACTCGGCCAGGGCATGATGTTCGACACCATCGAGAAGGGCCTGGTCGGCCTGGCCAAGGGCGAAGAGAAGACCCTGGACGTCGAGTTCCCGGCTGACTGGCGCGTGCCGGTGCTGGCCGGCAAGACCGTGCAGGTCACCGTCAAGGTCACCGAGGTCTCCGAGCCGGTCGTGCCGGCGGTCGACGAAGCCTTCATCAAGAGCTTCGGCGTGAAGGGCGGCGATGTGGAGCAGTTCCGCAGCGACATCCGCGCCAACCTGGAGCGCGAGCTGAAGGGTGCGTTGATGAACCGCCTGCGCCGCGAAGTGGGCGAGCAGCTGATCGCGGCCTACTCCTCGGTCGAAATGCCGCCGCGCCTGGTCGAGAACGAAGCCCGCGCCATGCTGGCCCAGCAGGTTGAGCAGCTGCGTCGCAACGGCCAGAACGTCGGCGAGATCCCGGCCGATGCCCACGAAGGCTTCAAGGACGCTGCCGCCAAGCGCGTGCTGGTCGGCCTGCTGGTCGGTGAAGTGGCCCGCATCAACGACCTGCGCCTGGAAGCCAAGCGCCTGAATGAAACGATGCGTCTGATCGCTTCGACCTACGAAGAGCCGGAGCAGGTCATTGAGATGTACCGCAACGACCCCCAGTTGATGTCTGGCCTGCAGAACCGTGTGATGGAAGAGCAGGTGATCGACTGGATCGCCGAGCGTGCCCAGCACACCGAAGAGAAGCTGTCGTTCCAGGACGCGATCCGCCAGTAAGCCCGGGCGGATCACCGGATGCCCCGCGCCTTTGCCGGCGCGGGGTTGTTGCCCCCCAAGATAGGTACCTCACGTAATGGACAACCGAACCAAAGCCCTGAACCTGGTTCCGATGGTGGTCGAGCAGACCAGCCGCGGCGAGCGTGCCTACGACATCTATTCGCGCCTGTTGAAGGAGCGCCTGATCTTCCTCGTGGGCCCGATCGACGATCACATGGCCAACGTGGTGGTGGCGCAGTTGCTGTTCCTGGAATCGGAAAACCCGGAAAAGGACATCAACATCTACATCAACTCGCCGGGTGGCGTGGTCACCGCCGGCATGGCGATCTACGACACCATGCAGTACATCAAGCCGAATGTGAGCACTACCTGCATCGGCCAGGCCGCCTCGATGGGCGCCCTGCTGCTGGCCGCGGGCGAAGCCGGCAAGCGCTATGCGCTGCCGAACTCGCGCGTGATGATCCATCAGCCGCTGGGTGGCTACCAGGGCCAGGCCACCGACATCGACATCCACGCGCGCGAGATCCTGACCCTGCGTTCGCGCCTGAACGAGGTGCTGGCCAAGCACACCGGCCAGTCGCTGGAGACGATCGCCCGTGACACCGAGCGCGACAACTTCAAGAGCGCCTTCGAGGCGCAGGCCTACGGTCTGGTCGACCAGGTCCTGGAGCGTCGTCCGGATGAGTCGATCCAGGCCGGTTGACCGGCCTTCACGGGGCCAGGGAGGCCTCGTTCCTGCAGGGTCGGGTGGGACTGGTGTCCCCTCGGCCCTGTGCTATTCTCGAATCGAACCCCCGTTCAGCGGGTGGGGTAACTGGGTAAGCGAAGCATGAGCGAAGACCGCCAAGGTCGTTCCACGGACACCGGCAAGATCCTCTACTGCTCTTTCTGCGGCAAGAGCCAGCATGAAGTGCGCAAGCTGATTGCGGGTCCGAGCGTGTTCATCTGCGATGAGTGCGTGGAGCTGTGCAACGACATCATCCGTGAGGAACTTGAGGAAAAGGCGCAGTCGGCGCGCAGTTCGCTGCCCAAGCCGCGCGAGATCCTCGAGGTCCTCGACCAGTACGTGATCGGCCAGAACCGTGCCAAGCGCACGCTGGCAGTGGCCGTGTACAACCACTACAAGCGCATCGAGAGCCGGCAGAAGAACGACGACGTCGAACTGGCGAAGTCGAACATCCTGCTGGTCGGCCCGACCGGTTCGGGCAAGACGCTGCTGGCCGAGACCCTGGCCCGCCTGCTCAACGTGCCGTTCACCATGGCCGACGCCACCACGCTGACCGAAGCGGGTTACGTGGGCGAGGACGTGGAGAACATCATCCAGAAGCTGCTGCAGAAGTGCGACTACGACGTCGAGAAGGCGCAGCAGGGCATCGTCTACATCGATGAAATCGACAAGATCTCGCGCAAGAGCGAGAACCCGTCGATTACCCGCGATGTGTCCGGCGAAGGCGTGCAGCAGGCCCTGCTGAAGCTGATCGAAGGTACTGTGGCCAGCGTTCCGCCGCAGGGCGGCCGCAAGCACCCGCAGCAGGAATTCCTGCAGGTGGACACCAAGAACATCCTGTTCATCTGCGGCGGCGCGTTCGCCGGGCTGGACAAGGTGATCCAGGCGCGTTCCACCGACGTCGGCAGCATCGGCTTCGGCGCCAAGGTGAAGAGCAGCGAGCGCAAGCAGGAAGTGGGCAAGGTGCTGGCGGAAGTCGAGCCGGAAGACCTGATCAAGTTCGGCCTGATTCCCGAGTTCGTCGGCCGCCTGCCGGTGGTCGCGACCCTGGAGGAGCTGGACGAGCCGGCCCTGATCAAGATCCTGACCGAGCCGAAGAACGCCATCACCAAGCAGTTCAAGAAGCTGTTCGAGATGGAAAACGTGGAACTGGAGTTCCGTCCGGACGCGTTGTCGGCCATCGCCAAGAAGGCGCTCAAGCGCAAGACTGGCGCCCGTGGCCTGCGCACCATCGTCGAATCGGTCCTGCTGGACACCATGTATGACCTGCCGTCGCAGGAGAACGTCAGCAAGGTGGTCGTGGACGAATCGGTGATCGAGCACAAGTCCGAGCCGTACCTGATCTACCAGACCCCGGCCGCCCCTGAACAGAAGGCCGCAGGCGCCGAGTGATCCTTCCAGGTTGTTGATTGGAAAGGATTTTAAAGGAATGCCTTGCATCTGAAAGCCGATGGCCCCATAACGGGGCCATCGGCTTTTTTTGTCTCCGGAAGATGCCCTCCCGGAGGCGGTTTTCCCCCTTCCCTGGAGCCCCCATGGCCCGTTCCCCAAGTGAAACCCTCGACCTGCCGGTCCTGCCGCTGCGCGACGTAGTGGTGTTCCCGCACATGGTCATCCCGCTGTTCGTCGGCCGTGACAAGTCCATGCACGCGCTCGAACAGGCAATGGAGGCGGACAAGCGCATCCTGCTGCTGGCGCAGAAGTCGGCCGAGACCGACGACCCGCATGCGGCCGACCTCTACCAGGTCGGTACGCTGGCGCAGGTGCTGCAGCTGCTGAAGCTGCCCGACGGCACCATCAAGGTGCTGGTTGAAGGCCTGTCGCGCGTGCAGGTCACCCACGTCGACGAGCGCGACGGCTCGCTGCATGGCCAGGCCGTGGAGATCGACGCCACCGACGAGCGCGAGGCGCGCGAGGTCGAGGCGATTGCCCGCTCGCTGATGTCGCTGTTCGAGCAGTACGTGAAGACCAACCGCAAGCTGCCGCCGGAGCTGCTGCAGACGCTGTCGGGCATCGATGAGCCGGCGCGCCTGGCCGACACCATCGCTGCGCACATCAGCGTGCGCCTGGCCGACAAGCAGCGCCTGCTGGAAACGCTGGCCGTCGGTGACCGCCTGGAGATGCTGGTCGGGCTGGTCGACGGCGAGATCGACGTGCAGCAGATGGAGAAGCGCATCCGCGGCCGCGTGAAGTCGCAGATGGAGAAGAGCCAGCGCGAGTACTACCTCAACGAACAGATGAAGGCCATCCAGAAGGAACTGGGTGACCTGGACGACGCGCCGGGCGAGCTGGAAGAACTGGCCCGCAAGATTGCCGAGGCCGGCATGCCGAAGGCGGTTGAAGCCAAGGCGCGCAATGAACTGAACAAGCTCAAGCAGATGTCGCCGATGTCGGCCGAAGCCGCCGTCGTGCGCAACTACCTGGAGTGGCTGCTGGGCGTGCCGTGGAAGAAGCGCAGCAAGGTGCGCAAGGACCTGAAGGTCGCGCAGGATACGCTCGATGCTGACCACTACGGCCTGGAGAAGGTCAAGGAGCGCATTCTTGAATACCTGGCGGTGCAGTCGCGCGTGAAGCAGATGAAAGGCCCGATCCTGTGCCTGGTCGGGCCGCCGGGCGTGGGCAAGACCTCGCTGGGCCAGTCGATTGCCAAGGCCACCAACCGCAAGTTCGTGCGCATGTCGCTGGGCGGCGTGCGCGACGAGGCCGAAATCCGTGGCCACCGCCGTACCTACGTCGGTTCCATGCCGGGCCGCATCGTGCAGAACCTCAACAAGGTCGGCAGCAAGAACCCGCTGTTCGTGCTCGACGAGATCGACAAGATGTCGATGGACTTCCGTGGCGATCCGTCTTCGGCGCTGCTGGAAGTGCTCGATCCGGAGCAGAACAACGCATTCAACGACCACTACCTGGAAGTGGACCTGGACCTGTCCGAAGTGATGTTCGTGGCCACCTCGAACTCGCTCAACATTCCCGGCCCGCTGCTGGACCGCATGGAAGTGATCCGCATCCCCGGCTACACCGAGGACGAGAAGCTCAACATCGCGACCCGCTACCTGGTGCCGAAGCAGGTCAAGGCCAACGGCCTGCAGCCGGAAGAACTGGAAATCGGCAGTGACGCCATCCAGGACATCGTGCGGTACTACACGCGCGAATCGGGCGTGCGCAACCTGGAACGCGAGATCGCCAAGATCTGCCGCAAGGTGGTGAAGGAGATCGCGCTGGCCGGCCCGCAGCCGGTGAAGGCGAAGAAGGGTGCGAAGAAGCCCAAGGCGCTGGTCAATGTGTCCAGCAAGAACCTGGACAAGTACCTGGGCGTGCGTCGCTTCGACTTCGGCCGTGCCGAGGAAGAGAATGAAATCGGCCTGGTCACCGGCCTGGCCTGGACCGAAGTCGGTGGCGACCTGCTGCAGATCGAATCGACCCTGGTGCCGGGCAAGGGCCAGCTGATCCTTACCGGCCAGCTCGGCAACGTGATGAAGGAATCGGCGTCGGCCGCGCTGTCGGTGGTGCGTTCGCGCGCCGTGGGCTTTGGCATCGACAGCGACTTCCTGCAGAAGCACGACGTGCACCTGCACGTGCCCGATGGCGCCACGCCGAAGGATGGCCCGAGTGCCGGCGCGGCGATGGTCACCTCGCTGGTGTCGATGCTGACCAAGGTGCCGGTGCGCGCCGACGTGGCGATGACCGGCGAGATCACCCTGCGTGGTCGCGTCACTGCCATCGGTGGCCTGAAGGAGAAGCTGCTGGCCGCACTGCGTGGCGGCATCCGCACGGTCATCATCCCGGAAGAGAACCGCAAGGACCTGGCCGACATCCCGGCCAACGTCACCCGCGATCTGAAGATCGTGCCGGTGAAGTACATCGAAGAAGTCCTGGACCTGGCGCTGGAGCGTCCGTTGGCACCGAAGAAGGCGCGCAAGAGTGCGCAGCGTGTCACGGTGCGCAGCAAGGCCAAACCGAGTGGAAACGCGCGCGTCAAGCATTGACGCGCGCTGTCCAATGGCCCGAAACCCGCGTCGTTGCTGGCTTTCCAGCTTGCGTGGGGGTAGGGCCACTGGTATAAAAGCAGCACTCGCGAATGAGTGGTCGCAGTCTGGTGATCGCTGGATTCGGCGAACCGTTTCCACATGGCGGCCGCATGCAGATGGCGTGCGGTTGCTTCCCTGTCGAATAAGCGGAACCCACCGCCAAAGGAGTTGTAGAGAATGAACAAGACCGAATTGATCGATGCCGTTGCTGAAGCTGCCGACCTGACCAAGGCAGAGTCCAGCCGCGCTGTCGATGCCGTCGTTGCTGCCATCACCAAGGCGCTGAAGGACGGCGATGCGGTCACCCTGGTTGGCTTCGGTACCTTCCAGGTCCGCGACCGTGCTGCCCGCACCGGCCGCAACCCGAAGACCGGCGACACCATCAAGATCGCTGCTTCGAAGAATCCGTCGTTCAAGGCTGGCAAGGCCCTGAAGGATGCTGTAAACTAAGCGGCTCGCTGGGGTGCTTAGCTCAGCGGTAGAGCGTCTCCTTTACACGGAGAGGGTCGGGGGTTCGAAACCCTCAGCACCCACCACAGCACCGCGGTAAAAGTTTGAGTGTGGAGCGGTAGTTCAGCTGGTTAGAATGCTGGCCTGTCACGCCGGAGGTCGCGGGTTCGAGTCCCGTCCGCTCCGCCATTCAACGAGGCCTCCGGCCAAAAGCTGGAGGCTTTGTTTTCTCCCCGGTCCAGGCCGGCTGAAAGCAAAAAGGTAACAACGCGGAGCGGTAGTTCAGCTGGTTAGAATGCTGGCCTGTCACGCCGGAGGTCGCGGGTTCGAGTCCCGTCCGCTCCGCCATTACATCCAGGCCCCCGGTTCAAGGCTGGGGGCCTTGTCTTCTCACCGAGAGGTACGGGAGGAAGGCGAAAAAGTCTTTGCAAGAACGGAGCGGTAGTTCAGCTGGTTAGAATGCTGGCCTGTCACGCCGGAGGTCGCGGGTTCGAGTCCCGTCCGCTCCGCCATTGCAGACTTCTTAAGTCCCTGTGAAAAAACTTTGAAAAAAGTGTTCATCGGGCTGGGTTTCCAGAGAGTCTTCGGATATACTGGGCACCTGCAAAGTTCAAGCGCGGAGCGGTAGTTCAGCTGGTTAGAATGCTGGCCTGTCACGCCGGAGGTCGCGGGTTCGAGTCCCGTCCGCTCCGCCAACTCTAAAAGCCCTCGGCGCAAGCCGGGGGCTTTTTCTTTGCGCCAGGATGGAGTTGGCCGATGCACTGATGATGCGTGCCTGCGCAAGTGGGCGCAGGCCGCGTCAGTGCTGCTTTTGGTCCCTGCGGCGAAGCGGGTTACACTGCCGGGCTCGCCAATCAGGCCTTGTGATTCCTCACCATGCTGCAGAAACTCCGCGACAAGACCTCAGGCTGGATCGTCACCGTGATCCTGGGGCTGCTGATGATTCCGTTCCTGTTCGTGATCGACAACAGCTACCTCGGTGGCGTTGGCGCACAGAACGTGGCCAAGGTTTCCGCACCGCCTACCTGGTGGCGTTCGGCGCCGTCGTGGTGGCCGGTGCGCATGCTGTGGCAGCACCATGAGATCAGCTCGCAGGATTTCCGCACGCGTTTCGAGCAGGAGCGCATGCGTGAGCGCCAGCAGCAGGGCGACAACTTCGACCCGCGCGCGTTCGAGAGCACCGAGAACAAGATGGCCGTGCTCGATCAGCTGATCGACGAACAGGTCGTGCGCCTGGTCGGTGAACAGGCGGGCGTGGTGATCGGCGATGGCGCGGTGCGCGAGTACATCGCGACCATGCCGGCGTTCCTCGATTCGAACGGCAAGTTCAACGAGAACAACTACCGCCTGGCATTGGCCGGTGGCAATCCGCCGCGTACCCCGACCCAGTTCCAGGAACTGGTGCGTGAGAGCCTGCAGCAGTCGGTGATCCCATCGGGCCTGCAGAGCTCCGGCTTCGTCACCCAGGCCGAGACCGAGCGCCTGTTGAAGCTGCTGGGCGAAACCCGCGACGTCGAGCTGGCCGCGTTGCCGCCCGTACCGGCCGATACCGCGCCGGTCACCGATGATCAGATCAAGAAGTGGTACGACAGCCACGGCAAGGATTTCCGCCAGGCCGAGAGCGTGTCGCTGGAGTACGTCGAGATCAACGGTGCGAACCTGCCGGCACCGACCCCGGCCGATGAAGCGACCCTGCGCAAGCGCTATGAAGAGGAAAAGGCAAAGTTCACCTCGCCGGAGCAGCGCCAGGCCTCGCACATCCTGATCACCGGTGACGGCGCCGAAGCCAAGGCGAACAGGATCGCTGCCGAAGCCAAGGCGGCCGGTGCCGACTTCGCTGCGCTGGCCAAGGCCAATTCGGAAGATCCGGGCTCCAAGGACCAGGGCGGTGACCTGGGTTGGGTCGAGCGCGGTGCGATGGTCAAGCCGTTCGAGGACGCGCTGTTTGCGGCCAAGGCCGGTGACGTGATCGGCCCGGTCAAGACCGAGTTCGGTTACCACATCATCAAGGTGGCCGCTGTGCGCGGTGGCCAGGGCAAGTCGTTCGAGGAAGTGCGTGACACGCTGGCTGCCGAGCAGCTGAAGGCCGACGGCGAGCGCGGCTTCAACGAACTGGCCGGTCGCCTGGTCGATGCCATCAACAAGAGCCCGAGCGACCTGGCGGCCGCCGCCAAGGAAGTGAACCTGCCGCTGCAGACCCTGGGCCCGATCACCCGCGCGACCGCCAGCGGCATCGCCGCTGACCCGGCCGTGCTGCGTGCCGCCTTCTCCGACGTGCTGGTGCAGGACGGTACCGCCAGTGACCCGATCGCCCTGGGCGGCGCGACCAACCACAGCGTGGTCATCCGTGTGGCTGCACACACCCCGGAACAGGCCCTGCCGCTGGACAAGGCCCGCGAACAGGTGATCGCTGCGATCCGTGCTGATCGCCAGCGCCAGGCCAGCGACAAGGCGGCCGATGCCATCCTGGCCAAGCTGAAGGCGGGCGCCACCCTGCAGTCGCTGGCTGCCAGCGAGAAGCTGCAGCTGAGCCCGATGCCGGGCCTGCCGCGCAGCCAGCCGGTGCCGACCCCGGAAATCAACCGCGCGATCTTCAGTGCGCCGGTGCCGGCTGAAGGCAAGCCGAGCTATGGCAAGGTCGACGTCAATGGTCACGCGCTGCTGTTCGCGGTGAACAAGGTCAATCCGGGCGACATCAAGGAAGTGACCGCAGAGCAGCAGAAGCAGCTGAAGGAACAGCTGAGCCAGATCGACGGCATGGCCGCGGCCAAGGCCTACATCGAGGCGATGCGCAAGAAGTTCATGATCCAGACCACCGAAGCGAACCTGTAAGCCTCGCGGCGAGCAGATCGAAGAAGGCCCGGCATTGCCGGGCCTTTTTTTCGTGCGGGCGCTGCTGGAAATTGAATTGTAGAGCCGAGCCCATGCTCGGCTGGTCATGAACCCCGACAAGTCGCAGGCAAGAAAAAAGCCGAGCAGGGGCTCGGCTCTACAGGAGGGCTTGGCCTGCGCGTCAGTCTTCGACGCGCAGCACCGCACCCGGCTTCAGCACGCTGCTGCCGCTCAGGCCGTTCAGCGACAGAAGCGCCTTGACCGGCATGCCATAGCGGCGGGCGATGGTCCAGGCCGATTCACCATTACGCACGGTGTGGCGACGGCTGCGCGGACGATCGGCGATCGCGGCCACGGTCTTGGCGACCTGCGGCGCTGGCGAGGCGGCGGCAACAGGTACGCTACTGGCCACCAGCGCGGTGGCGGTGTCCGCCACGGTCGCGTTGGCGGCCGAGACCGGCGCCAGCACGCGGGTGGTGCCGGACGAGACGCGTCCACCGCCCGCCAGGGCGGGGTTGAGACGGACGATCCTGGCCGGGTCCAGTGCGCGCTGTGCGGCCCATTGCTGGACGCTGGTGCCGGCGGGCAGGGTGTGGTCCTTCAGTACAGGCACGGTGCGGTCCAGCGAGGCCATGACCCCTGGCTGGTCTTCCACGTCTTCCAGCACGCAGGCCAGGGCATGCAGCTTCTCGACGTAGGCATGGGTGACCGGCGACAGGCCGGGCAGCGCCGAGGGCTTGGCGTTCTGCGCGTTCATGCCGGCCTTTCGCATCGATTGCAGCACGCGGTACTCGCCGGCGTTGTAGGCCATGGTGGCCAGGCGCCAGTCACCGCCGAACATGCCGTGCAGGGTCTTCAGGTAGCGCACTGCGGCCTGGGTGGAATCGACCGCCGACAGGCGGCCGTCGTAGCCGTTGGCCATGGGCACGCGGTGATTGCGCGCTGTGGTGGCGATGAACTGCCACAGGCCGGTTGGGCCGCTGCCGTTGCGGGCATTGGGCCGGTAGCCGCTTTCCACGAAGGGAATCAGTGCGAACTCGGTGGGCAGGTTGGCCTTGCGCAGCTCTTCGACCACATAGCCGAACAGCACCAGTGCATCGTCATCCTGGTTGGCCAGGCGCGACGGGGCGTGGGCGAACTGCTTCTGCCAGCGCGGGCTGGTGGCCTCGGCATTGCAGGTGGGCTCGGCCAGGCCATCGCGGAAGCTGGAGAAGATCTCCTGGCCGTTGCGGACCGACGCGGCCGGCAACGCGGCCGGATCCAGCGGCAGGGCGGCGGCGGCGGTCAGGTTCTGGCCGATGCCAGCGCCCAGCGACTGGGCGCTGGCGGTTCCGGCCAGCCCCAGGATCAGGCCCAAGGCCAGCGGCAGACTTCGGCGCATCATGCGCGGAAGCCGTCTTTCCAGTGCCGGAGACCGGCCATCACGTCGACGTCGTCAACGACGTCACGGCCCAGGTGTGCCGACACCGACGCGCGGATCGGCGCAGTGTGCACACGCAGGAACGGATTGCAGTCGAATTCGTTGGCCAGGGTTACCGGCAGGGTGGAACGGTCATCGCGGCGCATGGCCAAAGCCTCCTCTTGGCGCTGCCTCAAGGCAGCGTTGGCGGGGTCGACATGCCGCGCGAAGACGGCATTTGACACGGTGTACTCATGAGCGCAACAAAGCAGCAGTTGCGCGGGCAAGGTACCCAGCTTGCGCATCGATGCCAGCAGCTGGGACGGCGTACCTTCGAACAGGCGTCCACAGCCCAGGCTGAACAACGAATCTCCGCTGAAAAGATGTTCAGCAGTGTGAAACGCGATGTGGCTGCGGGTATGCCCGGGCACGGATAGTACGTGGAACGCCCGGCCCAGTGCCTGAACGCGTTCACCTTCGCCGACCCGTTCGGTTGCCGTAGGGATGCGCTCCTCGGCGGGCGCGATCACCCGGACTCCGGGAAAACGTGCCTGCAGCACGGGCACGCCACCGATGTGGTCATCGTGATGATGGGTGAGCAGGATCGTGTCCACGCGCAGGCCCTGATCGGCGAGCGCAAGCACCGGCGCGGCATCGCCAGGATCGACGACCACGGCGGCGCCGTCGTCGTCGATCAACGTCCAGATGTAGTTGTCCGCAAATGCGGGCAGGGCAGTCAGTCGCATAGAATTGGACCATGCCCGCGCTGCAGAGCACCCGTCAAGCGAGCCAGACCCCGTGGTTCGACAGCGAACCGGCGGAAGCCCTGCGCGTTCTGGAGCGGCAACTGCTGCTGCCGCAGCTGTCGTTGCTGCCGGTGCAGCCCTGGCTGTGGATCGCGCCGAGTGCGGCATGGCTGGACGATGCGCAGCTTGGCGGGCGCGGCCTGCGCCTGTACCGGCAGGGGCACGGCTATGCCGGCGACACCCGCTGTGCGTTGCCGCTGCCGCTGGCCAATGAAAGCGTCAATGCGGTCGTGCTGCAGCATGTCACCGCAGCCGACGCTGATCGGTTGCTCGATGAGTGCGAGCGCGTGCTGATGCCGGGCGGCCACCTGTGGCTGAGCAGCCTCAACCCGTTCAGCCCTTACCGCACGCACTGGCGCCAGCACGGGCTGGTGGTGCGCACGCCGCAGCGGATCCGCCTGCTGCTCGGCCGCCACGGGCTGGAGTGCGACGATATGCGTTTCCTCGGCCCGCTCTGGCGCGGCGCCGGCAGCCGTCGCGCGGGCGGTTGGTCGCCACTGCGCGCGGCCTGCCTGTTCCATGCTGAAAAGCGAACGCTGGCCCTGCCCGGGCCGAAACCGTTGCCGGTGCGTTGGCACGGCACCGTTGCTACCTGATCTGGAGTTGTATTGAAAACCATTGAAATCCACACCGACGGTTCCTGCCTTGGCAATCCCGGCCCCGGCGGCTGGGCTGCGCTGCTGCGCTACAAGGGCCACGAGCGAGAACTGAGCGGCGGCGAAGCGCACACCACCAACAACCGGATGGAGCTGATGGCGGCCATTTCCGGTCTGGAAACGCTGACCGAGCCGTGCAACATCGTGCTCTACACCGATTCGCAGTATGTGCGGCAGGGGCTGACCCAATGGATGCCCGGCTGGATCCGCAAGAACTGGAAGACCGCCGGCGGCGACCCGGTGAAGAACCGCGAGCTGTGGGAGCGCCTGCATGCGGCGACGCTGCGGCACCAGATCGACTGGCGCTGGGTGAAGGGCCACTCCGGCGATCCGGACAATGAGCGGGTGGATACCCTGGCCCGCAACGCGGCCATCAAGATCCGCGACGCCAGCCCGGTAAACTGAGCCCATGCGTCAGATCATCCTCGATACCGAAACCACCGGCCTGGAGTGGAAGAAGGGCAACCGCATCGTCGAAATCGGCTGCGTGGAGCTGTTCAAGCGCCGCCCGACCGGCAACAACTACCACCAGTACATCAAGCCGGACTGCGAGTTCGAACAGGGCGCGCAGGAAGTCACCGGCCTGACCCTGGAGTTCCTGGCTGACAAGCCGGATTTCGCGCAGATCGCCGATGAATTCCTGGCCTTCATCGATGGCGCCGAGCTGATCATCCACAACGCGGCGTTCGACCTGGGCTTCCTCGACAACGAGCTGTCGTTGCTGGGCCCGCAGTATGGAAAGATCACCGATCGCTGCACGGTGATCGATACCCTGGTGATGGCGCGCGAGCGCTTCCCGGGCCAGCGCAATTCGCTGGATGCGCTGTGCAAGCGCCTGGGCGTGGACAATTCGCACCGTGCGCTGCATGGCGGCCTGCTCGACGCGCAGATCCTGGGTGACGTCTATATCGCGCTGACCTCGGGCCAGGAAGAGATCGGCTTCGGCATGGGCGACGATGACGGCGGTGGCGCCGGTGCCGCGCTGCAGGCCTTCGATACCAGCAAACTGCTGCCGCGCCCACGCGTGGTGGCCACCCCGTCTGAGCTGGAAGCGCACAGCGCGCGTCTGGAACGACTGCGCAAGAAGGCCGGCTACGCCTTGTGGGATGGCCCGAAGGTGGAAGAGCCCGCCAGCGCATAAACATCCACGCATGGCGTGGATCTACTGTAGAGCCGAGCCCATGCTCGGCTCATGCACCAGGTTCAGTGGCAGCGCACCAGGATGACGCTGATGTTGTCGCGGCCACCGCCGTCGAGCGCGGCGGCGACCAGCGTGTCCACGCATTCCTGCGCGCTGGCATCGTCGAAGGCGAGGGTGCGGGCGATGCTGCGGTCGTCCACTTCCTCGGTCAGGCCGTCACTGCACAGCAGCAGTTGCATGCCTGGGCGCAGCTCACCGCTGGTGGTGGCCACGTTCAGATGTGCAGGATCGGTCACGCCCAGCGCCTGGGTGACCACGTTGCGATGCGGATGCGCGCGTGCCTGCTCGGCCGTCAGGTTGCCCTGCGCGACCAGCTCCTGCACCACGCTGTGGTCCTGGCTGAGCTGAGCCAGCTGGCCATCGCGCCACAGATACGCACGGCTGTCGCCGACCCATGCCACTTCGTAGCGATTGCCCTGCACGCGTGCTGCGACCACGGTGGTGCCCATCGGCAGGGTGTCGTTGCGCCTGCGCGAGGCGCGGATGATCTCTTCGTCGGCGGTGCGGATGGCGTGGACCAGCGGCGCACCACGGCGGATCTCGCGCACGATGGTTTCGCGGGCCAGCGCGCTGGCCACCTCGCCGCAGGCGTGGCCGCCCATGCCATCGGCCACCAGCCACAGGGCCAGCTCGCTGTCACCGTAGTAGGTGTCTTCGTTGAGCTCGCGGCGCAGGCCGGGATGGGTGAGGTGTCCGAATTCGATCATGGTGTGCGGGGGCGGGGTATTGCTGGGGAGACAGGCATCATCAGGGGGCTGCAGGCATCCGGCAAGGCATGCACTCAGGAAATTTTCACTTCGTTGACCGGAATGGCTTGTCGCCGGCCTCACTTCCTCGTATGATGCGCGTCCCCGGTTCGCCGGGGACCACCCGGAGAGGTGGCAGAGTGGTTGAATGTACCTGACTCGAAATCAGGCAGGCGTTTATAGCGCCTCGGGGGTTCGAATCCCCCCCTCTCCGCCAGACAAAGAAGAAAGCCGCCCACTGGGCGGCTTTTTTCTTGGCCAACGTTCGGGAGATGCAGGCGGTTGTTGTAGTGATCGACACCCCTGATGCGAGGGGATGAGAACCCCCGACGGGGTTCGACGGTTCTGCAGGAGCAGAACCGGACAGCCGCAGGCTGGCCCTGGAGCGCGTAGCGCGGAAGGGGCGGGTGCATGGATGCACCCGACAATCCCCCCCTCTCCGCCAGATAAAGAAAAAGGGCTGCCGAAAGGCAGCCCTTTTTCTTTATCTGGCGCGGGACGCGACGCGCTCTGCGCGTCGCCCCACACGTTGCTGCGCAACGTGTGGGGCCCTCCCTTTGCCGGCCTCTCCCCGCCCCTGTCGGGGCAGCCCCTCAACAGAGGGGCTTGTTCCACCAGATTGCCTCCGTGAATCCACGCCATGCGTGGATGCACATCGGGATTTGCGGCGTATTGACCATGTCCTGATCTGGCGCGGGACACGACGCGCTTTGCGCGCGTCGCCCCACACGTTGCTGCGCAACGCGTGGGGCCCTCCCTTTGCCGGCCTCTCCCCGCCCCTGTCGGGGCAGCCCCTCAACAGAGGGGCTTGGTCCTCCAGATGCATCATGGGAGATCCGCGCGGTGCGTGGATGCTGTTCCTGCTGGCAGGCTCATCCACGCATGGCGTGGATCTACCCGGGATATCCGTGCGGACGCTGCGGGTTACCATGTACGCATCACCTGCTGGAGCTTTCCCCGATGACCGCTGAAATCCTCGTCCCCGTTTCCTTCGGCGAGCTGCTGGACAAGATCTCGATCCTGCAGATCAAGTCCGAGCGCATCAGCGACGAGGGCAAGCTGGCCAATGTGCGCAGGGAGCTGTCGGCGCTGGAGCAGACCTGGATGGCACACCCGGCCGCGGTGAAGGACATCGCCAGGCTGCGTGCCGAGCTGAAGGCGGTCAACGAGCAGCTTTGGGACATCGAGGACGACATCCGGCTGAAGGAGAAGGCGCAGGCGTTCGACCAGGGCTTCATCGACCTGGCGCGCAGCGTCTACCTGCGCAACGACGAACGCGCACGCATCAAGAAGGCGATCAACCTGGCGCTGGGTTCGGCGTACGTGGAAGAGAAGTCCTATCAGGATTACGCGCAGCGCACGTGATCCCGGGCAGGCCGCCGCTCACCCCAGGTGGTCGGCGACGTAGCGTTCGAAGGCAGCGATACCGTCTTCGACGGTGATCAGTTCCATCACATCGTCGAATTCGATCTTGGTGCCCCACTTCAGATCGGTGGCCTGCTTGGCCAGGTACTTGCGCGCTGCGTCGTCGTAGCGGTCCACGCAGTAGCGGCGGTCCGAGTACGGGCCACTACGGTTCGGGTTGCTGGCCGCATGCAGTCCCAGCACCTTGGTGCCCATTGCGTTGGCGATGTGCATCGGGCCCGAGTCCGGGGTCATCACCAGGTTGGCGCGGGCCAGCAGGGCGGGCAGCTGCTTGAGCGTGTCCTTGCCGACCAGGTCCAGTGCCGGCGTCTGCAGCTGCGCCTGGATCGCATCGGCCATGTGGCGCTCCAGTTCGCTGCGGCCACCGCACAGCACCACCCGCCAACCGCGCAGTGCGGCGTGGTTGGCCACCGCTGCATAGCGGTCCGCATACCAGTTGCGCCGCACGTGGCTGGAACAGGGTGAGATCATCAGCACCGGGCGGCCATCGTCCTGCCACTGTGCGGCGGCCCACTCGAAGGCGGACGGCGGCACCGCCAGATCCCAGCTGACTTCGGTCTGGCGCAGGCCCAGCGGCTCGCAGAAGCTGCCGATGGCATCCAGCGCGTGGATGCCGGGGCGATCGGGAATACGCTCGTTGATGAAGAGCCCGTGCAGGTCCTTGGAGCGGCTGCGGTCGTATCCGATGCGGCGCTCGGCCGGAATGAAGGCCGACAGCAGGTTGGCGCGGAACGCGACCTGCATCTGCAACAGCGCTTCAAAGCGCCCCGGTGGCAGTTGCCTGCGCAGTTCCTTGACCCCGGCCATGCCGCTCTTCTTGTCGTAGGCATGGAAGGTGACGCCGGGCAGGCCGTCAAGCAGCTTGTGGCCAACCTTGTCGATGATCCAGTGGATCGGCGTGTCCGGGCGCGCAGCCTGCAGGGTGCGCACCAGGGGCACCACGTGGGTGACGTCGCCGAGTGCGGACAGGCGCAGGAGGCACAAGGAGGAGGACGCTGATGCCATGTGTTGTAGACTCAATGAAATGGTCGCATTCGACGCCAATGAAGCGCTGACGCCATGCCGCGAGGGTCGCGGCATCGGGGCCATTCTGTTCGACCGCGAGCGGCTGCGGCAAGCCGATATTGGCCTGTTCTCGCCCCAGCACTGGGGCAGCAAGGCCCGCCCGGTGGGCGAGGGCGGCCGCGGCAGCGCCTGGTTCGTCGATGCGCCGTTCGGTGCCAGCGTGCTGCGCCACTACCTGCGCGGCGGCATGGCGGCCCGGATCAGCCTCGACCAGTACCTCTGGCGCGGCTCGGACCGGACCCGCAGCTTCGCCGAATTCCGCTTGATGCGCGCGCTGCGCGAGAAGAAGTTGCCGGTGCCACGGCCGATCGCCGCGTTCTACATGCGCGAGGGCCTGCGCTACCGGGCCGCGATCCTGATGGAACGGATCGAGGGCGTGCGCTCGCTGGCCGACCGCGCACTGGTTGCGGGCCGGGGCGCGCCCTGGGAAGAGACCGGGCGGCTGATCGCCCGTTTCCACCGTGCCGGCCTGGACCATGCCGACCTCAACGCGCACAACATCCTGTTCGATGGCAGTGGCCATGGCTGGCTGATCGATTTCGACCGTGGGGTGATCCGCATCCCGGCCACTGGCTGGCGCGAACGCAACCTCAAGCGGTTGCTGCGCTCGCTGGTCAAGCTGCGCGGCGAGCGCAGCGTGGAAGATGTGCAGAAGGACTACGCACGGCTGCGCCGTGCCTATGACATGGCCTGGAACCGGGGCACCTGATGGACTGGTCGTTGCGTTTCCTCGGCGTCGGCAACGCGTCGGCGGTCGAGCTGGGATCGCCGATGTCGGTGATCGAGCGCGGTGGTCGCCCGTGGCTGACCATCGATTGCGGCGGTGAAGGCCTCACCGCGTTCAAGGCGCACTACGGGCACATGCCGCAGGCGCTGTTCGTCACCCATGTGCACCTGGACCATGTAGCCGGCTTCGAGCGCCTGTTCGTGGACACTTTCTTCAATGCGCACCGGCGCGGCAAGGTGCGATTGTACGTGCCTGCCACGGTGGTGCCGCTGCTGCACAAGCGCATTGGTGACTATCCGAACGTGCTGGCCGAGGGCGGTGCGAACTTCTGGGATGCCTTCCACCTGATCGTGGTGGGCGAGGCGTTCTGGCATGAGGGGGTGCGCCTGGAGGTGTTTCCGGTGCGCCATCACTGGCCGGAGACGGCCTATGGCCTGCGC
Organism: Stenotrophomonas sp. X; assembly: GCF_055721025.1. Classification (NCBI taxonomy): domain Bacteria; kingdom Pseudomonadati; phylum Pseudomonadota; class Gammaproteobacteria; order Lysobacterales; family Lysobacteraceae; genus Stenotrophomonas; species Stenotrophomonas sp. X. The sequence continues at coordinate 963,441 of NZ_CM146756.1, forward strand.
CTGCAGGGTGCGCTGACCTGGAGCGGCGATACCCGGCCGATTCCGGAGATGCTGGCGCGCTACGCCAACGACAACGAACTGATCGCCCACGACTGCGGCCTGCACGGCAACCCGTCACACACGGGCGTGGACGACCTGGAGCGCGAGTACAGCATCGAACTGCAGGCGCGGATGATGCTCTACCACTACGCCAGCGTGGCCGATGGCCAGGCGCTGGCCGCGCGCGGGCACCGCGTGGCGCAGCCGGGGCAGTGCGTGCCGCTGGCTGACCCGACCGCGCCGGACGTACTGGTGCAGGATCCGCCGTGAGCAGGACCGGCCAGCCCGCCGATGCGGCGCTGGCCGCCGAACTGGAGGCGCTGGAGCGCGCGCTGCAGTAGTGCTGGGCCATGCCCGGCGAGGGGCGCCAACCAAGGGTGGCGGCTGCCAGGGCCGTGGGTCGCCCGAAAAGGCGGTGGCCCCGCCGGCTGGCCTCGGCGCCCGCGTCGATCGATACCGTTGCTGCCTTCCGGCCCTGGCGGGGTTTTCGACCTAGCGTCGCGAGGGGCCGACGGGGCCACCATAGAGACGTTGGCCGCCCGGTGGGCGGCCAGTTCACGGATCAGGGGAAGCAGCGCGCGATGCGCTGGAGACCACAGCCGGACCGCACATCGGATTACCGATGGCAGGCCCTCATTCTAGCGCAGGCGGGGCCATCGACGCCAGCTTCACGCACTGAACTGGCTGTAACCCGTTCCTGGCCACGGCGGCCGGGCGTGGCCCCCGTTGCTAGAATGCCGGCCAGGAGGAACGACCTCCCCCACATCGGGAATCAAAGACCAGGACGGCCTGGCCCTACCAAGAGGAGGGCCGTCATGGCCTGGATCTATCTATTGTTTGCCGGCCTGCTGGAAATCGTCTGGGCCGTGTCCATGAAGCAGTCCGAAGGCTTCACCCGGCTCACCCCCACCGTGGTCACCATCATCGGCATGATCGCCAGCTTCTGGCTGCTGGCGGTGGCCATGCGCAGCCTGCCGCTGGGCACCGCCTACACGATCTGGACCGGTATCGGCGCGGTCGGCGCGTTCGTGGTCGGCATCGTATTCCTGGGTGAGCAGGTCAGCCCGATGCGGATCGGTGCAGCGGTGCTGATTGTTTCCGGCCTGGTGCTGATGAAACTCTCCAGTAGCTGAATTTATTTACTCATGGCGGGGACGGATTCCCCGCCACATACAACGATATGCATTTTCGGCAAAACCATTCTGCCGGCCCCTTTTATTTGACGTGCGTCATGAAAATGGCGCGCGTGATTCACATGCCGCTGGCACCGCCGGTCGCACAGTGCCGCCATTCGTCGGGCGAAATCGGGGAGTTTTCGTCTTGATGGACACGCTGACGTACCCGTCCCGGGGTGCGGTCACGTGAAGATGTGAAGATTTTCAGGAGTTAATGCCTTCAGGCCTTGTCCCCGTATCGGGAGCAGGGGCGGCCCGCATTGTCTCCAAAAAAAACCTGCCAGCTGTGCCATCCGGTCTTTTCATGGAGATTTACCGATGAACCGCATTTACCGTCTGGTTTTCAATCGTGCCCTTGGGGTAATGCAGGTTGCTTCGGAGGTCGCCCGGAATCCCGGGGGAAGCGCGGTCAGCGCAGGGCGGGTACCGCGATTGCGGGCGCACCAGTTGGCGGCGGCATTGGCCGCCACACTGGCCAGTGGATCGGCATTCGCGGCGTGTACGGGTACCACGACCGTAAACTGCGACAGCACCACCACCATCAACAATTACTCCAACGCGACCAACGGCCTCACGCTGAACATCGCCGCGGGTGCGTTGCTGCGTACGCCGCCGGTTGTAGGTGGAGGCAACGCAGCAACGCTGACCGGCGACAACGTGACGGTCAACAACAATGGCACGATCGATCCGAGCTCGATCGTCCTCGCCTCGCCCGGCCTGGTCATCGGCAATGGTTCTGCCAACAACAGCGCGATCGTCGTCAACAACAACGCCAGCGGACAGATCAAGGGTGTCGTCAACATCGCAACGCTGCTGGGCTTCGGTGGACAGGCGCTGGTGGCACAGAACGTCAACGGCACCACCACCATCAACAATGCCGGCCTGATCAGCACGTCCTTGATCGGTGTGGGCAGCGTTTCCGACGCGACCACGGTGGTGACCTATGGTGGCGCGGCAGCGAATGTGACCAACACCGGTACCATCGACGGACGCGTCGGCCTGGGCGCTTCTGGCGGTAATACGTTCCTCAATGCGGGGGCGGTCAACGGTAGCGTTCATCTGGGTGATTCAACCGGCGGCAATACCTTCACCGCAGTGTCGGGTTCCAGCGTTGCGGCCGGCGGTGGCACCGCCCTTGCCGGCGTGATTACGGGTGTTACCGGGGTGAAGGTTGCGGCAGCGGGAACGGTCGACGCGGGTACTGGCAGCGGTGCGGGCAACAACGCGCTGGTGCTGCAGAACAGTTCCGCCGGTCCCGGGTCAGGCACCGGCGGAGCGGTGACCACACTGGGCTGGAACCAGTACCTCAACTTCCAGAAGCTCACCGTCAACAGCGGTACCTGGACCCTGCAGGGCGCATGGGGCGCATCCGGCCCGACGACGCTCAATGATGGCCTGGTCAATTTCAACAATGCCGGTTCATTCGGCACCGGGCTGTTCACGGCCAACGGCGGTGCCATCGCATCCTCCACGGCCGGTCTGAATCTGGCCAATGCGTTCAACCTCGGCGGCAATCTATCCCTGGCCGGGACCAATGCGTTCGGCTTGAATGGCGTGCTTTCAGGCGCTGGTGGGCTGACGGTCAACAACACCGGCATTGTTACTCTCGGCGGCGCAAACCTGTTCTCCGGGGGCGTCAACCTCAATGCCGGCGGCCTGCTGCTGGGCAATGCCGGTGCACTCGGCAGCGGCAACCTGACCGTCGGTGGCAGCGCCTCGCTGGATACGACGGCGGGCTTCACCCTGGGCAACAACCTGGTGGTCAATGGCGGGGGCTCGCTGAACCTGCTGGGCAGCAATGCGCTGACATTGAGTGGCTCGATATCCGGTGCCGGCAACGTGACCAAGAACGGTGCCGGCACGCTGACCTTGAACGGTGCCAATTCGCTGAGCGGCAGCTTCAACCTGGCCGGGGGCGCGTTGGCGCTGGGCGCGGGCGGCAGCCTGTCGCCCACCGGTGCGATCACGCTGGGCGTCGGCACCAGCCTGGATCTTTCGGCGGCGGCCGACCAGACCATCGGCTCGCTGGCCGGGCTTGGTGGTTCGGTCAACCTCGGCAGCCACACCCTGACCCTGGGCGGGCTGGGCAATACCAGCTACAGCGGCACGTTCGCCGCAGGCACCGGCGGCCTGATCAAGCTCGGCACCGGCGTGCAGACCCTGTCGGGCGTCAACAGCCTCACGGGCGGTGTTGCGCTCAACGCCGGTGGCTTGTTGCTGGGCAATGCCGCCGCGCTGGGCAGCGGTACGCTCTCTGTCGGCGGCAACACCACCTTCGACGGCACCACGGCGCTGGCGCTGACCAATGCTGTCAGCCTCGGATCGGGTGCCAGCCTGAATCTGCTTGGCGGGCAGGCGCTCACCTTCAACGGGGTGATCAGCGGCGCTGGCGGCCTGATCAAGGATGGTGCATCGTCGCTGACCCTCAACGGCGCCAATACGTTCGGCGGTGGTCTGGCACTCAACGCGGGCAGTCTGGTGCTGGGCAACGGCGGTGCACTGGGAACCGGGGCACTGAACGTCGGCGGTGCGGTATCGCTCGACGCCAGCGCCGAGCTCGCCGTGGGCAATGGCATCACGCTTGGCGCCGGTGGTTCGCTCAATGTGCTGGGCTCGAATGCGCTGACGCTGGGGGGTGTCATTGGTGGGGGCGGCAGCCTGGTCAAGAACGGCGCTGCCACGCTGACGCTGGGCGGCGCGAACATGTTCACTGGTGGGCTGGCGGTAAATGCCGGAACGGTGGCATTGGCCAGTGGTGGCAGCCTGGCGGCGACCGGCGCGGTCAGCCTGGCCGGCGCTGGCAGCGCGCTGGATATCTCGCTGGGTGGCAACCAGACCATCGGTGCATTGTCCGGTGTGGCGGGCAGCACCCTGGCGCTGGGCAGCAGCACGCTCACCTTCGGTGATGCCACCAACCAGACCTTCGCCGGCGTGATCGGCGGCACCGGTGGGCTGATCAAGCAGGGTACCGGCGTGCAGACGCTGACCGGTGCCAATACCTTCAGCGGTGGGGTGAATCTTGCGGCCGGTGGCCTGGTGCTGGGCAACGCCGGTGCGCTGGGAAGCGGTGCGCTGACGGTCAGTGGCAACGGCTCGCTGGACGCCACTGCGGCGCTGAACCTGGGCAATGCGATCAACCTCGGTGCGGCCCTGACCCTGCCGGGCAGCCAGAACCTGACCCTGGACGGCAACATCACGGGCACCGGCAGCCTGGTCAAGAATGGCGCATCGACACTGACCTTGAACGGCACCAACACCTTCAGCGGTGGACTGAATGCAAACGCCGGCAGCCTGCTGCTGGGTAACAGCGGCGCGCTCGGTACTGGAGTACTGGGCATCGGCGGCAACGTCACGCTCGATGGCAGCGCCCCGTTGAGCCTGACCAACAATGTTGACCTGGGCGCGGGTGCGGCGCTGTCGTTGCCGGGCTCGCAGGCGATCACGCTGGGTGGCGTGGTGTCCGGTACCGGCAGGCTGGTGAAGAACGGTGCCAGCACGTTGACCCTCAACGGCGCCAACAGCTTCGGTGGTGGGCTCACCGTCAACGGCGGCGGCGTGTTCCTGGGGAACGCCGCCGCACTGGGCACCGGTGCACTGTCGGTGGGCGCCACTGCCACGCTGGACAGTTCAGTAGCGCTGAACCTCGCCAACAACGTCAACCTCGGGGCAGGCGCGGCGCTGGATCTGCTGGGCAGCCAGGACGTGTCACTGGGCGGTCTCATCAGTGGCACTGGCAGCCTGGTCAAGAATGGTACGGCCACGCTGGCGTTGAATGGACCCAACACCTTCAGCGGGGGTGTCGGCCTCAACGCGGGCCTGCTGCAGCTGGGCAATGCGCAGGCACTGGGTACCGGCCAGCTGGACGTGGGCGGCAACGCTTCGCTGGATGCAACGTCTGCACTCACCATAGGCAACCTCATCGGCCTGGCCGCCGGTGCGAATCTCTCCGTGCTGGGCGGCAATGACCTGACGCTCACCGGTCCGGTATTCGGTGCCGGTGGGTTGATCAAGGACGGCGCGGCCCGCCTCACCCTGTCCGGCGCCAACCTCTACACCGGTGGCACCACCATCAACGCCGGCACGCTGGCGCTGGGGGCGGGCGGCAGTCTTGCCGCGGCCGGCGCGGTGGATCTTGCCGGTGCCGGTGCGACGCTGGACATCTCCGCAGCCGGTGCGGCGCAGACCATCGGCGCGCTGAACGGCGTGGCAGGCAGCCAGCTGGTGCTGGGCGCGCAGTCGTTGACCTTTGGCGGCGCCAGCAGTGGCAGCTTTGCCGGCGTGATCGATGGTACCGGCGGTCTGATCAAGGCAGGCGCGGGCGTACAGACGCTGTCCGGTGCCAATACTTTCAGCGGTGGCCTTGCACTCAACGACGGTGGCCTGGTTCTCGGCAACGCCAGCGCACTCGGTACCGGTGCACTGGGCATTGGTGGCACGACTACGCTGGACAGCACCGTGGCGCTGAACCTGGCCAACGCAGTGAACTTCGGTGCCGGTACGCAGCTGACCCTGGGTGGCAGCAACGATCTCACTCTCGGTGGCGTGGTGGCCGGCAATGGCAGCCTGATCAAGAACGGTGCGGGCCTGCTGACCCTCAACAACACCAATACCTTCAGTGGCGGCCTGACCTTGAACGGCGGTGGCCTGGTGGTGGGTGCGAATGATGCGCTCGGTACCGGCGCGCTGGCGGTGAATGCCAGTACCACGCTTGATGCGAGCGCTGCGGTGGCACTGGGCAATGCGGTCACGCTGGGCTCGGGCGTCGTACTGACGTTGCCGGGCAGCACTGCGCTGACGCTGTCGGGCGTGGTCGGTGGCAATGGCAGCCTGGTCAAGAATGGTGCCACCACGCTGACGCTGTCCGGTGCCAACACCTATACCGGCGGTACCACGATCAATGCCGGCACGCTGGCGCTGGGCACGGGCGGCAGCCTTGCTGCAGCAGGTGATGTCACGTTGGGTGCAGGCGCTGGCTTTGATATTTCCGGTGCCGGCAGCAGCCAGACCATCGGCGCGCTCAACGGTGCGGGTGGCAGCACCCTGGCGCTGGGCGGCAATTCGCTCACCTTCGGTACGGCCGGCAACGCCGCGTTCGATGGCGTGATCAGTGGCGGCGGCGGTCTGATCAAGGCAGGCGCGGGCGTACAGACGCTGTCCGGTGCCAACACGTTTGGCGGCGGCGTAACGCTCAACGCGGGCGGACTGGTGCTTGGCAATGATGCAGCGTTGGGCACCGGCGCATTGACCGTTGGTGGTGCCGCCACGCTGGATACCACCGGCCTGGCAACGCTGGCCAACAACATCGCGCTCAACGCCGGGCTGACCGTGCTCGGGACCAATGCACTGACGCTCAACGGCGTCCTGTCCGGGGCCGGCAGCCTCACCAAGAATGGCAGCGCGACGCTGACCTTGAACGGCGCCAACACCTATACCGGTGGCACCAACATCAATGCCGGCACGCTGGCGCTGGGGGCCGGTGCCAGCCTGGCGGCGAGCGGTACCGTGAACCTCGCCACGGGTGCCACGCTGGATCTGTCTGCCGGCAGCGGCACGCAGCAATTCGGCACCCTGGTCGGCAATGGTACGGTGAACCTCGGTGCCAACTCGATCGAGGTCGGCGGCGCCACCAATGGCACCTTCAGTGGCTCGATCACAGGCACCGGTGGCCTGACCAAGGTGGGTACGGGCATCGAAACGCTGACCGGTGCCAACACCTACACCGGCGGCACCTTCATCAATGCTGGCACGCTGGCGATTGGTCCGGGCGGCAGCCTGGCCGCGACCGGCGCGGTGACGCTGAGCGCTGCGGGCACCGGCTTCGACATCTCCACCGCAGGTGCCAACCAGACCATCGGATCGTTGAACGGCGTGGCCGGCTCGACGGTGAGCCTGGGGGCACAGACGCTGACACTTGGTGGTGTGGGCAACAGCCTCTTCGATGGCACGATTTCCGGCACCGGTGGCCTGGTCAAGAATGGCACCGGCATCCTCACGCTGGGTGGCGCGAATCTGTTCAGTGGTGGCGTTGCACTGAACGGCGGTGGCCTGGTGGTCGGCAACAACGCTGCGCTCGGCAGCGGTGCGTTGACGGTCGGAAGCAACGCGACGCTGGATGCAACGACCGGCGTCAGCCTTGCCAACAACATCGGGCTGGCAGCGGGTGCCAGCCTCGATCTGCTCGGCAGTCAGGCGCTGACACTGGGGGGCGTAATTTCCGGCACGGGCGGGCTGATCAAGGACGGTGCGGCCACCGTAACTCTGAGCGGTGCCAACACCTACACCGGGGGGACCACCATCAACAGCGGCACACTGGCGATCGGTGCCGGTGGCAGCCTCGCCGCAACCGGCGCGGTGAACCTGGCCGGTGCGGGCACGCTCGACATCTCCGCGGGTAACCAGGCCATCGGTTCGCTGGCCGGCGTTGCAGGCAGCACGGTGGCGCTGGGCGGCAGCACACTGACCCTGGGCGGCACCGTGGACAGCACCTTCAGCGGTGTGATCGGCGGCAGTGGCGGCCTGATCAAGAACGGTGCGGGCGTGCAGACGCTCAATGGCGCCAACACTTTCAGCGGTGGCGTGGCGCTCAACGCCGGTGGCCTGGTGGTCGGCAACAATGCTGCGCTGGGCACCGGTACGGTGACGGTCGGAGGCGCTGCGACGCTCGATTCGAACACTGCGGTCATCCTCGGCAACAACTTCATCCTCAGCAACGCGTTGACCGTCCTGGGCAGCAACAACCTCACCCTCAACGGCAACCTGAGTGGTACCGGTAGCCTGACCAAGGAGGGTGCCGCGACGCTGACCTTGAACGGCACCAACACCTATACCGGCGGCACCAACATCAACGCTGGTACGCTGGCACTGGGTGCGGGCGCGAGCCTGTACGCCAGTGGCATCGTCAACCTGGCCTCGGGGGCGACCTTCGATCTGTCGGCAGGCAGCGGCACGCAGCAGTTCGGTACCCTGATCGGCAACGGCACGGTGAATCTGGGCGCCAACACGCTGACGATCGGAGACGCCACCAATGGCACGTTCAGTGGTTCGGTGGCCGGCTCCGGTGGGCTGATCAAGGAAGGCTCCGGTACCCAGACGTTGACCGGCACCAACACCTTCACCGGTGGCACCACCATCAACGCCGGCACGCTGGCGATCGGCGCCGGTGGCAGCCTCGCTGCGACCGGTGCGGTGAACCTGGCCAACGCCGGTACCACCTTCGACATCAGTGCGGGGGGCGCGCAGGCGATCGGTTCGCTGGCAGGCGTGGCAGGCTCTTCATTGGCGTTGGGTGGCAGCACGCTGACCCTCAATGGCGTGGGCAATACCACGTTCGCCGGCACCATCGGAGGTGCAGGGGGGCTGGTAAAGAACGGCGCAGGCATCCAGGGCTTGACTGGCGTCAACGTCTTCACGGGCGGCGTGACCCTCAATGCCGGTGGCCTGCTACTGGGCAACGACGGTTCGCTGGGAACCGGTGCGCTGACCGTAGGCGGCAACGCCAGCCTGGATGGCACCAGCGCGCTGACGCTGGCCAACACCGTACAGCTGGCCAGCGGCACGCTGACTCTGGGCGGCAGCAACGCACTGACCTTGAACGGCCCGATCAGCGGCGCTGGCGGCCTGCTGAAGGATGGCGCGGCGACGGTCACCCTCGGCGGTGCGAGTACCTATACCGGCGCCACCACCATCAACAGTGGCACGCTGGCGGTGGCGGCCGGTGGCAGCCTGTCCGGTGCCAGTACGGTCAACCTGGCCGGTGCCGGTACGCTGGATATCAGCGCCGGTGGCAGCCAGAGCATCGGAGGCCTCGCTGGCGTGACCGGTTCCAGCGTGGTGCTGGGCGGTGCAACGCTGACCACCGGCGGCAACAACGCCAGCACCACGTTCGCCGGCGTCCTCAGTGGCACCGGCGGCCTGGTGCAGAGCGGTACCGGCACGCTGACCCTCAGTGGCAACAACACCTACACCGGTGGCACCACCATCAACGGTGGCAGCACGCTGCAGATCGGCAACGGCGGCAGCACCGGCTCGGTGCTGGGCGACATCACCAACAACGGCAGCCTGGTCTACAACCTCGGCACCACGGCAACCGTGGGCGGTGTAGTCGGCGGCAGTGGCAGCCTGACCCAGGCCGGCAGCGGCACGCTGGTGCTGACCGGCAACAACACCTACACCGGCGGTACCACCATCAATGCCGGTGGCACATTGCAGATCGGCAACGGCGGTGCGACCGGCGCGATCGTCGGCGACATCACCAACAACGGTGCGCTGGTATCCAACGTGGCCGGCAACACCACGCTCGGTGGCACCATCAGCGGCAGTGGCGGCCTGACTCAGGCCGGCAGCGGCACGCTGACCCTGACCGGCAACAACACCTATACCGGCGGCACCACCATCAATGCCGGTGGCACGTTGCAGGTGGGCAATGGCGGTGCGACCGGCGCGATCACCGGCAACGTTGCCAACAACGGCAGCCTGGTGTTCGACGTTGCGGGCAACACCACGGTCGGCGGTGCGATCAGCGGCAGTGGTGGCCTGACCCAGGCCGGTAGCGGTGTGCTGACCCTGGTGGGCAACAATACCTACACCGGCGGGACCACCATCAATACCGGCGGCACGCTGCAGGTGGGCAACGGCGGCGCGACCGGCGCCATCGCTGGCGACATCACCAACAATGGCGCGTTGATTTCCAACGTGGCCGGCAACACCGCGCTGGGCGGCACCATCAGTGGCAGCGGCGGCCTGACCCAGGCGGGCAGCGGTACGCTGCTGCTGACCGGGACCAACACCTATACCGGCGGCACGACCATCAACGCCGGCAGTGCGCTGCAGCTGGGCAATGGCGGGGCAACGGGCTCAATCGTCGGTGATGTCACCAACAATGGCACGCTGGTGTCCAACCTGGCGGGCGATACCACGCTGGGCGGCACCATCAGCGGCAGTGGCGGCCTCACCCAGGCCGGCAGCGGTACGCTGACCCTGACCGGCAACAACACCTATACCGGCCCGACCACCATCAACACGGGAGGCACGCTGCAGGTAGGCAATGGCGGTGCGACCGGCGCCATCGGCGGCAGCGTCACCAACAACGGCAACCTGGTGTTCAACGTGGGTGGCACCACCACCGTCGGCGGCGCCATCAGCGGCAGCGGTGGCCTGACCCAGGCGGGCACCGGCACCGTGATCCTGACCGGCAACAACACCTATACCGGCGGCACCACCATCAACACCGGCGGCACGCTGCAGGTCGGCAATGGGGGCGCAAGCGGTGCGATCACCGGTAATGTCAGCAACAACGGCAGCCTCGTGTTCAACGTCGGCGGCAACAGCACGGTGGGCGGCACCATCAGCGGCAGTGGCGGCCTGACCCAGGCCGGCACCGGCACCCTCACGCTGACCGGCAACAACACCTACACCGGGGGTACCACCATCAATGCCGGTGGCACCGTGCAGGTCGGCAACGGTGGGGCTAGCGGCTCAATCATCGGCAACATCACCAACGACGGCGGCCTGGTCATCAACACCGGTGGCACCACCACGCTTGGCGGCAGCATCACCGGCGGTGGCAGCATCGTGCAGGCCGGCCCGGGCACGCTGAATCTGGGCGGCAACAGTGGTGGCTTCAGCGGCACCGGCCAGGTCACCGGCGGCGGCCTGAATGTCACCGGCAACATCGGCGGACAGTGGACCATCGGCAGCGGCACGACCCTGTCCGGCACCGGCACCATCGGGGGTACCGGCGGTGGCGTGACGGTGTCCAGCGGCGGCGTGCTGTCGCCAGGCAATGGCCCGGGCAATGGCGGTGGTGCAGGCAACAGCACCGGCACGATCACGGTGGGCGGCAATCTGAACCTGTCACCGGGCAGCACGCTGGGCATCGACCTGGGCGCCACCGGCAGCGACACGGTGCAGGCCGGCGGCAGCGCGAATGTGGGCGGCAGCACCGTGCGGGTGAATACCATTTCGCCGAGCACCAGCTACCAGCAGGGCCAGCAGTACACGGTGGTCAGTGCGGGCGGTGGCGTGAGTGGGCAGTTCGCCTCGGCAACCTCGCCGTCGGCCTTCCTGACCATCACCCCGGTCTACACCGCCAACACGGCGAACCTGCAGATCGACGTGGCGCAGACCGCAGCGTTCACCACCGTGGCCAACACGCGCAACCAGTACAACACCGCCGCGGCGCTGGACAGCCTGCCGCAGAGTGGCGGGGCCCTGGGCCTGTACAACACGGTACTGATGTATGACGCCGGCACTGCGCGCAGCGCATTCGAACAGCTCTCCGGTGAAGTGCACGCGGCCAGCCGCGCGGTGCTGCTGTACGACAACTACCTGGAAGAAGGCATCCGCCAGCGACTCGGCAGCGAGTTGCCGACCGTGCGTGGCGAGCGCGCTTCGGCCTGGTTGGCCGGCAGCGGCAAGGTGTTCAGGCAGGATGGCGACGGCAATGGCGATGAGATCCGCGCCAATCGCAATGCGCTGATGGCCGGTGTCGACTGGCAGCTGGGCGAGCATGTGGTGCTGGGTGCAGCGGCCGGCAACGAACGGCTGGATACGCGGCTGTATGATCGCAGCTCGCGGGCCCGCCTGCGTGGCCACACGTTCGGCCTGTATGCACAGGGACAGTGGAACAACGGCTTCGCGGTGGGTGGCAGCGTGTCGCGCGGTGACTACCGCACGCGCACCACGCGTGAAGTGCCGTTGTTGGGCCAGACCCTGTACAGCCGCCAGGATGCCGATGTGACCATCGCCCAGGTGGAAGGCAGCTGGACATGGACCCACGGCAGGACCCAGCTGCAGCCCTATGTGCAGTTCACCAAGCACTGGGTCGACAGCGATCGTGCGGTGGAGCAGGGTGGCAGCGCGGCACTGGTGCTGGAAGGCGGCAAGGACACGCTCAATGTCAGTACCGTGGGCGTGCGTGGGCGCTGGGACGTGGGCAGCGGCGAGCGCTTCCCGGCGCAGCTGACGGTCGGCCTGGGTTGGCAGCATGCGTCGGGGGATACCGATGTAGCCAGCCGCAACCGCTTTGCGGTGGGCGGCGACGCCTTCGATGTCTACAGCGCGGTGATGGCACGCAATGCCCTGGTCAGCCAGGTGGGTGTGGCGGTCGGCCTCGGTCGCAACAGCCAGCTGTCGATGTTCGTGCAGGGCCAGCATGGCGATGGCCGCCGCGATGTGGGTGGGCAGATCAACCTGCGCGTCGGGTTCTGAGGGAGCAGGCGGGCGGTAGAACCACGCCCTGCGCGGATGGCACCGGGGCGGGAGCGCTAGAGCTCCCGCTCCATTTCAACGGCGTCGATCCCGGCGCCATGCCCATCGGGCACGATGCGCGCCACCTGGAAACCCAGGCCGGCATAGAAGCCCTGGGTGTGCTGGCTGGTGCTGAGCGCGATGCGGTCGATCGACGGATCGCTTTCAGCCTGGTGCAGGCGCGCGAGTGCCAGTGTGCGGCCCAGTCCCTGGCGGTGCAGCGCGCGCTGCACCATGCCCCAGCAGAAGCCGGCGCTGCCGTCGCTACGGCGCGAGAGGCCACCACAGGCGACGACGTTTCCATCGCGCTCGATCACCTGGAATGCACAGCCCGTGGCCTGCTCGCGCAGGAAGCGTTCGAAGTCGCTGCGCTCTTCGGGCGCGAAGTAGGTGGGTACGTTGCTGTCGAAAATCGACAGGCAGGCGCTGGCATCGGCGGGGCGGTAGAGGCGGAGATTCATGGGAAATGCCATGGAGTTGCCCGGCTGCATTTCAACCGTCCAGACCTTGGGAGGGGGCGAAGCGTTCCAGGGTACATGGAGCGATGCCGATCCTTTTACAGGTGACTTCTCCCCCACTCGAACGACCGTGCGGAATGCAGGCGCCTGTACCAGGCGGGTGCGTCGGTGGCGGGTAATGGCGAGGCGCATCCGGTCGCGATGGCGTGCAGTGGGGCGCAGTGGCTTCTGGGCTATGCTTTCCACACGTGGGAATGACCGCGCGGCAGGATCCGCCGGCCCCATTCGTCTTGCCGGAGTGGCTGGCCGTAGTCGGCGCTGCTCAACGAATCGGCCAAGTTGTTCCGTCGCAGGTACTACACCAACGGCTCGCACGCCGGGTTCATCCTCTACATGACCGATCCGCAGCCGGAGGGCATGGACGTAGACGCCTTGCAGGAGGCGCTGCGAGACTCGCGTGGGCCGGGCAACTTCCGCAACCTGTTCGTGCATTCGCCCAATGGCAAGAAGGATGGCTTGCAGCTGATCCCGATCAGCGAAGTGGCGGCCAAGGATGAGTTCACCGGCATCAAGCGTGTGACTCGTGATGACATTCTGGCCGCGCTGCGCATCCCCCCGCAGCTGTTGGGTATCGTCCCGCAGAATGCCGGTGGATTCGGCTCGATTCGGGATGCGGCCACCGTGTGGGCGTCGATGGAACTGGCTCCCTTGCAATCGCGCTTGGCCATGGCCAACGAATGGATCGGCGAGGAGGTCATCACTTTTGCCCCCTTCGAAATAGAACGTTCAGCGAGCTAAATGCCTACCCCTGCAGGGGCGAGGTCAAACTACTGCCTCAGTCGAAACAGGGGCGATCCCAGTGCGAGTAGCGGCTGCTGCATCGAACTTAGTTCCAGATCACGATAGTTCCATCTGGACTATTCAACTGCATCGCCTCTGGGCCAGAGTAGCCATCGTCACTTAAGTCGACTGTGAGTGTGACCCCTCTAGAAAACTGCACAACCATTGTCTCGTGATCGAAACGGCAATCCTCCAGCACCAAGCTCAGCGTTGAGCGCGGAGGGTTCTCCGCAATGCCATCGCTAAGGAGGCTGAAAGAGTTGTAGATATGCAACTCCCAGCCATCGTGCGTACCTATCGTGGCCATGCCATGTTCAATCCCCAGTGTCACATTTTTCCCGATCAATGGCCGGAGGGCTTCCGCTTGGTGCTCGATCATGTTCAGGCCTATCTGACTGGGAAGTGAGACTTCGAATTAGGTAGCGTTTTCCCGGAGAGCGGATCTACGCCTTGCTTTCCAGCATTCTCGTACTTGATATAGCCAGCTGGATATCCAGGACTGTTTCCCCTGGGAGGGGTTGGGTCCATCATCCGCATGGTGGCTACTTGCCCATTACTGCCTCCGGCACCCCCAGTAAATGCGACGCCGGTCTGTTTTCCTGCGGGGTTGATGACCGGAGTTGGTCCGCTCGCGCCTGCGGGCACCGGGAATGCTGTTCCGTTCGACGAGACGACATAGCTCGGGCCAGAAGGTGTCGCCGGGGCAGCGGCAGGAGTTGGCGCAGAGGGCGCTGCAGGTGCTGGTGCTGGCAGGGCCAGTGGTTGCGCCGAATTAATGGAGCCAGACATTGCCGATGCAGCAGCAGGCCCAATAACTGGCGTCGCGCGCACAATCGCTGTTGTTACCGCAAGTGCTGCGGGGCCGAACGTATCATATGCAGAGGGTGAGCTCGCCACCGAGTCGGCATGTCTCTCCGCCGCCCGTTCCTGGCGACCATCAGGATCAACGAATCTGTAGGGATTGCCCGCAGCGTATCGATAGCGGTTGACGGCGGAGCCCGGTTTGTCGTTTGGTGAGACGGGATCTACAGAGAGAAAGAGTCCCAGCTGGGGATCGTAGTAGCGCTGCTGCATGTAACTCAGCCCCGTGGCAGCATCGCTCACGTGCCCAGTGTAGCCAGGCCCATCCTTAACCGGTCCGTCCACGACACCCCCGTAGGGCTCATAGTCGTACCGTTTGATCACCTTGCCAGCTTCATCGGTTTCGGCAACGACCGAGCCAAGTGCATCGGTATGGATGTAAGTGACCGTCTGAGCAGTTGCGATTGGCGGCAGTGCCAGGCCCACCAACAGCAGCCAGCAGAGCCAAGCGCCCAAGACGCTCAGCTTGCCAAAATGCGTTCTCATCCCCTTTCGGCGCGCAGACGCGCGGCACGCAATTCCCCCAAGCCGTTCCATCCTTCCAATCCCTTTGAAAGAGCCTTTCGCCAAGACCCCATCGTCATATCTCATATCACAGTCCCCGATGGCTTGACCACCGAAGTCGGCGCCAGGAGCGAGGCGGGCAGGTCTTCGAGGGGGCGTCGCGGCGGGTAGGCTGTAACACCGGTAACACCTGTGTTACACCGTGGCCGGAATCGGCGATGGTGCCGTAACTAATTGATTTAAATTGCATATTAGACTTGCGCAACACCTGCCGCACTTGAAACACCAAAAAGCATCAATGTCGGAAACTGTTGCTGGAATGTGGGTGTCAATCTGAGAGCAGAGATGGCTGAAAAGCACTGCGCTACAAGGCATTCCAAGGAAACTGTTGGCAAATCTGCCAGTGCGATGCTCGCCACACGTTTTCTGTTTCAGACCCTCATTCATAGCCTTCCTGAAACACTGTAAGTAGTGGGAGTTTTCTTCTTGGACACTGTTGGACGCCTTGTTTTCGCTTCTTCCTGGTGTCTGCGAATCTGGCTCCCACTTGGTGGCTGATGCCCCTGCCAGATATCCCTTTGGCGCAGGGTTTCGCAGGTAGTTGGATGCCCTCTCAACGTCATCCATAGCCTTGCTGGGCCTGTTCCTGGCCTTTGTGCAGGTGATGCAGAAAAAGCACCCTATGAAGTGCGCAGGCGTGGCGGGGAGACGAGTGCGCACGCCGGGGTACGCACGGCGCTGGACTGCCTGCGCCCTCCCATCTGCTCAACTGCCTCTCAACTGCTTCTACGGGCCGCTGACGCGCAGCGCGCAGCAGCTCTTGGTGTTGGTCGCTTGCCTGGACGCTCATGCTGCTACGCGCGCTCAGGACCTTGCGCATGCGGCACCTCATTTCGTTACGGCTGTCAGAGGCGGTGGCGAGGGAGCGGCGTGCTTCGCGATGCACGCAGGTCGGTCATCTGAAACTGCTTGCGTGCACTCTCGCGTCCCAGGAATCAACGAATTGACGAAGTATGGGTCGGGGTATGGGGCCACATACGAACCCAAGAAAAAAGCCCCTGAAATCAGGGGCTTAGTTCGTAACTTGGCGGGGAGAGGGGGATCCAGTTGAGACCGACCCAACCCCTTGAACCGCTTGGCATTCACAATTCGGGAGTGTGCCCTGTTTTGTGCCCCGGGCATTGTAGCCGTTCGCTCTGCCGGATGGCACCTTGAGTTCTGTGTCCTACGGCGGCAGTGAATCTTTGAGGGCGTCCAGGTCGGACGGGCTTGTCGAGGTGCGCAGGGAACTCTGATAACGGCCGTGCCATCAGTGGTCCAGCGATACCGGACCAGCCCATTCCTGTGCTATCAATGCAAAGCCTTGCTGGAAGGCTCTTTCAGGGAGTGGAAGGATGCTCAGGTTCGGAGCGGCAGGTGGGGGGCTTACCCACGTCAGGGAATGGAAGAAGTATTTTCGGCAGCTGACGGCCCTAGGTGCTTGGCTTTGCTGTGTGCTGTTGGTGGGGCTGTCCATCGTGCCGCCCGTAAGCGCGCAGACCGTCACTTACATTCATACCGATGCGCTTGGTTCTGTTGTTGCAGAGACCGATGCCAATGGCAAGGTGATCAAGCGCTATGACTATGAGCCCTATGGGGCGGTGGTCGGTGGCCAGGTCACGGATGGGCCTGGATACACAGGACATGTGAGTGATGCGGCTACCGGGCTAAGTTACATGCAGCAGCGGTATATGGATCCGCAGTTGGGTGTCTTCCTGTCCGTAGACCCGGTGACGGCGTATGAGCAGCCTGTGGGGCAGTTCAATCGGTATCGGTATGCGAACGGAAATCCATACAAATTCAAAGATCCGGACGGTCGCATCGTCGAAACCGTGTGGGATGTTGCGAACATAACCTTGGGGGCAACCAGCGCCTACTCAAACTTTAGCGAAGGCAATGTTGGTGCAGGTGTCGTTGATTCGATTGGCGTGGCCGTCGATTCTCTGGCAGCTGCTGTCCCATTTGTGCCAGGCGGCGCCGGGGCAACGATCAAGGCCGTCAGGATGGCCGAGAACGCGGCGCAAGGCGCTCGGGCTGAAAAGGCTGTAGCCCAAGCGCTTGGTGAAAAGGTGGCAGGGCAGCGCGTTACACTGGAAGCATCTACCGGTCAACGAAGCGTGGCGGACATCGTGACGAAGGATAAGGGTGTTGTGGAAGTAAAGAGCGGTGGTGCTCAACTAAGTTCGGGGCAAAAGGCTATCAAGGCTGATGTCGATGCAGGTCGTCCGGTGACGCCTAGGGGAGCGAACGCGGAAAAAGCGGGGCTTGAGCCAGGAAAGCCGACGCAAATGAAGTGCTATGACGTGAAGCGTTGCTGATGAGTGCTACTGGACATTGCGATGCGGCCTTCAAGAAGGCTGTTCTACTCAAGTGCTATGAGGCGCTTGAGGTGGAAGGATTTACGCGCTATCGAATGCAGGATGTGGACTGGCCGATGGAACATGGCTTCCATTGCTGGGTTGGGCTCAATACTGGCTTGGAAAGAGAGTATCTCGATATCAATCCATTCGTCGGCGTTCATGTGGTGCCTATCATGAAACTTTATACCTCCCTTGAGGGGCGGAAGTACAGCCGAAGCACATCCACCTATGCGGTTCACATGGGAGAGCTGGCACCTAAGGAGCAGGCTTTTCGTTTTACTCGGGAAACTGATGTTGCAGCGCAAGCGGCTCGGCTGGCGCGTTTGTATTCGGATGCCGGCTTGTCGTATGCGTTGTCCATCGGCACCTATGAGCGGCTACTTCCCTTGTTGCAAGAACGCGTGCCGATGCTCGGTGCCTATCCGGAACGGGTGGCATCTTGCCTGTATCTGATGGGCCGTAAGGAAGAAGCGAGGTTGTTCGCTGAAGAGTTCTTGCAGGATCATCGAGATTACTTTGAAGGCTTTGCAGTTCCGTTCTTGAGGATTTTGAACGGCCAATGACAGCCAGGTCGGGTCGGGCAAACGCGGGCCGCACGCCTGCATGTCCGACAGAGTGCAATTTGAGGTGCACTGGAGTGAAGCGCCGGGGATGTGCCCTGTATTGTGGGTAGCGCCTTGTAAGCGGTTGCCGCCTCGGGCAGCTGCTGCAAGGATTGAAAAGAAAAGCCCCCACTTGCGCGGGGGCTTTGAAGTGTCGATGCTCCAAACCTGATATAGCCCAAGGCGTTGTCAACCCATCGATCGGCGAGCGAGGCTGCCACGCATTTCCCCCGTTTTCTTGCCTTGCTTAGCGGCATTGGCGGATTTGCGCTTTTTCTTCATGGTTCGGCGCAGGCTCTTGCCGCTTGTGTTGTAACCAGCGGCCTTCAGCAGTTTTTCGGCAGCGCGTGCCGCTGCCAGGCGGGTGAGTTTGTCCATCCCCAGTGTTTAACGCGTTTCGCTGATGCGCAAGCCCGGCGGCGCAGGAGCGCCGCCTCTTGCCTTTACCCTGCAAGGGGAGCCGAGCGGCAGCGAGGCCAGAAGGGCGGCGCAGCCGCCCGTGGTTTGGCTGTTGAGCCCAAGCGCAGCCCGCCCAGCGACGAAGCCCGTGCGCGTGTTTTCCTGGTAGTGTCCCCTCGGCCGCGAAAGGCGCCAACGGCGGTCTTGAGCAACGGGGGGGCGCTGGCAGCGCGCCCCCCTGCGACCCGTTTTGCGGGTCGCAAGGGCACGAGCCCCCCACCCGTGAGGGTCAGGAAAAACGAGATGGTCGGCCCGCGGTTGAAGTGCCTTGCGGCTGCGGGTGTACCGGTGGGATGCGACCCCACGACGGCCCAGCATGGTTCACAGCGTCGCCGCTGCTGCCCCCGGTCCACGCCGCCCACGGTCTGTTGCGGGCGTCTCTCTCGGGCTGCGGCTGAGCCAGCGTTCGCCTACGGTCTCACGTAGACCCAAGTTACGCGGGTGCTTTACTCCTTGCCCGCAGTCCTCGGTTGCCGCGCGTTTGCCCAATGATGGGCTGACCAGCAGAACCGTTTGATGGCTACGAACCATCCCCGCCTAGTGCTGATCACGCAGGCCGTCCAAGCGGGAGTGAAGGGAAGGCGAGAGGGAGGGCTTGCCAGATGGCCGAGGCTTGTTACGCTGACCTCAAGGGGCCATTGCCTGGGCTTGTGTAGCTGCCTTCTACCTTGCTCGCCTCCGCGCCGGTCAAGCTCGGGGGCCATGAATTCAAACTATGGCACCCTTGGCCGTTGTCAAGCCAAGGGTGTCTTTGTATCCAAGGAGGACGCGTGAACCCAGCAACCTACATCTCTATGTCGACGGTCCGGCTACTGTGTGGGAGCAACGGTGTGTCAGTGTCGGTGGGCACCGGATTCTTCTATCTAGTCGAAATTGATACGCCGGAAGGGAAAGGGAGCTTCCCCCTAATTTTCACGAATAAGCATGTCGTAAACGGGCACAACGAGATCCGTATAACTGTGACAACCCGTAGTTCATCGGACGATGTTAGCGAGCTGGTGGTTGCGCCGGGCGATGTGCACCGGACATTCCTCATTCCAAGCTGCCAGCAACGAATAGTGTTCCACCCAGATGCGGACGTCGATCTGTGTGCATTTTATGTCGGCGATGTCTTCGAGGCCGTACAGAACATTGGGTTATTCATTAGGAATACGTTCCTGCACAAGAATTTCCTTGTCCCACATGATGAAAGGAAAAACGTCCGCGCAATCGAGCCCATTATGATGATTGGCTACCCTAACGGACTTTGGGATGAACATAACAATCGCCCGCTGGCGAGGCGAGGAAGCACGGCGTCACATCCATTTTTGAAATGGAATGGACGGCAAGAATTTGTTATTGATGCAGCCTGCTTTCCCGGGTCGAGCGGGTCGCCCGTTTTTCTTTTCGAAGATATAATGTTCAGAACAAAAGATAATTCATACACGCCTGGAACGCGCGCTCAGTTGCTCGGCGTATTGGCCTCAGGACCGCTCTTTACCAACGAGGGCACGCTCGTTCAACGGGACATCCCTACGGCGACGGCAATAGTTCCAGTGGTTCCGTCGATGATGAATTTGGGTAACGTAGTGCATGCGGACGCACTCCAGAAAGTTATTGATTTAGCTTCCGCGGGCACAGTGGAAGGTCGGACCTTTGCGCGGGCCATCAGTGTTTAGGGTTAGTTCCTCCCGCCCTCGGAATTCTGGTCGAGCGAACAACACGGTAGGCGCACCCGCCTAGAACAGGAAAAGCCACGTGAACGGGCAACAGAAACAGCCCTACCACCGCTGCCAGGCCCCGGACTTGCGTGGGATTGGGAAGCACATCGGCAAAGCCAGCGACTAAAAACACTAGCACTTGGGCCGCGATGACCGCAGCCCAAGTCCAAAGGAAGCCCCGCCAGAAGCCCCCGCGGGGAGACCCTGTTCTGCGTGATGGGGGACAGGCTGGCGGTTGATCCACGTCCGTCGTCGGTTGGCCCGGTGGGTGATCCAGAAGAGGAAGGCCAGCACCAGCCAGGTGCCAATGCCTCCCAAGACCGCCAGCCACCCAAATGAGCTTCCGTTCTGGAGCATCTCCAAGCCGCCACCGACGAAGACGAGGCCGGCTCCCCCGAGAAGAACCGACGCGCAACCCACGTTTGCGTAGGAGTTCATGCGGTCAGGGCCTGTGCGCCGTCCAAATGCCATTGGCCTTGCTGAAACGAACCGGCTCGATGATGGGACGCACCAGCTCGGTGCCCGAGATATTCAGGACCACGTCGCCTGCCAAGTCGCAAACGACCCCATCGGCCGGGGCCGCGTCTCGGCAATCCGAAAGCGTGAAGTCCCGATAGCCGGTCACGGTCATCGATCCGCTGGAAACCTGAATGAAAGTGGCCCCGATGGCAGCTTGGGCTTCTTCGACGGACGGCTGATTGCTGCTGCATCCAGAAAGGCTCACAGCAGCAATCACCGATGCGAACACGGTGCGAACGGTCTTCATGATCAATTCCTTGGCTGTCCGCCGGATGGCGGCATCTGCCATATTGGCAGATGCGTGCCTTATCATGCCAGTGCGTGCAGACTAAGGAGCTGATCCGTTGCCCGTCCCCCATGCCCGCTCCGTTGCCCGCAATCTCTGTCTTCGGCCTTCGCCTCCGTGCAGCGCGTCAGGCCGCCGGGTTGTCGCAGGTCGAACTGGGGGCGTTGATCGGCATGAGTGAGAAATCGGCTTCGTCCCGCCTGTCCCGCTACGAACGTGGGGAGCGAGAGCCCGACGGCGAGACCCTAGAAGCACTAAGCAAGGCGCTCGGCGTGCCGCCGGCCTACTTCCACGCCAGCTCGGATGTGTTGGCGGAAGTCATCTTGTTGGTGGCCCGACTGCCCGCTGAGCGGCAGAAAGAGGTGTTGGGCCTCATCAAGGCATACACGGGCGACAGCGTCACACCCTGACAGGACCTGCACTTGCGTTCTTAACGCGGTGCGGACCGTCGAAAGCGCGGGGGCTCCAACCGCGGAGGCAGAAAGCCGGTGCCGGCCCCAGGCTGCTTGCTGGGTGACTGCTCAGTTGTGGGCGACGGCGCCACTGGCGGCCACTGGCCCGGGAACCGGAAGTCCTCGGTGGGGTGCGCCTTGTGGAACGCTTGCAAGAGCCGCTGGCGTTGCCGCTCGGCTTCCTTCGTAGCCTTCTCATGGGCGGCTATAGCGAAGCGCTCGGACTGCTTGGCCATGGCCACCTGGTCCTCGGAGAGCTTGGCCGCGTCCTGCAAGTCGCGCAGGGACTTGGGCGTCCAGCCCAGGCGGTCAGCCAGCTTGCCGGCGCCCTTCAACCCCGCCTGGCCTTTGTCCCGGTAATGGCGCGCATCGTGCCTATCGCGACGGGCCTGTTTGAGCTCGGCGGTGGCTTGGTCCCGCAACACGGTCGCGATCTGGGCTTCGCCTTCGGCGTGCAGGTAGTCTCGGGCCAGGGCACGGGGCAGTGGATCCCGGTGGGCCTGCCCCCAGGCCAATGCCTTGTTCAAGAGGTCAGCCAAATCCTTCTCTAGGGTGGCCAGCCAGGCGTTGGCCACACGCGCCACCTGCTCGCTCTCCTTGGAACCGTTGCCGATCACTCTTGTGTGGACGTGCGGAGCCAGCCGGGGCGCTGCGCCTCCCACCCGATGACCGGCCACCTTGGTGGCGCGCCGGGCCATGGTCGACCCGGTCTGGCGGGAAGCCGGGCGCTGCGCAGTGGGCGGAACGGCGGTCTTTGGTGGGACGGCGGGGATGGTTTGGGCCAGCTTGGCCCGGCCTGCCTCGCTGCGTTCCAAAAAGGCGCGGGCATGCAAAGCCTGCTCGTCCACGTGCTGAAGCCGCCCATCGACGGCAGCTTGGGCTTTGAGTTCGCGGAAGCGGTCGGCCTGGGCTTGGGCGTGATGGGCGTTCTCGGTGCGCACCCGCTGGACGCGTTCGGCGCGGGGGCTGCGTTTGCCCCGACGAGCGGCGGCGGTCGCCGTGCGGCCCACCTTGGGTTCCGGCTGGCGGTCCAACTTGGCGGCGCGGGCAAAGTCCCCCGCGTTGGCGGCCGCCACCTGCTGGTCCAACAGGCTGCGGTGGTCCACGCGTGCGGACAAGCCCGCACGTTCCAGGTGCTGGTTGATGGTACTGGCCACTTTTGCACGAACTTCTTCCACAGCACCGGTTTTGCGGTCGTCCAGTTCACGGGTTTTCGCGCCCAGTCCGGTGGGCTCCATGCGCCGGGTCGTGACGAGGATGTGCACGTGATGGTTGCGCTCGTCCGCGTTCTTGTCCGGCGCGTGAACGGCGAACATGGCCGCAAAGCCAAACCGGCCCACCAGGTGGGCGGTGAGGTCGCGTGCCAAGTCGGCGCGCTGGTCGTCGGTGAGTTCGTGCGGCAACGACACCAGGAACTCCCGCGCCACCACGCTGTTCTTGCGTGTCTCGGCGGCTTCGGCCGCGTTCCAGAGTTGGGCCGGGTCCTGGGCCCACTCGGGGGAACCGGCCGGGGCAAGAATGCCAAAGGCGACCACCCCGTTCTTGCGCGTGTAGTCGTGCCGTTCACCAGTGCGCAGGTCGGTGAGATCCAGACCCGCGCGATAGGCCGCGCCGGCCACGGCGCTGGCGCCCTGGCTTCGACTGACAGTTTTGATTTCGCAACGGTAAATGGCCACGCGGTCCCCAGGGGTTGGAAAGCCCGCCAGCCCCCACTTGTGGGGGCGTCCGGCGGAAGGGGGCAGCGAGTGCGTAAGCGCTCGCGGGGTGTCGGGGGCGAAGCCCCTGACCGCGGGCAAACTCCGAAGGAGTTTGCATAACCGCGCTCTTGTTGTTTTCTTCGGGCGCTTCGCACCCTCTGAAAACCGCAGGAGAACCGGGCTGCTCGCTGCGCTCGCTGGCCCCTGTATCCAGCGTCCCATGCACGCAAAAACTGTCAACTTTTTAGCCAAGATCAAAAGCGGCGCTCGCTGCTTGCTCGCGCTAAATACTGGGGCGGTGCCCCCTTGCCTTCGGCCAACTTTCTGGTTGCATTGGTTATCAAGGCTATTTTTGAGTGTGTCGTGGCAAATGTTGAAAAGCAAAAACTGAAAATCTCCAAGTTGCTGGAGGTGGCTGCAAAGGAGCAGGCCAAACTCCTCCTGGTGGAGCGGCAACAGAAAGAACGGGAGGCCCGCCAAGTGGCCCGGGAAAAAGCCAAGGAGCGCGCCAAGCTGTTCCGTTCGGCGGACGCCCACCGAAAAATCGTGCTAGGCGGATTGACCATCGCCGCTGAAGCAGATGGCTGGGATCCGGCGGAAATCATCGGTGCGTTGCTGGTGATCAGTGAGCGATTGGCTACCCACCCAACTCTGCGATCTCAGCTCCGTGAAAAAGGCATAGCCCACCTCGAAGCGCGTGCGATTGCACGCGATGGTGGGCGTCCGTGAATTCCATCCAAAGGCTCAGCTTGGTTGGTTCAGAGAGATCGAGGCCCGCTATTTGGCTCGGTTGCTGGGCTTGCTGTCGGGCAGTTCGGTCAACAAGGGGCGCAAGGCGTCCAGGCTGAGCCCATAGGCCAGCACCGAAAGGCCGGGGGATTTGCCGGCACCGTGTAGCTTCTCGGTGGCGGTGAACTCCCGGCTGTAAGTCGCATGGTGTTCGTCGTCCAGTTCGTGGCCGACGATTTGGGCCCGCATTTCCGAGGCGACGCCAGCGGTCTGCATCTCCTGGATGACGCTCTTGCGAAGGCTGTGGAAGCCGCGTTTGGCTTTCGGCCAATCAGCCGAAAGCTTGCCCAGGTAATAACCGAACGCTTTAGAAATCCAGTTTCCGGGTCCGTTCTTGGCGTTGGTGGCTGCTTGGTCCGTTCTTGGCGTTGGTGGCTGCTTGCGGGAACAGGCGGGTATCGCCACGGTCCCGCAGCCGCTGCACATAGTCGAGGAAGCCCAGCGTCAGCAGGTCGGCATGGATCGGCACCGCCCGTTTGGAAACCTCGCTTTTAACTCGCTGGTTTTCGCCTTCGTCGGTCACGTGAAGGACGGGCACGCCGTCGGCCTGCGCCACGTCCGTCAGCAGCAGTTGCCCGACTTCACTGGCCCTGCCGCCGGTGTAGAGGCCCAGCAGTGCAGCCCAACGTGCGCCGGGGGAAAGCCTAACGAAGTGCACTGGGGCGAAGAGCACTTGGGCCTGGGACACCGTGAAGGCACGGAAGCCCAGCTTTTTCCGTTGGCGTTTTTCTTTCGCCGTGTAACGCACGTGGCCTTTGGCCGGGTTGTCCACGGCAGGGTAGTGGCCGGACTTGGTGGCCCAGTCAAAGAAGCCGCCCACGCCGCCGAGGTAGGACTGTTTGTTGTAGACGGAGGGGGGCTGTTGCCCTTGTCGCGCAGGTGTTGATAAAAGCGAGCCATGTCCGGCCGGCCGATGGTGTGCACCTGACGGCTGCTGCCGATGTAGTCCACCAGCATGTTGATGGCTGTGCCTTTGATGGTGAGGGTCTTGGGCGTGGTGGATCCCTCAAGGCTTTTCAGCCATGCGTCGCGAGCCTTGGCTACGGAAATGGCTTCCGCCACGGGGCTGGGCGGAGAAGGCATACGCGCCGATGCCGGTGCCGGATTGGGGGCCGGGGGCTCGTAGCCGTCCAACATGGCCATGAGTGGATCCTTTTCATACAGCGCCGCCAACTCGGCCTGTCGACCGCGTGGGGCGGTAGCCTGACGATAGAGCTGGACGTCATCGTCATTGTCCATCTGCCAACGCTCGACGATGGTGCCGTCGGCGAGTTGCGTGCGCTCCAACGTCAGTTCTGGCAATCGGCCCTTGCGCAGTTGTGCAACCAGCGCATCTACGTCTTCCTTGCTCATCCCCATTTCCTGCATGGCGGTGAAAACCGCAGCATAGCGGGCGGATAGGGCCAACGCTGCTACCCGAGCGGGCAGCAGATCCATGCCCAGCGAGCGTTTCAGGAAGGTCCGCCCCACCTTGGCCCTCAAAGGGGAAGGAACGCGAATGCGGAAGACGTAACGGCCGGAGGCGGCCTGCATTAGGTAGTGAGGAAGTGCCATCGGAGTTGTGACCCGATTTGTGCCCTGCCTGCGATTTCTCCGCCAACAAAAAAGCCCCTGTAAAACAGGGGCTTGGATGCATTTGGCGGAGAGAGGGGGATTCGAACCCCCGAAGCGCGGTTTAGACGCTTACACACTTTCCAGGCGTGCTCCTTCAACCACTCGGACACCTCTCCGGATCCCTGCCATCGGCAAACGCCTCAGCAGGGGCGCAGATTCTAGCGGGCGGCGCGGCCGGACACAAGCGCCCAGATCAGGGACGCATCCGGGGGCATTGTTGGCGAAGGGGCTGGACAGGCATGGCACAATGGAACATCCGATGGAAAACGGTGGCCTGATGTCCTATCTCGTCCTTGCCCGCAAGTGGCGTCCGAAGCGTTTTGCTGAGCTGGTGGGCCAGGAACACGTGGTCCGTGCGCTCAGCAACGCGCTGGACAGCGGCCGGGTCCACCACGCGTTCCTGTTCACCGGTACCCGTGGCGTGGGCAAGACCACCATCGCGCGCATCTTCGCCAAGTCGCTCAACTGCGAGCAGGGCACCAGCGCCGACCCGTGCGGCCAGTGTGCCGCCTGCCTGGACATCGACGCCGGCCGCTACATCGACCTGCTGGAAATCGACGCCGCGTCCAACACCGGCGTGGACGACGTGCGCGAGGTGATCGAGAACGCGCAGTACATGCCCTCGCGCGGCAAGTACAAGGTCTACCTGATCGACGAAGTGCACATGCTGTCCAAGGCGGCGTTCAACGCACTGCTGAAGACGCTGGAAGAGCCGCCGGAGCACGTGAAGTTCCTGCTGGCCACCACCGACCCGCAGAAGCTGCCGGTCACCGTGCTCAGCCGCTGCCTGCAGTTCAATCTCAAGCGCCTGGACGAAGACCAGATCCAGGGCCAGATGACCCGCATCCTGGCGGCGGAAGAGATCGAGGCCGACGGCAGCGCCATCGTGCAGCTGGCCAAGGCCGCTGACGGCAGCCTGCGTGACGGCCTGTCACTGCTGGACCAGGCGATCGCCTATGCCGGCGGCGCGCTGCGCGAGGACGTGGTGCGCACCATGCTGGGCACTGTGGATCGCACCCAGGTGGCGGCGATGCTCGATGCGCTGGCCGAGGGCGATGGCCCGCGCCTGCTGCAGGTGGTGGCCGCGCTGGCCGAATTCTCGCCGGACTGGAGTGGCGTGCTGGAAGCGCTGGCCGAAGGCCTGCATCGCATCCAGGTGCAGCAGCTGGTGCCGGGCGCCGCCGTCGCGGAAGGCCTGGATGTGGCGGCATTCGCCGAGCGCCTGCGCCCGGAAGTGGTGCAGCTCTGGTACCAGATGGCCTTGAATGGCCGTCGCGACCTGCCACTGGCACCGAGCCCGCGCGCGGGCTTTGAAATGGCGGTGCTGCGCATGCTGGCGTTCCGTCCGGCCGCAGCGGTACCGTCGGTGCCGAAGGCCGTCGACGGTGCGGCGGGTGGCACGCCGGGTGGCAACGCTGCCGGTGGTGGCGCCGGTGCCGGAAGCCATGAAGCGACGCCGGCCGCTGCCGCCGCTTCGGCCAGCCCGGCCGTAGCGTCGCAGGTGGCCGCTCCGGTGGCTGCACCGCGCGAACCTGAACCCGAACCCGAGCCGGCCCCGCAACCGGAGCCGGATCCGACGCCTGAGCCCGAGCCGGTGCCGGTGGAAGAGCCCGTGTCACAGCCGCCGGTGAAGGCCGAGGCGCCGGCGCCTGCCATCGCTGTAGAGGCAAGCGATGACCTGCCGCCGTGGGCCACCGACGAAGCCGAGGCGCGGGATGGGGCCCTGGCGGCCGAGATGGCCGGCCCGGATGCCGCCATGGTCGCGCCCTGGCATGAACCGCCGGCTCCCGCCGCGGATCCAGGCGAACCTGCGCCGCCGGAGCGTTCGTTCCGCGCCGAAGGTATTGCCATTGCGCCGGCCGAACCGGCTCCGGCGCGTGAGGCCGCGCCGCAGGAAGGTGTCAGCGAGCTGGCCACTGCCGAAGACTGGCTGGACCTGGTCGCCAACAGCGGCCTCAGCGGCCCCTCGCGGCAGCTGGCTGCCAACGCTGCCTTTATCAGCTGCCAGCACGGGACCTTGAAACTGGGCCTTTCGCCCGGATTTGAGTACCTGCGCTCGGAGCGCGCGCTGGCTGCCCTGGGCGAGATGCTGGAGAAGGCCCTGGGCCAGGCGCCGAAGATCGTGGTCGAGACCGTGGAAACCGAACACGTTCCGGCCGAGACCCTGCATCAGCGTGCCGACCGCCAGCGTGGCGAGCGGCAGCAGGTGGCAGAGGCTGTTTTCATGGATGACCCGGAAGTGCAGGTGCTGATCCAACAGCACGGTGCCCGGGTTGTTTCCGATTCCATCCGTTCTTTTGACGAGTAAGACACTATGCGCGGCAATATCGCTCAACTGATGCAGCAGGCCCAGAAGATGCAGGAAAACCTGCAGAAGGCCCAGGAAGAAATCGCCAGGATCGAAGTGACCGGCAGTGCCGGCGGCGGCATGGTCAGCGTGACCCTGACCGGCGCCAAGGAATGCCGCAAGGTGCGCATCGACCCGTCGCTGACCAGCGACCCGGAGATGCTGGAAGACCTGATCGCCGCCGCCTTCAACGATGCCTCGAACAAGATCGATGCCGAGTCGAAGTCGAAGATGGGTTCGGCCACCGCCGGCATGCAGCTGCCGCCGGGCATGAAGCTGCCGTTCTGATTGCCAGCGTGGCATCCGTGCAAGCGGGTGCCACAGAATCTGTAGCCGTCGAGCTCGCTCGGCGCCATCAAAGCATGCCGCCGTGTCCGCATCCCTGCTTGAACAACTGATCGACGCACTGCGGGTGCTGCCTGGCGTAGGCCAGAAGACGGCGCAGCGCATGGCCTACCACCTGCTCGAGCGCGAGCGCGAAGGCGGCCAGCGCCTGGCCGAAACGCTGGCCTTGGCGGTGGAGCGTATCGGCCACTGCGTGCAGTGCCGCGACTTCAGCGAAACCGAGCTGTGCCCGACCTGTGCCAACAGCAGCCGCGAGCGCAGCCAGCTGTGCGTGGTTGAATCGCCGGCCGATCGTCTCGCGATCGAGAACGCGACGGGTTTTCGCGGTGTCTACTTCGTGCTGCAGGGCCGGCTGTCGCCGCTCGATGGCGTCGGCCCGCGCGAGCTGGGCCTGGAGCAGCTGGAGCAGCGGCTGGCCGAAGGTGAGGTACAGGAGCTGATCATCGCCACCAGTGCCACCGTCGAAGGCGAAGCCACCGCGCATTACCTTGCGCAGCTGGCGCGCGCGCGCAAGGTGCAGCCCAGCCGGCTGGCACAGGGCCTGCCGCTTGGCGGCGAGCTTGAATACGTTGACCGCGGCACGCTGTCGCACGCGTTCGGGACGCGCAGCGAATTCCGCGATTGAGGACCACCCGGGCATCACCCGGCGCGGCCGGCCTACAATGCGGAAGACACTCCCGCCGAGGCCGACCATGAGCAACGAAACCCTCTTCAGCAAGATCATCCGTCGCGAGATCCCGGCCACCATCGTCTATGAGGATGACGAGGTGCTGGGCTTCAAGGACATCGCACCGCAGGCGCCGGTGCACGTACTGTTCATTCCGAAGAACGAGATCATCCCGACCCTGGACGACCTGCAGCCGTCGCAGGCGCACCTGGTCGGCAAGCTGGCCCTGGCCGCTGCCGAATACGCGCGCCGCGAGGGTTTCGCGCAGGACGGCTACCGCATCGTGATGAACTGCCGCGAACATGCCGGGCAGACCGTGTTCCACATCCACATGCACCTGCTGGCCGGCACGCCGCTGGGGCATTTCGGTACGCCGGGGCGTTGAAGCCCTGTCCACGCATGCGTGGATGAAAAAGGCCGCCCGGAGGCGGCCTTTTCCGATCATGCGGGCTGGGGGGCGATCACCACCAGCCCCAACGGCCGTAGCCACCCCAGTACGGGCCCCACGGACCCGGGCCCCACGGGCCATAGGGGTAGGGCACCACATCGACCTGGCGCTGTTCCGGCCACAGGTAGATCACATCGGCCGACAGCTTCGGCAGGCGGTAGTCGTAGTCCCCAATGCGGGTGTTCTGGTAGCCGTCGATCTTGCCGATGAAGGTCACGTCACGCCCGGCTTCAAACACGGCCGGGTCGTAGAAACCGGCGCGGCAGGCAATGAAGCGGCCGTCGCTGGCGTCGGACGAGGTGGTGTTCGGGCGGCCACTGGCGTTGAGCGGGCGCGAGATCATCTGGAAGCAGGTCTCGCCCTGGCCGGGCTTGGTCTCGATGATGCGGCCGCCCCATCGGACCGGCGTGCCGACTTGCTGGGTGGCGACCGAGTCGCGCGGGGAAACCAGGCTGAACTGTCCCTGCAGCGGCTTGGGGGCCGTGGCGCAGGCCGACAGGGCCAGCGTGGCCACAGCGGTGAGGAGGAACTTGGTGTTCATGGGGAGGCTCCGGAAGTCGGGCGATGCCTGCGCAGGTCCCGCAATAATGAAGCGAGGTCGGTGCAAGTTCCAGCGTAGCGCGCGTCGGCGAAACGCTGGCTGAGCGCGAGCAGGGTCGGGTCGGGTCGCTGCCGGTGAACCCGCTGTGCCCAGTCCTGTGCGGTTTCGTGCGGTTCGCGGGCCAGGCCAAGGCGCGCATACCGCCGCCCGAGCCGGTGCCAGGCGCGCAGCAGCGGGTCGCGCTCGCGCTCGCCGCGGGCCAGCAGCCAGGCCATCCACGCCAGTGCCAGCAGGGCGGCGACCACGAATCCGGTCACCAGCTGCGCCGGCCCGAGGTCATCCAGCCCGAACGGCTTGAGCAGTTGCTGCTGGCGGCGTGCATCGAAGGACAGCACCAGGTCGTTCCAGCCGCGGCGCAGCCAGTCACCCATCTGCCCCAGCTGCAGCCAGCGCTGTTGCAGCGGGGTATCGGTGCCGGCCCGCAGGCGGTCGTCCAGGGTGTCCAGGATGCGTTCGGGTGCCACGGCGGCAGTCGGGTCGACCCGCACCCAGCCGCGTTGCGGCAGCCAGACTTCGGCCCAGGCGTGGGCATCCATGCGACGCACCACCCAGTAGTCGCCGATGCGGTTGCGGGTACCGCCTGCGAAGCCGGTGACCACCCGGGCCGGAATGCCGGCGTTGCGCATCAGCACTACGAAGGCCGAGCTGAAGTGCTGGCAGAAGCCGGCCTTGTAGTTGAACAGGAAATCGTCGACCGGATCGCGCCCCGCCAGTGGTGTATCCAGCGTGTAGGAGAAGTCGCGGGTGATCCATTGCAGCGCACGGCGGACGATGGCCTCGTCATCGCTGCCGGCCTCCTGCCGCCATTGCCGCGCGAGCTGGGCGGTGCGCGGATTGAAGCCGGGCGGAAGCTGCAGCGCCGCGCGGCGCAGGTAGGGCGAAAGATCGGTGTCGAACCGTTGCGGCGGCGCCGAATGCAACCGCCAGCGGCTGAGCGCGGACAGCGTGCGGTCGCTGCGCAGGCTCATGTCGGCATCGAAGCTGCTGCCCTCCGGTGCGCGGCTGGGCAGGTCCAGTGCCACCAGCAGGCGACGGTCGGTGGGCTCGTAGTCGATCTGGTAGTCCCAACCCTGTGCGGCGGTTTCGACTACCGGTGCGGGGCGCCCGGCCGTCGCGCGATCGCGGCTCCAGCGGTGGCCGTCGAACGACGTCAGCACCGGGCCGCGCCAATAGCGCTGCGCAGGCTCGGGCACCGTGCCGAAAAACTGCACGCGCAACGCCGGGGTGTCGTCGGCCATCAGGTCCAGCCACTGGTCCGGCGCCATGCTGTCAGCCAGTCCCGGTGTGCCCACCGCTCGCTCGGGTACGCCCCACAGCGGCGTGGACAAGCGCGGGAACAGCCAGAAGCAGGCCAGCGCGAGAGGCAGGCCGATCCCCAGCAGGCGGCCGACGCCACGCAGTTGTCCGCGCAGCGGCAGGCGAGGGCTGTGGCCCTCGTCCAGGGCCAGGCGTTGCAGGGCCAGCAGTGCGGCAACTGCGGCCAGCGCTGCCAGCCCGGTGGTCAGCGGCCCCTGGTCGAGCAGGAAGGCCGCGAACGGCGAGAACAACGCGAAGCCCAGCAGGCTGCGCGCATCGCGCAGGTTGCGCAGCTCGCTGGACTTGATCGCCAGCATCGCTGCCAGCAATGCGCAGCCGGTATCGCGGCCCGGCCGCACCATGCCCATCTGCCAGACGATGGCGGCAAGCATGGCCAGCACCAGCAACAGGCGGACCGGCATCGGCAGCAGCCGCCGCCATGAAAGCGCAGCGGTCAGCACGGCGGCGATCGCGATCACGCTGGCCAGCACCGGCGGCAGCTGCAGCAGCAGTGGCAGCAGCGCCAGCGCTGCGCTGGCCAGGGTCCAGCTGCGGGCGTTGCGGTCGAGCAGGACGGCAGGCTCAGTCATGGGGCATCAATGCCAGTGCGCGCAGGCACAGGTGGTGGTGGCTGGCACCCTGGGCGGGCCCCAACGGCGGATGGGCCGGAAGCAGCAGCGTATAGCGACGGCCTTCGCGTTCGGCCATGTCGACCCAGCGTGCCAGGCGTGCGATGCGCGCTTCATGGTCCAGCGCTGCCAGCGTGCGCCAATCCAGCACCACTTCGATGCCGATCGGCTTCTCGTACTCGCGTACCAGCAGGCTGTCGCGGCGCGCCGAGTGTTTCCAGGCAATGCTGCGCGGGGCATCGCCGGCACGATAGGGGCGCAGCTGATGCAGCTCTTCGCCCGTGGCGTGGGCGCGGGTGTGCAGGGGATCGCTGCCACTTTCCGGGAGGGGCGGTGCCTGGGCCTCGGCCAGCGGGTAGACCAGCAGCGGTTGCTCCGGCCACACCCACGACCATGCCCGCACCAGTCCCAGCGGCTGCGTGCTCGACAGGCGGATGCGGGGCAGTTCCAGCCAGCCGCGGCGCTCGCTGGGAACATCCAGCTCCACTTCGCCGCGACCGTGTGCAGGCAGTGCAACCCAGGCCTCGCTTGCGCCCAGCTGCAGATGCAGCCCGTGGCGCGCGCGCGGGTCGCGCAACGAAAGGTCCACGCGCAGGCGCAGGGGATGCCCGGCCGGTACTGGTTCGGCGGAGATTGCATCGATCTGTATGCCGGACAGTTGCAGGTGCGCGGCGATGGCGCTGGCGATCGCTGCCGCGGCCAGCAGCAGCGCCAGCAGCAGGGCCGGGTTGTTGTTGTAGTTCAATGCGCCCAGCAGCATCGCCGACAGCAGGGTGGCGACGAACAGGCCGAAGCGTGTCGGTAATACGTAGATGCGATGACGGTCCAGTCGCTGCGGCAGGGCTTCGGGCCTGCGGGGGCGTGCCAGCAGCTGCATGCGTGCCCAGCGTGTGGCCACCTTCAGTCCACCGCGACGGTCTGCAGGATCGCCCGCGCCAGCGCCGGCCCGGAGCTGGATTCGGCTTCGGCCACCAGGCGATGGCCGGCCACCGCCACGAACAGGGTCTGCACGTCTTCGGGCACCACATGCCCGCGGCCGAGCAGCAGCGCATGTGCCCTGGCGGCACGCAGCAGGGCCAGTCCCGCGCGCGGTGACAGGCCTACGCGCACGCCGGCATGGTGTCGGCTGCGGGTCAGCAGCGCCTGCACATAGTCGATCAGCGCGTCGCTGGCATGTATCTGGCCAACCGCTTCACGCAATGCACGCACCTGGGTGTCGTCCAGCTTTGGCACTGCGCGTGCGATCAGGTCGCGGCGATCACTGCCGCGCAGCAGCTCGCGCTCGGCCTGCGCGCTGGGGTAGCCCATCGCCAGGCGCAGCAGGAAACGATCCAGCTGCGAATCCGGCAACGGGAAGGTGCCGGACAGGTCGACCGGGTTCTGCGTGGCGATGACGAAGAACGGATCGGGCAGCGGATGCGTCTGTCCGTCCAGGGTGACCTGCTGCTCGGCCATCGCCTCCAGCAACGCACTCTGCGTGCGCGGCGGTGCGCGGTTGATCTCATCGGCCAGCAGCACGTGGGTGAACACCGGGCCGGGATGGAACTGGAACTGGCGGCTGCCGGCCTCGTACACCGAAACGCCAAGTACGTCCGCCGGCAACAGGTCGGAGGTGAACTGCACGCGCTGGAAGCTGAGGCCGAGGCTGCTGGCCAATGCGTGCGCCAACGTGGTCTTGCCCAGCCCGGGCAGATCCTCGATGAGCAGGTGGCCGCCGGAAAGCAGGGCGACAAAGGCCAGCCTGACTTCCGGCACCTTGCCCAGCACCAGTGCGTTCACCTGATCCTGTGCCTCCCGCAGGGCCTGGCGCAGTTGATCGGTTAGCATGCTGGGATTGGGGGACGAGGCTGGCATGATCGTCTCAGGTCTGGAATCCATTCGATTATCCATAGAGCAATGCAAGGCGAACAGCGCGCGCGGACGATATTTCTCTGGTTGTGGACGCTGGTCACAGCGGCCAAGCTGGTGGTGGCTGCGCGCCTGCCGCTGTTCGTCGATGAGGCGTTCTATTGGCAGGAAGGCCAGCATCTGGCCGCTGCCTATTCCGACCTGCCTGGGCTGACCGCCTGGCTGGCACGCCTGGGCGTGGAGATCGGTGGCCATCACGTACTCGCATTGCGCCTGCCGTTCCTGGCCATCGGCGCGCTGCTGCCGATGCTGGTGGTGCGCATCGCCACGCGCTGGTTCGGCAACGTGGCCGGTTGGCAGGCGGGCAGCCTGACCCTGCTGATGCCGTTGTCGGCCACGCTGGGCCTGCTGGCGGTGCCGGACGTGCCGATGGCGCTGGCGGCGGTGATCTGCCTGCACGCAGGTGCACGCCTGCTGCACAGCGTGGATGCGTCCTCGGCGATGAAGCTGGCGCTGGGCCTGCTGATCGGTGCGCTCAGCCACTACCGTTTCATTGGTGTCATCGGTGTCGGCTTCATTGCGCTGCTGGCGTTGCCGCAGGGCCGTCGCATGCTGGCCGACCCGCGCGTATGGGTGGCGCTGGCGGTGGGCGTGCTGGCCTGGCTGCCGTTGCTGGCGTGGAATGCCGACAACCACGATGCCGGCCTGAAGTTCCAGGTGGTCGAGCGCCACCCGTGGGCGTTCGAGTGGGAGGGGCTGTGGTTCCTGGTGATCCAGCCGATGCTGGTGACGCCGATCCTGTGCATCGCGATGTGGAAGGTCGCCCTCGCGGGTACCCGCAGTGGCGGTGGGGCGCGGGTGCAGTGGCGCTATTTCGGGCTGGTGGGCGGGGTGTCGACGCTGGGCATCTTCCTGCTGGGCTTCTTCACCGATGTCGAGCGGATCAGTTTCCACTGGCCGCTGCCAGGCTACCTGGCGTTGCTGGTGGCCGTGCCGGTGGTCCTCAACGGTTGGCCGCGCTGGCTGCGCCGTACCGGCTGGTGGCTGGCTGCTGCAGGTACGGTGCTGGCGTTCGGCTACTACCTGATGGCGTCCACGCCGGCACTGCGCGAGCAGATGGCCGGCAGCAAGTACTACCCGCGCAACTTTGCCGGCTGGCAGCCACTGGCCGTGGCGGTGCGTGACGAACTGCGGCAGATGCCACCGGGTACGCGTGTGCTGGCGGGTAACTTCAAGGTTGGTGCCGAACTGGGTTTCCAGCTGGGCAACGGTGATATCGAGGTGTTGCCACATCCGCTCAACGACAAGCATGGGCGCACCGCACAGCTGGCGCAGTGGGACCTGCTGCACGAAGGCCCGCGCAGTATGCCGATGCTGCTGGTGTTGTCACCCAGTGACCAGCGCTACCGCGATCTGCTGGCGCGCTACCACACCATCTGCGAGCAGGTGGGGCCGCTGCCGGCGCCGCGCGTGGTCAGCAGCGATCATGGCTTCCAGCGGTTCCTGCTGTTCCGGCTGCCGGCCAAGCGTGCACAGGGGCCCTGCGTAACGCCCGCGATGGCTTGGCTGGATGCGCCGTCCAACGGTGAAAAGGTCTCCGGAACGCTCGCCATCAAGGGGTGGGCATTCAAGGATGGGGTCGGGCTGGCGCGGGTTGAAGTGCTGGTTGATGGCCGCTCGATCGGTGACGCGCGTTACGGGCGCGTGTTCGACGTTCGCCCCGCCTGGCCGGGCAGTACCGATCCGCAGCATCCGGCGGTGGGCTTCGACGCGTCGCTGGACACCACCACGCTGGCGCCGGGCCGGCACTGGCTCGGCCTGCGCCTGCACGGGCGCGATGGCAGCGTGGAGGCGTGGCAGGAGCAGCCGTTCGAGGTTCGTTGAGGTCCCTGGTCCTGTAGAGCCGAGCCGATGCTCGGCTGCTTCTGCTACAGATGGCGGGCAGCCTCGAAAAGAACGGCCGAGCAAGGGCTCGGCTCTACCGTTCACGGCACCGCGAATCCAGTCCTGCGCAGCAGGCCGCACAGCGCGATCAGTGGCAGGCCGACCAGCGCGGTCGGGTCGCGGTTGTCGATCGCCTCGAACAGGCTGATGCCCAGGCCCTCGCACTTGAAGCTGCCGGCGCAGTCCAGTGGCTGCTCGACGGCGACGTAGCGGGCGATCTCCTGCGAGTCCAGCGCGCGGAAGTGCACTTCGGTCAGATCCAGGGCGGCCAGGGATTCTCCATCCCGCCTCAGACTGATTGCCGTGTGAAAGCGTACCGTCTGCCCGGACATCGCCACCAGCTGCGCACAGGCCGCCTCGACCGTGCCCGGCTTGCCCAGCGGCTGGCCGTTCAGGTCGGCGACCTGGTCCGAGCCGATCACCCAGGCACCCGGATGCCGCGTGGCGACATCGGCCGCCTTGGCGGCGGCCAGGCGCGTGGCCAGGGCCAGCGGACCCTCGCCGTTCAACGGCGTTTCATCCACCTCCGGGCGTGCGCAGTCGAAGGGCAGGCCCAGCCGTTGCAGCAGTTCGCGACGGTAGCGGGAGGTGGAGGCCAGGACCAGTGACATGCGAGAATACCGGGGCAGGGTGCGGCAGTCTGGCCCGCCGGCAACGCCAGCAGCAAGTCCTGTATGGCGGGCATTTGACAGCGGGCGGTGCGATCCTTAGTATTCAGCGGCTTATGTCCGCGAACGTGCCCGAAACGCTGGATGCCTGGCGGATGGTTGTAGCGCGAAGGCGCTTCGACGGTCAGGTCTCCCTGGCTGAATTGACCCGCCTGCAGGGGTTGGTCGCAGATACCGACGGCGAGTGTGTCTACTCGCTTGAATTCGGTCGCGACGACGTCTTGCGGGTATCCTATGTGGAACTGACCATCGACACCGCGTTGCCGCTGACCTGTCAGCGCAGCATGCAGCGATTCCTGTTGCCGGTGAAGGTGACCCAGAGGCTTGGCCTGATCCGCGACGAGGACGAGGAATCGTCCCTGCCGGAGGAATACGAGGCGTTGCTGGTGCCGGAAGACGGCCAGCTGCGTCCGCTGGACCTGGTCGAGGACGAGTTGGTGCTGGCGTTGCCTGTGGTCCCGCTGTCACCCGACGGTGAGGCAGTCGACAAGGACTGGGCACCGAGCGAAGAAGAAACGAAGAAGGCCAACCCGTTTGCGGCGTTGGCGGCTCTGAAGAAACAATAGCAGCCGGATTGTCGTCGGCGGCTGCGGCGAAAGCGAAAGTGTGCTGGGCGCTGGCGTCCTGCGCGACGATACGACGAAGCAAAACGAACCGAGTTTGGAGCAATCCCATGGCTGTGCAGAAATCCCGTGTTACCCCGTCCCGCCGCGGCCAGCGCCGTTCGCATGACGCCCTGAGCGCCAAGCAGCTGTCGACCGACCCGACCACCGGCGAAGTGCACCTGCGTCACCACATCACTGCCGATGGTTTCTACCGCGGCAAGAAGGTCATCCAGACCAAGACCTCGGCCGTCGAAGAAGATTGATGTGCCGGGAAGGCCGCTGCCTCCGGGCAGCGGCCTTTGCCTTCTTTCCCGGGCGTGCCGGTGATCGGCGGCCCGCGCAACAGGAAACATGATGAGCAAGCGGATCTATTCGAGGATCGCGGGCACCGGTAGCTATTTGCCGGAGAAAGTCCTGACCAACGCCGACCTGGAAAAAATGGTCGAAACCTCGGATGAGTGGATCCAGTCGCGCACCGGAATTCGTGAACGGCACATCGCGGCCGAAGGCGAAACCACCAGCGACCTTGGCTACAACGCCGCCCTGCGCGCGCTTGAAGCCGCAGGCATCGATGCCTCGCAGCTCGACATGATCGTGGTCGGCACGACCACGCCTGACCTTATTTTCCCGTCCACCGCGTGCCTGATCCAGGCCAAGCTCGGTGTGGCCGGGTGCCCCGCCTTCGACGTCAACGCAGCCTGTTCCGGCTTCGTGTTCGCGCTTGGCGTGGCCGACAAGTTCATCCGCTCCGGCGACTGCAAGCACGTGCTGGTGATCGGCACCGAAACGTTGACCCGCATGGTCGACTGGAACGATCGCACCACCTGCGTGCTGTTCGGTGATGGCGCCGGCGCCGTCGTGCTCAAGGCCGACGAAGAAACCGGCATCCTCAGCACTCACCTGCATGCCGATGGCAGCAAGAAGGAGCTGTTGTGGAACCCGGTCGGCGTTTCGACCGGCTTCAAGGATGGCGCCAATGGTGGCGGCACCATCAACATGAAGGGCAACGACGTGTTCAAGTACGCCGTCAAGGCGCTGGACTCGGTCGTGGACGAGACCCTGGCCGCCAACGGCCTGGACAAGTCCGACCTGGATTGGCTGATCCCGCACCAGGCCAACCTGCGCATCATCGAAGCGACCGCCAAGCGCCTGGACATGTCCATGGACCAGGTCGTGGTGACCGTCGACAAGCACGGCAACACCTCGTCCGGTTCAGTGCCGCTGGCGCTGGATGCCGCCGTGCGGTCAGGCAGGGTCGAGCGCGGCCAACTGCTGCTGCTGGAGGCCTTCGGCGGCGGCTTCACGTGGGGTTCGGCCCTGCTGCGCTATTGATAGTGCAAGTTACGACAACGTGAAGTCTTGTCGTTGCGGCCCTCCGGGGCCGTAACGCGTTTAAGGAGGACCTGTCATGGTTGAGCCCATCGTCATCGAAGGGCAACGTGCCTGGCTGAAGCAGTACGGCAAGGGAAGCCGAGCACTGGCCCTGGGCCTGCTCAATTTTGTTGCGCGCCGTTTCCATCTCGATGCCCTGCGCCCGCCGCCGCACCGTGGTGGCGACGCCGCGCGCGAAACCGAGGCCCGCCGCCTTGCAGAGCTGCAGGCGCAAGGCGTGAACGTACCGGACGTGCTGGGCACCGGCCATGCCGCGCTGGTGATCGGCGACAACGGAAGTTCGTTCAATACCTGCCTGCGCGAAGCCGACGAAGCCGGTCGTGATCGGCTGGTGATGGCGGCGATGCAGGCCATTGCCCAAGCGCATGCGCGCGGCGCCTATTTCGGCCAGCCGTTGCCGCGCAATCTCACCTGGGATGGGCAGCAGGTCGGCTTCATCGATTTCGAGGAAGATCCGCTGGAAGTGATGGACCTGTCCGAAGCGCAGGCCCGCGACTGGCTGATGTTCGGCTATGGCGTGGCCAAGTACTACGCTGACCGCCCCGAACATCTGCAGGCGATGATGGCCGAGGCGATGGGCGGGGTCCAGGCGCCGGTGCGCGAGCACGTGCATGCGGTCAGTGGCCGCCTGCGCAGCCTGGCCAGGGTCTGCATGAAGCTGGGCCGCTCAGCGCGCGCGCTGGCCCATTCGATCTTCATCACCCACGGTGCCAGCACTGCTGGCGTGCTGATGCTGGTGGGCCTGTGCGTGGATTTCCTCGCCGACGGCGATCTGGACGTCCTGCAGCTGTTCTGCTGATCGTCGGCCGGGGTCAGATCCCATTTCCCGTGGGAAAGGGATCTGACCCTGTCATTGCTCCATACGCCTGCATACGCGCACGTACAGACGACACAGCGGATTCCCCCTTATCATGGCCCGCTTCGATTGCAACAAGCGGATGACCGCGTGACCGTATCCACCCTCGCTTTTGTCTTCCCCGGCCAGGGCTCGCAGTCTGTGGGCATGGTGGCCGAGCTGGCCGAACTGCACCCGCAGGTGCGTGAAGCCTTCACCGAGGCATCCGATGGTGCCGGCGTCGACCTGTGGGCGCTGTCCCAGGGCGGCCCGGAGGAAATGCTCAACCGTACCGAATACACCCAGCCGGCCCTGCTGGCCGCGAGTATCGGCGTGTGGCGTGCCTGGAACGCCGTGGGCGGTCCGCGCCCGTCGGTGCTGTCCGGCCACAGCCTGGGCGAGTACACCGCCCTGGTTGCCGCCGGCGCGCTGAGCCTGCATGACGGTGCGCACCTGGTGCGCCTGCGTGGCCAGCTGATGCAGGAAGCGGCGCCGGCCGGTGTCGGCGCCATGGCCGCCGTGCTCGGTGCCGAAGACCAGCTGGTGCTGGCTGTCTGCGCCGAAGCCGCAGGCAGCCAGGTAGTGGTGCCGGCCAACTTCAATTCGCCGGGCCAGATCGTGATCGGTGGCGACGCCGATGCGGTCGACCGTGCGCTGGCATTGCTGGCCGAGAAGGGCGTGCGCAAGGCGGTCAAGCTGGCCGTCAGCGTGCCCTCGCACACCCCGTTGATGCGCGAAGCCGCCAACCGCCTGGCCGAAGTGATGGCCGGCCTGTCCTGGCAGGCGCCGCAGCTGCCGGTGGTGCAGAACGTCGATGCCCAGGTGCACGACGGCGTGGACGCCATCCGCACGGCGCTGGTCCAGCAGCTGTACCAGCCGGTGCAGTGGACCGGTTGCGTGCAGGCGTTGGCCGCCCGCGGCATCACCCAGATCGCCGAGTGCGGCCCAGGCAAGGTGCTGACCGGCCTGGTCAAGCGCATCGACAAGGCCATCGACGGCCGTCCGCTGGCCACGCCGGGCGACTTCGAAGCCGCCCGCGAGGCATGGTCGGCCTGACCTTCCCTGTTCCTGCCGACCGTACCGGTGGCCGCTGCAAGCGGCACGGTGCGGCGGCCGCTCCCGTCTGAGGAAAACATCATGAGCAAGCCCCTGCAGGGTGAAATCGCACTGGTCACCGGTGCCAGCCGTGGCATTGGCGCCGCCATCGCCGATCTGCTGGCCGCCCAGGGCGCCACCGTCATCGGCACCGCCACCACCGAATCCGGCGCCGCCGCGATCGGTGAGCGCCTGGCCGCCCACGGCGGTCACGGCCGCGCGCTGAACGTCACCGACGCCGCTGCGCTGGACAGCGTGCTCGATGGCATCGCCAAGGAATTCGGCCCGATCTCGATCCTGGTCAACAATGCCGGCATCACCCGCGACAACCTGCTGATGCGCATGAAGGACGAGGACTGGGCGTCGATCATCGACACCAACCTGACCAGCGTGTTCCGTACCAGCAAGGCGGTGATGCGCGGCATGATGAAGGCGCGCAAGGGCCGCATCATCAACATCGCATCGGTGGTGGGCGTGACCGGCAATGCCGGCCAGGCCAACTACGCGGCCGCCAAGGCCGGCATCATCGGCTTCAGCAAGTCGCTGGCCAAGGAAATCGGTTCGCGCGGTGTCACCGTCAATGTTGTCGCACCTGGCTTCATCGACACCGACATGACCAAGGCGTTGCCGGAAGAAGCGCGTACCGCGCTGATCAACGACATCGCCCTCGAACGCTTGGGTTCGCCGGAAGACATCGCCCATGCGGTGGCCTTCCTGGCCAGCCCGGCTGCCGGTTACATCACCGGCGAAACCCTCCATGTGAACGGTGGCATGTACATGCCGTAAGCAAGGGGCGCAGGGATTGCGCCGCAAGTGATTGATCTGCTGAGGTTTTTGCTGCGATGCAAGGCCGCGCCGGTTTCCACTACACTATCCCACGGCCATCGCCTTTGATGGCGACCACTTTTGAACCACAACTCCATCTGGAGCGAGATCCCATGAGCACCATCGAAGAACGCGTCAAGAAAATCGTCGTCGAACAGCTTGGCGTCAAGGAAGAAGAAGTCACCAACAGCGCATCGTTCGTCGATGACCTGGGCGCTGACTCGCTGGACACCGTCGAGCTGGTGATGGCCCTGGAAGAAGAATTCGAGTGCGAGATCCCGGACGAAGAAGCCGAGAAGATCAGCACCGTGCAGGCCGCCATCGACTACATCACGGCCCACGTCAAGGCCTGATGTCAGACGGCAGTGCGCGCGGGTCTCCGCTCGCCGCGCACCGCACCCCATGGGGCCGCAGTTGCGGCCCCGTGTGTTTGAGCATCGCACCGAAGCAAACCGTGTTACCCGATTGAACCTTCGGGTCAGGAGAATCAGCAATGAAGCGTCGCGTCGTCGTAACCGGCCTGGGTATCGTCTCGCCGTTGGGCAATGATCTGGCCAGCAGCTGGGAAGGCATCACCCAGGGTCGTTCGGGCATCGGTCCGCTGACCAACGTTTCTGATGCCTACCTGGACCGGTTCACCACCAAGATTGCAGGTGAGGTCAAGGGCTTTGACATCACCGCCGACAACGAACTGTTCGGCAAGTACCGGGTCAGCGGCAAGGATGCCAAGAAGATGGACCCGTTCATCCATTACGGCCTCGGTGCCTCGTTCATGGCCCTGCACGACTCGGGCCTGGAGATCACCGACGCCAATGCCGAGCGCATCGGCGCCATTGTCGGCGCCGGCATTGGCGGCCTGCTCGGTATCGAAGAGCAGACCATCGAGTTCCATGAGGGCAAGAAGATCTCGCCCTTCTACGTGCCCAAGACCATCATCAACATGCTGCCGGGCCAGCTGAGCATCATCGCCGGCCTGAAGGGGCCGTCGTTCTCGGCGGTGTCGGCGTGCGCGACCTCGAACCATTCGATCGGCACCGCGATGCGCATGATCCAGTACGGCGACGCCGACGTGATGGTGGTGGGTGGTGCCGAACGTGGCTCGTCGCCGACCGCCGTGGGTGGCTTCTGCGCGATGAAGGCGATGAGCACCCGCAACGACGCCCCGGAACAGGCCTCGCGCCCGTGGGACAAGGACCGTGACGGCTTCGTGCTGGGCGACGGCGCCGGCATCCTGATCCTGGAAGAGTACGAGCACGCCAAGGCCCGTGGCGCGAAGATCTACTGCGAACTGGCCGGCTTCGGCGCCAGCTCCGACGCGTACCACATGACCGCGCCGAGCGAGAACGGCGAAGGTGCCGCGCGCTGCATGGTCATGGCGATGAAGGACGCCGGCGTGACCCCCGAACAGGTGGGTTACCTCAACGCGCATGGCACGTCCACGCCGCTGGGTGACCTGGGCGAGACCATGGCGATGAAGACCGCTTTCGGCGACCACGCCTACAAGATGATGGTCAGCTCCACCAAGTCGATGACCGGCCACCTGCTGGGCGCGGCCGGCGGCGTGGAAGCGATCTTCTCGGTGATGGCGCTGCAGGACAACGTCATTCCGCCGACCATCAACCTGCAGCAGCCGGGCGAAGGCTGCGACCTGGACTACGTGCCCAACGAAGCACGCCAGGCCAAGGTCGACGTGGTGATGTCCAATGGCTTCGGCTTCGGCGGCACCAACGGCACGCTGATCTTCAAGCGCGTCTGACCGGGTTGTAGCGTCGGGCCATGCTCGACTGAACGTGCATTACGCACGAGGAGGCCGCCGCAAGGCGGCTTCCGTGCATCTGAATCCCTGAACTGGCCATCATGACCCACGCACCGCTGATCCACCCGCTGCCGCACCCGATCGATCTGCTGGCCCTGCAGCAGCACGACCCGGCACGCTTCCCGCTGCTGATGGAATCCACCGCCTCGGGCACCGCCCAGGGCCGCTGGAGCCTGCTGCTGGCCGCGCAGGGCGATCGCCTGCGGCTGGATGCCGACGGCCAGGTGCGCGACCTGCAGGGTGCCGTGCAGCCCGGCACGTTCCTGCAGGCGCTGGATCGCGCCTGGCAGCACGAACGCCTGCCGCACGACGGCAGCCACAGCCTGCCGTTCCGCGGCGGCTGGGCGTTGATGCTGGACTACGAAGTGGCCAGCCAGATCGAACCGGTGCTGCCGGCGCGCGCACGCGAGGACGGCCGCCCCACCGCGCTGGCGCTGCGCTGCCCGGCCGCGGTGCTGCACGACCACCAGAACGACGCCAGCTTCGTCATCGCCGAAGCCGGTGAGCAGGCCCTGCTGGAGGCACTGGTGACCTTGGCGTCGCAGGCACTGCCGGAGGCTGGGCAGGGCTGGCAGCCGCCGCAGTCGGTGGGCGAGGATGCGCCGCAGCGCTTCACCGACGGCGTGCGCCGGGTGATCGACTACCTGCGTGCCGGCGATGTGTTCCAGGTGAACCTGTCGCGGCGCTGGAGCGCGCAGTTCGCTGCGCCG
This sequence comes from Stenotrophomonas sp. X, assembly GCF_055721025.1. Classification (NCBI taxonomy): domain Bacteria; kingdom Pseudomonadati; phylum Pseudomonadota; class Gammaproteobacteria; order Lysobacterales; family Lysobacteraceae; genus Stenotrophomonas; species Stenotrophomonas sp. X. Next base: position 1,007,153 of record NZ_CM146756.1, read on the forward strand.
GTCAGCCCGCAGGCGCTGTACGCGCAGCTGCGCCGTGCCAACCCGGCACCGTTCGCCGGCTTGTTCAGCGCGCACGGCCGCCACGTGGTCAGCTCCTCGCCGGAGCGGCTGGTGTCGGTACATGCCGGCCACGCGCAGACGCGTCCGATTGCCGGCACGCGTCCGCGCTTCGAGGGCGACGATGATGCCGCGCGCATCCAGGAGCTGGTCGGCCACCCGAAGGAGCGTGCCGAGCACGTGATGCTGATCGACCTGGAGCGCAACGACCTGGGCCGTATCTGCCTGCCCGGCACCGTGGTGGTCGATGAGCTGATGACCGTGGAGAGCTACGCGCATGTGCACCACATCGTCAGCAACGTCAGCGGCCACCTGCGCCCGGAGGTCACGCCCGGCGAGGTGATCGCCGCCACGTTCCCGGGCGGCACCATCACCGGCTGCCCCAAGGTGCGCTGCATGCAGATCATCAGCGAGCTGGAGCAGGTGCCGCGCGGTGCCTACACCGGCGCGTTCGGCTGGCTGAACCGCGATGGCGACCTGGACCTGAACATCCTGATCCGTACCGCCGAAGTGGATGGCCACGAGGTGAGCTTCCGCACCGGTGCCGGCATCGTGGTTGATTCGGACCCGGACAAGGAACTGGACGAGACCCGCGCCAAGGCCCGCGGCCTGCTGCGCGCGCTCGGCCAGCAGGGGTAGTGCCGGTGGGTGCCAGTGTTGTGGTGGGTGCCGACCGTTGGTCGGCACGCAGGCGCCACCCCGGTCATGACCCCAATCCATCGGCACGGTATCCTGCACGACGGAATCGAGTTCAGAGGTAGTCCATGGCGGGAGCCAAGCGCGGGTGTCTGTTCATGGTAACGCTGGTGGTGGTGCTGGCCGCCGTCGTGGCCGGCGCGGGCGCGTGGTTCTTCTACCAGCAGACCCGCTTCGCCGATGCCCCGATAACCCCGACCGCCGAGAGCGTGGTCATCGCCAGCGGCGATGGCATGAACAGCGTGCTGCGTAAGCTGCGCGATGCCGGCGTGGACGAGGGCCAGGACGCCCAGTGGCAGCTGCTGGCGCGCCAACTCGATGCGGCCGGCAAACTGAAGGTGGGCGAGTACGCGCTCAGTGGCGAGCTGACCCCGCGCGAGCTGCTGCTGCGCATGCGCGCCGGCAAGGTGCTGCAGCACCGGGTCACGATTGTCGAGGGCTGGAACATCCGCCAGCTGCGTGCCGCGCTCAAGCGCGCCGAGCCGCTGCTGCACACCACCGACACGCTTGATGACGCCGCGCTGATGCAGCGCCTCGGCTTCGGTGGCCAGCATCCGGAAGGCCGCTTCCTGCCGGAGACCTACGTCTACCAGCGCGGCGACAGCGATCTGGACGTGCTCAAGCGCGCCCACGCCGCAATGGAAAAGGCGCTGGACGAGGCCTGGGAAAGCCGCGCGCCGGACCTGCCGATCAACACGCCGTACGAACTGCTGACGCTGGCCTCGATCATCGAAAAGGAAACCGCGCTGGCCAGCGAGCGCCCGCAGATTGCCGGGGTGTTCATGCGCCGCCTGAAGATCGGCATGCGCCTGCAGACCGACCCGACCGTGATCTACGGCCTCGGTGCTGCGTATGACGGCAACATCCGCCGTCGCGACCTGACCACCGACACCCCCTACAACACCTATACCCGTGCCGGCCTGACCCCGACCCCGATCGCCATGCCCAGCCGTGACGCGCTGATGGCGGCCGCGCAACCCGCGGCGGGCGATGCGCTGTACTTCGTCGCCGTGGGCGATGGCAGCGGCGCGCACGTGTTCTCGCCCAGCCTGGACCAGCACAACGCCGCCGTGGCGCGCTACCTGCAACAGCTGCGCCAGCAACGTACCCAGGAGACCCCGGCGCAATGAGTCCCGCGCTGCTTCGCCACCCGCGTTTCGTCAGCCTGGAAGGCGGCGAGGGCGCGGGCAAGACCACCGCCATCAATGCCATCCGTGAGTGCCTGCGCAGCCACGGCCACGAGGTGGTGCTGACCCGTGAACCGGGCGGCACGCCACTGGCCGAGCGCATCCGCGGCCTGGTGCTGAAACCCGATGCCGAGATCGCCGCCGAACCGCTCAGCGCCGAAGCCGAGCTGCTGCTGGTATTCGCCGCGCGCGCGCAGCACGTGCGCCAGGTGATCCAGCCGGCGCTGCAGCGCGGCGCCTACGTGCTGAGCGATCGTTTCACTGATTCCAGCTACGCCTACCAGGGCGGTGGCCGCGGCTTGGATCCGCAGTGGATTGCCGACCTGGAGCGCCGCGCGGTCGGCCTGCTGCCGGGCCTGACCCTGCTGCTGGACGTGGACGTGGCCGTCGGCCGCGCGCGCGCCAACGGTCGCGACCTGTGGCCGGACCGCATCGAGAGCGAGCAGGACGATTTCTTCCAGCGCGTGCGCGAAGTGTTCCGCAGCCGTGCGCAGCAGGACCCGCAGCGCTTTGCGTTGATCGACGCCGGCCAGGTGCAGGAACGCGTGGCCGCCGACGTGGTCGCGCGTGTCGAGCGCTGGCTGCAGGACGGGGAGGGCGCATGAATACCTTTTCACCGTGGCAGCAGCGCGCGTTCGACCAGACCGTGGCCGCGCTCGACGCCGGTCGCCTCGGTCATGGCCTGCTGATCTGCGGCCCGGCCGGGCTGGGCAAGCATGAGGTGGCGCTGGCGCTGGCCGACCACGTGCTGGCGCAGGGCGATGCAGCCCACGCAACGCGCACGCGCCAGCTGATCGCAGCGGGTACACACCCGGACCTGCAGCTGGTCAGCTTCATTCCGAACAAGAGCGGCGACAAGCTGCGTACCGAGATCGTCATCGAGCAGGTGCGCGAGATCACCGACAAGCTGGCGCTGACCCCGCAGTACGGCGTGGCGCAGGTGGTGATCGTCGACCCGGCCGATGCGATCAACCGCTCGGCGGCCAACGCGCTGCTGAAGACCCTGGAAGAGCCGCAGCCCGGCCGCTACCTGTGGCTGATCAGCAGCGACCCGGCACGCCTGCCGCAGACCATCCGCAGCCGTTGCCAGCGCCTGGAGTTCAAGCTGCCGCCGCAGCACGAAGCGCTGGCCTGGCTGCAGCAGCAGGGCCATAGCGAGGCATCGGCGCGCGAAGCGCTGGAGGCCGCGCGCGGCCATCCCGGCCAGGCCGACAACTGGCTGCGCGAAGACGGCCTGAGCCTGCGCCGCGAAGTCGGTCGAGATCTGGAACAGCTGGCCGCCGGCAAGACCGGCGCGGTGGAGCTGGCGCAGAAGTGGTGCGGTGACGACAACGCGGCGCTGCGCCTGCGCTTTGCTGCCGACCTGGCGCTGGCCCAGGCCAGCACCGATGCCTTGACCACGCCGGAGCGATTGCACAAGCTTGCAGCCTGGTTCGATGCGGCCAACCGCACCCGCGACCTGCTGCGCACCACGGTGCGTGCAGACCTTGCGGTGGTCGAGTTGCTGCTGGCCTGGAACAAGGTGAACGAGCGGCCTGCCGCAAGGGGAAATCGATGAGTGCCAGCAACGCCCGCCAGGGCATCCTGTCCCTGGCCGTGAAGGACAAAGCCGCGCTGTACAGCGCGTACATGCCGTTCGTGAAGAATGGCGGCATCTTCGTGCCCACGCCCAAGCGCTACTTCCTGGGCGACGAGGTGTTCCTGCTGCTGACCCTGCCCGATTCCAGCGAGCGCCTGCCGGTGGCGGGCAAGGTGATCTGGGTGACCCCGGCCGGCGCGCAGGGCAACCGCACCGCCGGCATCGGCGTGCAGCTGGCCGACGGTGCCGAAGGCGAGGGCGTGCGCCACAAGATCGAGACCCTGCTGGCCGGCCTGACCAGCTCGGACAAGCCGACCCATACGATGTGATTCCGGTAGCGCCGGGCTGGGCTCGGCTGCATGCCCCGAAACGCCTGTGAACCCGCTGTTCTGTAGAGCCGAGCCATGCTCGGCTGCGCACCCCGAAAACACCCGTGAACACGAATGTGAAAAAGTGTTGACGGCCTCTGAAAAGCCCCTATAATGAGCGGCTCAGCAACACACCGGGCGGTTAGCTCAGCGGTAGAGCATTGCCTTCACACGGCAAGGGTCACAGGTTCGATCCCTGTACCGCCCACCATGTTGCAGAACGAAAGAAGCCTCCAGAAATGGGGGCTTTTTTGTTACCAGCGATCCAGCAAGATCAGCTGGAAGCACACGCCCTTTCAGCCGTGCCGCTCCAGCAGCTCGCGCGCGATCATCGCCGTGGCATCCAGCAGGTCATGGCCGCTACCCGCCTGCACCACCACTGCAAGCAGACCACGGCCCACCTCGGCATTGCCGCTGGTCAGCTCCATCTCGCCTTCAAAGCACAGATCGGCCAACCATTCATGAGCCTGTTGCAGCCCGCGCTTGCGGACGCGGCGGAACTCCGCGAGCAGCTTCGCTTGGCCGGCCTCCTGCTCGCCATCGGCCAGCAGGCCGATGGCACCGCCGTGCGCTGCGCGCCAGAGGGCCGGTAGCGGGCGACCGTTCGCGTCCACCACGTCCGGCGAGAACTGCGCGCAGTACATTTCGTAGCGCTTGCCCGCTGTGCTGCGGGGCACGATGCCGGCTTCGGCCAGCAGGCGTTCGGCTTCATCCAGTGTGCTGAACTTCAAGCGCAGCAGTGCAGGGCGGCTCAGCTGTTGTGCCAGCGCGTGCTGGTTGGCCGCGAACCAGACGTTCCAGCCCACGGTTGCACGGCCTTCCAGTGCGGCCTTGAAGTACTCCAGGTGTTCGGCGTCCATTGCGGTCTCCTGCGCTCCCTGCGCGATTGTAGCGGGAGCGTATCCGGGCCGGTCAGGCGTCGCCGCCGGAGAGGCAATGATGTGCCTCGCGCACCAGTTGTCGTGCGGCCACGATCAGTCCGTCGATATGGAAGGCGCCCAACTGTTCGTCCGGGCCGCCTTCGTTGCGCGCATGGTCCGCGGCCTGCAGCAGATCGAGCAATGCGCCGAGCCCAGACAGCGAGCGGCGCAACGAAGCGTGATTGCTGGCGCCCAGGGTGAGGCTGATGCACGGCTGTCCGTCATCACCGTCGGCCTGGTTGATCGCATTGAGACGGGCGAAGAACGTGGCCGACTGCGCCGGCAGGTTCTGTTCGTTCAGTGCGCACTCGATCTCGCGTGCGAGGTCTTCGGGCACATCGGCGGCGACGTCGCCGATCAGGGTGTGCAGGCGGGGATGGATGGCGGTGCGGTTGGTCATGGCGAAACCCTCACTGGCGTAGGGCCACCTTCCGGAGTGAAGGTGGCGGACGGTGCGGGTTGGCGTACCAAGGCAAACGAACTCCCATCGAGAAGAAGGCCTGGCGGATCTGTCGATCCCCACGCACCGGCCGCCATTGAAGGCAATCGGTGCATTCTCTCTGCTGCGACGTAAACCGCAGCGATGGGTGTTCATTCGTTTATTCGAGACGCCAATCCCGGCCAAGGCGTCTTGCCTCGGCGCGGCGATCTTCAAGCCGGGCAATCACATCGGTCTGTAAGGAAAATTCTCAACTGTCCCTAGGCAGGCCAGACGTTTCCCGTTGTGTGTCGTCCGACACCTGCAAGTAGTGCGGCCCATCACTGATGGCGCGCATCGCCGCCCCTGCCGACCGTGCACATGACGACTCCGGAGGGATGCCACCATGGCAATCGCGTCATCCCGCGCGGCGGAGGCGGGACCATGCCACGCATGGAGCCAGAAGGTTCCATTCCTGCGCTATCCCACCGCCCCGGGCAGGCGTAGTCTCAGCCCGTTGCCGTGCCCATCCACTCTGGAGTGCCACCATGCCGCTCGCCCGCATCGATCTTCGCAAAGGTAAATCCGCCGACTACCTGCAACGCGTCGGCGACACCATCTACCAGGCCATGCGCGCGGTGGGCGTGCCGGAAAACGATCGCTTCCAGATATTCCAGGAACACGCGCCCGGCACGCTGATCTACGATCCCGGCTACCTGGGCGTGGACCGCACCGACGACTTCATCTGCATCCAGATCACCTGGAACGAAGGGCGCACGCTCGAGCAGAAAAAGGCGCTGTACGCCGGCATCGCCGATGGGCTGCATGCGGCGGTGGGCATCCGCCGCGAGGATGTGTTCATCAATCTGGTGGAGGTGAAGAAGGAGAACTGGTCGTTTGGTAATGGACAGGCGCAGTACGTGAGTTGATGCGGAACGGTGTCAGCGCCTGATGCGGCTGGGTCAGGCCATGCGCGGCGACGCCTGCTGTTGTGCCTGTTGCTCGTCCTGCGCCAGCCGGCTTTCGTCGCGGGATTGCTGCTGCACATTGGCCTGCTGATACAGCGTATCCGCGTCGCCCTGCTGCGTATCGAGCAGGGACAGGCGCTGGCGATTGGCGGCAGGGTCCGGCGAGGCGGTGTCGCCGCTGCGATGCAGGAATACGTAGGCGGGTGCCTCGGAGGTGCTGTTTGAACTGAATGCCACCTGCAGCGTGTCCTTTTCGCTGAAGCCGGCCTGCACCGCCGCGTGGGTCAGATGGCCGGCCAGTCGTTCGTGCTCCTGTCCGGGGGGCAGCCCCTGCTGTTCGCTGGCCTGGGCGAGTGCGGTACGCACTTTCTGGTCCAAGGCATGAAGGCTGTGCCCCGGTGCGCGCGCGTCCGCAGCCAGGCGCTCGCCGATGCGACCATCGACGTTATCGACTTCGCTGAGCAGGTGCTGCTTCAGGGTGCGCTCGGGCAGGGGATGAGTGGTGGTGCGGTTGAGTTCGCTGTTGGGGAAAGGGGGCTCAATACTGTCCACGCCATGGATGTTGCGCAGCGGACGATAGCCGTCTTTGCCTTGTGACTGGACGCCCAGCGGAATGCGGACGTCTGGCAGCAATTGGCCCACAGGGCCGCCGATGCTGTTCACGTCCAGGCTGTGCTTGCGCTGGATGCCGGCATGATTCAATGCGCCCCAGGTGAAGTCCACACAGTTGTGGCGCACGTCGGCATAGTGCTTGCTGAAGCCGTGCGCCACTGGATCGTCGCCGAACGCCTTGAGCTTGTTGTACTGGGCTTCGGTGATTTCGATGGTACGGACATGGGCGGGGTCCTTATAGACTTTCACGTCGTCTCTGACGATGCGCCCGGGACCATTCATGCTGCCATGCTCGACGGGTGCGAAGCCGAAACTCTGCGCCGCTTTACCTGGAGCGTGCAGAACATAGAACATGTGGCCTGGCCCGGAAGTATCAGGAATGCCATCGGGCGTCAGCTGCTGCTTTCCCGAATCGGGATCGAGCAGTGGGGTGCCGGGTGCGGCAATGACAATGTCCAGGCTGTAGCGGGGCTTGTTCATGGAAACTCCTTCGTTCCTTCGAATGGATGGTGTCACTTCCCTGCGGGACGCGAGGCGCGCACGACTAGCCTTGCCGAATAGTCGTGCAGCCCCGGTATGGCATGGACCGTTTGAATCTGCAGCCGATATCTGCTGCCGAGCTCCAGCGGCAGCGCTGTCACGTTCAGGAGGTAGCTGCCGTCGCTGCCTGATGCCAGCGAGGCATAGCGCCAGTTCTCAGAGTGATGCCACGAGGGGAGCGGCTCAACACCGTTGCGCGCGCGAGCCTGATAGCGGTCCTGTGTTGCAATCTCCTGCCAGGTAGTGCCTTCCCGACGCTGCAGGGATACTTCGAATGGGATGTTGATACTTGCTATATCGGGCGTGCCCGTTGTGGCTGGGCTTCGCCGCTGCAGTTCCAGTTCCACCGCATAAGTGCGGTAGCTGGCAAAATTGCGCGCCGTGGTTTCGAACTCGAACTGCACCTGCTGGCCGGGCGCGTCCACGGCGATGGGCTGTGAGAGTTTCAGAGGCTCTGGCGGTGGAGGCGGCCCCTTGTCGGCGCAGGCGGCAAGCAGCGCGGTCAGGCCGAGCAGGCTGATGCGCTGCCGGTGTGTGATGCGGGCGGTCATGCGGATTCCTCTGGCTCCTTGCCGTGGCCAATTGAACCCTAACGTTGGCGAGGCAGAGCCCGCAAGCGCAGGGACCGCGGTGTGGTGCATTCACATGTCGCCGCGCGAGGCGGGCCCCTGCGTCACCGTGTCGCAGGGGGCAAACCCTGAACGGGGTCCAAGGTTGACCGTAGCCCCGTAGAATGGCGGCGTGCGTCGTTCTGCTCTCCACCGCCGGTTCCAGGTCCTGGCATGGCTTGCCATGCTGCTGGTGCTGCTCGCCCCGCTGGTGAGCCGCTGGCTGGCGCATGGTCACGTGCCTGCCGCTGCGCCGGTGGCCGCCATGGACCACGCGATGCACGCAGAGCATGCGCAGCACGCGATGGAAGGGCACCATGACCATCACGCGATGGCGATGCCGCACGACGAATCGACGCCGAAGCCGGCTGTCGATCCACATGCCGATCATGAGATGGGCGTGGACTGCGATTACTGCCTGATTGCAGCGCGGTTGATCACCCTGTTGGTGGCGGCATTGCTGCTGTTGGCGCCGATGGCACCGGTGTGCCGCGCGTTGCGCGGTGCGGTGCAGACGTTGCCGCAACGGATCAGCGGCACATTGGGAGCGCGTGGGCCGCCGGCTTTCATGGCCGCCTGAGCCGCACGCGCGTTGCACTGATCGTTTTTCCATGAGGTTGCCGGCCACGGCCGGCGCCCGCACGCGCGTGTTTGTCCCTTTCTGATTGCTGCCCTGCCATTGCGGGTGGCCTTGCATGCCGTGAAAAAATGAAAACGAACCCCAACGCCGCGTACCTGCGCCGGGCGACGCTGCCTGTCGCTTGCGCGTTGCTGCTGCACTCCGCTTCTGCCCTTGCCGCCGACGCGGCACCCCCGACCACGCTGGATACCGTGCGGGTGGTCGATACCCGCAGCGGCGAGCTGTCCTCCACCGCCAGCGCCGGCTCTGCATTGGGCCTGAGCGTGCTGCAGACGCCGGCGAGCCTGACCGTGATTTCGCGCGAGCAACTGGAGCAGCGCGGCGACAGCAACCTCAACGATGCGATCAGCCGGGCGGGTGCGATCAGTGCGATGCCGCACCCGGGCAATGGCCTGAGTGCGCTGTCCAGTCGCGGCTTCACGGACGGTGCCTCGGTGATGCGGCTGTACGACGGGCTGCGCCAGTACGGCGGCGTGGGCATCACCTTCCCGTTCGATACCTGGTCGATCGAGCGCATCGAAGTGCTGCGCGGCCCGGCCTCGGTCATCCATGGCGACGGGGCGATTGGCGGCGTGATCAATATCGTGCCGAAGAAGCCCTCGCGCGGTGCCATCGAAAACGAGATCAGCATGACCGTGGGCAGCGAGGACACCGCGCGGCTGGGCTTCGGCAGTGGTGGCGCGCTGACGCCCGGGCTGGCCTACCGGCTGGATGTGAGTGGCAACTACAGCGGTGGCTGGGTCGACCGTGGCCGCAACAACGATGCGACGTTCTCCGGTGCGTTGCTGTGGCAGGCTCGCCCGGACCTGCAGCTGACGCTCACCCATGCGCAGGGCTACCAGCAGCCGATGCGCTACTTCGGCACGCCGCTGGTCGAGGGCCGCCAGCTGGAGGCGCTGCGCCACCGCAACTACAACGTGGACGACAGCGAGATCCGCTTCCGCGACCGCTGGACCCAGCTCGACGCGCTGTGGACACCGAACGCGAACGTGGAATGGCGAACCCGCGTCTACCAGATCGACAGCCAGCGTGATTGGCGCAATGCCGAGGCCTATGTCTACAACCGCGCTACCGGCTTGATCGATCGCTCGGGCAATACCGAGATCACCCACAACCAGGACCAGACCGGACTGACCTCGACGCTGCGCGTGCAGGGAACGGCGGGTGGCCTGCAGAACAGTTTTGCCGTGGGCCTGGACGCGAACCGCGCGCACTTCAAGCACACCAACAACACCTATGCCGGCAGCTCGGGCCCGGTCGATCCGTCCGATCCGGTGCCGGGCCAGTTCGCCAGCGATGCGCCGAACCTGCCGCGCTACCGCAACCGTGCCGGGCAGTACGCGCTGTTCGTGGAGGACCGGCTGGCGCTGAGCGAGCGCTGGTCGGTGCTGGGTGGGCTGCGCCACGACCGCGCGCGCATTGATCGTACCGATCTGATCAGGGGCCAGAACGCGTTCTCGAAAACCTACAGTAGCACCGGCTGGCGCGCAGGCACGGTATTTGCGCGGCAGCCGACGCTGAGCCTGTATGCGCAGTACTCGCAGGCGGCGGACCCGGTCAGTGGCCTGTTGATGATCAGCCCGGCCAACGGTGCCTTCGACCTGGCCAAGGGCCGGCAGATCGAGGTGGGCCTGAAGCAGGCCTTCGACGGTGGCGAGTGGACGCTGGCGGCGTACCGCATCCGCAAGACCGGGCTGCTCAGCCGCGATCCGCTGGTGCCGGATCGCCGCGTGCAGGTGGGCGCGCAGACCTCGCGCGGTATTGAAGCGTCGTTGACCTGGAATGTCGCGCCGCACTGGACGCTGGATGCCAACGCGACGGTGCTGACGGCCGAATTCGAGGACTTCCTGGAAACCACGGGTTCGCCGGCGGTGCTGGTATCGCGTGATGGCAACGTGCCGCCGAACGTAGCCGAGCGCCTGGCCAGTGTGTGGCTGGGCTGGCAGTTCGCACCGGACTGGAATGCGGCGGGTGGCGTTCGCTACGTCGGCAAGCGCTATGCTGACAACGCCAATACACTGGAGCTGCCCGGTTACAGCACCACCGATCTGGCACTGACCTGGCAGGCGGCACCGCGCACGCGGCTGTCCGCGCGGTTGTTCAACGTGTTCGACAAGGCGTACTACGCCACCGCGTACTACACCAGCACCCAGTGGCTGCTGGGGGCGGACCGGCGCGTCGAATTCACCGTCGACCATCGCTTCTGAGGGCGCTGGCGATGACGTTGCGTTCCACCGCCAAGCGCTGGACCTACCTGGTGCATCGCTGGCTGGGCATCGGCGGATGCCTGCTGATGCTGCTGTGGTTCGTCAGCGGCATGGTGATGCTGTTCATTGGTTACCCGAAGCTGACGCCCGGCGAGCGGCTGGCGGCGTTGCCGGTGCTGGGTGAGGCCCGCGACCTGCAGGGGCTGTCTGTACTGCCTGCCGCCGTGCAGGCCGAGCCGGAGGCTGTGGCATTGACCACGCTGCGTGGCGAGCCGGCGTATGTGGTGCGAAGTGGCAGCAACGTGGGCGCCTGGTCTGCCGTGACCGGCCAGGCCCTGCTGCCGGTGTCGGCACAGCGCGCCGAAGCATCCGCTGCACAGTTCGCCGGAGGCCCGGCCTTTGTGGGTGCGATGCGCGTGGAGGAGGACCGCTGGACGCATTCGCGCGCATTGGATGTGCATCGACCGCTCTATCGCGTCGAGGTGGGCGGCGCGCAGCCGGGCGACCTGTACGTGTCCTCGCGTACCGGCGAAGTGGTGCTGGACGCCCCGCATGTGCAGCAGCGCTGGAACTATGTGGGCGCCTGGCTGCACTGGCTGTACTTCCTGCGCATGCAGTCGGTCGACCCGGTGTGGACGTGGGTGGTGATCGTGCTGTCCGCAATGTGCACGGTGGCGGCGATCAGCGGCATCGTGGTGGGAGTGTGGCGCTGGCGTTTCCGTGGGCACTATCGTTCCGGTGCGAAGACGCCGTACGTGGAGTCGTGGATGCGCTGGCACCATCTGATCGGATTGTGTGCCGCGGCCTTCGTGTTCACCTGGATTTTCAGCGGCCTGATGTCGATGAATCCATTGGGCGTCTTCAGCAGCACGCATGCTGCGATCGACGGTGGGCGCTATCGTGGCGGCGCGGTGGCGGTGGATGGCGTGTTGGGTGAGCCGGCAAAGCTTCTGGCGGTGGCCGATGCCGAGCGCTTCCGGCCGGTGGAGATCCAGTGGCGACGGATCGGTGGTGAGCTGTTCGCGGTGCTGCTGGACGGGCAGGGCGAGACCCGCATCGTGTCCGGCAGCGACGAGCATCTGCAGGTTGCGCACTTGCTGCCGGCCGCGTGGCTGCAGCAGAAGGCGCGGGCGCTGTCCGCTGCGCCCATGCAGGGCTTCGTGGTGCAGCAGACAGCGGATGCCTACTTCTATCCGCGTGCACCGGAAGCCATGAACGGCGCAGCAGTGCGCCGCTTCCCGGTGGCCGTGGTGGACTTCGGTGATGCCGAAGCGACGCGCGTCTATCTCGATCTGGCTACGGGCGATCCGTTGCTGACGATGGGGCATCGCGAGCGGGTGGGGCGCTGGTTGTTCTACTTCCTGCACAGCTGGGATCTGCCGGCGATGCTGCGCCAGGAAGGTGCCCGGCTGGCGGTGTTGCTGCTGCTGAGCGCTGCCGGCACCGCGCTGTGTGCCACGGCGACGGTGATCGGCTACCGGCGCGTGCGGATGAAGCTGCGCCGCAGGCGGAGTTGATGCGCCGCGCTACACCCGCAGCCAACGCGTGGACATCGCCACCAGCAACAAGGCCGTGGCCACGCAGATGAACGCGGCGATCAGGCCGAAGTGGTTGGCAGCAAAGCCGATCAGCGCCGGTCCGGCAAGGATGCCGGCAAAGCCGAGCGTGGACACGGCAGTGATGGCCAGCGCGCCGGGCATGCGGGTCTGGTGGCCGGCCAGCGAGAACAGTGCGGGTGCGATGTTGGCGCAGCCGAGGCCGACCAGCACATAGCCGAGCAGTGATGCCTGCCACGGCGTGACCAGGGTCAGCACCAGCACGCCCGCGGCGGCAAGCAACGCGCCGAACACGATCGCGCGCTGGCGGCCCACGCGTGCCACCAGTGCATCGCCGAACAGGCGCGCGACGGTCATGGTCAGGGTGAAGGTCACATAGCCGATGCCGGCAAGACTTCCATCGACGCGGCGCACGTCGCTGAGAAACACCGCGCTCCAGTCGAGCATCGCACCTTCGCCGAGGAACGCGACGAACGCCAGCACGCCGATGAACAGCACGATGCCGTGTGGCAGGGCCAGCATCGGTGTGTCGTGCGGCATCCGTTCGCTGTGCCAGTACGACGCCGACAGCAGCATCACCAGCAGCATGGCGCCAACGCCGATCAGCACGGACGCCAAGGGAGGCAGGTAAGCAGACAGCAGCACGGTCATGGTGGCCGCGCCGAGGAAGCCGCCGATGCTGAAGAACGCATGGAAGCCGGACATCATCACGCGCCGTGCGTCGCGCTCGACGATGACGGCCTGTACGTTCATCGTGCAGTCCATTGCACCCACGGCGGCACCGAACACGAACAGCACGAGGCCCAGCGTCCAGGCCGAACCGGCCAGCGCCAGGCCGGGCACGGTCAGGCAGATCAGCAGGCTGCTGGCCACCATCACCCGCCGGCAACCGAGGCGCGCGGCGAGCACGCCGGACAACGGCATCGCCAGCAGCGAACCGGCACCGAGGCAGAGCAGCACCAGCCCCAGCGTGGCGTCGTTGATCCCGGTGCGCGCTTTGGCGAACGGCACCAGGGTGGCCCACAGCGCGGTGGCGAAGCCGGGAATGAAGAACGCAGCGCGGGTCGCGTGCTGTTCGGCACGCGCGCGGTTGGCAACGGACATGAGCGGTACGGTCAGGGCGGAGTGGGGTGTACCGCGATGCCTGCGGCGCGGAAGCGTGCCGCCAGCGCCGGCGGGGCCGAGGTGGTGAGCACCAGGTCGTCGATCTCGTCGAGGCTGGCAATCTGCCAGTTGCCGCGTGCACCGAGCTTTTCAGTAGTGGCGGCGACGATGACGCGGCTGCTGCACGCGACCATCGCGCGCTTCAGCGTGGCCTCTTCTGCATCCATTGCCCACACACCAGTATCGCCGTCCACCGCGCAGGGGCCGGGCAGGTACACGTCGGCGCGCAGGCGCTGCACCTGGGCCAGTGCTTCTGCGCCGACCGCACCGCCACCGCTGGCCAGGCGGCCGCCGATCAGCTGCACCGAGGTGCCTTCAAGCATGCTGGCGGCCGTGGCGATCTGTGGCGCATTGGTGATCACCATCAGCCCGAGCGCGGGCGGCAGCTGCTGGGCGATCGCCAGGTTGGTTGAACCGGCGTCGAGCAGTACGACCTGCCCGGGTTGCAGAAGCGCGCACACGCGTGCGGCCAGCTCGGCCTTGTCGCCGCGGTCGCGGGTCAGGCGCTCGCGCAGCGGGCGCTCCTTTGGCGGCGGCAGCACGGCGCCGCCGTAGACACGCTGGCACAGGCCCTGTGCGGCCAGTTCGCGCAGGTCGCGGCGGATCGAATCTTCGGAGACGGCATAGCGGCGCGCCAGCTCGGCGGCGACCACGCGGCCCTGCTGGCGCAGTTCCTCCAGGATCTGTCGGGTGCGCTGGGCGGGGAGGGGGCTGGGATCGGAGCTCATGCTGCAAGTCTGCATCTTCGTGCATCAACGTGCAATAACGTGCATTTGACCCGTGTGGACACAGGTCAACTGGACTGCCGGTGAATCTGGCCGCGGCCGTGTCTGTGGATCGCCCCCGCGGCCCGGCATCATGGCGTGGCGTTTGGCAAGGAATCCACGATGTCCCCCACCGTTCACCGCAAGCTGCGCATCGGCGCGGACCAGTACACCGGCCAGAAAGTGGTCGACCAGCAGTTCCACGAGTGCGATTTTTCAGGCGTGGACCTGACCGCCACCGAGTTCATCGACTGCAGTTTCTACGATGCCGACAGCCGCGCCGGCTGCCGCTTCAATGGCGCCACATTGAAGGAGGCCAGCTTCCGCAGCTGCGACATCAGCATGTGCCACTTCAACTTCATCAAGGCGCTGGGCCTGGAGATCAGCGAGTGCCGCGCGCAGGGTGCGGATTTCAGCAACGCCAGCTTCATGAACCAGATCACCCCGCGCAGCTGGTTCTGCAGCGCCTTCATCAAGAAGTCGAACCTGCGCTATGCCAATTTCTCGCGGGTCACGCTGGAGAAGTGCGAACTGTGGGAGAACCGCTGGGACGGTGCAAACGTGAGCGGCGCCAGCTTCGCTGGCTCGGACCTGTCCGGTGGCCAGTTCGAGGGCATCGACTGGAACAGCGCCAACTTCACCGACTGCGACCTGACCCACTCGGAGCTGGGTGAGCTGGACCTGCGCAGCACCAATCTGCGTGGCGCCACGCTGGATGTCCAGCAGGTCGCGCTGTTGATGCAGCGCATCGGCATCACGGTGGTGCCGTAGGCATCAGCCGGCGTACGCCACCCAGCCCTTGAAGCTGAAGCCCGCATAGAACAGCTCCACGCCGTCGAAGCCGGCCTCCTGCAGCAGGGCGACCTCCTGTTCGGGGGCCAGCAGCGGCAGCCGCTCGGCAATGGCGTCGATCGCGCGCTGTGCATCGGCGTGGGCAACGCCCGAGGCTTCGGCGAACGCGGCGTAGCGCTGCAACCAGCGCAGCTTGCCGACCGGATCCTGCGGCACGCTGTGGTGGGACACCACCAGCGGCGCGCCGGGCTGCAGGCGCCTGTGCAGCTCGCGGAGCGTGTGCAGGCGCTGCCCGGCGTCGAGGAAGTGCAGGGTCAGCAGGCAGCTGGCACCATCGAAGCGCACGTCCGGTGCATCGTCGATGTAGCCTTCCAGCAGCTCAACGCGTGCGTTCAACGGGCCCAGTGTCTGCTCGGCCAGCGCGAGCATCGGCGCGGCCGGATCCACGCCCAGCAGCTGCCAGCCCGGTTGCGCCTCCGCAAAGGCCTTCAGCTCCAGCCCACCCCCGGCACCGAGTACCAGCACGCGGCCCTGCGCGGGAACGCGTTCGGCCAGCAGCAGGCGACTCATCTGCTGCAGGGCGAGGAAACCGGGCACCTGGCGCAGCGGTGCTTCGGCATAGCGGGCCACCGCCTGCGGGTCGGAGAACGTGGACATGCGTGGATTGCTGCGGCGGAGGACATATCACTGTAGCGCGGCGCGCAAGGGGCATTGCGCGCCGCTGCCGGACAGGCAGGGCAGGATTCAGGCCGCCGCGGCCTCAAGCACGTCTTCCAGCCGCACGTCGCCGAGGAAGCCGCCGCTGCTGGTAGCCGGCCGCTGTGCTTCGATGGCGTGGGCGAACTGCACGCCGGCGTCGTCCTGCAAGCGCTCGAACAGCTGCTGCACCCTGGGGAACTCGCGGCGATCGACCACCTGGTGGTAGTCGTTCCAGCGCGCGATGCCGGCGAAGTAGGCGTCGGCGAAGCTGCGCTGCTCGCCCAGCAGCCACGGGCCTGTGCTGAGCATCTGCTCCAGCGCCTGATGGGCCTGGCGCACCTTGGTGGTGCCATAGGCACGCAGCGCCTTGCCGTCATCGCCCTCGGCGTGTTCCAGCGCGTGCCAGAGCGGGGCGTAGGCACCGAAGAAGCTGGTGTTGAGATAGGCCAGCCGGTGGTTGAGGCGGTCGAAGCCGGAGGTGCCCTGTGCGAAGCCCAGCCCCTGCGCAACGCCCTTGGCGGCCAGGTGGTTGAGGATGGCCAGGCTCTCGCTGAGCAGTTCGCCCTGCGCGGTGCACAGAGTGGGGGTTTCGCCCAGTGGATTGAGGCGGCGATAGTCTTCGCCCTGCACCTGGCCGGGCATGTCGATACGGCACAGGTGATACGGCTGGCGCAGCCATTCCAGCGCGACGATGGAGCCGAACGAGCAGCCCGAGGGCACGCCGTAGAAGAGGATCGGGGTCATGGCAGGTTTCCGGTTCAAGCCGCGATGCGGCGGGTGAGGAAAGCGTGCCTGCGTGGACATTGCCCCGGAAGCGGTTCGAATGGCATCCTGAAGTCCACACCTGTGGACGTTGCGCATGCTCAACCTCAACGATCTGGCCCTGTTCGTGGCCGCAGTGGAGCAGGGCGGTTTTGCAGCAGGCGGACGCCATCTGGGCCTGCCGCGCTCGACGTTGAGCAAGCGCGTGGCGCTGCTGGAAGAACACCTCGAGGTACGGCTGCTGCAACGCAGTTCGCGGCGCTTCGCGCTGACCGAAGTCGGCCAGGCGTTCTTTGATCGCGCACGCGCGGCGTTGTCCGAGGTGGAGTCCGCCGAGGCCATTGTCCGTGACCGCCAGGCCGAACCGAGTGGCACCGTGCGCATCAGCGCTTCGATTCCGGTGGTGCAGGGCGAGCTCGCCGTGTGCCTGCCCCCGTTGGCCCGCCGCTATCCGCGGCTGCGCATCGAAGTTGAAGTGAGTGATCGTTTCGTCGACCTGGCGCAGGAAGGCATCGACATTGCCTTACGCAGCCACTTCGGTCCGCTGCCGGATTCCGGTTTGGTGCAGCGCTCGCTGAGTAGAGAACGCATCGTGCTGGTGGCGTCGCCTGGCTATCTGGCAGCCGCGCCAGCAGTGGATACGCCCGAGCAGCTACGCGCGCATGCCGGCCTGCTGACGGCGCGCCACGCAACGCGCTGGACACTGCACAGCGCCGACGCCCGCACCGTGCAGGTGGAACCGCAGGTGGCGCTGGTCGGCAATGAGTCGCAGCTTCTGGTCGCGGCGGCCGAAGCGGGCCTTGGCATCACGGTGTTGCCGCACAGCCTGTGTGCCGCAGCGATTGCGGCCGGCCGCCTGCAGCAGGTCCTGCCGGCGTGGCATGCCGGCGAAGTGACCACCAGCGTGCTGCTGCCGCATCGTCGTGGACAGTTGCCGGGCGTGCGCGCGGTGGTGGAAGCGCTGGTCGCGCATTACCAGCTCAACGCAGCGCCAGCGCCCAGGGAAAAAGGCGACGGAGGGGATTAGGTCGTTTCGGGCACAGTAGGGCCGATTACGACTTAATCCCCTCCGTCCCCTTTTTATGAGGCGTCCTGGAACAGGTTCGCGACGGCATAGTCGATGAACACCCGCAGGCGTGCACTGGGATGGCGCCCACCGGGCCATAGCAGCGAGAACTGCCCCTGGTGCGTAGGTAGTGTGGGCAACACCTGTTGCAGGCGGCCGTCGGCCAGCGCGTCGGCGGCGAGGAAGTCAGGCATCCAGGCCAGGCCCATGCAACCGATCGCAGCGGCCAGCACGGCTTCCATGTTGTTGCAGGTCATCGCCGTGGAAAGGCGCGCCCCGGCGTCGCCTTCGATGCCCGGCAGCTGCCACGGATGCAGTTTTCCGGTGGTGGGGTAACGGAAGCGCAGCGCGGTGTGCAGGCGCAGGTCGCCTACATCACCGGGAATGCCGTGCGCCTTCAGATACCCCGGTGCCGCACAGAGGATGAAACGAAAGCCGCCCAGTCGCCGTGCGGTCAGGCTGGAATCGGCCAGTTCGCCGCTGCGTATCACCGCGTCCAGCCCTTCGCTGACCACGTCGACGATGCGGTCATTGAACTCCAGTTCCAGCTGCACCTGGGGGTAGCGTTGCTGGAATCCGGGCAGCACCGGTAGAAGGAAACGGTAGCCGATGGTGGGCAGGCCAATGCGCAGCAGCCCACTGGGAGCGTGCTGTCGTTGCGCCAGGTCCGCCTGCGCTTCGGAAAGTTCATCCAGTGCGCGGCGGCAGCGCTGCAGCAGCAGTTCGCCTTCGTCGGTGAGGTGCACGCGGCGGGTGGTGCGCTGGAACAAACGGGTGCCCAGGTTCTGTTCAAGGCGGGCGATGCGCTTGCCTACCGCCGAGGCGGACAGGCCGAGTACGCGGGCGGCGCCGACGATGCTGCCCGCCTCTGCGGTTCGGACGAAGGCGAGCAGGGCAGAGATGGAGTCCATGACCGACATGATTGCGGAACATATGGCCGCAATCAACGTCCATAGAGCCTGTTTTTCAGGAATAACGGCCCGCCCATCATCAATGCCCCTGATGGATGGAGGCCCGCATGGCCCCGGTTCCGATGCTCCCTGTACCTGCCCAGACGCCGCAACGCTGGACGCTGCTTGCGGTTTGCCTGGCCGCGCTGGCGCTGCCGTTGTCCTTCACCGCCGGCGCCGTCGCGGTGCCGGTGCTGTCCCGCTCCTCAGTGGCATCGCCCACTGCGCTGGCCTGGGTGACCAACGCCTTCATGCTCACCTTCGGCAGCCTGCTGCTCGCTGCCGGTGGCTTGGCTGATCGCCATGGCCGACGGCGGATGTTCCTGCTGGGCACGGCCGGCTTCACCGTCGCGACGGCCGCTGTATGCCTGTCGCCTACGCTGCTGTGGCTGGATCTGGCACGCGCTCTGCAGGGCGTTGCCGCTGCCGCAGCGCTGGCCTCGGGCACCGCTGCGCTGGCGCAGGGCTGGCAGGGACCGAGGCGTGCCCGTGTCTTCGCCCTGCTGGGCACGACATTCGGTGCGGGCCTGGCGCTGGGGCCGCTGCTCGCGGGCCTGCTGCTGCAGGCGCTGGGCTGGCGCAGCGTGTTCGCTGCAGGCGGTGTGCTGACGTTGGCGGCGTTCGCACTGGCCGCGCGCGCGTTGCCCGAAAGCCGGGGCGAGCGCGGACGGCTGGACATCGCCGGCATGCTGGGCTTCAGCCTGATGCTGGCGGCATTGACCCTGGCCCTGCTGTGGCTGGGCGAGTACGGCCTGCACGCCGGTCGCGTGCAGCTGGCGCTGTTGGCGACGCTGCTGTTGGGCGGCGCGTTCGTCTATACCGAACGGCTGCATCCTTCCCCGTTGCTGGACCTCTCACTGTTCTGGCAACCGGCGTTTCTCGGCGTCCAGCTGCTGCCGGTGGCGACCTGCCTGGGCTACGTGGTGCTGCTGGTCGTGTTTCCTCTGCAACTGCTGGGCGTGCATGGCCAGAGCACGACGCTGGTGGGACTGCAGATGCTGGCGCTGTCCGCGCCAATGCTGGTGCTGCCGATGCTGGCTGCGCGCTGGGCGGAGCGCGTTGGAAGTGCGCGGCTGTGCACGCTGGGACTGCTGGTCTGTGCCTCTGGCCTGTACCTGTTGTCGCGCCACGCATCGCAGCCGTCGCCCTTGCAGTGGGTGCCGTTGCTGATGCTGGTCGGTGCAGGGACGGCCTTGCCATGGGGCCTGATGGATGGACTGTCGGTGAGCGTGGTGCCTGTACAGCGTGCGGGCATGGCCGCCGGCATCTTCGGAACCGTGCGGGTAGCGGGCGAAGGCATCGCCCTGGCCGCAGTGACGGCGCTGCTGGCGATGCTGGTCGACCAGCAGCTGCATGGGGCATCGCCCTCGTCGTTGGCACGCGCCGGTGCCTATCTGGCGAGCGGGTCCCGCGACCAGGCGGCGGCACTGCTGCCGGCGATGAGCGGTGAGCAGCTGCAGCAGGTCAGCGCCAAGGCGCTGGCAACACTGCTGCGTGTACTGGCGCTGCTGACGGCTGTGTGTGCTGTGTTGTTGCACCTGTTGCTACGAAAACGCAAAGGCACGTTGGCCGAGCATACGGCGTAGCAGGCTCATCGCCCCCTCCGCCGTCATCCCGTTGTCGTCTTCCGCTCACGCCACCCATGCCCATCCAGGTCTAATGTTGATCGGCCCCGTCCCCCACGGAGACCCGCCATGTGGCTGCTCGACCATCTCTGGCCCAGCCGTCGACCGCTTCCTCCCCCGGTCGCGGATGCGCCGCAGGCGCCGCCACGCCGGCCTTGGCTGAAACGACCCGCGCGGGCGGGGCGCAGCGGCATGGCGCCCTGGCAGAAGATCGCCACGCCGCCGCGGCGCACGCGCCACTAGTCGCTGCGGTCTGACGGGTGATTGATCCCGTCGCTGACCGGAATGACCCCCAGCGCGAACGGGTCGATGCCTTCCAGGCAGGCCACGTTGTAGCCGTACTCGTCCGGGTTGGAGCGGCGCCGGTGATGGGTGTAGATGCCGCACACGCCGCAGAAGTAGTGCTCCGCCACATGGGTGTTGAACTGGTACTTCTGCAGGTGATGCTGCCCGCGCACCACCTGCAGGCCCTGACGGGGGACGCTGGCGGCGATGGCGCCACGGCGGCGGCACATCGAGCAGTCGCAGCGGCGGGGATCGACGATCCCGTCCGGCAGGTCCAGCAGCAGCTCGACCGTGCCGCAGTGACAGGTTGCGCGGTGCCGGGGTTGGACCGGAACGCCGGCCACGGAAGTGATGCCCATCGTTGCTCCTGTGTGATTCATCTGGCCGCGGGGCCGCCGCAGACGGTGCGCCGGCGTGCCTGAACGGGCCGTAGATGCCACGGTGAACCCGCTTGTGGCTAACTATGCGGCTTCGGGACCGCGACAGGATGCCAGTGAGAGCCGCAGGACGTTGGATGACAGGAAGTGCCATGGCGCTGGCAGCGTTGTGGCTGACCGGGCTGCTGGCTTACCAGATGCCCGGGCCGGGCTGGCTGGCGAACGGTATTGCCGTGCTGTGGCTGCTGGCTGCGCTGTGGGCCTCGTGGCGGGTCGCGCGTGGCCGCAGCAGCCGTCGCCTGGGCCTGGCGTTCGGCGCTTCGCTGGCGCTGGCTGGCCTCTGGTGGCTGCTGCTGACCCCGCGCCAGGACCGCGTATGGGCCGACGACGTGGCCCAGCGCCTGCATGTGGTGTCCTTCGACGGGCGCCACGTGGTGTTCGACAACGTGCGTGATTTCACCTGGCGCAGCGAAACCGATTACGACGCGCACTGGGTGCGCCGCGCGTACGACCTGGACCAGCTGCGCTCGGCCGACCTGGTGCTGTCGTACTGGATGGGCCCGGCGATCGCTCACACCCTCATCTCGTTTGGCTTCGAGGATGGGCGCCACGTGGTGTTCTCGCTGGAGATCCGCAAGGAGCGCGGCGAATCGTTCTCGGCACTGGGCGGCTTCTTCCGCAAGTTCGAGATGACCCTGGTGGCCGCGGAGGAGACCGACATCATCCGCACCCGCACCAATGCGCGCGGTGAGGATGTCTACCTGTACCGCCTGCATGGCATGGACCGTGCGCAGTTGAAGGAGCTGTTTGCCGCGTTCGTCGCACAGGCACGCGAACTGGATGCGAAGCCGGGCTTCTACAATACGCTCACCAGCAACTGCACCACCATCGTCTTCGACCTGGCCCGCCACATCGCGCCGCGCCTGCCGCTGGACTACCGCCTGCTGCTGTCCGGGTACCTGGCCGAGTACGCACAGGAAGTCGGTGCACTGACCCCGGGTGTGCCGTACGCCGAGCTGCACGACAAGGGCCGCATCACCCAGCGTGCGTTGGACCTGGGCAGCGGCGAACACTTCTCCACCGTAATCCGCCAGGGCGTGCCCGGCACCGAGCAGGACCCGCAGTAATGACTCGACTCCTCCTGATCCGCTGGCAGCGTGCGCTGCCGGTGTTGTTCGCCACCTTCCTGCTGCTGGGCAGCAGCGGTTGCGCGATGGTCACCGTCAAGCAGGTCAAATCCAGCGATTCGCTGGTCAACAAGCGTGCCGACGTGCTCAATACCGGCAAGCTCAGCCCCGCCGCGCGCGAGACGCTCAGCGCGGCAGGCCTGGACGAATCGCAGTGCGAGAAGGACTTCCTGGTCTGCCGCAGCACGCTGCTGATGACCGACGATCTCAATGTCGAGCAGCGGCTGTCGGCGCTGTCCGAACTGTGGGTGAAGGCCGCGCTGGCGCTGACGCCTAAGAAGACCGCAGCCGGTGATCCGCCGATGAGCGACGCAGCGCTGGACGCCTGGCTGGAAGCCGCGCGCTACGCCTATGCCTACCTGTTCTACAGCGGCCGCTCGCCGTCCGACCGTGCCTTCGAGGACCGGCAGACACAGGTGCGCGACTACTACAACTACGCCGCCGAGAAGGCAGCGGTGGTGCTGTTCGTGCGTGCGCGCGCCGCTGCGTTGGCGGGCGAGGACTACACGAAGCCGATCTCGGTTGGCAGCTGGTCGCTGGCCTCCAACTACCAGCAGCTGAACCTGAAAAGCATTCCCGCGCAGCTGGTGCCGGCCGGCACGGTCAGCTTCGTCGGGCTGCGCAGTACTTATCGCCGTGATGGCTTCGGTGCCGAGCTGGTGATGGTGATGGACCCGCCGAAGCTGGTCGCACCGGTGATCGCGCCTGAGGGCCCGAAGGCCGAGACACCGCAGGATGACGAAGAGGGCGCACGCCGTGGCCGCCGTCATCGGCATGACGATTCGGTGCCCGAGTTCAGCGAGATGTCCTCGATCAACGTCACCGCGTTGCTGCGCTTCGAAGGCAGCAGCCTGGACGATGTGATGCGGACGCGCCGGGTTGAACTGGATGCCTATTCGCCGGAAGCCACCGAGCGCATCACCCTGCACGGCGAGCAGGTGCCGCTGGCCGGCAATTTCACCGCAGCCTACGGCCTGTGGCTTGCCCAGAGCGGCTTCGCCCGGCAGTCACTGCGCACCCTGTTCGGCATGAGCGAGGGCATCGGCGAGCCACACATCTACCTGATGCAGCCGTGGGACCCGAACCGCCGCATCATCTTCATGCTGCACGGCCTGGCCAGCAGCCCGGAAGCCTGGGTGAACCTGGCCAACGAGATCATGGGCGACCCCGAGCTGCGCCAGCAGTTCCAGGTGTGGCAGGTCTATTACCCGACCAACGCACCGATCGCGCTGAACCGCTACGAGATCGCCAACGCGTTCAACGACACGCTGAAGCACTTCGATCCCAATGGCAGCACGCGTGCATCGAAGGACATGGTCTACATCGGCCACAGCATGGGCGGCGTGCTCGCGCGGCTGCTGGTGAGCGATTCCGGTGACGTGCTGTGGAACGACCTGCTGGCCAACTATGACCTGAAGGGCGAGCGTCTGAAGCGCGTGCAGAACAAGCTGGGGCCGTTGCTGCATTTCAAGGCACAGCCGAACGTGGAGCGCGCAATCTTCATCGCTGCGCCGCACCAGGGCACTGATATTGCCGGCAACAAGGTCGGGCGCCTGCTGGGCCGGCTGGTGCGCCTGCCACTGACCATCCTCGGCAAGTTCGAGGACGTGTTCATGGCGCTGGCGCAGGCCGAGCAGCAGGTCGATGGCACGGCCAAGCCGAAGATCCCCAACAGCATCGACAACCTCAAGGCCAGCGATCCGTTCGTCAAGGCCGCAGCGCAGCTGCCGATCGAAGCGGGACTGAAGTACCACTCGATCATCGCCCAGCGCAAGCCGGAGCTGCCGGTGGACAAGTCCGATGACGGACTGGTGCCGTACTGGAGTGCGCACCTGCCGGGTGCACAGTCGGAGAAGGTGATCATTTCCGGCCACAGCGTGCAGGAGACCCCGCAAGCGGTGCTGGAAGTGCGGCGCATCCTGCACCGGGATATCGATGACGTGGGGACGGGGACCCGGTAGTGCCGGCCGCTGGCCGGTACTCTCCGCGCACGCGGGAATCCCGTGATGGTGCCGGCCAGCGGCCGGCACCGCCGAAACCCGGCGGCGCTACACCCGCCGCGCGATCACCGCAGCCAGCACCGCCAGGCCGAAGGTGATCGCCAGGCACAGCAGGTAGCCGGTGTGCGGCGCGCTTTCCACGAACAGCGCGAACAACGCACCGGAGACCGCCAGCGCGGTGGTCACCGACAGGGCCTCGCTCAGCTGCAGGGCCGACGTGTTGGCACCCTGCTCATGCGCTGCTGACAGCGAAAGCGTGAGTACCGAGAGGCTGGCGTAGATCATGCCCATGCCGAAACCGGTGACCGTCCAGCCCACCAGGGCCACCGGCAATGGCACTGCATTGAACAACACCGCAAGCGTTGCGGCGATGCCGACTGTCATCATCGCCGTGCCGACGCGCAGCAGCTGCTGGCGTGACCAGCCGCGCTGCTGGTGACCCTGCAGCCAGGAGCCGGCGAACCAACCGAGTGCGCCGAGGCTGAGCACAGCGCCGGCCCAGCTGGGCGGGAGTCCGCGTTCGCGCTGCAGCAGCAGCGGCAGGTAGGCTTCGCAGGCGAAGAATGCGGCAGCGGCGATGCCGCGCAGTGCAATCACGCTGGGCAGGCCCCTGCGCAGGATCAGCGTTCCGGCCGGCAGCAGGCGATGCACGCATAGCAGCAGCGCCAGCATCGCCACGCCGATGCAGAGCAGGGCGGTCGGACCGTGCTGCTGGCCGCCGAAGTACAGCAGCAGCGCCGCCAGCGATGCACCACTGGCCCAACGTACGACGTTGCCGCGCCCCTCGTCGTCGTTGCTGTCGGCGGAGGCCTGCATGCGCGCCAGCGCAGGCCGCAGCAACAGGGCAGCAGGGACTGCCAGCAGCGGCACTGCCAGGAACACCCAGCGCCAGCCGAGATGCTGGACGATCAGGCCGCTCAGCGCCGGGCCGACCATCGAGGGCACCACCCAGCCCGCCGAGAATGCCGCGAACACCTTCGGCCGCAGGTGCTCGGGGTAGCTGCGGCCGACCATCACGTACAGCGAGACCGAAATCGCGCCCGCACCCAGGCCCTGCAGCAGGCGCCCGGCCACCAGCATGCCCATGCGCACGGCGAAGCCGGCCAGCAGCAGGCCCAGCACGAAGCAGGCCAGGCCGTACCACAGCGGCCGTGCCGGGCCCTGGCGGTCGGCCCAGCGTCCGGCCAGGGTCATGCCGATCACGCTGGTGGCCAGGGTGCCACCGAAGGCCAGCGCATACAGGCGCAGGCCGCTGAGTGCTTCGGCCACCGTGGGCATCGCGGCCGCGACGGCCAATGCTTCGAAGGCGTGCAGCGCGACCAGCGCGACCATGCCGAGGGTGGTGGCGCGGTAGCGCGCGGACAGGATCGATGTGTCAGCCGGCAGGCGGGTGTCGGCGGGAGAGAGGGTCGGGGTCATACCTGTCAGGTGCGGGCCGCGCTTGTCAACGGGCGGCGAAGATAGCAGCATGCCACCTCAACTATAGTTGAGGTCAAGCAATGGCATCCCAGGAACTCAGCGTTGGCGAGGTCTCCCAGCGCAGTGGCGTGGCCGTTTCCGCACTGCATTTCTACGAGCGCAAGGGGCTGATCAGCAGCCTGCGCACCTCGGGCAACCAACGCCGTTACAGCCGCGACGTGCTGCGCCGGCTGGCAGTGATCCGCGTTGCGCAGCGGGTGGGCATGCCACTGGAAGCGGTCGGCCGCGCCTTCGAGAGCCTGCCTGAAGGCCGTGCACCGACCAAGGCTGACTGGGCCAAGCTGTCCGCGCGCTGGCGCACCGAGCTGGAAGAGCGCATCCACATGCTGCAGCTGCTGCGCGATGAACTGACCGGCTGCATCGGCTGTGGCTGCCTGTCACTGCAGCATTGCCGCCTGGCCAACCCTGGCGACGTTCTCGGCGAACGCGGCGATGGCCCGATGCGCTGGGAATGAAAAAGGGGACGCGCTCCCGGTAGCGCCGGGCCATGCCCGGGGGGACGAAAACGACTTAATCCCCTCCGTCCCCTTTTTCTTACCAGGCCGTGATCGTCTCGCCGCTCTGGATGCCTTCCACTGCACGCTGGAAGGCCAGTGCGGCGCGTTGCGCGCTTACCGCTTCGAAGCCCGGGAAGTAGGGGCCGTAGGCCGCCATCGATTCGATCAGTACGTTCGGGCTGACCACGTTGATGCGCAGGCCGCGCGGGAGCAGTTCCAGTGCGGCGGCGCGCACGAAGCCTTCCAGTGCGGCATTCACTGCGGTGGCGTTGACGCCGTCGCGGATCGGTTGTGCGCTGACGATGCCGCTGGTCAGGGTGATCGAGCCGCCACTGTTGAGATGGTGCTGGGCGGCCAGTGCCAGCCGCACCTGGCCCAGCAGCTTGTCCTGCAGGCCCAGGTTGAACTGCTCGGGCGTCATGTCCTGCAGCGGACCGAAGTGCAACTTGCCGGCGGTGGAGATCACCGCATCGACTGCACCGGTACGCGCAAACAGCGCGGCGACGCTGGCGTCGTCGGTCAGGTCCACGCGCAGTTCGCCACTGTGGCGGCCGGCGGCGAGAATCTGATGCTGTTGGCCGAGCTGACGGGCGACTGCCTGGCCGAGGGTGCCACTGGCACCGACGAGGAGGATCTTCATGGCCGTTCCTTGCGTGTGGGAGTGAGCGCAGTCTGCGCCGTCACAGCGGGGTTAGGTAAGCGGCGTATGATTCGCAGATTCCTAACTCTGGATTAGCAATGGATACCCTTCGCTGCATGCAGGCCTTCGTCGCCGTGGCCGAGCGCGGCAGCTTTGCAGGGGCCGCCGAACAGCTGCAGGTGTCGGCGGTGATGGTGGGCAAGTACATCCAGCAGTTGGAAGCACATCTGGGCACCGCGTTGCTGCAACGGAACACCCGCCGCCAGCGCTTGACCGAAGCCGGCAGCGCCTACCTGGCCGGGTGCCGGCAGGTGCTGGAGCAGGTGCAGCAGGCCGAGGCCGATGTGGCCGGCCTGCAGGTACAGCCGCGTGGCCTGTTGCGGGTCAGCGCGCCCACCACCTGGGGCAGCTGCGTGCTGGCGCCGCAGCTGGCCGGCCTGCTGCGCGCGCAGCCGCAGTTGAATATCGAGCTTGACCTGAGCAACCGCCGCGTGGACCTGATCGAAGATGGCTTCGACGCGGCGATCCGGGTCGGGCCGTTGCCATCGCAGGAGGTGGTGGCGCGGCCGCTGCCGCCGTATGCGATGAGCCTGTGCGCGGCGCCGTCTTACCTGCGCAGGCGCGGCACGCCGCGAACACCGGATGACCTGCAGGGGCACGACTGTCTGAGCCACCTGGCCTGGCGCGGCGGGCATGGTTGGCAGTTGGCCAACGGCGAACAGGTCGACTGGGAGGCACGGCTGAGCAGCAACGATGGCTTCGCGTTGCGCGAAGCCGCCGTGGCCGGGGCCGGGCTGGTACTGCAGCCCACCGCACTGCTGGCGGCGGAGATCGCAGCGGGGCGGTTGAAGCCGCTGCTGCGCGACTACCTGCCCGAACCGCGGCCGATGCACCTGATCTACCTGCCCGATCGACGCCCGCGCCCGCGTTTGCAGTGCTTCGTGGATTTCGTCATGGCCACGTTGGGGCAATGAACATCCACGCCATGCGTGGATGATGGTAGGTGCCGACCGTTGGTCGGCACACATCGGGATCAATCATTCGCCGCAGACAATTCCTGTCCACGCACCTGCGCGGCGCGCAGTGCGGTGTCCACCAGTGCCTCGAAGCCGCCAGCCTGGAAGCTCTCGATCGCGGCCTGGGTAGTGCCGTTGGGTGACGTCACGCGGCGGCGCAGCTCTGCGGGGCTCTCACCGGCCTCATCCAGCATGCGCGAGGCGCCCAGCAGGGTCTGCACCACCAGCGTGCGCGCGGCGTCGGCCGGCAGGCCCTGGGCAATGCCCGCTGCTTCCATCGCTTCGGCCAGCAGGAACACATAGGCCGGCCCGCTGCCAGACACGGCGGTGACCGAATCCATCAGTGCCTCGCGTTCGATCCACACCGTGCGCCCGGCACTGGCCAGCACCTGTTCGGCCTGCGCGTGCTGCTGTGCATCCACCGAGGGCGTGGCATACAGGCCGGTCACGCCGGCGCCGAGCAGAGCGGGGGTATTGGGCATTGCGCGCACCACCGGCAGGTTGCCACCCAGCCAGCGCTCCAGCTGTGCGCTGGTGATGCCGGCAGCGATCGACACCACCAGTGGCCGGTTTGCCTGGGCCAGTGCCTGCAGCGACTTGCAGACCTCACGCAGCACCTGCGGCTTCACCGCCAGCAGCCAGGTGCTGCCCTGTGCGGCGGCATCGGTGGCGTTGTCGTGTACCTGCACGCCGAAGTCGGCAGCCAGCGACTCGCGCAGCGCTGCAACCGGTTCGGCCACATGGATGTGCGCGGCGGGCACGCCCTGGCGGATCAGACCGGCGATCAGGCTGCGCGCCATGTTGCCGCCGCCGATGAAGGTGATGGAATCAGCTGCCATGGATGTCTCCTTGGAAAATCAGGCCGGGCGCGGGCGCGCGCCGAACAGGGCGGTGCCGATGCGCACCAGGGTGGCGCCCTCGGCGATGGCGTCGGCGTAGTCGCTGCTCATGCCCATCGACAGCGTGTCGACCTGTGCGTGCTGGGCGGCCAGCGACTGGAAGAGTGTGCGCATGCGCACGAACGCATCCCGACGGCGCTCCACCTCGGGCCACGGCGCAGGAATCGCCATCAGGCCACGCAGGCGCAGGGTGGGCTCGGCGGCAATCGCCGCGGCCAGTGCGTCCACTTCTTCCGGAGCACAGCCGTGCTTGCTGGATTCATCGTCGATGTTGACCTGGATCAGCACATTCAGCGGGCCGCGCGCGGCCGGGCGATGGCGCGCCAGCGCCGTTACCAGCTTGGGCCGGTCCACGCTCTGCACCCAGTCGAAGTGGGTGGCCACGGCCTCGGCCTTGTTCGACTGCAGGTGGCCGATCAAGTGCCATTCCAGCGCCAGATGCTGCAGCGCCTGCATCTTGGCCAGCGCTTCCTGCACATAGTTCTCGCCGAAGGCCTGCTGGCCCTGTGCGGCCAGCGCGGCCACGGCCTCGGCCGGTTGGGTCTTGGACACGGCCAGCAGGCGCGGATCGGGCCGGCCGGCCGCCTCGGCGGCGGCATGCAGGTTGCTCAGGATCTGGGGCAGGGGAGTGGCCACGTAACGCGTTCCGTTGAATCAGGAGGCTATACTGCCGCCCGGGGAAAGATCCTTCCAGTCGAAGCCGTTATTGGGGAGTAGCCGCTCATGGATATCGCCGAACTGCTGGCGTTTTCCGTAAAGAACAAAGCGTCCGACCTGCACCTGTCTGCAGGCCTGCCGCCGATGATCCGCGTGGACGGCGACGTTCGCCGGATCAACATCCCGGCCCTGGACCACAAGCAGGTCCACGCGCTGGTGTACGACATCATGTCCGACAAGCAGCGCCGCGATTACGAGGAATTCCTCGAAGTGGACTTCTCCTTCGAGATCCCGTCGCTGGCGCGCTTCCGTGTGAACGCGTTCAACCAGAACCGTGGCGCCGGTGCGGTGTTCCGTACCATTCCGTCCGAGGTGCTCACCCTTGAGGACCTGGCCTGCCCGCCGCTGTTCCGCGAGGTGATCCAGCAACCGCAGGGCCTGATCCTGGTGACCGGCCCGACCGGCTCGGGCAAGTCGACCACGCTCGCGGCGATGATCGACTACATCAACAAGAACGAATACGGCCACATCCTCACCGTCGAGGATCCGATCGAATTCGTGCACACCTCGCAGAAGTGCCTGATCAACCAGCGCGAAGTGCACCGTGACACGCATGGCTTCAACGAAGCACTGCGCTCGGCACTGCGTGAGGACCCGGACATCATCCTGGTCGGCGAACTCCGCGACCTGGAAACCATCCGCCTGGCACTGACTGCCGCGGAAACCGGCCATCTGGTGTTCGGCACCCTGCACACCAGTTCGGCGGCCAAGACCATCGACCGTATCATCGACGTGTTCCCGGCTGGCGAAAAGCCGATGGTGCGTTCGATGTTGTCCGAGTCGCTGCGTGCGGTGATCTCGCAGGCACTGCTGAAGAAGGTCGGCGGCGGCCGGACCGCGGCGTGGGAAATCATGGTCGGCACCCCGGCCATCCGCAACCTGATCCGCGAGGACAAGGTGGCGCAGATGTACTCGGCCATCCAGACCGGCCAGCAGTACGGCATGATGACCCTGGACCAGCATCTGCAGGACCTGGTCAAGCGCAGCCTGATCACCCGCAACCAGGCCCGCGAGTACGCCAAGGACAAGCGCCTGTTCGAGTAAGGCGGGACAGCGACGGGCGGCGCGCACCAGTGCGGCGCCGTCCCCGTGCCGTTTCCTCCACCGACCGTTTCCTGGTACATGCCCTCTTGGGAGCCCGCCGTGAACAGCACCGCGACCACCATCGATTTCACTTCGTTCCTCAAGCTGATGGCGCACCAGCGCGCCTCGGACCTGTTCATCACGGCCGGCATGCCGCCGGCGATGAAGGTCAACGGCAAGATCTCGCCGATCACCCAGACCCCACTGACGCCGCAGCAGAGCCGCGACCTGGTCCTCAACGTGATGACCCCGGCGCAGCGCGAGGAATTCGAGAAGACCCACGAATGCAACTTCGCCATCGGCCTGTCCGGTGTCGGCCGTTTCCGCGTGAGCTGCTTCTACCAGCGCAACCAGGTCGGCATGGTGCTGCGTCGCATCGAGACGCGCATTCCGACCGTGGAAGAGCTGAGCCTGCCGCCGATCATCAAGACGCTGGCGATGACCAAGCGCGGCATCATCCTGTTCGTCGGTGCCACCGGTACCGGTAAATCGACTTCGCTGGCGGCGATGATCGGTTACCGCAACCAGAACTCAACCGGCCACATCATCACCATCGAAGACCCGATCGAATTCGTGCACAAGCACGAGGGCTGCATCATCACCCAGCGCGAAGTCGGCATCGATACCGACAGCTGGGAAGCGGCGCTGAAGAACACCCTGCGCCAGGCGCCGGACGTGATCATGATCGGCGAGGTGCGTACCCGCGAAGGCATGGACCACGCCATCGCGTTCGCCGAAACCGGCCACCTGGTGCTGGCCACGCTGCATGCCAACAATGCCAACCAGGCGATGGACCGCATCGTCAACTTCTTCCCGGAAGACCGCCGCAACCAGCTGTTGATGGACCTGTCGCTGAACCTCAAGGGCGTGGTCGCGCAGCAGCTGGTGCCGTCGCCCGATGGCCGCTCGCGCAAGGTCGCGATGGAGATCCTGCTGGGCACGCCACTGGTACAGGACTACATCCGCGACGGCGAGATCCACAAGCTGAAGGAAGTGATGAAGGACTCGGTCCAGCTGGGCATGAAGACCTTCGACCAGAGCCTGTTCGAGCTGTACCAGGCCGGCGAGATCAGCTACGAGGACGCGCTGCGTTACGCCGATTCGCAGAACGAGGTGCGCCTGCGCATCAAGCTCAGCCAGGGCGGCGACGCGCGCACCCTGTCGCAGGGGCTGGATGGGGTGGAGATCTCCGAAATCCGCTGACCTGACCGGCAACGGTCATGACCGGATTGATGAATTCCAGTCATGACCGACTGCGGTCCAGCCGGCTCAATCCATCGCCACCGCAGGCGTATCGTCAGCATTCCCCCTCTGGAGTACGACGATGCAGACACGTGAACTCGGCCGCAGCGGCCTGAAGGTTTCCGCCCTGGGCCTGGGTTGCATGGGCCTGACCCATGCCTACGGCCAGCCGGTCGAACCGAGCCAGGGCATTGCCCTGCTGCACGCCGCCGTCGAGCGCGGCGTGACCTTCTTCGACACCGCCGAGGTGTACGGCCCGTACACCAACGAAGACCTGCTCGGCCAGGCCTTGGCCCCCTACCGCGACAGGCTGGTGATCGCCACCAAGTTTGGCTTCAAGGATGCGCGCACCGATGCCGGCCTGGACAGCCGCCCGGAGAACATCCGTGCCGTGGCCGAAGCCAGCCTCAAGCGCCTGCGTACCGACCATATCGATCTGTTCTACCAGCACCGCGTCGACCCGAACGTGCCGATCGAGGATGTGGCCGGTACCGTGCGCGACCTGATCGCCGAGGGCAAGGTCGGCCACTTCGGCCTGTCCGAGGCGAGCGCTGCCACCGTGCGTCGCGCGCATGCGGTGCAGCCGGTCACCGCCGTGCAGAGCGAGTACTCGCTGTGGTGGCGCGAACCGGAGCGTGAGCTGCTGCCGACGCTGCAGGAGCTGGGCATCGGCTTCGTGCCGTTCAGCCCGCTGGGCCGCGGCTTCCTGACCGGTGCGATCAACGCCGATACCACCTTCGACGCCAACGACTTCCGTAACAGCGTGCCGCGTTTCGAAGTGGAGGCGCGCCGCGCCAATCAGGCGCTGGTGGATCGCATCAGCACGATTGCGGCAGCGCGCGGTGCGACGCCTGCGCAGGTCGCACTGGCCTGGCTGCTCGCGCAGGCATCGTGGATCGTGCCGATTCCGGGCACCACCAAGGTTCATCGCCTGGAAGAAAACCTGGGCGCGGCCGACCTGCAGCTGGCGCCGGAAGAACTGCAACGCATCGCGCAGGCGCTGGACGAAGTGTCGATCGTTGGCGAGCGCTACAACGCGCAGCGTGCGGCGCAGGCCAAGGGCTGACCACCCGGCGGGTGCGGACCGTTGGTCCGCACTCCTTGACCCTCACCCCATCGGCCCGCGCAGCGCATCAAGCACCGTCCGCATCGCCACGGTCACGTGGCGGCGCGAAGGGTAGTACGCATAGTAACCATCGAAGTGCGGGCACCAGTCGTCCAGCACTGATTGCAGCCGGCCATCGTCCAGCATCGGCTGCACCTGGTCTTCCGGCAGCCAGGCCAATCCGCTGCCTGCCAGCGCAGCGGTGCGGGTCATGCCCATGGTGTTGAACGTCCACTGGCCGCTCACGCGCACGCTCAGTTCATTGCCGTCCTGGCCGAAATCCCACGGCATCAGCCCACCATGCGTGGGCAGCCGCAGGGTCACGCAGTTGTGCCCGGCCAGGTCGTCTGGATGCCGCGGCACCACGTGCTGGCGGAAGTAGCTGGGCGCCCCGACCACGCGCATGCGCAGCGGCGGGCTGATCGGTACGGCGATCATGTCGCGCGCCAGCCGCTCACCCAGGCGGATGCCGATGTCGTAGCGCTCGGCCACGATGTCGGCCAACCCGTAGTCGGCCGCCAGTTCCACCTTCAAATCCGGATACTGCTGCAGCAGCGGCGCCAGCCTGGGCCAGGCGATGTACTCGGCGGCGTGGCCGGTGGCATTGATACGGATGGTGCCGGCCGGGCGTTCACGGTACTCGGCCAGCGCGGCCAGCCCGTCCTCGATCTCGGCCAGGCGCGGGGCCAGGGTATCGAGCAGGCGGGCACCGGCTTCGGTGGTCGAGACGCTGCGGGTGGTGCGGGTCAGCAGGCGCACGCCCAGGCGCTGCTCCAGTCCGCGCATGGCATGGCTGAGCGCGGACTGGGACACGCCCAGCTGGGCGGCAGCCTTGGTGAAGCTGCCCTCGCGGGCAACGTGGACGAAGGCCTGCAGGTCGTTGAGATTTTCGCGGGGCATGCGGGAATGATACGGCCGGGCTGCGCCCGGCACCTGCTTCAAGCCAAGGCAACGTCAACGTCAAATGCGTGCATTCCGTGGGATGGCGGGGTGGGTCCGGTTGAGGGGGACGCCGTCCGTGTGGCTCGGTCGCGCTTGCTCGTGTGCGCTGTCCTGCGCACACGGCAAGACCGGGGTTGGGCGTCCTGCCCAACCCGCCCGAGGCATGCCTCGGGCCCATGGCGCTCACGCCCCGCAACCTGAGCCACCCCGCCTTCGACAGTTTCCCGCGAGCTGTTGGAACGGCATTCTGCTTTGGTGGGTGCCGACCGTTGGTCGGCACCGGGTCAAACGTGTGGGTATGTCGATTTCAGGGACTGTGGTTCGTCGAATGAATGACTTCAACGGGAGCTGCAGATGAGCACTGACGCCAAGCCGAAAGGCCCGGCCTCGTATTTCCCCTCCATCGAGAAGACCTACGGGCAGCCGGTGGCGCACTGGTTTGGGCTGCTGGCGGGGAAGAAGGGCCTGAAACACATGGAACTGGTCAGCTTCCTGAAAAGTGAGCACGGCTTGGGCCATGGCCACGCCAACGCGCTGGTGGCATACCACCTGGCCGGAAAGGGGTAACCAGCGGCCGGCGGAGGGCAGGGTAGGACGCATTCAGCTGAACGATTTCATCTGCAACTGTCATGCGGATCGTGTCTAATAGCGCTCCCCACCTGCTGTTCCCCCCACCCGCATGTCCCTTCCCTCCCATGGCCCCGCGCCGTGCGACGACGCTGACGGCCACCTGGTCACCGCCGGTCCGCTGACCCCGCCGCCCGACAGCGCCGGCACCACCGCCGACGACAAAGCGCTGCGTCACTCGATCGCCGAGGACGTGCAGGGCATGGTGCTGGCCACGATGGTGGCCTCGCTGGGCCTGGCCATCTTCGCCAAGGGCGGGCTGATGATCGGCGGCATGGCGGGCATGGCCTTCCTGCTGCACTACGCGATGGGCTGGAACTTCGGCCTGGTGTTCGTGCTGGTCAACCTGCCGTTCTACTGGGTGGCGCTGCGGCGCATGGGCTGGGAATTCACCCTGAAGACCTTCGCCGCGGTCACCGCCTGTGGCGTGCTGACCGACCTGCTGCCGCGCTGGATCGACTTCTCGCACATCAACCCGCTTTACTCGGCGATCGTCGGCGGTGCGTTGTCCGGCCTGGGCATCCTCTTTTTCATCCGCCACCGTGCAAGCCTTGGTGGCATCGGCATTCTGGCGGTGTACCTGCAGCGCACCCGTGGCTGGAGCGCGGGCAAGGTGCAGATGTCCTACGACGCCTGCCTGATGGTGGCCGCGTTCTTCGTGTTGTCGCCATCGAAGGTGCTGTACTCGGCCATCGGCGCGGTGGTGCTCAGCCTCGTGCTGATGTTCAACCACCGCCCCGGCCGCTACATGGGCGTGTGACGTTCAACGGTGTTGCCGGCCAGCGGCCGGCACTACCGGCACCCACGCGCGGAGATCCATCAGCGGGCGGCGGCCTTCAACCACGGCGGTGACAGCATCAGCAGCCGCGAATGCACCGGGCAATCCTCGGCGTGCGCACCGGGCAGGTAGCCCAGGCTCATCAGGAATTCGCCGGTGATCTCGCCGCCGGTGAAGCGGAACGTCTTCTTGAACAGCTTCACCCAGTCGGCCTTGCTGCGCGGGTGGTGCGCATCCAGCCACGCCGCGAAGCTGCCATGGCTGGCCCGCAGCTGCTGGATCACCTGCGCGTTGTGGATCGCCGCCAGCACCTTCAGCCGGTTGCGGATGATGCCCGCGTCCGACAGCAGGCGCTCGATGTCCTGCTCGGCATACGCCGCCACGCGGTCGACATCGAAGCCGTCGTAGGCCGCGCGGAAGCCCTCGCGCTTCTTCAGGATCGTTTCCCAGCTCAGGCCGGCCTGGTTGATTTCCAGCACCAGTCGCTCGAACAGCTCGCGCTCGTCACGCTGCGGGAAGCCGTACTCGTTGGCGTGGTAATAGTCGTGCACCGGATGGCCCGGGGCGATGAGGCAGTAGCCGCTCATGGGGAAGGCTCGTTGGAATCGGATTCGGATTCGGGATCGATGGCCACCGCAGGGTGCCCGCCGATGGACAGCATCGGCCAGCGCGGTGGAATGAGCGTGAGTCTGCCGTCACGCAGGGCCTGGTTGATCGTCTCGGCCTGGCCGCTGACGGTGCCGAACAGCGCACCGGCCCGGCGCCACTGCGAATCCTTGCCACGTGCGTACAGTACGCAGTCCGGTCCACGGTGGGTGTTCAGCTCGCACAGCAGCACCTCGCCGGTACCATCGCCGTCCAGGTCGCGATGCACGATCAGGCAGTCGCGCTCGCTCTGGGCGCAGGATTCGCCATTGATCGATCGGGTGGCCAGAGCTTTCCACCAGTCGCCCGGTGGCGAACTGGATCCCTTGGCCAGCTTCAGCACGCGCTGAAGCGCGGCGACGTCCTGCGGCCCCTTATCGAGGCGATGGCCGTCGTCCCAGCGTGAGGTGCGTGCCAGTGCTGCAGCGATCACCTGTGGCGCGTTGGCATCAGCGGTGATGGCCGGATCGCGCTGCAGTTCGCGCAGCGCCTGCACGCCACGGCGCCCCAGATCGAAGCGCAGCACGTTGACGTCGCTGCTGGTGATCGCCGGCGGGTCCGCGCGCAGCCGCTCCAGTTGGCTGGACAGGGTCAGCCGCACCGGGTCCAGCAGGGGCGAGTTGCCCAGCAGGGCCAGTGCCAGCACCGCCCAGCACATCCAGCGGTTGACCGGCTCCAGCATCTGCAGCCAGCGGCGCTGCCGGCGCAGCACCGCCAGCGCGTAGCCCACGGCATAGCCGGCCGTGGCCAATGCGACGAGTACCGCCCAGAAGCGATCCAGGGTCCAGCCGTACTGCGCCACGCGCAGGCCCAATGCATACAGTGCCAGCGCGGCGTAAACCGGCAGTGTCAGCAGGCTGGCTTCGACCAGCCTGCGCAGCACCAGAGGGTAGGAGACACTGTCTTCCCCCTGCTGGTAGACCGCATTGGTGAACGTCACCAGCAGCAGCGACACCACCACCAGCAGGCTGGCGGCCGAACGGGTCTTCCACAGCGGTTCCAGCCCGGTAAGCGGCAGGCTCAGCACGAACAATACGGCGATGAACGACAGCAGCGGCAGCAGCCCGCGGCAGATCGCGAACAGCACCTGGCGGGTGATCTGGATCGCGCGGTGCTGGGTGCGCCCGATCAGCACGCCGAACCCGGCCAGGCTGCCGGTGGCCAGCGCGATGAAAGCGTCCTGCCGGAACAGGTCGCGGAAGACATTCACGTCCAGCAGTTGGAACAGCGCTGCCCACAGCCACAGCAGCAGCCAGGTCAGCCCGGTGAACAGCGCCGCCAGGGCCAGGGTCAAACCGTTCTGCCAGGCGTGCTCGAACAACTCGGGGTAGCTGGCGCGCCAGTGCCCATGCTGCAGCTGGAACTGCCACCAGGGCAGGGCCACGAACACCGCCACGCCCATGCCCAGGGTCAACGGAAACTGCAGCGCGCCCGATTCCAGTGCGGTTTCGCCATTGAGGTTCCAGCCGATCCAGCCGGCCAGCGCCAGCACCACCGTCGAGCCAAGCACGGCCTGCAGCCACAGGCGGCGCTGGCCCAGCTCGACCAGGCTCAGCGCCACCGCGCTGGGAATGGCCAGCACCCAGGCGTACCAGCAGTAGCGCCAGCCGATATCGCGGAAGGGCCAGGCATCGGACAGCTCCTGCGCGGCGTACAGCATCAGGCCCTGCAGCAGGGCGATCAGGACGATGGCGCTGCGTGCCGGCAGGGTCAGGGGCGATGAAGATGGCATCAATGACCTTCCGTGGCAAAGCACCATCCTAGCCCATCGCGGTTCCGCGCCATCGCGCGACCATCCCGCCCCCAGCAGGTAGAATGGGCCCATGCCTGTAATGCCGACCTCCCTTGCCGATCACCTGCTCGTCGCGCTGCCGTCGCTGCTCGACGCGACCTTTGCCCGCAGCGTCGCGCTGATCTGCCAGCACGACGAGAACGGGGCGATGGGCGTGCTGGTCAACCAGCCTTCCGAATACACGCTGGGTGAAGTGCTTGCGCAGATGGACATCACCACCGGTGATGGCGAGCTGCAGGCGCGCATGGTGCTCAATGGCGGTCCGGTGCATCCCGAACGCGGCTTCGTCATCCACGACGACGCGCGCGCGTGGGATTCCAGCCTGACCGTGGGCGACGGCCTGTACCTGACCACCTCGCGCGACATCCTCGAAGCGATGGCGCGTGGCGAAGGCCCGGCCAATGCGGTGGTCACCCTCGGCTGTGCCGGTTGGGGCGCAGGGCAGCTGGAAAGCGAGCTGTCCGAGAACAGCTGGCTGACCGTGCCGGCCGATGCCGAGCTGGTGTTCCAGCTGCCGCTGGAGCAGCGCTGGCAGGGAGCGGCTTCGCGCATCGGCGTGGACCTGTTCCGGCTGACCGACTACAGCGGCCATGTCTGAGCCCATCATGCCCGCCCCGGTTCCTGCTGCGCCGGCCATCCGTCGCGACGGCACGGTCCTGGGTTTTGATGTTGGCTCGCGGCGCATCGGCGTGGCCATCGGCAGTGCTTTCGCCGCGCATGCGCGCGCGGTGGCGGTGGTCGATGTGCACGGCAACGGCCCGGACTGGACCGCGATCGAACGCCTGCTCAAGGAATGGAAGCCCGACGGCCTGGTGGTCGGCGACCCGCTGACCCTGGACGGCCAGGACCAGCCCAACCGCAAGCGTGCGCAGGGCTTTGCCCGCCAGCTGCGGGAACGCTTCAAGCTGCCGGTGGTGATGATCGACGAGCGTTCCAGCTCGGTCGAGGCGGCCCGCCGTTTCGCCGTCGAGCGCGCCGAAGGGCGCAAGCGTCGCCGTGATGCGGCTGCCCTCGACGCCGTGGCCGCGGCGGTGATCATCGACCGCTGGCTGTCGTCCCCCGACGACGCCACCCCCATTCCCTGACTGCACGACTCCCGCCATGACTGCCCAGCAAATCGATGCCTCCGGACGCCTGCGCCACCTGCTGACCCTGGAGGGCCTGCCGCGCGAAACCCTGCTGCAGTTGCTCGATCGGGCAGGGCAGATCCGCGACGCCGCAGTCGGCCGTGTCGGCAACAAGCGCCACGTGCTGGCTGGTTCGGCGGTGTGCACGCTGTTCTTCGAGCCGTCCACGCGCACCCGCAGCTCGTTCCAGCTGGCCGCGCAGCGCCTCGGGGCCGATGTGCTGAACTTCGATGCCTCGACCTCGTCCACGCGCAAGGGCGAAACCGCCTGCGACACGCTGCGCAACCTGGAAGCAATGGGCGTGCGCGGCTTCGTGGTGCGCCATCCCGATGACGGCGCCGTGGCCGCGCTGGCCGAGGCGGCGGGCGAGGGCACCGCGTTGATCAATGCCGGCGACGGCCGCAGCGCGCACCCGACCCAGGGCCTGCTCGACATGCTGACCCTGCGCCAGGCCAAGGGCCCGGATTTCTCGAAGTTGAAGGTGGTGATCGTCGGCGACGTGAAACACTCGCGCGTGGCGCGCACCGACCTGCATGCACTGCGCACGCTGGGCGTGGGCGAGATCCGCGTGTGTGGCCCGCAGTCGCTGCTGCCGGACGACGAGACCCTGAAGGGTTGCGTGGTCGGCGATGATTTCGACGCGATGCTGGAAGGCGTCGACGCGCTAATGATGCTGCGCCTGCAGCGCGAGCGCATGGAAGAAGGCCTGGTGCCGTCGCTGGAGCAGTACCACGCGCAGTACGGCCTGACCCGCGCGCGCCTGGCGCGTGCCGGCAAGGACGCTGCGGTACTGCACCCGGGCCCGATCAACCGCGGCGTGGAAGTGACCGACGACGTGGCCGATGGCCCGCAATCGTGGGTGCTGCGCCAGGTCGCCAACGGCGTCGCCGTGCGCATGGCCGTGCTGGAAACCTTGCTGGGCTGACCACTTTGGTGGGTGCCGACCGTTGGTCGGCACGGCTGATCTGTCCTCATCCGACCCGGTGGGTACCGACCGTTGGTCGGCACGGCTGATCTGTCCTTATCCGACCCGGTGGGTGCGGACCGTTGGTCGGCACGGCTGATCTGTTCTCAGCCGATCCGGTGGGTGCCGACCGTTGGTCGGCACTGAACCATCAGTGCGGTGAAGTGCGGGCCTGGCCATTGAATGGTTCCGGGCCTACCTGTACTGACGTGGTTGCCCGATAGAAGAGGGATACCGGCAGGCGCACGCTTGGGCCCATGAACCGCGCACGCCTACGCCTTGGCCGCCATTCCCGGATCGGGCAATCCTACATCCTGACCACCGTCACCCAGGAACGTCGACGCTACTTCGATGATGCCACTGCGGTACAGGAGGTGATGGATGTGTTCCGTCGCATTGATGATGATGG
Organism: Stenotrophomonas sp. X; assembly: GCF_055721025.1. NCBI lineage: Bacteria > Pseudomonadati > Pseudomonadota > Gammaproteobacteria > Lysobacterales > Lysobacteraceae > Stenotrophomonas > Stenotrophomonas sp. X. Next base: position 1,047,142 of record NZ_CM146756.1, read on the forward strand.
CCTGACGCGCTCACTTGCCTATGTGGTCATGCCGGACCACATCCATTGGCTTGTGGAGATCCGTGCGTTCTCGCTGGACTACATCATGCAACGCTTCAAATCGAGCAGTGCATTGCGGATCAACCGCACGCTGGGCAAGACAGGACCATTTTGGCAATCGAGCTATCACGATCACGCCATTCGTTCTGAAGAATCACTGTTTCGCCATGCGATGTACATCGTCGCCAACCCGGTCAGGGCGAACTTGGCGAGCTGCGTGGCAGAGTATCCGTATGCCTGGTGCCGATGGGAGATCGATGGGAGGTACCAAGCAATGGATTACCCCGAAGCGGAGAGATAGTGCCGACCAACGGTCGGCACCCACCAATACCCAAGCCGGCCAACGGTCGGCACCCACCAATACCCGAGCCGACCAACGGTCGGCACCCACCAATACCCAAGCTGACCAACGGTTGGCATCCACCCACAGGTGTTTCCCAGCAGAAGCTATGGCTCAGCGCTTCTGCGCGAACAGCCATGCCCACATTGCCGGGTCGGCGTAGGTGGCGTCCCAGGCATTGTGGTTGCCTTCGGGGTATTCGGTGTAGCGCACGTCACGCGCGTTGGCGTTCTGGAATGCGGCGTGCAGCCGGCGGTCGTCATCCGGCGGCACCACGTCATCCAGCGCACCATGGAAGATCCAGATCGGTGTGTGCCGAAGCCGCTTGGCGATCACGGCATACGGATCGGATTCCTGGGCCACCTGTTCGACGAACAGGGTCGGACGCACCGCACGCGGCGCCAGCACTGCGCCGCATACCGGCACGATCGCGGCGAAGCGCCCGGGTTGATCCAGCGCGATGTTCCAGCTGCCATAGCCGCCCATCGACATCCCGGTCAGGTACTGCCGCGAGGGATCGGCACCGAACTCGGCGATGGTGGCGTCCAGGGCGGCCAGCGCAACGCGGTTGTTGCGCCCGCTCCATTCCTGGCGGCCCGGCACCTGCGGGAATACGGCCAACGCGGGGAAGTCGGCCGCGTGCCTGCGCAGGTGCGGCCCCAGCCCGGCATGGGTCTGCTTGACGCCGTCGCCGCCACGCTCGCCGGATCCATGCAGGAACAGCACCACCGGCAGCGCGCCAGGCGTGCGCGCCGCGGTTGCCGGAATGAACACCTGGTAATAGGCGGTACGGCCATCCACTTTCACCGCACGCGATTCGAAGCGGCCACGTGCGCTTTCCGGGTGCGAGGCGCAGCCGGCCATCATCAGGATCGCCAGCATCGGCAGCCAGCGCATCATCGTACGGACCATCGACGTTCCCGGAGCGGTGGGTTCAGTCGCATCCTAGTCCGCCGCAGGTCAACGCGGCATCATGCGCCGCATCACTGCGGGCGCGGGAAGCTGGCGATGATGTCCAGCTGTTCCTGGGCTTCGGCATTGCCGCTGGCGGCGGCGGCCTGCACCTGCGCCATGTCCGGGTGCAGGACCACCAGCAACGGGTTTTCGCAGACCGGGCAGTCGTACTCGGTGGCGTCCTCGTCCAGCTCCATCTCCATGGCACGCGAGCTGCCCTTCCATTCGCAGGCTGGGCAGGTGTGCTGCTGGTCGCGCCAGCCGGGCTGGAAATAGTTTTCGATCGTGGTGGCCATGAGGGTCCAGTTGGAATCGGGTCAGAGCCCCGCGCTGCGGGGATCCGACCCTGGGTCTTGGTGTGGGTCGGAGCTCCGCGTTGCGGGGATCCGGTCCGGCAGGGATCAGTGCAGCAGCACCAGCGTGGCCAGGCCGAGGAAGGTGAAGAAGCCCATCGAGTCGGTCACGGCAGTCAGGAAGATGCCACTGGCCAGCGCCGGGTCGAAGCCGAAGCGTTTCAGGGTCAGCGGCACCAGCACGCCGGCCAGTGCCGCGAACAGCAGATTGCAGGTCAGCGCGATGGCGATCACCGCCGACAGTCCGGGCGAGTGGAACCAGAGCAGCACGATCAGCCCCAGTATCGAGCCGAGCAGCAGGCCGTTGAGCGCGGCCACCCGCACTTCCTTCCACAGCAGCGTGCGCGCGTTGGAGGCGCCCACCTGGCCCAACGCCAGGCCACGCACCATCAGCGCCAGCACCTGGGTGCCGGCATTGCCGCCCAGCCCGGCCACGATCGGCATCAGCACCGCCAGCGCCACCAGCTTGTCAATCGTGCCCTCGAAGTGGCCGACCACGCTGGAGGCCAGGAAGGCCGTGCACAGGTTGATCGACAGCCACATCAGGCGGCGGCGCATGGCGCGCCAGACCGGGCTGAACAGGTCCTCGTCCTCGTCCAGGCCGGCGGCGCCCAGCGCCTGGTGCTCGGCCTGGCCGCGGATGATGTCGACCACGTCATCGATGGTGATGCGGCCAACGAGGATGTTGTTCTCGTCCACTACCGGTGCAGAGATCCAGTCATGGTCGGAGAACTGCCGTGCCACTTCCTGGTCGCTCTCGCCGACGTCGATGGCCGGCTGCTCGTCGTCGATCAGGCGGTTGATCGGGGTGGTGTCCTCGTGGGTCACCAGTGCCGCCAGCGACACCCGGCCGAGATATTGGTGCCGCCGGCTGACCACGAACAGGTGGTCGGTGTGGTCCGGCAATTCGCCGCGCAGGCGCAGGTAGCGCAGCACGACGTCGACGTTGACGTCGGCGCGCACGGTCACCACGTCCGGGTTCATCAGGCGGCCGGCGCTGTCCTCGGGATAGGACAGCACCTGTTCCAGCCGCTCGCGGTTCTCGCGGTCCATCGACTTGAGGACTTCATCGATGACCGTATCCGGCAGGTCTTCGACCAGGTCGGCCAGATCGTCGATGTCCAGGTCTTCGACCGCGGCGATGATCTCGTCCGGGTCCATGTCCGCGAGCAGGCTTTCGCGCACGTCCTCGCCGACGTGGACCAGCACCTCGCCGTCGTCTTCAGGATCGACCAGGCCCCACACCACCTCGCGCTTGCCCGGCGGCAGCGATTCAAGCAGGTTGCCGATCTCGGCCGGGGCCAGGGTGTTGACCAGGCGACGTACCGGGCCCAGCCGGCCGCTGTCCAGTGCATCGGACAGCATCCGCAGTTGGCGCGCAGTCTTGTCGTGGCGTACAGCTTCAGCCATCGCAGCTCCCGCGGGATAAGAAAAGCCGCGATCCCGGCAAGGATGCGGCAACAGGGGTGTTCAGCGCGTCATTATCGCAAGGCGATGTTTCAGCGCATAGCCGCCGGATGGCACCACCCTAGGCGCTCAGGCCGTTTCCGCCACCAGCGCCAGCCAGCGTTCGATGGCGCGGCGGTCGCGCGCGGCCAGCAGCTTCGGCGCGCGCGCGCGCAGCACGGACAGGTCGGCTTCGCGTATCGCACGGCGTACCTCCAGCAACGTACCGGGGTGCAGGCTGAACTCGCTCAGGCCCAGCGCCAGCAGCAGCGGGGTCATCCGGGCATCACCGGCCATCTCGCCGCAGACCGCCACCGGGACGCGGTGGCGCGCGCCGGTCTCGATCACCATCTGCAGCAGCCGCAGCACGGCCGGGTGCAGCGGTGAATACAACTCGCCCAGCGCCTCGTTGTTGCGGTCGGCAGCCAGCAGGTACTGCACCAGATCGTTGGTGCCGATCGACAGGAAATCGACCAGGTCGATGAAGCTCTCCAGCGCCAGCGCAGCGGCGGGGACTTCGATCATCGCGCCCAGCGGTACATGGTCGGACACCATGTGGCCTTCGCCGCGCAGCTGTTCGGTCAGTTTGAGCATGCGCCGGCGCACGGCCAGCAGCTCCTCGCGGGTGCTGACCATCGGCACCAGCACGCGCAGCTTGCCGTACGCAGACGCGCGCAGGATCGCGCGCAGCTGGGTGTCGGCCACCTTCGGCCGTGCCAGCGACAGGCGCACCCCGCGCAGGCCGAGTGCAGGGTTCTCTTCGTTGCTCAGGGTCAGGCCGGTACGGTCGGCCTTGTCCGCGCCCAGGTCCAGCGTGCGTATGGTGACCGGCCGCCCGCTCATGCCCAGCGCGGCATCGCGGTAGGTCTGGAACTGCTCTTCTTCGTCCGGCAGCTCATTGCGCTGCAGGAACAGGAATTCGGTGCGGTACAGGCCGAGCCCCTGTGCGCCCAGTGCATGCGCCTGGGTCACGTCTTCCAGCGATTCGGCATTGGCCAGCAGGGCAATGTCGACCTGGTCGCGGGTACGACTGGGCTTGCTGCGCAGGCGGCCGAGCTCGCGCTGCTCGCGCGCGTGCTCCTTCAGCCGGACGCGGTAGTCCCGCAGGTTGTCGGCCTGCGGGTTGACGGTGATGCTGCCGTCGGCGCCATCGATGATCAGCACATCGCCATCGGCGATGCGGCTGAGCAGCTGCGGCACGTTGACGATCAGGGGCAGGTGCAGGCTGCGCGCCAGGATCGCGCTGTGCGACAGCGCGCTGCCGGCGGCAGTGACGATGCCGACCACGCCCTGTGCCTGCAGCTGCGCCAGCTCGGAGGGGGCGATGTTGTCGCAGACCAGGATCTCGCCGGCCAGGCCTTTCACCGCCGACGGCCGTTCGGGTTGCAGGAAGGCGTGGATGCGCCCGATCACATGGTCGAGATCGTCCATGCGGCTCTTCAGATAGGCATCGTCCATGCCATCGAAGACCTTGGCCAGGCGGTCGCGCTGCAGGCGCAAGGCATAGCCGGCGCTGTACGGGCCGCTGCGGATCAGCTCGTCCAGGCCGTGCAGCAGCTCGGGGTCGTCCAGCAGCAGCGCGTGCAGGTCGAGGAACTCGCCCACTTCCTGGTTCAGGGCGCCATGCAGGCGCTGGCGCAGCTCGTGCATTTCCGTACGCGCGGCATCCAGCGCCCGGTGCAGGCGCGCCAGTTCGGCCTCGACCTGGTGGGCGGCCACGCGCTGCTCGGCCACCTCCAGCGCATGCGGCAGCCGCACGCGTGCCCGGCCCATCGCCGTTCCGCGCGCGGCGCCGTGGCCGGCCAGCAGCTGTACCGGCCGTTGGCCGGAAAGGACCTGGCTGGCGCGTGCGCGCGGCACGCTCAGCTGTCCTCGTCGAAGCGGCGTTCGAACAGGCCGACCACCGCTTCCATCGCGGCGGCTTCGTCCTCGCCGTTGATGCGCACGGTGACCGGGGTGCCCTGGCCGGCGGCCAGCAGCATCACGCCCATGATGCTCTTGGCGTTGATCTCACGGCCCTTGGCGGCCATGGTCACGTTGCAGCGGAACGGCGCCAGGGTCTGCACCAGCTTGGCGGTGGCCCGGGCATGCAGGCCCAGGCGGTTGCTGACGGTGAGTTCTCGTTCAAGCATCGTCGACTATCGCTCCATTACGGGTACCCGCCGCGGCTGTGGCGGGCAGTTGATCCAGTCCCTGTTCCGGATAATTCATCACCCGCAGCAACATCGGCAGGCTCAGCGCTGACACTCGGCGAACCGGGGTCCCCAGCCGGGCCAGCTGCCCGGCAAGGTTGGCGGGGCTGGCGCCGTACAGGTCGGTCAGGATCAGCACGCCATCCCCTGCATCGACCCGCCGCAGGGCGGCCGAGGCGAGCGGGAGCAGGGCGTCCAGGTCTGCGTCGAACGGTACTTCGAAAGCTTCGGTTTTCAGCGGCAATTGCCGCAGGAGCCGGGTCGCCACCTCAAGCAGGGCGGGCCCGACCCCCGGATGTGTTACGAGGAGAATGCCACAGGTCATTACTGCACGTTAACAGGTCAAGGTGAATTGGCGATAGCAGCAGATGAGGGGCACTGTGTCCCGTATTCAGCGTTGCTCGGGTCCGGGCCCTTTCCTGTTGAAAAGGGGGCCGCCCCTTTCCGTTTTTTCGATGCCTGACCGAGATTCATCCACGGCGTGTCCTGCAGCCCACATCGCCCCGCATCCCTCGAAATGCAGGCGTTTGACGTTGCCGTTGCCTTGGCCTCGGTGGGTGCCGGGCGCAGCCCGGCCGACCACCCTCAATCCTGTTCGCGGTGGTAGGTGGCCACGTCCTGCCAGCCCATCTCGCGGGCGTGCCGGGCCATGCGCTCGGCCAGGAACACCGAGCGGTGCTTGCCTCCGGTGCAGCCGAACGCCACGGTCACGTAGCTGCGGGTGCCATCCCCCAGTTTCGGCAGCCAGGTATCCAGGAAATCCATCAGCTGGGCCAGGTAACGCTGCACGTCGGGCTGTGCTTCCAGATAGTCGCGCACGCCCGGCTCGCGGCCGCTCAGCGCGCGCAGGTCCGGGTCCCAGTGTGGATTGGGCAGCACCCGCGCATCGAACACGAAGTCCGCCTCGGCCGGTACGCCGCGCTTGTAGGCGAATGATTCGAACAGCAGCGACAGGCCGGTGGCATGGTCCATTGCGAACTCGGTGATGATCCGCCGCCGCAGCTGGTGCACGTTGAGGGTACTGGTATCGATCACCGCATCGGCCTCGCGGCGCAACGGTGCGGTCAGTTCGCGCTCGCGGGCGATCGCTTCGGGCAGCGACAGGCCCAGCTGGCTCAGCGGATGGCGACGGCGGGTGTCGGCGTAGCGCTTGAGCACCGTTTCGTCGCTGGCCTCGAAGAACAGTACCTTCACTTCCACGCCGGCGTCGGTGGCCAGCTGCCGCCAGTCGCCCAGCTGGCTCAGGTCGGCCTGGCCGCGGACATCGATGCCTACGGCCAGGCGGCGCGGTGCGCTGCCGTCGTGGTTGGCCAGCAGGCTGCGCACGAAGTCCGGCAGCAGGTGGATCGGCAGGTTGTCCGAGCAGTAGTAGTCCTGGTCCTCGAAGGTCTTCAGGGCGACGGATTTACCCGAGCCGGACAGGCCGCTGACGATGATCAGGGTCGGGGCGGTGGGGATTGCGGTGCTCATGGACAGGCTCTTCGAGGGGCAGGAGGATCAGGGTGTTCGCCGTTCCAGCAGGTTGCTGTGGCGGGCGATGAACATGGCCGCCGGGTCAATGCCCTTGGTGCGCAGGATGTGCAGGCGGGTGGCGGCTTCGGTCAGCACGGCCAGGTTGCGGCCGGGCATCACCGGCAGGGTGATCAGCGGAACGTCCAGGTCCAGCACATGGCGGGTGCCCGAGTCGCCGGTCAGACGCTCGTAGCCATGCGGGGTGGGTTCGGTCATCGGCTTGGTCAGGTGGACGATCAGCCGAAGGTACTTGTTCTTCTTTACAGCCGTGTCGCCGAACATCTCGCGCACGTTCAGCACGCCCAGGCCGCGCACTTCCAGCAGGTCCTGCAGCAGTTCGGGGCAGGTGCCGTCGAGTACATCCGGGGCGATCTGGGTGAACTCGGGGGCGTCGTCGGCGACCAGGCGGTGACCACGGCTGAGCAGCTCCAGCGCCAGCTCGCTCTTGCCCGACCCGGCCTCGCCGGTGATCAGCACGCCAATGGAATAGATCTCCATGAACACGCCGTGCAGGATCACCCTCGGTGCGAGCGTGCGCGCCAGGTGGTAGGACAGGTGGTTGAGCAGTTCGTGGCCGCGCTTGGGCGACAACCACAGCGGCGTGCCGGATTCATCGGCGGCGGCGCGCAGGTCTTCCGGGCAGGCCTGGTTGCGGGTCAGCACCAGCGCAAGCGGGTGCGACTGCATGATCTTTTCGATGGTCTCCCAGCGCTGGCGCGGTTCCAGCGCATCCAGCCAGGACAGTTCCTCGGTGCCCAGGATCTGCACCTTGTTGGGATAGATGGCGTTGAGGTAGCCGGCCAGCGAGGGACGCCGCGAGACGGTATTGCCGGCCTCCAGCTCGCGCTTCTCACCGGATTTGCCTGCGGCCCAGCGCAGCCCCAGCCGCTCGCGCTGCTGTTCGAACAGTTCACGGGCGGTGATGCTGGTATTCATGCGGCGCTCGCAGGTGGGGTCATGTCCAGCGCCTCGCGCAGGGCCCGGGCATCGCCGGCCTCACGCAGGGCCTGGCGGATATCCGGCGCGGAAAACAGCTCGGCCAGCTCGGACAGCAGCATCAGGTGCTGGTGGGTGTAGTGGGCCGGGACGGCCATCGCGAACACCAGGTCCACCGGCTCATCGCCGCCGAAGTCGACCGGGGCCGCCAGGCGCAGCAGGGCGCCACGGGGGCGGTCCAGGGTCGGCGCGCGGCCGTGGGGGATGGCGATACCGTGGCCGATCGCGGTGCTGCCCAGGGCTTCGCGCTGGCACAGGTTCAGATAGATCTGTTCGGCATTGGCCTGGCGGCAGGCCAGCAACCCGGCGGCGGCCTGCAGGACGCTGTCGCGGTCGGTGGCCGCGCAGAGCTGGGTCTGCACGGCCGCCAGGAGGTCAGTCAGGGGCATGTCTGCGGGGAACGGTGGCGATCAGCCACCATTGTCGCCCACCGGCAGCGGTGCGTGCTGCTGTTTTTTCTCCTTGTGCTTGATGACCAGGCGGTCAAGCTTGTCCGCAAGCAGGTCGATCGCGGCATACATGGTCTGGCCGCCGGCCTCGGCGTGCAGGGTCTGCCCCGGGATGTTGAGGCTGGCGTCGACGTGGTGTTCGGTCTTCTGCAGCTTGAGGGTCACCCGCGCTTCGCAGTGCTGGTCGAAGTGTTTTCCGATCCGGGCCAGCTTCTCCTCCACATAGGACTGCAGGGCCGGGGTGACTTCGACGTCTTTGCCAAACGTTTCGATGCGCATCGGGTTTCTCCTGTGTTCGGATGTGCCAATGAACCTCTCCGCCGGGCGCGGCGGTGCGTCAAGCGATTCTGACCCTTTCGTGCGAGGCGGAGATGTTCATGGCTTCACGATACTTCGCCACGGTGCGTCGCGCTACTGGAATTCCCGACGATTTGAGCAGGTCAGCCAGCTTGGCGTCAGAAAGCGGCTTGCGCGGATTTTCGTCGTCGATCAGGCGCCGGATCATCGCCTGGATGGCGGTGCTGGACGCCTCGCCACCGCCTTCGGTATCGATGCCCGAGGCGAAGAAGGCACGCAGCGGCAGCGTGCCGCGCGGCGTGCGCACATGCTTGCGGGCGATCGCGCGCGACACCGTCGACTCGTGCAGGCCCAGTTCGGTGGCGATCTCGCGCAGGGTCAGCGGACGCAGCGCCTGTTCGCCGAACTCGAGGAAACCGGCCTGCTGCAGGATCAGGCTGCGCACCACCCGCAGCAGGGTTTCGCCGCGCTGCTGCAGGCCCTTCAGCAGCCAGCGCGCCTCCTGCAGCTGGCCACGCAGGTAGCCGGCGTCGGCCTCGCCACAGCGGCGGATCAGCTGTTCGTAGCCACGGTGGATCACCACCTTCGGCCCGGCATGGGCGGCCAGCGCCGCGCGCCAGATGCCGTTCTGCCGCCACACCACCACGTCGGGCACCACGTAGGTATCCTGCGAAAGCGGCGCGATCTGGGTCCCTGGACGCGGGTCCAGCGAGCGCAGCAGGGCGACCGCCGTCTCGACCTCATCCAGCGGCTGTTTCAGTTCATGGGCCAGACCGGCGACGCCACTGCGTGGCAGCCGTTCCAGCGGGCCTGCGGCAATCTGCCGCGCCAGCGCCAGGCCCGCGGTGTCGCCAGGCAACACATCCAGCTGCAGCTGCAGGCATTCGCCGAGCGTGCGCGCGGCAACGCCGACCGGGTCGAAGCGCTGGATGCGATGCAGCACCGCAAGGATTTCATCCTCATCGGCATGGACCGACGGCAGCAGGGTTTCGGCGATGGTGGCCAGCGGTTCGCGCAGGTAACCGTCGTCGTCCAACGCATCGATCAGCGCAGCGCCGATGCTGCGGTCATGCATGGAAAGATGCGAAAGGTGCAGCTGCCACAGCAGGTGGTCGGCCAGCGTCTCGGTTTCGGCCACGCGCTCGGCGGCGCTGCCGGCGTCATCATCATCGTCGAAGCTGCCGCCACTGCCGGCAGCGCTCCAGTCGAGCTCGGCCGGTGCCCAGTCGTCGCCATTGTCGGTGCGTTCGGCCGGCGTGTCGGCGTCCGTGTTGTCGCCGCCTTCATTGGCGGCACTGCTGTCGTTGCTGTCGGCCCAGTCCAGCAGCGGATTGCTTTCCACGGCCTGGGCGATTTCAAGCTCCAGCTCGGTCGTGGACATCTGCAGCAGCTTGATCGCCTGCTGCAGCTGGGGGGTGAGCACCAGCTGCTGTCCCAACGATGTCTGCAGCCGAGTCTTCATGCCTGTGCCGAATGGAAGGAAAGGGACCCAGCACCTGCGGTCACAGCTTGAAGGAATCCCCAAGGTAGACGCGACGTACGTCAGCGTTGTCCAGGATCGCCTCCGGCGAGCCCTGGGCCAGCACGGTGCCCTCGGCGAGGATATACGCGCGGTCGCAGATTCCCAAGGTCTCGCGCACGTTGTGGTCGGTGATCAGCACGCCGATGCCACGCTGCTTGAGATGGGTGACGATGCGCTGGATTTCGCCCACCGAGATCGGGTCGACACCGGCAAACGGTTCGTCGAGCAGGATCAGGCGCGGCTGCGCGGCCAGTGCGCGGGCGATCTCGCAGCGACGACGTTCGCCACCGGACAGGCTGGCACCGAGCTGGTCGGCGACATGGCCCAGCTGCAGCTCGTCGAGCAGGCTGTTCAATTCGCGCTCGCGGCCGGCCGAATCCAGGTCTTCGCGCAGTTCAAGCACCAGGCGGAGGTTGTCGGCCACGGTCAGCTTGCGGAACACCGACGGCTCCTGCGGCAGGTAGCCCACGCCCTGCTTGGCACGGGTGTACATCGGGTCGCTGGTGATGTCCTTGCCGTCGAGCACGATGCTGCCTGCATCGGCGGCGACCAGGCCGACGATCATGTAGAAGCAGGTGGTCTTGCCGGCACCGTTGGGGCCGAGCAGGCCGACCACTTCACCGGCGTCGAGGGTCAGCCCGAATTCCTTGACGACTTCGCGCTGCTTGTAGCGCTTGCGCAGGCCCTTGGCGACGAGCATTACTTCTTGCTCCCCGCCGGCCTGGCCGGCGCGCTGGCAGGAGCCGCCGCCTTGGGTGCGGCGGCCGGCTGTGCCGCCGCGTTCTTGTTCTTCGGCGGAATGACAGTGCGCACGCGGCTGCCATCGCCACCGGAGTTCATCTCCCCGGTGCGGGTGTTGTAGACCATGCGCTGGCCGGCATTGGTGCCGCGCGCACTGGTGACCTTGTAGCTGCCGGTCAGGGTGATGATCTCGGTCTTGATGTCGTAGTCGATGCGATCGGCCGCCGCGTCCATCCAGGTGCCGTCGTCGAGCTGCTGCTTCATCGTGGCCTGCTTGCCGGTGAATACCGCACGCACGGCCTCGCCGTCCTTGAGGTAGATCTCCGCTTCGGACGCGCGGATGTCCAGCGTGCCCTGGGTAACGGTCACGCCCTGCGAGAGCACGGTCTTGCCATCGCCGGTGAGCACGCCCGACTGGGCGCCCGAGTCGATGTTCATGTTCTCGTTGCGGTCGGTGGACTTGGCAAAGCCAGCGCTGGGAACCAGGAGACCGAGCGCGAGTACGGCTGCAAAGGGAATCTTCATCGGGGTCCGTTCTACCGGTGGGGCCGTCCGGGAAACCGGCGGCGGGTGGGTGGGCCGCCTTCCTTGCGCCGGTCCGGGGACGTCGCAGGAGGGTGGCGGAATCAGCGTCGGGGCGTGTAACGGCCCTTGGACTGGCTGAGGAAATGATACGTGTTGTTCTTCGAATCCACCTCGAAGCCGACGCCGGACTGTTCCATGCCGGGACGGGTCATGGTGACCCGCGCATCGGTGCGGGCACGGTTTTCCTTCGGGAACACATCCAGGTGGTCGGTGCGGAACGTGGTCGGCACCACGCCCGGATCGGCCGGACTGTCGCCAGCGACATTGCCGCGCAGCTTCATCTCGTCGCCCTTGGCACTGAGCCAGCCGGTCTCGGCGCGCAGGGTCCAGTGCTTGCCATCCTTGTCCGGCATCTCGAACAGTGGGGTGGCGATGTTGATGGTCTGGTCGCCGCGCTGCCGTTCCAGCCGCGGTGCGCGCAGGGTGGTCGATTCCTTGCCCTGCTCATCCAGTGCGACGATCTGGAAGTCGTGCAGGATGTAGTCCACGCCGGCGTCCTGGCCGGCAGTGGCCGGGCCCTTGTCGCGGTTGCGCAGGGCGGCCCAGCTGCTGAGCAGGGCCGCCAGCAGCAGGCCGATGCCGAGCACGGTGCGCCAGTTCAGGGTGGGCAGGTTCATGCGCCGAACCTCGCCAGCACCGCGTCCACATGGCCCTGGGCGGCCAGCAGGATGTCGCACAGTTCACGGGCGGCGCCACGCCCGCCATCGGCGCGGGTCTGCCAGTGCACGCGCTCGGCGATCCACGGGTGGGCGTTGGCTGGCGCCACCGCCAGCCCGACCGCGCCCAGCGGCGCCAGGTCCGGCAGGTCGTCGCCCATGAAGGCCACCTGCTCCAGGCCGATGCCATGCTGCGCACACAGCGCCTGCACGCTGGCCAGCTTGTCGCCCACGGCGATCTGGGTGTCGATGCCGAGGTCGGCGCCGCGCTTGAGCGCGGACTGGCTGTTGCGCGCGGTGATCAGCACGGGGTGGATGCCGTGCTGCTGCAGCAGTTTCAGGCCCAGACCGTCCTGCACGAAGTACGCCTTGCTCTCGTTGCCGTCCTTGTCGTAGTACAGCCGACCGTCGGTGAGGGTACCGTCCACGTCGAAGCAGGCCAGGCGGACGCGGGCCGCAGCGGCATGCAGGTGGGCGGGGAACGCGGGCAGCGGGGACCAGGGCATCAGGCGATCAGGCTCGGTGGGGGCGTGTGGGGCATTACAGACTGAATGGGGTCTACGGACTGTCGGTTAAACCACCCGGGCCCGCAACAGGTCATGAATGTTCAGGGCGCCGACCGCACGGCCCTGGCCATCGACCACGATCAGGCCGTTGATTTTCTGGGTCTCCATCTGCCGCGCGGCCTCTACGGCCAGCTGGTCGGCACCGATGGTGCGCGGGTTGCGGGTCATCACATCGGCGATCTTCGCGGTGCGCACGTCCAGCGCGCTGTCCAGCGCCCGGCGCAGGTCGCCGTCGGTGAACAGGCCGATCAGCACGCCATCGGCGTCGACCACGGCGGTCATGCCGAGCCGCTTGCGGCTCATTTCCACCAGCGCCTCGCTGAGGCTGGCATCGGCGCTCACGCTGGGCAGGTCCTCGCCGGTGTGCATGACATCGGTGATGTGCAGCAGCAGGCGACGGCCGAGGCTGCCGGCCGGGTGCGAGCGGGCGAAGTCGTCGGCGGTGAAGCCGCGTGCGTCAAGCAGGGCTACAGCCAGCGCATCGCCCATCGCCAGCGAGGCGGTGGTGCTGGAGGTCGGCGCCAGCGCCAGCGGGCAGGCCTCGGCCGGCACGCTTACATCCAGGTGGATGTCGGCGGCGGTGGCCAGGCTCGACTGCGGGCGGCCGGTCATGGAAATCAGCACGTTGCCCTGGCGCTTGAGCACCGGCAGCAGCATCAGCACCTCATCGGACTCGCCCGAATAGGACAGGGCCAGCACCACGTCGGCTTCGGTGATCATGCCCAGGTCGCCGTGGCCGGCTTCGCCGGGATGCACGTAGAACGCCGGTGTGCCGGTGGAGGCCAGGGTGGCGGCGATCTTGCGGGCAATGTGGCCGGACTTGCCCATGCCGGTGGCGACCACCCGGCCGCGGCTGGCCAGGATCGCCTCGCAGGCCTGCTGGAAGGCCTCGCCAAGGCGGTCGGCGACGGCATCCAGCGCCTGCCGCTCGATCTCGAACACGCGGCGGCCACTGGCGACCAGGCCGGCAGGGTCGACGGAACGGGGGGGCAACAGGGATTCGGCCATGCGGACGCCACGCAGCGGAAGTAGAATGGAGGCACATTTTATTAGGAAAGCCCGTTGGACGCCGACACCATCCGCAATCTGATCGAAACCGGCCTGCCTGGCGCCCGCGCCGATGTGCAGGGCGATGATGGCGTGCATTTCGAAGCGACCGTGGTCTGCGAGGCCTTCGCCGGCAAGATGCCGCTGGCCCGCCACCGCATGGTCTATGCCACGCTGGGCGACCTGATGGGCGGCGCGATCCACGCGCTGGCACTGAAAACCGTGACCCCGGCCGAAGCCGGCTGAACCGCAGAAGATCCCGAATACATGGCCAAGATCGTTGTGACCGGCGGCGCTGCGCTGCACGGTGAAGTGAGCATCTCCGGCGCCAAGAACGCCGTCCTTCCCATCCTCTGCGCGACCCTGCTGGCCGACGAGCCGGTGGAGATCACCAACGTGCCGCACCTGCACGACGTGGTCACCACGGTGAAGCTGCTGGGCGAGCTGGGTGCCAAGGTCACCATCGACCAGGGCACGCTGTCGCGTGGCAGTGCGATCGTGGTCGACCCGCGTTCGGTCAACCAGCACGTTGCGCCGTACGAGCTGGTCAAGACCATGCGCGCCTCGATCCTGGTGCTGGGCCCGCTGCTGGCCCGCTTCGGTGCGGCCGAAGTGTCGCTGCCCGGCGGCTGCGCGATCGGTTCGCGTCCGGTCGACCAGCACATCAAGGGCCTGCAGGCGCTGGGTGCCGAGATCGTGGTCGAGAACGGCTTCATCAAGGCCAGCGCCAAGCGTCTGAAGGGCGGCCATTTCACCTTCGACATGGTCAGCGTCACCGGGACCGAGAATGTGCTGATGGGCGCGGTGCTGGCCGAAGGAACCACCGTCCTCGACAACTGCGCGATGGAACCGGAAGTGACCGATCTGGCGCATTGCCTGATCGCGCTGGGCGCGAAGATCGAAGGCCTGGGCACTGCCCGCCTGGTCATCGAAGGCGTCGAGCGCCTGTCCGGCGGTCGCCACGAAGTGCTGCCCGACCGCATCGAGACCGGCACCTTCCTGGTCGCTGCGGCGATGACCGGCGGCAAGGTCACGGTCAACCGTGCGCGCCCGAACACCATGGACGCGGTGCTGTCCAAGCTGGTCGAGGCCGGCGCGAAGATCGAGACCACCGACGACACCATCACCCTGGACATGCAGGGCAAGCGGCCGAAGGCGGTCAACCTGACCACCGCCCCGTACCCCGCATTCCCGACCGACATGCAGGCGCAGTTCATGGCGCTCAACTGCGTGGCCGACGGCGTCGGCGTGATCAACGAGACGATCTTCGAGAACCGTTTCATGCACGTCAACGAACTGCTGCGCCTGGGCGCGGACATCCAGGTCGAAGGCCACACCGCCATCGTGCGTGGCAGCGAGACCCTGAGCGGTGCGCCGGTAATGGCCACCGATCTGCGTGCCTCGGCCTCGCTGATCCTGGCCGGCCTGATGGCCAGCGGCGAGACCACCATCGACCGCATCTACCACCTTGATCGTGGCTACGAGAACATCGAAGAGAAGCTGTCTTCGCTCGGCGCCACCATCCGGCGCGTGCCATGATCCTGCGCGGCAAGTTCAGCCCGCGCCGCAAGGCGCTGCTGGCCCTGGTGCTGATCGTGCTGGCGTGGTTGGGCTATGCCTGGTACGCCAACATCGCCATCACCCAGGGCATCGAGCAGAAGGACATGGACTGGAACGGCGACGGCACGGTCTCGCGTGACGAGATCATCGAATCGTTCTACGCGGTCGCGGTGAACGACAGCCAGGACGGCAACCGCCATTGCCGCACCTTCGTCTGGCGCAGCACCGGCGAGCAGATCCGCGTGGACTGCCGCACCGAGTTCAAGCCGGCCGCGGCCGAGGAAAAGAAGTAAGAACAACGCCCGCGAAAGCGGGCGTTTTTCCCGGGGCGTCCATCCACGCATGGCGTGGATCTACTTCAGGTTTCCAGTAGATCCACGCCATGCGTGGATGACGTGGATCTCCGGTCAGTTCATCGCCTTGATGGTCAGGTCCAGCGCATCGCGGCCGCTCTCACGCTGCAGCATGCGCGCCGGCACCGGGAATTCCGGCACGATCCAGGCGATCAGCTCCTTGTTGCCGTCGGCACGCGAGACCTTGGTGGCCTCGTAGCTCTTGCCGCCCACGGTGATCGATTCCTTGCCGATCACGCGGTAGGTCATGTTCTTGATGCGGCCTTCGTCGACCATGCGATAGGTCAGCGGCTTGCCGGCGGCCAGGTCGCGGGCGATCGCCAGGTTGATCAGCAGCGCGTCCATGTCGCCCGTCTTCAACGCGATGGGGCCCGCACGGTCCGGCTTGATGTCGCCGGTCCAGGTGGCCTGGTTGCTGGTCCAGTTGTAGTTGGCCTGCACATTGCGCTTCTTCACCAGCAGTGCCGAACGGTCCTGGCTGCTGAGCGGGCGCAGCTGGCCGCGCACCTCTTCGAACACGGTGCTCTGGCTCAGGTCGGCCAGCTGGTTCTTCACCTGCAGCGTGTAGCGCCACTTGTTGGCTCCCTCGCTGCTCAGCGTCATGCTGCCATTGGCCTGCATGCCCATGTAGCTGGCCAGGTAATCGGCCTTGAATGGCTGCAGGGCCATGGCCGGCAGGCTGGCCACCGACAGTGCCGCTGCAGCGATCCAGGTGAGGGGGCGGGTCAGGGTGCTCATGCTCAGACTCCTTGGTATTCGATCAGGCGCAGATCGACGCGGTCTTCGCCGTCTTCGCGTTGCAGGATGCGCACCGGGGTGGGGACACCGTTGGCGATCCAGAGGATGGTTTCGTTGTTGCCGCCGTTGGTCCGGTAGACCCGCAGCGCGTTGTAGGACAGGTCGCCGACCTCGACATTCTCGGTCTGCGGCGCGGCCTGGTAGTCGTGCTGGCGGACCTTGCCCATGTCCACGTAGCGATAGTGCATGGTGGCGCCCGGGCGGGCATCACGCATGATCGCCAGATTGATCAGCAGCGCGCTCTGGTCGCCCGGCTGCAGCGGGATCGGTTGCGCACGTTCCTTCTTGACGTCGCCGCTCCACTGCGCGGTGCCGGCCTGCCAGTTGTACGTGCCGACCGCTTTCTTGCCCAGGAACAGGCCCTTGCGCACCGTGCTCTGGCTGAGCGGCGCATAGACGCCGCTGCGCTCTTCGAACACCGTGCTCTGCTCGATGTTCAGGCCCAGCACGCTGGCGAAGCCGCGGCGGCCGACCACCTGCATGTCCACCCGCCACTGGTTGCCGCCGGTGTGGGTGACCTGCATGCTGGCGTCGCCGGCCTCCTTGCCTTTGTAGAAGGCTTGGTAGGTCGCGGTGAACGGCTGCAGCGGCGGCGGCTCCCAGGCCAGCGCGGGGGGCATCGGCACGGCCGGTTCTGCGGGCGGCTGTACTACGGGCGCCGGCTGCGCAGGGGCCGCAGGCGCTTGCACCTGGCCCCAACCCACGCCGGGAAGCACGACAAGCGACAGCAGCAATGAAGTGGACAGCAGGGTCGTGGTCTTCATGGAGGACAGGAGCTGCAGGAGGGGGGCAGGATGCCAGCCCCGCAGTCAGCGGGGCGTGTGCGCGGGCGTTACCGGTTCAGGTTCCCGGCGGAATCTAGGGCCAGTGGGCTAAACAGGGGGTGACCGTCCAGGTGCGGCTGCCCCTCCCGTTCAGTCAGGCGGCCGGCGCACAGCAGCTGGAGGGTGGCGATCAGCAGGGGGTGCTCCACCTCCAGCACGCGCGCGGCCAGGCTGTCGGCGTCATCGCCGGGCATCACCGGCACCCGCGCCTGGGCCAGCACGGCGCCGGCATCCAGTTCGGGAACGACCAGATGCACGCTGGCCCCGTGCTCGGCATCGCCGGCGTGCAGCGCCCGCGCATGCGTATCCAGCCCTTTGTGCAGTGGCAGCAGGGAGGGGTGGATGTTGACCAGGCGGCCATTGAAGCGCTGCACGAAGGCGGCGCCGAGGATGCGCATGTAGCCGGCGCAGACGATCCAGTCCGGCGCGACCGCGGCCAGTGCATCGCCCAGGGCCTGCTCGTAGGCGGCGCGGTCGTCGAATTCCTTCGGCGCATGTGCCCAGCGCAGGCGTGCACCGACCCGTTGCAGCGCGGCGGCGGCTGGGCGGTCGGAGAACACGCCGACCACCTCGGCGGGCAGGCGGCCCGCTGCGATGGCATCGAGGATGGCCTGCAGATTGCTGCCGCGCCCAGAGGCGAGCACGGCGACGCGGGTGGGCGCGGTCATTACGGGGCACTCCGGCGGATCAACGGCCAGCTCAGCAGGCTGCCCACGGTCGCCAGCAGCATGTCGGCATGCGCGTCCCACATGTCGCCCTGCTGCCCGTTGTAGGCCTCGGCGGCGTCGGGCGAAAGGGCCAGTGCGATGGCCCACTCGAACCACTCGTAGACCAGGCTGGCGCACATCACTGCCATCACCGCCAGGGTAAAAGCCTGGCCGCGGCGCAGCGCAGGCCAGGCATGGCGTGCCAGCTGCAGCAGCGCAGGCGTGAAGCAGACGCCGAACAGGAAGTGGATAAGCCGGTCGAAATGATTACGCTGCCAGCCAAACGCCGCATTCGGCGACCAGCCGGTCAGCGCCTGCGCCCAGGCGTCGTAGGGCACGTTCGAGTACAGCCAGCGCGCAGCCACGCAGTGCAGTGCAATGAAGCCACAGATCGCGATGAAGGCGCCATTGCCCAGCCAGCCACCCCGGCGGTCGGCCCATAGCAGTGCGGCCAGCCCGATCACGGTCAGGGTGCTGTGCAGGGCCTGCTCGATGGGCCACAGCGGGTGGAGCCAGCTGATCGCGAATACCGCCAGCACGGCGGCGAAGGCCAGCTTCTTGGGGCCCGTGAAACGGGAAGCGGCAGGCGAGGCGGTCGTCGGGAGGGCAGGCGCGGACATGGGGAGTCGATCAGGGAAGGGGGCGTCTGCCGGCAAGCTCAGACGCTGAGATGGTCGCCGCGGTCGAACAGTGCGGCCATGTCAGGCTTGGACAGGAACACCCAGGCATAGGCGGTCAGGGCCATGCCCAGCGGGCCAGCCAGTACCGCCAGCCAGGCCGCGCGCTGGCACCAGGCCAGCCCGGTGCGGCGCGACAGCAGGCGCGCGGTGTGCAGCTGCACGACGCCAAGCGCGGCCGCCAACAGCGAAATGACCCCGTAGACCGTGGCCAGTACCGCGCCATCGCCCAGCCCGCGCGAGCTGGCGACCAGGCCGATGAAACCGAGGAACGCCAGCGCGGCCATCCAGTGGAAAACCGCCAGCGCGTAGAACAGCACCTTCAGCGTCTGCAGATGGCTGGCCAGCTGCAGCTGCGCCAGGGTCTGCTGCGGCAGCGGCGGTGGTGCGCCGGGTGTCGTCATGTCGTTGCACCACTTGCATCGAAGGCGGCCTTGACCTGCGGGCGCAGCAGCGTAACCAGGGTGAATACTCCCAGAACGGTGCCCAGCGGCGCGCACAGGCAGAGCAGGCCGGCCACGATCAGGCACAGCAGGTGGCGACGACGCTGGGCCAGGCAGCGTCCGGCCTGGATGACGAATGCGGCCATGCCCAGGCCACCGGCGACGAACACGGTCCCCAGCACCGTGAACACCCAGCCGAACAGGCGCTGTTCGGCCGGCGACGAGGGCTGGCCCCCGGAGTTCATCGGCAGATGGCCGCTCAGCGCACTGATGCCGAGCACGATGTACAGAATGAAAAACAGCGAGAGCAGCGCGATCAGGCCACCGAACACGTAGTGCGCGATGGACAGCGCGCGCAGGTGGTCAGCGTCCTGCCTGCTGAAGACCGGCACGGCCGCCAACGGCGGTGGTACCGGGGTGGGTGCCAGGGGGGGCGTTGCGTCCATGCGGGCTCCTCGGGGTCGGGTTCAGCCGATGCGGACGCGTTCGGCGCCTTCGGCGGTGACCACCTGGCCGATGGTCCAGTGCTCCAGGCCCTGCGCCTTGACCGCCTCGGACACCGCAGCCACCTGGTCCGGCGCGACGATCAGCACGAAGCCGATGCCGCAGTTGAAGGTGCGCCACATCTCGCTGTCGGCCACCGCGCCTTCCTTCTGCAGCCACTGGAATACCGGCGGCAGGGTCCAGGACGAGGCCTGGATGTCCAGGCCGAGGCCGTCGGGCACCACGCGGATGATGTTCTCGGTCAGGCCGCCACCGGTGATGTGGGCCATGCCGTGGATGGCGTCGCCGTGCGACTTCAGCAGCGACAGGATCGGCTTCACGTACAGGCGGGTCGGTGCCATCAGCGCATCAACCAGCTTCACGCCACCTTCCAGTTCCAGGTCGGCCGGGCGGCCGGCGCGGTCGTAGATGCGGCGCACCAGCGAGTAGCCATTGGAATGCGGGCCGGACGAGGCGATGCCGATCAGCACATCGCCGGCGGCCACGCTGGCGCCGTCCTTCAGCTCGCTCTTCTCGACCGCAGCCACCGTGAAGCCGGCCAGGTCGTACTCGCCCGGGGCGTACATGTCGGGCATTTCAGCGGTTTCACCGCCGATCAGCGCGCAGCCGGCCTCGGTGCAGCCGTTGGCGATGCCGCCCACCACCGCTGCGGCGGTGTCGATGTCCAGCTTGCCGGTGGCGAAGTAGTCCAGGAAGAACAGCGGCTCGGCGCCCTGCACCAGCACGTCGTTCACGCACATCGCGACCAGGTCGATGCCGATCGTATCGTGGCGGTTCAGCTGGTGGGCCAGCTTCAGCTTGGTGCCCACGCCGTCGGTACCCGACACCAGCACCGGCTCGCGGTATTTGTTGGACAGGTCGAACAGGGCGCCGAAGCCGCCCAGGCCGCCCATCACTTCCGGGCGGAAGCTGCGCTTGACCAGGGGCTTGATCCGCTCGACCAGCGCGTTGCCGGCGTCGATGTCGACACCCGCGTCACGGTAGGTGAGGGGGGAGGGGGCGGAAGACGGGGTGTTGGTCACGGGCGTCGGCGCTGGCAGGGGTTGAACGAGCGATTTTAACAGGCCGCATTGGCGCAAAGGCCGTATTCGGGCAACAATTCCCCCGGATTCGTCGAGCCAATGGATGTCCTGATGCGCCGCAGCCTGATTCTGACCCTGCTCCTTGCACTGAGCCTGCCGGTGGCCACGATGGCCCAGAGCGGCCTGCGCACCGAGGGAGATGTTGCCACCGCCTCGGGTGCGTACGAGGCCGAAGTGCCCGTCAACAGCCAGGCCGAAGCCGATCGCAACGGCGCCCTGGCCCGTGCCCTGAGCGTGGTGCTGGGCAAACTGTCGGGCGACCGCAACGTGATGTCCCGCCCCGGCGTGGTGCAGGCGCTGCGCAACGCCAAGGACTACGTGGCCAGCTACGACTACAAGCAGGACCAGAGCGTGGGCGCCAGCGGCGCGCCGAGCTTCAGGACCCTGCTGGTGGCCCGCTTCCGCGAGGATGACGTCGACTCGCTGGTCTCGGCGCTGGGCCTGCCGCTGTGGCCGCAGCCGCGGCCGAAGCCGGTGGTGTGGTTGGCCGTCGACGACGGCAGTGGCCCGCGCCTGGTCAGCGTGCAGCAGGCCAACGCCGCCCGCCCGCTGCTGAACCGCGCCATCGAGCGGGGTTACAAGCTGGGCCTGCCCAGCGGCGGTGCCGCCGAACAGGCGCTGGCCGGTGCCATCTGGCGCCAGGACAGTGCCGCCGTGGCCCGCGCCTCGTCGCGCTACTCGCCGCCGATGCAGCTGATCGGCAAGCTCTACCGCGCCAACGGCGGCTGGCAGGCGGACTGGGTGTTCGTCGACAACGGCCGTGAGCTGAACAAGTGGACCAGCAAGGACGCCAACGCCATGCGCGCGATGGCCGCCGGTGCCGACGGCGCCGCCGACGCGCTGGTCAGGCGCTATGCCAAGGCGGGTGCCGCCGTCGGCCAGGCCGGGACCTACCGCGTGGTGGTCACCGGCATCAACAGTGCCGACGACTACCTGCGCCTTGCCGCCGGGCTGCGCGAGGTGCCGGTGGTGCGCAACGTCACCCCGCTGCACGCTTCGGCCGGCCAGCTGGAGCTGAGCCTGGAGATGACCACCGGCCTGGCCGGCTTCAACCGCATGCTGGGCGACAACGGCGTGCTGGTGCCCAGCGCGACGCTGCCGGCCCTGCCGACCCCGATCGATGACACCACCGGTGCCCCGGTGGCCGCGCCGGTCAGCAACGAGTACCGTTTGCGATGACCCTGACCCCGGAAGCCGAAATCGCGCAGTTCCTGCGCCGCCTGAAGTACATCCTGTTCGCCGGCCTGGTCGGCTGGGTGGTGTGGCTGCTGGCACCGATCCTGACCCCGTTCGTGCTGGCGCTGGCGCTGGCGTGGCTGGGCGACCCGCTGGTGGACCGCATCGAGGCCACCGGCCGTTCGCGCATGACCGGCGTGGTGCTGGTGTTCGCGGCGATGGTGCTGGTGATCGTGGCGCTGCTGCTGGTGCTGGTGCCGATGATCGAGCGCCAGATCACCACCCTGATCGCGGTCGCGCCGCAGGCACAGGCGTGGCTGATGGAGAAGGGGATCCCCTGGTTCGAGCAGAAGACCGGCCTGGAAGTGATGCAGTGGCTGGATCCGGACCGCCTGATCGAATGGGTGCGCAGCCACTGGCAGCAGGCCGGCGGCTTCGCCACCACATTCATGGGCTACGTCTCGCGTTCGGGCTTTGCGATGGTGACCTGGGTGGTCAACATCCTGCTGCTGCCGATCCTGGCGTTCTATTTCCTGCGCGACTGGGACAAGCTGGTCGAGCGGGTGGCGTCGGTCATTCCGCGCAACCAGATCGGCACCATCAGCGCGTTGGCGCGCGAGTCCAACGAGGTGCTGGGCGCGTTCATCCGCGGACAGTTCCTGGTGATGCTGGCATTGGGCGTGATCTATGCCGGCGGCCTGTCGCTGGTCGGCCTCAAGCTGGGCTTGCTGATCGGCCTGATTGCCGGCCTGATCAGCTTCATACCGTACCTGGGCGCGACCACTGGCGTGCTGATGGCGGTGATCGCGGCACTGGTGCAGGCGCAGGGCTTCGACCTGAAGCTGCTGATCCTGGTGGGCGTGGTGTTCACCGTGGGCCAGCTGCTGGAAAGCTACGTGCTGACCCCGCGTATCGTCGGCGACAAGATCGGCCTGCACCCGGTGGCAGTGATCTTTGCGGTGATGGCCGGCGGCCAGCTGTTCGGCTTCCTCGGCATGCTGCTGGCGCTGCCGGTGGCGGCGGTGACCAATGTTCTGCTGCGCTATGCGCATCAGCGCTACCGACAGAGCGAGCTGTACGTGGGCGAGAAGCCGGCGATCGTGCTTGATGGCGTAGTGGACGCCCCCCATATCATCGTTCCGAACGACAAGGGCCCCGACCTGAAGTGATGGGTGTGCCGCAACTGCCGCTGGCCCTGCATTACCCGCGGGACCAGCGCCTGGAGACCTTCATCGGCGCGCCGGATGGCGCGCTGGCGCAGCTGCGCGCGATCGCGGTTGGCGCCAGCCACGACTGGGTCTACCTGGAAGGTGCGGCGGGCACCGGCAAGACCCACCAGGCGCTGGCGATGTGCTCCAGCGCCGAGCAGGCCGGGCGCCTGCCGACGTACGTGCCACTGGCCAGCGCCGCCGGCCGCGTTCGTGCAGCGCTGGATGGGCTGGACGCACGCGAACTGGTGGCGCTGGACGGGCTGGACGAGGTTGCCGGCAATCGCGAGGACGAGATCGCGCTGTTTGATTTCCACAACCGCGCGCGCGCTGCAGGTGTAACCGTGCTGTACACGGCGCAGAAGGCGCCGGGCGAGCTGGGCCTGGTGCTGCCGGACCTGCGTTCGCGGCTGGGCCAGTGCGTGCGCGTGCTGCTGCAGCCGCTGGATGAGGAAGGTCGTGCTGCGGTGCTGCGCGAGCGTGCACTGCGACGCGGCCTGGCCATCGACGAAGCGGCCATCGAATGGCTGCTGTCGCACACCGGCCGTGAGCTGGGTGGATTGATCACCCTGCTGGACTGGCTGGACCGCGAATCGCTGGCGGCGAAGCGGCGGATCACCGTGCCGTTCCTGCGCCAGGTGCTGGAAGAAGGCCGGCCTCGTTACTGAGGGTGGGGTTTGTTGGCAGGGCTGCGCCCTGCACCCGCAGAAGCAACGTCAACGTCAAAAGCTGGCTATCCGTGGGATGGTGGGGTGGGTCCGGTTGCGGGGGACGCTGCAAGTACGTCCATGTAAGCTCGGTCGCCGCATCCATGCGGCTCACGCCCCCGCAACCGGACCCACCCCGCCTTCGACAGGTTCCCGCGATCTGCCGGGACTGCGTACTGCACTGCTGACGGCTGTTGGTGGGTGTCGACCTTGGTCGACACCAGAGCAAGCGCAGCGAAGCGACCCGCTTTTGCTTTTCTTTTTTCTTTTCCGTGGCTGGACGCCCACGGAAACTGTCAGAGGCCGGGCGGGTGGGCCATGCAGCGGCGTTGCACCATGGATGGCGCCATCGAGCTTACAGGGGTGAGGGCGCTTTGCTTGCGAAGCACTGCTTCGCAAGCGCCCGAACGCACAGCCGCCAGCGGCTGGGCCGGGCCCCGGAGGGGGACTTGCAGCGTCCCCTGTGCAGCCCACCCCGCCCGGCCAGCTCACAATGACAGTCGACTAACAGTCGACTCTACGCGTCCAGCCACGAGGGGCTCAGCCGTTCGCCGCCAGCTCCACATCCAGCGCGCGCAGGCGATCCACGGTCCCGACATCGGTCCAACGCCCCCGATGGTGCTGCCCCGTCATCAACCCCTGCGCCATGAAATGCTTCTGCAGCGGCACCACCGAGAACCTCGGCGGCAGCCGCTCGCTGCCCGGCGCATCGCCGATCACCGCGCGCCAGTCGGCCACGATCGAGGGGCGGTACACGCCGATGCCGGCATAGGTCAGGCATGGCCCTGCGCGGTCGTGGTGCAGCAGGCCCTGTGCATCCAGCCGATAGTCACCGTTCGGGTGCTGAACCGGATTGTCGACCAGCACCAGATGTGCCTGGCCCTGCGGCTCGCGCGGCAGCGTGGCGAAATCGAAATCGGTCCAGATATCGCCGTTCACCACCAGGAACGGGGCATCGCCCAGCACCGGCAGTGCATTGAGGATGCCGCCGCCGGTTTCCAGCGGGCTCTGCCCTTCGTAAAGGAAATGCAGGCGCAGGCCCCACTGGCTGCCATCACCCAGCGTCGTTGGGAACTGCTCGGCCAGCCACGCGGTGTTGACCACTACCTCGCGTACGCCGAGCGCCGCCAGGCGCTCCAGGTGCCAGACGATCAGTGGCTTGCCGGCCACTTCCAGCAGCGGCTTGGGTGTGTGCAGGGTCAGCGGGCGCATGCGCTCGCCGAGCCCGGCGGCAAAGACCAGCGCCTTCATCGGGCCACGCGCATCGGTGCGCCCAGTTCGGCCAGCGCCGGCTTGATGCGGTTTTCCAGCAGCTGCTGCAGAGGCGCCAGCTCGCGATAGCGTGGCAGCACTTCATCCAGATAGCCGATGAAGCGCGGTGCGTCGTCCAGGTAATGGCCCTTGTTGTCGCGGTAGCGCAAGCGGCAGAACAGGCCGAGGATCTTCACGTGGCGCTGGATGCCCATCCAGTCGGCATCGCGTAGGAAGGTGGCGCGGTCGGGCACCGGCAGGCCGGCGTCGCGCGCGCGTTCGTGGTACTGCGCCAGCCACTCGTCAACGCGCTGCAGCGGCCAGCTCAGGAACGCGTCCTTGAACAGGCTCACCGCGTCGTAGGCGATCGGGCCACGCACCAGGTCCTGGAAATCCAGCACCGCGGGGCCGTCGTCGACCGGCATCAGGTTGCGCGGCATGTAATCGCGGTGGGTCATCAGCTGGGCCTGGCCCAGCGCGTTGTCCATCAACCGGCGATGCACCAGCTGTAGCACCTCGAGCTCACCGCAGTCCAGTTCCAGGTTCAGGTGACGCTGCAGGAACCATTCGTCGAACAGGCCGGCATCGCGCTGCAGCAGCGCTTCGCCGAACTGGCCGAAGTCGGCCGGTACCGGAATCGCCTGCAGGCGCAGCAGCTGTTCGATCGAGCGGCCGAACCATTCGTCAGCATTGCGCTCGTCGAGGATCCTGGCCAGGGTCGGGCCGCCGAGATCTTCCAGCAGCAGGAAGCCGGCATCCAGGTCCTGCGCGAGCAGCATGGGCACGCGCAGACCGTTGTCGTGCAGCAGGCCGCGCATGCGCAGCCACGGCCGCGGATCTTCCAGCCCCGGCGGGGCGTCCATCACGATGTGGCTGCCGCGCGTGCTGGTGGTGCGCCAGTAGCTGCGCATGCCGGCATCGACCGAGGCGCGTTCGACCACCGCGTTGGCATCATCGAGCTGGGTACGGGCCCACTGCAGGCGCTGCGCGCTGCGCTGGGGATCGGAGGCGGGTTCGGTCATGCAGGCATATCCGGGCGCGCCGGGCGCGCCAACGTCGGGAACAGGAAGGGAAGGAGGGACGGGGTCAGCGACGGCCGCTGAACAGGCGCAGCACGGCCAGTACGGCCACCGCACCCACTACCGCACCGAGGAAGCCGGCCGGCTCACCGGGGGCGTACCAGCCCATGTACTGGCCGAACCAGCCGGCCAGCAGGGCACCGAGAATGCCCAGCACGATGGTCAGCAGGCAGCCCATGCGGTTGTTGCCGGGCATGAAGAAACGCCCGAGCAGGCCGACCAAGAAGCCGACCAGCAGGATGTACAACCAGCTGCTGCTGCCGAACAGACCATTCATGCGCGCGGATTCCGCTTGAGTGTGGACGCAGCCTAGCAAGGCCAGGCTGCGTCCGTCACCGGTGCCGGATCAGCAGCAGCCGTGGTCGCCGTGGCGGGTGCCGCTGTCGGCAGCCACCGGCGAACCGCTGGTCTCGCCACGCAGGCTGGCGGCGTAGTGCTCGCTGATCACCTTGGACACGCAGGCGGTGACCTTCTTGCCCATCGGGATGTGCAGGAACTCATTCGGGCCGTGCGCATTGGAGTGCGGGCCGAGCACGCCGGTGATCATGAACTGCGCACCCGGGAACTTCTCACCGAGCATGCCCATGAACGGGATCGAGCCGCCTTCGCCCATGTACATCGCCGGCTTGCCGAAGAAGGCCTGGCTGGCATCGTCGATGGCCTGGGTCAGCCACGGCGCCATGGCCGGGGCGTTCCAGCCGGTGGAGGCTTTTTCCAGGTCCAGGGTGACCTGCGCGCCGTTCGGCGGGTCGCGCAGCAGCGCTTCCTTCAGCAGCTCGCCGCAGGTCTTGCCATCGGCGGTCGGCGGCAGGCGCAGCGACAGCTTCACCGAGGTCTGCGGGCGCAGCACGTTGCCGGCCGATTCCAGCGGCGGCATGCCGCCCACGCCGGTGACCGACAGCGCCGGGCGCCAGGTGCGGTTGAGCACCAGCTCGGTCAGGTCCTCGTTCATCGGACGCAGGCCGTCGACCATGGGGAACTTCTCGAAGATCTCGGTATCCACCACTTCGGCCGCGCGCCTGGCCTGTTCCAGGCGTTCGGCCGGGATTTCCACGTTCATGCCGTCGATCAGGATACGGCCGGTGTCCTGGTCCTCGATGCGCGACAGCAGCTGGCGCAGCAGGCGGAAGCTGGACGGCACCACGCCGGAGGCATCGCCGGAGTGCACGCCTTCGTTGAGCACCTTCACAGTGAAGTTGCCGCCGGTCAGGCCGCGCAGCGAGGTGGTGCACCACAGCTGGTCGTAGTTGGCGCAGCCCGAATCCAGGCAGACCACCAGCGAGGGCTTGCCGATGCGCTCGGCCAGGTGGTCGACGTAGGCCGGCAGGTCGTAGCTGCCGGACTCTTCGCAGGCCTCGATCAGCACCACGCAGCGGGCGTGCGGCAGGCCCTGGGCCTGCAGCGCCAGCACGGCGGCCAGCGAGCCGAAGATGGCGTAGCCGTCGTCCGCACCGCCGCGGCCATACAGCTTGTCGCCGCGAAGGACCGGCGTCCACGGGCCGAGATCGTCATCCCAGCCAGTCATTTCCGGCTGCTTGTCCAGATGGCCGTAGAGCAGGATGGTGTCGTCGCCGGTTTCGGCGCCGGTCGCGGGAATTTCCAGGAAGATCAGCGGCGTACGGCCTTCCAGGCGCACCACTTCAACCTTCAGGCCGGGCAGCTGCTGGGCCCTGGCCCAGTTCTCCATCAGGGTGACCGCCTGTTCCATATAGCCGTTCTGCACCCAATTGGCGTCGAACATCGGCGACTTGTTGGGAATGCGGATGTAGTCGACCAACTGCGGGACGATTTCGCTGTCCCACTTGTCATTGACGAATTGGCCGAGCTTGGCGCTGTCCATCTGAAACTCCGGTTGCATGGGCTGATCCGGCCATTCTACGCCTGTGCCACGGGTAGGGTTTTTCCTACATCACGTCGGGTATTTGGCTGGCTTACGGAAATCCGGGAAACCGATAGGCTGTGCACATGTGGTGACGGACACTGTTCCTGCCGACGGGATTGCCGGTCGGGGCGGCCAGAATCACAGGGAGATACACGTCGTGCCTTGGAGTGTCGTGTTGAGGGCACTGGTGCTGGTAGTGGGGATCGCTGGGGCGCATGCCGCCGAACCGATCGACATCAACCGCGCCGATGCCCAGGCGCTGCAGCAGGGATTGACGATGGTCGGGGCCGCCAAGGCCGAGGCGATCGTCGAGCACCGGCGCAGACACGGCCCGTTTCATCGCGTCGAGGACCTGGCGCAGGTGAAGGGGATAGGGAAAGCGATCGTCGAACGGAATCGACAGCGGATCACCGTAGGCAACAGGTTGTTGCCGGCGGATCCGGTACCCGGATCGGTACCGGTGCGGACCGTACCCAGGCGCTGACAGCAGGAATCGTCGGAACCGGCAGGAGGCTGGTTCACCGGTCGCGGACAGGAAGGCCGTGACCACCGACCGCCGCAGGACGCGGCACCAATCACCAGGATGGTGGCATCACAGACCTGTGGAAGGGGCTGAGATACAAACAGGACAGACGCGGCCGCGTGCAGGATGCAACGCTACCCCCACAGCGCAGGATGCGAGGGGGCGGCAGCAGGCCGACAAGGACGTAACGATTGCCCGGTACGACACATGGCTGTGTCGCCGGGCAGTTTCATTTCCGGCGCCTGGTTTTGCCGCGGCCACCACGGGCCGATGGTGTACGGTGGCCGCTCTGCATGGAAAGGACCCGCGCTGGATGCTTCCGCACCGCCCCACGACCCTGATGCTCGCCCTTGCACTGGCCCTGCCGCTGCTGGCCCATGCCGCTGCGACGACACCGGCTGCCAAGCCCGCAGCCGCCACCGCCGGCACCGCCGAGGTACGCGGGCCGACCGACCTGAAGCCGGGCGAATACCTGTGGCATCCGGAAATCTCGCCGACCGGCCCGATCGTGCTGGTGGTCAGCCTCGATGAGCAGCGTGCCTACGTCTACCGCAACGGTATTGCCATCGGCCTGACCACGATCAGCTCGGGCAAGGCCGGGCACGAGACACCGACCGGCGTGTTCACCATCCTGCAGAAGGACAAGGACCACAGGTCCAACCTCTACAACAGCGCGCCGATGCCTTACATGCAGCGGCTGACCTGGGATGGCATCGCCCTGCATGGCGGCAGCCTGCCCGGGCATCCGGCCTCGCACGGCTGCGTGCGCCTGCCGCAGGCCTTCGCGCAGAAGCTGTTCAGCGAAACCCAGCGTGGCGATACCGTCGTGGTGGCCGATGCCAAGAGCTCGCCGATGACCCTGGCCTATCCGTCAGTGCTGGCGCCGGTCAATGCACGCGGCCAGGCCCTGCCGGAGACGGAGGGTGGGGCGTCGGCACAGGCCTGGTGGAACGACAGCGCGGCGCCGGCCGGGCAGGTCGGCATCCTGGTCAGCCTGCACGACCAGCGCCTGTACGTGCTGCGCGATGGCGTGATGATCGGCGAGTCGCCGCTGAAGGCCGACGCGCTGCCGGCCTTCCAGGGCACCACCCTGTTCGTGATGGGGCAGGGTTACAGCGATACGCCCAGCCCGCTGGACGCGAACCAGCGCCTGCACCAGTGGACGGCCTACCCGTTGCTGGGCCAGGACCGCGCCCAGGCCACGCCGGACCTGCTGGCCACGCCCTCGCTGCCGATGGCGCTGCCGGCCGAGTTCGCCCGCCAGCTGTACCGGGTGCTGGTGCCAGGCACGACCCTGCTGGTGACCTCGCTGCCGGCGGTCCGCCCAAGCCTGGCTGAATCCGGAATGCAGCCGGTCTTGGAATCCGAGCCGCCAGGGTCCACCCTCAAGGGCAACTGAGTTCCCTCGTTGTGCCCATGACTGCATCCCGCCTGTGCCGGCTGGCCGCGTTCGGCCTGCTGGCGACCTCGGCCAGCGCCCCGGCGCTGGCACAGACGCCCGCCCTCGCCACCAGTGCCGAAGATCTGGCTGCCTTGCTGTCGCGCAGTGCGCCCAAGGCCGACCGCCACGTGTTGCAGCTGGCGGCGCACGCCATGCGCTGTGCGTTGCAGCGGCCGGAGCTTGGCATCAACGGTGACCGACTGAGCGTTATCGATTACTCGCGACCGTCCACCGAGCCGCGCCTGTGGGTGTTCGACCTGGCCCACCAGCGCCTGCTGTTCGAGGAATGGGTGGCGCATGGCCGCAACAGCGGCGAGAACCGCACCGAGCACTTCTCCAACCGCGATGGCAGTTTCATGTCCAGCCTCGGCGCGTTCACCGCGCAGGAGACCTACATGGGCGGCAACGGGTATTCGCTGCGCCTGGCCGGGCTGGAACCGGGCTTCAATGACCGCGCGCGCGAACGCGCGATCGTCATCCACGGCGCGCCATATGTGAACCCGGCCACCGCGCAGCTGCAGGGGCGGCTGGGCCGCAGCCTGGGCTGTCCGGCGGTGCGCCTGTCGGTGGCCAAGCCACTGATCGATGCGTTGCGTGGCGGCACGATGGTGTTCGCCTATTACCCCGACCAGGACTGGTTGAAACACTCGCAGCTGCTGGCCGGCGGGTGCGGCGGCCAGGGCACGCTGGCCACGCGGTGATGCACGATGGCGCGCGGCGTGATGCAATGCGCCGATGAACATCGACTCCCTGCTGCACACTCCGAGCCAGGTCATTTCCCGCCTGGACTATCGCCGCGAACGCTGGCGGAATGGACTTGGCTGGACCCGCGAGATCCTGCGCCTGCCTGCGCAGGGGAATGACTGGGCGCTGCGCCTGTCGGTGGCCGAGATCGAGCTGGACGCGGCGTTCTCCGCGTTTCCCGGTGTGGAGCGTGAGCTGGTGCTGCTGCAGGGCAATGGCGTGCGCCTGCGCTTCGAGGATGGCCGCGTGGCCGAAGTCCTGCCGCCGCATGGGCGCGTGCGCTTTGCGGGCGAGGAAACGCTGCACGGCGAACTGGTCGACGGCACCACCCACGACTTCAACCTGATGTGGAAGCGCGACCTGCTGCAGGCCGAACTACTGCATCGGCCGCTGGTGGGCTCGATGTTCTTTTTCTGCGAACCAGGCGTGGCCTGGGCGCTTTACCTGTTGGCCGGTCATGCCGAATTTGGGGCTGACAGTGGTCTGCCGCCGATGCACGCTGGCGATACCGCGTGGTTGGCGGCCGGTGAACGGCAAAGGAATGCGTTGCAGGGCGGGGGCGAGTTGCTGGCGATCCGGGTCAGTGCGGCGGCGGGATGATTCCTCGGCGCCGGTGGGCGCTATCCACGCCATGCGTGGACGCGGTGAGCTCAATACACATCGCGCCGGTAACGACCGGCCAGCAGTAGCGCTTCCTTGTCCGCAGTCCCGAGCACCTGCTCGATCACCGCATCCACCGCCGGGGCCATGCCCTGCAGGCTGCCGCAGACCAGGATCGTCGCGCCTTCATCCACCCACTGCCGCAGTGTTGCTGCTTCGGCCAGCAGGCGGTCCTGCACATAGCGATGCATACCGCCATCGCGGCTGAACACTGCATCCAGCCGCGCCAGCGTGCCGTCTTCCAGCATTGCCTGCAGCTCTTCGCCAAAATGGAAGTCATGCGCAGCAGTGCGCTCACCGAACAGCAGCCAGGTACGGCGCGCGCCACTGCGTACGCGTTCGTGCAGGTGCGCGCGCAGGCCGGCGATGCCGGTGCCGTTGCCGATCAGCAGCAGCGGTACCTCGGCGGCGACGCCGTGGAAATTGTCGTTGCGGCGCAGGCGCAGCTGCACCGGCTCGCCGATGACTGCATGGTCGCACAGCCAGCCGCTGCCGATGCCAGGCGTGCCGTCCGCGCGCAGCTGGCGACGCAGCAGCAGCTCCACCGCGCCGTCGGCCATCACCGAGGCGATGGAGTACTCGCGATGCGGCAGCGGCTGCAGGGTCGCCAGCAATGCGGGCAGATCACCCGGGGGAACCAATGAAGGCAGGTGCGAGCGCGCGACGCGTGCCAGCAACGTCTGCCCGTCATCCAGCACCCTGTCCGCATCGAAGCGCTGTGCGTCCAGCCAGGCACGCACGGTGTGCGACGCATGCTGCGGGCCGATCTCGGCGATGTCGCCGGCCTGCCACTGCACATCTGCGCCGGCCGGTGGCCGCAGGCGCAACCAATACACTGGACCGCCGGGGCTGCCCGGGTTCAGATGTTCGCGCTGCAGCAGCGTCCACGGCTGGTATTCGGCCGGGCTCCAGTCGGGCAGTTCACTGGCGCCGCCGCCGAGTTGTCCCAGCAGCTGTTGCCAATGACGAAGCGCTGCCGGATCGGCGTTGTCGACCTCGATCGCATCGAACAGCGGATGCGCGCCGTGCTGGCGCAGCCATTGGTCAAGCTGGTGGCCGAATCCGCAGAAGTGGCCGTAGCTGCGGTCGCCCAGTGCGAGCACGCCGTAGTGCAGGTGCTGCAGTGAAGGCGGCGAGACCATGACATCGCGCAGGAACGGCAGTGCGTGGTCAGGTGGATCGCCTTCGCCGGTGGTGCTGGCGATGAACAATGCACGCTGGCTGCTGGCCAGCAAGGCGGCGTCGACCTCATGCAGACCGCGCACGCGCACCGGCACGCCGGCACCACGCAATGCCTCGGCACTGCGTTCGGCCAGGTCGCGGGCAAAACCGGTCTGGCTGGACCAGACCAGCAGGATCGGCGCGGCGTCAGCGGAGGCGGCATCGTCGCGCGGGCGCCCACGCCACCACAGTGCGGCGCAGGCCAGCGCATACAACGCCGTAGCGAGCACCGCGATCTGCGACTGCCGCGCTGGTGGCGCGCCCTGCCACCAGGCTTCGCCGAGATGCAGGCGCAGCAACGCCGAACCGATCAGCGCCAGCAGAAGCAGGACCAGGGCGTTGCCGAGCCAGGCGCGTGACGGCCGGGTGCTCATGCATCCTGCTCGTCGAGCAGGCGCTGGAAGGCGCTGCTGAGGAACTCCCGCGCGCCGTCCGCTGCACGCTGCAGGTAGCGTGCAGCCAGGCCTTCGCGCTCGGCCAGTGCCATGCCCTGTTCGCGACCAAGGACGGTCAGTGCGGTGGCCCAGGCATCAGCATGCATCGCGTCGTCTGCCACCACGGTGACCGCTGCGGCGACCTGGCGGACCGGCCTGCCGCTGCGCGGGTCGAGGCTGTGGCTGTAGACCTCGCCATCGGCCTGGTACTGATGCCAGCGATCGCCGGAGGTGGCGACCGCCTTGCCATCCAACGCCAGCACCCGCAGTGGTGTTTCGCTGTGCGCGTCTTCTTCGGGTGCGGATTCCACCAGCACGCGCCAGGGATGGCCATCCGGTTTGCGGCCGTAGCCGGCCAGCTCGCCGCCGACTTCGATCAGCGCTGCCGCAATGCCTTGCCCATGCAGCCAGGCAGCCACGTGATCGACGCCGAAGCCCTTGGCGATCGCAGAGAGATCCAGTTCCAGTCCACCCGGTTGCAGCAGCGCATCGCCCTGCCACTGCAGGCGCCGCCAACCGCAACGCTCACGCGTGGCCTGCAGGGTAGCGTCGTCGGGCGGGCGGCGTTCGCCGGCGTGTGCACCGAAGCCCCACAGCGCAACCAGCGGACCGACGGTGGGGTCAAAGGCGCCGTCACTGGCGGCAGCGATGGCCTGTGCGCGGGCCAGAACGTGGCGGGTCTCGGCCGGCAACACGCACCATTGGCCCGCGTTGGCGCGGTTGTAGCGACTCAGGTTCGAGCCGGGCTCCCATGTGCTCATCTGCGCCACCACCGCATCCAGCCGCGCCTGGATGCCGGCATGCAGTGGGTGCAGGTCGCGCTGGCGCGGCGCGACCAGCGACACGCTCCAGGTGGTGCCCATGGTGGTGCCGCCGAGGCGGGCGATGTCGAGCTGGGGATCAGTCATGGTGATGCGTCGTGGCGGCGATGCCGGGGTGTGCCCGACATCGTGGTCCACATCACTGCGGCAGCACTTCCAGCGTGGCGACGTAGCTCAGGCGGCGCTTGGCGGCCTGCTTCACCGAGGTCTTGTTGTCTTCGGTGCCGGTTTCCAGCCAGTACATGCCGGCTTCCGGCCAGGTCACCTTGATCTCGCCCTTGGCGTCGCTGGTGAGCTTCAGTTCGTCCTGTGCGTTGCGGTAGCGGGTGGCGCCCCGCACGATCTCGAACTCCAGGCCAGCGGTCGGCTTGCCATCGACCAGCACGCGGAAGGTTGCTTCCTCGCCGGCGAACAGGTCGTTCGGGTGGCCAACAGCGACCAGCTCGATACCCCGGTTGGTCGGCTTCAGCGCGGTATCGTTCGGTGCACCGTTGGTGACGAAGGTCTCCACGCGGCCCACCGACTGGCTCAGTTCCAGCTTCTTCGCGTCCTTGGGCAGTTCGCCAAGGGTCGCCACGCTGCCGCGCCAGCGCTTGCGCTCGCCGTTCTGCTCGTAGGTGGCGAACAGGCCGTCATTGACCGACGCGATGCGGTAGGTGCCTGGCTGCTTCAGTTCGATGTCGAACACGCTGCGGTACTTGCCGGTGGCCGCGTTCTGCGGCTGCACGGTGCTGCCGTCCGGCGCGGTGATCACCAGCGATTCCAGTCGCAGCGGCACGTGGTTGAAGTAGAACAGGTCGTTGGAGACCGCACCGTCGACGGTGACCCACGGTGCGTTGCCGGCGAGCACGGTCTGCGAGGGCAGCAGCCAGGCCTTGTGGGCCAGGGCGGAGAAGGGAAGGGCAGCGGCCAGGGCGGCGGCGAGGACGAGCGTGCGCTTCATGCGGAAGACTCCAGGGACGTTGGGTGGATGGGGTCAGGGCCCTTCCTGCGGAAGGGATCCGACCCCGGGGTCGGATCCCTTTCCAACGGAAAGGGCCCTGACCCCGGAACAAACGGTCAGGGTTTGACGGACAGGGTGACCTGGCCCAGTTCGGTGGCGCCCTGCGCCTTGCCGCTCTGCGCGGCGGTGGCCGGCCAGGTGAAGGGGATCTTCAGCAGTTCGCGGCCGCCGACTTCGCGCACCGCCTCCACCACCAGGGTGTAGTTGCCCGGGGCCAGCTGCTTCAGTGCCGGCTGCCTGTCGTTGAACGACAGCGCGTGCTTGCCGGCCGGGCGGGTCGGGCCGGTCACGCCGTCCACCGGCACCTGCAGGGTGCGGCCGCTCTTGCGCCACCACTGGCGCAGGTCGGGCAGCCACTTGGTGCCGTGGCCTTCGCTGTTGCTGGTCTGCTGGTACCAGACCGACAGGTTGGCCGCGACCTTCTGGTCGGCGCCTTCCAGCCACACCGCCACATACGGGCGGTGGTATTCGGCCACGTTGAGCTTGGGCACTTCGACGTTGATGTCGAGGGTGGTGGCATAGGCCGGCGAGGTGGCCAGCAGGCCGCTGAGGGCGATGGTCAGGGTGACGCGCATGGGGCGGCTCCGGAGGAACGGATGGAATTCACGGTGGAAGTCAGTGGATCAGCAGCAGGGCGATCAACAGCGGGATCATCAGGCCGAGGCCGACCAGCGGCCAGGTCATGCGCCGTTGCCGCGCATGCAGGTGCAGCAGGAACAGGCCGGTGATGCAGAACACCAGGCAGGCCACGGCGAACAGGTCCAGGAACCAGCCCCATGCGGGGCCTGCGTTGCGGCCCTTGTGCAGGTCGTTGAGGTAGGAGACCACGCCGCGCGAGGTCGATTCGTACTCCACCGCGCCGGTTTCGCGGTCGATGCTCAGCCAGGCGTCGCCACCGGGGCGCGGCAGCGACAGGTAGATCTCCTCGGCCGACCACTCGGCCGGGCGTCCACCGATGGCGATGCCCAGCTGCGTGTCCAGCCAGTGCCGGGCCGGGCGCGGAATCGGCGCGTTGCCGTCCTCGCGCGTGCCCAGCTGGCCCAGCAGCTCGGCCGGCAGTTCCAGATGCTGGTTCTGCACCTCGGGCTTGGCCTCGATCTTCGCGGCATGGTTGAGAGTCAGGCCGGTCACCGCGAACAGCAGCATGCCGATCAGGCACACCGCCGAGCTGATCCAGTGCCACTGGTGCAGCGTCCGCAGCCAGAAGCCACGGTTCTGTTGCTGCTGCACGGTGGAAAGGGCGGGACGGCTCACGGCACGGTTCGAGGCGGACGGGGACTGCCCATTACATCATTGATGAGAATAGCTCGCAATTGCGTATCGTTCTGTATCCCGGAGCTATTTCGGGTTGCCGGCCAGCGGCCGGCACTACCGATCGGTAGATCCACGCCATGCGTGGAGCAGGAGCAGAGCGCGGCGATCAGAACTTCGCGTTCAGCGAAATCCAGTAGCTGCGGCGCTGGTCCTTGGTCGCATAGTCGTCCACGCAGTTGAATTCGCTCTGGCTGATCAACAGGCACGACTGCGAGACGAAATCCTTGTCGAACAGGTTGTTGACCCGTGCGTTCACCGTCAGCCAGGGCGTGGCCTTCCAGCTGCCACCGAGATGGAAGATCGTGTAGTCCTCGTAGTAGCGGGTGTGGCTGGCGCCGTTGGCGTCCAGCAGCGTGTCGCGGTAGCGGTCGTAGCGGCCCTCGCCGATCAGCGACAGGCTGACCGCTTCGTTGACCTGCCAGTTGAGGCTGGCGTTGGCCATGTGTTTTGCCGGCATGGTGCCGCTGATCGGCAGCCCCTTCTGTGCGCCACTGGTCTGCTCGCTCTTGGTCCAGGTGTAGTTGCCGCGCAGCTGCAGGGTGTCGAGCAGGTCGACGTGCGCGGCCAGTTCGGCACCCCGCGTTTCAGCCTTGTCGATGTTCACGCTCTGGGTGAAGGTGCTGTAGCCCAGTGCGGCCCAGCCCGGGCCGATGTCCACGCAGTAGCCGCTGCCGGCGCGCGCCACTTCGCAGTTGGGGAAGGTGCCGCCGCTGGCGATCTTGTCTTCGAACGTGTTGAAGAAGCCGGTGACGTTGAAGCCCCAGCGCTGGCCCTCGTAGTAGGCGGCCAGCTCGTAGTTGGTGCTGGTTTCAGGCTTGAGGTTCGGCGAACCGACCAGTGGCAGCACGCCCTGGCCACCGAAGCCGGTGATGCCCGGGAACAGCTGGTCCGGTCGCGGGGTCTTGTAGCCGGTGCTGACGCCGCCCTTGAAGGTCCACGCATCGCTGGCGTTCCACACCAGGTAGCCACGCGGGCTGACGTGGCTGCCGAACACGTTGTGGTCGTCGTAGCGCAGGCCGAAGGTGGCGGTGAGGGTGTCGGTCAGCGCCCAGTTGTCCTCGGCAAACAGCGCCCACATGCGGTGTTTCTGCTTGACGTTGCTGCGGTAGCCGGCGCCATCCATGCCGAACACACCGTCGACCATGTCAGTGTTGTTGTACTGGCCACCCACCGTCAGCGTGTGCGCGCCGAAGTCCAGGTCGAGCATCGTGTCGAGCACGTAGCCTTCCAGTTCCATGCTGCGCAGCGGGCGCGGCAGGAACGCCTGCAGGCGCGCCGTCTCACTCGGGTTGAGGGCGGCCAGGGCGTTGCCTCGGCCGGCCGCACAGTGGTTGGCGGCGCCAGTGCGGCGGCAGACGTCATTCCACAGCGTCTGCAGGTTGGCGCGCTCGTCCAGGGTCAGCGGCAGCGAACGACCCAGGTTGTTGCTCTTGCTGTGGGTCAGTGAGGTCTGCCAGGTGCCGAAGCTGTAGCGGCCCTGGTGGGTCAGCGACAGCTGATCGCGCTCGTAGCGCTGGTAGGCGGTGTAGCCCACGCGCGGCTGCACCACGCGACGGGTGACGGTGCCGCTGCCGTTCGGGTTGGGAATGATCGCATTGCCGACGCGCCACAGGCTGGCCAGGCTGTCGAGGGTGCCGGTCTGGCCTTCGCTGTTGTCGTATTTCTGCCGCGACACGTCGTAGTCCAGCCACAGTTCGTGATCGTCGTTGATGCGGAAGTCCAGGCGCACACCGGTGTTCCAGTTGGTGTTGGCGACCGACTTGCCGCCACCGCCGAAGCCGATGCTGCGCTCCCACGGCGTACCGTCGGGAAGGGTCAGTGCATCCCATTCCGGGTTCGATGCCTTGGCATCGTAGTAGCTGCCGCGTACCGCCAGGCTGAGGCGGTCCTTCAGCAGTGGGCCGCTGAGGTAGAGGTCGGTGGTGCGCGCATCACCGAACTGGTCGTCCTGCTGCACGGTGAAGCCTTGGGTCACCGAGCCGTGCCAGCTGTCCTGGTTGCGGCGGGTGATGATGTTGATGACGCCGCCCATCGCGTCCGAGCCGTACAGCGTGGACATCGGCCCGCGCACGACTTCGATGCGTTCGATCGCCTCCAGTGGCGGCAGGTAGGCGAACTGGCCGCCACCGAAGTTGTTCGGGTAGATCTGGCCGACATTGCTCTGGCGACGGCCGTCGATCAGCACCAGGGTGTACTCGGACGGCAGGCCGCGCATCGACACGGTGGCGCGGCCGTTCTTGTCGGTCGCTTCCAGGCCCACGTCGATGCCTTCGACGTCGCGCAGCGCATCGACCAGGCTGGTATACGGGCGCTTGCTCAGTTCCTCGCGGCTGACCACGCTGATGCTGGCCGGGGCATCGATCACCTTCTGTTCGAAGCCGGAGGCGGTGACCACCACCTTGTCCAGCGTCTGCGGGGCGCCGGCGGCGTCACCGTGGGCGAAGGCGGGGCTGGCGAAAGCCGCCAGCACGGCGCTGGTCAGCAGGGTACGGGACAGGGACGAACGGACACGATGGCGCTGGGCCATGGCAGTTACCTCGAAGAATGCAGGGTGGCGCGATGCCGTGCGCGAAGCGCGCGGCGGGCACGGAAGGCCCGGTCAGGGGCGACAGGGATGAAGCAGGCAGCGGCGTGCAGGCGCGACCGCGCAGGCGGTCACGCCAGGCCGTGGATCAGGCGAGCGGCGGCGCCTGGCCGCGTTGCTGGCGGCGCCCGGGCGCATCGGCCCAGGGTGTGTCCGGAGTGGCCAGCGGCCAGTCCGGGCGCACGCCGGGCATGGCCGGCGTGGCGGGTACGAGTTCGAGTTCAGTGCGCAGCCAGTGGCTGGCCAGCAGCAACGGCGGGTGTGCCTGCTCGGCCGCTTTCACCGGGGTGGAGGCACAGCGGCGCAGCTTGGCCGGCGCCTCTTCCTGCAGGGGGCTTTCGCCACCGCGCTCTTCCAGCGGCATCTGCATGGCCATTCCAGCCTGGGCCTGTGGCAGCAGGGGCAGGGTGCCCAGCAGCAACGCCAGCATCGCCACCCATGCCAGCAGGCTGGCCAGCGCCGGACGCTGGCCGCGCATGGCGGTGCCCATCTTGCGATGGCTGAGGGGGCGAGGGCGAAGCGGACGCAGCAAGCAGGGGTCCCCAGGGGTCTGCCGGCAGCGGCCGGCATCAACGGGGCGTGATTGTAATGAGAGCCGTTAGCTGTTGCAAATGAGAATGATTGCCAAAATTTCGCGGACCGGCCCGGCAAGGCTCAGACTTCGCTCCAGCGCCGCAAAAGGTTGTGGTACACGCCGGTCAGCTGCAGGATCGCCTCGGCGTCGCCGCCGGTCTGCCGCAGTCGCTCGATCGAGCCATCCATTTCCCACAACAGGCGGCGCTGCACGTCGTCGCGGATCATGCTCTGCACCCAGAAGAACGAAGCCACGCGTGCGCCACGGGTAACCGGCCGCACCTGGTGCAGGCTGCTGGACGGATACACGACCAGGTCGCCGGCCGGCAGCTTCACTTCGTGCTCGCCGTAGGTGTCGCTGATGATCAGTTCGCCGCCCTCGTACTCATCCGGCGCCGACAGGAACAGGGTGCAGGAGATGTCCGAACGCAGCTGTTCACCATTGGCGAGGTTCATCACCGCGCCATCGACATGGAAGCCGTAGGTGCCGCCGCCGCTGTAGCGGTTGAAGCGCGGTGGCAGGTACTTCAGTGGCAGCGCGGCGCTGAAGAACAGCGGGTGCCGGGCCAGCGCGACGAGGATGATCTCGCCCAGTTCGCGGCGTAGCGGCGAGGCCTCGGGCAGCTGCTGGTTGTGCTTGGCCTGCGCGCCCAGATGGCCGACGGTCTCGCGGCCATCGGTCCAGTCGGCGGCATCCAGTCGGCGGCGGAAGTCGGCCACCTGGTCGGCGCTGAGAATGTCGGGGATGTGCAGCAGCATGCGGGGCTCCTCAGAGGGACGGCGGTGCGACCAGGGCGCGCACCTGCGGATGCGGCGACGCGGCCAGTTCCGGCACGATGTGCGCCATGAACGCCGGGCTGCCGTGCGCCAGGGCGAGCCGTAGCCAGTGCACGGCCTGCTCGACCTGGCCGGCCTGCAGCAGGATCGAGGCGTAGTTGGCCTGGCCGCGGAAATCGCCGGTCTCGGCCGCGCGCCGGTACCAGCCCAGGGCGGCCTGCGGATCGCGCTCGATCTCCAGGCCGTCTTCAAGGTGGCGGGCCAGCAGGTTCATCGATTTGGCATGGCCCAGATGCGCGGCGCGGGTGTACAGGGCCAGTGCCTGCGCGCGGTCCTGGGGCACGCCGCGGCCGGTGGCCAGCAGGTTGGCCAGGTTGTACAGGCCCCAGTCCAGGCCGGTGTCGGCCGCGCGCCGGTACCACACCGCGGCCAGCGTGGGATCGGGCGTGGTGCCCTGGCCCAGCTCATGGCAGCGGCCGAGCATGTTCATCGCCATCGGCGCGCCGTTGTTGGCGGCGGTTTCGTACCAGAGCAGCGCAGCCGAGGCGTCCTGCGCGGTGCCTTTACCTTCCATGTGCATCTGCGCGAGCAGCAGCTGCGCCTCGACCTGCCCGGCCTGTGCGGCGTCGCGCACGCGTGCGAACGCAGCCTGTGGATCGTGCTGGAGCAGCTCGGCCAGGGCGTCGCTGTCGATGGGGGTACGGGTTGCCATTGGGTGAGTATCGCCGGAAACAAAAACGGCGGCAGGAGCGCCTGCCGCCGTGGTGGAGCGCCGTTACATCAGAACTTGACGTTCAGTGCCAGGGTGGCCGAGCGACCCGGGGCGATGCTCGCGTAGTGCGAGGCATAGGCCTTGGTGAAGTAGGTCTTGTCGGTCAGGTTCTGCACGTTGAGCTGCAGGCTGATGTTGTCCTGGATCGCGTAGCTGGCCATCGCGTCGAAGCGGGTGTAGCTCGGGATCCACTTGGTGTTGGCGACATCACCGTACTGCTTGTCCGAGTAGAACGCGCCGGCGCCGAGGGTCAGGCCGATCGGGAAGCGGTAGGTGGTCCACAGGTTGGCGCTGTGCTTGGCAGTGTTCGGGAACACGTTGCCGTTGTACGGCGACGGCACGTACACGTTGGACGGGCAGGTGCGGCCCACCGGTGCGCCACAGACGAAACCGTTGTCCTTCAGTTCCGAGTCCAGGTAGGTGTAGCCGCCGTACAGGCTCCAGGCGTCGGTCAGCTGGCCGGTGAAGCCCAGTTCGAAGCCGTTGATTTCCTTCTTGCCGGCATTCTGGCTGGTGCCGTTGTCGACCGTCACGCGTGCGTTGTTCATCACGGTGTGGAAGATCGCTGCGGTCAGATTCAGGCGCTGGTCGAACAGGTCCCACTTGGTGCCCAGTTCGAGGTTCTTCGTGTCCTGCGGCTTGAGGTCGGCCACGGCGGCGCTCAGGCCGTCCGAACCGTCACCACCGTCCATGCCCGGCGGGGTCGAGGAGGTGCCCCACGACAGGTAGATGCTGCCGTTGGCGGCCGGCTTGAACACCACACCGGCCTGGTAGTTCAGGAAGTCATTGCTGTTGCGCACGCGGGTCGGTGCCTTGCCGGCCACCGGAGTGGTCAGGGCGGTGCGGAAGTCGTCGTAGCGCAGGCCGAGGTTGATCATCCACTGCTCATTGAGCTCGATGGTGTCGAACACGTAGGCCGAGGTGGTCCTGGTGCGCTGCTCGACGTCCAGTGCCTTGTCGCTGCGGTACACCGAATGGGTGGCTGCCCACGGATCGCGCGGATCCGGATTGGCGAAATCGG
This sequence comes from Stenotrophomonas sp. X, assembly GCF_055721025.1. NCBI lineage: Bacteria > Pseudomonadati > Pseudomonadota > Gammaproteobacteria > Lysobacterales > Lysobacteraceae > Stenotrophomonas > Stenotrophomonas sp. X. The sequence goes on from NZ_CM146756.1 coordinate 1,088,976, forward strand.
TGCAGTTGTAACCGGTGGCCGCGCCGGTGGTCGGGCACTTGCTGTTGCCAGTGAGCGGGTTGCTGGTGCCCGGCGTCATCAGGTAGCTGCCGCGGGTCATCTTCTCGTCGCTGTATTCCACGCCAGCGCTGTAGCTGTGCTTGAGCGCGCCGGTCTGGAAGGCACCGGTCAGGCCCAGCTGGTCGGCGAAGCTCTTGACGTCGACGGCGCGGGCGTTGGTACGGCGCCACAAGGTGCCGTAGTTGTTCGGGTTGCCCTGGCTGTCGTCCGGCTGGGTCCACAGGTAATCGTTGCTGGTGTTGCCCAGGCGCGCGATGTTGCGCAGCTTGTGGCCGCCGAAATCGTAGCTGGCATCCAGCGTGCTGATGTCGGCACGGGTGCGCTGGAAGTCACGGTCGACCAGGCCGTAGTAGTTGTTGCGGTCCGGCACCATCGGGCGGCCGTCGACCCACTTCGAGGCCGGCGCACCGTTCGGGTTGCCGTAGGGGAAACCACCGGCGTCCGGCAGGTCATCGCTCTGCATGTGGTAGTGGCTGGCGATCAGCTGCGCCGGGCCGTTCAGGCCGAATGCGATCGACGGCGCGATGCCCCAGCGGCTGACATTGGCGGCGTCGCGGCCAGCGATGTCCGATTCGTGCTTCATCAGGTTCAGGCGCGCGGCGATGCCGTCGCCCAGGACGTAGTTGGCGTCCACGGTGCCGCGTGCGTAGCTGTCGGTACCGATGCCCATGCTGGCGTTGGTCTCGTTCTTCAGCTTCGGCGTCTTGCTCACCAGGTTCAGGCTGCCACCGCCGGAATCACGGCCGCCGTAAGCCGAGCTCGGGCCCTTGACCACTTCCACCTGCTCCAGGTCGAAGATCTCGCGGGTCTGCGAGCCGACGTCGCGCAGGCCGTCGACGAAGACGTTGCTCTGCGAATCGAAGCCACGGATGAAGGGGCGGTCGCCGGTCGGGTTGCCGCCTTCGCCGGCACCGAAGGTGATGCCCGGCACCATGCGCAGTGCATCCTGCAGGTTGGTCGCACCGGTTTCGGCGATCAGCTTTTCCGACACGATCGACACCGACTTCGGGGTGTCCAGCAGTTCGGCGGTGAACTTCGGCGAGGACGGATTGAACCAGCTGCCGCGCACCTGCACCTTGTCCAGGTCGGTGGCATTGCGGGAGCCGGCATCGGCGCTGTCGGCAGCCTGCGCGGCCAGCGGTGCGAAGCCGGCGGCCAGGGTGGCGGTGGCGAGCAGGGATACGCGCGGGGCGTGTTTGCGGGAGGTGATGTGGGTCATGGGCCTGGGTGGTAGTGGCTTGGATCGGGAAAGGGGGAGGGCGAGCCGGCGCAGGTGGGCGCGCGGCGACGGGCAGGAGGTGGGTTCTGTAGAACCGAGCCATGCTCGGCTGGCAGGAAACGCAATCAGGCGCACGGCAACGGCCGCAGGGCGCCTCAGCTGGCGTGCGGTGCCGGCGGTGCGTGGCCGGGGTTCAACCGCAGTGCGGGATCATGCAACTGCCAGCGCAGGGCATCGGAGCGCCACAGCGGGATACGCGCGACCAGAGCAGCGCGTGCAGGGACCAGGCCGGTGCAGGGCGAGGTGCCTTCGCCATCGAACGGAGGCTCCGGTGCTGGTACGGCGTGCTGCGGGCATTCATCGGCTGGCGGTTGCGGCAGCGGCATCGCCTGCAGCAGATCTTCAGCGTGTGCCTGCCAGCCGTGGGCAGCAGGGCCATTGCCGCGTCCTTCGTGCAGTGCCGACCAGCCCAGCAGCAGCGTCAGCAGCAGGGCCACGAGCAACGGCCACCCCTGGCGGGCGAGCCGGCACAACGTGGCAGTGGGCGCGGGCGAAGCCATGGCGCGAGGGCGGCGTCGTTACGAAGATGTTACGTAGAATAACATCAACGATAATGATTCGCATGTACGGCATGTTGCGGCACGTTGGAGCGGCCGGGGAACGCCTTGGGAGGGCCCTTGCGGGCCTCCTGCAGATCCAGCCCACGGGCGGATACCCCGAGGTCGGGGCGCGGCTCAATCCCGGTCGTCGCGCGTCCAGACGGCGTCGTGTTCGCGCTTCACCGGGAACTTGGGCACCGGGGTATAGGCCGGGGCGCACAGGGCGCGGCCATCGCGCACGTCGAAGCGCGCACCGTGCAGTACGCACTCCACGCTGCCTTCGGCGGTGTTGAATTCGCCCGAGGACAGCTCGAATTCCTCGTGCGTGCACTGGTCTTCCAGCGCGTACAGCTCGCCGTCGAGGTTGAACACCACGATCGGGGTGCCGGTCACCTCGTCGAACACGCTCTTCATTTCACCGGGCAGCAGCTCGTTGCTGGCGCACACGAAGGTCCAGGTATCGCTCACGCGGCCGCTCCGGCCAGCGGTTTTTCCAGGATCTCGAAGCGCAGGTCGTCGCGCTTGGGGATGCCGAAGCGTTCGTCGCCATACGGGAAGGGTTTCTTGATGCCGGTCCGCTGGTAGCCACGACGCTCGTAGAAGGCGATCAGTTCGTCGCGTACGTCGATCACTGTCATCTGCATCACCGGCACGTTCCATTCGCGTGCGGCGTGGGCTTCGGCGGCGTCCATCAGCTGCTTGCCGACGCCGCCGCCCTGCTGTGCGGGGTCGACCGAGAACATGCCGAAGTAGCCCTTGCCCTCAACGTCGGCAACGTGGGCGCAGGCCACAAGAACGCCTTCGCGCTCGGCCAGCAGGATGGTGGAGCGGGGGCGGTCCAGGTCGGCCTGGATGCCTTCGGCGTCGATGCGGGCGCCATCCAGCAGGTCGGCTTCGGTAGTCCAGCCCACGCGGCTGGCGTCGCCACGGTAGGCCGAGGTGACGAGGGCGATCAGGGCGGGGATGTCGGCCGGCGTGGCGGCGCGGAAGGTCAGGGTGCTCATGGGGGCATTTTAGGTGGGCAGTGGGCGGGCGCAAATGGGGGAGACCCTCGGCGGTCCTGGCAACCGCTATGCTCGTGCATTCTTCAAATGCCAGGCGGAGTGCAGGGGTGGGCATACCGAAGGGAATCGCGCTGGCCGCAACTGTCCTGCTTGTGGCTCTTCTGGCTTGCCTGCCGGCGCACGAGGAGAGTGGCGGCATCGCGCCCAACGGCCTGGGGTGCCCGCGTTTCAGTGCGTCCCGTGCGTTGCCAGTGACGGTGGAGGCGCTGCGTGCCGATCCCATGCGTTATCACGGCAGACTGGTGCGCGTACGGGGTGCCTACGTTGAGAGCTTCGAAATGTCTGCGCTGCACCCGGGGCCACCGGTGCAGGATCCATGGGCGGCCGACGGCGTGTGGGTGAATGGAATTCCCGTCACGGCGCTGCCGTCGGAGCAGGCGGTTGAACTCACCGGAATCGTATCGGCGGGCCAACCCGCGTTCCCTTACGGCAAGGGGCACCTTGGGCAATGGCCTGCGGAGCTCTGCGTGTCTTCGATCCTGCCCTTGGCGGCGCCATGAAAAACGCCGCGGTTTCCCGCGGCGTTCTCGTTGCTTCCGGCTGCGCTGTGAGTCTTACCCCAGCAGCTTGCGTACCTTGGTCAGCGCGGTCATGAACCGCTCGATCTCGGCGTGCGTGTTGTAGAACGCCAGCGAGGCACGGCAGGTGGCGGCGACGCCGAAGTACTGCAGCAGCGGGTGTGCGCAGTGCTGGCCCGAGCGCACGGCCACCCCTTCTAGGTCGAGCAGGGTGGCCAGGTCGTGGGCATGCGCGCCATCGATCAGGAACGAGACCACGGCGGCCTTCTCCGGTGCCTGGCCGATGATGCGCAGGCCATCGACGCGGCGCAGCTCTTCGGTGAAGTGCGCCAGCAGTTCGGCTTCGCGCGCTTCCACGTTGTCCTGGCCAAGCTGCTGCAGGTAGTCGGCAGCCACGCCCAGGCCGATGAAACCGGCGATGTTAGGGGTGCCGGCTTCGAACTTGTGCGGGGCATCGTTGAACACGGTGCCGTCGAAGCTGACTTCCTTGATCATCTCGCCGCCGCCGAGGAACGGTGGCATCGCGTCCAGGTGCTCGCGACGCGCCCACAGCGCGCCGGTACCGGTTGGACCGCACATCTTGTGGCCGGTGATGGCGTAGAAATCGCAGCCGATCGCGGCGACGTCGACCTTGCGGTGTGGCACGGCCTGCGAGCCATCGACCACGGTGATGATGCCGCGCTTGCGCGCTTCGCGGCAGATCTCGCGCACCGGGTTGACCGTGCCCAGCACGTTGGAGACATGGGTGACCGCCAGCAGCTTGACCTCCGGGGTCATCGCCGCGCGCAGCGCATCGAGGTCCAGCGCACCATCGGGAGTGATCTCGGCCACGCGGATGGTGGCACCGGTACGCTGCGCGACCAGCTGCCACGGCACGATGTTGGCATGGTGCTCCATGCGCGACACCAGGATCACGTCGCCGGCCTTCAGCCGCGGCAGCGCCCACGAATACGCCACCAGGTTGATGGCGAAGGTGGTGCCGCTGCACAGCACCAGCTCGCTGGGGCGCACGTTGAGGAAGCGCGCCAGCGTGTTGCGCGCACCTTCGTAGGCATCGGTGGCTTCGCTGCCCAGTGCATGCACCGCGCGGCTGACGTTGGCGTTGTAACGGCGGTAGAACTCGTCCACCGCGCCGATCACCTGCACCGGCTTCTGGCCGGTGTTGGCATTGTCGAAATAGACCAGCGGCTTGCCGTGTACTTCGCGCATCAGCAGCGGGAAGTCGAGGCGGACGCGGTCCCAGTCGGGGGCGCCGGTGCGTTCTTCGATCGGGCGCGGCGTGGACAGGTTCATGCCACACCCGCCTCGGCCAGGGCCTTGTCCAGGCGGCGTGCCAGCTGCGCGCGCAGCGCGTCCGGCAGGATCTTCAGCGGTTCATGGCAGAACGCAGCGCTCAGCAGCGCCTGCGCCTGGGCCTGCGGCAGGCCGCGCGAGCGCAGGTAGAACAGCGCATTGGCATCGAGCTGGCCAACGGTCGCGCCGTGCGCGGCCTTCACTTCATCGGCGTCGATCACCAGCGTCGGCTGGGTGTCGATCTCGGCGTCCGCCGACAGCAGCAGGTTCTTGTTGGACAGGTTCGCGTCGGTGCCATCGGCGCCTTCGCGGATCTGGATGCCACCATGGAACACCACGCGGCTGCGGTTGGCGGCAACGCCGCGCCACAGCAGTTCGCAGGCGGTATCGCGGGCGATATGGTCGATGCCGAGGCGGGTTTCGACGTGGCGGCGGCCATTGCCGAGCAGCACGCCGTTGGCGGTCAGCCGGGCATTGTCGCCTTCCAGGCGCACGTTCAGTTCATGGCGGCTGAGCGCGGCGCCCAGTTCCAGGTCGACGCGGTGGTACTGCGCGTCGCGGGCCAACACCGCGTCGGTGCGCAGGAAGCTGGTCTGGCGTGCGCTGCCGGCCTGCACGCGGGCGTGCTTGAGCACGGCGTCGCGCGCGACGTGGGCATGCAGCACGGTGTTGTCCAGGTGGGCGGAGTCACCCACGCTGAAGCGGTGCTCGACCACGCCGAGGCTGGCGCCGGCACGCAGTTCGATCAGGTGGCGGTGATGCCAGGCCAGGTCGGTCTCGCCCGCCATACTGGCGAATACCAGCTGCAGCGGCGCTTCGACCTGCACGCCTTCGTCAACGCGCAGCACCACGCCTTCATCGGCCAGTGCGGCGTTGAGGCGGGCGAAGATCTCCTCGCTGCGCTCGTAGCGGCGGCCAAGGAAACGCACGGCGTCTTCGCCGGAAGCCAGTGCGGCCGACAGCGGCTGCAGCTGCACGCCGGCCGGCAGGGCCTGCACGTCGCTCAGCGTGGCATCGAGGCGGCCGTTGACGAACACCAGGCGCGGCGCCGGGATGTCGTCCAGCAGCGCGGCGTCCAGCGCCGGGCCCTGCAGCGGTGCCGCAGCAAACGCACGGCGTTCCAGCTGGCGCAGCGAGGTGTACTTCCAGGCTTCATTGCGGGCGGCCGGCAGGCCGTCGCGCAGGGCCGCATCCAGCACTTCGCGGCGCGCATCGCTGCCGCAGAAGGCCTGGGCCATCGAGTCGAGCAGGGCGCTCATCAGACCGCCGCCTCGGGCACGACCCGGTCCTTCAGGAAATCATAGCCGTGCGCTTCCAGTTCCAGCGCCAGTTCGGGGCCGCCGCTCTTGACGATGCGGCCATCGGCCAGCACGTGCACCACGTCCGGCTTGATGTAGTCCAGCAGGCGCTGGTAATGGGTGATGACCAGGAACGAACGGTCGGCGGCGCGCAGCGCATTGACGCCGTCGGCCACGCTCTTCAGCGCGTCGATGTCCAGGCCCGAGTCGGTCTCGTCGAGGATGGCCAGCTTCGGTTCCAGCACGGCCAGCTGGAAGATCTCGTTGCGCTTCTTCTCGCCGCCGGAGAAGCCTTCGTTGACGCCACGATGCAGCAGCTCGTCCTTCAGGTGCAGCACGGCCAGCTTCTGGCGCACCAGCTTGAGGAACTGCATGGAGTCGAGTTCGTCCTCGCCGCGTGCCTTGCGCTGGGCGTTCAGTGCCGCGCGCAGGAAGTAGGTGTTGTTCACGCCCGGGATCTCCACCGGGTACTGGAACGCCAGGAACAGGCCGGCAGCGGCACGCGCTTCCGGGTCCTGCTCCAGCAGGTCGACACCGTCGAACTGCACGCTGCCTTCGGTCACTTCGTAGCCGTCGCGGCCGGCCAGGACATTGCCCAGGGTGGACTTGCCGGCGCCGTTCGGGCCCATGATGGCGTGCACCTGGCCGGGCTTCACATCCAGCGACAGGCCTTTGAGGATTTCCTTGTCGCCGATGCGGGCGTGGAGATTTTCGATCTTCAGCATGGTGGGGGTTTCCGTGGGGCGGGCCTGGGCCCGCCGGTAAAGAGAATGCGTTTGCGAGGGGCAGGGGCGGGCGGTCAGCCCACCGAACCTTCCAGCGAGACTTCCAGCAGCTTCTTGGCTTCCACTGCGAACTCCATCGGCAGTTCGCGGAACACCTGCTTGCAGAAGCCGTCGACGATCATCGACACCGCGTCTTCCTGGCTGATGCCACGGGCGCGGCAGTAGAACAGCTGGTCGTCGGAAATCTTGGAGGTGGTGGCCTCGTGCTCGACGGTGGCGCCCGGGTTCTTCACCTCGATGTAGGGGAAGGTGTGGGCGCCGCACTGCTTGCCGATCAGCAGCGAATCGCACTGGGTGTAGTTGCGCGCGCCGTCGGCATTGCGGTCCACGCGCACCAGGCCGCGGTAGGTGTTCTGGCCGCGGCCGGCGCTGATGCCCTTGCTGACGATCTTGCTCTTGGTGCGCTTGCCGACGTGGATCATCTTGGTGCCGGTGTCGGCCTGCTGGCGGTGATGGGTCAGCGCGACCGAGTGGAACTCACCGACCGAATCGTCGCCCAGCAGCACGCACGAGGGGTACTTCCAGGTGATCGCCGAGCCGGTCTCGACCTGGGTCCAGGTGACCTTGCTGCGCGCGCCGCGGCATTCGGCACGCTTGGTGACGAAGTTGTAGATGCCACCGACGCCGTTCTCGTCGCCCGGGTACCAGTTCTGCACCGTGGAGTACTTGATCTCCGCGTCTTCCAGTGCCACCAGTTCGACCACCGCAGCGTGCAGCTGGTTCTCATCGCGCATCGGCGCGGTGCAGCCTTCCAGGTAGGAGACGTAGGCCTTGTCCTCGCACACGATCAGGGTGCGCTCGAACTGGCCGGTGTGGCCGGCGTTGATGCGGAAGTAGGTGCTCAGTTCCATCGGGCAGCGCACGCCCCGGGGAATGAACACGAAGCTGCCATCGGAGAACACCGCCGAGTTGAGCGCGGCGAAGTAGTTGTCACTCACCGGCACCACGGTGCCCAGGTACTGGCGCACCAGCTCCGGGTGTTCCTTGATGGCCTCGGACATCGAGCAGAAGATGATGCCCTTCTCAGCCAGTTCCTTGCGGAAGGTGGTACCGACGGAGACCGAGTCGAACACCGCGTCCACCGCCACGCCGGCCAGCTTGGCGCGCTCGTGCAGCGGCACGCCCAGCTTGTCGTAGGTGTCGAGCAGTTCCTTCGGCACGTCGTCCAGCGAGGCGTACTTCGGGCCCTTCGGCGCGGAGTAGTAGCTGAGCGCCTGCAGGTCGATCGGGGCGATCTCCAGCTTGGCCCAGTCCGGCATCGGCATGGTCAGGAAGTGGCGGTAGGCGTCCAGGCGCCACTGCGTCATCCACTCCGGCTCGTCCTTCTTGGCCGACAGGGCACGGATGGTGTCCTCGTCCAGGCCCGGCGGCAGGGAGTCCGACTCGATCTCGGTGATGAAGCCAGCCGAATACTTGCGGCCGAGCTGCTCGTGGATCTCGCGGTTGGGGGTGTCGTCGTGGGCGACGTTTTCGATGGTTTCGGTGGCCATGGGGGGCTGCCTGTGGATCAGGAGACGACGTCGACAGCGATGGTGCGGCGCTGTTCGTCATCGGCAAGGGGAAGGGGGGGCAGGATCTGCGCAAGACTGACGTCGCGCAGGGCCTCGGAGACCACGTCGTTGATCAACCGCCAGCTGCTGCGCGCGCCGCACTTGGGTGCCATGCCGCACTGGTGGTGGTCGTGGCTGCATTCGGTCAGGGCCAGCGGGCCTTCCATCGCTTCGACCACTTCGAACAGCGAGATCTCGATGGCCGGGCGGGTCAGCCGGTAGCCGCCACGGACGCCGCGCAGGCCTTCGACCAGGCCGGCCTGGGCCAGCGGCTTGAGTACCTTGCTGACAGTGGGCGGCTCCAGGCCGGTGAATTCGGCCAGTTCGGTGGCACTGAGCACCTCGCCCGGACGGGCGGCGAGCACGGTCAGCACGACGGTGGCGTAATCGGTGAGCTTGGTGACGCGCAACATGGGGATGCGAGTGGTTCTTAAAGCGGACTGAAATTGTACGCTTTTATTCGCCACCATCCAACCCGGGCATTCAGCCGGCGCTGGGGCCGGGCCGGGAGGCTCTGCCAGCGGGCGCTGCCGGGGGCGCCATGCTGCGCCAACCGGGTGATTTTCGCAATCACCCGGAATGGGCGAGAATCCCTGTTCCATTCGCTGCAAACAGCCCGTGCCGATGCCGAAGAAGATCCAAGCCCGCAAGTCCGCCATCCATGGCAACGGCGTGTTCGCCGTCGCCCCGATCAAGCAGGGCGAGCGCGTGATCCAGTACAAGGGCCTGCTGCGCAGCCACGGCGACGTTGATGCCGATGACAGCGGCGACGTCGAAAGCGGCCATACCTTCCTGTTCACCCTCAATGACGACTGGGTGATCGATGCCAACTACAAGGGCAACGACGCGCGCTGGATCAACCACAGCTGCGACCCGAACTGCGAGGCGGTGATCGAGGAAGATGAGGACGGCGACAGCCGTGGCGACAAGGTGTTCATCGAGGCGCTGCGCGATATCAAGGCTGGCGAAGAGCTGACCTACAACTACGGCATCACCCTGGCCGAGCGCCACACCGCCAAGTTGAAGAAGATCTGGGAATGCCGCTGCGGCTCGCCCAAGTGCACCGGCACCATGCTGCAGCCCAAGCGCTGACCGGTACCGGGTAGGGCCGGCCGCTGGCCGGCATGGCGCGATGCAGGAGCCGGCCAGCGGCCGGCACTAGCGGGAGGCTCTCCACCTGCCGTGCACGGCAGGGTCACCGCCGTGCAAGGGCCGTTCGTCCACGCTGTGCACTCCCCCAACTGGAGTGCACCCATGGCAGAGCGATTGAAGGGCAAACAGATCGCAATCCTCGCGACCCACGGCTTCGAACAGTCCGAATTGACCGAGCCCAAACGGCTGCTGGAAGCGGAAGGTGCGCGGGTCAGCGTGGTGTCGCCCGCAAAGGAGGCGACCATCAAGGGCTGGAAAGAGAAGAACTGGGGCGACGCCGTCGCGGTCGACATTCCGCTGGACGAGGCTGACCCGGCGGGCTTTGATGCCTTGGTGCTGCCAGGGGGCGTCATCAATCCGGACACACTGCGCACCGACGACGCGGTGCTCAGCTTCATCCGCTCAGTGGATGAAGCCGGCAAGCCCGTCGCCGCGATCTGTCATGGCCCGTGGCTGCTGATCAACAGCGGCCTGGCCGATGGCCGCGAGCTGACTTCCTGGCCCTCCCTTCAGCAGGATCTGGCCAACGCCGGCGCGAACTGGCGCGATGCCGAGGTCGTGGTCGACGGCAACGTGATCACCAGCCGCAAGCCGGACGACATTCCTGCTTTCAGCGAGGCGGTGGTAAAAGCGCTTGCCGCGTGATCCGCTATACCGGTAGTGCCGGCCGCTGGCCGGCAGTGCAGTCTGCGCTGCCGGCCAGCGGCCGGCACCACCTTATTTGCCCAGCAGGCCTGCCGGCACCAGGTTGCCCAGGTTCTGGTTGAAGGTGACCACCAGCTTGCCGTTCTTGACCTGTGCCGCCTGTACCTGCAGCGCGCCGAGCACCCCGGCCACGGCCGGGTCCAGCTTGTAGATCGGTTCCCGCTGGGCGTAGTCGCTCAGCCAGGCATTGAGCAGGCCACGGGTGCGTGAGTCGAGGCGGCCGCCCTGGTTGGCCGGGGTGAAGTCGTCCACACTGGGCTGCTGGAGGTGGAAGCCTTGGGTCTGCGCGTCGTAGCGCAGGCCGCTGCTGAGCTTCACCGTACCCAGTTTGGCCGGGTTGCCGCCGGCGGTGGCCAGTGCCACGTCCATGCCCAGGTTCAAGCGCTCGCCGGCCGGAAGGCTCAGCTGAGGATGGCTCATGGTCAGGGAGATCAGGCCGCCAAGGGCGTCCTGGGTGCGCGGGAAGCTGCCATCGAGGTACTGCTGGACGTCGCTGGCACCCACCGACAGTTCGCGGCCGGAAATGGAGGGAGCCGCCTGCGCGCCGATCGCAGCGGCGATCAGTACGGTGGAGGCAGCGAGGCGGGTCATCAGGGAACGCAGGCGCATGGCGGTGACCGATGGCAGGGAATGGATGGATCAAAGAGTAGCCGTGCAGGCTGAATCGCGCGTGCATGCGGCTGTAACGGTTCAGTCCAGCATTGGACGCAGTTGCGCCGACTGGATCTGCCAGGCGCTGCCATCGCTGCTGGGTTGCACGCGGTACCAGCCACCGAAGCGGAACGTACCGTTGGCGGTGACCGCGCGGATCTGCACCGGCACTTCAAGCAGCCGCGGTGGCTGCCGGTCGTCGCGGGCGACCGGGGGATCGCTGTGCAGGCGCAGGGTGCGCAGGTCCTGCAGCTGCCGCAGCGCGGCGTCGTCTGCATGCTGCGGGTCGCTGGGCGGGATCGTCCAGGCGGCATCGCTGGCGGCGCTGTCGCGGTTGAGCAACGCCGCTACGTAGCGGTTGAGCATCGTCGATGGCGGCTCGGCATCGTCGGCGACAGCGGACAGCACCGGCATTTCACTTGCCTGCATTGCTGCGGGATCGGGGCCGGTGCGGGTGTCCACGGCTGCGGTAGCAGCGACGGCAGCGGACGCTGCCGCGATGTCGCCGGTCGTCTGTGCTGCCGGGCGTGAACAGCCCAGCAGCACCAGGGGGGCGATCAGCAACATTATCCTGCGCATGTCTGCCTCCTCCCCGAGGCAACCTGGAGGGTGGCAGTGTAGCGATTGCGCCGGGATCAGCGGGAGGAGGGCAGCTGATCCAGAGCGTCCAGCGCTGGCAGGACCTGGCCGGCGATGGCCGCCAATGCGTGGCCGCCGGTCTCGGCATGGCGCTGCACGATGTCGCGCAGCAGCTGGGTGGCGATCACCAGGGTCGCACGCTCGTCCCCGCTGATACCGGCGGTACGCGGGGCCGCCTCCAGCAGGCGCATCAGGTCGCGGCTGGCGCGATGCTCCAGTTCGATGGTGCAGCGCCCTGTGCACTGCAGCCCGTCCTTTTCGATGGGGGTCACCGAGATCCGGTAGCGGGTGGAGGGGCTGGCCATGAGGGTGTGCTCGCCGTAGCTGTGGAGGATGTGCCCACCATAGGCAAGGCCACGGCCTGAGGCGACGGCCGGCGCTGCACGCAGTGTTCCACCCGGTACGTTCCAGCACCTCCCCAGGCCGCGCTCGGCCAGTGGTGACGGGCCTGTGCGGGCATTCCCGGGGAGGCGGCAACGCTGTGTTGCGGATTGCCGCAGCGCGACGCATCCACGCATGGCGTGGATCTACCGCGGGGCACGCAAAAAAAAAAACGGGACGGCCAGAGCCGTCCCGTCGGAATCCACGTTGGGGCGCGCGCTTACAGCGCGGCGTCCTTCAGCTTCTTCAGCGGACGCACCTTCAGCTTGGTGGTGGCCGGCTTGGCGGCGAACCACTGCTCTTCCTTGGTGAACGGGTTGATGCCCTTGCGCTTCGGCTTGGCCGGCACATTGACGGTGGTGATCTTCAGCAGGCCCGGCAGGGTGAACGAGCCAGCGCCCTTCTTGTGCACCGAGGAGGCGACGGCGCTTTCCAGCGAGGCCAGCACAGCGCGGACGTCCTTGGCGATGACGCCGGAGGCTTCAGCGATGTGTGCAACCAGGCCGGACTTGGTCAGCACTTCCTTGATCGGCTTCGGAGCGGCCGGCTTGGCGGCTGCCTTCGTCGCGACTTTCTTCGCTGCCTTCTTCGGGGCAGCCTTCTTAGCGGTCTTTGCCATGGTTTCCTGTTCCGTGAACGGTTGGTTGTTTGGTCGGCGCCGAACCCCGTCGGCAAGCGCAATGTAGGGCAACTCTTGGGCGCCGCCAATAGCCCGAAGCGCGGAAAGTGCATGTTTTTTCATATCCAGGCCGATTCAGTACATGGCCGGCGGTGGGGGATGGGGGCACGTCAGCGTGTTCGATCGCCGGCGCTCGCCGATCGGTGGGGTGGGCGAAACCACTGAAAACAAGAGGAAAATGCGTTCCGGGCTGGCGCGGAAGTGTCCACGCGCCGGGCTCGGGGCGACGTCCGGCGTGCGGCGGAGCGACGCAGGGCTAACGCGTGGCGTGCGAGGGTAGCCGTTCATCACCGCCACGCAGGAGCAGCACAATGGGAATCTCGCGACACGCCACCGCGCACTGGGAAGGCGATCTGAAGACGGGCAAGGGGCAGTTGAGCACGCCGCAGAGTGGGCTGCTGGACAAGACCCGCTACGGTTTCAACAGCCGCTTCGGCGACGAAAAGGGCACCAATCCGGAAGAGCTGGTTGCCGCCGCGCACGCGGGTTGTTTCACCATGGCGCTGTCAGCCAAGCTCGGCGAAGCCGGCTTCACCCCGACCTCGCTGGACACCGAAGCCAAGGTCGACCTGTCGCTGGAAGGCGGTCCGCAGTTGTCGCAGATCCGGCTGAAGGTGAAGGCGGTGGTGCCGGGCATCGACGCGACGCAGTTCCGTGCGATTGCCGATGACGCCAAGCAGAACTGCCCGGTGTCCAAGGCACTGAGCGCCGTGCCGATCAGCCTGGAAGCCGAGCTGGGCTGAGCCGGCGCATCTGTAGAGCCGAGCCCATGCTCGGCTTCTGCAGCTCCCGTGATCTGGCCGAAGAGCAGCCGAGCGTGGGCTCGGCTCTACAGTATCCCTTTACCAATCAAGGGTGCCGGTGATGACGGTCTGCACCTGGCCGCCCGACCAGACCTCGCCGTCCTCGTCGACCCGCAGGGTCAGGCGTGCATCGTGGCCGACTTCGCGGCCCTGGCTGACTTCGAACGGTGCACGGCCACGTGGCAGCGCGTCGCGCAGGTCCAGCCACGCGGCCAGCACTGCATTGGCGGCCCCCGAGGCGGCGTCCTCGAAGCGCCGACCATTGCCGACGAAAGCGCGCACGGCCAGATCGAATCCCTCACTGCCATCGCTGAAGGCATAGGCGAACACGCCCATGCTGTCGGTGGACTCGGCCAGCGCAGCCACCGCGTCCCAGTCCGGGCGCAGCGCGCGCAATGCCGCTTCATCGGCCACCTGAACCACCCACCAGCTGCGTCCGCCCTGCATGCGTGCCGGCGGCAGCGTGCCCAGCGGCCAGCCCTTCAGTGCGGCCTGCAGGCGAGGATCGGTGACCTCGGTCGTCTCGGCCAGCTGCGCGCGCGGGGTGCGGATGGCGATGCGCTGCTGCGCGCCCTCACCGCTGACGCGCAGCGGCAGGACACCGGCAATGCCGTCCTGCACCAGCACGCCGTCGATCGGTGTGGCCAGGCCTGCCTGCAGCACCGCATGCGCCGTGCCGACGCTGGGGTGGCCGGCGAACGGCACTTCCTTCTGCGGGCTGAACATGCGCAGCCGGTAGCTGGCACCGGCAGCCTGGGGCGGGAACACGAAGGTGGTCTCGGGCAGGCGCGTCCAGCGCGCGATGGCCTGCATGCTGGCATCGTCCAGGCCATCGGCATCGAGTACCACGGCCAGCGGGTTGCCAGCGCCGGCGCGCGGGGAAAACACATCCAGCTGCAGGAAACGGCGGGTGGTCATCGGGGCGAAACTCCAGGATCGGGTGGCGCGCAGCTTAACGCGCGGTTGTAGAGCCGAGCCCATGCTCGGCTGTGTCGGGGTGTGAGAAGAAGCAGCCGAGCGTGGGCTCGGCTCTACAGCCAACGGATCTGGCCGTCGATGACCGGCTGCACCTGGCCGCCGATCCATACCGTGCCCTGCGCATCGACCTGTACCTGCACGCGACCATCGCGACCGACTTCGCGGCCCTGGCTGGCCACGTAGCGGCCCTCGCGGCCGGGCAGGGCATTGTGCTGCCGCAGCCAGGCGCCTATCAGTGCATTGGCACTGCCGGTCACGGGATCCTCGGGCACGGCGGGCGCATCAGCGGGGCAGAAGGCACGCACCACGCGGGTGTGGCCGGTGCCGGCTTCATCGGCGAAGACGGCCAGGCCTGTAGCGTCGGTGGCGAGGCTCCAGTCGGCCAGCGCGGCCATGTCCGGCAGCAGGCTGCGCACGGCGTCGGCATCGCGCAGTGGCAGCAGCCACCAGCGTGCGCCGTTGTCCCAGAGTTCGGGCACCTGCCCGTCGGCAGCGAGCGCCAACAGCGCGGCGGGCGCTCCGCCTGCCTCCGTGTCCAGTTGCCGTGCCGGCGGGCTGGCCAGCTGGATCTCCAGTGCCTCGGCCGGGCCGCTCACCCGTACTGGGAGCACCCCTGCCGCGCATTGCTGCAGCAGGGCGCCGGCGCGCGGTTGGGCCAGGCCGCAGGTCACCGCCGCCCAGGCGGCGCCGACGCTGGGGTGGCCGGCGAAGGCCAGCTCACGGGTCGGGGTGAAGATGCGGATGTGGTAATCGGCGCCGGGCGCGGTGGGGCGCAGGAAGAACACCGTCTCGGACAGGTTCAGCCAGGCGGCCAGGGCCTGCATCTGGCTGCTGGAGAGCGCGTCGGCGTCCAGGATGACGCCCAGTGGATTGCCGGTTCCGGGGCGGGGGCCGAAGACATCGAGCTGCAGGTAACGGAGGACGGCCATCTACGGGGATATTGCGCTTAGAATCAAAGGTTCCGCCCCCGAGGGCGGCTTCCCCACATTCTACATAGCCAATCCATGTCAGCTTCCCCCCTTGTCGATCGTTGGATCGTACTGAAGTTCGGCGGCACTTCGGTGTCGCGTCGTCACCGCTGGGACACGATCGGGAAGCTGGCGAAAAAACGCGCGGAAGAGACCGGATCGCGCGTGCTGGTGGTGGTATCGGCGCTGTCCGGGGTCACCAACGAACTGACCGCGATTGCCGACGGCGCGCCGGACAGCGGTGATCGCGTGGCAGCGCTTGTCGAGCGCCATGAGGGCTTCCTGGCCGAACTCGGCCTGGGCCGCGAGGTGCTGGCCGAACGGCTGGCGGCGCTGCAGGGCCTGCTCGACGATGCGCGGGCGGCCACCCGTCCGCTGGATTGGCAGGCCGAAGTGCTGGGCCAGGGCGAGCTGCTGTCCTCCACCCTGGGCGCGGCCTATCTGCGCGCCTCGGGCCTGGACATGGGCTGGATGGATGCCCGCCAGTGGCTGGACGCGATGCCGCCGCAGCCGAACCAGAGCGACTGGTCGCAGCGGCTGTCGGTGAACTGCCAGTGGCGCGCCGACGCGGAGTGGATGCAGCGCTTCCGCGCGCAGCCGACCCGCCTGCTGATCACCCAGGGCTTCATTTCGCGGCATGCCGATGGCGGTACCGCCATCCTCGGCCGTGGTGGCTCGGATACCTCGGCGGCGTACTTCGGTGCGCTGCTCGGCGCCAGCCGGGTGGAGATCTGGACCGATGTGCCGGGCATGTTCAGCGCCAATCCGAAGGACGTGCCGGACGCACGCCTGCTGACCCGCCTGGACTATTACGAAGCGCAGGAAATCGCCACCACCGGCGCCAAGGTGCTGCACCCGCGCTCGATCAAGCCGTGCCGCGATGCCGGCGTGCCGATGGCCATCCTCGATACCGAGCGCCCGGAACTGCCGGGCACCAGCATCGATGGCAGCGCCGCACCGGTGCCGGGGGTGAAGGCGATCAGCCGCCGCAATGGCATCGTGCTGGTGTCGATGGAAGGCATCGGCATGTGGCAGCAGGTCGGCTTCCTGGCCGATGTGTTCAACCTGTTCAAGAAGCACGGCCTGTCGGTGGACCTGATCGGTTCGGCCGAGACCAACGTCACCGTGTCGCTGGACCCGTCCGAGAACCTGGTCAACACCGATGTGCTGGCCGCGCTGTCGGCCGACCTGTCGCAGATCTGCAAGGTGAAGGTGATCGTGCCGTGCGCGGCGATCACCCTGGTGGGCCGCGGCATGCGATCGCTGCTGCACAAGCTGTCGGACGTGTGGGCCACCTTCGGCCGCGAGCGCGTGCACATGATCTCGCAGTCGTCCAACGACCTGAACCTGACCTTCGTCATCGACGAGGCCGATGCCGATGGCCTGCTGCCGATCCTGCACGCAGAGCTGATCGACAGCGGCGCGATGCCGGTGGAGGAGACCGAAGTGTTCGGCCCGCGCTGGCGCGAGATTGCCGGCACCGTGCGTCCGCGCGGCACGCCGTGGTGGCGCGGCCAGCGTGCGCACCTGCTGCAGCTGGCCGATGCCGGTACGCCGCGCTACGTCTATCACCTGCCGACGGTGCGCGCCCGCGCCCGTGCACTGGCCGCGATCAAGCCGATCGACCAGCGCTACTACGCGATCAAGGCCAACAGCCACCCGGCCATCCTGCAGCTGCTGGAAGCCGAAGGCTTCGGCCTTGAGTGCGTGTCGCACGGCGAGCTGAAGCATGTGTTCCAGCACCTGCCGGAACTGTCGCCCAAGCGCGTGCTGTTCACCCCCAGCTTCTGCCCGCGCAGCGAGTACGAGGCGGCGTTTGCGCTGGGTGTGACCGTGACCGTCGACAACGTGGAAGCGCTGCAGCGCTGGCCGGACCTGTTCCGTAACCGCGAGCTGTGGCTGCGCGTCGATCTGGGCCGGGGTGAGGGCCACCACGCCAAGGTCCGTACCGGTGGCAAGGAGTCCAAGTTCGGCCTGCCGATCGCCCGCGTCGACGAGTTCGTGCGCGCGGCCACCGAACTGGGCAGCCGCGTGGTGGGCCTGCATGCGCACCTGGGCAGCGGCGTGGAAACCGCGCAGCACTGGCGCCTGATGTGCGATGAGCTGGCCGGTTTCGCCCGCCGCATCGGCAGCGTGCAGACCATCGATATCGGTGGCGGCCTGCCGATTCCGTACAGCGATGAAGACGAACCCTTCGACCTGGACGCCTGGGCCGAGGGCCTGGCCGAGGTCAAGGCACTGCACCCGGCATTCCGCCTGGCGATCGAGCCGGGTCGCTACCTGGTGGCCGAATCGGGCGTGCTGCTGACCCATGCCACCCAGGTGGTGGAGAAGGACGGCGTGCGCCGTGTCGGCCTGGACGCCGGCATGAACGCACTGATGCGCCCGGCGCTGTACGACGCCTGGCATGACATCGAGAACCTCAGCCGCCAGGGCGGTTATGCCGAAGCGACGTTCGATGTGGTCGGCCCGATCTGCGAATCCAGCGATGTGTTTGGCAAGCGCCGCAAGCTGCCGGTGTCGACCGCGCCGGACGACGTGATCCTGATCGCCGATGCCGGTGCCTACGGCTATGTGATGGCCAACACCTACAACCAGCGAATGCTGCCGCGCGAAGACGTGATCGAATGACCACCGCCCGCGCCCTGCACCCGCCCACCGACACGCCCCGCGCCCTCGCGCGGGCCCGTGCCTGACCGGATACACCATGACTGCTTTCGACAAACACCAGGTTTCCCGCTTCCGCTTCGTCCGCTGCGACTTCGCAGCGGATACCGGCGTGGCCCGGCTGGTCTACGCCTTCGACGACGGCCCGGAGATGGTGGAAACCATCACCGTGCCCGGCGCCCCGTTCGTGCTGGACGAGGCGCGCGCCGCCGCCGTGCAGCGTGCGCTGCAGCTGCTGCACCTGATCGCCGGCGTCAGCTACTACAAGGCCGGCGTACCGGATACGGTCAGCATCGACAGTTACAGCATCGATGCCGATACCGCCGCACTGGTGGAGACCATTTACCTCAATGGCCTGGGCGAATTCGCCTACCGCAACGGCCTGAACCTGCGCGGCCGCTTCCGGTTGCCAGTGCAGGGCGAGGCCGTGCAGGCGCCGGCGCTGGGCCTGCGGCCGCACGCGCTGGTGGCCATCGGCGGCGGCAAGGATTCGCTGGTCAGCATCGAAGCGCTGCGCCGTGCCGGCGTGGACGAGACGGTGACCTGGATCGGTGGCTCGCAGCTGATCCGCGCCTGCGCCGAGCGCACCGGCCTGCCGACATTGAACCTGGGCCGCACGCTCGCACCGGAACTGTTCGAGTTGAACCGCCAGGGTGCCTGGAACGGCCATATCCCGGTGACGGTGGTGAACTCGGCAATCATGGTGCTGGCCGCCCTGCTGCACGGCGTGGACCAGGTCGTGTTCTCCAACGAGCGTTCGGCCAGCTACGGCAGCCAGATTCCGGGCACCGGCGAAGTGAACCACCAGTGGTCCAAGGGCTGGGCCTGCGAGCAGGCGTTCGGCAGCCATGTGCGTAAGTACGTGGCGGCGGATCTGCAGTACTACTCGCTGCTGCGACCGATGTCCGAGCTTGCGGTGGCCCGCCAGTTCGCCAAGACTGATTTATACGACGCGCACTTCTCCAGCTGCAACCGCAATTTCCACATCCTCGGCGAGCGCCCGGTGAACCGCTGGTGTGGCGTCTGCCCGAAGTGCCATTTCGTGTTCCTGGCGCTGGCCCCGTTCATGCCCAAGACGCGCCTGGTGCGCATCTTCGGCCGCAACCTGCTGGACGATGCCGAGCAGGCCGGTGGCTTCGATGCGCTGCTGGAATTCCAGGACCACAAGCCGTTCGAGTGCGTGGGTGAAGGCCGCGAATCGCGTGCGGCGATGGCGACGCTGGCGCAGCGCCCGGAGTGGAAGGAAGACGTGCTGGTGAAGCGCTTCTGCAACGAGATCCAGCCGCAGCTGGATGCCGCCGAACTGGAACTGGCGCCGCTGCTGCAACTGCAGGGCGAGCACCGCGTTCCGGCTGCGCTGTGGGAACGGGTGCGTGAAGATTTCGAAGCTTGAAGGAAAGCGCGTCGCGCTGTGGGGCTGGGGCCGCGAGGGCCGCGCCGCGTTTGCGGTGCTGCGTGAGCGCCTGCCCACGCTGCCACTGAGCCTGTTCTGCCCGGCGGCCGAAGTCGGGGCCGCACGCGTGGAAACACAGGGCGCGCTGGACGTGCGTGGCGACCCTTCTGCTGAAGCGCTGGCCGCGTTCGACGTGGTGATCAAATCGCCCGGGATCAGTCCCTATCAGCCGATCGCGCTGGCGGCGGCAGCGCAGGGCACCACCTTCATCGGCGGCACCGCGCTGTGGTTCGCCGAACACGCGGCCGACGATGGCATCGTGCACGACATCGTGTGCGTGACCGGCACCAAGGGCAAGAGCACCACCACCGCGCTGGTCGCGCACCTGTTGCGTGCGGCCGGCCACCGCACCGGACTGATTGGCAACATCGGCCTGCCGCTGCTGGAGGTGCTGGACCCGCAGCCGGCGCCCGAGTACTGGGCCGTCGAGCTGTCCAGCTACCAGACCGGTGAAGTGGCGCGCAGTGGCACCCACCCGCAGGTGGCAGTGGTGCTGAACCTGTTCCCGGAACACCTGGACTGGCACGGCAGCGAACAGCGTTACATCGAGGACAAGCTGAGGCTGGTGACGGAAGCCGCACCGCGCATTGCCGTGCTCAATGCCGCCGATCCGCACCTGGCGGCACTGTCGCTGCCCGATAGTGAGGTGGTCTGGTTCAACCAGCCGCAGGGCTGGCATATGCGGAGCGACATCGTGCATCGCGGCGAACAGGCGGTGTTCGATACCCGCAACACGCCGCTGCCGGGCCGCCACAACCGCGGCAACCTGTGCGCGGTGCTGGCCGCGCTGGAGGCACTGGGCCTGGACGCGGTGGCGCTGGCGCCGGCAGTGCAGGATTTCCGCCCGCTGCCGAACCGCCTGCAGCGGATTGGCGTGGCCGATGGCCTGACCTACGTCAACGATTCGATCAGCACCACGCCGCATGCCAGCCTGGCTGCGCTGGAGTGCTTCGCCGGGCAGCGCATCGCGCTGCTGGTGGGCGGGCACGACCGTGGCCTGGACTGGACCGACTTCATGCAGCACATGGCGCACGATGTGCCGCCGGTGGAGATCGTGACCATGGGCAGCAACGGCCCGCGTATCCACGCCATGCTGCAGCCGCTGGCCGATGCCGGCCGCTTCGGCCTGCACGCTGCGGGCGATCTTGCCGAGGCGATGGCGTTGGCGCGCACGGCGCTGGGCGCGCAGGGCGGGGTGGTGCTGCTGTCGCCGGGTGCGCCGAGCTTTGGTGCTTACCGCGACTACGTGGCGCGTGGCCGCCATTTCGCCGAACTGGCCGGGTTCGATCCGGACAGCATCAGCGCGATTCCGGGGTTGGGCATCGCCTGATCCGCCGGATCGGGGTCGGATCCCTTTCCTCAGGAAAGGGCTCTGACCCCGGCGAGTTACCATGGGCGCATCCCCGGACGGACCCGGATAGCCGCGTGTGCACCTTCATTACCCTGTTCCTGCCCGCATCCTTATCGCACATTGAAGCCGCCGCGATCATGCAGCGCAGCGGTCGGCGCCTGTTTGCGCAGGATTCGCCCAGCCTGCAGTCAGCGGTCGGGCCTGGCTGGCAGCCGTGGCTGAGCGCCGCGCACTGCGATTGCGGTACTGCGCTGGCCTCGTCGCGGGCCGAGCGGGAGTGGAAGGGCGATGCCGAACGCTGGCGGAAGAAGGGCTGGAGCGAAGCCAAGATCGCCCGCGCGCTGGCCGAGCAGCGAGCGCGCCATGAACAGGATCAGCAGGTACGTCGCGATGAAGCAGTGGGCGACGCCGGCCAGTGGCTGCAGCGCATCGATGCCCTGCTGGCCGCAAGCGCGGCGCGCGTCGGACTGCTGGTACGCGACTACGACGGTTCGGTCGGTGCCCGGCAGCCGAAGCCGCCGGAACGCCACTGGCCGCGCGCGCATCTGGCGGCGTCGGATCTGCTGGCATTCGAGCCGGGCACGTTGCACTGGATCGAACGCGGGTAGTGCCGGCCGCTGGCCGGCAACCTGCGGGGAAATTCATCCACGCATGGCGTGGCTCTACTGTAGCGCCGAGCCCACGCTCGGCGGCCTTCATTCGTCTTCGTCGATGAACGCGTAACCGCCGTCAATGAGCTGCTGCAGGTACGCATCGAAGCTCGGCGCGATGACTGCGTAGCTGTCCGGATCGTGCAGGTAGCGCACCACCTGGCCGACGGTGCCACCCGGTGCCGGATCGAAATCCAGGTACAGCATCGAGGTGCCGCCGTTGTTCATGCAGTGCGAGAAGCACAGGCGCCTGCTCATCGGCAGATCACCGTCGATGCCTTCACCCAGGATCTCCGGCTCCTCATCCAGCCACTCTTCGTAGATGGAACGGATGCTGTCGTCCCACTGCTGCTGGTCCTCGAAGATCTGCGCGACCGATCGCAGGTAGTACGGGTAGCCACCGTCCTCCACGTCCGAGCCCAGCATCAGTACGCAGACCTTGCCGCCGGGGTACTCCCGGTAGTGGGTGCCATCCACGCGCGATAGGAGTTCCACCAGGCTGTCCGGCACCTGCGGCCACTGCACACGCAGGCGCTGCAGGTCCTCGGCGCTGGCGCCCTGGACATGTGCCCACTGCGGGGCATCCTCGGCAGGCAAACGCGGGATCAGGCCAGACAGAAAGCGATCAACAAGATTCATGCGAAAAAAGGGGACGGAGGGGATTAAGTCGTATCCAACCACACCTGCGTCACGCCGCCAATGCAGAATGCGACGCGGGAGGGGCGAAAACGGCTTAATCCCCTCCGTCCCCTTTTTCTTGCGGAGCAGGCGCATGAATCGTTGGCGATGCGGTGTGGCGATGATGCTGGGGCTGGCGGCGATGCCGGCGTGGGCGGCGATGAAGACGCAGCCGGTGGAGTGGAAGCACCAGGGCACGACCTTCAGTGGTGTGCTGGTCTATGACGACGGCGAGCACGACAAGCGCCCCGGCCTGGTGATGGTGCCGAACTGGAAGGGCGTGAACGAATCGGCCATCGAGAAGGCCAAGCAGCTGGCCGGCGACGACTACGTGGTGCTGGTGGCCGATGTCTACGGCAAGGACGTGCGGCCGAAGAGCGATGCGGAGGCGGGGCCGGTGGCCAGCAAGCTGCGCAACGACCGGCCGCTGCTGCGTGCGCGTGCACTGGAAGCGGTGAACGTGCTCAAGGCGCAGGCCGGCAAGGTACCGCTGGATGCCAGCCGGATCGGTGCGGTCGGTTTCTGTTTCGGTGGCACCACGGTGCTGGAGCTGGCCCGCGCCGGTGCGCCGCTGGCCGCTGTGGTCAGCCTGCACGGTGGGTTGGGTTCGCCGCTGCCGGCGCAGGCCGGTGGCACCCATCCGTCCGTGCTGGTGCTCAATGGGGCCGATGACAGGAGCGTGACCGCCGAGGACATCGCCGCTTTCCAGAAGGAAATGGACGCGGCCAAGGTCGATTGGGAGTTCACCAACTACAGCGGTGCCGTGCACTGCTTCGCCGAGCGCGACGCCAACAGCCCACCGGGCTGCCAGTACAACGAGCGGGCGGCCAAGCGCGCGTGGAAGGCGCTGGATGAGTTCTTCGAGGAACGCTTCCGGTAATAAACGGCGTGCCGACCAACGGTCGGCACCCACCGGAATGCCGGTTTGGTGGGTGCCGACCGTTGGTCGGCACACCTCAACCCATCAATGCGAGCGCTGCACCGCGTAACGCGCCAGACCACGCAGGGCCGCCACGGCGTCATTGTCGCCCAGGCCGTCGAGCGCACGCTCGGCGGCTTCGGCGTACTCTTCGGCACGGCGGCGGCTGTACTCCAGGCCGCCGGTGGCGCGGATCGCGGCCAGCACTTCCGGCATCGCCGAGGCGTCGCCGTCCTGCACGATGGTGCGCAGGCGCTCGCGGGTAGCGTCATCAGAGTGGGCCATCGCGTGGATCAGCGGCAGCGTGGCCTTGCCCTCGGCGAGGTCGTCGCCCAGGTTCTTGCCCAGCTCCTCGGCGTTGGCCGAGTAGTCCAGCACGTCGTCGGCGATCTGGAATGCGTAGCCCAGGTGCATGCCGTAGTCGAACAGGGCCTGCTGGGTCGCTTCATCCATGCCGCTGGCCAGCGCGCCCAGGCGGGTACCGGCGGCGAACAGCACCGCAGTCTTGCGCTCGATCACGCGCAGGTAGGCGGCTTCGTCGGTATCCGGGTTGTGCACGTGCAGCAGCTGCAGCACTTCACCCTCGGCGATGCGGTTGGTGGCATCGGCCAGGATCTGCATCACCGGCATGCGCTCCAGCTCGACCATCAGCTGGAAGCTGCGCGAGTACAGGAAGTCGCCCACCAGCACGCTGGGCGCGTTGCCCCACAGCGCGTTGGCGGTGCTGCGGCCACGCCGCAGGCTGGACTCGTCCACCACGTCGTCGTGCAGCAGGGTAGAGGTGTGGATGAACTCGATGATCGCCGCCAGCTGGTGGTGCTCCGGGCCGGCCTGGCCGACCGCGTGGCCGGCCAGCATCACCAGCATCGGGCGCAGGCGCTTGCCGCCGGCGGAAATGATGTGGTCGGCGATCTGGTTGATCAGCACGACGTCCGAGGACAGCCGGCGCCGGATCAGGGCGTCGACGGCGGCCATGTCGGCCGCGGCAAGCGACTGGATCTGGGGCAGGCCCAGGGCGGGACGGGTGTCTTCGGTGATGGTCATGCGATCAGGCTTTCAGGCTCACCATCGATTATAGGCGCTGGCCGTGAATTCGGGCGCAAACCGGCCCGGGCGGCAATTCCAACCCGGCCTGCGCGGCCCTCCGCGTGAATACGTATGCAGGTTGCGCCATGCCCGCGAGGCCACCGCTAAGCTTGCCGGATCAGGATTTCGGCCCGCTGCCGGCGGGTCCCGCATGCCCGGAGGGGGGCTGTCGATGTCGCACTATCCATGGTGGCGCGGAGCCGTCATCTACCAGATCTACCCGCGCAGTTTCCTCGATGCCAACGGCGATGGGGTGGGCGACCTGCCGGGCATCATCGAGCGCCTGGACCACATTGCCGCGCTGGGCGTGGATGCGATCTGGATCTCGCCGTTCTTCAAGTCCCCCATGGCCGACTTCGGCTACGACATCGCCGACTACCTCGACGTCGACCCGCTGTTCGGCAGCCTGGACGACTTCGACCGCCTGCTGGCCAAGGCCCATGGCCTGGGCCTGAAGGTGATGATCGACCAGGTGCTGAGCCATACCTCGATCGAGCATGCCTGGTTCCGTGAGAGCCGCCAGGACCGCAGCAATCCGAAGGCGGACTGGTACGTCTGGGCCGACCCGCGCGAGGACGGCACCCCGCCCAACAACTGGCTGTCGCTGTTCGGCGGCTGTGCCTGGCAGTGGGAGCCGCGCCGCGAGCAGTACTACCTGCACAACTTCCTGGTCGACCAGCCGGACCTGAACTTCCACCACCCGGACGTGCAGCAGGCCACCCTGGACAATGTACGCTTCTGGCTCGATCGCGGCGTGGATGGCTTCCGCCTGGATGCGATCAACTTCTGCTTCCACGATGCGCAGCTGCGTGACAACCCGCCCAAGCCGGCGGAGAAGCGGGTGGGGCGCGGCTTCAGCCCGGACAACCCGTACGCCTACCAGTACCACTACTACAACAACACCCAGCCGGAGAACCTGCCGTTCCTGGAGCGCCTGCGCGCGCTGCTGGATCAGTACCCGGGCGCGGTCAGCCTGGGCGAGATCTCCTCGGAGGACTCGCTGGCGACCACCGCCGAGTACACCCGCGAAGGCCGCCTGCACATGGGCTACAGCTTCGAGCTGCTGGTGGATGACTACAGCGCGGCCTACATCCGCGACACGGTCTCGCGGCTGGAAGCGGCGATGACCGAAGGCTGGCCGTGCTGGGCGGTGTCCAATCACGACGTGGAGCGGGCGGTCAGCCGTTGGGGCGGCCACCCGGCCGATCCGCGCCTGGCGCGGATGCTGGTGGCGATGCTGTGCTCGCTGCGCGGCTCGGTCTGCCTGTACCAGGGCGAGGAGCTGGGCCTGGCCGAGGCCGAGGTACCGTTCGAGGCACTGCAGGACCCCTACGGCATCACCTTCTGGCCGAACTTCAAGGGCCGTGATGGCTGCCGCACCCCGCTGCCATGGACCGATGCGCCGTTAGCAGGTTTCACCAGCGGCCAGCCCTGGCTGCCGATTCCGGCCGAGCACCGGGCGGCGGCGGTGGCCGTGCAGGAACGCGACCCGCATTCGGTGCTGGCGGCGTTCCGGGCGTTCCTGGCCTGGCGGCGTACCCAGCCGGCGCTTCTGCATGGCAGCATCAGATTCCTTGAAAGCGCCGAGCCAGTGCTGCTGTTCGAGCGTATGCTTGCAGATGAAACCCTCCTGCTGGCCTTCAACCTGTCGGCCGAGGCAGTGACCCATCCGCTGCCGCCGGGCAACTGGCAGCAGGTGGCGGTACCGGGCCCGGATGCGGGCACGGTGCAGGGCAATGAACTCCAGCTGCCGCCGCGCGCGGTGTATTGCGCCCGACGCAGCTGACCGTTTTCTCCGGTGGCGGTACTTGCGGGGACGGGGCCGAAGCGCCCCGTCCCTTTTTTGTGGTTGGAATTCCGGTGAACGGCATCCACGCATGGCGTGGATCTACGGCTTGGAACGTCGCTGCATGGGCCTTGCTGATCACGTGCCGGCATCCGCGCAAAAGAAAACCCGCTGCCTGCGCAGCGGGTTTCCGGTCCTGCTCCCTTTGTGTTGCCGGCCAGCGGCCGGCGCTACCGGGTTCGGGGTGCCAGCCAGCGGCCGGCACGACCCGGCCGTGATCAGAACTTGTAGTTCACGCCCAGCATGTAGGTGCGGCCCCACTCGATGTACTCCAGCGGGCGGTCCTTGCTGCCGGCGTAGGTGCGGTACGGCTCGTTGGTCAGGTTGCTGCCCTGCAGAAGCAGGGTCAGGCCACGCAGGGCACTGCTGTCGCTGAAGGTGTAGCTGATCTGCGCATCGGTCACGTTCTCGCCGACCACGTAGCGCAGGCTGCGGTTGCCGTTGAAGTTGCCGATCTCACCGATGAAGTCCGAACGGCGGCGCTGGCTCACCCGTGCCTCGAAGCCGCTGCGCTCGTAATACGCGGTGAAGTTGTACACGCGCTTGGACAGGCCCGGCAGGCTGATCGGATCACTGCCCACGCTGGAGGCGCTCTCCGGGTCCAGGATGGTGATGTCGCTCTTGTTGAAGGTCGCGCTGGCCTGCACGCCGAAGCCACGCAGGCTGTCGGTCAGCATCTCCAGCGGGAACGATGCGGTCAGTTCCAGGCCCTTCAGCGTGCCGCCCTTGCCGTTCTGCGGGGCGGAGAAGGTGCCGGTGGTCAGCACCGGTGCATCACCTGGCTGAGAAACCCAGTTGGCCACTTGATCGCTGAAATCAAAACCATCAATTGTCTGCGTATAGACGTAACTCTTCAGGTCCTTGTAGAAGATCGCCGCCGCTACGTAGGCCTTCTCGCCGAAGTACTTCTCGTAAGACAAGTCGACCGCGGTCGCACGCCAGGGATCCAGCAGGGGGTTGCCGCCGCTGGCCCCGGGCTTGCCGGTTTCTCGGGCAACACCAAAATCCAGACCGGCGCGCATCTGATCCACGCGCGGGCGTGCGACCTGCTTGGCGACGGCGAAGCGAAGGGTCTGCTGGTGCGGGAACAGGAAGGCCAGGTTCAGGCTCGGCAACCAATCGTTATAAGTTTTCCCGCTGGCGATAGGAAGAACGCTCTCGCCCGCTGGGCGGGAGCGGTCAAAATAGCGCGAATCCGAGCTCTGGTCGGTGTGCTGCATCTGCACGCCGATGTTGCCGCGCACGCCAACCACGCCGATGTCGGTGTTGATGTTCAGGCGCGCCCAGGCGGTGGTGATCTTCTCCTGCACCGTCCACGACTTGGGAATCAGGTAGTCCAGGTTGTCGACCGGGTTGAAGGTCATGTAGCGGCCCACCGCGGCGGGCACGTTCCAGGCCGGGATGGTGCCGAGGCCGGCGAAGCCGAGGTTGACCGGGCGATACTGCAGGTCCGAGGCGATGTTGGCATCGCCCTGCGCACCCAGCAGGATGTTGCCTTCGGACTGGGTCTTCACCTTGCGGCGGTCGGCGTAGTTCACGCCGATGTCGATGTCCGGCGCCCACGAGGCGATCGCTTCGGGCAAGGCGATCGTTGCGGCCAGCTTGCCACCCTTCAGGCGGTCTTCCACCTGCGGCACCTTGCCGTAGCCGGAGCCGTAGATGGTGTTGGTCAGGAACAACGCGTCGGGGTTGGAGTAGTTCAGCCCCGGGCTGATCTGCGAGAAGCCGTCCTGGCGGATCGACACGCCGACCGTATCCAGCTGCGGCATCGGCGTCAGCTGCAGGTTGTTTTCCAGGTTCAGCTCGTCGCGCGTGGCCTTGGAGTAGTTCAGGTCGGCGACCAGCTTGACGCCACTGAAATTGAACTCGTTGTTCCAGCCGAACGCGTCGATCTTGTCCTTGCGCTTGTTGTACATGCCGCGTACCAGCGGGTACACGCCGCTGGCGGTGCCGCCAGTGAACGAACCATTGGCGTTGACCTGCGGGTTGCTGACCAGCAGGCCCGGGGTGTAGTTGCCGTTGTAGTTGCTCAGGTTGAGCTCGAACTGGTTGGCGGTGTCGATCTGCTCGGCTTCGGTGTGGAATGCATCGAAGGTGCTGGTCCAGCTGTTGTTCGGCCGGAACTGGATCGTGGCCATCACGCCGTCGCGCTTGTTGTTGCCGGTGCGGCGCAGCGCCTTGATGCCATCGGAGAAGTAGGTGCCGGCACCCACGCCCGGACGGTCGCCCTTGTCGGTGTGCTCGGTGGTCCACGGTTCGTACAGGCCGACCTGGTTCTCCTGGATCGGCATGTCGCTGTGCGCATAGCCGATGGCGATGCCCAGGGTCTTGTCCAGGAACTGGTCGATGTAGCTGGCGCTGAAGCGGTTGCCGTACGGATCGGTGTTGGCGGCGCGGCCCAGCGAGCTCTTCTGGTAGCGGCCACTGACCGCGATCACGCGCTCGCCGAAGCTGAGCGGGCGCGCGGTCTGCATGTCGATGGTGCCCGACAGGCCCTGGCCGACCAGCGCCGCGTCCGGGGTCTTGTACACGGTCACGCCGTTGACCAGCTCGGACGGATACTGGTCGAACTCGACGCCACGGTTGTCGCCGGTGCTGACCACTTCGCGGCCATTGAGCAGGGTGGTGGCGAAGTCCGGCGACAGGCCGCGGACGCTGATTACCTGCGCGCGGCCCGCCACGCGCTGGGCGGCCAGGCCGGGCAGGCGCGAGATCGATTCGGCGATGCTGACGTCGGGCAGCTTGCCGATGTCTTCGGCGGAGATCGCTTCGACCACCGAGGTGGCGTCCTGCTTGACCGCGATCGCGCTCTCGATGCCGCGGCGGATGCCGGTGACCTGCACCGTATCGAGGTTGGTGGCGGCGGTGCCGGCCGGTGTGGTGGTGCTCTGCGTGGACTGTGCCGACGCCAGCGTCGGCGCCAGGACAACGGCCAGCGCGATGCTCAGCGCGCTGCGCTTGTGGTTCAACATTTTCCCCTCCCAGGCAATGTTGCAGATCGATTTGTGAGCGTTCCGGCGGCGCCGTGAACGTGCGACGCGGTGGCCGCTGTCGTCGCCGCTATGGTAGGCAGCGCGTTCTTCGCGGGAATCACCCTGCATACGTATTCAATGGCGTCTGCAGGGATGTAATCGCTTTCATGTGTCTCGTTCTGTAGAGCCGAGCCCATGCTCGGCTGCATTTCGGTGCTACGCACCGCCGCCCGAGCGTGGGCTCGGGCGCTACGGGGGCGCATGCAGGAAAACGTTCAGCGGATCGGCGTGAAGCGAATGGCCTGGCCACCGCCGGGTGCCAGCACCAGCGTCACTGCATCGGCGCTGGTCACTTCGCGGGTTTCGCGAACGAACGCGAATGGATTGCTGCGGAAATCCGCGCCCTCGCCATCGCGGTAGATCTCGGCGCGGTAGCGCACGCCAGGTTCCAGGAAGCCCAGTGACACCGGCAGCACGCGGCCGTGTTCATCGGTGATGCTGCCGAGGAACCAGTCGCGGCTGTTGCGGTCGCGGCGCACGATCGTCACGTAGTCACCCACTTCGCCATCGAGCACGCGGCTCTGCTCCCAGTCCACCGCCACGTCCTCGATGAAACGGAACGCCTCGCGATGCTGCAGGTAGTGTTCGGGCAGATCGGCGGCCATCTGGATCGGGCTGTACAGCACCACGTACAGCGCCAGTTGGCGGGCCAACGTACTGGGGATGGCCTGGCCGTGGCGGCCCTTCAGGCTGAGGATGCCGGGGGTGTAGTCCATCGGCCCGGCCAGCATGCGGGTGAACACCAGGTTGACCTCGTGCTCCGGCGGGTTCGGTGGTTGGCCCCAGGCGTTGTACTCCATGCCGCGAGCGCCTTCGCGCGAGATCCAGTTGGGATAGGTGCGGCGCAGGCCGGTGTCCTTGATCGGCTCATGCGGGTTCACCGACAGGTGCCGGCGCGCGGCTTCCTGCACCACCTTCAGATGGTGGCGGGCCATGAACTGCCCGTCATGCCACTCGCGCCACAGTGGTCCCCCCGTGGGATTGCGGCGGTCGACCTGGCCGTCGTCGCAGACGTAGCCGGTCTTGAACTGGTCCACGCCCAGCCGTGCGTACAGGTCCAGCGCGGCGCCCAGCTGGGCCTCGTAATGTTCGATGGCGCAGCCGGTTTCGTGGTGACCGATCAGGTGCACGCCCTTGTTCAGGCCATACGCCGACAGCGATTCGATATCGAAATCGGGCGTGGCGCGGGTGAAATCAAAGTCGTAGCCATTGCCCACCCACATGCCGTTCCAGCCCGGATTCCAGCCTTCCACCAGCACGCCGCGGAAGCCGTGCGCCGCGGCGAAGTCGATGACTTTTTTCGTCTTGGCGGTGGTAGCCGCATGCTTCGGCCCGGTCGCCCAGCTCTCGTTGTCCAGGTGCATCGACCACCACACGCCCAGGTACTTGGCCGGCTTCACCCAGCTCACATCACCCAGCGCATTGGGTTCGTTGAGATTGAGGATCAGGTCCGATTCGACCAGGCCACCGGCGCGGTCGGCGATCTGCAGCGTGCGCCACGGCGTGGCGAAGGGCAGGGTGCGGCGCACCTTCCAGCCTTCGGCCGAGGGCGAGAGCTGCGCGCGCAGGCGCTGCCCCTCGCTGCGGCGCAGCCACATGCCGGCGTAGTCCACCAGCGCGGCCTCGTGAATGGCCACATGCAGGCCATCGCGGCTGCGCAGGGTCATCGGCGTATGCACCAGCGGTACTTCGCGCAGCGGGGTGCGCTGGTACAGGTACTCGTAGTGGATCGGCTCGCCGGCGGGGATCCACCAGGCGGTGGAGTCCTGTGCGATGGCGAACTCGGTCAGCTCGTCATCGATGATGGCCTCGTGCAGATTCGGCTGTTCGGGGAATACGTAGCGGAAGCCGAGGCCATCGTCGTAGACGCGGAACACTACATCCAGCCGGCGCTTGCTGCCGGTGGTTTCGGCCAGCTGCACGGTCAGTTCGTTGAAATGGTTGCGGGTGAGCCGGCGTTCGCCCCACGGCTGCTCCCAGGTGTCATCGACGCTGCGCCGCTGCTGGCCCAGCAGGGTGAAATCGCGGTCCAGGCGACCGTCGCGCAGGGCGAAGCCGAGCTTCGAATCCTCCACCACAGTGTCGCCCAGGCGCTCGACCCGGTAGCGGGCCGTGCCGCCGTCCAGCACCAGGCTGACCTTCAACACCTTGCCCGGCGATTCGACGCTGGCCACCTGGGGCGCGGCCTGTACCAGCGTGGCCCATCCGATCAGGGCCAGGCCCAGCATGTGCGCGAATACCGCGCGTACAGCAGTGGGTGACATCGGCAATTCCCCTCCCAAGGCGCCGTTGGCAGACCCGGACCATAAGCCAGCGCGGCGGGTGCGCTACCGCGCGACGCCATGAATACGTATGCAGCTGGACGCAGCCGACAGCCCCGCGTCTACCATGGCGCCAGGGCACCTTGAGGGAGGGGCCGCGCCCGCCCGCCGGCAACGACGGTGCGGACCTACAACGCGTGCAGAGAGGGAGGGAGGCCGACGGGCGCGAGCCGGTCCGCCGCTTCGATGCTGAAGATCATTTGCCTGACCGCTGCCCTGGGGGCAGCGCTGGGGACGACCGCGCAGGCGGCCGACCTGCAATTCGACGGCCGCCATGCGCGCGCCGAAGCCGCTGCCAAGGGCAGCTTCGTGCTGCATGCGCGCACACCGGAAGGGCGCGGCGAGGTGCGCATCGCGCCGATGCCGATGCGCAGCCAGACCGGCAGCGTGATGTTCGATGCCCTGTTCGCACTGGCCCAGCAGGAGATGGACCAGGACCGCGTGGATGCGATCCGTGATCCCGCCTTCGACGAAGGCCGGCCGGTGCCCTGCGAGTGCTTCCAGACCGGCGCGCGCTGGCCCTATGTGTGGACGCGCGATGTCAGCTTTGCCGCCGATCTGGCGCTCGCACGCCTGGACCCGAAGCGCACCCGGCAGTCGCTGCAGTTCAAGCTGTCGGCGGCGCGCGATGGCCATACGCCCGGCCTGTTCGTTGCGCAGGACACCGGCTCCGGCGGCAGCTGGCCGATCAGCAGCGACCGCGTGGTGTGGTTCCTGGCCGCGCGTCACCTGCTGGAGGATCGCGCGTTTGCCGACCAGGTCTGGCAGGCGCTGCAGGGCACGCTGGCGCAGGACCGCGCGATGGTGTTCGACGCGCAGATGGGCCTGTACCGCGGCGAGACCTCCTTCCTGGACTGGCGTGAGCAGACCTATCCAGACTGGACCCGCGAGGATGTGCGTTTCATCGGTGATTCCTACGCACTGTCCACCAACGTGCTGCACTACCAGGCACTGCGCCTGGCCGAACGCCTGGCCGGGCAGCGCGGCGATGCCCGCGCGGCCGACTACAAGGCCTGGGCCGATGCATTGGCCCAGCAGATCGATGCGCGCTTCTGGCGCGAGGATATCGGCCAGTACATGAGCTACATCGGCGAAGCCGCGCACCCGGTGCCGTACGCCAAGGTCGATCTGCTCGGCCTCTCGCTGGGCATCCTCGCCGAGGTGCTGCCGCCCGAGCGCGCGCGGCGTGCGCTGGCGGCGTATCCGATGGGCCCGGCCGGCAGCCCGGTGGTCTGGCCGCAGGAAGCACAACAGCCGATCTATCACAACCGGGCAATCTGGCCGTTCGTCAGTGCCTACTCGCTGCGTGCGGCGCGGCAGCTGGACGATGCGCCGCGCATTGCCGCCGAGATCCGCTCGCTGATGCAGGGTGCCGCGCTGGCCGGCTCCAACATGGAGAACTACGAGCTGGTCAGCCAGGCCGTGCATGTCGATGAAGGTGCGCTCAGCGGGCCGGTGGTCAATTCGGAGCGCCAGCTGTGGTCGGTGGCTGGGTATCTGTCGATGGTGGTCGAGGGCGTGTTCGGCCTGCAGGACGATGGCCGCGTGCAGCCCAAGCTGCCAGCCGCGCTGGTCCCCGAACTGTTCGGCAGGCAGCGCCGCATCTCCCTGGAGGCCGATGGCAAGCGCTATGTGCTGGAGCGGCCGAAGCAGGTGGGTGATGGCCTGCTGGTGGCGGGCGAGGTAAAGACGCGTGGTGCCACCACCACCGTGCAGCTGGTGGCCGCGCCGTCGCGCACGTCGCCCGCCAGCACGGTCGATGCCAATGCGCGCGCGCCGGCCACGCCGGCCGCACCGCAGGCGCGACGCGAGGGCAGGGGCTGGAATGTCGAGGTCGCTGCCGGCCAGGTGCTGTGGCAGGACGGCCGGGCGCTCACCGCCAGCAATGGCCTGGCACGCATCGGTGACGATGGCCTGCAGCATTGCCTGAGCCTGACCCGGCGCGACGGCGCATTGGAATCGCTGCACAGTCCGATGGTCTGCGTCGGTCCGCAGCAGCGATTGAAGGGTGCCGAGCGCTGGCAGTTCACCTCGGCCAAGGCGGGGCAGGTGCGCCTGCGCCTGCAGTACAGCAACGCGAATGGGCCGATCAACACGGGCGTGACCGCCGCGGTGAAGCAGCTGGTGCTGCAGTGCCCGGGCCAGCCGTTGCAGCGGCACACCGTCACCCTGCCGCACAGCGTGGCCGTGCAGGACTCGACCTCGGCGACGTTCCCGGTGCCGAAGGGCCGATGCGTGGTCACGCTTGAAGAGGGCTTCAACATGAGCACACTGCAGCACTTCGCGCACTACACCGGGGGCAAGGGCGGGCGCGACGGCGTGCTCAACCAGGCGCAGGTGCAGGCGCTGACGGTGGCGCCCGTGGCCGTAGAGGGCGCGCGATGAATCGCCCCGCCAAACCCCAGCTGTCGTTCTGGCAGATCTGGAACATGTGTTTCGGTTTTCTCGGCATCCAGTTCGGCTTCGCCCTGCAGAATGCCAACGCCAGCCGAATTTTCGAGACGCTGGGCGCGGATATCGACGCGGTACCGGGGCTGTGGATCGCCGCGCCGCTGACCGGCCTGCTGGTGCAGCCGGTGATCGGTTACCTGTCCGATCGCACCTGGACGCGCTGGGGGCGGCGCCGTCCGTTCTTCATGATCGGTGCGGTGCTGACCACGCTGGCCCTGCTGGTGATGCCGAACTCGCCGACGCTGTGGATCGCGGCCGGCACGCTGTGGGTGCTCGATGCCTCGATCAACGTATCGATGGAGCCGTTCCGAGCCTTCGTCGGCGACCAGCTGGCGCCACGCCAGCGTCCGGCCGGCTATGCGATGCAGAGCTTCTTCATCGGTGTGGGCGCCATCGTCGCCAGCTTCCTGCCGTTCATCCTGGCCCACTTCGGCGTTGCCAATACGGCCGCCGCCGGTGAGGTGCCGGACACCGTGCGCTATGCGTTCTACTTCGGCGCGGCGGTGCTGCTGGCGGCGATCACGTGGACGGTGGTCAGCACCCGCGAATATTCACCAGCAGAGCTGGCTGCCTTCGATGATGCCGAGCCGCCGGCGCATCATGCGGGAGCGGTGATCAACGGCCCGGCGCCATGGACGCGGGTGGCCCTGTGGCTAGGGCTGGGTGTGCTGTTGGCGCTGCTGATCACCTGGCGGCAAGGCGACAGGATGCTGTACGTGCTGGCAGGCCTGTGCGCCAGCTACGGCCTGCTGCTGGCGGCCGCGCGCGCGTTGCCGGCCACGCATATGCTGGCCGCCATCGTCGGCGACCTGCGCGCGATGCCACTGACCATGCGCCGCCTGGCGTGGGTGCAGTTCTTCTCATGGTTCGCGCTTTTCGCCATGTGGATCTACACCACTGCTGCGGTGGCCGGTACCCACTTCGGTTCGACCGATCCACAGTCGGTGGCCTACAACGAAGGTGCCAACTGGGTGGGCGTGCTGTTTGGCGCCTACAACGGCTTCGCTGCGCTGGCGGCGGTGCTGATTCCGCCGATGGTGCGTGCGATCGGCCTGCGCTGGAGCCACCTGGTCAACCTGTGGCTGGGCGCTGCCGGCCTGGTCTCGCTGATGTTCATCCGCGACCCGCACTGGCTGCTGCTGTCGATGGTGGGTGTCGGCTTTGCCTGGGCATCGATCCTGTCGTTGCCGTATGCACTGCTGTCCGACAGCGTGCCTGCGTCGAAGATGGGCGTGTACATGGGCATCTTCAATTTCTTCATCGTGATCCCGCAGCTGGTGGCGGCCAGTGCGCTCGGCTTTGCCCTGCGCGCATGGCTGGGTGGCCAGCCGATGCATGTGCTGGTGCTGGGCGGCTGCAGCCTGTTCGTCGCCGGCTTGTGCGTGCTGCGGGTTCCGTCCCGTCCGGAGGTGGTGTGATGCGTGGTGTACTGGCGGTTGCCGTTTCCCTTGCCCTGTTCGCCGGCCAGGCCGTGGCCACGCCGCGCCCGGACTACGTCGGCACCACCGAACCGTTCGCCAGCGATGCGGTGTACTTCGTGGTCACTGACCGCTTCGTCAACGGTGATCCATCCAACGATCATCGCGGCCAGGGCGGCGCGCACCGCACCTTCGACATCCCGGTGCCATGCCCGGACAAGGTGGACGGCAACATCGGCTACCTCGGCGGCGACTTCCGTGGCGTGCTCGACAATGCGCAGTACATCCGCAACCTGGGGTTCGGCGCGGTGTGGATCACGCCGATCATCGACAACCCCGACCAAGCTTTCACCGGCAGCAAGCCGATCAGCTGCACCAGCACGCTGACCGACCGCGGCAAGACCGGCTACCACGGCTACTGGGGCATCAACTTCTACAGACTCGATGAGCACCTGCCCAGCAGGGACCTGGACTTCGCCGGACTGACCAAGGGCCTGCACGGTGCCGGCCTGAAGGTGGTGCTGGACATCGTCGGCAACCACGGTTCGCCGGCCTGGACCATGCCGACACGGCAACCGCAGTTCGGTCAGATCTTCGACAAGGATGGAAAGTTGATCGCCGACCACCAGAACCTGCCGCCGCAGAAGCTGGACCCGAAGCACAACCCGCTGCACGCGTTCTACAACAACATCGGTCCGGTCGACAGCAAGGACGGCTCGATCTTCGACGGCAACCTGGCCGAGCTGTCCGACTTCAATCAGGACAATCCGGCGGTGATGGATTACCTGGTCGGCGCTTACCTGCAGTGGACCGCGCAGGGCGTGGACGCACTGCGCATCGACACCATCGGCTGGCTGCCGCACCCGTGGTGGCATGAATTCGTCAAGCGCATCCGCGCCGAGCACCCGGGCATGTTCATGTTCGGCGAAGCCTTCGACTACAACGCGGCGACCATTGCCGAGCACACCTGGCCGGCCAACGCCAATGTCAGCGTGCTCGACTTCCCGTTGCGCGGTGCTCTGGAGCAGACCTTCGGCACCGCCGGCAAGGGCTTCGAGACCCTGGCCGAGCCGCTGCACCTGAGCGGCGGCCCGTATGCCAATCCGTACGAGCTGATGAGCTTCTACGACAACCACGACATGCCGCGCCTGCAGGCCAGCGACAACGGCTTCATCGACGCGCACAACTGGCTGTTCACCGCACGCGGCATTCCGGTGGTCTATTACGGCTCGGAGACCGGCTTCATGCGTGGCCGCGCCGAGCACGCAGGCAACCGTGCCTACTTCGGCCAGCCGCGTGTGGACGCTGCGCCGCAGAGCCCGATCTTCGCGCCGCTGCAGCGTATCGCCAAACTGCGTGAAGCGACCCCGGCACTGCAGCGTGGCTTGCAGGTGAACGAGCGGCTGCAGGGCGATGAGGCCGTGTTCTTCCGCGTGCTGCAGCACGGTGACGTGACGCAGACGGCGCTGGTGCTGCTGAACAAGGGCGATGTGGCGCGCACCTTCGAGGTGGATCGCTACCTGCAGGCCGGCACGTGGCGTGACGCGCTGGATGGCGGCACGGTGAAGGTCGAGCGGCAGCTGAAGACCGACGTGCCGGCGCATGGGGTGAAGGTTTACGTGCTGGATGCGCCCGTGCAGCAGCCGGCACTGCAGGCCGAACTGGACAAGGCGATGGCCGACCAGAAAGCGCGGGACGTGCGTCTGGGGCGTTGATCGGCCTGGGCCAGGCGGCTGTAGAGCCGAGCCAATGCTCGGCTGCGCCTCTGAGGCGCGCAGATAGGGGCAGCCGAGCGTGGGCTCGGCTCTACAATAGGAGCCCCTATCTCCCCGCCGTATCGCCATGACCGACCCCGCACCGCAGACTCCGATCGAAACCCTGCTGAAGGCGGCGATGGACGGGGCGGTGCCGATCCGCGCCTTCATGGAAGCCTTCGTCGCCTCCGAGGTGGTGCTGCAGACCGGCAGCCTGGTGACCCCCGATGGCAGCGGTTTCGACCCGCTGCTGTTCGACAAGCAGGGCACGCTGCACGTGGCCGTGTTCACCGATCCATCGCGGGTGGGCATCTACAGCCAGCAGGCCGAACACCAGATCCGCTGGCTGATGCTGGACGTGCTGCGCCGCGTGCCCGGCGGCTACGGCGTGGTGATCAACCCCGGCACCCCGCTGGGCTTCGAGATCTCGCCCAGCGGCGTCGGCGAGATCCTGAAGGACTTCGCCCAGGGTTGATTGTCATGTAGAGCCGAGCCCATGCTCGGCTGCCGTTCGCGCCATGCCGGATCAGTCGAGCACAGCCCGACCCTACAGAACGCTTCCCTTCGGGTGCAGTACGTGGTTCCTTTTGGATAACACCAGGATCGAGGCTCTGCTGTGGAATTGAAGGAATTACCTGTCGGCTCACCGGCACGATCACGCCATTCCCGCTCCGCACTGATCTTCCTGATCGCAGCCATCGTTGCCGCGCTGGTGTCCGTGCCCCTGCTGCGCGCGGTGGGCATGGTGCAGTGGCCGGCCTTCGCCATTGCCTGGCTGATCAACCTGGGTTCGGCCTGGCATCTGGCCCAGTGGGCACGCGAGCAGGGTCGTTCGGCGTGGGCATTCGGATTGCCGGCGGTGCTCGGTACCGTCGCTTCGATCGTGGTCTATGTGCTGTTGGCGTTGCTGGGGCCGAAGGCCGGGGTGCGCTGAACCTGCGCGGCTGGCGTGGGCTGTTGGCCGAGCATGGCTCGGCACTACGGCAAGATCAGGCCACCCAACAAGGGCGAGGCAAAGGGCGACCGCACCCTGCGGCGCTTAGCCGCGCAGGGACGATTCCCGCACCACCAGCTTCACCGGGATGCTCTGGCTCTCCACCGGCTGCCGGCCGATCAGCGTCAGCAGGCGCTCCACCAGCAGCTGGCCGGCCTGCTTGGTGTCCTGCTGCACCGTGGTCAGCGCCGGGGATACCGAAGCGGCCAGCGGGATATCGTCGAAGCCGGTCACCGCCACGTCCTGCGGTACCCGCAGCCCGGCCTCGCGCAGGGCGCGCATCGCACCGATGGCGATCAGGTCGCTGGCGGCGCAGATCGCATCGATCGGCTCGCCGCGCGCCAGCAGGGCCTGGCAGGCCTCCTGGCCGGAGGCTTCGGTGGTGATCGCATCGTGCTGCAGCGCCGGTTCGGCGGCCAGGCCGTGGTCCTGCAGCGCCGCGACATGACCGCGGTAGCGCTCCTGGAATTCGGGGTAATGGCTGGAGGCATGGCCGAGGAAGGCGATGCGGCTGCAGCCCTGCAGCAGCAGATGGGTGGTGATGTCATGCCCGCCCTGGAAGTTGTCGCTGCCGATCGAGACACCGGGCTGGCCAGGCAGGGCGGCGCCCCAGCGCACGAAGTGCGTGCCCTGTTCGACCAGCCGCTGCAGGCGGTCGCGCGATTCGTGGTAGTCGCCGTAGCCGAGCAGGATGATGCCGTCGGCCTTGTTGCTGTCTTCGTAATCGGCCTGCCAGTCGGTGGACAGCTGCTGGAACGACACCAGCAGGTCCTGCCCGTGCAGGGCGCAGGCGCGGGTGATCGAGCCCAGCATCGAATGGAAGAACGGGTTGATCAACGAGTCGTCGTTGGTCGGGTCCTCGAAGAACAGCAGGGCCAGCGTGCCGGCATTGCGCAGGCGCAGGCTGGAGGCGTTCTTGTCGACCTTGTAGTTCAGCTCGCGGGCGATGCGCAGGATGCGCTCGCGGGTCTCGGCGTTGACCATCGGGCTGCCGCGCAGGGCCCGCGACACGGTCGGCTGGGAGACCCCGGCCAGGTGGGCGATGTCGAGGGAGGTGGCTTTGCCTTTGATCGTCATGGGCGGGCGGAGCGGGCAGATGGAAGGTGCCCGGGCATGATGCCATGCGCCGACGCGAATGCCCCTCTGAACGTCGGTCGGGGCGAAGGTAAGTCATTGCCGGACAAGGAAATCAGCCTGATCCTTCGGGGCGGTCGGGGTCTCCTGACCGGGCGGACGGCGGCGGCAATGGTAAGATGCGTCGTTCTCGCATTCCCCCAAATTTCACCAGGGGCGGCCCAGCGTACTGCACCCCGCCCGGGGCTGTGCTATCACTGGAGGTCTGCCCCTGGACAACGGACGAAGGTACCTATGGCGCGCGGCATCAACAAAGTCATCCTGGTCGGCAATCTCGGCAACGACCCGGACGTGAAGTACACCCAGGGCGGCATGGCGATCACCCGCATCAGCCTGGCCACCACCAGCGTCCGCAAGGACAAGGATGGCAACCAGCAGGAGCGCACCGAATGGCACCGCGTGGTGTTCTTCGGCAAGCTCGGCGAGATCGCCGGCGAGTACCTGCGCAAGGGCAGCTCGGTCTACGTCGAAGGCAGCCTGCGTTACGACAAGTACACCGGCCAGGACGGCGTGGAGAAGTACTCCACCGATATCATCGCCGATGAAATGCAGATGCTGGGCGGCCGCGGTGAAGGCGGCGGCGGCGGTGGCGGCAACTACGGCGGCGATCGTCCGCAGCGCCAGCAGGCGCCGCGCCAGGAGTACGGCGGCGGTGGCGGCGGCCAGCGTGGTGGCCAGGGCGGTGGCTATGGCAACCAGGGCGGCAACCAGGGCGGCGGTTACGGCAACCAGGGAGGCAACCAGCGTCCGCAGCCGCAGCAGGCGCCGCCGATGGACGACTTCGCTGACGACGATATTCCGTTCTAAGCGCATCTTCGGTGCATCCCGACAAGGGCTCCTGGCATGCCTGCCTGGGGCCCTTGTCGTTCTTGAGGCACTGCCGGGATCCTGTTGTCCGGCGGCGGCCGATGCGGATGTTCCTCGATGTTGTCACCGATTACCGAACACGCCCTGGTCCAGCAGGCAATCAATGAATGCACCCAGCAGGGCGGGGCGATGCCGCCTGTTCGGGTAGTAAAGAAAAAGCCCGGGGCGCGAGACCGACCAATCCGCCAGTACCCGCACCAGCAATCCCTGGGCCAGCAGTTCCCCCACGCGATCCTGCTCGAAGTGATAGGCGATTCCAAGGCCGGCCAGTGCCGCTGCAATCCCGACGTCAGCGTGATTGGTGACGACAGGCCCGTCCACGGCGACCTCCAGGTGGCGGCCTCGCTTCTTGAACTCCCATCGGTACTGCCTGCCGTCACTCTGCAGCCGCCAGTTGATGCAGGCATGGTCCTGTAGTTCCGCCGGAGATCGCGGTGTTCCACGGCGTGCCAGGTAATCTGGTGACGCCACGGCCACCATGTTCAGGTCCGGGGTGAGGCGGATGGCCACCATGTCCTTCTCGAGCTGACCACCCACGCGGATGCCCGCATCAAACCGGCCACTGACGATGTCGCTGAGCGCGTCGTCGACCACGATGTCGACAACGACATCAGGGTAGGCCTGGTGGAAGCGGGCAAGCCTCGGGGCAATCAGTGTTCTCGCGGCGATGCCCGGCGTATTGATTCGCAGGGTCCCGTTGATCCGTCCGCTCGCTTCGCTGGTTTCAGCGACCGCTACCGCCAACTCCTGGAACAGCGGCGCGATGCGCGCGTACAGTCGTCCGCCACTTGCCGAGGGTGCCACGCTTCGTGTTGTGCGATTCAGAAGGCGGGTGCCGAGACGGCCTTCCAGTTGACGGATGGTCTGGCTCAGGGCCGAGGGCGATACCCCCAGATGTTCCGCCGCCCGCGCGAAGCTCTGACGTTCCACTACCGCCACGAAGGCCTTCAGTTCAGCGAACTCGGATCCGCGCATTATGTAAGATTCTTGACATAACCCATTCGGATTATAGGGCATTCACTTAACCGACCTGCGTGCACATCCTGAGCGCCTCACCACTGCAGGAGCCAGGAATGAATGCGTTGACTCTCCCAGAACCCATCGCCGCGTACTTCGCGGCCGATCATGACCCCGAAGTGCTGGCGCGTTGTTTTGCCGCCCAGGCTGTGCTGAAGGACGACGGGCACACCCTCGTCGGCGTCGACGCCATCAAAGCCTTCCTGGCCGAGGCATCGGCCAAATACAGCGCCACCAGCGTGCCGAGCGCCATCGAACGGCAGGGGAAACACCAGGTTGTCCGTGCCATCGTGAGCGGCAACTTCCCCGGCAGTCCGATTCTGCTGAGCTACCGTTTCGAACTGGAACGGGGCCTGATCGCATCGCTGGAGATCACCGCATGAGCTTCGATCTTCAACTCGGTGGCCTGCGGGCCGTGGTGACTGGCGGCACGGCCGGTGTGGGGGCGGCCGTGGTCAGGACCCTCGCCGAGGCCGGGGCCAGGGTGATGACGTCGGCGCGCAGCCTGCCGGCACGCCCGGTGGAAGGAGTCGCCTACGTAGCCGCCGATCTGTCGACGGCCGAGGGCACCGGCATTTTCGCCCACGCCGTGCTGCAGGCATGGGGCGGCGCAGACATCCTGGTCAATGTGCTGGGGGGATCAAAGACACCTGGCGGCGGCTTCGCAGCGATCAGTGATGCGCACTGGCTTGCCGAGCTGAACCTGAATCTGATGCCGGCGGTCCGTCTGGATCGTGCCTTGCTGCCATCCATGCTCGCGCAGCGCGCTGGCGTGATCATCCACGTCAGTTCGATCCAGCGCATGCTGCCTCTGCCGGAGTCCACCACCGCGTATGCCGCCGCCAAAGCGGCACTCACGACCTACAGCAAGTCGCTTTCACGAGAGGTCACCCCCAAGGGCGTGCGGGTGTTGAGCGTAGCGCCGGGCTGGATCGAGACAGAAGCATCCCGGGAATTTGCAGAGCGGATCGCGGCAGAAGCGGGAACCGATTATGAAGGTGGCAAGAGGCTGGTCATGGACTGGCTCGGCGGGATCCCGGTGGGACGGCCCGCGGCACCGCAGGAGGTGGCCGATCTGATTGTGTTCCTGGCGTCTCCCCGGTCGGCGTCGATTGCTGGAACGGAGTATCGGATCGACGGCGGCACGATTTCGACGCTGTAGCCAACAGGCGTCGTCCTGCTCCCACCGCCAGAAGGAAAGCCCCGCTCACGCGGGGCTTTTGTTTTCCAGGTCGGCTGCGGAGTTGTGCCTCGCAGCATTGATTTTCGTGCACTGCGACTTGCAAACACACAAATTCCTCCCCTATGGTGCAATCGATTGCATTGCAGTGAATCCTCAGTGTTTGATGTCGGTTGGGAGGCCGGCAGGTGGATGTCCATCCATTCGATCAGACCGGCCCCGGCGATGGGCATCACGCGACGCGACGCGCTACGCCTTGCGGTTGCCGGCGGCATTGGCCTGGGGGCTGCAGGTGTGCTCCCTGCATTCGCCGCCGATGCCCGCCTCAAAGGAAACCTGAAGCAGGCCGTCGCCCGTTGGACCTTCCCGCAGCTGTCGGTTGCCCAGCTCTGCGCGACGGTGAAGGACATCGGTTTCGCCGCGATCGACCTGGTCGGTCCCGAAGACTGGCCCACGCTGAAGGCCCATGGCGTGTACAGCTCGATGTGCAATGGCGCGGAGCTGGGCCTGACCAAGGGTTTCGCCGGCCGCGAGTTCCATGACCAGCTGGTAGAGCGCTACACGCGGCACATCGATCTGGTGGCCGATGCCGGTTACCGAAATCTCATCTGCTTCTCCGGCAACCGCGATGGCATGGACCCCCACGACGGCTTGGCCAATGCCGAAGCCGGCCTCAAGCGCATCCTCGGGCATGCCGAGAAGCGCGGCGTCGTGCTGGTGATGGAACTGCTGAACTCCAGGGTCGACCATCGCGACTACCTGTGCGACCACTCCGCATGGGGCGTGGAGCTGTGCCAGCGGCTCGGCTCGGACAATTTCGGCCTGCTCTACGACATCTACCACATGCAGATCATGGAGGGCGACATCATCGCCACCATCGGAAAACACCATGCCTGTTTCAAGCACTACCACACCGCAGGCGTGCCCGGCCGGAACGAGATCGGAGACCAGCAGGAGCTCAACTATCCGGCCATCTGCCGCGCGATCCGCGACACCGGTTTCAAGGGGTATCTGGCGCAGGAGTTCATGCCTGCCGCGCCCGATCCCGTTGCTTCATTGCGCGAGGCGATCCGCCTCTGCGACGTCTGAAACGATATCC
This sequence comes from Stenotrophomonas sp. X, assembly GCF_055721025.1. Lineage (NCBI taxonomy): Bacteria > Pseudomonadati > Pseudomonadota > Gammaproteobacteria > Lysobacterales > Lysobacteraceae > Stenotrophomonas > Stenotrophomonas sp. X. The sequence continues at coordinate 1,132,235 of NZ_CM146756.1, forward strand.
ACCCAGGTGAGAGACCCATGGCAGATAATCACTACGACGCCATTGTTGTTGGCTCGGGAATCAGTGGCGGCTGGGCAGCGAAGGAGCTGACCGAGAAGGGCCTGAAGGTCCTGATGCTGGAACGCGGGCGCAACATCGAGCACGTCAAGGACTACGTCAATGCGATGAAGGAAGCGTGGGACTTCCCGCATCGCAACCGGCCGACGCAGGCGATGAAGGCCGCTTTTCCGGTGCTGATGCGCGACTACGGCCTCGCCGAGAACCTGGAAGGAATGTGGGCCAACGAGCAGGACTCACCCTACATCGAAACCAAGCGTTTCGACTGGTTCCGCGGCTACCACGTCGGTGGCCGTTCGCTGTTGTGGGGCCGTCAGAGCTACCGCTTCTCCGACCTGGATTTCGAGGCGAACCTCAAGGAGGGCATCGCCACCGATTGGCCGATCCGCTATGCCGACATCGCGCCGTGGTACGACCATGTGGAAAAGTTCGCCGGCATCGCCGGCACGCGCGAGGGACTGGACGTGCTGCCGGATGGTGAGTTCCTGCCGCCGATCCCGTTGAACATCGTCGAGAAGGACGTGGCCGCGCGGATCAAGAAGGCCTTTGGCGGCACCCGGCACATGATCCACTCGCGCACTGCCAACATCACCCAGCCGATGCCCGAGCAGGGGCGCGTCAATTGCCAGTACCGCAACAAGTGCGTCCTTGGCTGTCCCTTCGGTGCCTATTTCTCGACCCAGGCGGCGACACTGCCGGCGGCGATGAAGACCGGCAACCTGACCCTGCGGCCGTTCTCGATCGTCAAGGAAGTGCTCTACGACAAGGATCGCAAGCGCGCGCGTGGCGTGGAGGTGATCGACGCCGAGACCGGGCAGACCTACCAGTACACGGCCAAGGTCATCTTCCTCAACGCATCGTCCTTCAACTCGACCTGGCTGCTGATGAACTCGGCCACCGATGTCTGGGAGGGGGGGCTGGGTTCTTCGTCGGGCGAGCTGGGGCACAACGTGATGGACCATCATTTCGGTGCGGGCGCCTCGGGCCGGGTCGAGGGCTACGAAGACAAGTACTACTTCGGCCGCCGTCCCTGCGGCTTCTACATTCCGCGGTTCCGCAATGTCGCCGCCGACAAGCGTGGCTACCTGCGCGGATTCGGCTACCAGGGCGGTGCCAGCCGCACCGGCTGGTCGCGCGAGATCGCCGAGCTGAACATCGGTGCCGACCTGAAGGAAGCGCTGACCGTGCCCGGTGACTGGCGCATCGGCATGACCGGGTTCGGTGAGATGCTGCCGCACCACGACAACACGATCCGCCTGGACCGCGAGCGCAAGGACAAGTGGGGGCTGCCGGTGCTGGCGATGGACGTGTCCATGCGCGCCAACGAACTGGCGATGCGCAAGGACATGGCCGCGGACGCTGCCGAGATGCTGGAGGCGGCCGGGGTCAAGGACGTGAAGATGCACGACAACGACTACGCCCCGGGCAAGGGCATCCATGAGATGGGGACTGCGCGTATGGGACGGGACCGGAAGAGCTCGGTATTGAACGCGCACAACCAGGTCTGGGATGCCCCCAATGTGTACGTCACCGACGGTGCCTGCATGACCTCCAGCGCCTGCGTGAATCCGTCGCTGACCTACATGGCGCTGACCGCGCGCGCGGCCGACCACGCGGTACGCGAACTGAAAGCGGGGAACCTGTGATGGATCGCCGCGAACTGCTGAAGATGATCGTCGCCGCCACCGGTGCGGCCATGGTCGGCCTGCCTGCGCTGGTGCAAGGCAAAGCGCCAGCGGCCGGGGCGATGGTTCCGTTCTCCGATGCCGATATCGGCACGCTGGACGAGATTGCCGAGACCATCCTGCCGCGGACCCGGACACCCGGGGCGAAGGACGCGGGCGCCGGTGCGTTCATGGCGACGTTCGTCAGCGACTGCTACACCGCCAGGCAGCAGGCGGTGTTCCGCGCCGGGCTGGCGGACATCGACAAGCGCGCCGGTGGCCGCTTCGTGTCGCTCACGCCGGAGGCGCGCACCGGATTGCTGCGTACACTGGATGCCGAAGCCAAGGCGCGCAATGCAGACGTGACCGAGACCGGAACGCCCGAAGAGGGCGAAGCCATGCCGCATTACTTCACGATGATCAAGCAGCTGGCCATCTTCGGCTTCTTCACCTCCAAGGTCGGTGCGACCGGGGTGCTGCAGTACGTCGCCGTGCCGGGGCGCTACGACGGTGACCTCGCCTATGTCCCCGGCACACCTGCCTGGGGGACCAGCTGATGGACACCAACCTGATGATCCGCCCTGCGTTGATCACCGCCGGCCTGCTGGCCGCTGCATCTGCGTTCGCACAGGACAGTGCCGACGCTGTGCGTGACCCGAAGAAGACGGAAGTGTGGACCCCTGTGCCCGCGACCGTGGCAACGCCACCCGGCAAGGCACCATCCGATGCGATCGTGCTGTTCGATGGCAAGGATCTCTCCGCGTGGGAATCGGAGCAGGGTGGCCGCGTGCCCTGGAAGGTTGCCGGAGGCGCCATGACGGTTGTTCCGGGCAGCAAGGGCATCCGTACCCGGCAACCCTTCTGCGATGTCCAGCTGCATGTCGAATGGCGTACGCCCAGCGAAACGAAGGGCTTCGACGGCCAGAACCGGGGCAACAGCGGGATCTTCCTGCAGGGACTCTATGAGTTGCAGGTACTCGACAGCTACCACAACCCGACCTACGCCAATGGCCAGGCGGGTTCGATCTACAAGCAGGCCATGCCACGGGTGAACGCCTCGCGCGCACCGGGCCAGTGGCAGGTCTACGACATCCTCTGGAAGGCCCCGCGCTTCTCGCCGGGCGGCGGCCTGACGTCGCCCGCACGGATCACCGTGCTGCACAACGGGGTGCTGGTACAGGACGACACCGTGCTGGCGGGCAGGACCGAATACATCGGTGCGCCTTCGTACGCACCGCATGGGTGCGCGCCGCTGTATCTGCAGGAACATGACTCCAAGGTCAGCTACCGCAACATCTGGGTGCGCGAGCTGTAGCGCCCACCCGCTACTTCGCCAGGTAGCTGGCGATGTCATCGATCTCCTGCTGTGACAGCTGCGGGAAGGGGGGCATCAGGCCGCCGCCCTTCCTGATCCTGTCCTTGACCTGGGCGGGCTGCAGCCGCTTGCCGACATCGGTGAGCGCCGGGAACGTCGGCGGTACACCGGTGCGTTCAGCACCGTGGCAGGCGGTGCAGTGCTGGGCGTAGAGTTTCGCACCCGCGGCCGGGTCGTCCTTGGCCCACGCTGCCGTCGCAACGTTCATGCCGCCCAGGGCCACGGCCACTGCCAGGATCATTTTCATGTGGGGCTCCTTGATGCGTCAGCGGTGGGCACGGGTGGGCAGGTTGGTGGTCAGGTGTCCACGCAGGTAGTCCGCGCCGGCCTGGATGACCTTGGCCGGGTCGCGTGGCTGGTCGTGTTCGACGATGTACCACTGCACGCCAGCGGTGGCGGCGGCCGGCAGGATCGCGTCCCAGTCCAGCACGCCCTGGCCGACCGCAGCGAATCCACCTTCGTCTTCGGCCTGGCCCTTGGGCGCATTGTCCTTGGCGTGTACCGCAAATATGTGGCCGCGGAACTTGCCAAGCATCACGGCCGGGTCCAGGCCCGCGCGCGCGACCCAGGCCAGGTCCAGTTCGGTCTGCAGCTCGGGGCCGGCGGCGTCGAACAGCAGCTCCAGTCCGGTCCTGCCATTGAAGTCGACCAGCTCGAAGTCGTGGTTGTGATAGGCCAGCTGCATCCCCTTGCCGCGCACCTGCCTGGCAATCCGGCCCAGCTCCCGGCCCAATGCGGTCCAGCCCGCGGCATCGCGCGGACGGTCCTTCTGGTCCAGATAGGGCACCACCAGCGTGCTGTTGCCAATCGAGCGGTTGAAGGCCACCACGGCATCCAGGTTGTCGCGCAGCTCGGCCAGCTGAACGTGCGACGAAACCGCTTTGATCGAGTAACGGTCCAGCAACTGTTTCAGCTCCGCAGCGCTTGCATTCTGCGTACCGACGGTCTCCACCGCACGCACGCCCGCGTCGTGGACGATCTTCAGCTGTTGGTCAAGCGGCCCGGCATTGCGCAGCGTGTACATCTGCACGGCGATGGGCTTCTGCGCACCGGCTGTGTTTCCTGCGAAGGCGGGCAGGACTGCGAGCAGCAGCAGGACGAGGGTTGCAGTTCTACGGACAGGGATGTTCATCAACAGGTCCTCCCGGGATTCAACCGATGGCGGTCCAGGTGCGTGACCTGGCCGATGCAATGACACGATCGACGATCCGCGCCGAGCGCAGGCCGTCTTCGAAGGTGGGCAGGCCCTGCGGCCGCTCGCCTTCAATGGCGCGATAGGTGTCGGCGACGAACGCTTCGAAGCACTGCCCGTAGCCCTGCGCGTGCCCCGCTGGCAGCGGCGACAACCGGCGTTGTTCGGCACTGCCGGCGCCCGGGCCGCGCACGAAGATTTCCTCGCGCTGCTCGGGCAGGCCGATCCACAGCCGCTCGGCATCCTCCTGGTTGAACGCCACGCTGGCGTTGGCGCCGTCGATCTCGAACCAGAGCCGGTTGTGGCGTCCGGCCGAGACCTGGCTGACCGTCAATGACGCCAGCGTGCCCGCGCCGGTCCTGAACATCGCTGCGGCCACGTCCTCGCTCTCGACCGCTTGCTTTGCGCCGTCTGTCGCCGGCGTGCTGAAACTCTGGGAGGTGGTTGCGCTGCGCTCGGGGATCACCGTGGCAAACGCCGCGTTCACTTCGGCGAAGCACTCGCCGCTGACCCATTCAACCAGGTCGCACCAGTGCGACCCGATGTCAGCGAACACGCGCGATGTGCCACCCAGTGCCGGGTCAACCCGCCAGTTGTTGCTGGCCGGGTCCAGCAGCCAGTCCTGCAGGTAGCTGCCATGGATCAGGTGCAGTGGCCCCAGGTCGCCCTGCGCGATGCGTGCACGTGCCTCGCGGACCACCGGGTGGTAGCGGTAGACGAAGGGGACGGTGGCGACCAATCCGGTCGAGGCGGCCAGCGCCGCCAGCGCCTGCGCATCGTCCAGCGTCGTCGCCAACGGTTTCTCGCAGATCACGTGCTTGCCGGCTTCCAGTGCGGCCTGCGCCATCGCGCGGTGCAGGTGGTTGGGCGTGCAGATGTGCACGACCTGTACCTGGGGATCAGCGACGACGTCCTCGATATCGCGATAGGCGCGCGGGACATTCCACGCGTGCGCCACCTCGCGCGCGCGCTGCGGCGACGAGGCGGCCACGCCGCGCACCTCGGCGCCAGCCAGCAGTGCCGCGCGGCGATGCACCGCGCCGATCATGCCGGTACCAACGATGGCGATTCCAAGCGGGGGCATCGGCCGGTCTCCTCAGGGTGTGGACGACGCGGCCGCCGCTACCGGGCGGTCGCGGAACAGCAGCAGGAAGGCGATCAGCACCACCAGTGCGACGCCGGCCGGGAACAACCAGATCTGCTGCCAGTCCGGGCCCGCTGCAGTGGTGAAGTGCTCCACTACCGCGCCGGACAGGAAGGTGCCGATCAGCATGCCCACGCCATAGGTGGCCAGGGTGATGAAGCCCTGCGCGCTGCTGCGCGCGGCGGGGCCGGCGTGGGCATCGGTGTAGATCTGGCCGGTGACGAAGAAGAAGTCGTAGCAGATGCCATGCAGTACGATGCCGATCACAAGCAGGGAGAAGCCACTGCCCGCATCGCCGAAGGCGAACAGCGCGTAGCGCACGACCCAGGCCGCCATGCCGACCGCCAGCATGGTCTTCACCCCCAGCCGCACGAACAGGAACGGCATGGCCAGCATCAGCAGCACTTCGGACACCTGGCCCAGCGACTGCAGGCCGGCCGCGCCCTGCACGCCCAGGTCGTTGAGATACGGATTGGTGAAGTTGTAGTAGAACGACAACGGGATGCAGATGGCGATGGAGGCCAGGAAGAACACCAGGTAGGCGCGCGACTTCAGCAGCCGCAACGAATCCAGTCCCAGGATCTGCCCCAGCCCGGCATCGCGCTGCTGTGCCAGTGGCGGCGTGTGCGGCAGGGTGAACGCATACAGGCCCAGCACCAGCGATGCCGCCGCCGCCATCCGGAAGGTCAGTTCAAGCCGATGCGCCTGTTCCCAGCCCAGCCAGCCGATCAGCACCCCTGCGACGATCCAGCCGACGCTGCCGGCCACGCGTACCAGCGGGAACTGCTTCTCCGGCGATTGCATGTGCCGCATCGCCACGCTGTTGGCCAGTGCCAGCGTCGGCATGAACAGCAGCATATAGCCCATGACGCACGCGGAAAACACGCTGAAGCTGGTGGCGGTGGACGCCAGCCACATCAGCACCGCGCCGGCCAGGTGCAGTACCGCCAGGATGCGCTGCGCCGCGAAATAGCGGTCTGCGATCAGGCCGACCAGGAACGGTGCCACGATGGCACCGATGGACTGGCTGAGAAACGCCGTTGCCACCTGGCTTGCGCTGGCCTGCAGCGGGCCCTGTACCAGGTAGGTGCCCAGGGTGACGAACCACGCCCCCCAGATGAAGAACTGCAGAAACATCATCGCGCCCAGGCGCGACATGGCGTGCGTCATGGCTTGCCCTCCCGGGGCGGTCTTGGCTCAGATTCCCAGCATGCGGCGCAGTGATCCAGCGTCCGTGGCGCTCCCGGCAAAGTCGTCGAAGGCGCGTTCGGTTACATGGATGATGTGATCGCGGATGAAGGCGGCACCCTCGCGCGCGCCGTCCTCCGGGTGTTTCAGGCAGCACTCCCACTCCAGCACCGCCCAGCCGGGGAAGTCGTACTGGGCGAACTTCGAGAAGATCGCCTTGAAGTCGATCTGGCCGTCACCGGGTGAGCGGAACCGGCCCGGACGATCGATCCAGTCCTGGTAGCCGCCATACACGCCGCTGCGCGCGCTGGGGCGATACTCCGCGTCCTTGACGTGGAAGATGCCGATGCGGGCGTGGTAACGGTCGATGAAACCGAGGTAATCCATCTGCTGCAGCAGCAGATGGCTGGGGTCGTACAGGATCTTCGCGCGGGGATGATGGTCGACCTCATCGAGGAAGCGCTCGAAGGTCGCACCGTCATGCAGGTCCTCGCCCGGGTGGATCTCGAAGCACAGGTCCACGCCGCAGGCATCGAACACATCCAGGATCGGGCGCCAGCGGCGGCCGAGTTCGGCGAAGGCTTCTTCCACCAGGCCCGGCGGGCGCTGCGGCCACGGATAGAAGTAGGGCCAGGCCAGCGCACCGGAGAACGTGGCGTGCGCGGTCAGCCCCAGGCGCTGGCTCGCCTGCGCGGCGAGCCGCAGCTGCTCCACGGCCCAGGACTGGCGCGCGGGCGGGTTGCCGCGCACGTCTACGGGTGCGAATCCGTCGAACAGGCTGTCGTAGGCGGGATGGACCGCGACCAGCTGCCCCTGCAGATGAGTCGACAGTTCGGTGATCTGCAGGCCGTGCCCGGCCAGCATGCCGGCAACATCGTCGCAGTACGCCTGGCTGCGTGCCGCCTCGGCCAGATCGAACAGGTGGGGCGCGGAGGTGGGAACTTGTACGCCAGAATAGCCCAGACCCGCGGCCCACCCGGCCAGCGTATCCAGCCGATCAAAAGGAGCTGTGTCGCCGATGAACTGCGCCAGGAACAGCGCTGGACCCTTGAGCGTCTTCAACGTGATTCGCCCTCGATGCAATCGATTGCATTATCCTAGCAGGGGCGCACGCAGGACCTGTTGTGCACTGCACAGCGGACAGGAGAACTAACGCCATGGCCACCATCTACGACATCGCCAGGCACGTCGGCGTCTCCGCAGGCACGGTGTCACGGGCGCTTTCCCGGCCGGACAAGGTGCTGCCGGCCACCCGCGCGCGCATCGAGCAGGCCGCCGCCGCATTGGGCTATGTGCCCAACACGGTGGCCCGCACGCTCAAGACCCAGCGCAGCGGCAAGATCCTGGTCACCGTCCCGGACATCGCCAATCCGTTCTTCGCACAGATCCTGCAGGGTGCGGAGGAGGCCGCGCAGGCGGTCGGCTACGCGGTTCTGCTGGGCGATACCCAGCATCAACCCGATCGTGAGGAGCGCTACGCACAGATGCTCCGGCGCAACGAGGCCGACGGCATGATCGTGCTGGGCCATCGCCTGCCACCGACCGCGCGCGAAATCGTCGAGCAGCGCGGCGCAGCTGCGCCGGTGGTCAATGGATGCGAGTTCGACCCTGCACTGGGCATCCCCAGCGTCCATATCGACAACGCGGCCGCCGCACGCGCGGTGATGGAGCACCTGTACGGCCTGGGGCACGAACGGATCGCCGTGGTCGGCGGGCCACCTGACAACCCCCTGCACCAGCAGCGGCTGGAAGGGGTCCGGGCCGCCGGCAAGGCGCGGGGTCGCCTGCGCCAGCTGAGCATCGTGCCCGGGGACTTTTCCGTTGAGTCCGGGCATGCGGCGGTGATGGCGCTGCTGGACGGCACGCCCGTGCCGACCGCGGTGTTCTGCTTCAGCGACCAGATGGCACTGGGGGCACTGGCGGCCTGTCGCGACCGGGGCATCCGCGTTCCGGAAGCGCTCTCCATCGTCGGCTTCGACGACCTGGCCTCTTCGCGTTATCTCACCCCGCCGCTGACGACCATCCGGCAGCCGATGCGTGAAATCGGCGAGCGCGCGGTCAACCTGCTGCTCGCCATCATCGAACAGGTCGATGTACCGCTTCAGCAGACGCTGGAGTTCAGCTTCATGCTGCGCGGTTCGACAGCGGCGCCTCGGCGGTAGCGCAGGCGAGGCAGGGCAGCCGGAGCAGGGCGGCCGGCCCGCGCGTCGTGCCGCGACCTTGATCCCGAATTGACGCAAAGCTGTCAGACTCATCGCAGGCAGCCCGGCAAGGGCCGTGGCAGCAGGTGCGATCGCGCAAGGGGGGGGGGGGCAATGCCATTCTTCACCGATTCGGCGGAAGGCGCGGTCGAAGGCATTGGCGCGGCACGTCGCATCGGCTGGATGCGTTTCGTCGGCAATGCACTGGGGGCAATCCCCATCGCTTCGATCATCCTCGAGCGCCACGATGGGCCGCTGGCGTGGGTCCTGCTGCTGCTCAACGCGCTGGCGTGGCCTGCGCTGGCATTGATGCTGACCCAGCGCTCCGGCCAGCCCGCGCTCGTCCAGTTCCGCTGCATGGTGGCCGACTCCTTTTTCGGTGGTGGCTGGATCGCCTTCATGGCGTTGAGCGCGGTGCCCAGTGCACTGTTCGCCGCACTGCTGGTGGCCGACAAGATCGCTGCCGGTGGCGTTCGCCTGGCGATGCGCGCCACGCTGGCCCTGATGCTGGGCTTCGCTCTCACCTGGTGGGTGCTCGGCTTCCCTTACCAGCCGGTCACCTCGCAGCGCACGATCGTGCTGAGTGTCCCGTTCCTGTTCGTGTATGGCATCGGCCTGAGCATTCTCAGCTGGCAGCTGGCGCGCCGGGTCAAATCGCAGAACCGCCAGCTGCAGCGTCTCAGCCGGATGGACCCGCTGGTCGAGCTGGCCAACCGTGGCTTCCTGATCCTGCGTGCGCAGCAGGCGCTGGACCGGGCACAGGGCCAGGGCGGGTTTGCCTGCCTGCTGATGCTCGATGTGGACGACTTCAAGCGCATCAATGACTCGCATGGCCACCGCGCCGGTGACGAGGTGCTGCGGCATATCGCGGCGACATTGCGCACCGTTGCCCGGCCCGGTGATACGCCCGCGCGGCTGGGGGGCGATGAGTTCGTCGTGCTGCTGCGCGACTGCGCGCCCGTCGATGCGATGCACGTGGCCGAGCGGGTGCGCCTGCACCTGCTCGAGGCCGCGCGGCAGGCCACGCCGGGTGTGGAATTCAGCGTCAGTATCGGCATTGCGGCCACGCCGCGTGGCGGCAGTGTCGAGGACTGGTTGGCACTGGCCGACCGCGCGCTGTACCACGCCAAGCGCCAGGGCAAGAACACCGCCAGCTACGGCGAGTGAGCGCGCGTGGGGACGGCACGGCTGCCGCCGAACGAGGATGAAATACCCATTCAGCCTGCACGCGGAATCGGCACGCCAATCCTCTACCATGGGCCACCCCGCCCGGACGCGCTCCCATGCAAGACGCTCTCGTTGCCCAGCCCAAGCCCCCCATTCCAAGGATCGCGGCGTGGCTGATGATGCTGCTGGGCATGTGGCTGGCGCTGAAACTGGGCCTGGTGGTCACCCTTCTGTCCGGCCTGCTGGTGTTCCAGCTGACCCACCTGCTGGCTTCCACCGTGGAAGGCAGGCTGCCGCCGGGACGCGCACGGGCAATCGCCGTGATCGTGCTGTCGGCGATCATCATCAGCGCGCTGGTGCTGGCCGGGATCGGCGTGGCCTCGTTCTTCCGCAACGAGACCGGTGGCCCGGATGCTTTGCTGGCGCGCCTGATGGAGATTCTCAACACCTCGCGGCACCAGGTGCCGGCGCTGCTGCAACCCTACATTCCCGAAGACATGCCAGCGCTGCGCGCGGCGCTGAACGACTGGGCCGCCGAGCATCAGCGCCAGCTGGGCGTGGCCGGTACCTCGGTGGTCCAGGTGGGTGTGCGCGTGCTGATCGGCATGGTGCTGGGTGCGATGATCGCACTGTATGACGAACTGCCGCTGCCGAAGATGGGTCCGCTGGCGCAGGAGCTGGTCGGGCGCACCAGCCGCCTGGCCACCGCGTTCCGCCAGGTGGTGTTCGCGCAGGTGAAGATCTCGCTGCTGAACACCGTGTTCACCGCGATCTTCCTGCTGGGCGTGCTGCCGTTGTTCGGCGTGCACCTGCCGCTGTCCAAGACCCTGGTGCTGATCACCTTCCTGGCCGGCCTGCTGCCGGTGGTGGGCAACATCATCTCCAACACGATCATCACCATCGTCGCACTGTCGGTCTCGTTCTACGTGGCGGTGGCGGCGCTGCTGTACCTGATCGTGATCCACAAGCTGGAGTACTTCCTCAACGCGCGCATTGTCGGTGGCGAAATCCAGGCGCGTGCCTGGGAGCTGCTGCTGGCCATGCTGGTGATGGAGGCGGCCTTCGGCCTGCCGGGCCTGGTCGCCGCGCCGGTGTTCTATGCCTACGTGAAGCGCGAACTGGTCGACCAGCGCTGGATCTGACGCGGCGGGGCATGACGTATTTGTCCCGATTCGAGTGTCCGCGCGGCCTTGTCGGTGCGTTCGCGGCGGGCACGGTGTACCGACGGCCACGGTTGGCCCGCTAGCGGCTTGGCGCCTGTGCAGGCGGCCGCTACAGTGTTCCGCACGACAGGGGAAATGTGCATGGCCCGCAAGGCGTCGCCCATCGGATTGCGGACCTGGGTCTGGATCCTGGCCGGGCTGTTCGTAGTCTGTACGCTGCCGCTGATGGCCATCGCACTGGTGCAGGGCACGCTGCGCTTCACCGCCGCCGAGGACAACCTGGTCAGCCTGCGCCGACTGCAGCAGACCTTCGACCTGGCCAACCGGGTGTCGGCCGAGCGCGGCCCCGCCAACAGCCTGCTGGGAGCCAATACGGCCGATGCGGCCGAACAGGCGCGGCTGGCCGCGCAGCTGGCGGTTGCGCGCAAGCGGGTCGACACCGCCCTGCTGCAACTGGACACCGTGTTCAAGGCCGATCCGGGCGTGGTCGACGAACATGGGCTGCTGGCCGACGCGCAACGTCGCCTGCAGTCGGCGCGGGCCGCGGTGGACCAGGTGGCGGCACAGCCGCACGACGCGCGCCGGGTGGAAGACGTGGAGCGCGCGATCAGCAGCATGTTCGCCGTGGTCGATCGCCTGCACGTGTTGACCTCGACGCAGATCAGCGTGCTGGTCAGTGCCGACCGCGAAGCGGCGATCCCGGCGATGCAGGGCCAGGTGCTGATCGACCTGCGCGAGCATGGCGGCCGCCTGGCCTCGAACGTGATGGCGCCGGTGGCGGTACCGGGGGCCTGGCGTGACGAACAGGTGCGGGCGGCATTGCAGACCGAAGGCCGCCTGCTGGAACTGTGGCGGCTGGCAGGCAGCCATGAAGCCGTGTTCCGCAGCGATCCGACGCTGTCCTGGCATTGGGACATGGCACGCCGCCAGTTCTTCGGCGAATCGCTGCCGATGATCGAACGGCTGATCGAAGATGGACGGCGTGGCGTGCCGCCGCCGTGGACCGCCGCCGAGTTCACCACGCGCTACGTACCGACCCTGCGGTCGCTGGAAGCGCTGCGTGACGGTTACCTGAGCGTGTCCATCGCCCGTTTCGAGCGCACCCGCAACCGCGAAGCGACGCGCCTGGTGGTGCTGGTGGCGACCGTGCTTGGCACGCTGGTGGTGCTCGGCGTGGCGCTGCGCATTGCCCATCTGCAGATCCTGCGGCCGCTGCTGCAGGCACAGAAGCAGGTGATCCAGATCGCCTCGGAAGCGCCCGGCCCGGAACAGCACGTGACCCACCCGCTGGCCGAGATGCAGCGCCTGTTCGATGCCATCGAAGTGCTGCGCGAGAAGTCGCGCGAGCGCTCGGCGTTGACCAGCGAGCTGCGCCAGCTGGCCGGCACCGATGAACTGACCGGGTTGTTGAACCGGCGCGCGCTGGACCAGAGGGTGCAGCAGCGCCATGCCGACGGTGGCAACAGCGCGGTGGTGATCCTGCTGGACATCGATCGCTTCAAGGCCATCAACGACGGCCATGGGCATGCTGCTGGGGACCAGGTGCTGGTGCAGGTGGCACAGCTGCTGCAGCGCCACCTGCGCCGCAGCGACAGCATCGCCCGCTACGGTGGCGAGGAATTCCTGGTGCTGCTGGCCGACGGCGATCTGGCCGGCGGCCGCCAGTTGGCCGAGTCGCTGCGCGTGGCCATGCGGCAGCTGGACATCGCACTGGCCGCAGGCAACGTGCTGCGGGTCACTGCCAGCTTCGGCGTAGCCGAGGGGGGCACCGATGCGCTGGGCTGGCGCACCCTGCTGCGCGCCGCCGACGCGGCTATGTACCAGGCCAAGGCGCAGGGCCGCGACCGCGTGCGGGTGGCCGGCGGCGGCCGCAACGCACGTTGAGGACACGCATCAGCCGATGCGCGCATGCACGCGCCGCAGCGTGCGCGCGATCATCCGGCGCGCGATGGGACGCGGCATCGAGAGCCCGCGCCAGCGCAGCGCACCCACCCGGAAGGTGGCGCTGGCGGTAGCCAGTACCTTGCCGGCCGGGTCGGTCAGCCAGCCACGGGTGAAGGCGATGCTGCCCTTGCTGTGCTCGACTTCGCCCCAGCCGATGATCCGCCCCGGCCGTGCCGGGTTGACGAAACTGGTCTTGGATTCCACCGTGACCGCGATGCGGTTGGCTGGCAGGGTGGCGTAGATCGCCGGCCCCATGCAGTCGTCCAGCATCGCTGACAGGAATCCGCCCTGCACGTTGCCCATCGGGTTGGTGAGCACCGTCCCGGCGTCGAACTCGACCTGGATGCGACGCAGTGCATCGTCATAGCTGACGAAGCGCCAGCCGAGCAGGGTGCCGGCCTTGGAACGTGGAAGATCACCGTTGACCACGCTGTAGAAGATCGATTCGGGGTTCATGGCGGAGCCTCGTGGGGAGGGGGGGAAGGGAACTCACCGGGATAGTGACAGCACGGCCAGCGCGAGGCCGAGGAGCGACAGCAGCACTACGGCCGCGCCGGTGGATACCGGGGTACGCGCACCGGTGCGTCGCCGCACGCCGGAGGCGACCAGCACCGGGGGCGCGGTGGCGACCAGGCAGAACAACTGGAACGCCAGCAGCTGTGGCAGCGCGAAGTGACCACCGAAGAAGATCAACCAGGCCAGCATCACGCCGGCACCGGCCAGTGCGATCCACCCGGTGCCGACCACGCGGATGAGTGCCATCAGCAGCACCTGCATGCGCGGTTCGATCTCCGCCCACGACATGCCCACGGCCTGCGCGTGGTAGGGCATGAAGTCGGAACGTTTCAGATAGGCCGCAGCAAACAGCGAGACAATGAAGAACGCCAACAGGTAGCAGCCGAACGCGAGCCAGGCGAACAGATCCATGTGGAGGCCGTGCGGTTGGGGGGAGGAGTCGCCGCGTGCACGCCGGCTGCCATGCCGGTCGTGCCACGGGGGTGCGCGATTCTCGGGCACGACCCTGTTAGCTGGGTGTGGTGCTCCGCAGGGGCGTTCCTCTATCTGCTTTTAACGTAAGCATGGTGGTGTGGAGTGCGTCACGCACGGACCATGCGCCGTATCTCGTTTCCCGTGAAGGGGCCGCAAGTGCTCATCCACTTTCCGGTCACCGCTCTGCGCAGACGCTGGGCGTCCCTCCGATCAAGGACCGCGCCGTGACCGAGCTCACCCTCCCAGAACTTGCCAAGAAAATGGCCGGCATCGATTTCACGATGCTGCAGACCCACGCCAGTGGAGAAATTGCCGGTCGCCCCATGAGCAACAACGGTGACGTGGACTATGACGGTGACAGCTGGTTCTTCACCATGGAAGACACCGACATGGTGCGCGAGATCGAGGCTGACCCCACCGTCGCACTGGGTTTCTCCGGCAGCAAGTCGCTGCTGGGCAAGCCGCCGCTGTTCGTGCACGTGCAGGGAAGGGCGGCGCTGGTGCGCGATCGGGCCACGATGCGCGAGCACTGGGTGAAGGACCTGGAACGGTGGTTCGAACAGGGAGTGGATACACCGGGACTGGTACTGATCCATGTGCGCGCCAGCCGTATCCACTACTGGGATGGCGAGGACGAGGGCGAAATCACAACCTGATCCCGGCGCGGGGAGGCCGGCGGCAACGCGGCCGTTGCACGCCGCGCCCGGGCTTTGCCATCCTCCCTGCTGTTTTCCGTACCGTGGAGTTCCAATGCGCCCTGCCTCCTGGCTGATCCTGGCCCTGCTGCCTGCCCTGGCGGCGGCGCAGCCTGCACGTGCACCCAAGGCCAGCGCACAGGCGCAGGACCCTTTCAGTGAGTTGTTCGATACCGCCTGCATGCAGCACATCGGCGCACCGGCGCGGTTGCAGTCGTTGATGGAATTCAACGGGCTGTCACCCCTGCAGCCTGCCGAGGCGGCAACGTTGCTGCAGGGGCAGTCGGGCGTGGCCTGGATGGTGCCGCTGGCCAGCGGCCGCTATGCGGTCAGCTGGGCTGACGATGGCACGTGCACGGTCTACGCCGAAAAGGCCGACGCGGCGGTCGTGCAGAAGGGCTTTGCCCGGTTGGTGCAGGCGGCGCCGACACCGTTGCAGGCGCGCTCGCTGCCAGGCCGTGGGCCGTTGTCGGCGGACCAGGTGGCGGTCCAGTACGGCTGGGCCACGCCCGGGCAGGCCAAGCTGCAGGTGCGTTTCCGGCTGGTCACGCGGCAGGCGGCCGAGGCCGGCGTGCAGGCGATGGCCTCGGTGACGCCGGGCGAAGCGATGCTGGAGCAGGCTGCACCCAGCCAATAACGCTGGCCCCGCGCCGCGCAGGCTGCCCATGCCCGCGATTCAGCCTTTCATGCAGGTTGTGATATATCGTTTATCGATAAATCCACCCTGGGGCGGCGAGGCCGCCCCAATGCCGGAGGCCGCTTGACCGCTCGTCCCGCCCGCGCCAGACCCGCGCGAGGCTTGTTCACCCTGGCCCAGGCCGCCGTCCAAGCCGTCCGGGCGATGTGCTGGCTGGGCATCCTGGCCGCACTGCTGGCCGTGCCGCTGGTCGCGCACGACCGTCGCTGGCTGCTCGACAGCGTCCACGATGCCGCTGCCGCTGCTGCACACGGCAACGCTCTGTTCCTGCACTTCTGCCTGGGGCTGGCTGCGATCGTCGCGCTGCTGGTGCTGTGCCTGCTGTTCCTGCGCCATCTGCTGCGGCTGCTGAAATCGGCGGCGCGCGAAAGGCCGTTCACCCACGCCAATGCGCAGCGACTGCAACGGATGGCGTGGCTGATGCTGGCGATGGAGCTGCTGTCGATCCTGATCGGCGCCTACGCGGCCTGGATGGGCCCGGACTTCAGCTGGATGGAGGTGGGCGGCGGCATGTCGATCACCGGGCTGGTGGCGGTGATGATGCTGTTCGTGCTGGCACGCGTCTTCGCCGTGGGCGCGGCGATGCGCGATGACCTCGACGGTGTCATCTGATGGCAATCGTCATCACCCTGGACCGCGTGCTGCAGGAACGGGGCATGACCCTGTCCGAGCTGGCCGGGCGCATCGACATCACCCTGGCGAACCTGTCGATCCTGAAGACCGGCAAGGCGCGCGCCATCCGCTTTTCCACGCTGGATGCGATCTGCCGGGAGCTGCAATGCACGCCTGGCGACCTGGTCGGGTACGACCCGTCGCACACGCAGGACGCAGACTGAGTGTTTGTTCTTCTCCCTTACCTACTGACGAAACGGACCTGAAATGGAATGGTTGGCTGACCCCTCGATATGGATGGGCCTTGCAACCCTGGTCGTGCTTGAGATCGTGCTCGGCATCGACAACCTGGTGTTCATCGCGATCCTTGCCGACAAGCTTCCGCCACACCAGCGCGACCGCGCGCGGGTGATCGGCCTGGCACTGGCTCTGCTGATGCGGCTGGTGCTGCTGGCGGCGCTGGCCTGGATCATGAAACTGACCGAGCCGCTGCTTACGCTGTTCGAGCACAGCTTTTCCGGGCGTGACCTGATCCTGCTGGGCGGTGGCCTGTTCCTGCTGTTCAAGGGCACCATGGAGCTGCACGAACGGCTGGAAGGCCGCGCGCACCACGAAGATGGCAAGAAGGTCTACGCCAGCTTCGCCATGGTGGTGGCGCAGATCGTGGTGCTCGATGCGGTGTTCTCGCTGGATTCGGTGATCACTGCGGTCGGCATGGTCGACAACCTGGGCGTGATGTATGCCGCCGTGACCATCGCGATGGCGCTGATGTTGCTGGCGAGCAAGCCGTTGACCCGCTTCGTCAACAAGCATCCCACCGTGGTGGTGCTGTGCCTGGGCTTCCTGCTGATGATCGGCTTCAGCCTGGTGGCCGAAGGCCTGGGCTACAAGATTCCGAAGGGCTATCTGTACGCGGCGATCGCCTTCTCGATCCTGGTGGAAGCCTTCAACCAGTGGGTGCGTTTCAACCGTGAGCGCAACGAGCGTCGCCAGCCGTTCCGGCAGCGCACCGCTGATGCGGTGCTGCGCATGCTCGGCGCGCGCCCGGCCAATGGCCACGACGATGAAGGCCTGGACGCGCAGGTGGACGCCGAAGAGCGCCTGCAGCCTGCCGAACACGAAATGATCCGCAGCGTGCTGGGCCTGGCCGACCGGCCGGTGTCGAGCGTAATGACCGTGCGCGCCGATGTGCAGTGGATCGACCTGGCGCGTGGGCAGGAGGACGTCGTGGCGCGCCTGGTGGCGTCGCCGCACACCCGCCTGCTGGTGGGTGAGGGTGACCTGGACAGCCTGCGTGGCGTGGTGCAGAGCCGCGATCTGCTGGCCGACCTGCTGCAGGGCAGGCCGCTGCAGCTGGAAGGCAACCTGCGCGAGCCGCAGTACGTGCTGTCCAGCGCCAGTGCGCTGCAGGCGCTGGAACTGATCCGCCAGCATCCGGTACCGCTGGCGGTGGCGGTGGATGAGTACGGCAGCGTGGAAGGCCTGGTGACCGCCAACGATCTGCTGGCGGCGATTGCCGGTGACCTGGTCGATACCCAGGACGAGCGCTATGGCGTGGTCGCGCAGGGCGAGGGCCAGTGGGAGGCCGACGGTGCACTGACCCTGGACGACCTGCAGCGGCTGACCGGCGTATCGCTGCCACGCAGTGCCGACTACATGACCATCTCCGGGCTGGTGCTGGAGCAGCTGGGCCGGCTGCCGGACATCGGCGATGCGGTGGAGGTGGCGGGCGTGCGCATCACCGTGCTGGCGATGGAAAAACGCCGTATCGCCCGCCTGCGGGTGCAGCGCCTCGACGGAATGGCTTGACCCACCTGTTGTTGTAGCGCCGAGCCCATGCTCGGCTGCAGATTGAAATGCCGGGCATGGGCTCGGTGCTACACAACACCGCCTGCAGCCGTCACCATGGCGGCCCGCTTTCTTTCCAGGATGGTTGCAGTGCTGAGTACGATCGGTTTGTTGATGGGCCTGTATGTGGCCTGGCGCCTGTTCTGGCCACAGCGCATGCCCACTTGGCTGAAGGTCGTGCTGTCGCTGCTGCTGGTGGGCGTAGCCGTGCAGCTGCGTATCGTCGCCACCTTCTGGGGCACGATGGCGTCGCCGGAAATTCCGAAGCTGGCCATCGCCACGCTGGCCACCGGCTCCACGGCGGTGTTGCTGCTGGCGTTGCTGATGCTGGCGATGGATGTGGGCCTGCTCGCGTCCCGCCTGCTGCGCTGGCCACGTGCGGTAGCCGCATTGCGCACGCGGCGCTTGCGGCCGGCGGCCGGCGTGCTGGCCCTGCTGGTCAGTGGTTATGGTGTCAGCCAGGGCATGGCAGTGCCCCAGCCCCGGCAGATCGAGGTGAGCGTTGCCGGGCTGCCAGCGGCGTTCGACGGCTATCGCGTGCTGCAGCTGACCGACATCCATGCCAGCCGCCTGCTGACCGGCGACTGGGTGCGCAGGGTGGTGGATGAGAGCAACGCATTGGCGCCGGATCTGATCGTGATCACCGGCGATCTGATCGACGGCAGTGTGGAGGCCCGTCGTGACGACGCGCGTCCTCTGGCCGATCTGCGGGCGCCGGACGGTGTCGTCGCTATTACCGGCAACCACGAGTATTACGCGCAGTACCAGGCATGGATGCAGGCGTTCCGCGCGCTGCACATGCAGGTGCTGGACAACAGCCACCTGCAGGTACGACGCGGTGATGCAGCGCTGACCATTGCCGGGGTCACCGATCCGGTGGCCGCACGCTACGGCCTGCCGCTGCCGGATCTGGACGCCGCCTTGGCCGGCGCCGATCCCTCTGCGCCGGTGATCCTGCTTGACCACCGCCCGCGCAACGCGCGAGAGGCGGCGGCGCGCGGCGTGAAGCTGCAATTGTCCGGGCACACTCACGGTGGGCAGATCATCGGCATGGACCAACTGGTGAGGCGGGCCAATGGTGGCTTCGTCTCCGGCCGCTACGACGTGGACGGGATGACCCTTTACGTGAGCAATGGTGCGGGTCTCTGGGCCGGTTTCCCGGCACGCATCGGCGTGCCGTCGGAGATCACCCTGGTGACATTGCGCCGCGCGCCGTGACCTGAAGTGGGGCAGATCCCGTTCCCGCAGGGAAAGGGAACTGACCCCTGACAAACCACATGGAAGGAACGAAGGCCTATCCCCGTGCCCTGATGGAACGCCTGATCCGAGCCAATGCGGATGAGATCAACCGGTTGCCGCGGGCCATCCGGGAGAGTGCTGCGTTGCGCTGGCGTGACCCGGAACGCAAGCTGCTGCACACCCAGGCCTGCGCGGCGTTCCACCAGCACTACGAACGGCTCGCGTTTCCGGGTGGCTACGCCAATGCGCTGAAGCAACTTGCCGAACACGATCGCGATACGCTGGATGTCGCGCTGGCTACGGGACGCTGGAAACAGGCGTGGATCAGCAGCAGTTCTGCCTCGACGGTGCGCTGCTGGTCTACCGCGCGTTCGAGCAAGGACGCTTCTGCTTCGGCTTTGACGGTGAGCGCTTCAGCGGCCATGAAACCCAGTACATGCAGGCAGCCGATAGCCGATGACCGGTATTTCACCCCGTCCATGCCACGCTGCGCCGAACCTGCCCAACCGGGATCGAGGCTGTTGAAGGCGAATACGCGATGACTGTGGCGCGACAGCGCTCGATGTGGGTGGCCGGCCTGTCCACGGTGGTGGAGTGGTACGACTTCACCCTGTACCTGTACTTCGCCACGGTGCTGTCGCGGGTGTTCTTCGGCGGTGGCGAGCAGGCGCTGCTGGTCACCTTGGCCGGATTCGCCGTGTCCTACCTTATGCGTCCGCTGGGCGCGCTGTGCTTTGGTCACCTGGGTGACCGGCTCGGCCGGCGATGGATGTTGCTTGCGTCGATGGCGTTGATGGCAGCGGCAATGCTGGCCACCGCGCTGCTGCCGACCGCGGCCACCGCAGGCGCCACGGCCGGCGTGCTGCTGCTGGTGCTGCGCTGCGTGATGGCGTTCTCGGTGGGCGGCGAATATACCGGCGTGGTGGCGTACCTGCTGGAAAGCGCACCGGCGCGCCGACGCGGCCTGGTTACGTCGTTGGCTTCGGCGGCCAGCGAAGTGGGCGCACTGCTGGCGGTGGCGATCTCTGCACTTACCGTCGCGCTGCTGCCCACACCGCAGCTGGACAGCTGGGGCTGGCGGATTCCGTTCCTCGTCGGCGCTGCGCTTGCGCTGGTGATCCTGATTGCGCGTTCGGGCATGCACGAGTCGCCGGAGTTCGAGCGCCAGCGCCGCGAAGGCAGCATTCCCGCCACACCGCTGCGGCATGTGCTGCAGCATCATCCGTTGGCGGTGGCGCGCACGTTCGCGATTTCGGCGCTGGGATCGATCACCTACTACGTGGGCATCACCTATGTGCCTGCGTTCCTGCACGCGCAGGGCCACGATGAGGGTGACGCACTGTGGCTGTCGACGATCGCGGCGGTGGCAGTGATTGCGATCACGCCCCTGTGTGGCGCATTGTCGGACCGGGTCGGACGACGGCCGGTGTTGTTGGGCCTGACCGTGCTGGCAGCGCTGCTGCCGCTGTCCCTGTTTGCGTGGATGGCACAGGCGACGGCGCTGGGCATCGTGCTGGCTGCGGTGCTGCTGGCCTGCGTGGCCGGCGGTGTAAGCGCGGTGGCCGCCCCGGCCACGGCTGAGCAGTTCCCAGGCGAAGGCCGGGTCAGCGGTCTCGCACTGGGGGTAACCATGGCCACTGCCTTCTTCGGCGGCGCAACGCCGTGGCTGGCGCAATGGTGGGTGGAGCGCAGCGGCTGGGCGGCGGCGCCGGGCGCGATGATCGCACTGGTGGCGGTGCTGGTGCTGCCGGTGCTGTGGACCCTGCCCGAGACGGTCCCGGGCAGGGCCAAGCGCTAGACGGTCAGACCTTCAGGGTCTGCTCGATGTCGGCCAGTACCGCGGCCGCATCCACACCGATGGCAATCGACTGCACCACGTGGCCGTCCCACACGCTGGGGCCGAATGCCAGGCCTTCCGGCTTGGGAATGGTCATGCCGCGGGCAACGCCGTCGGTGGCCACACGCACGCTGGCGCGCTCGAACTGGAACAGTTCCGGGCGGGTCAGCGCGATGCATGCGCAGCAGTCGTGCACGACCATGCCCTTGTGGCCGGCCTGCAGGTAGAAGTCCACGTAATCCTGCGACAGCGCACGGACCAGCTCGGCGTCGGCACCGCCGATGGCGGCCAGCTTATCCAGGCCGTCACGGTCCATTTCCACGCGGGTGGTCACGTCCAGGCCGATCGCGGTGACCGGCCAGCTGGCGGTGAACACCACGTCGGCCGCTTCGGCATCGCCCCAGATGTTGGCCTCGGCGGCCGGGGTGATGTTGCCGTTGACGTGGAAGGCGCCGCCCATGATCACCACGCCGCGTACCAGGCCGGCGATGTCCGGGGCCTGCTGCAGGGCCAGGGCCAGGTTGGTCATGCGGCCGACCGCGACCAGGGTCACTTCGCCCGGATGGGCGCGGACCAGATCGATGATCAGCTGATGGGCCGGGCGGGCATCGGCGGTCACGTCCAGGCTGGCCGGCACCGGGTGGTTGCCCAGGCCGTTGTGGCCGTGGATGTGCACCGGCCAGGCTTCCGGGGTGGCTTCCGGCTGCAGCGGGCCATCGGCACCGCGCGCGACCGGGGCGGCGAAGCCCCAGGCCTGCTTCAGGTACAGCGCGTTGTGCGTGGTCGACTCCACCGAGGCATTGCCGAAGGTGGTGGTGACACCGATCAGGTCGATCTGGGCGTGCTTGTGCAGGTACAGCAGGGCCAGGGCGTCGTCGACGCCCGGGTCGGTATCGAAAATGACTTTCAGCATGTTGTTGTTCTTCTTCTTCCGTGTGGTGCGAGGGGCGCCGGCGGCCAGGGGCAGGCCGGCACGCCCCCACATTGTCCCATCTTCATGACAGGCAGGGCCATTGCCGGGGTGGCAGGCCATAATGCCCCCAGTCCAGGCATGGTGTCGCCGAATGCTGATCGTTGCCCTTCTGCTGGTCCTGCTGGTGCTGGGCTTGAACGTGGTGGCTACCGTGGTGATCGTCAGGCGTGATGGGCTGTCGACGGGCGGCCGGACGGTGCAGCTGCTGATGGTCTGGCTGCTTCCCTTGGTCGGGGCCATCCTGTGCATGGCGGTGGCCACGGCCGACGGCTCCGGGATCCGGGGCGACAACAGTTTCGGCGGTAGCTACGATCATCCGGGCGGCCAATCCGGCGACAGCTACAGCCATCACAGTCACAGCAGCTCCGACTGCAGCAGCGACGGTGGCAGCGGTGACGGCGGCAGCTGCAGCGATTGAGGTCTCTGTAGCGTCGAGCCATGCTCGACTGCACTTCGCTCCAACGCCGCGACGCCTGATCGAAAAGCAGTCGAGCATGGCTCGACGCTACAGAACAGCGGTTGGCTGCGGCCGGTAGTGCCGGCCGCTGGCCGGCAACCTCATCCGCTCAACCGCCGCCTTCGGTCGGCAAGGGCGCTGGCACGTTCAACAGCCCGCCCGCTGCCACATAGGCGGCCAATGCCTGGCCCTGGCTGAGCAGATGGCGCTCCATGGTGCGTTCGGCAGCCTGCGCATCGCGGCGGCGGAAGCACTCCATCAACTCGCGGTGTTCGGCCAGCGACTGCGCCGTGCGGCCCGGGGTCAGCAGCTGGCGGCCGCGATGCATCTTCAGGATGCGGTGCAGGTCGTGGGTGATGCGGATCAGCCACGGATTGCCCGCGTAATGCTGCACGGTTTCGTGGATCAGGTAGTTGTTGCGGTAGTACTCGGCAATGTTGCCCTCGGACGCCGCCGCTTCCATCGCCGCATGCAGGGCCTCCAGTTGTTGCACGCCGGCATCGTCGATGTGCTTCACCGCCTCATGCGCGCAACGGCCTTCCAGCATGGCCATTACCGGGAACAGCTGGTTGAGGTCTTCCAGCGTCAACCGGGTGACCCGGCTGCCACGACCTGCGTCGATCTGTACCAGGCCTTCGGCGGCCAGCAGCTTCAACGCCTCGCGCAGCGGCGTGCGGCTGATGCCCAGTTCTTCGCACAGCGCGGGCTCGTCGATCCACTCGCCCGGCGGCAGCCGGTAGTCGTAGATGCGCTCGCGCACGTGGTCGGCCACCTCTTCATACAGAGGTGCGCGCTTCTTCGGTGACCGCGGGGCAGGGGCAATGGCCATGGAGGAAGTGTACCGCCAGGTAGTGCCGGCCGCTGGGTGGTTACATCCAGCCCGGCACCACGAATACCAGCCAGGCCAGCAGCGGTCCAAGCGCCACCACCAGTCCGCTGTAGACCAGGAAGCGGCGGAACAGGGTCTCGCGTTCCTCCTTGGCTGCCGAGGCCACCACCAGTGCGCCATTGGTGGAGAACGGGCTGACATCGACGATGGTGGACGACACCGCCAGCGCGCAGATCACGCCGGCGGCGCTGAGGTGACCCTGCATCAGGAACGGCACCGCCAGCGGAATCGTGGCGCCCAGCACTGCGGCCGACGAGGCGAACGCGGAGACGATGCCGCCGACGTAGCAGACCAGCAGCGCGCCGAGCAGCGGAATGCCGATGTCGGACACGCCATTGCCGATGAAGTCCACCGCGCCGGCATGTTCCAGCACGCCGATGTAGGTCACCACGCCACAGATCAGCAGCACGGTGGACCAGCTGATGCCATCGACCGCGCCCTTCTGGCTTTGTGGCGACAGCAGCGCCAGCGCCACCGCGACGGTGATCGAGACCAGGCCGACGTTGAGGTTGTAGATCAGCGCGGCCACGCCCAGGCCGAGCAGGCCGATCAGGGTGAACAACCGTTCGCGGGTCAGGCCCACCGCATCCAGTGCCGCCGGATCATTGCTGAGCGTGCCGCCGCCTGCTGCGACCAGCGCGCCATGGCCTTCGATCGCGAACTGGCGCGACGACGCCTGCGGGCCACCGGCCATCGCCAGTTCGGCATTGCCGATCGTTCCTGCCGCGGTGATCGAGCCGCGACGCAGCAGGGCGATGCCACCGAAGGCGAAGAAGCAGATCGTCGCCATCATGAAGTTGAAGCCCAGGCTGGTCAGGAACACTGCCATCTCGGTCACTTCCAGCCCAGCCTTCTGCACCACGCCGTTGGTGATGCTGCCGTACACGCTGATGGGCGAGAAGCCGCCGGCCTGCGCACCATGGATGACCAGCAGGCCCATCATCAGCGGGTTGATGTTGTACTGCTTGGCAAAGCGCAGCGCGACCGGGCCGATGATCGCGACCGCCGCCGGGCCCAGCGCACCGAACGCGGTGAGCACCGCGGTGATCACGAACATCACCCACGGAATGGCCACGATATGGCCACGCACCACTTTCACCGCCCAGTGCACCAGCAGGTCGATGGTGCCGTTCTTCTGCGCGATGGCGAACAGGTAGGTGATGCCGACCAGGGTCAGGAACAGATCGCCGGGAAAGCCGGCCAAAACCTCCTTGCCGCCCATGTCGACCCACAGCCCGCCGATGATGAAGGCCAGCGCAAAGGCGACCGCGCCCATGTTGATCGGCATCGCCGTGGCGACGATGAACATGATCACCAGGCCGATGATCGTTGCGATTTGTGGACTCATGCGCCCTCCCAGACACGTGGCTCACGTACAGCGCGGATGGAGACCCGCCATCCCGGGGTAAGGCGACGTACTGCGTGATGCGTGATACGTACTGCTGGAACCCGTTACTGCAGCCGCTCCAGCGCACTGCGGACCCACGCCGCCGCGCCTTCCAGGCTCTGGAACTCTTCCACCGCGCGCACTTCGCAGCACGGATAGGACGGCGCGACCATGCGCGCCAGTGCGTTGCCCGGGCCCAGCTGCAGGAACACCCGCGCGCCGCGCTCGAAGGCCTGGCGCATCACCTGCGCCCATTCGATGGTCTGCGCCAGCTGCGCCGACAGCGTGTGCACCACCGTGGCACGATCACGCACAGGCCGCGCATCGATGCCGGCCAGCAGCGGCAGGCGTGGGGCTTGCAGCGGCGAGGCATCGAGTGCGGCAGCGAACGGTGCGACCGCCGCCGCCAGCAACGGCGTGTGGGCAGGCACGTGCACCGCCAGCGGACGGATTCCGGCACCCTGCGCCTGTGCGGCACCGGCCAGCCGCTGCAATGCGGCGTGCGTGCCGCCCACGATGAAATGGCCCTGCCCATTGGCGATGGCCACGTACGCACCGTGCAGATCGCACAGTGGCTGCAGTACATGGCGCTCCAGGCCAAGTACCGCCTGCAGGCCTGCATCGGCGGGGCTGGCGCCGTCCATCAACTGCGCGCGCTGCGCCGCCAGGGCAAGGCAGGTGGCCGCATCGAAGCTGCCGGCGATGGCATGCGCGGCCAACTCGCCGATGCTGTAGCCGACGGCCAGCGTCGGCGTTGGCACGTTGCCGCGCAGCCCCTGCCACTGAGCCAGAGTGGCCGCGCACAGCAGCGGTTGCGCCTGCGCATTGTCGAAACGATCGTCGGCCGCCGCGGCGGAAAACACATCGCGGCCGAGCACCGTGCTGGCCCGATCAAGGGTGTGGCGCGCGGCCGGAAGATCGCGCACGCGGTCGAACATCGCTGCGTGCTGCGCGCCTTGGCCGGGGCAGAGCAGGGCCAGGCTCATGCGCGCTCCTGCAGCAGCAGGAACCCGCTGCAGGCCAACAGGTCTGCGCTGCCGCCCGGGCTCAGCCGGCGCGCGACGAAGCCATCACCGATGCGACGCAGATGTGTCCGCCAGTCCGGCGCGAAGGTGCCGCCCGCGTCCAGGAAGGTGCGGGCCTGCCGCTGGGCCCAGCGCAGGCCGTCGGCGCCGCCACGGTGCAGCAGGTTGAGGTCATCCACGCACGCGATCAGCTGCATCAGGGTCTGGCACATCGCGGCCTCGCGTGGCAGGCCGCTGGCCAGCGCGTGACGCATGGTAGGCAATGCCACGCCGCGCAGCAGCGGATAGCCGGCGGCCGCTTGTTCGCGCACACCCTGCACGCCGTGCCGTGCGCGCGCGCGCTGGCCAGGGCTGTTCGCATCCAGAGGTGCGTCGGCGAGCTCGGCAGACCAGCGGCGCACTTCCTGGCAGACCTGCTCACCCGTGGCGGCATGGTCCAGGCGGGAGCGACAGGCCGCGGCGGCCGCCACCAGCAGGCCGAGACTGAAGATCGCGCCACGATGGGTATTGACGCCGGCGGTTGCGCGCAGCATCGCGATTTCAGCGGCGATGCCACATCGGCGCAAGGCGTCGAAGTCCGCCCCGGCTGCACCGAGGCAGGCCACGGCGGTGAAATAGTGGCGCAGCGCGAACAGGCTGCGCAGGAATGTGCCGGCGTCCATGTCGTGATGGCTGCCGCTGTCGAATGGCGTGACCAGTCCGGGCTTGGGCGCCAGCGCCAGCTCCGCATGCAGGCTGGCGACGGCGAGGCGCCCCAGGCGCGCGCTGTCCACGGCAGCTGCCGGCCTGACTGCCGATTGGACGACGGCGGTCATGCGCTCACCCCGGCAGAGGCGAACATCGCATCGCGTAGTTCCAGTGCGGCACCATCGAGGCGCTTGACCAGTACCTCGCGGCTGCGTCCGGCGTACTCCCGCCAGTTCACGGCGGCGTCGCCGCCCAGGCACAGCTCGCCATCGACCCGCCGGTCGTGTTCGGCTTCCCATGCCTGTAGCCGTGCAGCCAGGGCATCGGCCTGCGCGGTGGTGTCGATCGGCCACAGCAGATCGACGTCCGAGCGCGCGTGCACATAGCGCAGGCCAGTAAGGTGCTGCCACGCGAAGGCACCGAATACGCGCGCCTCAGCGATGTTCTGCAGCACTTCAAGGGGCCGCCGCCAGTCCTGCGGAACGTCGCCTTTCAGCACCGCCTGGAGTGCCGGCGGCGGCGTGGTGCGCAGCACATCGTGTGCTGGCACGCGCAGGGCCAGGCGCAGTTTGCCCTCGGCGGGCGGCAGCGGCACGCCGAGACGCAGGCGTGGATCGGCATCGTCGGCGGCACGCCGCGCGACGATGGCCGGCCGGCCCTGTGCAAACCAGTCGGCCAAGCGCGACTCATGCGCGGCGATGTCCGCCTGCCAGCCGGCGTGCGCTGACAGCCAGACCAGCGTATGTCGGGGCAGCCGCTCAGGCATCACCCTGGCTCACGGCTTCAGCCACGCGTGCGGCCAGCATGCGCCCGCCACGTTCGGCTCCGCGCACTGCGCGGCGGTCGCCATGGGCGGGCGTGCGCAGGGCCTGCAGAAGGTGCTGGGCAAGATTGCCCTCCCACAACGATTCCACCGCACCCATCGCCACGTAGTTCTCCACGCCCGGTGCGAACACCGGTGAGGTCTGGCTCAGCGCCTGCAGTTTATCCAGCGGCTGCTTGGTCACCCGGGCCATCGCGCGCAGGTCCATCACCCGCACCTGCGCATCCGGCAGGGCATGGATGTGGTCGGCCATCAGCCCGAACGAGAGGAAGCCACCACTGACGGATTCACCGTAGACCAGCGTGACCAGTCGCGCGCCACGTCGACGCGCGAGATCCAGCGTCTGCGCCAGGTGCGCGAAACAGCCGTTGATGCCGAGCAGTTCGTCGCGGCGTGCCAGGCGCTGGCCGGCGGTGTCGACCAGCATCACGATCGGTTGCTGCGGATGCGCGGCGGTGCTGGCCAGCACCGTTTCGGCCAGTGTCAGTGCGTGGTCCATGCCCACCTCGAGCTTGTTGGCGGTGCCGATCACAGTCACATCGCCGTTGTCGGTGGTGGCGCTGCCGGTCAGCACCGAATCGCTCACCGCAATGGCATGCCCATGCGGAAACAGGGCATCGAGCAGTGTCTGCAACGGCATGCTCATGGCAGGCTCCGGTCGCCGGTGGCGGTGAGGAATTCATCGGTGTCGAGCAGTGGCAGGCGTTCGGGGTGGGCAATGCCCAGCCGCGCCCAGATCTCCAGGCCATCGCGGCAATCGCCCCAGGCCCGCACGCGCGCCTTCAAGGCCGCATGGCGTTCCTGCAATGCGGCTAGTGCAGCATCCGGGTCAGTGCTGCCCGCATCGGGGTGCAGCGCGTCGCGTGCGGCCAGCGCGAATGCTTCAAGGGCATCGGGCACCAGCACCTGCGCCTGGTCGATCAGGTACCGGTGCTTGCCACCGGTCACACGCCAGACCAGCGCGCGATCGCGTGAGTCGAACTCTTCCACGCCGCGAACGGTTTCGATCACCTCCGGTCCGGACAGCGACATCCGGCCTTCCTCGGACATGATGACCGTGGTGCAGCAGCGGGCAACGATGCCCATGCCACCGAAGGCGCCGTTGCCGCTGCCGATCAGCGCGATCACCGGCACGCCCGCTGCACGCGCGTCCAGGGTGGCGCGCATGATCTCGGAGATCGCAATCAGGCCCGCATTGGCTTCGTGCAGCCGCACGCCGCCGGTATCGAGCAGCAGCAGCACGCCGTCAGGGCGGGTGTGCGCTGCACGGCGCAGCAGCCCGGTCAGCTTGGCGCCATGCACTTCGCCCACGCCGCCGCCCATGAATTCACCCTGTTGTGCGGCCAGCAGCACGTGTTTGCCCTGCAGCCTGGCCTCGCCGACGACGATGCCATCGTCGAACGCGGCCGGCTGGTCGAGCTGGGCCAGGTGCGGACTCATCATCCGTCGCGCCGGGCCGAGGAACTCGTGGAACGAGCCGGCGTCGACCAGCCCGGCGATGCGCTCGCGCGCATCGGCTTCGTAATAGCTGTGGCGCTGTACGTGGTTCATGGCGCGCCTCCGGCCAGCAGGGTTTCCACGGCCTGGTCCAGGCGCAGGCTGACCACGGCCGGGGTCGCACCGGCGTCGTTGATCGAGACGCGCACATCGCGCAGCGGATGACGCTGTGCGAAGTCGTTGATCACCGCCTGCCAGATGCTGCCGAAGCCCTGCGCGGCGGTGATGACGCGCACCGTCATCGCGCCCTGCTGCGCCGCCGGTTCCAGCAGGATTTCCAGGTTGCCCGACGCCAGCACGCCCACCAGCACCGCGTCGCGCGCGAACGGCACGTCGGTGCGGCCTTCGAATCGATAGTCGAGGGTTTCCATGCTCAGCCCCTTACCAGTTGCGGAAGCGCTTGGGCGGGTCGTACAGACCGCCGGACCAGCGCACCAGGTCCTTCACCGAACGCGCCGCCAGCAGGTCACGGCTGGCATCGCGCACGGAGATGCCGAGGTCACCGGGACGGCGGATCACGCCGCGGTCGCGCAGGTTCTCCACCATCGCGCGGTCGCGCCCGATGCCCACGGCGGTATAGCCGGCCACGCCACGGATCGCCTGTTCGCGCTCCTCGGGGGTGCGGCACAGCAGCAGGTTGGCGATGCCTTCCTCGGTCAGCACATGGCTGACGTCGTCGCCGTAGATCATCACCGGCGGCAGCGGCATGTTCGCGCGTTCGGCCAGTTCCCAGGCGTCGAGGCGGTCAACGAATGCCGGGGCCATGTGCTCGCGGAAGGTTTCCACCATCTGCACCACCAGTTTGCGCCCGCGTGGCATCTCGCCCGGGCGTGCGGCCTGCTGGCCGGCCTTGATCCAGGCCTCGCTGGCATGGCGGCGGCCGCGCGCGTCCGAGCCCATGTTCGGTGCGCCGCCAAAGCCGGCGATGCGGTCGCGGGTGGCGGTGGAACTGTTGCCCTGCAGGTCGATCTGCAGGGTGGAACCGATGAACATGTCGCAGGCATACAGGCCTGCGGTCTGCGAGAACGCGCGGTTGGAACGCATCGAGCCGTCGGCGCCGGTGAAAAACACATCGCCCCGCGCGGCAATGTATTTCTCCATGCCCAGTTCCGAACCGAACGAATGCACCGATCTGACGAAGCCCGATTCGATCGCCGGAATCAGTGCCGGGTGTGGGTTCAACGCCCAGTGCTGGCAGATCTTTCCCTTCAGCCCGAGCGATTCTGCGTAGGTGGGGAGCAGCAGTTCGATGGCGGCGGTATCGAAGCCGATGCCGTGATTCAAACGATTCACGCCGTACTCGGCGTAGATGCCCTTGATGGCCATCATTGCCATCAGTACCTGGATTTCGGAGATCTGCGCAGGGTCGCGGGTGAACAGCGGCTCGATATGGTTCGGCTTCGGCGCCTGCACCACGAAGTTGACCCAGTCCGCAGGAATATCGACGCGGGGGAGGCTGTCGACGATCTCGTTGACCTGGGCGATGACGATGCCGCCACCGAAGGCGGTGGCTTCGACGATCACCGGAGTGTCTTCGGTATTCGGCCCGGTATAGAGGTTGCCGTGGCGGTCGGCGGCCTGCGCGGCGACCAGCGCTACGCGCGGCGTAAGGTCGATGAAGTAGCGGCCGAACAGTTCCAGGTAGGTGTGGATGGCACCGATATGGATGCGCCCTTCGGCCACCAGGTTGGCCAGTCGCACCGATTGCGGGCCGGAGAACGAGAAATCCAGTTTCGAGGCGATGCCACGCTCGAATGCGTCCAGGTGCGAGGGCAGTGAGAGGACCGACTGCACCATGTGCAGGTCATGCACGCGGGCGGGGTCGAGGTCGGCCAGCGCCTGGGCGAGGAAATCGGCCTGCTTCTGGTTGTTGCCCTCCAGGCAGACCTTGTCGCCTGGCTCCAGCACTGCGTGCAGCAACTCGCCGACGTCGCTGCTGGCGACCTCGCGTCCCCGGGCCCACGGCGCGGCACGTTCCAGGCGGGCCTGGCGACTGCGTTCCAACGTATCCCAGCTCGGGTTCATTGACCGGCTTCCGACGGGTGTTGGGATAATTACGGCATAATTACGAAGTGGGTACAACCTGCAGTGCAGCAAAGAGAAGGGCCCGCGCGGAGGCGGGCCCATTCAGGGTGTGGGGTGTGCCGACCAACGGTCGGCACCCACCGGTTCGCAGGTGGCTCAGAACTTCCAGCGCAGGCTGGCCGACACGAAGCGCGGCTCGCCGTAGTTGTTGTAGTCCAGGTTGGCCCAGTAAGTCTTGTCCAGCGCGTTGCGCACGCTCAGCGTTGCAGTCCAGCTGTCGCTGATGCGGTAGTTGGCATTGAATTGCACCAGCATGTACGCCGGCTGGTTCACGGTCACCGTGCCGCCCAGCGGGTAGGCGATGTTGTAGCCCTGCACCTTGCTCTGCCACTGCAGGCCACCGCCGATGCTCAGGCGTTCCAGCGCACCGCGCAGCTGCAGTTGCGTGTTGAGCTGCAGCAGGTCCTTGGGCGGGTTGGCGTACAGCAGGTCGGTGGCGGCGCGGGTGACCTTGACGTGGGTGTAGCCGGCATTGACCGTCCAGCCCGGCAGGATTTCGCCGTTGATATCCATCTCCCAGCCACGCGCCTTGGTACCGTTGACGCCGATGTAGGCCGAGCTGCCGTCGCTGAGCGAACCCTCCGGCACGCCCATGTCACGCACCGCGTAGTTGTCCTGCTTGGCCTCGAACACAGCGGCATTTGCGGTCAGGCGGCCATCGAACCACTGCGTCTTGAGGCCCGCTTCCAGGTTCGAGCCCTGCACCGGCGCCAGCAGGTTCTCGTTGCGGTCCTTGTAGTTCTGCGGATTGAAGATCTCGGTGTAGCTGGCATAGGCCGACACGTTCGGGGTGATCTCGTAGAGCAGGCCCACGTACGGAGTGACTTCATCGCTCACCTTGTACGCACCGCTGGTGCCGGTATAGGCGCCGGCGGCGTTGTAGGAGCGGGTGAGGGTTTCCCACCGGCTCAGGCGTGCACCGGCGATCAGCGACAGCGGATCGGCCAGGTGCAGGCGGGTGGCCAGATAGACGCCACTCTGCGTGGTCTTGGCCACGCGGCGCGCGCCGGTGCGGCGGTAGGTCACCTCGGAGATGTCGCCGTTCCAGCTGTATACGTTGGGGATGTAGTAGCAGCGCTCGCGTGCACCCGTGGCGCTGACACACGTTGCCCAGTCGCCCGGGAAGTTCAGCGCCACGGTGTTCGTGGTCCCTTCCAGATCCGACCACTGGGCACCGACCGTGAGGTCGTGGTCGCGGCCGAACAGCGGGAAGTTGCCGGTCAGGTAAGCATCGACATTGCGGCGGGTGTCTTTCGAATCACCGGCGGCCGCACGCAGGAAGATGCCCGAGCCGGTCACCGGGTCCGGCTCCCCGGTGCCGTACAGCCGCACGTTCTGCACGTTGCCACGGGTGTAGGCGGTGTTGATCTTCAGCAGCCAGTTGTCGCCGAAACGCTGTTCCAGGTTGGCGAAGGCGGTGTTGCTCTCGCGCTTCCAGTAGCTCCACTTCGGCGACAGGTTGGTCGAGCGCGGCAGATGGGCGAAATTGCCCTGGTTGTCGAAGAACGGCACGGTGCCCCAGGTCGAACCGGTCGGGTTGTTGTCCTGGGTCTGGTAGCCGAGGGTGAGGGTGGTGCTGTCGGTGACATCGCCTTCCAGCACCGCCATGCCGGCCATCTTGTTCTCGTCGTAACGGTCGTAGTACAGCCCGCGGTCGGTGTAGGCGGCGACCACGCGGCTGCGGAAACGGCCGTCATCGGTCAGCGGCGCGGTGACGTCGGCTTCCATGCGGCGGTAGTCCCAGCTGCCGGCACTGACCGCGAACGACGCGTCGAATTCCTTGCCGGGGCGCTTGCGCAGCAGGTTGACCGTGGCCGACGGCACGCCGGCGCCGCTGAGCAGGCCGTTGGCACCGCGGATCACTTCGATGCGGTCGTAGAAGGCGGTGTCGTATTCCTGGTTGGTGGAGCCGCTGTAGGTGGGAATGCCGTCGACCTGGAAGTCGGTGATGGCGAAGCCACGCGCGTAGTACAGCGGGCGCTGCGTGTCATAGAAGGACACGCTGACGCCGGTCACGTTGCGCATCACATCGTTGATGCTGAACAGTGATTCGTCCTGCAGGCGCTGCAGGCTGATCGCGGTGGCCGACTGCGGGGTTTCCTGCAGGGTGATCGGCAGCCGCGTCGTACTGGCCGGCGGAGCGGACTGCTCGGCCCGGACGCTGACCCGGTCCAGGGTCTTGGCATCGGCGGCGGCATCGGTGGCGGCGAACGCGGCGGGCGTGGCCAGCAGAGTCAGCGACGAAAACAGGGCAGCCGGCAGCAGCGCGCGGCGGGGCAGGCGGTTACGGAGAGGCTGGGACATGGTGGGCTCGAGGCTTGGAAACGGGGAAGGGCGGCAACAGTCGTCCAGCACCCGGGGCGGCGGCTTCGGGCACATCAGGTCCATCTGGGAGGGGCGCGGTCACTGCGTAGGACGCAAATGTAAATAATTCTTAACAACATTACAATTCGCGTCATCGTGCATCGGCTTTCCGGCACCAGGCATCGCCTTCTGTAGAGCCGAGCCCATGCTCGGCTGCTTTTGGCTGGAGCCGAGCATGGGCTCGGCTCTACAGCAGGGAGCCGCCCCAAAAATGAACGGCCACCCAAAGGTGGCCGTCCGTGTGCGTCGAAAGGAAACGGCGGGCTTACAGCGCCTGCAGTTCCTCGTTGGCGTTGCGCTTTTCCTTGACCGGAGCCGGAATTACGGCCGGTGCAGGTGCTGCCGCGTTGGCATCCACCGGCACTTCCAGGTAGGGAAGGTGCAGGGTCTGGCTGGTCAGCGTGCGGATCTCGTTGACCAGCGCGGCACTGTCGTTGAGCTTGCGCCCATACGACGGCACGATCTCGCGCAGGCGGGTTTCCCAGCCGGCCTTCATCTGCTCCGGGAAGGCCTTGGCCATCAGGTCCAGCATGATCGGCGGCGAGGTCGACGCACCCGGCGAGGCGCCGAGCAGGGCGGCGAGGGTGTGGTCCTTGTCGGTCACGATCTCGGTACCGAACTGCAGCACCGGGCCCTTCAGCGGGTCACGCTTGATGATCTGCACGCGCTGGCCGGCGGTCACCAGCTTCCAGTCACCCGGCTTGGCATTGGGGAAGTACTTGACCAGTTCGGCCTGGCGGTCGGCATCGTTCAGGCGTGCCTGGCCCATCAGGTACTGCACCAGGTCCAGGTTGTCCTTGCCCACTTCCAGCATCGGGCCAACGTTGTTGTGGGTCACCGAGGAATACAGGTCCCACCACGAGCCGTGCTTGAGGAACTTGGTGCTGTACAGCGCGAACGGCCCGAACAGGACCACCGGCTTGCCATCCAGCTTGCGCGCATCCAGGTGCGGCACCGACATCGGCGGCGAACCGGTCTCGGCCATGCCGTAGGCTTTCACGCCATGGCGCGAGGTCACGTCCTGGCCCTGGAAGGCGAGGAACTGGCCACCGACCGGGAAGCCGGCATAGTCCTTCGACTCCGGAATGCCGGACATCTGCAGCAGCTTCAGCGCGGCGCCGCCGGCACCGATGAAGACGAAGCGGGTGTGGGTGGTGGTTTCGGTGCCGGCCTTGAGATCCTTCACCGTCACGTTCCAGCTCTTGTCGGCGTTCTGCCGCAGCGCGGTCACTTCATGGTTCAGGTGCAGGCTGAAGTTCGGGTTGCGCTGCAGGCCGGCGGTCAGCTGGCGGGTGATCACGCCGAAATTGACGTCGGTGCCCAGCGGCATCCAGGTCGCGGCCACCTTCTGCTTCGGGTCGCGGCCTTCCATCAGCAGCGGCGCCCACTGCTTGATCTGTGCCGGATCTTCCGAGTACTGCATGCCGTAGAACAGCGGGTTCTTCACCAGCGCCTGCTGGCGCTTGTGCAGGTAGGCGATGTTGTCATCGCCCCAGACGAAGCTCATGTGCGGCGTCGGGTTGATGAAGTCGCTGGGCTGGCTCAGCCGGCCTTCCTTCACCTGGTGCGACCAGAACTGGCGCGAGACCTCGAACGATTCGGCGATGCCGACCGCGCGCTTGGTTTCGATGCTGCCATCGGGCAGTTCCGGGGTGTAGTTCAGTTCGGCGAAGGCCGAATGGCCGGTGCCGGCGTTGTTCCAGCTGTCGGAGCTTTCACCGGCAACGCCGTCGAGGCGTTCGTAGACCTGGATGTTCCAGTCCGGCTGCAGTTCCTGCAGGTAGGTGGCCAGGGTGATGCTCATGATGCCGGCGCCGACCAGCACAACATCGACGGGCTTGTCGTTGCTGGCGGCGGGCACCGAGCGCTGGGTCAGCGGCCAGTACAGGAACAGCGCGGCGGCCAGCAACAGCAGCACGAGCAGGGCGAGAAGAGCCTTGCCAAATTTCTTCATGGGGGCGGGATCGTTGGCGGAGGGGAAGGGGTCAGGATGCGCGTGGGGCAGGGAAAGGGCGTGAAGAAACAACGCCTTGCCGCATCCAGGTGCGATTCTAACCGGATCCGGTCCGTTTTTGATGCAACGCAGCATCCGGTCGGCGGACCTCTACCATAGCGCCAGGCCATGCCCGGCGACGCGGCCGTCCCTGCGGATGCCGATGCCGCCCGACCGCGTGGCGGCGAAGGCGTTTCCCGGGAGTGCAGGCAGCCGGGTCAGTCACCGCCGACGGTGAAGTATTCCACGGCGAAATAGCCGATCTGGTAGGCCAGCGTCGCCAGCACCAGGCGCAGCTGTGCGCGATGGCTGCGCAGCCGCCAGCCGAGCACCGTTACCGCCAGCATCAACACGGCATGCAACGGGTACGCGGTTCCCAGCAGCTTCCAGCGGCTGCTGCCCTTGATGCCGGTATCGACCAGGTCAAGCAGGGTCAGCGCAGCAATCACGCTGAAGATCCAGCGCCGCCGTTGCATCAGGTAGTTCCCGTAGCTGCCGTATTCGCGCAGGTCGTCGGGAAACAGCAGCGCGCACAGCAGGAACCAGGTCGCGCAGTAGACGATCACGAACAGGTAGGTTTCAAACGTCCAGCGGTGCACCTCGATGAGGCGGAATTCCCACCACCAGAAGGTCACCAGCGAGATCAGCGTCCACGCCACCCAGCCCAGGTGCAGGGCCGAGCAGCCGCGGCGCTGCGGATGCTCGATGATCTGCGCCAGGCCCTTGAGCACGGTGGTAATCGACAGGCCGAGGATGATGCCCATCACCACCCGGATGTGCAGGAACAGCGGATCGGTCTG
The DNA here is from genome assembly GCF_055721025.1 of Stenotrophomonas sp. X. NCBI lineage: Bacteria > Pseudomonadati > Pseudomonadota > Gammaproteobacteria > Lysobacterales > Lysobacteraceae > Stenotrophomonas > Stenotrophomonas sp. X. Next base: position 1,168,228 of record NZ_CM146756.1, read on the forward strand.
CATCGCGGCGCTCCGGTGTTGGGTGCTGCGATGCTGGCACAACCGAGCGACCCGGAACGGACCCCGGTCACGCGCTGAAAAAGGGGACGCAGGGGATCAAGTCGTATCAGGCCATACGGCTTGCACGGCGGAAGCGACTTGATCCCTCCACGCCCTTGTCGCTGTACAGCTCAGCGCTTGCGCCGGATCAGTGCCGAGGAGGCATCCAGCACGGCGCGGGTCAGAAGAGCCATGGTCTGCACGTCGCCTTTCCAGTGTTGCCAGTACAGCGGCACGTCTTCCCACGCGCGCTGGCGCACGTAGACCAGGCGGCCCGCGTCCAGGTGGCGCTTGACCAGCGGCAGCGGGTTCATGGTCCAGCCCAGTCCGCCGAGGTTGGCCTGCACGAAGGCCCGGGTGGAGGGAATCCACCAGGTCGGTGCGGCGCTGGGCAGGTCGTCGCCGGCCATGCGTCGGGCGAAGCGCGACTGCATTTCATCCTTGCGGTTGAACACCAGCACCGGGGCCTGCGCCAGCGCCTGCGCGGTCACGCCCTTGGCGAAATGGCGCTCGCGGAACTCAGGGGTGCAGGTCGCCGCATAGCGGATGCTGCCCAGCGCGTGGATCTGGCAACCCTGCACCGGCTCGTCCAGCGTGGTCACCGCGCCCAGCACCGTACCCTGGCGCAGCAGCTCCACCGTGTGGTCCTGGTCCTCCACACGCAGGTCCAAGGTGGTGCCGGTGCTCTGCGCGAACTGGTAGGCCGCCTGCGGGAACCAGGTCTCCAGGCTGTCGTGGTTCACCGCCACCGGGATGCTGGCCTGGGGCAGGTCCTCGTCGGCCAGTCCCATCCGGTGCAGCGCATCGTGTTCGAGCAGGGCGGTCTGCTCGGCCAGCTGCACCAGCAGCTGCCCCTCGGCGGTGGCGGTGGCCGGCGTGCCGCGCTTGACCAGCAGGCGGCCGATCCGGTCCTCCAGTGCCTTGACCCGCTGCGAGATGGCCGAGGGCGTGACATTCAGCGACTGCGCGGCGCGGTCGAAGCTGCCTTCGCGGATCACCGCGGCCAGGGCGCGCAGCTGGGCATGGTCGATACGCATAGAATTAAGCTCCGCTAATGTTGATTTAGGAAGTTTAGCTCGTCTTTTTCATGTTGCGGCGCGACAATGGCGCCCGTTCCGGTGCTGTCCGCCTTCGCGAGGCACCGTCCCCCGCAAGCAATACAAGGCAGTGAATCCCATGTTCTCGGTCATCTCCGCCAGCACCGGCCTCGGTGCCTGGTTCTCTGGTGCAGCCACCGGCATCGGCCTGTTCGCCGTGGTCGGCGCCCAGAGCGCCTTCATTCTGCGCCAGGGCATCCTGCGCAAGCACATCGTGCCGGTGGTCGCCACCTGCGCGGCCATCGATGCCATCTTCATCTTCGCCAGCGTGGCCGGCCTGCGCACGCTCACCTCGGCGCTGCCGTGGCTGACCAGCGCCGTGCTGTGGACCGGCGTCGCCTTCCTGGCCTGGTATGCGATGAAGTCGGCACGCCGTGCGATCGCGGGTGGCGGTGGCATGGGCGAGGCTGACAGCGACGACGGCAGCCGCCGCGCGGTGCTGATGGCCGCGGTCGGCTTCTCGCTGATCAATCCGCACTTCTGGCTGGACATGATGGTGATCGGCTCGATCGCCGAGAACTTCGGCAACGCCCGCATGGCTTTCGCTGCTGGCGTGGTCACGGCCAGCTGCCTGTGGCTGACCGCGCAGGGCCTCGGCGCACGCCTGCTGGCGCCGCTGTTCACCAAGCCCGGCACCTGGCGCGTGCTCGACGGCACCATCGCCGTGATCCTCAGCATCCTGGCCCTCATGTTGGCGGTGCGCGGGGTCCACTGACCCGACGCACGCCCCCCGAACCCACGTCCTGACTCTCTCTCCAAGGTAGTGGCAACGACGGCACCGGCAACGGTGCCGTCGTCTTTTCCGGCTCTGGCGGGAAAGGCATGGCCCTGCCTAGAATCGGCCACCAGGACAAGGTGTCCACAGGAGCAGGGGAAGGATGCACAAGACGATTCTGGCGGCCGCACTGGCCGTCATCGGGGGCGTTGCCGCAGGCAGCGTGGGGGCGGTGGACCTGACGCAGTACCTGCGCCGGGAGACCTTCACCGATATCAAGATTTCGCCGGGGGGCGAGTACGTGGCGGCGACGGTGCCGATGGAGGACGCCACCGCGATCGCCGTGCTGCGGTTGAAGGACAAGCAGATGGTCGGCAGTTTCCGGCCACCCAGCCGCAACCACGCGCAGGAATTCGACTGGGTCAGCAACGAGCGCCTGTTGATCGGCCTGGCCCAGAAGTGGGGCTCGCTCGACCAGCCCAATCCCACCGGCGAACTCTACGCCATCGATGCCAACGGCAATCGCGGCGAACTGCTGGTGGGCTACCGCGTGGAGAGCAACGGCCCGGGAACCCGCATCCAGCCGAAGAAGGTCGAGGCGGTCGCCGCCTTCCTGGCCGACGACCTGCCGGGCGACGAGCGCAACGTGCTGGTGACCGTATGGCCGCTGGCCGAGGATCCGTTCACCCGCGTCGATCGCATGGATGTGACCACCGGCCGCCGTGCGCGGGTGGCATCTTCGCCGGTACGGCGCGGCGAATTCACCACCGATGGCGCCGGCGAGGTCCGCTTCGTGCACGGCTCGGGCAGCGACAACATCAACAAGCTGTATTTCCGCGAACGCAGCGGCGAAACCTGGAAGCTGATCAACGACGAGGCGGTCAGCAAGCGCATCGAAACCGCCCTCGGCTTCTCGGCCGATGACAGCCTGGCCTACCTCAACGTCGAGCAGGCCCAGGGCCCGGATGCGATCGTCAGCTGGAATCCGCAGACCGGCGAGCGTGCCACGCTGCTGCGCGACGAGGTGGTCAATCCGTATCGCATCATCCATCGGCCCGGCACCCACGTGCCGGTGGGCGCGCTGTATCTGGGCGATACGCCGCGTACCCGGTTCTTCGACGAGAAGTCGCCGGAGGCGCGCCTGTACCGCAGCCTGGAAGCCGCGTTCGGAGGGCCCGTCTACATCACCTCCAGCACCCGCGATGGCCGTGTCGTGCTGGTGGAAACCTGGTCGGGCTCGAACCCGGGCGATTTCTACGTGTACGACACGGTGGCGCGCAAGGCCGATCACCTGATCAGCCGCAGCGACTGGATCGACGTGGACCGTAGTGCCAGCGTGAAGCCGATTGCACTGAAGGCGCGCGACGGGCTGCCACTGCATGGCTTCCTGACCCTGCCGGCCGGCAGCGACGGGCGCAACCTGCCGATGGTGGTGATGCCGCATGGCGGCCCGTTCGACATCTTCGATTCCGGCCAGTACGACCGCGAAACGCAGATGCTGGCCGCGGCCGGTTATGCCGTGCTGCAGGTCAACTTCCGTGGTTCGGGCAACTACGGCCGGGCCCACACCCAGGCCGGTGCGCAGCAGTGGGGCGCGGCAATGCAGGACGATGTCACCGATGCCACCCGCTGGGCAATCAGCGAAGGCATCGCCGACGGCCGTCGCATCTGTATCTACGGCGCCAGCTACGGGGCCTACTCGGCGATGATGGGTGCCGCCCGCGAACCCGGGTTGTATCAGTGCGCGGCGGGCTATGTCGGGGTTTACGACCTGCCGATGATGTACACCCGCGGCGACATCCAGGACCGGGGTTCAGGCGTGACCTATCTGCGCGAATGGCTGGGGGATCCGGCCAAGCTGGGTGCGGTGTCGCCGGTGAACCTGGCCGAACGGATCAAGGTGCCGGTGTTCCTGGCCGCCGGTGGCGAAGACAAGCGCGCGCCGATCCAGCACACCGAGCGCATGGAAGCGGCGCTCAAGCGCGCCGGCACGCCGGTGGAAAGCCTGTACTACAAGACCGAAGGCCACGGCTTCTACACCGAGGCCCATCGCAGCGAGTACTACGACAAGTTGCTGGCCTTCCTGGCGCGCAGCCTGGGTGGCAAGACCGCGACGGCCGCGCCTGCGACCGGCAAGGACAAGGCGCCCTGAGCTGGCAGGGCGGCGGATGAACGTTCCGCCGCCCTGGTTTTCCGCAAGCGCGGGGTTTACTTCACCCCGTGCATCATCTTCTTCAGCAGCGGTGCGGCGATGAAGGCCGCCAGTGCGCAACCCAGGCCGATCCACATCAGCAGCCAGAACAGGTGCGCGTAGGCGCCGGCTGCGGCCACCATGTCCAGCGATTCGCCTTCCGGCACCTCGATCGCGGCCAGCTTGCCGAACAGCGCGGCCAGCGTCTCCGAGAATGCGGTGGCCAGGAACCAGGTGCCCATCATCAGGCTCATCACCCGCGGCACGGCCAGCTGTGTCACTGCCGACAGGCCGACCGGCGACAGGCACATCTCGCCGCTGGCGAGCAGGAAGTAGGCCAGCACCAGCCACCACACGCTGGCCATCTCGCCCGTGGCGCCCACCTGCTGCGCCGCCAGTGCCAGCGGCACGAACGACAGTGCGCCGATCACCAGGCCCCAGGCCGACTTCACCGGCTTGCCCGGCTCCCAGCCGCGGCGGTCCATCCACGTCCACAGCGCGGCGAAGACCGGCGCCAGCAGCACCAGGAACAGGCCGCCGAGATAGGTCAGCGAGCCGGCGGTCTGCGGGATCACCAGGCAGTCGCGCACCAGCAGCACCAGCATCAGCACGACGATGGCGGCGAAGAACGTGCGCGGTGCAGACGAGCCCGGGCGGCGCTCGGACAGCCGCGCGCTGATCACGAAGCCCAGCGGTGCCAGCAGCAGCGAGAGGATCGACCACGGCAGCGGCGTGCCGCCGGTGATCACCAGCGAGGGCACGATGTCCTTGGTCAACAGGCGGTCGGTGAAGGTCACCCACGAGCCGTAGGACTGCTCGTACATGGTGAAGAACACCAGCGCCAGGAAGATCAGAACCATCAGCGCGATCATCTGCTGGCGCTGCACCGGCGTGCACTTGCTGCCGGTGAACCAGGCGAACCAGACCAGCACGCCGCCCAGCACCACCAGCATCAGCATCAGCGCCAGGCTGATTTCTCCGCCCAGTGCGAACGCGCCGTTGCCGGCAGCCCACATCAGCCACGCCACCGGCAGCACACCCAGCACCGCGCACAGATAGATGAGCCATTCGCGTGGCAGGCCCAGCACCTTCTGCTTCAGCGCAGCCGGCTGCGGCGGTTCGGCATGGCCCTGCAGGTACTTCTGGCCCCATAGGAACATCGCCAGGCCGGCCAGCATGCCGATGCCGGCAGCACCGAACCCATACTTCCAGCCATAGGCCTCACCGAGGAAGCCACACACCAGCGAAGAGAACAGCGCGCCGAGGTTGATGCCGGCGTAGAACAGCGAGAAGCCCGAGTCGCGACGGGGGTCGTCCTTGGCGTACAGCTTGCCGACGATGGTGGAGATGTTCGGTTTCAGGAAGCCGACGCCCATGATGATCAGCGCCAGGGACAGGTAGGTCACCGCCAGTGCGGAGGTGTCGCGCACCACTTCGCCGTTCACCCGGTACGCGGCGTGGCCCTCGAAGGCCATGCCGAGGTGGCCGAGCACCAGCAGGATGCCGCCGAACAGCACTGCCCGGCGCATGCCCAGCCAGCGGTCGGCCAGCATGCCACCGAACACCGGGATGCAGTACACCAGGCCGCCATAGGCACCGAGCAGGTCCAGGCCGGCCTTGTCGCCGAACAGGTGGTACTTGGTCAGGTACAGCAGCAGCAGCGCCTTCATGCCGTAGAAGGAGAAGCGCTCCCACATTTCAGTGAAGAAGCAGACGTAGACGCCCTTGGGATGGCCCAGGAAATCGTCGGAAGCGATAGCGGTGGAATTCATCGCGGAATTATAGGCCTGTGGCCTGATCCGCTTTCAGTAGATCCACGCCATGCGTGGATTGCCGGACTGGCCTGGGCGATCACAGGTATCGCAACCACGGCAGATCGCGCCTTCGCGCTTTGAACCGCGCGAAGGCCCGCGTCGGCGGGTACAGCACCACCGCCAGCACACAGGCCACCAGCAGCAGGCCGGCGACCGAATCCAGCGCGTACAGGCCACCGTGTGTCGGGCCCCAGATTGCCAGCGCGCCCAGGTACAGCCCCTTCAGCACATACAGGTGCAGCAGGTAGAAGAACATCGGCGCAGCGCCGATATCGGCCAGCGGCTGCAGTGCCCGCGCCAGCGGCGGCCATTCGTACAGCCGCAGCAGCAACATTCCCACCCCCAGGGTCAGCAGCAGGAACTGCAAGGACGGCGGGTATTTGGTGACATTGAAGATGCTCAACCACGTGCGCAGCGTAGTGGTCTGGTACGACCAGGGAGCATCCCCATACTGGTTGGCGAACCGCAGCAATGCGAACAGGGCCAGCGCGCCGACGCCTGTCCACAGCAGCCAGCGCTGGCGCTGCTCCAGTGCGCGCTCGCGGGCGAACCAAGGCCCCATCAGATAGCCCAGTGCGATCACCCCGATCCACGGCAGCACCGGATAGGAGGTGCGCAGGCGCAGCGCGCCAGCCTCGATCCAGTCGCGCTGATGCAGCACTTTCCACAGCACCGCCAGCAGGCCATTGCCTTGCACCCGCATGCCGTCGAACAGGTTGTGCCCGGCCACCACCGCGATTGCCAGCATCAGCAGGGCCGGGCGTGGCAGCCATAGCAGCCCGGCCAGCGCGATCATGCTCAGTCCGATGGCCCAGATCACCTGCAGGTACAGCGTGTCCGGCGGCAGCTGGAAGGTCCAGGCGAAGTTCACCAGGGTCAGTTCCAGCACGACAAGGAACAGCCCGCGCTTGAGCAGGAAGGCGGCTGTGGCCCGGCGCGGATCCGCCTGGCGCTGGCCGTACAGCCAGGCCGACAGGCCGGTCAAGAGGACGAACACGGGTGCGCACAGGTGGGCCAGCAGGCGGCAGGCGAACAGCGCAGGAGAGACTGTCGCTGCATCCATCGGGTCGCTCACCTGGTGCTGCAGGAAGAAGGTCTCGCGCACGTGGTCCAGCAGCATCAGCAGCATCACGGTGCCGCGCAGCTGGTCGATGGAGGCCAGGCGAGGGGAGGGGGAAGGGGGCATGCGATGCAGTAAGAACAAGGTAGCATTAAGATATAACATATCATTTGCGGTACGCCCATCCGGACTTTGCCGGGTCGGTCGATTGCCGGGCCACGTGTTGGCCCGTTGCGCTGCAGCGCACGCCCCCATCCTTTGGCACGCTGGACTTGATCTGCCCTGAACGCTAGCGTGCAAGGGATTTTTTGCCAGCAGGGGCTTCCATGAACCACGACGCTGCGCCCAAGCAGCTCACCTTCCGCGCGGTGGCCCTGGCCATCGTGCTGGCGGTGGTGCTGTCGGCCGCCAACGCCTACCTCGGCCTGTTCGCAGGCCTGACCATCGCCACCGCCATTCCCGCCGCGGTGATTTCCATGGGCGTGCTGCGCCTGCTGGGCGGTGGTTCCATCCTCGAGAACAACATCGTGCAGACCGGCGCCTCGGCCGGTTCATCGATCGCCGCCGGTGTGATCTTCACCATCCCCGCGCTGGTGATCATGGGCTACTGGCCGGACTTCAAGTACTGGTGGGTGCTGGGCATCGCCGGCCTGGGCGGCCTGCTGGGCGTGCTGTTCTCGGTGCCGCTGCGCCGTTCGATGATCGTTGAAGACCCGCTGCCGTTCCCGGAAGGCAAGGCGGCGGCGGAAGTGCTCAAGGCCGGCGAGAACCCGGGTCCGGGCCTGAAGATCCTGGGCCTGTCGGCGGTGATCGGCGCCTTCGTCAAGCTGGCTGCGGAAAGCGGCATGCGCCTGATCCCGGACGCCTGGGCCACCTCGGCCTATGTCGGCAGCTCCAAGGTCACCGCCTTCATCGGCACCAACCTGTCGCCTGCACTGCTGGGCGTGGGCTACATCGTCGGCCTCAACGTCGGCATCGTGGTGGTGTCCGGCTCGATCCTGACCTGGCACATCGCCATTCCGATCTACCAGGCGTTCTTCATGAACACCGATCCGGCGCTGGCCGCATCGGTTGCCGCAGCTTCCTCCACCGAGGCCGCGTTCGCCATCTGGGGCGCGAAGATGCGCTACCTGGGCGTTGGTGCGATGCTGATCGGTGGCATCTGGACCCTGATCTCGCTGCGCAAGTCGCTGCTCAACGGCGTCAAGAGCGGCTTCGCCGCGGCCCGCAAGAGTGGCGGCCCGGTGCTGGCGCACACTGAGCGCGACCTGCCGATGAAGTGGATGCTGGTCGCCCTGGTGGCGTTCGTGCTGCCGCTGCTGGCCCTGTATCAGGCCATCGTCGGCCAGTGGCACGTGTCGATCCCGATGACCCTCATCATGATCGTCGCCGGCTTCCTGTTTGTTTCGGTCTCGGCCTACCTGGCCGGCCTGATCGGTTCGTCCAACAACCCGGTCTCGGGCATCACCATCTCGACCATCCTGTTCGCCTCGGCCGTGCTGGTCGTGCTGCTGGGCGCTGACGGCCTCAAGCCGGTCGGTGCCGGCGGTGCGCCGCTGGGTGCGGTGGCCGCGATCATGATCGGCGCGGTGGTGTGCTGCGCCGCTGCGGTCGGTGGTGACAACCTGCAGGACCTCAAGGCCGGTTACATCGTCGGTGCCACCCCGTGGAAGCAGCAGCTGATGCTGGGCATCGGTGCGTTCTCGTGCGCGCTGATCATGGCCCCGGTACTGAACCTGCTGGCCACTGCCTACGGCATCGGCGTGAAGTCCGAGCTGCACCCGAACGCGCTGGCCGCGCCGCAGGCCAACCTGATGGCCTCGGTGGCCAAGGGCCTGTTCGGTGGTGAACTGCCGTGGACTTTCATCGGCATCGGTGCTGTGGTCGGTGCTGCCATCATCGCCTTCGACAGCTGGCTGAAGTCGCGCAACGCGCGCTTCCGCGTGCCGGTGCTGGCCGCCGCCATCGGCATCTACCTGCCGCTGGAACTGATGGTGCCGATCTTCCTCGGCGGCCTGATCGCCCATCTGGTCGAGCGCTTCCACAAGGTGCGCGCCGATGACGAAGAAGGCCGCGACCGCGTGCACAAGCCGGGCGTGCTGTTTGCCGCCGGCCTGATCACCGGTGAGGCACTGATGGGCATCGCCATCGCGATTCCGATCGTGATCAGCAGCCGTGCCGACGTGCTGGCGGTGCCGTTCCACCTGCCGGGCGCACAGTGGATCGGCCTGGCCGTGCTGTTCCTGGTCGGCTGGCTGATCTACCGCACCGGCAAGTACGCCAAGGCGTAGGGGCGGGCTCTGACCCTGGGTTCAATGGGTAGTGCCGGCCGCTGGCCGGCAACCACGGAACCTCCAAGGGCCTTGGTGTTGCCGGCCAGCGGCCGGCACTACCGCAAAACCCCGCTTCGGCGGGGTTTGCTGTTTCTGGCGATTGCCCGCCTGCAGCCATGACCGATGGCCTTGGCAGCCCCGGCCATGCGGGCCTACCATCGGTTTTTTGCCGTCCTGCGGAGACCCCGATGAAACTGCGTCATGCCCTGCTGCCACTGAGCCTGCTGGCCGCCCTGCCCAGCGTCGCCGCTGCCCGCGGCCTGGAAGTCCGCGACATGGTGGCCATGGACCGCGTCTCCGCGCCGGTACTGACCGCTGACGGCGGCACCGTGGTGTTCGCCAAGCGCAGCGTGGACGCCAACCTGAAGGCCTCCACGGCGCTGTTCGCGCGCAACCTGCGCACCCGCGACGCAGCGCCGCCGAAGCAGATCACCCCGGCCGGCTGGAACGTCAATTCCGCTTCGCTGTCGGCCGATGGCCAGACCGTGTATTTCCTCAGTGCCAGGAACGGCAGCCAGCAGCTGTACGCGCAGCCGATCAGCGGCGGCACGCCGCGCCAGCTGACCGACTTCCCGGTCGACGTGGACAGCTATCGTGTGTCGCCGCAGGACGACCGCGTGTTGTTCAGCGCCGGCGTGTTCCAGGCGTGCGCCTCGGACCTGGCCTGCACCGAGAAGAAGCTGAAGGAAAAGAAGGACGCCAAGGCCAGCGGCCAGGTGTGGGATTCGCTGTTCGTGCGCCATTGGGACACCTGGAACGACGGTCGCCGCAATACCCTGTTCGTCGCTCCGCTGCCGGCAGCCAAGGCCGGTGTGGTCAAGGGCGCTTCGGCGCTGAGCGCGACCATCGATGGTGATGCGCCGTCCAAGCCGTTCGGCGGCAATGACGACTTCGTTTGGTCGCCGGACGGCGCCAGCGTGGTGGCCAGCATCCGCGTGGCCGGCAAGCAGGAGCCGTGGTCGACCAACTTCGACCTGTACCGCTTCGACGCCGCCGGCAAGCAGGCGCCGGTCAACCTGACGGCCTCCAACCCGGCCTGGGATGCCGGCCCGGTGTTCAGTGCCGACGGCAAGACGCTGTTCTACCGCGCGATGAAGCGCCCGGGCTTCGAGGCCGACCGCTTCGGCCTGATGGCGATGGACGTTGCCAGCGGCAAGACCCGCGAGATTGCCCCGCAGTGGGATCGTTCGGCCGGTGGCATCACCCTGTCCGCCGACGGCGCCAGCATCTACACCACTGCCGATGATCTCGGCGAACACCCGCTGTTCCAGATCGACGTGGCCAGCGGCAAGGCCACCAAGCTGATCGGCGACGGCAGCGTGACCGCAGTCGACGTGGCCGGCAACAGTGTGGCGATCACCCGCAACAGCCTGAAGAGCAACGACCAGGTGCTGGTCGGCTTGCTGCCGGCCACGGGCGAAGCCATCGGCGAACTGCGCGCGCTGACCCCGGCCGCAGGCGAGGTGCTGAAGGACGTGTCCTTCGGCGACTACGAGCAGTTCGAGTTCAAGGGCTGGAACAACGACACCGTGCACGGCTACGTGGTCAAGCCGCACAACTACCAGGAAGGCAAGTCCTACCCGGTGGCGTTCCTGATCCACGGCGGCCCGCAGGGCAGCTTCGGCAATGGCTGGAGCTACCGCTGGAACCCGCAGACCTACGCGGGCCAGGGCTACGCGGTGGTGATGATCGACTTCCACGGCTCCACCGGCTATGGCCAGGCATTCACCGATGCGATCAGCCAGCACTGGGGCGACCGCCCGCTGGAAGACCTGCAGAAGGGCTGGGATGCGGCGCTGAAGAAGTACGCCTTCCTCAACGGTGACAAGGCCTGCGCGCTGGGCGCCAGCTACGGCGGCTTCATGGTCAACTGGATCGCCGGCAACTGGAACGGCCCGTTCAAGTGCCTGGTCAACCACGACGGCGTGTTCGACCAGCGCATGATGGGCTACGCCACCGAAGAACTGTGGTTCACCGAGTGGGAACAGGGCGGCACGCCGTACCAGAAGGCCGCCAACTACGAGAAGTTCAACCCGGTCAACCACGTGGCGGACTGGAAGAAGCCGATCCTGGTCATCCACGGCCAGCAGGACTTCCGCATTCCGGTCGAGCAGGGCCTGGCCGCATTCACCGCCGCCCAGCGCCAGGGCATCGAATCGAAGTTCCTGTACTTCCCGGATGAAAACCACTGGGTGCTGAAGCCGAACAACAGCATCCTGTGGCATGACACCGTCAATGCCTGGCTGAAGCAGCACATCGGCAATTGATGATTGCAGCGCCGCCCTTAGGGGCGGCGCTTTTGTCTCCGCCGGTGGGTGCCGATGTTCCCGCCGGTGGGTGCCGACCGTTGGTCGGCACACCTTCGCCAACAGCAGCCGAGCATGGCTCGGCTCTACAAGAGCCCCTGCATGATCCAGAACGACATCGTCGTCTTCGGTTTGATCGCCGCCACCCTTGGCGCCGTGTTCTGGACCGCCTCGCGGGAGCAGGGCCTGTGGAAGCGCGTCTACACCTTCGTGCCGGCACTGCTGCTGTGCTACCTGATTCCCGGCATCTACAACACCGTCGGCCTGATCGACGGGCAGAACACCCGGCTCTACAACCCGATCGCGCGCGACATCCTGCTGCCGGCGGCGCTGATCCTGCTGACCCTTGCGGTCGACATCAAGGGCATCCTGCGGCTCGGCCCGAAGCTGGTGCTGATGTACCTGGGGGCCTCGGCCAGCATCATGCTCGGTGCGGTGGTGGCGTTCCTGCTGATGCGTGCCGTGCATCCGGAAACCGTGGCCGGCGACACCTGGGCCGGCATGGCCGCGCTGGCCGGCAGCTGGATCGGTGGCGGCGCCAACATGCTGGCGATGCGTGAAGTGTTCGACGTCAATGCGACCACCTTCGGACAGTTCGCGGTGGTCGACGTGGGGGTCGGCTACGTATGGATGGCCGCGCTGATCTTCCTGGCCGGGCGCGCGGCGAAGATCGACGCACGCAGTGGTGCCGATACCTCGGCCATCGATGAGCTGAAGGAGCGCATTGCGCGCTTCCAGGCCGAACACGAGCGCATTCCCAGCCTCACCGACCTGATGCTGATCGTGGCGGTGGCCTTCGGCGGTGTCGGCCTGGCTCACGCCATTGGCGCACCGCTGGCGGCGTGGTTCAAGGCGAATGTCAGCTGGGCTGCGCAGTTCAGCCTGGACGCGCCGTTCGTGTGGGTGGTGGTGCTGTCGACCACGCTCGGCCTCAGCCTCAGTTTCACCCGTGCGCGCAACCTGGAAGGTGCGGGCGCATCGCGCCTGGGCTCGCTGCTGCTGTACTTCCTGATCGCCTGCATCGGCATGCAGATGGATCTGCTGGCGCTGCTGGATCGCCCGTGGCTGTTCCTGCTGGGCATCATCTGGATCAGCGTGCACATCGTGCTGCTGTGGTGCCTGGGCAAGCTGCTGAAGGTGCCGTTCTTCTATTTCGCCATCGGTTCGCAGTCGAACATTGGTGGCCCAGCCTCGGCGCCGGTGGTGGCCGCGGCGTTCCATCCGGCCCTGGCGCCGGTCGGCGTGCTGCTGGGAACGATGGGTTATGCCACCGGCACGTACCTGGCCTACATCGTCGGCATTACCTTGCGGACGCTGGCCGGGCAGGGGTGATTGTGCACGGGGCGATTGGGCAGATCCTGTAGAGCCGAGCCCGCGCTCGGTTGCATCTGTATTTGTGCAGGTAACAGCGAAGAGCAGCCGAGCATGGGCTCGGCTCTACAGTAGATCCACGCCATGCGTGAATGGTGCGTACCAAGGTCCGCACCCACCAGCGGCGGTTACGCCGCCTGCAGCAATCCGCGTTCGATCAACCACGCCTTCGCGTCCTCGGCGTCCTGCTCGAACCACGCCTTCGTGGATCCCAGCCGATACGTATACCCCCAAGCATCCATGTCGGCCATCAGCCGCTGGCTGCCGACACCGGGCAGCTGCCCGGCCAGCACGATCTGCAGGTAGCAGGTCGCGTCTTCCTCGGCCACCGAGTCGGTGGCATCGGTGTGCACCTGCGCACGCCGCTCCGGCGGCAGTACGATCAGGTGGCAGGCCTCATGCAGCATCGAGTGCACGGGCGTGTCATCGCGCACGTAGACGTTGCTGGCGATGATGCCGGCCTCTGGCTCGCCCCAGTAACTGCCGGGAATCGGTTCGCCGGGCGCCACGTGGTGCAGCCGAAGGCCATGCGCGGCGAGCAGGCGCTGCGCGTCGGCGAAGGCGATGTCGCCCACGCAGGTGATGTCCACGGCGGTTGTCGTATCGGTCATGCGGGTCAGGCAGCCCCGCCCATGCAGGCACGGGCGGGGCAGGGGATCAGGGTTTGTCCGGGCCTTCGGGCAGCGCCACGGAAATGTCCAGCACGTCGTGCTGGCCATCCTTCACCAGGTCGACCTTCACCGCATCGACGTCGATGTTCACGTACTTCTTGATCACTTCCAGCAGCTCGCGCTGCAGCAGCGGCAGGTAGTCCGGGCCACCGCGGTGGCTGCGTTCCTGCGCGATGATGATCTGCAGGCGGTTCTTGGCGGTTTCGGCGGTGGTCTTCTTCGCTTTGAGGAAATCAAACAGGCCCATGCTTACCCTCCGAACAGCTTGCTGAAGAAGCCCTTCTTCTCGACGTTGGTGAAGCGCATCGGGCGTTCTTCGCCGAGGATGCGCGCGACGGCGTCTTCATAGGCCTGGCCGGCAGCGGATTCGACATCCAGGATGACCGGCTCGCCCTTGTTGGAGGCGTTGAGCACGTCGCCCGACTCCGGAATCACGCCGATCGCCTTCAGGCCGAGCACTTCCTCGACGTCGGCGATGCTCAGCATCTCGCCGCTTTCCACGCGCACCGGGGTGTAGCGGGTCAGCAGCAGGAAGGCCGGCACGTCCTGGCCGGACTCGGCCTTGTGGGTCTTCGAGTCGAGCAGGCCGATGATGCGGTCGGAGTCGCGCACCGACGACACTTCCGGGTTCACCACCACCACCGCGCGGTCGGCGAAATACATCGCCAGGAAGGCACCCTTCTCGATGCCGGCCGGGGAGTCGCAGATGATGTAGTCGAAACCGTCGGCGGCCAGGTCCTTCAGGACCTTGCCCACGCCTTCCTGGGTCAGTGCGTCCTTGTCGCGGGTCTGCGAGGCGGCCAGCACGTACAGGTTGTCAAAGCGCTTGTCCTTGATCAGGGCCTGCTTGAGGGTGGCTTCGCCGTGCACGACGTTGACGAAGTCATACACCACGCGGCGTTCGCAGCCCATGATCAGGTCGAGGTTGCGCAGGCCGACGTCGAAGTCGATCACCGCCACCTTCTTGCCGCGCCGCGCCAGGCCGCAGGCCAGGCTCGCGCTGGAAGTGGTCTTGCCGACGCCGCCCTTGCCGGAGGTGACTACGATGATTTCAGCCAAAGGACTTCTCCTGATGATTCTGTTTGGGGGCTGCGTCAGTCCAGCGCAGCGATCTTGATCTGGTCCTGTTCCAGCCAGACCTGCACGGCCTTGCCGCGCAGGTTGTCCGGGACATCGTCCAGTACCTTGTAATGGCCGGCAATGGCGACCAGTTCCGCATGGAAATCACGGCAGAAAATGCGTGCCGCGGTGTTGCCCTGGGCCCCGGCCAGCGCGCGGCCGCGCAGGGTGCCGTAGATGTGGATGCTGCCATCGGCGATGACCTCGGCGCCGGCGCCGACGGTGGCCATCACGGTCAGGTCGCAGTTTTCCGCGTACAGCTGCTGGCCCGAACGCACGTTGCCCAGCTGCATGCGGCCCGGCTTCGGTGCAGCCGCGTCGGCCACCTTGGCCACCGGCGTTGCCGGGGCGGGCTTCGGTTCGGCACGGGCGGCGCGGCGCGGCTCCGGTGCAGGCGGCGGCGGGGCCGGTTCGGCCTCGGCACGCTCGTACTGCGCGCGGAACTTGGCCAGCAGCGGCAGGCCGAGCTGCTGCGAGAGCAGGTCGATCGCGCTGGTGCCATAGGCCAGCGCCACCGGCAGCACGCCGGCGCTGCGCAGGCCATCGACCAGCGCCTGCGCGGTGGCCACATCCGGCACCTGGCTCAGGCCGCCGAAGTCGAGGATCACCGCGGCGCGGCCGAACAGCTTCGGGGCGCGGGTCACGCGCTCGCGCATTTCCTGCACGAGGCGTTCGACATCAAGGGTACGGATGCGCAGGTTGGCGATGCCCACCTGGCCGATCTTCAGTTCACCGGCTTGTTCGTAATCGAAATTCACCGCCACGCTCAGGTCCCCGTCGGCCGCTGTGCCTGCGCCGGCAGCTGCCGTGCGCGTGTCCATGCCACATCCGGCAGCTTGCCGCCGTAGGTCTCCTTGACCCAGGGGTAGCTGCACAGTTCCTTGGCCAGCATGCTGGCGCGCACATCGACCTGCGGCATCGTGTTCTGGCCCAGCTCGCGGAAGCCGAAGCTGCCGTGGAAGAGCAGGGCGGCATCGGCGCCATGGTCGAGGAAGACTTCGCAGGTCATCTGCGGGTAGCGCAGCTCGGCGAAGCTCTGCGCGTCGGCATAGAACGCACGGCCGACGCCGCCGCCACGACGGCGGCTGGCGACCACGATGCGGTCGATATAGAAGAACGGGGTGTCCAGCTGCTGCTTGAACCAGGCGAAATTGCTGCTGTCGTGCTGGCTGTCGCTGCCAAAGCCGATCAGGAAGCCGGCCAGGTTGCCGTCGCGCTCGGCGACGCGGAAGTATTCAGCGGTTTCATAGAACAGGCGCAGGCGGGCCGCATCCAGGGGAAGGATGGCCAGGCCAGCATTGTTGTTCAAAGCCAGGACGGAATCGAGCTCGTGCTCGCGCACGTCGCGGATGACAATCGACATTGTGACTCCGTGGGGTAACGCGGTTGGTCCATCAAGGGACCCTGCGTACGATTATTGCATGCCCGGGGTGGGCTGCGGCATGAACAGGCGACCGCAGGGGCATGACTTCCGTGGGAGTGCGCGACGCAGGCCGGACCCGTAGAGTGCTGGCATGTTGGGAGTCCTCAGCCATACCCGCGTCCTCCGCCTGGCCGGCCTGTTCACCTGGGTCATGGTCGGCCTGCCGCTGGCGTACTCGCAGTTCGAGAACCTGCACAGCCGCGCTGACATGGGCGGCTGGGCGATCCTGCTGTTCGTCGCCTACCTGTCCTTCGGCACGGCCTACTACTGGCTGACCCGCATCCTGCGCAGCGACAGCCATACCAGCTGGCTGGACCGCGGCCTGCTGCTGTTGCTGACGGTCTCGGCGCTGGGGGTCAGCTTCCTCAGCGGGTCGGGCCTGGGCAGCATCCTGATGATGGTGGCCGCCGGGGTCATTCCGTGGATGCTGTCGGTACGGCTGGGCGTGCTGTGGCTGCTGGTCAGCCAGCTGGCCGTGGCTCCGGTCTATTACCTGCTGCTGCGCTTCCCGCTGTTCGAAGCGGTGATGCAGTCGCTGCTGTATGGCGGCTTCTCCATGTTCATCTTTGTGACCAGCCTGGTCGCGCGGCAGCAGACCGAGGCCCGCGACGAGCAGCGCCGGCTCAATTCGGAACTGCGCGCCACCCGCGCCCTGCTGGCCGAGAGCGCGCGGGTCAACGAACGCACCCGCATTTCGCGCGAACTGCATGACCTGCTGGGCCACCAGCTGACCGCGCTGACCCTGAACCTGGAGGTCGCCGGGCACCTGGCCGAGGGCCAGGCCCTCGATCACGTGAAGCGCTCGCACGCGCTGGCCAAGCTGCTGCTGGGCAACGTGCGCGAGGTGGTGAGCCAGCTGCGCGAGACCGGCGCGATCGATCTGGCTGCGGCGCTGCGCCCGCTGACCGAGAACGTGCCCTCGCTGGACATCCAGCTGGAGATCGAGGATCCGCTGAACGTGGAGGACCCGCAGCGGGCCCACGTACTGCTGCGCTGCACCCAGGAGATCATCACCAACGCGGTGCGCCATGCCAGTGCCCGCCACCTGTGGATCAAGGTGTACCGTGAAGCCCCCGATCGGGTCGTGGTCGAGGCCCGCGACGACGGCGTCGGCGCGGATATGGTCAATGTGGGCAATGGCTTGCGCGGCATGCGCGAGCGCCTGCAACAATGTGGTGGCCAGCTGCAGATCGAAACCCGCCCCGGTGAGGGTTTCCGGCTGCGGGCGACGGTGCCGGCAACGGTGCTGGTGGCGGCCCTTACCAAGGTTCCTGAAGGAGTGCGTTGATGATTCGCGTCTGCCTGGTCGACGACCAAACCCTGGTGCGGCAGGGAATCCGCTCCCTGCTGGCGCTCGACGACGGCATCGAGGTGGTGGCCGAGGCCGGCGACGGCCGGCAGGCGGTCGAGCTGATCCCCCAGGTACGCCCCGACGTGGTGCTGATGGACATGCGCATGCCGGTGATGTCGGGGCTGGAGGCCCTGCAGGTGCTGTCGCGGCAGGAACAGCTGCCGCCGACCATCATCCTCACCACCTTCGACGACGACCAGCTGGTGCTGGCCGGGCTCAAGGCCGGTGCCAAGGGCTACCTGCTCAAGGACGTCACCCTGGCACAGCTGGTCGGTGCCATCCGCACCGTGGCCGACGGGGGATCGCTGGTGCAGCCGGCGGTAACCCAGCGCCTGCTGTCCGGCCTGGAGCACATGCGCAATGAATTCGTCAGCCTGGACCGCCCGGACCCGTTGACCGACCGCGAGACCGAGATCCTGCGGCTGATGGCCAGTGGCTTCTCCAACAAGGAGATCGCCAATTCGCTGGGCGTCGCCGAGGGCACCATCAAGAACCACGTGTCCAACATCCTTTCCAAGCTGGGTGTGCGCGACCGTACGCGTGCCGTATTGAAGGCGTTCGAGCTCCAGCTGGTCTGAGAAAAAATCTTTCAAGTACAAAGACTTGGGTCGTAGTCCGGGGTTTCCGCCAAGGTTGCCCCCTACTTGCCGGGTAGCGGTATGCGTTACCCTTCGAATCCTTTGTCCATACAAATACGCAGCCGGCAGGGAAACCGGTGCGCCAATCCCGATAAACAATGCCCGCGAAGCCTGCTAGGATTGGCGCTTCGCTTCAATCAACCCGGCCGTGGGATCGGCCCCGGAGACTCTCTGAATGACCCGTATTATCGAGTTCCTGATCGCCTTGGGGATCGTGGCTGGCCTGTTCGTCATCATTGGCGTATGTCTGCCGGGCGAGCGTCACATCACCGAAAGCATCGAGACCAACCGCAAGATGACGATCGTGTACGACACGGTCAGCAGCCTGCGCCGCTTCAAGGACTGGAACCCGCTGGTACTGCGCGATCCCGCCGTTGACCTGAAGCTGTCCGGCCCGGCCTCGGGTGTCGGTGCCACCCTCGACTTCACCTCCAAGGACCTGGGTACCGGTTCCTGGAAGATCACCGAAGCCGAAGAGAACAAGCGTGTTGTGATCGCCATCGAGGACGCCACCAAGGGTCACGACAAGGTCACCACCTTCAACCTGGAGCCGACCGGCAAGGGCGGTCGCAACGTCAAGATCACCCAGGACTACTCGGTGAAGTACGGCTTCGACCTGTTCGGCCGTTACGCCGGCCTGTATGTCAGCCGCCAGATCGGCGACGACATCAAGATGGGTCTGTCGCGCATGGCCAACATGCTCGCAACCGTGCCGAACGTGGACTACCGCACGCCGGAAGCCCCGCTGACCGACCTGGCCATCGTTGAAGTGCCGGCCGAGAACCTGCTGGTGGTCAACGCCGGCAACGTGGACCGCGGTCAGGACACCATCACCAAATCCATCAAGGACAACCAGGAGTGGATCAAGCGCGTGATGGAGGCCAATGGCCTTGAAGCTGCCGGTCCGTTCCGCATCATCACCACCGACTTCGGCCAGGAGAAGTACGCCTTCGACATCGCCCAGCCGGTGAAGAAGAAGGGTGCTGAAGGTGCTGCTGCCGACGAGCTGACCGTCAAGATCGACGGCGGCGCTCCGGTCAAGTACGTGCACGTTGCTCCGCACCGTTCGGCGCATGCGGCCTACACCGGCCACATGGCGGGTCTGGACGTGGCGCGCAACGGCCTGCGTGCCTGGGCCGTGACCTCGGGCAACGAAGTCATCGACCGTCCGTACGAAACCTGGAAGGACGGCATCGACAAGTCGTTCACCCCGGAAGGTACCTACGACATCTACTGGGCCGTCAAGTAATCCCCGGCTGACCCATGTAGTGTTGGACACGAAAACGCGCCGCTCATTGCGGCGCGTTTTTTTTCATCCGGCGCCCGTCAAGGGGCGCTGCGCAAGGAGCCCTCATGTTCAATCTGGAACGTCGCGCACGTAAGCCTTCCCTGCTGGCCTGCCTGGGGGCGCTGTTGGCTGCCGCCTCGATCGGCCTGTCTGCCTATGCATCGCATGGCGTAGCCGACCCGTTGGCGCAGCAGCATCTGAACATGGCGGCGCTGTATGCGTTCGCGCATGGCGCGGTGCTGGTGGCGCTTGGGCCGCGCGCGCAGGGGGCGATCGCACACCTGGCGCTGTACGTGCTGCTGCTGGGGGTCGTGCTGTTTTCCGGCAGCCTGGTGGGTGGGGCGTTGTGGCAGTGGCCGACACGGATGGCGCCGATCGGTGGCACCAGCATGATGGCCGGATGGGTGTTGCTGGCGATCAATGCGTTGAGGCGGTGACCGAGTCGACGTTGTTGCTTCGATCCATGCTGATGCGATCTGCACCGTTCATGGGCGTTACTTTTCTTTTCGCGCGAAAAGAAAGGTAACCAAAAGAAACGCACCGCCGGCCGCGAGCCGGTGCTGCGCACCGGTCCTCTGCGCTTCTCGGCCCGTCGAGGGACGGGGCGGAGAGCAGCCGAGCGTAGCGTGGCTCGGCTCTACAAATCGCACGCACCTCTTCGCCCTCGCCGGACCTGTGGTGCTCGGCTCGCTTGAAGGCGGACCCAACAGCCGCGCGCTGATCCGTTGTAGAAGCTTCGAGCGAAGCGACCCGCTTTTGTCTTTGCTCTCTTGTTCCATCCCGTGGCGGACGCACGCGGAATCTGTCCGTGGCCGGGCGGGTGGGTTGCGCAGGGCGTAAGCGCCATGGATGGCGCGCCCGAGCCTACAGGGACGTATTTACGGCGTCCCCTGCGCAGCGCACCCGCCCGGACAGCCCCATGAATTTCGCCTTGCGGTCGCCACGAGGGACTCAGCCGTTACCCGGTCTCCAGCACCAGTGCCAGGGTTCGTAGACGATGCCGTGCGGGTTGTCGCGCGGGTAGCTCAACCAGAAGCCGTGCCCAGCGGCATGGGCCTGCAGCCAGGCGAACGCATCGGTAGCGTCGAACGATTCCTCGGCCGGGGCATCGCCCGGCGTGCCGATGTCCAGCGCATGGCCGCTGTGGTGTTCACTGAACCCCGGCGCGGCATTCACCTTCAGGATCTCCGTCACGCTCAGCCCGCGCGCCCGTTTCCGTTCGAAGATGCCCAGCTGGTAGGCATGGCTGCGGAAGCCGGAGATTGCATCCAGTGCGATGCCATCGCGCGCTGCATGCAGACGCATCCGCCGCCAGCCCTGTGCAGCGCCGCGGCGCAGCCACAGCGGGCGGGCGAAGCGGTCGCGCCCAGCGAAGTGCAGCAGGCACGGTTCGGGTTCCAGCGGCAGGCCGCTGTCGTCGGCATAGCGCTGGGCATCCAGGCCGAGCTGCTGCAGGCGCTGCTGCAGCCCGGCGAGGGGCAGCCACTGCGCTTCCAGATTTGCACCGAATGGCGGGGCCGCGGCTGCATCCAGCAAGGCCAGTGCTTCCTCGGCCCCGGGCTCGCGCGCCAGGCGCGGCACCATGGCGTGCACGCCGTGTTCCACCACTGCCGCCAGGTAACGGCCATCGCACTTGCGCCGCAGCACCCAGTTCGCTCGTGACAGCAGGCGCGCGTCGAGATTGCTGCGCGCACGCAGCAGGTCTGCGGGCCACAGTTCGATGGCTTCGGTATTGATCAGCAGGGGCAGGCGTCGTTGCATCGCCGCAGCTTACTGCCGCGGGCCCGGCACGGCCACCTTGCGCAGTGCTTCCAGCAGCGCCTGTGGCTGATCGAGACTGAGCAGCAGGGTGCTGCCATCGCGGACCGGCAGGGCGAGGACGCGCGCGCGGTTGGTGACCAGCGCGAAGCCCTTGGCGCCGCCCTGCAGGCGAAAGTGGCCGGAATAGAAGCCCGGCATTGCGTAGCCGTTGGTCTTGAAGCGGATGCCATAGCGGGGGTCACGCTGCAGATCGACCACCTCAGCCTGGTCCAGCCGCAGCTGCGCCACCGGTACGCGGCGGCGGTACATCGTCGAGCGCACATCCAGCACGTTGTCGGCCAGTTCCACCCGGCGACGGAAGAATGCTGCGCCCAACCCGATGCCGAGTACCGCGATCACCAGCAGACTCCAGGCGGCACTGCCGCCCATCCGGAACCAGGGCGGCGACAGCGTTACTTCGATCCAGGGGGCACTGGCCGGCGCCTTGTACAGCTGCGCATACAAGCAGGCCACGAAGGCGGCGAGCAGGGGCAGCACGATCCACAGCACGCGCAACGGCGAGCTCTCGGCCACCTCGTACTGTTTCGGATCGCTGGCGCCCATGGCTCAGGCCTCCTTCTTGAACACCAGCATCGCCGGGCGCATCGGTGCGGGGATGATGATGTTGACCAGCTCCCAGCCCAGTTGGCCTTGGCGGCTCAGTTCGCTCTGGATGTCCTCGGCCTTGAGCAGGCCCATCATGGACGTCTTGACCTCGATCGTCTGGTAGCTCCAGCGCTTGCTCATTCCTTGTCCTCTGAAGATGGCGTGGGTTTCGGCAGGCGGCCTGCCTTGCGCAGGGCGTCGCGCAGCACATACTCGATCTGCGCGTTGAGGCTGCGCAGCTCGTCGTCAGCCCAGCGTTGCGCGGCGGCCAGGACGTCGGCATTGATGCGCAGCGGGTAGGCTTTCTTCTCACTCATGCAAGCTCCTGGCGTGGCGGTGGGGCGCCCCGTTGCGAGGGTGGTTCAGTACAGCGAACCGGCGTTGACGATCGGCTGGGTGCCGCGGTCCGAGCACAGCACGGTCAGCAGGTTGCTGACCATGTGCGCCTTGCGTTCCTCATCCAGCTGCACCACGCCGTTCTTCTGCAGTTCGGCCAGGGCCATTTCAACCATGCCGACCGCACCGGCCACGATGCGCGTGCGTGCAGCGATCACTGCGTTGGCCTGCTGCCGCTGCAGCATCGCCTGGGCGATTTCGGCGGCGTAGGCGAGGTGGCTGATGCGTGCGTCGATCACCTGCACGCCAGCGTCGGCCAGGCGTTCGGCCAGCTCGTTCTTCAGGTGCTGGGAGATCTCGCTGGCATGGCTGCGCAGCGCCAGCTGTCCCTCCTCGTGCTGGTCGTAGGGATAGCTGGTGGCCATCGCGCGCAACGCCGATTCGGACTGGATGTGCACGAAGCTTTCGTAGTCGTCCACGTTGTAGACGGCCTCGGAGGCATCGACCACCTGCCAGACGATGACCGCAGCGATCTCGATCGGGCTGCCGTCCAGCTCGTTGACCTTCAGCTTGCCGCTCTCGAAGTTGCGCACGCGCTGGCTGACCCGGCGCTTGGCATAGAAGGGGTTGTTCCAGCGCAGGCCGTTGTCCTTGACGGTGCCGACGTACTTGCCGAACAGGCTCAGCACCGCCGCCTGGTTGGGCTGGATGGTGTACAGGCCGGCCAGGATGAAGACCGCAGCGAAGATCACCAGCATGCCGGCCAGCATCAGCAGCAGGTTCGGTGAGCCGGAATCGGTCCTGGTCGTCGCCCCGAGTACGAACAGTGCGGTACCCGCCAGCGCGACCAGCAGGGATCCGGCCAGGGTGCCCAGGCCGTTGAGGGAGGCAAGCGACTTCTCTTTCATGGCGGTACTTCCTTGAGGGTTCGAATTGAAGATATCAAATTGATATCACTTGTCGACTACCGTTCGTCGGATGCCATGGTCAGGGTGCGCGGCCAGCTAGAATGCCCACCCGCCTTCACGTCGCTGCTGGAACCGCCATGGCCAAGCTTGGAACTCCGTTGTCCCCCTCCGCCACCCGCGTGCTGCTGCTGGGCTCGGGCGAACTTGGCAAGGAGGTGGCCATCGAGCTGCAGCGGCTGGGCGTGGAAGTGATCGCCGCTGACCGCTACGCCGATGCCCCGGCCATGCAGGTCGCCCACCGCTCGCACGTGATCGACATGCTCGATGCGATGGCGCTGCGCGCCCTGATCGCCCAGGAGCAGCCACATCTGGTGGTGCCGGAGATCGAGGCCATCCATACCGAGACCCTGGTCCAGCTGGAGCAGGAGCAGGGCCTGCGGGTGATCCCGACCGCACGCGCCGCGCGCCTGACCATGGACCGCGAGGGCATCCGCCGCCTCGCCGCCGAAACCCTGGGCCTGCCGACCTCGCCGTACCGCTTCGTCGATACCGAGGCCGAGTACCGTGCTGCCGTGGCCGCCATCGGCCTGCCGTGCGTGGTCAAGCCGGTCATGTCTTCCTCGGGCAAGGGCCAGAGCACCCTGCGCAGCGAAGCGGACATCGCTCCGGCCTGGGACTACGCACAGACCGGTGGCCGCGCCGGCGCCGGCCGCTGCATCGTCGAGGGTTTCATCGACTTCGATTACGAGATCACCCTGCTGATCGTGCGCCATGCCGGTGGCACCTCGTTCTGCGCGCCGATCGGCCATCTGCAGAAGGACGGCGACTACCGCGAAAGCTGGCAGCCGCAGCCGATGTCGAGCGCGGCACTGGCGCGTGCCGAAGAGATTTCGCGTGCGATCACCGACGACCTTGGCGGCTGGGGCCTGTTCGGCGTCGAGCTGTTCGTGAAGGGCGACGAAGTGTGGTTCAGCGAAGTGTCGCCGCGCCCGCACGATACCGGCCTGGTGACGCTGGTATCGCAGGAGCTGAGCGAGTTCGCGCTGCACGCGCGCGCGATCCTCGGCTTGCCGATTCCGGTGATCCGCCAGAGTGGTCCGTCGGCGTCGTGCGCGCTGTTGGCACACGGCGAGGGTGTGCCGTACTTCAACAATGTCGCCGCCGCGCTGCAGGTGCCGGATACCGCCGTGCGCCTGTTCGGCAAGCCGAGCGTGCATGGCCACCGCCGCGTCGGTGTGACCCTGGCGCGCGCGGAAACCATCGACGAAGCACGCGCCATCGCGCGTGATGCCGCCGACGCCATCGGCGTCGAACTGCGCCCGTAAAACGATAGCGCCGGGCCATGCCCGGCGGGAATCTTCTGTAGAGCCGAGCCCACGCTCGGCTGCTTTTCCATGTGACGCTTTCAGCCCGACAATGGATTCAAGTATTCAGTCTTGCGCGGTCTACCGGGGCGCTATTGAGCGCCGAATGACGCTGTTGGAGGATTTGCCGCAAAGCAGGTAAACGCTTCGCCGCACCTTCGAACTGAAAAGTGACATCTGGTTGAGCGTCAGAATCCTGCGTGTTTTATCTTCTGACGGATGAATGCCAAAGACACCTCAGGAGAAGGCTTGGACGAGCGGCTTACATCAGCGCTACCTGCCTTGTATCACCGAATTGGCCAATCACTGATTGATGCCATGCCTACCGACCAATGCGGGACCTGGCTGAACTTCGAGATCTTCAAGAATGCCCGGTCGGGTTGGGCGTTCTACCGCAAGCCGTCAGGCTCATACGGCTATCTAGAAATTCCAGATGATGCGGAAGCAGCGCTTCTGGAGATGCATCAGCTCTTTGCGCAATGGCACCATGCACTCTGGACGAGTTTGACGTTTCATCTGGATCCAGAGAACAAGATGGAAATCGAGCTCGGATATGAGCAGCTTTCCGAGGATGAGTTCATCGATTCCCTGGGTCGGGAGCAGGCTTGGCAGGACCGCTGTCTCGGGGCTGACGCTCAGATTGACTGGCAGAGCTACTAAGCTTGGTTGGTTGCAGTAGCCGAGCATGGGCTCGGCTCTACAACATCTTCAGCAACCGGTGGCGCCGGGTGATGCCCGGCGGCTGCGCCGGTTACGGCTTCACGTCCACCCACACCAGATGGTGGTCGCTGCCGTCGGCGATCTTCGCTTCCGGGCTTTCATTGGCCGGCCAGAAGATGCCGCTGCCCACGTATTCGAAGCCGGTCGAGGGCAGCACGTAGTCCAGGCGCATGGTGCCGGATTTCGGGCCGAAATCGCCGGTGGCGTGGAACGGCGCGCCCTTGCGCTCGATGCCCTTGGCCGCATAGGCCAGGCTGGTCTGCTCGCCGCCGACGCTGCGCGGGGTGGGGTAGCGCAGCACGCGCGCGTTCTCGATCAGCTCGACGATCGCCTCGTGGCGGCCATCGCCATCGACCGGGTCGTTGTTCAGATCGCCAAGGATCACGAAGCGCGCGTCCTGCGCCAGGCCGCCACACTGGCCCTTGTCGTCGCACAGCCAGGGCTTATCACCCTTGGACAGGTATTCCTGCCACAGGCGCAGTTCGTCATGGTTGCGCGCCGCGTTGCGCTTTTCCGGGCCATCGAACACCGGCGGGGTCGGATGCGAGACCAGCGCGTGGACCACGCCGGCCGGGGTCTTCACCGGCACGTCCCAATGCGACTTCGACGACAGGCGCAGCTGCGACCACACATGATCGTTGTAGAAGCTCTGGCCGGTACGTGGGTCGACCGGGCGGATCGCACCGGGCATCGCGCTCCACTTCAGCAGCTGGAAGCTGCGTACCTTGGCTTCATCGATCGGGTAGCGCGACAGTACCAGCATGCCGTACTGGCCCGGGTGCAGGCCGTAGCCCCACGCGTCATTGCCACGGCTGCGGCCCTCGCCGCCGACCACGCCGTTGTTGTCCAGGTCCAGGCCGCTGGGCACGCCGGTGTTGACCGGGGCCAGGTAGCGGTAGGCGAAGTGCAGCGGCTTGCCGCCGCCAGGCTGGGCCACTTCCAGGTAGCGCTTCTGGAACAGGTCTGCGGCGCGATGGGCGTCGTCGAAGTCGAACTCGTTCAGCAGCACCAGGTCCGGGCGCACCTGCTGCAGCACCGCGGCGATCTTGCGTGCGTGCTCGCTGTCGCCCTCCAGCTCCTTGATCAGGCCACCGGCGTCGTCGGAGTACAGCGAGGTGTTGTAGGTGGCCAGGCGCAGCGCAGTGGACGGCTTCTCAGTCATCGCGGGGGACGTGGCAAAGGCGGGGGCGGTGGCGCCGCAGAGCAGGGCCAGGGCGAGGATCAGGGGTTTGGCGTTCATCCCCCTATTCTGCACCCGGCCCGGTGTCAGCGGTTTGTCAGCGCCCGTCCAGTTCGTTGTCGAAATCGTGCCAGCGGCGGCCGTCGTAGGCCTCAAGGGGATGGAAACGGCGCTTGTAGTCCATCTTCTGGTGCCCGCGGATCCAGTAGCCCAGGTACACGTGCGGCAGCCCCTCGCGGCGCGCCCACTCGATCTGCTGCAGGATCGCGAAGGTACCCAGCCCGCGCGCGGCGTGGTCCGGGTCGAAGAACGTATAGACCGCCGACAGGCCATGCTCGGTGACGTCGGTCACCGCCACCCCCAGCAGCTGGCTGGGCTGGCCGTCGTGGCCGGGCAGGCGCATCTCCATGAAGCGGGTGTGCGACCAGCTGCCGATCAGGAACTGCTCGAATTCGTGCGGGCCGTGGTCGTCCATGCCGCCATTGGCGTGGCGGTGGGTGAGGTAGCGGTGATACAGCGCGAACAGGTCGTCGCGGGCGGTGGCGGCAGTGATCCGCACCTCCAGGTCGTCATTGCGGGCGGCACAGCGGCGCTGGCTGCGGTCCGGGGCGAAGCGCGCCACCGGGATCCGCACCGCCACGCAGGCCTGGCAGTGCGCGCAGTGCGGCCGGTAGACCAGGTCGCCGCTGCGGCGGAAGCCCCAGCTCAGTGCCAGCGGGTACAGGCCACCCAGCCGGCGATCGTGCGGATCCAGCACCAGGTCGCGCGCCACCCGGTCCGACCAGTACCCGCAGGGGTGCTCGCCGGTCTGGAAAAGTCGCAGTTCGTCGTCTCTGTCGCCATGTATCGCCATGGGCACAGCATAGCCCCAGCCTGTCGCAGAGGCGGCGACTGTCCAGCGGATGAATGGAATCGGCAGTGGCGTCAACCGACGTCGCGCCCGGGCGTTGTTGTCCCCCGAGGGTGAAGTGATCACCCCGACGCTGTTCCCATCCCCAGGAGTGACCTCATGATCCGTACCCCCCTGCTGCTGGCCCTGCTGCTGGGCACCTCCGCTTCCGGAATCGCGCTGGCCGCCGACACCCCGGCCATGCCGGCGCAGCGCCCGGCCAAGCTGGACACCAATGGCGACGGCGTGATCGACCGCAGCGAGGCGGCTGCCAATCCGCGCCTGGCCGCGAAGTTCGACGAGCTGGACAAGAACAAGGACGGCAAGCTCTCGCGCGATGAGCTGCCGCGCTGGCAGCATGGCCGCCGTGGCCACGGCGGTGAGCGCTGGGCCAGGCTGGACGTCAACAAGGACGGCCGCATCAGCCGCGACGAGGCCAAGGCCGATCCGCGCCTGGCTGCGCGCTTCGACCAGCTCGACCTCAACAAGGACGGTTACCTGGACAAGGCCGACCGCGAGCTGCGCATGAAGCAGCATCGTGATGCCTGGTTCGCTGCCGCCGACACCAACAAGGACGGCCAGCTGAGCAAGGCCGAGTTCGACGCAGCCAAGGGCCCGATGCACGGCGGCCCGCGCCAGGGCGGTCCACGCGATGGCGGCGCACCGAAGCCGCAGCGCTGAGCGTCAATGCGGTGATCGGAGACAACGCCGGCGCACTGCCGGCGTTGTCCGTTACAGGCGGCCGCTGCGCGTCATCGTGTAGGCCAGGGCACCGATGACCATCAGGTTCACCGCCATCATGCCGGTCAGGCCGTACATGGATTCGTACTTCCAGTTGATACCGTGACGCCCACGCCGTGCTGCATCACGCGCGAGCAGTGGCGCCATGATGCGCCGCAGTGTCACCAGGCACTGGTAGTTGACCACCACCAGGCCCAGTGCCAGCACCAGCAGCTGCGTCCACATCGGCGCCTGCAGCAGCACGGTGAACAGGATGGCCAGGCACCAGCCCAGGCTGGTGCCGGTGCTGAGATTGACGAAGCGGCGGACCTGCACCTGCTCGGCGCCGGTCTCGGCGTACGACAGCAGGAAACGGCCGCCGAGATAGCTGCCGAGCGCGCCACCGACGACGCCACCGATGATCGCAGCCCAGCTTGAGGCAGGCAGCATCTGCAGCTGGCCCAGCGTGGCGGTCAACGAGCCGAGCGCGGTACCGCCGGCAGCGCTGGCGCCACCGAGGCCGAGCTTGCTGCCACCCACGCCGAAGCCGGTTCCCAGCAGGATCGCCGCGCTGGCGGTGCCGGGCGCGGCGATCATCACCATCGACACCACCGCCGTTGCGAACGCTGCACTCGGTGCGCTGCTGCGTGCGAATTCGCCGAAGCGAAGCAGCAGGCCCTCGCGCACCTGCGCACGGGCACGCGACAGGCGCTTGCGTACTGCCGCGTCGCTCAGCCCGAGCAGGTCGGCGACCTGCTGCGAATGCTGGCCTTCGCGGTAATACAGCAGGAGCACTTCGCGGCTGTCGGCGGGCAGGGCGGAGATGATGTTCTCGGCGGCGATTTCCTCTTCCAGCCGCTGCAGGCGATCGGCCACGCCCGGGGTCGGATCCGCAGCCATGGTCAACGCCACTTCGGCAGCCTCGCCGCTCAGCGGTCGGCCGCGTTGCGCGCGCAGCCAGTCACGGGCGAGGTTGCGGGTGATCTGCCGCAGCCACGGCAGGAAGCTGGTCGCGCTGCGCAGCTGGTGAAGTTGCTGCCAGCCCTTCACGAACGCTTCCTGGGCGATGTCTTCGCTGGCCTGGCGGTCGCCGGTGATGGCCAGGGCAATGGCGGTGACCGTGTTCTGGCAGGCCAGCACGATGCGGCCATAGGCATGCTGGCAACCGCTGCTGGCGGCCGGCAGTTCGCGTTCCAGGGTTTCGTCGATGCTTGCGGCGAAGGTCGTCATGGCGGCGGGCTCCTGCAGGGATTGTGTCCCAAGACGGAGCCGCGTGCGGAATGTGACCTGCCTTCCACAGGGTAGTGCCGGCCGCTGGCCGGCAACTCACGGGCCCATTCGGCAGGCTGCGGTTGCCGGCCAGCGGCCGGCACTACCACCAGGTTACTTCGAGGGCTGGATGCGGACCCGCACTTCCTCTTCTTCCGGCGGTGCCGGTGCGGTCGGCTGGGCTTGCTGCGGCTGCGCCTGCGGGGCTGGCACCGGGGTGGCGGGGGCAGGGGCGCTGCGATGGCGCAGGCCGATGACCAACGCCACGCCAGCAATCACCACCAGCAGGGCAATGCGGATGCGCCAGGCCCAGCTGCGGCCGCCGCTGCCCGTTTCAGGCGCGTCGCGGAAGGCGAACTCGGCCGTGGGGTGGTCGCGGCGGGTGGTGTCGAGCAGGCGCGCCTCGCGCAGGATTTCGCGCGCGCGCGGCTGGTCGTCGGCACGCACGATCCATACCGCCGGATAGGCGTTGGCGTTGCCCAGGTCGGTATAACTGAACTGGCCGCGGCGACGGGTCTTGTACGAGCGCCCGTTGGTCACCTTGACCTCGATGCCATGCCCGCGCAGGAGCTCGGCCACGCCTTCGACGGTTTCCACGCGCTGGCTGCTGAAGATCTGGCGCATGGGTTTACTCCTTGGCCGGCACGGCAGTGGCCGCGGCCTGGTCAGGAACGACGCGGATCAGGCCTTCCTGCGCAGTGCTGGCCACCAGCACGCCGTTGCGGGTGAAGAACTGGCCGCGGGCCAGGCCGCGCGAATCCTGCGCGCTGGGGCTGTCCAGCGAATACAGCAGCCAGTCGTCTGCGCGGAACGGGCGGTGGAACCAGATTGCGTGGTCGAGCGAGGCCATCTGCACGTGCGGGTGGTAGTAGCTGATGCCGTGCGGGAAGGTTGCCGTGCCCAGCAGGTGGAAGTCGGAGGCATAGGCCAGCAGCGCCTGGTGCAGCTCCGGTGCATCGCCGACCGGCTCGCTCAGGCGCAGCCACACCTGGTGGTAGGGCGGGCGCTTGGGCGGGTTCAGTTCGTCGCGCGGGTAGACGTGGCGGAACTCGAACGGGCCGCCACGCGACAGCCAGCGCTGCACCTTGATCGGGAGGCGTTCCAGCACTTCGGCCGGCAGCGGCCGGTTCGGTTCGATGTCTTCCGGCTGCGGCACTTCGGGCATCTTGTGCTGGTGCTCGGCGCCGGTCTCGGCCTGCTGGAACGAGGCCGCGCAGAAGAAGATCACCTTGCCGTGCTGGATCGCGGTGACCCGTCGCACCGAGAAGCTGCCGCCATCGCGGGTGCGGTCCACGTCGTAGACGATCGGGTGGTCGATGTTGCCGGCGCGCAGGAAGTAGGCGTGCAGCGAGTGCACGTGGCGGCCATTGTCGACCGTGGCCTGCGCCGCAGCCAGTGCCTGGCCCAGCACCTGCCCACCGAACACGTACTTGGTGCCGATGTCGCGGCTCTGCCCGCGGAACAGGTTGTCCTCCAGCCGCTCCAGCGTGAGCAGGTCGATCAGCTCGGAGACGACGGGTTCGGGCGTGTCGTTCAAGGGGGCGGCCACAGCAATGAAGAAGGACTGATTATACCGGTCAGGGGTCAGATCCCTTTCGCCTGGCGAAAGGGATCTGACCCCGATGCCACGCGATGCCCCAACCGCCTACTTGCCCAGGCGCGCCACCAGGGCCTGCAGGGCGTTCTGTGCGTCCGGAGCGAACCAGGCGTCGACGAAGCGGTCGAGCTGGATCAGGTCCGGGTGCAGCGCTTCGTGCAGGTCGGCGCGAGCGATGGCGCGGGTCAGCAGCATCGGCTGCCGAGGCTGCTTCAGCAGGTTCTGCAGCCAGGCCACGGCGCGGGCCACCACCAGGTCGCCTTCGGCCAGTTCATCGACCAGGCCGATCTGCAGCGCCTGTTCGGCCGGTACCAGCGAACCGGTGGTCAGCAGCACGCCGGCGCGGTGCACGCCTACCGCACGGCGCAGCAGGCGCTGGATGCCCTCCGGCGCGATCAGGCCCACCTGCACCTCGTTCAGGCCGATGGCATACGGCCGCGACGGATCGGCGCTGCGCGCCATTACCCGGTAGTCGCAGCACAGGGCCAGCACGCAGCCGCCCGCCGGTGCATGGCCGGTAATCGCCGCAACCACCGGGATGCGGCTCTCGGCCAGCGTGCGTACCGCGCCGAAGAACGCGTTCCAGGTGTCCAGCAGCTTGTGCTTGTCATCGCCATGCGAGAGCAGGTGCGGCACGTCCATGCCGCCGGTGAAGATGCGCTCGCTGCCGGACAGCACGATGCCGTGCGCGTCCTCGGCCATCGCCAGTTCGATGGCATGGATCAACTGCCGGCACAGCTCGGTGTCCAGTGCATTGACCGGCGGCCGCGCCAGGCGCAGTTCGCGGATGGGGCCATGGTTGATCACCTCGATGAGCGTCGTCATGCTGCGGGTCTCGTTGCGAAGAAGGAACCTGGGCGATGATAACCAAACCATTCGTTGGCGTACTGTGGGTGCTGTGTGCGGCCGCAGCATCGGCTTCGGCTGCGGAATCACGCTGCGTCACGATGGAGCAGGGTTGGGCGCGGTTGCCACCGAATCCGGCGATGACCATGACTGCCGGCTATGGCGTGATCCACAACGGCTGCAGCAGGGCGGTGGTGATCACCGGTGCGACCAGCAGTAGTTTCGGCGACGTGTCGCTGCACGAGACCACGATTGTCGATGGGGTCAGCCGCATGCGTGCGATCGAGCGCCTGCCGCTGGCAGCCGGTGCGCGTGCCGAACTCAAGCCCGGTGGCCTGCACCTGATGCTGATGCAGGGCCAGGGCGCGCTGAAGGAGGGGCAGGCGGTACCGCTGCGGCTGCAGCTGGAAGGCGGCGGCGAAGCGAGTGCGGCGTTGACCGTGCGCAAGGCCGCGAAATGACGGTCGGGTAGTGCCGGCCAGCGGCCGGCACTACCGCAGGGTCTTACGACCAGTCGTACGAGAACAGCACCGTGCGGCTCACCGGCTCATACAGCATCACGATCGCGTCGGGGCCGGTGGCGCACCAGTTGTAGCCGGCGACTTCGGCGACGGCGAAGAACTTGTGGCCATCGCGGCGGATGATCGCCAGTTCGGCATCATCTGGAGCATGCCGGTCGTTGGCGGCGTCGGTGAATTCCAGGGTGAAGGCGGCCGGAATATCGGCCGTTTCGATCCAGTTGCCACAGGAAATCTGTCCCCCCAGCGTATCCAGATAATCGCGCTCGCTGGCCTCACCCTTGCCGTAGCGCGAGTAGCAGGCGAGGCGGCCATGCGTGGCGTGGTAGTCGCGGGCCTTGGCGTAGCTGTCGCGCATCTGCGCAATGTGTTCCTGCGCGTCCTTGTCCTGTACTGCGTCGCCGATGAAATAGCCCTCGTTGCCGAGGAAGCGCATCTGGTTGCCGGTGGTCAGCTCGAAGGCGATCCAGTTGGTGCCGGTGAAATCGTTGTGGTGTTCTTCGGTGGTTTCGCCGATGCAGCCGTCGTACGGCTCGATCGGGCACAGCATCGTTGCCACCTGGCCGGCCAGTTCCGGGCGCAGCACACCGAGGTCGATCTTCAGCAGCGGCAGCAGGTGCTTGCCGAGCCACGTCTGGTCGGCGGGGAAGACATCGGTAGGGAAGGGGACCATGCCGGGCAGCAGGTCGCGCAGTTCAGTCTGGTGGATCATCTCAGTCCTTTGAATGGGTTCGGTAGTGCCGGCCGCTGGCCGGCATGCGCGAAGCGTCTGGAGGTTGCCGGCCAGCGGCCGGCACTACCTTCAGGTGGAAGCGTTGCGGATCGCCTCAGGCAGCGGCGCGCTCCTGCCGGTCTGGGTATCCATCCAGACCACCACCACGTTGCCGTCGGAATACAGCTTCGACGCGTCCTGCTGGTCGACGATGCGGTGGCCGATGGTCACGCTGCTGTTGCCCAGGCGCTCGACGAACAATTCGACCACGATGTCGTTGGGCCACACGATCGGCAGCCGGTAATTGACGTTGGTCGCGGCCACGACCGGGGCGATGCGGTCGGTCATCGACACGCCGTCCACGCCCAGCATCCAGCGCACGCGCGCTTCTTCCAGGTAGGAAATGTACTTGGCGTTGTTGACGTGGCCCATGCTGTCCATGTCACGCCAGCGCACGCTGATCGGGATGCGGGCCAGGATCTTGTGTTCGCTGCTCATCAGGCGTCCTTCTTCTTCGACGTGCTCTTGCTGGCCTTGCCGGTGCTCTTGGCGGCCACGGCCTTCTTCGCCACCTTGGCCGGCTTCTCGGGCTTCACCTTGCGCGGCGGGCGGGCGTCGGGCTTGTTGGCCACGGCGGCCGGCTGCTCGGGGCGCGCGCTGGTGGAGGGCAGCATGCGGGCCAGGAACTGGCCGGTGTACGACTGCGGGCAGGCCGCCACGTCTTCCGGCGTGCCGGTGACCAGGATGGTGCCGCCGCGGTGGCCACCCTCCGGACCCAGATCGACGATCCAGTCGGCGGTCTTGATCACGTCCAGGTTGTGCTCGATCACCACCACCGTGTTGCCTTCGTCGCGCAGCTTGTGCAGCACGCCCAGCAGCGCTTCGATGTCGTGGAAGTGCAGACCGGTGGTCGGCTCGTCGAGGATGTACAGGGTGCGGCCGGTATCGCGGCGCGACAGTTCCTTGGACAGCTTCACGCGCTGCGCTTCGCCACCGGACAGCGTGGTCGCGCTCTGGCCCAGCTTGATGTAGCTCAGGCCGACGTCGATCAGCGTTTCCAGCTTGCGTGCGATCGACGGCACCGGCTCGAACAGCTTCAGTGCATCCTCGACGGTCATTTCCAGCACGTCGTTGATGTTGAAACCCTTGTACAGGATCTCCAGCGTCTCGCGGTTGTAGCGCTTGCCGTGGCAGACATCGCACGGCACGTACACGTCCGGCAGGAAGTGCATCTCGACCTTGATCAGGCCATCGCCCTGGCAGGCCTCGCAGCGGCCACCACGCACGTTGAAGCTGAAGCGGCCCGGCGAGTAGCCGCGTGCACGCGCTTCGGGCACCTGTGCGAACAGTTCGCGCAGGGGAGTGAACAGGCCGGTGTAGGTGGCCGGGTTCGAACGCGGGGTGCGGCCGATCGGCGACTGGTCGATGTCCACCACCTTGTCGAACAGGTCCAGGCCATCGATCTCCTTGTACGGGGCGATCGGGTGCGAGGCGCCGTTGATCTCGTTGGCAGCCAGCGAGAACAGGGTGTCGTTGATCAGGGTCGACTTGCCGGAGCCGGACACACCGGTCACGCAGGTCAGCAGGCCCGACGGAATCGCCAGATCCACGCCCTTGAGGTTGTTGCCGCTGGCCCCGCGCAGGTGCAGGGTCATCTTCGGGTTCGGCTTGTGCCGGCGCGCCGGGATCTCGATCGCGCGCTTGCCCGACAGGTACTGGCCGGTCAGCGAGCGCGGTGCCTCCAGGATGTCCTGCAGGGTGCCCTGGCCGACGATCTCGCCGCCATGCACGCCCGCGCCCGGGCCGATGTCCAGCACGTAGTCGGCCAGGCGGATCGCGTCCTCGTCATGCTCGACCACGATCACCGTGTTGCCGAGGTCGCGCAGGCGGGTGAGGGTGCCGAGCAGGCGTTCGTTGTCGCGCTGGTGCAGGCCGATCGACGGTTCGTCGAGCACGTACATCACGCCGACCAGGCCGGCGCCGATCTGGCTGGCCAGGCGGATGCGCTGCGCCTCGCCACCGGACAGGGTGTCGGCCTTGCGCTCGAGGGTCAGGTAATCCAGGCCCACGTCGACCAGGAAGCCGAGGCGTTCGCCGATTTCCTTGACGATCTTCGCGGCGATCTCGCCGCGCCAGCCCGGCAGACTCAGCTCGCTGAAGAACTTCAGCGCCTCGTCGATCGGCAGCACCACCAGCTCCGGCAGCGGGCGGTCGGCCACGAACACATTGCGTGCAGCCTTGTTCAGGCGCGCGCCATGGCATTCCGGGCAGGGTTGTTCGCTGATGTACTTGGACAGCTCTTCGCGCACCGCCGGCGATTCGGTTTCCTTGTAGCGGCGCTCGAGGTTGGGAATGATGCCCTCGAAGCGATGCTTGCGCTGGGTGCGGCCACCGGCTTCGGTGAAGTAGGTGAAGGTGATCGCTTCGTCGCCGCTGCCGTACAGCACGGCCTGCTGCACCTTGTCCGGCAGCGAGTTCCAGGCCGCGTCGACGTCGAACCGGTAGTGCTTGGCCAGCGAAGCGATCAGCTGGAAGTAGTAGGCATTGCGGCGGTCCCAGCCGCGCACCGCACCGGCGGCCAGCGACAGCTCGGGGTGCACCACCACGCGCGAGGGATCGAAGAACTCGGCCATGCCCAGGCCATCGCAGCCGGGGCAGGCGCCCATCGGTGCGTTGAACGAGAACAGGCGCGGCTCCAGTTCCGGCAGCGAGTAATCGCAGACCGGGCAGGAGTATTTGGAGGAGAACAGGGTCGGCGCGGTTTCCGTGTTGTCCAGGCTCTGCACCGACGCCATGCCGTCGCCCAGCTTCAGCGCGGTCTCGAAGCTCTCGGCCAGGCGCTGCTTGATGTCCTCGCGCGGGCGGAAGCGGTCGATCACCGCCTCAATGGTGTGCTTCTGGCGCAGCGCCAGCGGCGGCACCGCGTCGATCTCATGCAGCTCGCCGTCCACGCGCACGCGCACGAAACCCTGCGCACGCAGCTGGTCGAATACCTGCGCGTGCTCCCCCTTGCGGTCGCGGATGACCGGCGCCAGCAGCATGTAGCGCTGTTCCGGGTCCAGGGTCAGCACCTGGTCGACCATCTGGCTGACCGTCTGTGCTTCCAGCGGGTAGCCGTGGTCCGGGCAGCGCGGGGTGCCGACGCGGGCGTACAGCAGGCGCAGGTAGTCGTAGATCTCGGTGATCGTGCCGACCGTCGAACGCGGGTTGTGCGAGGTCGACTTCTGCTCGATCGAGATCGCCGGGGACAGGCCCTCGATGTGGTCCAGGTCCGGCTTTTCCATCACGCTCAGGAACTGGCGCGCATAGGCCGACAACGACTCGACATAGCGGCGCTGGCCTTCTGCATAGATGGTGTCGAACGCCAGCGAGGACTTGCCCGAGCCGGACAGGCCGGTGATCACGATCAGCTTGTCGCGGGGCAGGTCGAGGTCGAGGTTCTTCAGGTTGTGCGTCCGCGCGCCGCGGATGCGGATGAAATCCATCGCCATGGGGGATCCGGTTGTGGGGGCGTTGGCTGGGTGCCGGGCCAGCAGGGAACGGCAATCGGTCAGCCTACCGAGGTGACCAGATGGGGGCAATGGGCGACAATGCCAGCCCGGTGTCTCACCTTGTGAGACAGGCCGACAGGCAGGGGTCAGATCCCTTTTCACGACGTGAAAAGGGATCTGACCCCGTTCCGGCCGGGCCCCCCCCCAGGCCGTCCAGGGGTTGACTTGACCCGCGCCCGATGTTCTGCGTACAATCCCGCTCCTGTCCGCCCTCGATGGCGGCAGCTCAGACCACAATAACTACAGAGGAAGGCCTGGTCATGTACGCAGTACTGGTCACCGGCGGTAAGCAATACCGCGTGGCGCAGGGCGAAAAGCTCCGCATTGAAAAGCTCGAAGTCGAAGTCGGCAGCGAGATCAAGTTTGACAACATCCTGATGCTGGGTGACAGCGACGGCGTGAAGCTGGGCGATGCGCTGAAGGGCGCTGCCGTCACCGCCAAGGTCCTGTCCCAGGGTCGTGCTGACAAGGTCCGGATCATCAAGTTCCGTCGCCGCAAGCACCACATGAAGCGTCAGGGTCATCGTCAGTACTACACCGAAATCGAGATCACCGGCATCGCCGGCTAAGCATCAGGAGAAGCAGTCATGGCACATAAAAAGGGCGTAGGCTCCTCGCGCAACGGTCGCGACTCCAACCCGAAGTACCTGGGCGTCAAGATCTTCGGCGGCCAGGCCATCGAAGCCGGCAACATCATCGTGCGTCAGCGCGGCACCCAGTTCCACCCGGGTTCGGGCGTTGGCTTGGGCCGTGACCACACCCTGTTCGCCCTCGTGGACGGCAAGGTGGAGTTCTCGGTCAAGGGCGCCAAGAAGCGTCGCACCGTCAGCATCGTCTCGGCCGACGCCTGATCCAGGCATCGCCGGCACCCGTGCCCCGGCACGGGAGTGCTGCATGAAGAGCCCCGCTTCGGCGGGGCTTTTCGTTAGAGTTGAAGCAAGACCGGCTGGGCCGGGTTGCCGGCCCACGGCCGGCATGACATTCAAGGTGGCGGCCAGCAGGCCGCGCCCATCGCAGGCATCGAAACAATGAAACTGGTAGACGAAGCAGAAATCGAAGTGTTCGCCGGCAACGGCGGCAACGGCTGCATTGGCTTCCGTCGCGAGAAGTTCATTCCGCTCGGCGGCCCGGACGGCGGCGACGGCGGTGCGGGCGGCAGCGTGTACATCCGCGCCGACGAAAACCTGAACACTCTGGTCGACTTCCGCCATGACCGCATCTTCAAGGCGCAGCGCGGCGAGAACGGCATGGGCCGCCAGGCCTATGGCAAGGGCGGCGAAGACCTGACCATCACCGTGCCGGTCGGCACCGTGGTGATCAACGTGGCCACCGATGAAGTCATCGGCGACCTGACCCGGCACGGCGATCGCCTGCTGGTGGCCAAGGGCGGTCGTGGCGGCCTGGGCAAC
Organism: Stenotrophomonas sp. X; assembly: GCF_055721025.1. Classification (NCBI taxonomy): domain Bacteria; kingdom Pseudomonadati; phylum Pseudomonadota; class Gammaproteobacteria; order Lysobacterales; family Lysobacteraceae; genus Stenotrophomonas; species Stenotrophomonas sp. X. The sequence goes on from NZ_CM146756.1 coordinate 1,206,069, forward strand.
ATGCACTTCAAGAGCTCGACCAACCGCTCGCCGCGCCAGGCGTTGCCGGGCGAGCCGGGCGAGGAGCGCACGCTGAAGCTGGAGCTGAAGCTGCTGGCCGATGTCGGCCTGCTGGGCTTCCCCAACGCCGGCAAGAGCACCCTGATCCGCGCCGTTTCAGCGGCGACGCCGAAGGTGGCTGATTACCCGTTCACCACGCTGTACCCGAACCTGGGCGTGGTGAAGGTGGAGAACCACCGCAGCTTCGTGATCGCCGACATTCCGGGCCTGATCGAAGGCGCGGCCGATGGCGCCGGCCTGGGCGCGCAGTTCCTGCGCCATCTGCAGCGCACCCGCCTGCTGCTGCACCTGGTGGACATCTCGCCGATGGAAGGGGGCGTGGACGGCATCTCGCCGGTGGAGCAGGTGCGTGCGATCGAGCGCGAGCTGGAGAAGCACGACCCCGAACTGCTGAAAAAGCCGCGCTGGCTGGTGCTGAACAAGGCTGACCTGATGTTCGAAGACGAGGCGCAGGCCGCGGCCGAGCAGATCGTTGCCGAGCTGGGCTGGAAGGAGCCGTGGTTCCTGGTCTCCGCACTGGGTCGCGAAGGCACCTTCCCGATCATGAGCCGGATCATGGCCTTCTTCGATCGCCAGAAGGAAGAAGAGCAGGAAGCCCGCGACGCGCAATGATGGCGTTGTGGTTCCGTGCAAAAAACCCGGCTTTGGCCGGGTTTTTTTGTTGGCTACCGCTCTTCTGTAGGGCCGAGCCCATGCTCGGCTGCTGTTCGCGCGGCCAGCCGAGCATGGGCTCGGCTCTACAGGGTGGAAACCGCAGGCAACAAAAAACCCGGCCGGGGCCGGGCTTTTGTCTGCAGCCCAACCCCGAAGGGCAGGGCGGCAACGCCGGATCAGGCGGCCTTGAGGGCCTTGATGCGGTCGTTCAGGCGGCTCTTGTGGCGAGCAGCCTTGTTCTTGTGGATCAGGCCACGCGCGCTGAAGCGATCCAGGATCGGCTGGGCAACGGCGAAGGCGGCTTCGGCGCCGGCGGCATCGTTGGCGTCCAGCGCCTTGATCACTTTCTTGACAGCGGTGCGCAGCATCGAGCGCTGAGCCACGTTGCGCGCGTTGCGCACGACGGTCTGCTTGGCGCGCTTCTTGGCGGACTTGATATTGGCCACGGTGGTGGTTTCCTGAAAAAATCGGTGTTATGGGAACAGCAAGCTAGCTAGTATGATGGCGTAAGAAATGCACGTCAAGTCGATTGTCAAGAGGGACGCTGAGTGAGTTCACCCAAGTTGTTGCGGGGCCTGCTGTCGTTCAGCAGCATGACCATGGTCTCGCGCGTTCTCGGACTTGTCCGGGACTTCGTGGTGACCACCACGTTCGGCACCAACGCCATCACTGATGCTTTCTGGGTCGCCTTCAGGGTACCCAATTTCCTGCGCCGCTTGTTCGCCGAAGGGTCTTTTGCCACCGCTTTCGTGCCGGTGTTCACGGAAGTGAAGGAAACCCGCAGCCACGCCGAGCTGCGCGAACTGATGTCCCGCACCGCCGGCACCCTGGGCGGGGTGCTGATGCTGGTCACCGCACTGGCGCTGATCTTCGCGCCGCAGCTGGCCTCGGTCTTCTCCAGTGGCGTTGATACCGACCCGGTCAAGCAGGGCCTGCTGGTCGACCTGTTCCGCCTGACCTTCCCGTTCCTGCTGTTCGTCTCGCTGACCGCACTGGCCGGTGGTGCGCTGAACAGCTTCCAGCGCTTTGCCATGCCGGCGCTGACCCCGGTCATTCTCAACCTGTGCATGATCGCCGGCGCGCTGTGGCTGGCACCGCGGCTGGGCGGCACGCCGGAAAAGCAGATCCTGGCGCTGGGCTGGGCGGTGCTGGCCGCCGGCATCCTGCAGTTGCTGTTCCAGCTGCCCTCGCTGAAGGGCATCAACCTGCTGTCCCTGCCGCGCTGGGGCTGGCGCCACCCGGGCGTGCGCAAGGTCATGACGCTGATGGTGCCGACCCTGTTCGGTTCCTCGGTGGCGCAGATCAACCTGCTGCTGGACACGGTGATCGCGGCCAAGCTGATCGACGGCTCGCAGTCCTGGCTGTCGCTGGCCGACCGCTTCCTGGAGCTGCCGCTGGGCGTGTTCGGCGTGGCCCTGGGGACGGTGATCCTGCCGGCGCTGGCCCGCCACCATGTCAGCACCGACCGCGAGGGCTTCTCGCGTTCGCTGGACTGGGGCCTGCGCATGACCCTGCTGATCTCGGTGCCGGCCATGCTGGGCCTGCTGCTGCTGGCCGAGCCGCTGATCGCGACCATCTTCCAGCACGGCCAGTTCAGCGCCTTCGACACCCGCATGACCGCGCTGTCGGTGTACGGCCTGAGCTTCGGCCTGCCGGCATTCGCCCTGCTGAAGGTGGTGCTGCCGGCCTTCTACGCCCGCCAGGACACCAAGACGCCGGTGCGCGCCGGTGTGGCGGCGCTGGTGGCCAACATGGTGTTCAACTTCGCCCTGCTGGCCGTGCTGTACCAGGTGATGGTGCCCGACGCGCTGAAGGCGCAGGGCGTGATGGCGGCCATCGGCAAGCAGCCGGGCCTGCACCTGGCACTGGGCATCGCCAGCGCGCTGTCCAGTTACCTGAACCTGGGCCTGCTATGGTACTGGCTGGGCAAGACCGATGTCTACCAGCGCCGGCCGGGTTGGGGCGGCTATCTGCTGCGCTTGGTGCTGGCCTGCGCGGCCATGGTTGGCGTGCTGTTGGCGCTGCTGCACTGGCTGCCGGGCTTCTCCGCGATGCGTGTGTGGGAGCGGATCGGTGCCCTGGCGTTGCTGGTCGGCGGCGGCGGCGCGACCTATGCGGTGGCCATGCTGGCGATGGGCTTCCGCCCGCGCGACCTGCGCGGGCATTGATCGCGGCCCGTGGCGGCTATACTTCAGGGTTACACCATTGAAGCGGCGGCCCCGGTCGGGCCGGAACGAGAGTTGATGAGCAGGCTGTTCAGAAGCGTCGAGGGCGGGGAGCTGTTCCTCAACGGAAGCGTGGTCTGTATCGGTGCATTCGACGGCCTCCACCTGGGCCATCGTGCGCTGGTCCGCCACGCGGTCGCCCGCGCGCGCGCCTTGGGCGTGGCCGCAGTGGCCGTGGCATTCGAACCGCTGCCGCGTGAGTTCTTCGCGCAGGGCACGCCGCCGCCGCGGCTGACCCTGGCGCGCAGCAAGGTCGAGATCCTGCGCGAGCTCGGCGTCGATGCGATCGGCCTGCTGCGTTTCGATGCCGCGATGGCGGCGATGCCGGCCGAGACCTTCGTGCGCCAGTTGCTGGTGCACCGGCTGGGCGCCCGCGAAGTCTGGATCGGGCCGGAGTTCTGCTTCGGCAACCGCCGCCGCGGTGATCTGGCACTGCTGCAGGAGATGGGCGCCGAATTGGGCTTCTGCGCCGGCGAGATTGAAGCGGTGGACCTGCATGGCGAGCGCATTTCCAGCACCCGCATCCGCCAGCTGCTGCAGGGGGGCGATTTCGCCCGCGCCAACGACCTGCTCGGCCGCCCCTACGCGATCAGCGGGCGGGTGGTGCGCGGGCGCCAGCTTGGCCGTACGCTGGGTTTCCCCACCGCCAATCTGCGCTTCCCGAAGACCCCGGCGCTGTCGGGCATCTACGCAACCTGGGTGCACGGCGTGTTCGACCAGCCGTGGCCGTCGGTGTCCAGCTTCGGCACCCGGCCGACAGTGGACGGCGTGGAGCCGCTGCTGGAAGCCCACCTGTTCGATTTCCAGGGCGACCTGTACGGGCGCCACATCGACGTGGAGTTTGTCGCCAAGCTGCGCGACGAAGAGAAATTCAATGATCTGGCGGCACTGACCGACCAGATGCACCGCGACGCCGAACAGGCGCGCGCCCTCCTTTCCGAACATAGATTGCGAGCCACTGCGTGAGCCAGGACTACAAGACCACCCTGAACCTGCCAGCCACCGAATTCCCGATGCGCGGCGACCTGCCCAAGCGCGAGCCGGGCATTCTGGCGCGGTGGGAAGCGCAGGGGCTCTACCAGCAGCTGCGCGACAACGCCGCCGGCCGCCCGCTGTTCGTGCTGCACGACGGCCCGCCCTACGCCAACGGCCGCATCCACCTGGGCCATGCGGTCAACAAGATCCTGAAGGACATCATCGTCAAGTCGCGCTACCTGGCCGGCTTCGATGCGCCCTACGTGCCGGGCTGGGACTGCCATGGCCTGCCGATCGAGATCGCGGTGGAAAAGAAGTGGGGCAAGGTCGGCACCAAGCTCGACGCGGTTGAATTCCGGCAGAAGTGCCGCGAGTTCGCCGAAGAGCAGATCAACATCCAGCGCGTGGACTTCAAGCGCCTGGGCGTGACCGGCGACTGGGACAACCCGTACAAGACCCTGAGCTTCGACTTCGAAGCCAACGAGATCCGTGCGCTGGCCAAGGTCGTGGCCAACGGACACCTGGTGCGTGGCGCCAAGCCGGTGTACTGGTGCTTCGACTGTGGCTCGGCGCTGGCCGAGGCCGAGATCGAGTACCAGGAAAAGGAATCGCCGGCGATCGACGTGGCCTACGCCGCGCGCGATGCGCAGGCCATCGGCCAGGCGTTCGGCGTGGGCGTGCCGGCCGACGTCGAAGTGGCCGTACCGATCTGGACCACCACGCCGTGGACGCTGCCGGCCTCGCTGGCGGTGTCGCTGGGTGCGGAAATCAACTACGTGCTGGCCGAGGGCCCGGCCCACAACGGCAAGCGCCGTTGGCTGGTGCTGGCCGCCGCCCTGGCCGAGCGCGCGCTGCAGCGCTATGGCGTCGAGAACGTGGTGCTGCACGGTGAAACCACCGGCGCGGCACTGGAGAACCAGCTGCTGGCGCATCCGTTCTATCCGGAGCGCGACATCCCGCTGCTCAACGGCGACCACGTCTCCGACGAGGACGGTACCGGTGCGGTGCACACCGCCCCTGGTCACGGCCAGGAAGATTTCGTGGTCAGCCAGAAGTACGGCCTGCTGGACAAGTACAACGCCGGGCAGGTGACCCCGATCGACGGCCGTGGCGTGTACCTGGAATCGACCCCGCCGGCCGGTGAGGTGGTGCTGGCCGGCCAGCACCTGTGGAAGGCGCAGGAGGCCATCGTCGGCGTGCTGCGCGACAACGGTTCGCTGCTGGCCTTCCACCCGATCCGCCACAGCTATCCGCACTGCTGGCGCCACAAGACGCCAGTGGTGTTCCGCGCCACCCCGCAGTGGTTCATTTCGATGGACAAGGCCAACCTGCGCAGCGATGCGCTGGCCGCCATCGACACTGTCGGCTGGTTCCCGACCTGGGGCAAGGCGCGCATCCAGAGCATGGTCGACGGTCGCCCGGACTGGACCATCTCGCGCCAGCGCACCTGGGGCGTGCCGATCGCACTGTTCACCCATCGCCAGACCGGCGAGATCCACCCGCGCTCGGTGGAGCTGATGCAGCAGGTTGCCGACCGCGTCGAAGCCGAGGGCATCGATGTGTGGTACTCGCTGGACGCCGCCGAGCTGCTCGGCGCTGAAGCGGCCGACTACGAGAAGGTCACCGACATCCTCGACGTCTGGTTCGACTCGGGCGTGACCCATGAGGGCGTGCTCGCCGCGCGTGGCTTCGGCAAGCCGGCCGACCTGTACCTGGAAGGCTCCGACCAGCATCGTGGCTGGTTCCAGTCCTCGCTGCTGACCGGCGTGGCGATCGACAAGCGCGCGCCGTACAAGCAGTGCCTCACCCATGGTTTCACCGTGGACGAGCACGGCCGCAAGATGTCCAAGTCGCTGGGCAACGGCATCGAGCCGCAGGACATCATGAACAAGCTGGGCGCGGACATCCTGCGCCTGTGGATCGCCTCGGCCGACTACAGCAACGAGATGTCGCTGTCGCAGGAAATCCTGAAGCGCAATGCTGACGCCTACCGCCGCCTGCGCAACACCGCACGCTTCCTGCTCGGCAACCTGGACGGTTTCGATCCGGCCCGGCACCTGCAACCGCTCGAGCAGATGGTCGCGCTGGACCGCTGGATCGTGCATCGCGCCTGGGAGCTGCAGGAGAAGATCAAGGCGGCCTACGACGGCTACAACATGGCCGAGATCGTGCAGCTGCTGCTGAACTTCTGCAGCGTGGACCTGGGCTCGCTGTACCTGGACGTGACCAAGGACCGCCTGTACACGATGCCGACCGATTCGCACGGTCGTCGTTCGGCACAGAGCGCGATGTACCACATCGCGGAAGCGTTCACCCGCTGGGTCGCGCCGATCCTGACCTTCACCGCCGACGAGCTGTGGGGCTACCTGCCGGGCGAACGTGCCGGCCATGTGCTGTTCACCACCTGGTACGACGGCCTGGCGCCGCTGCCGGTCGATGCCCAGCTCAACGCCGCCGACTTCGACCAGCTGCTGGCCGTGCGCGAGCAGGTGGCCAAGGTACTCGAGCCGATGCGCGCCAACGGCGCGATCGGTGCCGCGCTGGAAGCGGAGATCACCATCGCCGCCAGCGAAGAGCAGGCCGCGCGCTGGCAGCCGCTGGCCGATGAACTGCGTTTCCTGTTCATCAGTGGCGACGTGCAGGTGCGCCCGGCGACCACCGACGAGGTGTTCGTCAGCGCCCAGCCGACCACCAAGGCCAAGTGCGTGCGCTGCTGGCACCACCGCGCCGACGTCGGCAGCAACGCCGACCATCCGGAACTGTGCGGCCGTTGCGTGAGCAACGTGACCGGCGCCGGCGAAGTGCGGAGCTGGTTCTGATGGCCGCGTCCCGTCCGCATCCGAACGCCCTGGTCTGGCTGCTGCTGTCGGCCGCCATCATCGGCCTGGACCAGTGGTCCAAGGCCTGGGTGCTGTCGAGCCTGCCGGAGTTCCAGCCGGTGGTGGTCATCGACGGCTTCTGGAACTGGTACCGCACCTACAACACCGGCGCGGCATTCAGTTTCCTGAGCGACGCCGGTGGTTGGCAGAAGTACTTCTTCACAGCGCTGGCGATCGCCATCAGCGGCCTGATGGCCTGGTGGCTGCGCGGTACCGCCCGCGGCAACTGGAAGGCCGCAGTGCCGTATGCGCTGATCATCGGCGGCGCCATCGGCAATGTGATCGACCGCCAGGTACACGGCCACGTGGTCGATTTCATCCAGTGGTACGTGGGCAGCTACACCTGGCCCTCGTTCAACATCGCCGACTCGGCCATCGTGGTGGGTGCCATCGGCATCGCCCTGTTTGGCCTGTTCGACGGCAAGTCCGCCAAAAAGGCGGATAATACCAACCCGAAACCGTAAGCCGGCCGCTGCCGGGAGATTGAACTGATGGATGTGCTGCTCGCCAACCCGCGTGGTTTCTGTGCTGGTGTCGATCGTGCGATCGAGATCGTCAAGCGCGCGATCGAAACGCTGGGCGCGCCCATCTACGTCCGCCATGAAGTGGTGCACAACCGCTTCGTGGTCGACGACCTGAAGCAGCGCGGTGCGATCTTCGTCGAAGAACTCGATGAAGTGCCGGACAACAACACAGTCATTTTCAGCGCCCATGGCGTGTCCCAGGCCGTGCGCCAGGAAGCCGATCGCCGTGGCCTGAAGGTGTTCGACGCCACCTGCCCGCTGGTGACCAAGGTGCACTTCGAGGTCGCCCGCCACTGCCGTGCCGGCCGTGACGTGGTGCTGATCGGCCACGCGGGTCACCCGGAAGTGGAAGGCACCATGGGCCAGTGGAACCGCGAAGCCGGCACCGGCCAGATCTACCTGGTCGAGGATGTCGAGCAGGTCGCCACGCTGCACATCAACCAGCCGGACAACTTCGCCTACACCACCCAGACCACGCTGTCGGTGGACGATACGCGCGGCATCATCGATGCGCTGCGCGAGCGTTTCCCGGCGATGCAGGGCCCGAAGAACGACGACATCTGCTACGCCACGCAGAACCGCCAGGACGCCGTACGCGACCTGGCCAAGCGCTGCGACCTGGTGCTGGTGGTCGGCTCGCCGAACAGCTCCAATTCCAACCGTCTGAGCGAACTGGCCCGCCGTGAAGGTGTGGAGTCGTACCTGATCGACGGTGCGCACGAGATCGACCCGGCGTGGGTGGTGGGCAAGCAGCACATCGGCGTGACCGCTGGCGCCTCGGCGCCGCAGGTACTGGTCGATGGCGTGCTGGCGCGCCTGGCCGAGCTGGGTGCCACCGGCGTGGGCGAGCTGGAAGGCGAACCGGAATCGATGGTGTTCGCGCTGCCGAAGGAACTGCGTCTGCGCCTGGTCGACTGACCCGGCCTGGCTCTGGTGGGTGCGAACCTTGGTTCGCACGCCTTTGGCATGCACTGATTGGCGCACCGCCCATGACCTTTGGCCATGGGGCAGGGCACCGCACAGGCCTAGCATCGGAGGATTCTCCGCTGCTGGAAGTTGCCGATGAAGACCCGAGCCCTGGCGATGTCGTTGCTGTTCGCGCTGGCCGCCACGCCCGCGCTGGCGCAGGCCTCGCCATCGGGTGATGCCGCAGCCCCAGGACTGCTGCGCATCGATGTGGATGCGCGCGATCTCGCTCGCCGCATCTTCAAGGTGACCGCCACCGTACCGGTCAAACCCGGCCCGATGACCCTGCTGTACCCCCAGTGGATTCCCGGCAACCATTCACCCACTGGCCCGATCGACAAACTGGCGGGCCTGCGTGTCACCGCCAACGGCAAGCCGCTGGCCTGGCAGCGCGACCAGTACAACGTCTATGCGTTCAAGGTGGACGTGCCCGAGGGCGTCAGCGAGATCGTCGCCCACTTCGAGTTCCTGTCCTCGCAGGGGGGCAGCCAGGGGCGGGTGGTGATGACCCCGGAGATGCTCAACCTGCAGTGGAATGCCAACTCGCTGTATCCGGCCGGCGTCGATGCACGCGACCTGCAGGCGCAGGCCAGCGTGACCCTGCCCAAGGGCTGGTCGTTCGCCACTGCGCTGGAAACCGCGCGCCGCGACGGCGATACCGTGGTGTTCAAGCCGATCTCCTATGACCACCTGGTCGATTCGCCGTTGTTCGCCGGCGAGCACTACCAGCGCATCGATCTCGATCCGGGCGCGAAGGTGCCGGTGCACCTCAATGTGTTTGCCGACGAAGCCAAGTCGCTGAAGCCGAGCGAGGCACAGATCACCCTGCACCGCGCACTGGTGCAGCAGGCCGACAAGCTCTACGGTGCGCGCCACTACAACCACTACGAATTCCTGCTGGCGTTGACCGACCGTCTTGGTGGCATCGGCCTGGAGCATCACCGTTCCAGCGAGAACAGCGCCGACCCGGGTTACTTCACCGAGTGGGACAACAACGCCTGGATGCGCGATCTGCTGCCGCACGAGTACACCCATTCCTGGAACGGCAAGTACCGCCGTGGCGCTGACCTGGCTACCGCCAACTTCAACACGCCGATGGGCGACAGCCTGCTGTGGGTATACGAGGGGCAGACCCAGTTCTGGGGACAGGTGCTGGCGGTACGCTCGGGGCTGTGGTCGACGGCGCAGGCGCGCGACATGCTGGCCAATGTGGCCGCGACCTATGATCGCGGCCGCCCGGGCCTGGCCTGGCGCCCGTTGCAGGACACCACCAACGACCCGACCATCGCCCAGCGCCGGACGTTGCCGTACCGCAACTACCAGATGAGCGAAGACTATTACTCCGGTGGCCAGATGCTGTGGCTGGAAGTGGAGGGCAAGCTGCGCGCGCTGAGTGGCAACCGTCGCAGCCTGGATGACTTCGCGCGTGCGTTCTTCGGCGTCGGCAACGGCGACTGGGGCGTCAACCCGTACACCTTCGACGACGTGGTGGCGACCTTGAACGGCATCGCGCCCTACGACTGGGCAACGTTCCTGCGCGGGCGCCTGGACGGCCACGGTTCGTTGACCGGGGGGCTGGAACTGGCGGGCTGGAAGCTGGTCTACCGCGATACCCCGAACGACGCTTACAAGGCACAGGAGAAACGCGCCAAGGCGGCGTTGCTGGCGTACTCGCTGGGTGCGACCGTGCTCGACAACGGCACGGTCGGTGATGTGATCTGGGACAGCGCGGCCTTCAACGCCGGTCTTGCACCCGGCATGAAGGTGATCGCGGTTGGCGGGCGCGAGTACAGCAGCCAGCGCTTGAAGGATGCGGTGGCGACGGCGGCCAAGGACAAGGCGCCGATCGTGCTGCTGGTGAAGCAGTTCGACCGCATCGAGACGATGAACATCGACTACCACGATGGCCTGCAGTATCCGGTGCTGGAGCGCATTGCCGGCAAGCCTGACCGCCTGGCGGATCTGTGGAAGGCGCGATGACAGCGCGCGTGCGCGACGTCGGGATCCTTCTGATGGCGGTCCTCGCCATCATCGGCGCATTCCTGCACGGTGACGGGCGCTGGCTGCATTGGCTGGCGAAGCCGGCGACCACGCTGCTGATCGCTGCCATCGCCTGGCGGGTGCGTGATCCCGCGCAGCCGTCCTACCGGCGCGCGGTGCTGGCCGGCATGCTGCTGTCGTGCGTGGGTGACATCGCGCTGATGTTGCCGATGGACGCGTTCGTATCGGGGCTGGTGGCGTTCCTGCTGGCGCACCTCTGCTACATCGTCGCCTTTCGTGAGGGCCTGCGTGCCGGGCGTGGCCTGCTCGCCGCCAGCATCCTGCTCGGCGCGTTCGCTGTACTCAATGTGCTTGGGCTGTGGCCGCACCTGCCTGCACCGATGCGTATGCCGGTGCTGGCGTACGTGGTGGTGCTGGCCTCGATGGCGGTGTTGGCCTTGGCACGGCAATGGCGCAGCCCGCAGCCCGCCGTGGAAGCCCGAAGTGCGCCCTGGGCTGCCGTCGGTGCGCTGCTGTTCGTCGCCAGCGATTCGCTGCTGGCCTGGGACCGCTTCGCCGGTGGCCTGCCACTGGCCAGCCTGCTGGTGCTGTCCACCTACTACGGCGCACAGTACGCCATCGCCCGTTCGGTGAAATAGAAAAAGGGGACGGAGGGGATTAAGTCGCAGACGGCACCAAGGCGCAAACGACTTAATCCCCTCCGTCCCCTCTTTGCGTTGACTATCGGAGGCTCGCGTTGCCGGAACGGCCCTGTGCGTCGAACGAGAGTCGTGCGGACTGGCGATCGCCGGCGACCTCGTCCGGCAGCCACACCAGCTTGCCACCCTTGCGCACGATCACATAGACGTGGCCGACGTCACCCGGCGTGGCCATCAGCGCGTTGCGCTGCGCCTGCAGCGCCTGGGCGACGCGTGGCACCGCCTCGAAATCGATGTTGGCCAGCGCCGTGCTGCTGCGGCGCAGGGTGATGGTGGGCGCGAAGCGCTGCGGATCGACCGGCTCGCCCTTGCGCCACTGGCCGTGCTCGAAGTGGTAGCTGTCCACGTGCGTAGGTTGCTGCGGATCGACCAGGTCCAGATTGATGCGGCCGTCGTCGTAGAAGTGGATGCTGTGGAACACCATCAACCGGTGCCCGGCCAGGGCTGGCATCTGTTCCAGTGCCTGGCGGGCGGCCAGCAGGTAGTCCGCATCGAACAAGCGGTTGCTGCGTTCGGGCATCGACATCGACCGCGGTTCGGGAATCGGTGCGAGCGAAGCAGGCCGCTCGCACGGTGGGGGCGTGGTGATCGGCGTGGTTGCGCGGTCATCCTGCACCGAATGGCCCATCGTTTCGGCAAGGGTCTGCAGTGCCCCGCCGGCAACGGCGACGCCGGCCAGCAACAGCAGCACCATCGAAAATACCAGTCGCGTCGAGGGGGGCTGCTTCATACACCCTCCAGGCGAACGTTGCCGCGATCTTCCGGGTCGTACAGCAACGTGACCTGCTCGCGTGGAAGGTTGGCCAGCTCGATCAACGGGATGAAGCGGCGCACGCTCACCTGCTGTATGCCACCTTCGCGGTCGGTGTACTCCAGCTGGAACTCCACCTGCGGCTGCTCGTTGAGGTAGGTGCCGGTCTGGCGCAGCTTCAGCACCTTCGCATCCACGCCGATGCCGCGGTACTTCAGCGCGTCGCCGCGCGCATCAGCCTGCAGCAGGCGCCCCAGGACGCGCAGGCCCAGGGCGTAGCCGCACAACACCAGCGGGCACACCAGCAGTGGGTGGCCGAAGGACAGGAACGTCCAGCCCAGGCCCTCGCCCTGCAGCCGATAGGCGAGCACGTAGGCGCTGGCAACCACGACGATGCCGATGACCGCGCCGGCGCCGCGGCGCCAGAGGCTGGCGACATCAAGTTCGGGCAGGGCACCGTCCAGCACCACATTGGGGAACGCACCCGGCATCCGGCTCAGGCGAACCTCGATGCGCTGGCCGGCCACGAAACGCTGCAGCTGCGGTTTGCTGTCCACCACCAGCATCTGCTCGTTGATCGGCGTGCCGGACAGGTTCTGGAAGCCCAGTTGCAGCTTCCACTGCGCGAAGCCGCGCACGTGCACGCCGGTCTGCTCGGCCTGTTCGATCAACGCCTCACGTGGCTCACCGTCGGCCAGGATGGTGCGCACCCGATGCAGCGCGCGCGGTGGGCCCAGCAGCAGGTAGTGCAGGAAGGCGAGCAGCAACGCGAGCCACAGGGCCAGCGACAGCGCGAGCAGCAGCAGGGCCAGCCATGGCGCGCTGCGTTCGGCCAGTGGCACCGGCCACGACGTGCCGAAGTAGAGGATGCAGGGGAAGGGCAACGCGAAGAACAGCAGGAACGCGCCCCAGAACCAGAGATAGGCCTTCATGGGGTGGTGGGGGACCGATGGAACAGGGCGCGTAGGGTACTACGCTCAGCGGATCTGCAGGGTCAGCAGGAAATAGCGGCCAAGTGGATCGTCCAGCCCCGGCATCTGCCCGCCATTGCCGACCAGGTAGTTCACCGGTTGCGTGTCGAGCACGTTGTGCACGTCCAGCGCGGCGACCACGCGCGGCCCCAGCCGCCTTGCCAGATGCAGGTTCCAGCGCAGCTGCCGCGGATTCATGCAATGGTTCTGCTCGCGCTGTTCCTCCGGGCATTCCGCACCGGGCAGCCAGGCACGCGTGCGTCCCACCTGGTTGCCGCGCAGGGCGATGTCCCAGTTGCTGTTCTGCCACTGCACATTGAGCACGGCGGCCATCGCTGGCGTGACATGGCCACGCAGGTCCACCGTCGCTTCGTGGCCACGCTCGCGGCGTAGCTCCTGCTGTTTCAATGCATCGACGGAGAACAGCCACTGGCCGGTGCTGCCGGTGTCGATGTGGTACTCCCCGCGCAGAACAAGGTTGCGCGACGTGGTGCGGCCGATGTTGTCGAAGGACAGGCGCAGGTTGTGCAGGTTGCCGTCCTCGTCCAACTCCCACGTGCTTGAGTTCCACACTGCGTCGGCCGGTTGCAGGGCCAGGATCTCGTTGCGCAGTTCGACGATGTTGTGGGTCAGCGACAGTGAAAACGCGTCGGTCGGTGTCCAGGTCGCACCCAGGGAATGACTGCGCGACCGCTCCGCTTTCAGCGCATCGTTCTCCACCACGTCCACGGTTACGCTGCAGCGTCCGTTGCCGTTGCTCTGCGCGCAGTCGGGCAGTGCACTGGAGGCGGGTAGTTCGATCGCGCCGAAATAGCCCGGTGGCCGCCGTTGCTCGAACAGGCTGGGGGCCCGGTAGCCGCGCCCGGTGGCAAGCAGGAATGACCACTGCGGTGTCGGGCTCCAGCGTACGCCCACGCGGGGCGAGAAAGCCTGGTAATCGCCATCGCGGTCCCAGCGTGCTGCCAGGTCCACGCGCAGCGTGCGCGCCAATGGCAGGCCGAGTTCGGCGTAGGCACCGCCACTGCGGCGTGACAGGTGGCGTTGTTCCTGTGGCAGGCCCAGCGCCAGGTCGCCCTGGCTCAGCAGCGCGTCGGGATGCGACGTCCAGCTTTCCTGGCGCAGGTCGATGCCGGTGGCCACTTGTGCAGCACCGCCGGCCAATGGCATCAACTCGCGCTGCATGCCCCACCAGCCCTGCCACTGCTCGGTGCGCCCGCGGTTGCGGATCGACGGGAACAACTGCGCGGCGGTCTCTGCCGGCAACGAGGTGAAGCCGGGCAGGAAATCCAGCGTCTCGGCCGCGCGCAAAAGTGGTTGGGCGCGCACGGTGCCGGACGTCGTCAGAGTGACATCGCTGCGCTGTGCGCTGATGCCGGCATCCCAGCTGCGGCGGCCCTGGTCGCGGCCGATGCCGAAGGTGACGTCGGCATCGGTGGCACGTACATGCGGACGCACGTTGCCGGCTTCGCGCAGCACGCTGTTGAAGGTGAACCCATAAAGTCCGATGGCTACGGCGGTCGGGCCGAGGTCGAAGCGCTGCCGGTTGTGGCTGGCCCGCACCTCGGCGTAGGCATAGCGACCCTCGCCGCGCTCATGCCGATAGCGCAGGTAGGCCGAGGCGGTGTCCGAGGCCGGTTGCAGCGAACGCGGGCGTGCGCTGTCGAACCAGCAGGCACCATCGCGCCGTTTCAATGGCCCTTCGCAGCGCGTTGCCGGCCAGTAGCGTCCATCGCGGAACGCGCCGATCAGGTACTGCGAGGTTTCCGCATGCCATTCGCGGCGATCGCCGGCCACGTGGTCGATGCGATGCAGGTCGATGCCAGCGAACCAGCGGTCCCCTCCGTCGCGCACGCCACCGGTGGCCGCCTGCAGGCGATACTGGCCGGCGTCGCCGCGCCCGCTCAGGCCGGTCTGCAGCATGGCTTCAGGGCCATCGGCCTGGTCACGCAGGATGATGTTGACCACGCCGGACATCGCGTCGGCTCCATAGATGGCCGACGCACCGCCACGCACCAGTTCGATGCGCTCGACGAAGCTGAGCGGGATGCCCCCCAGGTCGGTGAGCCCGCCCTGTTCCAGCGACACCATCGGATAGCGTGGCAGGCGCCGGCCATTGACCAGAAACAAGGTCGCACGCGGTCCCATGCCGTCCAGGCTGGTGGTGGTGGCCGCACCCACCGGCAGGTACTGCGAATCGCCACTGCGCGAGGTGCTCATTGCCGGGTGGCCGTTCATGCCCGGCAAGTGTCGCAGCAGGTCGAACAGGCTGCCGTAACCGCTGCGCAGGATGTCATCGCGGTCGATGATGGTCACCGGCAGCGTGGTCTGCACGGAGGTGCGCGGCAGCCGGCTGCCGGTGACATGGATCGGCGCCAGCTCCACCTGCGGTGGCGTCTCCGGCACCCTGCCCGGCGACGGTGCCGCGGGCATCGCACGCGCCGCGACCGGCGGTGGCGATGGCGGTGCCGGCCGGGTGCGGCGGACGACGAATCCACCGGCAGGCGTGCGCAGGATGGTCACCGGCATGCCGGCGACCAGTTCCTTCAGGGCCGCGGCCGCATCGCTATGGCCATGGGTGCCGGCCGTGCGCAGGCCATCCAGTTCACGCGCATCGAACAGCAGGGCGATGCCACTCTGGCGCGCCCATTGCTGCAGGGCAGGTGCGAGCGGGCCTGAACCCACATCGACCTCCAGGGTGCCGGCCTGTTCGGCTGCATCGGCAGAGGGCAGCGCGGCGATGCTCAGTGCGAAGCAGAACAGGGTGCGGAGCAGCCCCTCCCGCAGCGCGCCTGGTACTGCCTTCACTGCAGGCCTCCTCAGTACGTGCGGCGCAGTTCCAGCGCGCCATCCGGTCGCGCCTGGCCAGCCACCGACCAGCCCAGTTCCAGCGCCGACAGCAGTTCCTGCGCATCGCCGGCACGGAAGGTGCCACTCACGGCCAGGCTGGCGATCTCGGGATCGGCGATCACCAGCGGCGTGCGACCGTAGCGGTTCATGCGCTCGACCACGATCGACAGCGGCGTGGCATCGAACACCAGCTGTCCCTTCAGCCAGCCTTCGGCAGCGGCATTGGACGACAGCGCCGGGCCGGGCTGGAAGCGGCCCGAGGGCAGCACCTGCAGCTGCTGGCCGGGTGCCAGGGTGTGCTGGGCCCCGCCATTGCTGACTTCCACCGCACCTTCCAGTAGCGCGACTTCGACCAGGCCGTCGTTCAGGCGCTCCACCTGGAAGGTGGTGCCGATGTCGCGGATGGTGCTGTCGCCGGCGCGCAGCTGCAGCGCCTTGCTCGACGGTGCGACCTGCAGCTGCAGGCGGCCACGTTCCAGCACCAGGTTGCGATGGCGCCAACCGAATCGGGCGTGCAGCGTGGTGCCCGCATCCAGCGTGGCCACGCTGCCATCGGCCAGCGTCTGCTGCCGGGGCTGGTGGGAATCGTTGGCATAGCGAAGCGGTGTGGGGTTGCCGTCTATGGCGACCATCCAGCCGATCCCGATGGCCAGGCAGACGCCTGCGGCGGCGGCCACTGCCGGCAGCCAGCGACGCTGCGCCGGCCGTGCCGCACGTGCTGCGGCGGTGCGCAGCCACGGGTCGGCGGCCAGTTCTTCGCCCCGCTGGAACAGGGTCTCGGCCTGGATCCAGGCGCTGACATGGGCCGGGTCCTCGGCCAGCCAGTCCTCGAACCTCTCTCGCTCGCCCGGCGTGCAGTCCGGAGCCTCCAGCCGCGCCACCCAGGCGCTGGCGCGTTCAAACAGCAGGGTGTCTTCCCTGGATCTGGCGTGACTCATCCGTTGTCCCTGTCGTTGTGCAGCGGATCCGATCCGAGTTCCTGGCGCAGGCCCTGCAGGGCGCGGGCGATATGTTTTTCCACGGTCTTGGCGGTGATTCCACAGTGCCGCGCGATCTGCGTATAGCTCATGCCGGTGATCCGGTTGAGCAGGTACACCTCGCGCGCGCGCTCGGGCAGCTTGAACAGGGCCTGCCGCAGCAGGGACAGCATCTGCCCGGACTCGGCCTGGCGCAATGGATCGGGCGACGTGCTGGAGGGCTCGTCGCCGCCATCGTGTTCGGCAAGAGACAGGTGTGGCCGCGACTGCGACGAGCGGCCGCGGTCTGCCAGGCGGTTGCGGGCGATACGATACAGCAGCAACCGCAGCTCGTCGGCACTGTGCGCGCGATAGCGGATCAGCCGCTCCATGCAGTCCTGCGCGATGTCCTCGGCATCCTCCGGCCCAACGCCGCGCGTGCGCAGGAAAGCGCACAACGGCGCGCGCTCTTCCCGTACGAACGCAATGAACGCGTCCGTCGGCACGGACAGGTCCGGCGCGCGATGGATCAGAGGAGAGGGCGTGGACAGGGCTGGCCTCGGGCGTCGGTGGCGGGTGCGTCTTCGAGTTTTACGCGACGATGACCGGATGGGGAAGAGTGTGCATGGCCCCTGATTCCATTGTGAATGCATTCATGTTTCGGGGGCTGGTGCGCTGGGGGAGTTTGCGCCGCCCGGACGTTGAACTCCTGACCCGTGTGTTGCGGGTGGAGAGAGAACACATGAAGCATTCGAAGTTGAGCCTGGCCCTGGCCGGGCTGATGGGCATCACCGCCATGGCGGCGGTTGATGACGTCATGGCAATGAATTATCACGTGCGGGACGATCGCGTCTTCCTCAGCGGCGGCGTGACCGTCGCCGACGTGGTGGCGCTGCCCGCGCTGCTGGCCAAGGCACAGGCTGAAGGCCGTCCGATCCGCGAGGTCGTGCTGCGCACATCCAATGGTGGCGCGCTGATCGCCGGCGAGTGGCTGCAGGCGGTGATCCGCACCCAGGGCCTGGACACCATCGTGTCCGGCCACTGCATCTCGTCCTGCTCGATCATGCAGTCCGGTGGCGTCAACCGTTACCTCGGCGGCGATCTGCCACTGGTCGACTCGGTGCAGATCCATGCCGCCAGCAGTGGCGGCAAGATCACCTATGCGCCGTCAGCGCGCATGACCCAGATCTACACAGGCAACTACGGCGGCGGCATGGATGCGGGCCTGTTGCACAAGGCGATGTATGAAGTGGTTCAACCCAATGGCCTGCTGGTATTCCGCGACCCGGCGCGCACCACGGGTACGTCGGTCACCTTCGATCCGGATGGCAGCGGCAGCAAGCTGGAGTCGTTCCCGGGCCAGGACATCCGCGGCAACAACATCATCAACACGGCAGGCTATCGCGATCCGGGCGACACCCTCCGTGTCACCAGCAACGTCAGCGGCGACATCAACCCGGGCTACCTGCGCACCGCGCGCCAGCTGCAGGCCTTCGTCGACGACGATTTCGCGCGCTGGAACACCGACTGGGCCAGCACCTACATCAACTACGCGGTGAGCCTGTACAACGTCTCCACGCGGGGGCCGAACGGCATCGGCACGCAGTCGCTGCAACAGCTGCTCGCCGATCCCGACCTCCAGGAAGAGCTGCGCGGCCAGTTGCGGCTGGCCGATCTGGATGCGTCCACCCTGGCCAGTTCGGCGGGCGTGATCCGTGTCAGCAACGGCGCCACCTGGCGCACCGCCGAAACCACCGGCGCCGATTTCATTCTGGTGGACAACGGCACCATCGCACTGGAGGGTGGTGCGCTGCGCACCCCCGAACTGCGGGTGATGCCGGGCAGCATCGTGGTCGGCCACGGTGATATCGCATCGGTCGGCACCGACAGCGATGCGTTGCTGGATGGCACCGGCCCGTCCTACCGCGAAGACGGCTTCAACCGCCTGCGCGTGTTCGGCACGCTGATGCCGCGTGGTGGTGATCTGGTGACCCACGGCTACGTCAACATCATGCCCGGCGGGCAGGTGCTGTTCGACGTTACCGAAACCGGTGGTACCGGCAGTGGCCGCCTGCGCGTGGGCAGCTTCTACGATGGCGGCTCCGAGGAGGGCGCGCTGGTGATCGCGCAGGGCGCACACCTGGCGTTGAACGTCGCCCAGGGCTTCTATGCCGGCACCTACCGTCGCGACCTGGTGGAAGGACCGATCTACCAGGGGGGCTTCCAGGATGCCGTGCGGCTGGGCGATGCCGGCTACAGCGCCAGCATCACGGCCGGTGAAGTGTTCCGCCCGCGCCACAATTCGCTGCTCAGCTTCAACGTCAACCAGACCGCCGATGGCCTGTGGTTGACCGCCAATCCAGGCTTCGACCAGCTGGGCCTGTTCACCAACGGCACCTCCGGCGACGGCCTGGGGCGCGCGCTGGCCGCTGCATCGGACCGGCAGGACAGCGGCCTGAAGTCGTTGCTCGGCGCGCTGCAGTTCGCTGACCGTGATGTGATCGCACAGCAGGCTGGCGCCCTGCGCGGTGACGCGCACGCCAGCCTGCGCCTGGCCGACAATGCACTGATCGGCAGCATCGGCAACGTCGTGCAGCAGCACCAGTCGGCGATGCGCAGTGGCGGCGATGCAGACGGGTTGGCTTCGCAGGCGGCGCAGTCGGTCTCAGCGCAGCCGGGCATGCGCCATGGCAGCCTGTTCAATCAGCTGGCCATGCATCTGGTCGAGCCGGCGGGCGAGGCTGCTGGCGACAGCCGGGTGGCGGGGCGCAGCCATGGCCTTTGGGCACGCGGTTTCGCCAGCCATGGCCGCATCGATGCCGACGGCGGCGTGGCCGGCCTGAGCCACAACATCGGTGGCATCGTGGTCGGTGCCGACACCCGCGTGGCCGATGACCGTGTCACGCTGGGGGTCAGCGTGGCCGCGGCGGACATGTCGACCAAGGCCAGCGATGGCTCCGGTTTCAGTGGCGACGTACGCGCGCTGGATGTGGGCGGCTATCTGGATGCGACCTATTCGCGTGGCTACCTGTCGGCGGCCGTGCGCTACACCGACCTGCGGCATGACACCCGCCGCGGTGTCGGCGGCATTGATGGGCTGCAACAGCCGCTGCACGCCCGATACAGCAACGATGCGATCTCCGCACGTGTTGAACATGCGTTCTCGTTCACCACCGGCAAGGGACTGGTGATCCAGCCGCTGCTGCCGGTGGTGGACTACGCGCGGACCTCGGCCACCCGCTTCAGTGAAGGGCAGGGCGCCGGTGCGCTGGTTGGCCGCAGTGGCAGCCTGGAGAGCATTCGTGTGGGTGCGGGCCTGCAGCTGTTCAAGACCTTCGAAGGCAACAACGGCGAGCGCATCACCCCGCGCGCGCGCGTGGTCTGGCAGAAGGAACTGGGTGACACCCAGGCCCGCTACAGCACCGGCTTCGCCGCAGCTCCGGACCTGCTGTTCGGTGCCAGCAGCCAAGCCGTGGGTGAGCAGGTGCTGGCCTGGAACCTGGGCGTGACCAGCCGTGCCAGCGAGCGCCTGTCGATCATGGCCGACTACGTGGGCGAACGCCGCGATGGGCAGATCCAGAACGGCGTGATGCTGGGCCTGGGCTACCGGTTCTAAGGGGCACTCGGTCCCGGCGATATCCGTATCTCCGGGACCATCCCATCAGGGCAGGTGCTGCGGTATGGTCGGCAGGGAATTCCCGCCAGGCCTGTCCATGCAGATCGCCGTTTTCAGTGCCCGCCCCTACGATCGTCGTTTCCTCGATGAGGCCAACCAGCGCGATGCGGCCGGGCAGGGCTTTGCATTCGTGTACTTCGATGCCGCGCTGGACGTGCATACCGCTGCGTTGGCACAGGACTGCGCCGCGGTATGCGTGTTCGTCAACGATCACCTGGACGCGCCGGTTCTGCACGCCCTGCATGCGTTGGGCGTGCGCGCCGTGCTGCTGCGCTGCGCGGGTTTCAACAACGTGGATCTCGTCGCCGCGAAAGCGCTGGATCTTTTCGTGGCCCGTGTTCCTGCCTATTCGCCCGAGGCCGTGGCCGAGCATGCACTGGCGCTGGTGATGACCCTCAACCGGCAGACCCATCGCGCCTACAACCGCGTGCGCGAAGGCAACTTCATGCTCGATGGCCTGCTCGGGCGCACCCTGCACGGGCGCACGGTCGGCATCGTCGGCACCGGCAAGATTGGCCTGGCTACTGCGCGCATCTTCAGGGGCATGGGCTGCATCGTGCTGGGGCACGACCCGTATCCATCGCCGGCCTTCGCCGGCGTGGGCGACATGGTTGGGCTGGATGAACTGCTGGCGCGCGCCGATATCGTGTCGCTGCATTGCCCGCTGACACCCGATACCCAGCATCTGATCAACGATGCCTCGCTGGCGCGGATGAAGACCGGCGCGATGCTGGTCAACACCTCGCGCGGCGGGCTGGTCGATACCCATGCGGTGATCCGCGCGCTGAAGTCACGGCGGCTGGGTCATCTGGCCATCGACGTGTACGAGCAGGAAAGCGCGCTGTTCTTCCAGGACCTCTCCGGCGAGATCATCGACGACGAGGCCTTCCAGCGCCTGATGACCTTCCCCAACGTGCTGGTGACCGGCCACCAGGGCTTCTTCACCGTGGAGGCGCTGCAGGAGATCTCGGCGATTACGCTGGGGAACCTGCGGGATTTCGCCGAGGGGCGGGTGTGTGCGAACCGGGTGGGGGATGAGTAGGCGTCGCGGCGCACTTGTAGGCGGGTAGGGTCTTTACTTTGAATGAATATCATATGAAGCTGGGGTGAAGGAGGGGCTTGCGCCTCCCTGAATCATAGGGGGCGCAAGGGACGGCGCAGTTGCAGGTTGGCCGGAACATGACGCCAGGACAGGTCGGCGGATGTGCGTAGTCCGTTTGCCGACGCATCTGGAAAGAGGGATGTTCCATGCGCAATTGGCCGTTGCGGGGGGTGTTGGGGACGGTATTGGTGGGTATGGTCTGGTCGGCTGTCGCAAGCAGCCCGTTGACCCCGCATACCGAATACAACAAGCGGATCCGGACAGGTGAGATGCTCTCGCCGCTGACATCGGAACTGTTCGGCGAGAAGATCAATCCAAGCTCCGGCGCGACCGAGTTCGTGGTTACCGACGTTGAACTCCCTGGCAACTCTGCCTTGCCGGTGCGGCTGCAGCGCCGCTTGTCGATAGGCTCATTCAAGGACCGCCAGCCACTGGGCGGATTCGGCAGCTGGGACATCGATGTCCCCTTCATCGATGGGACGTTCGAAGCCACAAGCAAATGGAACATCGGGGGCAACGGGGCGACGCAACGCTGTGGTCAGCCCTTCTACCCGAAGGTTCCGACCATCGCGAATCTGTACGAAGTTTGGACCGGCAACAAGGCACACATCCCCGGTGGCTCCGACCAGGAGCTCCTCTACATCGGCGCAGCCGGCACGGTCAATCCGCGGCCGACCGATGGCGCCATCTACAACTGGGGAACGCGGGGTAATCTCCGTTTCTCCTGCCTGCCAGCCACCGCCAACGGCTATCCAGGTGAAGGATTTCTTGGGGTGGATGGCGAGGGCAACCGGTACTTCTTCGACGTGGGAATCGAGCGTTGGGTCGGGCCGATGGACTTCGGTGGCTCGAGCTTCGGAATGGTGCGGGTGTTGCTGATGGCAAGCCGGGTCGAAGACCGCCACGGCAACTGGGTCGCCTACGACTATGCCGGAGACAAGCTGGTCGGGATCCGAAGCAACGATGGGCGTGCCATCGACATCGCCTACGCTGGTGACGAAATCACCAGTGCGACCGCCAATGGCCGCACCTGGCGCTATGAGTACAACGCGCGAGCCGGGGCGCTGGGATTCGCGCGCTGGCCAAGCCTGCGCGCGGTGGTCCAGCCGGACGGTTCGCGTTACACCTATGAGTACAGCGCACCTGACGAGTTTGGCGGACTGAACCCCGAGTATGGATCCTGGGATGGAAACCCGACGCGTTGCACCAAACCATCGTTCATTCCTTCGACGTTTACGTTGGTCGCGACCCATCCAGCGGGCGCGCGCGGCGAATTCGAGTTTGAGTACGTTCGGCGCATCCGCACGGGTATCGGTGCAAACGCCTGCGCAAAACTGGGTACCCGTTACTACCAGCGCGCCTCGGCTTCGTTCGACCTCTATGCAATCAAGCGGAAGCTTTTGTCTGGGCCGGGGTTGAGCGCCCAGGCCTGGTCATTTGAAGGCGGCGGTTACGACTCGCGTGCCGATGCTGCGGTTTCCACCGTCGTTGAACCGGATGGCACCCGCCGCCATCGCGTGTTCGGAATCAAGATTGACGAGAACGAAGGTCAGCTGTTGGAAGAGGCTGTCCGCGCCCCTGACGGAACGATCGTCCAGGTCGTTAGCAACAGCTACGTTACCGAGGCGGATGCGCCCACGATGCCGTTCGCTGACAGCTATGGTCTGCTGTCTGCAGCGGATGATGCGTTCGCGGTGAGGGCGCGTCCCTTGAAGCAGTCCGTTCTCAGCCAGGATGGCGTCAGCTTCGTCAACACGACAGATCAGTTCGATGTGCATGTGCGGCCGGTGGTGCAGACCGAGAGCAACTCGTTGGAGCGCTCGCGGACGCTGAGAACCACCTACTTCGACGACACCGGCCGCTGGATACTCGGCCAGGTCGGGCGCAGCACACAGACCGTTGGCGGCGTTGAAATCGAGACCGAGCGCACCGAGTTCGACTCGATGGCGCGCCCGCAACGTACCTACGCCTTCGGCATGCTGCAGCAGGCGCTGGGTTACCACGCGGATGGCACGCTTGCCTCCGTGACCGACGGCAAGGGCAATGCCATTGCACTGGGTAGCTGGAAGCGTGGTCTGCCGCAGACTGTTGCGTACCCGGACGGCAGCAGTGCCTCGCTGCAGGTCGACGACAATGGTTGGGTGCGCACGGCGGTGGAGCCCAATGGCGCCAGCCGAAGCTTCGACTACGACGGGATGGGCCGGATCGTACTGGCGACCCAGGCCGCCAATGACAGCGTGGCCTGGAATCCTTCTACAACGCGATTCTTCCAGGTGCCGGGAGCGGAGATCGGGCTGGAAGCGGGACATTGGAAGCGCGAGTCCAGTACCGGCAACGCACGCGCGGTGACGTACTACGATGGGTTGTGGCGCCCAGTGTTGGAAGAGTCGTTCGACGCTGCGGACCGTGGCGGTACATTGCGCCAGACGGTGACCCGTTATGACAGCAATGGGCGCCTGGTTTTCACCTCCTATCCGACGCGCGCGGCGTCCGACTTCCGCTCGGCGCTGCCCGGCACCCATACCGGCTATGACGCGCTCGGGCGCCCCAATCGCAGCGAGCAGGACAGCGAACTGGGTCGGCTTGTCACGACCACCGAGCAGATCGGCGGAGGCAGTGTAAGGGTGACCAATCCGCGCGGCATTGCCACCACCACCGACTACCTGATGTACGGCAAGCCCAGCCAGGACACGCCCATCCGGATTCTCCACGCTGAGGGAGTGGTGACGGAGATTCAGCGCGACACGCTGGGCAAGCCGCTGTCGATCCTGCGACGCAACGGCGATGGCAGCATCAGTGTGCGGCGGCAGTACGTCTATGACGGCGCCCAGCGACTGTGCAAGAGCATGGAGCCCGAAACGGGTGCGACCGGCATGGGCTATGACGCTGCAGGCAATCTGCTCTGGTCTGCCTCGGGCCTGACGTTGCTGGGCCCTCAATGCGACAGCGAGGCTGCCTATGCGTCGCCTTCACGGGCTGACCGCACCTACGACAGCATGAATCGTTTGCTGACGCTGCGCTTCTCGGATGGCCAGGGTGATCAGGACTGGAACTACTGGCCTGGCGGGAAAGTGAAGCGTGTGCAGACCCGCAACAACGGCGCCGTCACCACCAACGACTACACCTACAACCTACGCGGGCTGCCTACGTCCGAGAGCGTGGCCTACGACGGCGGCGAGCCCTGGGCACTGGGCTATGGCTACGATGCGAACGGCGCCTTGGCAACTCATGTGCAGCCGTCCGGCCTGACGATCGACTACGGCCCGAATGCGCTGGGGCAGCCGACGCGCGCCGGAACCTTCGCCACCAACGTGCGCTATTACGCGAACGGCGGCATGAGCGGCTTCACCTATGGTAACGGCGTCGTGCATCAGATGACGCAGAACGCGCGCGGCCTTCCCGATCGCAGCACCGACAGTGGTGCCGGTGGCAAGGTCATCGATGATGGCTACGATTACGATGCCAATGGCAATGTGGCGGCCATCAGTGACGGCCTACCGGCAGCCCCTGGAAACCGCGACATGCGCTATGACGGTCTGGATCGTCTGACCGCGGTGACGGCAGCCAGCTTCGGAAACGCAAGCTATGCGTACAACGTTCTGGACAACATCGTGGCCGCCAACGTCGGCGCGCGGCGGCAGTCCTTTGAATACGACTTCAACAATCGGTTGACGAACGTGCGGGATGTCGACAGTGGTGCGACCGTGACCGGGCTGGGGTATGACGCGCAGGGCAATCTGAAGATCCGCAACGGCGTGGCGTTCCGGTTCGACTATGGCAATCGCCTGCGCGAGGTCGATGGCAAGGAGGCTTATCAGTACGATGCACATGGCCGTCGTACCTTGGCCAGCGCAACCAATGGCAACATTCGCTCCCTGTATGGGCAGGATGGCGTGCTGCGCTATCAGCACGACCAGCGCCAGGCGAAGGGCTTTGACTATATCCAGCTCAACGGCAGCCTCGTTGCCAAGCGTGCTGTGGATATCGCGCCTGCAGCATTGGTCGTAACGGTTCCGGGTTACAGCGCGGACGGCGCGTTTGCGGTGCAGTGGGCAGCCGTTGCCGGTGCGCAGCGTTACGAGGTGCAGGAGTCGAATGGCGGAGACTGGCAGGCTGTCTATCAAGGGCCCGCGCTGAACGTTTCGCTGGCCGGGCGAAGCTCCGGCGTCTATCGCTATCGTGGCCGTGCCTGCAATGGCACTGTCTGCGGCGCTTGGGGTGTGGAAGCCTCCATCCAGGTGGAGCTTGCTCCCACAGCTGCACCGGTGATCACCGCACCGGCACAAGGTATCAACGGAACCTATTCCCTAAGCTGGTCAGCGGTGCAGGGTGCTGCCCGCTTTGTGCTTGAAGAGGCCGTGGGTGATGGTTGGAATGTGGCCTTTGATGGCTCTGGCCGAACCTATCAAGTGACCAGCAAGCCTGCAGGCACCTATCGCTATCGGGTCAAAGCATGCAATCCACAGGGCTGCGGCGCCTACTCGGCCGAAGCGGCGATTACCGCGCTGTATGCCCCATCCGTGCCGACAGTGTCCGTGCCCGCCGCGAGCTACAACGGCAGCTACACGCTCTCTCTTTCGAGTGTGGCTCAAGCCAGTAGCTACCGCATTGAAGAGCAGCTCAACGGTGGCACGTGGACAGAGATCAACAGGATCAGCGGCACTCAGCTGGCCATCAGCGGACGAAGCGCTGGTAGTCATGCCTATCGTGCGTTCGCATGTAATGACGCCGGGTGCAGTGCGGCCAGTTCAACTGCGAACATCGTCGTGACGCTGCCCCCTGTCCAGGCAACGGGGATCAACCTTGGCGGCACGAGTTACAGTTCCACCGTGAGCATGTGGTGGGGTGCGATTCCCGCAGCGACAAGCTATCAGTTGATGGAACAGTTCAATGGTGGTGGCTTCGGCCTTGCTCAGGAGGATGGCGCTACCTCGGTGGCGCGTGGCGGCCGTTGGCCTGGTCAGTGGGATTATCAGGTGCGTGGTTGCAATGTTGCTGGATGCGGCCCATGGTCGGCGGTAGCGGGTGTGCGCGTGATTGGTCCTCCGGCCGCTCCCGAGATCCGGGTGCCTGGAACAGCGGGCATGGGAGTGGGTTACTCCGTCGCGTTGCTGGAAGTGGCAGAGGCGTCTCGTTACGAGATCGACGAGAGCACCGACAATGCCAACTGGAGCACCATCGCGGGTGAACGCAGCGTCACCCTGAGCAAAGGCGGTGGTGGGACGTTCTTCTACCGTGGTCGTGCCTGCAATCCTGCCGGGTGCGGGCCGAGTTCCGTGTCGGGTCAGATCGTCATCTCCAGTGCGCCTCCGGTTCCGACCGGCGTGAGGATCGCCAAGAATCAACCTCAGCTGTGCTCCATCGTCTGGAATATTTCCACTGGTGCAACCTACTACCAGGTGCGTTCGTCCCGCGGTGGTGCGACCTATACGACCACGGGGGCAGGCTACGAGCTGGACACTCGGTGCGATGCAGCCTACGTCGTTCGTGCCTGCAATGCGCAGGCGTGCTCGGCATGGTCGAACTGAGGTGGATATGAACACACGGAAGACAATGCGGGCTCCCAAGTGGCTGGCTGCCATCGCCATGGCTGTGGTGACGTTTGTAGGGACTGCGACAGCACAAACGGTCACTTATATCCACACCGACGCCTTGGGCTCGCCGGTGGCCGAGACCGATGCATCCGGCAACGTCATCAAGCGATACGCCTATGAGCCCTATGGAGCCGTCGTTGGGGGGGAAGTGACTGATGGACCCGGCTATACCGGGCATGTGAGCGATGCAGCAACGGGCTTGAGCTACATGCAGCAGCGCTACATGGACCCACAGTTAGGAGCGTTCCTATCTGTTGATCCCGTGACCGCCCAAGGCAAGGGCGATATGCGCCTGTTCAATCGCTATGCGTATGCATTCAACAACCCCTACACTTTCGATGACCCTGATGGAAGATGCCCATCCTGTGATCGATTTGGTGATGCATTTGCCAAGGAGCCGCAGGCCTTTGATCATCCGGGCTTTACGGTTCCAGCCGCAATTGTGGCGGCGGCCATGGCGGCGCCAGTGGTATGGGAAATGGGGATGGCCGCAATGGCCAATCCTGCGACCACGACCGCTATAGTGGGTGAGGCGGGGGCGGCGGCAGGAGTGACTGGCGTTGGTGCCAATCAAGCAGTGGGAAAAGCTGCAGAAAGACTTGCCGCAAAAGAGCTTGTTGCGGAAGGAAATAAAATTCTGGGTAGCCAAGTAGGAGCAAGGACGTCCTCAGGGTTGCGAGTTATCGATCATTTGGTTGAAACGCCTTCCGGGAAAGTGATGGGCGTCGAGGTCAAGGCAGGGAATGGCGTTCGCAATTCGGCTCAGCTAACAAAGGACGCAAAGATGGCTACGGAAGGCGCAGTACTGACCGGCAAGAATGCGCCAGAAGCACTGCGGGGTCAGCGAATGATCATTGAAACGGTTGAACGGAGGTATCCCAATAAATGAATAATCTCATTGCTCTTGAGAAGGAACTTCTTGCTGAAGTTGGATCCTTGCTCAATAAACGCGGCTTCGGCTCAAGGCCGGTAGGCCAGTCGTTCCGTCTGGCTAGATCCTTCGGATGGGCATCTATTCATCTTGCCTTTGTGCGTCATGCGCAAGTCGACTTTGATGTTGTGGTCAGTGCGGCAATCCGAATCGATGCTGTGCAAGACATGATCCAAGATAAGAGCGACAGATTGATAACTGATAAAGATCGAAAGAACTCTGCAACCATCGGGTGCGAGCTTGGCAATTTGACTGAAGAAGGGCAACGGCGATGGATCGTTTCATCCCATGACGACGTTGGTCGGGTCGCATCTGAAATAGTGGCTGCTTGCGACGAGTGGTTGATCCCCTTTATTGAACGGCACTCCAATATCGCGGCCATTCTTGAAGTGCTAAAGACAGATGATATGCATGCTAAGTTGATATCTCCGATCGAAGAAAAGAGAAGGAAGACGATCTTGGCCTTGTCAGAAATATTGAACGCCGTATAGCGAGTCGGAGCAGCGCCCCCTATCCCTGCGTAAATTGATAACCCGCTAGTGGGTTGGCACAGCTCATCAAGCGAGCCTGCTGGATAGCCTTGGTCGGCAAGCAGATATCGTGCAAGTCAGGAGTACGACCCGGTCCTTCAAGGTTCCTCGTGTCACCCGAGGGCAGCGCTCCAGATAGATCATGCGCTGATGACCAGGTTCGAGCCCTTCCAAGGTAATGATTCCCTTGGGCGAGTACACCATCAGGGGGCCTCTTGGTGACATGAGGGCGCACTTACCGTAGAGCCGGCTTGTCACCCACGCCAATAAAGTGGGTAATCGACGGGTAAGAGTTCGCCGCCGCGCCCCACCGTACCCCTTGTCGGGTACGGCGCCGACAAGCTCGGCGATGAGCTCCAGTGCTTCTTCCAATTCGGCCTGGGGGCGGTGCTCCAAGGCCCAATCGGATTCCGGCAGCTTAGTCGGTGTTGGCGGCCGCGCTGAGCGCGCGGGCCGCGCCGGGTTAACCACCAATGAAAAGGGAGCGCTGGCCCGGCGGGAGCAGCTGATCGCTGAACCGGATCTGCGCTGCAGCCCGTCGGGTCGATTCCTGCTCGCGGCCGCTGGCCGGGGCACTGGGACTACCAGTGCGTCGCCGCAATGTCGCCGGTTGCGGAGCGTGGTCACCGGTGGCGGGCGTGCGCGCAGGAGTTGGAGACGGGTCGCTCAGCACCGACGTAGAGGAGTGGGGAAAATGAGAGGTTCGATCTTGCTGGGGGCGGAGCTGTTGTCCCTCATTGGCTGCAGTTCGCCACCGGGTCTCGGGGTAAGTTTGGGCAATGAATCTGGTGAGGCGATCTATCAGGTCAGATTGCAGGCCGGAGGAAGCATGTTTGGCATCGACCAGTTGCCGGCGGGTGAGAAGGCGTCTGGCAGTCTGGACGTTGTCACGGATTCGGCGGCGGAAGTTGTGTATCGGCGATCACCTCAGTCGGAGGAGATCCATTGCGGCGGGGATGTTTATGTTGCTGCCGGTGCTCGTCAGACATTGGTCGTTGTCGTGGGCAAGGATGGATGCGCGTTCAGGATCCAGTAGATGGGGGGAAAGCAAGTGGATGTGAGAGGGCGGCCAAGATCTGTTAAAGGTAGAGCGATGGGTTGGAAGAGCATGGTGCTGCCTGGCTGCTGTCTGCCCTAGAAGACTCCCGTCGCGCCAATGCTCAGGTACTTCTGGAACACGCCCGATGTGACACCGCGCCAGCTGAAGAATTGAGGAGGATGCGGCAGACGACCCGCTCGCAGCGGAAATCCCGAGGGTGTAGCAGATCGTCTTGGCTGTGCCCTCAAGGCAATTGACCTTGGCGCCTGACAGCCACTAGAATAGCCAGCTAAGCCGGAATAGCTCAGTTGGTAGAGCGGCGCATTCGTAATGCGTAGGTCGCAGGTTCGACTCCTGTTTCCGGCACCATGTTTGATGGAAAGCCCCGGCCCTGGTCGGGGCTTTTTTTGTGCTCCGGTAGTGCCGGCCGCTGGCCGGCGACCCGTAGTGCCAGCCCATGGCTGGCAGCCCCCAATTTCCGAGCCTCGCGGCCTACTCGCCCGCCGGCTTCGCAGGTGCTTAGCGCCGCGCCCTGTTCCTGACCTGGCAACCGCAGCCGGTCATTCCTGTGCCATGAATACCCAGCCTTGCTTCAAGGCTCTTTCAGGGATTGGAAGGATGCGCAGGTTCGGGGAACCGCAGGCGGTGTGTTTACCCGCTTCAAGGGATTGGAAGATCGATTTTGGAAGCTGGGGGCATTCGGCGCCTGGCTGTGCTGCGTTCCGATGATCGGCGTTGGCTTGTCGCCAGCCGCAATTGCCCAGACGACGGTCACGTACATCCATACCGATGCCCTCGGTTGGGTTGTTGCCGAGAGCGATGCCAATGGCAACGTGATCAAGCGCTATGACTACGAGCCTTATGGGCCTGTCGTTGGCGGACAGGTCACGGACGGGCCTGGCTATACCGGGCAGGTGAGCGACTCGGCCACCGGGCTGAGCTACATGCGGCAGCTGTATATGGATCCCCAGTTGGGGGTGTTCCTGTCAGTGGATCCGGTGACGGCGTATCTGAAACCGGTTGGGCAGTTCATTCGGTACAGGTATGCCAACGGGAATCCGTACAAGTTCACTGATCCTGATGGACGGCAGGCGATCCCGGTGCCGGCTCCTTGCATCTTTCCCATCCCGGTTCCCAACCCCGGTGGAAACATCCAGCGCAGTGAGGATACATCCGGGGGGAATCGCGAGAGCGGGCCAAGTGGAAGGCCAACTTCGAGACCCACTGAACGTCCCGCAGGTCGGGATACAGTTCGGCGGGGGCGAGACGGGCAGCCAATACCCAATCGTTTCCCCGACCGACCACTACCCACTAAGCCCAATGGTGAGCCTGCACCAGAACCGGATGCGGCTGGCCCGCATACGCAACTGGGGCAGCGAGATGGTAGAAATGGAAAGTACGACCAGGCGAGAGAATTCGACGGTCACGGGAGGCCGGTAAAGACTATTGATTTTACTGACCACGGCCGGCCGGGCAGTCATACGAACCCGCACGAACATCCTTATGAGCCGAGTGCTACCGGGGGCACTCCTTCACGCGGACCCGCGCGGCCGCTTAACGGAGGCGGATAGTCATGACGGTAAACGCCTGGGACTTCCCAATCACGGGAGACAGGGTAGTTGAGGCGTTAAGAGATAACTTCAGCACGAATGATACTTGGCTGCTATCGCATTTGGATGTCCCTTCGGGAGCGGAGTCAAAAGCGACCTTGGGTCATCTTCGAGAGCGGATGGTGAACAGGCCGTTAGAGGTGTCTACGGGTGATCTGTGCGATGCGCTTGCCGGCGCGCCGCAAGTATGGGTACTGGACATCCGGCTATCATCCGACCACGAAGTCCAGCTCTACATTGAAGATGGTGAGGTATTTGAGGAGAGTCTGGACAGGATGGTCGGAACCGGAAATATCGCTGGACCGACAGACCCGGGACTGAGATGAAATGTAGGTTCGACTCCTGTTTCCGGCACCAGTTGTAGAAAAGCCCCGGCCTTTGGTCGGGGCTTTTCGTTTGGCCGATTAGCGGCGCGACGCGATCAACGCCGCGTCATACCCACATCCTTCGCCAGCCACCACGCCAGCTGCCGGATGTAGCCACCTGCAGCTCCCGCCAATGCGCCGATCAGCAGGCGTGCGAGCACTCTGATCCCGCGCGCGGCCCGCTCCCGCACCCAAGGCAGTACCGCCACCCCCTGCGCACCCAGCAACAGCATCAGCACGTCCAGCCCCAGCGCATCCACCACCGGTAACAACGGCAGCAGATCCGGATTGCAGGCCAGCACGATCACCAGCGCAGCACCCAGCACGGCCATCAGGCGGCGCCCGGCGGGCAGGGTGTTCCAGTGCAGGAGTCGGTTGATCAGGCGCATGGCATTCCTTGTGTCATCTGCGGGAATCCTCATCAGGCCCGATCGGCCGCACCGGCTGCCGCAGCACGGTCTTCAACCGCGCCGCCTCGGTCCTGCGTGGGTCGCTGAGGTAGATCTCATGATGGGACCCGGCAAAGGTGTATCCCAGTGCGGGCATCACTTCGTCATGCAGCTGCGCCAGGATGGGGCCTTCGTCGTCGTAGGCGCCTACATGCAAGGTCTGCAGGCTGGGGCCCTCGGCAAGGATCTGATGGCGAAGGCTGGGCGGCGCGTCCCGCAGCTTCGTGCGCGCCTTGCCGATCGCGGCCTGCCACAGTGCGGGGCCGATGCCCTCAGGCGTTCGGATCATTACGGTCCAGGCCCACTCATCCTTGCGCCGTGCGACGAAGCTGGCCGGGTCCTCGGCACTCCAAAGCGCCTCCAGCGGTGGCACCACGTAGTCGCGCCCTTCGGCCTTCAGCGCGAACTTCAGTGCATAGCTCACCGAATACAGCCACTGCACGGCCTGCAGGTAGGCGGGGGCCGTGTTCGGGTCGCCGCGACCATCGACCATCACGTAGGGAATGGGCGGTACATCCACGCGTACGAACCTGCCGGCGGGCGGTTGATAGAACGCCCGGTCGCGCTTCTTGAAGTCGATCTTGTCCACGGGCCTTCCTCCTGCGCCGAGCATCCCACGCCAGGCACCCGCCAGCACGCCTGAACAGGTTCAGGTGACTTTGCCGAACGAGGGCGGACTGCCGGCCAGCACCTGATGCCAGGATGCCGCCCGCGGGCGTCCTGCCCGCCGCGCGTGCGCGGTGCGACAACGTGTCGCAGCCAGAATCGGGCCTTTCCTGCGCTCGATCATTGTCAATGCCTTTCTTAAATGGTGGGTGACGGCCTAAAATTGAAAGGCTGACTCGACCCCACCTCCCTGCCTGTCTTCCGGACCGGTGGGACCGGCTTTGGCCGGAACAGGCAGGGACGGGGAACGGCATTCCCTCGCAATTGGATCGACCGATGATTCCGTTGAAAACCCTTGGGCGCTGGTTGCGCCCGGGCCTGCTGCTGTCGTTGCTGGTGATGCTCACCGGCTGCGATGCCGTGGCCATCCTCAGTCCGAAGGGCCAGATCGGCCAGGATGAGAAGACCCTGCTGATCACGGCCACCGTGCTCATGCTGCTGGTCGTCATCCCGGTCATCATCATGACCCTGACGTTCGCGTGGAAGTATCGCGCCTCCAACACCAAGGCCCGTTACGAGCCGAAGTGGTCCCACTCGACGGCGATCGAGGTGGTGGTGTGGTCCATTCCCTGCATGATCGTGCTGGTGCTGGCGGTCCTGACCTGGCGCTCGTCGCACGCACTGGACCCGTACCGTCCGCTGGATTCGGACGTCAAGCCGGTCACCATCGAGGCGATCTCGCTGGACTGGAAGTGGCTGTTCATCTATCCGGAAGAGAAGGTGGCGGTCGTCAACGAAATCAAGTTCCCGGTCAACACGCCGCTGAACTTCAAGATCACGTCCGATTCGGTGATGAATGCATTCTTCATCCCGCACCTGGGCAGCATGATCTACTCGATGGCTGCGATGGAGACCAAGCTCCACCTGATCGCCAACGAGACCGGTGAATTCCCGGGCATGTCCTCGCACTACAGCGGCGCGGGCTTCGCCAAGATGCACTTCACCGCCTACTCGGTCACCGATGCCGAATACCGCCAGTGGCTGGACCAGGTCCGCGCCGGCGAGCAGACCCTGGAC
Organism: Stenotrophomonas sp. X; assembly: GCF_055721025.1. NCBI lineage: Bacteria > Pseudomonadati > Pseudomonadota > Gammaproteobacteria > Lysobacterales > Lysobacteraceae > Stenotrophomonas > Stenotrophomonas sp. X. The sequence continues at coordinate 1,239,555 of NZ_CM146756.1, forward strand.
AAGGCCTCGTTCAAGGCCCTGGGTGAAGCACGCAACGCCGAGTGGTATCCGGTCACTTACTTCGGCAAGACCGAAGAAGGCCTGTTCGACTGGGTCATCGCCAAGCACATGGGCGACAACAAGCATTACGGCATGAAGCACTCGCATGCCGGTGCCGCCGCTGCCGATGCCGCCACCCATGAAGCGCACGAGGGCCACGCCCCGAGTGACGCGCATGATTCCAAGGAATCGGGTGAAAACCTGGATGCCACCGAACACGAACACGCAGGCCATGCCGGCCACGCGGGTTCGGGAGAATGAACATGTTGGGAAAACTCTCTCTTGAGTCGATCCCCCACGATCCGATCGTGCTGACCACCCTGGTCGGCGCGGTTCTTGGTGGCCTGGGCGTCGTCGCCCTGATCACCAAGTTCAAGCTGTGGGGCTATCTGTGGAAGGAGTGGTTCACTTCGGTGGATCACAAGAAGATCGGCGTGATGTACCTCATCGTCGCCTTCGTCATGCTGCTGCGCGGTTTCTCCGACGCCATCATGATGCGTACCCAGCAGGCCATCGCCGTCGGTGGTTCCGAGGGTTACCTGCCGCCGCACCACTACGACCAGATCTTCACCGCCCACGGCGTGATCATGATCTTCTTCGTGGCGATGCCGCTGATCACCGGCCTGATGAACCTGGCCGTGCCGCTGCAGATCGGTGCGCGCGACGTCGCGTTCCCGTTCGTCAACTCGCTCAGCTTCTGGCTGTTCGTGTCCGGTGCGGTGCTGATCATGCTGTCGCTGTGGATCGGTGAGTTCGCTGCCACCGGCTGGCTGGCGTTCCCGCCGTTGTCGGGCATCGAATACAGTCCAAGCGTCGGCATGGACTATTACATCTGGGGCCTACAGGTGGCGGGTTTGGGTACCACGCTCAGTGGTATCAACTTCTTCATCACCATCCTCAAGATGCGCACCCCGAGCATGAAGCTGATGCAGATGCCGGTGTTCACCTGGACCGCCCTGGTGACCAACGTGCTGATCGTCGCGGCCTTCCCGGTGCTGACCATCACCCTGGTGCTGCTGACCCTGGACCGTTACCTGGGTACGCACTTCTTCACCAATGACGGTGGCGGCAACGCCATGCTGTACATCAACCTGATCTGGATCTGGGGTCACCCGGAGGTGTACATCCTGGTCCTGCCGGCGTTCGGTGTGTTCTCCGAAGTCATCGCGACCTTCTCGCGCAAGGCGCTGTTCGGCTACAAGGGCATGGTCTACGCCACCGCCTGCATCGGCGTGCTGTCGTTCATCGTGTGGCTGCACCACTTCTTCACCATGGGTTCGGGTGCCAACGTCAATGCCTTCTTCGGCATCACGACGATGATCATCTCGATTCCGACCGGCGTGAAGATCTTCAACTGGCTGTTCACCATGTTCCGTGGCCGCGTGCACTTCACCACCCCGGTGCTGTGGACCATCGGCTTCATGGTCACCTTCGTCATCGGCGGCATGACCGGCGTGATGCTGGCGATTCCGGCCATCGACTTCGTGCTGCACAACAGCCTGTTCCTGATCGCCCACTTCCACAACGTCATCATCGGCGGCGTGGTGTTCGGCATGTTCGCCGGCATCACCTACTGGTGGCCGAAGATGTTCGGCTTCCGCCTCAATGAGTTCTGGGGCAAGTGCGCGTTCTGGTGCTGGTTCATCGGCTTCTACGTGACCTTCATGCCGATGTACGTGCTGGGCTTCATGGGCATGACCCGCCGCCTGCAGAGCACCGTGAACCCGGCCTACGAGCCGCTGCTGCTGGTTGCTGCCTGCGGCGCGTTCATCGTCGGCGCCGGCATCCTGTGCCAGATCATCCAGGTGGCCGTGTCGATCCGCGACCGCAAGAAGACCGTCGACCTGACCGGCGACCCGTGGGATGCCCGTACGCTGGAGTGGGAAACCTCCTCGCCGCCGGCCTTCTACAACTTCGCGACGCTGCCGGAAGTCACCGAGCTGGACGATTTCTGGGAGCGCAAGCAGCGGGGTGAAGCCTGGCCGAAGCCGGCCAAGTACACCGACATCCACATGCCGCGCAACACCGGCACGGGCGTTGTCATCGGTGCCTTCAGCCTGGTGTTCGGCTTCGCGATGATCTGGCACATCTGGTGGCTGGCCATCGTCGGCTTCGTCGGCATGATCGCCACGTTCATCTACCGCACCTTCGACCAGGACGTGGACTACTGGGTCCCGGCCGCCGAGGTGGAACGCATCGAGAACGAACACCGCAAGCACCTGGAAGCCCAGGGCCTGGTGAAGTCGGAGCTGAAGGCATGAGCACCAATACCTCGACCCTGAGCCACGGGCACGCCGCGCATGCGGCGGCCCATGGCCATGACGACCACGAGCACCACGATACCGGCGGCAACACCGTCTTCGGTTTCTGGGTGTATCTGATGAGCGACTGCCTCATCTTCGCCTCGCTGTTCGCCACCTACGTGGTGCTGGCAGGCGGTACCGATGGCGGTCCCACCGCGAAGGACCTGTTCGAGCTGCCGTTCGTGGCGTGGGAAACCGCGCTGCTGCTGACCTCGTCGCTGACCTTCGGCCTGGGCATGATTGCCATGCACCGCAGGCAGATGGGCCAGATGTACCTGTGGCTGGGCATCACCTGGCTGCTGGGCTTCGGCTTCATGTGCATGGAAGTGTGGGAGTTCCAGCACCTGATCCATCAGGGCTACGGTCCGGACCGCAGTGCCTTCCTGTCGGCGTTCTTCGCCCTGGTCGGTACCCACGGCCTGCACGTCAGCGCCGGCCTGTTGTGGCTGCTGGTGATGTTCGTGCAGCTGAAGAAGTACGGCCTGACCCCGACCAACAAGACCCGCATGGCGTGCCTGAGCCTGTTCTGGCACTTCCTGGACCTGATCTGGATCGGCGTGTTCTCCGTCGTCTACCTCAATGGAGCGCTGTAATGGCACATGACAACCATGCACACGACCACGGCACCGGCGGCGAAAGCCACGGCAGCGTGAAGTCGTACCTGATCGGCTTCGTGCTGGCGGTGGTGCTGACCGTCATCCCGTTCTGGATGGTGATGTCGGGCGATTTCTCGCGCACCGTCAACGGTGTGGTGATCGCGGTCACCGCGGTGCTGCAGATGCTGGTCCACCTGGTGTTCTTCCTGCACCTGGACCGCTCTTCGGAAAGTCGCTGGAACGTCAACGCTGCGGCCTTCACTGTCGTGGTGATCGGCATCATCGTGATCGGCACCCTGTGGGTCATGCACAACATGAACGTGCACATGATGCACTGACGTCCTCGCGACGTTGCCACGCAGAAAGGCCGCCCTCGGGCGGCCTTTCTGGTTTTCCGTTGTCCGGTAGTGCCGGCCGCTGGCCGGCAATTGCGGGACGCCGGCCAGCGGCCGGCTCTACCCGTGGTTCCACCCCGTGCGTGGAGGAGCCGCGCGCCTCACCCCACCCGGCGCAGGAACTCTTCGGCCTCCATCGGTCGGCCCAGATGGTAGCCCTGCAGCTGGTCGCAGCCGAGCTCGCTCAGGTACTCGCGCTGCGCCTGGGTCTCCACGCCTTCGGCCACCACCTGCAGCTGCAGGGTGCGGCCCAGCGCGATGATCGACGAGACGATGGCGGCGTCCTCGTCATTGCGCTCCAGGTCGTGCACGAACGCACGGTCGATCTTCAGTTCGGTGGCTGGCATCCGCTTGAGGTACAGCAGGCTGGAATAGCCGGTACCGAAATCATCGATGGCGATGTGCACGCCCATTGCGGTCAGGTCGCTGAGGATCGCCAAGCTGGCATCGACGTCCTTCATCGCCGTGGTCTCGGTGATCTCCAGGGTCAGCCGTGCCGGTTCGATCCGGTGCCGCTCCAGCACCTCGCGCACGCTGTCCAGCAGTGCCGGCGAGGCGAACTGCAGCGGCGACAGGTTCACCGCCATGGTCCATTCCGCATGCCCGGCATCGTGCCATGCCCGCAGTTGCGCGCAGGCCTGGTCCAGTACCCAGTCACCGATCGGCAGGATCAGACCGCTGCGTTCGGCGATCGGAATGAACACATCCGGCGCCAGCAGCCCCAGCTCCGGGTGCTGCCAGCGCAGCAGCGCCTCGGCGCCGGTGGCCGGTGCGCCCGCGGCCGGAAATTTGGGCTGGTAATGCAGGATCAGTTCGTTGCGGGCGATGGCCTTGCGCAGGTCCTGCAGCAGGCGCAGTTGGCGATTGGCACTGAGCTGCATCGAGGGCGTGAAGAAGGTATAGCCGTTCCGCCCGGTTTCCTTGGTGTGGTACATCGCCGCATCGGCGTGCGCCATCAGCTCGCGCTCGTTGCTGGCGTCATCCGGGTACAGGGCGATGCCCAGGCTGGCGCTGACCTGCAGTTCGGCCGCATCCAGCGTGAACGGCTCACCGGCGGCGGCAATGATGCGCTCGGCCACCACGACCGCATCGTCGGGAGTATCGATGGCCAGCACGATCACGAACTCGTCGCCGCCGAGACGGGCGAACGTGTCCTGCGGGCGCAGCAGGCCGCCGATGCGCTGCGCCACCGCCACCAGCAGGCGGTCGCCAAGCTGATGGCCATAGGCATCATTGACCGCCTTGAAGCCATCCAGGTCGCAGAACATCACCGCCACCGCATGATTGCGGCGCCGCGCCTTCTCGATAGCCTGCTCGATGCGGTCCTGCAGCAGCATGCGGTTGGGCAGCTGGGTCAACGGGTCGTGCAGGGCCGCCTGGATCAGCTTGTCGTTGGCGTGCGCCAGCGAATCGGCCAGCAGCCCGGTGCGCACGCGCATCTGCCGGTCGAACAGCGAGGCCACCAGGGCGATGCCCAGCGTGGCCACGGTGGTGACGATCACCAGCACCGCCAGCCAGCGCGTGTCGATGCCGCCACTGCCGGCGGCGCCACAGAGGCTGCCTTCGGGGAAGCGCGCCGCCGCCATGCCGGTGTAATGCATGCCGACGATGGCCAGGCCCATCACCAGCGATGCGAGCGCGCGCAGGAGGAGGGTGTGGCGCTGCTCGGCGCGCAGGCGGAAGGCGATCCACAGGGCGGCGCCAGCGGCACCGATGGCCACCGCGATGGAGGCGGCAAACCAGCCCGGGTGGTAGTCGATGCCGGGCTGCATGCGCATCGCTGCCATGCCCAGGTAGTGCATGGCTGCGATGCCTAGGCCCATCAGCACGGCCCCGGCCAGCAGCCGGCGCCACGGCAGGCTGGGGCGCGATACCAGCCACAGCGCATAGGCCGAGGCGCTGATCGAGACCGCCAGCGAGTACAGGGTGATGCCGAGGTCATAGCCCACCGGGATCGGCAGGTCGAAGGCCAGCATGCCGATGAAGTGCATCGACCAGATGCCCAGGCCCATGGCCGCCGCGCCTCCGGCCAGCCACCAGCGCGCCACGCGCCCCTCGGCGGTGGCCAGGCGCCCGGCCATGTCCAGCGCCGTGTACGAAGCAAGAATGGCCACCAGCAGGGAGATGATGACCAGGCTCTGACTGTAACTGCCAGTCATGTTGAATCCAGTGGGGGAGGAAGGGGGCGCCCGCAAGGCGCACGCCCGCGACCCCTATCGGCGCGGGTGGGCAGGACTTGAGCGGTCGCAGCAGCTGCGACCCGGCTCGGCTATCCTGCCACGCCTGTTCCCGTTGCTGGAAATCATCCGATGGCCAAAGCCCGCACCGCCTACGTCTGCAATGAATGCGGCGCCGAATTCAGCAAGTGGCAGGGCCAGTGCACCGAGTGCAACGCCTGGAACTCGTTGTCGGAAATCGTGCTGGAGAGCGCGGCGGCGGCCAAGGCACCGGCGTCGCGCCGGGCAGGCTGGGCCGGCAAGATCGATCCGCCGAAGATCACCGCGCTGAAGGATGTGGAGCAGACCGAGCATCGCCGGGTCTCCACCGGCATCGGCGAGTTCGACCGTGTGCTGGGCGGCGGCCTGGTCGAAGGCGCGGTGGTGCTGGTGGGCGGCGACCCGGGCATCGGCAAGTCGACGCTGCTGCTGCAGGCGGTGGCGAAGATGGCCGCTGAGCTGCCTGTGCTGTACGTCACCGGCGAGGAGTCACTGGCGCAGGTGGCTGGCCGTGCGCATCGCCTGGAGCTGCCGCTGGACGGCGTCAATGCGCTGGCCGAGACCGGGGTCGAGTCGATCCTGCAGCACGCATCCAAGGCCGGCCCGCGGCTGATCGTGGCCGATTCGGTGCAGACCCTGTGGACCGAGAGCCTGACCGCTGCGCCCGGTTCGGTCAGCCAGGTGCGCGAGAGCGCGGCGCGGCTGGTGCGGTTCGCCAAGGAAACCGGCACCGCCGTGTTCCTGGTCGGCCATGTGACCAAGGAAGGCGGCATCGCCGGCCCGCGCGTGCTGGAACACATGGTGGACGCGGTGCTGTACTTCGAGGGCGAGAGCGGCAGCCGCTTCCGCCTGTTGCGCGCGTTCAAGAACCGCTTCGGTGCGGTCAACGAGCTGGGTGTGTTCGCGATGGGCGACAAGGGCCTGAAGGAGGTCTCCAACCCCTCGGCGATCTTCCTGTCCGGCGGTAGCACCCATCAGCCGGGCAGCTGCGTGATGGTCACCCGCGAGGGCACGCGGCCGCTGCTGGTGGAGGTACAGGCGCTGGTCGACGCATCGCCGCTGTCGAACCCGCGCCGTGTCGCGGTCGGCCTGGAGCAGAATCGCCTGGCCATGCTGCTGGCGGTGCTGCATCGCCATGGCGGCGTACTGGTCGGCGACCAGGACGTGTTCGTCAATGTGGTCGGTGGCATCCGCGTCCAGGAGACCGCCGCCGATCTGCCGGTGCTGCTGGCGGTGTTGTCGTCACTGCAGGATCGGCCGCTGGCGGAGAAGACCATCGCCTTCGGCGAGGTGGGCCTGTCCGGCGAGATCCGCCCGGTGCCCAATGGCGAAGACCGCCTGCGCGAGGCCGCCACCCATGGCTTCAAGCGCGCCATCGTGCCCAAGGCCAATGCGCCCAAGGGCGGTTCGGTGAAAGGCATGGAGGTGATCGCGGTGGAACGCCTGTCCGAGGCCATCGACGCGGCGTGATGCCAGCCCTGTAGAGCCGAGCCCACGCTCGGCTGCCTTCTGTGGAGTCGAGCCATGCTCGACTGGTGGTCGAACAGCAGCCGAGCATGGGCTCGGCTCTACAAGTGTCCAATGCAGTAACGGTCAGCTTCACTGTGCTAGTTTTTCCCGCTCGACGAAGACGCCCTCTGGCGTCTTTCCGTGCCCAGGAGTAAACGATTACATGCAGGACACCGCACTCACCGCCCCCAACGCCCCCAACGCCGAGATCCGTCGTGCCGGGGTCGATCTCAATGGACTGATGACGGTGCTGGGCAAGCACCTGTATTCCACCCCGGTGGTGGCGCTGCGTGAGCTGGTACAGAACGCGCATGACTCGATCATCCGCCGCCGCATCGAGCAGCCCGGCGTTGACGTGCCTTCGCGCATTTCGGTGCAGGTTGATGCCGGTGCCGGCGTGCTGCGCATCACTGATACCGGTGCTGGACTGACCCGCCAGGAGATCCACGATTACCTGGCCACCGTCGGCGTCGGCTACACCCGTGGCCTGCGCCAGGGCGGAGAGGACGATGAAGGGCTGATCGGCATGTTCGGCCTCGGCTTCCTGTCGGCCTTCGTGCTGGCGCGCCGGGTCAGCGTGCGCACCACCTCGTACCAGACGCCGGATCTGGGCCATCTGTACGTGTCCAGCAACGCCGAGCAGTACACCGTCAGCGAAGTGCCGGCACGCGCGGTGGGCACCGAGGTGGAGCTGGAGCTGCATCCGGACTTCCTGCCGCTGGCCAACGAGGCGCGCCTGCATGAGGTGCTGGGCCGCTACTGCGCGTTGCTGTCCGAGCCGATCTTCATCGGTGCTGCGGGCGAGGCGCTCAATCCCGAGCCGCCGCCGTGGCGCGGCCAGGGGGAGGTCGCCGTGCATCCGGTGCAGGCCCGCCGGCAGGCGCTGCAGTTCGCCGCGCGGTTCGAGCATGATTTCGAGCCGATTGTCACCGTGCCGTTGCGTGCCGATGGCAACAGCGATGCCACTGGCCTGCTGTGGGTGCAGGACGGCGCCACCTATGGCACCAGCGACAACCGTAACCTGTCGGTGTTCGTGCGTGGGATGCTGCTGGATGACGACGCGCGCGACCTGCTGCCGCCGTGGGCCGGTTTCATCGGCGGGGTGATCGAATCCTCGCGGTTGACGCCCACCGCCAGCCGCGAAGACCTGCAGCGCGATGACCAGTACCGCGCGGTGCAGCATGCACTTCTGGAGGCGCTGATCGACGGCCTGGCCGACGTTGCGAAGCAGCAACCGGAAGCCTGGCGGCGCGTGCTGACCCGCCACAACGAGGCGCTGCTGGGTGCGGCACTGTGCGATGAGCGCCTGTTCGAACTGCTGATGGAGCATGTGCGGGTGCCGACTTCGCAGGGCGACCTGCCGGCCAGTGCGCTGCCCGCGCGCGGTGCCGTGCATGTCATCCTCGACAACGGCGGTGGCTTTGAAGAGATGCTGTTCCGCGCGATGGGCGTACCGGTCGCGCATGGCCATCGCTATGCGGTGGTGCCGTTCCTGCGGCGCTGGGCCCAGGCCAAGGGCCTGCGCCTGGTCGAGCTCGGCACCGAGCAGGGCAACCGCGCACTGTTCCGCAGTGATGACAGCCTCGACGAGGCGCAGCTGGCGTGGCTGCGCGAACAACTGGGCGACGGCGAGCAGCTGCTGCCCGCGCGTTTCAGCCCGGAGGCGCTGCCGGTGGTGGTGGTGCCCGATCGCGAGGCCGAGCTGAAGCAGCGGCTGGAAGACGACGAGAACGACAAGCGCGTCTCGATGGCCGCGCTGCGCCTGGCGCGCCAGTTCACCGCGCGCATCGAATCGCGCGCACCGTCGCGGCTGTATCTCAATCTCGACAACCCGGCGGTGCAGGCACTGCTGCGCGCCCAGCACGAGGGCCACCCACAGGCTGAGGCTGCGGCGCGCCTGCTGCGCTCGCTGAAAATCATCGTCGCCGCGCAGGGCCGCCCGCTGGCACGCACGAACGCTACGCCCGGCCCGGACCTCAACGGCGCCTTCACCGACATCGCCGGCGCCCTGCAGCAGATGCTGCGCTGAGCACCGCACCTTCTCATCCAGCCTTCGCTAGACAGGAGCAATTACCCCCATGGACATCTGGAACTGGGTCGAAAAGCTGCAGGGTGACCTGCGCCAGGCCGGCCAGGCGCAGAACGCGCACCTGCTGAACCGTCTCGCCGACGAGGTCAGTGAACTGCAGATCGACCGCGTCGATGCGCTGCTGCCCGAAGCACGCGCCCTGGGCAAGGCGCTGGACAACCCGTGGGTTGACGTCTACGTCGGCCACTGGGCGCTGCGCAACCGCGTCGGCAACCGCGTGGAAGGCGAGAGCGCACTCGGCGAAGCCGTAGCGCTGTTCGAGCGCGCGCACCGCGAGGACACCCTGGAATGCCCGCAGTCGATCTGCGTGACCCAGGACCTGGCCGCCTGCTACGGCAACATCGACGGCCCGGGCTGGGTGCCCGAGCGCATCGAGGTCTGCGACGAAACCCTTGGCCGCATCGATCCGAGCTGGGCCTGTTTCCAGTGCCTGAGCTGCGAGAAGGCCGATGCGCTGCTCGATGATGGCCGTGGCCAGGCGGCGCTGGATTACCTGCAGGTGCAGGCCGATGCCGTGGAAGCCTGTGGCAAGGAAGTGTTCGACAGCTTCCCGGAGATGCAGATCAAGATCCTGCTGGGCATGGGCCGTGCCGATGAGGCACTGGCGCTGATCGAGAAACGGGAGGCCGAAGTTGCTGCGTCCGGAGAGTACGAGCCGGCCAACTGCACGGTGCCGCGCCGCCTGTCCAAGGCCTGGGCGCTGGCCCAGCTGGGCCGCGACGAAGAGGCGCTGCAGCAGCTGGTGCCGTGGAGCGAACTGACCCCGAACTACTGGCGGCTGTGGGCAAACACCGCGGCAGCGCTGTGCCAGCGGGATCCTGCGCGCAACAGCTGGGACCTGGGCACGCGCTTCAACACCATCATCGAGCACTTCGCCCGGGTTGGTTCGCATCGCCTGCTGATCGAAGTGGCGGCGCTGAGCCTGGAGCTGGCGCTGCAGCGTGGCGCGCGCTGGGTCGCACTGCGGCAGCTGGAACTGGCCCGCACCCATCTGGCGCAGCTGCGCCAGGATCGGGGTGCTGCGGCGCTGGTGGCCGGCCTGGCCGCGCGCATCGAGGCATTGCCGGACGTCGCGCCGCTGCCGGTGCCGGCGGGCGAGCTGCTGGCATGGCTGGACGCGCAGGGCGAACAGAACCAGTCGCGCGATCCCGAGCGCGAAGCGCAGTGGTTGCTGCAGGCGCATGCCGAGCTGCCAGATGACGAGGCGCTGGCCGACATGGCCGCCTCGGCACTGAATGCCTGCGGCGCGCAGGCCGAGGCGCGGTCGCTGCTGTGGCGGTTCGTACGCGGCCATGTGCAGCACGATGGCCCCGTGGCCTACACGTTGATGCGCTGGCTGGCCGAACAGGGCGACGACGACGGACTGCGCCAGCTGGCCGATCTGTATCGCGGCAGCGTGCCCGTGTTCGCGCACTGGTGCGAGGTGCAGCGTGCACGCCGCGTGTCCGACTGGCCGGCGCTGGAGCAGGCGGCCCGATCGCTTCTGGAGCTGTCTCCGGGCTCGCACGGCGCGCGCGGCACGCTGGCGCGCATGTACATGGAAACCGGCCGTTTCAGCGAGGCCCAGGCCTGTTATGCACAGCTGGTGGAGCTGCTGGACGAGCCCAATGCCGCGCATTGGGACCACATGAGCGCAGCCAGCGCCGCGCGCGACTGGGACGCCGTGCGCCGCTCGGCGTCGGCGCTTGGCATGGAATTGTCCAGCCAGGACGGCGTGGTAGAGGAGCCGTGGGGCTGGGTGATCATCCGCAGCGAAGAAAACGGCGAGCCGATGGAGTACTACGCCCGTCGCAGCGGTCCGGTGACCGCGCGCATCGTCGAGAACGCGCCGTCCAACCGCGCCCAGCAGGTGGGCGACTGGGTGGTGTTCGATGCCGCGCTGGTGCATCCGGCACCCGAGGAGGAGGAAGCACGCGAGCATTTCATCCCGACCTATGCGCAGGTGCATGTGCTGGAGCGCGGCGGCTTCGCCCGCAGCTGGATGATCGATGGCGCGCACCCGGGCGAGGAGGCCTGGAATGCCTTCGTCGAGGCGGCCGAAGCACAGGGTTGGAGAGTGTGGTCACACAGCCGGCCGGACTACACCGTCACCGACCCCGATGTGGAAGAGGGGACGCTGCCCGGCCTGCTGTTCACCGTGGCCCAGCCGCAGGACCACGCACCGCTGGCACTGCACCGCTTCCTGCAGCAGCACACCGCGACGTGGCCGCATCCGCATTGCTGGTTGCGCCTGGCTGAAGCCTGTGACCAGGATCGCCAGCCGCATCTGGACGTGATCGAGCGTTACGGGTTGTAGGCCCCAGGCTCGTGTAGAGCCGAGCCTGCGCTCGGCTCATGCGGATAATCAGCCGAGCATGGGCTCGGCTCTACAACGAATCATCATCACCAAGGAACGCGATATGCGCGGGACAAGGATGTTCGTGATCGCCGGGGTGCTGCTGGCCCCTACCGCACAGGCTGCACCCGCATGCCAGGAGCCTGCGGCTGTCGCCCGCGCTTTCTACGAGGCGACGACCGGCAACGGTGACCTGCTGGAGCCGCCGGCCGCGCTGGTCAGCCCTGCCTTCGGCAAGGCACTGCGTGGAGAGCGCGCCTGCCAGCAGCGCGAAGAGGGCATCTGCACGATCGATTCGGATCCGTGGCTGGATGCGCAGGACGGTGACATCGAAACCCCGGTGCGCTACAGCTGGAAGGAGGCTTCGGCCTCCGCCGGCCAGGTCGAGATGCGCTATTCGGTGTGGAAGAAGGCCTACCTGACCCGCCTGCCGATGGTGCGCCACGGGCAGGGGTGCTGGCAGGTTGATGACATCGTCACCAACAGTGGTCGTTCGGTGCGGAAAATCCTGGCCCAGCCGCTGCCTTGACCGCCCACGGCATCCACGCATGGTGCGGTCCAGCGGCCGGCACTACCCGGTGATGCTGGGGTGGGTGCCGACCGTTGGTCGGCACGCCTTTATCGCGAATGCCCGAACACCAGTTCGATCACGAACTGGCTGCCGAAGAAGGCCAGCAGCAGCAACAGCATCGCTGCCAGCGTCCAGTGCACCGCCTTCATGCCGCGCCAGCCGTAGCGCCGGCGGCCGATCAGCAGCACGCCGAACACGATCCACGACAGCACGCTCAGCACGGTCTTGTGCACCAGCTTCTGCGCCAGCAGGTCGTCGACGAACAGCACCCCGGTGACCAGGGTCAGGGTCAGCAGCGCGAAGCCGACGGTGATCACCCGGAACAGCAGTGATTCCAGGTCGGCCAGCGGCGGCAGTGCCCGCAGCCAAGGCCGGAACTCGCGGCGGCGCAGCGCGCGTTCCTGCAGCCACAGCATGATCGCCAGCAACGCGGCGATGCTCAGCGTGGCGTAGGCCAGCAGGGCCAGCCAGGCGTGGCTGGCCAGGCGCCAGCCCAGTACCTTGCTCGGTTCGTGGCCGTAACCGTGGTAGGCCAGCAGCAGCACGGCGGCCAGCGGGAACACCACCACGCCCAGCGCCGACATCCGCCCGCGCGCGCCGACCAGCGACGTCAGCCAGGCCATGCCCAGGCCGACCAGCGACAGTGCGGCGAAGAAGTGCATGTCCGGCCCGCCGTTGGTGCGCATCGCCACCATCACGTGGTAGCCGCCGTGCAGCAGCATGGCGGGCAGGGCCGGCCACAGCCAGATGGGGGAGCCGGTCGTCTCATCGCGGCCAAGCGCGCGCACCAGCAGGGCACTGGCAGCCAGGTAGAGCAGGACGGCGATGAGAACGATTGTCATCGTTGCAGTTTCGCATACCCCCGTGATGCTGGCGACGGCCCCGTGGCCGCAGTCCGGGGAGACAGCCGGACCCGTTATACTGTCTGCCTTATTGTCCCCCGCTTTCAGACAGGTTGCGCCGCATGTTCGAGTCCCTGACCCAGCGCCTTTCCGGCACCATCGAGCGCCTGCGTGGCCGTGGCCGCCTGACCGAGGAGAACATCCGCGAGGCGACCCGCGAAGTGCGCATCGCGCTGCTCGAGGCCGACGTTGCGCTGCCGGTGGTGCAGGCCCTGATCGAGCGCATCAAGGTGCGCGCGGTCGGCCAGGAAGTGCTGAAGTCGCTGACCCCGGGCCAGGCGCTGATCAAGATCGTGCGCGACGAGCTGACTGCGGTGATGGGCGCCGAAGCCAGCGACCTGAACCTCAACGTGCCCGCCCCGGCCATCATCCTGATGGCGGGCCTGCAGGGCGCCGGCAAGACCACCACCGTGGGCAAGCTGGCCAAGCACCTGAAGGAAAAGCGCAAGAAGAAGGTGATGGTGGTCTCGGCCGACGTCTACCGTCCGGCCGCGATCGAACAGCTGAAGACCCTGGCCGAGCAGGTCGGCGTGCTGTTCTTCCCGTCCAGTGCCGACCAGAAGCCGGAAGCCATCGTCCGCGCCGCCATCGACGATGCACGCAAGTCGTTCGTCGACGTGCTGCTGGTCGATACCGCCGGCCGCCTGGCCATCGACGAAGCGATGATGGCCGAGATCAAGGCCCTGCACGCTGCGGTGAATCCGGCCGAAACGCTGTTCGTGGTCGATGCCATGACCGGCCAGGACGCGGCCAATACCGCCAAGGCCTTCGGCGATGCCCTGCCGCTGACCGGCGTGGTGCTGACCAAGACCGACGGTGACGCCCGCGGCGGCGCCGCGCTGAGCGTGCGCTACATCACCGGCAAGCCGATCAAGTTCGTCGGTGTCAGTGAAAAGCCGGAAGGCCTGGACGTGTTCCACCCGGACCGTATCGCCAGCCGCATCCTCGACATGGGCGACGTGCTGTCGCTGGTCGAGCAGGTCGAGCAGCAGGTCGACAAGGACAAGGCCGCCAAGCTGGCCGAGAAGGTCGCCAAGGGCAAGAAATTCGACTTGAACGACATGCGTGACCAGCTGGAGCAGATGCAGAACATGGGCGGCATCGGCGGCCTGATGGACAAGCTGCCGGGCCTGGGCAACATCCCCGACCATCTGAAGCAGCAGGTCAGCCAGGGCAAGGAAGTGCCGCGCATGATCGCCATCATCGGCTCGATGACCAAGAAGGAACGGCGCAATCCGAACCTGCTCAACGGCTCGCGCCGCGCGCGCATCGCCAAGGGCTCGGGCGTGACGCCGGCCGACGTCAACAAGCTGATGAAGCAGTACATGCAGATGGAAAAGATGATGAGCAAGATGGCCGGCGGTGGCATGAAGGGCATGTTGCGCAGCATGAAGGGCATGATGGGCGCCATGGGCGGCCGCGGCATGCCGTTCCGTTGATGACGGCCCCCTCCGCAATCTGATGTAGCGCCCGGGCCCACGCTCGGGCGGCGGCGCAAGCGCCGCAGCAGGCCGTCGGGCAGCAGGCTCGACTCTTCCCCTGTCCTGCGCGCACCATGGGGGCCTGTCCGAAACGATGGGCCGTCATGCAGAGTTCCGCTGTAGCTTCCCGCGCCGAGGCGTTCTGCCGGCGCTTTGGCGTTTCCGTTCCGATCCTGCTGGCACCGATGGCCGGTGCCTGCCCGGTACCGTTGTCGGCTGCGCTGGCCAACGCCGGCAGCATGGGCGCAATGGGCGCGGTGTTGTCCTCTTCGGCCGATATCGGTCGCTGGATGGATGACTTCCGCGCAGCCTCCAGCGGTCCGGCGCAGGTGAACCTGTGGATGCCGGACCCTGTACCTGCCCGTGACGTTGCCGCCGAGGCCGCCAGCCGCGCCTTCCTCGCGCAATGGGGCCCGGAGGTGCCCGCCAGTGCCGCCGACGCCACGCCGGCCGACTTCGAAGAACAGTTCGCCGCACTGCTGGCGGCGCGTCCTGCGGTGGCCTCGACCATCATGGGCGTGCTGTTGCCGCGCCACGTGCAGCAGTTGAAGGACGCCGGCATCGCCTGGATCGCCTGTGCCACCACCTTGTCCGAAGCGCGCGCGGCACAGGACGCCGGTGCCGATGCGGTGGTGGCGCAGGGCGCGGAGGCCGGCGGCCATCGTGGTTCCTTTGATCCGGCGATGGCCGAGCGCCAGCTGGTGGGACTGTTTGCGCTGCTGCCGCGCCTGGCCGATCAGCTGCAGATTCCGGTGATTGCCGCCGGCGGCATCGCCGATGGCCGTGGCATCGCTGCCGCACTCACCTTGGGCGCCAGTGCGGTGCAGATCGGCACCGCCTTCCTGCGCACGCCGGAAGCGGCGATTGCTTCGGCGTGGGCCGATGGGCTGGCCGCCAGCGAACCGGAAGACACCTGGCCGACCCGCGCCTTCAGTGGTCGCCTGGGCCGTGGCCTGGCGACGCCCTATGTGCGCGCCGCTGCCGCAGAAGGCGCCCCCGCGCCGCGTCCATACCCGGTGCAGCGCGGCCTGACCGCCCCGATGCGCAGGCAGGCGGCACAGGAGAATCGTCTGGCGGCGATGCAGGCCTGGGCCGGGCAGTCGGCGTGGATGGCGCCGGCGCAGCCGGCCGCCGACGTGCTGCGCGGCATGTGGGAACAGGCGCAGGCACTGCTGCCATGATGGTGAGCTGCAACGGCCGGGCGGCGCAGGTGGAGGATCTCCTGCCGGCGCTGGTGAATTACGGCCACTTCACCTCGCTGCAGGTGCGTGGTGGTGCAGTGCAGGGGCTGGACCTGCATCTGGCGCGGCTGTCACAGGCTACGCGCGAACTGTTCGGCAGCGAACTGGACACGGTGCAGGTACAGGCATGGATGGCGCAGGCATTGCAGCAGTCAGGGCAGGCCGATGCCTCGCTGCGGGTGACGGTGTACTCGCGCCGCTTCGATTTCCGCAATCCGCTGGCGGCGGTGCCGGTGGACGTGCTGGTGGCGGTGTCAGCGCCGGTGACGCTGACCGTCGCCAAGCGCGTGCGCAGCGTGGCCTGGCAGCGTGAACTGCCGCAGATCAAGCACGTCGGCACGTTTGGTTTGTTCGCCGAACGCCGCGCGGCGCTGGCGGCCGGATTCGACGATGCGCTGTTCGTGACCGCCGATGGCGAAGTGAGTGAAGGCAGTACCTGGAACCTGGCCGTGCACGATGGTGAACGGCTGCTCTGGCCGCAGGCGCCGGCCCTGCGCGGTACGGCTGAGGCGCTGCTGAAGCAGCATTGGCCGGGACCTCAGGTCACTCAGCCGCTGCCGCTGGCCGATCTGGCCGGCGTGAAGGCGGCTTTTGCCTGCAACGCCAGCGGCCTGTGGGCGCTGGAGGCCATTGACGGGCATGTCCTGCCCGGCTCGCAGGCGCTGGCTGAACAGGGCAGGGTGATGCTGGCGGCGGTGGCCTGGCAGGGATTGGGGTCAGCCCCCTTTTGCGGCACAAAAGCGATCTGACCCCCCGGGGTTGGCCCGGCCGCGATCTGCCGCTATAATCGCCAGCTTACCTCGCCATCCTGGCGACTGGGCAATAGGAAAAACACCATGGTCAAGATCCGACTGACCCGCGGCGGCGCCAAGAAGCGTCCGTTCTACCACATCATCGTCACCGACGTGCGCAGCGCGCGCGACGGCCGCAACATCGAGCGCGTTGGCTTCTACAACCCGGTCGCCCAGGGCGCCGAGAAGCGCATCGAGCTGGACCTGGCCCGCGTTGACCATTGGGTCAAGAACGGCGCCCAGCCGACCGACAAGGTCCGCAACCTGATCAAGGAAGCGACCAAGTCCCAGGCCGCTGCGGCCTGATCCTGACGGGCCACGCTTCGGCGTGGCCCTCTTGGTTGAAGCAGATGAAAGATATCGAGCGCCGCATCCTGCTGGGCAGGGTTGTCGGCGCTTTTGGTGTGCGCGGCGAAATCAAGCTCGAGTCCTGGACCGAGCCTCGTTCCGCCATTTTCCGTTACCAGCCGTGGATCGTGCGCAGCCCGTCCGGCGTGGAAACCACGGTTGAGGGTGTACGCGGCCGCGACAGCGGCAAGCACCTGGTGGCCCGTTTTCCCGGGGTCGAGGATCGCGATGTGGTCGAAGCGATGCGCGGCACCGAGATCTACGTGGCCCGCAGTGCCTTGCCGCCGCCGAAGCCCGATGAGTATTACTGGGTGGACCTGGAAGGCCTGGATGTGAAGACCACCGAGGGCGTCGCCCTGGGCCAGGTCTCGCACCTGTTCAGCACCGGCGCCAATGACGTGGTGGTGGTCCGGGGTGACCGCGAGCGGATGATTCCGTTCGTGCAGCCGGACTTCGTCAAATCGGTCGATTTCGAGGCCAACCTGATCTTGGTCGACTGGGACCCCGAGTTCTGAGTGCGAGCATGCGTTTCGACGTCATCACCCTGTTTCCCGAGTTCCTCGCCCAGTCCGCTGGACTGGGCGTGGTCGGGCGCGCGCAGGAGAAGGGACTGTTCAGCCTGCATGGCTGGAACCCCCGTGATTACGCCGAAGGCAACTACCGCCGGGTGGACGACCGTCCGTTCGGTGGTGGCCCGGGCATGGTGATGCTGATCGAGCCGCTGCAGGCCTGCCTGCAGGCGATCCGAGAGGCCGATCCAACCCCTGCGCGGGTGATCTACCTCAGTCCGCAGGGCGCGCCGTTGACCCAGGCCAAGGTGCGGGAACTGGCGGCGCTGCCGCGCATGGTCCTGCTCTGTGGCCGCTACGAGGGCATCGACGAGCGTTTCCTGGAGGCCAATGTCGACGAGGAAATCTCCCTCGGCGACTACGTGCTGTCCGGGGGCGAGCTGGGCGCGGCGGTGATCATCGACGCCGTGGCCCGCCTGCAGGACGGTGCCCTGAACGATGCGGAGTCGGCGGCGCAGGACAGCTTCGAGGGCGACCTCGGTCTGCTCGACTGCCCGCATTACAGCCAGCCGGCCCAGCACCCGCTGGGGGACGTGCCGGAGGTGCTGCGCTCGGGCAACCACGCGGCCATCGCCGCCTGGCGCCGCCAGCAGTCGCTGCTCCGGACCGCCCAGCGGCGCCCGGACCTGCTGGATGAACAGGCACTGGGCAAGGCCGACCGCAAACTGCTGGAGCAGGGCCGCCAGGCCCGGAACCAGAAGGCCAGCCCCTAGCGCAGGGCTGGCTTTATCGGCTATCATGGCCAATTCCCGCCAGCCCCGGTTGGCGCGCGCAGTACCCAAAACAAACGTGCAGCACAGTCCGGTGACTGCATGAGCCCACGTTGTCGATACGACACGCCCACCCGAACAAGAATCGGTGTAACCCATGAGCAAGCTGAACAAGTCCATCGTCGCGGAATTCGAATCCGCCCAGATCACCCGTGAACTGCCGAAGTTCAGCCAGGGCGACACCGTTGTCGTCAACGTGAAGGTGAAGGAAGGCAGCCGCGAGCGCGTGCAGGCCTACGAAGGCGTCGTCATCGCCACCAAGAATGCCGGCCTGAACTCCTCGTTCACCGTCCGCAAGATCTCGCACGGCTACGGCGTCGAGCGCGTTTTCCAGACCCACAGCGCCATCATCGACTCGGTCGAAGTGAAGCGTCGTGGTAAGGTCCGCGCCGGCAAGCTGTACTACCTGCGTGGCCTGGAAGGCAAGGCTGCCCGCATCAAGGAAGACCTGGCTGCCGCTGCTGCCGCCAAGGCTGCCCGTCTGGCCGACAAGGCCTGATAAACAACTTCGGTTGTTGCCGCGACGGCCACCTTCGGGTGGCCGTTTGCGTTTCCGGCATCGCATCGGCCACGATCAGCTGATGAACGATATCAACCCGCGCTATCCCGCCGTGATCCAGTCGGCGCTGCGCTTTCTCGACGGCAAGGGGCTGGCGCGCGTGCAGTCGGCGCCGTTGCTGCACCGCCTGCTATGGCGCGCGGGCATCGCGCTGCCACCACCGATCCTGGCTGGTTTTGGTACCAATGCGTTGGTGCAGGGCCTGTTGTTCGGGCTGTTCTGGACCGCGCTGATGTGGCTGATGCTGTGGCAGGGCAGCGAACGTCCGCTGGTGCTGTTGCTGGTGGCCGGCCTGTTGGCCGGAGCGCTGTTCGGCATGGTGATGGCGGCGCTGATGCGCTCGCTGCGCCGCCACCGCAAGCTGCCGGACTGGCGCCGGTTCCGGGCGCGGCAGGCCGATTGAGCCGATGGCGCACTGCGCCGTGACCACCCGGCGGGCCTGCGCTAGGCTGCAGCTTCATCCCGATGGACGTATCGTGCGATGCCTGCCAAGCGAACCGCACCTTCCACTGCGCCCACGCTGCTGTCCGGTGGCAACCCGCAGATCGCCAAGGGCGAGGGCGATGCGCCCGTGCAGGCATACATCGCCGCCATGCCGGATTGGAAACGTGCGATCGGCGCGCGACTGGATGCATTGATCGAGCAGGCCGTACCTGGCGTGCACAAGGCGGTGAAGTGGAACTCGCCGATGTATGCGGTTGCGCCGGGCGAAGGGTGGTTTCTCAGCTTCCATTGCTTCACCCGCTACATCAAGGTGGCGTTCTTCCGCGGCGCGGCACTGGCGCCAGTGCCGCCCGAGCCGTCCAGGAGCGCCAATACGCGTTACCTGCACATCTTCGAAGATGCCCCGTTGGATGAAACGCAGTTCCGCGACTGGGTGCGCCAGGCCGCCGCGTTGCCCGGCGAGCGCATGTAACCCCGACGTTTCGATTCCCTTCCCGACGAGAGCCGCTGATGGTCACGCATGCACCGAACCCTGCCGATGCCGGAACACCGGCGGCTGAACTGATCGACGCGCGCATCGCCGAACTGGGTGACTGGCGCGGCGAAACGCTGGCACGCGTGCGCGCCTTGATCCATGAAGCCCTGCCCGACGTGCAGGAAACCTGGAAGTGGCGCGGCACGCCGGTGTGGGAGCAGGACGGCATCCTGTGCACCGGCGAGACCTACAGGCAGGCGGTGAAACTGACCTTCGCCCACGGCGCGGCGCTGCCGGACCCGAAGGGCCTGTTCAATGCCAGCCTGGACGGCAACACCCGGCGCGCGATCGATATCCATCAAGGCGCGATGCCGGATGCCGCTGCGTTCAAGGCGCTGCTGCGCGCGGCGGCGACGTTCAACGCGGCGAAGAAGAAGCGCTGACCGTCTTCTGTAGAGCCGAGCCCATGCTCGGCTGACAGGCCTGTGCGGACCAACGGTCCGCACCCACCTCAACGTGGCGGCGCTGGCTCCAGTGCCGCATCCGGGTCGGCCACCGGCGACGGTGGGCAGGCCGGAATTTCTGACGGCGTGGCCAGTTCTTCGGCGTGCGAAGGTTTGCCCATCATCTTCGCCTTGCGCCAGCCACCCCAGCGGTAATACGCCAGCGACAGCAGCATCGACACCAGCGAGCTGACCGGGAAGCTCCACCAGATCGCATCGGCGCCCCAGTACGGCTGCAGCAGTTCGGCGAACGGCACGCGCACGCCCCACAGCGAGCCGGCCAGGATCAGCAACGGCGGAATCACCGCGCCGGTGGAGCGCACCACGCCGGAGATCACGAAGCTGACGCCGAAGAACAGGAACGAGCCGATCACTACGTGGTTGAGGTGGCGCGCGATCTCCAGCGCCTGGCTGGCCGGTGGCAGGAACAGCGCCAGCAGCTGGCGATCGAACACCACCAGCGGCAGGATCAACGCGCCGGTCAGCAGGAAGTTGAACAGCACGCCCTGGCGCGCGGTGCCGCGCACGCGGTCCCAGCGCTGCGCCCCCACGTTCTGTGCGGCCATCGAAGAGCACGCTGCACCGATCGCCATCGCTGGCATCTGCAGGTAGTTCCACAGTTGCAGGGCAGCGCCGTAGCCCGCGCCGGTGTCGGTCCCGTACTGGTTGACCATGGTCATCAGCAGGATCACCGACAGCGAGATCAGCACCATCTGCAGGCCCATCGGCACGCCCTTGACCACCAGCGCCTTGAGGATGGTCATGTCGAGCTTGAACAGGCGCATGTCGGCGCGGCCCAGCCACAGGGTGTGGCGCTTGTGCCGCATGTACAGCAGCAGGCCGGCCAGCGACAGCGTCTGTGCGACCAGCGTGGCCCAGGCCGAGCCGGCGATACCCAGCGCGGGGAACGGCCCCATGCCGAAGATCAGCACCGGGTTCAGCACGATGTCCAGTGCCACCGACACCATCAGGAAGCGGAACGGCGTACGCGAGTCACCGGCACCGCGCAGCGCGGCGGTGAGGAAGGCGAACGCGTACAGCGTCGGCATCGCCAGGAAGATGATCTGCAGGTAGGCCTCGGCCAATGGCAGCGAAGCGGCCGGCGTGCCCATCGCCGCCAGCAGCGGATGGGCCATGAACCAGCCGGCGAGGGCGATGATCACCGACAGGCCGATGAAGAAGGTGGCGCTGGTGCCGACCACGCGCCGCGCCTGCACGATGTCGCGCGCGCCGATCGCCTGGCCGATCAGGATGGTGGAGGCCATGCCGAAACCGAACACCGAGCCGATCAGGAAGAACATGATGTTGTTGGCGTTCGCGGTGGCGGTCAGTGCCGCCTCGCCGAGGAAGCGCCCGACCCAGACCGCGTTCACCGAACCGTTCAGCGACTGCGCGATGTTGCCCGCCAGGATCGGCAGGGAGAACAACAGGAGATTGCGCCCGATCGGGCCGGAGGTCAGGTCAAGCGGCGCTTTGGCCATGGAGTGGTGATCGAATCCCGGGAGGCGCACACTAGCACCAAGCCGGTTCGCGGGATGTGGCAATGCATCAACGACTGCAGGTGGAGCGGAGGTTGGCGCTGGCCTTGATCAGCGCTGTATTGGCCGCATGTTCGATGGACGACCGGCTGGGTGATACCCAGATCCGGCCAACCGACCGTCCCGAGTGCCTGGTCGGCAGCCAGCGCCAGGACCTGGCCTCCGGGGTGCGGCCATTGATCGGCGGCACCGGCTGCCGCGCCGACCCGGACAACCCGCGTCCCCTCAACAAGCCACTGGAGTAGCCTGCCCCCATGCCCGAGCTTTCCCCGCTGTCACCCAGTGTCCGCCTGGACATCTGGTTGTGGGCGGCCCGTTTCTTCAAGACCCGCAGCCTGGCCAAGCAGGCGATCGAGACCGGCAAGGTCAGCGTTGCCGGGCAGCGTCCGAAATCCTCACGCGCGGTGCGCGTGGGCGAGCAGCTTCAGGTCGACCGTGGTGAAGAGCATTTCGAGGTCCAGGTGCTCGGCCTGAGCGATCAGCGCGGGCCCGCAGCGACGGCGCAGCAGCTGTATGCCGAGAGCGAGGCCTCCAAGGCGCGTCGTGCCGAACAGCGTGCGCTGCGCATCGCCGCGCGCGATGGGTTCCAGCCGCCGGAGCACAAGCCGGACAAGCGCGCACGCCGGTTGATCCGCGCGCTGGGGGACATCGACGCGCTGTGACGCAGCCCCGGCGTTCGCCGGCGACATCACCTTCCGGGATACGCCGCAGCGCGGTGGCAACGGCTTCAACGAGAGCTCGCCGGACCGTGCCTGCGTCCAGGCGCTGCGGGACGCCAGCCGAAATGGCGTACCTGCTGCGGAGAGCATGCGAACCGACGCTTCGCACCCGGTGAAGCGCGCCGGTAGCGCCGGGCCATGCCCGGCGACTACCCCGATCGCCTCAACCGTGCAGGTCGTAGCGGTCCAGTTCCATCACCCGCGTCCAGGCGGCGATGAAATCCTGCACGAACTTCTTCTCGCCATCGGCGCTGGCATAGACCTCGGCCAATGCGCGCAGCACCGCGTTTGAGCCGAACACCAGGTCGGCGCGGGTACCGGTCCAGCGCACAGCGCCGTCGGTGCGGCCACGGCCTTCGTAGCTTTCGCGGCCGGTGGCCTTCCACTGCGTACCCATGTCCAGCAGGTTGACGAAGAAGTCGTTGCTGAGCGTGCCTGGGCGCGTGGTGAACACGCCGTGCTTGCCACCATCGGCATTGGCACCGAGCACGCGCAGGCCGCCGACCAGCACGGTCATCTCCGGCGCGGTCAGCGTAAGCAGCTGCGCCTTGTCGATCAGCAGCGCCTCCCCGGGCACGCTGTAGGCGCCCTTCAGGTAATTGCGGAAGCCATCGGCGACCGGCTCGAGCACCGCGAACGATTCGACGTCGGTCTGTTCCTGGCTGGCATCGGTGCGGCCCGGGGTGAACGGCACGCTGACCTCATGGCCACCGGCCTTGGCCGCCTGCTCGACACCTACGCCACCGGCCAGCACGATCAGGTCGGCCAGTGACACGTGCTTGCCGCCGGCATTGAAGCTGGCCTGCACCTTTTCCAGCGCGGCCAGCACCTTGGCCAGCTGCTGCGGCTGGTTCACCTCCCAGTCCTTCTGCGGCGCCAGGCGGATGCGCGCACCGTTGGCGCCGCCGCGCTTGTCCGAACCACGGAAGGTCGAAGCCGACGCCCATGCGGTGGACACCAGCTCGGCGACGCTCAGGCCCGCTGCGGCGATCTGCTGCTTCAGCGCGGCGATGTCCCTGGCGTCGATCAGCGGGTGCTGTGCTTCCGGCAGCGGGTCCTGCCAGATGAACTGTTCGGCCGGAATTTCCGGGCCGAGGTAACGTGCGCGCGGGCCCATGTCGCGGTGGGTCAGCTTGAACCAGGCGCGGGCGAAGGCATCGGCGAAGGCCTGGGGCTCGGCGAGGAACCGGCGCGAGATCTTTTCGTAGGCCGGATCCATGCGCAGCGACAGGTCGGTGGTGAGCATGGTGGGGCGGTGCTTCTTCGACGGGTCGTGCGCGTCGGGAATCACCGCTTCGGCGTTCTTGGCCACCCACTGGTGGGCACCGGCCGGGCTCTTGCTCAGCTCCCATTCGTTGCCGAACAGGATTTCGAAGAAATCGTGGCTCCACTGCGCCGGGGTGCGCGTCCAGGTCACTTCCAGGCCGCTGGTGATGGCGTCGCCGCCCTTGCCGCTGCGGAAGCTGCTGGCCCAGCCCAGGCCCTGGTTTTCCAGCCCGGCGGCTTCCGGTTCCTTGCCGACGTTGTCGGCCGGGCCGGCACCGTGGGTTTTGCCGAAGCTGTGGCCGCCGGCGATAAGCGCGACGGTTTCCTCGTCGTCCATGGCCATGCGGCCGAACGTATCGCGGATGTCATGCGCGGCCAGCACCGGATCCGGGTTGCCATCCGGCCCCTCCGGATTGACGTAGATCAGGCCCATCTGCACTGCGGCCAGCGGGTTTTCCAGCGTGCGCGAGTGCACGTCGCCGTCGGCATCGTCATCGGATACGAGCACGCCATGGTTCTCTTCAACGCCTTCCGAGCCATGCTTGTAGCGCACGTCACCGCCCAGCCAGGTGGTCTCGCGGCCCCAGTACACATCCTGGTCCGGCTCCCAGGTATCGGGGCGGCCGCCGGCAAAGCCCAGGGTCTTGAACCCCATCGATTCCAGAGCGACGTTACCGGTGAGGATGAGCAGGTCGGCCCAGGAAATGGCCTGGCCGTACTTTTGCTTGATCGGCCACAGCAGGCGCCGGGCCTTGTCCAGGCTGACATTGTCCGGCCAGCTGTTGAGCGGTGCGAAGCGCTGCTGGCCACGACCGCCGCCGCCGCGGCCGTCGCCGATGCGATAGGTGCCGGCACTGTGCCAGGCCATGCGGATGAACAGGCCACCGTAGTGCCCGAAGTCTGCTGGCCACCAGTCCTGCGAATCGGTCATCAGCGCCTTCAGGTCCGCCTTCAGCGCGGCGTAGTCCAGCCCCTTGAAGGCCTTGGCGTAATCGAAGCCGGCATCGAGCGGATTGGAGCGCGCCGAATGCTGGTTGAGCAGGTCCACGCGCAACTGGTTCGGCCACCAGTCGCGGTTGGTCGTCGCGTCGCCGACGACGGCATGGTTGAACGGGCACTTCGCTTCGCTTTTCATGGGTCTCTACCTGTGGACTGGCGAAAGGTGGAATCGGGGGAGGCCTGACCACGATAGGTGGCGCCTACCAATGGGTAAATTCGATTGATTCAACCGATGCGATAGTGGCGAACTATGGAGCCGTCCGACTAGGACGGTCGTGTCCGATCAACGCTTCAGCAGACCCGCGCCCAGCTTCATCAAGTCACTGGCTCCGAACTGGCCGTCGCCGTCCTGGTCCAGGACGCCGCCGAGCAGGTTGCCGATGCCGCCGGACTGCTGCGTTTCCTGGCCCAATGCCTGGCTCAGCTGGCCTGCGTTGCCACCCTGGGCGAAGCGCTGGGCCAGGAAGGACATGACGATGGGGGCGAGGATTGCCAGCAGCTTGCCCGAAGTGCCGCTGTCGAGACCGGTCTTCTGCCCGAGCAGTTGTGCCGCCTGCGGTTGCTGGCCACCGAACACGTGGCCGAGGATGCCGGCGCCATCGGTGGCGCCGCTGCCGCCCCCGCCCATCACCGCGCCCAGGATCCCGCCCAGGTCGAAACCGCCGCCACCGCTGTGGTCGCGCTGCAACGCGTTGAGCAGCGACTGCGCGCCCTGCGGCTCACTGGCGTTCTGCCCCATCGCGCCGAGCAGCAGGGGCAGGGCGCTGCCGACGGCCTGGGCGGTCTGGCTGCTGTCCAGGCCGAGTTGCTGGGACACCTGCTGCAGGCCCTGGCCCTGCTGCAGCTGCTGGAAGAGGGATGCAGCGAGCGATTCGGTGTTCATGGCAGTCTCTGTTCTGTGAAGGAAGGACGGCCCGAGCATAACGCTGCGTGCACTACGGGAATGCGAAGGCAGCCGAGCATGGGCCCGGCTCTACAGACAGAGCGCCACGGGGTCGTTGTGGAGCCGAGCATGGGCTCGGCTCTACAGGCAGGGCGTGAGTTGTAGAGCCGAGCCCGCGCTCGGCCCAGGCCTGCCAGCGGGCGCGGTTACAGCAGCGTCTTCAACCGGTACAGCGCCTCAAGCGCCTGCTTCGGCGTCAACTCGTCCGGGTCGATCGCCGCCAGCGCTTCCTGCGCCTTGCTGGACGGCGCGCTGAACAGGCCGAACTGCTGCGGTGCATCCAGTGCCTGCGGTGCCAGTTCGGCCGCGTGGCTTTCACCGCCGCGCTGTTCCAGCTCGGCCAGGCGGCGACGCGCCTGCGCCACAGTAGCCCGCGGCAGGCCGGCCAGTGCCGCCACCTGCAGGCCGAAGCTGCGGTTGGCCGGGCCATCCTTCACCGCGTGCATGAACACCAGCCCCTCACCGTGCTCGACGGCGTCCAGGTGCACGTTGGCGATGCCACTGCGGCCGCCCTCATGCTGTTCGTCGGCCAGCGCGGTCAGTTCGAAGTAATGGGTGGCGAACAGCGTGTAGCAGCGATTCTGGTGGGCCAGGTGGCGGGCCACCGCGTCCGCCAGCGCCAGGCCGTCGTAGGTGGAGGTGCCGCGGCCGATCTCGTCCATCAGCACCAGCGAATGGGCGGTGGCGTGATGCAGGATGTAGCTGGTCTCGGCCATCTCGACCATGAAGGTCGACTGCCCGCGGGCGAGGTCGTCACCGGCGCCGATGCGGGTCAGGATGCGGTCGATCGGGCCGATCACAGCGCGGCTGGCCGGCACGAAACTGCCGATATGGGCCAGCAGCACGATCAGCGCGTTCTGCCGCATGTAGGTCGATTTACCGCCCATGTTCGGGCCGGTGATGACCAGCATGCGACGGTCGGGATGCAGGTCCAGGTCGTTCGGTTCGAACGGCTGCTCACGCACCGCTTCGACCACCGGATGGCGGCCACGCTCGATCTTCAGGCACGGCTCGGCCTGCAGCTCCGGGCGCGACCAGTCCAGTGCCTGCGCGCGCTCGGCGAAGGCGGCCAGCACGTCCAGTTCGCTCAGCGCAGCGGCGCACTGCTTCAACGGTTCCAGCTGTTCGCCGAGGGTGTCCAGCAGCTGCTCGTACAGGTATTTCTCTCGCGACAACGAACGGTCGCGCGCGGACAGCACCTTGTCTTCGAACGCCTTCAGTTCTTCGGTGATGTAGCGCTCGGCATTGGTCAGCGTCTGGCGGCGGGTGTAGTGCACGGGCGCACGGTCGGACTGGCCCTTGCTGATCTCGATGTAGTAGCCGTGCACGCGGTTGTAGCCCACCTTCAGGGTGGGAATGCCGCTGCTTTCGCGTTCGCGCTGTTCCAGGTCCACCAGGAACTGGTCGGCATGGGTGGACAGGCGGCGCAGCTCGTCCAGCTCTTCATCGAAGCCGTCAGCCAGCACGCCGCCGTCGCTCAGTTTCAGCGGTGGCACCTCGGCGATGGCGCTGGCCAGCAGCTGCGCGCACGCGTCATGCTCGCCCAGCGCGGCGTGCAGGGCCTGCAGGCGCGGCGAATCCAGCGGCGCCAGCACCTCGCGCACGGCGGGCAGCAAGCCCAGGCCATCGCGCAGGGTGGAGAAATCGCGCGGGCGCGCCGAACGCAGCGCGACGCGGGTGAGGATGCGTTCCAGGTCGCCCAGGCGGCGGAACTGTTCGCGGATATCGGCGTCGCTGCCGCGGTCGATCAGGGTTTCCACCGCATGGTGACGCTGTACCAGGACCTCGCGCAGGCGCAGCGGGCGGTGCAGCCAGCGCCGCAGCAGGCGGCCGCCCATCGGCGTCACCGTGCTGTCGAGCACGCCCAGCAGGGTATTACGGGTATCGCCGTCGACGCGCGTTTCCAGTTCCAGGTGGCGACGGGTGGCGGCGTTCATCGCGATCGCCTCGCCAGCGGTTTCCATCGCGATCGAGGTCAGGTGCGGCAGCCGCTGCTTCTGGGTTTCCTCGACATAGCCGAGCAGGGCACCTGCGGCAGCGGTCGCGCGCGGCTTGTCATCGATGCCGAAGCCGCTCAGGTCATGCAGCTTGAAGAAGGCCAGCAGCTGGCGGCGGCCACTGTCGGCGTCGAACAACCAGGGGGCGCGACGGCGCACGCCGGTGCGCTGGCGCAGGAATTCCGGCCAGTTCTCTTCGTCGGGCACCAGCAGCTCGGCCGGCTCCAGTCGGGCCAGTTCGGCTTCCAGGGCGTCGTCGGTTTCCACTTCGTTGACCAGGAAGCGGCCACCGGCCAGGTCGGCCCAGGCCAGGCCGTAGCCCTGCTTCGTGCGCGACAGCGCCATCAGCAGGGTGTCACGGCGCTCGTCCAGCAGCGCTTCGTCGGTGACGGTGCCGGGGGTGACGATGCGCACCACCTTGCGTTCGACCAGGCCCTTGGCCAGCGCCGGGTCACCGATCTGCTCGCAGATCGCCACTGACTCGCCCAGCGCCACCAGCCGTGCCAGGTAGCCCTCGTAGGCATGCACCGGCACGCCGGCCATCGGAATCGGTGCGCCGCCGGAGCTGCCACGCTGGGTCAGGGTGATGTCGAGCAGGCGCGCGGCCTTGCGCGCATCGTCGTAGAACAGCTCGTAGAAGTCGCCCATGCGGAAGAACAGCAGCAGGTCCGGGTACTCGGACTTGGCTGCGAAGAACTGCTTCATCAGCGGGGTATGTTCGGCGGACTTGTCTTTGGACATGGGACTCGTGGATCAGGGCGTCCGGCCGCGCCGGGCGGCAGCGGCAGCGGAGCGGGTACAGGGCCGTCCATGGTAACTGCTGGGGCCGGTGGGCGCCGCTGCGGTTGGTGGGCATTGCCCGTGCGGGGCACACAGTCAGGCCGGAACCAGGGTGATCTGCCGGTGGCTTGCGAAGATCTCCATTACGATCTCGAAGTAGGTCTGGCCCTGGCCTCGTTGCAGGGCGTCCAGCTGGAGCGCAATGGTCCGCGTATTGAACGTGCCCGGGGCTTCCAGCTTGGACTGCAGCCACTGACATGTGGTAGTTCGTCCCAGTGCGGCGCGGCTGTGCTCGATATCACCCCAGATCACCGTGGCCCGGTCGTGGCCGGCCAACACCCCATAGCCGCCATGCAGCAGGTCATCCAGGGCGTCCAGGCTTGGCCCGAGCTGCCAGTTCCCGCCGGCCATGAACACGCGATTGATCTCCGCGTACAGGCTGGGGATGTCATTGATGGCGGCGCCTTCAATCTGTAGGACGATGGTCATGCGGCGACTGTAGCGTCAGCAGGCGGAAGCTGGCGTGCTGTAGGACCAGGGTTCGCGCCATGGC
Source organism: Stenotrophomonas sp. X (assembly GCF_055721025.1). Taxonomy (NCBI): domain Bacteria; kingdom Pseudomonadati; phylum Pseudomonadota; class Gammaproteobacteria; order Lysobacterales; family Lysobacteraceae; genus Stenotrophomonas; species Stenotrophomonas sp. X. Next base: position 1,268,486 of record NZ_CM146756.1, read on the forward strand.
CCGAACGCGCAGCGTCCTGGGCGTTTGCGGTGTGTTGCCCCGCAGTCGACTGAATTTGCAATCTTTCCTATAGAAGTTCCTGAGGCGGCCGATACCCTTTGCGCCTTTCTGCGCTTCGCGTAGCGGCGTGCTGTCGCCTGTGCGTCGGCAGACCCGAATCAAGCCGGCACGTCGATGCCTTGTCCTTTTCCGGACAGAGCGCCTGACGGCCTGCATCAATATCAGGAAAACACTGTGCGGTCAGGGAAGAAGCAGGCACGACAGGCGTGCCGTGGTGGTGGGTGGGTGGTGTTGCTTGGCATGACCTTCGGTGTTGCCGCCCAGCAGGCCGGTGATCCAGCCGCGCAGGAACTGCTGAGGCAACAGGAACGCGAACGCGTGCTGCGCGAGCAGCAGGAACAACGCCCCGACGTCCGCCTGGAGCGGGACGCGCAGAAGGAGGGCGACCGCCTGCCGGCGCAGGAGCACCCGTGCGTACGCATCGATCGCATCGTGTTGGAAGGCGAAGGCAGCCAGCGCTTCGGCTGGGCACTGGCGGCCGCCGACCCGGTCGACGATCCGGCCACCGGCCGTTGCCTGGGGACCGAAGGCATCAACGTGGTGATGAAGCGTGTGCAGAACGCGATCATCGCCCGTGGCTATGTCACCACGCGCGTGCTGTCGGCACCGCAGGACCTCAACCAGGGCACGCTGGCGTTGTCGGTGGTGCCGGGCCGGTTCCGCGAGGCCGTGTTCTCCGACGCGCAGGGACGGCATCCGGTCCTCGCCAATGCACTGCCGATCCGCAGCGGCGGCCTGCTCAACCTGCGTGACATCGAGCAGGGGCTGGAGAACCTGCAGCGCGTGCCCACCGTGAGCGCCGACATCAAGATCGCGCCGGCCGACGGCGAGGGCGCGGCGCCGGGCCAGAGCGACCTGCAGATCGACTGGACGCAGCGTTCACCGGTACGCGCCAGCGTCACCCTGGACGATGCCGGCAGCCGTGGCACCGGCAAGCTGCAGGCCAATGCCACGCTGTCATTGGACAATCCGCTGGGCCTGAACGAGTTGTTCTACATCAGCGCCGGCCGTGGCGTGTTCAATGGCCGAGGCAAGGACACCAACAGCTGGACCGCGCACTACGACGTGCCCTACGGGTATTGGCTGTTCGGTGCCACTGCCAGCGCCTACGACTACAGCCAGAACGTGGTCGGTGCCTTTGAACGCTATGACTACAGCGGCCGCAGCCAAAACGCCGAAGCGCGGGTAGACCGGCTGTTGCTGCGCAATGCCAAGGTCAAGTTCAGTGCCTACGCACGCGGCTGGCAGCGCGAGTCGAAGAACTACATCGACGATACCGAGATCGAAGTGCAGCGCCGCCGCACCGCTGGCTGGGAACTGGGCCTGACCCACAAGCAGTTCATCGGCACTGCCACGCTCGATGCCAGCGTGGCCTACCGGCGTGGCACGGGCGCCTTCCACGCACTGCGTTCGCCGGAAGAGATGGCGCAGTTGTGGGACCCGACGTTGCCCCTGGAAGGGACCTCGCGGATGAAGCTGATCACCGCCGACGCGCAGTTCAGCGTGCCGTTCCAGCTGGGCAGGCAGCGCCTTCGCTACACCGCCGCATGGCGGGCGCAGTGGAACCGCACGCCGCTCTCGCCACAGGACCGCTTCGCCATCGGCGGCCGCTATACCGTGCGCGGTTTCGATGGTGAAAGCTCGCTCAGCGGTGAGCGCGGCTGGTCGCTGCGCAACGATCTTTCGCTGGGCATCGGCGGTGGCCAGGAGTTCTACGTCGCCGCCGACTACGGCCGCATCGGCGGCCCATCCGCGCAGTGGCAGTCCGGCCGTGACCTGGCGGGCATGGCGCTGGGCCTGCGCGGCGGCTGGCAGCAGCTTTCCTGGGATGGCTTCGTCGGTTCGGCACTGCACAAGCCCGCCCATTTCCCCACCGACTACACCACATTCGGCTTCAGCCTGGCCTGGCGCTACTGATCTGCCACAAGGACACGTGACATGAACACTATCTATCGTCTGGTTTTCAACCGCGCGCTGCGCGTCTGGCAGGTGGCGTCGGAGCTGGTGAAGGGGGGCGGTGGCCTGGTCGGCCATGTGCCGGGCCGGCAGAGCGCCGCGCTGTCGCCCCTGGGCTTCGCACTGATGTGCTCACTGGGCTGGGTCAGCTTGGTACCCCCTGCGCTGGCGCAGTCCGATGCGCGCATCATTTCCGACCCCAATGCGCCGGGCCGTGAACGGCCGACGATGGTGACGGCCCCCAATGGCGTGCCGATGGTGAACATCACCACGCCGTCGGCGGCGGGTGTGTCGCGCAACCGCTATTCGCAGTTCGACGTGGGCCGCGATGGCGTCATCCTGAACAACGCCCGCGGCCAGGTGCAGACGCAGCTGGGCGGCTGGGTACAGGGCAACCCGTGGCTCGCCACCGGCAGTGCACGGGTGATCCTCAATGAAGTGAATGGTCCGGCCAGCCGGCTCAACGGCTATGTGGAAGTGGCCGGGCAGCGCGCCGAAGTGATCATTGCCAACCCGGCCGGGATCCAGGTCAACGGCGGTGGGTTCCTCAATGCCAGCCGGGTGACCCTGACCACCGGCACGCCGATGTTCACGGGTGCAGGCGCACTTGAGGGCTACCGCGTCACCGGCGGCGCGATCCAGATCGATGGCGATGGCCTGGACACCAGCCGTGCCGACTACACCGACCTGATCACCCGTTCGTTGCAGGTCAACGCCGGCATCTGGGCCAACCAGCTGCAGGCGACGCTGGGCAACAACGTGGTCAGTGCCGACCACAGCCAGGCCAGCGCGACCGCGGCCAGCGGCGAGGCACCGGCCTTCGCGCTGGACGTTGGCGCGCTGGGCGGCATGTTCGCCAACAAGATCTGGCTGGTCGGCAACGAGCACGGCGTGGGCGTGCGCAATGCCGGCAGCATTGGCGCACAGGCCGGCGAGCTGGTGGTGACGGTGGATGGCCGGCTGGAAAACACCGGCGCCCTGCAGTCGCGGCAGAACGTGCGCGTGCAGGCCAGTGGCGATCTTGCCAATGGCGGCACCATCGCGGCCACGCGCGAAGTTGCGATCACCGCCGGTGGCACGCTGGACAACAGCGGCGGCACGCTCAATGCACAGCGCCTGCAGGTGGAGGCGCACGGGTTGCGCAACCATGGCGGCGCCATTGAACAGACCGGCGCGCAAGCGCTGGCGCTCAAGGCCGACGCAGCCAGCAACCGTAGCAATGGCCTGTTGGGTGCACTGGATGCCGTAGCGTCAGGTGGTAACGGGAGCAGCGTTGGCAGCGGCACGTCGCCCGGCAATGGCGGTGGAACACCCGGAACCGGCACGCCGGGAACGCCGGGAACCGGAGGCGGCAATGGCGGCTCGGCGGGCACGCCGACGTCGCCGGAGCTGCCCCTGGCCGAGGGCCTGATCGCCATCGCCGGTACGCTGGACAACGACGGCGGCAGCATCAGCAACGGCGGCACGGTGTCACTGGCCGCACGCAACGGTCTCGACAACAGCGGCGGTCGCCTGGGAGTGAGCGCGCTGCAGGCTGGGGGCGAGCTGCGCAATGATGGCGGCACGCTGCAGGTGCATGGCGATGCCGCGTTGCATGTCGGCCTGTTGTCGAACCAGAAGGGTGCGCTGAGCGTGGCCGGCGACCTGTGGCTGGATGCGCAGTCGCTCGACAACCGCGGTGGTGAACTGCGGCACGCCGGCAAAGCGGCATCGTCGTGGACGGTGCAGGGCCTGTTCTACAACGACGGTGGTCTGCTGGCCACCAATGCCACGCAGTTGGCGTTGCGCGCAGGCCAGGTCGGCAATGCCGGTGGCCGCATTGAACATGCCGGTGAGGGTGGCCTCACGCTGGACACGGGTGACTGGGCTGGTCCCGGTGGACGGCTGAGCACGGTGGGGCGCCTGCACTGGACGACTGGCAACGCCGACCTGCGCAACGGTGCGCTCAGTGCGGCGGGATTCGACATCGTGGCTGGCATGCTGGACAACCGCGGCGGCAGCCTGCTGTCGCTCGGAACCGGTGCCAGTTCGGTGAAGGCGTCGAACCTGGACAACGGCGCAGGTGGCACGTTGGCCGGCAACGGCGACCTGATAGTGGCCGCGACCACGCTCGACAACAGCAAGGGCCTGGTGCAGCAGGCTGGCACCGGCACCCTGAGCGTGCAGGCCGATACGCTGCATGGCAGCGAGGGGCGCCTGCTCAGCAACGGCGCGCTGGTGCTGTCCGGCGGCGAGTTGGACGTGAGTGGTGGTACGACATCGGCGCAGAGTGTGCAGATCCACGCCGGGGCACTGCGCAACCGCCAGGGCCAGATCGTCTCGCAGGGTGTCTCGGCGCTGGCGCTGGACGTACGCGATGCGCTCGACAATCAGGGCGGCCAGATCGTCGGCAACGGCGGCCTGCGCATCGACGCCGGTCGCATCGACAACCAGAAGGGCACGCTGCAGTCGGCCGGCACGCAGGGTCTGGTGCTGACGGTACGCGACTCCCTGGACAACACGGGGGGCGCGATATCCGGCAATGGCCAGGTGCAGCTGCAGGCCGACAGGCTGGTCAACCAGGGCGGCAAGGTACTGGCCGCAGGCAGCGCTGCATTGCAGGTGCTGGCCCGCGAGCTGCTGGACAACAGCAACGGTGGCCGATTGGCCGGTACCGGTGATGTGCAGCTGCAGGCAGCGCGCCTGGACAACCGCGGCGGCGCGATCGAACACGCCGGCAGCGGCATCTTGCAGATCCACGCCGACAGCCTGCAGGGCGCGGCGGGCCGCATCCTCAGCCAGTCGTCGCTGATGCTTGAGGGCGGCCAACTGCAGCTGGGGGCCGGCAGCATTACCCAGGCCGAGCGCATCGCCATCGATGCGCAGCACCTGGACAATGCCGGCGGCAACCTCAGCGCGACCGGCAGCGACGCGCTGCGGCTGCACGTGGCGCAGGGCGTGGACAACAGTGGCGGCACGATCGCCGGCAACGGGGCACTGGATGTGCAGGCCGGTGAACTGATCAACCGCACGGGCACGCTCAGCGGCGCCGGAACGGCTGACAGCACGCTGCAGATCGTCGCTGCGCTGGACAACCACGAAGGCACGATCGCCAGCAATGCCAATCGCCTGACGGTCACTTCCGCACGACTGGACAACAGTGGCGGCAGCATCCGCCAGGCCGGCAACCAGGGCCTGGACATCACCACCGGCCGCCTGGACGGCAGCAAGGGCACGCTGGTCTCCTCGGCCACGCTGACCCTGCGTGCTGGCGACGTGGATCATCGTGACGCGACGCTGGGCGCCGATCGCCTCGACCTTGAGGCCACTACGCTCGACAACGCCGGTGGCCGCATCATCGCCAGCGGCGAAGGCGCCAGTCGCATCAAGGCCACGACGCTGGGCAATGCCGGTGGCACGCTGGCCAGCAATGGCGACCTGGCCCTGCTGGCACAGGCGCTGGACAACCGTGCAGGCAGGATCCAGCACGCGGGGAGCGGCCAGCTGCAGGTCTCGGCGAAGACCCTGCTGGGCAACGGCGGCAGCGTGCTCAGCAATGGCAGCTTCGCGCTGGATGGCGCCAACCTCGATCTGGCCGCGGCAACCACCTCGGCGCGCCGCGTCGACATCACCGCCGATACCCTGACCACCGCCGGTGGCACGCTCACCGCAACCGGTGAAGACGCGCTGCGCCTGCGCGTACAGGGTGTGCTGGACAATCGTGGTGGCACGCTGGCGGGCAATGGCGCGCTGGATGTCATCGCGCAGCAGCTGATCAATGCACAGGGCACGCTGCAGGGTGCAGGCGCGGGTCACTCCACGCTGGCGATCGGCCGGGCGCTGGACAACCAGAAGGGCCGCATCCTGCTCGGCGGTGCCGGCACGGTCACCGCGGCCAGCCTTGGTAACCAGGGCGGCACAGTGCATGCGGGCGGCAGCGCGCTGGTGCTGGGCGTTGACGGTCGTCTCGACAATGGCGAGCAGGGGCTGCTGTCCAGCACCGGCACGATGACCCTGGGCGCCGGCAGTCTCGACAACCGCCACGGCACCCTGGTCGCTGGCAAGGACCTGAGCGCGACCACGGCGGCAGGCGTGGACAACAGCGACGGCGCGATGCAGGCCGGCGAACGGCTGCAGTTGCAGGGCAACGGCCTGCTCAACCAGCGCGGCACGCTGCTGGGCGGCCAGCTGGACATCGATACCCGCGGCCAGCGGCTGGACAACCGCGCCGGCACGCTGGGCACGCAGAAGGGCGACCTGATCGTTCGCAGTGGCGCGATGGACAACCAGGGCGGTCGCGTGCAGTCGGCGGCCGACCTGGCCATCAACACGGCCGGGCAGGACATCGACAACCGCGCCACCGCCGGCAGCGGTGGATTGCTGGCGGCCGGGAAGCTGCAGCTGGATGGTGGCGCGCTGGACAACCGTGGCGGCGCAGTCAATGCACAAGGCGATGCGCGCTTGCTGCTGGCCCGCGTCGACAACAGTTCCGGTGGAACACTTGCCAGCGCCGCGAATCTGTCGCTGCAGGCGGCGAGCCTGGCCAATGCCAGTGGTCGCGTGCAGGCCGGGCGCAACCTCGACCTGACCCTGGGCGGGCACCTGGACAACGCCGCCGGTGCGATCGCGGCGGGGCAGCTGCTGGCCCTCAACGCCGCCAGCGTGGACAACCGCAACACCCGTGGCGGCGACGGCACGCGTGGCCTGCAGGCGGGCCAGCTGCAGTTCGGCGCCCAGTGGCTGGACAACAGCCAGGGCCAGGTCGTCACCGATGGCGGTGCGCGGCTGCAGATCAACGGCCAGCTGCAGAACACCGGCGGCGTGATCAGCACCGGAGGCAACCTGGACAGCCAGGCGGACAACGTCGCCAACAGCGGCGGCCTGCTGCGCGCCGATGGCAGCCAGACCCTGGTCGCACGTGCGCTCAGCGAAGACGGCCAGGTGCATGCGCAGCGGGACCTCGGCCTCATCCTGCAGCAGGGCATGCGCCATCGTGGCGAATGGATCGCCAACGGTACGCTGTCGCTGAACCTGTCCGGCGACCTCGACAACCAGGGTGTGGTGCGCGGTGGCAACCTCGACCTCAACGCCCAGAACATCACCAATGCCGCGTCAGGCGAGATCTCCAGCCAGGGCACGACCCACCTCAACGCCCGTGGCCAGCTGACCAACCGCGGCCTGATCGATGGCGCGTTGACCCACCTGGAGGCCGGCGAAATCGACAATCTCGGCACCGGGCGCATCTACGGTGATCGCGTGGCGATCTCCACCGGCGTGCTGAAGAACCGCGCCGAAGAGGCCGGTGGTGCCACCCGCGTCGGCACCGTGGCTGCACGCGAGCGCCTGGACCTGGGCGTGCGCGAGCTGCAGAACACCGGCAAGGGCCTGATCTACAGCGGCGGTGATGCTGCCATTGGCGGCACGCTGAGTGCCGATCGCATCGCCAGCGGCATTGCCGGGCGGATCGACAACATCAGCTCGGTCATCGATGTCACCGGCAACCTGTCCATCGATGCGCAGGTGGTCAACAACATCCGCGAGAACGTGGTCATCACACAGACCACCACCTTGAACGCTCCGGTGCGCATGGATCGACCCGCCTGGTGGCGCAACGGCAAGAATGGCACCGAGGACATTCGCAGCACCAGCCATTATTCCGCGCACGAGGTGTACTACCTCGACCCAGCCGATATCCTCGAAGACACGCCGCACATCACGCCGGATGGCTTCACCGTGCACCGTGCGGTGGTACGACTGACCGCGCAGACCAGTGCCTACTTCTTCGGGCGCGGTGGGCTGTATGCCGCGCTGGGTGAGCGTGCGCGGCTGAACGTGCAGGACGGCACGGTGGTGATGTACTACGTCGGCCGCCAGGACAACCAGGTCAATCCGGACCAGGTTGCCGCTGGCGCCGACGATCCGTTTGCCGAGCTGGCCACCCTGCATCCCGATTCGCCGCCATTCCGCTACGTCGATGACAAACTCACCTACTCGTCAGCGTATGGCACCTGTACGACCAACTGCGTGCAGTTGTGGACCTACAAGGACTACGATCCCGACCGCATTCTGACCAGCCCACAGTTTGCGGGCGGCAACTCCACCAGTGCCAACGAGCAGTATCGCCTGGCCACGCGCACCGTGACCGAAGATGTGTTGCAGCCGAGCGTCGGTGCCGATGCGGTCATCCGGTCAGTCGGTGCGATGCGCATCCGCAGCGATGACCTGCGCAACCACTACGGCAGCATTGCCGCCGGCGGCGATCTGGACATCATCGGCCTGACCGGCGCGGCAAAGGTGGAGAACCTGGCGGCCACGCTGTATCGCACGCACCAGTTCTCCAACGTCAGCCACACCTTCGGCGGGGATGTGATGACCTGGAGTGCTCCGGCCATTTCCGAGGTGACCGGTAAGATTGGCGGCAGCATTGTCAGCGGCGGCTCGTTGAGCATCGACGTCGGTGACCTGAGCAACCTCAACCAGGGACGGAACGCGCCGAACGTGCAGAACGGTTCGGCCATGGCCAACCTCAACGTGCAGGGGCCCACGGCGCTGCCGGATGGGCCGGGTCATGGCGGTGCGCAGGGGCCGGGCCAGTCCGCCGGCACCGGTGCCGAACGCGCGCTGGCACAGGCGGCCGATGGTGCCAGTACCCAGCAAGGGAGCAGCGTCGGCGGCGTGAGCGGCAACACCGGTACGTCCGGGCCGCGCGTGGTCGCAGCCAGTGGAGGATCGCCGGATCGCATCGCGATGGGTGCACCGGACACGCGCGCGCCGAGCGCCAGCCTGTTCAACGTCAATCCCAACGGCGGCCACTATCTGGTCGAGACCGATCCGCGCTTCACCGACCACAAGACCTGGCTGAGTTCGGACCACCTGCTGGGCCAGATGGGCTACTCGCCCGATACCGTGCAGAAGCGGCTGGGTGATGGGTACTACGAGCAGAAGCTGGTGCGCGAGCAGATCGGCCAGCTGACCGGTCGCCGCTTCCTCGACGGCTACGCCAGTGACGAGGCGCAGTACCGCGCGCTGCTGGAGGCCGGTGCCACGGTCGCCAGCGAATGGGGCCTTCGCCCCGGCGTGGCGCTGACCGAAGCGCAGATGGCACAGCTGACCAGTGACATCGTCTGGCTGGTCGAGCAGACCGTCACCCTGGCCGATGGCAGCACCACCACCGCGCTGGTGCCGCAGGTCTACCTGCGCCTGCGCCCGGGCGACCTGGACGGCAACGGTGCACTGCTGGCCGGCGCCAATGTCGATATCAAACTGGGCAATGGCCTAGTCAACACCGGCAACATCGCCGGGCGCAAGCTGGTGACCATCGATGCCGGCAACATCGAGCATCTGGGCGGCAGCATTTCCGGCCAGTACGTCGGGCTGTCGTCGGACAAGGACATCCGCGTTGTCGGTGCAGCCGTGACGGCTAGCGATGCGCTGTCGGTCAAGGCTGCGGGCAATGTCACGGTGGCCTCCACGGTGGAGACACAGCAGGGCGGTGGCACCTACCAGTACGAGACCAACCGCATCGATCGGGTCGCCGGTCTGTATGTAACCAATCCCAGTGGCGACGGCATGCTGTCGGTGGTGGCCGGTGGTGACATCAGCCTGCAGGCCGCACAGATCCGCAACGCCGGCGCCGACGGTCTGACCCAGCTGGCCGCAGGCGGCACTCTGGATGTTGGCGCGATTGCGCTGGAGGAACGCCGCGACGCCACCTTCGATGAACGCAACCATCAGCGCAGCAGCAGGACGACACACGCTGCCACGTCAGTGCAGGGCGCTGGCGATGTGGTGCTGGCGGCCGGCAAGGACATCAACCTGGCAGCCGCGCAGATCAATGCTGGTGGTGGCCTGGCATTGCAGGCCGGCGGTGACATCAACAGCCAGGCGCTGGTGGACAGTGAGAGCCGGGATTTTGCGAACGCGGGCAAGCGCAGCTCGCTGCAGATCAGCCAGAGTGATGAGACGGTGCGGGGCAGCCAGTTGTCTGCTGACGGCGGAATCGCACTCAGTGCAGGTCGCGATGTGAACCTGGTAGCCGCGGAGGTACGAAGCGAACAGGATGCGATCAGTATTGGTGCTGGCCGTGATGTGAATCTGACATCTGCGCAGGAAGAGCATACCTGGGAGCAAGACACCCAGCGCAAGAAGCGTGGGCTCACGTCCACTACGCGTACCGCAACGCACGATGCGACCCAAGACATCCTGGCCGTTGGCACGGTTTTGTCGGGTGAGCGGATCAGCATCGGCGCAGGTCGTGACATCACAGCCGAGGGCGCCAAGATTGCGGCCACTGGCGATGTAGTGATGGCTGCCAAGGGCAATCTCAGTATTGTTGCTGCGGAGTCCAGTCATTCCGAACAGCACAGTAGCGATCGCAAGAAGTCCGGGCTACTTGGAGGGATGAATGGCAGCTTCGGGGTTACCTTCGGCAGCCGAAGCAGCGGCAACAGCAGTTCCCTGACCGAGACGATCGCGGAAGGAAGCATCGTCGGCAGCGCGCTGGGCAGCGTGACACTAACGGCGGGAGAAACGCTGCACATCGGCGGATCCGATGTTCTCTCCAAGAACGGAATGACGTTGCTTGGCAAGAATGTACGTATCGATTCAGCAGAACAGCACTCGGAGTACAACGACAGGAACTACTTCAGGCAGTCCGGTCTGAATGTTGCCGTGGGCGGTGCGACCGTTGATACGATTCAAAGTGCACGCGCCGTGTACGCTTTCGCCAAGCGCGCAGACGAGGTCGAGGACGATCGCCTCAAGGCGCTCTATGCGTACAAGGCGGCGCAGGGTGCAATCGCGGTGGCCCAGGCTGCGGGGCAGCAGTCGGGCGATGGCGGTGGCGGCGCCGGATTGAACGTCCGGGTGACCGCAGGAACCCAGCGATCCCAGTCGGAAACGACGATGGAGCAGACGACCCATCGTGGCAGCACATTGCACAGTGATGGCGATGTGGTGATCGCAGCCACGGGCGGTGATCTGACCGTGGTGGGCAGTAACGTGTCCGGTCGCAACGTAGATCTTGCGGCGGCCAAGGATCTGGTGATCAGAAGCAGCGAGGATCGCTATGCCCAGGACAGCAGAAGCCAGTCCCAGGGTGGAGAGATCGGTGTTGCGATCAGTGGAAGCAGCGGCGGTGGTGCAGCGATCGGTGTCTATGTTGGCGCCAATGCCGCGCGTGGCAAGGCCGACGGGAACGGCACCGTCCACAACGAAAGTATCATCAAGGCCGGGGATCGCCTTACGTTTGCGAGTGGTGGAGACACGACTTTGCAGGGCGCACAGCTGGTTGCCAACCAGGTGATTGGCCAGGTAGCGGGCAATCTGACGGTGCGCACAGAACAGGACACGGATAGATACAAGAGTCAGCAGCTTGCGGCGAAAGGTGAAGCCACGATTGGCTATGGCTTCGAGGGTAGTGCCAGCGGCAGTGCCGCCTTGATTGACAGTGACTACCGTAGCGTCCGTGAGCAGACGGGAATCGCCGCTGGCGACGGGGGCTTCCAGTTGCAGGTGGGGGGCAACACGCATCTGGTCGGGGCCGTCATCGCAAGTACCGCGGATTCCTCGAAGAATCTACTGTCGACGGGTAGCTTGACGGTTGAGGATCTAAACAATCGAGCGGAGTTCCTTTCTGCATCGATCACTGGCGGTACCAGCGGCGGTGGGAGTCCCTCAGACGGGTTCAATTTCAACCCGTCGGTGATGCCGGGCATGCCGACGGGGGACAGCAGGAACACCACCACGCGGAGCGGCGTAGCCGACGGCACGATCGATATCAGAAACGGAGACAGCAGCACGCTGGCAGACCTGCAGCGCGGCGTAACCAGTCTGGACAACGCCAACGGGTTTGCGCCCATCTTTGACGAGAAGAAGGTTCAGGAGCGGCAGGAACTCACGCAGATCCTGGGAGAGATCGGTTTCAAGGCCGTTGGCAATCTGGCCTCCAAGAAGAGTGCCCAGGCCAAGGTGGACCTGGAAGTTGCGCGCGCCAATGGTGATGCCGAGGCCGAGGCAGACGCGCTGCGGCGGATCAGCGAGTGGGGTGAAAGCGGGCGCAACAAGGTCTTGCTGCATGGCCTGACAGGCGCTGCCGTTGCGGCATTGAGTGGCGGCGATATTAGTGGCGCCGCTGCGGGTGCCACCGGTGCCGCGCTGGCCAAGGAGGCAATGACGCGTTTCCTCACAGGCCAGGGCATAGATCCGCGAAGTGGTGAGTTCAACAGCTTGATCGAACTCGCCAGTGCTGCGCTGGGCGGGGTCGTGGGTGGTACCGATGGTGCGGGCACGGCGCTGCTGGGAGATCAGTTCAATCGACAGTTGCATCCTGATGAGATCAATTTCCTGGCCGCAAAGGCCAAGGACTTCGCCAATCTGCTGTTCGGATGCGGGGAAAACTGTAGTAGCGATCAGGTCAAGGTGGCGCGGGGGCGTCTGTTGCGCGAAGCCTACGCACGTGTAGATGCCATATACGGCTCGTACGAGTCAGACTTTGCTGCGTCAAGCTTCATTGGCTCAAACCCAATGACGTTCGTTGGTCCCGATGGTCAGCAGCGCGAAGGGCTCATAGAACTGGACAATGATCGCCGCAATGACCACAGCCTGTACAAGGATCTGCTTGGCACCCGGCGAACGGAATTCAATCTGTTGACGGAAGCACTGCTGGACGGTGGGAAAACCGAAGCGGCGTTAAGACTGGACTACAACCGGCAGCTCGCTGAGCTCGCCACGAGTGCACGTGGCCGTGATGGAGTGATGATCCTCGAAACCTTCAGTGGAGAAATCGGGGGATGGGGCTCAGTAGTAAAGAATGTACTGAAGGGGGATGGTGAGTCTGCGAGCCTTGCAGCTGCGCCTCTTCTTATTTTCACCAAGGTGCCGGGGGCCAAGGCCGCAGCCGAGTTGGCGGAGGACCTAGCGACGCAGATTGTGAAGGGAGCTGCGTCTCGGGCCGAGGCAACAGCAGGCACAATGAGTGCGAACATTGGCACTCCTTTGACCTTCAACAAGGCGACCCGGACTTGGAGTAGTCCGGGAGGGCTTGACTATGGGATGGGCTCTATACATGGAAATCGTATCAAGCACATATTGGCACATACGGTTCCAAACCCAGCAAAGGTCACGCATTCCGTTTTCGTTGAGGATAGATCCAAGTTGATCTCTCTTATCGACGAGGCCTGGAGGATGAAGGGCGCTGCGGTGCCTGGAGATCCGGGGGCATTCATAGTCCCTATGGGGCGAGTAATTGGCACTGCCGGTGAGAAGAACATAAGAATTATTGTTAAGCCTGGCACCAATAAAATAATATCTGCGTATCCTGTACAGTGAGGTGTTTCGTGATTTGTCCGCGTTGTGAGCAAGGTGAGATGCTTGAGGCCCGCGTCAAGGAGAGTGGGGTTCAGATGTTTGTCTGCGACGAATGTGATGCTGTATGGTTTTCTTTGAGTGACATCGGCGTTTCTCCGTTCCGGGATCTTGAGACCTACCTCGAGGAGAATTCAATTGCTCCATCTTGGGATTCAATTTCCGTGGATCGGCGACTGTGATGCCTTGATGCACGCGACGGTTTTTCTCTAGTGAAACAGCAGGAGCAGGGGCGGCACTGAAACAGGGTCGGCCATTTGAGAGTGGCTGGAATGCAGCAAGCTGCAAGCCACGTATGAGCAAGAAGTGGGTACGACCTCCGATGGAGTCCTGTGTGCTTCGTCAAGTGCTACGCCGCGACGTGCGGGTTACGCTTTGTGCTCTCCTTTCAGTTCGAGAGCACCATGCGGCAAGGCTCGGGAAGGAGCTGGTCTTCCCGGGGCTTGCTGCCCCGTAATGCCCGATAGCCGGGTCGCAGCTCCTAGCCTAATACCACTCGCTTCACGTGGTGATATACCTTATGGATATAAGGCGCAGCCTCCGGCCTGCGCGCGGCCACCACGTCGACCGTGGTGACTGCGGGCAGCCAGCGCACCAACAGCGAACAGAGCCATTCGACCAGTGATGCCCGCGTCAGCCAGTTGGCTGCAGGCGGCGATCTCACGTTGATTGCCAACGGGGGCTCGATCCTCAGCCAGGGCACGCAGATGTCGGCCGAGGGCAACGCTGTGCTGCTGGCCACCAAGGACATCGTGTTCGACGTGGCCCACAACACCGAGCGCAGCGACAGCAGCAGCCGCGGCAAGGGCTGGGGCTTTGCCAACAACACCAGCGGCCTGCCGTTCGGTACCAACAACGCGCAGAGCCAGGGCAGCGGCAGCAGTGACACCATCACCGGCACGCAGCTGTCGGTCGGCGGCGGCGTGCGCATGGCCACCACCGAGGGCAACATCCGCCTGACCGCAGCCAACATCGCCGCCGAGAAGGACGTCAGCATTCGTGCGGCCGGCGATCTGCTGGTGCGCAGCGGGCAGGATACGGTCAGCAACGCCAATACGTCCGACAGCAAGGCGATCGGCACGGTACAGATATCGGATACCGAGAAGTTCTCCGGCTGGCACCGCGAGCAGCACCAGGACGACAGCGCGCAGGTGTCACAGGTGGCCAGCAGCATCGGCAGCCTGGGCGGCAGCGTGAACCTGACCGCCGGTGGCAAGTACACGCAGACGGCCAGCAACGTGGTGGCCGCCAAGGACGTGAACATCACCGCCGCCGAGATCGAGCTGCTGACCGCCGACGAAAGCGGCCACTACTCCCAAAGCGACAGGGTCCTGAAGATCGGCGTGTTCGCGCGGGTGAAGTCGCCGTTGATCGACCTGATCAACAACGTGGACGCGGCCCGTCAGTCCGATGATCGCCTGCAGAAGATGCAGGGCATGGCAGCAGGCGCTAACGCGTACCAGGCAGCCAGTGCGATCTCAGCGCTGTCCGGCCGTGGCGGCAGTGGCGAACTGTTCCGTGCTGAAGCAGGCATCGGCTTCAAGACCGCCAACAGCAGTGCCGATGGCAGCAGCAGGGTGTCGCGTGGCTCCACCATCCAGGGTGGCGGCAACGTCAACCTCACCAGCACCCAGGGCGACATCCATGTGGTGCAGGGCAACCTGAGTGCAGGCAACACCCTCAGCCTGGATTCGGCCGGCGACATTCTGCTGGAAGCAGGCAAGGCGCACGTGGCAGACCGCAGCAAGAGCAGCAATGCCGGCGCCGAAGTGGGCGTTGGCGTCTCTGTAGGGGCGCAGACGGGCGTGTATGTGTATGCCGAAGCCAGCGTGGGCAGCAGCAAGGCGAACTCGGACAGCAATACCTGGCAGAACACCACGCTGACCGGCCAGAACATCTCGCTGAAGGCCGAGGGTGACACCACGTTGCGCGGCGCGACCGCCACGGCTGACCGCATCGACGTCAAGACCGGCGGCACGCTGACCATCGAATCGCTGCAGGACATTGCCGAGAGCATGTCCAGGAACAGCCAGGTGGGCGGCCGCGTACAGGTGTCGTTCGGTACCGCGTGGAATGCCGACGGGTATGCCAGCGCAGGCAAGGCCAGCGGCAGCTATCAGGGTGTCGGCCAGCAGAGCGGCCTGTTCGCCGGCAATGGCGGCTACCACGTCGATGCCGGCCACGTGAACCTGGTGGGCGGGGCGATTGCCAGCACTAATGCGGGCAACAGTGAACTGACTGCGGACTCGCTGACGTTCACCGACCTGCAGAACCACATGGACTACGCAGCCAGCTCCGGCAGCATCAGTGGCGGTGCGGGCGGGCAGATGAATGGCGGGGCGCCCAAGCCGGGAACGGCCGTACCGCGAGGTGGTCCGGGCCTGCCGATGATGGAAAAGGGCAGCGACAGCAGCTCCACCCTGGCCACCTTGACCGAGGGCAACATCACCATCGGTGGCAAGCAGACGTCGGCGGCCGAGCTGGGCATCAACACCGACGCCAGTGGAGCGCATCGTGCGCTGGATGCATTGCCGGATGCGAGCAAGCTGCTGGCGGACCAGCAGGCGATGGCGGCTGCGGCGGGAACTGTGATGGCCACCAGCCAGCAGATTGCATGGGATATTGGCAGTGCGGATGCGAAAAAGATCACGGACAAGTATCGGGAGCCGATGAGTCCCGAAGAGAGACGGGCGTTCGATGCGCTTCTTCCCGAGGAGCAGTTCAAGCGCCTGGTCGCGTTCGATGCATCCTACCCGAATGCGCTGGTGACCCAGCAGAAGTGGGCCCCTGATGGCGTCTATGGTCGCGCGCTCGGCGCAGTGACCAGCGCGTTGGTCGGTGGTGTTGAAGGACAGGGACTGGGTCAGCTGGGTTCCAATGCGCTGGCGCCGTATGCGGCTGAACTGATCGGCAAGACGTTTGACCCGAACAAGCAGAGTGCTGTGCCTAGCGAGGCCATGCAGATGCTGTCGCACGCGCTGCTGGGCGCGCTGTTGGCTGAGGCCAATGGTGGCAAGGCGGGGAGTGGGGCGTTGGCGGCCGGTGGTGGTGAGTTGGCGGCGAAGTTCCTGACGGACACCTTGTTCGGCGGCAACCCCGCGAATCTCAGCCCGCAGCAAAGGGAGGCAGTTCTGGCGCTTTCACAAGCGGTGGGAGCGCTGGCGGGTGGGCTGTCGGGGCAGGATCTGGCTGGGATCGCATTGAATGCGGGGATTGCCAAGAATTCGGTTGAGAACAACTGGCTTAGTAGGCAGGAAGGGCGTCAGTACGACGAAGCGAAAGTAGGTTGCAAGAATGGGGACGAGGCGAGTTGCAGTGTTCAACGAAAGCTGGAGAATCTTTCCCATGAGCGCGATGTCGATCACGCCGGATTTGTAAATGCGGCAAGAGAGGCCTTGGTCGCACAGGGGTATGCAATCACTCCCGCTGCGATGGCGGCGATTGAAAATCGCTATTGGCAGAGGCATGGGGAAGATATCCAGTCCGTAGTCTTTACGCAACCTGGGATGAGACCCACTCAGCTGGGTGCCTTGCATCTGTTTGCAGATGCTGCACTGGATAATTCCGCATTAATGGATCGCTTCATCCCGGGGAGCGGAACCAGTCCTCGAATTCTCGCGAATACGTTGATTGGGCTTGGGCAAACCGTGGGTGCATGGACAGGGATAAATCCCGTGACCGGCCTCGAGGTGGTCGGTGTCGACGCATTCGATGCCCGATTTATGACCGTGGTCGACATCGCGACTGCTGCATATGCTGGCGGTAGTACTGTTGCGCGAGCAGCAGGAAAAAGTGCGTTGCGAGACGTTGTTGAGACTTCTGGTCAGAACGCTGGGCGTAACACGGCTAAGGATTTAGCGTCTGAAGGGATGTTGCCGGTAAATATGCTGCCAGACAACATCAATGGTACGGGTCTTATTTCCGGCGGGGTAATAAGTCGTGATCCGGTTGCTCATTCTAACAATCTAATGAATGATGTAATATCGAAGTTTGCGGATCCTGCATTGAGGCCAAAGGATTTTACAATAACGATTGATGGGAAATTCATGCGCGCCGATCCCGTAAATAGTATTAATGCGCCAATATTTCAAGGGGCGTCTGATAATCTTGTAAAGAGCTATTTCATGCAATTGGGTGGTGTTGATTCATTGCCCCTCCCTAAGTCGGTTATGATCAGGGGTTCGAGTGCTGAGGTCTATACTCTCACCAGAAAGGATGGTGTGAGTATAAATTTAAGAAATGGTTCTAGTTCGAGCAATGTTACTGGTGCGAAGTGGACTATAGATATAATGTCGCCGAATGGGGTCAGGGCAAAAAGAGTGGAGATTAAGTTCAAGTGATCAATAACTGGTTGGGTGATCTTGATGCAAGGGAATTTATTGGTAGGGTGGAGCTTCTTGATGTTGATGTGATCTGGTGGAATAGTTTTGACTATCTTCCGGGTCTTTCGTTTGAAGAAAGGAAGCAGTTCTTCCGGTGGGGGTTGGGTGCTGTTTTGAGGGAGGGGAGGGCCAGGCTCGAAGATGTGAATGGTTTTTGGGGCGGTACCGTTAATGAGCAGATTGAGCGTTTCATGGCGGCGTGGCCGCCTGAGTTGGACTGGGATCCGGACATGTTCTGGGTTGCCAAGCCTGGATATGGATGGGTTCCTAGCGGTTTTGTCTGGAAGCTGGAAGATGGTAGTTATTTCAGTCCGTAGATCTAAGTGCTGCTGGGGGCGGAGACGTCGGACGAAGGAGGATGAATCCGAAACATGGACAAGGGTCTTGACCCATTCGGTCGCTGACGGGATCTGAGGGGGAGCTATTGATGAATGATGCGTTCTGTCCGCGGTGCTGGAATCGATCGGTCGCATGGCTGATTCCGTCTCGCGGACCGAGCTGGATGGCGAGCCGATAGCGATTGGCGACTGGCTTGCAGGAAGTGTCGACGGCTTCCCATGCAGCTCTTGCATGATCCAGATGATCAATGGTTTTAGGTTGGGATCTGCCGTCTATATTCCAGCGTTGTTGATTCGTGTCTTTAAGGTTGACGGGACGATAATTTTCGATTTTTCATTCGACATGGATTGGTCGAATGTTGCCGTGGCCATGCCTATGCTGCATCGGCATTTCCAGCAATTGAAGTTGCTGAGTGGAGCGCGCAGTGTGTTTGGAGGGATGGAGCCGGCGCGGGATCTGGACACTAGATTTTTCACTGACGATGCGCGCGGCCCTTTAGTGAGTTCCATTGCCTGATCTGGAAGGGAATCGCCGTTCCGTGAGGGCCGGGGCTTGATCTTTAAGGGGATTTCAACCACTGGCGATGACAGCAAGGGTGATTCACGAGGGGGGCACTAGGTGGAGCTGAGTGGGATCGGTTCTACGGGGGCGAAGTCGCCGTTGATCGATCCGATCATCAACGTCGACGCGGCGCGAAAGCCCAATGATCGCCCGCAGAAGATGCGAGGCGCGCAGTAACATCTCGATGAAGGCCGAGGGCGATACCACGCTGCGTGGTGCCACGGCGACCGCTGATCGCATCGACGTCAAGACCGGTGGCACGCTGACGATCGAGTCGTTGCAGGACATCGCCGAGAGCATGTCCAGGAACAGCCAGGTGGGTGGCCGCGTGCAGGTGTCGTTCGGTACCGCGAGGAATGCCGACGGGTATGCCAGCGCAGGCAAGGCCAGCGGCAGCTATCAGGGTGTCGGCCAGCAGAGCGGCCTGTTTGCCGGCAATGGCGGCTACCACGTCGATGTACGATGGCCTATCAAGCGATGATAAAAAGGCGTTCAACGCGCTTAGCGCGGAACAGCGCGATGCGGTGCTGACGGCAAACAGCCAGGCCTATAACGATGCGAAGAAATGGGGTGATGGTGGTGATTACAGTCGTGCCCTGAGCGCATTGACGACGGCTGTGGTAGGGGGCATAGGCGGCCAGGGCGCCGGTCAGGTCGCGTCCAATGCGCTGGCGCCCTATGCCGCTTACTTCATCGGCAGCAAGCTGGACCCGAATCACGGCAGCGATCCCAATGCGACTCTGCAATTGCTGTCGCATGCGGTGTTGGGTGCGCTGCTGGCAGAAGCCAATGGTGGCAGTGCGGGAACCGGAGCGGTCTCCGCGGCTGGCGGCGAGTTGGCCGCGAAGGTGCTGACCAATACGTTGACCGGAGGAGACCCTTCCAGGCTGAGCCCGGAGCAGAAGGAGATGGTGCTGGCGTTGTCGCAGGCGGTGGGTGCACTGGCGAGTGGGTTGTCAGGGCAGGATCTGGCCGGGATTGCGTTGGATGCGGGGATTGCCAAGAATTCGGTTGAGAACAATTTCCTTGGCAATGACGATCATGCTCGGATGGTGCATCTCCGCGAGAAGGCCAAGCGGCAGGGGGGGCTGGATAAACAGGAATCCTTGGAACTGGTTCTGCTTGATGCTGCGGACCAGATGAGTGCGGGGTTGCTCCGGAAGGCGTTGGCAGGAGAGACCCTGACTGAGGTTCAAGCCGCAGATCTCGCGACTTATATCAATCGTTACGAACTGCAAAACGGTCCGCTAGACCTTCCGGAGCTACAGAAGCAGTTCCTCGCCAACAGTGGTTCTCTGAATCCTGGCGAATTGCAGGGAATCAACCCGTCGCAGTCCTATGGGCGACCCTATGTCGGTTTGGGGGCTGACCAGAAGGCATACAAGGATGCAAACTATTCGTGGTTTGAAGATTTAATCTATCGTGGCAAAGGGACAAACGAGCGCCTGTACGATGCTGCGTTGAAGCAGTCTGGGCTTGAAATAACTCGTTCCGAAGACTTGCTTCCCTCAGCAATGCAGCTTAGGAACTTCTTCGCTGTACATGACGCTCAAGCTTCAAGTGCTATCGCCAGTGCCGCGTTCATTGCCGCAACGTTGGGTGGCGCGAGCGAAGAGAATCGACGAGCGCTGACGTTGACGATGGGGGCCTTGGCCAACATCGGAGCAGTGAGATTTGTGAACAGGACTGGGCTTTTGCCTCAGACGGGCGGTCTTGGTGTAACGCGGCCACGAGCGCTCAGACCAACTGATGAGGCGTCGACAACGAATTCCGTGCCGGCTGGGTACGAGAAGGGCTTCTCTCGTCCGGAAAATTCCAATCCGCCAAAGTTACAGGTAACCAATGACGGTGGGGGTTTCAGTGCTCCAGGAAATCCAGTTCAGCGTGGTGTAGTGCTTTCGCGAGTCAATCTGGCCAACG
Source organism: Stenotrophomonas sp. X (assembly GCF_055721025.1). NCBI lineage: Bacteria > Pseudomonadati > Pseudomonadota > Gammaproteobacteria > Lysobacterales > Lysobacteraceae > Stenotrophomonas > Stenotrophomonas sp. X. Next base: position 1,289,047 of record NZ_CM146756.1, read on the forward strand.
GACGGACACGAACAACGCCTTTGCGCGACTCAGGGGCTCCGGTTTCTGCGGGCTTTCAGCATGTTCTAGATGGGCACTTTGGAAAGTCACCAACTGGAAATAGATCCATCTTCAGTATTAATCCGGATGAGCTCAAGGTGGTTCTACAAAGCGCGGTTGTTGTTCGCTCTCCTGTCTATGAAATTCCTGGAGGACAATACGTTCGTATTGTTGATGTTGGAAGGCCGATTGGGATATCTTCACTGAAGGATGGGGGGGCAGCCAACCTCCGTCATCAAAGTGTTTACAGATAAGGCGGGAAACTTGATTACAACGTTTCCAATAAAGGGTGGAGAGTAATGGCTCGCTTGTCGGGAATTTTGAGGAATAGACTGATTTCAGGTCTTTCGAGCGTAAATAATAATTCGGGTGCGAGGGGTGTTGTTGAGGCACTGATCCAATGGGTTATGGAATGCGAGGGCGAGGTTCGCAGAGAACCATTCCTAAGCTATGGCTTTGACTTGATTGTGAATATGGATGGTCGATTGGATGAATATCCATTCGCGGAGATCGGGGAAGCGGATGTTGGGCGCGTGCATTCGCGTGCGACCCAGTTGAGAAACGCAAGTGATGACGGTGTCGCGCAGTTTGTCAGAGATCTGATGGAGGAGTTGGTCGCCGTCGAGATTGACAGGGTGTGTTCCCGCTGCGGGGAGGCGTATATGCGGGCATATATGGGGTTGATTAGTTTTACGCCCGCATTTCAGTGTGGTGTATGCGGCTATGGCGAATTCTTGAATGGTTCGGCTTTGAGAGGTGAAAGGCTTCGATTCATTACATTGAAGGAGCTTGAGTCTTTCGGGATTTCTTAGCTGTAGATTGCTGCACGCCCTGGATTCGATCCAGGCCGAGTACTCCGACGGTACTGACGGTCTGCATGGGCATCTTCCAGCATCCAACACCGGCTTCGGGTTCGGCATCGTCGACCCACCGGAAGCTGTCGTGGCGGAAGGGATTGAAGCCGAGTGGCAGGTGGGTCTGCTGGGTTCGTTTCATTTCCGCGCGAGCGGGTTTGAAAGCGCCTGGGGGGAAATCTGCCGCTTCATCAAGCTCTACACCGCGACGTGCGGGTTCCGGTTTGTGCTCTCCTTCCAGTTCGAGAGCGTCTATGCGGCAAGGCTCGGGAAGGATCTGGTCTTCCCGGGGCCTGCTGCTCCGTAATGCTGGATACCGGGGAGGCAGGCCCGGCCTGATCCCATTCTCGGTACACATGGCGATATACCTTATGGATATAGCGCGTTCGTGGGTTGTCTGATTTCACACCTGTCTGCACAGTTCCGGAGTTTTGGATCGATATAATAATATCGACCCATAAAGTTTCCCCTGCCTGCGCCGCCATCGATCATACGGCCATGATCAAGGGAATTGAGATGCTCGCCTTACGCAACCTCCGAGTGGGATCCCGGCTGGGTGCCGGGTTCGGTTTGCTGCTGCTGTTCATCGTGGCCATCGTCGGCCTGGCGCTGTACGGAAACCATCTGAAGTCCGCCCAGTTCTCGAAAGTGGTGGACGTCAACATGGTGAAGATGCGGCTGTTGAACGAGATGCTGGATACCAACAACGCGGTGTTGATGCACCGCCGGCTGATGGTGATCAAGCGCGGCGAGGATTTCGACAAGGATTATCAGAAGGCGCAGGAGCTGTCGCAGACCTACGACGGTATCTGGGCCAAGTACATCAAGATTCCGCGCGACGCCACTGGCGATACCCTGGTCGCGAAGATCGACGCGGCACGCAAGGCCACCGACGCCTCCACCCAGCATCTGCACGAGCGCATGAAGGCCGGTGATTTCGACGGTGCGGCCAAGGAACTGCTCGCCGAGCACGGCCTGGCTACCGCATGGAACGAGACGATCTCGACCCTGCTGCGGCATCAGGAGACACTGACCGCGCGCAGCCGCGAGGAATACCGTTCAACCGAGTCCTGGACCGGCACGCTGTCGATCGTGTTCGGTGTGCTGAGCCTGATACTGGGCTCGCTGGCCGCGTGGGCCATCACCCGCAGCCTGACCTGCCCGCTGGAAGGTGCGGTGAAGCTGGCCGACGGCATCGCCAACGGGCGGCTGGACAACAGCATCGACGCGTCCGGCAACGATGAGGTGACGCAGCTGCTCAGGTCGATGCAGCGCATGCAGGCGCAGTTGCAGTCGGTGATGGCGGCGCAGGGCGAGCTGGCCCGCCAGCACGATGCCGGCAGCCTCAGCTATCGCATGGACGAGAGTGCCTTCCCCGGCGACTACGGGCGCATGGTGCACGAGACGAATGCGCTGGTCGGCTCGCATGTGCAGGTGCAGAACCGGCTGATCGAAGTGATGAAGCACTACGCCCAGGGCGACCTGTCGGTGGACATGGATCCGCTGCCGGGCGAGAAGGCGGCGATCACCCAGGCAATGGACGAGACCAAGACCAGCCTGTCGGCGATCAACGGCGAGATCCGCCGGTTGGCGACAGCGGCCGCGGCAGGCGACTTCAGCCTGCGCGGTGACGAAGATCGCTTCGCCTACGATTTCCGCGACATGGTGGCCGGGCTCAATCGCCTGATGCAGACCACCGACCAGAACCTGGTACAGGTGTCGACCCTGCTGCAGGCGATCTCGCGCGGTGACCTCACCGTACGCATGCAAGGTGATTTCCACGGCGTGTTCGCCCGCATGCGCGATGACTGCAATGCCACCGTCGATCAGCTCAAGCAGATTGTCGGCCGCATCCAGTCCAGTGCGTCCAGCATCAACCTGGCAGCGGGCGAGATTGCCTCGGGCAACACCGATCTGTCGCGGCGTACCGAGCAGCAGGCGGCGAACCTGGAAGAGACGGCGGCGTCGATGGAGGAACTGACCTCCACCGTGAAGCAGAACGCCGAGCATGCACGCCAGGCCAACCAGCTCGCGATCGGCGCGCATGGTGTCGCCTCGCAGGGCGGCGAGGTGGTCGGCCAGGTGGTCACCACGATGTCGGCCATCGAAGCCTCGTCGAAGAAGATCGCCGAGATCATCAGCGTCATCGACGGCATCGCCTTCCAGACCAACATCCTGGCCTTGAACGCGGCGGTGGAAGCCGCGCGTGCCGGCGAGCAGGGCAGGGGCTTTGCGGTGGTGGCCAGTGAGGTGCGCACGCTGGCACAGCGCTCGGCCGGCGCGGCCAAGGAGATCAAGGGCCTGATCGAGGATTCGGTCGGCAAGGTCGCCGATGGATCGGCGCTGGTCCGCCAGGCAGGCACCACAATGGGCGAGATCGTGGCGTCGGTGCAGCGCGTGACCGACATCATGGCCGAGATCTCTGCCGCATCGCAGGAGCAGAGCTCGGGCATCGAACAGGTCAACCAGGCGGTGGTGCAGATGGACGAAACCACGCAGCAGAATGCGGCGCTGGTGGAAGAAGCCAGCGCGGCGGCACGCTCCATGGCGGAGCAGGCCAACCTGCTGGCCGAGGCGGTATCGGTGTTCCGCACCGGTGCGGCAACCGCGGCTGCAGCCGTGCGTCCGGCCCTGGCTGCGGTGGCCGCGACAGTCACTCCGGTGCGCAGGCCGGCGGCACTGTCGCCGCGCATCGAGCCGACACTGGCGGCCAATGCCGGTGGTTGGGAAGAGTTCTAGAACGTGGCACGCCGGTAGGGAGACGGCGCCCATCACGACGGCTGATCGTGATGGGCGGACTTTCTTCCTGAACGCGCGATGGCCGATGAGGTGGCGGACACGCGCATTTCACTTCCGGTTGCCAACCGCAGGAGGAGACTTGCGCCATACCGGAACTCAGGAGATGGCCATGAAGACCTCGACCCGATTGCTTGTGCTGGGCACCCTGCTGGCGGCTTCGTCGGTGGCCGGCGCGCAGACGTATGGCCCGCGCGATGAGGGACGCAAGTTCAACGACGGCAGCCGCGTGGTCTGCAAGAACGTGGAAGTGCAGCGCAACTCGCGCGATCCGAACCGCATTGCGGGTACGGCCACGGGCGCAGTGATCGGCGGCCTGCTGGGCAACCAGGTGGGCGGCGGCAATGGCAAGAAGCTGGCTACCGTCGCCGGTGCCGTGGCCGGTGGTGCGGCCGGTCGCCAGATCCAGGGCAACAGCCAGCAGAAGAACGGCGACCGCGTGGTCGAGCGCCGTTGCGAGCGCGTCTATCGTTGATCGGTTGCCGACAGCGCCCGTTCCCCCTTACACATCGCAGTACTCGAACGCCGGCCCCGCGCCGGCGTTCTTCGTTCCGGACCTGTATCGCTGACTCCGGCGTCGTGCCTATACTGCGCCGACTCAACGGATGAATGTCCAGTGAACGAATCGGCTCCAGCTCCCCAACCGGCACCGCTCGCAAGGCACGACCCGATACCGGAAGCGACTGCCCATCCCCATCGGGTGCGTGATCGCACCGATGAACTCGAGCTCTTCATTTCGGGCCTGCTGGCGTTCGCGCTGCTGGCCGTGCCGGGTTATCTGTTCGACGCCTGGGCGCGCAGCAGCCTGCACACCGAAGGCATGTACTTCCAGATGCTCTGGTTCGGTTTCAGCATCAGTGTCGGCATGTGCTATGTGCTGGCAGTGGCCTTGATCATCCACCTCACGGTGCGCGGCTACTGGATCGGGCTGATCGGTCTCAGGTCGCATTTCCCCGATGGCATTGACTGGGGGCGCCTGCCAAGAATGGGGGCGGTCACGCGCGCCTTCCTGCAGGCCCGGGACGGAGGCCTAGATGGCAGCATCGAACGTGCCGACCGGCTGGCGACGATGCTGTTCTCGACCACCCTGCTTGCCGTACAGACATTGGCGGGCACTCTGGTACTGGCCGTCCTGACGCTTGGTGTGTCGATGGTGATCGGCGCGCTGTCCGGTGGCGCCGATCATGTCGCCATGCTCGCCCTGTGCACCGTGCTGGCCGCAATGTTGGCGCTGGCTGTTACCCCCGGGATCCTGGAGAAGATCGTGGCGCGGCGGCAGGCGCGCGGGCAGCCCCATGAGCGACCGCAGCGACTGCTGCAGGGCATGCTGGCGGCACTGCAACGGGTTCCGCTGTTGCGCCTGATGCAGACCATGCAGCTGACCATGCAGAGCAACCTGCGCTCACGCTCGTTCATGGCGGCCTACCTGTTCGCGGTGCTGGTAGCGATGCTGCTGGCGGCCGTGCAGGTGATGGCGTCGTTGAAGTTCTCGCTGTTCAACCGTTACCAGATCGTCACGGAAGCGGCGGTTGAGCACGGCATGCTGAGTGCGCATTACGAATCGATGCGTTCGGCGCATGACCAGCTGCTGCCGTACCCGATGATCCCGTCGGACACGATCAGCGGTGCGCAGCTTCGTTTGTTCATTCCGCATCGCCCGCAACGCGACAATCCGCTGGCGCGCCAGCATTGCACCGCACTTCCGGACGCGCGCAATGAGGCCACCGGGCAACAGGCCGCCAATGCCGCAGTGGAGTGCCTTTCCCGGCTCTGGCAGGTCAAGCTGGACGGCACCCCGGTCGACCTGCATGGCTTCGTGCCCATGGAGCGGCGTGACCTGGATATGCGCGGCCTGGTGGGGTACCTGCCTACCCGGGGGCTCGCACCCGGACGCCATGACCTGGAACTGGTGTGGAATGCTGCAGGCGGCGAGCGGGGGGCCGGACGGCGCCGCGCGTTCCGCATCCCGTTCTGGTACGCCCCGGACCCCTGAACCTTGGATCAAAGCGGCCATGCCGCGCCGCTTGAACCGGCCGCTTACGACTTAATTCCCTCCGTCCCCTTTTTTGGCGAGGAGGCGCCAGGAGGCGAGGCTGCCGTAGAGCAGCAGCAGGACGGTGAGGGTGATCAGTTCGTGTCTGACGTCGGCCAGGCGGGCGTCCATCTGGTTCAGGCGCACCATCAGATTGATGCCCGAGGTGGTCGGCAGCAGCTGTGCCAGCCAGACCAGCGGTTGCGGCGTCATCACCGCCGGCCACGATAGGTTGGCCAGGAAAAACAGCGGGATGGAGGTGGCGATGATGTACTGGAAGGCGCGCTCGCGGGTGCGGAAGAAGCTGCCGACGAACAGGCCGAAGGCCACGGTGGTGGCGATGAACAAGGTGCCGCCCAGCAGCTGGCCCATCGGGTTGCCGCCGCGTGGATAGTCCTGCACCCAGGCAGTGAAACCGGCGTACCAGAACAGGCCGAACAGGCCGATCAGGCCGAAGCCCAACGCCATGCCGGCCAACGTCGGCAGGTCGAAGCGCAGGCGCCGGCCCAGTGCGAGGCGGCGGCCGCCGAGCAGAACGCCGATGCCCATCAACAGCGTCTGGTGCACGATCAGCTCGGCCACGCCGGGCACGATGGCGCTGCCATAGCCTTCCTGCGTGTTGTACAGCGGGCGCTGCACCAGGGTGACCGGCGGTGCCTGCGGCGCACCCATGAAGGCGGCCTGGCCGACCACCGCATCACGCCCGAACGCACCCAGCGCATCAGCTACGCTGCCCAGCACCCAGCTGGCGCGGCCCAGGTAGGCACCGTTGCCAAGCAATACCAGCTTGGCCGGATGGCCGCGCATGATGTCGCGCTCCAGGTTGGCCGGGATCACGACGATGCCTTCGGCGTGGCCGGCTTCCAACTGCTGGCGTGCGCTGTCGACGTCCGCCGGTTGCCCGACCACGCGCGCAACGCGCAGTGCGTCGAGCTTGCGCAGCAGCTCGCGGCTGGTCGCGCTATGGTCCTCGTCCACCACCAGCACCGGCAGGTTGCCGGCCACCTGGTGCCGGTAGGCGGCTGGATAGAAGAACGAATACAGGATCACCGCACCGACCATCACCACGATCGCGTAGCGGTCGCACAGCACCGCCATCAGGGTCTGCCGCAGGCTGCGCCAGAGCATGCTCATGCGTCAGCCCCTGCGGATTGTGCGGCGGCAGGCGTGCGTGCAAAGGCGATCAGGCGCAGGCCGCCGATGCCACCGGCCACCACCGTCATCAACAGCAGCGTAGCCAGCGGCCATGCCGAAACCTGCAGCGGCGAGCCGATGAACTGCTGCTGGGTCTGCAGCTTGATGTAGGCGCTCAACGGCAGCAGCTGGTGCCAGACGCGGGTAAACAACGGCCCGTCCAGCACCGGGAAGGTAGCGCTGGAGAACGCCAGTGCGGTGCCGATGCTCAGACCGACCGCAGACAACGCGGTGCCCATGTCGCGGGTGACGCCGACGAAGAACAGCGCGTAGGCGGCCGTGGCCAGGTAGAACAACGGCTGCGCGAGCAGCAGCAGAAGCACGCTGCCGGCCACACCATCGCCGCGCAGCCACGCCAGGTAGCCGATGCCGAGCGCGCCATACAGCGAGAACAGCAGGAGGTACGGCGCGACCTTGCCGGCAATCGCCGACCACGGCGTGCGAGCCAGCCAGGCGGGCAGGGTGCCATCGCGGATCTCGCGGCCGAGGCTGCCGGCCACCGCAAGTGCCAGCACCAGTGACAGCACCGCCGGGAAGATCAGTGGCAGCAGGAACAGTTCGTAGCTGCGCGCCGGGTTGTAGAGGATGTCCGACTGCACCGCGATCGGCGCCGCGCGCAGCTTGCCCGGGCCGACCTGCAGGCCGATGCGCTCGCGCAGCAGGCGTGCGTTCCATGCGGAAATCGCGTCGCCGATGTCGCGCGACGCCGACTGGCCGGTGGTCATGTAGGTGGCGTTGTAATAGGCGAACACCGTGCCCTGGCGCCCACGCAGCGCCTGCCGGGTGACATCGCGCGGCACCAGCACGATGGCGAACACGTCCAGGCTGCGCAGCTGCGATCGTGCCTCCTCCAGGTCCGCTGGCTGGCTGGCGACGCGTACGCCGGGACTGGCGTCGAGCATGCGCAGCAGCAGGCGGCTGTCACTGCTGTGGTCAAGGTCGACCACAGCAATCGGGATATCGCGCATCACCGACGGCGTGAACATCCATGCCATCACGACCAGCATCAGTAGTGGCAGCAAGGTGACCAGCAGCAGGTCGGCACGGTTGCCGCGCAGCGACTGCAGCTCGCGCCGCCACGAAGCGGCGAAGCCGTTGCGGTCCGGGCTCAGTGCTGGGGCCATGCGAACAGCACGCTCATGCCGGGGCGGAAGCCCTCGATGCGGCGTACCGGGCGCACCCGCACCTCGAAGCTGCGAACGTCATAGCCGGACGACTGGCGGGTGGTACGCCAGGTTGCGTAGTCGCCGGCCGGATTGATGAAGTAGACCTCGAACTCGCCATCCAGGCCCAGCGCCGGCACGCTGCCCTGCAGTTTGCTGCCGACCTTCAGGCCCTGCATCTGCGATTCGCGCAGGTTCATCGCCACCCACATGCGGTCGATGTCGACCAGGGTGAACACCGGATAGCCGGCCGGCACCAGCTCGCCCGGATCGGCCATGCGCTTGTTGATCTCGCCCGCCACCGGCGCGCGTCCTTCCACTTCGGCTCGCGCGGCGTTGACCTCGGCCACCGCGCCCTGCGCCTGCTGTACCTGGCCCTGCGCGGCGCGCTTGTCCTGCTCGCGGGCGCCGGCCAATGCCATGTCGTACTGCGCGCGGGCGGCGCGGGCCAGTTCGCGCGAACTGGTGGCCTGGGCATGCGCTTCATCGCGCTTCTGCCGGGTCATCACCCCTTCGTTGAACAGGTTCTGCACGCGCCGGTAGGTGGCTTCGGCCAGTGTCGCGCCGGCTTCGGCCCGCTTCCAGTTCGCTTCGGCGGCGCGGATGTCTTCGCTGCGCGCGCCTTCGTCGGCCTTGTCGGCCACCGCCTGCGCAGCCGCCAATGCGCCGTGCGCCTGCTGTTCCTTGGCAGCCACTTCGGGGCTGTCGAGCAGGAACAGCACCTGCCCGGGCTGCACGCGGTCGCCCTCGCGTACCTTCAGTTCGGCCACGCGCGCGGTGATCTTGGCAGCTACGTTGATGGTGTCCGCATCGGCCATGCCCTGGATCTGGTCGGCCGGGCTGCGCCAGGCCAGCCACAGGCCGAGCGCCACTGCGACCAGCAGGACCACCAGCAGGATCGGTCCCAGCCGTCGCTTGCCGGGTGGCGTCGTCGCATCGTCGTGCAGCACATCACTCATGGTCGATCACCTCGTCCGCACGCCGCCGGAATTCTTCGAAACGGTCCATCTGTCCACTGATCTCCAGCAACTGTGCCAGCGCAATGTCGTATTGGTAGGCGGCCTGTGCGCGCTCGACACGGGCGCCGCCCAGGCCGAGCCGCGCATCGATCACATCCAGCGAGGTGGCCTGGCCTTCGCGGAATGCCAGCTCCTGCAGGCGCAGGTTTTCCTGTGCCTGGGCGATGCTGCTGTCGAGCAGCACGAACTGCTGGCGCGCGGTCTCAAGTTCGTTCCAGGCCTTGCGCACGCCCAGTGCGACCTGGTTCTCGGCCTCGCGCAGGCCTGCTTCGGCCTGCTCCTGCTGCGCACGCGCGGCGCTGATCTGCGCCGGCCGCGAGTTCGGCGACAGGAAGGTGTACTTCAGGCCGATGCCGAACGCCCAGTCCGGGTCGGTCAGCATCTCGTCGCGGCGACGGAAGTCGTACTGGCCGAAGGCGAAGATCTGCGGCTTCAGCTTGGCCTGCTGCACGCGCACGCCCTGTTCGGCCTGCGCAACCATCGCGCGCAAGCGCGCGATCTGCGGCTGGCGCGCCTGCGCCGTGCGCTCGAAGCTGGCCACCGGTTCCATCGGCACGCGCTGCACGAACAGCGGCGACACCGGCTGCACTTCGCCACCACTGCGCAGCAGCGTGGCCAGCGCGGCCTTCAGCGTAGCCAGATCGTTCACCGTCTTCTGGTATTCGCGCTCGGCCTTGTCGCGGGCCACGGTGGCCTGCAGGCGCTGGGCGCGGGTGGCAAAGCCCTCGCGTTCCAGCTTTTCTGCATCGGACAGGTGGCGGTTGAGGCCGTCGCGCACGTCGCGGCGCACGTCCACCGCCTGCTCGGCCAGGCGCTGGCCGAAGTAGGCCTGGGCCAGCTGCACGGTCAATGATTGGCGCTGCGCCTCGCGCTCGGCGTTGGCCTGCTCATGGGCGGCGCTGGCCGCACGTTGCGCGGCCGGGATCACGCCGCCGGTGTACAGCGGCAGCACCGCGGTCACTACCGGGCGTGTACGCCAGTCGCGCTCGGTGAACGACAGCGGCGAATCGATACCGAAGGCTTCAGCCACGGGCGCCAGCGAACCCAGTGGCAGGGTCAGGGTCTTCTGGAACTGCAGGCGGCGCACTTCGCCGGTGATCTCCGGCAGGCGCAGCAGGCGCGTGGCGTCCTGCAGGTCCTGCTTGTTGCGTACCGCTGCATCAGCGGCCGCCAGCGCATCGGAGACCTGCTCCAGGCGTTGGCGTGCCTGTTCCCAGTCCAATGCGGGGGCGTCGTTGCTGTTCTGCGCGGACGCAGCGGTTGGCAGGCAGGTCGCCAGCACCAGCGCCAGCGCGGCCTTCGCGCGGTGCATCCTTGTACGTCGGCCGATCACGCCCATGCCGTCCCAGTGGTAAAGAAGTGCGCAAACGGTAGTGCGCGCGGCGTGAAGCCCGAGTCTGCGGTCATCGGATTGTCCTCAACGAAGGGTGCCGCTGGCTGCAGTGCGCAGCGCCTGGGTGATGTGCTGCAGCGTGCTTGAGCGCACGGCGGCATGTTGCCAGTACAGCGGCACATCCAGCCAGCGGCGGGGTTCCAGTACCACCACGCGGCCGGCGCGCACGGCGGGCGCGACCAGGGTTTCCGGGGCCATGCCCCAACCGAGTCCACACGCGGCGGCTTCGACGAAACCGGTGGAAGAGGGCAGGTAGTGTAGCGGCGGCTGCAGTCGCGCGCGGGTCAGGCGCCGCACGAAGCGCCATTGCAGTTCATCCTTGCGGTTGAACACCAGCATCGGTGCGCGCGCCAGGGCCGCGGCCTGCATGCCATCGTTGAAGTATTGGCGGGCGAAGCCGGGCGAAGCGATCGCGTGGTAACGCATGGCGCCGAGCGGGTGCACGTTGCAGCCCTTCACCGGCTGGCTTTCGGCGGTCACTGCGCCGAGCACGCTGCCATCGCGCAGCAACTGCAGGGTGTGGTCCTGGTCGTCCATGCGCAGATCGAACAGGTAACCATGGCGCTGGTGCAGGTCGGCGACGGCGGGCACGAACCAGGTATCAAGCGAGTCGTCGTTGACCGCCAGGGGGATGGGCGTACGCGCAGCGTCGTTGCCACGCTCGGGTAGCAGCTCGGCCAGCGCCTCGGCTTCCAGCGCCTGCATCGGGCGTACCCGGCGCAGCAGCGCTTCCCCCGCGGCAGTCGGTCGGCAGGGTGCCTGGCGCACCACCAGGACCTGCCCGAGCCTGTCTTCCAGCGCCTTGATCCGTTGCGACAGTGCTGATGGGCTGATCGACAGGCGGCGTGCCGCGGCCTCGAAGCTGCCTTCTTCCAGCACCGCAGCGAATGCGGCCAATTGTGGATGTACCAGATCCATGCCGGTGCCCCTTCAGTTTTCCTGCACAGGATAAAGAAAAATCAGATTGTCTAAACAGGGGCGGTGGCCGCACCCTGCGCGTCCCCTCGCTGCCTGGCCTGTCCTGATGTGGATCGCCGCTACCGCCGCCGGCCTGTTCGCAGGTGCCGGCCTGATCATCGCCATCGGCGCACAGAATGCCTTCGTGCTGCGCCAGGGCCTGCAGCAGCGGCATGTGGGCAGGGTGGTGCTGGCCTGCGCCGGCGCGGACACCGCGTTGATCCTGGCCGGCGTCGGTGGCATGGGCGCGCTGGTGCTGCAGTGGCCGCTGCTGCTGCAGGTGCTGCGCTTCGGTGGCGCGGCGTTCCTGCTCTGGTATGGCCTGCGGGCCGGGCTGCGCGCGTGGCGCGGTGGTAGCGTACTGGCCGCCGCCGAGGCGCAGGCCGGCAGTGCGCGCCAGGTGCTGCTGACCTGCCTGGCGTTCACCCTGCTCAACCCGCACGTCTATCTGGATACGGTGGTGCTGCTGGGCAGCCTGTCCACGCGCTACCCGGGCGATCTGCGCTGGGCCTTCGCCGCCGGGGCCTGCGTGGCCAGCGTCGCCTGGTTCTGCACGCTGGGCTATGGCGCGCGATTGTTGCGGCCGGTGTTCCGCAGGCCAGGTGCCTGGCGGGTGCTGGATGCCGCCGTGGCGGTCTTCATGTTCTGCCTGGCGACACTGTTGCTGTTGCGTCCGCTCTAGGCCGCGTCGACCGCGCACAGTGGCGCTTCGCCGGGGCGCAGGGTCAGTACGCGCACACCGTTGCGGGTGACCGCCACCGTGTGCTCGAACTGCGCCGACAGCTTGCCGTCGCGGGTGTACACCGGCCATTCGTCCGGCTGCTGGCGGATGGCCGGCTTGCCCTGGTTGAGCATCGGCTCGATGGTGAACACCATGCCTTCTTCCAGCACCCTGCCGGTGTTGGGATGGCCGTAGTGCAGGATCTGCGGTTCTTCGTGCATTTCCTGGCCGATGCCATGGCCGCAGTATTCCTTCACCACGCTGTAGCCGTGGCTGCGCGCGTGGCGGGCGATGGCGTGGCCGATATCGCCCAGGCGCGCGCCGGGGCGCACCGCAGCGATGCCTTTCCACATCGCCTGGTAGGCGGTCTGCACCAGCCTGCGCGCGGCGTAGTCGACCTCACCGACCAGGTAGGTGGTGCTGGAGTCGGCGATGTAGCCGTTCTTCTCCAGGGTGATGTCGAGGTTGACGATCTGGCCATTGCGCAGCACGTCGGTGGTGCTGGGAACGCCGTGGCAGACCACGTTGTCGATCGAGGTGTTGAGCACATACGGGAAGCCGTACTGGCCCTTGCTGGCCGGCCGCGCCTGCAGTTCATCGACGATCATGCGTTCGACGAACTCGTTGATCTCCATCGTGCTGCGGCCCTGCAGCGGCAGCCGGTCGAGCGCGGCGAACACCTGCGCCAGCAGGCGCCCGGATTCGGCCATCAGCGCGATTTCGTGCGGCTGCTTGATCACCGCCACGTCAGGCCCGCCCGGGTGCCAGCGCCTGTGGCTGCACGCCGGCGGCGCGCAGTTCGCTGGCGACGATGTCCTGGAAACTCAGCGTCGGGTTCATTTCGCACAGCATGCCGACCCGGATCCAGAAGTTGGCCTGGGCGTTGATCGAGCGGCTGGAGACGGTGCAGGCACGGCGCAACTGGTCGTGCAGGGTGTCATCGATGTTGACGATGCCCATCGGCGGTCCTGGAGCAGGGAATATACGAAGCGTATATGTTTCGTATATCCGCCTCAAGCCCGCGTTGTTCAGTCCAGGTGGGTGGCAAAGCGCAGGCGGTTGCCGTCGGGGTCGCGCAGCAGCATTTCGCGGCTGCCCCAGTCGGTGTCATGCGGTGGCTGCTCGATCGGCACGTTCGCGGCGCTGAAGGCGCGGTACACGCTGTCGACGTCGTCGACGATGAAGTACACCGCGCTGCCGACCTCGCAGTCACCGCTGTGCTCGGTGAGGAAGATCGTCTGGCCATCCCGGGTGAGCTGGGCGAACAACGGCAAACCGGCTTCGAAGCGGTGTTCCCAGTCGACCACGAAACCCAGCCCCTGCACGTAGAACGGCAGGGTGGTATCGGCATGGCGCATGCGCAGTTGCGGGATGACGGTCTGGGGCATGGCGGCGGCTCCGAGGTGGGAACCCAGTGTAGAGCCGAGCCATGCTCGGCTGCTGTTCGCGGTCCCCTCAGGCGAGCATGGCTCGACTCTACAGAAGGCGCCAGCCGGGCGTGGGCTCGGCTCTACCCGGCGCTGGTAGATGCCAACCTTGGTTGGCATTGCCGGCCAGCGGCCGGCACTACCGACGCGGTCAGCAGGCCGTCGGCACGGCGGCCATCGCGGCCAGCAGCTCGCGGTTGACCTGTTGGTGCCGTGCCTGCCAGACTGGCAGGTCCTCGGCGCTGATGTCGGGCTGGCCATCCAGCGACGACAACCAGCGCTTGAAGCCGCTCTGGTAGTTCGCCAGCGAGACTTCGCCGGTGATGTCACTGCCGACCAGGCCACCGGCGCGCAGTGCTTCGATCACCACCAGTGCGTGTTCCAGCTGGAAGCGGCCCTGGTCCCAGTTGCTGCGCGCAACGTCCTCGGCGAATACATCCTTGTCGATCGACAGGTAGGTCGGCTGCGGGGATGTGGCCTGCTCGGCGGCGAACGCGGCGACCAGTGCCTCCGGATGCTCGAAGCGTCGGAACGCACGGCCCATGCCGAGGCGGTGGCCCCAGCCCACGTCCACGTCCATGCACCAGTACGTCAGGCGTCCACCCATCAGCGGTCGCCAGTGGTTCTCCCAGGCATGACCGGGGCCGATGTCGCTGGAAGTGATGCCGAGCACATGGATGTGCGAGATCTGCGGCAGCTTGCTGGCGGCGTTCACCCACGAGCCGCAGTGCATGCCGAGCGGGAACCGCATGTTGTCCGGATGGTTGTCCAGCACCACCAGCTGGAACGGGGCCTGCCCATGCATGCGGCGCAGCAGTGGCAGGGTGAGGTGGTGGAAGTCGCCACTGCCGAGCATGACGGTTCCGAGCTGGGCCGGCAGTGGTGCCAGCACGTCAGCGGCGAAACGGTCGAGGGTGGCATTGCTGCAGGCAAAGCGCAGCGGGTCATGCCACTGCGGCAGGGCCAGGGTCTGCGCCTGTGGCAGCGGCAGCACGCCACCGTCCAGGTCCAGGATCAGCGGGGAACGCAACGGCATCATTCAACCGCCTCCATCAGGTTCGCCCTGCAGATAGGGTGCCAGCCGGCGCAGCGCAGCGCGCAGCAACGGGGAACGAGCATGGATCGCATGCCGGGTGGAGGTGAAGCGCGCACCCAGTTCGGCCTTGATGCGCGAGTCGGTCCAGCCGGCCACGTAGTGGCTCAGGCCGTGCTGCTGCGCGTACTCGAGGTTGTGCATCCAGCTCACTGCGTACAGGTTGTGCTCGCGCGACTGCGGATAGGCCAGGCCGATGTACTTGTCCACCAGTTTGCCGGCATGCACGTAGCACAGGTTCCAGCCGATCAGCCGGCCCTGGTGGCGGTACAGGAACATCCGTCCCTGGCCCTGGCTGTCGGCCAGCAGGTACTGGAAATAGGGCAGGTCGAGCTGGTCGAAATGCACCGCGCTCTGCGCGTATACGCCCAGGTACAGCGCGTACAGTTCGGCCTGCAGTTGCGGGTCGGCCAGGGCCGGGTTGCCGGTGGCGATGCAGTCGATCTGCAGGTCATCGCGCGAACGCAGCTTGCGACGGATGTTCTTGCGGCGCGACGATGACAGGCGGCCGAGATAGTCGTCGAGCGAATCGAAATCGATCGCCACCCAGGCCAGCGGCATGCCTTCCAGTTCGACGAAGCCGCGTGCCAGCAGCGCCTGCAGGAAGGCGCCGCTGTGTGCGTTGGCGGCGTCGTCCAGCAGCGGTGAATCGATCGCCAGGTCCTTCACCACCAGCAGCCGGGTATCGCCGATCGCGTGACGTGTCACGTCCTCGGCCAGCGCCTCCGGCGCCACGTGCGCCGGCAACGGGGTGTACTCGGTGCTGGTGGCACCGACGAAGCGCGTCTTCCAGGTGATCCAAGGCCGCCACAGGCGCGACAGCGGCAGGCCGAGCAGCCTGCCGCGCAGTTCGTCGTCCATCGTGGTGGTCAGGTCCAACGGGGCACGGAAGGTCGGCAGGCCGCTGGGAAGGCGGCCCGCCTCGAATCCGAGCGGCGGGTGGGCCAGGAAGCCCTCCAGCAGCGCGGCCGGTTCCAGCGCGGTGCTGGATGCGCGTGACCTCATTTCCATCGGCACGGGAACCGGCAGCGCATCGACCTCAGCCCTTGGCCTTGGTCAGCGCCTGGTCGAGCAGGGTGATCGCCAGGTCGATCTCTTCGTAGCTGATGTCCAGCGACGGCGCGAAGGTGATCACGTTCTTGTACCAGCCACCCACGTCGAGCACGAGGCCCATGCGCTTGCCGTCGTGCAGCAGGTCACCGGCCAGGCCGATGTCGACCATGCGGTCCAGCAGCTCCTTGTTCGGGGTGTAGCCGTCGGCCTGGCAGATTTCCGCACGCAGCGCCAGGCCCAGGCCGTCGACGTCGCCGATTTCCGGGTGGCGCTTCTGCAGGCCGCGCAGGCCGTCGAGGAAGTACGCGCCCTTTTCCGGCACGGTGCGCTCGTAATCCATTTCCTTGCCCAGCTTCAGCACTTCCAGGCCCAGGCGGGTGCCCAGTGGGTTGGAGTTGAAGGTGGAGTGGGTGGAGCCCGGCGGGAACACGGTCGGGTTGATCAGCTCTTCGCGCGCCCACAGGCCCGACAGCGGGTTCAGGCCGTTGGTCAGCGCCTTGCCGAACACCAGCACGTCCGGGGTCACGCCGAAGTGCTCGATCGACCACAGCTTGCCGGTGCGCCAGAAGCCCATCTGGATTTCATCGACGACCATCAGGATGCCGTACTTGTCCAGCACGCGCTTGAGGCCGGTGAAGAAGTTGCGCGGCGGGATGACGTAGCCACCGGTGCCCTGGATCGGCTCGACGTAGAACGCGGCGTACTCGGCTTGGCCGACCTTGGGATCCCACACGCCGTTGTACTCGCTTTCGAACAGCCGCTCGAACTGCCACACGCAGTGGTCGGAGTACTCGTCCGGGGTCATGCCCTTCGGGCGACGGAAGGGGTACGGGAACGGGATGAACATCGCGCGCTCGCCGAAGTGGCCGTAGCGGCGGCGGTAGCGGTAGCTGGAGGTGATCGACGACGCACCCAGGGTGCGGCCGTGGTAGCCGCCCTCGAAGGCGAACATCAGGCTCTTGCCGCCGCGCGCGTTGCGCACGATCTTCAGCGAGTCTTCAATGGCCTGCGCACCGCCAACGTTGAAGTGCACGCGGCCGTCGAGGCCAAACTTCTCGTGCATGTCCACGGCAATGGTCTTGGCCAGCTGCACGCGGGTCGGGTGCAGGTACTGGCTGGCGACCTGCGGCAGGGTATCGATCTGGTCCTTCAGTGCATCGTTCAGGCGCTTGTTGCTGTAGCCGAAGTTGCACGCCGAGTACCACATCTGCAGGTCGAGGTAGGGCACGCCTGCGCCGTCGAACATGTAGCTGCCTTCGCCGCGCTGGAAGATCTTAGGCGGATCGACGTAGTGGACGGTATCGCCGAAGGAGCTGTAGCGGGCTTCGTCGGCCAGCAGCTGCGCATCGGAGGCAGCGTTCTTGTCAAAAATGTTCATGCAGTTCGGTTCCGTGAAGGACGTTCGAAAGGGGTAACAGGGGAGCGCGCCTGGAAGGGAGTGCTCAGGCGGTGGCCAGCAGCAGGGGCAGTGCGGCGGGCTGCGGGCTGGCGTCGAGGCGACGTGGCTGCAGCAGGCTGCCATCGAGCAAGCGCGGCAGCAGTGCGATTGCATCGTGGAAGGTGTCGATGGCGGCATGCTCGATGCCGGCATGGGTGCAATGGGTGATCAGGCGGCGCTTGGCGAACACGAAGTCGGCATCTTCGGATACACAGAAATCCGAACTGCCGTCGCCGATCATCAGCACGCGCGGTGCTTCGTTGGCGCGCGCCTGCGCGGCGCAGGTGCATTTGCAGGTGCCACTGCGGCAGCCTTCGGCCTGGTAGGGCGATTCCAGTTCCCAGTGGTCATCGCACCAGCGCAGGTGGTTGGCCACCACCGGCAGCTGCGCCAGGCCGTGGTTGGCGAGAATGCGATGGATCGCATAGTCCAGGCCGTCACTGACGATGCGCAGCGGAACGCCCAGCTGTCCGGCACGGCTGACAAAGGCGGCGAAGCCCGGATCGATCTGCACCTGGTCCAGATGGGCATCGAGCGTGGCCGGGTCCAGCTTCAGCAGCCGCACCTGGCCCTGCATGCATTCACGCGAGCCGATCTTTCCCGCCTTCCACTGGTCTTCCAGTTCCTGCCAGCCCGGCTGGCCGTACTTTTCCAGCAGCGAGTCGATGACATCTTCGAGGCTGATGGTGCCGTCGAAGTCACACAGGATGCTCCAGCGCATGGGCAGGTCCGTCGATGAAAGAAGCGTCCGGCACGATGCCGGGGCAGGCTCAATGTAGGCAGGCCGCCTTTCTCGTTCCTTTCCTGTTGAAAGGCTTTTTTTACGGGCTGGGAAAGCGTTCAGGAAGATGCATGGATGAATGCGCGGCGCGCAGGCCATGCATGCACGTGCGGGTCAGGCACGGGCCAGGACCTGCAGTATTTCGGCCGTCTCCTCACGGGTCTGCCAGGCGCTGTTGCCAAGGGTGAGCATGCGTGCGGCGAAGTCACGTGCATTGGGCACGTCCTCCTGCGGCACGATGCCACGCAGGTAGGCGTAGTCGGGCAGGGCACGGATGAACATACGGCTGGCGCCGAGGCCGCGCGGCCACAGTGTGTCCAGTGCGGCGTCACGCGCGCGCTGGCTGGGCAGCAGCAGCATCAGCATCGGCCAGGTGCCGCCGCTACCGGCCAGGCCATCGACCACCTCCACCGCCGGCAGTTGTGCCAGCTGCACGCGCAACTGCAGTGCGCGCAGGCGCCCGGCCTGCAGGAACGCCGGCAATCGCCGCGCGGCATGGGCACCGATGTTCTGCCGCCATCGGCTGACCCGGTGCTGCGGTATGTCCAGCGGGAAAACATCACCGACCGCGTCTTCCAGATCGCCACGCTGCAGTGCGTTGCGCAGCGGATTGCCGTACACCAGCGACAGCAGCGAGGGGCGATAACAGGCGGCAAGGCCAAGCAGCTGCACACTGCGAAGCAGCTCCCAGCGCAGGTTGAAGCGCACGTGTTCGGCGGCATGCTCGGCCAGTTCGGCGCGCAGTTCGTCATCGCGGCTGACCAGCAGGCCGCCTTCGTGCAGGCTCAGCCCCTTGCCGGCGGCCAGGCTGAAGAATCCGATGTCGCCACGCAGGCCGACACTGCTGTTGCCCACCCGTGCGCCCAGCGCCTGTGCGGCATCTTCGATGACCCAGGCGCCGGCGCCGCGCGCGATGTCGCAGGCCCGTTCGACATCGGCGATGCGACCGCCGAGGTGGGTCGGCAGGATGGCCAACGTACGCGCATCGGCCAACCGCTTGAGCTGGCCGGGATCGAAGTCGAAGTGGCCGCGCCGGGTATCGCACAGCTGCACGCGCAGGCCGAGGCTGTGCACCGCGATCGGCACCAGCGGACAGGTGTAGGCCGGCATGATCACCGTGTCGCGCCTGGGCGCGCGCTTGCGCAGGGTGCGCAGGGCGATCAGCAGCGCGTGCGTGCCGGAACAGGTCAGCTGCAGCGGCGGCGTGCCCAGCTGGTTGGCCAGGATCCCGCGCAGGTCACCACCACCGGGAAGGAAGTCGCTGGCCTGCATCGGCAGGCCGGCGGTCGGTGGCAGTTCGCGCGCGAACAGGCTCATCGCAGCCCGCTCACGAGGTGCTTTCGGCGGGACTGTGCGGGTCGTCCGCTTCCGCGCGGCCGAGGCAGACGATGCCGGCCACGATCAGCACCGCACCGACCAGGTGGTGCAGGGTGAGCGGCTCTTTCAGCAGCCAGGCCGACAGCAGCAGCACACTGATCACTTCCAGGTGCGAGGCCGCGAATGCCGGGCCGATCGGCGCATGCCGCAGCAGGCTCATCCAGGTGAAGAACGCACCCACGTAGCCCAGGATGGCGCCGTACACCCATGGTTGCGACAGCACGCGCAGCAGCCAGGTGGTGTTGGCCTCGACCGGCAGCGCAGCATCACCGGCGTACTTGAAGCACAGCTGGGCCAGGGTGTCGAAGGCCATCAGCAGGGGGAAGCCGATCACATACAGGCGCCTCATGAGCCGGCCCCCACCACCGCCACGCCTGCTGTGACCAGCAGCATCCCGGTCACCCGCAATGGCGTGAGCTTCTCGCGGAACAGGATGCGGCCGGCGATCATCAGCGCCACGATGTTGATCGAGCCCAGCAGCACGCCCTTGGACAGCGGAACCAGTGACAGGAAGGCGATCCAGGCGACGAACTCAAGCACGTAACAGGCGATGCCGATCCACAGCCAGGGGCGGCTGAGCATGTGCTTCCAGCGCTGCAGTCCCTCGCCCTCCTGCGGGTCGCTGGCGGCGGCCTTGAAGGCGAGCTGGCCACCGGTATCGAGCACGACATTGGCCAGCCACAGCAGCGTGGCAAGTGCCCCCATCTCAGGCCACCGCCTTGAGGACGCCGCTGTGTTCACCGATCCCGGTGAAGAAGCGCGCGCTGCGGCGGATCACCTCGCGGCGTTCGCGGTCGATCGTGATCATGTGGTAGCTGTCCTCCAGCACCACCAGTTCCTTCGGGCCACTGACCCGCGACATCACCAGTTCGGCATTGCCCATGCTGGCCACGTCGTCTTCGCGGGCGTGCATCACCAGGCACGGGGCGGTGACCTGGTGCAGGTGGCGGCGGGTCCAGTTGCTCAGCGCACGCATCTCGGCCAGCGCGTGCCAGGGATTGCCCGGAAGGCCGGCCGCCGCGCTGTCGCCGGACAACATGGCGGCGCTGACCTGTGCACGCAGGCGCTCGTCGCGCAGGCCGTACGGCGGTTCTTCCATGAACATGCGGTCGCGGCCGATGTTGAAGCGCTTGAACCACGGCAGCAGGAACGAGAGGCGGGCGACAGCGGGTATGTTCCAGCCGTCGTAGCGGAACGTGGCGCCATACACGCCGACGCCGGACACCCAGTCCGGTCGTCGAGCAGCAAGTGCCAGCGACAGCACCGCGCCCATCGACAGGCCACCGACGAACAGCTGGTCGACCTTGCCGCGCAGGCTTGCCGCCGCATTTTCCACGCCCTGGTACCACTGTTCCCAGGTGGTCGCCAGCAGGTCATCCACGGTGCCGCAATGGCCGGGCAGCTGCACGCCGTGTACGGTGAAGCCGGCGTTGTTCAGGCCCTTTCCCAGCATGCGCATCTCCGCCGGAGTACCGGTCAGGCCGTGGACCAGCAGCACGCCGTGCGGGCCACCGGGAAGGAAGAAGTCGTGCGAGTCGGTCACCTGGCGGCTCCGGGACGGCAGTGGGGAGGGTCAGGATCGCAACCGCGATTTTCGCCAGCCTTTCAGCGCCCCGGTCCGGGTCAGGGGCCCTTCAGCAGCGGCAGCGTGATGGCGACCTTGAGCCCGCCGCCGGGGCGGTTGAGGAAGCTCAGGCGCCCGCCGAAGTGCTCCACCGCCTCGTGGGCGATGGCCAGGCCCAGGCCGGTGCCGCTGGCGGTGGTGCCGGGGGCGCGGAAGAAGCGCTCGCCCAGCCGCGGCATCACGTCCTCGGGTACGCCGGGCCCGTTGTCCTCCACGTACAGTTCGACGTCGTTGTCATCCAGCGCGTGCACGCCGACGGTAACGGTCGCATCGCGGCCGGCATAGCGCAGCGCATTGTCGATCAGGTTGTCCAGTGCTTCCTGCAGCTGGGCACCGTTGCCGAGCACGCGCAGCGGCTGGGGGCTGCCGCGGTAACCCAGATCGATGCCATCGCGGATCGCTTCAGGCACGCGTGTACCGACCCACTGCGGCACCCGTTCGCACAGGTCCAGTGCCTCCACCGTCTCCGGCACGGTCTGGGCCCGGCTCAGCGCCAGCAGCTGGGTGCTGACCCGCGCGGTGCGCTGGTTGAGCCGGCGGATGTGCTGCAGTGCCTCGCGCACCGTGTCCGGGTCGCCATGCGCCAGTGCCTGGTCCACGTGCAGGGCCATGCCGGCCAACGGGGAGCGCAGCTGGTGCGCGGCGTCGGCGATGAATCGGTTCTGCAGGGTGATCATTTCCGCCTGGCGGGCAAACAGATCGTCGATGGTGCTGATCAGTGGCTGGATTTCCTCCGGCACGTCGGCGTCGGAGATCGGCGCCAGTTCGCCGCGGCGCTGTGCCAGACGGGTCCTCAGCGGGGTCAGGATGCGCAGGCCATGGGTCACCCCGAACCAGACCAGCGCGGCAGTGCCCAGCGCCAGCATGGTCATCAGCGGGATGATGATCATCAGGATCTCGCGCGCGCGCTGGCGTCGTTCGGCCATGCTTTCGGCCACGGTCACCGCCAGCTGGTCCTGCGGATCGTTCATCGCACGCGTGCAGACGGTGGCCATGCGCACCGGCTGGCCGTTGAGAATGCCATCGTACAGGGTGGGGTCCACGCCGGTGCATTCCTGCGAAGGCGCGTAGGCACTGAAATCTGCATTGCCGCTGAGCGTCCCCTGGCGGCTGCTGTCGACGTTGAAATAGCGATGGCCGTCGGGCTCGTACTCGATCAGGAAGCGCGCCTGCGGAGAAAGGTCGCTGGTCACCGGCATGGTGCTCAGCATCTGCGCGAACGAGTGCGTGTCGTCGATCAGGTTGCGGTCGTGGATGCGGTTGGAATAGTCCAGCGCAACGTAATAGGCCAGGATCGTATTGAAGGTGAGAAGGCCCAGCATCGGCAACGCCAGGAAGGCGAGCAGGCGCCGGCGCAGGCTGGGCGGTCCACTGATCACGGGGCGCTGTCGTCCTGCGCGTCTTCCAGCATGTAGCCCAGCCCGCGCACGGTGCGGATGCCCATGCCGCCCGGCTGCAGCTTGCGGCGCAGGCGGTGCAGGGCGATGTCCAGGCCGTTGTCGGTCAGGTCCTGGCCCCAGTCGCACAGCGCTTCCACCAGTTGCGCGCGTGACACGATGCGCTCTGCACGCACCGCCAGCGCCGACAGCAGGCCGAACTCGCGTGCAGTCAGTTCAAGTGATTGGTCGTCGATCCATACGCGGTGCCCGGCCAGGTCCAGGCGCAAGCGGCCGATGCGCAGGTCCGGATTGCCATTGCTGGTGACCCGCCGCAGCTGTGCACGCACGCGGGCTTCGAATTCATCCAGTGCGAACGGCTTGACCAGGTAGTCGTCGGCACCGAGGTCGAGCACGCGCACCCGCTCGGCCAGGCCGTCACGCGCGGTCACCACCAGCACCGCCAGGCCATCGCCACGCTGGCGCAGTCGTTGCAGCACGTCGCGGCCATCCAGTTGCGGCAGCCCCAGGTCCAGCACCAGCAGTGCGTACTGGGTCGAGCCCAGTGCTGCATCGGCGTGCGCACCGTTGTCGACGTGGTCGACCACGTGCCCCTGCCGGCGCAGCGAGGCGCACAGGCCGGAGGCGATGTCCGGGTCGTCTTCAGCAATCAGAACGCGCATGCGCGGGGGCTCCTGTAACGGTCAGGCCCACCGGCTGGACGGGGCGGGCCTCTCGGCTGCCGAAGGGTAGCCGCAAACCGGGTGAAGGTGGAGCGCGCCGGCACCTCCCGGCGCCGTCACGCTGTCCCTCCATTCAGTCCTGCAGCTCCGGCTCACCCGGCGCCAGCGGCACCCGGGAGCCATCCAGCAGGCCACGGCTGAGCTTGCCCTCCTCGATGAACAGCAGTTCGCCGTTCTCGCCGTTCTTGATGCTGCTGTCGATGGCGATCACGCGGTCGCCGTGGAAGCTGCTGACGTGTGGCATCGAGGTATGGCCGACCACGATGCGCTTGAGCTGCAGGCGGTCGAGCACGGCCTGCACACCCGCGGTGTCGAGGCGGCCATCGAAATAGCCGCGGTACCAGATCGGGCTGGTCTTGCCGTCATACAGCGGTGCGGTGGCCGGGTCGGCCTTCACTTCGGCCTTGGGCAGGCCCAGTGAGGCCTGATAGGCC
Source organism: Stenotrophomonas sp. X (assembly GCF_055721025.1). Classification (NCBI taxonomy): domain Bacteria; kingdom Pseudomonadati; phylum Pseudomonadota; class Gammaproteobacteria; order Lysobacterales; family Lysobacteraceae; genus Stenotrophomonas; species Stenotrophomonas sp. X. The sequence continues at coordinate 1,312,561 of NZ_CM146756.1, forward strand.
GCGTTGGTGCGTGCCGGGTCCAGCGCCAGCTGCACCGCCTCGGGCGAGATGCCGCCGTGCAGGAACAGGGTATCGCCGATCTTCAGCAGGACCGGTCGGGTGCGCAGCCACTGCCCGATCACCGAGTCGGCGCCATACAGCTGCGGGTAGCTGCGGTCCAGCAGCTGGGCGCTGCGCAGGTACTTCGGGTTGACGTAGCGCAGGTCGTCGTACAGCACCATGGTTTCGTGGTTGCCGAGCAGGAAGTGCACGGCGCCACCGGCGGCGGCCGCCTGCTGCTGCAGGCCGTAGAGCAGCCAGAACGCCTCGGTCACCTGCGGGCCGCGGTCGAACACGTCGCCGGCGATGACCAGCGTGTCCTTGCCCAGCGCCCAGCGATCCTCCGCGTCGATCACGTGATGGGCACGCAGCAGGCGCACCAGCAACCCGTACTGGCCGTGGATGTCGGACAGCGCGACGATGCGCGGTGTGGCCGGCAGCACCGACACCGAGGCTGCATTCGGCGCAGCCACGTGCACGGTGTGTTCGTAGCCGCAGCGCGGTGCGATATCGGTCCCTGTTGCCCCGGAGGCAAGCGTGCGCGATTCGACCTTGTCGGCGCAGATCCATTGGGCCTGCACCTGGTCGCCCTGGCGGAACACATAGGGGCCATCGGCCTGCACGTGGTCGGCGGGCGCGGCCACCTCGCGGGCCTGCGTGGTTCCGGCGCTGCAGGCCAGCAACGGCAGCAGCAGGGCGGTCATCAGGGAAGGGCGATAGCGCGACATCGTCGGTATCCGGCGGCGGAAACATCCGATGCTAACCGGCGCGACCGGGTCGCGGTGTGCGCGAATGGGCGGGTCAGGCGCTGTGCCCGTCGTCCCTGAGCTTGCGCACACGGGTGGCGGCGGCCTGCAGGGGCCGACCGTCGCGCCCGCGCGGCTGCATGTACGGCAGCGGGCGACGTGTGCTCGATTCGATCAGCTGCGAATGGGCCTCACCGGCAGCGAAGCGATGGCGTTCGCCCCACTGGCGCAGCGCGACCAGCACCGGGAACAGCGCCTGGCCCGCGGCGGTGAGCACGTATTCCTGGTAGGCCGAGCCGTCGGAGGCCGGTTGCAGTTGCAGGATGCCGGCCTCGACCAGCCTGCGCAGGCGATCGCTGAGGATGTTGCGGGCGGCGCCCAGGCTGCGCTGGAAGTCGCCGAAGCGGCTGACGCCGTCGAAGGCATCGCGGATCACCAGCAGTGCCCAGCGATCACCGAGCAGGTCGGCGCTGCGGGCAACGGGGCAGGGGCTGTCTGCGTGCATGGCGGTCTCCGTCCTATGTGGTTGCAGTTTAAAACCAAAGTGGCTAGCCTGCATCTGGTTTCAATATGAAACCAGATGACGAATGCCATGCCGATTCCACGCCCCCTGCTGGTGCTGCTTGCGGTTGCCGCCGGCGCCAGCGTTGCCAACGTCTATTACGCGCAGCCGCTGCTGGATCAGCTTGCACACGCCTTCGCGCTGGAGCGGGCGGTTGCCGGCGCGGTGTTGGCCGCGACCCAGGCCGGCAGCGTGCTGGCATTGCTCGGGTTGCTGCCGCTGGCTGATCGCGGTGACCGACGGCACCTGCTGCGGCTGCAGCTGGCGGCACTGGTGGCAGCCCTGCTGTGGCTGGCAGCGGCACGCACGGCCGGTTGGCTGTTGTCGGGCATGCTGCTGGCCGGGCTGTTGGGCACGGCGCTGACCCAAGGCTTGATCGCCTACACGGCAGCGATGGCTCCGGCCGCGCAGCGCGGGCGCGTGGTGGGGGTGGTGCAGGGCGGGGTGTTCATCGGGTTGCTGCTGGCGCGCGTGCTGTCCGGCACGGTGGCGGCCATTGCCGGCTGGCAAGCCGTCTATCTGCTGTCGGCAGCGCTGATGGCGACCCTGGCCGCACTGCTGTGGCGGCGCCTGCCTGCTGTGCCGATACCCGTGGTGCCGCCGCGTTGGCGCGACCTGATCGGCTCGATGCTGGGCATGCTGCGCCGGGATCGAACGCTGCGCGAGCGCGGTCCACTGGCGTTGCTGCTGTTTGCCGGACTCAACGTGTTCTGGGCGGCGGCCCCCTTGCCGCTGTCGGCCCCACCGCTGCAGTGGTCCACTGCGGCCATCGGTGCGCTCGGCCTGGCCGGGGTGGCAGGTGCATTGATGGCGTCGCGGGTCGGGCACTGGATGGACCGCGGTTTTGCCGATCGGGTCAGTCTTGGCGCGCTGCTGTTGATGCTGGTCGCGTGGTGGCCGCTGCTGGGCCTGCCGCAGTCGCTGTCGTTGCTGCTGCTGGGCGTGATCGTGCTCGATCTGGGTGGGCAGGCGCTGCATGTCTCGAACCAGGCGCTGCTGCTGCGCGCGCCGGGCGAGCAGCATGGACGCCTGGTGGCGCTTTACATGCTCTTCTATGCGGTGGGCAGTGGTGCCGGTGCGGCTGCCGGGCCCTGGATGCAGGCCCGGCACGGCTGGCCTGCCGTGTGCCTGCTGGGCGCCGGCATCGCGCTGCTGGCGCTGCTGTGGTGGGCAGCGTGGCGGAGGCGGGCGGTGAAAGCAGCGGCTGGCGCGCGAATCGGTAGAGTCGACTGTTAGTCGACTGCTCCTCGTTCCGACGGCGAAAAGCTCCGCGCTGCGCGCGGTAGTCGACTAACAGTCGACTCTACCCGCCACCGGGATTTTTCATTTCCGCCAGCTCAGCGCTGCAACGCGCGCCGCCCCGGCGTTTCCTGCAGGTCCGCGCTGGCCACCACCACGCGGTTGCGGCCGCTGCGCTTGGCCTCGTACATCGCCGCGTCGGCACGTGCCATCAACCGCTCGTAGTCCGGGTGGCCATCATGGCCGGCCACGCCGATGCTGGCAGTCAGCGACAGAGCCTGGCCGTTGGCCAGTGCCACTGGCGACTGCGCGATCTGCCGGCGCAGGCTCTCGGCGATCACCGTGGCCTGTGACTCACTGGCGGCAACCAGCACCACCACGAACTCCTCGCCGCCGTAGCGGAACAGGTAGTCGCTGCCGCGGGTCAGCTGGCCGAGCAGGCCGGCGACGTGCTGCAACGCGCGGTCGCCGGCATCGTGGCCGTGGCCGTCGTTGATCGCCTTGAAGTGATCCAGGTCGAGCAGCAGCAGCGAGAACGGCGTGCGGTTGCGCGTGGCCAGCTCGATCTCCCTGCGCAGCACGGTAGGCAGGAAGCGGCGGTTGAGCAGGTTGGTCAGGGCATCGCTGCCGGCATCCAGTTCACCGATGCGTTCGAACAACAGCGTCATCAGGGTACGGATGGCGGCCAGGTCCTCGCGGATGGCCGGCAGCACCGCCAGTCGTTGCGCCGGGGTGTCATGGCTTGCCCGCTGCAGGTTGCCGTCGATGCGGGCCATCAGTTGGCCGACCTGCTGGGTTTCGCTGCTCTCGCCGAAGCTGGGGATGCCCTTGTGGGTGAACCACAGGCCGAATTCCGAGGTCGCCAGGCTGGCGCTTTCGCTGGCCTGCACGTGGCCGGCGAGTGCGTACAGCAGGGCGTTCTCCCAGTCCAGCAGCAGTGCACGCTGGCGCTCGCGTTCAGTACCGACATTCTGCACCAGCGAGAACAGCCGATAGGCAGCATCGGCACGGGTGGAGCGCTCGCGTGCATGGGTGTAGGCCAGGGCCATGCCTTCCATGGCGATGTCCATGATCGCGCTGAGGCAGTCGATGGCGGCGAACGCGGTGGCGCTGTCGGGCGCGTCGTCGCGCAGGCGCACGAACAGCTCGTGCTTGAGTACGCGCGCGCCGCGGGTGACCAGGTCGACCGGAATGCCGACCCGGGCATGCACATCACCGATCACGCGTTGCGAGGCAACGGTGGCGGCAATGCCGTCGGCATCAGTGGTCAGCAGCTGCACCAGCCAGCGCTGCATGGCCGGTTGCAGGCGTTGCTTGACCTGATCGTGGGACAGGAAGCGGCGTGCACGCCCGTCCTGCAACAGCACTTCGTAGAAGCGTTGGGCCAGCGCCGGCGGGGCATCGGTTGCGGCGGCGTGCAGCAGCGCGGTGGCGGCCGGGCCGGCCTGTTGCAGGCAGTGCTGCCAGGCCTCGGCCAGCGGCTGGCTGGCATCGTCCAGTTGGGGTGGTTCCACGTCGATCTCTGACTGCGTACGGCAAACCACGGGTATCGGCCGCGGTGGCGTGCGGTTGATGGTGGGCAAGCCGGCCAGTTTAAGCGCGATGCAGGGTCGTCCGGCACGCAGGCCACATCACGCCTGCGGTATCAATGAGCGAACGCATTTGAGAATCACTCGCATTGATGGGAGAATGCGCGCACGGATCGGGCCGCAGGCGACTGCAGCGACGCTCCGCCTCCCCCTCGTCGTTGCCTCAAGCCCTTTGCCAGAGGCCCCGTTGCCCTGCCAGAAGGTCCAGATCATGTCTCCTGCCGTTGTCCTCTCGCCGCGCCCGCTGGCGCTCGCCGTTGCCGCCCTGCTGGCGGGCAGCGCCCTGACCGCCCAGGCTGAAGCCGACGCCACCGATATCGACACGGTGCACGTCACCGCCTCGCAGATTGCCCGCCAGGCGTTGGGTACCTCGACCATCACCGCCGAGGACATCGCCAGGCGCCCACCGGCCAACGACATCGCCGAACTGCTGCGCACCATGCCGGGCGTCAACCTCACCGGCAACAGCGCCTCGGGCCAGTACGGCAACAACCGCCAGATCGACCTGCGCGGCATGGGCCCGGAAAACACCCTGATCCTGGTTGACGGCAAGCGCATCGGTGCGCGCGATGCCGTGCGCATGGGCCGCAGTGGCGAGCGCAACACGCGCGGCGACACCAACTGGGTGCCGGCGGAGATGATCGAGCGCATCGAAGTGCTGCGCGGACCGGCGGCGGCGCGCTATGGCTCCGGTGCGTCCGGCGGCGTGGTCAACATCATCACCAAGCGCCCGACCGGCGACCTGACCGGTGCCGTCGACCTGTACGGGCTGGTGCCCGAACACAGCGCCGAAGGTGGCAGCGAGCGCGTCGGCCTGCAGCTGAGTGGGCCGATGACCGACACGCTGTCGTTCCGCCTGTACGGCAACCTCAACAAGACCGACGCCGATTCACTCGATCTCAACCGCCGGTACGCCACCCAGCCGAACGCAGTGCCACCGGCTGGCCGCGAGGGCGTCAAGAACCGCGACATCAACGCGCTGCTGCGCTGGGACGTGACCGCCGACCAGGTGGTCGAGTTCGAGGCCGGCACCAGCCGCCAGGGCAACATCTATGCTGGTGACCGCGCGGTCAGCACCACCGGCACTTCGACCGGCATCGATCTGGCCGCGCTGGCTGACGGCAAGGCGGAAACCAACCGCATGTACCGCAACACCGGCGCGATCACCCATCGTGGCCGCTGGGGCGATGTGACCTCGCGGGTGACCGCCGCGGTGGAGGCGGTGAACAACTCACGCATCAATGAAGGCCTGGCCGGTGGCCCGGAGGGCAGCTTCAACGGCACCGACTGGTCGACCTCGCGCCTGCGCAACTACCAGCTGGATGGCGAAGTGAGCTTCCCGACCACGCTGGGCGGCGCCGAGAACATCTGGACGCTGGGCTTTGAATACCTGGACAGCCGCCTGACCGACCCGTACTCGATGAGCCAGTCCAGCAGCAGCGGCGGTGGCATCCCGGGGCTGTCGGCCGATCGTGCGCGCGGCAAGGCCGATGCGCAGACCACGGCGGTGTTCGTGGAAGACAACATCTACCTGGGCGAGCGCTGGATCGTTACCCCGGGCCTGCGCTTCGACCACCACAGCCAGTTCGGCAACAACACCAGCCCCAGCCTCAACGCGCAGTTCCGCATCAGCAGCGACTGGGTGGTGAAGGGCGGCATTGCCCGCGCGTTCAAGGCGCCGAACCTGTATCAGTCCAATCCCGACTATCTCTACTACACCCGCGGCAACGGCTGCCCCAATGCGCTGCCGAGCCTGGGCGCCGGTTGCTACATGCGCGGCAACGCGGACCTGAAGGCGGAAACCAGCCTGAACAAGGAACTGGGCATCGAGTGGGCACCGCAGAGCGGCTGGCAGGCGTCGTTGACCTACTTCCACAACGATTACAAGGACAAGATCCAGGCCGGCTACACCCAGATCGGGCTGACCGCCGACACCAAGGGCCGCATCTTCCGCTGGGAGAACGCGCCGAAGGCGATCGTGCAGGGGCTGGAAGGCAACCTGGTCATTCCGCTGCTGGGCGAGCAGGGCAACCGCCTGAAGTGGAGCAACAACTTCACCTACATGGTGGAAAACGAGAACAAGACCACGCACCAGCCGTTGTCGGTGATTCCGAAGTACACGATCAACACCATGCTGGACTGGCAAGCCACCGACAGGCTGTCCGTGCTGCTGACCGGCACCTTCTACGGCAAGCAGGAACCGGCCACGACCAACATCAACAACGACCCGCGCTGCACCGGCAGCTGCGATGCATCGATCGCGCTGCAGGATCGTGGCGCGTACAACATCTGGGGCGTGAGCGCGCGCTACAAGGTGACCGAGACGGTCAGCTTCGGCTTCGGCGTGAACAACCTGGCCGACAAGCGCCTGTTCCGCGAGGCCAACAGCAGCGATGCCGGTGCGGCGACCTACAACGAACCGGGCCGGGCCTACTGGGCCAGCCTTCGCTTCGGCTTCTGACCGCAGGCCGGCGTCGGTCTGCAGCCCTCGCCGGGCCATGCCCGACGAGGGCTCGTGTGGCCTGCAATGTTATAAACATCGTAATAGTCTCCCCCGCCAGCACGGCGTAGCCTGCACCGCATCGCAAAGGAGCTGTTGCCATGGGCCACGACCACGATCACCTGCCATCCCAGATCCGCCACGAGAAACCCTTGTGGTGGGCACTCGGCCTGACCACCACCTTCCTCGTCGTCGAAGTGGTGGGCGCGTTCTGGACCAACAGCCTGGCGCTGTTGTCCGACGCCGCGCACATGGCCACCGATGCGCTGGCGCTGATGATCGCGCTGGTCGCGGTACGGTTGAGCCGGCGCCCGCCGGATGCGCGCCGCACCTACGGCTATGCACGGCTGGAAGCGTTGGGCGCGATGATCAACGGTGCCATGCTGTTCGTGGTCGCCGCCTACATCCTGTGGGAGGCGGTCGGCCGCTTCCGCCAGCCGCAGGAGATCGCCTCCTCCGGCATGCTGGTGATCGCGGCTGCGGGCCTGGTCATCAACCTGATCTCGATGCGCCTGCTGCAGGCGGGCAGTGGCGAGAGCCTCAACGTGAAGGGCGCCTACCTGGAAGTGTGGGCCGACATGCTCGGCTCGGTGGCTGTGATTGCGGGCGCATTGTTGATCAAGTGGACCGGATGGAAACCGATCGACCCGATCCTGGCCGTGCTGATCGGCCTGTGGGTGCTGCCGCGTACCTACGTGCTGATGCGTGAAGCGATCAACGTGCTGCTGGAAGGCGTGCCCAAGGGCATGGACGTGGACAGGGTGCGCGACAGCCTGTCCGGCCACGCCGCAGTCCTGGACGTGCATGACCTGCACGTGTGGGCGCTGGCTTCCAGCACCCCGGCGCTGACCGCGCACATCGTGATGCGCGAGGGCACCGATGCCGATGCGCTGCGCCGTGAGCTGGGCGGACGCCTGCATGATGACTTCGGTATCGAGCACGTGACACTGCAGATCGAAGCGGACCACTGCGGCGAAGCCTGTGGCGGGCCGGCGCCGGCCAAGGGCGGCGGACACGAGGGCCATGAAGGCCACGACCACGGCGAGGACGTGCAGGGCCATCGTGGCCATGTGCATCGTTGATCGAAGATGACGCGCGCGCCGGGAGACGCCCGGCGCAGCTATTCGTCCCGCCGCGAGGCCAGCCGATCCGCCAGCCGGGTTGGCTCCGGCAGCCGATAGCCACGCAGGGTGTGCTGCACCCAGCCCAGCGCGGTATCGGCACTGATCCGATGGCCACCGGCCACGAACAGCGGCTTGCAGCGCACCTTGCTGCGCAGCACCCAGCCCAGCTGCTCATCGCCGTCCAGCAGTGGTGTATGCGCGCCGGCCTCGGCGCCCGGTTCGACGAACCTTCCCACCAGTTTCGATTTCGCCACGCCGATGCTCGGCAGGTCGGTGACCACGCCCAGATGCGCGGCCACGCCCAGCCTGCGCGGATGGCTGATGCCGTGGCCATCGACGAACACCACGTCCGGTGCCCGCGGCAGCAGCGCCAGCGCGGCCAGCAGCGCCGGCAGCTCGCGGAAGCTGAGCAGGCCGGGGATATAGGGCATCACCGTGGGGATGCGCGCGATCTCCTGCGCCACGGGCTGCAGCGTCCTTGCATCCAGCAGCACCGCCGCGGCGCGGGTAATGGCACCGTTGTCCTCGAAGCCGACGTCCAGCCCGGCCAGCCAGCGCACGTCACGGGGCAGGCGGTCCTGGCGTTCCACGCGGGCGGCCAGTTGCAGCTGTTGCGCGCGGGCAGCGGTGACGCTGCCTTCCCAGCGCCCGGGGTCGATCACCGTATTCATTGGCTGCAGCATCGCATGCGCGGCGCCACGGCACGGTGAGCGGCGACCGGGGCTACAATGGCGGCCTGCCTTTCCTCGCGTTGGAGACCCTGCAGTGACCCGTAAACTCGTACTGTTGCGCCATGGCCAGAGCCAGTGGAACCTGGACAACCGCTTCACCGGCTGGGTCGATGTCGACCTGACCGAGCAGGGGCGCCGGGAAGCGGCTGCCGCCGGTCGCCTGATGCGCGAGGAAGGCCTGCAGTTCGACGCCGCCCATACCTCCGTGCTGAAGCGCGCCATCCACACCCTGCAGGGTGCGCTGGCCGAGCTGGAGCAGGACTGGCTGCCGGTGAACAAGTCCTGGCGCCTCAACGAGCGCCATTACGGCGGCCTGCAGGGCCTGGACAAGGCCGAGACCGCTGCCAAGCACGGCGAAGAGCAGGTCAAGGTGTGGCGTCGTTCGTACGACATCCCGCCGCCGCCGATGGACCTGGAAGATCCGGGCCACCCGATCCATGACCGCCGTTACGCCGGGCTGGACCGCAACGCGCTGCCGGGCACCGAATCGCTGGCCACCACCCTGGACCGCGTGCTGCCGTACTGGCACGACGCCATCGCGCCGCAGCTGAAGGACGGCAAGACCGTGCTGGTCACCGCCCACGGCAACTCGCTGCGTGCGTTGTACAAGTACCTCAACAACGTCTCGCGCGAGGAAATCCTCGAGCTGAACATCCCGACCGGCATCCCGCTGCTGTTCGAACTGAACGACGACCTGACCGTGCAGTCGTTCCGCTACCTGGGCGACCCTGAAGCGGCGCGCAAGGCCGCCGAAGCCGTAGCCAACCAGGGCAAGGCGAAATAAGAAACAGAAGGCCGGCGCAAGCCGGCCTTCGCTTTTGTAGAGCCGAGCCCACGCTCGGCTGCTTTGGGCTTTTGCCGCAGGAAGCATGAACCCGGAACGGAGAGCAGTCGAGCATGGCTCGACTCTACAGAAGGACGCTCTGTGACCTTTGGCCGGTCCCCAACCTCACGCCCCCGGCTACCCTGTGAAATTACCCGCAGGAGAGCCTCATGAACGTCCGCAACCTGGTCCCGCTGGGCCTGACCATCGCCATCGCTGCCTCGCTGGCCGCCTGTGGCAAGAACGAAACCGCGCCGGCGGCCAGTGCCGACGCCAAGCCGGCCTTCGACCTGTCGCAGATCAAGACGCCGCTGATCTCGCTCAACAGCGCCGACCTCGATCCGGCCATTTCGGCCTGTACCGACCTCAATGGCTTCGTCAACAGCAAGTGGCTGAAGGCCAACCCGGTGCCGGGCGACCAGACCACCTGGGGCAGCTTCGAGATCCTGCGCGAGCGCTCGCTGGAAGTGCAGCACGCGCTGGTGCAGCAGGCCGCCGCCAGCCAGGCCAAGGCCGGCTCGGTGGAAGCCAAGATCGGTGACATCTGGAAGACCGGCAACGACGAGGCCAAGATCGAAGCCACCGGCCTGGCGCCGCTGCAGCCGCAGCTGGACAAGATCACCGCGCTGAACGACACCGCCGCCATCACCCAGTACCTGCGCGACAGCCAGGCCGAAGGCAAGGGCGTGTTGTTCTCGCTGTTCGCCAATGCCGACTACAAGGATTCGGCCAACGTCATCGCCTATGTCGGCCAGGGCGGCCTGGGCCTGCCGGAGAAGGGCTATTACTTCGACGATGCGCAGGCCAAGATCCGCGACGCCTACGTGGCCTACATCGCACAGGTGCTGACCCTGTCCGGCGTGGACGCGGCGCAGGCCGCCGAGCAGGCCAAGGCCGTGATGGCCTTCGAAACCCGCCTGGCCAAGGCCTCGATGTCGCGCATCGAAATGCGTGACCCGGCCAAGCGCTACAACCCGCTCAGCGCCGCCGACGCCGACAGGCTGACCCCGAACTTCAGCTGGACCGCGCTGTTCGACACCCTGAAGGTACCGGCCGCGCAGAAGTTCTCGCTGGCCCAGCCGGGCTTCTTCGGTGAAATGGACAAGATGCTCGCCGACGTGCCGGCCAGCACCTGGCAGGCCTACCTGCGCTTCCACACCATCGACGATGCCGCGCCGTACCTGAGCAGCCAGTTCGAGAAGGCCAACTTCGATTTCTACGGCACCACCCTGCGTGGCCAGAAGGAAATGCAGCCGCGCTGGAAGCGCGTGCTGGAGTCGGTCAACGGTGGCATGGGCGAAGCCCTGGGCCAGCTGTACGTCGACGCCGTGTTCCCGGCCGAGTCGAAGGTGGCCATGCAGCACCTGGTGGAGAACCTGTCGCAGGCATTGAAGGCGCGCCTGGAGCAGCTGCCGTGGATGGGCGAGGAAACCAGGAAGAAGGCACTGGAAAAGTGGGCCAGCTTCACCCCGAAGATCGGCTACCCGGACAAGTGGCGTGACTGGTCGGGCCTGCAGACCAACGGCGACAGCTACCTGGGCAACATGCAGGCAGCACGCGCGTTCAACTACCGCTACATGCTGGACAAGATCGGCAAGCCGGTGGACAAGACCGAGTGGGGCATGACGCCGCAGACCGTCAATGCGTACTACAACGCCACCAAGAACGAGATCGTGTTCCCGGCGGCGATCCTGCAGGCGCCGTTCTTCGACGCCAAGGCCGATCCGGCGCTGAACTACGGCGGCATCGGTGCGGTCATCGGCCACGAAATGATGCACGGCTACGACGACTCGGGCAGCCAGTTCGCCGCCAACGGCAACTTCGACAACTGGTGGACCGACGCCGACCGCAAGGCCTTCACCGAGCGTACCGACCAGCTGGTCGCCCAGTTCGACGGCTACGAGTCGGTGCCGGGCGTGTTCGTGAAGGGCAAGCTGACCCTGGGCGAGAACATCGGCGACCTGGGCGGCCTGACCGTGGCCTATGACGCGCTGCAGATGGCGCTGAAGGAAGACCCGAAGGCGAACGTCGAGGTTGACGGCCACAGCCAGGACCAGCGTTTCTTCATGAACTGGGCCACCGTGTGGCGCCGCAACTTCACCGATGGTGAGCTGCGCGTGCGCCTGAACACCGATCCGCACGCGCCGGCCAACTTCCGTGCCAACGGTGCGCCGTCGAACATGCCCTCGTTCGCCGCTGCATTCCAGTGCAAGGCGGGTGATGCGATGGTGCGCGCCGACGACAAGCGTGTGGTGATCTGGTGATCGATCACCCGTGATGCGAGAAGCGAAAGGCCCGGCGAACGCCGGGCCTTTCGTTTGCCCGGCCGATCTCAGGCCAGCGCCGGTTCCCGCTCCAGCATGCGATGGAAGCGTTGCAGCACGTACGGATCCACCAGCCCGCCGGCCTGCTCGTCGATGATCCGCAATGCGGCCTCATGCTCCATCGCGTCGCGATACGGGCGCACGCTGGTCATCGCATCGTAGGCATCGGCGATGGTGACGATGCGCGCGCCCAGCGGGATGGATTCGCCGCGCAGCCCATCGGGGTAGCCGCTGCCATCGAAGGCCTCGTGATGGGCGCGGATCAGCCGCGCCACCGGCAAGGCGTCGCTGCGGCCGGTGGCCAGGAAGATGTGTTCGCCGCGTACCGGATGCTCGCGCATGATCGCGCGCTCCTCGTCGGTATGCCGGCGGGGTGCCAGCAGCACGTCATCGGGTATGCCGATCTTTCCGATGTCATGGAAGCGCGCGGCCAGGCCGATCTGCGCACGGGCCTCGTCATCAAGATCGCAGTGCGTGGCCAGGCGCTGCGCGAGCAGGCCAACGCGGTCGCAGTGGTGGCGGGTGTAGGCGTCGCGCATCTGCAGCGACATCGAGAGGGCATCGATCAGGCAGGCCTGCGCGTGCAGCAGGTCGGGGGCGGGTACGGCGTCAGGGAACATGGTCATCCGCCCGCACCGGGTGGGGACCGGTGCGGGGTGTTCGGGGGGGGCGATCAACCCGGGGCGAGGGTGGTCAGAAGGGCGCGGGCCGCATTGAAGCGGTCTTCCGGCAACGGCAGCGGGTGCTTGATGCGCAGCTTGTCGGGCCCTTCCATGGCATAGAGGTTCGGTTGTTTCTGGATCAGCTGGATCACCGCCATCGGATCGATGTTCGGCTTGGACTCGAACACGATGCGGCCGCCGTTCTCGCCCAGGTCGAGCTTGCGGATGCCCAGCGTATTGGCTTTCAGCTTCAGCTCGGCGATGGCGAACAGGTGCTTGGCTGCATCCGGCAGCAGGCCGAAGCGGTCGATCATCTCCACCTGCAGTTCGCGCAGCGCATCGCTGTCGCGCGCGCTGGAAATGCGCTTGTACAGGGTCAGGCGGGTGTGCACGTCCGGCAGGTAGTCTTCCGGGATCAGCGCCGGCACATGCAGCTCGACCTCGGCGCCGCGCACTTCCTCACCGGCATCCAGGTCGGGCAGCTTGCCCTGCTTGATGCTGCGTACCGCGCGTTCCAGCAGCTCCGTATACAGGCTGAAGCCGACCTCGGCCATCTGCCCGCTCTGGTCCTCGCCAAGCAGTTCACCGGCGCCGCGGATTTCCAGATCGTGGGTGGCCAGGGTGAAGCCGGCGCCCAGCTCGTCCATCGAGGCGATCGCTTCCAGGCGCTTCTCGGCGTCGGGGGTGATCGCGCGACGGTCGGGGGTGATCAGGTAGGCGTAGGCACGGTGGTGCGAACGGCCGACGCGGCCACGCAGCTGGTGCAGCTGGGCCAGGCCGAAACGGTCGGCACGGTTGATGATGATGGTGTTGGCGTTGGGGATGTCGATGCCCGATTCGATGATCGTGGTCGACAGCAGCACGTTGAAGCGCTGCTTCTGGAAATCCAGCATCACCTTTTCCAGTTCGCGCTCGGGCATCTGCCCGTGGGCGATGCCGATGCGTGCCTCCGGCACCAGCTCGGACAGCTCGCGCTGCATGCGGCCGATGCTCTCCACATCGTTGTGCAGGAAGTACAGCTGGCCACCGCGCGCCAGTTCGCGCTGGAAGGCTTCGCGCAGCAGCGCGTTGTCCCACTGGGTGATGAAGGTCTGCACCGCCAGCCGGTTCGGCGGTGGCGTGGCGATGATCGACAGGTCACGCAGGCCGGCCATGGCCATGTTCAAGGTGCGCGGGATCGGCGTGGCGGTCAGGGTCAGCAGGTGCACATTGGCGCGCAGCGCCTTCAGCGCCTCCTTCTGGCGCACGCCGAATCGCTGCTCCTCGTCGACGATGACCATGCCCAGGTCCTTGAACTTCACGTCCGGCTGCAGCAGGCGATGGGTGCCGACGATGACGTCGATGGTGCCAGCGGCCACCTTCTCCAGTTCGGCCTTGATTTCCTTGCTGGTCTTGAAGCGCGACAGCACTTCGACCTTCAGCGGGTAATCGGCGAAACGGTCGCGGAAGTTGCGGTAATGCTGCTCGGCCAGCAGCGTGGTCGGCACCAGCACCGCCACCTGCTTGCCGGCACTGGCCGCAGCAAATGCAGCGCGCACCGCCACCTCGGTCTTGCCGAAGCCGACGTCGCCGCAGACCACGCGGTCCATCGGCTGGCTGCTGGCCAGGTCGCGCAGGGTGGCATCGATCGCAGCCAGCTGGTCGGGGGTTTCCTCGAACGGGAAACCGGCGGCGAACGGCTCGTACATCGCGCGGTCCACCTGCAGTGCCAGGCCGGCACGCGCCTGGCGGCGGGCCTGGATCTCCAGCAGTTCGGCGGCCACGTCGCGCACCTTCTCGGCGGCCTTGCGCTTGGCCTTGCTCCACTGCTCGCCACCGAGCGAATGCAGTGGCGCTGTCTCCGCCGAAGCGCCGGAGTAGCGGCTGATCAGGTGCAGCTGGGCGACCGGTACATACAGGCGGTCGCCCTTGGCATATTCGATCTCGAGGAACTCGCCGGGCATGCCGCCGACGTCCATCGCGATCAGGCCACGGTAGCGGCCGACGCCATGGTCCTCGTGCACGATCGGCGCACCCTCGGTCAGCTCGCCGAGGTCGCGGATGATCGCTTCCGGCTCGCGGCCGGCGCGGCGCGTACGCCGGGTGCTGCCGGCGCGCTCGGGGAACAGCTGGCGCTCGGTCAGCACCGCGATGCGCGGATCGTCCAGCGCGAAGCCATCTTCCAGCGGCGCCACCGCGATCGCGAAGCGCGCATCGCTAGCGAGGAAACTGGGCAGGTCGGCCACCACCGGCGGCTTCAGCTCGGCGGCCTGCAGCACTTCCAGCAGTGCCTCGCGGCGGCCGGGCGAATCGGCGGCGATCAGTACCCGGCCCGGATAATGGCCGAGGAAGGATTTCAGCGCATCGCCGGGGGGGGCTTCGCGTGCGGCCACCGGCAGCGGGGGCAGCGGCTGGTCACCCAGCGCGTGCGCGTCGGCGATGCGTGCGTGGTCGGCGGCCCATACCTCGATGCGCGGGGCATCATTCAGGCGCTCTCGCAGTAGCTCCGGCGACAGGTACAGCGCCGACGGCGGCAGCAGCGGCCGTTCCACATCGTGGCGGCGCTGCTCATAACGCTCGCCGGTCTGCGCCCAGAACGCCTCGGCGGCTTCGCCGGCACCGGCATAGACCACCGGCAGGCTGCCGCTGGGCAGGTAGTCGAACAGGGTTGCGGTGCGCTCGAAGAACAGCGGCAGGTAGTACTCGACGCCGGCCGGCGCCAGCCCGGATTTCAGATCCTGGTACAGCGCGCTGCGCCGGGTATCGACATCGAAGCGCTCGCGCAGCGTGGCCAGCACGCGGGCGATGCTGGCCTCGTCCATGGGCACTTCGCGGCCCGGCAGCATGTGCACGGCCTCGACCTTGTCCAGCGAACGCTGGCTTTCCGGGTCGAAGGCACGGATCGAATCGATGTCCTCGTCCAGCAGTTCCACCCGCAGCGGCTCGTCGGCGCCCATCGGGAACACGTCGAGCAGGCCGCCGCGCACGGCGAAGTCACCCGGGTCCATCACCTGCGGCACGTTGCGGTAGCCGGCGCTTTCCAGGCGGCGCTTCTCGGCTTCCAGATCCAGGCGCTGGCCGACCTTCAGGTCGAAGCTGCCACCAATCACGTAGCTGCGCGGGGCCAGCTGCTGCAGCAGGGTCTGCACCGGCACGATCACCAGGCCACGCTTCAGCGTGGGCAGGCGGTGCAGGGCAGCCAGGCGCTGCGAGATGATGTCCGGATGCGGGCTGAAGCGGTCGTAGGGCAGGGTTTCCCAGTCCGGGAAGGCGACCACCGGCAGGGCCGGGTCGCCACCGAGCAGGGTCTGCAGGTCGGCTTCGAGCTGGTTGGCGCCGTGGTTGTCACGGGCGATCACCAGCAGCGGAGCGTCGTGCACGCGCGCTGCCTGGGCCAGGTACCAGGCCAGTGCGGTGGGCGAGGCGGGGGCGCGCCACCAGGCGCGGAGCTGGCCGGCGCGCGGCAGCGGCGGGGCGGGGTATGAGGTACGCGACATGGACCCCGGATTTTAGCAGAAGCCCGATCCGGCTCCTGTGCGTCGTGCCGGCCGGTTGCCGGCAGCCTCATGTGCCGTTGGCGGAGCGGAATGCCGGCCAGCGGCTGGCACTACCGGGAGACGTGGCCGGGCAGGGCCCGGCGCATCCGTCAGTTGTCCAGCTCCAGCACCATCCGGACCAGGCCTTCGGCGCCGGTCGGGTGCGGCACCGGCTTGAAGCCCAGCGACGCGGCCAGCTGCTTCATCGGTTCGTTCTCGGCGGCAACGTCGCCGTACAGGCGGTCCAGGTACTTGCCACGGCCCCACTTCACCAGCTTGCGCATCAGCTGCCGTCCCAGGCCTTGGCCGATCAGGAAGCGGCTGATCAGGATCGCGTACTCGGCTTCACGGGTGCCGGGGATGATCGAGGCCCGGGCGACCGCGCCGACCACCGCTTCGCCAGCGGGCAGGGACTCGGCTGCGACCAGGGTGATCTCGGTCTTGGGGTTGGGGTGGGTCAGGCGCTGGGTGGTTTCCGGCGACAGCTCGGTCACCGCCTGCAGGAAACGATCACGGATTTCTTCCGGCCCGAACAGGCTGAATGCCGCTTGCAGCGGTGCGCCGTCTTCCGGGCGGATGGGGCGGATCAGCAGCTCGTGGCCGCTGGGAGCCTTGAAGATCTCATGCCAGGGCGGCATGCGGTTGCGAGTGGCCATACCGGGTGATTCCTTGGTGGTCCATCGATTGTGGCATCACCGGGGCTGCGTTCCGTGAACGAAAGGCTCACGGCGGTACAGCCTCGTGAAGGCCGTTATTCGGGGGCTTTGAGCCAGTCCAGGCGGGTGCTGGCCCCGGGTTCGCCCAGGTGCTGGCGCAGCGCCGGCAGGGCCGGGCCGACCACGCGGTCGAACTGCCACGGCGGGTTGAGCAGCAGCATGCCGCTGCCGTTGAGGCGCAGCGGTGAGTCGTCCGGGCGCACCAGGAACTCGATCGTCATCGCCGATTTCACCGGCAGGGCGGTGGCCTTGCGCAGGAAGTGCAGGATGGTGCGGCGCTGCTTGATCGGGAACCAGACCGCACAGGTGGCCTGCGGCCAGCGTGCCAAGGTCTCGGCCAGGGCGGCCAGGATGTTCTGGTATTCGGCGTCCTGGGCCTCGTACGGGGGGTCGATCAGCACCAGGCCTCGGCCGATCTTGCTGCCGTTGAACCTGGGCGGCAGCAGCGAGCGCAGCAGGGCGTAACCATCGCCGGGGCGCACGTCGACGCGGCTGTCATGGGCAAACAGGGCCTTCAACGTGGCCGCTTCGGCTTCCTGCAGCTCGCAGACCGCCATGCGGTCCTGCGCACGCATGGCCTGTGCGCTCAGCAGCGGCGAGCCCGGGTAGTTGGTCAGTGCGCCCACGGGATTGTCGGCCTGCACCGCCTTCAGGTAGCGCTCGACCACCTCCGGCAGCCTGGGCTGGGCCATCAGCCGCATGATCCCGGACTCGGCCTCGAGGGTCTTGCGGCTCTCTTCGCTGGCCAGCAGGTAACGGCCGGCACCGCCGTGGGTATCGAGCACGAAGAACGGGCTGTCCTTGCGCTTGAAGCTGTCGATCAGGGCCAGCTGCACGATGTGCTTGAGCACATCGGCGTGGTTGCCGGCATGGAAGGCGTGGCGATAGTTCATGGGCGGCAGTGTACGGGGCGGCAGCCGCAGCGGCTATGCTGCGCGCCATGACAGCTCCTGTTGCCCATGTCCTGGTCGTCGAAGACGAAGCCGCCATCGCCGAAACCGTGCTTTATGCGCTGCGCAGCGAGGGCTATGCCGCCAGCCACTGCCTGCTCGGTGGCGAGGCCCTGAAGCGCCTGCAGGCCGGGGATATCGACGTGGTGGTGCTGGACGTGGGCCTGCCCGACCTGGGCGGCTTCGAGGTGTGCCGGCGGCTGCGCGCGCAGCCCGGGCCGGCGGCCCAGCTGCCGGTGATCTTCCTGACCGCCCGCAACGATGAAGTGGACCGCGTGCTGGGCCTGGAACTGGGCGCCGACGATTACATGACCAAGCCGTTCTCGCCGCGTGAGCTGGTGGCGCGGGTGCGTGCGCGCCTGCGTCGCGCGGCACCGGTCGCGGCAGCCCCCGGCGCCGATGCGGGCTGGCAGGAGCATGGTGCCTTCGCCATCGACCGCGAAGGCCGGCGCATCCGCTTCCGCGGCCACGCGCTGGACCTGACCCGCTACGAGTACGCGTTGCTGGAAGCGCTGCTGCAGCGGCCGGGCGCCATTCTCAGTCGCGCCCAGTTGATGGATCGCGGCTGGGACAGCAGCGCCGACAGTGCCGACCGCACCGTCGACACCCATGTAAAGACGTTGCGCGCCAAGCTGCGCGCAGCCGGTGCCAGCGACGACCCGATCCGCACCCACCGTGGCCTCGGCTACGCGCTGGAGGTCTAGCCGATGCGCCTGGTCCTGAAGCTGTTCCTCGGCTTCTTCCTGATCACCGGCATCGCCGCGTTCTTCGTGATGCGCGTGTTCGTCAACGAAGTGAAGCCGGGTGTGCGCCAGGCGATGGAATCGACCCTGGTCGATGCCGCCAACGTGCTGGCCGAGATGGCGGCGGCCGATGTCAAGGACGGCACCATCCGCAGCGGCAGCTTCACCCGCAACCTGGCCAAGGCGCGGCAGCGTGACCTGAAGGCGATGGTCTGGCGCTTTCCCAAGCGCTCACTGGACTACCGGGTGACCATCACCGATGCCAAGGGCATCGTCATCTACGACTCGCTGGGCCGCGACCTGGGGCGTGACAATTCGCGCTGGAACGATGTCTACCGCACCCTGCGTGGCGAGTACGGCGCCCGCTCCAGCCCGGAAGTGCCAGGCGAAGAAGGCGATACGGTGATGCATGTGGCGGCGCCGGTATACGACCCGGCCGATGGCCGCACCCTGATCGGCGTGCTCAGCCTGGCCCAGCCCAACCGCAGCATCGATCCGTTCATTGCGGCCAGCCAGCGCGCCATCATCGAGCGCGGCGCCTGGCTGATCGGATTGTCGGCGCTGGTCGGCGTGCTGGTGACGATGTGGCTCACCACGGGCCTTGGCCAGCTCAGCCGCTATGCACGCGCGGTCAGCGCCGGCGAACCGGTGCCACCGCCGCGGCGTCGCCGCGACGAGATCGGCGACCTGGGCCAGGCACTGGAAACGATGCGCCGCAAGCTGGAGGGCAAGGCCTACGTCGAGCAGTACGTGCAGTCGCTGACGCATGAAATGAAGAGTCCGTTGGCGGCGATCCGCGGTGCCGCCGAGCTGCTGCAGGAGCCGCTGCCGGAGGCCGACCGCGTGCATTTCGCACGCAGCATCGTTGATCAACAGGAGCGGCTGACCGAGACGATCGACAAGCTGCTGGCGCTGGCCGAAGTGGAACAGCACGGCTGGCTGCAGACCCGCGATCCGATCGCGCTGCCCACGCTGCTGGCCGATGCGGCGGCGGCCGCGCAGGTGCGTGCGCAGGCGGCCGGCGTGCAGGTGCGCATCGGCAGCGTGCCCGACCTGCGCGTGCAGGGTGATGCCTATCTGCTGCGGCAGGCGTTGCACAACCTGATCGACAACGCCATTGCTTTCTCACCGCCCGGCGCGGACATCGCGCTGCAGGCCGAGGTGGACGGGCCGGGCGTGCGCCTGCAGGTAGCGGATCGCGGTGCCGGCATTCCCGACTACGCGCGCGAACGGGTGTTCGAACGCTTCTATTCGCTGGCCCGCCCCGGCAGCGGCCGGCGCAGTTCCGGCCTGGGCCTGCCGTTCGTGCAGGAAGTGGCTCGCCTGCATGACGGACGCGCCAGCCTCGACGCCCGCGATGGCGGTGGCACGGTGGCAAGCCTGTGGCTGCCGTTGGGTGCAGCGGGCCAGCGCCCGCGCCGCTGACTTCACACTCGCTTCAAATTCGCCACAAACCCTGCTCACCGCAGCGGTCCATCCTGCAGCCCTCTCCAACGAGGATGGACCATGAAATCCCTGAAGATGCTGCTGCGGTTCGCCATTGTCGGCGGGCTGATCCTGTTGTTGCTGGTGCCGCTGATGATGATCCGCGGGGTGATCACCGAACGCAGCCAGTACCGCGACGAGGCCTTTGCGCGGGTGGCCGACAGCCGTGCGGGCACGCAGCAGCTGGTGGGCCCGGTGCGGGTGGTGCCGTGGGTGGAACGCAAGCAGGTTGAACTGGTTGACCCGCTGGGCGTCAAGAAGACCGAGGTGCAGGTCACCGAGGGGCACTGGCTGCAGATGCCGGCGTCGCTGGAGGTGGGCGGTGAGATGCTGCCGAGCCAGCGCGAAGTCGGCCTGTTCAAGGTGCCGGTGTACAGCTGGAACGGCCAGATGAAGGCGAGCTTCGCCGCTGACGATTATCCGGTGAAGGCAGGGCGCACGTATGGCCAGCCGTATGTGGCGGTGGGAATTTCCGATGTGCGCGGCCTGGTCGGTACACCGAACCTGCGCGTGGATGGCAAGCAGCTGCGCCTGCTGCCGGGCGTCGGCGTGGCCAGCGAAGTCGGCCGTGGCCTGCATGCGCCGGTGGCCGGTTTCGCTGCGGATCAGGGCGGCACGCTGGCGGCCAGCACCGTTGAACTGGAGCTGCGCCTGGATGGCAGCCGTATGCTGTCGGTGGTGCCGGTGGGCGATGACACCCACATCGCGCTGCGTTCGAGCTGGCCGCATCCGTCGTTCAGCGGTGCGTTCCTGCCCAACGAGCGGCGCGTTGATGCACAGGGATTCGACGCGCGCTGGGCGGTGTCCTCGCTGGCCTCCGACGCACAGCGGCAGCTGCGCAATGAAGGTTCGGTCGACTCGCAGGCAGTGACGGTGTCGCTGGTCGATCCGGTCGATACCTACACCCAGGCCGACCGTGCGTCCAAGTACGGCGTGCTGTTCGTGCTGCTGACCTTCGTCGGCTTCATCCTGTTCGAGCTGATCAAGTCGCTGCGCATCCACCCGCTGCAGTACCTGATGGTCGGCCTGGCGCTGGCAATCTTCTTCCTGCTGCTGATCAGCCTGTCCGAACACATCGCGTTCTGGAAGGCCTACCTGGTTTCGGCGGTGGCCTGTATCGGCCTGCAGGCGGTGTACCTGGCCAACGTGCTGGGCCATTGGAAGCGCGGCCTCGGCTTCGCGGCCCTGCTGACCGTGCTGTACGGCGCGCTGTATGGCCTGCTGGTGTCGGAGAACAACGCACTGCTGATGGGGTCGCTGCTGCTGTTCGTGATCCTGGCGCTGGCGATGTGGGTGACCCGCCGGGTCGACTGGTACGCGCTCGGCGCGGACCTGAAGTAAGGAGCACCCCATGGGCTGGCGCCAGGGATTGCGGCAACGGGCACAGCAGGGCGTTCCGGCCCTGCTGGAAGTGGATGCACTGCTGCAGGCACATGGCGTGCTGGCGGCCCTGCCGGGGGCGCGGATCGCCCCCGGCCTGGTCCGCTTCCAGCTGGCGGCGGTGACCTGCGAAGGATTGCAGGGGCAGGGATTGCGTTGGCTGCAAGGTGCGCGGCAGGGACGCGGCGTGGTGGCCGGCCGGGTGCCGCGCTACCGGCCATGGAAGGCCGGCGCGGAGGCATTGGCCGAGATCGGCATCGGCGGTCTTCCGGATGACTGGCCGGCACACGCGGCGGTGTACGGCTGCAGCAGCATCGACCGGCGGCACTGGTTGCTGTTGCTGCCGGAGCGGGCGCAGTTGTGGTTGGGATGGAGCGGGTGATTGGGCTGTTCATCCACGCACGGCGTGGATCTACTGGTGTGGGTGCGAACCTTGGTTCGCACGCTTCCGCGCCGTCCATGACCGATGGGACGGTATCGCCGCGCCCCGGCTGGCTAGACTCGATGGGTTGATGATCGAGCCGAAGGGCAGGGGTGCGATGTGTTGAAGTGGGGCGTGCTGGCTGCAGCGCTGGCGATGGGTGGCAACGCAGGGGCGCAGCAGCGCGAGACGGTGGACCTGGACATGGTCAGCCGCATCCGCCAGGAGGCCTTCCACCGCTCGCAGGTGATGGACACCTTCAGCTATCTCACCGAGCGCATCGGCCCGCGCCTGACCAACTCGCCGGCGATGGGCCGCGCCAACGCCTGGACCCGCGGCAAGTTCAACGAATGGAAGCTGGACAACGTCCACGACGAGGCCTTCGACGACTTCGGGCGCGGCTGGGAGTTCACTTCGGTCAGCGTGGAGATGCTGGGCGACCGCGTGCAGCCGCTGCATGCACTGCCCAAGGCCTGGACGCCGGGCACCAAGGGGCCGGTTGAAGGCGAGCTGGTCCAGGTCGAGATCAAGAAGCCCGAAGACATCGAGAAGTACCGCGGCAAGCTGCGCGGCAAGATCCTGCTGCTGGGCGAGGCGCGCGAGTACAAGCGCGGCACCGAGGCGGATTCGCATCGCCACGACGCCACCTCGCTGGAGGGCCTGCAGGAGTTCACCCTGCCCAAGGACAAGGACGCCACCGCCGAACGTGCCAAGCGGGTCAAGGAGTACCAGGAACGCCAGCAGCTGGCGGCCAAGGTCAATGCGTTCTTCGTCGAAGAAGGCGCGCTGGCCTCGATCAGCATCAGCAGCTGGGACAACGGCATCATCCGCGTTGCCGGTGGTGGTTCGCGCAAGGCCGGGGAGTCGGTGGGCATCCCCGAGCTGGCGATGATCAGCGAGCACTTCAATCCGCTGGTGCGCGCGCTTCAGGCCAAGCAGACGGTGCGCCTGCGCGTGGATGTAGCGGCGCGCTTCACCGACGAGGCCGACCAGCCCGGCTACAACACGCTGGCCGAGATCCGCGGCAGCAGCAAGCCCGATGAAGTGGTGATGATCGGTGCGCACCTGGATTCGTGGCACAGCGGCACCGGTGCGGCCGACAACGCCGCCGGCGTGGCGGTGATGATGGAGGCGATGCGCATCCTCAAGGCCACCGGCGCCAAGCCCAGGCGCACCATCCGCGTGGCGCTGTGGAGCGGCGAGGAGCAGGGCCTGATCGGCTCGCAGGCCTACGTGGCCAAGCACTTCGGCAAGTTCCCGGAGCCGACCGACCCGGCCCAGAAAGCGCTGCCGGCGTCGCTGCGCGAGCCGACCGGTGCACTGCAGAAGACCCGCGATTACAGCAAGTTCCAGGTCTACTTCAACATGGACAACGGCTCGGGCCGCTTCCGTGGCATCTACGCGCAGGAAAACCTGGCGGCGATGCCGATCTTCGAAGCCTGGCTGGCGCCGTTCCATGACGTGGGCGCCACCACCGTGGCCACCCGCAACACCGGCAGTACCGACCACATCAGCTTCGATCGCATCGGCCTGCCGGGCTTCCAGTTCATCCAGGACCGGCTGGACTACTTCACCAACGTCCACCACAGCCACCTGGACACCTGGGACCACGCCGAACCGGAAGACCTGAAGCAGGCCGCGGCCATCGTCGCTTCGTTCGCCTACAACGCCGCAATGCGCGAATCGTCCTTCCCGCGAAAGGCAGAACCGTAAAAGGGGACGGAGGGGATTAAGTCGTTTCTCCCCTCCGTTTCTCGGTTGCAGGCCCAGCGGCCGGGCAATCGCGACTTAATCCCCTCCGTCCCCTTTTTCCGTCGGGGGCGGTGGGCTGGTAAAATCGGGGAATTCCCGTTCCTCGAGCCGTCCATGACCTGCCGCACCCGCTTCGCCCCCAGTCCCACTGGCTACCTGCACATCGGTGGTGCCCGCACCGCGCTGTACTGCTGGCTGGAGGCCCGCCACCGTGGCGGCGAGTTCGTGCTGCGCATCGAGGACACCGACCGTGAACGCAGCACCCAGGGCGCGATCGACGCGATCCTGGAGGCGATGGAGTGGCTGGGCCTGGACTACGACGAAGGCCCGATCTACCAGACCGACCGCGTCGCCCGTTACCAGGAAGTGGCCGAGCAGCTGATTGCCGAGGGCAAGGCGTACTACGCCTACGAGACCCGCGAGGAGCTGGATGCCATGCGCGAGGCTGCCATGGCCAGGCAGGAGAAGCCGCGCTACAACGGCGCTGCGCGCGATCTGGGCCTGCCCTACAGGGACGACCCGAACCGCGTCATCCGCTTCAAGAACCCGCTGGAAGGCACGGTGGTGTTCGACGACCTGATCAAGGGCCGCATCGAGATCGCCAACAGCGAGCTGGATGACATGGTCATCTTCCGCCCGGACGGCTACCCCACCTACAACTTTGCGGTGGTGGTGGACGACTGGGACATGGGCATCACCGAGGTCATCCGCGGCGACGACCACATCAACAACACCCCGCGCCAGATCAACCTGTATGAAGGCATCGGCGCGCCGGTGCCCAGGTTCGGCCACATGCCGATGATCCTGGACGAGCAGGGCGCCAAGCTGTCCAAGCGCACCGGTGCGGCTGACGTGATGCAGTACAAGGACGCCGGCTACCTGCCCGATGCGCTGCTGAGCTACCTGGCCCGCCTGGGCTGGTCGCATGGTGACCAGGAGCTGTTCAGCCGCCAGGAACTGATCGACCTGTTTGACGTGAAGGACTGCAATTCCAAGGCCTCGCGCCTGGACATGGCCAAGCTGGGCTGGGTCAACCAGCACTTCCTGAAGACCGAGGACGTGGCCGCGATCGTGCCGCACCTGGTCTACCAGCTGCAGAAGCTGGGGCTGGACGTGGCCGCCGGCCCGGCTCCGGAGGATGTGGTGATCGCCCTGCGTGAACGCGTGCAGACCCTGAAGGAGATGGCCGAGAAAGCCGTGGTCTGGTACCAGCCGCTGACCGAGTACGACGACGCGGCGGTGGCCAAGCACTTCAAGGCCGGCGCTGATGTGGCGCTGGGCAAGGCGCGCGAGCTGCTGGCCGCGCTGCCGGAATGGACCGCCGAGTCGGTGGGCGTCGCCCTGCACGACGCGGCCGCAGCGCTGGGAATCGGCATGGGCAAGGTCGCCCAGCCGCTGCGCGTGGCCATCACCGGAACCCAGGTCAGTCCTGACATTTCCCATACCGTGTACCTGGCCGGCCGCGAGCAGGCCTTGAAACGCATTGATGTGGCCATCACCAAGGTAGCAACGGCCTGAGGCATCCTTGCCAGGCCCGAACCGGAGAATACGCATGCCCGCCAAGACCGCCACTGCCTGTACCGCCCCGCACCACCACGTCCACGACGCATCGGATTTCGTGGCGGTGGTCGAGCGTGTCTCGCGCGAACGCGGGCTGCGCCTGACCCCGATCCGCGCCAATGTGCTGAAGCTGATCGCCGAGGCCGGCAAGCCGGTCAAGGCCTACGAGCTGCTGGAATGGGTGCGCAACGGCAAGGGCGTGGGCGCTGATGCCCCGCCCACCGTGTACCGCGCGCTGGACTTCCTGATGGCCAATGGCTTTGTGCACAAGCTGGAGTCGGTGAATGCCTTCGTGGCCTGCCATCATCCAAGCAGCGCTGCGCATTCGGTGCCATTCCTGATCTGCAACAGCTGCCACAGCGCAGTGGAGCTGGAAGACCGCGAGATCGTCAGCCAGCTGGAGAAGCGGGCCAAGGAACTGGGCTTCCAGCCGCAGGCACAGACGCTGGAAGTGCACGGACTCTGCGCGCGTTGCGCGGGGTAACGCAATGGTAGTGCCGCCCGCTGGCCGGCATTCTGGGATTGGGGTCAGATCCCTTTGCCATTGGCAAAGGGATCTGACCCCGTTTCATATCGGCGCGACAGGGCCCGCGTCCTAGTCCATCGCCTTGGAACGGGTATCCACCCGCACGATCACCGACATGCCGGGCCGCAGCTGCGCGGCCAGCTTCTGGCCGTCATCGATCGATATCCGCACCGGCAGCCGCTGCACCACCTTGGTGAAGTTGCCGCTGGCATTGTCCGGGCGCAAAACGCTGAACTCCGATCCGGTGGCGGGCGCGATCTCCTGTACGCGGCCCCTCAGCACCTGCCCCTGGAACGCGTCCACCGAGAACGTGGCCGGCTGGCCGATCGCCATTCCCCAGGTCTGGCCTTCCTTGTAGTTGGCCACCACCCACAGTGTGTCAGGTACCAGGAACAGCAGCTGCGAACCGGCGGCGACATACTGGCCCACGCGCACGCTGGCTTCACTGATCTGGCCGTCGCGCGGTGCGTGGATCACCGTGTTGGCCAGGTCGATGCGGGCCAGTTCCAGCTGCGCCTGTGCGCTTTCCACCTGGGCCTCCAGGCTCTTGCGCGCGACCTGGGTCGACACCAGTGTTTCCTCGGCGATGCGGATCTGCGCCTGCGACTGCTGCACGCTGGCCTGCGCCGAGGCTTGGCTGGTGCGGAACTTGTCGCGGTCATTGATCGACACCAACTGCTGCGCGGCCAGTTCCTCGTAGCGCTTCAGCTCGTTGCGCGAGCGCTGCAGTTCGGCCTGGCCGGCCGAGAGCGTGGCGCGCGCCGAGGCGATCTGCGCACGGTTCTGCGCCTGCGACTGGTCGGAGTTGGCCAGCGCCGCACGCGCACTGTCCAGCGTCGCCTGCGCCTGGGCGACGCGTTGGGCATAGATGCGGTCATCGATGCGCAGCAGCGGCTCGCCCTGCCTCACATGCTGGAAATCCTTCACCAGCACTTCGGTCACATAGCCGTTGACCTGTGGCGCCATCACGGTGATCTGGCCGCGCACATAGGCGTTGTCGGTCACCATCACGCTGCTGGTGAACGGCCACAGATGCCAGGCGCGCAGGATCAGCGCAATGCCCAGCAGGGCCACCACCACCATCACCAACACGCTGCGCGCGCTGGGCTTGAGATACTTCGGCGCGACTGCCGGTTCAACGGGCGTGGGCGCAGGTGCCGCGTCGGTCGGCGGCGGTGGCGTCACATTGTCGGCGTCGTCGGATCGGGGCGGAACGGGGGGCATGGCGGAGGACTCAGCGGTGCGCGGCCGGGGTGGCCGCAACGGGTGAAGTGGGGTGGCGCTTGCGCCATTGCTTGAGCACGGCGGTGCGCAGCGACAGCAGCAGCAACCAGCACAGGAAACCGATCGCCAGCCAACCGCTCAGGGTGAACACATCATTGAAGCCGCGCACATTGGCTTCGCGGCGCGTGGTCTGCGCCAGCTGCGCGCTGCCCTGCGCGCTGCGCAGCACCGGGTCGGTGATCTGTGCGCTGTACAGCTGTTGCTGGATGCGCAGGCGTTGTGCCACCACCGGATCGGCGGGGTCGAGCTGGCTGGTCAGCGCGCTGGAGTACAGTTGCTCGCGATGCAGCTGGAAGGTGCCCAGCACTGCCGAGCCGGCCAGGGCGCCCAGTGTCTGCGTGATCGACAGCGTCACCAGGAAGGTGATCATGTGGTCCACGCCCTGTTTCAACGCAGCGGAAATGCCGAGCATGATCAACGGACCCATGAACATGCCGGCGCCGACCGAGGCCAGGAACTGGCTGGCGTAGAAATCGTGCGGCCGATCCATGCTGGTGCGGTGCTGGTCGAAGAAGGCGGCAGCGCCCAGCAGCAGGATCGCCATCAGCAGCTGGGCAATCAGCCGCTTCGGGCCGAAGGTCAGCGAGGCACCGGCGATGCCCACGATCACCCCGGCCAGGATCACCACGAACAGCGGCCGCATCTGGTCAGGCCCCATGCCGAGCGTGCGCATCAGGTTGACCACGCCATAGGACTGCTCGGTGGTCAGGAAGCGGATCAGGAAGGCGCCGACGATGAAATGCAGCACCGGCAGCGTCGACAGCCAGCGGATCTGCAGCAGTGGATTGCGCCGGTAGTGCTCGATGATCAAGGCGGTGGTGGACAGCACGATCGAGGCGACCAGGGCCCAGCCCAGCCACGGCGTGTTGAGCCACCAACGGGTGTAGCCCTGCGCCAATACGATCACCAGCAGCGCAACCGCCGGCGCCAGCAACGCGAAGGTAAGGAAATCCAGCGGCTCGAAGGCCTTCACCTGGATGCCGGGCGGCAGCTTCAACACCACCACAGCGGCGAACGCACACAGCGCCAGCCCGGCTTCAAACGAATAGAGCTGGTGCCATTGGCCGGTATCCACCAAGCCTGGTGAGACGATCCAGGCGATCGGCACCGCCAGCTGGGAAAGGCCGACGCCGACCACCAGCAGATTGCCGGTGAAGCGCCGCGGCAGCGCCTGCAGCATGTACAGCGTGCCCAGCGTTGAACAGGCCGCGCCGGCGAAGCCGCTGGCGGCACGGGTCAGCATCGTGGTCTCGAAGCTGCCGACGAACAGGTGCAGCACCGCCAGCGCCGCATACAGCCCCAGCCCGATTTCGGCGAACAGGCGGATGCCGTACTGCTGGCGGAACTTGAAGGCCAGCAGGTTGGCGGTGACGTTGACCATGGCATAGGCCGCTACCAGCCAGCTGCCCTGGGTCGGGGTCAGCGCCAGCTGGCCCTGCAGGAACGGCAGGTTGGCGGTGACCAGCGCATTGCCGAGGCCGCCGGTGATCGCCACCAGCAACGATACCAGCGCATAGGCCGCGCGCCGGTACGGCGGGTGCCAGGGCATCGACGCCGAGCCGGGCATGGTCGGCTTCTCATGCTCCTCCCAATCCGGAACCGGCTTCAGATACGGCTGGACCATCAGCGCGCCTCGCTGGTTGCTCCCTGGAGACCCCCGCGCAGCAGCTGCAGGGCGCGCCCGGCGAGGTGGGCGCGCTCGTCGCGGGTCTTGCCGCGCAGGGCCGCACCCAGCATGCCCGAGATCAGTGAAATATCCGTCTTTTCCAGGTCGGCACGGCACAGTCCGGCGGCCTTGGCGCGGGCGATCGGCTCCTCCAGCAGGTCGCGCACGGTCTCGCGCGCCGCGCGCATGGCCGGCACGTCCGAATCGACCGCGCGCCAGTAATCGGCCAGTGCGGGCGAATCGATGATGCGCTGGGCCATGCCCTCGAACACCTCGAACAGGGCGTCGTCGCGGTCACCGAGCTGTTCGACCTGGCGCCGGATGCGATCAACCGTGCGCTGCAGCAGCGCCTGGATCAGCGCGGTGCGGTCGGGGAAGTTGCGGTACAGGGTGGCGCGGCCCACCTGGGCGCGTTCGACCACCAGGTCCAGTGGGGCAGTGACACCGTGTTGGCCGAACACATGATCGGCGGCGTCGAGGATGAGGGCACGGCGGGCAGCGGCATCGGCACGTTGGGCAGTCATGGAATTATTTTCGGACAAAAGTGTCCGATTGGCGAGACATTGGGTGACGGGATTGTCCGCTTGTTGTGGTACGCACATCTTTGTGACGGGTGTGTGAGCGAGGGCGCCGCGACCTCGCTCACGCATAAAGGAACGGGGGGCCAGACGGCCCCCCGGGAGAGAGAATGGTATTCGTGGTGCGGCCCCGCCATGCGTGGAAGGGCGAGTGGGGGCAGAGCCCTTTCCCGCGGAAAGGGATCCGCCCCCCTGCATCCGATCAGAAGAACGCGCGGATGCCGAATGCGACCCCACGGCCCGGCAGCGGCGAGTAGTCGCGCAGCAGCGAGGTATGCGGGCGCACTTCACGGTTGGTCAGGTTGCTGCCATCCAGGAAGACTTCGTAGCTGTTGCTGGCGTTGCGGTCCCAGCGGTAGGCCAGGTGCGCATCGACCAGGGTGTAGCCATCGCTCGGTGCTTCGTTCTGCGCGACGTCCTTCTGGCGGCTGTAGCGCACCGCACCGACCGAGGCGCGCCAGCCGTCCTTCGACCAGCGCAGGTCGGCGCCGACGCGGGCCGGGGCGATGCGCGGCAGGTAGCCGGTGTTGGCCAGCTCCACCGAGTAGTTGTGGTTGTGGTCGCCATGCGGCACGGCGATGTCCAGGTTGCGGCTGCCGCTGCCATCCAGCTTGGCCTTCACGTAGTCGCCGAACAGGCGCAGATCCCAGTCACCGGCGCCGCCCTCGAACAGGTGCACCAGCGCTTCGGCCTCGGCGCCGCGGAACACCGCGTCCTGCTGGGTCCAGGCGCGGACCGGCAGGCCTTCGGTAACACCGGTGTCGGCCAGGTAGATGAAGTCCTTGAACCTGGTCTGGTAGACCGACGCGGAGAAGTCCAGGCGCTCGCTGTGGGTGTGGATGCCCAGTTCCACGCGCTGGCCGCGCTCGGTCTTCAGGTTGGAGTCGCCGATTTCCAGCGAGCGGGTGGCGATGTGCGCGCCGGCGGCATACAGCTCTTCGTTGGTCGGTGCACGCTCGGAGCTGTCCACGCCGATGCGCAGGTCAACGGCGTCGTTGAGCTTCCAGATGCCAGCGGCCGACAGGTTGGTGGCGCCGAACGTGCGGCGGCGATAGTCACCGCGCGGGTCCAGCTTGACCTGGTCATGGCGGCCGCCCAGTTCCAGCTTGAACGGGCCGAACTGCTTTTCCTGCAGCACGAACAGGCCGATGTTCTTGGTGCCGGTATCCGGAACGAATGCCTCTTCGCCCTTGGCGCCGAAATCACTGTTGCCGAACTGCAGGCCGAAGGCGCCGTCCCAGCCGCCGATCTGCTGCTGCACCGCTTCCAGGCGTGCCTCGATGCCGCGGTTGGTGAAACGGGTGGACGGCGTGCCGGCCTCCAGCTCCACGTGCTCGTAGTCGGTGTAGGCCACGCGTGCGTTGATGTTCTTCAGGAACGAGACCGGGTTGTAGATGCCAGCCTTGGTCTCGAAGCGGTTCTGCACCATGTCGATGCGCACGTCATGCTCGTCGCCGCCTTCCTCTTCATCGCCATGGTCGTGACCGTGGTCATGGCCATGATCATCACCGTCGGCGTGCACGTGCGCGCCATTGGGAATGCCATAGTTGGTGCGGTAGGTGCTGGCCGATACGCCGAAGTAGCCGCCGTCGCCCAGCCACGTTGCGCCGACGCCACCGGCGCGGGTGCGGATCGAGCTGTTGTCGAGGCGGCCGCGGCGCGGTTCTTCGCCTTCCTCGCCCGCGTGGTCATGGTCGTGGTCGTCGTGGTGGTCTTCAAGGCTGTCGATCACCGCGTAACCGGGAATGCGGTAGTCGTCGCCGTTGCGGACCAGGCCATCCACATGCAGCACGACGTTGCCGCTGACGCCGTCGAGGCGGAACATGCCGCTGCGTTCATTGTTCACCGAATTGCCGCGCAGCTCGGCGCAGCCGCTGAGCGGGCGCTCCGGCAGTTCGCGCGCGATGCGCCCATCGACCACATTGACCGCGCCACCGATGGCGCCGCTGCCGAACAGCAGCGTCGCCGGCCCCTTCAGCACTTCGATCTGGTCAGCCAGGAACGGCTCGATGCTGGTGGCGTGGTCGGCACTGACCGTGGAGGCGTCCATGTTGCCCATGCCGTTGGACAGCACGGCCACGCGCGGGCCTTCCTGGCCGCGGATGATCGGGCGGCCGACGCCGGGCCCGAAGAAGGTGCTCTGCACGCCGGGCAGCTTGGCCACGGTATCGCCGAGGGTGCCGGCCTTCTGCTCGTCCAGGCGCTCACCGGCCAGCACGTCCACCGGGCGCGCCAGGGATTCGGCATCGCCCTGCAGCGGCGACGCGGTGACCTGCACCGAGGACAGCTCGGTCAGGTGGCGGTCACGATGGGCGGCGTCCTGACCGGCTGCAAAGGCGCCGGACGGCAGCAGGGCGGCGAGGGCCAGAGCCAGGGAATGCGGCTTGAGCCGTGCGGTGTGGGTGGGCATGGATGGGTCCTTTGTTACACTGTATCAATCGCTGGGCGCACGAATCCCGTCGAGGGACGGGGAGAGGGAAAGCGTGCGGGTCAGGAAGGGATGTTATATTATTCCATAACGATTCGCCGACCCTGCTGGAAGTCATGTCCTTGTCCTCACGCCTGCGCCACCTGCTCGACCGTTTCGGTGCCACCGGTTCGATGCTGTGCGCGGTGCATTGCGCAGTCATCCCGGTGCTGCTGGCGGCAGCGCCCTCGCTGGGCCTGTCGTTCTGGCTGAGCGACGGCGTTGAACAGGCGCTGGTGCTGTTCGTGACCCTGCTTGGGCTGTTCAGCCTGGTCTGGGGTTACCGCCGCCACGGCGCGCTGCGTGCGCTGGGCTTCCTGATCCCCGGCCTGGTGGCGCTGTGGGCCGGCGTGCTGTACGAGCCGCTGCATCACAACGCCGTGCCGCATGCGGTGGTGATGACCATCGGTGGCCTGCTGGTGGGCGTTGCCCATCTGGTCAATCTGCGCCTGAACCACGGCCACGTACACGACGCCAGCTGCGCGCACTAGGCGCTCCGTGATAGGATTTTCGATCGTGCGCGGGGGCGCCCAGCAAGGCGGCCCCGCCGAACCCGTGTCAGTACGGGGTAACCAGATTTCACACTTGAGGAGTTGAAGACATGGGTAAGGGTGACCGCAAGACCGCCAAGGGCAAGCGCTACAACGCCAGCTACGGCAACGCCCGTTCGCATACCGCGAGCAAGGTCGCCGTAGGCGCCGCCGCCCCGGTTGCCAAGAAGACCGTGGCCAAGGCTCCGGCGAAGAAGGCCGTGGCGAAGAAGGCCGTCGCCAAGGCCTGATCCGGCCGACCGACCGGTCCAAAGAAAACGCGGCGCCTGGCGCCGCGTTTTTTTATGCACGATTTTGCAGAGCCGAGCCCATGCCCGGCTGGCGCAATGCAGCCGAGCGTGGGCTCGGCTCTACAACCGGATCAGCGCAGGGTCTTCTTCAGCGTTTCCGGGTTGCCGTCATTCGGCGCGGCCGGCACCTGCAGCAGGTGCGCCAGCAGTGGATAGACATCGACATTGTCGAAGCCATCGATCACCAGGCCCTGGCGGAACGACGGACCGCTGGCCACGAACACTGCACGCATGGACGGCAGCGCGTTGTCGTAGCCGTGCGAGCCGCGGTCCTGCTGTTCGCGCTTGGCGATCTTTTCCTGATGCAGGGCATCCCAGCCTTCATCCATCATGCAGACAATGGCGGGAATGCGCGGATGGGTGCCGTAGTGCAGGCGCGCCGGCAGTTTTTCTTTCTTCCAGCATTCGTAGTGCGCGTGGCGGCCGAGCAGGGCGCGTTCGGCGGCAGCTTCATGGCCGACCACCGGTGCGAAGCCGACCGACTGGCCTTGGCTGACATTGCGCGCAATCGCAGGGTCAACCATCGATTCGGTGGAGATCACCTGGCCGACCGGCACGCTGGCCATGCCATGGTCAGAGACCACGATCACATTGGTGGTTGCGGCCAGCCCACGTTGCTGGAGTCCGTCGAGCACCTGGCCGACGATCTGGTCGGCGCGCACGATGGCGTCGGCATACTGCTTCGACTCGGGGCCGTAGTTGTGGCCGGCCTTGTCCACGTGTTCCATGTACAGCGTGGTCAGGCGGGGTGCATCGGCGTCGGTCTGTGCAAGCCAATCGAGCACGATGCCGGCGCGCTGTTCCAGCGGTTCCTTGCCGTCGTAGATGCGCCACTGGCTGGGGCGTACACCACGGATCTCCGATTCGCTGCCCGGCCATGACGTGGTGGCCGAACGCACGCCAGCGTTCTCTGCGCCGACCCAGATCGGTTCGCCGCCCCACCAGCCACTGGTGGTGACCGCTTCGCGATTGCTCAGCTCGAACCGGCCCAGTGCTTCATCGTCCATGCTGTTGTTGACGATGCCGTGGTGGTCCGGACGCAGGCCGGTGACGATGGTGTAGTGGTTGGGGAAGGTCAGTGACGGATAGGACGGGGTCATCCAGCGTGCACGCACGCCGCCGTCGATCAGGCGTTGCAGATTCGGGGTCAGGCCGCGGTCCAGCGCGTCGGCGCGCAGGCCGTCGATGGAGATCAGCAGCAGCTTGGGCGGCGCCGCTGTTGCAACAGTGGTGGGAACAGAAGCGGAAGGGGCGGGTGCGGTGGTGCAGGCGGCCAAGGGCAGCAGCAGCGCCAGCGCGCAGGTCAGGCGTACGGAAGTCATCCGCGCATGATAGTGCGAGGTAATGACGCGCCCAAGACACGGCGCACTATCGCGCGCCGTGTCCGCGCATTTTTCCTTATCCCCGCGCCTGTCGGCGCGCCCCCTTCAACAAGAAGGGGGCTTTTCTCCAGACAGATTCCAGATGCCTCCATCCACGCATGGCGTGGATTTACCGTGTCGACCAATGTCGACACCTACCAGCCGCCGCGCAGTACGCCGTCCCGGCAGATCGCAGGAATCAGTCGAAGGCGGGGTGGGTCCGGTTGCAGGGGCGTGAGCGCCATGGATGGCGCGACCGAGCTTACAAGGGTGAGGGCGCTTTGTTTGCGAAGCACTGCTTCGCAAGCGCCCGAACGCCCAGCCGCCAGCGGCTGGGCCGGGACCCGGAGGGGGACTTGCAGCGTCCCCTGCAACTGGACCCACCCTGGCTCCCCGCAGGAAGCCCGCTGTTGCTGTTGCTCTAGCCTCTGCGGGTGCCGGGCGCAGCCCGGCCAGCCCACTCAGGCGAACAGCGGGGCCTGGCGTTGTTCCAGCCGCAGCAGCGCGGCCTTGGTTTCCAGGCCGCCGCCGAAGCCGGTCAGTGCACCGTTGCTGCCGATCACGCGGTGGCAGGGCAGGATGATCGGCAATGGATTGCGGCCATTGGCCGCGCCCACCGCGCGGGTCGCGCTGGGCTGGCCCAGGTGCTGCGCCAACTGCAGATAGCTCCAGGTCTGGCCGAACGGAATCAACGCCAGCGCCTGCCACACGCGCAGCTGGAAAGGCGTGCCTCGTGGTGCAAGCTGCAGGTCGAACCGGCTGCGTTCACCGTGCAGGAACTGCAGCAGTTGTTCGCGCGCTTCGGGCAATGCGCCCGGCGCGTGATGCCAGCCGTCGCGCCCGCGCGCGGGGTGGCGGTTCTCCGGGAACAGCACGTGAGCAAGACCACGCTCGTCACCGGCGATGGTCAATACGCCGATCGGGCTGTCGAAACGATCGAACAACAGGGTCATGTCGGTTCTCCAACGAACGTGCCGGACAGGTGCCACAGGTGCAGCACCGCGTAGGCGCGCCACGGGCGCCATGGTTGCGAGCGCGCTTCGGTCGCGCGTTCGCTGAGGCGCTGGCCCTGGACGTGGCCGAGCACCTGCTGCAGTACAAGATCGCCGGCCGGGAAGGCATCGGGCTGGCCGAGTCCGCGCAGGGCAATGTACTGAGCGGTCCAGGGGCCGATGCCGGGCAGTGCAACGCAGCGGGCCACGAATTCCTCCAAAGCTTGGCCGGGCCCGAAGTCGAGCCGGCCGCTGGCGCAGGCGGCGGCCAGGGCGCGCACGGTGGCCGCGCGGCTGCGCGGCAGGCCGATGGATTCCAATGGTGCCTCGGCCAGTACCTCGGGCGCGGGGAACTGGCGATCGAATTCCGATGGCATGCCCGGCAGGTGTGCGCCGTAGGCATCGACCAGGCGCCGCGCGAAGGTGGTGGCCGCGGCCACGCTGACCTGCTGCCCGAGTACCGCGCGTACGCCCACCTCGAAGCCATCCCAGCCGCCGGGTACGCGCAGTCCGGGGCGTTCGGCGATGCCACGCGCGAGCAGCGGTTCTTCGCCCAGCGCGGCATGGACCTGCTGCAGGTCGGCATCCAGATCAAACACCCGACGCACGCGGCGCACGATGTCGGGGATCAGGCGCGGATCCACCGCGCCCAATTGCAGGCGCAGTTCCGGCCGCTTCGAATCGGCGGTGACGCGCAGCAGGGTGGGGCGCTCGGGCGTACCCAGTACGCGCTGGTAGCTGTCTTCGCCGATCAGTTCGATGCCGGGCAGGCTGCGTTTGCGCAGGAAGGCCAGCATGCGTGGGAAGTCCAGTGGTGGACGGTAGCCCAGGCGCAGCACCAGGCCGCCATCATCTGCAGCCAACGGTTGATGCTGGCGACGCAGGGCGGTCGGCGCCATCCCACAGCCCTGCAGGAACGCGGTATTGAAGCGGCGCAGGCTGTTGTAGCCGGCAGCCAGCGCGACGTCGGTCACCGCCAGCGTGGTTTCGGTCAGCAACTGTTTGGCCAGCAACAGGCGATGGGTTGCGTGGATCTGCCCGGGCGTCGCGCCGAGATGTTCGACGAACAGGCGCTGCAGTTGGCGCGCGCTGAGGCCGAGCTTCGTTGCAAGATCGGCCACCGGCTGCTCCTGCAGGAAGCCGCCGTGGATCAGCGCCAGTGCCCGCTGCACGGTCTGTCCGGCCAGGGCCTGCTGGGCCTGCGGTGCCAATTCCGGGCGGCAGCGCAGGCAGGGGCGGTACCCGGCGGCCGCAGCGGCCGCGGCGGTCGGAAAGTAGGTGATGTTGCGCGGCTTCGGCGGCGGTGCCGGGCACACCGGGCGGCAATAGATGCCGGTGCTGCGCACGGCGGTGAAGAACACGCCGTCGAAGCGTGCGTCGCGGGCCAGGCGGGCGCGGTCGCAGGCGGCGGTGTCGAGGGCGAGGGCGGTGTCCATGGCGCCAGTCTAGGCCCGTGCGGGCGGCGATACTCGCCACATTCGGACATGGATGCTGAAGGGGGTCAGGCCGGGCTGCGCCAGACATCGCGGTAGTGCCGGCCGCTGGCCGGCAACAGCATCCCGCTCTGGTAGGTGTCGACCTTGGTCGACACGCTTCCCCAAGGGTCAGAAGGGGTTCAGTGCCACGCGCTGAATGCGTCCCCCGGACGGGTAGACTGTGGCTCCTGCTCACGTGAAGACTGGTTGCCCGATGTCCGCCAAACGCCGCTGGTTGCCCCTGTTGTGCCTGGCCCTGGCGGGCTGCAGCCAGCTGGAAAATCCAGGCAATGTGACCGCTGCTGACAAGGCGGCGCGGGCGCCGGCCAGCGATGGCGAGAACATGGTGTCGATCAATGCGGCCGATGCACCGCCACCGCCAGCGCCGCCGCGCAGCCAGGCGGATCGGCCGTGGCCGCAGGCGCAGCTTGAGAATGGCCGTGCCTGGGTCAGCTGCAGCACGGAATATGCTGGCGATGCCGGTGACGGTGTCGAGCTGGAAGGCCTGCAGCGCGAGCAGATCACCCAGGCGCTGGCGCCGTGCGCCGAGCGCGGCCTGATGCGCGTGCGTTACGCCGGCAAGATCAATCCGGGCTTCGCCGAGATGATGTGGCGACTGGCCGTGGTCGCTGACGAGCAGAAGATCCACAAGCGCATCCTCGATCTGGATTCCAGCGGGGGGCAGGTGGAGTCGGCGATTGTCGCCGGTGACAGCATCGGTGAATCGGGCTGGACCATCTGGGTGCGCGAAGGCTCGATCTGCCATAGCGCCTGCGTGTTCGTGCTGGCCGCCGGCGACAACCGCCTGCTGTCGGGCAAGGTCGGCATCCACCGCATGATGCGCATCAGTTCCAAGGCCACCTCGCGCGCCGAGCTCAACCGCGAGCTGCACGAGGTCTACGACAACGTGAAGGACTACCTGCAACGCAACGGCGTGGCGGTCGGTGTGGCCGATCTGATGATGACCGTGCCCAACCGCAGCCTGCGCCTGCTGACTCCGGACGAACTGCGCCAGTACGGTCTGGATGGCACCAATGCGGTGCAGGACGATCTGGAACGGATCAAGCAGATGCGTGCCTGCGGCGACGATTTCGTGCAGCGCAAGGACGCCTTCCTGGTCGCCTTCGACCAGCAGTGCAAGCGCGAGGGCGCCGACATGGAGTCGATCAACAGCTGCGGCCAGGCGTTGAAGCAGCGCTTCGGCTTCCCGGACGCGGTCTGCCCCGACGAAAGCCCGCTGTCGGAGATCGATGTGGCGACGCTACCACCAGCGCCGCCGGAGCCGCCGCCGGTGGCCGAACAGGCGCCAGCAGAGACCGGCACGCCGGCCGCGCAGGCCGATGCGGCGGCGGTGGAAGGCAACGCCCACGCGCGCTGACGAA
Source organism: Stenotrophomonas sp. X (assembly GCF_055721025.1). Classification (NCBI taxonomy): domain Bacteria; kingdom Pseudomonadati; phylum Pseudomonadota; class Gammaproteobacteria; order Lysobacterales; family Lysobacteraceae; genus Stenotrophomonas; species Stenotrophomonas sp. X. The sequence goes on from NZ_CM146756.1 coordinate 1,349,994, forward strand.
CCGCTCACTGCGCTGGCGTAGACTGCGGTCCTTTCCTCCAGAACCGGCGGTGTCCATGAAGCGCGTGCTCCTGCTGCTGTCCCTGCTGCCCCTGACTGCGTTGGCGCAGGCACCTGCGCCGGCCACGCCGGCACCGGCACCCGCGCGCCCGGCCCCGGCATCGCCGGCGGCCGCGAAGCCCGCCACTGCAGGTGCCCCGGCGTTGACCGCTGCGCAGCAGGCCCAGGTGCAGAAGCAGGACGCGGAAATGGGCGCGGCTGCGTTGAAGGCGGCGCAACTGGTCGATGCCAACCGCGCCGGCGAATTGTGGGATGGCGCTTCGGCCGTCGCGCGCCGTGCGGTGCCGAAGGCCACCTTCGTGAGCCAGCTGACCACCGAGCGTGCACGCCTCGGTGCGTTGGCCGGGCGTGGCCAGCCGACCATCACCCGGGTCAAGTACAGCCCCGGCGCCGCAGTGCCGGAAGGGCTGTACATAAATGTCAGCTTCCCGACCCGTTTCGCCAACAGCGCACAGCCGGTGCGCGAGCTGGTCTCGTTCCGTTTCGACGAAGACCAGGTGTGGCGCCTGGCCGGTTACAGCCTGCGCGCGTCGGCGCCCTGAGGAGATGAGCGATGGCAACTGAACTGACGATGCTGGCCTGGTCGGTGCTGCTGGGTTTTGTCTACATCTTCGCCACCTCCACCGTGGTCACCCGCGAGCGCGGGATGAAGTGGAATGCCTCGGCACGGGATGGCGATGCAAAGCCGCTCAGCCCGCTGGCCGGCCGCCTGCAGCGTGCGCAGTCCAACTTCCTGGAAACCTTCCCGTTCTTTGCCGCTGCCGCCATCGCAGTGGTCGTGGCCGGGCGCAGCAACGGCACCACGGCGCTGGCTGCGCAGGCCTACGTCTGGGCGCGTGTGGTCTACCTGCCGCTGTATGCCGCGGGCGTGCCCTACGTACGCAGCCTGGTCTGGCTCGTATCGCTGCTGTCGATCCTGGCGCTGGTGTTCGCACTTCTGTAAGTCGGCCTGATCCAGATCAAGGCCGCTCAGGCGCGCGGCGCTATGCTGGCCCGGACTGAATCAACGGCAGGAGGCGCGCATGCGCAGGATGGACGTGGTGGTGGTCGGCGCCGGACCGGCGGGCCTGTGCTTCGCGCGTGCGCTGGCCGGCAGTGGCCTGCAGGTCGGGCTGGTCGAAGTGCAGCCGCGCCAGGCCCTGGCCGACGCCGCCTTTGATGGCCGCGAGATCGCGCTGACCCATGCCTCGCGGCAGAGCATGGAACAACTGGGGCTGTGGCAGCGCCTGCCGCAGGCCGAAGTCGCCGAGCTGCGCGATGCCAGGGTGATGAACGGCGGCTCGCCGTTCGCGTTGACCTTCGCCAGCAGCCAGGTCGACGGCCAGCCGCTGGGCTGGCTGGTACCCAACCATCTGATCCGCCGTGCTGCCTGGGACGCCGTGCAGGGCCAGGATGGGCTGGAGCTGTTCGACGGGCGCAAGGTGCTGGGCGTGCAGGCCGATGCGCAGGGCCAGGTGGTCAGACTCGATGACGGCAGTCAACTGCACGCGCGCCTGCTGGTCGCAGCTGACAGCCGCTTCTCCGCCACCCGCCGCATGCTTGGCATCGGTGCGCAGATGCGCGACTTCGGCAAGTCGATGCTGGTATGCCGCATGCAGGTCGAGCGCGACCATCACCACACGGCCTGGGAGTGGTTCGGCTACGGCCGCACCATGGCGCTGCTGCCGCTCAACGAGGGCCAGGCATCGGCGGTGATCACGCTGCCGCCGCGGCAGATCGAAGAACTGCTGGCGATGGACGAGGTGGCTTTCGGTGAGGCCATCAGTGCCTGCTTCGAGCATCGGCTGGGCCGCATGCAGCCGGTGGCCACACCGCAGGCGTATCCGCTGGTGGGGGTGTACGCGCACCGTTTCGTCGGCGAGCGTTCCGCGCTGATCGGCGATGCCGCGGTGGGCATGCACCCGGTCACCGCGCACGGCTTCAATCTGGGACTGGCCAGCGCACAGCGGCTGGCACAGGGCATCGTCGCGCAGCAGCGGCGCGGTGCGGACATTGCCGCCGCCGGCATGCTGGCCAGCTACCAACGCGGTCATCGGTTGGCGTCGCGGCCGCTGTACGAGGCCACCAACGCGATCGCCAGCCTGTACACCGACGATCGTCGCCCGGCACGCCTGCTGCGGGCCGCGGGCCTACGCCTGGCGCAGGGCGTGGCGCCGTTCAGGCAGCTGATCGCCTCGCACCTGACCCAGCGCGTGGCCTGAACACTCTCGGATCAGCCAGCGGCCAGCACGCGGATCTGGCTGTCGGCGAACTCGACCACCTGGCCTGCGCGGATCTTGCAGGCCTTGCGCAGTTCGACCTCACCGTCGACCCGCACCTGGCCCTCGCTGATGACCATCTTGGCCTCGCCGCCGCTGGTGACCAGGTCGGCCAGCTTCAGCAGCTGCTTGAGTTCGACGTAGTCGCCGTCGAGGTCGAATTCGAGAATCTGCATGGAGCGAGGGGTCCTGGAAAGAGGGCGCAGGCCAGCGGCCGGGCCGGGAAGCGGGCGCGTATTGTGCGCCAGCACGGGGCACGACGGCACGCGCATGGAAAGCTGTACGCCTCGTTCAGGATCAATGCGGTATCATTCCGCTCTGAGCGAGTGAAATCTCCTCCGACCGAGCAGCGCCAGGGCACGCGATAAGAAGGGCGCCCAAAGCGCGGACCATCACCCTTTTTATCGCACTGCCAGGAAGACGGCAGTGCCTTCGGAGTTCCCCATGTCCCAAGATTCCCAAGCGCCGCTGCAGTTCGCGCAGCTCGGCCTGTCCGAGCCCGTGATGCAGGCGGTCACCGCCATCGGCTACGAAACGCCGTCGCCGATCCAGGCCGCCACCATCCCGGCGATGCTGGAAGGCCGCGACGTGCTGGGCCAGGCCCAGACTGGTACCGGCAAGACCGCTGCGTTCGCACTGCCGGTACTGTCCAACATCGACCTGCAGCAGATCAAGCCCCAGGCCCTGATCCTGGCGCCGACCCGCGAACTGGCCATCCAGGTTGCCGAGGCGTTCCAGTCCTATTCGTCGAAGATCCCGGGCTTCCGCGTGCTGCCGGTGTACGGCGGCCAGCCCTACGGCCAGCAGCTGTCGGCCCTGCGCCGTGGCGTGCACATCGTGGTCGGTACTCCCGGCCGCGTGATCGATCACCTGGACCGCAGCACCCTGGACCTGTCCGAGCTGAAGACCCTGGTGCTGGACGAAGCCGATGAAATGCTGCGCATGGGCTTCATCGACGATGTGGAAGCCGTGCTGAAGAAGCTGCCGGAGCAGCGCCAGGTGGCCCTGTTCTCGGCCACCATGCCGCCGCAGATCCGCCGCATCGCGCAGACCTACCTGCAGGACCCGGTGGAAGTGACCATCGCGGCTAAGACCACCACCTCGGCCAACATCCGCCAGCGCTACTGGTGGGTGAGCGGCATGCACAAGCTGGACGCGCTGACCCGCATCCTGGAAGTCGAGCCGTTCGACGCGATGATCATCTTCGCGCGCACCAAGGCCGGCACCGAAGAACTGGCCAGCAAGCTGCAGGCGCGTGGCCTGGCCGCTGCCGCCATCAACGGTGACATGCAGCAGGCCCAGCGCGAGCGCACCATTGCCATGCTGAAGGAAGGCAAGCTGGACATCCTGGTGGCCACCGACGTGGCCGCCCGCGGCCTGGACGTGGAGCGCATCAGCCACGTGCTGAACTACGACATCCCGTACGACACCGAGAGCTACGTGCACCGCATCGGCCGTACCGGCCGTGCCGGCCGCAGCGGCGAGGCGATCCTGTTCGCCACCCCGCGCGAGAAGGGCATGCTGCGCCAGATCGAGCGCGCCACCCGCCAGCCGATCGAAGAGATGCAGCTGCCGAGCGTGGAAGCGGTCAACGACACCCGCATCAACAAGTTCACCTCGCGCATCAGCGAAACCCTGGGTACCGGTGGCCTGGACTTCTACCGCCAGCTGCTGGAGCGCTTCGAGAACGAGCAGAACGTGCCGGCCATCGAGATCGCCGCCGCGCTGGCCAGGATGCTGCAGGGCGATACCCCGTTCCTGCTGCAGCCGCCAGTGCGTGCCCCGCGCGAAGAGCGCGCAGCGCGCGAGCGCTTCGACCGTGGTGACCGCCCGGAACGTGGTGATCGCTTCGACCGCAACGAGCGGGGGCCGCGCTTCGAGCGTGGCCCGCGTCGCGACGACGCCGAAGGTGGTTTCGAGCAGCGTCCGCGCCGTGAAGTTCCGCCGCGTGGTGCACCGGAGCAGGGCATGGAGACCTACCGCATTTCGGTGGGCCATCAGCATGGCGTGAAGCCGGCCAACATCGTCGGCGCCATCGCCAACGAAGCCGGCCTGGAAAGCCGTTTCATCGGCCGCATCGACATCCACGACGACTTCTCGCTGTTGGACCTGCCGGCACAGATGCCGCCGGACGTGCTGTCGCACCTGCAGAAGGTGTGGGTGTCCGGCCAGCAGCTGCAGATGCGTCCGCTGGCGGCCGGTGAAGAGATCAACCCGGCCCCGCGTCCGTTCAAGCCGCGCTTCGACAAGCGTGGTCCGGGCGGCCCCGGTGGCCCGCGTCGTGGTGGTCCGGGTGGTCCGGGTGGCCATGGCGGCGACCGCGGCGGTGACCGCGACAGCCGCTCGCCACGTCGTGATGGCTTCAAGCCGCGCGGCCCGCGCAGCTTCTAAGCTGCACCCACAGCCGTCCAGAGCAACGCCAGCCCCCGGGCTGGCGTACAGGAAAAGGGGACGGAGGGGATTAAGTCGTATATGGCAGGCCATGCGCTTATGCCGAAAACGACTTAATCCCCTCCGTCCCCTTTTTCGCACGGTCAACACATTGCCGGTCATAGGCTGGTCCGGTTCCAAAGGAGGTTGTCACCGCAGCACATTCGGGGGGATCCGGGATGGGTAGGAGTGGCACGGACCAACAGAGCCGGCGGGTGCCGATGACCCGGGGGCTGGGACTGCGATTTGCGTTGTTGACCGGCATGGCGATCGGACTGGTCGCACTGTCGGCGTTGATCCAGGAACTGCAGGCGGCCTCCACCGCCTGGATCGCCGGCCAGGGATACTGGTCGCGCGGTCAGCAGGATGCGACCGCCGCGCTCAGTCGCTACCTGGCGCGCGGCAATGTCCAGGACCTGGACGATGCACGCCAGGCCCTGCAGGTGCCGTTGGGCGATCTGCAGGCGCGCTTGGCGCTGGAACAGGCGGAGCCTGACGAAGAGAAGGCCCGGCAGGGCTTCCTGCAGGGGGGCAACGCGCACGCCGACATTCCGCGCCTGGTGTTTTCGTTCCGCTACGCGCGCGATATCGGTGCTTTCCGCGAAGCGACCGCGTTATGGCGGCAGACCGACGGGGACCTGATGGCGCTGCAGCGCCTGGTCGATGAGTTGCAGCGGCGGCACGAGGGTGGCCCCTTGCTGACAGCCACGCGTGACCAGTACCTGCAGCAGCTGCGTGACCTGGACCAGCGGATGAAGGTGCAGAGCCAGGCGTTCTCGCAGGCGCTGCTGCGGATGGCGACGCTGGTGAGGCTGGCCACGTTGATGGTCGCGGGCCTGTCGGTGCTGGCGATCAGCCTGATGGCGGTGGCCCTGGCGCGCCGCGTCGGCAAGGACCTGACCGAACACGAGAGCCGCTTCCGCGCAGCGTTCTACCAGGCCAACGTCGGCATGCTCAAGCTCGATACCGAAGGCAAGGTGATCGAGGCCAACCAGGCGATGGCCGACATCCTCGATCATCGCCGCGACGTGCTGCTGCAGCTGTCGCTGGCTGACCTGCTGATGGACGGCGAGCTGGTCATTGACGGGGTGGGGCGCATCGATTGGGACCGCCAGCTGCGCCCGAGCGAACTGCGATTCCGCCGTCGCGATGGCAGCCTGGTCTGGGGCCGCTGGAGCGGCACCGGTGTGCGCAGCGCCGGCGGCGGCCTGTCGGTGTTCGCGATCATCGAAGACGTCAGCCAGAACCATGCACTGGCGCGCGAGATCGAGCACCACGCCAGCCATGACCCGCTGACCGGCCTGATCAACCGGCGCGAGATCGAGCGCCTGCTGGAACGCGCACTGCTGCAGGTGCGCAGCGAAGGTGGCACGCACGCGCTGTGCTACATCAACCTGGACCATTTCAAGCTGGTCAATGACAGCTTCGGCCATGCCGCCGGCGACCAGATGCTGCGCAGCTTCGCCGAGTACCTGGTGGCGGCGGTGCGCGATGGTGACTGGGTGGGCCGGCTGGGTGCGGACGAGTTCGCGGTGTTCCTCGCCCATGCCGGGCAGGACGAGGCCAAGCGCGTGCTGCAGCGCGTGATCCGCAATCTGGGGCAGGCGACGTTCCTGGTGAGCGAGGGCAGCCCGCAGTTGAGCTGCAGCATCGGCGTGGTCGAGGTCAGCGCCGATGCACCGGATGTGAACTGGTTGATGAGCGCCGCCGACAGTGCCTGCTATGCGGCCAAGCAGGCCGGGCGCAACCGCGTGCACTGCTTCAACGAGAACCGCATGGCGCTGGAGGAACGGCGCCGGGAAGCCGAGCGGCTGCAGGGCGTCAGCCTGGCCATGGCCGAGAACCGCATGGTGCTGTATGCGCAGCGCATCGCCCGCGTCGGCGATCCCACCTACCTGCACTATGAGGTGCTGGTGCGCATGCGCGGCAGCGATGGCAGCCTGCACCTGCCGGGCCAGTTCATGCCGGCGGTGGAGCGCTATGGCATGGCCGTGGCGCTGGACCGGCACGTGCTCGGCCTGCTGTTCCGGCACCTGCAGGTGTGCCCGGCGCATGTGCGGCAGCTGGGACTGTGCAACGTCAACGTGTCGGCGCAGTCGATCGCCGAGCCCGGCTTCCTCGCCTTCGTCTGCGACCTGCTGGAGCGCAATCGCGCGCTGGCCTCCAAGCTGTGCTTCGAGATCACCGAGACCGCCGCGATCAGCAACCTCAGCCAGGCGCGCGCGTTCATCGATGCGGTGAAGGCGCGCGGCTGCCGGATGGCGCTGGACGATTTCGGCTCCGGGCTGTCCTCGTTCGGCTACCTGCGCCAGCTGCCGGCCGACATCCTGAAGATCGACGGGGCCTTCGTGCGCGACATGGATACCGATCCAGTCAGTCACGCCACCGTGCGCGCGATCAGTGAACTGGGGCGCGAGCTGCAGATGGAGGTGGTGGCCGAATGGGTAGAGACCGCCGAAGTCGCCGCCGCGCTGACCCGGCTTGGGGTGCAGGGCCTGCAGGGCTATGCGGTCGAGCGACCGCAGCCACTGGAACGGATGACCCTGGCCGACCTGCGGCCGGTGCGCCTGGTGGCCGTGAAAGGTCCTCCCGCCGCAGGCTGAATGGTCTGCGGCGACTTTGGTCTACACATGCGTTGCAGCCGCGGCTGCGATAATGCCCGCCAGGGGCGACGCGCAGTGGGCGCGGGCGTAAGCAGGAACAGGACGTGGCGTGGGCGGCAGGCAGTGGCAGTACGGAACAGGGGCGGTGCTGGTCGTGCTGCTGGTGTGGTTGGCAACGCCGTGGCCACTGTGGGCCGCCGCCGCCGAAGCCGGCCGCGATTACCTGCTGGTCGGCGCAGCCACCGATGAACCCACTCCACATCGCGCATGCACGCCGGGCATGCTGGCCGGTCACCGGCAGCAGGTGCAGGTGCCTGCGCCGCCGGGTGGCTGGTCGGGGCAACCGCAGGCCCTGGACGTGTTCAATGTGTTCGCTGGCGAAGTCCGCGTGCAGTATGGCGATCGCGAGATCTGCGGCAACATGCACGATGCCCGTACCCGAGACTCACGCTTCCGCGCAGGCATCGGGCTGGTGGCGGTGCCGCCAGCGGGCAGTCACGATCCCTTCCTGGTGTCGTGGCAGACGCCGTTGAAGGCGCGTTGGGTACCCACCCTTCGGCTGGGCGCGCCCAGTCCCGTGCAGCAGAACGATACCGCCCGCCTGCTGGTGCGCGCGGCCTGCATCGCCGTGGCGATCGCACTGGCGTTGTCGGCACTGATGGCCTTCCTCACCACCCGCGACCGCAGTTTCCTGGTCTACATCGCCGGTACCACCGTGCTGGTGCTGTGGCAGGCCATCCTCGGTGGCCTCAGCGGCTATCCGGAACCCTGGCTGCCGGTGGGCGAGCGCGGTGCCTGGTGGCTGCTGGTGTTGACTGCGGCCACGCAGGCCCTGGTGCTGCCGGCGCTGTGGCGGCTGAATGGCGGTGATCGCCTGTTGCCGCGTTCGCGTCCGTTCCAGCTGCTGGCGCTTTGGGGATTGCTGGCGTTGGCTGCACTGGTGCCTTGGCTGCCATGGGACAGCCTGGCCTGGGTGGCGCAGGGCCTGCAGGTGTCCTATCTGCTGGGCTGTGGCCTGGCGTTGATGGCAGGGGTGTGGGCACGGCTGCGCGGTGACCGCTGGGCGCAGGCGGGGCTGGCGGCGCTGGCGCCGATGCTGGTGTTGATCCTGGCCGACGCCTGCCGCGCGGCGTGGTTGCTGGAATACCGCGTGGAGGCCCTGCAGCTGGCGGTGACCTGGCTGCTGATGATGGCCGCCTACGCACTGAACCAGCGGCTAGGTCGCCTGCGCCAGCAGCGCGATGAACTGCGCCAGCTGGCCGAGACTGATGGCCTGACCGGCCTGCCCAACCGCCGTGCCGGCCTGCAGCAGCTGGCCCGCCACTTGGAGCGGGTTGACCGCGAACGTGGCCCGCTGGTGATCGGCTTCCTCGATATCGATCTGTTCAAGGACATCAATGACCGCCATGGCCACGCCGTGGGGGACCAGGTGCTGGTGGCGGTGGCGCGCGCATTGCGTGCCGCGGTACGCAGCCAGGACCAGGTAGTGCGGATGGGGGGCGAAGAGTTCCTGCTGCTGATGCCGGGCATGCCGCGGGAGGCGGCGTCGGCGCGCCTGGATCGCCTGCGCCGGCACATCACGGAGGCGGCCCGGGCGCTGCAGGTGCCCGGCCTGGAGGTCACCGCCAGCATCGGCCTGGCGCAGTGGCGGCCGGGCGAGGACGATCTCGCCGCGCTGCTGCGCCGGGCCGACCATGCCATGTACGTGGCCAAGCGTGCCGGCCGCAACCGGGTGTTCGACGGCGAAGAACTCGATCCACCCGGCCTGGCATGAAGCGCGGCGGGCGGCGATGCCGGATAATAGGGCGATGACCACCCGACTCAACAAACACATCGCCGACACCGGCTTCTGCTCCCGCCGCGAGGCCGATCGCCTGATCGCCGCCCGCCGGGTCACCGTCAACGGCCACCCGGCAGGCACCGGCGCGGTGGTGGGCGAGGAAGACCAGGTGCTGGTGGATGGCCAGCCACTGCGCGCGCGCGTGGCCCGCAAGCCCGGCGCCCGCCGCCACGTCTACATCGCGCTGAACAAGCCGGTCGGCGTCACCTGCACCACCGAGACGTCGGTCAAGGGCAACATCGTCGACTTCGTCGGCCATGAACAGCGCATCTTCCCGATCGGCCGCCTCGACAAGGACTCCGAAGGCCTGATCCTGATGACCAGCAACGGCGACATCGTCAACCAGATCCTGCGTGCCGAGAATGGCCACCAGAAGGAGTATCTGGTGGCGGTCAACAAGCCGGTCACCGATGAGTTCCTGCGCGGCATGGCGCGTGGTGTGCGCATCCACGACCAGATGACGCTGCCATGCAAGACTTCGCGCATCGCCAAGTTCGGTTTCCGCATCACCCTGCAGCAGGGCCTGAACCGGCAGATCCGCCTGATGGCCGCCGAGTTCGGCTATCGCGTGACCCAGCTGCGCCGCGTGCGCATCGACAACATCAAGATTGGCGCGCTGAAGCCGGGCCAGTGGCGCAACCTGACCGAGCAGGAGCTGCAGGGCCTGCTGCCGAAGCAGCTGGACTGGTAGTGCCCGCCGCTGGCCGGCTGCAATGGGCGCGCGATGTATCCGGGATGCCGGCCAACGGCCGGCACGACCTGCCATGCGGATTGCGCACCGGCTTCCGCTAGACTTCGCGGTGACCTGCCGGAACGTGACGTTGCATGATCAAGCCCGACAAGCCCGCCAACGAAGCCCTTCGGCTCGAGGCGCTGTATCGCTACCGCATCCTCGATTCGGAGCGTGAAAAATCCTTCGACGACCTGGTGGTGATCGCCAAGGCAGTCTGCGGCACCTCGATGGCGGCGGTGACCCTGATCGATGTCGAACGGCAATGGTTCAAGTCGATCCAGGGCATCGATGCGGCGGAAAACCTGCGCAGCGAATCGATGTGTGGCCATGCCATCCTGCAGCCGCAGCAGATCATGGTGGTCGAGGATGCGCTGCAGGATGTGCGCTTCCACGACAATCCGGTGGTGGTCGGCGATCCGCACATCCGCTTCTATGCCGGCGCGCCGCTGATCAGCTCCGACGGCTTGCCGCTGGGTACGCTGTGCGTGTTCGACGCACAGCCGCAACACCTGGCCAGCGACAAGGCCGAGGCGCTGGCCGCACTGTCGCGGCAGGTGATGCTGGTGATGGAGTTGCGCCGTTTCGCGCTCGACATCCAGAACCACATGCTGGAACGCGATGATTATGAGCGCCTGCTGTCGGAGTACCACGACGTGCTGCTGGCGCAGAACGCCGACCTGGCCGAGCAGAGCCGCACTGATGCGCTGACCGGCCTGCCGAACCGCCGCGCGATGGCAGCGGCGCTGGACGAGGCCGTGGCGATGACCGGGGAGCAGCCCGCTGAGGCCTGCGTCGCGCTGCTGGACATCGATCATTTCAAGCACATCAACGACTTCCAGGGCCACGCCACCGGCGACCGCGTGCTGGCCGAACTGGGCGCGCTGCTGCGGTCGCACTTTGCCGGCCGTGGCATGGCGGCGCGCTATGGCGGCGAGGAGTTCGTGGCAGTGATGCCCGCAACCGACCTGCGCACCGCCGAACTTCAGTGCGAGTTCCTGCGCCTGGCCGTGGCCGACCTGCCACTGGGCTTCCCGGTCACGATCAGTATCGGCATCGCCCAGCACCAGCCCGGTGAAAGCGTGGACGACACGCTGGCACGTGCCGACAAGGCGCTGTACCGGGCCAAGGGCAATGGCCGCAACCGGGTGGAAGTAGCGGGCTGAAGCGCCCCGCCCGGTAGATCCACGCCATGCGTGGATGCTCTTCCCGATTCACATCGCGTCGCAGCGCCTGCGATCAAGAGCGGGCAGGATGACGCCCTGTTTTCCCGGACGCCGACCATGTTGCAGACCCTGGCCATCGCCCACTATCGCTCGCTGCACGGGTTGGTATTGCCGCTGCAGCAGTTGAATGTGGTGACCGGCGACAATGGCAGTGGCAAGTCCAGCCTGTACCGCGCGCTGCGCCTGCTGGCCGAGACCGCGCAGGGTGGCGTCGCGGCGGTGCTGGCCCGCGAAGGTGGGCTGGGTTCGGCGCTGTGGGCGGGCCCGGAAAAAATAGACCGTCGGGTTGCTGCCGGCGAAATCCCCTTGCAGGGCGGCCCACGCCAGGAATCGGTGGGATTGAAGCTCGGCTTCACCACCGACGAATTCGGCTACGCCATCGATCTCGGCTACCCGCCGCCCAGCCGTTCGGCGTTTGCGCTGGACCCGCAGATCAAGGCCGAGGCGATCTGGGCGGGGCCGTTCCTGCGCAGCGCCAACCAGCTGGTCGATCGTCGCGGGGCGATGGTGCGGCAGCGCCATGCGCGCGGTTGGGATCTGGTGGATGACCGGTTGTCGCTGTTCGACAGCCTGTTCACCCAGGTCGGCGATCCGCAGCGCATGCCCGAAACGATCACCTTGCGTGAGTACATCCGTTGCTGGCGCTTCTATGACCATTTCCGCAGCGATGGCGATGCCCCGGCGCGGCAACCGGCGATGGCCACGCGCACGCCGGTGCTGCATCACGATGGCCGGGACCTGGCGGCGGCCTGGGTGACCATCCTCGAGATCGGCGACCCGGTTGCGTTGGCACGCAGCGTCGACGACGCGTTCCCGGGCGCTACGGTCGATTTCGAGGCGCTGGATGGACGCCTGGCGCTGCGCTTCCACCAACCTGGGTTGCTGCGGCCATTGTCGATGGCCGAGCTCTCCGACGGCACGCTGCGCTTCCTGCTGCTGGCGGCGGCGCTGCACACACCACGCCCACCGCCGCTGATGGTGCTCAACGAACCGGAGACCAGCCTGCACCCGGACCTGCTGCCGGCGCTGGCGCGGCTCATCATCGCAGCCAGTGCGCGCAGCCAGGTATGGGTGGTGTCGCACGCCAGCCGGCTGATCGCGGCGTTGGAACAGGCGCCAGGGTGCCATTCGCTGCATCTGTACAAGGACCAGGGCCGCACGCTGTTGAGCGGGCAGGGCCTGCTGGATGCGCCGGCCTGGCATTGGCCGCAGCGCTGATGCGGCCATCCACGCCATGCGTGGATGCACTCAATCGGCGATGTTGCGCGCTTCGGCCGTGCCGAGGATTTCTGGATGCTGCACCGGCTTGCGGCGGTTCAGCAGCGGATGCAGGAACACCGCGCCGACGATGATCGCCACGCCCAGGTAGAACCACGGGGTGACTTCGTGCTGCTCGCGCAGCAGCACCACCGCCAGTACCACCGCATAGACCGGCTCCAGGTTGGTCACCAGCTGCACCGTGTAGGCGCTCAGGTGGCGCAGCGCGACCAGGGCCAGGGCGAACGGCAGCAGCGTGCAGAACCCGGCCAGCACCAGCAGCAGGATCCCGTCGTGCAGATTCGGGACCACCCACAGCGGGCTGGCCAGCGCCGGCAGCAGATAGGGCATCAGCGGCGCCAGCAGGGTCAGTGTGAGGGTGCCGGCACCCAGCTCCAGCGCGGTGACCGTGAGCGGATCGGCATGGCTGACCATGCGCTTGTTGAGCGAACCGAACACCGCCACCAGCAGCGCCGAGATCGCGCCGATCAACACACCCAGGCGCATGCCATCGGGCACGCCACCGACCACCAGCGCAACACCCGGCAGCACCGCCAGGCCAAACGCCAGCTCACGCAGCTGGAACGGCCGCTTGGCCACCCACGGCTCGATGATCGAGGTGAACACCGGTGCCAGTGCGATGCAGGTGGCAGCCACCGAGGCATTGGCCAGCTTCACCGCGCCGTAGAACGTCAGCCAGTGCAGGGCGACCAGCGCGCCGATGCCGGCGTAGCCGGCGACCAGCCGCAGGGGCAGGGTACGCAACCCGCGCCAGACCCGCGGCAGCAGGGCCAGCATCGCCGTCACCAGCAGCATGCGCCACCACACCAGCGGCAGCGCGGGCATCGTGATCAGCTTGCCGAGGATGGCGGTGACGCCCCACAGCAGGACACAGAAATGGATCTGCCACAGCGCTTTGCGGGTGTCGGGTGTGCTCATCGGCCTATTGTGAGGCAATCTTACGGTCGCCGGCGACGCCTGTGGCATGCTCGCGGCATCGACCCAGGGAACCGAGCCATGGCAACCGATCGCTCTTTTCTGCGCGGATGGGCCGCACTGACTGCCATGGTGGCAACAGCCTCACTGCTTTTGCAGTACGTGTTGCTGGTGCGCGGGCCGGGGGGGGCGGCCGGGATCGGCGTGGCGACGCTGCGCTTCTTTGGCTATTTCACCATCCTCAGCAACCTGGCTGTCTGCGTCGGATGCGGGTGGGTGCTCCTTGGCAGAATGCTCAAGCCGACAGTGGCGGCGGGCCTGGCGCTGTGCATCGGCGTGACCGCGTGCGTCTACGTGCTTGCATTGCAGGGGCTGTGGCAACCGACCGGGCTGCAATGGTGGGTCGATGCGGGCCTGCACTATGTCGTGCCTGCGCTGTTCCTGCTGGGGTGGCTGCTGCTGTTGCCGCACGGCGCGCTGCGCTGGCGGCGTGCTGCTGGTACCGCTGGTCTACCTTGGCTGGGCGATGCTGGTCGCTGCAATGACCGGACAGGCGCCGTATCCATTCCTCGAACTGCAACGCCTGGGGCTGGCGGCCTTCCTGCTCAACGTGCTGCGCGTTGCGGGCGTGTTCGTGGTGGGCTGGACCCTGCTGTGGGGGCTGGACCGCTGGCGCCGTCGATGAGGCGCTGCAGGGCCATCGCTGCGGCCGGGTTGCGGGCCTTGCCGGCACCGATGCACAGCAGGTAGACCTCGCGCGGGGTTTCCGGGGCGGGCCCGGCCAGGCAGGGCAGGTCGTCCACCGGCTCGCCGCGTGACCAGCGTCGTGCGCGTTCAGCCCAGCGCTGCTGCACGGACGCAGGCAGGCCCTCGTTCAAGCGGGCCTGGCTGCGCTTGATCCGCGCGTAGACGAAGCCCGCACTGACATCGCCATGCAATGGCGCCTCGTCGCTGTCCTCGATCACCAGCGCCACGCCGTGGCGGCGCGCGGCGGCGACCAGAGCCGGTCCATGTGCCTCGGCGTTGCGCACTTCCAGAGCGTGCTGCAACGGCACGCCCTCGAGCTGCTTCGGCAGCTGCGCCATCAGCGCTTCCAATGCATCGGCGTCGGCCGGATGGTGCGGATCGAACTGCCACAGCAGCGGGCCGAGCCGGTCACCCAGCGCAAGTGCCGCCTGCAGGAACGGCGTGGCCGCTTCCACGGTGCTGGCCAGGTCGCGGCGCTGCACCAGGTAGCGTGGCGCCTTCATCGAGAAACGGAAGCCTTCCGGCGTCTGCGCGGCCCACTGCGCGCACTGGGCCGCAGTCGGCGTGCGGTAGAAGGTGCCGTTGATCTCGATGCAGCGCAGGGCGCGGCTGGCATGGGCCAGTTCCTCGCGCTGCGGCAGTCCCACCGGATAGAACATGCCGCCGCGCCACTCGGGAAACACCCAGCCACCGATGCCGCAGCGGATCTCCGCCTGCCGGGCGGTCGCGGTCACTGGTCGTGGTCCTCGCGCCAGGGGTCGTAGCTGCCGAACCACCACAGGTAGCCTTCAGGATCGGCACAGGCGTAGCCGCGGCCACCGTAGTCCTGGTCGGCAATGTCGATGACGATGCGCGCCCCAGCCGCCTTGGCCCGCGCATAGTGCGCATCGACATCGGTGACGATCACGCAGGCACTCTGGGTCTGGCGGCCGCCGACTTCTCCGGGCAGGACCGCGTGTTCGCTCCACGCGCTCTGGTTGTTGGCCGAGCCGAGCATGATCATGCCGTTGCCGAAGGTGAGCTGGGCATGGAAAACCGTATCGCCATCGGCATACACGGCCTGGGCATGGAAGCCGAAGGCCCGTTGCAGCCAGTCGATGGCGGCCAGCGCGTCGCGGTAGCGCAGGCACGGAATGATGGTGGAGCCGTTGCTTGGTTGGCCGTTCCCGCCCATGACACCCCTCCTTTGGCACGGGGCAGGGTGCATCGGCGACCGTTACCATCCTGCGAAACCCCGGTGACGGCCTGCACATGGCCGCGACCCCTGTTCGGAGATGGTGCTCGATGAAAACCTGGATCGGAGGAGCCGTGCTGCTGGCGTGCACGACCATGGCCAATGCGGCGACCCCGCAGCAGCTGCAGGACCTGGATGCGACCGTCGAGCGCGTGCGCACGCAGTTCGACGTGCCCGGCATCGCCGTGGCCGTGGTCAAGGATGGCCAGGTGGTGCTGGAACGTGGCTGGGGCGTGCGCGAGCAGGGCAAGCCGGAACCGGTGCAGGCCGACACCCTGTTTGCCATCGCTTCCAATACCAAGGCGTTCACCGCCACCTCGCTGAACCTGCTGGCCGAGGACGGCAAGCTGAAGATGGATGACAAGGTGATCGACCACCTGCCGTCGTTCCGCATGTCCGATCCGTTCGTGACCGGGCAGATGACGATCCGCGACCTGCTGTCGCATCGCAGCGGGCTGAGCCTGGGCGCCGGTGACCTGCTGTTCTGGCCGGCTACCTCCTACAGCAACGCCGAAGTGGTGGAGCGACTGGGTAGGGTACCGCTGAAGGGCGGCTTCCGCGAAAGCTATGCCTACGACAATATCCTGTACGCGGTCGCCCAACAGGTGATCGAGCGCGTGTCCGGCATGAGCTACCAGCAGTTCCTGCAGACGCGCATCTTCGACAAGGTGGGGATGGCTGGCACGCGCTACAACGCCGACCACCTGAAGCCAGGTGACAAGGCGGCGGTCGGCCACGCCAAGTACGATTTCAAGGACCTGCGCACCGTTGCACCGCTGACCTGGTCGAACAATGCCGGCGCCGGTGGCATCTATTCCAGCGCGCACGACATGGCGCGCTGGATGCAGGTGCAGCTGGCCGGAGGCAAGCTGGCTGACGGCACGCCGTTGTTCAGCGAGAAGAGCCAGCAGCAGATGTGGCGGATGATCACCCCGCAGTCGATCCCGGCGCCGAGCGTGCCGGAGCTGGCACCGGCGCGGGCCAACTTCGCTGGCTACGGCGAAGGCTGGAGCCTGAGCGACTACCGTGGTCAGAAGCTGGTCTGGCATACCGGTGGCTGGCCGGGCATGGTCTCGCGGTTGACCCTGGTGCCAGGCGAGAAGCTGGGCGTGGTGGTGCTGACCAACCAGGAAGTGGGCGCGGCATTCAATGCGATCACCCTGAGCGTGCTTGACGCTTACCTGGGCGGAGAAAAGCACGATTGGGTGGACGCCTATGCCAAGGCCGTGGCCAAGGGCCAGGACAAGGCCGACGAGGCCTGGGCCAAGCACCAGAGCGCACGCGACAAGGGCAGCAGGCCATCGCTGGCGCTGGCCGGCTACACCGGCAGCTTCCGTGACCGCTGGTATGGCGACATGCAGATCAGCGCCGAAGGCAAGGGCCTGCACCTGCGCTTTGCGAAGACCGCGCAGCTGAGCGGGCGCCTGGAGCACTGGCAGCACGACACCTTCATCGTGCGCTGGGGCGACCGTTCGCTCAACGCCGATGCGTTCGTGAACTTCAGCCTGGACCCGGATGGCAAGGTGCGTGAGGTGCGCATGCAGCCGATTTCCGACCTGACCGATTTCAGTTTCGATTTCCAGGACCTGCTGTTCACCCCGGTCAAAGAATGAGGGTAGCGCCGGCCGCTGGCCGGCAACCTCATGATCCCTGGAAACGTCGCGAGGTTGCCGGCCAGCGGCCGGCACTACCGGCGCCACGGCATCGTCGGCCGGCGTACACATCCGGCGTGGGATACTCCGCCGGCTATTGATGGCGAGGGAATGCGATGTTCCGTTGGTTTGAATCCCTGATTCCGGTGTTCCCGCCCGTGGATGGGCGCATGCCACCGCGCAAGGTGCTGCCGTTCTACCTGCACTACCTGCGCCCGGTGTGGCCGGTGCTGCTGGCCACGCTCATCGCCGGCCTGCTCCTGGCGCTGGTGGAAGTGGCCATGTTCGATTACCTGGGCCGCATCGTCGACATGGTCGCCGAGCAACCCGGTGCCGATTTCTTCAAGCGCCATGCCAATGAACTGGGCTGGATGCTGTTCATCACGGTCATCGCGCGGCCGATCCTGGTCGGCCTGCACAACCTGCTGGTCAACCAGGCGATCGTGCCCGGCCTGAGCAACCGCTCGCGCTGGCTGATGCACAACTACGTGGTTCGGCAGAGCCTGAGCTTCTTCCAGAACGACTTCGCCGGCAGTGTCGCCAACCGGGTCATGCAGACCGGTACCTCGCTGCGCGAGTCGGCGGTACAGATGGTCGATTCGCTCTGGTACATCGTGGTCTATACCGGCACGGCGCTGTACCTGTTCGCGCAGGCGGACTGGCGGTTGATGGTGCCGCTGGTCCTGTGGCTGCTCGCCTATGCGGTGATCATGGTCTACTTCGTGCCGCGCGCGAAGGAACGGGCCTGGATTGCGTCCGAAGCGCGCTCCAAGGCAATGGGCCGCATCGTCGATGGCTACACCAACATTCCCACGCTGAAGCTGTTCGCCCATGGCGGGCGCGAGCAGGCCTACGTGGCCGAGTCGATCCAGGAACTGGCGGTCAAGCACCGCGCGCAGACCCGGGTGACCACCGGCATGGACCTGACCATCGCCATCGTCAACGGTTTCCTGATTGCCGGTACCTGTGGGCTCGCGCTGTGGCTGTGGAATGGTGGCCATATCACCGTGGGCGCGATCACCCTGGCGACCGGCCTGGTGATCCGCATCCACAACATGTCCGGCTGGATCATGTGGACCATCAACGGCATCTTCGAGGACATCGGCACGGTGCAGGATGGCATCACCACCATCGCCCAGCCGCTGACCGTGCAGGACCGCGAGGACGCGGTGCCGCTGCAGGTGACCCGTGGTGGCGTGCAGTTCCAGGACATCCACTTCCATTACGGCAAGAAGGGCGGCGTGATCGCCGGCCTCGACCTGGTGGTGAAGCCGGGCGAGAAGATCGGCCTGGTCGGTCCTTCCGGTGCCGGCAAGTCGACCCTGGTGAACGTGCTGCTGCGCTTGTACGACCTGGAGAGCGGCCGCATCCTGATCGACGGCCAGGACATCGCCTACGTCACCCAGGAAAGCCTGCGCCAGCAGATCGGCGTGGTCACCCAGGATACCTCGCTGCTGCATCGCTCGATCCGCGACAACCTGCTGTACGGCCGCCCCGACGCGACCGAGGAGCAGCTGCGTGCTGCCGTAGCCAAGGCGCGTGCCGAGGCCTTCATCGATACTCTGGTGGACGGGCAGGGGCGCCGTGGCTACGACGCGCATGTCGGCGAGCGCGGCGTGAAGCTGTCCGGTGGCCAGCGCCAGCGCATCGCCATTGCCCGCGTGCTGCTGAAGGATGCGCCGATCCTGGTGCTGGACGAAGCGACCTCGGCACTGGACTCGGAAGTCGAAGCGGCGATCCAGGACAGCCTGGATGAGCTGATGGGCGGCAAGACGGTGATCGCAATCGCGCACCGGTTGTCGACCATCGCGCGCATGGACCGGCTGGTGGTGATGGACCAGGGCCGCATCGTCGAGACCGGCAGTCATGCCGAACTGATCGCGGCCGGTGGCCTGTACGCGCGCTTGTGGGCGCGACAGACCGGTGGTTTCGTGGCCGCGGAGCAGTGATTGCTTCAAGGCTTTTTGAACGGGGCACGGAGGCGGAGCCCAGGCAATTGCTTCGACGCATCGAGATCTGATGCGGACGTAAAGCGCCACGCTGTGGTGCAATCCGCGCGTTGTTTTCGCACAACTGACGCTAGATGTTCGGCTCGTCTTTCGTCCTCAATTCAGCGGGAGGGAGTGGAAATGAGAATCACGGATTTCCTGGTGATGGACGGTGAGGGTGACCAGATCCCTGCTGATCCGCATGGCAACCATGTGGCTTTCAACTGTTTCGAGTGCGGATACCCAGTCGTGGCTGGCTCATTGGAAAACGAGCGTGGCAGTGATGAGGATTGTCCTGCAGCCTGTCGTGGCTGTGGTGCCGAGTACTTCGTGGATCTGCGGCTGGGCTCAAAGAAAATGTACATCCATCTGCTCTGATCCGGCAGCAGCCCAAGCAGGGGCGAACAAAGAAAGCGGCCCGGGTTTCCCCGGGCCGCTCCGCTTCATCTCACACCGTCCCGATCACTCGATCGGCTGGTCCAGCATCAGCTGGCGGGCGAAACGCACCGGCGGCGCGCCGTAGGACAGCACCTGGTCGTGGTACGCCTTCAGGTTGAACTTGTCCCCCAGCTTCTCCTGCACTGCCTTGCGGGTGTCGAAGTGTTCCTGCGCACCGACGAAGTAGGTCGGCAGCTGTGCCGACGTCAGCTGCGCGCGCACCCACTTGCCGGCCGCTTCGCTTTCCTGCTGGAACGCGTCGTGGGTCATCAGGTGCATCGCCTTTTCGCGATCCCAGTTGTCCACGTGCACGCCCTGGTCGAGGATCGCGTTGGAGATCGTGCGCAGGTAGAACTTCAGCTGCACCAGGTGGAACAGCGGATCGTTGTTGAGGTAACCCTGCTCCTGCATCATGCGCTCGGTGTAGACCGCCCAGCCTTCGGCGAACAGGCCCGAACGCAGCACCGCACGCAGGGTCGAGGGGAACTTGGCCGAGTGCCAGCCTTCCAGGTAGTGGCCCGGGGTGCCTTCGTGGATGCTCAGCAGGTGGATCATGCGCGAGTTGTACTCACGCAGGAACGAGTCGACCTGCTTCTCGTTCCAGTCGTCCGGAATCGGCGACACGGCGTAGAAGGTCTTCAGGTTCTTGTCCAGCGGGCCCGGCGAATCGCAGTAGGCCACGGCCACGCCACGCTGGAATTCCGGCATCAGGATGATATCCACCGGCGCATCGGGCAGCGTCATCAGATCGTGCTCGCGCACGAAAGCGGTGGACTGCTCCAGCGCGGCCTTGGCATCGTCAACCACCTTGTCGCGTGCCGGCTTGTCGGCGTAGGCCAGTTCCAGCGCGGCCTCGATCGCCTTCTGCTGCTGCTCGTCGGTCGGCTGGGCCGGCGTCTCCGGTGCACCCGGCTTGTCCTTCAGCACGGTCTGCGCGATGCCGTACATGTCCTCGCGCACGCGCTTGAGTTCGGCGCGCGCACGCTCACCGATCTCCTGGCGCGACAGCGAGGAGCTCAGCGCGAATTTCAGCTTCTGGTCGTACTTCTCCGCACCGATGCGGAAGTCGCCCTTGGCGTTCGGCACCAGGGTCTTGTCCAGCCAGGTCTGCTGCTCGTCCACGGCCTTCTTCAGGCCGTCGATGGCCGCTTGCAGGCGCTGCTGGTCGGCCTGCGGCAGTTCGCCGATATGCGGGGTGATGAAGGTATCGACGATGCTGAGGATGCCCTTGTTCTGCTTGGCAACGGTCTCGGCATGGATCTTCGGCACGCGGGCCGGATCCAGGTTCTCGCGCGCCTGGGCGAAGATCGCCGGCAGCTTTTCCATGCGCGCGGTGGCCGCCTTCAGGCGCTCCGGCAGCGGTGCGAACTCGCGCGCCATCAGGCCGTAGATCGCGCTGCCGGCGATGCCGTTGTACAGCTGCGGGTCCCACTTGCCGGACTGCAGCACTTCAGCGTTCCAGATTTCCGACTGCAGCTGGTTGCGCAGGATCGCCGCGTCCACCTGGTTCTCGCGGCCCAGCTTGGCCACTTCGATCTTGTCCAGCTCGCCCAGCAGCGCCTTGTAGGCGGCCACGGTCTTCTGCTGGCCGGCGGCGCTCAGGTCGTCCAGCTCGCTGTCGTAGCGGTGGTCACCGATCTGGGTGGCGCTGACCGGCGACAGCTGCATCCAGGTGTCCAGGGCGCGCTTGGACAGATCGGCGAAGGCGGCATCGACCGCCGCGTCACCGGCCTGCTGGCTGGCGGCCGGGGTGGAAGCGGTGGTCGGGGCGTCGGCCGGCTGGCAACCGGCCAGCGCGGCGACCAGGGCGAGGGCAAGAAGATGCGGGCGCATCGGCATTCCTGTACGGGGTCAAACCCTGAGCATAGGGCCCCGTTGCTGCTTTGTCCCCGTGCCATAGGATTACCATGGGCGGATTCAAGGACCCTCCAAAGGAGCGCAGGACATGGAATACCAGGGAAGCTGCCATTGCGGCAGGATCGCATTCACCGTGCAGGCCGAGGCGCCGATCAGCGACGTCATCGACTGCAACTGTTCGATGTGCCGGCGTTGCGGCAGCCTGCTGTGGTTCGCTCCGCGTGCGGCGTTCCAGCTGGCCACCGATCCGGCTGACGTGGCCACCTACCACTTCAACAAGGCCCACATCGACCACCACCACTGCCGCGAATGCGGTATCGCTCCCTACAGCGAAGCGGTCGATCCGCGTACCGGCACACCGATGGTGGCGGTGAACGTGCGCTGCGTGCCGCAGGTCGATCTGGCGGGCCTTTCGGTGACCTCCTACGACGGAGCGGCACTGTGAGGCCGGTGCGAGCGTGGACGCGCAGGGCGGCGCTGCCGGTACTGCTGCTGGCGCTGGGCGCCTGCGCCAAGCAGGGCGACATGGTGGGGGATGCGGGCGCCACGGCCGCCGAGGCTGCCATCGCGTCGCCGGAAGGCGCATTCCTGGCCTACGAACATGACGTGCAGGTGCAGCTGGAAGCGGCGCAGATCGCACCGCGCATCCAGCAGATCGCTCAGGCCTGCCAGAGCGCGAAGTTCGGCGACTGTGCAGTGTTGCAGGTCGAGCAGCACGGCGGCGAGCAGCCCAGCGGTGAAGTGAAGGTGCGCATCGCCCCGAAGGGTACCGAGCCGCTGATCGCGATGGCTGGTGAAGGCGGCAAGCTGCAGTCGCGCAATACGCGCGCCGAGGATCTCGCGCAGGCGGTGGCCGACACGGCATTGACCAAGGCACGGCTTGAAAAGGAGCACGCCCGCCTGCTGTCCTACCAGGACCGCAAGGACCTGAAGATCGAAGACCTGATGGCGATCACCACGCGCCTGTCGGAGATCGAAGCGGGTGTCGAGCAGGCCAACAAGGATGCCGCGCAGCAGCGCCGGCGCATCGATACCCAGCTGGTGACGATCCACTTCGACACCACCTCGGGCCAGCGCAGCCGCAGCGAGATCGGCGAGGCGCTGAGCGAGTCGGGCAGCATCCTCAGCACCAGCATTGCGTTCCTGATCCGCGCCGCGGCCGCGCTGCTGCCGGTGGCGGTGCTGGCCTTGATCGCGGCCTGGGGTGTGCGGGCAGGGTGGCGTCGCCGCCGTCGCAAGCTACCGCCCAACCGCTGAGGTGAAGGCTGATGCGGGCCGTCAGCCGGCATCAGCCCTCGTCGGTCTCGTACTCGACGAACACATCCAGCTCCAGCGCCAGTTCCTGCACCGCATCGCGCACCTTCTGCGCGGTGCTTTCATTGCCGACTTCCACTTCCAACTCGTGGATGCCCGGGCCGATGTCATCGGACAGCCCGGCCGAACTGGAATCGTCGTCGTCCATGTGCGGCATCAGGTCGTCGGTTTCCTCGACATGTTCGATGCCGTCCAGGCCGAGCAGCAGGTCGCTGATGGCGCGGGCGTCGTCTTCGGTTCCGGTGATGCGCAGTCGCAGCATGGCCATGGCATAGGTACGTTGTGGGTTCGCCAGCAGCCTAGCCAGCGTGAGGCAAAGAACGGGTGAGGGCGCAGTCAGGCGTGCGTCGCCGGCCGCCCGAGCAGGCTGTCCGGCAATGCCGGGATCGGCGTGCGCTCGTCCTGCGCCTGTTCCAGCAACCAGTCGATGAACAGGCGCGCGGCCGGGCTCGGCGGTTGCCCTTCTGCGTGCACCACGTGGTAGGCATAGCGTGCCTTCAATGCCGGACCGGGCAGGCGCACCACCTCGTAGCGCTGCAGGTAGGGCTGGGCAATGTGGGTGCGCGCCAGCACCGCGCCCATGCCATACACCGCCGCACGCATCGCGTCGGTGCTGTCGGCGAACGTGTGCATCGGCGGCAGGGGCGACGGTGGGCGCACGCCGGCGTGGCGGAACCAGTCACGCCAGCCCTGCGGCGACAGGTCGGTCAGCAGCGGCAGGTCGGCGATGCGCGCCGGATCAACCAGTGCTTCGACCCCGGTCAGCGCCGGTGAGGCCACCGGGAACAGGAAGTCATCCATCAGGTGCTGTGCACGCAGGCCCGGCCATTGGCCCAGCCCGTAGCGGATGCCGACTTCCGGTCCGTTGTCGTCGTAGCGATCCAGCCCGCTGCCGGTGTGCAGCTCGATGCGGATGTGTGGATAGGCCTGGGTGAAGCGTGGCAGTCGCGGCAGCAGCCAGCAGTACGAGAGCGAGCGCAGCGTGGTGATCCGCAGCGGCACGCTGTCGGCATCCGGTTGCAGGTGATGGGCCACCGCCGCGACATCGGTGAAGGCGGCGCTGGCGGCGTCGGCCAGCTGCCGGCCCTCGGCGGTCAGGCGCACGCCGCGGGCGTGGCGCAGGAACAGCCGGGTTTCCAGCACTTCTTCCAGGCGGCGCACGTGGTGACTGACCGCGCTGGCGGTCAGGTGCAGCTCCTGCGCGGCCTGGGCGAAATTCTGGTGCCGTGCGGCGACCGCGAACACGGCCAGTGCGGGGAGCAGGGAAGGGCGTAGCTGCATGTCAAGCCTCAAACCATATTTGTGGCTGACAGCGATACTACGCGCTTGTGCGGCGGGCGTCTGCGCCTGATCCTGTCTGCCTTGGCGAGGAACAGACGATGGACGGAGGCAGGACATGAATGCGATCCCACAGGCGGCCGAGCGCGACTGGCGCACGCCGCTGGAATTGACCCTGCTGGGCGCCATCTGGGGCTGCTCGTTCCTGTTCATGCGGGTGGCGGTGCCGTCGTTCGGCCCATTCGCGCTGGTCGAGGTGCGGCTGGCGCTGGGCGCGCTGGTGCTGCTGCCGTTCCTGTGGCGCGCCCGCGCGCAGTTCCCGCCGCGCCGCTGGCTGTGGCTGGCGCCGATCGGCCTGATCAATTCGGCGCTGCCGTTCGTGCTGTTTGCCTATGCCGCCGAGCAGGCGCCGGCTGCGATCGGTGCGATCTGCAATGCGATGACGGTGCTGTTCGCCGCGCTGATCGCGTTCCTGTTCTTTGGCGAGAAGATCGGCATGCGCCGTGCCGGGGCGCTGCTGGTCGGCTTCGCCGGCGTGGTGGTGCTGGCCACGGCCAAGGTTTCCGGCCTGAGCATCGGCACCGCAGTGCTGGCCGGTGCGGCGGCATCGCTGCTGTACGGTCTGGGCGTAAATCTGGTGAAGCGGCACATGACCGGGTTGCCGTCGGCCGCCGCCGCGGCGGCAACGCTGTCGTGCGCCTCGCTGTGGATGCTGCCAATGGCGGTGATCCACTGGCCGCAGGCGGCGATCCCGGCCAAGGCCTGGGGCGCGGCGATCGCGCTGGGCGTGGCCTGTACCGGCTTGGCGTTCCTGATGTTTTACCGCCTGATTGGCCGAATCGGCCCGTCGCGTGCGTCGACGGTGACCTACCTGATTCCGCTGTTCGGCGCGGCGTTTGCGTGGTTGTTCCTGGGGGAGGTGGTGACGGTGCAGATGTTGATTGCTGGTGCGCTGATTCTGGGGAGCGTGGCGGTGAGTCAGAAGGGCTGAGCGGTTTCGCGCGTGACGCGTGCTGAAGGTGCTTCACTGTTCATGGGCGTTACTTTTCTTTGTACGCAAAGAAAAGTAACCAAAAGAAACGTTCCGCCGGCCGCGAGCCGGTGCTGCGCACCGGTGCCCTGCGCTCCTCCGCCCGTCGAGGGACGGCGCGGGAACTCGCTGCGCTCAGACACCCGCGCCTCTTCGCCCTCGCCGGACCTGCGGTGCTCGGCTCGCTCAAGGCGGACTGGAAGGTCAAGATCAACAGCAAGAGCATCCACGCATGGCGTGGATCTACTGGGTGCAGCTGTGGCCTTTGAACTGGGTCCGCCTTGAGCGAGCCGAGCATCGCAGGGGAATCAGGGGCGAAGAGGTGCCGATGTCTGAGCGCAGCGAGTTCGGCACCGTCCCCTGATTCACCGAGAAGCGCAGGGGACCGGCGTGCGAAGCACGGCGGCTCGCGACCCGGCGGCGCGTTTCTTTTGGTTACTTTTCTTTTCGCGCGAAAAGAAAAGTGACGCCCATGAACAATGAAGCCCCTTCAGCACGCGTCACACGCAGGAAACCATCAGCGCACCGGCACCGGGATATTGCAAAGATCGATATGCCCCGCCGGGCGCTTGTAGAAATCATCCACGCGGTTGCGCCGCGCCTCCACCGTATCGGCGAAGGTCTTCGAGTCGGTACGCAGTACCTGGATCGGCGTGCGCTCGGCCGCCGGCACATCGCTGGCGCGGCGGATCGACATGATCGGCGTACGCAGCTTCGGGTCGGTGTAGAAGCCCATCGGCGCCGGTCCGCGGGGGGTCGCGCTGAGCAGTTCCATGCCCTTCAGCACGCGGCCGACCAGGGTGATGTTGCGGTCCAGCTGACGCGGTGACTGGCCGGTCACCACGTACAGTTCGGCGCCGATGCTGCTGTCTTCCTCGTTGCTGCGGCCCGCGCCCAGCATGCCGTAGCAATGGGCCAGCCAGGCCTTGCCGGCCTGTGGGTCCTGGCCGACCGGGAAGCCGTCGACGAATCCGGTCTGCGCGGCCCAGCCATCGCGATCCGGCAGCACGTTGACCTTCAGACCGGCGCTGGCGCGCTCGAACTCGGCCGGCAGCTTGCGCGCGGCGCTGCCGAACGGCCTGGCCTTGGCTGCGTCATCGGCGTCGGCATCGCCGAACTGCACCACGAAGTTGTCCTGCGAGCGGTAGATGCTGGTGCTGTCCCAGAAGTGCTCGTGGGCGAAGGTCTGGATGTTGGCGACATGGCGCGGGGCGAACTGCGGCGCCAGCTCGATGATCACCCGCCCGGCCGGCAGGTCCATGTACAGCAGATTGGCCGGGTCGGGGGTGCGCCAGTCGCTGGCGGCCGAAGCGTCCAGGATCTGCTGCGGGCTGCGGTAGGGCGTGGCCGCGCTGGCCACGGCGGGCAGCAGGCAGGCGAGGGCGAGGGCGAGGGCGGTCAGGGCAAGGCGACGACGGTGCGGCATGGGAACCCCGGAACATGAACGAGGCTTCGATTCTGCGTGAGCAATTCGGTCACGCCAACCGGCAGAGTGACTAACGACACATTCGCTATACCGAACTTCGCACTACTGTGGACTTCAACGTAGTGGAGGACCGGCCATGTCCGAGGACGATGTCCACCTGAAGAAGTTCCAGAAGGAACTCAGCGCCGGAACGGTGTCGCTGGCCCTGCTGGCGGTGCTGGCCCGGGCCGGGGAGCCGCTGTACGGCTACCTCATTGCCAAGGAGCTGGAGCGGGTGGGCGAGGGCGTGCTGAGCGGCAAGCAGAGCGCGCTGTACCCGGTACTGCGCAACCTGGAGGGCGCCGGCCTGCTGGAAAGCCATGTGGAACCGTCCAGCAGCGGGCCGCCGCGGCGCTACTACCGCATCAATGAACGTGGCCGCGAGGTGCTGGCGCAGTGGCGCCAGGCGTGGCAGGCCACCCGTGATTCCGTCGATTCCGTGTTGGAGGGGGTACCGCAATGAACGACCCGAGCCTGGCAGGCCGCGCCCTGCCGACCACCATTCCGCAGTACTTGGCGCAGCTGCGCGCTGCGCTGGAAGGTGCCGATCCGGCGATGGTGCAGGACGCGCTGTACGACGCCGAGGAATACCTGCGCTCGGAGCTGGCGGCGCAGCCCGGCCGCAGCGAGGCCGAGGTGATCGCCGATGTGGCCGGCAGCTATGGCGCGCCGGACGAAGTGGCCGACATCTACCGCGAGACCGAAGTGACGGTGAACCGCGCGCTGCGTACGCCGCGTGCGGATACCGCGCCGGTACTGCGTGCCGCTGCCGAAGCCAGTGGCGTCGAACCGGCCGCGCCGCCGCCGGCGCCGGTGCAACGCTCGCTGCTGGCGCGATTCTTCGGGGTGGTGGCCGATCCGCATACCTATGGCGCGCTGTTCTACATGCTGCTGTCGCTGGCCACCGGCATCTTCTTCTTCACCTGGGTGGTGACCGGCCTGTCGCTCTCGCTCGGCCTGTTGATCCTGATCGTCGGGATTCCGCTGACCGTGCTGTTCTTCGGCTCAGTGCGCGGGCTGGCGCTGCTGGAAGGGCGGCTGGTGGAAGCATTGCTGGGCGAGCGCATGCCGCGCCGTCCGCGCTACACCGACCGTAGCCGCACGTGGCTGCAGCGCATCGGCGACATGTTCACCGATGGCCGTACCTGGCTGACCCTGCTGTACTTCGTGCTGATGCTGCCGTTGGGCGTGGTCTACTTCACCATCGCGGTGACGCTGCTGTCGCTGTCACTGGGGTTCATCTGGGCGCCGGTGGCCGCGCTGTTCAGCGGTGACATTCCGGGTGTCTACATCGATGGCGTGAACGTGTTGCCGATGGCCGCCTCGCCGCTGGTGGGCATCGTGATCGCAGCCGTGGGCGTGCTGCTGTTGCTGTTGACGATGCACCTGGCACGGGGCATCGGCAAGCTGCACGGGCTGATTGCCAAGAACCTGCTGGTGCGGTTGTAACAGGCCAGGGGTCGGATTCCTGTTCGCAGAGCAGGGCTCTGACCCCGGATCCCATCATGCTGGGTCAGTGCCCTTCCCGTTGGAAAGGGATCCGACCCCACGGCGGGGAGTTACCCCGCCTTTCGCCGCAACGGAGTGACGTTGCTCTTCTTCTTCGTAGCCTTCGCCGCCGGGGCTTCGGCGTGCGCGGCGAAGAAGTCGCGCACCTTCGGGTACACCACTTCGCGCCAGCGACGGCCGCTGAAGATGCCGTAGTGGCCGGCGCCTTCGACGATGAAATGCTCGCGGCGGTCAGCAGCAATGCCGGTGCACAGCGCCTGCGCTGCTTCGGTCTGGCCGAGTCCGGCGATGTCGTCCAGTTCGCCCTCAATGCTCAGCAGCGCGGTATCGCGGATCGCCGACGGATCGACCTTCTCGCCATTGACCACCCACTCGCCACGCGGCAGCAGGAAGTCCTGGAACACCACGCGGATGGTATCCAGGTAGTACTTGGCCGGCATGTCCAGCACCGCGTTGTACTCGTCGTAGAAGCGACGGTGCGCGTCGGCGTCTTCCAGGTCGCCCTTGACCAGGTCGGTGTAGAAATCCCAGTGCGAACTGAAGTGGCGGCTGGGGTTCATCGACAGGAAGCCGGCGTGCTGCAGGAAGCCCGGATACACGCGGCGGCCGGCGCCGGGATAGCTGGCCGGCACGGTGTGGATGACGTTGTTCTCGAACCACGACAGCGGGTTCTGCGTGGCCAGGTTGTTCACTGCGGTCGGGCTGCAGCGTGCATCGATCGGGCCGCCCATCATCACCAGGGTGCGCGGTGTCGGCTCGCCACGGCTGGCCATCAGTGAAACCGCGGCCAGCACCGGTACCGTCGGCTGGCACACGCTGACCACGTGCAGGCGTTCGACGCCCAGATGGCGGATGAACTCCTGGATGTAGGCGATGTAATCGTCCAGGCCAAACTCGCCTTCGTTGGCCGGCACCATGCGCGCGTCCACCCAGTCGGTGACGTATACACGGTGGTCGCGCAGCAGCGTGCGCACGGTATCGCGCAGCAACGTGGCGTGGTGCCCGGACAGCGGTGCCACCACCAGCACGAACGGCTGGTTGAGCATGGTGTGCAGCTGTTCGGCTTCATTGCTGTGGCGCTTGAAGCGCAGCAGCTTGCAGAACGGCTTGCTCACTTCCTCGTGCACGACGATCGGCACGCGCTCGCCGTCGACCTCGATTTCGTTGATGCCCCACTCGGGCTTCTCGTAATCCTTGCCGATGCGGTGGAACAGCTCATTGACCGCCGCCAGGCGATCGGCGCCGGGCATCTGCGACCACCAGTGGCCCGGGTTGGCGAAGAATCTGGCGTTGGCCTGGGCCTGGTGCACCCAGGGGGCGAGCAGGTTGCGGGTCAGTTCGTGCAGTTGATAGAGCATGACGACCGAATATGTATGGTCATATGTTGCCGCGCAGCATATCCCATCCGGGTGTCCCGCAGGTTAAGTTGGCTGAAAATAATGAATCTGGATTCACATCCGTTCCAGCGCGGCGGCGTCGCCTGCCAGGGCGGGGCCGAGCCAGCAGTGCGACCCGACCGGCTGCAGGCCGTGCCGGGCCAGCGTCCGCCGATACCAGCGTGCCGGGCGGGCCTGGAAGCCCTCGTGGTCGCCGTCGAACGCGTCTTCGGCGGCGAAGGTCTCCAGGAAGGCCACGCCGCCGGTCAGCTCGGCCACGCCGGCCAGGCCGGCGCGCAGCTCGCGGTCGGGCACGTAGTGCATCACGTCCGAACACACCAGCAGGTCGACCGGCGCGCAGGGCCGCAGCCAGGCGAAGTCGCCGAAGTGGGCCAGGTGCAGGTTGCGGGTGCGGCCGTAGCGGCGCACAGCGTACTCGCTGCTGTCGAAGCCCAGGTATTCGACCTTCGGACGCAGCTTCAGCAGCGGCGCGCGCCAGGCGCCTTCACCGCAGCCGATATCCAGCACGCTGCGGATCGGCCGCTCCAGGTAGTACTCGGCGCTGGCCACGGCCAACGCAACCTTGCGCGCCAGGCGGGCGCTGCCGCCGATGTCGGCACGGCGGTACCAGCGTTGGAAGTAGGCGGCGTCGTAGGTCTTGTCCATGGGGCGGTGCGCGATCGGGGAAAACGGCGCCTATCGTACGGTGTTGCGGCGCGCCATGCGTCGATGTGTCGCGGCGGGCGTGCCTGCGGCGGCTTCGCCACGGCATGCGAGAATGGCCGCCAACCTACGCCAGCCGCCGGAGCGAGCGCATGCAGAGCTACTACTGGGTCAAGACCTTCCACATCGTGTTCGTGGTGGCGTGGATGGCCACGGTGTTCTACCTGCCGCGCATCCTGGTCAACCTGGCCGAGACCGCAGGCCAGCCAGCGGTGACCGAGCGCCTGCAGCTGATGGGCCTGCGCCTGTACCGTTTCGGCCACTCGATGTTCGGCCTGGCTTTTGTGCTGGGCCTGGTGCTGTGGCTGGGCTACAAGGTCATCCCGGATTTCCCGACCATGGTCGCGCCGGGCGGCGCTGGCTGGCTGCACGCCAAGCTGGGCCTGGTGGTGGTGCTGCTGGTGTATTTCAGCTGGATCGGCCGTCTGTTGAAGGGCGTGGCCAAGGGCAGGGCGCTGCCGTCGTCGCGCGCGCTGCGCTGGATCAACGAGATCCCGCTGCTGGCGTTCATTCCGATCGTGTGGCTGGTGCTGGCCAAGCCGTTCTGAACGGGGCGCGCAGCGCATCGCACAGATGCATCCACGCATGGCGTGGATCTACTGGGTGCAGCTGTGGCATTTGATGTTCAGGTCCGCCATGAGCGAGCCGAGCATCGCAGGTGAAACAGGGGCGAAGAGGCGCCGATGTCTGAGCGCAGCGAGTTCGGCGCCGTCCCCTGATTCACCGAGAAGCGCAGGGAACCGGTGCGTGGCACCGGCTCGCGTTCGGCGGCGTGTTCTTTGGTTACTTTCTTGCACGAGCAAGAAAGTAACAAGCCGATGAATCAGGCCGCTTCGTACGTGCCGTAACTGCGCAGGCGCGTGTAGCGCTGCTCCAGCAGTTGCTCGGTGGAGAGCTTTTCCAGCGCGTCCAGCTCGTTCAGCAGCACGGCCTTCAGGCGCTTGGCCATCTGGGTCGGGTTGCGGTGGGCGCCACCGGTCGGCTCGCGCACGACCTTGTCGACCAGGCCCAGGCTCTTCAGGCGCGGGGCGGTCAGGCCCAGTTGCTCGGCCGCTTCCTTGGCC
Source organism: Stenotrophomonas sp. X (assembly GCF_055721025.1). Lineage (NCBI taxonomy): Bacteria > Pseudomonadati > Pseudomonadota > Gammaproteobacteria > Lysobacterales > Lysobacteraceae > Stenotrophomonas > Stenotrophomonas sp. X. The sequence goes on from NZ_CM146756.1 coordinate 1,381,008, forward strand.
TTGCCCGCGTCCTTCCACAGGATCGAGGCGCAGCCTTCCGGGGTGATGGTCGAGTACACCGCGTATTCCAGCATCACGGTGCGGTCGCCCACGCCCAGCGCCAGCGCGCCGCCGGAGCCGCCTTCACCGATCACGGTGCAGATGATCGGCACCTTCAGCTCGGCCATCTCGATCAGGTTGCGCGCGATGGCCTCGGACTGGCCGCGCGATTCGGCGTCGATACCCGGCCAGGCACCGGCGGTGTCGATCAGGGTCAGCACCGGCAGGCCGAAGCGCTCGGCCATCTTCATCAGGCGCAGCGCCTTGCGGTAACCCTCCGGCTTGGGCATGCCGAAGTTGCGCTTGATCTTTTCCTTGGTGTCGCGGCCCTTCTGGTGGCCGATCACCATTACCGCGCGGCCATTGATGCGGGCCAGGCCGCCCATGATCGCCTTGTCGTCGGCGAAGGCGCGGTCACCGGCCAGCTCCTGGAACTCATCGAACATGACGCGGATGTAGTCGGCGGTGTACGGACGCGACGGGTGCCGGGCCAGCTGCAGCACCTGCCACGAGGTCAGGTTGCGGAAGATCTGCGCGGTGCGCATGCGCAGCTTGTCCTGCAGCGCGTGCACTTCCGCCTCGACATTGACCGCCGGCCCGGCACTGGCGTTGCGCAGTTCCTGGATCTTGGCTTCCAGGTCGGCGATGGGTTGCTCGAAGTCGAGGTAGTTCGGATTCATCGGAAGCCGTCGTGTAAAGAAGGGGGCAATTCTAGCCGAATGCGTGCAAACCACCCGTACGCCTTCGTCTGGAAGGCGACGGTAGCGCAGCCGGGCAGGCGGCGCCAGTCAGCTCAGGGCACCACCAGGGCGCTGCGGCCCATCAACTGGCTGCGCTGGGAAACGAAGTCGTTGTAGGCCTCGTTGGCCTCCCGGCCCAGGCCGCTGCCCAGGGTGGCAGTGGCCGAGGTGAAGGCCATCTGCGCAGCGAAGTCCTGCTTGCGCAGGGCCTTCTGTTCATCGGCGGTGGTGGCCTTCAGCCACTGCGCGTAGACCTCGCGCAGCGGCGCGGCATGCGCCTCGAACGCCGGCGCCAGCGCCGGCAGGCTGGCCGGTGCCGGTTCAAGCCTGTATGCCGGGGCCACGTAGCCGGCCGGCTGTTCGCGCTTGAACGCGCCCGGCTCGCCCATGCCTTCCTCGACGTAGGCGATGAAATCCGGTGCCGTGAACACCTTGGCGACGATCTGGCCACCACTGGAATCGACGTGGGCGACCACCTTTTCCTTCGGGAACGGTTCGCGCACGCCGTAGGTCCAGGTCTTGTCGATGAACAGTTCGTGGCTCTTCTCGAACGGGCCCTCGAAGTCGACGCCGCCCAGCTCGATGCCGACCTTGCCGGTGCCGAAGTTCTTCAGCTTGCTCTCGTCGGTGACATAGACCTCGCGAGCGATCACGTACTCGCTCAGGGTCGGGTTGATCAGGCCGCCGCGGCCATCGACGTAGACGATGAAGCGCACATCGCCGAGCGTGTCGGTGTGCAGGCGATGCTCGCCAATGGCCAGCGAAACCGGGCGCGAGCCGTGCGCGGCGACCGGCAGGTCCTTGCCATCGATGCTCAGCGCCAGCGGCGTGTCGGTCGGGTTGTCGATCTGGAACTCGATCTTCGACGGCGAGCAGGCGGCCAGCGCCAGTGCGGCAACGAACGGAAACAGCAGGGTCTTCATGGGCAATCGTCCTTGATGACTGGAACGGGAAAACAGGAACACGAAGGAGCCAGCCTCAGCTGGCCCACGGCGGGCTGTAGCGCACCTTCAGCGTGCGTACGGCCGGGTCGGCGCGCAGCGCCTCCATCAGCTTGGAATCGATGCGTACCGCGCTCTGCCCGGAGACATCCAGCATGCCGGCGACACCGCCGTGCGGGCCCTTCAGCAGCAGGTCCAGGCGCAGCGGCGTGCGCCCCGGGCGATGGCGGTCGAGCAGAGCATTGATGCGCTCCCAGACCGGGCGCTGCTGGCGCAGGTCCAGGCGCAGCGACAGCCGCGTGGCGTAGTTGGCGCAGACTTCGTCGAAGTCCCAGCACTGGCGGATGCGCAGCGCGTAGCCACCGTTGAACTCGTCCTCGCGCAGGCCGCCCTTGACCACCAGGATGCGGTCCTTGGTCATCAGGTGGCCGAACTCGGCCATTGCATCGGAGAACGCACTGCACTCGACGCGGCCGCGGCCATCCTCCAGCTGGATGAAGATCTGGCTTTCGCCCTTGCGGCGCACGCCGACCACCTGGCCGGCCAGCACGGTCTGCACCTCCGGGCGCCAGCGCTTCTCGCCGCCACCGCCGCCACCGCTGTTGGCGCTCCAGATTTTCTCCACCGAACCCAGGTCGTTGCCTACCAGATCGCGCACATCGTCGCGCCAGGGATCGAACGGGTGGCCGCTGAGGTAGAAGCCCAGCGTGTCGCGCTCGCCGTTGAGGCGCTGCAGCAACGGCCATTCTTCGGCTTCCGGCAGGTCCAGCTGGATCGAAACGGTGCTCGGGTCGGGCCCGCCAAACAGCGAGTTCTGTCCGGACGCACGCTCGCGTGCCATCTGATCAGTGGCCTTGATCACTTCCGGCAACTGCAGCATCAGCGAGGCACGGTTGCGACCGAGCTCATCGAGCGCACCGCAGTTGATCATCGCTTCCAGCGTGCGCCGGTTGAGCTTGGCCGAGCCGACGCGGGTGCAGAAGTCCAGCAGATCCTTGAACGGTCCGCCCTTCAGTCGTTCCTCGACCACCGCTTCGCAGGCGCCCTGACCCACGCCCTTGATCGCGCCCAGGCCGTACTGGATCGTGTCCGGGGTGACCGCTTCGAACATGAAGGCCGACTGGTTCACCTTCGGCGGCAGCACGGTCAGGCCGAGGTTGCGCACCTCGTCGAGGAAGCCGACCACCTTGTCGGTGTTGTCCAGGTCCGAAGACAGCGTGGCCGCCATGAATTCGGCCGGATAATGGCGCTTCAGCCACGCGGTCTGGTAGCTGACCAGTGCGTATGCAGCGGCGTGCGACTTGTTGAAGCCATAGCCGGCGAACTTCTCCATCAGGTCGAAGATCTCGTCGGCCTTGGGGCCGTCGACGCCGCCCTTGGCCGCACCTTCGCGGAAGATCTCACGGTGCTTGGCCATTTCCGCCGGCACCTTCTTGCCCATCGCGCGTCGCAGCAGGTCAGCGCCGCCCAGCGAGTAGCCGCCGACGATCTGCGCCATCTGCATCACCTGCTCCTGGTACACCATGATGCCGTAGGTGTCCTTCAGGATCGCTTCGGTGCGCGGATCGGGATAGATGATCTCTTCCTGGCCGTGCTTGCGCGAGTTGAAGGAGGGAATCAGGTCCATCGGGCCGGGGCGATACAGCGACACCAGCGCGATCAGGTCTTCGAAGCGGTCGGGGCGCGCGTCCTTCAGCAGGCGGCGCATGCCCGAGGATTCGAACTGGAACACCGCGCCGGTGTTGCCGTTGGCGAAGATGTCCTTGTAGGTGGGCGCATCGTCGAGCGGGATCGCGGCAATGTCGACCGGCGGAATGCCCGCGCGTTCGTGGCGCTTGTTGATCGCCTTCACTGCCCAGTCGATGATGGTCAGCGTGCGCAGGCCGAGGAAGTCGAACTTCACCAGGCCCACTTCTTCCACGTCGTTCTTGTCGAACTGGGTGACCGGGTTCTTGCCGAGCCCATTTTCGTCGTGTTCGGCGTACAGCGGGCAGAACTCGCTCAGCGGCTCGGGCCCGATCACCACGCCACCGGCGTGCTTGCCGGCGTTGCGGGTCAGGTCTTCCAGCTGCAGCGCCAGATCGATCAGGTCGCGGACATCGTCCTCGGTCTCATAGCGCTGGATCAGTTCGGCCGAGGCCATTTCCGAGCTCGGGCCTTCCTTGCCCTTGCCCAGCGCATCCTTCAGGTGGATGCCCAGGATGTTCGGGATCAGCTTGGAAACACCGTCGACCAGGCCATACGGGAAGCCGAGCACGCGGCCGGAGTCGCGCACCACCGCCTTGGCGGCCATGGTGCCGTAGGTGATGATCTGGCTGACGCGCTCGCGCCCGTACTTGCGGGCGACGTAGTCGATCACCTCGTCGCGGCGGTCCATGCAGAAGTCGATGTCGAAGTCGGGCATCGACACGCGTTCCGGGTTCAGGAATCGCTCGAACAGCAGGTTGTACGGCAGCGGGTCCAGATCGGTGATCTTCAGCGCCCAGGCCACCAGCGAGCCGGCACCCGAGCCGCGGCCGGGACCGATCGGGATGCCCTGGTTCTTGCCCCACTGGATGAAGTCGGCCACGATCAGGAAGTAGCCGGGGAAGCCCATCTTGATGATGGTGTCGAGCTCGAACTCCAGGCGCTCGAAGTACTCCTCACGGGTCTTGCCCGGCGCCAGCGGATTCTTCTCCAGGCGCTCTTCCAGGCCGTCGCGCGACATCTTCTGGATCCAGGTGTCCAGGGTCTCGTCGTCGGGCACCGGGTAGTTGGGCAGGAAGTAGGTGCCCAGCCGCATCTCGATGTTGCAGCGCTCGGCCAGCGCCAGCGTGTTGTCGATCGCATCGGGGATGTCGGCGAACAGCGCGCACATCTCCTCGGCCGACTTCAGGTACTGCTGGTCGCTGTACTCGCGCGGACGCTTGGGATCGTCCAGCACGCGGCCGGTGGAAATGCACACGCGCGCTTCGTGCGCGCTGAAATCCGACGGCGACAGGAAGCGCACGTCATTGCTGGCGACCACCGGCAGGCCGCGCTGGCCAGCGGCCATCAGCGCGAACTGGTTGAAGGTTTCCTCGCCCTCGCGGCCGGTACGGGTCAGCTCCAGGTGCAGGCCATCGCCGAATACGCGCTGCCAGTCGGCCAGCTGCTGCTCGGCCAGTTCATGCTTGCCGTCCAGTGCCAGGCGCCCGGCCAGGCTCTGCCGGCCGGCCAGCGCGAACAGGTTGGCGTTGCCGGCCTTCAGCCAGTCCGGGTGGATGGCCACACCGCCTTCCGGGCGATGGCCTTCCATCCAGGCGCGGGTCAGCAGCCGCGACAGGCTCAGGTAGCCCTCGCGGTCGCGGCACAGCAGGGTCATCCGCCACGGGTCCTGGCCTTCCTCGGCGATCAGCACGTCGGCACCGGCGATCGGCTTGATGCCCACGCCTTCGGCGGCCTTGTAGAACTTGACCAGGGCGAACAGGTTGTTGAGGTCGGTCACCGCCAGCGCAGGCAGGCCGAGCTCGACCGAGCGCGACAGCAGGTTGGCCTGCTTGGCCTTCTTCGGGTCCGCCTGGTCCGGCTTGGCCGGCACGCGGATGGTCGAGTCCGCCAGCGAGAACTCGGTGTGGACGTGGAGATGTACGAAGCGGGAGTTGGACATGCCGGACCAGGTTGGAGCGCGCGGGCCCCGGGTGCTGACGGAGGTTCGTCGCCGGGGTCGGGAAGCGCTGGAATGCCCGGTCAGGGTAGCGAGGGCAGGGGGTTGCCACAAGGCTTGACAGGGGCACGGCGTGGCGCCGGATTCAGGCGTGCGGGAGGCCGTTTCCTGTAGAGCCGAGCCCACGCTCGGCTGCTGCGGAAAGCCGAGCATGGGCTCGGCTCTACAAGGTCAACCGAGGCACTCCCGCACCGGGGCGAAGCTGCGCCGGTGCTCCACGCAGGGGCCGTGCTCGCGCAGGGCGGCCAGGTGGGCCGGAGTGCCATAGCCCTTGTGCTGCTTGAACCCATACTGAGGGTGGCGGGCGTGCACGGCCTGCATGTAGCGATCGCGCGAGACCTTGGCCAGGATCGAGGCGGCCATGATCGCGCGGTCGATGCCATCGCCGCCGACCAGCGCCTGCGCCGGCAGTACCAGGCCCTTGGGCACCACGTTGCCGTCGATGCGGGCGAAGCCGGCCACATGGGCGACCGCTGCAACGACGTCACGCATGCCCTGCAGGGTGGCCTGGTAGATGTTCAGGCGGTCGATGGTGTCCACGTCCACCAGCACCACATGCCAGGCCAGGGCGCGCTCGATGATGCGGTCATGCAGCTGCTCGCGGCGGGCAGCGGTCAACTGCTTGGAATCATCCAGGCCGTTGATGCGTGGCCGTGACGGATCGAATACCACCGCCGCCACCGCCACCGGCCCAGCCAGCGGGCCACGCCCGGCCTCGTCGACACCGGCGACCAGGCGCTCCGGCTCGATCACTGCCGTACCGTCGAACAGGGTCAGGCTGGCTGCTGCGGCGTGGCGGCGGCTCATGCCTGCGCCTGGTCGCGCATCATCAGCTCGCCGACGGCATCGGCGGCACGCGCCGAGGCGTTGCGTCGCAGTCGCTGGTGCAGGCGCACGTACGTGTCCTGCAGGTCGCTCACCCGCTGCGGGTGGTCGAACCACTGCTGGATGGCCGAGGCCAGCCTGTCCGGCGTGCAGTCGTGCTGCATCAGTTCCGGCGCCAGGTCCTGGCCGGCCAGGATGTTGGGCAGGGCGAAGCGGTCGACCTTGATCAGGCCAAGCGCCTTGACCAGTCGATAGGTCAGTTCGTTGACGCGGTAACCGACCACCATCGGCCGCTTCACCAGCATGGCTTCCAGGGTCGCGGTGCCGGAGGCCAGCACCACCACGTCGGCGGCGATCATCGCGTTGCGCGCCTGGCCGTCAAGCACGTGCGAGTAGGCCACCGGCAGCGCCGAGCGCGACAGCTGTTCTTCGATCAGCTGCCTGCAGGCCGGGTTGGCGGCAGGCACCACCACATGCAGGCCCGGAATGCGTTCGGAAACCTGCCAGGCCGCTTCGAAGAACGGCTCGCCCAGGCGCGAGATCTCGCCGAGGCGGCTGCCCGGCAACACCGCCAGCACCTTGGCCGAGGCCGGCAGGCCGAGCGCGGCGCGTGCTTCCTCGCGGTTGCCCTGCAGCGGAATGTCATCGGCCATCGGGTGGCCGACGAAGCGCGCGTCGATGCCGTGCCGGGCATAGATCGGCGGCTCCATCGGGAACAGGCACAGCACCAGGTCGGCGCTGCTGCCGATTTTCTCGGCGCGCTTTTCGCGCCAGGCCCAGACCGACGGGCTGACGTAATGCACGGTGCGCACGCCACGCTGCTTCAGCCAGCGCTCGATGCCCAGGTTGAAGTCGGGGGCGTCGATGCCGATGAAGACGTCCGGCTGCCAGTCCAGCGCACGCTGGCGGAACGCCGAGCGCAGCTTGAGCAGGCGCGGCAGGTGGCGCAGCACTTCGGTCAGGCCCATCACCGCCAGCTCGCTGGCATCGTGCCAGGTCTGGCAGCCGGCGCTGCGCATGGCATCGCCGCCGATACCGGCGAACTCGGCATTCGGGAAGCGCGCCTTCAGTTCACGCACCAGGCCCGCACCGAGCAGGTCGCCGGAGGCTTCGCCGGCAACCAGCGCGATCCGCAACGGGCGCTCGCTGAGCACCCGCTGCGCGGGAACGCTGCCGGCCATCGAGGCCAGCGGGATCACCGCGGCGCCGGCCGGCGCCTGGCCGGTCGAGCTGCTCATCGCAGCAGGGGCCTCTCGGCGTGCTCGATGAAGTCCAGCATCGCCTTCACGTCGTCGCTGTCACGCGCCTGTTCGGTCAGCTGCACCTTGGCCTCTGCCAGCGGCAGGCCCGCGACGTACAGCGTGCGGTAGGCACGCTTGATGGCCGAAATGCGGTCAGCGTCGAAGCCGCGCCGCTTCAGGCCTTCGCTGTTGATGCCACGCGGGCGTCCCAGCGAATCGGTACCGACCATGGTGAACGGCGGTACATCACCATTGGTCAGCGCGCCCATGCCGAGGAAGGCATGCGCGCCGATGCGGCAGAACTGGTGGGCACCGGCGAAGCCGCTGATGATCACGTAGTCGCCCACGGTCACGTGGCCAGCCAGAGTGGTGTTGTTGGAGAACACGCAGAAGTTGCCGACATGGCAGTCGTGCGCCACGTGCGTGTAGGCCAGCATCCAGTTGTCGTTGCCGATGGTGGTGATGCCGCCGCCGCCGCCGGTGCCACGGTTGAGCGTGACGAACTCGCGGAACACGTTGCGATCGCCGATCACCAGTTCGGTGCGCTCGCCGCCGAACTTCTTGTCCTGCGGCTCGCCACCGATCGCGGCATGGCCGACGAAGCGGTTGTCGCGGCCGATCCGGGTCGGGCCGTGGATGCTGCAATGAGGGCCCACCACCGTGCCGGCACCGATTTCAACGTCGGGGCCGATCAGGGTGAAGGCGCCCACCTGGACATCGTCGGCCAGGCGTGCGGCCGGGTCGATGACGGCGGTGGGGTGGATCCGCGGTGCGTTGTCAGTCATTGCTGCCTCCAGTGGATCAGCCCTTGGCGCCGGCACACATGACCTCGGCCGACGCGACGACTTCGCCGTTGACCTTGGCTTCGCCGTAGTACCAGCCCATGTTGCGGATCAGGCGCTTCATCTGCACGTCCAGCATCAGCACGTCACCGGGCACGACCTGCTTGTTGAAGCGGGCGTTTTCCACCTTGACCATGTAGAACAGCTTGGACTGCGCATCGCGGCCGAGCGTGAGCTGGGTCATGACACCGCCAGCCTGCGCCAGCGCTTCGATGATCAGCACCCCGGGCATGATCGGGCGGCCCGGGAAGTGGCCCTGGAAGAACGGCTCGTTGATGCTGACGTTCTTCTGCGCCAGGATCCGCTTGGCCTCGACGTCGAGTTCAAGCACCCGGTCCACCAGCAGGAACGGGTAGCGGTGCGGAAGCAGTTCCTGGATCTGGCAGACGTCGATCGGAAGCTGCAGCGAATCGTTCATTCTTTCTCCTTGCCAGCAGCCAGAACGCGGCGAGCCAATGCGTCCAGCTGCTTGAAGCGCGCGGCGTTCTTGCGCCACGTGCGGTTGTCGGTCAATGGGGTGCCGGACGAGTACTCGCCCGGCTCATGGATGGAGTTGCGGACCACCGACTTGCCGGTGATCACGACCTTGTCGCAGATCTCGAGGTGGCCGACCACGCCAACGTGGCCGCCGAGCAGGCAGTAGCGGCCGATCTTGGCGCTGCCGGCGATGCCGGTGCAGCCGGCAATGGCCGAGTGCGCGCCGATCTGCACGTTGTGCGCGATCTGCACCAGGTTGTCCAGGCGCACGTCTTCGTCCAGCACGGTGTCTTCCAGCGCACCACGGTCGACGCAGGTGTTGGCGCCGATCTCGCAGTCATCGCCGATGCGGACGCCGCCGAGCTGCGGCACCTTGATCCACTTGCCGGCGTCCATCGCCAGGCCGAAGCCGTCGGCGCCGAGCACGGCACCGGGATGCACGCGCACGCGCTTGCCCAGCCTGACCCGGGTGACCAGGGTCACGCGTGCGATCAGCTCACAGCCGGAATCCAGGCTGCAGTCCTCGCCGATCACGCTGCCGGTGCCGATGATGCAGTTCTCACCGACGACGCTGCGCGCACCGACCGAGACGAACGGGCCGATATGGGCGCTGGCGGCGACCTGGGCGCTGGGATCGATCACTGCGCTGGGATGGATGCCGGGCGGGCGGGTCGGCGCGATGTCGAACAGTGCGGCAATCTTGGCGAATGCGGTGTACGGGTCCTTGGCGACGAGCGCGGCGCCGGGGGCGGCCTCGACGTCATCGGCACGCAGGACCACCAGCGAGGCCTGGCTGTCGGCCAGCTGGGCGCGGTAGCGCGGGTTGGCAAGGAAGGTCAGCTGGCCAGGTCCGGCATGGGCGAGGGTAGCCACGCCATGGATGGCGGTAGCGGGATCGCCATGGACCTGCAGGCCGAACTGCTCGGCGAGTTGCTGGGCGGTGTAGGTGGGAGTATTCACGGCGGGAGTTTAACGTGTGACGCCATTTCGGTCATGCAGGGTCAAAAGCGGCGCCTGCCTGATGTCCCGGGGTGATGGCGCAGGGGGCTGCCCAGGACACGCCGTAAACCCATCCCTGGGGGCTCGATGGCGCCATCCATGGCGCCAACGGTCCTGGTCAGCCCCCTGCGCCATCACCAGATGATTTCACGCGAGCGCGGGAAGTAACGGCGGCGAGCAAGTAAAACGGAAACGCCGGGCAATGCCCGGCGCTTCGCACCCCGTCTGGTGGAGAGCCCCCCTTTGTTAAGGGGGGCGCGCCCCTGGGAATCGCAGGAGCGATTCCCAACGTTGCTATGCAACGGCCCGAAGGGCGCATGCCATGGATGGCATGCGTAGCGGCGCGGGGGATAGGTGGAATGCGGGGGCAGTTCTGGCGAACCGCCTCGCGGTTCGTCAGAACTGCCCACCGAACGTGAATTGCAGGCGTTCGATCTTGTCATCGTCTTCCTTCTTCAGCGGGAAGGCGTAGCTGATCGAGATCGGGCCGACCGGGGCGCGCCACAGCAGGGCCACACCGGTGGATACGCGCAGCTCGTTGGCCTTGAAGTTGTCCACGCCGGTATACACGTTGCCGAAGTCGACGAAGGCCGACACGCGCGCCGACGGGCTGTCGAACAGGCGCGGGAAGTAGGCTTCCACCGAACCGACGGTCTTCAGCGAGCCACCCAGCGGCTGGCCTTCCGGATAACCAGTGGTGACTTCGCGCGGGCCGAGGGTGTTGTCCTCGAAGCCGCGTACCGAGTTGGTACCACCGGCGTAGAAGTTCTCGAAGAACGGCAGGCCGCTGGCGGTGACGGTGCGGGTGGTGCCATCCGGATTGGTCAGCGTACGGGTGTAGTCCTTGCCGTAGGCATCGCCGTAGCCGATTTCGGCGCGGGTGTTGATCACCAGCGACGGCATGATCGGCCAGTACTTGCTGATCTGGTAGTTCAGCTTGTAGTACTCGATGGTCGAACCCGGCAGTGTGGTTTCCAGGCCCACGCGCTGGTAGGTACCGCGGGTCGGCATGAAGTAGTCGTTGCGCGAGTCGCGCGCCCAGCCCAGCTCGGTGCGCCAGGCATGGAAGGTGCGCTTACCGACGGCGTTGATGTAGTCGATGATCGACTGCGGGGTCGAGCCCTGGTAGGTGGTGATCTGGTTGCTGTCGATGCCGAACATCAGCGAGACGGTATCGGTCTCGGTCAGCGGCACACCGAACACCACCTGCGCGGCACCGTTGGTGCTGTTGTACTGCGCGGTGTTGAAGTCGGAGTAATCCAGTTCGCGCCAGGACAGGTTGTAGCCCAGCGACACGCCGTCATCGGTGAAGTACGGGTTGGTGTAGCTGAAGCCGTAGCGCTGCAGGTAGCTGCTGCGCGAGGCTTCGACCGACACGCGGTTGCCGCCGCCGAGGAAGTTGTTCTGCGACAGCTGCACCGAGGTGGTCATGCCGTAGGACTGCGAGTAACCCAGGCCGAACACGAAGCTGCCCGAGGTGGTTTCCTTGACGTTGTAGACGACGTCGACCTGGTCGTTGCTGCCGCTGACGGCCGGGGTTTCCACTTCCACCGATTCGAAGTAGCCCAGGCGCTGCAGGCGGATCTTGGAGCGGTCGATCGCGGCCTGCGAGTACCAGCTGTTCTCGAACTGGCGCATTTCGCGACGCATCACTTCATCGGACGTGCGGGTGTTGCCGCGGAACAGGATGCGGCGCACCGACACGCGCGGGCCGGGCACGACCTGCATGTTGATGGCCACGGTCTGCTCGGCGCGGTTGGTGGTCGGGATCGGGTTCACCTTGGCGAACGCGTAGCCGATGTTGGACAGCGAATTGGTGATGGTGTCCGAGCTGAACTCCAGCAGGGCACGCGAGAACGTGTCGCCGGACTTCTGGATCACCATGCGCTCGACGTCCTCCTGCGGGAGGATGGTGTCGCCGCTGACCTTGATCTCGGAAATCTTGTACTGCGCGCCCTCGGTCACGCCCGCGGTCAGGAACATGTCGCGCTTGTCGGGGCTGATCGAGACCTGGGTGGAATCGATGCTGAAATCGACGTAGCCGCGATCCAGGTACCAGGAGTTGAGCTTTTCCAGGTCGCCGGACAGCTTTTCCTTGGAGTACTGGTCGTCACGGCGGTACCACGACGCCCAGTTGTGCTCCTTGGACTCCCAGGTCTCCAGGATGTCCTTGCTCTCGAACTTTTCGGTGCCCACCAGGTTGACGTGGCGGATCTTGGCGGCCTTGCCTTCCTTGATGGCGATGGCGATGTCCACGCGGTTGCGGTCCAGCGGGCTCACCGTCGGGGTGATGTCGACGTTGTACTTGCCACGGTCGTTGTACTGGCGGCGCAGTTCCTGGGTCACGCGGTCCAGGCTCAGGCGATCGAAGGTGCCGCCCTCGGTCAGGCCGATGTCGGACAGGCCCTTGAGCAGCTGGTCGGACTTGATGTCCTTGTTGCCGGTCACGGTCAGCTTGTTGATCGCCGGGCGTTCCTTGACGGTCACCACCAGGATCGTGCCCTGGCGGTCCAGCTGCACGTCTTCGAAGAAGCCGGTCTTGTACAGGGCGCGGATCGTCTCGCCGACCTTGTTGTCGGTGATCGTCTCGCCGCGTTCCACCGGCAGGTAGGTGAACACCGTGCCCGAGCTGATGCGCTGCAGGCCATCGACGCGGATGTCGCTGACAGTGAAGGGCTCGGCTGCCTGGGCCAGGGCGGGAGCGCCGGTGACGGCGGCGAGGGCGAGGGCCAGCAGGCGGCGATTGGGGAGTCGCGTCATGTCACGTCCGGTAGGAAGGTCGATTTCATTGGTGCGGGATGCCGACGCTGTAGACGGCAACAACGTGGAAAAGTTCATCGCGGGACCAGGCCGAGGATGTCGTTGTAGAACGCCAACCCCATCAGCCCGGCCAGCAACGCCAGGCCGATGTATTGGCCGGCGGCGATGGCACGCTCGCTCAGCGGGCTGCCCTTGACCAACTCGATAAGGTAATACAGCAGGTGGCCGCCGTCCAAGATCGGGATCGGCAGCAGGTTGATGATGCACAGGCTGAGCGACAGCAGGGCCAGGAACTGCAGGAACCAGTCGAGGCCGCGCTTGGCCGAGACATTGGCCACGCGGGCGATGGTGACCGGCCCGGAAACGTTCTGCAGCGAGGCCTTGCCGGTCACGATGCGACCCATCATGCCCAGCGAGTCGGCGGCCAGGCGGCCGGTCTCGCGCACCGCCACGGTCACCGCATCCAGCGGGCCATAGCGCAGCAGGGTGTCATAGGCGGGGCTGTAGCTGGTGGGGAAGCCGACGCCGATCTGCCAGACCGGATTGCCCTTGCCGTCCTTGCCCTGGCGCGGGGTGACTTCCAGCGCCAGGCGCTCGCCGCCACGCAGGACCTCGATCATTCCCGGCCCGCCGGCACGGCCCAGGGCCTGGATCTCGCCGATCACCTGGTCGACGCTGTCGATGCGCTGGCCGTCGATGGCCACGATCAGGTCGCCTGGCTGCAGTTGCCCTGCCACCACGGAGTCCGCAGTCAGCGACTCCACTTGCGCCGGCTGCAGCCACGACTGCCAGTGCAGGCCAGCCAGGATCGGCACCCGCCGCTCATCGAAACCCGCCGGCAGCTGCGACAGCGGCAGGGTGCGCGTGCGTACCTGGTCGGCCGTATCCAGCACTTCCAGCTTCACGTCGCGGCGGTCCATCGCGGCTGCGGTCAGCGCCATGCTGGCCTCGCCGAGGGTGACCACCTGGCGGTCGTCCACGCGCAGCACGCGGTCGCCGCTGGCCAGGCCGGCACTGGCGGCGATGCCGCTGACACGGCCGATGGTGGGCGAGTAATCCTGCTTGCCGATCACGAACATCGCCCACAGCAGCAGGATGCACAGCAGCAGATTGGCGATCGGGCCGGCGGCAACGATCGCGATGCGCTGCCAGACGGTCTTGTGGTTGAAGGCCTGGCCGCGCTCGTGCGGGTGGACTTCGACCTCGCGTTCGTCGAGGAACTTCACGTAACCGCCCAGCGGGATGGCGGCGATGGCGAACTCGGTGCCGTGCCGGTCGCGGCGCGACCACAGTGGCCGGCCGAAGCCGACCGAGAAACGCAGGATCTTGACCCCGCACAGGCGCCCGACCCAGTAATGCCCGAACTCGTGAAAGGTGACCAGCAGCCCGAGGCTGACGATCATCCACCAGACCGATCCGATGAAGTCAGTCATGCAGGCTCACAGTGGTGGGCAAGGGCGGCGGCGTCATGCTGGGCGAGGCGGTCGTTCAGGCGGCGTCGATGGCGTTCAGGGTGAGCTGGCGTGCCCGCTGGTCGGCGGACAACAGGACCTCCAGTGTATCGGCTGGCTGGGTCGGCAGTGTTGAAAGAGCGTTAGCAACCAGCTCCGGGATCGTCAGGAAACCGATCCGGCCCTGAAGAAACGCTGAAACCGCCTCTTCATTGGCGGCGTTCAGCACCGCCGGCGCGGTGCCGCCGGCCTGCATCGCCTGCCAGGCCAGCGCCAGGCAGGGGAAGGCGTCGGTATCCGGGGCCTCGAAATCCAGGCGGCCCTGGGCCAGCAGGTCCAGCCCGGCCACGCCCGATTCGATGCGCTGCGGCCAGCCCAGGCCAACGGCGAGGGTGGTGCGCATGTCCGGCAGGCCCATCTGGGCCAGGGTCGAGCCATCGACGAACTCGACCAGCGAATGGACCAGGCTCTGCGGGTGCACCAGCACCTCGATGCGCTCGCCGGGCACGCCGAACAGGTGGTGGGCCTCGATGACTTCCAGGCCCTTGTTCATCAACGTCGCCGAATCGACCGAGATCTTCGGCCCCATCGACCACTTGGGGTGGGCAACGGCCTGGGCGGGGGTGACCTGGGCCAGCTCGGCGCGGCTGCGGCCACGGAACGGGCCGCCGGAGGCGGTCAGCAGGATCCGGCGCACGCCGGCGCCGTCGACACTGGCATCGCGCGAGCGCAGGCACTGGAAGATCGCGCTGTGCTCGCTGTCGATCGGGATGATTTCGGCACCGGCACGTTCGGCCGTCCGGGTCAGCAGTTCGCCGGCCAGCACCAGCGATTCCTTGTTGGCCAGCAGGATGCGCTTGCCGGCGGCGGCGGCAGCCAGGGTCGAGGACAGGCCGGCCGCGCCGACGATGGCCGCGACCACGGTATCGCAGGCATCGCTGGCGGCCAGCTGGTCCAGCGCGGCCTGGCCGGCATGAGCCTCGGTGGCCAGTCCGGCCTCGCGCAGGCCGTCACGCAGCTCGGCGAACAGCGATGCGTCGGCGATCACCGCGTGCGCGGGTCTGTGCTGGCGGCACAGCGCCAGCAGCGCCTGCACCTGGCGGCCGGCAGCGAGCACCGTGGCCTGGTAGCGGTGCGGGTGGCGGGCGATCACGTCCAGCGTGGAGGCGCCGATCGAGCCGGTAGCGCCGAACACGGCGACCCGGCGCAGGTCTGCAGCTGCATTCATGGTCAGAACCCGAAGATTTCCTTGCCCAGCGCGAACACCGGCACGGCGGCGAGGACGCCGTCGACCCGGTCGAGCACGCCACCGTGGCCCGGGATCAGGTGGCCCGAGTCCTTGGCGCCGGCATGGCGCTTGATCAGGCTCTCGAACAGGTCGCCCAGGACCGAGGCGAACACCGCCACCACCGCGGTGATCAACAGGCCGGGCAGGTGTGCGGCATCGATGCCAGCCAGCCAGCCCAGGCCGAGGGCCACGGCGACACCGGCCAGCAGGCCGCCGAACAGGCCTTCCCAGGTCTTGTTGGGGCTGATCCGCGGCGCCAGCTTGTGCTTGCCGAAATGGCGGCCAGCGAAATAGGCGCCCGAGTCGGCCGCCCACACCAGCGCCAGCGCAGCCAGCAGCCACAGGTGGCCCTGCTGGCCCGGCGGATCGCCGCCAGCATGGATCAGCACCAGCGCGGCCCACGCCGGCACGATGGCCAGGGTACCGGCCAGCATCTTCAGGATCCGCGAGGGTGCCGACGGCTGCGCACCGAAGTTGAAGAAGCGCAACCAGACCAGCGCGGCCAGCCACCAGGCAACGCCGGCCAGCGTGGTTATCTGGAACAGGACCAGGGTGCTGCCATCGGCCCAGACCAGCAGCACCATCAGCAGCAGGTTCAGCACCAGCAGCACAGTGCGCGCCAGGGTGTCTTCGATACCGGCCAGCTTCAGCCATTCCCACAGGCCGATCAGCAGCACGGCGGCGGCGGCGGCGGCCAGCCATTGCGTAGGCAGCAGCAGGATCGCCGCAATGGCTAGCGGCGCCATGATCAGCGCGGCAAGGACTCGGGTCTTGGTCATGGGCTGGAAGTCTCGGTGGCCAGTGCGGCAATCTGGGCGCTGGTCAGGCCGAAACGACGCTCGCGACCGGCATAGGCGTCGAGCGCCTGCTGCAGCTGCCCGGCGTCGAAGTCCGGCCACAGGGCCTCGGTGAACCACAGTTCGGTATAGGCGAGCTGCCACAGCAGGAAGTTGCTGATGCGGGTGTCGCCGCCGGTGCGGATGAACAGGTCCGGCGGCGGCAGGTCGGCCAGGGCCACCTGGCTGCCCAGCAGCGATTCATCGATCTGCTCGGGCAGAAGGCGACCGGCCGCCACTTCGACGGCCAGGGCGCGCGCGGCGCGGGCGATGTCCTGGCGGCCACCGTAGCTGGCGGCGATCGACAGGGTCAGGGTGGTGTTGTCGGCGGTGCGCTGCTCGGCCAGCTGCATGCGGCTGACCAGCCCGGCGCCGAAGCGCTCGCGTTCGCCGATGAAGCGCACGCGCACGCCACGCCGGTGCAGCTCGTCCACTTCGCGGTCGAGTGCACCGAGGAACAGCTTCATCAGCGCGTCCACTTCCTCCTGCGGCCGGCCCCAGTTCTCGCTGGAGAAGGCGAACAGGGTCAGCGCCGGAATGCCCAGTTCAAGGCAGCGCTCGATGGTGCGGTTGACCGCGCGCGCGCCGGCACGGTGGCCGATCACGCGGGGGCGACGGCGCTGCTGTGCCCAACGCCCATTGCCATCCATGATGATGGCAATGTGGCGGGGCAGGGAGGCAGGCAACGGAGGCGGGACTGAAGGCATCGACTTCAGACCGACAGCAGTTCTTTTTCCTTGTCGGAAACGACCTTGTCGACGTCCTTGATGTTGGCGTCGGTCAGCTTCTGGATGTCGTCTTCGCCGCGCTTCTTCTCGTCTTCGCTGATCGCCTTGTCCTTGACCAGCTTGGCGATTTCCTTGTTCGCGTCCTGACGGATGTTGCGGATCGCGATCTTGGCGCCTTCCCCTTCCTTCTGCACCTGCTTGACCAGCTCCTTGCGGCGCTCTTCGGTCGGCGGCGGCATGTTGATGCGGATCGCGGTGCCCAGCGTGTTCGGAGTGAACTCGGCGTTGTAGAGACCCTTTTCGATCTCCTTGATCATGCCTTTGTCGAACGGGGTGACCAGCAGCGAGTGGGCGTCGGCGTTGGAGATCGACGCGACCTGGTTCAGCGGGGTGCTGGCGTTGCCATAGGCGCTGACCGTCACGCGGTCCAGCAGGGCCGGGGTGGCACGGCCGGTCCGGATGGAGGTGAGGGTGTGCTTCAGAGCGTCAATGCTCTTGGCCATGCGCGTCTGCGCGTTGTTCTTGATGTCGTTGAGCATCGCCCGGTCCTGGATGTATCTGGAATCGGGCGATTATAGGCGAATACGGGACGCTGCCGGGCCTGAATCGGCCCGGTTGTCGCTTTGCGCTCAGGCTCAGGCCGGGTCGCGGCCCTGGACCAGGGTGCCGATGTTCGCGCCGTTGAGGATCTTCAGCAGTTCGCCCGGCTGGCCCATGTCGAACACGCGCATCGGCAGGTCGCTGTCGCGGGCCAGAGCGAAGGCCGCCGTGTCCATCACTTCCAGGCCGCGGCGGATCACTTCGTCGTAGCTCAGGCTGTCGAAGCGGACCGCATCGCTGTGCTTGTTCGGGTCTTTGTCGTACACGCCATCGACCTTGGTGGCCTTCAGCAGCAGGTCAGCGCCGATCTCGATCGCGCGCAGCGCGGCGCCGGAGTCGGTGGTGAAGAACGGGCTGCCGACGCCGGCAGCGAAGATCACCAGGCGGCCCTTTTCCAGGTGGCGGATGGCGCGGCGGCGGATGTAGTCCTCGCACACGTCGTTGATCTTGATTGCGCTCATCACCCGGGCCTTGGCACCCAGCTTCTCGAGGGCGTCCTGCATGGCCAGGGCGTTGATGACGGTGGCCAGCATGCCCATCTGGTCGCCGGTTACGCGGTCCATGCCGCCGGCGGCCAGACCGGCGCCGCGGAAGATGTTGCCACCTCCGATCACCAGCGCGACCTCGGCACCGGCCTGCTGGGCTTCGATGACCTCACGGGCGAGGCGATTGATGATCTTCGGGTCGATGCCGTAGTCCTCGTCTCCCATCAGCGCCTCCCCGGACAGTTTCAGAAGGATGCGGCGATAGGCGAGCTTGGACATGGGGACCTCGGGTGCGTGGAAATCGCGGGCGATTCTACGCGCATGCGGCGTTGTGCCAAAGTGTTTTGTGCACTGCGGCGCAGAATCCGGTGGTTCGCCCGGTCGGCCGGGGCGTCCCGTTCAGCCCAGTTCGGCGCTGGCCGTGGCCGACAGCTCGTCATGGCCCAGCGCCCCCGGCGAGCGGGCGATCACCCGGTTGCGGCCCAGGTTCTTGGAGCGGTACAGCACGTCGTCGGCCGCGCGCAGCAGGTCCTGGACGTCGGCGAAGCGCTCGTAGCCGCCTTGGGTGGCCACGCCGGCGGAGAAGGTGACGAACAGCGGACCACCCTCCAGCTCGGCCATCGGCGTGGCGACGATGTTGGCCAGCACCCGGCGGATCACGTCCAGGGCCACGCTTTCGCTGGTGTTGGGCAGCAGCGCGACGAACTCCTCGCCGCCGAAGCGGGCCACGGTGTCGCTGTTGCGCAACTGGCCCTGCAGCTTGCCGGCGAAGGCGCGCAGCACCTCGTCGCCGGTCAGGTGGCCGTGGGCGTCGTTGATCTTCTTGAAGTCGTCCAGGTCGATGAAGGCCACCGACAGTGGCCAGCCCTGGCGGCCGGCACGCAGGAATTCCTGCTCCAGCACCGCTTCCAGCTGGCGGCGGTTGAGCACGCCTGTCAATGCATCACGATGGGCCTGGTCGGCCAGGCGCTTGGCGCGCGCCTCGAATTCGTCGGCACGGCGGCGTGCCTGGTCGGCATCCTGCAGTTCGCGCAGGTTGCGCAGCGTGGCCAGTTCCTGCGCGTGATCGATCAGCTCGCGTACCCGCGCCGGCGAATTGAGGCTGGCATCGAACAGGCTGGCGATGTCGGGCAAGGCCTCGCTGATGCGGGCCAGCACCTGGTCGAAGCGCGCGCTGTCCAGCTCCAGGCGGTCGTGCACCTGCTGCAGTGCGCGCTCGCGCGCGGCATCGGCATCGTTATCCAGCCAGATGTCGGCCACTGCGCCGGACAGTTGCACGCAGACCTGGAATGGCGATTCGGCGGCGTCCTCGTCCTCGCTGTGGCTGATGCTCTCCACCAGGTAACGTGGCAGGCCCCATTGCTCGGCCACCCAGGCGCCGACGTCGGCGTGGCTGCAGCCCAGCGCCTCGCGCTCGCGGGAAACCAGGTCGATGTTGTCGCGTGCCTCGCGCAGCAGTGGCAGGTAGCGCTCCGATTCGGCCTGGGCCAGGCACAGCACGCCCAGGTCCTGCAGCAGTCCGGCCAGCATCAGCTCCTCCAGCCGGCGCAGGCCGCGCGCCTGGCCCAGTTGGCTGGCGGCCAGGGCACTGAGGATGCTGCGCTTCCACGCGCGCTGGCGCAGGTCATGATCGGCGCCACCGCCGGCCAGGCCCTGGGTGACGGTGAAGCCGAGGGCGAGGCTGATCGTGGCGTTCAGGCCCAGCATGGTCAGCGCCTGGCCGAGGTTCTCGATCCGACGGCGGCTGGCATACAGCGGCGAATTGGCGATGCGCAGCATGCGAGCGCTCAGCGCCATGTCGATGGCGATGATGTCGGCGGCGGTGGCGATGTCCGCTTCCGGGTCCTGAGCCAGTTCGATGATGCGCAGGGCAATACCGGGTGGCGAAGGCAGGTTGCGGCAGAGCGCCAGGGCAGCTGTCAGCTCGGGAGGCATGTCGGGTCGTTCAATTCCATTGGGACAAGAATACCTAGGAATGCATCACAGTCCGCGATTTTCGTTCCTGCTAAGTGACTGAGGATTCCCTGCGACTGAGTATCGGCTTGATTCGAGCGCAACGCAAAGGTGCCGGTTGTGCGCACCAACGGTGCGCACCCATCGAGGGGCCATGGGTTAATCCCTGGGCCCATGCATAAAAAAAGAGCCGCGGTTTCCCGCGGCTCCTTCTGGTCGCTTCACAGCCGGAGGGCTGGAATCAGACCTGCATCGCCTTGGCAACTTCGGCGGCGTAGTCTTCCACCACCTTTTCGATGCCTTCGCCGACGATCAGCAGCTTGAAGCCTGCCACGTCCGCACCAGCGGCCTTGACCACCTGCTCGACGGTGGTGTCGCCCAGCACGTAGGTCTGGCCGTACAGGGTCACGTCGCTGACGATCTTGTTGATCTTGCCGCTGATGATCTTTTCCAGGATGTCGGCCGGCTTGGCCTTGTCCTTCTCGGTCATCTTGGCCAGCTCGATTTCCTTTTCCTTTTCGACGAAGTCAGCCGGAACGTCCGCAGCCTTGTTGTGCGGCGGCTTCAGCGCGGCCACGTGCATGGCCAGGCCGCGGGCCAGCTCGACGTCGCCGCCGACCAGGTCGACCAGCACGCCGACCTTGCCGTTGGTGTGGACGTAGGCGCCGATGTTGCCGGTGGTGTCGACCTTGACCATGCGGCGGATCTGGATGTTCTCGCCCAGGGTCTGCACGGCGGTGGCGCGTGCTTCTTCAACGGTGCGGCCGTCGGCCAGCGTGGCGGCCTTCACGGCTTCGACGTCATTGGCGCCCGATGCCAGGGCAGCGGCGGCGACGGCGTTGACGAAGGACTTGAAGTTGTCATCGTTGGCGACGAAGTCGGTTTCCGAGTTGACTTCGACCAGCACGGCCTTGCCGCCGTCCTGGGCCAGGCCCAGACGGCCTTCGGCGGCCACGCGGTCAGCCTTCTTGTCGGCCTTGGCAGCGCCGGACTTGCGCATGGCTTCAGCAGCGGCGTTGATGTCGCCGTTGGCTTCGGTAAGCGCCTTCTTGCATTCCATCATGCCGGCGCCGGTGCGCTCGCGCAGTTCCTTGACCAGGGAAGCAGTGATTTCCACGGGATTACCTCACGAAAGAAAGGGGTTGGGCCGGCATGGTGGCCGGCCCGTGTGACACGGTCCTGTCACGCGCCAGGGGCTGCGTGCAGGGAGGGTGGACGCCGGGCGTCCACCCGGGCCTGGATCAGGCCTGGGCGTCGTCGCCCTTCTTGGCAGCCTTCTTGGCCGGAGCGCGGCGGGCCGGCTTCTCTTCGCCTTCAGCAGCGGCTTCCGCGAACTCTTCCTCGCGCACCGAAGCGGCGTGCGGCGCAGCGGCCTTGCCTTCCAGTACGGCGTCGGCAGCGGCGCGGGCGTACAGCTGCACAGCGCGGATGGCGTCGTCGTTGCCCGGGATGGCGTAGTCCACCAGTTCCGGGTTGTAGTTGGTGTCGACCACGGCGATGACCGGAATGCCCAGCTTCTTGGCTTCCTTGATCGCGATGTCTTCGTGGCCGATGTCGATCACGAAGATGGCGTCCGGCAGGCGGTTCATGTCCTTGATGCCGCCCAGCGAGGCTTCCAGCTTGTCGCGCTCGCGACGCAGGCCCAGCACTTCGTGCTTGACCAGCTTCTCGAAGGTGCCGTCGGTTTCACCGGCTTCCAGTTCCTTCAGGCGGGCAACCGACTGCTTGACGGTACGGAAGTTGGTCAGGGTGCCGCCCAGCCAACGCTGGTTCATGAACGGCATGCCGCAACGCTCGGCTTCTTCCTTGATGGTTTCGCGGGCGCTGCGCTTGGTGCCCAGGAACAGGACGGTGCCGCGCTTCTGGGCAACCGACGAGATGAAGTTCATCGCATCGTTGAACAGCGGGACGGTCTTTTCCAGGTTGATGATGTGGATCTTGCCGCGGGCGCCGAAGATGTACGGAGCCATCTTCGGGTTCCAGTAGCGGGTCTGGTGGCCGAAGTGGACGCCGGCTTCCAGCATCTGACGCATGGTGACCTGGGGCATTGCAATACTCCTGATAGGGAACCAGCGATTCCGCCCGCGGGATAGGTATGCGGGACGCGTGGAAGCGCGATCGGTTCCGGGGTTGGGCTTCCCTGTTGCCTCCGTGGCCGAACTCCTCGCGGAGCACCCCGGCACGGATGGGGGCAGCAGGTGTGGATTCACCGGTGACGTCCGGTGTGGACGGGCTCCCGCGCACGCAGGCGGCAGGAATCCGGTCGATTATAGCCCGCTGGGGGCGTCCGCTGCAATGGCAGGGTCAGATGCGGCCAGATCGACCTCGCGGCCGTCCTGCAGGCGGGCCCGGAAGTGGCCGCCCACATAGCCATCGGGGCGGGCGGGCAGGGGCCAGCGACGTTCATGGCCTGCGAGGATATAGCCGGCCAGCCCGGCCACCAGCAGCGACGATTGGCCGTCGGCCGCTATGAATCGCAGATCGTGCAGGCGGCCATGCAGCGTACTGGAATTGCTGAGTCGCAGCATGGCCTGAGGCCCATGTGCCTCGACGCGGGCCTGCAGCCAGGCATGCAGCGCTGGCGCCGCTGGGCCGCGGAACAACGGCAGCGAGTAGCGGGGCAATCCCGGCAAGGCCGGCGCCAGTACGATCCGATAGGCCTGTTCACCCACCGATGCTGGCGGACCGCCTGGCAGCAGCCAGACGCGCTGGGTGCTGCCAGGGGCCAGGTCCAGCCGCGCAGGGCTGACCCGGATCCGGTCGCTGGGCTGCAGTCGTTCGGCGTCCAGTTGCTGCTCCCAGGCCAGCACCTGCACCTGGCCCTGCCAGCGGCCGGGCCCCGGATTACGCAGCCACAGTTCGGCGCGGCCGCCTTCGGCGGGTAGCTGCAGGGTGGTCGGCAACAGCTCCAGCGCCGCCGAGGGCTGCGCCAGCAGCAGTCCAAGCAGGATCAGCAGCGCGCGCATCAGTAGATGAGGGTCACGGAGGGCATTGCGCTGTCGTCTGTCGCCGGTGGTGCGAGGTCGCGGACCTGGGGCGGCACCTTGGGGGCGTCACTGCGCTGGTGTGGCGCCGCGCAACGGGGAGCGCCGGCATCGTCGCTGCAGGATTCGACCACGGTCAGCCGGATCTGCAGCGTGCTGCTGCGCGGTTCGGCGCGGGCCGGCGTGCTGGCGACCAGCATCGCCCCGATCAGAAATGCGCGAATCACCTGCCAACCACCGTGCTGAAAGATCTTGCTGCGCGGTATCGGCTGGATGCGCCGCAACTGTAGCGCCGAGCCCGCGCTCGGCACGGCCTTCGTCCGGTGGGTGCCGACCGTTGGTCGGCACGCAGGTCAGTAGGTGATCGTCACCGTCACCAGGTCGTTGTAGGTGCCGGCTGGGGGCTGGCCGGTGACCGGCGGTACCCGGCCGTAGATGGTCAGCTGCTGTGCGCTTCCGGTGCCGGTGCTGCTGGCCGTGTCGACCGTCAGGGTGTTGCCCCAGCGCTGGCTTCGTGCCGGATCCCGGTACAGCTCGTAGGGGAGGTAGTAGGTGCCGCTGCCGATGGTGGTGGCCATGCGCCGGGTGGTGGTGGCGGCAGGATTGTTCTGGCCGTTGTTCAGGCCGACCTGGAAGGCGGTGTTCTTCAGGCAGGTCAGGGTCAGGGTGGCGGTCTGGTCGATGTTGGCCGGGATGCCGCCGGTGACGTTGCCGAAATTCATGTTGGTGGTGACGTAGCTGCCGCATTGCGGCAGCACGTTGGCGGTAGCGGTGAAACTGAAGGCCGCACTCGCGCTGTTGGTACCGGTGGCACCGCCGTTGCAGGTGGCGGGGACGGTGGCGCTACCGGCCAGCACCTCGTTCCAGGCCCAGGTCAGCACCACGCCGGCACCGCTGAAAGTGCTGCTGTACGCGCCGGAGGCGAGGACCTGGTTGGCCGGAATCTGACCGAACAGCTGCACAGTCTGCGCACCACTGCCGCCGGTCAGCAGCGGTACGTTGTAGCTCATGGTCAGCTCCTGCGCTGGCGGCGTGCCGCGCGGGACCAGGCCAGTGACCTGGCCGAAGCTGGCGTTGTTGTACAGCTGGAAATTCATCGTGTCGCTGGTGGAGGTGGCCATCGTGCGGAACGTGGAACTGCTGCCGCCGCCACTGCCTGCGCCGATGCCCACGCAGACGCGCACGCCGGTGGTGGCCAGCAGGCTCAGCGCGGCGGTGGTGCAGGTCACCGTGATGTTGAGGTTGGCCGTGCTCGGGCCGGGTGCATTGCTGTTGATGTTGCCGAACGGCAGGGTCGGATTGGCGACCGCCGTGCAGACCGCTGTGGCACCGGCCGGCGCCGCTGCCAGCAGGCCGGCCCACAGCAGCAGGACGAGCAGCAGCACCCTCATGGCGCCACCTCCGGGATGCACTGCTGCGGCGCCGGCTTCGGGCGGGCACCGGACGCCACCACCTTGGGCGGGTCCGGTACCTTCACCCGGCACGGGCCATGGCTGGTGGTGACGTACAGCACGCTGCCGGCGGCGACATCTTCCAGATAGAGCAGGCCGTCGTAGCCGACCGTGGCCTGGCGACCGTCAGGCAGCTGCACCTCGCTGCCCACCTCCAGAGGCTGGCCGTCCATGGCCAGCAGGGTCAGGCCCAGTGACGACCGCGAACGCAGCTGGAAGGTCACGCGGGTGCCCGCGCGCTGGCGCGGCGTGACCCAGTCCTCGATGCGGTCGGCACGCATGTCTTCGGGCAGGTCCAGGGTGTCGATCGAGACCCGGTTGCGCTGCCAGGACAGCAACGGACTGACCAGCAGCAGGCCGCGATCGTCGGTGACACCGATCAGGCGGTTCTCCAGCCGCACCGGGACGCCGCCGACGCCATTGGTGCTGATCACCGCGAACGCATCGGATACCTCGCGCGTGGCGAAGGCGTGCCCGCCCATCCACACCAGGCTGCCGCTGGCACTGGCGTAGGCATGGTTGAGCCCGCCCTGGCGCGAGGCACCGAAAGAATAGCGGCCGACATCGTTGAGGATGCCGACCTCGGCCAGGCCGCCGTTGCCGTCCTCGCCGTGGCGCAGCTGCGCGCGCCAGCCGACGCCGCCGGCGCTGCCATCGCCGGGCACCGGCTGGGTCACGTCCGCGACCCAGCTCTGGCTGTCGCCGTTGCGCTGGCTGGAGAGGCTGGCCTGGCGATTGTTGCCCAGGCTGGCAGTCATCGACAGATAGATGCTGCGGTCATCGCTGCGGTCCAGGTTCTGGTTCACCGACAGGTAGGCCGACCAGCGTTGGCTCCAGGTGCGCGACCAGAACAGGCTGGCATAGCGGTTGTCGTCGCCGTCGGGGTAGCGCAGGCGCAGATAGCTGGCGCTGAGCGTGCCCAGCCGCAGCAGGTCCAGGCCGACCGTGGCCTGCTCGCTGATGCTTGGTGGCAGGTTGCCTTGCAGCGCGCCCAGGTCGCGGTAGTCGCCGTGACTGCGCACGCTGCGCAGATTGACGTTGAAGCGACGGTTGTTCCAGCTGTAGCCCAGCGCCCATTGCCCACCCTGCAGGCCGTGGTAGTCACTGTGCGCATAGGCGGCATTGAACACGCCGGCGGCGCCGAGCAGCCACCAGCCGCCAATGCCGCCCTGGGCCAGGCCGCCGCCGCCTTCGGCATGCGCCTCGCCGGTGAACGTGTCGGTGACACCGCCGCGCCAGCTGGCGCTGGCCACCGTGCGATCGTCATAGGCGAAGGAGCGCTCGCCGAAATCCCGGCGCAGGTGGCCGACGCCGACCGACCAGTCCGACAGGCTCTTGGCCAGCAGCTGCTGGGTGCCGTAGAAACTGAAGTCCAGCGTCTGCATTCGGCCGAATGCGTCGGTCACCACCACCTGCGCGTTGCCGGTGCCGCTGATGCCGGGTTGTGCTGCGAGCTGGAAGGGACCGACCGGCACCTGCCCGCTGTACTGGCGCAGGCCATCGACATACAGCTCGACCGTGGAGGGCACCACGGCCTGGCCGAGGAAACTCGGCGTGGGCGTCAGCACGCGGTAGGGCTGCAGGCCATAGTTGCGGCCGATCTGCAGGCCACCCAGGCGCACGGGGCGGGTCCAGTCGACGAACCCGCTGTAGAAGTCGCCGACCTCCAGGGTCGTTGCGCTATCGGGGAAATCCAGGCTCCAACGCGTGTCCAGGCGCACGCTCTCGCCGCGCCAATGGCGGTCGCCGGGTTGCTGGTAGCGGCGGCTGATGGCGGTGTTCTCGAAAGTGCCATTCCCGATACCGAATACGCGCAGCTCCGAGCTCAGGCTGAGGTTGCCGAGCGTGTCCACCTGGCTGCCGTAGACGTCGTAGTTGAGCAGCACGCCGGGCGAGGCGCTGCCGGTGGGGGCGCGCGTCTGCGGGCGGCTGAGCACGGTGGTGGGCAGTGTCAGCTGGTCCAGCGGCACGTCCAGCGCCAGGGTCTGCATGTGGGCGTCGTAGCGCACCACCGCACCGCTGATCTGGTCCAGGTAGACCGGTGCATCGCCGCTGGCGTTGAAGCCGAGCTGGCGCAGCACTTCGGGGCTGGCCTGCAGCCGGCCACGGTTCTCGGTGAACGGCAGCAGGCCGCGCGGCGTGCTGTTGAGCGACACATCCAGGTACAGCGTCTGGCTGGCGGTCAGCGGGGTGGGGGGTGGCAGGATCGCATCGGCCGACACGCCGGATACATCAGCCGCCGTGGCCACGCCGGACACATCGGCAGCCTCGGTCGCCGCGGGAACCAGGGCAGCCAGCAACGCGCCCATCATGGCCTCAGCGAGCCGGTGGGGGCGACAGTGGCGTCTGTTCCGACTCGCCATTGAGCTTGGCCGTGATCTGGTCGTTGTCGCGGTCGATCACCGTGCGTTCGATCGGCCAGCGCATCACCTGACCGGGCAGTACGTAGCCCAGCAGTCCAGGATGGACGATGCGTGGGCGCGTGGCGCTGCCCAGCGCGAGATCGGCGATCTGAGCGTAACTGTTGCCCGAATTGGCTACTTCGACGCCGTTGCGGCCGTCCGCCAGCTTTACCAGCCGGGCCTGCAGCTGCGGCGCCAGCGTGCCGGCCGAGGGCTGCACGAACACCGGGATCGAATAGCGCAGGACGAACTGCATGCCACCCGCGCGGATGGCCAGGTCGGGCACCTCGTCAACGATCAGGCGGTAATGTTGCTGTGCCGCTGGCGGTTCCTTGTCCGCACGCATGACCCGCACCAGCTGCTGCTGTCCGGCGGCCAGTTCCTGCATCGGCGGAGTGGCCATCAACGCATCGGTGGGCAGCAGCTGTTCCTGGCCGTCCTGCTGCACCCAGCGGAACACGCGTACCTGCAGCTTCACCGGTGAGGTGCCGCTGTTGGTCAGCCACAATTCGCCGGCACGCTGGCGGGCTTCCAGCTGCAGGCTGGTCGGGGCCACCTGCAGGCTGGTGGCGCCGGCGGCCGCGATGGCAAGCAGGTACAGGGCGAGCAGCGCCACGCCGGTGGCGCGCCACGGGCGGGATCCGGCCATGCGGGCGTGCTCCATCAATAGGTGATCGTGGCGGTAACCGTATCCAGGTAGCTACCGGCGGCCGGGTTGTTGGTGCTCAGGTTCAGGATCTGGCCGTAGACGATGTAGGGCACGGCCAGGCCGGTGCCGATGCCGGCCTGGGTGTTGGTGCCGGTTGTGGCGCCCCAGACCAGGGTATGTGCGGCATCCTGGTAGAGCTGGTAGCCGACATAGTTGTTGGCGGTCACCGCCGCATTGGTGTTCTTCATCCGGCGGGTGGTGACGTCATTGGCGGTGCTGGCGTTGGCACCTGCATTCAGTGAAATCGTGTACGGGGTCAGTGCCGAGCACTGGGCGGTGACCGTGCCCTGGCCCAAGGTGGGGGTCGCCGTGGTCGAAGCGGCGGTACCGAAGTCGACGTTGGTGGCCGCCGCCGCGGTGATGGTGCAGGCCTTGGTGACCACCAGGGTGACATTGAAGGTGGTGGTATCGGCGGCCAGTGCCGGGCTGGACAGCAGGAACCCGGCCACGGCCCATGCCAGCGGGGATCGAACTGGGGATCGCATGAACAACCTCCCTGACCCGAAGGTCCGTTGAACAAGGCGAAGACGGCACGTTCGGTGCCGCTTTGACGACGGTGGATCCAGCTTAGGAGGCGTAAGTGTCTGTAATCCGTGATAATTAGGCAGACGAAAAAGCGGAGGCCATCACGCTTTCACTTTCCTTGCCGGAACCGTGCATGACCCGGATCGGCAGTTGGGTGGCGTTCGTTCAGATTGCGGCCGGATCGGCGATAATGGGTGCCATGAGCGTGAATCTGAAAACCCCGCAGGAAATCGAGATGATGCGCATCGCCGGCCGCCTGGCCAGCGAAGTGCTCGACATCGTCACCCCCCACGTCAAGCCCGGTGTCACCACCGAGGAACTGGACCGCATCTGCCACGACCACATCGTGAACGTGCAGGGCGCGATTCCGGCCAACGTCGGCTACCGCGGCTTCCCGAAGACCGTGTGCACCTCGGTCAACAATGTCATCTGCCACGGCATCCCCAGTGAAGGGAAGGTGCTCAAGGATGGCGACATCATCAACATCGACGTCACCGTCATCAAGGACGGCTGGCACGGCGACACCAGCCGCATGTACTTCGTCGGCACCCCGTCGGTGATGGCCCGCCGCCTGGTGGAAACCACGTACGAAGCCATGTGGCGCGGCATCCGCGCGGTGCGCCCGGGCGCCACCCTGGGCGACATCGGCCATGCCATCCAGAGCTATGCCGAAGGCGAGCGTTTCAGCGTGGTGCGCGAGTACTGCGGCCACGGCATCGGCAAGGTCTACCACGACGAGCCGCAGGTGGTGCATTACGGCCGCCCGGGCCAGGGCCTGGTGCTGCAGCCGGGCATGACCTTCACCATCGAGCCGATGATCAACGAGGGTACCCGCTACAACAAGGTGCTGCCGGATGGCTGGACCGTGGTGACCAAGGACCGCAAGCTGTCGGCACAGTGGGAGCACATGGTCGCGGTCACCGAGACCGGCGTCGACGTGCTGACGCTGTCGCCGGGCGAGTCGCAGGTTTCCTGACGATGCTGCCGGCGAGTTCGCTGCTGGACACGCCGGCCGCGTCGCTCAACGACCCGGACTGGGCTGCTGCCGCGCGCCAGGCGCTGCAGCAGGCCGACGCGCGCCTGTATCGCCGCTTCGACCAGGGCGACAACATCGAGCGCCTGCTGGCGCTGCGGGCGCGCGCGGCCGACCATCTGATCCGCCTGGCCTGGCAGCGTTGCCTGCCGGCCGACAGCGGCCTGTCGCTGTTCGCGGTCGGTGGCTATGGCCGGGGTGAACTGTTTCCGCGTTCGGACATCGACCTGCTGGTGTTCGGCGACCCGCCCGCACAACTGGCGCATGAAGCGGCATTGGCACGCCTGTTCGCGCTGCTGTGGGACTGCGGATTGGCGGTCAGCCATGCGGTGCGTTCTGCATTGCAGTGCCGCGAGGCGGCGGCTGACCAGACCGTGCTGACCGCGCTGATCGAGGCGCGTCCGATCCTGGCTGATGATGCAGCGCGCCGTGCGCTGCGCGAGGCCATCGACGACCGCGAGCTGTGGCCGGCGCGTGCCTTCTTCCTGGCCAAGCTGGAAGAGCTGCGCAACCGCCACCAGCGCTTCGGCGACACTGCCGACAACCTGGAACCGGATCTCAAGGATGGTCCCGGCGGCCTGCGCGATCTCAACACGCTGGGCTGGATGGCGCTGCGCGCCTTCGGCGTACGCGACCTGGAAGCGCTGGTCGGCCTGGGCCACCTGGGCGCCGACGAAGCGGCTGCGCTGAAGCGCGAGCGTGCGGTGCTGGCGCGGCTGCGCTTCGGCCTGCACCTGGTCGCGCGCCGCCCGGAAGAACGGTTGCGCTTCGATTACCAGAAGACCCTGGCCGCGCGCCTGGGCTTCGAAGACGATGCCGAGAATCTCGGTGTCGAGAAAATGATGCAGGGCTTCTACCGCGCCGCACTGGTGGTGCGCCGGATCAGCGACCGCCTGCTGCAGCGCTTCGAGGAGCAGTTCGATGGCGAGGCCCAGCCGGAACCGCTGACCGTAGGCTTCTCCCTGCGCCGCGGCTACCTGGCCGCCAACGAGGCCGACTGGCCGCGCGGTGACATCGGCCAGGTGTTCGCCCTGTTTTCCAGCTGGGCCAACAATCCACAGGTGCGAGGCCTGCATTCGCTGACCGCGCGCGCGCTGGCCGAAGCGCTGCCGTTGTTGCCGGCCTACGACCAGGCCGATGCCGATGCACGCGAGCAGTTCCTGTCCCTGCTGCGCGGCCAGCGTCCGGTCGACACGCTTTCGCGCATGGCGCGGCTGGGTGTGCTTGGCCAGTGGATCCCCGCGTTTGCCCAGGTCAGCGGGCGCATGCAGTTCGACCTGTTCCATGTCTATACGGTCGACCAGCACACGCTGATGGTCCTGCGCAATATCGGCCAGTTCGCCAGCAGCCGTGCCGACGAACGCTTCTCGATCGCGCACGAAGTGTGGCCCCGCCTGCGCAAGCCGGAACTGCTGCTGCTGGCCGGCCTGTTCCATGACATCGCCAAGGGCCGCGGCGGCGACCACTCGGAGCTGGGTGCGGTGGACGCGCGTGCGTTCTGCCAGGCGCATGCGCTCAGTGGCACCGATACCGAGCTGGTGGCATGGCTGGTCGAACAGCATCTGCGCATGTCGGTGACCGCGCAGAAGCAGGACATCGCCGATCCGGTGGTGATCCATCGCTTCGCCACTCTGGTCAGCAGCCGCGACCGCCTGGACTACCTGTACCTGCTGACCTGTGCCGACATCGCCGGCACCAGCCCGAAGCTGTGGAATGCCTGGAAGGACCGCCTGCTGGCCGACCTGTACTTCGCCACCCGGCGCGCGCTGCGCGAGGGGCTGGAGCATCCGGTACCGGCCGCCGAACGCGTGGCCGAGGCACGTGACAGCGTGCGCGCACTGGTGCGCGAGCAGGGTTACGACGACGCCACCATCGATCGCCAGTTCGCGGTGATGCCGGATGAGGGCTTCATTCGTCTGCGCCCCGAGCAGCTGGCCTGGCAGGCAGCGGCGCTGGTACCGGTGAAGCAGGGCCAGGCGCTGGTGAAGGTGCGCCGGATCAGTGTGGATGACCCGGCGCTGGAAGTGTTCGTGCACTCGCCCGACCGCGACGGCCTGTTCGCCGCGATCGTGATGACCCTGGACCGCAAGGGCTATGGCATTCACCGCGCACGCGTGCTGGACGGTCCGGCCGATACCATCTTCGATACCTTCGAAGTGAACCCGGCCGACACGTTTGCCGATGGCAGCAGTGCCAACCTGGAGGCGGCGCTGCGCGAGGCACTCAGTGGTGACCTGTCGCGCCTGCGGCCGTCGCGCCGTGTGGTACCGCGGCAACTGCGGCACTTCCGCTTCGCCCCGCGCATCGAGTTCCGCGACGAACCGGGCGCAACCCGTTTTGCCCTGGTCGCTCCCGACCGTCCCGGCCTGCTGGCCGACGTGGCGTTCGTGCTGCGCAACCAGGGCCTGCGCGTGCATGATGCGCGCATTGCCACGTTCGGCGAGCGCGCCGAAGACACCTTCGTGATCAGTGACGAACACGACCTCCCCCTGACTGAACCTGCCCGGCAGCAGCTGCATGACGCAATGCTGGCCTGCCTGGACCCTGATCGAAACGCCGGAGACCCTGCCTGATGGCCACCAAGCCCGCCAAGAAGACCGCCGCGCCCCCCAAGAGCGCAGCGGCCCGGAAACCTGCTGCAGCCGCACCGGCCGCAAAGAAGGCCACTGCGCCGAAGAAGGCCGCTGCGGTGAAGGCCCCGGCGAAGAAAACGGTTGCGGTCAAGCGTGCTGTGAAGAAGCCGGCCCCGGCCAAGAGCGCCGAAGCCGTCCGCGCCGAAACCATCGCCCGCAAGTCGCTGCGCAAGCCGTCGGCACCCGGCGTGGAAGAACTCAGGTTCGGCATCGAGAGCGCCTTCGAGCGCCGCGCCACCTTGACCCTGCATGAGCTGGAAGGCTCGACCAGGCCGCTGGTCAACCGCGTGATCGACGGTCTCGAGAGCGGTGAATTCCGCGTCGCCGAGCCGGACGGCCAGGGCGGCTGGAAGGTCAACGAGTGGCTGAAGAAGGCCGTGCTGCTGTATTTCCGCGTCAACGACATGGCGGTGGTCGATGCACGACCGGCACCGTTCTGGGACAAGGTCGAATCGCGCTTCGCCGGCTATGACGAAGCGAAGTTCCGCCGTGGCGGCGTGCGCGTGGTGCCCGGTGCGATCGCCCGCCGCGGCACGTACTTCGGCAAGGACGTAGTGCTGATGCCGAGCTTCACCAACATCGGCGCCTACGTCGGCGAAGGCACCATGGTCGACACCTGGGCCACCGTCGGTTCCTGCGCGCAGATCGGCCAGCACTGCCACCTGTCCGGCGGCGCCGGCATCGGCGGCGTACTGGAGCCGCTGCAGGCCAGCCCGACCATCATCGAGGACCACTGCTTCATCGGTGCGCGTTCGGAAGTGGTGGAAGGCGTGGTGGTCGGCCACCACAGCGTGATCGGCATGGGCGTGTTCCTCAGCCAGAGCACCCGCATCTACAACCGCGCCACCGGCGAGATCAGCTACGGCTACATCCCGCCCTACAGCGTGGTGGTGTCCGGCTCGCTGCCGAGCAAGGACGGCACCCACTCGCTGTACTGCGCGGTGATCGTCAAGCAGGTTGATGCCAAGACCCGCAGCAAGACCAGCGTCAACGACCTGCTGCGCGGCCTGGCCGACTGAAGGTGAGTGCGCCGGAGGACCTGGCGCAGTCCGCGATCTACCGGCATCCGTCCGACAACGCGCTCGGACGGATGCTGCCGCGCCTGCTGCACGCTCCGCGCTGGACCCGGTTGCGCCGGGCACTGTCGCGGCGCTGGCCGATGCCGGTGCTGGCCAGCGACGTGCGCGACGTGGTCTACGCGAGCTGGTGGGTCGATGTGCGCCATGCCCCGCCAGCGCCACCTGGCCATCACTACGTGGTCCATGCAGGACGCACGCCTTATACCGTTCTCAGCTATCGCCATGGCCATTTCGGGCCGGTGCTGGCGGGACCGTTGCGCTGCTTGATGCCGTCGCCAAGGCAGAGCAACTGGCGCTGGTACCTGCGCCGTGACGATGATCCAGGCGGGGCCCCGGTGGTGCTGTTCGATCGCAACGTGATGGACCAGCTGGCCTTCGTCGCCGGCGCGCGCGCTTTCAGCGATGCCATGCAGCCCCACCTGTCCACGCGCTTCGAGCATGTGGTGCGCGCCGATGGCGATGGGCACACCCTGATCGAAGGCGGGCAGGGCGGTGCGCCTGCGCTGCACCTGCAGTGGCGGGCCGCTGCGGGCTGGGAGGACGGGGCGTGGCGGGGGGCCTTCGGTGGCCATCAGGCCCTGCTGCGCTTCCTGACCTGCCAGGATGAGGCCGTTGCGCGCACCTGTGACCGGCGCTGGGCCAGCACCCGCATCGCGCTGCCGGTGGATGTCGACAGCCTGCAGCCGCTGCAGCTGGAAGGCGAACTGCAGTGCCCGCGCCTGCAGGCGATGGACGTGGCGCTGCACGAGGGGCTGGCCTTCCGGCTGCCAAGGGTACCGTTCCGGGTCGTGTCCGAGCGCCTGTTGTGAGATTCTGGGCCTC
The DNA here is from genome assembly GCF_055721025.1 of Stenotrophomonas sp. X. Classification (NCBI taxonomy): domain Bacteria; kingdom Pseudomonadati; phylum Pseudomonadota; class Gammaproteobacteria; order Lysobacterales; family Lysobacteraceae; genus Stenotrophomonas; species Stenotrophomonas sp. X. Next base: position 1,414,536 of record NZ_CM146756.1, read on the forward strand.
TGTTTTCCAGCATCACAGATGGCCATGAGCACCACTGTCTACGGTTTGAAGAACTGCGATACCTGCAAGAAGGCGACCAAGTGGCTGGACCGCTTCGGCGTGCCGTACACCTTCGTTGACTACCGCGACAACAAGCCGAGCCCGGAAACACTGCTGGCGTGGGCTGAGCAGCTGGGTGGCCTGGCCGCGATGGTCAACAGGTCCTCCACCACCTGGCGGCAGCTGCCGGACAACCGCAAGGCCGCCGATTCCGAGGCCGAATGGAAGCTGCTGCTGCGCGAGTACCCGCAGCTGATCAAGCGCCCGCTGGTGGTCACCGCCGACGGCACGGTCAGCCAGGGGTTCAGTGACAATGGCTTCAAGGCCCGCTTCGGCGTGGGTGACGCGTGAGCGCGGTCCTCGACCTGACCTGCGAGCTGATCGCACGGCCCTCGGTGACGCCCGATGATGCCGGCTGCCAGGCACTGCTGGCGGCACGCCTGAAGCAGGCCGGGTTCCAGTGCGACCACCTGCGGCTGGGTGAGGTCGACAACCTGTGGGCGACCCATGGCCAGGGCGCGCCGGTACTGGTGCTGCTGGGCCATACCGATGTGGTGCCGACGGGGCCGCGCGAGGCCTGGACCAGTGATCCTTTCACGCCGACGATCCGTGATGGCGTGCTGTATGGTCGCGGCACCGCCGACATGAAGGGCAGCGTGGCGGCGTTCGTGGTGGCGGCCGAGCAGTTCGTTGCCGCGCATCCCGATCACCCCGGCACGCTGGCGGTGCTGCTGACCAGCGACGAGGAGGGCGATGCCATCGATGGCGTGCGCCACGTCGCACGGCTGTTCGCCGAGCGCGGCCAACGCATCGACTGGTGCATCACCGGCGAGCCGTCGTCGACCGCGACGCTCGGTGACCTGCTGCGCGTGGGTCGTCGTGGCAGCCTGTCGGCCAAGCTGCGGGTGCAGGGCGTACAGGGCCATGTGGCGTACCCGGAGAAGGCACGCAATCCGATCCACCAAGCGGCGCCCGCCCTGGCCGAGTTGAGCGCACGGCGCTGGGATGACGGCTACGAGAGTTTCCCGCCGACCAGCCTGCAGGTCTCCAACATCCATGCCGGTACGGGCGCCAACAATGTGATTCCCGGCGAGCTCGAAGTGGATTTCAACATCCGCTACAACCCGCACTGGGATGCGCCGAAACTGGAAGCGGAGATCACCGCGCTGCTGGATCGGCATGCCCTGCAGTACACGCTGAAGTGGCATCGCAGCGGCGAGCCGTTCTACACCCCGGAAGGCACGCTGCGCGCCACTGCGCGTGCGGTGCTGGCCGAGCACATCGGCCGCGCACCGGAGGAAAGCACTGGCGGCGGCACGTCCGATGCCCGCTTCATCGCGCCATTGGGCGCGCAGTGCATCGAAGTGGGGCCGGTCAACGCCAGCATCCACCAGGTGGACGAGAACGTGCGCGTGGACGAACTGGAAGCGCTGCCCGGGCTGTACCAGCGGCTGGTGGAGCGGCTGCTGGTGTGAGGAGCGTGGGTGCCGACCGATGGTCGGCACGCCTCCCGGCGGCACTGCTTTCCTGTAGAGCCGAGCCGTGCTCGGCTGGTTTTTCCCGGCAGAAGCAGCCGAGCATGGCTCGGCTCTACTATTCCGAAAAGAGGAAGAACGGCGGCTCGACCGCCTTCTTCCAGTAACTCGGCGCGGCCATGTAGAAGTGCTGCGCTTCGGCCCTGGCGAACCAGTGCGCCGCCGCGTCGGTGTCCTTCTCCACGCCCGGCGCACCGCGGCCCAGCAGCAGCCCGGCGAAGTACTGGCCGAACACATTGCCCTTCGCACCGGCGCGCTGGTACAGCTGCAGCGCACGCGCAGGATCGCGTGGCAGGCCTATGCCCTTTTCCAGCAGCGCGCCCAGATCGACCTGTGCGTCGGCATCGCCACGCTCTGCGCGACGCTGGATCTGCGCAACCCGTGGATGCACGGTGTCACCCTGTGCGGCGACCGCATCCGGCCGTCGTGACGATGAACTCGGATAGCGCTCGTAGATCATTCCGCGCAGGTCCCAGCGCAGTGCCTGTTGCGCGTCGCCTTGCTGGCGATAGGCCTTGGCGAGTTCGTGGAACGCATAGGGATTGCCGTGGTAGGCGGCCGCCAGATAGGCACGTTCACCGCGTCGCCAGGACGCGCGCAGCACCGGTGCCGGGTTGATGTGGGGGCTGTCGGCATGGCGCAGCGTGCCCGAGATCCAGATCCTGCCCAGTGCTTCTTCCGCCCTGGTGTTGTGGAAGGTCCAGGGCGTGACCGCTGCGGCGCGCTCGTAGTAGTCGATGGCGCGCGGATCGTTGAAGCGCTCGAAGGTCTGCGCGGTATCAAAGGCACCCTCGAAGCTGCCGTCGGCGCCGCGTTGTTCCAGGCCCCGCAGCTGAGCCGGCGGCAGGGGCGACGGCCGGGGCAGGGTCTGGCAGGCGGCCAGGCCCAGGCAGAGCAGGGCGGCCAGCGCGGCGTTGCGTCCAGTGCGGTGTTGCATTTCCATTACACGTTTCACGGCGGGCCATTATGCGCGCCGGGGAGTGGTTGCCAACGCAACGGTTGCGCCGTGCCGGAAACCGGGGTAGGGTCGATGCCATGTCGATCCGCCTGGCCACCGCCGTCAATAACAACAACCGCAATAATCTGCGCGCGAATAATCGTGCGCGGCCGATGCGGGACTGCGCCCTGGGTAGATAGACAGCAACACACGCCCGGACACCAGAAAACCCGCATCGGTCGATGCGGGTTTTTTTGTGCCCGGGCGCGCAGCCCCACCCGGGCCTGGATGGCCGGTCGAACACCCTCCCACCCGTGAAATTCCCCCAACAGGAGCTCCCCCATGTGTTCGATCTTCGGAATCTTCGGCCTGCAGGCCGGTGACGATCTTCCGGCCCTGCGCCGCCATGCGCTGGAACTGTCGCAGCGCCAGCGCCACCGCGGCCCGGACTGGAGCGGCGTGTATCTTGACGAAGGTGCGCTGCTGGTCCACGAGCGGTTGGCCATCGTCGACCCGGCCGGCGGCTCGCAACCGCTGCTGTCGGCCGACGGCCAGCTGGCGCTGGCGGTCAACGGCGAGATCTACAACCACCAGCAACTGAAGGCCGCACTGACCACCGCCTATGACTTCCAGACCGGTTCGGACTGTGAAGTGATCAATGCGCTGTACCGCCAGGGCGCTTCGCCGGCTCAGTGGCTGGAGCAGCTCAATGGCATCTTCGCGTTCGCGCTGTGGGACCGTGGTGCCGGTCGTGTGCTGGTGGCGCGCGACCCGGTCGGCGTGGTGCCGCTGTACTGGGGCCACGATGCCCAGGGACGTCTGCGAGTGGCCTCGGAAATGAAGGCACTGGTCGATACCTGTGCCGACGTCGCCCAGTTCCCGCCGGGTCACTATTTCGACAGTGCCAGCGGTGAGCTGGTGCGCTACTACCAGCAGCCGTGGCGCGACTACGCTGAAGTGCAGGATCGCCAGGCCGATCTGGCCGAGCTGCGCAAGGCCTTCGAGCATGCGGTGGAACGCCAGCTGATGAGCGATGTGCCGTACGGCGTGCTGTTGTCTGGTGGCCTGGACTCGTCGCTGGTGGCGGCGGTGGCCGCGCGCTATGCACGCCGTCGCATCGAAGATGGGGGGCAGACCGAAGCCTGGTGGCCGCGCCTGCACTCGTTCGCGATCGGCTTGAAGGGCTCTCCCGATCTGGCCGCCGCTGCAATCGCCGCCGAAGCGCTGGGCACCGTGCATCACGGCTTCGAGTACACGTTCGAGGAGGGCCTTGATGCACTGCCGGAAGTGATCCGCCATATCGAGACCTACGACGTCACCACCATCCGCGCATCGACGCCGATGTTCCTGCTGGCACGGCGGATCAAGGCCATGGGGGTGAAGATGGTGCTTTCCGGCGAGGGCAGCGACGAGATCTTCGGTGGTTACCTGTACTTCCACAAGGCGCCGGATGCGCGTGAGTTCCACGACGAGCTGGTGCGCAAGCTCGACGCGCTGCACAACTACGACTGCCTGCGCGCCAACAAGTCGATGATGGCCTGGGGTGTGGAGCCGCGGGTGCCGTTCCTGGATCGCGAATTCCTCGATGTGGCGATGCGCTTCGACGCCGCGCACAAGATGGTCGGTGCAGGCTTTGGTAGCCGCCGCATCGAGAAGGCGGTGCTGCGCGAGGCGTTCGAAGGCTACCTGCCGGACAGCATCCTGTGGCGGCAGAAGGAGCAGTTCAGCGATGGCGTTGGCTATGGCTGGATCGACGGGCTGAAGGCGCATGCCGAAGCTCAGGTGAGCGACCGTGTGCTGGCAGCGGCCGACAAGCGCTTCCCGCACAACCCGCCGCAGACCAAGGAGGCCTACTACTACCGTCACCTGTTCGAGCAGTTCTTCCCGAGCCGTGCGGCCGCCGAGACCGTGCCGGGTGGCAAGTCCATCGCCTGCTCGTCGCCGGCGGCGATCGCGTGGGATGCCAGCTTCGCCGCTGCTGCAGATCCGTCGGGGCGCGCGATCGCTGGCGTGCACGAGCAGGCACTGGCGTAAGCCCCTAAAAGGGGACGGAGGGGGCCGGGGCGCTTGTGCCACTAACGACTTAATCCCCTCCGTCCCCTTTTTGTATGATCGCCCCCCTGCACATTGGGGAATGTTCATGGACGTACACAGCGGGGGCCCGGCGCCACCGACGAAGTGGGGATGGCGCTACCTGGCCTGGGCCGGGGTCCCGCTGCTGGCCGGCGTGCTGCTGGCCCGTTATGCCGGGCCGGCGGCGCCCGAGGCTGTTGCCCGCGCCACGGCCACGGCCACGGCCGAAGCCACCTGGGTGCAGCATCTGGCGTCCCCGCTGGGCCTGTTCCTGCTGCAACTGCTGGTGCTGTTGCTGGTGGCCAAGGGCGCAGGCGCGCTGCTCAAGCACTTTGGACAACCGGCGGTGATCGGCGAGATGGCCGCCGGCCTGATGATGGGCCCATTGATGCTCGGCAGCCTGTTGCCGCCGCTGCATGGAGCCCTGTTCCCGCCCAGCTCGCTGGGCCCGCTGGGCATGCTCAGCCAGTTGGGTGTGCTGATGTTCCTGCTGGTGGCCGGTGCCGAGCTGGACCTGGCGGCGCTGCGTGGACGCCGGCGTTTTGCCTTTACGGTCAGCCATGCCGGCATTGCGGTGCCGTTCGTGCTTGGCGTCGCCCTGGCGATCTGGCTGTACCCGCAGCACGGTCCGCAGGGCGTGGGCTTCACCGCATTCGCACTTTTCGTTGGCATATCGATGAGCATCACGGCCTTCCCTGTGTTGCTGCGCATCCTTGCCGACCGCGGTATCACGCAGGCGCCACTGGGGCAGACCGCGATTGCCTGCGCTGCATTGGGTGATGCCACCGCGTGGTGCCTGCTGGCGCTGATCGTGGCGGCTGCACAGGCCAGCGGATGGCTGCCGGCCAGCCTCAACCTGCTGTGCGTAGTCGCCTTCGTGGCGCTGATGCTGGGGCTGGTGAAGCCGTGGTTCGCCCGCCAGCAGATCGCGCCGGGTGGTGAGGGACGCTGGCTGCTCGGCATCCTGCTGCTGTCGCTGGCCAGTGCCCTGGTCACCGAGATGCTCGGCATCCATGCGCTGTTCGGTGCGTTCGCGGCTGGCGTGGCGGTGTCGTCAAATGTGCAGTTGCGCGAGCTGCTGATGGCGCGCGTCGAACCGTTCGCGGTGACGCTGCTGCTGCCGCTGTTCTTCGCCATGACCGGGCTGCGCATGCGCGCCGATACGCTGCAGGCCAGCGATGTCCTGTTGTGCGTGGTGGTGATCGCGGTAGCGACGACCGGCAAGCTGCTGGGTACCTTCAGTGCCGCACGCAGTGCCGGCATGCCCACCCGTGAGGCGTGGCGGCTGGGTGCACTGATGAACACCCGTGGCCTGATGGAGCTGATCGTGCTCAACCTGGGTTACGAACTTGGCCTGCTCGGTGACCGCCTGTTCGCGGTGCTGGTGATCATGGCGCTGGTGACAACGGCGATGACCGGGCCACTGTTGAACCTGATCGAGCGGCGTAGAAGCTGACCCGGTAGCGCCGCGCGGGCATTCTGTAGAGCCGAGCCCATGCTCGGCTCCGCGCCAGAAGCAGCCGAGCATGGGCTCGGCTCTACAGCGTGCAGCGCACCCTCGGGCATGTGGGTGCCGCCGTCAGCGCGCTGGCACCAGCGTCATGGTGTGCTGCGCCTTGCCCGGCAGGAACGGCGTCGGCCGCCCATGCACCCAGTCTTCGTGGCCGGCACCCCAGTAGGGCGACAGTGGATGCCCACTCTGGCCGCCGGGCATGTGCACGATGCCATCCGCCTCGTGGCCCGGTGAAACCACCATGCGCTCGGAAGCGCCGAAGTTCGGCGTCTGCACGCGCGGCATGTCGCGGTCGCCGGGCAGGCGGTCGGCCGGCATGCACAGCCAGCGTTTGGCGATGTCCGGCAGCGCCCGTGCGATGGGATGGCAGATCGCCGCGGTATTGCGTTCGCCCCAGCTGCGTTTGGCCAGCGGTCCCTGCCTGGTCAGCTCACTTTCGGTACGGCGTGCGGCGTCGATCAGCAGTGCATCCCAGCTGTCGAAGGCCGGTGGCAGCAGATTGGCCGGCCGCTGCTGCAGCATCGGCCAGGCCACGCCTTCCAGCTGCGCCAGTCGCGGCTCCAGATAGTCATCGCCCAGCTGCGCGTTGGCCGGTGCCAGCAGTGCATCGGACAGTGTTGCCATCACCTGCGTACGGAACTCACGCACCACCCGGTAGCTGACCGAGCTGGCCGAGGCACGGCCGTCCCATTGATGGCTGGCCTCCTTCATGCGCTTCAGTGCAGGGTCGTCACTGCGTTCGATGACGTCGTGCAGCAGCGCCCACCAGCGCTGCAGGAACACCGCGCGATCGTCGAGCTGGATCGCCAGCAGGTCGTGTTCATCGAAGCGCTCCTGGATCGCCAGCAGGTCGCGGATCTGCCGCGCGCGGGCGCCAAGGTCATAGCCGCCGTTGCCGGCCTGGGCCAGTGCCTCGCCGTCGAGGACGCGGCCGTTGGCGGTCCACAGGCGATGGTTGGGTGGATCGATCAATGCCGGCGAGGCATCGCTGCGGATCGGCCAGGGGGCGCAGTCCTGGTTGTGGGCGGCGTTGAAGCCGGCCGGCGCGCAGCCCGGACCGCGATCCGGGCGGGCGCCGATCAGGCGCCAGGCGATGCGTCCGGTGCGGTCGCCGACCACCAGGTTCTGTGCGGGAATGCCGGCGTGGTCGGCGAACTGCAGGGCCGCGTCCAGGTCACCGGCGCGGGCCAGGTCACCGAAGTCCAGGCGCACCGCACCGGGCAGCTGGGCGACCCAGCGCAGCGCGTCGCCGCTGCCATCGGCATGCGTGTGCAGGATCGGTCCCCAGGCGGTTTCGCGTACCGGGAACAGCACATCCGCCCGGCCGGCCACCGCAATCCGTTCTTCATGCACCGTCACTGCGGCATTGGCCGGTTCGGTGCGGTAGTCCGCCGTGTCGATGTAGCTGTTGGTGAACCCCCAGGCGACGTGCCCGTTGCTGCCGACGATCACGGCCGGAAGGCCCGGCAGCGAGAAGCCGGTGACGTCGACCTGGCCGCCAGCGGCCTGCGGGTCGGGATAGCGCAGGCGCACGCGGAACCACAGGCTGGGTGCGCGCAGGCCAAGGTGCATGTCGTCGGCAACAATGGCGCGGCCGTCGGCGGTGAGCGCACCGGCCACCGCGAAGTTGTTGCTGCCGACGGCGTCGGCTTCTTCCTGCCCGGTGCCCGGCGTTCCCTTCAGCGTGCGCAGGTCCAGCTGGCTGGCATCGGGCAGCGTGGCGTTGCCGGTCGGTTCGCCGAACAGCGGTGCATCCCATTCAGTGCCGCCGTGGGCGATCAGTGCGTACAGCGCCGACGGCACCACCGCGCGGATGCGGCTCAGCGCAAGCTCGGTCTGGTTGCCGGGATCCTGCAGGTCGGCGTACATGGCCAGCCCGGTCAGCACGCTGTCGCTGGCCTGCCAGGGCTGCGGTGACTGCCGCAGCAGCAGATAGGCCCACGGGCGCACGGAGAGATCGGCCAGGCCCTTGTTGACGCCATCCACGTAGGCGCGCACGGACGCGCCGTTGTCGCCCAGTGCGGCCTGCAGATTCGCCTCGGTGCGTGCTCGCAGCCGGTGCACGCGCATGCGCTTGTCGGCGTCGATGGCCTTCGGCCCGAACAGCGCCGACAGCTCGCCAGCGGCACTGCGGCGCATCAGGTCCATCTCGAAATAGCGCTCCTGCGCATGCACGCGGCCCAGCGCGCGCATCGCATCGGTCTGGCTGCCGGCCGTGATGGTGACCACGCCCAGCGCATCGCGCTCGATGGTGACCGGCTTGGCCAGGCCCGGCAGTGGATGCTCGCCGTCCAGGTCGGCCAGGCTGCCGCGCAGCAGCAGCCACAGGACCAGTGCGGTGATCAGCACGATGGCGATCACTACGCCCAGCATCCAACGCCATGTACGTCGCATCGCACGTCCTTTCCGAACTCGTGGGCCGATTGTAGCCGCAGGCGCAACTGCGACTGATTCCGATTAGATCACCGTATTCTGAAATGCGGCACCCTATGCCGCATCGATTCACAGGAGCCCCCCATGAAAGGCAACCCGGACGTCATCGCCTGCCTGAAGGAACTGCTGCGCGGCGAGCTCGCTGCCCGCGACCAGTACTTCATCCATTCCCGCCGCTACGAGGATCAGGGCCTGTTCGCACTGTACGAGCGCCTGAACCACGAGATGGAAGAGGAAACCCAGCACGCCGATGCGCTGCTGCGTCGGATCCTGTTCCTGGGGGGCGATCCAGACATGCGTCCGCATGCCACGGAGCCGGGCAAAACCGTCGAAGAGATGCTGCAGAAGGATCTCGACACTGAATACGCCGTTCGGAACAATCTGGCCGCCGGCATGAAGCTGTGCGAGGAGAAGGGCGACTACGTGAGCCGCGACATCCTGCTGGCGCAGCTGAAGGACACCGAAGAAGACCATGCCTGGTGGCTGGAACAGCAGCTGGGCCTGATCAAGCGCATCGGCCTGGAGCTGTACCAGCTGAGCAAGATCGACGGCAGCGGCGCCCCGGCGCACTGAGCCGGCACCGCTTTTTGTAGAGCCGAGCCAATGCTCGGCTGCGTTCCGGTAGCGCCGACCGCTGGTCGGCTGCTTTTCGGTAAAGCAGCCGACGGGAGCAAAGAGCAACCGACCAGCGGTCGGCTCTACCGGAAGTACAGCGTTCTGTCGCCCGCCAGCACCGGAGCACGGCCAGCCAGCTTTCGCCCGCCAGCCGCTCCACCGCCCGCCAGCCGACAACGAAAAAGCCGGGGAATGCCCCGGCTTTTTCGTGTCCGGGGTCAGATCCGTTTTCGACGAAAACGGCTCTGATCCCATTGGCTTGGCAATTGCCAACCGAGGTTGGCGTGTACCGGGGTAATGCGTGTCAACCAAGGTTGACACCTGCCAGGGGCGGTGTCCGGGGTCAGAGCCCTTTCCGGTGGAAAGGGATCCGACCCCGGTGCTCCTCACTCCACCGACAACCCTTCCACCTTCTGCCAGCCGCGCGGCAGCAGGTGGCCGCGGGTGGCGCGGGCGCCGAGGTAGGCGTCGAGCTCGTTGAACTTCAGCCCCATCGTGCGCTGGCCACTGCGCACCTGCAGGGTCTGCCCCGGGCTGATCGCCACGATGGCGACCACGCGTTCGGTGGCGAGCTTGGCCTTCGGGATCTCGATGATCTTGTTGCCCTTGCCCTTGTCCAGTTCCGGCAGGTCGTTGGCGGCGATCGCCAGCAGGTTGCCGGAGCTGGTCACTGCCACGATGCGGTCGGTGGCGACGTTGGCCACTGCCGACGGGGTCAGCACCGACGAACCGGCCGACAGGTTCAGCATCGCCTTGCCGGCCTTGTTGCGGCCGATCAGGTTCTCGAAGCGGGTGACGAAGCCATAACCGTGGCTGGAGGCCAGCACGAAGCGGGTGTCCGGCTCGGCGCTGGCCAGGGTCACGAAGCTGGTGCCCGGTGCCGGCGAGAAGCGGCCGGTCAGCGGTTCACCATTGCCACGCGCGGAGGGCAAGGTGTGCACCGGCGTCGAGTAGGCGCGGCCCTCGCTGTCGAGGAACGCGACCTGCTGGGTGCTGCGTGCGCGCACCGCGCCCTGCAGTCCGTCGCCTTCACGGTAGGACAGGGCAGATGCATCGACGTCGTGGCCCTTGGCGGCACGGATCCAGCCCTTCTCCGACAGCACCACGGTCATCGGCTCGCTCGGCACCAGCTCGGTCTCGTCGATGGCCTGCGCCGCCTGACGCTGCACCAGCGGCGAACGGCGTGCGTCGCCGAACTTCCTGGCGTCGGCGGTCAGTTCATCGCGGATCAGCTTCTTCAGCTTGGCCTTGCTGTCGAGGATGCCGAGGATCTTCTCGCGCTCCTTGGCCAGCTCGTCCTGCTCGCCGCGGATCTTCATCTCCTCCAGGCGGGCCAGCTGCTTCAGCTTGGTTTCCAGGATGTACTCGGCCTGTTCCTCGGACAGGCCGAAGCGCGCGATCAGCGCCGCCTTCGGTTCGTCCTCGGTACGGATGATGTGGATCACCTCGTCCAGGTTGAGGAAGGCGACCAGCAGGCCTTCCAGCAGGTGCAGGCGGCGCTCGACCTTCTGCAGGCGGTGCTGCAGGCGGCGGGTGACGGTGTTGCTGCGGAAGGTCAGCCATTCGCTGAGCAGCATTTTCAGGTTCTTCACCTGAGGACGGCCGTCCAGCCCGATCACGTTGAGATTGACGCGGTAGCTGCGCTCCAGGTCCGTGGTAGCGAACAGGTGGCCCATCAGCTGGTCGGCGTCGACCCGGTTCGAACGCGGCACCAGCACCACGCGCACCGGGTTGGCGTGGTCGGATTCATCGCGGATGTCTTCCAGCCACGGCAGCTTCTTGGCGCGCATCTGTGCGGCGATCTGCTCGATCACCTTCGACGGCGACACCTGGAACGGCAGCGCCGTGATCACGATGTTGCTGGCTTCCTTGGTGAAAGTCGCGCGTGCACGCACGCTGCCGTTGCCGGTCTCGTAGATGTTGCGCAGGTCATTGGCCGCGGTGATGATCTCGGCGCTGGACGGGTAGTCCGGGCCCTGCACGTGTTCGCACAGATCGCGCACGGTGGCGTCGGGGTTGTCCAGCAGGTGCAGCAGCGCGCTGACGATCTCGTTGAGATTGTGCGGCGGCACGTCGGTGGCCATGCCCACGGCGATGCCGGTGGTGCCGTTGAGCAGCAGGTGCGGCAGCCGCGCCGGCATCCAGGTCGGCTCCTGCAGGGTGCCGTCGAAGTTCGGTGCCCAGTCGGTGGTGCCCTGGCCCAGTTCGCCCAGCAGCACTTCGGCGATCGGGGTCAGCTTGGATTCGGTGTAACGCATCGCCGCGAACGACTTCGGGTCGTCACTGGAGCCGAAGTTGCCCTGGCCCTCGATCAGCGGGTAGCGGTACGAGAACGGCTGCGCCATCAGCACGAGTGCTTCGTAGCATGCACTGTCGCCGTGCGGGTGGTACTTACCGATGACGTCACCGACGGTGCGCGCGGACTTCTTCGGCTTGGACGCGGCATTCAGGCCCAGCTCGCTCATCGAATAGATGATGCGGCGCTGCACCGGCTTCAGGCCGTCGCCGATGAACGGCAGGGCACGGTCCAGGACCACGTACATCGAGTAGTCGAGGTAGGCGCGTTCGGCGTACTCGCGCAGCGGCAGTTGTTCGAATCCGTGGAACACGGGGCGGGCAAGTTCGGTCATGCGGCGTTGTTACCTATGTCGGGAGGCGGCGACGGTGGTCGCCGCTCGCAATCCTGTGATTATCCGGATGCGGCGGGGGATGCCAAGCCGCGCGCAGGGTCCAGCCCGGTTTCCAGGCCGTGGCCGGCCCGCGCCAGGTAGCGCCCCGGTGGCAGCCCGAAGTGGCGGCGGAACACGGTGACGAAGGCGCTGGCGCTGCTGAAGCCCAGTGCGTGGGCGATGTCGGCGACGCTGCGGCCATCGGTCAACTGGCGCAGGGCTTCGGAGAGCCGGGCCTGCTGCCGCCACTGGGCGAAGCTGAGCGTGGTCTCGTCGCGGAAGTGGCGGGTCAGGCTGCGCGGTGACAGGCCGGCCCAGTGCGCCCATTCGGCCAGGCTGCGTTCGTCGGACGGGTCGGCCAGCAGCTGCGAGGCGATCTTCAGCAGGCGCCGGTCATGCGGCATCGGCAAGTGCATGCGCTGGCGTGGCGCTGTGCGGATCTCGTCCACCAGCACCTCGATGATGTGCTGGCGTTCGGAGGTGGTGTCGTAGCCCGGTGGCCAGTCACAGATGCGGTCGGCGAGCGCCTGCGCCAGCTTGGACAGGCCCAGCACGCAGGGATCGGAGGGCAGGGTGGCACAGACCGGGGCCGCCAGCGCCATGCCCCAGCCACGCAGGGGTCCGTCGAGGGTGACCGTGTGCGGCTCCAGCGGCGGCATCCAGCCGGCCGAGCCCGGCGCCAGCGACCAGGTGCCGTGCGAGGTACGGGTGGTCAGCAGGCCGCGCTCGACGCAGATCAGCTGCGCGCGCTGGTGATGATGCCAATCCACCTCACGGACCAGCCCTTGCGGGCTGTCGAAACGGAAACCGACCACCGGGGGACCGTCGTTGCGCTCGAACCAGTCCAGTGCTTCGTCTCTGAGCAGGCGTTTGGGAGTAGAGATTTCTGCCTTGTTCATCATGTCTGCTGGCTGAAATGTGTCATCCATTGGCTGAATTGTACTACCGGGCCACCTGACCAGGTCATTAAGGTAGGCGCCGTCACTGATCCAGCCCACTGCTGCAACACAGCATTCGATGCCAGATCGAATATTTCCATTGAGAAATATTTTTTTTGGAAGAGAATGCTCCCCCATGATCTGTCCTGCAACCACTCCCCCCAGCTTCGGCCTGCTGCTGCGCCAGGTGCGCGACGGCCTGGTCCGCCAACTCGACGCGTCCATGGCTGAAGAAGATCTGGGCATCGGCTTCACCCACTACATCGGGTTGAAGGTGCTTTCGAACATGGCGCCGTGCACCGCCAACGAACTGGCCCAGGCCATCGATCAGGTGCCCAGCGCGGTGACCCGGCTGCTGGACAAGCTCGAAGCGCTGGGCTGCGTCCGCCGCGAACCACATGCGCAGGACCGGCGGGCATTGCAGATCGTGCTGACCGACGAAGGCCGCGCGCTGTGGGCGCGCCTGAAGCTGCGTGGCGACGCGGTGATGGATTACGCCCTGCGTGATCTTTCCGCCGACGAGCGCACGCTGCTGCTGTCCCTCCTTACCCGAATCCGCGATTCCCTGACGACCCCATGAACCCGATCCCGCATTCCACTCTCCGCCGGTCCGGGCGCGCGCTGCTGGTGTCAGCGCTGGCCCTGGCCCTGGCCGCCTGCGCCAGCAGTCGTGGCCTCAACCCGCAGGGCCACGTGCTTGACGTGGACAGCCTGCACAGCGAACGCACCCTGGCCGACACCGACCTGAGCGCCACCGGCTTCCCGGCGCAGGACTGGTGGAAGGCGCTGGGCGATGCGCAGCTGGACGCGCTGGTCGCCGAGGGGCTGGCCGGCCACCCGAGCCTGGACGCCGCCGACGCGCGCCTGCGCCAGGCCCAGGCCCAGGTCGGCACCGCACGTGCCGATGAGCTGCCCAGCCTGTCGGTGTCCGGTGGCTATACCGGGCTGCGCCTGCCCGAATCGATGGTCGGCAGCGAGATGGGTGGCCGTTACGGCGGCAGCAGCCAGGTCGCCTTCGACTTCAGCTACGGCGTTGACCTGTGGGGCGGCAAGCGCGCCGCCTGGGAAGCCGCCGTGGATGGCGCGCATGCGGCCACCGTCGAGGCGCAGGCGGCACGCCTGAACCTGTCCACCGGCATCACCCAGGCCTACGCCGACCTGGCCTACGCCTGGCAGCTCAACGATGTGGCCGAGGAAGAGCTGGCCCGTTCGCAGAAGTCGCTGGAACTGACCCGCCAGCGCCGCCGCGCCGGCATCGACAGCGATCTGCAGGTGCGCCAGGCCGAGGCCCGCGTACCGGCCGCGCAGCAGCAGGTACAGGCCGCACAGCAGCGGATCGACGCGGCCCGCACCGCACTGGCCGCGCTGGTCGGCAAGGGCCCGGACCGTGGCCTGTCGATCCAGCGCCCGCAGCCGTTGAACCCGGTGGCGCTGCAGCTGCCGGGCGTGCTGCCCAGCGAACTGCTCGGCCGTCGCCCCGACATCGTCGCCGCACGCTGGCGCGTGGAAGCGGCCGACAAGCAGATCAAGGTCGCCAAGACCAAGTTCTACCCGAGCTTCAACCTGACCGCGCTGGCCGGCGTGGTCGCCCCGAACGTGGGCGACCTGCTGAAGAGCAGCTCCACCTTTGCCTATATCGGCCCGGCGCTGAGCCTGCCGATCTTCGAGGGCGGCAAGCTGCGCGCCAACCTGGCCAATACCGATGCGCAGTACGACCTGGCGGTGGCCAACTACAACCAGACCGTGCTCGACGCACTGCGGGACGTCGCCGACCAGGTCAACGCGGTGCGCTCGCTGGCACAGCAGGCGCAGTCGCAGCAGCAGGCGGTGGACACCGCACGCGCTGCCTTCGACCTGGCCCAGCAGCGCTACCGCGCCGGCATCGGCAGCTACCTGGACGTGCTGACCGCGCAGTCCACCCTGCTGCAGTCGCAGCAGCAGCTGGCCGGCCTGCAGTCGCAGCAGGTGCAGTCCTCGGTGCGCCTGAGCAAGGCGCTGGGCGGTGGTTTCCAGCCCACTGACGCCGACCGCGCACCGATCGCCTCCCATTCCGATTCCTCGCATTCCTGAAGATCTCCGACATGAGCCAGACCCAAGACACCGCGGCCCCGGCCGCCCCCAACCGCCGCGGCAACCTGCTGCGCGGCCTGTTCGTGATCGTCGTGCTGCTGCTTGCCGCTTTGGCGCTGTGGTACTTCATGTTCGGCCGTTGGTTCGAAGAGACCGACGATGCCTACGTGCAGGGCAACCAGGTGCAGATCACCCCGCTGGTGGCCGGCACCGTGGTCGCCATCAATGCCGATGACGGCATGCGCGTGGAGCGCGGCCAGCTGCTGGTGCAGCTGGACCCGTCCGACACCGCAGTGGCGCTGCAGCAGGCCGAAGCCAACCTGGCCAAGACCGTGCGCCAGACCCGCGGCCTGTACCGCAGCGTAGAAGGCGCGCAGGCGGACCTGAACGCCCGCCAGGTGACCCTGAAGCGCGTGCGCGAAGACTACGCCCGCCGCAAGGACCTGGCCGCCACCGGCGCCATCTCCAACGAAGAACTGGCCCACGCCCGCGACGAGCTGGCCGCGGCCGAAGCGGCCGTGGCCGGTTCGCGCGAGACCGTCGAGCGCAACCGCGCGCTGGTTGACGACACCGTGATCGCCACCCAGCCGGACGTGCAGGCCGCCGCTGCGCAGCTGCGCCAGGCCTTCCTCAACAATGCCCGCGCCGGCATCGTTGCACCGGTCTCCGGCTACGTCGCCCGTCGTTCGGTGCAGGTCGGCCAGCGCGTGCAGCCGGGCAATGCCCTGATGGCCGTGGTGCCGACCGAGCAGATGTGGGTCGAGGCCAACTTCAAGGAAACCCAGCTGCGCCACATGCGCCTGGGCCAGGAAGTGGAGCTGAAGTCGGACCTGTACGCCGGCGACGTGAAGTACAAGGGGCGCATCCAGAGCCTGGGCCTGGGCACCGGCTCGGCGTTCTCGCTGCTGCCGGCACAGAACGCCAGCGGCAACTGGATCAAGATCGTGCAGCGCGTACCGGTGCGCATCGCCATCGATGCCAAGCAGCTGGCCGAGCACCCGCTGCGCATCGGCCTGTCGATGAAGGCCGAAGTGAGCCTGCGCGACCAGAAGGGCGAAGTGCTGCCGAGCACCCCGGCCAAGGGCACGGTGTTCGACACCGACGTGTATGCCAAGCAGCTGCATGATGCCGACGAGGTGATCCACACGATCATCCAGGGCAACCTGCCGCAGCAGCAGGCGAAGGTGGGCTGAGGTCGCCATGTCCGCACAAGCTCCAGCCGCGCCCGGCGCTCCGGGCGCACCGGCGGCGCCGGCTGCGGCCTCCGGGTTCCTGCCGCCCAGCGTCGCCCTGTGCACCGTAGGCCTGGCGATGGCGTCGTTCATGCAGGTGCTCGACACCACCATCGCCAACGTCTCGCTGCCGACCATCGCCGGCAACCTCGGCGCCAGTTCGCAGCAGGCGACCTGGGTCATCACCTCGTTTGCGGTCAGCACAGCCATCGCGCTGCCGCTGACCGGCTGGCTCAGCCGCCGTTTCGGCGAACGCAAACTGTTCGTCTGGGCCACCCTGGCCTTCGTCATCACTTCGCTGTTGTGCGGCCTTGCGCAGAGCATGGGCATGCTGGTGGTGTCGCGTGCGCTGCAGGGCTTCGTGGCCGGCCCGATGTACCCGATCACGCAGTCGCTGCTGGTCTCGATCTATCCACGTGAGAAGCGCGGGCAGGCATTGGCACTGCTGGCGATGATCACGGTGGTGGCGCCGATCTGCGGCCCGATCCTCGGTGGCTGGATCACCGACAACTACAGCTGGGAATGGATCTTCCTGATCAACGTGCCACTGGGCATCTTCGCCGCGCTGGTGGTGGGCAACCAGCTGAAGGGACGCCCGGAGCAGATCGAGAAGCCGAAGATGGACTACGTCGGCCTGATCACGCTGGTGATTGGTGTCGGCGCGCTGCAGCTGGTGCTCGACCTGGGCAACGACGAGGACTGGTTCTCGTCGATGAAGATCGTGGTGCTGGCCTGCGTGGCGGTGGTGACGCTGACGGTGTTCCTGATCTGGGAACTGACCGACAAGGATCCGATCGTCGACCTGAAGCTGTTCCGGCACCGCAACTTCCGTGCCGGCACGCTGGCGATGGTGGTGGCCTATGCGGCGTTCTTCAGCGTGGCGCTGCTGATTCCGCAGTGGCTGCAGCGTGACATGGGCTACACCGCGATCTGGGCAGGCCTGGCGACCGCGCCGATCGGCATCCTGCCGGTGATCATGACGCCGTTCGTGGGCAAGTATGCGTCGCGCTTCGACATGCGGATGCTGGCCACCGTGGCCTTCATCGTGCTGTCGATGACCAGCTTCCTGCGCTCGAACTTCAACCTGCAGGTGGACTACATGCACGTGGCCGGCGTGCAGCTGATCATGGGCATTGGCGTGGCGCTGTTCTTCATGCCGGTGCTGCAGATCCTGCTGTCGGACCTGGATGGGCGCGAGATCGCGGCGGGCTCCGGCCTGGCGACGTTCCTGCGCACGCTGGGCGGCAGCTTCGCGGCCTCGCTGACGACGTGGCTGTGGGCGCGGCGTACCCAGGTGCACCATGCCGACCTGACCGAGCACATCTCGGCCTATCAGCCGGGCATGCAGGAGCAGGTCACGGCAATGGGGCAGGGCGACCTGCAACATGGCGCGGCGGTACTGAACAACATGATCAACCACCAGGCATCGCAGATGGGTTTCAACGACATCTTCTTCCTGCTGGGCTGGATCTTCCTGGCGATCATCACCTTCCTGTGGCTGGCCAAGCCGCCGTTCGGCGCCGGCGCGGGTGCGGCGTCCGCGGGCGGTGGGCATTGATCGACCATTGGCGTTGAAACGCAGAAAACCCCGCCGCAAGGCGGGGTTTTTCTTTTGGTAGATCCACGCCATGCGTGGATGGATCCCGGGGTCGTGTGGGTTCCCGAATTCCGGAAACGAAAAAACCCGCTTTCGCGGGTTTGATCATCTTGAGTCGTGGTGCCCAGGAGAGGACTCGAACCTCCACGGTTTTACCCGCTAGTACCTGAAACTAGTGCGTCTACCAATTCCGCCACCTGGGCGACTCAGGAGAGGAATTGTGCGGCACGGCAGAGAGTGTGTCAACAACATTTCACACTTTTTTCTGCGGTTGCACGCCCAGGTGGTGCAGCAGGCTGCGCATCGACGGTGACAGCTGCGCCCATCCGGCGAAACAGGCGCACAGGCGGCGCTGTGCCCACGCATCGGCAAGCGGCACCGCAACCGTATGCGTACTGCGTCGATGCTGGCGCGCGATGCTCCGCGGCACGATGCCGACACCGATGCCGTAGCCGACCATGATGCAGACACCCTCGAAGGTTTTCATGCGGATGCGCACATCCAGGCGGCGCCCGATGTCGCGGGCCTGGTCTTCGATGTAGATCTGAAGCGCGTTGCCATCGGCGAGGGCAACGAAGGTCTCGCCGGCGGCATCGGCGAAGGTCACGCTGCGCAGTGATGCAAACCGGTGATCGGCAGGCAGCAGCATCACCAGCGGATCTTCGGCCACCACATGCTGCTGCAGGCCGGTGGCGTCGACCGCATCACTGATGATGCCGGCCTCGGCCTGGCCAGCGCTGATTGCACGCACGACTTCGGGGCTGGTGCGTTCCAGCAGTTCGACGTGCAGGCGGGGTCGTTCGGCCAACCACGGTGCGAGCCGCGGGGGCAGGTAGCTGGTCAGTGCTGCGGTGTTGGCATACAGATGCAGGGTGCCGCGCGCCCCCTGCGCGAATGCCTGCAGTTCGCCGCGCAGCTGCGCCTGCTGTTGCAGGATCAGGCGTGCATGGTGGGCGAGGGCGGCGCCGGCTTCAGTCAGGCTGACGCCACGTGGATGCCGGTTCAGCAGCGGGGTGCCGGCATCGGCTTCGATCGTGCGCAGGCGTTCGCTGGCCGAACCCAGGGCCAGGTTCGCCTGCACTGCACCGGCCGTGATGCTGCCCGCCTCGGCAATCGCCAGGAACAGCCGCAGGTCGGCAATGTCCATCCGCATGTGATGCCCTCATCGCAACGCCCGAGCCTTCGGGTCAGCCGAAGGGTGGGCCGGGAAGACCGCATTGTGCGCCGGGCGACGGCCCGATCCAATGAAGGCATGAATGAATCGATGTACTTCTATGGGTTGCTGGTGGTGGTGTTCGTGCTGGCCGGCGTGGTCAAGGGCGTGACGGGCATGGGGCTGCCGACGGTGGCGATGGGCCTGCTCGGTGGCGCGCTGTCGCCGGTGGCGGCGGCGTCGATGCTGTTCATCCCGACCTTCGTCACCAATGCGTGGCAGCTGCTGTCCGGGCCGTCACTGGGCCACATCGTGCGGCGCCTGTGGCCGATGATGCTGGCCGTGGTGGTGGTGACGCTGGGTTCGGCAGCGCTGCTGGTGCGGGTCGATCGCACTGGGTCGCGCGTTGCCCTGGGCCTGGCGCTGGTGGTCTATGCGGCCTATGCGCTGCTTGCGCCGGTGTTCCGCGTGCCGCAGCGGCGCGAGCGTTGGCTGGGGCCGCTGGTGGGGGCGTTGTCCGGCGTAGTGACCGGCGCCACCGGCGTGTTCGTGATGCCGGCCGTGCCGTACCTGCAGTCGCTGGGGTTGCAGCGCGAAGAGTTGGTGCAGGCGCTCGGGTTGGCGTTCACCGTGTCGACGATTTCGCTGACCACCGGCCTGGTGCTGCACGGTGCGTTCGGCATCCAGCAGCTGGGGCTGAGTGCACTGGCGGTGCTGCCGGCGCTGCTGGGCATGTGGTTGGGGCAGGTGATCCGGCAGCGCATCAGCGCACGGGTGTTTCGGGCGTGCTTCCTTGGCTTCCTGCTGCTGCTCGGCCTGGAGCTGGTGCTGCGGCCATTGTTCTGATGCCAAATTCCCGGCATGAAAAAACCCGCTTTCGCGGGTCTTTCTCATTCTCGACGTGGTGCCCAGGAGAGGACTCGAACCTCCACGGTTTTACCCGCTAGTACCTGAAACTAGTGCGTCTACCAATTCCGCCACCTGGGCGTCGAGGAGCGAGATTATGGGGTGTCGTTATGGGGGTGTCAACACCTTTTGCAGCGCCGGGGTCGGATCCCGTTTCGCTTGCGAAAGGGGCTCTGACCCCAGGGCCAGAGCGCCGGATCGCAGGCAAAAAAAATCCCCGCCGAAGCGAGGAGTTTTTTCGTTGGTGCCCAGGAGAGGACTCGAACCTCCACGGTTTTACCCGCTAGTACCTGAAACTAGTGCGTCTACCAATTCCGCCACCTGGGCGTTCCAGAGGCGCAATTGTGAAGATGAATCCGGGAGCTGTCAACGACTTCCTGAAATTATTTCATCCAACGCCTCCAGGGCGGGCGCTGACCCGTTCTGCACGCCATCAACGGCTACCATGTAGGGCGATGACTACCAAAAAACCAAGCAAGGGCGGGAGCAAGTCCCGCAGCCAAGCCCCGAAGAAGGGCCCGAAGGCGGGCGCAGCCCGCACCACCAAGCCGGGCAAGCCGCTGCCAGGCTGGTTCCCCGAATTGAATGAAGGCGGTGCGCCGCCACGCGGCCGCAAGGTCCGCACCGCTGATGCGGCAGCACCCGGCCCGGCCCCGGGCCGCAAGCTGCCGCCGACCGGCAAGGTGATCGACGATCCCTATGCCGCCCGCGAAGCCGAGAAATACGAACAGCCCATCGCCAGCCGCGAGGCCATCCTGGCCCTGCTGGAGCGTTGCGAAGGGCCGCAGACCGCCGAGGAACTGGGCGCACGCCTGGGCCTGACCGCCCCGGACCGTGCCGAAGCACTGTCGCGCCGGCTCGGCGCCATGGTCCGCGATGGCCAGCTGGTGCAGAACCGCCGAGGCGGCTTCGCCCCGATCCAGACCCTGAACCTGGTCACCGGCGTGGTGATCGCCAACCCGGAAGGATTCGGTTTCCTGCGTCCGGTCGAGGGCGGCGACGACCTGTTCCTGCCGCCGTATGAAATGCGCAAGGTCATGCACGGTGACAAGGTGCTGGCCCGCGTGACCGGCATCGACCACCGTGGCCGCCGCGAAGGCAGCATCGCCCGCGTGCTGGAGCGCGGCATGACCCGCCTGATCGGCCGCTTCAGCGTCGAGATGGGGATCAATTACGTGGTACCCGATGACAAGCGCGTGCAGCGCAACGTGCAGGTACCGCCGGACCAGACCGGGGGCGCGCGTGATGGCCAGCTGGTGGTCTGCGAACTGACCCAGGCCCCGGACAGCCGCCGTCCGCCGATCGGCCGCATCATCGCCGTGCTCGGCGACAAGCTGACCGCATCGCTGGTGGTGGAGACCGCCATCCACGGTCACGAGCTGCCGTTCGAGTTCCCGCAGGAGGTACTGGATGAAGCGGCCTCGGTGCCGCTGGTGGTCGAACCGGCAATGATCGGTGACCGCGTCGATCTGCGCAGCACGCCGCTGGTTACCATCGATGGCGAGGATGCCAAGGACTTCGACGACGCGGTGTACTGCGAGCCGAATGCCGACGGTTTCCGCCTGGTGGTGGCCATTGCCGATGTCTCGAACTACGTCCGCCCCGGCACGCCGCTGGACGAGGAAGCGCAGAAGCGTGCGACTTCGGTCTACTTCCCCGGCTTCGTGGTGCCGATGCTGCCGGAGACCCTGTCCAACGGCATCTGCTCACTGATGCCCAAGGTCGACCGCATGTGCTTCGTCTGCGACATGCAGATCGACCGCGATGGCCTGGTCACGCATTCGCGCTTCTACGAGGCCGTGATGAATTCGCACGCGCGCCTGACCTACACCCAGGTGTGGAAGGCGGTGGGCGAGGACGATGCCGATACCAAGGCCTGGATGGGTAACCTGCTGCCGCAGGTGCAGCGCCTGCACCAGCTGTACAAGGTGCTGTCCAAGGCGCGCGCCAAGCGCGGTGCCATCGAGTTCGAAAGCAGTGAAGTGCGCTTCGTGCTGGACAACCGTGGTGAAGTCACCCAGGCCGGCATGCTGGTGCGCAACGACGCGCACAAGCTGATCGAGGAATGCATGATCGCGGCCAACGTCGAGGCGGCGAAGTACCTGCTGTCGCGCCACGTGCCGGCCCCGTACCGCATCCACGAGAAGCCGCCGGAAACCAAGTACGCCGACCTGCTGGAATTCCTCAAGGAGTTCAAGCTGAGCCTGCCGCCGTGGTCGAAGGTGCGCCCCGGTGACTACACCAAGCTGCTGAAGAAGATCCGCGACCGCCCCGATGCGACGCTGCTGGAGTCGGTGTTGCTGCGCAGCCAGAGCCTGGCGATCTACAGCCCGGAGAACCACGGCCACTTCGGCCTGGCGCTGGAGGCCTACGCGCACTTCACCTCGCCGATCCGTCGCTATCCCGACCTGCTGGTGCACCGCGCGATCAAGCATGCGCTGTCCGGCAAGCCGCTGGACAAGTTCACCTACAACGCCCGCGAGATGGCCGCGCTGGCGCTGCAGTGTTCCGAGCGTGAGCGCCGTGCCGACGAGGCCGAGCGCGAGGTCGACGAGCGTTACCGCGCTGCGTGGATGGAAAAGCACGTGGGCGGCCAGTTCGACGGCGTGATCAGCGGCGTGACCAGCTTCGGCCTGTTCGTCGAGCTGGACGAGTCGAAGGTACAGGGTCTGGTCCACGTGACCCAGCTGCCGCAGGACTATTACAAGTTCGACGCGACCCGCAAGACGCTGACCGGCGAGCGCCGCGGCGGCAGCTACCGGCTGGGTGACCGCGTGCGCATCCTGGTGCTGAAGGCCAGCATGGAAGAACGCAAGATCGACTTCCGCCTGGTGGAACACAAGGGTGAGGACGAGGGCGATGGCCTGCCGCCGCTGCCTGAGCGGGGCAAGCCGGCCAAGCGGAAGAAAGAGAAATATTGATGACCGTGGTAGTGCCGGCCGCTGGCCGGCATCCATGGCACCCTCGGCACCGACGGGTTGCCGGCCAGCGGCCGGCACCACCAGGAGACATCGCATGCAAGGCCAACCCGAATACAGCGGCGGCTGCCAGTGCGGCGCGATCCGCTTCCACGTGCGTGGCGCGCTGACCGACAGCTCGATCTGCCACTGCCGCATGTGCCAGAAGGCCTTCGGCGCCTACTACGCGCCGCTGGTGTCGGTACGCGGTGTGCAGTTCAGCTGGACCCGCGGCCAGCCGCGCTATTTCCAGTCGTCCAACGTGGTGCGGCGTGGCTTCTGCGCCGACTGCGGCACGCCATTGACCTACGAAGCGCCCGATGGCGTGGCGGTGGCTGCCGGCGCGTTCGACGAACCCGAACGCCTGCCACCGACGATCCAGTACGGGGTCGAACGCAAGCTGCCCTTCGTCGACAGCCTGGCCAGACTGCCGGTACGGCGTACCGAGCAGGACATCGCGGCCCTGGACTTCCTGGCCACGATCGTGTCCCACCAGCACCCCGACCACGACACGCCGCACTGGCCACCGCGCAGCCGGTGAGGTTTGTGTAGAGCCGAGCCCATGCTCGGCTGCCTTGAAGCGCGGCCGCCGCCGATGCTCTACCATAGCCACCCCCTTTCCGGTCCCCGCCCGCATGAGCAAGAACAGCCAGTGGATCGTCGGCGTCAACGCCGTCGCCTCCTCCATCGAGAACGACGCCGAGAACGTCCGCGAAGTGCTGGTCGAGGCCGGAGCGAAGAACCCGCGCCTGACCGAGATCGAGGAAAACGCCCGCCGCAAGGGCATCGACGTGCGCAAGGTGAACAGCCAGGCGCTGGACGGTGTGGGCGGCTCGGTGCGCCACCAGGGCGTGGCCGCGCGCTATGCCGCCGCCCGCACCTACAGCGAGAACGAGCTGGAAGGCCTGGTCACTGCGGCCGAGGGCAGGGCGCTGCTGCTGGTGCTGGACGAGGTGCAGGACCCGCACAACCTGGGCGCCTGCCTGCGCTCGGCCGCTGCGGCCGGTGCGACTGCAGTGATCATCCCCAAGGACAAGTCGGCCACGGTCAACGCGACCGTGCGCAAGACCTCGGCCGGCGCCGCCGACCTCATCCCGGTGGTGGCGGTAACCAACCTGTCGCGCTGCCTGAAGGACCTGCAGAAGCAGGGCGTGTGGATTTATGGCTTGGCCGGCGAAGCCACCGCGTCGCTGTACCAGCTGGACCTGAAGGGCAACATCGCGCTGGTGCTGGGCGGCGAAGCCGACGGCCTGCGCCGCCTGACCCGCGAGAACTGCGATGGCCTGGTCAAGATCCCGATGCCGGGCGAGATCGAGAGCCTGAATGTCTCCGTCGCCGCCGGCGTCAGCCTGTTCGAGGCCGTGCGCCAGCGCGGTTGATCTGTAGAGCCGAGCCCACGCTCGGCTATCGCATACCCGATCAGGAAAGCAGCCGAGCATGGGCTCGGCTCTACAGAAGCCGCTACCCCGCGCTGCCACCCAGTGCCTTGAACAGGGTCACGTCGTTGTTCAGCTGGCCCTGGCGCACGCGCGCCAGCGACAGCTCGGCATCGCGCCGGGTCTGCTGCGCTTCCAGCCAGGTGCGCAGATCGGTAGCACCCACGCGATAACGCACTTCCTGCGCGCGCTCCACTTCCACCGCTTCCTCGTACGAAGCCTGCGAGGCAGCGACCTGGCGCGCCAGCTGCTCGCGCGCGGACAGGGCGTTGTCCACTTCCGAGAGCGCGGTGTACAGCGTCTTGCGGAAATTGGTCGCGGCGATCTGATAGCTGGTGCCGGCGATATCGGTATCCAGCTGCGCGCGCTGCAGGTTGAGGAATGGCAGCGAAAGGCCGGCACCCAGCGTGGCCACCGGATTGCGCAGTACATCGCCCAGCGAGGCCGCACTGGAACCGAGGCTGCCGGTCAGGCTCAGTGCCGGGTAGTACTGCGTGGCGGTGACCCTGATGGTCTTCAGGCTGTTGCGCAGGCGGAGTTCTGCCGCACGCAGGTCGGGGCGGCGGCCGAGCAGATCGGCCGGCAGCCCCTCGACAATGCGCGGGCTGCGTGCGCCCAGCAGGTCCTGCGGTTCGTCCTGTTGTGGCCAGGGCGTGCCGTCCAGCAGCACGGCCAGTGCGTTGCGCACCTCCACCCGCTGCTGTTCCAGCGCGCTCTGCGAGGCGCGCTGCGATTGCAGGTTCTGCAGCGCCTGGCGCACTTCCAGGCGCGATACCGCACCGGCGTCGAAGCGGGCCTGCACCAGTTCGCGGGTGCGCTCCAGCCGCTCCAGGTTGGCCTGGCCGGTGGCGATCGACTGGTTCAGGTAGGCCAGGTTCCAGTACTGGGTGATGGTGTCGCTGATCACCAGCAGGGCGGTATTCTGCCGGTCTTCCTCGCTGGCTTCGGCTTCCCAGCGGGCGATGTCGCGCTGGGTGCGCAGGCGTCCCCACAGATCCACCTCCCAGCCCAGCGATACGCCGGTGGAGTAGCTGCGGCGCCATTCGTCGGCCTGGTCGGTGGCGCGGCTGGCATTGCCGCTGACGCCCGATGACGAAGGCTGCGGCCACAGCGCGTTGCTGGCCAGGCCGGCCTGCAGGCGCGAACGCTGCACGGCCAGGCCGGCGGCGGCCAGGTCGCTGTTGGCGGCCAGCGCCTGCGCCACCAGGCGGTCCAGGCGCTCGTCGCCGAAGCCGGTCCACCAGGTGTCCTGGCGGATGTCGTGGCCCGGTGTGTCCAGGCTGCTGCGCGGGTCGCCGGCCGGTGCGTTGAGGGTGGCATCGCCACGCCCATACTGGGCCGCCACGTCGGGATCGGCCACCGGATAGCGGCCGACAGAGGCGCAGCCAGACAGGGCGAGCAGAACGGCACCCGCCAGCAGCCGGCGCGAGGGGGCAGGGAAGGGCAGTCGGGTCATCATCTTCATTCGCGTGCCAGGGCCTCTACCGGGTCAAGCTGCGCGGCATTGCGCGCGGGCAGGAAGCCGAACGCCACGCCGATCAGGGTCGAGCAGGCGAAGGCGGCAACAATCGAGGCGGTGGAGAACAGCACCTGGAAGTCGCTGGCGAAGCGGCCGATCATCGAGCCCAGCAGCAGGGCCAGGCCGATGCCGAGCACGCCACCGAGCAGGCACACCAGCACCGCTTCGATCAGGAACTGCTGGCGGATATCACTTTGTCGTGCACCGACGGCCATGCGCACCCCGATCTCTCGGGTGCGCTCGGTCACCGACACCAGCATGATGTTCATCACGCCGATGCCGCCGACCAGCAGCGCGATGGCGGCGATGGCGCCGATCAGCAGGGTCATCGTGCGCGTGGTCTGCTCGATGGTGTCGCGGATCTCCGCGCTGTTGCTGAGGAAGAAATCCTCGGTGCCGTGGCGCATCGTCAGCAGGCGGGTGATCGCTTCCTGAGCGGCATCCATTGGTGTGTTGTCGTCCACGCGCACGGTGATGCTGGAGACATGGCTCTGGCCGAGCATGCGCGACATCACCGTGGTGTAGGGCACCCACACGCTGAGGCTGGTGCTGCCACCGAAGCCGAAACTCTGGCGCTTGGCCACGCCGACCACGCGTGCCGGCACGTTGCCGAGCAGGATTACCTGGCCGACCGGGTCGACATCGGGGAAGAACTGGGTCTGGGTGTTTTCGTCGATCACCGCCACCTGGCCCAGGCCCTTGACCGCATCGGCATCGAAGAAGCTGCCACCGAGCAGAGTCACGCCCTTGACCCGGAAGAACTGCTCGCCGACGCCGCTGACCTGCGCAGTGGAAGACTGGTTGCGGTAGCGCGCGGTGACCGAGGTCGACACGCTGGGGGTGGCGCTGTCCACGTAACTCTGCTTCGCCAGTGCGTCGGCATCGCTGGCCTTGAGCGTCTGCACCCGCGCCGAGCGCATGTCGCCGAAACCGCGGCCGGGGTAGACGTCGATGGTATTGGTGCCGAGCGCGCTGATGTTCTGCAGGATCTGCTGCTGCGAGCCGTTGCCCAGGGCCACCACCGAGACCACCGAGGCGATGCCGATGATGATGCCGAGCATGGTCAGGAAGGTGCGCAGGCGATGGGCGTTCATCGCCAGCAGCGCCATGCGGAACGCTTCGGTGAAGCGGTCGCGGGCCGCCCGCCAGCTGTTGCCGTGGGCGACGCCGGTACTGGCTTCGCGCTGGGCGCGGTAACTCGGCGCATCCGGATTGGCGCGGTCGGCAATGATCTCGCCATCGCGGATCTCGATGATGCGCTGCGCGTGCCGGGCCACGCTCATGTCGTGGGTGACGATGATGATGGTGTGGCCTTCGGCATGCAGTTCGCCGAGGATCGCCATCACTTCCTCACCGGATTTCGTATCCAGCGCGCCTGTCGGTTCGTCGGCCAGGATCACCTCGCCACCGTTCATCAGGGCGCGTGCGATCGACACGCGCTGCTGCTGGCCACCGGAGAGCTGGCCTGGCTTGTGATGCATGCGGTCGCCCAGCCCCAGTCGCCGCAGCAGTTGCTCGGCACGCGCGTTGCGCACCGGGCCGGGACTGCCGGCGTAAACGGCCGGCACTTCCACATTGCCGCGCGCGTCGAGGTCGCCGAGCAGGTGGTAGCGCTGGAAGATGAAACCAAAATGCTCGCGGCGCAGTTCGGCCAGTTCGTCCGGCTCCATCTTTCCGGTTTCGCGGCCGGCCACCTGGTAGCTGCCGCGAGTGGGACGGTCAAGGCAGCCGAGGATGTTCATCAGCGTCGACTTGCCCGAGCCGGACTGGCCGACGATGGCGACCATCTCGCCGGCGTGGATGTCGAGGTTCACGTCGCGCAGTACGGCGATCACATCGTCGCCGGCCGGGAATTCACGTCGCAGGTCGCGCAGGCGCAGCAGCGGCGCCGTCGTGCTCATCGGCGCCCCATGCCCGGGCCGCCGACCCGCATCTGCATGCCGCCGCGGTTGCCGCCGCCGGCGCTGGCACCGGCCGCAGCGGCTTCGCCGACCACCACGCGCTCGCCTTCCTTCAAGCCGGACAGGATCTCGGCCGAGGCGCCGTTGTTGATGCCCACGGTGACCTTGCGCGGCTGCGGCTGGCCCTTGTCGTCCAGCACCCGCACCATCCGCTCATCGCCACGGCGCTTCGGTCCCAGTGCCACCGCCGGCACCATCAGCACGCCCTTGGCCTGCTTGAGCAGCACCGAGACCTGCGCGGTCATGTCGATGCGCAGCGTGCCGTCCGGGTTTTCCACATCAAACAGCGCGTTGTAGTAGACCGCACTGCTGGAACTGGAACTGGACGAACTGCTGGAGCTGGAGGAGCTTTCGTTGGCGATCGAGGCCGGCGCCGGATTGATCTGGCGCAGCGTGGCGTGATACTTGCGGTCCGGGTCGCCCAGGGTGGTGAAGTACACCGGCATGCCGGGCTTGATCTTGACCACGTCGGCCTCGGAGATCTCGGCATTGACGGTGACCACGTCCAGCCGCGCCAGCATGACGATGGTCGGTGCGGTCTGGTTGGCGTTCACGGTACGGCCTTCCTCGGCCACCACCGCGACCACGGTGCCGTCCATCGGCGCGGTGATGCGGGTGTAGGCCAGGTTGGCGCGGGCGGTGCCCAGCTCGGTTTCGCGGCCCTTGATCTGCGCCTCGTAGGACTGCAGCTGGGCGCGGGCAGTTTTCAGCTGTGCTTCGGCGGCATCGTATTCCTGGCGCGAGGTGGCCTCGGCGGCCAGCATCTGCTGCTGGCGCGCGAACTCCAGTTCGGCCTGGCGCAGGGTGGCTTGCTGCACCGCGCGCTGGGCGGTGACCTGGTCCAGCGAGGCCTGCGCGTTGAGCACCTGGTTCTGCTGGGTGGTGGCATCGATCTCGGCGATCAGGTCGCCTTCCTTCACGGTGTCGCCCAGCTGTACCTTCAGCGATTTGATCTGGCCCGAGGCCTGCGCGCCGACGCTGACCAGCTTGTAGGCGTCGATCACGCCAGTGGCATCCACCGTTTGTTCGATGTCACCGCGGCTGACCGGCGAGGTTGCCACCGCCGGGGCGGCGGGCTTGCGCAGCAGCCACCAGGCGGTCGCGGCGACGATCAGGGCGAGCAGGGCGATCAGCATCAGGCGACTCCGGCGGGTCGCTGGCAGCAGGCGGAACGTCACGTCGTGGCTTCACTCTCGAGGCCGCGAAGGCGGCGTTGGTGGGCATTGTGAAGACCGGGCGATGGACGGCTCAATCCTCGGGGTATGTCTGTATGTAACACTGTCGGTGAACAGGCGTAACCACAGGTATCCCGCCCGCGGGTGGATACACTGGTACGCATTGCCCCGGATGCGGTTCAGCTGCCGACACGGGATGATCGCGACATGGAGACTGAAAACCCGATGCATCGACTGCTGATCGTCGACGACGACAACGACATCCGCACGCTGCTGGCCGAGCAGCTCGGCCGCGCCGGCTACCAGGTGAGTACTGCGGCCGATGGCACCGCCATGCGCCAACTGCTGGACCGCGAGCACGTGGACCTGATCGTGCTGGACCTCAACCTGCCGCGCGAGGATGGTCTGACCCTGTGCCGTGACCTGCGTGCGCGTTCCAACACGCCGGTGATCATGCTGACCGCGCGCGCCGAGCCGATCGACCGCGTGCTGGGCCTGGAAATGGGCGCCGACGACTACCTGGCCAAGCCGTTCGAGCCGCGCGAGCTGCTGGCGCGCATCCGCAACGTGCTGCGCCGGACCGAGGCGCTGCCGGCCAACCTGGAACCGCTGGCGGTACGCCGCGCGCGTTTCTCGCGCTGGGTATTCGACCTGGAGCATCGCCACCTGGTCGATCCGGATGGCCGCGTGGTGGTGCTGTCCGGCGCCGAGTTCCGCCTGCTGCGGGTGTTCATCGCCCACGCCAACAAGGTGCTGTCGCGCGAGCAGCTGGTCGCGCTCAGCAGTGGCCGCAACTACGAGGCTCAGGACCGCGCGATCGACCTGCAGGTCAGCCGCCTGCGCAACAAGCTGGGCGACGATGGTGGCCCGGATGGACTGATCAAGACCGTGCGCAACGAAGGCTACGTGCTGGCCTCGTCGGTCAACCTGGAATAAACCGCGATGAAGCGCCTGCGCCATTTCCTGTCCTCGATGGTCGGGCGGTTGTTCGTGATCCTGCTGCTGGGCATGGCGGTGGCTGCGATCGGCGCGACCATGCTGGCCACCTCCAAGCGCCAGCAGGAGTTCGAGCGGCAGAACCTGAACCGCATCGCCGACCGCCTGCAGGGCTACGTCAACCTGCTGGACGGCAATCCGGAGCTGCGCGAGCGCCTGCTGGCGATCGGCGGGCCGAGCGTGCGCGCGCTGCAGCCGGGCGCACGCCTGGGGCGTGCCGACACGGCGCTGATGGAAGTGCTGGAAGACCGCCCCGGGCCGGTGTCGCGCGCGCGCGTGCACTTCGCTTCGTTCCGCTCCTGCATTCCCAAACTGCAGGAGCTGCTGCCGCCGCCGCCGCCGGGCCACCGGCGGCCGCCGCGCGAACGCGACCCCGCGTTCATCCCGCCCAAATGCCGTGCAGTGGACGTGACCCTCAACGACGGCACGCTGCTGAAGCTGGCGCTGGACTCGCCGGCGGTGGCGCACAACGGCATCCTCGCCGTGGACCCATGGTTCCTGACCCTGCTGGTGCTGGCGATTGCCGTGCTGGCCTATATCGTCGCGCGCATGGCCAGCGCGCCGCTGCAGGAACTGGCCGCAGCCGCAGAAGACCTTGGCGATGACCTGCAGCGCGACCCGTTGCCACTGCGCGGGCCGCGCGAAGTGCAGCGTGCCGCCGAAGCCTTCAACGCCATGCAGCACCGCCTGCAGCGGCACCTGGCCGAACGCACGCAGATGCTGGCGGCGATCACCCATGACCTGCAGACGCCGCTGACGCGGCTGCGCCTGCGCCTGGAGAATGTCAGCGACGAGGCCCTGCGTGAGCGCCTGATCGGCGACCTGGCGGCGATGCAGGCGCTGGTGCGCGAGGGCCTGGAACTGGCGCGCAGCGCCGAGAGTGCCGAGCAGCGCGCCGCACTTGACCTGGATTCGCTGCTGGAGAGCATTGTCGAGGACGCCGCCGAAGGCGGCGGTGATGTGGTCTTCGAAGGGGGCAGTGGTTCGGTGCTGATGCTGCGTCCGTTGGCCATGCACCGGCTGTTCTCCAACCTGGTGGACAACGCGGTGATGTACGCGCAGCGGGCACGGGTGCGGGTTGAGCGGAGCGGCGGTGCAATTACCGTGGTGGTGGCCGATGACGGCCCGGGCCTGGCCGAAGAGCAGCTGGAGGCGGTGTTCGATCCGTTCGTGCGGGTGGAGACCTCGCGTTCGCGCGAAACCGGCGGGGCCGGCCTGGGCCTTACCATCGCGCGCGCCCTGGCCGAGAAGGACGGCGCCCGGTTGTGGCTGCGCAACCGGGCCGAAGGTGGCCTGGAGGCGGTGGTGCAGTGGCCTGCCAGTGCCCAGGTGGTGGCACCCGGCCGCGCCGGCTGAGTCGGCGCGCTGCGAACGGTGACGCCGGGGCCGGGGTTTGGCCTATCATCTGCGCATCTCCCCAGTCTCCCCCCGATGAGCCAGCCCGTTCCTGCCGGCATGCCATTGCACGCTGCCCGGCTGTTCCCGCACGCTGCCGCGTCCTGCAGCCGCACCTGGCCGCCGCCGCTGCGGTGATGGGCGGGCAGGGGGACAAGAGGCGCTGGGTGGAGCGCCGCGCATCAGGATTCAGGCGGGCACTGCGGCAGGGCCTGTTGTGGCTGCTGCTGGCCCTTGCGCTGCCGTTGGCTGCGCAGGAAGGCGCGCCCCCGCTGCGCGACTACGCCATCGATGTATGGACCTCGCGCAACGGCCTGCCGCACAACTCGCTGCGCGACATCGCGCAGACGCCGGAAGGCCATCTCTGGTTCGCCACCTGGGAAGGGCTGGTGCGCTACAACGGCCTGGACTTCACCGTGTTCGACCGCAGCACGCGCCCGGGCCTGCGCGACAACGGCATCGGCGCCCTGTTCGTCGACCGCCAGGGCGGACTGTGGATCAGTGATTCGCGCGGCAACGTCAGCCACCGTGGCGGTGATGGCCAATGGCGGGTGTGGGAGCACCAGGCCGATACGCCGCAGGTGCTGATCCAGTCCATGCAGATGGACAGCCAGGGCCGGCTGTGGCTGCTGTACGAAGGCAAGGGCATCGGCTACCTGACGCCGGACAGCGGCATTGTCTACCAGGCGCCGGCGGCGGACCTGCCGATGGCGATGAGCTTCACCAGGCTGGTGGTCGATGCGCAGGACCGGGTCTGGGTCGGTACGCTGGACGGGCTGGTGCTGCGCGACAACGATGGCGTGCTCAAGCGCGCCCCCGCCGCATGGGGGCTGGGTGCCGGCAGTGGCCTGTCGTGGCCCTACCGTGCGCCGGATGGCGCGTTGTGGATCGTCGCCGGTGAGCGCCTGTACCGGGTGGAGGATGACCAGCTGGTGCTGGTGCACCGCCTGCCGGGCCAGCTGCACATGACCTCGATGCTGCAGGACCGGCACGGTGACCTGTGGCTGGGCACCGAGAACCAGGGCCTGCTGCGCATCTCCGCACATGGCCTGGAGCGACTGCCGGCCGGCCTGAACCTGCCGGGCGGACGCGTGGTCAGCCTGCGCGAGGATGCCGAAGGCAGCATATGGGTGGGCGCCAACGGCGGGCTCTATCGCCTGCGCGAAACACTGTTCAGCAGCTACACCGAGCGCGATGGGCTCAGTGGCGACTACGTGCGCACGGTATTCGAGGATCGAGATCGCCAGCTGTGGGTCGGCAGCGCCAGTGGCTTGGACCTGCAGACGCCGGATGGCCGGTTCCGTGCCGTGCCGCTGCACAACCGCGGTGGCAAGGCACCGTCCGTCCTGAGCCTGGCGCAGGGGCCGGACGGTGACCTGTGGGTGGGCACCTTCGGCGACGGGGTCTACCGGCTCGGCCGCGACGGCCACCTGCGCCACAACTACGCGGCAGCCGACGGCATGCCGGGTGGCAACATCCGTGCGATCAGCGTTGATTCGCAGGGCGTGGTCTGGGCCGGCACGCAGAAGGGCGTGGTGCGCATCGACGGCGACCAAGTGCAGGTCTCGAACGTGCCGGGCATGCCCGGCGGCCTGATCACCGCGCTTGAGCATGACCATCAGGGCAACCTGTGGATCGGCACCATCGAAGGCATCCGCGTGCTGCGCGGCGACCACGTGCAGTCGATCGACCTGGCGCCGCTGGGCGGTGGCCGCAGCGTGTTCGGCTTCCACCAGCTGGGCGACGCGATGTGGATCAGCAGTGATCGCGGGCTGTATCGCTGGCGCAACGGCAGGCTGGCGCGGGTGGGGCTCGAGCAGGGCATGCCGGTGGATGCGGTGTTCCAGCTGGTGCCGGATCGCCTTGGTAATGTGTGGATCAGCAGCAATCGCGGCGTGCTGCGCACCGATATGGCCACCCTCAACGCCGTGGCCGATGGCCGCACGCCGCGGGTGGGGGTGGAGCGTTACAACGAGATCGACGGCATGGCCAATGCACAGGCCAACGGCAGCTCCAGCCCATCGGCGATCCTGCGCCAGGACGGCACGTTCTGGGTGGTCACCGCAGGCGGCCTGAGCACGGTCGACCCGCAGCGCCTGCAGCGTTTCCGCGAGCGGCCATCGCCGCCGGCCGCGATCGAGAGCGTGCAGGTGGATGGCGCGCCGGTGCATTGGGAAGGGCCGGATCGCAACCATATTCCAGGGGGGCGCCGGTTGGCGGTGAGTTATGTCGGCCTGAGCTACCTGATGTCCGACCGGATCCGCTACCGCACGCGGCTGGACGGGCTGGATGCCGGCTGGGTCGAGCGCGGCCCGCAGCGCAGCGTTGAGTTCGTCGGCCTGCCGCCGGGCGACTACACCCTGCATGTGGCGGCCGCCCATCCCGGCGGCAGCTGGGGCCAGCAGGAGGCGGTGTGGAGCTTCACCGTGGAGCCGTTCTGGTGGCAGCGCCGCAGCGTGCAGGTGCTGGCGGGGATGCTGCTGCTGGCTGGACTGGTGGCGCTGTACCGGCTGCTGCTGCAGCAGCTGAAGGCCAGCAACCTGCGCCTGGCACGGCGGGTGGACGAAGCGACCTTCGATCTGCAGGCCAAGACGGTGCACCTGCAGGCGCTGAACCAGGAAAAGACCGAACTGGCCGAGCGCCTGGCGCGCCAGGCCGAAGCCTTCGAGCGGCAGGCCCGCGAGGATGCACTGACCGGCCTGGCCAATCGCCGCGCCTTCGACGAAACGCTGGCGCGTGACTTCGCCCGGTCACAGCGCAGTGGTCATCCGCTGTGCCTGGTGGTGCTCGACATCGATCACTTCAAGGAGGTCAACGACCGCCACAGCCACAGCATCGGCGATGCCGTGCTGGTGCAGGTGGCGTCATTGATCGCAGCGGCCTGCCGCGACTCCGACCTGCCGGCGCGCACCGGCGGCGAAGAGTTCGCGCTGCTGCTCAACGACACCCGCCTGGAGGAAGCCGCACAGCTGTGCGCGCGCCTGCGCGGCCTGTTCCATGATCATCCCGATTGGGGCGGCGTGGCGGGCCTGCGTGTCACCTTCAGCGCGGGCCTGGTAGAGCTGGATGCCGACGACCGCACCCCGGCGCTGCTGTACCAGCGCGCCGACCGCGCGCTGTACCGCGCCAAGAGCGACGGCCGCGATCGCACGAGCATCGGTTGATCGCATCCACGCATGGCGTGGATCTACTGGAGTGCCGCACCAACCGGCGGTGCCGACCAATGGTCGGCACCCACCAAAGGAGTACCCACCACAGAGGTCGTCGGCAGCCCCAACGAGCGCAGCGATCCGCTGTTGCTCCTGCTTTTCTGATCTTTCCGTGGCACCCAGCAACGTGTCCGGCCCAACTGATGATTCGCTTCACGCCACGAGGGGCTCCGCCGTTGGCCGCTTCAGCGCGGCCAGGCGTTGGCGATGGTGCAGAACAGCCGCGCGGTCTGCTCGGTGTCATACACCGCGCTGTGTGCCTCGTTGGCATCCCAACCCAGCCCGGCGGCGGTGGCCGCACGCGCCAGCACGGTCTGGCCGTAGGCGATACCGGCCAGGGTGACCGTGTCGAACACGCTGAACGGATGGAACGGGTTGCGCTTGTGGCCGGTGCGGGCCACGGCCGCGTTGACGAAGCCGAGGTCGAAATGCGCGTTGTGGCCCACCAGGATCGCGCGCTGGCAGCCGTACTTCTTCATCGCCGCACGCACCGGAGTGAAGATATGGTCCAACGCCGCTTTTTCTTCCTTGGCCAGCCGGAACGGGTGGTCGAGGATGATGCCGGTCACTTCCAGCGACTTCGGATCGATTTCCAGGCCCTCGGCTGGGACCACGTGGGCACTGGCGGTCTGGCCGGGGTAGAGCAGGCCGTTCTCGTCCATCTCGATCGGCACCGCGGCGATCTCCAGCAGCGCATTGCGCTGGCTGTCGAAGCCACCGGTTTCCACATCCACCACCACCGGCAGGAAGCCGCGGAAGCGTTGTGACATCGCGCGCTGCGCCTGGGGTACTGCGGAATCGAGAGCGGCGGCAGGTGCGGAGGGGGAGTCAGTCATGCGTGAATTCTAGCAGAGCGACCCTGAGCGCCCGGCCAGCCTTCTGCGCATGGGTTCCCTGCGTGGGCGTGTGTCGACCAAGGTCGACACCTACCGGGCACCGCACGCTCAGGATTCCGGTGCCAACCTTGGTTGGCACACGGCGCACCGACCATGGCCGGCATCTAGCGCACCGCAGGCCGTGCCGTCGTGACCGATGGCTGCCACCGGGCCAACCAGGCGTCCACGCTCAGCTTGCCGGCGCCAGTGAAGATCAGCGGCAGCAGCATGGCCATGAACAGCACCGGCAGCTTGAAGTTGCCGTAGCCCTGGTCGCTGATGGCATACCCCATCGCGAGGTCACCCAGCGAATTCCATTGCATCGGCCAATGCACCGCATAGGTCGCCACCACGGTCAGCACCAGCAGGCTGGCGGCGGCGAAGCGGGTACCGAAACCAAACAGCAGGCAGGCCGCGCCAACCAGTTCGAACCAGGTGGCCAGCTGCCAGTTCAGGGCAGCAGGCAGTTGGTTGAACGGGAACGGGAAGGCGTCCTGCAGGTCGGCGAACCAGTTCTGGCCGTGCAGCTTCTCACGGCCGGATTCGAAGTATTCCCAGGCCAGCAGCAGGCGCAGGCCCAGCGGCGCCAACCAGGGGGCGAGACGGTCCAGCCGGCCGCGCGCGGCGGCCAGGAGCGGCAGGTTCATCGTTGGATCTCCAGTGGAAGAGGCGTCAGGGCGGGGGTGCGAGCGGGCCGATCACGCCGGCCTGCAGGAACTGCAGCAGCAGTGCAGCACCGGGCTCGGCCAGTGCGTCTTCGGCCAGGCCGTGCGAGGTGGCCAGCTGCTGCAGGTACGTCTGTCCTTCCAGGCCGGGCCGTTCGCCGATGCTGGCCAGCAGGTGTACCGCCAGCGGGCTGAGCGCGGCGAATCGCACTTCACCGTCGGCTTCGCGGCGGACCAGCAGGCCGGTGGGTTCTGGAAGGGGCTGGGTCGGCGCATCCTCTGCACCGAGACGGTGCACCGGCCATTGGTACAGCAGCGGCCACGCCAGCGGCGAACGCCGCAGCGGCACCCGAAGTGGATCAGTATCGCCAGGCGCAGGAAGCGGTTCGGCCTGCAGCTGGTACAGCGCGGTTTCCACCCACTCGTAGTGCGCCAGTTCGGCCAATGCTGGGTGGGGCAGCTGTGGCTGCGCCTGCAGCCACTGCACAAATTCAGCGGCCAATTCGGTGAACAGCGGTGTCTGGCAGCGATGCGTGGCGAAGTAGTGGTGCACCAGGGCGCTCCAGGCCGGTTCGCCAAGCAGGCGCACGCAGACCGGGAAACCGTTGCTCAACAGGCCGAGCAGGTTGTTGAACAGCAGGTGCCGGTATACCGCGACCCGGCGTGGATCCAGGCCGGCCGGCGCAGGTACCGCCTGCGGGTCGCGCAGGTGTGCGGTGAACGCGTGCTGCTGCGCGCGCAGGGTGTTGGCGGAATCAATCATGTGCCATCCCGGCGTGCGTGGCCTGCAGGCGGCGGATGGTCTGCAGTTCGCCCTGCAGTTCCGCATACGGCGGGAAATTGAAATCGCGTTCGAGCAGGGTGGGGCGCGGGCCGATCCGTGCATAGGTACGCGCCAGCAGCGCCCAGACCGGATCGATCACCGCGCTGCCGTGGGTATCGATTTTCAGGTCCGGGGCTTCATCCAGATGACCGGCCACATGCAGGCAGACGATGCGCCGTGCAGGCAGGCCGGCGATGAAGGCATCGGCATCGTAGCCGTGGTTGCAGGCGTTGACGTAGACGTTGTTGACGTCCAGCAGCAGGTCGCAGTCGGCTTCGGCAAGCACCGCATTGGTGAACGCCAGCTCGTCCATCGCCGGTTCCGGTGCCAGGTAGTAGGACACGTTCTCCACCGCGATACGGCGGCCCAGCAGGTCCTGCACGCGGCTGATGCGCTGCGCGGTATGGCGCACGGCTTCGTCGGTGAAGGGAATCGGCAGCAGGTCGTACAGGTGGCCGTCGTCGCTGCAGTAGCTCAGGTGCTCGCTGTACAGCGGCACGCGGTGCTTCTCCAGGAACCGGCCGACCTGTTCCAGCAGCTGGGTATCCAGCGGTGCACTGCCGCCCAGCGACAGCGACAGGCCGTGGCAGCTCAGCGGATGGCGCTGCGCCAGTTCGGCCAGCGCATCACCGGCAGTCCCGCCGACATGGATCCAGTTCTCCGGCGCGCATTCGAGGAAGTCGAAGTCGCCTGCCGGGGCGTCACGCAGGTCCTGCAGCAGCGCCCGGCGCAGGCCCAACCCGGCGGCCGCCGCACGAAGCGGCGACCGCGGGTGGACGAGGCTGGCGCGGGCGTCAGTGCTTGCCACCGCACTTGCCTTCGCCGCACTTGCCTTCAGCCGACTTCGTGTCGCCGGCCTTGGCCTTGGCGCCTGCTGCGCCGGCAGCCTTGCCCTTGTCGGCACCGCACTTGCCTTCGCCGCTCTTGCCATCGGCACCACACTTGCCTTCGGCGTGCTTGGTCGCGTCAGCGGCCATCTTGGTGTCGGCGGCCTTGGCATCGGTGCTGGCCTTGGCTGCCTGGCCGGCCACCAGGTAGCCTTGGGCGAGGTCGCTCATGCTCAGCGCCGAGGCGCTGGCGGTCATGCCCAGGCCGGCGGCCAGGGCGGTAGCGGTCAGCAGGGACAGGGTCTTGTTGGAACTGCTCATCGGTCTTACTCCTGGGTGGTGGGCAGGTGCCCGGGGTGAAACGATGGTGCAGCGATCCTACTCAACGAATCCTCGCCAAGAACTCAAATTTTCGTGAGATTTGTTACAGAAGCATCCGGAAGGTCTGCGCCGGGCAAGCACGGCGCCCACAACGCGGGCGGAACACCGCAAAAAAGGAAGGCCGCTGTCACAGGACAGCGGCCACCTTGGAGTCGACTCCGGTGTTGCAGTGCAGTGCAGCGTCAGGGCTGGCCGGTGCTGGAGGTCTCGTCACGCTTCTCACGCGGTGGCAGCGGCTGCTCGCCGTGCACCAGGAACCACACGTTCTCGGCGATGTTGGTGGCGTGGTCGCCCACGCGCTCCAGGTTCTTGGCCATGAACAGCAGGTGGGTGCACGGGGTGATGTTGCGCGGGTCTTCCATCATGTAGGTGAGCAGCTCGCGGAACAGCGCCGTGTACTGGGCGTCCAGGCGGGCGTCGTCCTCGCGCAGTGCCAGTGCGGCCTCGGCATCGTTGTCGCGGTAGGCGGCGATGGCACGACGGACCTGCTGCGCGGCCAGGCGGCCGAGCGCCCGCAGGCCCTGGATCTGCGGCAGGGGCGGTACCTTGCCCAGCGCGATCGAGCGCTTGGCCACGTTCGCTGCGTAGTCACCGATGCGCTCGATGTCGGCCGGGATGCGCAGGCCTGCGAGGATCTCGCGCAGGTCGCGCGCCATCGGCCCACGCAGCGCCAGGCGCATCACGTCGTGGCTGATCTGCTGCTCCAGCGCATCGATCGCTTCGTCGTTGGCGATGATGCGATGGGCGGCGTTCTCGTCGCGCTTCTCGATCACGTCCATCGCCGCTTCGAGCTGGGCGACGGCCATCTCGCCCATGCGCACGATTTCGGCCACCAGGCGCTGCTGCTCCTCGTCGTAGCTCTTGACGATGTGGTCGTTGGGAAGGTTCATGGTTGTTCCGCTCTGTAGAGTCGAGCCATGCTCGACAGACGTTGTCTGGAGAGTCGAGCCACGCTCGACTGGGGTTTCAGCCGAAGCGACCGGTGATGTAGTCCTCGGTCTGCCGCTGCGACGGCTGCGAGAAGATCACTTCGGTGCGGTCGTGCTCGATCAGGTCGCCCAGGTACATGAAGGCGGTGTAGTCGGACACGCGCGCAGCCTGCTGCATGTTGTGGGTGACGATCACGATCGTGTACTCGTGCTTGAGTTCTTCCACCAGCTGCTCGATGCGGCTGGTCGAGATCGGGTCCAGCGCCGAGGTCGGCTCGTCCAGCAGCAGCACCGACGGGCGCAGGGCCACGGCACGGGCGATGCACAGGCGCTGCTGCTGGCCACCGGACAGGCCCAGCGCGCTCTGCCCCAGCTTGTCCTTCACTTCGTCCCACAGCGCGCCCTGGCGCAGCGCCTGCTCGACGCGGTCGGCCATGTCGGCCTTGCTCAGCTTCTCGTGGTGGCGGATGCCGTAGGCCACGTTCTCGAAAATGGTCATCGGGAACGGCACCGGCTTCTGGAACACCATGCCGACCTTGCTGCGCAGGCGGTTCATCGGGTACTTCGGCGACAGGATGTTCTCGCCGTCCAGCAGCACCTCACCGCGCGCTTCCAGCTTCGGGTACAGCGCGTAGATGCGGTTGAAGATGCGCAGGAGGGTCGATTTGCCGCAACCGGAAGGACCGATCAGCGCGGTCACGCGCTTCTCCGGGATTTCCAGGTTGATGCCCTTCAGGGCGTGGAACTTGTCGTAGTAGAAGTCCAGTCCGCGCGCGGCAAGCTTGACCGGAGCCGGGGTGTGCAGGCTCTCGTGCGAGGACGGCACGGCGATGCGCTGCATCGGCACGGCGTTGGAAAGGTCGTTCATGGCGTTATCCACGGAAAGGTCAGTCATGGGAGATACGGTTGCGCAGCAGGATGCCGCGGGCGGCAAGGCTGACCAGCAGCACGAAGACAGTCAGCACCAGGGCACCGGCCCAGGCCAGTACCTGCCAGGATTCATACGGGCTGCCGGCGAACTGGTTCATCACCACCGGCACCGAAGCCATCGGCTGGAAGATGTTGTTGTTCCAGTACTGGTTGCCGAAGGCGGTGAACAGCAGCGGAGCGGTCTCGCCGGAGATGCGGGCCAGCGCCAGCAGGATGCCGGTGATGATGCCGGCCGAGGCACTGCGGTACAGCACCTGCACGATCACCTTCCACTGCGGGATGCCCAGCGACAGGGCCGCTTCGCGCATCTGCGAGGGCACCAGGCGCAGCATTTCGTCGGTGGTGCGTACCACCACCGGCAGCACGATGAAGGCCAGCGACAGGGCGCCGGCGAATGCCGAGAAGTTGCCCCCGGTCTGCATCACGTACAGCGTGTAGACGAACAGGCCCAGCACGATGGACGGGGCCGACAGCAGGATGTCGTTGACGAAGCGGACCACGGTGCCGGCCTTGCGGGCGTTGCCATACTCGGCCAGCCAGGTACCGGCCAGCACGCCCAGCGGGGTGCCGATGCCGATGGCCAGTGCACACATCACGGCACTGCCGAAGAAGGCGTTGGCGAGGCCGCCGTCCTGCATCGGCGGCGGGGTCATCTTGGTGAACAGATCCCAGTTGATGCCGGCCAGGCCCTTGGCCGCCAGGGTGAACAGGATCCAGCCCAGGAAGAACAGGCCGAACAGGGCGGTGGCGCAGGACGCAGTGATCGCAACGACGTTGCCGATGCGGCGGCGCAGGTACAGCGAATCAGCGTTGGTGGACATCAGTTGCCCTCCTTGCGGGACAGGCGCATCAGCATCAGGCGGGCGATGGCCAGCACCACGAAAGTGACGATGAAGAGGACGAAGCCGAGCAGCAGCAGGGCCGAACGGTAGGTTTCAGTGGCTTCGCCGAAATCATTGGCGATCAGCGCGGCGATGGTGGTGCCCGGTTCCAGCAGCGACGGCGACAGGCGCACGCTGTTGCCGATCACGAAGGCCACCGCCATCGTTTCGCCCAGCGCGCGGCCCAGGCCGAGGAAGATGCCGCCGATGACCGCCGAGCGGGTGTAGGGCAGGACGATGTCCCAGCTCACTTCCCACTTGGTGGAGCCCAACGCATAGGCCGATTCCTTCAGGCGGGTGGGCACGGTCAGGAACACCTCGCGCATCACCGAGGAAATGAACGGAATGACCATGATGGCCAGCACGAAACCGGCGGTGAGCATGCCGATGCCCAGCGGCGGGCCCTGGAACATCGGGCCGATGACCGGCCATTCGCCCAGGGTCTCGTTGAGGAACGGGGTGACGTACTCGGTCATCACTGGCACCAGCACGAACAGGCCCCACATGCCGTAGATGATCGAGGGGATGCCGGCCAGCAGTTCGATGGCGGTACCGACCGGGCCACGCAGCCAGCGCGGCGCGACTTCGGTGAGGAAGAAGGCGATGCCGAAGCTGACCGGCACGGCGATGACCATCGCGATGACGGCGGTGACCAGGGTGCCGTAGATCGGAGCCAGGGCGCCGAACTTGTTTTCGACCGGATTCCAGTCGGCGGAGAAGAAGAAGCTCAGTCCCTGCATCTGCAGGGCATGGCGACCGCCCCACAGCATCGACAGCGCGGCGCAGGCCAGGGCGATCAGTACGAAGATGACGGTGCCGACCAGCACCCATCGGAACAGTTTGTCGTTGCGGGCATCACGCGTATCACGCGTGGACGGGGCGGCTACAGGCTGGGCGATGGCATTCATGGGGACGGCTGGGCCAGGAAGGGGCGGGGCGGCACGGCGTGGACCAAGCGGTGCCCGCGCGGGGCGGGCACCGTCGAGTCCATCACTTCAGGTCGGTCGCCCAGTAGGCCTCGATCTGCTTGACCAGTTCGGCCGGCAGCGGCACGTAGTGCAGCTCGTTGGCCTGGGCCTGGCCGTTCTCGAAGGCCCACTTGAAGAAGGCCAGGGTGTCCTGGTTGCGCTTGGCGTCCTTCGGCTGCTTCTGCATCAGCATGAAGTTGGTGGCGGTGATCGGCCACGCCTGCTCGCCCGGGGCGTTGGTGATGACCAGGTTGAAGTCCTTGGCGCTGGCCCAGTCGGCGCTGGCGGCCGCAGCGGCGAAGGTTTCCGCGCTCGGCTCGACCCAGTTGCCGGCGGCGTTCTGCATGGCGGTGTACGGCATGCCGTTCTGCAGGGCATAGGCCAGTTCGACGTAGCCGATCGAGCCCTTGATCTGCTTCACGTAGGACGCAACGCCTTCATTGCCCTTGCCACCGACGCCGTCCGGCCACTGCACCGAGGTGCCTTCGCCGACCTTGCTCTTCCACTCCGGGCTGACCTTGGACAGGTAGTTGGAGAAGTTGAAGGTGGTGCCCGAACCGTCCGAACGGTGGACCAGGGTGATCTTGCCGTCCGGCAGCTTCACGCCCGGGTTGGCGGCGACGATCGCCGGGTCGTTCCAGGTCTTGACCTTGCCCAGGAAGATGTCGGCCAGCAGGGCGCCGCTCAGGCGCAGCTTGCCGGCTTCCAGGCCTTCGATGTTGACCACCGGCACCACGCCGCCGATGGCCGACGGGAACTGCGCCAGGCCGGCCTGGGCCAGCTCTTCGCTGCTCAGCGGCTTGTCGGAGGAACCGAAGTCGACGGTGCCGGCCTTGATCTGGGCGATGCCGCCGCCGGAGCCGATCGACTGGTAGTTGATCTTGGCGCCGGTGCTGGCGTTGTAGTCAGCCGACCACTTGGAGACCAGCGGGAAGATGAAGGACGCGCCCGCGCCGGACACTTCGGCGGTCACCTTGGCACCGGCAGCGGCGGGGGCAGCGGCAGCGTCGGCAGCCGGCTGCTGCGCGGCCTGCTTGTCGCCTCCGCAGGCCGACAGGCCCAGGGCGATGGCCAGGGAAAGGGCGGCAAGGCCGGCCGAGTGCAGTTTCATGGTCACTCCATAGCGGGGAAGAGCCGACGTGGTCGGCGGATGCGGCTATGAAATGATGTTTTTGTTACAGCCGTATTACGACCATGACAGAGGTGTACTGGATCACGTTCTGACAAGGGTTTCACAGGGCTGGCGCCGATCCGGCCGGGGCCCGGAAACCCCGGATCTGCGCACCGATATGACTGCGGGTTGGTCCTTGCAGCGTCAATGCGCGACAGCTCCCTGCCCACGGTAGGTGCGGACCGTTGGTCCGCACGCTCCAGAGCGCAGCCGAGCGTCGGCTCGGCTCTACAGAGGCAGGTGCATCCCCGAAAACAAGAAGAGCGCGAGATCTCGAGGATCTCGCGCCCGGGTGGGAGCGGCGGGGGAGAGAGGACCCGCCGCCCCCGTTCCTGCGGGGGAACGCGCTTACTTCAGGTTCTGCGACCAGTAGGTCTCGATCTGGCGGACCAGGCTGTCCGGCAGCGGCACGTAGTCCAGCTGGCGGGCCTGGGCGTCGCCGTTCTTGTAGACCCAGCGGAAGAACTCCTGGGTCGCCTTGCCATTGGCAGCATTCTTCGGCGTCTTCTGCACCAGGATGAAGTTGGTGGCGGTGATCGGCCAGGACTCGGCGCCCGGCGCATTGGTCATCACCAGGTAGAAGTCGCGGGCGTTGGCCCAGTCGGCGCTGGCAGCGGCGGCAGCGAACGAGGTGTCGCTCGGCTGCACGAACTTGCCGGCGGCATTCTTCATCGCCGTGTAGGAGAGCTTGTTCTGCAGCGCGTAGGACAGTTCGACATAGCCGATGCCGCCCTTGATCTGCTTCACGTAGGCGGCAACACCTTCGTTGCCCTTGCCGCCGATGCCGGCCGGCCACTGCACCGAGGTGCCTTCACCGACCGAGCTCTTCCACTCCGGGCTGACCTTGGACAGGTAGTTGACGAAGTTGAAGGTGGTACCCGAGCCGTCCGAACGATGCACGACGGTGACCTTGGCGTTCGGCAGAGTCACGCCCGGGTTCAGTGCGGCGATGGCCGGGTCGTTCCAGGTCTTGATCTTGCCCAGGAAGATGTTGGCCAGCACGGCGCCGTCCAGCTTCAGGGCGCCCGGGGCGATGCCGGCCACGTTGACCACCGGCACCACGCCACCGATCACCGACGGGAACTGCGCCAGGCCTGCAGCAGCCAGGTCTTCCGGCTTCAGCGGCGCGTCGGAAGAGCCGAAATCAACGGTCTTGGCCTTGATCTGGGCAATACCGCCGCCGGAACCGATGGACTGGTAGTTGACCTTGTTGCCGGTTGCGGCGCTGTAGTCGGCCGACCACTTGGACATGACCGGGTAGATGAACGATGCACCCGCGCCGGTGATGTCGGCGGCGTTGGCGGCGAACACGGACGATGCAGCCAGGATGGCGACAGCGGCGCGCGATTTGAAGGCGTGGATCACGGGGAGACTCCTGGGGTGGTGGTTGAAGGGCGGTTGCCCGACGTTTCGGTGCACATTCCATAACGGTTGCGTGACACGTCCGCGTCTGTCATATGACGCGGGCGTGACACGCGTCATGAGGGATGTCATGTCCGCTGTGCCGGCAGGGCGGCACGCGTACCGCTGCAACGACGAAGGCACGGCCGGGGCCGTGCCTTCGCGGTTCAATGCAGGTGGCTGGACTTACCAGAAGAACTGCGCGCGGGCTTCCAGGATGTTGGGATCGTCGTTGACGAAACCGCGCGCCGTGGAGCTGTACTTCTTGCTGTCGACCATCACGTAGTTGAGCATCAGCTTGAAGTTGGAACGCAGGTACCAGTTGGCGCCCACGGTCCAGATGTCCATCTTGCCACCCAGCACGCCATCGACGATCGGCGGGCGACCGGCGACCGGATTGGCGGCGAGGTTGCCGTCATTGAGGTCCATGTGGTCGTAGCGCACGCCCAGCTGCCACTGGCCGCCGGCCGGGTTGTTCGGCAGGCCGGTGCCCGGAGTGCCGCCCTTGTAGCTCCAGGTCTCGCCGGTGACGTTCCACACGCCGCTGATGTAGTAGCCGTCGCTGGTGTAGTTGTCGTGGTCGTAGCGCTTGGCCTTGCTGGTGTAGTACTCGGCCTGGGCCTTGAACGGGCCCTGGAAGTACATCGCTTCGGCACCGATGGTGCTGACGCGGTCGGTGTCGGTCAGGTTGCCGCTGTCGACCAGGCGGGCAGTGGCGAGGTCGGCATTCGGACGCGCGCGCACGCGCA
The DNA here is from genome assembly GCF_055721025.1 of Stenotrophomonas sp. X. Lineage (NCBI taxonomy): Bacteria > Pseudomonadati > Pseudomonadota > Gammaproteobacteria > Lysobacterales > Lysobacteraceae > Stenotrophomonas > Stenotrophomonas sp. X. The sequence continues at coordinate 1,459,494 of NZ_CM146756.1, forward strand.
GGGTGTCGGCGTCGGCGTCGTAGTTGACGTAGCTCAGACCGAAGTGCAGGACCTGGCCTTTTTCATTGATCGGGGCCCAGGTGCCACGCGCGCCGTAGCCGCTGCCGTGGGCCAGGTTGCGGGTCAGCTCGCGGCCGAAGGCGCTGGCGGTCACCGACCAGTTGTCCTGGCCGTAGCTGTACGCGCCGCCCAGGCGGCGGGCGATGGCATAGGTATTGGTGACCGCTGCCTTGGAAATGAAATCGTTGTTCTTGGTGCTGGACAGTTCTTCCAGGCTGTTGGGCTGCTTGAACTGGCCCAGCTGCAGGAAGTGGTTGGCGTTGCCCAGCAGCTTGTACTTCACGTTGGTGTCGAGGAACTTGTCGGCCTTGGCGTCATAGCCGACCACCCACTCCACGTTGCCCGGGCCCTTGCCCTTCAGCACCAGCTCGGCGCGACGCAGTTCGAATTCGCTGTTCTTGCCGTTGCCGGCGTCGCCACCGTTGAGGTCGACCACATCGTTGTGGAACCAGTTGCCGTCGGCCTGGACCAGGCCTTCGAAGGTGATTTCCGAACCGCCGATCACGTCGATGGCGACTTCGGCGTGTGCAGCCGGCACATACAGCGCAGCAGCCACGGCCACCGTCAGGAGTTGGTGATGCAGTTTCATGGAGAGGAGCCTTGCAGGCAGGTGGGAAGATGCGCGCAGGCTAGAAGGTAAAGATTGCGTAAATGTGACAGTTCACGCGCGGCAGACATCCGCCGCAGGCCCCGTCACGGCAGGGCCTGCCATTGAAACCGCTTGCGTATGACGCCCGGATTGCGACCCGGTTGCAGTAGATCCACGCCCTGCGTGGATGCTGCCGTCACTCGGCCGTGGTCTTTTCCTTGAACCGGCACAGGTCGGCGATCACGCAGCCCGGGCAATCCGGCTTGCGCGCCTTGCACACATAACGTCCGTGCAGGATCAGCCAGTGATGCGCGTCGAGCAGGAACTCGGCCGGAATCACCTTCACCAGCTTGTCTTCCACTTCGCGCACGTTCCGGCCCGGCGCCAGTCCTGTGCGGTTGGCGACGCGGAAGATATGCGTGTCCACCGCCATCACCGGCTCGCCGAACGCGGTGTTGAGCACCACGTTGGCGGTCTTGCGCCCGACACCCGGCAGCGCTTCCAGCGCTTCGCGATCGCGCGGCACTTCACCGCCATGCTTCTCCAGCAGGATCGCGCAGGTGGCGATCACGTTCTTTGCCTTGGCGTTGAACAGCCCGATGGTGGCGATGTACTGCTTCAAGCCATCCTCGCCGAGCGCAAGGATCTTCGCCGGCGTGTTGGCGACCGGGAACAGGCGGCGCGTGGCCTTGTTGACGCCGACGTCGGTGGCCTGCGCCGACAAGGCCACCGCTACCAGCAGCTCGAACGGCGAGCTGTACTCCAGTTCGGTCTTCGGGTGCGGGTTGAGTTCGCGCAGGCGGGTGAACATCTCCACCACGTCGGCGCGTGGCATCGTGCCGCCACGCCGCGCCGGGGCGCGTGCGGTCTTCTTCGTGGTGGCCATTACTGTTCCTTGCCGCGGGCGCGGGCCTTGGCCCGGGCCAGAATCGCGGCTGCCGCAGCGGGCAGGGCGGGCTTCACGTCCGGGGCGGGTGCCGGGGTGCGGCGTGCATCGCGCTCGGCCTCGCGGCGGGCCAGGCGCACCGCACGGGCGCGGTGGCGTTCGCGTGCAGCCCAGGCCGCGCGCAGTTGCTGCTGGGCCTGGCACAGGCGTTGCGGAAGGTCGGGGTGGTCGGGCAGCAACCGGTCGTCGCCGGCACGGACGACGTAGTCCATCAGCCCGGCCTGCAGGGCGCCATCGAGATCGTCTGCCTGGACCCGGGCGAACAACTGCGCGGGGTTGGGTCGGGATGCCATGGCGTCAGCGGTTCTGGAAGGCCGGCGCGCGGCGTTGCAGGAAGGCGCTGGTGCCTTCGCGCATGTCCTCGGTGGCGAACAGCAGGCCGAACTGCGCACTTTCGTACTCCAGCCCGGCTTCCAGGCTGCATTCGCCGCCCACGTGCACCGCGTCGAGCAGGCCACGCAGGGCCAGCGGCGCCGAGCGCGCCAGCTGGCGGGCGACGTCCTGCACGCGGTCGTCCAGCGCGTCGGCCGGCACGACTTCGTTGACGATGCCCAGTTCCAGCGCACGCGCGGCGTTGATCGGCGCTCCCAGCAGGCACAGCTCCAGGGTAGCGGCGCGGCCGCACAGGCGCAGCAGGCGCTGGCTGCCGCCGAAGCCGGGGATCAGGCCGAGGTTGATTTCCGGTTGGCCGACCTTGGCGGTATCTGCGGCGATGCGCAGGTGGCAGGCCATCGCCAGTTCCAGGCCACCGCCCAGTGCGAAACCATTCACGCGTGCGATGACCGGCTTGGGCATGCGCTCGATCTGGCGCATCAGGGCCTGGCCCAGCAGCGAGAAATCACGTCCCTGAACGGCGCTGAGAGTGTTCATTTCCGCGATGTCGGCACCGGCCACGAACGCCTTGGGGCCCGCCCCGGTCAATACCACGACGCGCACTTCGGGATCGGCGGCGGCGTCCCTGAAGGCATCGGCCAGGGCCTGCAGGGTCGCGGCGTTGAGGGCATTGAGCTTGTCCGGGCGCTGGACGGTCACGGTGCGGATGGCGCCGTCGTCAGCGACAGCGATCAGGGCGTCGGCCACGGGGAAACTCCTGGAACGTTAAAAAAAAGTGATATTGAACTCTGCAAACGCAGACGGGTCATAGCCTGCATCGTGAGTAGCGGTTACACGTTGCGCCCGTTATCCTAACCCGTCGCCTCAGGGCGGCGCAGAACGTCCCTGAGTTACCACCCCTGGAGAACTGTTTGATGAAGTTGCGTTCTATCGCGGTCGCCGTCGCGGCCCTGGCCCTGACGGGCAATGCCTTCGCCCAGGACGTCTCGTCCGAAAAGGGCAAGCTGAGCTACTACTTCGGTTACGACTACGGCAACAACCTGGCGGAGCTGACCGGTCGTGGTGAGCAGCTGGACATCAACTCGGTGGTGAAGGGCCTGCAGGATGCCTACGCCAAGAAGCAGCCGGCGATCACCGCCGAGCAGCTGAAGCCGGCCGTTGAAGCGTTCCAGAAGCGCGAGCAGGGCCGTGCCCAGGCCGCCAAGGCCGAGTACGAAAAGGCGGCTGCCGAAAACAAGACCAAGAGCGACCAGTTCATCGCGGCGAACAAGGCCAAGGCCGGCGTGCAGTCCCTGCCGAGCGGCGTCCAGTACCGCGTGATCGAGGCCGGCAAGGGCGCCAAGCCGACCCAGGCCAGCACCGTGCAGCTGGAAGTGGCCGGTCCGTTCCCGTACGGCCAGCGCCCGACCGAAGCCCGCCCGGCCCAGCAGATCCCGTCGATCAAGGTCAGCGAAGTCGAAATGAAGGCCATGCGCGAGACCCTGCTGCAGATGCCGGCAGGCTCGAAGTGGGAAGTCACCCTGCCGCCGGACCAGGCCTACGGTGCCGATCCGCGCACCCCGTTCCCGCCGAACGTGGCTGTGCAGTTCGAGATCAAGCTGGTCAGCGTCAAGTAAATCGAAGCAGCAAACCAAACGCGCCGGTGACCCCACCGGCGCGTTTTTGTTTGCGCAGTGCGCGACCTGTAGCGCTGCGCCATGGGCGTCGTATCGTCCCGCGCAAATTCAGCCCGATCGCGCTACTGTTGGCGGGTGCAAACAATGGAAGAAACGGCGCGTGTTGTCGCAAGTCCCTGCATCGGAGTGTGCACGCTGGATCCGCACCGGCAATGCACCGGCTGCGGGCGGCATATCGATGAGATCGCGCGGTGGTCGTCGATGAGCAACGAGGAACGCAGCCGCATCCTGCATCGCGTGCAGCCCCTGCGCGAACAACTGCAGCAATCGCTGCGTGGCTCGCTGGCCGACCACGAACGACTTATCCGCGCGCTGCATCCCTTGGCCCAACCACCTGCGGGCGACGGCTGGAACCGCAGTGAGCTGGTCGACCTGCTGCCGCCCGGGCCTCCGGTGGAGGCTGCGGTGCTGGCCGGCATCGTGCCGCGCGCCAACGGCGCACAGGTGATCCTCACCCGTCGCACCGAAACACTGCGCACCCATGGTGGCCAGGTCGGATTCCCCGGTGGCCGCACCGAACCCGATGACCGCGACGCGCTGGCGGCCGCGCTGCGCGAGAGCCAGGAAGAAATCGCATTGGCGCCCGGCCAGGTGCAGGCGCTGGGCTATCTCGATCCCTTCGTGACGATCACCGGCTACCGGGTCACGCCGGTGGTGGCGGTGGTCGATCCGGAGTTCGTGCCGGTGCCGCAGCCCAGTGAAGTGGCCGAGGTATTCGAGGTGCCACTGGATTACCTGATGGCGCCCGACAGCCTGCGCCAGGTCGAAATCAATCATCGCGGCCGGGTTCGCCACGTCCTTGAGTATGGCTGGCCGGGCCAGCGCATCTGGGGGGCGACCGCCGCCATTCTCTACAACCTGCGTCGCCGCCTGGAGCAAGTGCAATGAAGCCGATCGATCCGCCGTGGACCACCCTGGTCGATGTCGCCACCCTTGCCGCTGCGCTGGGCGACGGCGTGCGGGTGGTCGACGCGCGCACCACCGCCAGTACCGCCGTGCGCGTGGTCGATGCGCGTGCTTCGCTGGCCGGCCCGCAGGCTGCGGGCGGCCAGTACCTGGCAGGGCATATCCCGACTGCGGTGCATGCCGATCTCAACCGTGATCTGTCCGATCTCAGCCGCGTCGGCCATGGTCGCCATCCATTGCCGGACAGCGATGCCTTTGCTGCGAAGCTGGGGCAGTGGGGCATCGGCCCCGACACCCAGGTCGTGGTCTACGATGGCAGCGACGGCAGCATGGCCGCCTCGCGCCTGTGGTGGCTGCTGCGCCTGATCGGTCACACCCGGGTGGCCGTACTCGACGGCGGCATCGCCGCGTGGCAGGCCGCCGGCCACGCGTTGGAAAGCGGCCAGGCTGGGGTGAACGCGCTGCCTGATTACCCCGGCCGTTTCGACACCACCCAGATCGCCAACGCCGATGAAATCACCGCGCGGCTGAAGCATGCACCGGGCTGGCTGGTGGACGCGCGCGCGGGTGAACGCTTCCGTGGTGAAGTGGAGCCGCTGGACCCGGTGGCCGGGCATGTGCCGGGCGCGGTCAACCGCCCGTTCGCATTGAACGTACTCGACGGCCGCCTGCGCGACGCACAGGAGCTGCGCGCCGAACTGCAGGGCGTGATCGGCAACCGCGATCCGCAGCAGGTGGTGCTGATGTGCGGTTCCGGCGTGACCGCCTGCCACCTGCTGCTGGCGATGGAAACGGCCGGCCTGAGCGGCGCACGCATCTATGCCGATTCCTGGAGTGGTTGGGTGAGCGACAGCAGCCGCCCGGTGGCGACCGGCGCCTGAGCCGCGCGGGGTCGGATCCGTTTTCCAACGGAAAACGGCTCTGACCCCATCAACCGAAAATCGGGGTCAGAGCCCGTTGCGCAGCAACGGGATCCGACCCCGTGTCGATTCGAAGGATCGCGGAGATCTGTCGAAGGCGGGGTGGGTCCGGTTGCGGGGGTGTCCGCGGCATGGATGCCGCGGCCAAGCCGCCATGGATGGCTTTACGGCGTCCCCCGCAATCGGATCCACCCCGCCATCCCTCGGAATGCCAGCTCTTGACGTTGACGTTGCCTCTGCAGGTGCAGGGCGCAGCCCTGCTGCTTACTCCAACCCCTGCAGCGGCACCTTCGCCAGCACCCGCGCCCACGGGAACAAGGGCCCCGGATCGCGCTTGCGTGCCACCCTCAGCGTCGGATCATCGCTGGCCGGCACCTGCTCCAGATCCAGCTGGTCGTGCCCGGCAATCCGCCGCAGCGACGGATAGCGCGCCACCAGCGCCAGCAGCAGCCGCTCCAGCGCTTCCAGCTGTGGCTCGGTGTAGGCCTCGTCCATCGCCTGGTGGCGGCTGTCGAACCAGTCCGGATAGCGCCCGCGGTTGACCAGCTCGATGCCCAGCGTATGCGCGTTCATGCCGCGCACGTGATGGGCCACGCGTTCCGGCGCCACGTACTGCACCACGCTGCCATCGCGGTCGATGTAGAAGTGCCCGCTGTTGCCGGCGCCGCTGTCGTACAGCACGCGCTCGCCGTACTCGCGGGCCATCGCCAGATCGGGCAGCTCGGTGCAGTGGATCACCACCATTTCCAGCGAGGCGGGATCCCGCAGCGGCAGTCGGTCGTGATAGGGCAGGGGCTGCAGCTGCAGGCCGGGCAGGAGCGGGTTGGGCATCCGGCGATGCTAGCATTGCGGCATGAACCTGCCTTCCCTTTCCTCGCCGGCCCGCGCCCACGGAGCACGCGCATGAGCCGCGGCCACTGCATCCTCTCCCATGGCTTCGAGAGCGGCCCGGAGGCGACCAAGGTCACCGCGCTGGCCGAGGTGGCGCAACGCCTGGGCTGGACCCACGAGCGCCCCGACTACACCGACCTGGACGCGATGAGCGAGGTCAGCCGGGTGGGCGACGTGCCGACCCGCCTGCGCCGTCTGGTTGAACGCGCCGCCATCGCGGCCCGTCAGGGGCCGGTGGTGCTGGCCGGCTCCAGCCTGGGCGCCTACATCTCCGCCATCGCCTCGCTGCAGGTGCCGGTAGCCGGCCTGTTCCTGATGGTGCCACCGACCACCATGGGCCCGATGCCGGCGCTGGACGCCGCTGCGGTGCCGACCACGGTGGTGCAGGCCTGGCATGACGATGTGGTACCGGCTGCCGGCGTGATTGCCTGGGCGCAGGCGCGTTCGGCGCAGTTGCTGCTGGTTGACGACGGTCACCGCCTGGAGCGCCACGTGGAGGCCTCCGCGCAGGCCTTCGAGCGCCTGCTGCGGCAACTGTGAAGCCAGGGCGCACGGCGCGCCCGCCCGCATTGACTACAATGGCAGCCCCGCCGCCCCCGGCGCGGGCCTGCCGGCCGTGCCTACGGCCCTCCTTTCCGACCGGCCCGGCCCCTGTGCCGCGCCCGACCACCTGCGAACCGATCCCGTGAAATTCTTCGTCTCCTGCGCCAAGGGCCTGGAATACCTGCTTGCCGATGAACTGTCGGCCCTGGGCCTTGGCAAGGCCACCGCCACCATTGCCGGCGTCAACGCCGACGGCGAACTGGCGCAGGCGCTGCGGATCGTGATGTGGTCGCGCCTGGCCAGCCGGGTGCTGTGGCCGATCGACGAGTTCGACTGCCCGGACGAGCAGGCCCTGTATGACGGCGTGCGTGCACTGCCGTGGCACGAGCACATCTCGCCGGAGATGACCCTGGCGGTGGATGCGCACGTGTCCGGCGACAAGATCACCCATGCACGCTTTGCCGCGCAGCGGATCAAGGATGCGATCGTCGACCGCATGCGCGACGAAGGCCTGGAGCGGCCCTCGGTCAATACCGATCTGCCCGACGTGCGCGTCAACCTCTCGCTGCGCAAGGGCCGCGCCTCGCTGTCGATCGACCTCGGCGGTGGCCCGCTGCATCGCCGCGGCTGGCGCGGTGCCGCCCACGAGGCGCCGCTGAAGGAAAACCTGGCCGCCGCGCTGCTGCTGCGCGCGCAATGGCCGCGCCTGCATGCCGCCGGCGGTGGGCTGCTGGACCCGATGTGTGGCAGCGGCACGCTGCTGATCGAAGGCGCGCTGATGGCCGCCGACGTTGCTCCAGGCCTGATGCGGCATGGCAGCCTGCCGCCGAGCCGTTGGCTGGGCTTCGACAAGGCGGCCTGGAAGTCCATCCAGAGCGAAGCACGTGAGCGCGAAGCGGCCGGCCTGGCCGCGCTGAAGCCGGTCATCCACGGCAGCGACATCGACCCGGCTGCGATCCAGGCGGCCCGCGAGAATGCCGAGGTCGCCGGCGTCGCCCACGCGATCCGTTTCACCCGCGCCGATGTCGCCGACCTGGCCGCGCCGGAACAGGAGATCGGTGCGGTGGTCTGCAACCCGCCGTACGACGAGCGCCTGGCCGCCGATCCGGCGTTGTATCGTGCACTGGGCAATGCCTTGCAGAAGGCGGTGCCGCAGTGGCGCGCCAGCCTGCTGTGTGGCAATGACGAACTGGCCTTTGCCACCGGCCTGCGCGCCAGCAAGAAGTACCAGATGTTCAACGGTGCGCTGGAATGCGCGCTGATCGTCTGCGATCCGATCGCTGTGCCAGGCCGTGATCCGGCACAGCCCCGCGAGCTGAGCGAAGGCGCGCAGATGGTGGCCAACCGCCTGCGCAAGAACCTGAAGAAGTTCAAGAGCTGGCGTGCCCGCGAGGACATCACCTGCTTCCGCGCCTACGACGCCGACCTGCCGGAGTACGCGGCGGCCATCGACGTCTACGAGGAAGAGGGTGGCAGGCGGCGTACCTTCCTGCATGTGCAGGAATATGCGGCACCGGCGGCGATTCCCGAGAACGACGTGCGCCGCCGCCGCAATGAGCTGCTGGCCGCCGCGCGCGAAGTATTCGGCGTGCCGCCGGAGCAGGTGTCGATGAAATCGCGCGAGCGCGGCAAGGGCGGCAGCAAGTACGGCCGCTTCGAGCAGCGCGACGAGTTCATCGTGGTGCGAGAGAACAACGCGCTGCTGCAGGTGAACCTGTTCGACTACCTCGATACCGGCCTGTTCCTTGACCACCGCCCGCTGCGCCGGATGATGGCCGAGCAGGTGCGTGGCAAGCGTTTCCTGAACCTGTTCTGCTACACCGGCGTGGCCAGCGTGCAGGCCGCCGTGGCGGGTGCCGCCAGCACGACCAGCGTCGACCTGTCGGCTACCTACCTGCAATGGTGCTACGACAACCTGGCGTTGAACGGACAGGGGGGCAACCAGCACCTGCTGGTCCAGGCCGACGCGATGGCCTGGCTGGAAGGCGACCGTGGCCAGTACGACGTGATCTTCTGTGACCCGCCGACTTTCTCCAACTCCGCACGCGCCGATGACTTCGACGTGCAGCGCGAACAACTGAAGCTGCTGCGTGCGGCGGTGGCGCGGCTGGCACCGGGTGGCGTGCTGTACTTCTCCAACAACTTCCGCCGCTTCAAGCTGGAAGAGAACGCCATCGCCGAGTTCGCCCAGTGCCGCGAGATCACCGCACGCACGATTGGTCCGGACTTCGAGCGCAACGCGCGCATCCACCGCGCGTGGGAACTGAAGCGGTTGGGGTAAGCCCGGTAGTGCCGGCCGCTGGCCGGCATTACCGCATCTGGTCCGTAGATCCACGCCATGCGTGGATCGGCCTAAAGCACCAACAATCGCCCCAGCGCATGGGCCAGGGGCCAATGGCCCTGTTCGTACAGCGCAAGCACAGGCTCCCAGTGTGCCGGCAGGCCGAGATGCATCTCCAGCAGGCGTTGCCGGAAGGCGAACATCGCCCCATCGCGCGCCACCAGCTGCAGGTCATGTGCACCCCAGCGCAGTGCCGGCAGATCCAGTGCCGAAAGCGCGCGCATCAACGTGCGGTTGAGTTCGCGTCGGGCGTCGGCGAGTTCGGCGGGATGGGGCAGGGCGCCGTGAAACGGATCCGAATCGCCCAGTGTCGTGGGCATCCATTCGAAACCATCGGTATCGATGGTCCGCAGTGCTTCGGCCAGCGACCGAACGGCGACGACGCCGGCCGTTATGGGCAGTGTTTCACCCAACCGGGAAAAAAAGCCGATTCCAGACATCCGCTGCAGCATGCTATCCATACGGGCATTGTAGATCCACGCCATGCGAGGATGCCGCTGTCCCCGTCCTGCGGCTACAGCAATTCCAGCACCAACCCCAGCACCGGCAGCGCGATCGCCAGCGGCGCAATCCATGTTGGACGATACGGATACAACCCGAACGACAGCGTCACGCCGGCCAGGGTCATTGCCCCCAGCCACAGCACCGGGCCCATCGCCCAGCCTTGGTCGGCCACGCACAGTGCGAACGCCGCCGCCAGCAGCGCCCAGCCCAGCACCCGCCACTGCATCCGCCGTGCGGGTGCGGCCGCGGCCTTGCCATGCAGGTCGTGCTGGTGCTTTTCCATCGACAGCGACAGCGTGGTGAACGCAGAGAACGACAGCGCCAGTGCCAGCAGCATCATGCGCTGGCCTCCGCTTCGGCCGCTTCTGCAGTGTTCACCGATGCCTTCGGCGCAGCCGCAGCGGCCGCACGTTTCTTCTTCTCGGCCGCACTCAGCGGTGGCGTCCAGCGCTGCATGCGCCAGCCGCACAGCGCCAGCATCGCGCCGAACGCGATCATCGAAAGATCGACGCCGGCCAGTACCCAGTCGCCGCTGCGCAGTGTGACCCCGAGGTGGGCATGGGTGGTCACTGCATTGACCACCGGGACCAGCGCGAACGCGGCCGCACCCAGATAGAGCTGCCACGCCCACATCATCCGCTTCGGCCAGATGAAGGCGGCCAGCAGCGCGCCGCCCCAGGCGTAGAAGAACACGTTGGCCTCGGCACTGGAGCGCTCGGCGATCTGCAGCGGCAGCAGGCGGTTGCCCCAGAAGTACGCCGCGAAGGCGATCGGCAGGCCGGCCACGGTGCCGATGTTCAGCGCATCGACCAGGCGCAGGCCGAATCCGGTACGCCCGTTCCTGGCATGCCTGGGACGCTCCTTCACCGCCCACAGCACCACGCCGCTGGCGACCATCAGGCAGCCGACCAGGCCGGACAGGAAGAACAGTGCGCGCAGGCCCCAGTCGGCGAAGCGCGCCAGGTGCAGGCCATACAGCACGCCACGGGTGGCGGTGGCGCCGCCGGACGGCGGCGTCTCTTCCAGCAGCGCACCGTTGACCATGTTGTAGCGCAGCGCCGGGGTGTCGGTGGACAAACGCCTGCCGTCGCGTTGGCGGATGTCGATCACCGCATTGGCAGCGCCCGGGTTGGACACGGTGAAGCCGGCCACTTCCACGCCGTGCCAGTGTGCACGCGCGCTGTCCAGCAGCTGTGCGATCGGCAGCGGCGTGGCGCGGCCTTGTGCCGGCGCGGTCACCTCTGGCATGCCGCCGAAGGCTTCGCTGAAGAACTTGTCCTCGTCCTGCGGGTAGGCAACTTTCACCCCCCACGGCAGGTACATGATCATCAGAGTGACGATGCCGGTGTAGGTGATCATCGCGTGGTACGGCAGGGCCATCACCGCGCTGACGTTGTGGAAATCCAGCCAGGACCGCAGGCCCTTGTCCTTGCGGAAGGTGAAGAAGTCCTTGAAGATTTTCTTGTGGGTGATGACGCCGGTGATGATCGCCACCAGCATGAACATCGCGCAGAACCCGACCAGGTAGCGCGCCCAGTACACCGGGATGTAGTGCAGGTCGAAGTGCAGGCGGTAGAAGAAGTCGCCGCCACGCGTCTCGCGCGCCTTCAATGCCTGGCCGGTGTTCGGGTCGAGCGTGGCGTCGCCGAAGCCACCGCGACGGCCACGACTGGGGTCAGCCAGTTCCGGTGGCAGCCGCCAGAACAGCTGCATGGCCGGGTTGCGCGGCTGCGGCAGGGTGACGAACCAGTTCTCGGCGTGGCTCGCATTGGCCTGCAGGTAGGCCACCGCGCGCTGCGCGGCCACGTCGATGCTGACGTTGCTGGACGGCAGCTCCGGGCGCATCCAGCGACTGATTTCCTCGCGGTAGTAGCTGGCCGTGCCGGCCATGAAGATCAGCAGCAGCAACCAGCCGACCAGCAGGCCCGTCCAGGTATGCAGCCAGGCCATCGACTGGCGGAATCCGTTCTTCATGCCCAGGCTCCCAACAGGCGTGCGACCGCCGCCATCAGCAGGGCGGGGGCGAGGATGCCGACCCAGGCCCGCAGCGCGCTGCGGGTGGCAAAGGCCCACAGCGCCGCGCAGGCAGCCACCAGAATGGCCAGCAGCATGCCGGTCAGCACGGTCTGGCCGCGCGCGCCGGGCAACGCCACCGCGCAGAACACGCTGGTCATCGAGGCCAGCGCATAGCCGCCGAAAATCGCGGCCAAAGCGCGTGACAGCACGCCCCAGCGCGGGTTGGAGAACAAGGTGCGGGGGCTGGCGGGGGGGGGCGAGCGGTCCACGGCGTTCCTGAGGTAGGAGAAGGGATGGAACGCGTCCGCGGCCCCCTTGCGCCCTGCGCATGTCGCCCAGCGTGTCCCATCGACGAAGCACTGCCCGCGCAGACGGGCAGCCCAGAAGTCGGGGCAGTACACGGGCGATGGGCACGTCTTCGTGCCCGTTTGGCTAAGCGTACAACCGATCAGTAAATGATATGTATTCGCATTTTATGAATCAAGCGTGCTGATCGTGGGCGTTGGCCGGGGCTAGAACCTGAACACCACGGTTGCCGCATGCAACAGCAGGCCGATCAACCCGCCCACCAGGGTGCCGTTGAAGCGGATGAACTGCAGGTCGCGACCCACGCTCAGTTCCAGTTGCTCGACCAGGTGCCGCTCGTCCCAGCCCTTCACGGTCTGCGCGATATGCGTGGTCACGCCCTCGCGCAGGCGCCCGGTCAGGCGCTGCGCACCTTCCAGCAGGTGCTGGTTGAGGGCCTCGCGCAGGGCCGGGTCGGCCTGCAGGCTGCTGCCCAGCGACGCCAGGCTGCGCTGCAGGTGGCCGACCAGTGCCGAGTCCTCGCGTTGCAGGTCGGCGCGCAGGCTGGCATGGATGCGCGCCCACAGCCCCTGAACGTAGTCCTGCAGGGCGGGGTGGTCGATCAGGTCCTGCTTGAGCTGTTCGATGCGCTCGGCCAGCGCCGGGTCTTCGCGCAGGCGCTGCACGTAGTTCTGCAGCCAGGTCTCATAGTCCTGGCGCAGCGGATGCTGCGGCTCGGCCAGCACCTGTTGCAGTTCTTCCAGTACCGCCCGCGCCAGGCGCTCGGCCAGGCTGTCGCCGATCTCGTCGATCGGCTTGACCCAGTTCACCGTGCTCGACAGCGTCGGCCATTCGCGCTGGATGTAGCGCACGATCAGCTGCGAGGCGCGTTCCTTCACCTCCGGCTGCTCCAGCCAGCGCCCCAGCCGCTGCAGGCCCTCGTCCAGCACGCGCTGGTGGCGTCCATCGGCGGTCAGCAGGGCCAGCAGTTCACCGGCGGTGGCAGCGGCATTCCACTGCCGCAGCTGCTGCACCACGAAGGCGTGCAGTTGCCGGCGTACCGCGGTTTCGTCGAAGAAATCCAGTGCCTGCAGCGCCCAGCTGCGGGCCATGTCGGCCAGCATCCGCGAGCGTGCCGGGTCGGACAGCCAGCTGCCGAGACGGCTGGCCGGATCGAACACCTGCAGCTTGGCCAGCAGCACACCTGGTTCCAGGAACTGGTCGCGCACGAACAGCGCCAGGCTGTCGCCGATGCGTTCCTTGCTGCGCGGGATGATCGCGGTGTGTGGAATCGGCAGGCCCATTGGCCGCCGGAACAGCGCAACGACCGCGAACCAGTCGGCCAGCGCGCCGACCGCAGCGGCCTCGCAGAAGGCCGAAACCCAGGCCCAGATGCCGCGTTCGCCGTGCCAATGGCTGACCGCGAATCCGGCCAGCATCAACAGCAGCAGGCCCAGTGCGAGGGCTTTCAGGCGCCGCAGCTGGGCGCGGCGCGGATCGTGGGCAGGCGTCATTGCACGAGTCTAACCGCAGCCCGGTGATGCCTGCCTGTAGAGCCGAGCCCATGCTCGGCTGCCTTGCGTGCGGCAAACCGCAGCCGGGCATGGGCCCGGCTCTACATGAGAGGTTCGCGCGTTTTTAAAGCGCTTCCAGTTGCTTGCGCAGCGCGGCCAGCTGGGCGCGCAGGGTGTCGTTCTCGCGGGTCAACGCGACCACGCGGCGGCGCAGGGCCGGGGCATCCTCGCCCAGCTGTTCCAGCGCCAACAGCACTTCGGCGTCGCGGCTGGCGATCTCGTCCTCGCTGGGCTCCTCGAAGTCCATCTCGGCCGCGTCCGGCTTCGGCGCGCGCGGCTTGCGCTTGGATTCGCGCACGCGCTTGGCCGCCTGCTTCAGCTCGTCCTTGCCACCGGCGGCGGCAGCGCGCTGCTCCTCTTCGGGCAGGTCGGCCACGGCCGCAGCGGCGCTGATCGAAATCACGCCGGCCTTCACTGCCTCCACCACTTCGGGTGCAGCCTGGGCGTGGATGCGCTCGATCATGCCGACCTGGCTGGTACTCAGCTTGGCTTCGCGGGCCAGCTCGGCGCGGCTGAGCTTCGGTGCCGGCTCCCACGGCGGGCTGTCCTCGCCGGCCTCATCGGAGATTTCGGCGGTACCGTCGCTCTCGCGCTGCAGCTGCGCCTGCTCGACCTGCTTGCGGGCGGCCAGGATGTCGCGCTTGCGCAGCGCCAGCACACCGCGCTGGAAGTCGGACACGCTGCGGCGGCCCAGATGCTGCTCGATCATCCACAGGTGCACGTCTTCCATGCTCTGGAAGCGCGTGTTCTGCACGGTGTTGAAGGGCAGGCCATGCTTCTGGCAGATGCCGAAACGGTTGTGACCATCGACCAGCACATTACCCCACAGCACCAGCGCATCGCGGCAGCCTTCGGCCAGGATGCTGCGCTCCAGCGCGTCATGTTCGTCCGCGGTCAGCGGGTCGATGTAGGCCTTGAGTTCTTCTTTGACGACGATATCCATGGGCACGGCAACGAGCAGGAGCGGAACCGCCCATTGTACCCGCTCGCCACTGCTGGCCCGGGCTCAGGCGGTGACCCGGATCATCTCGCCCAACGTGCCGGTGATCTGGTCGATCTGTGCCTTGTCCACGATCAGCGGCGGCGACAGCGCGATGATGTCACCGGTACAGCGCACCAGCAGCCGGCCGTCGTGGAAGCAGCGCCGGAACACCTCGTAGCCGCGGCTGCCAGGTGCATCGCGGCGCGGCGCCAGCTCGACCGCACCGACCAGGCCGAAGTTGCGGATGTCGATCACGTGGGGCAGGCCCTGCAGCGCGTGCAGCCGTTCCTGCCAGTACTCGCCCAGTTCGATGGCGCGCTCGAACAGGCGCTCCTCGGCGTAGACGTCCAGTGTTGCCAGCGCTGCGGCGCAGGCCAGCGGGTGCCCCGAGTAGGTATAGCCGTGAAACAGCTCGATGGCCTGCGGCGGGGCCTGCATCAGCGTGGCATGCACGGCGTCGCTGGCCAGCACGCCGCCCAGCGGCACCGCGCCGTTGCTGACCGCCTTGGCAAAGGTCAGCAGGTCTGGGGTGACCCCGAAGCGTTGTGCGGCGAAGGGCATGCCGACCCGGCCGAAACCGGTGATGACCTCATCGAACACCAGCAGGATGCCGTGGTGGTCGCACAATTCGCGCAGGCGCTGCAGGTATCCGGGCGCGGGCAGGATCACCCCGGCGGAGCCGGCGATGGGCTCGACGAAGACGGCGGCAATCGTCGAGGCGTCATGCAGCGCGATCAGCCGTTCCAGGTCGTCGGCCAGCTCCGCGCCCTGGCGCGGCAGGCCCTTGCTGAACGCGTTGCGTTGCAGGTCCAGGGTGTGGCGCAGATAGTCCACGCCCCCCAGCTGCAGGCCGAACGCCCTGCGGTTGTTGGGCAGACCGCCCAGTGCCATGCCACCGAAACCGACGCCGTGATAGGCCTTCTCGCGGCTGATGAAGCGCGTGCGCTGGCCCTCGCCACGCTGGCGGTGGTAAGCCAGCACGATCTTCATCGCGGTATCCACCGCCTCCGAGCCGGAGCTGGTGAAGAACACATGGTTGAGCGGGGCCGGAGCCAGTGCGGCCAGCCGCTGTGCCAGCGCGAAGGCCGGCGGCGAGCCCATCTGGAAAGCGGGCGAGTAGTCGAGCGTGCGTGCCTGCGCGGCGATGGCCTCGACGATGCGCGGTCGCGCGTGGCCGGCGTTGCAGCACCACAGGCCGGCGGTGCCGTCAAGGATCTGTCGGCCATCGATGTCTTCGTAGTGCATGCCTTCGGCGCGGACCAGCATGCGTGGTGCCGCCTTGTACTGGCGGTTGGCGGTGAATGGCATCCAGTAAGCGTCCAGTGACTCGGGGCGCTGTGTGGCCAGGTCGTGCAGATCGCTCGCGGAACGCTTCATGCCAGCTCCATCGGGTCCGATGCGATGAATGTAGCGCAGCCACGTCACGGCGGAGTCGCGGTGACCCCGGTATAACCAAGACTCGTTGAATGCTGGAGCATCCCATGGCCGATTTTCCCGACCGCAGCCATTGGCAGGCGCTGGCCCTCCAGCTGTCGATGCCAGGCCAGGCCTTCATCGATGGCCGCTATGTCGATGCAGCCAGCGGCGCCCGTTTCGACTGCGTCAGCCCGATCGACGGTCGCGTACTGGGGGCGGTCGCCGACTGCGACGCGCAGGACGTGGAGCGCGCGGTACTGGCCGCGCGGCGCAGCTTCGAGGCGGGGCACTGGTCGCAGGCAAGCCCGTCCCATCGCAAGCGCGTGCTGCTGGCCTTGGCGGCGTTGGTGGAAAAGCACGCCGACGAGCTGGCCCTGCTGGAAACCCTGGACATGGGCATGCCGGTGCGTGATGCGCGCCGCATCGACCTGCCAGGCGCGGTGCGCTGCCTGCGCTGGACCGCCGAGGCCGTGGACAAGCTGTACGGCGAGATCGCGCCGACCGGCCCGCACGAACTGGGACTGGTCACGCGCGAGGCCGCCGGGGTCGTGGCCGCGATCGTTCCGTGGAACTTTCCGCTGCTGATGGCCTGCTGGAAGATCGCGCCTGCATTGGCCATGGGCAACTCGGTGGTGCTCAAGCCGTCCGAGCGCTCGCCCTTGAGTGCGTTGCGGCTGGCGGCGCTGGCCGCCGAGGCGGGCCTGCCAGAGGGCGTGCTGAACGTGCTGCCGGGGTACGGTGCGCGCGTCGGTGAGCCGTTGGCCCTGCACATGGATGTGGACGTGCTCGCCTTCACCGGCTCCACCGCCACGGGCGCGAAGCTGCTGCAGTGTTCAGGGCGATCCAACCTCAAGCGGGTCTGGCTGGAGTGTGGCGGCAAGAGCCCGCATGTGGTGTTCGCCGACGCCCCTGATCTGGACGCCGCTGCGAAGGCGGTGGCACAGGGTATCTTCTTCAACCAGGGCGAGGTCTGTACCGCAGGTTCGCGGCTTCTGGTACAGCGTTCGATCCGCGAGGATTTCGTGCATCAGGTGGTTGCCTATGGCCAGCACATGCACCCCCGCCATCCACTGGACCCCGATGCGCCGATGGGCGCGCTGGTGGATGCCGCGCACCTGGACAAGGTGATGGACGATATCGCGCGCGCCGAAGGCGAAGGCGCCCGGTTGCTGCTGGGTGGGCGGCGCGCCGAAGTGGAAGCCGGCGGCAGCTACGTCCAGCCCACCGTGTTCGACCAGGTGCGCCCGGAGCAGGCACTGGCGCGCGAGGAAGTGTTCGGGCCGGTGCTGGCCGTGCTGGGGTTCGAAGACGAGGCCGAAGCGGTGCGCGTGGCCAATGACAGCCGCTACGGCCTGGCCGCCGGCCTGTGGACGCGGGACCTGGGGCGGGCCCACCGCGTCGCGCGCCAGCTGCGCGCCGGCAGCATCTGGGTGAACGGCTGGGATGGCGGGGACATGACCACTCCGTTCGGGGGCTACAAGCAGTCCGGCAACGGGCGCGACAAATCGCTGCATGCGTTCGACAAGTACAGCGAGATCAAGGCCACCTGGGTGCAGTTGTAACGACGCGATTGCTGGACGGCTGTTCGCTCTCTGTAGAGCCGAGCGATGCTCGACTGCCGTTCGTTCTTCTGTAGAGCCGAGCCATGCTCGGCTGCATCTCGCGAAGAGAAGAACCGTCGAGCATGGCTCGACGTTACAGAGGCGCCTGGCCCCTCGTTGGCATCGGTGTCGGCTGAAACCATCGTGCCGTACCGCCGCCAGCCCGTGGCAGAATCGGGCGATCTGCCATTTCCCATGTTGCCGATGTCGACGATCACCGCTGCCGCGCCGCCCGTGAATTCCCCCCGTCGTGTTCTGCTGGCCAGCCTGATCGGTACCACGATCGAGTTCTTCGACTTCTACATCTACGCCACGGCCGCGGTGCTGGTGTTCCCGCACCTGTTCTTCCCGGACAGCAGCGAACAGGCAGCCTTGCTGCAGTCGCTGGCAACCTTCGCGGTGGCCTTCATCGCACGCCCGGTTGGCTCGGCAGTGTTCGGCCATTTCGGCGATCGCATCGGCCGCAAGGCCACCCTGGTGGCTGCGCTGCTGACCATGGGGCTGTCCACGGTGCTGATCGGCCTGCTGCCGACGCACGCACAGATCGGGCTGTGGGCGCCGGCGCTGCTGGCGCTGTGCCGTTTCGGCCAGGGCCTGGGTCTGGGCGGGGAGTGGGGCGGGGCAGTGCTGCTGGCCACCGAGAACGCACCGCCGGGCAAGCGTGCCTGGTACGGCATGTTCCCGCAGCTGGGTGCACCGCTCGGCTTCCTGCTGTCGGCCGGCATCTTCCTGGTGCTTGGCCGTTGCCTGAGCCAGGCCGACTTCCTGCAATGGGGCTGGCGCATTCCGTTCGTGGCCAGCGCGCTGCTGGTCGGCCTCGGCCTGTGGGTGCGGTTGAACATCCACGAGACCCCCGATTTCAAGCAGGCGCTGGAGCGCAAGGCGCCGGTGCGGCTGCCGATGTGGACGGTGCTGCGTGACCACCCGGTGCCGATGCTGCTGGGTACCCTGGGCGCGTTCGCCACCTTCGTGCTGTTCTACCTGATGACCGTGTTCAGCCTCGGCCACGGCACGGCGGTGCTGGGTTACAGCCGCGAGCAGTTCCTGCTGATGCAGATGGCCGGCATGCTGTTCTTCGCGCTGGGCATCCCGCTGTCGGCGCGCTATGGCGACCGCTGGGGGACGCGCCGCACGATGATCGTGGCCAGCGTGCTGATCATCGGTTTCGGCGTGCTGTTCGCGCCGCTGTTCCAGCCGCACAGCCCGTGGATGGTCACCGCCTTCCTGTGCCTGGGCCTGTTCCTGATGGGCCTGACCTATGGCCCCTGCGGTACCTTCCTGGCCGAGATCTACCCGGTGGAGGTGCGCTATACCGGCGCATCGCTGTCATTCAACCTGGCTGGCATTCTGGGTGCGGCACCGGCGCCGTACCTGGCCACCTGGCTGGCCGATCGCTTCGGCCTGGTCGCGGTCGGCTACTACCTGTGCCTGACTGCGGCAGCGACGCTGTGCGCGCTGGTGGCACTGCACCGGCGCGCGCTGCGGTTCAGCCAAAGAAGCGCTTGAGCGTGCGTCCCAGCCAGCCACCGCCCTGGTGCTCGCGGGTGAACTGGTTCAGGTGCGCCTTGACCTGTTCGGCATAGGCCTGATCATCGCCGCGGATGTGGTTGAACAACCAGCGCGAGAGCATGGTGCGCAGTTCGTCGCTGATGTCCTCGCCGGCCTGGAAGCGCAACCGGTACTCGGCCACGCGCTTGATGAAGATCTCATGCACGCGCTTGTGCGCTGCACAGAACGGGTAGCCCGCCTCCTCCATCAGCTCTTCCTCGAACGCGAAGTGCGACATGGTGTAGTCGACGACTTCGTCGATCACTTCACCCACCGCTGCACGCTGCAGGCTGGTCTGCGCCACGTGCAGGTGGTTGAGCATCTCGATGATGCGGCGGTGTTGTTGGTCGATCACATCGATGCCGATGTTCAGATCGTCCTGCCAGACCAGTAGTGCCATCCCCGGCTCCCCTTCATGCGTATGTCGGGGCCGACTGTAGAGCTGCCGTGCGGGAACGGCGTTGATCTGGATCAAAGCGAGCCGGTCAGGTCAGCGCAGGCTCGCGTGGACGCAGCGGGCTGGCCACCGTGGTGCAGCTGACCCGGTTGCGGCCACCGGCCTTGGCCAGGTACAGCTGGCGGTCGGCCTCGGAGATCAGCCGGTGCAGCGCATCGCGCTGCGGGCGCAGGCAGCACAGGCCGATGCTGACCGTCATGCGCAGGGTAGCGGTGCCGATGTCTACCTCCAGTGCGGCGATGCGCTGGCGCAGCTCCTCGAAGTACAGCAGCGCCTCGTCCTGTTCCATGTCTGGCACCAGCAGGCAGAACTCCTCGCCGCCGAAGCGCGCGATCAGGTCGTGGCTGCGTGCATGCGCGGTCACCGCGCCGGCCACCGCGCGCAGCGCGTCGTCGCCTGCTTCGTGGCCATGGGTGTCGTTGATGTGCTTGAAGTGGTCGATGTCGATCATCGCCACCGCCACGCATTGGCCGTGCAGCTGCAGCTGCGGCAGCTGGCGCTGGCTCTGCTCCAGGAAGAAGCGCCGGTTGGGCAGGCCGGTGAGGAAGTCGCGGGTGGCCAGGTCCTGCAGGGTGCCGATCAGTTCCAGCTGGTCCACGTTCTGCGAGACGCGGCAGAAGAACTCCTCGCGCGAGAACGGCTTGCGCAAGAAATCGTTGGCGCCGTTCTTCAGGAAGCGCGGGATCAATGAGGCGTCGGTATTGCCGGAGATGCCGATCACCGCCACCTTGTCGCGCGAGCGCAGGGTGCGGAGGCGACGGGTGAATTCCACGCCTTGCATGCCGGGCATTTCCTGGTCGACCACCGCCAGGCGGATCGCCGGATGCGCCTCGATAGCAGCCAGGCCCTCGTTGCCGTCGGCGGCTTCGTGCACCTCATGCCCATACATCCGCAGCAGGGCGGCGGCATAGCCACGCGCGGACGGCGAATCGTCCACCACCAGCGCGGCGATGCGCCGGTTGCGTTCCAGCCGCTGCACCAGCCACACCAGGTAGTCGATGCTGCCGGGGGTGTTCTTCAGCACGTAGTCGATGATCTGCTGCTGCAGCACGCGCTTGCGCAGGTCCTCGTCGTAAACGCCGCTGACCACCACCGTCGGCAGGTCGCGCTTGAGGAAGAATTCGACCACTGCATCGCGGTCGCCGTCGGCCAGCACCAGTCCGGTCAGCACCAGGAACCAGCCTCCGCCTTCGCTGAGCAGCCGGTCGGCCTCGGCCAGGGTGGAGGCGATCACCACCGGCAGTTCCAGGCGCTGCTCGATGGCTTCGCGCAGCATGCCGGTGAACGCACGGGAGTTTTCGACCAGCAGGATCCGCTGCGGCAGCGGATCGGCCAGGTCGCCATCGACGGCGGCCTGCGGCAGCACGGGCATGATGCGGTGGCTCACGAGGGAGGGGCTCGGCACGGATAGCGGCGGTTTCGGGTGTAACTTTAGCGGGGCAGTATGCCCTGCGTGTCGTTCGGCGATCAGGCGGGCGATGAGAATGACGCCGCTGTGCCCGCAATGGATTCGTGCAGGACGAGCCGGAGCCGGTTGCCACGGCAATGCACCGTACCGCCGTAGGCCATTATCCGGCCGGCCAGACGCTCCGTGGCCTGCTGAACGGTCCCACTCGACAGCGTGCAACTGCGGTCAAGAAGGCCCACGACCACCACAATGCCGCGGCGGTCGCCAGCCTGGCCGCTCCGGGCGCGCACGCTGACCTGTCCCGACTCCAGCTCCAGCAGCAGCGACACCGCCTCGATCAGCGAGCGATAGATGGCGAGCTGCAGGTCAACAGTCAGCAGGCAGGGGTTGCCCTCCAGCCGGGGCGGTATCACGCGATGGGAGTTGTCCCACTTCTCGCATGCGCCGCCAACGCGCAGCGCGATATACAGCCCAACCTGCTCCAGCCCCGTGGGGTAGACCAGACTGGCCTGTTCACGGAACAGCCGCGAGTGCACGGATGAGGCGTGCTGCAGGCTGTTGGCCACCGCGTGATGCCCCTGCGCCTTCAGCCAGCTGACCATCTCGCCGAGCGAGCTGTCCATGCCTTCGCCGAGTTGCTTGAGATGGGAGGCGCGCTCGCGAAGTTCACGCTCACGGATCTGATGCGAACTACGTGCCAAGCGCAATGTGGTTTCCTCAGCCAGTCCACGGGACCGTGCACGCTCGTGGTGATAGCTGATGCTGGATCCCAGGGCGAGCAGTGCGACACTCATCACGGCCATGTTCTGCTGGGTGGCGAAGGTGCCCAGGTCGAACGAGGACGGTAGGCCGGTGCTGGGAGTGGCGAAATGGAGTGGAAGGTTCAACAGCGGAATCGCGATGGCAGCGCCACGCCACCCATGCATGAAGGTCAGGGCGATCGCCGGTAGGGAGGACAGCAGCACCAGGTGGGTGCGTGTGGTGTGGGCGCTGATGGCCGTAAGCTGCATGCACAGGGCCAGGACCAGCATCACCAGGATGGCCGTGACCGTAGGTGCAGCAAAGCGGCGCGTCCAATTGGGGGCCGCGTCTCGTCGCGACCAGAGGAATGCCAGTGGCACGAGGGTAATGATGGCGGCGAAGTGGCCAAAGATCGTGCGATCAACTGCGCCAAGCAGGTTGCTCGGCGGCGGGTTCGACCACAGGGCGAATGAAATGCCCATATTGAGAGCCGGGACGAACAACGCCGTGCAGAAGGTCAGCGACAGCAGCCACAGGCCGGCGGCGGACTCCGATGGCATTCTCATGCGGTGCAGGTGGACCACCAGCATCGCCATCGGCATCAGCAGCGTCGAGGCCAGGATGACCCAGGCCAGGCCGTAGCTGTCGATCATCGGGATGCGCAAGGTTGCGAAGTAGGCGTACTCGCCAAGCAGCAGGTAGGGCCACAGGCGGGTCGGGACGATCAGTAGTGCCGCTGCCCGGATGCCCGCAGGCAGGAAGAACTGATCCAGCGAGAACTGACGCAAGGAAAGGCAGCTCAGGGCGTAGACGGCCGCGAGTGCGATTCCGACGGGTCGTATCCGGAAGCTCAGTTCAATCGATTCATTGAATCGCTCCAAGCCCGCGCCTCTCGTCTCCCGGCCAATGATGACTGGCCACTTCCGTAGACATTATCGACAGTCGGAGAAGGGCGCAATCGAGGTGCGTTGCTTCCCCTTGTGCTGCAATTGCCGGCTTCCTGCGCTTCGTGGCCCTACACGGTCAGCAGTGCGTCGGCATAGCCACCAGCGGACGGTGAATCATCCACAATCAGCGCGTCCTCGGTTCGATCACGTTGCAGCCGTTGCACCTGCTACATTCGGCAGTTGATGCTGTCCACTGTGTTCACTATCGCGCAATCGACAATGTCCTGCTGTTACACGCGCCTGTCCAGGTCATTTGTCGCAGATGCAGCTGACCCGCACCGTGGGCGGGTTTCGCTGCGGGTATTGGCGATTTCGGACGCAGCTTCGGCGTGGCATGGGTTTGTATCGATCCAGTGGATTATGTCCGACAGGCACTGCGGAGTCTGCCCGGTATATGCTGATGTGATTGGCGGTAGCATCCTTCTTGATCCGTATTGCATCCAACCTGGAGGTTAGTGTGAGAAGTTTCCGAATTCATGCATGTGCTGGTGCATTGATGTTGGTGCCGGTATCCGTTTTTGCTTTTGCCCCGAGTGACGACCATGGAATCAAGATGGCCGGCCAAGGACTCGGCCAGTCTATTCCGCAGGCACAGGACCTGAGCGTGGATCCCGGCTGGTTGGTCTATGGGTTCGAGCGCGATGGCCTGGATTATTTCCAGGTAAACGATCTCGCGGGCCACGTGCACATCGTGATCGGCAATGCTGCGGGCACGTTCTGGGTACTGCCGGCAGGTGACCCATCTGCGAAGGTGTCGTTGCCTGAGCAGCGCCTGCCTGTTCCCGCCAAAGCCACCAGGACGGTTGTCTATCGGTCCCCCGCATTCACGCTGGTCAGATATGCAAGCGGAGCTGATGTCTTGTGGGCGGTAGAGGCACCCTGATACCGCCTGTTGCCGGGATATCGGAGAGCTTCAGTGTCAGACCGCATGGGCACCCGGATGTTCGCCGGGTGCCCATGACGCCTTTGGCCAGCGGGATGAGCGGGACGTTTATGCGATACCGCTGCGTTGGTTCGATCCGATCGCTTGACTGTGAAATGCGCTACTGCAGCGCAGAGGGTGCAGGGCAGCTGTACCGTGATGGAGCACTGGGCTGTGTCTCAAGTTTTGTTTCACGGTCGAGAAACAGGATCCTGACCCGGTTGCGATAGCAGTCAACGGTCCCGTCATAGGGCAGGGTTCGCCCGGTCAGCCGCTCGAACGCTGCCATGGTTGTCTGCTGGGAAAGGCGCCGACGCGACTCCAGCAGCGACACGACCATGAGAATTCCGCGCCTGGAGCCCATTCCGCCGCATCTTGCACGAATGCGAATCTGTCCACCTTCATGTTTGAGAAGAATGGAGACCGCATCAATGAGTGTCCGGTAAGCGGCCAACTGCAGTTCCACGCTCAGGTTGCAGGGGTCGCCTTTCAGATCAGGGCGGAGAACGCGCTCCGTCAGCTTCCACGACTCACGGATGCCACCAGCCTGCAAAGCCACGTAAAGCCCAAGATGCTCCAGGCCGGAGGGATAGACCATGCTTGTCTGTTCGCGAAAGAGCCTCGAATGTACATTCGAGGTATGCAGAAGGCTGCTGGCCACTGCGTGATGTCCCTGGGCCTTGAGCCAGTCGGCCAGCTCCACCAGTGACGTATCAATGCCGTCGCCGAGCTTGCGAAGGTGCAGGGCACGCTCACGCAGCTCCATCTCGCTGGCCAATTGCGAGCTCCTCGCAAGATGGATGGCGTCCCTTTCCCCCATCTCGCGCAGCCTGTAACGATGGTAGAAGTGGGTGATGCGTGATCCGAGCAACAGCAATACGATGCCGCTGATCGCCATGATCTGCTGGGTGATGAAGGCCGCGGGATCGAATGCGTTGGGATGGGTGTTGGGCGTGGTCAGACCGATGACCATGTTGAGCACCGGTACTGCAAGGGCGGCACCCTTCCAGCCATACAGGCAGGTAAGTGCGGCCGCGGGGAGTGCCAACAGCAGCAGGAGCGTTGCCTTCAGCGCAACCCCGTCTGCGGGCAGTTGAGTTGCTGCTATCCCGATCAGGAGCATCGATGAAAGTGCCGCCAGCATCGGGGTCTTTCGTCCAGCGTTCCACTCCTGCCCCAGGTCCTGTCGCGCCCACAGCATGGCGATGGGGGCCACCGTCAGAATGCCGATGAAGTCGCCCACGCTGTAACGCGCCGCACTGGTCAGGAAGGGCGTGGAAGGGGGTGTTGGCCAGAGCAGATGGGAAAAGCTGAGGTTCAGCAGCGTAACAACGACGCTGGAAGCGGCGGCAATCAACAAAAGGCCGATCGTCTGCGACTCCGCCATCAGTCGCCGTTGCAGCTTCACAATCAACATCACTGCGGGCATGAGGAACGCGGAGGCAACAATGACCCATGTCAGGCCGTACTTCTCGATCATTGGCACGCGGGACTGTGCAAAGTACGCATATTCGCCCAGCAGCAGATACGGCCACAGGCGCGGCGGGCACAACAGTACGGCCGCCACCCGGATGCCGGCTGGCAAATAGAACTGATCCAGCGACAGCTGTCGGGTTGCCCAATAGGCAACTGCATAAAGCAAGGCAAGCATCAGGCCAGCCGGACGAATGCGCACCTTCAGCAACAATCCTTCTTTCCACCAGTCCAATCGCACGTCCCCCTCTCCTGCGTGTCCCCTGTCAGCTTCCATTCGCCGCGAGGCCCGGTTTCTCAGGACGTTATCGGTCTGCGAACGATTATGCAATTGCACAGAGGCGCATTTAGGTAATTGACCAACCATCCATCACACATGTTGCGTGAAAATCTGTGACGTGTGCAGCACGATCAGCGCTGCGGTGCGCTTGTCAGAACGTTCAATACAGGTGGAGATGCAGAATCTTCACCACAACGCATCCCGCAGCTTGTACCACGACATCGCCGCCACCAGCAGCGGCGTGCGCAGCAGCCGGCCGCCGGGGAAAGGCGCATGCCGCAGGCGCTGGAACACGTCCAGGCGCTCGCTCTGGCCGGCAATCGCGGCGGCGATGACCTCGCCGGCCAGCCCGGCGGCGGCCACCCCATGGCCGGAGAACCCCTGCGCGAAGTACAGGTTGCCGTCCAGCCGGCCCCAATGTGGAGCGCGGTTGCGGGTGATGTCCACGTAACCGCCCCAGACCTGCTCCAGCGGCACGTCGGCCAGTTGTGGAAACACCTGGTGCATGCGCCGCTGCATCACCCCGCGCAGGCCGGGTGGGGGCAGCGCCGAGTAACTGGCGCGGCCGCCGAACAGCAGCCGGTGGTCGTGGCTGAGGCGGAAATAGTCCAGTGCCCACGCGGTGTCGGCCACGGCCATGTTGTTGCCGATCAGGGCGCGGGCGCGCTCGGCCCCCAGCGGCGCGCTGGCGCCGATATAGGTGCCGACCGGCATGATCCGGCGTTCCAGGTCGGGCAGCAGGCCCTGCAGCCAGGCATTGCCGGCCACCACCAGATGCGCAGCGCGCACGCTTCCCTGCGCGGTATGCAGGGTGGGCTGCGGTCCGCGCTGCACGCGGGTCACTGCGGAGTTCTCGTGGATCACCACGCCGGCCGCACGTGCCGCATCGGCCAGGCCACGCGCATAGGCCAGCGGGTGCAGGTGCGCGCTGTGCGGATCGAACATCGCGGCGCGGTAGCGCGGGCTGTCCAGCTGTGCGCGCAGGGCATCACGGTCCCACCACTGCATCGGGTAGTCGTAGTGGCGCTGAAGATGCTCGCAGTTGGCGCGCAGGTCGCGCTCATGGCGCTCGCGGATGGCGACGCTGGCGTGGCCCTCCACCCAATGGCAGTCGATACAATGGCGGTCGATGCGCCTGCGCATCGCCTGTACCGCGTCGCGCGACCAGTCGAACAGGTGGCGCGCATCGTTACGGCCGAGCTGACGCTCCAGTTCGTCCACCTCGCAGCCATAGCCGACCAGCGCCTGGCCACCATTGCGGCCGGACGCGCCCCAGCCGATCCGCTGTGCGTCCAGCACCACCACGCGTTGGCCACGCACGGCCAGTTCCAGTGCGGCGGTCAGGCCGGTATAGCCGGCGCCCAGCACCGCAACGTCGGCCTGCACCTGCCCCTGCAACGCGGGCAGTGCGGGCGGTTCGGGCAGGCTGGAGGCATACCAGCTGGGCGGAAAGGCGGCGCTCACTGCAGGCCTCGCGGGTGCAGTGCGGGAGGGCGGAGCAGGGCAGGTCGATCAGCGTTCACCCCGGTAGTTTCGCCGATGCATGGCAGCTGTGGTGTGACGGCAGCGACTTGCCGCCGTTGCCAGGCGACGGGTAACGTGTCGGCACGCCAAGGAGTCTTCCCATGCGCCGCCTGCCCTGGGTGGGCCTGCCCACCGACAGCACCGTGCTCGGCCACCACCGTTTCGCGGTGGCCGGCGAGAAGTACGTGCGCGCGCTGGCCGAGGCGGCCGAGGTGACCCCGGTGGTGTTGCCGAGCCTGCAGCCACCGTTGCCGGCCAGCGACTGGCTGCTTGGGCTCGATGGCCTGCTGTTGACCGGCGCGGTCAGCAATATCGAACCGCAGCACTACGAAGGCGGCCGCAGCTGGCCAGGCAATCCGCATGACCCTGCCCGCGATGCCAATGCCTTCGCGCTGCTGCACGAGGCGCTGGCGCTGGACCTGCCAGTGCTGGCGATCTGCCGGGGCTTCCAGGAGTTGAACGTCGCACTGGGCGGCAGCCTGCATCCGCAGGTGCATGCGGTGCCCGGCCTGGCCGACCATCGCGAAGACCCGCAGGCGCCGGTGGACGTGCAGTATGGGCCGGCCCATGCGGTGACCCTGGCCGCCGACGGCTGGCTGGCGCAGTGGCACGGCAGTGGCCGCGCGCAGGTCAATTCGGTGCACGGACAGGGCATCGCCCGCCTCGCGCAGGGCCTGGAGGTCGAGGCCATGGCCGATGACGGACTGGTCGAGGCAGCGCGCAGCCTGCACCATGGATTTGTGCTCGGCGTACAGTGGCATCCGGAGTGGCGTGCCACGCAGACGCCGTTCTATCACGCTATTTTCCGTGCGTTCGGCCAAGCTTGCCGGCAGCACCAACAGAACCGACTGGATTCCCGATGAGTTCCCGAACGCGCCCGCGCAAGACGGCCACGCCCCCCGCACCGCAGGAAAGCAGCCTGCTGCGCTGGCTGAAGGAGCGGCGCATCACCGAGGTGGAATGCCTGGTGCCGGACATCACCGGCAACGCGCGCGGCAAGATCATTCCCGCCGACAAGTTCTCGCACGACTACGGTACGCGGCTGCCCGAAGGCATCTTCGCCACCACCGTCACCGGCGAGTTCCCTGATGACTACTACGAGCTGACCTCGCCGTCGGACTCGGACATGATGCTGCGCCCCGATCCGGACACGGTGCGCATGGTGCCGTGGGCGGCCGATGCCACCGCGCAGGTCATCCACGATTGCTACACCAAGAGCGGCGAACCGCACGAGCTTGCGCCGCGCAACGTGCTGCGCCGCGTACTGGCGGCTTATGCGGAACTGGGCCTGCGCCCGGTGGTGGCGCCGGAGCTGGAGTTCTTCCTGGTGCAGAAGAACACCGACCCGGACTTCCCGCTGCTGCCACCGGCCGGTCGCTCGGGGCGCCCGGAGACCGCGCGGCAGTCGTACTCGATCGACGCGGTCAACGAGTTCGACCCGATCCTCGACCTGATGTACGACTACGCCGATGCGATGAAGCTGGACGTGGACACGCTGATCCACGAATCCGGCGCAGCACAGCTGGAGGTGAACTTCACCCATGCCGATGCGATGGACCTGGCCGACCAGGTGTTCCTGTTCAAGCGCACCATGCGCGAGGCGGCGATGCGCCACGGGGTGTACGCCACGTTCCTGGCCAAGCCCATGGAGAACGAGCCCGGTAGTGCCATGCACATCCACCAGAGCCTGGTGCGGGTGAGCGATGGCAGCAATGTGTTCGCTGGCGAGACCGATGCTGAGGGCGAGTTCAGCCCGGTGTTCGGCCACTACCTGGGCGGCCTGCAGAAGTACGCGCCGCAGGCGATGGCGTTCTTCGCGCCGAACGTGAATTCCTACCGCCGGCTGGTGTTCGGCGAAGTCTCGCCGAGCAACGTGCACTGGGGCTTCGACAACCGTACCTGCGGCCTGCGCGTGCCGCTGGATACGCCGGAAAACATGCGCGTGGAGAGTCGTTTCGCCGGTTCCGACGCCAATCCGTACCTGGCAATGGCGGCCACCCTGGCCTGCGGCCTGCTCGGCATCCGCGAGCGGCTGGCGCCGGACGCGCCGGTGACCGGCAGCGCGAAGGAACTGGGCTACAACCTGCCGCGCTCGCTGGGCGAGGCGCTGGACGGGCTGGAGCAGTGCAGCGAGCTCCAGGCCCTGCTGGGCGAGCGTTTCTGCCGCGCTTACATCTCGGTCAAGCGCAAGGAATACGAGACCTTTTTCCGCGTCATCAGCTCGTGGGAGCGCGAGTTCCTGCTGCTGAACGTCTGAGCATCTGGAATAGAAAAATCCGCCGCCGGGGGGTAGGCTGGCACCCGTCGCCGGCTCCGCCGGCCCCCCTTCCCGCATTCTGGAGCACCCGATGAAGCTGCGTATCCTCACGCTCGGCCTGGCCTCCGCCATGCTTGCCGCCTGTGGCGGTGGCAACGGCGGCGCGCAGGACAGCCAGGTCCTGAACGTCTACAACTACAGCGATTACATCGCCGAGGACACCATTCCGACCTTCGAGAAGGAGAGCGGCATCAAGGTGACCTACGATGTGTTCGACAGCGATGAGATGGTCGAGACCAAGCTGCTGGCCGGCAACAGCGGCTACGACGTGGTGGTGCCGACCCTGAACTTCTTCGGCCGCCAGATCCAGGCCGGCGTGTTCCTGCCGCTGGACAAGAGCAAGATCCCGAACCTGGCCAACCTCGATCCGGCGGTGATGAAGCGCATCGCCACCCAGGATCCGGGCAACCAGTACGGCGTGCCGTACATGATCGGCACCACCGGCATCGGCTACAACGTGGACATGCTGAAGCAGCGCTTCGGCGGCAGCACCGATGTCGCCAACAGCTGGGACCTGGTGTTCAAGCCGGAGAACATCAGCAAGATGAAGGACTGCGGCGTGACCATCCTGGACACGCCGGCCGACATGATCCCGATCGCGCTGCATTACCTGGGCCTGGATCCGCACAGCGGCGACCCGGCCGAACTGCAGAAGGCGGCCGACCTGCTGAAGTCGATCCGCCCGTACGTGCAGAATTTCCACTCCTCGCAGTACGTCGGCTCGCTGGCCAATGGCGGCACCTGCATGGTGGTCGGCTGGTCGGGTGACATCATCCAGGCCCGCGACCGCGCCGAGGAAGCCAGCAATGGCGTGCACGTGGCTTATTCGATCCCGAAGGAAGGTGCGCCGCAGTGGTTCGACATGCTGGCGATCCCGAAGGACGCCAAGCACCCGGAAGCGGCGTACAGGTTCATCAACTACCTGCTGGAACCGAAGGTCGCCGCGGCCAACACCAACTTCATCCACTACGCCAACCCGATCCCGACCGCGACGCCGCTGGTGGACGAGGCGATCCGCACCGACCCGACGATCTATCCGCCGGCTGACGTGGCCGAGAAGATGTTCACCTACTCGATCAACACGCCGGAGACCGACAAGCTCTACACCCGGCTGTGGACCGAGGTGAAGACCGGCCGTTAAGCCGGTCTGGCGCCGCCGGGCCTTGCCCGGCGGCCGCCTTGCTTCACCGCTTCACCGTGCTGGAATCGGTACCGTCGGCCTGGTCAAGGTGCCTCAGGATGGCCGGCAGCAGGTCGCGTGCATCGCGGCCGCCGTTGCACAGGAACGACGAACTCATCCGCTGCAGGTTGTGCATGCCGATGAAGAACAAGCCCGGTTGCGGGGAAACGCCAAACTCGCCCAGCGGATAGCCGTGGGCATCCAGCGCGCCCTGCACATCGAGCCAGGGCCATTCGGCGACGAAACCGGTGGCCAGCACCACCGAGCGGATGCCTGCCGCCTGCAGATCCAGTTCATCCGGGGCTATGTCCGGCTCCCAGTGCAGATAGACCTCTTCGGGAATGTAGCGGGCATCGTCGGTGCGCGGCTCGGGCCGCGTGGCGTAGTACGCGCTGGCCAGCGAATCGAGATAGGCGTACTCGGCCCGCGTCGCTTCGATCGCGGTGCGAAGTTGCGGGCGGACATCGGCGAAGCGGGCGGTGTTTCCATTGAATTCCTGCAACCGGCCCAGCAACCTGATCCCTGCGCGGTGCATCGCCAGCAGGCTGATCGAACTGCCCAGGCCGGCGCGTCCCTTGCCGGAAATCAGGGGGAACTCCGCGGTGCGGGCCTTGCGCAGCGCGTCCGGCTCGCCTGCCAGTACGGCCGCCGATTGGCTTACGTGTTGATGGATGCGCCCGGCCATGTCCCACCAGGTCATCGAGTCCTTGCCGCGCAGCCGACGGGTGTGCGAATGACGATCGGCCAATGACCAGTACACGCTGCGACCAGCGTCGCGCAGGTCCTGGGCGATCTGCGCGCCGGACTGGCCGCCGCCGATGACCAGCACCGCGCCCTCGGGTAGCTGGCCGGGACTGCGGTAGTCGCTGGAGTGCAGCACGGTGAGGCCTGTTGCGGGCGCGAAAGGGGCCCGGGGCAACCGCGCCCGGCGGTATTCACCGGTGGCGACCACCACCGCCTGGGCATGGATCAGCCCCCGGCTGCTGTCGATGGCATAGCCACCGGACTCCGGCCCGACCCGATGGACCACGCACCCCTCGCTGATCGGCAACGCGCGCTCGTCGGCATAGTCGCGCAGCCGTCGGATCACTTCCGGGGCCCCCATGAACCCTTCCGGGTCATCCCCGGCATAGGCATGGCCATGCAGGGCCATCGTCGCGTTGGCGGTGTTGGTCTGGAACGAATCCCAGCGCCGCCGCCAGCTGGCGCCCACGGTTTCGGCCTCCAGCACGCGATGCTCGACGCGGGCCTCCTGCAGGAGCGCGCTGAGCGACAACCCGGCCTGGCCGGCGCCGATGATGACCAGCGGCAGCCGTGCAGGCAGGCAGCCCGGCAGGCGGGGCGGGAAAGGGGAGGGGCTGTCCGGGGAAATCACCAGGGGCGGTCCATGCAAGGCCTAGATGCGGGACATTGCGCGGGGAATGTCCGGGGCTTTCAATGGATCCCGTTCTGAAAAATGTTGCAGATCGGGCTGCCGCCCGCAGTGTCTGGCCGGGACGGCTGCAGGGTCGTCCAGGGGAGCCCGGGCCTTGGGGCGGACAGGCCACCATCGCGGGGAAAACCGACACGCCCTCGGGGGCCTTGGGCGGGCCAGCGGCCGCTTCCACCCACTCCCGTCATATCCCCTTCGGCCCCCGGCCGTTAGAATGGCCGCCGCTGTCCACCGCCCGCTCC
Organism: Stenotrophomonas sp. X; assembly: GCF_055721025.1. Classification (NCBI taxonomy): domain Bacteria; kingdom Pseudomonadati; phylum Pseudomonadota; class Gammaproteobacteria; order Lysobacterales; family Lysobacteraceae; genus Stenotrophomonas; species Stenotrophomonas sp. X. The sequence goes on from NZ_CM146756.1 coordinate 1,491,548, forward strand.
CGGAGCCCCCATGCCCGTTGAAGCCCAGCCGGTAGCCGCCGTCGTCGACGTCGCTGGCGGTTGAAGCGGTCCGTAGCGACCCGACCATCTACCTGCCGCCTGACGTGGCCGAGAAGATATTCACCTATTCGATCTACACGCCGAATATCGACAAGCTCTACATCCGGCTGTGGGGAGGTGAAGATCGGGCATTGAGCGCTGGTCGGGAGGCGCGGGTGATTGCCGACCGTTGGTCAGCGCGCCTTTAGATGAAGGCGCATGCCGTGCAGTCAAGCAGCGATGGAAGCAGCCCATGACGGAAAGCGCACAGTGGGGGTACAGGAGTGAAGCGGATGCAGACACGTCTCCCTAGCCAAGAATTCCTTGGAGCAGGGCTGCACTGCAAAAATTCTGAAAATGGCGAGTGGATCAGCATTCGTTCGTCGATTTCTTGCATTGTCATTCTCATGTCACGGATGCTTGTTGTCCATCCACCTCAAGGGAGTGAATAATGAAAGCCATATCCTGGATCGGTTCCGTAGTCATATTTCTGGCCGGGGCTGCTTCGGCAAATGCGCAGTTGTCCGTGCAAATGAAGCAGGCAGCAGGAGCCGCCATGGCTGACGTAGTGGTCCACGTCACCTACATCAATTCGGGCGCAGTGGCGCTCAGTATTCCCGAGAGGGGGCTACCCAGAGTCCTGCAGGATGGAAGGCTGTGGAATGATGCGTTTCTTGTCGTTTCGCAGGATGGAGATGCAGCTGCATATCGCGGAATCATTGCCCACCTGAGCGCCGCAGCCCGAGAGAAAACGCTGACGCTGGAACCTGGACAGCGGCTTGTTCGACAGGTCAATCTTTCCCTGAACTATGAGCTTCGTCCGGGTCAGACATACAAGATTTCCGCTCCGATTCTTAGATACCGGGTTCTTGACGGTACGGAGACTGCAGGAGCGGCCGCGATCGACAAGGAGGCTTCCACATCTCCCGTCTCGTTGCTGATCGTGGCTCCGCTGCCTCGTGCAGGCCAGCGCGCCGAAACTGCGCCGCAGGAAGCATCCCGAGTGGCATCTTGCCCGCCAACCCGATTAAAGGAAGTAACGGCGGGAATTGCCGCTGCGGCGGGTATCGCCCGCAGTTCGAGGAACTATCTGGAGTCGCTTTATGGATATGAGTCTGGAGAATCATCCATTATCGTGACGTTCAAAGAGACTGCTCGCTACAGGTCGTGGTTCGGTGAGCATGGCGATCCTAACATCGCAAATCCGGTCAATGACCGGATCAGAAAGACAGTTTCGGGAGTCGCTACCCGGTTCGCATTGCTCAAGCAACCTTCTTGCGATTGCCCGGAAGAGATGGTTGGAGACACCAATGCTTGGATCTCCACTGCAGTTCCCTATGTTGTGAATTATTGCCCACGTTTTTTCGATCTCCCGATAGGTCCCAATGTGCCCTCTGGGTCAAAGGCGGCGACCATCTACCATGAAGTAACTCATTTTTCCGATACCTTCGCACTTGGAACGACCGATTTGGACGAGCAGTTTCCAAGCCCGGAAGACGCGCGCTACGTCGCTAGGACGGCGCGTGATCTGGCATCTGAGCATTCATACGGATACGAGTACTTCGCTGACAATCATGGCAATGAGAACTGATCGGCGGCGCATGAAGGGGGGGGGGTGTTACTTTGTAACGATCATATTGGTGCGTGGGGTAGCGGGCGGGAATGACGGGTCCGCGGCCGATGCATCGGCGTCGTCTTGCCAGCTCCCCGTCATATCCCCTTCGGCCCCCGGCCGTTAGAATGGCCGCCGCTGTCCACCGCCCGCTCCCGGAGCCCCCATGCCCGTTGAAGCCCAGCCGGTAGCCGCCGTCGTCGACACGACCGGTGCGCCCGGCTATCTCTCCATTCGTGATCTGCGCAAGGAATTCGACGGTTTCGTCGCCGTCGACGACGTCAACCTGGACGTGCGCAAGGGCGAGATCTTTGCCCTGCTCGGTGGCTCCGGCAGTGGTAAATCGACCCTGCTGCGCTGCCTGGGCGGCTTCGAGACGCCCACCAAGGGCAGCATCACCGTCGATGGCCAACGCCTGGATGCGCTGCCGCCGTACCAGCGGCCGGTCAACATGATGTTCCAGTCCTATGCCCTGTTCCCGCACATGACGGTCGAGCAGAACATCGCCTTCGGCCTGAAGCAGGATGGCCTGGGCAAGGATGCGATCAGCAAGCGCGTCGGCGAAATGCTCGACCTGGTGCAGATGGGCCACCTGGGCAAACGAAAGCCGCACCAGCTGTCCGGTGGCCAGCAGCAGCGCGTGGCGCTGGCGCGGTCGCTGGCCAAGGGGCCGAAGCTGCTGCTGCTGGACGAACCGATGGGCGCGCTGGACAAGAAGCTGCGCTCGCAGATGCAGCTGGAACTGGTCAGCATCATCGAATCGTCGGGCGTGACCTGCGTGATGGTCACCCACGACCAGGAAGAAGCGATGACCATGGCCACCCGCATCGCGGTGATGGATGCCGGCTGGATCCAGCAGGTCGGCAAGCCGGACGAGGTCTACGAGCAGCCGGCCAACCGCTTCGTCGCCGAGTTCATCGGTTCGGTCAACCTGTTCGACGGGGTGATCGACGAGGACCTGCCCGAGTACGTGACCGTGCGCTCGCCGCTGTTCCCGGCGCCGATCTACATTGCCCATGGCATCACCTGCTATGAAGGGCAGCCGGTCGCGTTCGCGCTGCGCCCGGAGAAGGTGATGATCGGCAAGGACGAGCCGGAAGGGCACACCAACAAGGCGCAGGGCGTGATCGAGGACATCGCCTACTTCGGCAGCCACTCGGTCTATCACGTGCGCCTGCCCAGCGGCGCCAAGGTGCTGGCCAACTTCGCCAACTCGCAGCGCTGGGCCAGTGATGGCTTCACCTGGGGCGACGAGGTGTGGGTGCACTGGCGCGACAACGACGGCGTGGTGCTCACCTCATGAGCGTCGCCGGCCTGAAGCGCTGGCTGCCGGGGCTGCGTGCCACGGTGATCGGCATTCCGTACCTGTGGCTGCTGCTGTTCTTCGCAGTGCCGTTCCTGATCGTGCTGATGATCAGTTTCTCGCTCAGCCGGGTCGGCTCGCCGCCGTATACCTGGCTGCTGCAGTACGGGGACGGCGGGTTCTCGCTGAAGCTGAACCTGGAGAATTACCTGGCGCTGTTCCGCGATTCGATCTATGCGCAGGCCTTCCTGAGCTCGATCAGGATCGCGGCCATCTCCACCTTCCTGACCCTGCTGATCGGCTACCCGATGGCCTACGCCATCGCCCGCCTGTCGCCGGCCGCACGCAACGTGGCGATGATGCTGGTGGTGCTGCCGTCGTGGACCTCGTTCCTGATCCGCGTGTATGCGTGGAAGGCGATCCTGGACCGCAACGGCCTGCTTGACCAGTTCCTGCAGTTCACCGGCCTGCAGGCGCTGATGACGTCGATGGGCGTGCCGAAACTGCAGTTGATCGATACGCCGACCGCCGCCTACATCGGCATCGTCTACTGCTACCTGCCGTTCATGGTGCTGCCGCTGTACGCCAACCTGGTCAAGCATGACCACCGCCTGCTGGAAGCGGCCTACGACCTGGGTGCCAGGCCATGGCAGGCCTTCCTCCGCATCACCCTGCCGCTGTCGAAGGCCGGCATCATCGCCGGCTGCATGCTGGTGATGATCCCGGCAGTGGGTGAATTCGTGATTCCGGAAATGCTGGGTGGCTCGGAGACGCTGATGGTCGGCCGCCAGCTGTGGAACGAGTTCTTCAACAACCGCAACTGGCCGGGTGCCTCGGCGATGGCGGTGGCGATGATCCTGTTGCTGCTGGTGCCGATCCTGCTGTTCAACCGATCCCAGCAGCGCCTGCTGGAAGGGAAGCAGGCATGAGCCCGCGTACCGCCAAGGGCCTGGGGCTGGGCGTTCTGCTGCTCGGCTTCGCCTTCCTGTACCTGCCGATCCTGCTGTTGATGTTCTATTCGTTCAACAGCTCGCGGCTGGCGATGGTCTGGGCCGGGTTCTCCACCCGCGCCTACAGTGACCTGTTCGCCGACCGCGCGCTGATGGATGCGATGTGGACCAGCCTGGTGGTGGCGTTCTGGACTGCCTGTACCGCCACCGTGCTGGGCACGCTGGCGGCGATGGTGATGACCCGCTTCAAGCGCTTCCGTGGCAAGCCGCTGTTCGGTGCGCTGGTCACCGCGCCGCTGGTGATGCCGGATGTGATCCTGGGCTTCTCGCTGATGGCGCTGCTGGCCTCGATGGGCGCGATTCCGGGCTTCCCGGCGCGCGGCCTGGCCACCATCTGGATCGCGCACGTCACCTTCACCCTGTGCTTCGTCACCGTGGTGCTGTCTTCGCGGCTGCAGGAAATGGACCTGTCGCTGGAAGAAGCCGCGATGGACCTCGGGGCCAGCCGGCTGACCGTGTTCACCCGCATCACCCTGCCGATCATCGCGCCGGCGCTGGTGGCGGGCTGGCTGTTGGCGTTCACCCTGTCGCTGGATGACGTGGTGGTGGCCAGCTTCGTCGCCACGCCGGGCTCGACCACGCTGCCGATGAAGGTGTTCGCGTCGGTGCGCATGGGCATCAGCCCGAAGATCAATGCACTGGCCACGCTGCTGGTGTCGGCGGTATCGATCGCCGCGGTGATCGGCTGGTACATCAATGCCCGTGCCGAGAAGCGGCGCCAGCGCGACCTGCAGCTGGCGCGGCAGGACAACGGCTGAGTACACGATCCGTCGACTGTGCCGGCAACACCCGGCTCACGGCCGGCGGCGCACAATGGGGGTCTTCCAGATGGAGATCCCCCATGACCGTCGAGATCGTCGACCCGGCCACCGGCCAGGTGACCTACCGCCATGAACTGATGGGCGCTGCCGACATCGAGCAGCGCCTGCAGGCCGCCGCCGATGCGTTCCCCGGCTGGGCCGAGCGTTCACTGCAGGAACGCGGCGCGATCCTGCGCCAGATCGCGGCGCAGCTGCGCACGCGCCGCGACGACCTGCAGCAGGCGATGACCCACGAGATGGGCAAGCTCAAGGCCGAGGCGCTGGCCGAGGTCGACAAGTGCGCGGCGGCCTGCGAGTACTACGCCGACCACGCCGCCGACTATCTGAAGCCGCAGCTGATCGACACCGAAGCCCAGCGCAGCTACGTGCGCTACGAGCCGATCGGCTGCGTGTTCGCGGTGATGCCGTGGAATTTTCCGATCTGGCAGGTGTTCCGCTTCCTCGCACCGGCGTTCATGGCCGGCAACGTGGCCCTGCTCAAGCACGCCAGCAACGTGCCGCAGTGTGCCGACCTGATCCTGGCGGTGTGCCGTGATGGCGGCCTGCCGGACGGCGTGTTCGACGTGCTGCACATCGACAACGACCAGGCCGCCGACGTGCTGCGCGACGCACGGGTGAAGGCGGTGACGCTGACCGGCAGCGAGCGGGCAGGGCGCTCGATCGCCTCCAACGCCGGCAGCCAGTTGAAGAAGTCGGTGATGGAGCTGGGTGGCAGCGATGCCTTCGTGGTGCTCGACGATGCCGATCTCGACAAGACGGTTGCGGCAGCAGTGAAGTCGCGCTTCGACAACAGCGGGCAGACCTGCATCGCGGCCAAGCGCTTCATCGTGGTCGAGGCGGTGGCCGATGAATTCACCCGTCGCTTCGTTGAAGCTGCGGCCGAGCGCCAGTACGGCGATCCCGATGAGCGGGGCACCACGCTGGCACCGATGGCCCGTGCCGATCTGCGCGATGAACTGCACAAGCAGGTACAGGCCAGCGTGGCCAAGGGGGCGCGGGTGCTGATAGGAGGCGAGCCGATTGCCGGCACCCATGCCGGCTATCCGGCCACGGTGCTCGACCAGGTCGGCCCGGGCATGCCGGCCTACGAGGAGGAACTGTTCGGTCCGGTGGCTGCGGTGATCCGGGTCGCTGATGAGAGCGAGGCACTGCGCGTGGCCAACGACACCCGCTTCGGCCTGGGCGGCAGCGTGTGGACGCGCGATCCGGTGCGCGGCGAAGCCTTCGCGCAACGCATGGAGTGCGGCGCCGCGTTCGTCAACGCGATCGTCAAGAGCGATGCGCGGCTGCCGTTCGGCGGCAGCAAGCAGTCTGGGTTTGGCCGGGAACTGGCCGACCACGGCATCCATGAGTTCATGAACATCAAGACCGTTTACGTGGCCTGATTCCCCTCCTTCTGTAGAGTCGAGCCATGCCCGACTGCTCGTCGCTCTTGTAGAGCCGAGCCCATGCTCGGCTGCTCTCGCCGGCATCAGTCGAAAAAGCTCGACTCTACGGAATGCGCCAAACAGCCAGCCGAGCATGGGCTCGGCTCTACAAGAAGAGGGTTGCGTACGCGCTACAGCCAGCCCGAACGCTTGAACAACCGGTACAGGCCCACGCAGACGCCGCCCACGCCAACGATCATCAGTGGGTAGGCCCACGGTTGGCTCAGCTCCGGCATGTGGCTGAAGTTCATCCCGTACCAGCTGGTGATCAGCGTCGGTGCCGCCAGCAGCGCAGCCCACGCACCGAGGCGCTTGACCGTCTCGCCCTGCGCCAGCGTCACCAGCGACAGGTTCACGCTGAGCGCGGTGCCCAGCATCTCGCGCAGGGTGTCGATCACATCGCTGATGCGTACCGCGTGGTCGTGCACGTCACGGATGTACAGCTTCACTTCGTCCGGAACCAGCTCGCCCTGGTAACGGCGCAGCTGGGCCAGCACATCCTGCAGCGGCGCCACCGCCATCCGCATCTTGTTCAGTTCGCGCTTGAGCTCGTACAGGCGCACCACGGTGCTGCGCTTGTAGTTCTCGGCGAAGATGTCCTTTTCAAGCAGGTCCAGGGTGTCGCGGAAGCGGTGCATGATCGGCAGGTAATTGTCGACCACGAAGTCGGTCACCGCGTACAGGCAGTACGACGGGCCCATCTTCAGCAGTTGCGGCTCACGCTCGACCCGAGCACGTACCGGCGCGTAGGACAGCGAGGCGCCGTGGCGCACCGTTACCAGGAAGCGCGGGCCGAGGAAGGCATGGGTTTCGCCATACTGGATGCGCTCGTCGACCATCTGCGCGGTGGTCACCACCACGAACATCGAATTGCCGTAGGTCTCGACCTTGGGCCGCTGGTGCGCGTTGCGCGCATCCTCGATGGCCAGGTCGTGCAGGCAGAATTCCTCCTGCAGTTTCAGCAGCACATCGTCGTTGGGGTCGTACAGGCCGACCCAGACGAAGCCATTGCCACTGGCAATGACATCGCTGATGGCGTCCAGGGTGATGTCGTGGCGTTTGCCCTCGTCATCGTAGTGGACGCAGTTGATGACGCAGGCGGGGTTGGCTGAAGCCGGGGCGGAAGCGGAGGCGGGCAATGACATGCCCGCCATCGTGCGTCAGCGCCGTGTTTCGGACAAGTGAGGATGGCGCCCCAGTACCCACGCCAGCGCGACGTGGACGGGCAGCAGCAGCACGATCCACTGCACGTTGTACTGCGCCTGCAGGCTCAGCCAGTGCAGCACCAGTGCCGCCACGGCCTGCACTGCCAGCAGCCACAGCACGACCCTGAACATGCGGCCCGGCACGCGCCGGCGCAGCAGGCTGATTGCTCCGGGCAGCAGCAGCACGGCCAGCGGCGAAAGCAGCAGCAGGTTGCGGTTGGCCCAGGCGGCGTAGTGGGTGCTGAAGCCCCAGAGGAACACCAGCAGGCTGCCGGCGATGGCGCACAACAGCCAGAACGGCAGGGCCAGCCCGGCCAGCAGGCGCGGGCGGTTGCGCAGCACCAGCACGCCGCCGGCCACGGCCAGACCAAGCAGCAGCCACGGCCACCAGCGACGCGCGAACTCCTTCGGCTCCGGATCGATGCGGTGTGGCAGCAGTTCCTGTTCGGACTGCACCAGCGGCCGGCCATCACTGTTGCGTGCCTGGCGCAGCGCATCGGCCAGGCGCATCGGCACGAACGCTTCCTGCCAACGCGACAGCGGCTGGTCGGCAAACGGCCCCAGGCCGACATCGAAGCCCAGCCACATCCACGGGGCGGGCGAGGCCAGGCGCACCGACTCGCTGCGGTAGGTGTTGCCGCGCGAACGCCCCGACAGCTGCGACTGCAGGCCGCCGCCCAGCGCCTTGTCCACCGTGTCGCGTACCATCGTGGCGCAGTTGGCGGTGTAGTAGTCGTAGTGGTAGCGCGCGTTTTCCGGCTTGGCCCGCTCGGCCAGGTCAGCGGCCAGGGCACGCGCCTGGTCGGGGCGCAGGTCCAGCCACTGCACGCTGGCACCGCGGCCGGTCTCGTCGTAGTACGACAGGTCCTGCTGCAGCGGTAGCGCCACCAGGTAATACATCATGTCGCCGCGCACGAAGCGGCTGATGAAGTCGTCCTCGGACGGATCGAAGTAGCCGAAGTTGTACGATGTCGCTTCGCCACTGGCCGGATCGACCACGACGATGGCGTCATGCCCGAAGCGTTCGAAGAACACGGTGCCCGGCTGCATGGTCACCACGCCGATACGCGGGACCGGGGCCTCGGCGTTGGCGGTGGCAGGTGCGGGCACGGCTGCCGCCGGCTGCGCGAAGGCGGCCAGTGGCAGGGCCATGGTCATGGCCAGCACACACAGTGCCAGCCACGCCGTGAGGATCAGACCGCGGCGCTTCAAGCGTCGTCCTGCGCGTCCGGCGGCAGCACGGTCACGTGGAAGGCCTGCACCCGGCGCGCATCGGCGCGGGCCACGCGGAACATGAAGCGGTCCAGCGCCAGCTCATCGCCGACTTCCGGCAGATGGCCCACGGCCTCGGTGACCAGGCCACCGATGGTGTCGTAGTCCTCATCGGAGAACGTCGCGCCGAAGCGCTCGTTGAAGTCGCCGATCGGGGTCAGCGCGTCGACCACGTACTGGCCGTCGGACTGGATGGCGATCTGCGCGGACGGATCCTCGGCCTCGTCGTGCTCGTCGTCGATCTCGCCGACGATCTGTTCCAGCACGTCCTCGATGGTGACCAGGCCGGCGACACCGCCGTACTCGTCGACCACGATGGCCATGTGGTTGCGCGACAGGCGGAACTCCTTCAGGAGCACGTTCAGCTTCTTCGCCTCCGGGATCAGCACCGCCGGGCGCAGCAGCTCGCGCACGTTGGCCGGGCCGTTGTCGGCGACCACGCCGCGCAGCAGGTCCTTGGCCAGCAGGATGCCAAGGATGTCGTCCTTGTTCTCGCCGTGCACCGGGAAGCGCGAATGGCCCGATTCGACCACCTGCTTCATCAGTTCCAGGAAGGGCGCTTCGACCGGCAGCGAGACCATCTGCGAGCGCGAGATCATCACGTCGCCCACGGTCAGCTCGGCCACCGAAATGGCGCCTTCCATCATCTTCAGGGTATCGGCGGCGATCAGACCCTCTTCCTGCGCGGTGTGCAGGACAGCGACCAGCTCGTCGCGGGTGTGGGGTTCGCCGGAGAAGGCCGAGGTCAGGCGTTCAAGCCAACCGCGCTTCTTTTCACTGTGCTCCGCAGGGGAGCTACTACTGTCGTCTTCTGACATCTCTGGAAAAAAGGCACCCGGCAGGCCGGGCGTTGGCCCAAGTCTAGCAGGATGTGGCGGCCTGTCAGTGACCGTCGCTGCCCGGTCCGGTGATCGGCGGCGGGGCCAGTTCAGGCCGGGCAGGGGCTTCTTCTTCGGGCAGGTCCAGGCTGTAGGTACAGCCGGCCAGCGTTTTCCCCGGATGGGAGGCCACGGTGGAGACGCTGAGGATGATCGACTCGATCTGGGCCTCGCCGCTCTTCGGGTCGGTCACGTCGCGGCTGACCAGCTCGCGGCCGGCCATGAACTTGCCGTCCTGGTCGTAGCCGGTCTCCAGTTCCAGCCGCTTGGCCAACGGCCGAGGGTCGGCCTGGTCGAGGACGGCCATGATGCTGGCGCCGGCCACCGCCACCCGCTCGGTCTGTTGCCCGAAGACGGTGATCGGGCTGGCCAGGCGGTACTCGCTCATGAACTGGTTGCCCTGCGGCAGCGGCTGCAGGCCCTGGGCCACGGCCTTCAGCGGATCGGCCAGCAGCGGCGCCAGCGCGGCCTGCTCGGCCACCCCCTGGCGACATTCGATCAGCGCCGGCAGATCCAAGGCAGCGGCCGGGGCGGACGCGACGAGCAGCAGGGGCAGGGCAATACGCAGCAGCACAAGGAAATTCCCGTTGTAGAGCCGAGCCCATGCTCGGCTGCATTCGGTCAGGTTTGCGGGGGCGATGCATTGGAGCCGAGCGTAGGCGCGGCTGTATAGGCCTCAGCTCTCGCCGGCGTAGGGATCGGCGATGCCGAGCTCGGCCAGGATCTCCCGTTCCAGCTGTTCCATCGCCTCGGCCTCCTTGTCGTCCTCGTGGTCCCAGCCAAGCAGGTGCAGCACGCCGTGCACGGTCAGGTGCGCGTAGTGGGCATTGAGCGCCTTGCCCTGTTCGTCGGCTTCGCGGGCCACCACCGGTGCGCAGATCACCAGGTCACCCAGCAGCGGGAACTTGACGCCCTTGGGCAGGCCTTCGGGCACTTCGGCCGGGAAGCTGAGCACGTTGGTGGCGTAGTCCTTGCCACGGTAATGGCGGTTCAGCGATTGCCCCTCCTTGGCATCGACCACGCGGATGGCCAGGTCGGCCTCGCGGATGCGGCCCTTCAACGCAGCGGCCACCCACTTGCGGAAGCTCACTGCCGCCGGCAGCCCGGTACGCGGCAGGGCATAACTGACGGCGACGTCCAGTCGCACGGGACCACGGGTCATGGCGTTGCTCCAGGCTGGATCTGATGCAGGTCGCGGCGGTCGTAGGCGCTGACGATGCGCGCCACCAGCGGATGCCGGACCACGTCGCGGGATTCGAAGAAGGTGAAGCTGACGCCCTCGACCTCGCGCAGCACATCGATGGCATCGCGCAGGCCGGATTTCACGTGCTTGGGCAGGTCGGTCTGGGTCAGGTCACCGGTGACCACCGCGGTGGAGCCGTAGCCCAGGCGGGTCAGGAACATCTTCATCTGCTCGATGGTGGTGTTCTGCGCCTCGTCCAGGATCACGAACGCATCGTTGAGCGTGCGGCCGCGCATGTAGGCCAGCGGCGCGATCTCGATGACGTTCTTCTCCAGCAGCTTGACCACCTTCTCCACGCCCATCATCTCGTACAGGGCGTCGTACAGCGGTCGCAGGTAAGGGTCGACCTTCTGGCTCAGGTCGCCGGGCAGGAAGCCCAGCTTCTCGCCGGCTTCCACCGCCGGGCGCACCAGGATCAGGCGCTGCACCCGCGACTCGTTCAGTGCTTCGACCGCGCTGGCCACGGCCAGGAAGGTCTTGCCGGTTCCGGCCGGGCCGATGCCGAAGTTGATGTCGTGCGTGGCGATCTGGTGCAGGTAGCGGCCCTGGTTGGCGCCGCGGCCACGTACCGTGCCGCGCTTGACCTTGATCGCCACGTCCTGCGCTTCGTAGGAGCGTTCGGCGATCTGCTCGACGTTGGCCTGCGCCAGGCGCAGGTGGATGGCGTGGTTGTCGAAGGTGGTTTCGCCGGCTTCGGCGTACAGCGCTTCAACCAGCTTCTGCGCCTCCACGATGGCTTCGTTGGGCCCGCTGATGCGGAACACGAAGCCACGATTGGCGATCTCCACGCCGAGCTTCAGCTCGATCTGGCGCAGGTGCCCATCGAAGGGGCCGCACAGGTTGGCCAGTCGCTCGTTGTCTTCCGGCGACAGGGTGAAGTCTCGATGATCGATGCTTTTCATTGCTTGGGGTGGGGCGGGGTCGCCGTCCACCGCGATGGACTCGGGGTGACAAGGTTACGCGCGTACCGGGCATGCGGCCAGCGGCGGGCCGATACGCGGTTTTCCACACCCGGTGTGGACGGGGGACGCGAAAAGCTGTGGATAGGCCTTCGCAGTGCTTGTGCCACAAGGCGTATGAGGTGGTGGTGAAAAAACCGTCACGGTCGGCCGGCGCCTGTGACGGCAGCGCATCTTCCGTTGCCAGGCAGCCAGTACGGCCGCCCCCGTCCGGTTCTCCACACCGGCTGTGGAATGATGCTGAATCAAGCTGTGGATAGGTGGCGAGGAACCTTGCAGCAAAAGGCTTGCCCGCGCGTGGCGAAAAAACCGTCAGGGCTGATCGGAATCATTGAAGGTGCACGGGGCAGGTGGCACCGTGTCGCCGTCGCAGGAGGGGATGGCATGGGCATCGGCAACGGGATGCGTGGACTCGGAATGGCGGGCATCGGCCTGCTGGCGGGCTGTGGGCAGTCAACGCCAACGGCGCTGGGCACGCTGGAGTGGGACCGGATCACGGTGCCGGCGCCGGCGGCCGAGGTGATCGCCACGGTGGAGGTGCGCGAGGGCCAGCGGGTCAAGGCCGGGGCCGTGCTGATGCAGCTCGACCCCGCCCGCGGCGACGCGCAGTTCGCGGCGGCGCAGGCCGACACGGCGCGCGCGCAGGCCCAGCTGGAAGAGCTGAAGGTCGGCCCGCGCCAGGAACAGATCGCACAGGCCCAGGCACAACTGGCCGCGTTGCGCGCGCAGTCTGCTGAAGCCACGGCCTACTATCGTCGGGTGCAACCATTGGCACGCCAGCGCCTGATCGCCGCCGCCGAGCTGGACCGTGCACGGGCGGCCGCCGGCAATGCCGCGGCCAGCGTGCGTGCCGCCGAGCAGGCCTGGCTGGAACGGGTGCACGGCAGTCGCGCGCAGGACATCGCCCAGGGCCAGGCGGCCGCCGACGCCGCACAGGCGCAGCAGGTGGTGCAGGGCGTCAACCTGCAGAAGCTGCAGCTGCGCGCACCGCGCGATGGCGTGATCGATGCCTTGCCCTACCGGCAGGGTGACCAGGCACCGATCGGGGCGCCGCTGGCGGTGATGCTGGTCGGCGAGCGCCCCTATGCGCGCGTCTACCTGCCGCAGCCGCTGCGCCTGCAGGTCAAGGTCGGTCAGCCGGCGCAGATACAGCTGGAGGGAGGGGGCACCGTACTGAAGGGCCATGTGCGCGCGATCCGCAGCGAGCCTTCATTCACCCCGTACTACGCACTGACCGGCGATGACGTCGAGCGCCTGAGCTACCTCGCCGAGATCGACGTGGATGCAGCCAGCGACATGCAGACGCTTCCGGCCGGACTGCCGGTGCAGGTGCGCTTCTGAACACCGGTGCGGACATCGCGGTGCATGCGCAGGGCCTGACCCGCCGCTTCGGTGAGCTGCTGGCCGTGGACAAGGTCGACCTGACCGTCCCGCGCGGGCAGGTGTACGGCTTCCTGGGCCCGAACGGGTCAGGCAAGTCGACCACCATCCGCATGCTGTGCGGCCTGCTGGAACCCAGTGCGGGGCAGATCGAGGTGCTGGGCCTGGCGGTTCCCGAGCAGGCCGAAGCACTGCGCCGGCGCATCGGCTACATGACCCAGCGCTTCTCGCTGTACGAAGACCTGTCGGTACGCGAGAACCTGGAATTCCTCGCCGCCATCCAGGACCTGCCGCGCAACCAGGCCCGGCAACGGGTCGATGCGCTGCTGCAGCAGTACCGGTTGCAGGACCGGCAGCCGCAGCTGGCCGGTACGCTCAGTGGTGGACAGAAGCAGCGCCTGGCCCTGGCCGGCGCCGTGGTGCATTCGCCCGAACTGCTGTTCCTGGACGAGCCGACCAGCGCGGTCGATCCCGAGTCGCGCCGCGATTTCTGGGAGGCCCTGTTCGAACTGGCCGACGCGGGAACCACGGTGCTGGTGTCGACCCATTACATGGACGAAGCCGAGCGCTGCCATCGCCTGGCGATCCTTGATCGCGGCGCACTGGTGGCCGACGGCACGCCGGCCGAGCTCTGTTCACGGCTGCAAGGACGAACGCTGCAGGTCACGTCATCGCAGCCACGCCAGGCCAGCCGCGTGCTGGCCGAGCTGCCCGGCGTGCTGAGCGTGGCGCAGATCGGCACCCATCTGCGCGTGCTGTGCAACGAAGGCGCAGCGGATGTCGCGGCGCTGCGGCGCGCGCTGGCCAGCGCCGACCCGCAAGCGCATATCGAAAGCGTGGCGCCGAACCTGGAGGACGTGTTCGTGGCCGCCACCCGTGGCCGTGGCAGGGAGCCAGCGGCATGAACCTGCGCAGGCTGTGGGCGATCATGCTCAAGGAGCTGCGGCAGCTGCGCCGCGACCGCATCACGCTGGCGATGATCGTCGGCATTCCGGTGATGCAGCTGCTGCTGTTCGGCTATGCGATCAACCTCAACCTGCGCCACCTCGATGCGGGTATCGCCGACCAGGCCAACAGCGCCGCCTCACGCGCGCTGGTGCAGGACATGGTCGCCACCGGGGTGATCACGCCGCGTACTGAAGCGTACAGCCCGGACCAGCTGATGCAGGCGCTGCGCCGCGGCGAGATCAGCGTCGGCATCGTGGTGCCGGCCGACTTCGAGCGTCGCCGCTTCGATGGACGCGAAGCGGTACAGGTGCTGGTCGATGGCAGCGATACCGTGGTGCAGAGTGCGGCGATCCAGCTGGCGCAGGTGCCACTGGATACGCGCCCGACCAGCAATACGCGGCCGTTGCGCGAAGGCAGCATTGCCAGTGGCCAGGTCAGCGTGACCAGTTTCTACAACCCGCAACGGCGCTCGGCGGTGAACATCGTGCCCGGCCTGATCGGGGTGATCCTGACCATGACCTTGGTGATGTTCACGGCGGTGGCGGTGGTGCGCGAGCGCGAGCGCGGCAACATGGAACTGCTGATCGCCACGCCGGTATCGCGCAGCGAACTGATGGTCGGCAAGGTGCTGCCCTATGCAGCGATCGGTCTGCTGCAGACCACGCTGGTGCTGGTGCTGGGCACCTGGCTGTTCCAGGTGCCGATCCGCGGCAGCCTGCTCGACATCTACCTGGCCGCAGTGCTGCTGGTGCTGGCCAACCTGGCGCTGGGCCTGCTGATCTCCACGCGCGCGCGTTCGCAGTTCCAGGCGATGCAGATGACCCTGTTCCTGTTCCTGCCGTCGATCCTGTTGTCGGGCTTCATGTTCCCGTTCGCCGGCATGCCGCGGCCGGTGCAGTGGCTGGCCGAAGTGCTGCCGTTGACCCACTTCCTGCGCCTGGTGCGCGGCATCATGCTGCGCGGCGCCTCGCTGTGGGAGCTATGGCACGACGCACTGGCGCTGCTGGCCTTCATCGTGGTGATGATGACCCTGGCGATCCTGCGTTTCCGCAAGCGCCTGGATTGAAGAGGGTCGGGGTCGGATCCCCGCAGGGGCTCCGACCCTCTTTGCCGACCCGGAGACTTACTCCGCCACCACCCGCGCGCGCAGCGAATTGGTAAGCGCTTCGGTGATCACCACATCCACGAACTGCCCGATAAGGCGCGCAGGCGCCGGGAAATTCACCGACCGCATGTTCTCGGTCTTGCCGGTCAGTTCGTTCGGATTCTTGCGCGACGGCCCTTCCACCAGCACGGTCTGCACGGTACCAACCATCTTCTGCGAGATGCTGGCGGCGTGCGCATTGATGCGCTCCTGCAGGCGCGACAGGCGGGCGTGCTTCTCGGCATCGCTGATCGTGTCCTCCAGATCGGCCGCCGGTGTACCCGGTCGACGCGAATAGATGAAGGAGAAACTGTGGTCGAAGCCGATGTCCTCGATCAGCTTCATGGTCTTCTCGAAGTCGGCATCGGTCTCGCCGGGGAAGCCGACGATGAAGTCCGAGCTGATTGAAATGTCCGGGCGCACCGCGCGCAGCTTGCGGATCTTCGACTTGAATTCCAGCGCGGTGTAGCCGCGCTTCATCGCCGACAGCACGCGGTCGCTGCCGGCCTGCACCGGCAGGTGCAGGAAGTTGGCCAGCTGCGGAACGTCGCGGAACGCATCGATCAGCGAATCGCTGAACTCGAGCGGGTGCGAGGTGGTGAAGCGGATGCGGCCGACACCATCGATCTCGGCGATGGTGCGGATCAGCAGGCCGAGGTCGGCAAACTCACCGTCTCCATACGGGCCGCGATAGGCGTTGACGTTCTGGCCGAGCAGGTTGATCTCGCGCACGCCCTGCGCGGCGAGCTGCGCCACTTCCACCACCACGTCCTCGAACGGGCGGCTGACTTCGGTGCCGCGGGTGTAGGGCACCACGCAGAACGAGCAGTACTTGGAACAGCCTTCCATGATCGACACGAACGCCGAGGCACCTTCGGCGCGTGGCTCGGGCAGGCGGTCGAACTTCTCGATCTCGGGGAAGCTGATGTCCACCTGCGGGCGCTTCTGCTCACGCCGCGCGCGGATCAGTTCCGGCAGGCGATGCAGGGTCTGCGGACCGAACACAAGGTCCACAAACGGGGCGCGCTTGATGATCGCTTCGCCTTCCTGCGAGGCAACGCAGCCGCCCACGCCGATGATGACCTCGCGGCCCTTGTTCTTCAGGCCCTTCCACACGCCGAGTTGGCTGAACACCTTCTCCTGCGCCTTCTCGCGGATGGAGCAGGTGTTGACCAGGATGACGTCGGCATCGTCCGGGCTGTCGGTCAGTTCCAGGCCATCGCTGGCGGCAAGCACGTCGGCCATCTTGGCCGAGTCGTACTCGTTCATCTGGCAACCGTGGGTTTTGATGTACAGCTTGCCCTTGACCTGGTCGGGCTTGCGCGGACCAGCGGGCAGGGCAACGAGCGGGGTACCGCCCGGGGTGGCGGGCGGAAAGACGTCTGGCGTCCCGGTCATGGCGCTTAATCCATTCGGGTGGCGGGAAAGCGGGCAATTCTACCCGCATCCCGCGCCAGCCGCCGCGCCCTTGTAGAGCCGAGCCCACGCTCGGCTGCTCTTCCCGCTTCCCATGGGGCAGCCTGGCATGGCCTGGCTCTACTGAAGCCAGCCGAGCGTGGGCTCGGCTCTACAAGGAAAGCCGGCCGGCGCTGCTCCGGCGCTGCTTATGCCGCCGCCAGCTCCGCATCGATCTGCCGCGAACGGTCGAAGGCGGTCATCGCGCTCATCCGTGCGATGTAATCAGCCGTGGCCGGCGCAGGCTGCACCAGGCCGAAGGCCGTGGTCCAGGCCAGCGCATTGCCCCACAGCACGTCGGCGGCACTCATCGTCTCGCCGAGCAGGTAGCGACCCTGTGCCAGCTGGGCCTCGACCACCTGCAGCACGGTCTCGGCGTCGTTGTACGGCGACATCAGGCGCGGCGGCGGCTCGCGGTGCATCGCCTTGTCGATCATCGCCGGCTCGAAACAGGCACCGTAGAAGGCCATCCAGCGCAGGTAGGGTCCGCGCAGGGCGTCGCCGATCGGCGGGGCCAGCCCGGCCTCCGGATACAGGTCGGCCAGGTACAGATAAATGGCCACCTGTTCGGTCACCAGCGCGCCGTTGTGGACGATGGCCGGCACCTTGCCCATCGGGTTGATGGCCAGGTAGGCCGGGGCCAGGTTGGCGCCGGCCTTCAGGTCCAGCACCTGCATGCGGTAGTCGGCACCCAGCGCTTCGAGCAGGGCCACGGCGCCGCTCGAGCGGGATCGGGCGGCGTGGTACAGGGTGATCTGGCGTGAGGTCATGGCATTGCTCCTTGCGGTGGGTGGTGAACTGGAAGCCATCCTGGGGCACTATTGCGGACGACTTCTGTCCTCGATTCTTCATGCGCCATACCGCCCATCGACTGCTGCGCCTGATCGCCCTGCTGCAGGCCCGCCGCCAGTGGTCCGGGGCTGAGCTGGCCGAGCGCATGGGCGTGGACCGGCGCAGCATCCGCCGTGATATCGAACGCCTGCGCGAACTGGGCTATCCGGTGCGGGCCTCCTCGGGGGTCGGCGGCGGCTATCAGCTCGGGGCTGGGGCGCCGGTGCTGCCGATGCTGCTGGACGAGGAGGAGGCGACCACCCTGGCCATCGCCCTGCGTGCCGCGTCCGCGTCCGTCGCCGGCATCGACGACACCGCGCGGGGCCTGTTGTCCAAGCTCGACCCGCTGGTGCCGACCCGTCGCCGCCAGCAGGCCGGCGAGGTGCATGCGGCGACGGCCACCCTGTCCGACCTTCCCTCCACCGACGCACGCCTGCTGGGACGGCTGGCCCAGCATTGCCGGCAGGCGTCACGGCTGGCCTTCGAGTACCGCAGTGCGCAGGAGGCGGTGACCCAGCGCGAGGTCGAGGCGCAGCACCTGGTCAACTATGGGCGGCGCTGGTACCTGCTGGCCTGGGATCTGGGCCGGCAGGACTGGCGCACCCTGCGCGTGGACCGGATGGGCGCGGTGCGCGAATGCGCCGGGCCGGGCATGCATCGACGCACGCCCGCGCCCCCGGACGTGATGGTGCGGCAGGCGGTCAGCCAGGCGCCCTTCGCGCTGCAGGCCATCGTCCGCCTGGCCGGCAGCCGCACCGAGCTGGAAGGGCGCATCCCGCCGTGGTGTGGTGTGCTGGAGGCTGATGGCGCCGACCATTGCCTGTTGCGCATGGGCGCCGAGAGCGGCGGCATGATGCTGGCGCAGATCCTCAGCCTGGACCGGGTGCCGGTGGCGTTGTGGACCACACCGCCGGGCCTGCGCGATGAGCTGGCACAGCGTTTGGCCGGATTGGGCCAGGTGCTGGCTGTGCCACCGGTCACAGGCTGAGCCGCGTCGCTTGGCAAGCCCCGGCGAAGCTGGGACACTCGCGGCATGAAGGGGATACTGGGGACAACGGCGATCATCATCGCTGCGCTGACCGCTGCGCCGGCCAGCGCCGGCACCCTGTACAAGTGCCAGGGCGCCGACGGGGTCACCAGCTACGTGAGCAAGCGAGTGGCTGGCGCGCGCTGCAGCAGCATCAGCTACAGCCGCGATACCCGCCCGGCACCGCGCCCCGTGGTGGCCGCACCGAAGCCTGCGCCGACCTCGGTGGCCAGCATCGAACGCAATCCGGTCGCTGTGGCGGCCAGCGCTGCTGCGCCCGCTGCGGTCGCGCCGACGCCTGCTGCACCCGCGCCTGCCGCGGCACCGACGGCCTCGCGGGCCGGGCGGATGGTCAGCGGCCAGGTCTATTCCTTCATGAAGGATGGGGTGCGCCACTACACCAGTGCGCGGCCGACCCAGGTGGCCAACCTCGGTCCGGTGCGCACCATCCGCTACAGTTTCATGGAGCGCTGCTACGCGTGCGGCGTCAACCCGCGCGTGGACTTCGGTTCGGTGCGCCTGAACACCACCGCGTTCCAGACCGAGATCACCTCGGCGGCACGCGAGTTCGGCGTCGAGGAGGCCGTGGTGCGTGCCATCATCCACGCCGAATCGGCCTACAACCCG
Organism: Stenotrophomonas sp. X; assembly: GCF_055721025.1. Classification (NCBI taxonomy): domain Bacteria; kingdom Pseudomonadati; phylum Pseudomonadota; class Gammaproteobacteria; order Lysobacterales; family Lysobacteraceae; genus Stenotrophomonas; species Stenotrophomonas sp. X. Next base: position 1,510,729 of record NZ_CM146756.1, read on the forward strand.
ACCGCGCTCAGCCGCGCCGGCGCGCAGGGCCTGATGCAGCTGATGCCGCCGACCGCGGCCCGCTTCGGGGTCAGCGATTCCTACGATGCCGCGCAGAACATCCGTGGTGGTGTGCAGTATCTTGCGTGGTTGCTGAAGCGCTTCAATGGCGACCTGACCCTGGCCGCGGCCGGCTACAACGCCGGCGAAGGCGCGGTCGACCGCCACGGTGGCGTGCCGCCCTACAGCGAGACCCAGTACTACGTGCGCCGGGTTGGGCAGCTGGCCGAGCGTTACCGCACCGCCCTGAGTCACCAGTAGGTGCCGACCGTTGGTCGGCACTCCCTTGAACAGGTGGGTGCCGACTGTCAGTCGGCACTCCTTGCAAAGAGCGTTGTGTGGCGCGCGACGGTTCCGCTACACTCGACCGCGATTCAATGCGGCTCTGGCCCCCACCGGATCCGCTGGCAGCCTTAAAGCTACCTAATCAATATCGGAGTGCCGGATGGCCAACGATGGGGTACACGATCCAGTCAACACCGGACGTCGGCGTTTTCTTTCTGCCACCACTGCTGTGGTTGGCGCCGTCGGCGTCGGATTCACCGCCGTTCCTTTCATCAAATCCTGGAATCCCAGTGCCCGTGCCAAGCTTGCCGGTGCACCGGTCGTGGCCGACATCAGCGCCCTGCAGGAAGGCCAGCGCCTGATCGTGGAGTGGCGTGGCCAGCCGATCTGGATCGTCAAGCGGTCCAAGGCGATCCTGGATGCACTGCACGGGCTGGATGGCCGCCTCAAGGACCCCGAGTCCGGCGAGAAGGACCAGCAGCCGGACTACGTGCTGAAGCAGAACCCCGAGCTGCGCTCGATCAAGCCGGACATCTCCGTGCTGGTCGGCCTGTGCACGCACCTGGGCTGCTCGCCGGAAATGGTCGCCGAGATCCGGCCCGAGCCCTATGACCCGCAGTGGAAGGGCGGTTACTTCTGCCCCTGCCACAAGTCGCGCTTCGACATGTCCGGCCGCGTCTTCAAGGATGTGCCGGCGCCGATCAACCTGAAGGTGCCCGCGCACCACTACCAGGACGACAACACCATCATCATCGGTGTCGATCCGCAGGGGGCTGCCTGATGGCCAATATCCTCAGCCGTACCGCCAGCGGCGTCGCCGACTGGGTCAATGCCCGCGCGCCGGGCCTGATGCCGGTCTATCGCAAGCACGTCAGCGAGTACTACGCGCCGAAGAACTTCAACATCTGGTACTACTTCGGCTCGCTGGCACTGCTGGTGCTGGTCAACCAGATCGTCACCGGCATCTTCCTGACGATGCACTACAAGACCAGCGCCGCGGAGGCGTTCGGCTCCATCGAATACATCATGCGTGATGTGGAGTGGGGCTGGCTGATCCGCTACATGCACTCCACCGGCGCCTCGCTGTTCTTCATCGTGGTCTACCTGCACATGTTCCGCGGCCTGCTGTACGGCAGCTACCAGAAGCCGCGCGAGCTGGTGTGGATCCTGGGCATGCTGATCTACCTGGTGCTGATGGCCGAAGCCTTCATGGGCTATGTGCTGCCGTGGGGCCAGATGTCGTTCTGGGGCGCCAAGGTGATCATCTCGCTGTTCGGCGCGATACCGGTGATCGGCAACGGCCTGACCGAATGGATCATGGGCGACTACCTGCCCAGTGACGCCACGCTCAACCGCTTCTTCGCATTGCACGTCATCGCACTGCCGCTGGTGCTGCTGTTGCTGGTGGTGCTGCATCTGGGCGCGCTGCACGAAGTGGGGTCGAACAACCCCGATGGCGTGGAGATCAAGAAGGGGCCGAAGGGCAACCGCTGGTCGCCGAATGCGCCGGCCGACGGTATTCCGTTCCACCCGTACTACACGCTCAAGGATGGTGTCGGCGCCGGCTTCCTGCTGATCATCGCCGCCTTCATCATCTTCTTCGCACCTGGCTTCGGTGGCCTGTTCCTGGAACACGACAACTTCACCGAGGCCAACCGCCTGGTGACCCCCGAACACATCAAGCCGGTCTGGTACTACACGCCTTACTACGCGATGTTGCGCGTGGTACCGAACAAGCTCGGTGGCGTGCTGGTGATGTTCTCGGCCATTGCGATCCTGTTCCTGGTGCCGTGGCTGGACAAGGCCAGGGTGAAGTCGGTGCGCTACCGCGGCTGGATCTCGAAGGTGATGCTGGGCGTGCTGGCGGTGTGCTTCGTGTGGCTGGGCGTGATCGGCTCCGGCCCGGGCACCGACGTGCATGAAACCTACATCGGGCGGGTGCTGACCTTCCTGTACTTCGCGTTCTTCATCACCATGCCGCTATGGACAAGGTTGGACAAGACCAAGCCGGTACCGGAGAGGGTGACCACGCATGACTGAGCGCTGGATGGTCCGGCTGGCCCTGACGGCCACCCTGATGCTGGGCAGTTTCCTGGCCTCCGCCGCCGAGGGCGGCACCAAGCTGCTGCAGGCCGGCAACGACCTCAGTGACCGCGCCTCGCTGCAGCGGGGTGCGCAGCTGTACATGAACTACTGCTCCGGCTGCCATGCGCTGAAGTACCTGCGCTATTCGAGGATGGCGCAGGACCTGGGCCTGACCGAAGAAGAGGTGATGAACAACCTCAACTTCACCGGCTCGGCGATCGGCGACCCGATCCCGGTGGCGATGCCCAAGGAAAACGCGGAGAAGTGGTTCGGCAAGATGCCGCCCGATCTCAGCCTGATCTCGCGCGTGCGGGGCAGTGACTGGGTTTACACCTATCTCAAATCGTTCTATCTGGACAGCAGCCGCCCGCTGGGCTGGAACAACGCGCTGTTCGCCAACGCCTCCATGCCCAACCCGCTGTGGGAGATGCAGGGGCTGCAGCATGCGGTGCACGGCAAGGCGGAAGCGCCCGGCATGGACCCGCCGGTGACCGGCCTGAAGATTGAAACGCCGGGATCGGTGGACGCCGGGCAGTACGACCAGGCCGTGCGGGACATCACCAACTTCCTCGAATACGCCGGCGAACCGGCCGCACTCAAGCGCCAGCAGCTGGGCGTGTGGGTGATCCTGTTCCTGGCCCTGCTGACCTTCCTGCTGTATCTGCTGAAGAAGGAATACTGGAAGGACGTTCACTGATTCTTGCGCCGGCCATCGCATGGGCCTATTGGCTTTTGTGATGGTCGGTTGCACACTCGGGGAGGAGTCGACCGCTGGCACGGTGCCGGCGGCGCCGATGCGGCAGGCGGTCTCCTGTCGTGGGAGAGCCTTTGATGGCGGCGAGCGTACGCATGCGCAATACACTGACGCTGTTTTCCTCGAACGACGACGTACTGTGCCACCGTGTACGCCTGGTCCTGGCGGCCAAGGGCGTCACCTACGACTTCGTTCCGGTCGATCCGCAGAACCCGCCTGAAGACCTGATCGACCTCAATCCGTACCACTCGGTGCCGACCCTGGTCGAACGCGAGCTGGTGCTGTACGCCGCATCGGTGGTCAGCGAGTACCTGGATGAGCGCTACCCGCATCCGCCACTGATGCCGGTCGACCCGCTGTCGCGTGCGCGCATCCGCCTGGCCATGCTGCGTATCGAGCACGACTGGGTGCCGCAGGTGCAGGCCATCCAGCTGGGCAACAAGACCCAGGCCGAGGCCGGGCGCAAGCGCCTGAAGGAACTGCTGACCGCCTCGCTGCCGCTGTTCAAGGCCAGCAAGTTCTTCCTCAATCCGGAAATGAGCCTGGCCGACTGCGCGATGGCGCCGATCATCTGGCGCCTGCAGTCGCTGGATGTGCCGCTGCCGAAGGATGGCAAGGCGATCGAGGGCTACGGCAACCGCATCTTCCGCCATCCGGGATTTGTCCGCAGCCTGACCGAGCAGGAAAAGAAACTGCGCGATCTGCCGGTCTGATCCGGCCCCGCGTTACCCGTCTGCAGGCCGACCGGCGTGCAGACGATCCGCCCCGGCGGGGCGCCGGGCGCGTACACTTCACGCATGACCGAAGACTTCTTCCACATGACCAGCCACCGCCCGTACCTGCTGCGGGCGCTGGTGGAATGGATCAACGACAACCAGCTGACCCCGCACATCCTGGTCGACGCCGGCGTCCCCGGCGTGCAGGTCCCGCCTTCGGCGGTCAAGGATGGCCGGGTCGTGCTCAACATCGCCGAACGTGCTGTCGTGCGGTTGATGATCGACAACGAGATGGTCAGCTTCTCGGCGCGCTTCTCCGGTACCAGCTACCCGGTGCAGGTGCCGATCAGCGCCGTGCTGGCCGTCTACGCCCGCGAGACGGGGCAGGGCATGGCATTGCCGGATGACATTCCGGGCAGCGAAACCGCACCGACCAGCGATGAGCTGCTGCACGAGGAAGGCACGCCGCCGGACGATACGCCGCCGGCCAGCCCGCCGCCGAAGGGCCGCCCGAACCTGCGCGTGGTCAAGTAAGGGTGGGTGCCGACCGTTGGTCGGCACACCTTCAGCCCTTACACATCCTCGGCATCCTCCACATCCGGCCGGATCTGGCTGATCCGCGCGGCACCGGGGCCGGTGAACGAAATCAGCTGGTCGCCACGCAGCACCATGCGGCCCACGTGGCGATCGATGCCATCGTAGGAATACTCGAACTTGAAGGTGCGCTCGAAACCGAGTCGGCCATCCTCGCCACGCGACAGTCGCAGGCCGGTGGCGTGCACCGCCTGGTCCAGCCACTGCACGTCGGCGGCGCGGCAGGCATTGCGTCCCAGCTCGACCGCGCGCTCGGCGGCCGAGCGCGCGGCGTTCCAGAAGAAGTAGATGATTCCGCCGGCAATCAGCAACAGCAGCAGGGTAGGCATGGCGTCAGCCGTCAGAGGTCGATCCGGCAAAGATGGCGGCGAACGCGCGCTGGATCAAGCACGGGTATCACCGCCTCGGCGGTGGCTGGCCCGTCATCGGTGCTGCCGGCGCCGTTGCCGGCACGGCCTGCATCGGCGCTGCGGAGGGTGACGGCATCCCCAATGGCGTGGTCGCGGTCAGCTGCAGCAGGGCCGCCCAGTCCTGGCGGTTGAAGCTGCATTCGTCCTCGCGGCCCGGCGTGCAGCTGGGGTCGATGCCGGTGCTGTTGCGTTCGCGTGCCGGGGGCAGCTTGATCAGCCCGGTGCGGTCCAGCGGCAGCAACCGCATCGCCACGGTGTTCATCACGTTGCCACCGACCAGGTACAGGGTCTGGTCGCCGCCGAGGTTGGCGGCCACCACCACTTCGCAATGTGATTTCCAGTGGCCCACCGAACCGTTGCCCAGCGCCTGCACCAGCCCGCTGTAGCTGAGCGTCGTGCTGCGGTCGCGCAGGAAGCACAACAGGTCGCCCGGTGCGGGCTTTGCGGTCGCGGGATCGACCAGCCGGTACGGCACGCCCGAGGGGCCGCCCTGGTACGCGGCACGAATGTAGTCGATGTGGCGCGGCGACGTGTTGAAGCCGGGAACGCCGGCCTGCACCATCACCCAGGAAATGAAAGCGGCCGACCACGGATTGTCGATCAGGAAGGCGCGGCAGTCGCTGTCGGTGTAGCGCGTGCCCAGCGGTGCCACGCAGCTGCTGGCACCGGCGATGCTGCCCATCGCGTTGAGCGTGCCGCTGTTGCGCCAGTAGCCGGCCACGCGCTGCCAGGCAATCAGCCCGTTGTCGGCCAGGTGTTCGTTCTCGGCCTCGGTGACACTCAGACTCGCCGCGCGGCCATCGCGATCGATGAAGGACCGGAACCAGAGCCGGTGCTCGTTGCAGGCGGTATTGCGGATGACCACCGCCAATGGGCTCAGGCCGAAGCGGGGAGGGACATCGCAGGCTTCAGCGGCTGCGGCGGACAAGGGGGCTGCCGCGAGCAGCAGACAGGCAGGCAAAAGCATCCGGCGCATGCGCGGCTCCTGTGGGGGGATGCCCGCAGCGTCGCAGAGGCTGGCGTAGCCGAGCCGTGAAGGCGCCCGGGTCGTGTAGCGCCGAGCCTGCGCTCGGCTCCACAAGGTCGCGTAGGCCTCAAGCCGGCGGCGGGCCCAGCTTCAACGACAGATCGATGGCCTGCACATGCTTGGTCAGCCCGCCGATGGAGATGCAATCGACGCCATCCTCGGCGATCGAACGCAGGCCGCCCAGGCCGACGCTGCCGGAGACTTCCAGCGGAATGCGCCCGGCCGTGATGCGCACCGCCTCGCGGCGCAGGTCGGGACTGAAGTCATCCAGCAGGATGCGTTCGCAACCGGCTTCGAGCGCCTGGCGCAGCTGTGCCAGGTCTTCAACCTCGACCACCAGTGGCAGCGCAGGCCACTGCCGGCGTGCGGCGGCCACCGCCGCGGCCAGCGAACCGGCAGCACGGATGTGGTTCTCCTTCAGCATCACCGTGTCGTACAGGCCGAAGCGGTGGTTCTCGCCGCCGCCGCAGCGCACCGCGTACTTCTGTGCCAGGCGCAGGCCGGGCAGGGTCTTGCGGGTGTCGAGGATGCGGGTACCGGTACCGGCCACCGCGGCCACGTAGCGGGCAGTGGTGGTCGCGGTGCCGGACAGCGTCTGCAGGAAGTTCAGCGACGTGCGCTCGGCACTGACCAGGCTGCGGCTGCGCCCGTGCAGCAGGGCCAGCACGGTGCCGGCGGTGACGGCATCGCCTTCGGCGATGTGCCATTCAATGCGCACGTCAGGGTCGAGCGCGCGGTGGGTGGCGTCGAACCAGGGGCGCCCGGCGATCACCGCATCCTGCTTGCACAGCAGGTAGGCGCTGTCGGCCTGGTCGGGGAGCAGGGCGGCGGTGACGTCACCGCTGCCCAGGTCCTCGGCCAGCGCGCGCGCGACATCGGCGGCGACAACGGCCGCATCCGGCGTCGGCAGCGTGCTCATGCGGCCGGGAAGTCGGCGATCTGGGCGGTCGGAACGGCTTCCTCGGCCAGCAGCACCGGGATGCCGTCGTCGACGCGGAACACCTGCTTGCGGTCACGGGTGACCAGCGCCTCGCGCAGCGGCTGCGCCAGCGGGTTGCCATCGGCCTTGGTCACCGTGCCGGCGGAAATGGCCTTGTTGAGGGCTTCCAGGCCCTTGCCATCCAGCAGGGACAGGGGCTGGCGGGTGTCCGGGGACACCAGCAGGTCGAGCAGCTTGCGATCCATGGTTCTTCGTCTTGCGTGGAAGACGGCTAGAATACGTCTTTAAGGCAGGTGACGGCCAATGACCCCCAACCCGATCGCGCCGCTTGTCGGCATCGTCATGGGTTCCCGTTCCGACTGGGAAACCATGCAGCACGCCGCCCAGAAGCTTGAAGCCCTGGGTGTTCCGTTCGAAGTGAAGGTGGTGTCCGCGCATCGGACGCCGGATGTGTTGTTCAGTTACGCCGAGCAGGCGGGCCCGCGTGGCCTGCGCGCGATCATCGCCGGTGCAGGCGGGGCCGCGCACCTGCCGGGCATGATCGCGGCCAAGACCGCCGTGCCGGTGCTGGGTGTGCCGGTGCAGTCCAAGGCCCTCAACGGAATGGATTCCCTGCTGTCGATCGTGCAGATGCCGGCCGGCATCCCGGTCGCCACCTTCGCCATCGGCAACGCCGGCGCCTCCAACGCCGCGCTGTTCGCGGCGGCGATGCTGGCCAGCGACCAGCCGGCGATCGGCCAGGCGCTCGATGCCTTCCGTGCACGCCAGACCGAAGACGTGATGGCCCACGACGATCCGCGCCAATGAGCCTGACTGTCGGCATCCTGGGCGGCGGCCAGCTCGCCCGCATGATGGTCCTGGCCGGTGCGCCGCTGGGGCTTCGCTTCGAACTGTACGACCCGGCCGCCGACGCCTGCAGCGGCCCGCTGGCGCCGCTCACCGTGGGCGCCTTCGATGACCGCCAGGCCCTGGCGGACTTCGCCGCCAAGGTCGATGTGGTCACCTTCGATTTCGAGAACGTACCTGCCGACAGTGCACAGTTCCTGGCCGACCGCGTGCCGGTCTATCCGCCGCCGGCCGCGCTGGCGGTGGCCCAGGACCGGTTGAGCGAGAAGACCCTGTTCCAGCAGCTGGGTATTCCGCTGCCGGCCTTCGCCGACATCCGTAACCGCGACGAGCTGGCGGCGAAGGCGGCTGAGTTCGGCCTGCCGTGCATCCTCAAGACCCGCCGCCTCGGCTACGACGGCAAGGGTCAGTTCCGCCTGCGCAGCGAAGCCGACATCGACGCCGCATGGGATGCGCTCGGTGCCCAGGTGGAGCGCACCGGACTGATCCTGGAGGGCTTCGTGGCCTTCCAACGCGAGGTCAGCGTGGTGGCCGTGCGTGGCCGCGATGGCAGCTTCGAAGCCTGGCCGGTCACCGGCAACTGGCATGTCGACGGCGTGCTGTCCGCCAGCGTGGCACCGGCGGTGCTGTCCGACGCCGAGCGGCAGGCAGCGATCGGCTATGCCCGCCGCGTCGCCGAGCACCTGCAGTATGTGGGCGTGTTCGCACTGGAGCTGTTCTGTCGCGACGGCGAACTGCTGGCCAACGAGATGGCACCGCGCGTGCACAACTCCGGCCACTGGACCATCGAAGGCAGCGAGACCTCGCAGTTCGAGAATCACTTGCGTGCCGTGCTGGGCCTGCCACTGGGCAGCACCCGCATGCTCGGCCATGCCTGCATGCTGAACTGGCTGGGCAAGATGCCCGATCCGGCGCCGGTGCTGGGTCAGGCCAGTGGCCATTGGCACGATTACGGCAAGGAGCCGCGCGAAGGTCGCAAGGTCGGCCACGCCACGTTGCGCGACGATGATGCCGCTGCATTGGCCGATGCGCTGGACCAGGTCGGCCTGGAGCTGGACCGCCAGGCCCAGGTGGCGCCGGCAGTGCACGCGCTGCGCAACCGCTGAGCCCGGGCGTGCCGGCCAATGGCCGGCACAACCTTGTATGCCTGCAACGGTGTGGCGCGCCGGTGCAGGCATCGGCGCACCATTGCCGGTGGTAGCGTGGAGCTCCTTTCACAGGAGTCACGACCATGCTCGACTGGAATGCCTATCGCAAGGAACTGAAGGGCCGCATCGGAGAGATCGGCAAGCTCTCGCCGGACACGGTCAAGGGCTACGCCACCCTGGCCAATGCCGGTGCCCAGACCAACCACCTGGATGCCAAGACCCGTGAGCTGATCGCATTGGCGGTGGCGGTGACCACCCGCTGCGACGGCTGCATCACCGTGCACGTGGACGCTGCGCTGAAGCATGGCGCCAGCCGCGAGGAAATCGCCGAAGCACTGGGCGTGGCGGTGTCGCTCAACGCCGGCGCGGCGCTGGTGTACTCGGCGCGGGTGATGGACGCGGTGGCTGCGCACGAGAACGCGTGACGCTTCATCTGTAGAGCCGAGCCCATGCTCGGCTGCTGTCCGGCCAGCCGAGCATGGGCTCGGCTCTACAGGCAGTCAGCGCAGCTGGCTCTCGGCGAATTCCCAGTTGACCATCTGCCAGAAGGCATCCAGGTAACGCGCGCGATCATTCTGGTAATCGGTGTAGTAGGCGTGCTCCCAGACATCGCAGCACAGCAGCGGGGTGCTTTCGCCGGTCAGTGGCGTGCCGGCGTTGCGGGTGGCCTGGATGCCGAGCTGGCCACCGGGGTGCTGCACCAGCCACACCCAGCCCGAGCCGAACAGGCCCAGCGCGGTGCGGTTGAATTCCTCGCGCAGGCGCTGCGCATCACCGAACTGGCGCTTGACCAGCTCGCCCAGCCGGCCCTGCGGCTCGCCGCCGCCGCGCGGGCGCAGGCACTGCCAATAGAAGCCGTGGTTCCAGGCCTGGGCGGCCGCATCGAACAGCGTGCCCTGGGCATGGCGCACGATCTCTTCCAGTGACGCCTCCTCCCACTCGGTGCCGAGAGTGCCGGCGTTGACCGCGTCAACGTAGGCGCGGTGGTGGCGGCCGTGATGCGACTCAACGGTCTGCGCGGACAGGTGGGGCTGCAGGGAGCCGGGGAGGTAGGGCAGGGCAGGTAATTCGACGGGCATGGACAGGTTCGTGGCCAGGGGGACGGCGGCAGCCTGTTCCATCCGCTTACAATGGCGGCTACCGTGGGCAGTCTAGCCGACCATCACGGTCGGTTTGTCCGGCGAAGCAAGGAGTGTGGTTGTGGCGGTAATGCAGCAAATCCAGGCCGAGGTCGATCGTTACCCGCTCGTGCTGTTCATGAAGGGCACCCCGCAATACCCGATGTGCGGCTTTTCCAGTCGCGCCGTGCAGGCGTTGATGGCAGCCGGCGCCGTCACCCTGCGCACTGTCAACGTGCTCGAAGAGCCGGAGATCCGCGCCAACCTGCCGCGCTTTTCCAATCTGCCGACCTTCCCGCAGCTGTTCATCAACGGTGAGTTGATCGGCGGCTGCGACATCGTCATGGAACTGTTTGAATCCGGCGAGCTCAAGCGCATCGTCGAAGAGGCGACCCAGGGATGAGTGCCTGGCCGTCGACGTCACCGACTGACGGGGCGATCGATGGCCGCCCGTTGCAGGATCGCGTCGTACTGGTCGCCGGCGCCGGGGGAGGGCTGGGCAGTGCCGCGGCGGTCGCCGCAGCCGCGGCCGGTGCCACCGTGGTCCTGCTGGGACGCAAGCCGCGCCGGCTGGACCGGGTCTATGCCCAGGTCCAGGCGGTCGGCCCGGAACCGCTTCTGTACCCGCTGGACCTGGAAGGCGCCAGCCCCGATGACTATGCCGAACTGGCCCAGGCCCTGCAGCGCGAGCTGGGGCGGCTGGATGGACTGCTGGTCTGCGCCGCGCATTTCCCCGGGCTGACTCCGTTTGAACTGGCTGACCCGGCCAGTTTCGCCCGTGCGGTCCATGTCACCCTGACCGCGCCGGCCTGGCTGGCCCAGGCCTGCCTGCCGCTGCTGCGGCAACGCGAGGATGCCGCTCTGGTGTTCGCGGTCGATGCTCCCGAACGGGTCGGACAGGCCTATTGGGGGGGGTATGGCGTGGCCCAGCATGGCCTGCGTGGCCTGATCGCCAGCCTGCACGATGAACTGGGCCGTAGTCCCATCCGGGTCAGCGGCCTGTACCCCGGCCCCCTGCGCACGGCGCTTCGGGCCCGCGCCTATTCCGTGGACCAGGACCCGGCTGCGCAAGGCCCGGAAGCCGCGGCGGCCGCTGCGGTGACCCTGCTGTCCGCCGCTGGGAGCGCCTGGCGCGGGCAGATTCTCGATGCCAGTGAGACGCCTCGGGAAAGGTGAGCCCCGTGGGAAGACGGAGTGAAGAACCCGTCACGATTGCGTTGCGAACCGGTGCCGTTTGTCGCACAACCGTCACATTGATGGCGTAGCGTGTTAATCTAGTGTTAACCGTTAGGGCTGCCTTCAGCCGAGCGGTAGGGAACCCAGATAACTCTCCGATCAGCCACCCGCAGGGCTGCTTGGATGCGCTTTTTTTCCGCCATCGCCAACTCGCATCGAGGCTACCGAAAAATGACCCACCCACTCCGGATGTCCAAGCTTACCCTTGGTCTCGTGGCTGCACTTGCTGCCGCTCCCGCCTTCGCCCAGAGCAGCACCTCCGCCGGTGTCGGCGGCCAGGTGATGTCCGCTGCAGGCCAGCCTGTCGCCGGCGCTGAAGTCACCATCACGCACACCGAGTCGGGCACTGTTTCGCGTGCCACCACCGATGCGTCGGGCCGATACAACGCGCGCGGCCTGCGCGTGGGTGGTCCGTACACCATCACCATCACCAAGTCCGGTGAAGGCACCAAGACCGAGGAAGGTGTCTACCTGAACCTGAACCAGGTCAACACCGTCAACGCCAACCTGGGCGGCGATCTGGCTGCGACCAACCTGGACGCGGTGAACGTTGTTGCCACCGCCGGCGGCCTGGACCTGTTCAGTGCCAACAAGATGGGCACCGGCACCAACGTGACCCGCGAAACGATGGATGCGCTGCCGTCGGCCAGCCGCAACATCCAGGACTACGTCCGTCTCGACCCGCGCATCTCGCAGGTCAGCAAGGCGGACGGCGCGATCTCGGCTGGCGGCCAGAACACCCGTTACAACGCCATCCGCATCGACGGCATCAGCGCCTCCGATCCGTTCGGCCTGGGTTCCAACAACCTGCCGACCGAGCGTCAGCCGGTGTCGATGGACGCCATCCAGGAAATCAACATCGACCTGGCCAACTACGACACCACCATCGCCGGTGGCACCGGCGCGGTGATCAACGCCGTGACCAAGTCGGGTACCAATGAATTCCACGGCACCGTGTACGGTTCGTACCGCGACAAGGACATGGTCCGCTCGCGCCTGGAAGGTGACAAGCAGGACTTCAACGGCTTCGAGGACGAGAAGACCTACGGCATGACCTTCGGCGGCCCGATCGTCAAGGACAAGCTGTTCTTCTTCACCAACTATGAAAAGTACGAGCGCTCGGCTGCCGGCGTCGCCCTGAGCGACACGCCGATCGGCCGTGGCACCATCACCCAGCAGCAGATCACCGACGTCCAGAACTTCCTGGGCAAGCTGGGCTACGACCCGGGCAGCCTGACGGCGCCGAACAGCAAGACCGAGATCGAAGAGTATGCGGTCAAGCTGGACTGGAACATCAACGAGAACCACCGTGCGGCCCTGCGCTACAACAAGATGGAGCAGAACGTCGTTCGCTTCCCGCAGGTCAGCAGCAGCGCCATCTCGCTGAGCAACTTCTGGTACCAGCAGCCGACCCAGTACGAAACCTGGATGGGCGAACTGTTCAGTGACTGGTCCGAGAACTTCTCGACCGAGTTCAAGGTCTCGCACAAGGATTACTCGGCCAACCGCGTCCCGCTGGTCGACATGCCGCAGATCCGCATCAAGTCGGGCAACGATTCGCTGTACGTCGGTACCGAACAGAACACCCACGTCAACATCGTCGAGTCGAAGGAACTGAGCGCCTTTGGTGCCGGTACCTGGTACATCGGTGACCACACCGTCAAGTTCGGCTTCGATTACTCGAAGAATGACCTGATGAACTTCTACGGCCGCAACCTCAACGGCGTGTACGAATTCAACAGCGTCAACGATTTCCTGGCGGGCAAGGCTTCGCGCTACCAGCTGCGTGCTCCGCGCGCCGATGGCAGCCGCAGCGACATCCCGGCCGACTTCACCCTGAAGAACACCGGCGTGTTCGTGCAGGACACCTGGGCGATCAACTACAACCTGAACCTGATGTTCGGCGTGCGCATCGACATGCCTGACTTCAGCACCCAGCGCCTGTACAACCCGCGCATCGAGCAGCTGTACGGCTTCAACAACACCAAGCTGGTCGACAAGAACCTGGTGCAGCCGCGCGTCGGCTTCAACTACACCTTCGACAGCGATCGCCCGACCCAGCTGCGTGGTGGCGTGGGCCTGTTCGGCGGCGCCGCCCCGAACGTGTGGCTGGCAGGTGCCTACCAGAACACCGGCCTGAACTACATCGAGTACGACGAGCGCAGCATCCCGGCCGGTGCCTTCACCCCGGACGGCAACAACCCGTACATCCCGGCCGGTGGCCCGGCTTCGGCCCGTCAGAACGTTGACATCATCGCGCCGGGCACCCGCCTGCCGTCGGTGTGGAAGGCCAACCTGGCGTTCGACCATGAGCTGCCGTGGTACGGCATCGTGGCGTCGGCCGAAGTGCTGTTCACCAAGGTCAAGGACGGCATCTACTTCGACCGTCTGGACGTGTCGGCGCCGACCGCCTTCGGTCAGGATGGCCGCGCGATCTACTGGAACGCCGCTGGCCGCAATCAGGCCAATACCCGTATCGACAAGGGTGTCGACTACGGCATGTCGACCGGTACCAAGGGTGCGGTTGACCGCGCCAACCGTCCGTCCGACATCGGCGATGTGCTGGTCCTGCGCAACACCGACAAGGGCCGCGGTACCCAGGCCACCTTCTCGCTGGCCAAGCCGCTGACCGAGAACTGGGGCTGGTCGCTGGGTTACACCTACACCAAGTCGACCGAGGTCAGCCCGCTGTCCAGCTCGCAGAACACCTCGAACTGGAACAACACGCTGATCTTCAATGCCAACGAGAACGTGGCCTACAACTCGCGTTATGCGATGAAGGACCGCGTCACCGGCACCCTGGAGTGGAAGCACAACTTCTTCGGTGACAACGCCACCCGCGTCGGCCTGTTCTACGAAGGCCGTTCGGGCCGTCCGTACAGCTACATCTTCTACAACGATGCCAACGGCGACGGTGCTGCCACCAACGACCTGTTCTACGTGCCGAAGGGTCCGGGCGACGTGCTGTTCACCGGCGGTGCCGCAATGGAGAAGCAGTTCTTCGACTGGCTGGCGCAGAACCCGGAACTGGATGCCTACCGTGGCAGCGTGGTCCCGGCCAACCGCCACCGCGCCTCGTGGGTCAACAGCTTCGACGTCCGCGTCAGCCAGGAATTCCCGGGCTTCATGAAGGGTCACAAGGGTGAAGTCGCCCTGGACATCATGAATGTCGGCAACCTGCTGAACAAGAAGTGGGGCCTGATCGACGACTACGGCTTCTACTCGACCCGTCGCGTTGCCAACTACGCAGGTATCGATCCGGCCACCGGCAAGTACGTGTACTCCTTCACTGGTTCGACCGACAACCCGTCGGTGCAGGAAAACAACAACGACAAGGGCAACACCGCCGTGTCGCGTTGGTCGATGCAGCTGACCCTGAAGTACAAGTTCTGATCCATCAGCGCTTGAAGTGGTAAGTGGAAACGGCCGGGGAAACCCGGCCGTTTTCCGTTCAGGCGAAAGTTCTTGCAGGGTGTCGGGCAACGGCGTAGCATCCAGAAATGTACGCGGTGCCAACGCCGCCGATGCGGTCCCAAAATGGCGAACGCGGGCAGCACACATCCAACGGTCGGGCTTCCCGGCCGTTTTGCTTTTTAAGGGGGCGGCAGTACAGTCGGAAACCTTGAAGGAAGCGAAAAGTTGGATATGACCACGAACGAAAAATCGGCCCGTGCGCTGCCGGTACAGGATGCGCGGATCTACCCGCGCGGTGGGCTGGACGTGCTGTCGCGGGCCGAGGTGGCACGCCTGCGCGATGCCTCCGCCGGCGGCATGCATGAGCTGCTGCGCCGCTGCGCGCTGGCCGTGCTGACCAGCGGCAGCGCCTCGGACGATCCGCGCGCGGCGCGCGACCTCTACCCTGATTTCGACATCCAGGTAGCGCAGCAGGATCGCGGCGTGCGCATCGATCTGGTCAACGCACCGGCGATGGCCTTCGTCGACGGCGAGATCATCCGCGGTGTCGCCGAACTGCTGTTCGCCGTCGTGCGCGACCTGGCCTACATGGCCATCGAAATGGGCCCGGCCTACGCGGCCGAGCTGGAGTCATCCGAGGGCATCACCAACGCGGTGTTCGGCCTGCTGCGCAACGCGCGCATCCTCAATCCGGGTGATCCGAACCTGGTGGTGTGCTGGGGCGGACACTCGATCTCGCGCGACGAATACCTGTACACCAAGCAGGTGGGCTATGAACTGGGCCTGCGCGGCCTGGACATCTGCACCGGCTGTGGCCCGGGTGCGATGAAGGGCCCGATGAAGGGTGCCACCATCGCCCACGCCAAGCAGCGCCGTACCGTGACGCGTTACATCGGCCTGACCGAGCCGGGCATCATCGCCGCCGAGTCGCCGAACCCGATCGTCAACCACCTGGTGATCATGCCGGACATCGAGAAGCGCCTTGAGGCCTTCGTCCGCATCGGCCACGGCATCATCGTGTTCGCCGGTGGCGTCGGTACCGCCGAAGAGATCCTGTACCTGCTCGGCATCCTGCTGCGCGAGGAGAACAAGGACCTGCCGTTCCCGCTGATCCTGACCGGCCCGACGGTAGCGGCACCGTACTTCGAGCAGATTGATCGCTTCATCCGCCTGACCCTGGGCGATGCGGCTGCCGAGCGCTACGAGATCATCATCGGCGACCCGGTGGCGGTTGCGAAGAAGATGGCCACCGGCATCAAGCGCGTGCGCGAGCACCGCCTGGCGCAGAAGGACTCGTTCTTCTTCAACTGGTCGATCGAGATTCCGTGGGAGTACCAGCAGCCGTTCGTACCCACCCACGAAGCGATGGCGGCGCTGGACCTGCACCACGGGCGTGCCCCGCACGCGCTGGCGGCCGACCTGCGCCGCGCGTTCTCGGGCATCGTCGCCGGCAACGTGAAGGAAGACGGCATGCGCCGCATCGAGCAGTTCGGGCCGTTCCAGATCCACGGTGACCCGGACATGATGCAGGCGCTGGATGCGCTGCTGCGCGCCTTCGTCGAGCAGCGCCGGATGAAGATCTCCGGCGAGTACCAGCCCTGCTACCAGGTGCTGGCCTGAACCCGGGCCGGCGTGATGGGGATCGCGCCGGCACTGGCAGGGGAGGACGGGTCGTCAAGCCTTTGACGCCCGTCGCCCCGGATTGACCGTTCATCCTGCCGCCGCTTGCCGGTGGCGGGGCGATGGCCCATCGTGGCCACCAACACGCTGGGGAGCGTCCAATGTCTTTGCGCCGGCAAAACGGCTTCACGCTGGTTGAACTGATGGTCACGCTGGCCGTCTTCGTGGTCCTGGCGTCGATCGCCTACCCGAGCTTCCGCGGCATGATCCGCTCGAACCGGCTGGCGACCGCCAACAACGAGCTGATCGCGCTGGCCAACCTGGCCCGCAGCGAAGGCATCCGCAACAGCAACGGTGGCGGCGTCTGTGGCAGCGCCGATGGCAAAGCCTGTGACGGCGACTGGTCCAAAGGGGTACTGGCCTGGTCGGACCTGGATGGCGACGGCCAGATGGGCAGCAATGACGTCGCGCTGCGCTTTTCACAGGGCAATCCGCAGCTGAGCGTAGTTGGCCCGCCGGGCGCGGTCATCGCCTTCGACGGGCGCGGCCGGCGCAGGGCGGTCGCCGATCAGACGCTGGTGCTGTCGCCGGATGCGTGCAAGGCCGGCGAATCGAAAAGCACGTTGACGATCAACCAATCCGGCCAGGTCCGGGTGACCAAGGGAACCTGCTCATGAGCCGCCGCAACCTGGCCCGCCCGCGTTCGTCGCAGGGGGGCTTCAGCCTGGTCGAAGTGATGGTGGCGGTGCTGATCCTGGCATTCGGGCTGCTGGGCTTCGCCCTGCTGCAGACCACCAACGTCCGCTTCGTGCAGAGCGCGAACTACCGTACCCAGGCGACCAACCTGGCCAACGACCTGATCGAACTGATGCGCGCGCAGCGCACCGACACCCTGGCCGGTGGCGCCTATTCCTCGGCCTCGTTCTCGGCCGGCTCGGTGAAGCCCAGCGGGGCCTGTGCCTGGCCCACTGGCGCTGCCGTGACGCCGCAGGCGAACGTGGCACGCTGGCAGTGCGAGGTCGCGCGTACGCTGGGCGAGAAGGCCAGCGCGCAGGTGACCTTCGTGCAGAGCACCGGCGAGGTCACCGTGGCCATCAGCTGGGGTGACCAGCGCTGGGATCCGAAGGACCCCGACAGCCTTACCACCTTCGGCCTGACGACCTTCCTGTGAACATGCCCATGAGTCCAATTTCGCGCGTCCGAGGCCTGTCGCTGATCGAACTGATGATCGCCATGGTCATCGGCCTGGTCCTGATGCTGGGCGTCACCCAGATCTTCATCGCCTCGCGTGCGGCATCGCGCCTGTCCGAAGGTGCGGCCCGTACCCAGGAGAACGCGCGCTTCGCGCTGGATTTCCTGCAGCGTGACCTGCGCATGGCCGGCCACTTCGGCTGCGTCAACGACCAGGCCCATGTGGTCAAGAACACCGGCGATGTCGGTTATCACCTGGGCATCAGCTCGGGCAGTGGCGACCCGCAGGATTTCTCGGTTCCGGTGCAGGGGTATGAGGCAGCAGGTACGGCGCCGGGCGCCACCCTGACCCTGGGCCGCGCGTGGAGCGCGGCGCAGTCGGTGCCGAAGAGCATCGCCAACCTCAAGCCGGCGCCATTGCCGGGCAGCGACATCCTGGTGCTGCGCCTGATGAGTCCGGAAGGGGCCGTGGTGACCGGCATCTCCGTGGCCGCGGGCGCGACCACGCTGACCGTCTCCAGTGATGGCATGGCCCGGCTGAAGGCCAACGCCGCAGGTGCGCCGACGGTCTTCGGCATAGCCGACTGCACCCGTGCCGACGTGTTCCCGGCCACCATCAGCGGTTCGACGGTGAAGGTGGACAAGGTCGACCTGAGCAACTATTCGATCAACAACGCGATGACCATGCTGTATCGCGCCGATGGCATGGCGTACTACATCGCGACCAATCCCAATGGCGAGCCGGCGCTTTACCGGGCACGCGCGAATGGCGCCGGCGGCTACGCCGATGGCGAGGAGCTGGTGGAAGGCATCGAGAACATGCAGTTCCTGTACGGACTGGATGCCACCCCGGATATCGCCCTGCCCACGCCGCCGACCGGTCGCATCGTCGACCAGCGCGTGGCCAGTGCGGTCAGCACCGGTACCGATGCCACCGCCGCAGGGCAGTGGCGCCGCGTCGGCATGGTGCAGGTCGGCCTGCTGGCGCGCAGCCCGCAGCGTGCGTCGGCCGAGGCGCCGGGCAGCGCGGCCACCTATCCGGCCATCCTCGGGGTGGGCTTTGCCCCGGCCGATCCTTACGACCAGCGCCATCGGGGCGCCTATGAAGCGTCCGTTGCGCTGCGCAACCGCTTGTTCGGGAACTGACGACCATGCGCACTCATCCTTCCTCCCGACGCCGTCCCTTCGTTGCCCAGGCACGACAGCAGGGTGCCGTTCTCTACGTCGCGCTGATCATGCTGGTGCTGCTGGCCCTGCTGGGCGTCATCGGCATGCAGGTGGCCGGCATGCAGGAGCGCATGGCGGCCGGCTACCGGGCGACCAACATGGCGTTCCAGAACGCCGAAGGCGCGGCACGCAGCGCCGAGAACGCGGTGGAGAACATCGCCAATCGCAAGGATGCCGGTGCCAATCCGGCCGTAGCGTCCGCCGACATCAGCCAGCAGTGCGATGACGGCTTCGATCCGTCGGCCTGGGTCGCGAAAACCAAGCTGGGCAGCAAGCCGGCCATCTATGTCCGTGAGATCCAGGGTTGCATCCAGGGGGAGGGTGCGCTGGACATGGGCAAGTCGGTGGAGAAGCCAACGCCGGTCTACCAGATCACGACCTATGCCGGTGATACCACCAGTGATGCGACGTCGCGTGCGGCGATCGATACCGTATTCAAGCTGTGAGGGTGGGGAGCCCATGAACACTCGCAACCGCAGGATCCTGGCAGGCGTTGGCCTTGCCGTGTTGGCCGCTGGCGGCTATCTGGCGCATACCTTGTTTGCCGCACAGGCGCAGGGCGTGCTGGCACAGGAGCCGATGAACGTGCAGACCCGCGCGACACCGGCGTTCATCATGGCGGTGGACGATTCGGGTTCGATGAACTTCGAACGCATGTTCCCCGGTGGTGACGGCCGCATGCGCTGGAACACCAGCACCGGAAGCTTCTTCAACAATGACGGAAGCTTCTTCAGTGTCGGTTCGGCGTGTTCGACCAGTTCGGTGGACTGCTACCTCTACCTGTACCCGCACGCGGAATTCAACAAGGAATATTCACCGGGCCGGGCCATTCCGCCGCTGGACATCTACGGCTTTGCCCGTTCCCATGTCTACAACGCCAGCTACTTCAACCCGGACGTGACCTACCGGCCGTGGACCAATGCCGATGGCACGTTGTGGGCCGATGCCTCGATCACCCAGACCCGTGCCGACCCGCGTTCGGCCCAGCGCGGTTACAACGCGGTCTACAACATGACGACCGACCGTTCCACGACGGCGGAACAGTTCCAGTTTGTCAGCGGTATGCGGATTCCCGACCTGTCCGGCACCGGCAACTCCTACTACACCGGTCGTGGCTGGAGCACTGCGGCGACCAGCATCACCAGCAGCACCACCTATGCGGTGACCTATTTCCCGGCCACGTTCTACCTGCCTGCGGCGGCACCGGCTCCGGCGGGCTACAAGACGGACAATACCAGCCGGCCGTTGATCGCAGGCGCCTGTGGTCCCAGCTGCGACATGCGCCGCTACCAGATCAAGCCGGGCAACTACTCGAGCCCGGCCGCCTACAACGCCGCGATCCAGAATTTTGCCAACTGGTTCCAGTACCACCGCAACCGCGTGCTGGCGATCGTCGGTTCGTCGACTGCGGCGCTGGTGAGCGTCGATACGATGCGCGTGGGCTACTTCACCATCAACAAGCTCAGCAACGCGACCATGTACGACATGGTCACCAATCGTGCCGATCTCTACAAGCAGATCTACACGCTCACCGGCAATGGCGGCACGCCCAACCGCCGCGCGGTTGAATATCTGGTCGACCAGTTCCGTCGTACCGATGCCGACGCCCCCGTGCAGCTGGCCTGCCAGCGCAATGGCGGCATGCTGTTCACCGACGGCTACACCAACTCCGGCAATGCACCCAACGGATCGTTCGGTGATGCGGACTCGGTGAATTCCACGCACCTGCCGTCCATTCCGTTCGCCGATGGCTACAGCAATACCATCGCCGACATCGCGGCGGCGGCCTATGCCGGCGCCCGCACACCCCTGCGCACCGGCACCAGCTTCCCGGCCGGCCAGGTGCCGGTCAGTGACAAGTGCAGTTCGCTGGACAAGAGCAGCCCGGACTGGAAGCGCCTGGACTGCCAGACCGACCTGCACATGAACTTCTACGGCGTGACCCTGGGCGCGCAGGGCAAGATCTATGGCGTCAACCAGGCAGCGACCGACGATCCCTACAAGAACCCGCCGAACTGGGCTGGCAACGGCAACCCGCTGAATGTCGACGACGGTACGGTCATCGATGAACTGTGGCACGCGGCCGTCAACAGCCGTGGTGAGTTCATCAATGCGCAGACGCCGGCCGACGTCACCGAGGCCATGCGCCGGGTACTGTCCTCGATCACCGGTGGTGCGTCGCCTTCAGGCACGATCGGTATCAGTGGTGCACGCATCGGTACCGGCTCGTTGGCGGTCACCCCGCGTTATGACATCACCAACAGCGGCACTGATTGGTCGAGCAAGCTGACCGCGTCCAGCGTCAAGGTCAACGCCGACCAGGTGGCCGAGCTCACCGAGGTGTGGGAAGCCTCCAGCCGCCTGACATCGTCCGGCCGCCGGATCGTCGCCAACAAGCTGGGTTCGCCCGTGGATTTCAACAGCGCCCGCATCAGCCTGCAGGACCTGTGCAGCAAGCCTGACGGCAAGTACGCGACGATGCTGGTGTGCTCCACCGACAAGCTGACGGCGATCAAGGCTGATCTGGCCAGTGCCATCAACTATCTCAGTGCCGACAGCTCGACCGAAGTCCGCAACGGTGGCAAGTATCGCGACCGCACCACGCCGCTGGGTGACATCGTCAATTCGGCGCCGGTGGTGAGCTCGCCGCTGGACGACTACGGTTACCGCCAGTTGGGTGGCACCTACGCAAAGAGCTATACGGACTACCTGGCCACCAAGGCCAAGTCGCAGCGGTACATGGTCTATGTCGGCGCCAATGACGGCATGCTGCACGCCTTCGACGGCGGCATGAAGGCCGATGCCAAGCAGGACGGCACCGGTGGCACGGAGAGCTTTGCCTACATCCCGGCCACCGCGCTGGGCCACATGGCCAACCTGCTGTTCCCCTACAAGTCCGACACGGCCGACCAGACCTTCCGTCATCGTTACTACGTCGATGGTCCGGTGACGGTGTCCGATACGTTCAACGGCACCGCCTGGCAGACCAGCCTGGTAGGCACCACGGGTGCGGGTGGCCGTTCGGTGTTCGCACTGGACGTCACCACGCCGGGCAGCTTCGGCACCGGCAACGTGCTGTGGGAAATCAGTGACATCAATTCGTCGCTGCGGGATGAGGTGCGCAACAACATCGGTTTCGTGCTGGGCAAGCCGGTGATCGTGCCGGTGAAGAGTGGCACCGGCGTGGCCTGGAAGGCGATCTTCGGTAATGGCTACGGCAGCGCCAACGGCAAGGCGGTGTTGTTCGTGGTCGATATGGCCAGTGGCGACATCCGGATGATCGAAGCCGTCGAGGGTACCTCGGGCGCTGGCATCTCCGGTGACAACGGATTGGGCAATGTGGTCGTTGTCGATCGTTGGACCGGTACCAACCAGGATGCGCGCGGTCGTGATGGCCTGGCCGACACCGTCTATGCCGCCGATCAGCGTGGCGCCGTGTGGAAGTTCGACCTGACCAGCAGTGCGAATACCACGTTGACCGTGCCGATGTTCACCAGCCAGGTTGCCCAGGACTCCTCCAACAGGACCTACCGTCAGCCGATCACCGGTGGCATGACCGCCGCGACCGGTCCTTCGGGCGGCGTGATGCTTTACTTCGGCACCGGCAGCTTCTCCTTCACCAGCGACAAGGATGACAAGTCGCAGCAGGCGCTGTACGCCGTGAACGATCTGTCGGGCAAGACGGTGACCTCGACGGTGACCGCTGCCAACCTGGTTCCGTACACGGTCGCGGCCGCCGCTGCAGGCGTTGATGAGCGCAAGATCACCGCGGGTGCGGCGCCGGCCAACGCCCGCGGCTGGATGATCCAGCTGCCTGCCGGCAACGGTGAGCGTGCGGTAGGTAACCCGATCCTGGTCAGTGGCATTGTCTTCATGCCGACCTATGTACCCAACATGGAAACGGTCGGCTGTTCGACCAGTGGTTCGAACTGGCTGTTCGGGTTGTCGTCGATCAGTGGCCTGCCGATGCTGGAGAACGTCCGTTATGGCTCGCCGACCGGCAGCCGACCCGGCTCCGGCACCGCGGCCATTGCACTGAAGACAGGAGGAACCGCGCCAGTGCGTGACGTCTCGCTGTCGGTGTTGCCACGTCCGACGGACAACAAGGCACCGCCCGGTGGCAGCTCCTGCTGGATGGCGGTGGGTGCTGCGGGCAGCCAGTCGCTGTATCTGCCTTACCCGTGCGGTCGCCAGTCCTGGCGCCAGCTCCAGTAACCCAAGTGCGAGGATCCACGCCCATGTTGCACACTCCCATGCCTCGCCGCGCGGCCGGCTTCACGCTGATTGAATTGATGATCGTGGTGATCGTCATCGGCATCCTGGCGGCGATCGCCATTCCGTCTTACCAGGAGTACGTGCGCCGATCGCATCGCGCCGTGGTGAAGGCGGACCTGGCCGAGTATGCGCAGCGTGCGGAGCGCTACCACACCAGCAACAACTCCTACACCGGCTACGCACTGCCGACCAAGGTGTCGCCGCGTGATGGAGGGACTGCGCGCTACAACCTGGATTACAAGGGCGACGGCACCAGCTTCACCATCACTGCCACCCCGCAGGGCACGCAGGCCAAGGACAGCTGTGGCAAGTTGAGCGTGGACCAGGCCAACCGCAAGACGGCCGACGGCGGCGTTGCCAGCTGCTGGTGAAACAGGTGTTGATCTTCCTGTAATCGATCAGTACAATGCGCCTCCCCGCCCGAATAGCTCAGCCGGTTAGAGCACTTGACTGTTAATCAGGGGGTCGTTGGTTCGAGTCCAACTTCGGGCGCCAGATATTGCAAAAGCCGCGAGAAGTCGCGGCTTTTGTTTTTCTGCGCAAGCGTTCAGCAGGGGGTGCCGCGATCTACGCGCTCGCTTCGGACGCGGCCGCCGTTGTTGACGATCAATGCGCCATGCAGCTTGTTGCCCGCGCAGATGCGCAGGGTCAGATTGGCCCCCGGGCTGCGTCCATCTGCCTGGAAGAACAGCTGCGGGCGCCCGCTGCTGGCCTGGGCAAGGATCGATATGTCCGAACGCCCGGTTTGGTGGCTCAGGATCGCCTCCGGCGAGGCAGGCTCCCCGCGCTGGTCGCCGCTGCGGTAGATGATCCAGCCGGCGCTCCAGTCGTCACTGCAGTGCTGGCCGTCGACACTGGCGCAGAGGCCGATCAGCTCCCGTCTGCGCACTGCCTCGCTGCGTGCGCCGGACAGGCTGGCATGCAGGGTCAGTTGCAGTGCATCGGCGCGTTGCCGCCGCAACAGGGGCTGCAGCGCCGGCCAGGACGCGGCCAGCAGCACCGCCAGCACAGTGATGACCACCAGCAGTTCGGTCAGGTGCACGCCCCGCGCAGAGCGGGGGCCGAGCGGGCAGGGGGCTTGGGCAGTGCGCATGCATCCAGCCTCCGCGCCCGGCTGTGCGGCCGCCATCGGGAATCCCCGTAGCGGTCTGCCCGGCAACCCCTCAGCCGGCCGTCACTCCTCGCCCCGTATACTCACCCTTCCCGGGAACTGGCAACACCATGAGCGACAGTTTTGAACTTGTCTCGCCGTATTCGCCGGCGGGCGACCAACCCGATGCCATCGCGAAGCTGACCAGCAACTTCGAGGCCGGCATCGCCAAGCAGACCCTGCTGGGCGTGACCGGCTCGGGCAAGACCTACACCATCGCCAACGTCATCCAGAACATTCAGAAGCCGACGCTGATCATGGCGCCGAACAAGACGCTGGCGGCGCAGCTGTATGGCGAATTCAAGGCGTTCTTCCCGCACAACGCGGTGGAGTATTTCGTCAGCTATTACGACTACTACCAGCCCGAAGCCTACGTGCCGTCGTCGGACACCTTCATCGAGAAGGACAGTTCGATCAACGAACACATCGAGCAGATGCGGCTGGCCGCGACCAAGACCCTGCTGTCGCGCCCGGACGCGATCGTGGTGGCCACGGTGTCCGCGATCTATGGCCTGGGTGCGCCGGAAGACTACCTTTCACTGCGCCTGATCCTGTCCAAGGGCGAGCGCATTGACCAGCGCGATCTGATCAACCACCTGACCCAGCTGCAGTACACGCGCAATGAGTACGAGCTGCAGCGCGGTACCTTCCGCGTGCGCGGCGAAGTGATCGACGTGTTCCCGGCCGAGTCGGACAGCGAAGCACTGCGCCTTGAACTGTTCGATGGCGAGGTCGAGAAGATCACCCTGTTCGATCCGCTCACCGGCGAGACGCTGCGAAACATGCAGCGCTTCACGGTCTACCCGAAGACGCACTATGCGACCACGCGCGAGCGCGTGCTGGCGGCGATCGAGACGATCAAGGTGGAGCTGAAGGAGCGGCTGGAGCAGCTCTACGCGCAGAACAAGCTGGTGGAAGCGCAGCGCCTGGCACAGCGCACGCAGTTCGACCTGGAAATGATGGCCGAGGTCGGTTACTGCAACGGCATCGAGAACTACTCCCGGCACCTGACCGGCAAGAATGCCGGCGAACCGCCACCGACCCTGTTCGACTACCTGCCGCCGGATGCGCTGCTGGTGATCGACGAATCGCATGTGACCATTCCGCAGATCGGCGCCATGTTCAAGGGTGACCGCTCGCGCAAGGAAACCCTGGTTGAGTTCGGTTTCCGCCTGCCGTCGGCGCTGGACAACCGCCCGCTGCGCTTCGAGGAATGGGAGGAGCGCTGCCCGCGCAGCATCTACGTATCGGCCACGCCCGGGCCCTATGAATTGCGTGAAGCCGGTGACGAGATCACCGAACTGGTGGTGCGCCCGACTGGCCTGATCGACCCGGTGGTGGAGATCCGGCCGGTCGGTACCCAGGTCGACGACCTGATGAGCGAGGCCAACGCGCGCATCAAGGCGGGCGACCGCGTGCTGGTCACCACGCTGACCAAGCGCATGGCTGAAAACCTCACCGAGTACCTCACCGAACACGGTATCCGCGTGCGCTACCTGCACTCGGACGTGGATACGGTCGAGCGCGTGGAGATCATCCGCGACCTGCGCCTGGGCAAGTTCGACGTGCTGGTCGGCATCAACCTGCTGCGCGAAGGCCTGGACATGCCCGAGGTATCGCTGGTGGCGATCCTCGATGCCGACAAGGAAGGCTTCCTGCGCTCCACCGGCTCGCTGATCCAGACCATCGGCCGCGCCGCACGTAACGTGCGCGGCAAGGCGATCCTGTACGCCGACAAGATCACCCGCTCGATGCAGGCGGCGATCGATGAGACCGACCGGCGCCGTGCCAAGCAGGTCGAGTACAACGAAGAACATGGCATCGTGCCGCGCTCGGTGGCGCGCCCGATCGTCGATGTCCTTGAAGGCGCGCGTTCGGATGCCGCCGAGAAGGAAGCCAAGAAGGGTAAGGGCAAGGGCCGGGCGGGTGTGGCCGAAGAAGCGGCCGACTATCGTTCGCTGTCTCCGGCGCAGCTGGCGACCCGTCTCAAGGCGCTGGAACAGCAGATGTACCAGCACGCCAAGGACCTGGAATTCGAGGATGCCGCACGGGTGCGTGACCAGATCCGGCAGCTGAAGGAAGCCAGCCTGGGCTGAACGTGGCAGTGCAGCATCATCTTCACAAAAGTATTGCGCTTCACGGCCCGCATCCGTAATATACGCGGCCTGCACCGACGCAATCGCGGAAATGCAGAAGCAAAACGGGCGGTTAGCTCAGCGGTAGAGCACTACCTTGACATGGTAGGGGTCACAGGTTCGAACCCTGTACCGCCCACCACGAAACCCTCGGAAGAGGGTTGTCGTGAACTGCAAAGCCCGGCCCTGGCGCCGGGTTTTTACGTAGCAAGGCCAGCCTTCGGGCGGCAAGAACAAGATGGGCGGTTAGCTCAGCGGTAGAGCACTACCTTGACATGGTAGGGGTCACAGGTTCGAACCCTGTACCGCCCACCACCTGCTCCCGGCGTTGCCGGTGAAGCGGTGGAAACGATGAAAGCCGGCCCCGGGGCCGGCTTTTTCCGTTCCGGCGAGCCTGGCGTTCCCGCGAAGCTGCATCCGTGCCGGTTCATTGGCATGAAATCAGTGGGTAATGCTGATCGAACGCTGGATGCGCCACTGGCCGTCGACGCGTTCCCACAGCTGCGCCACACGTACCGGGGCCAGTGCCGGATGAGGGCTGGCGCCAGTGTCGTCTGGCGATTGCTGGCTGCCCAGCCGCAGCACGCGGTCCTGGCGCAGGTGATAGAGCTGAAGGGGCTGCGCTTCATGCATGGCCTGCCGATCCTCGGTGCGCAGGATCTGGCTGCGCAGGGCATCCTCGGTGGGCCCGCAGCCGTCGCCGAACAGGCTGGAGAACAGCAGGATCAGGGCAAGCATCGGCATGGCACGGTGCTCCAGCGGGAAAGTGCGTGCAGGCTGGCAGGGTCGGCCGGGCATCGCAGCCGGCCTGCGACGAAGGCGGGAATTGGGCCGCCAAAGGCAGGCAGATGGCGATGAATCCGGGCCGCGCAGGCGTAGACTCGGCGCTGCTGCGCAAACGCGCCATTACTGCAAGGAGCTGCCGCATGAGTGATCACGTCCCGGTGTCCAGGCCCAATCCGCTCCTGGAACGCCTGTTCGGCGGCAACATGCTGGAAGGCACGTTCAAGGCAGTGATCTGGGTCGCAATCCTGAGCGCGCTGCTGGCGTGGACCACGCGGCGCTGAATGACGCTGCCGCGCCAGGCCTGCCGGGTGGCGGGTCCTGCTGACCCGATCACTCCCGCTGCCGCCGGTGCGGCGGCAGTGCCTGTGCGGGTGCTGTCAGGCGCTGAAGGCCTGGCGCAGGCTGCGCAGGGTGGCCTGGCGATGTTCCCTGGCCGTTGGCTCGCCCATTTCCAGCTCCTGCAGGCGCAGTCCGACCAGAGTCATCGACAACGCATAGCCGCGTGCCGCGTCGGCAACGCGTGACAGGCTCACTGCACGGCGGGCCAGTGCATTCACATGTTCAAGGTCGGGCATCAGTCCCAGATAGGCGCGTTCTGCGCTGTCCAGGTCCGGTGCACGCAGGATCGCGTGGGCTTCTGCGGTGGGGGAGACGGAGGCCATGGGGGTCCTTGTCAGGGGCAGCGACAGCATCGTTCGGCCACGTTGCGGGTGATGGCTGCGCATGCTGAAGGGGCAACATTGTCAGAACATTGCGCCTGCAACCGCTGGCATGCATGGGCGCAAAACCATGGCCCCAGGCACTATGATCGGCAGCGTTTCCGGTTGACGAGTCCCTGATGCGCATCCTCCTGGTCGAAGACGATCCTGATCTGTCCCGCGCCCTGCAATCGGGCCTGGAGCGGCAGGGCGTGGTCGCCGATGTGGTCGGCAGCCTGGCCGAGGCCGCGCTCGCGTTGCGCGAACCGGTGCACCAGCTGCTGCTGCTCGATCGACAGTTGCCCGATGGCGATGGTGCTGGATTCGTCGCGTCGGCGCGTGCGCTGCGGCCGAATCTGGCGGTGATCATGCTGACCGCCAAGGGCACGCTGTCGGACAAGGTCGAAGGCCTGGACGTCGGTGCCGATGACTATCTGGTCAAGCCGGTGGCGATCGAGGAGCTGATGGCACGCATCCGCGCCGTATCGCGCAGGCCTTCGGCGATGGTGACGCCGAGCCTGCGGCTGGGGCGGCTCGAGTTCGATTTCGAATCGCTGCAGGCACAGGTGGAGGGCCAGCCCTTGGCATTGCCACGTCGGCAGGTGCTGGTGCTGCAGGCGTTGGCGATGCGGCAGGGCCGCACGGTGACCCGCAGTGCCCTGGAGGCTGCAGTGTACGGGTTCGATGATGAGATCCAGTCCAATGCGCTCGATGCGCATATCTCCAAGCTGCGCAAAGCGCTGCAGCAGGCCGGGGCGGGGGTGGAGATCCACGTGATCCGGGGCGTCGGCTACCTGCTGGCGGAGGCCTGAGATGGCCCGTCCGATCCGTTCGATCACCCTCGGCCTGGCTTGGCGCCTGTTCCTGGCACAGGCCTTCACCGTACTGTTCGCGGTGGTCGCGTTGATCCTGACCTGGGGTGACAAGGACTCCTGGGGCATGGACATGTTCGTTGCTGAGGCGGTGGCCAAGGCGGTGCACAGCGAAGGTGGCCGCCTGGTGCTGGACCAGGCGCGCTGGGACAAGCTCGATGCCAACGCCGGGGGAAATCTCTGGTTCGCTGCGGTGGATGACAAGGGCATGTGGCTCGAGCGCGGCACCATCCCAGCGATCCACGCGCCGATGCTGGCGCGGCTGCCGACCGTGGGCGCCACGGAACTGGGCTCGCTGGTGCCCCCCTACCTGGACGTGGCGCGGGTGATGATCCGCAACGAGGACGGGCGCCGCATCACCGTGATGGTCGGTGGCGCGCCCAAGGGCGGGCTGCTGGATGGCGCGTTGATGGTGCTGCGCCTGATCGGCCTGTGGTTCTTCCTGCCACTGATCGTGGTCACCCTGCTGGTGATGCCGACCGTGATCCACCGTGCCATGCGCGGTGTGCGCCGTTCTGCGCAGCAGGCCAAGGAACTGGACATCGGCCAGCCCGGTGCACGGCTGGATGCGCGGCTGGTCTCCACGGAAGTGGCGCCGCTGGTGGAAGCGTTCAACGATGCCATCGACAAGGTGCAGCAGGGCTACGCCGCGCGCGACAAGTTCCTCGCCGACGCGGCGCACGAGCTGCGCGTGCCGATCGCCGTGGTGCAGGCGCGCCTGGCGCAGCTGCCACAGGGTGAGCTGAAATCGCAGTTGCTGACCGACGTGGCGCGGCTGGGCAATGTTGCCGAGCACCTGCTCGATCTGCAGCGCCTTGACCGCAATGTCGGCGCATTGCAGCGGCTGGACCTGGCGCTGCTGGTGCGTGAGGCCGCCGCGGACCTGGCGCCGTTGGTGGTCGGCGCCGGCTATGGATTCGAAGTGGACGCGCCGGAATCGCCGGTGTGGATCCACGGCGACAGTCTGGCGCTGGGGCGGGTGATTGCCAACCTGGTGCACAACGCGATCGTGCATGGTGGTGGCCGTGGCACCATCTGCGTGCGGTTGGATACGCGTGGCTTGCTGGAAGTCAGCGATCAGGGCGCGGGCATTCCAGTGGGCGACCGTGAGGCGATCTTCGAGCCGTTCCATCGCCTGCGCGCGGCGGGCAGCGGCAGTGGCCTGGGCCTGCATCTGGTGAAGGAGATCGTGCAGCACCACGGTGGCTCGGTCAGTGTCGGTGAGGCTGCGGGAGGCGGCGCAAGCTTCCGGGTCAATTTCCATCGCGGCAGCGTCCGGCGCTGACGCGTTTGCGGGGCAAGTCCCGATAGGCAACCTGCCGCCGGTAGCGGCAGGCTGGACCCATGGCCGTCGAGCGTTCCCCTTCTCCCTTGCTGGGCAGTGGCGCCGCTGCGGCGCTGACACTGGGGGCGCTGGCCTGCGTGCAGCTGCCACAGCTGCCGCCGCTGTGGGGCTGCATGGTGATGATCGTGCTTGGCATGGCAGGGTGGGGCCTGCGTTGGCGGGGGCGCCTGCCCGCGGTCGTGCTGCTGGGCGCCGGATGGACGGCGATGCACGGGCACTGGGCAATGCAGGAACAGCTGCCGCCAGGCCAGCCAGCACGGGATGTGGTGGTCAGTGGACGGGTCATCGATCTGCCGGACCATGGAGCCGCGCACACCCGCTTCCTGCTGCAGGTCAGCGAGAGCAGCGAACTGCCATCGCTGCGCGGCAAGCGCCTGCAGGTCACCTGGAACGATGCCTGGCGTGCCGCTGACGCCACCGACGCCGGGCGTGGGCGCCATCAGGTCCTGGCCGGCGCGCAGTGGCATCTGGCCCTGCGCGTGCGGGCGCCGCGTTCGCGGATCAATCCCGGTGGTTTCGACGGTGAACGCCATGCGCTGCTGCGCGGCGTGTCCGGCAACGGCACGGTGCGGGCGCCGGCCAGCGCGCGTGAGCTTCAGGCCGCGCATGGCCTGCCGGCATGGCGTGAACGCACCAGCGCCGCCATCGCCGCGCAGGTGGCCCATCCAGCTGCGCGCTTCGTGCAGGCGCTTGCCCTGGGCGATACACGTGGCCTGTCCGACGCCGATTGGGATCAGTTGCGGGCGCTGGGCCTGACCCATCTGGTGGCCATTTCCGGGTTCCATGTCGGGGTGGTGGCGGGACTGGGGGCGTTGCTGTGCCGAGGGCTGTGGTGGCTGTGCCCGCTGCTGGGCCGGCATTGGCCACGCCCCCAGGCGGCGGCCTGCGCCGCGGCCCTGTCCGCAGCGGGCTATGCGGTGCTGGCCGGCGGTGAATTGCCGACCGTGCGCACCGCACTGATGATCGGGCTGGTGGCGCTGGCGCGTAGCGGGCGGCGCCCACTGGGTCTCGTGCAGGGGCTTGCACTGGCGGCGCTGGCGCTGCTGCTGCCGGCGCCCCTGTCAGTGCTGTCCGCGGGCTTCTGGCTCAGCTTCGGCGGCGTCCTGTGGCTGGTCTGGTGCCTGCCGCAGGGACGTCCGCGAGGCGTGGTCGCCAACCTGCGCGGGTTCCTGGCCGCACAAGGGGTGGCCAGCGTCGGCCTGTTGCCGCTGGGCATCGCCTTTTTCGGCGGCACCGCCTGGCTGGGGCCGCTGGTGAACCTGCCGGTCATCCCGTGGTGGACATTGCTGGTGGTGCCCTTGTCGCTGCTGGGCACCGCCCTGCAGGTGCTGCATGACGGCGCCGGGTGCTGGGCGTGGCGTGCAGCGGCGTGGTTGTTCGAAATCAGCTGGCAGGCCCTGCAGCCACTGGCGGCGCATCCACAGGCGATGTGGTGGTTGGCCGAGGCACCGGCCTGGGCAGTGCCGGCGGCGCTGCTGGGCGTGTTCTGGTGGCTGCTGCCACGCGGTGCCGGGGGCGGGCTGGCTGGCCTCCTGCTGTGCCTGCCGCTGCTATGGCCATTGCGCGAGCGGCCGGCCGAGGGGGAGCTGGAGCTGCTGGTGCACGACGTCGGGCAGGGCACGGCGGTGTTGCTGCGTACCGCGCGGCATGCGCTCTGGTACGACGTGGGACCGCCGATCGGGGGTGAGGGCAGTGAGCGGGTCCTGGTTCCGTCATTGCGGGCGCTGGGGCAGGCACGGCCCGACCGCGTGCTGATCAGTCACGACGATCTCGATCATGCCGGCAACCTGCCGAGCCTGCGCCTTCAGTTGCCGGAGCTGCCCCTGTTGGCGCCGCCGGGCAGCGCGATCGCCGGGGCCGGGCGCTGCCAGCGCGGCCTGCGCTGGCGCTGGGACGGCGTCGACTTCCAGGTGCTGCACCCGGATGCCGACAGCCAGCGGGCTGAAAACGAGGACAGCTGCGTGCTGCGCGTGGCCAGCGTGCATGGTGGGGTCCTGTTGCCCGGGGACATCGGCCGCCCGGCCGAACAGGCGCTGCTGCGGGCGTCTCCGGCGGCGCTGAAGGCGGATGTGGTGCTGGTGCCGCACCATGGCAGCGGCGGCAGCTCCAGCGCGCCCTGGGTGGCGGCGGTGTCAGCCCGGCTGGCGCTGGTTTCGGCCGGGCACCAGAACCGCTTCGGCCACCCGCGCCGGGACGTGGTCCGGCGCTGGCAGGCGCAGGGAGCCGAGGTGGTGTCCACTGCGGAGTCCGGGGCGATCCGCGTATGGCTTGGCGCACAAGGGCTGCAGCTGCGTGAACAGCGTATCCATGCATCCCGGTGGTGGGATGCCGCTGGGCGGGCGCGGTCGGCTGTTATCCTATCGCCGATCAAACAAGCGGCCGTTGGGCCGGAGGGTTGAAACGTGTGGGAACTGGTCAAGGCCGGTGGCTGGCCGATGGTGCCGCTGCTGCTGTTGGGCGTACTGGCTTTGGCGATCATCCTGGAGCGTTTCTGGTCCCTGCGGCGGACTGAAGTGCTGCCGCCCGGCCTCGGCCAGGAAGTGCGCAACTGGGCCGCACGCGGCAAGCTTGACCCGGCGCACCTGCAGACCCTGCGTGCCAACTCGCCGCTGGGGGCATTGCTGGCGGCCGCGCTGGAAGCCCGCAACCGTCCGCGCGACCAGATCCGCGAGCGCATCGAGGACACCGGCCGCCACCTGGTGCACCGCATGGAACGTTTCCTCAACGCGCTGGGCACGATTGCCTCGGCCGGCCCGCTGCTGGGCCTGCTGGGCACGGTGATCGGCATGATCCAGATGTTCCTGGGCATCCTCGACCATGGGGTGGGCGACGTGAACCAGCTGGCCGGCGGTATCGGCAAGGCGCTGGTGTGCACCGCCACGGGCATGATCGTGGCCATTCCGGCACTGATGTTCCATCGCTACTTCAAGGGCCGCATCCACGGCTACGTGGTGGAAATGGAGCAGGAAGCCAGTGCCCTGCTGGACACGCTCGACGGTCGCCCCGGGGTGATGAACCCCGCTGCGCCGGCGCGACCGGCCAACGCCGCGACGGCGAAGGCCTGATCGATGCGTATCGGCAATGACCGCTCCCAGGATGAACCGCATATCGATCTGGTCCCGCTGATCGACGTAATCCTGGTGCTGATCATCTTCTTCGTGGTCACCACCACTTTCGATGCGCGCTCGACGCTGCAGGTGCAGCTGCCTACCGCCAGCCAGCAGCCCAACAACGAGCCGCCGCGTTCGCTCAGCGTGCTGATCAACGCCGAAGGCCGCTATTTCATCAATGACCAGGAAGTGCTGCGCAGCGACGTCGAGTCGGTCAAGCAGACCATCGCGTCCGTGGCCGGCAGTGACCGCAGCCAGCCCGTGCTGCTGCGCGCCGACGCACGCACTCCCTACCAGGCCGTGGTGACCGCGCAGGACGCGCTCGGTCAACTCGGTTTCCGTCGTATCGCCATTGCAACTGCGCCAGAGGTGCGTCCATGAGTTCCCATCACGCGCCGGTGTGGCCGATCTACAAACGTCTGCTGGGCTACACCCGCACCTACTGGGTGTTCATGGTGGGCGCGGTCATCGCCATGGTGGTCGAGGCCCTGGCCGGCTACCACTTCACCAAGCTGATGGAGCCGCTGGTCAACGAAGGTTTCGTCGACCCGCAGCCGCGCGCGGCCGTGGTGCTGCCGCTGACCATCCTCGGCCTGTTCCTGATGCGCAGCGTGGCCACCTGGGTCAGTGATTACACGCTGGCCAAGACCGGTCGCAGCGTGGTCCGCGACCTGCGTGAGCAGGTGCTGCAGAAGTACCTGCACCTGCCGTCGTCGCACTTCGATACCGAAGCGACGCCGGTGATGGTCAGCCGCCTGAACTTCGATACCGAGCAGGTCACCCAGGCCAGCGCCGACGCGCTGAAGACCGTGGTGGCCGATACCCTCACCATCGTCGCGATGCTGGCGGTGATGCTGCAGATGAGTGTCAAGGTCACCCTGGCGATGCTGCTGGTGGTGCCGCTGATCGGTGGCATCGTGTCCTACGTGGGCAAGCGCTACCGCCGCATCAGCCGTGGCATCCAGGACGGCATGGGCACCATGGCGCAGACTGCCGAGCAGTCGCTGGCCGCGCAGCAGGAAGTGAAGGTGCACGGCACCCAGCAGCATGAGATCTCGCGCTACTCGCGCCTGGCCAACCGCATGCTGGCGCTGAACATGAAGGTCGAGGTCACCCGCGCCGCCGCCTCCAGCGTGGTGCAGTTCCTGGCCGCACTGGCGCTGGCGGTGATCGTCTGGGTGTCGACCCGCGAAGCCCTGGCGGGCCGGCTCAATGCCGGCCAGTTCATGGGCCTGATGACATCGATGATGGCCATCATTCCATCGCTGCGCCGCCTGACCAGCGTACAGACGTCGATTTCGCGCGGCGTGTCCGCTGCCGAGCGCCTGTTCGGCATCCTCGACATGCCAGTGGAGCGCGACCAGGGGCAGCGACGCGTGCAGCGCGTGCGGGGCGAACTGGCGTTCGACCACGTCATGCTGCGTTACCGCGAGGACAGCGGCATCGCCCTGGACGACATCAGCTTCGTTGCCAGGCCAGGCACGGTGACGGCCATTGTTGGCCGTTCCGGCAGTGGCAAGACCAGCCTGATCCGGCTGGTGCCACGCTTCTACGAGCCCAGCGGCGGTGTCATCACCCTCGACGGCGTGGCACTGGACGACTACCCGCTGGCCGACCTGCGCCGGCAGGTGGCAATGGTCGGGCAGAAGGTCATGCTGTTCGATGACACCATCGCCGCCAACATCGCCTATGGCATGGAAGCGACCGACGAGCAGATCCGCGCGGCGGCCGAGGCCGCCAACGCGTGGGAGTTCATCGCACGCATGCCGCAGCAGCTGCAGACCCCGGTGGGCGAGAACGGCGCGCTGCTGTCCGGTGGCCAGCGCCAGCGCCTGGCCATTGCCCGCGCGATCCTGCGCGACGCCCCGATCCTGATCCTCGACGAAGCCACTGCGGCGCTGGACAACGAATCCGAGCGCCTGGTGCAGGACGCGCTGCAGCGCCTGATGCCCGAACGCACCACGCTGGTCATCGCGCACCGGCTGTCGACCATCGAGCATGCCGACCAGGTACTGGTCATGGATCATGGCCGCATCGTTGAACGCGGCACGCACAAGGAGCTGCTCGAACTGGGTGGCCTGTACCAGCATCTGCACAGCATGCAGTTCCGCGAAAGGCAGGACTGATGGCCGGCAAGGGCACCCAGACCCCGCCGTACTGGTATGACGGCACCCCGGTTCCGTGGGCGATGCGCCTGCTGGCGCCGCTGTACGCAGGTGTCACCGCACTGCGCCGGCGCGCCTATCGGCGTGGCTGGCGCAAGCGCCACTCGCTGCCGGTGCCGGTCATCGTGGTCGGCAACATCACCGCCGGTGGTACCGGCAAGACGCCGCTGACGATTGCCCTGGTCGAACGCCTGCGTGCGGCCGGCTGGAAGCCGGGCGTGGCCAGCCGCGGCTATGGTCGCGAAGACGCCGGCAAGCCGCTGTGGGTGCAGGCCGATACGCCAACCGCGAAGGGCGGTGACGAACCGGTGCTGATCGCCTGGAAGACCGGCGTGCCGGTGCGCGTGGACAGTGATCGGGTTGCTGCCGGCAAGGCGCTGATCGAGGCCGGCTGCGATGTGATCGTCTGCGACGACGGTTTGCAGCACTACCGGCTGGCGCGCGACATCGAG
Source organism: Stenotrophomonas sp. X (assembly GCF_055721025.1). Lineage (NCBI taxonomy): Bacteria > Pseudomonadati > Pseudomonadota > Gammaproteobacteria > Lysobacterales > Lysobacteraceae > Stenotrophomonas > Stenotrophomonas sp. X. The sequence goes on from NZ_CM146756.1 coordinate 1,546,367, forward strand.
ATCGAAGTGGTCGATGCCCAGCGTCGCTATGGCAATGGCCGGATGATTCCGGCCGGGCCGTTGCGCGAGCCGGTCAGCCGCGCCAGCGAGTGCGATTTCCGCGTGGTCAACCTCGGCCAGGCCGATGAGGAGACCGCGGCACAGGCCTGTGGCTTCGGTCAGTGGCCAATGGCCCTGCACATCGACAGTGCGCAGCCGCTGGCCGGTGGCCGCGCGCGCCCGCTGGCGTACTTCAAGGGCCAGCGCGTGCACGCGGTAGCCGGCATCGCCCATCCACAGCGCTTCTTCGACATGCTGCGCGCGCGCGGGATCGGCGTGGTGCCGCATGCATTCGCCGACCACCAGGCCTACCAGCCGCAGGATCTGTCCTTCGGCAGCCAGCTGCCGGTACTGATGACCGAAAAGGATGCGGTGAAATGCCGGGCGTTCGGCAACGACTGGCACTACGCGGTTCCGCTGCGCGCCGAGTTGCCCGCCGCGTTCTGGGTGGCGCTGACCGATCGCCTGGACAAGCTGCGACCGAACTGAGCGGCGCCGCGGCGCTTGCATTCACGCGCCGCTGGCCGCATTCCCGTTGTAACGAGCCTGCCGAGAACCGCCCGCATGACCGAATTCGTCGTCGCCATTCCGGCCCGCTTTGCCGCCTCGCGGCTGCCGGGCAAGCCGTTGCGCCCGCTGGGCGGTGAGCCGCTGGTGCTGCATGTGGCGCGCCGCGCGCTGCAGGCCGGTGCCCGCGAGGTCTGGGTGGCGACCGACGACCAACGCATTTCCGATGCACTGTCCGGGTTGGCCGAGGTGAAGGTGGCGATGACCGCGACCACGCATGCCTCGGGCACCGATCGCCTGGCCGAGTGCGCACGCATTGCCGGCTGGGCCGATGACACGGTGGTGGTCAACCTGCAGGGCGACGAACCGTTCGCGCCGGCGACCGGCATCCGCGCGGTGGCAGATGCGTTGGTCGCTGGCACTGCGCCGATGTCGACTCTTGCCACGACCGTCGAGGACGCACACACCCTGTTCGACCCGAACGTCGTGAAGCTGGTGCGCAACGTGCGCAACGAGGCGATGTACTTCAGCCGCGCGCCGATCGCCTGGCACCGCGACGGCTTCGCACGCAGCCGCGACACGCTGCCTGACGGCCACGACTGGCTGCGCCACATCGGCATCTATGGCTATCGCGCCGGCTTCCTGCAGCAGTTCGCGGCGATGCCGCCGGGCCAGCTGGAGCAGGTCGAATCGCTGGAGCAGCTGCGCGTGCTGGAAGCGGGCTACCCGATCAGCGTGGCGATCTCGCCCGAGCCGTTCCCGCCGGGCATCGATACGCCCGAGGACCTGGAGCGCGCCGAGGGGCTGCTGCAGGCGATGGCCGCGCGATGAGGCTGCTGGTCGTCTGCCTCGGCAACATCTGCCGTTCGCCGATGGCCGAAGGGGCGCTGCGCGCACGCCTGGATGCCTCGCCGCTGGCCGGGCGGGTGCAGGTCGATTCGGCCGGTACGGGCGACTGGCACGTGGGCGAGCCGCCGGACCGGCGCGCGATCGCCTGCGCGGCCGGGCACGGCGTGGACATCGGCGGCCTGCGCGCACGCCAGCTGCAGGCCGTGGATTTCGACCGTTTCGACTGGATCCTGTGTGCCGACGAGGCCAACCTGCGTGATGCCGGGCGCCTGGCGTCGGCGACCCAGCGTGAACGGCTGGCGTTGTACCTGCCCTGGTCCGGCGGGCAGGGGCGGGTAGCCATCCCTGACCCCTACACCGGCGGCAGCGATCATTTCGAACAGGTCTGGTCGCTGGTCGACGATGCTGCAAAACGTGCGGTGGCACGACTGTTGCATGATGCCGACTCCGGCATAATCAGGTCATGAACGTCCAGCCCGTCCCGGACCTGCCCGAATTCGCCACCTGGCTCAATGCCACCCCCTGCACCCTGACCGAACTGCGCGGCCGGCCGGTCGCGCTGCTGTTCGTCAATGCGGCCTCCGCCTGGAGTGCGCAACGCCTGGCCGAGTTCGGTCAATGGATGTCGCGCCACCCGGGCAAGCTGCAGCCGCTGGTGCTGCAGGTGCCGCGTTTTGATTTCGAACGCGATGCCACGGCCGCACTGAAGCTGCTGCGCCGTCAGGGCCTGACCATGCCCGTGCTGCTCGATGCCGACTGGGATGGCTGGCGCCGCTTCGGCGTTACCGCCTGGCCGACGATGGTGCTGCTGGACGCGCAGGGCCGCGAACAGCAACGGCTGGTCGGGCAGGGCGCGCCCGGTGAACTGGAGCGCGCCTTGAACGCGCTGTGCCAGGGTGCACCTTCGGCGCCGCCGCGTGGCGGCAGCGAACTGCATCCGGAACCGCGCCAGGCCCTGCGCTTCCCGCAGGGGCTGGCGGTCAGCACCGAACGCCTGTACATCGCCGACAGCGGCCATCACCGCATTCTCGAATGCAGCCATGGCGGCCGCATCCTGCGTCAGTTCGGCCTCGGCACCGCCGATTTCATGGACGGCAACCTCGCCGAAGCGGCATTCCACCGCCCGCAGGCGCTGGTGCTGGAGCGCGATTCGCTGTACGTCGCCGACACCGGCAACCACGCGGTGCGCCGTATCAACCTGCTGACCGGCATCGTCGACACGTTGTGCGGCAACGGGCGACCCGGTGCGCCGGTGGAAGGCCCGGTCGCGCAGGCGCGGCAGGTCTCGCTGGACCATCCGGTTGGCCTGGCCATCGCCGACAACCAGCTGCACATCGCGATGGCCGGCGACAACCGCATCTGGAGCTACCACCTGGGCCAGCGCAGCCTGCAATGGCGCGCCGGCAGTGGTTCCATCGACGAGCGTGATGGCAGTGGCCATCTGGCTGCCTTCGCGCAACCGACCGCGCTGGCCGTGGTGCAGCAGGTGCTGTACGTCGCCGATGCGTTGGGATCCTCGATCCGTGCATTGCAACTGCGTGGTGACCTGGTGCAGACCCTGGTCGGGCAGGGGCCGTGGCGCTTCGGCAGTGAAGATGGCCCGCGCGCGCAGGCCAGCCTGCAGTTCCCGCAGGCGATCGCACTGGGCGCGGACGCCCCGCTGCTGTGGATCGCCGACACCGGCAACGGTCGCCTGCGCACGCTGCGCCTGGGCGGTGGCGAACTGACCACCCAGCCGCTGCCGCGTCGCCTGCATGGCCCGGCTGGACTGGCGGTGGGCGCAGGCGCGGTGTGGATCGCCGAGACCGACGCCCATGCCGTGCTGCGCTTCGATCCCGACAGCGGCGTGCTCAGCGAAGTGCCGATCAGCGAATGACCGACGTTCCCGCTCCGGTCTTCGACGGCAAGGCCTTCGCGGCCCAGCTCAGCACCGCTCCCGGCGTGTACCGCATGTACGCGGCCGACGACACCCTGCTGTACGTGGGCAAGGCGCGTGCGCTGCGCAACCGCGTCGGCAGCTATTTCAATGGCAGCCCGAAGAACGCGCGGATCATGTCGATGATCTCGCAGATCACGCGCATGGACGTGACCGTGACGCGCTCGGAAGCCGAGGCGTTGCTGCTGGAAAACCAGCTGATCAAGTCGCTGTCGCCGCGTTACAACGTCTCGCTGCGCGACGACAAGACCTACCCGCATGTGCTGCTGACCCGCGAGGACTGGCCGCGCATTGCCCTGCATCGTGGCCCGCGCGCCATTCCCGGCCGCTATTTCGGGCCGTATCCGGGCGTGACCGCAGTGCGCGAAACGCTGAACCTGATGCACAAGCTGTTCAAGCTGCGCAGTTGCGAGGACAGCGTGTTCCGCAACCGCTCGCGGCCGTGCCTGCAGTACCAGATCGGCCGCTGCAGCGCGCCCTGCGTGGAGCTGGTACCGGCGCCGGACTACGCCGAGTCGGTGCGCCGCGCTGCGCTGTTCCTGGAAGGCAAGAGCGACGAACTGACCCGCGAGCTGGGCGAGCAGATGCAGGCCGCCAGCGAGGCGCTGGAGTTCGAGCAGGCCGCGCGCCTGCGCGACCTGATCTCCTCGCTGCGCAGCATGCAGACCCGCCAGTACGTGGACGGCCGCGCCGCCGACCTGGACGTGCTGGCGGTGGCCATGCAGGGTTCGCAGGCCTGCGTGCTGCTGCTGGCCTTCCGCGATGGCCGCAACCTCGGCACCCGCCCATTCTTCCCGCGCACCAACGGCGAGGAGAGTCCGGAGGAAGTGCTGGCCGCGTTCGTCTCGCAGTACTACATCGAATTCGAGGCGCCGCGCGAGATCCTGCTGGATCGCGAGATTCCCGATGCCGACCTGCTGGTTGCGGCGCTGTCGGCCTCGGCCGAGCGCAAGGTGCAGCTGAAGTGGAACGTGCGCGGCGAGCGCGCCGGCTATGTGGAGCTGGCCAGCCGCAACGCGCAGCTGACTCTGGCCACCGAGCTCAACAGCCGCAACGCACAGCACGCACGCAGTGATGCGCTGCGCGAGATGCTCGGCCTGGCCGAGCCGGTCAAGCGGGTCGAGTGCTTCGATATCAGCCATACGCTGGGCGAGGCCACCGTGGCCTCGTGCGTGGTGTTCGATGCGGCCGGTCCGGTACGCGCGCAGTACCGCCGCTTCAACATCAGCGGCATCGAGCCGGGCGACGACTACGCCGCGATGCGCCAGGCCATCGACCGCCGCTTCCGCCGCGCGGTGGAAGAGCAGGGCGTGCTGCCGGACGTGCTGCTGATCGACGGTGGCGCCGGCCAGCTGGCGCAGGCGGAGGCCGCGCTGGCCGACCTGGGCGTGGAAGGCGTGCTGCTGGTGGGCGTGGCCAAGGGCGTGGAGCGCCGCGCCGGCCACGAAGCGCTGGTGATGCCCGATGGCCGCGAGCTGCGCCCGGGCGCGGCCAATCCGGCGCTGCAGTTCATCCAGCAGGTGCGCGACGAGGCGCATCGCTTCGCCATCACCGGCCACAGGGGGCGCCGCCAGAAGGCGCGGATGACCAGCAAGCTGGAGGATATCCCCGGCATCGGGCCGCGCCGCCGCGCCAGCCTGCTCAAGCATTTTGGCGGTCTTGTGGGCCTGAAAGCCGCTGGCGAAGCGGAAATCGCCAAGGTGGAAGGCATCAATGACGCCCTCGCGGCACGTATCTACGCTAACCTGCACGGGTTGGCCACGCCTGATGCGGCCGAGTAGAGAGAGAAGCACGCAAGCATGAAGTTGACCCTGCCCACCTGGCTGACGTTGTTGCGGATCGTGATGATCCCGGTGCTGGTGCTGGTGTTCTACCTGCCCTACACCTGGACCAACTTCGCTTCGGCGGCGATCTTCGGCCTGGCCGCGATCACCGACTGGCTCGATGGCTGGATCGCACGCCGTTACCAGCTGGAGTCGGCCTTTGGCGCCTTCCTCGATCCGGTCGCGGACAAGCTGATGGTGGCAGTGGCACTGTTCCTGATCGTGCAGGGCCATCCGACGCCGTGGATGGCGTTCTGGGCGGCAGTGATCGTCGGCCGCGAGATCGCGGTATCGGCGCTGCGAGAGTGGATGGCCGAGCTGGGCCAGCGCGCCAAGGTGCGCGTGGCGATGATCGGCAAGATCAAGACCACCGCGCAGATGGTCGCGCTGCTGTGCCTGCTTTATTCGGTGGCGCCGAACGTGCCGGTGGAAGACATCTGGATGGGCTGGCCGGTGTTCCACATCGGCGACTGGACCCTGGCGATTGCCGCGGTGCTGACCCTGTGGTCGGGCCTGCAGTACCTGCACGCCGCTTGGCCGAGCCTGCGCGATGACGAGCGCGCCGCGCGCGAGCGTGCACGGCAGAAGAAGCTGGGCAACTGAGCCCCGGGGTCGGATCCCTTTCCGAAGGAAAGGGCTCCTGGCAGACCCGAAAAAGCGCTTGACGCCATCCTTGGAACAGGTAGAATTTCGCCTCCCAAGCGGGAATAGCTCAGTTGGTAGAGCGCAACCTTGCCAAGGTTGAGGTCGCGAGTTCGAGTCTCGTTTCCCGCTCCAGATTCAAGAAGAACGCTCCCGACAGGGGGCGTTTTTCGTTTGCCTGGCGCCTGCTTCATCCCCACTTCACCGCCACTCCTTCGCCTCGCCACGCGCCAGTTCGAAGCTGCATCTGTGTTCCTCCAGAACGATGCAGCCATGCCCCAAACTCCCTCCGCCTACGACCACGATGTGGTCATCGTCGGCGCCAGCTTCGCCGGTGCCGCCTGCGCGTTGGCTGCTGCTCAATACGGCTTGCGCGTCTGCGTGCTGGAACGCAAGACCGACCCCGGCGAGCGCCCGCACACCACCGGCATCGTGGTGAAGGAAGCGATGGAGCAGACCTGGCTGGGGCGCATGCCCGAACATCTGGTGCAGCGGGTCGCCAACGTGCGCCTCTATGCGCCGAACCTGCGCAGCGTATTGCTGGCCGCACCGGGCTATTACTTCCTCACCACCGATACGCCGAACGTGATGCGTTGGCTGGCCAGCGAACTGCGCGCGAACGGTGTCGACCTGCGCCTGCAGCAGTCCTTCACCGACGCTCGCCGCTGTGGTGACGGCTGGCAGGTCGAAGGGACAGGGCGCTGCGCCTATCTGGTCGGCGCAGATGGCGCACGCTCACGCGTTGCCCAGCGCACCGGGCTTGGCCAGGTGCGTGACAACCTCTACGGCGTCGAGCGTGAGTTCGCCGGCCTGCAGGTGACAGAGGGTGACGCGTTGCATTGCTTCGTCAGCAAGCGCTTTGCACCGGGCTACATCGGCTGGGTCGCGCAGAATCCGACCGGCCTGCAGGTCGGGCTGGCCCTGCGTCATGATCCGCGACAGGCGCGGCCGCTGGATATTGATGGTTTCCTTGAGCATGTGCGCGATGTGGTCGGCATCCCGCCATCTGCGCGTCCCTCGGCCACCCGCGCTGGCCTGGTGCCCTGCGGCCGACCGGATGGGCCGATCACCGGCCAACGCGTGATCCTGACCGGCGACGCGGCGGGCATCGTCTCGCCGCTCTCCGCAGGGGGCATCCACTCCTCGTGGCGGCACGGCTGGGCGGTCGGCGAGGCGATGGCCCGCCATCTGCGTGGGCAGGGGCCGGAAGCGGAACGGGTGGCGCGGCAGGTGGCGCCGGCATTCCATGGCAAGCGCCTGCTGCGCTGGGCGATGGATCATCTGCAGGCGGACTGGCCGTTCAACGCACTGCTGCACACGGCGGCCACGCGGCGCTTTGCCGAGCAGGTCTACTTCCACCGCCGTGGCCTGCGCACGTGACGCGCGCTCTGCCAATTTAATTCCAGAATTTTGTATTTATATAGCTGAATTCGCAAATAAAACACAAGATTCGGGAGTTAAATCAATTGAATGGAGTTGGGGTTAATTCTATAATTTTGTGTGCTAAATGGCATAGATAGGGGATCATGCACGCTATGTTGGATTTAAGCTTGAGCAAGCCCAGCGAGGTCGTCAAGCGACTCTGCGGGCGCTTGCGTACAGAACGCATGGCGTTGGGCATGACACAGTCGGATCTGGCCGGGCGTGCCGGCATTGGTACCAACACCGTGTCCAACCTGGAGGCCGGGCGCAATGTTGGCTTCGAGGCGGTGGTCCGCGTGGCGATGGTCCTTGGTCGGATCAACGAGCTCGAAGGCCTGTTCCAGCCAAAGTTGGACAGCATCGAAGACATTCGGCGCTACGAAGAGGCTGCGAACCGCCTCCGGACGAAGAGGAAGCCCCGTAATGCCTGAACAGGTGAAGGTCTTCTACGAAGGGTGGGGAGAGCGATGGCACTGGGGAACGCTGATCTCCAGCATCGCCCTGACCGGTCGCCCGCTGATCGCGTTCGAGTACAGCAACGAGGCCCGGCGAAGGGGACTGGAACTGTCTTCGTACAAGCTGCCGCTGGCCGGCCCTCCGTTGCGGCGGGATTTTCCGGACCATCAGCTGCAACTGCCCGGGCCTGTGTATGACGCGTTGCCAGACGGCTGGGGCATGCTGCTGATGGACCGCATGTTCAGGCGCCGCGGAATCAACGCAGCACGCATTGGCCCGCTCCAGCGGCTGGCCTATATCGGTGGCAACGCGATGGGGGCCATGACGTTTGAGCCCGTGGCGCCCGAAGGTGAGGCGCCGAAGGTCCATGTACCGCTCGAGCAGCTTTCCGCGGAAGTGCAGCAGGTGCTCCACGGAGAAGGTGGTGAATTCCTGCAGACCTTGCTGCTGGTGGGTGGTTCGCCCCAAGGTGCAAGGCCCAAGGCCCTGGTCTATCGCGATCCGCGATCGGGCGCGTTCACCACGGCCGTCACGCCCGGCTTCGAAGCCTGGTTGATCAAGTTCCCGGCCAGAGAAGAGCATGCCGAGGTGTGCGCCATCGAAATGGTCTACGCCGAGTGCCTGCGCAGGTGTGGCATCGAGACCCCGGACACGCAGTACTTCAGCCTGCCCAACGGGCTGGCCGCGTTCGCCAGCAAGCGCTTTGATCGCCACGATGGGTTGCGTGTGCCGATGCAGAGTCTTGCTGCATTCACGGGCGCCAACTACCAGACGGCGGGGTCGTTGGACTATGTCAACTTCCTGCGCGCGACCCGGTTGTGCACCAATGACGTGCGGCAAATGGCCGTGGCCTTCAAACGTGCGGTCTTCAACGTTGCGTTCAACAACCGGGACGATCATCCGAAAAACTTTGCCTACATCATGTCGCCGGATGGGCAATGGCGTTTGGCTCCGGCCTACGACGTGACCTTCTGCGAAGGACCCAACGGATATCACCAGATGGACGTCATGGGGGAGGCACTGGAGATTTCCCGTGCTGACCTGCTTCGCCTTGCCGAAGAGGCAGAAGTGCAGCGCGGGGACGCCAGTCTGGCGATTGGCAGCATTTGCGACGTGGCCAGCCAATTCACGGAAATCGCCAACAGCATGTACTCAAACGTTATTGCTCAAGACACCTTGATCATGATCCAGGGGCGCATCAACGAGAACGTAGCTCTGTTGCGGGAAGTCCGGCGTGGCCTGCGGACCTGAGGGCCGGGTCCAAGGGCCTGAACGCCGCCCCACAATGCGGCCGAAAATTCCTGTTGACGCCGTGCAGCAATATCGACACAATAGCGCTCCTTCGACGCAGGTCGAACGAAATCTGCGGGAATAGCTCAGTTGGTAGAGCGCAACCTTGCCAAGGTTGAGGTCGCGAGTTCGAGTCTCGTTTCCCGCTCCAGATTCAAGAAGAACGCTCCCGAAAGGGAGCGTTTTTCGTTTGTCACGCCGGTTGCACCACCACCGCGCTAGCGTGCCTTGCCGGGCAGGGCGCTGCACCAGGTCCGGGCATTCTGCCGGTCGAAACCGGGGCAGCGCTTGTCCTGCGGGATGTAGACGTAGGGAACGTCATCCTCGTAGGTGAAGTGGTAGTAGTAGGTGCGGTCCTTCCCATACAACCAGTAGTTCGACGAGCCGTCGTTGATCGCATACGGCTCGAAGGTGAGGATCGAGGATTCGGCGGGAATGAAGTTGCTGCGCTCCATCAGTAGCAGCAGGGCGTTCGAGACCAGTGGGGTGGTCAGGACGAGCACGATCACACCGACAGTCGCTGTCGTGATCGAGCCAATCAGCAGCCAACGGCGAGGGTGTTTCACGGTCGTGCAGCATCGAAGCAAGGAATTGCCGCAATGTGCAATACGCCGTGAAAGTCGTCCAGTGTTCCGTGCCGGGAACGCATTGAAAGCGTAGTGAAAGGCTGGGTCGGCGTTGCCTGAACCGCACGCGTGCTGTGACCTTTTTCGGACGATTTCTCCATGTTCGCTCCACAATCGCGCGGTAGCCTTCATGCTCCTTCTACACGTTGGCGGGCTGGTGGTCAGGCGTATCACTTCAGTGGCAGTGCCCAGGACAGGGCGAGGACTCTCCCTGCAGGCAGTGCTGCGCCCCGGCGTGTTGTTGGCAACCCTGGCCTTGGCGGGTTGCACGTCGGTGTCCGTCCCGGACCTGCCTGATCGCACACCCAGCGCCTGGACCCAGGTACCGCAGGGGCAGGGTGTGGCGGTGGACGCCAGGCAGTGGTGGAAGGTGCTGGCCGACCCGGCGCTGGACGGACTGGTGGACCAGGCCATCGCAGGCAACCTTGATCTGCAGCAGGCCACGTTGCGCCTGCAGGCAGTGCGGATCGTCGCCGGCGCCTCGGATTCGCGCTTCCTGCCGGAGATCTCGGCCAGCGCCAAGCAGGTACAGGACGCCGCCGCGGTCGACACCTACTTCCACGCAGGCATCGAAGCGATCTGGGACCTGGGGCTGTTCGGCGCCGCCGAGAGCGCGCAGCTGAGCGCGCAGGCCTCGGCCGGCAACGCCGAGGCGCTGCGCAATGCCGCACAGGTGGCGGTGATTGCCGACGTGGTGCGCAGCTATCTGGACCTGACCGTGGCACAGGCCCAGCAGGACCTGCTGGCCCGGCAGCAGGCTGTGGACGACCGCGGCGAACAGCTGGCGCTGGTCCGTCAGCGGCTGCGTCTAGATGAGCCGGGCGAGCTGGAACGGCTGCGCGCGCGGCAGGCGGCCACCCGTGCGGCCATCGCGCAGGCGCGGGAAAACGCCGACAACGCCGCCCGTGCGCTGGCATTGCTGCTGGGCCGTGACGGCCCGGATCCGGCCTGGCGCGCGTATCGCACGCCGCCGAAGCTGGGCACGTTCTCGCTGCAGCAGGTTCCCGCGGATCTGCTGCGCCACCGCCCGCAGATCCTGCTGGCCGAGTCGGAAGTGATGCGGGCTGCCGCCAGCAAGGGCTCAGCGCGCGCGGCGATGTATCCGCGGGTCAGCTTGGGTGGCTCCATCCTGTACGCCTACAACCTTACCCAGAACGCGCGCTCCAACTCCGACTCTAGTCCGTCGATCGGCCCGTACATCGATATTCCGCTGTGGGACTGGGGGCAGCGCCGCGCGCGCTTCCATGCCGACGAGAAGCAACTGGACGCCGCCTTGCTCGGCTACCGCAAGGCCGTGCTGGAAGGCGTTAGCGAAGTGGAAGGTGCACTGGGTAGCCTGGCGCGCCAGGACAGCAGCATCCAATCGCTGCGTGCGGCCAATGATGCCGCCAACCAGCAGGTCAAGCGGCAGGCGCGGCAGGTGCAGCTGGGCCTGTCCAGCGAGTTCGACGGGCTGGATACGCAACGCGCCGCACTCGCCTCGCAGGCCGACCTGATCGCTGCGCAGGGCGCGCGCGTGCTGGCCTTTGCATCGCTGTACCGCGCCCTCGGCGGTGCCCCGCTGCCTGCCGAGGGTGAGGGCGAACCGCAATGATCGCACTCGCGCGCAAGACCCTGGCCTATGAGTGGCGCCGTTTCCTGCCGGTGGTGCTGGCGATGTGTTTCGCCGGTGTACTGTTGATCGTGCAGGCGGCACTGGTGCTGGGCATCTTCGGTACCGCTGCGATCTACGTGAAGGCGTCCTCGGCTGATATCTGGGCCGGTTTCCCCGGCACCCAGAGTGTCAATTACGGCCATGCAATCAGCGCGGATGTGGAAAGCCATCTGCGCATGGACCCGGATGTCAGCCGCGTCGAGCCCTACGAGTGGGTCGATGGCGAATGGCGGTCCAGCGCGCAGGGCACCGGCAATGTGTCGGTGTACCTGTCCGGTATCTCCACCCGGGACGACGCGATGATGTTCGCGCGCATCCTCCCTGCCAACCTGCGCGCGCAGCTGCGCGAGCCGGGTGCGGTGATCGTCGACAGCGCCGATCTGGATACGCTGAGCGTGGACCTGCAGAACAACCGTGCCTGGATCAATGGCAAGGCGGTGCGCGTGGTCGCCGCACAACCGGGCCTGCGCGGCCTCGGTGGCGTCAACGTTCTGGCCTCGCTGGACACCGCGCGCGCCATCGCCGGCACTGACCCGCACGAGGGCAGCACCTATTTCGTGGCGGGCCTGCGCTCGCCGGACCTGGCCGACCGCGTGCGTGACCGCTTGGCCGCGTCGATGGGCCAGGCCACACCGGTCGAGTTCTGGACCGCGCCGGCGTTCGCCAGCCGTTCGCAGCAGTATTGGCTGTTCGATACCGGCGCAGGTATCGCCGTGTTGTTCATGGCCGTCATCGTCTGCTTCGTCGGCGCGGTGATCACCAACCAGTCGTTCGCCTCGGTGGTGGCCGGCTCGGTACGCGAGTACGCCACGCTCAATGCACTCGGTGCAGGCCGCTATGCGCTGGCACGGGTGGTATTCGAGCAGGCATTGCTGATCGGTGGCGTGGGCATGCTGCTGGCGGCGGCGTTCAGTACCGTGGTGCTGCTGATCGCGCAGACCCAGCGCGTACCGGTGCAGGTGACGCCGATGGTGGTCCTCGGCTGCGCGGCGCTGGTGGCGGTGATGGCCATGCTCTCCAGCATCATGGCGGTGCGCAGTGTCGTCCGCTCCGATCCATCGTTGCTGCTGCGTTGAGGACCGGCCGATGACTTCCACACATGCCATCGCCCCGACCCTGCAGGCCGACGCATTGGAAAAAGGCTTCATGTCCGGTGATGTGCAGGTGCCGGTGCTGCGTGGCCTGTCGCTGGACATCTATCCCGGCGAGCTGACCCTGGTATCCGGCCCGTCCGGCTGCGGCAAGAGCACGCTGCTGTCGCTGCTGTCCGGCCTGTCCGCACCCGATGGCGGTCGCGTGCACGCGCTGGGCCAGGATGTGGGCCACATGACCCGCAGTGAAGTGGAGCGTTTCCGCCTGCATCATGTCGGCTTCGTGTTCCAGGGCTTCAACCTGTTCCCGGCGCTGACCGCGCTGGAGCAGGTGCAGCTGCCACTGGGCTACCGCGGCATGGGCAATCGCGAAAGCGAACCGCTGGCCCGCAAGGCGCTGGAAGAAGTCGGCCTCAGCCATCGCAGCCACATGCGCCCGGCGCAGCTGTCCGGTGGCGAGAAACAGCGCGTGGCGGTTGCCCGCGCGTTTGCCAAGTCGCCGACCCTGATCTTCGCAGACGAACCCACCAGCGCGCTGGATGCCGAGAACGGCCAGCGCGTGATCGACATCCTGCATCGCTACGCACGTGCGCATGGCGCCACCGTGCTGTGCGTGAGCCACGATCCGCGCCTGATCCGGCATGCCGATCGGGTGATCGCCATGGAAGACGGCATGGTCCGTGATGACCGCCGCCAGAACGAAACCGTAGAGTCCGCCCCATGACCAAGACGTCGCATCTGCTTCCCCTCAGCCTGGCCCTGTCCGCGGCACTGCTGCTCGGCGCCTGTTCCAGGGAAGCGCCCACCGCCGCGTCGGCCCCCTCAGGCAAGGCGGGTACTGCCGCCGACGGCAAGGTCGCCGTGGCGCGGGGCATCATTGACGTCGAAGGTGGCCTGATCGCACTGGCACCGCCGGTGGATGGCTCGATCACTGCAGCGCCGGTGAAGGAAGGCGCCACGGTGAAGACGGGGCAGCTGCTGCTGTCGCTGGATGGCGCCCTGTTGCAGCAGGAAGTGGCAATGGCCACCGCCGATCTGGCCTTGGCCAATGACCGCCTGAAGGGCAGCCAGGCGCAGCTGCGCGAACTGGAGCGCAACGCCACCCGACTGTCCACGGGCGCCAGCGAAGGTGTGTCCTCGAACCAGCAGGCCGATGCGGCCAAACAGCAGCTGGCCGGTGTGCGTGCCGATGTCGAGGTGGCTGGTGCGCAGGTGGACATGGCGCAGCACAAGCTGGAGCACGCGAAGCTGAAACTGCAGCAGATGTCGTTGAGCGCGCCGGAAGCCGGCACCGTGGTCGGCCAGGTGCCGGGCGTCGGTGCCTTCGTGCAGGCGGGCAAGCCGGCGATCTCGTTGTTGCCGGCGCGCCCGCTGCAGGTGCGCGCCGAACTCAGCGCCGCCTACGCCGATGCCGTGCAGGTGGGCATGAAGGCTACTGTCGTGCCGGATAGTGATGGTGCGGAGAACACGGGCACGCTGCCGCCTGCACGCGTGGTGCGCATCAGTCCGGTGTTCGCGCAGGCACGCCTGCCTGAAGATGCAGGGCGTGGCGTGGCCAAAGTGGTGGAGTGCGTGCTGGAGTTCGATGGGCAAGCCAAGGCGCGCTTCGGCCAGCACGTGCGGGTGGAGTTCCGGAAGTAGGTCTCTAGCGCTGCGGCGGGGGAGTCTGTGGTGACCCGCGCCGGCAGAGCGCCCGCCACGCGCTCACCGCCGACACCACACACAGCGCCAGCAGCAATCCCACGTCCAGCAGCAGCAACCACAGCAGGTGCATGCCTTGTACCGGCGGCTGGTGCATCGCCGACAGCATCCACGGTATCGACCACACCAGCAGCAGGGCGAACGCGATAAGCAGGCGCAGCCACAGGCGTTTGAGTTTCCACGGGCGCACGATCAGTGCCGCCACCACCAGTTCAACCGTGCCCAGCAACGCGAACACGATGACGGTGCTGGTCGGGTAGGGCAGCTGGGCGCCTTCCAGGCGATGCAGCAGCCAGTAGTCTGGGGTGAAGCCAGCATTGACAAGTGCGGCGATCAGCGCCAACCAGGTCAGCGCGACCAGCAACCAGAACAGGCGGACGTAGCGTCTAGGCATCGGCGGTGTCCGTGCTTGGGCGGGGCAGCGTACCCCAGCCCGGACGCTCGTGACCGCATGATGTGAAGACTGTTGACGGCGTGAAGGAATTTGGACACAATAGCGCTCCTTCGACGCAGGTCGAAGAATCTGCGGGAATAGCTCAGTTGGTAGAGCGCAACCTTGCCAAGGTTGAGGTCGCGAGTTCGAGTCTCGTTTCCCGCTCCAGATTCTACAGGGCCCCGGTAGGGGCCTTGTTTTTCTCCCGCCCCGGCAAGGCGGGGCACGTTGGGCCACAAGGCTTTACGCGCAGTCAGAAAAGTGAAATCGCTGGTGTGTTTTCCGGATTTCCGGTAGCATGTCGGCTTACGCGGGAATAGCTCAGTTGGTAGAGCGCAACCTTGCCAAGGTTGAGGTCGCGAGTTCGAGTCTCGTTTCCCGCTCCATGTTCCGACAGGCCCCATCTTGGGGTTTTGTCTTGTCAGGGCTAGGTTCCTGGCGCGCAGTACGTTGGCCTCATGGCAGAGTGGCTATGCACCGGATTGCAAATCCGTTTACAGCGGTTCGATTCCGCTTGAGGCCTCCAAATAAAGCCCTGATTTATCAGGGCTTTTTCTTTGCCTGGCGTTTAGCGTTGCTGGCCGAAATCCCCTGATTCGGCCCTGAAATCATCGGTCTGCCACCCGTTTTTGGGTGGCAAACTCGCGTTAACATGTGCCGAGTGCGTTTACGTGAGTTTGAGCAGGGATGGCAACCAAGCGACGCCGGGGCGACTCCTGGTAGTACACGATCAAGCGGGCGGGACTGTTGCCCCAGCCGGTCTACCTGAGCTTTGCGTCGGAGGCGGAGGGCGACGAGTATGTGCGCCGCCTCGAAGCGCTGCTCGACCGTGGGGTGGTGCCGGAGGAGCTGGCCAATACCAAGGCGGCTGCGAAGGATCTACGCAGCCAGGTCAGCGAGTATCGGAGCGCGCAGCACATCTCGGTGGATGATGAGCAACTGCTGCCTGTGCTGCTTTCGCGACTGCCGATCGGCATTACGCTGCCGCAGCTGACCTTCACCTGGGCGACCGAGTGGGTGACCACCATGAAGCGCGAGCAGAACCTTGCGCCTTCAACGATCCGGCACTACGTGGGGGCGCTTTCGTGCCCTGGATTGGCTGGCTGCTCACGGCGCGCTGCCAATGAACCCTCTGCGACTCCTGCCTCGGGGTTATTCGACGTACACGGCTGATGACAAGATCGCCGTGAAGCGCATAGATGGTGAAGCGAAAGCTGACCAGGAGCGTGATCGCCGTCTGGAGCCTGGTGAAGAAGAACGCATCCGCGAGATCCTCGCCGGCGCAAAGCCGCCGGGGCGGCAGCGGCCGCTCGATCTGCCGCAGCGGGAGGCGCTGATTCTAATGTTCGACATGGCGCTGGAAACCGCCATGCGCATGCGGGAGATCTATACGCTAGAGCGCAGCCAACTCGATGTGGCGCGGCGTACGATCTTCTTGGACAAGACAAAGAACGGGAGCAAGCGTCAGGTACCCATGACTTCGGTACTGCTGGCGAAGCTTGCGGCGTATGAGGGTGATTTCGAAGGCCATCTATTCCCGTTCTGGGGAGGCGAGTGGCGCCGTTGTTCAGTCTGATGCGAAGGACCTTGCGCTGCATGTTCGCGCGAGCTATCCGGTCAGCCCTTGGCTCTGGCGCGACACCCAGCCGAACCATGTGTTGCAGGAGGACATCGTGCTGACGGAGAGCCTCCAGATGCGGAGCGCGCCGCTGTACGACGCAGTTATCGTGACCGGCGAGCTGGCCGGCAAGGGCGTGACCTGCAAGGTGAGAAAGGCTGGCGAGGCCGGGCAGCTCTTTGCTCAGCAAGTAAGCAGCCCGCTCATCAGCGTGGCGGCTGCCGGAGCGGAGCGAGGGCGGAATGTTCTATGCGATCGAGGGGAGCAGGCTGCGGTGGACCTGACAGTGCCACTGTTTCCGAAGCCGCTGAAGCCGGGCGAGGTTGGCGCAATCATGCCCTTGGATCTGGTGGAGGTGGTCGGGGCTGAAGGCACCTGGCACGGGCAGTGCGATTCGCTGCGCATTGAGGTCGTGATCGATCAGCAGGCCGTTGTGATTGAACAGACCGCCACTCTGGAGAGGCACTACACCGATGCGGACTGACCTCTGGGATCAATTTGGCGAGTTGGTAAGCAGTAGCCCTCGCTTGCTCGCGACAGTCACCGCTCACAGCAGTGACGGCACCAGCACGTTGACCACTTATGACGGGGGGCAGATGCGGGCCTTTGGCCAGCTCCAGTTGGCCATTCCATACAACGTGTGGGTCAGAGGTGGGCGCCTGATTGAGGCCGCACCCAACATGCCGCTCATCGAAGTGACCATCTAGCAAGACAGGGCGCCGCCCGGATGCCGGCAAGCATCCGGGCAGCGCCGCAACACAGGTGATCTCAGCACCTGGCATTGGCGGTGGCCCCGTCGCCCTCGCGAGAGCGGCGGGATTGTCGGCTTCACCACAAGCTAGCCACGTCATAGGTTCATCTTTCTCGTGAAGCGTCGCGGGGCGGTAACGTGCCAAGGCGCACCATCGTCTGGCGGTGAGTTCATCGCGATGGAGTGATTTATGTATGAACGACGTCGAGGGCTACAGGTACGCATCCAGCACCAACTTGAAGGGCTGCGAGCGATATGGATACGGGTCAAGTATCGGAGTGAAAGGCTTCAAGCGATACGGGTACATGCTCGGCGCAGAAGCGACCGTTCCATTGAGGCTGCTTTCCTGCGAGCAGCAAATCCAGCTCAAGATGTTCAGTGAGGCCTGTGCGCGAATCTAGTGGAACATGATCTAGAGGGCTGAAGTCTCAAAAATGCAAGTAGGAGCAATTAGCGTAAAACTTGAGTGGGCGGCGTAGAACTGCGCCGTCCATCATCGTTCTATTTGCCCGCAGGCGGCTTGGCTTGGGGCGCTCTTGCTTGAGAAATGCAGTGTGAGTGAAGTCGGGTCCTTCATCAGTGGAGGAGGTGGTCCCAGCATCGAGACGCAAATTCTCTGGCGGCGGCCTCATTGCTCATGTCGCGTGATCGCATGTTGAGTCTCCTCACTAGATCGTCAAGCCAGGCTTCACGGCTTCCATGTGGATCTCTTGTGTAGATGTCGCATGCGATTTTGATGATCGGTTGAATATCTAGGCCGAAGCTGGCTCCAGGAAATGCACCGGAGCCGAAGTGCACGCGCCAATAGATGATCTCTCGTTCGACATCAACGAAGCTTGTATCCCTGCTCATGGCATTTTCCTCGAATGCGCCAAGGTCAGTGTACGCCTGTTGGTCGAATGGGCTCATTCATGTGCTCGGTTCAGTCTTCTCTTGGAAAGCGACCTGCAGCTAACGGGGCGGCGCGCATGCTTCCAGTGCGGTGAGTCCACCGCGATGGAGTAAAGCTATGAATGACTTCAAACGTGATGCATCCAATACCAACAAGCCCGCTGTGGCGGAGCCGGATGCAGGGAAGCAGAAGCAACAGCAACAGGAGCAAGAACGCCAGGACAAGGAGTCCAAAGAGCGTAATGCCAATGAAGGCGGAGCTCATAAGTCGAACAAGTAAGATCGACTGTGAGTAGTTGAAAGAGGGTGGCGCAGGTTTGCGCTGCCCCTTTCTGTAGAAGGAGCGAAGTGCATGAACAGGCTGAGAGACAGGAGCACAGACGCAGAGGCTTTGATGGTGCGGGTGGCATATCAACTTCGGAGCCCGTCTGAGACCACGTTGCTGCCATGCAAAAGGTGCCGGAGACCAAGTCCTGGCGGCTATCTATGTGCCAATTGCCTATGCGACGATCTCGCCGTTCTGATTGAGAACTCGGGGGCTGCAAGTAGATGGCTTTCCTCAGTAAAGATTGCTATCAAAGATGAGGAGACTGTCCTTCTATATGCGAGGAGGGCCGCATCCAAATAGCTGTTTCCCCTCCGGCTACAAGTCGGCAGCGTGACGGACACGGCTTCGAAATTTGCGATTGAACCAATTAGGGAGAAGTGCCATGGGCCTTCAAACCATGCAGTCTAGAATTGAGAGCCGCCTCAATGACTTGATAGAGATATCGCGAGACGGGAAGGCGTTCTATGAGGAAGCCTCGGATCGAATAGAGAGCTCGGAGCTTTCTGATCTCTTCATGGGCATTGCAGGGGTTAAAGGCGAGCTGGTCGAAGAGATCAGTAAAATTGTTTCCACAAGTGGTGGTCGCCCCGCAGAGCGAGGCACATTCGTGGGCGCGATGCATCAGTACTATGGGAAGATGCTCGCCGCGTTTGGCGAGACCCAGTACCAATATGTGAAAGAGTTGGAGAAGTCTGAAGCGCGTCTCGTTCAGACATTCAACGAAGTTCTCAATGATCCGGACCTGTCTCAGGACGTGAAGAGGGAGGTCGCGCGGATGATTCCCAAAGTCAGTGAATGCCATTCCGTCATGGTGAATCGGCTGCAATCGATGCATCGGCACTGAGGCTGGATTTTCCGCTGCTAACGGATTTTCCACACATGTCCTGCGCGTAGGCTTGGTTCGCGTGTTCGGCGGTTGGAGCGGTCGAAATGCCTTGCAGAGTCCTAACCTTGGCGCATCGGACTGACTCATCGATCAGGCACAGTCGATTGCTGGCACCATCGTCGCGCCGGCACCCAGTCCGAGCGATTCAGGCAGGTCGCAGCCGAGATGCAGAATCAGCTTTTGGCGTTGCCTGCGGCTATTCTTGTCGCGGGTGCGGCGTTTGAGGCAGGCAAGGTTTATAAGAATGTTGCTATTTTTCTCGGTGTGGCCGTTTTTGTAGTG
Organism: Stenotrophomonas sp. X; assembly: GCF_055721025.1. Lineage (NCBI taxonomy): Bacteria > Pseudomonadati > Pseudomonadota > Gammaproteobacteria > Lysobacterales > Lysobacteraceae > Stenotrophomonas > Stenotrophomonas sp. X. Next base: position 1,565,592 of record NZ_CM146756.1, read on the forward strand.
CTGATGTTCCTCTTGATCAGGAATCAAAGGAATTCCGTAGCTGCTATCGGTGCTGAAATCGCGCTCCGGAGAAGCAATCTCGAAGGGCAGCCGGATGCGGTTGCGGCGATGTACATCCCCGCTTTTTCAGCATTGGAGAAGCGGGTCGACACCCAGCATAGGACGCTGACCGTCTTACTCGTCCTTTCGATAGTTGTTTTCTGCTTCGCCGCATACGCTTCTCTGGACAGCGCATTGGGCGGCCGCGTCAGCGCGAGCGGACTCGCCCTAGTGAAGCTTGCGTTCTGTCTGCACTGAAGTTGCGAGCTCACCCGTGACGATCTGCGACGCCGCGTCATAGGTGCTCTCTGGGGACAGGGCGGAGTGTTGCATTGGCAGAAGTGAGGATCCCTCATCTCGATGATCCTCAAGGATGGCGGGCGGAATGGGTGGAAAGCCTTATTAAACTATTGATTTGGCATGGTTTGAGGTGGATTGCAAATCCGTTTACAGCGGTTCGATTCCGCTTGAGGCCTCCAATTGAAAAGCCCTGACTCCGGTCAGGGCTTTTTTGTTTGGCTGCGATCAGTTCCCCGCTCGCGATCACCGCCCGGCTGTCAGTTATGGCAGATGCGGTGGCGCTACACTCGTGTGATGAGCCAGATTGATCACTTCCGCGGCGCCTTGCTCGGCCTGGCGTGCGGCGATGCCGTCGGTACCACGCTGGAGTTCAAGCCTCGTGGCAGCTTCACCCCGATCACCGACATGGTGGGCGGTGGGCCGTTCCAGCTGCAGCCGGGGCAATGGACCGACGATACCTCCATGGCGATGTGCCTGGCCGAGAGCCTGGTGCGTTGCGACACCTTGGATGTGCACGATCAGATGAACCGCTACGCCAACTGGTACCGGCATGGGTACTGGAGTGCGACCGGCGAGTGCTTCGATATCGGTATGGCAACGCGGGCTGCCATCGACCGGTTCCTGCAGGACGGCCAACCGCTGGCGGGTAGTGACGACCCACGCAGCGCCGGCAATGGCTCGATCATGCGTTTGGCGCCGGTGGCATTGCGCTACGCCGGGACTCCCGACCTGCAGGCAATGGCCGAGCTGAGTTCGCGAACGACGCACGCTGCGCAGGAGTGCCTGGAGGCGTGCCGCCTGCTGGCCGTCGCGCTGGAGCGGGCGTTGGCAGGCGGCACCCGTGACGGGGTGCTGGATCTCAGCAATGTTCCCGTCGAGAGCGTGCGGCTGCAGCAGATCGCGGCGGGCGGCTACCGCGGTGCCGCGCGTGAGCAGATCCGTGGCAATGGCTATGTTGTCGACAGTCTGGAAGCTGCACTCTGGTGCTTTGATCGCCACGACACCTTTGAAGCCGTCGTACTCGAGGCGGCCAATCTTGGCGAGGACGCCGACACCACGGCCGCCATTGCGGGGCAGCTGGCGGGCGCATTCCATGGTGCGCGCGGAATCCCCGGGCGGTGGTTGCAGCGGCTGGCCCTGCGTGCCGAAATCCAGGCGCTGGCCGATGCGCTGCACGCCTTGAACCAGGGCAGCGACCGCGCTGCGTGAGTCGGGTTCCCTGCCTGTGAACTGCGCCGGCAGGGCGCTCCCTGCGGCCGCCATTTCCGACGCCGCGCAGCCGTTCGCCGCGCCCCGGTCGCCAGTCTCAGCCGGCCACGACATGGAAAGGCGCTATGGTCGAGTTCCACGTCTCAGGGAGCCGCAATGGCGAGCAAGGACATCACGCGTCGTTCCAGCCACGGAGCGAAACGGAAATGAGCAAAGTCACGGCAGATGTGCGCTGGTTGACCTTCCGCTTGAAGAACGGGCAATCCATTGGCCCGGATCGGCTGAAGGACGGATGGGTCATCGCCTCGGAAACCGCCCGCTGCGGGGTGCGCCGCGAGCATATCGAAGGGTCGGGCCTGGTGTATGCCCTGTACGCGCCGGCCAACCTGGCCTCACCACGGCGCGCGGAAATGCGCATGCGCGAATTCCTGATGAGCTCGGGCTACACCTTCACGATGGGCACGCTGGGCGGCTGACCTGCGCGTGGGCCGCGATTGCTCAACGCTGCGCGGCCTTCAACGCCTCGATGATCTGCGCGCCGGAGAAGCCACAATGGCCTTCGCCAACGGGCGGCAGCACCTGTGGCAGCGGACGGGCGCCGGCCCGTGCGGCCGTCTGCGGGTACACCGTCTGCATGCGCGGCACGATCGTCGGGTCGTTGTTGTTGAACTGGATCACCAGTGGTCGCCTCAACGCACCGCTCAATGCCAGCTCCCTGCGGACAGCGGCCTGCGCGGCAGGCACGGCATCGACACGTTGCACGCCGGCATTGAACGCCATGTCGTCACCGAAGCCGCTGTAAGCCACACCTCTGTTGCCCACCGGCATGCCGCCACTGCGCGTGGCCAGTTCGTGCAGGACCAGAGCATGCAGGCTGATCGTGCCGGCCAGTGCATCAGCGGACACCTGCAGCCGCTGTGCCAGCAACGCGGCATGCGAGGGGCTGCGTTGCAGCGCATTGGAGATGCCCTGGTACAGTTCGCCCTGTGGCAGCGCAGCCGCGTCGCGTGAGACCAGGCCCGCAGCCGGCAGGCCTTCGGCCTTGGCAAAGAAGTAATCGAAAGCGACCAGCGTGGTCAGCAGATCACTCGCGATCTGTTCGCCACTGAGATTGGCGCCGCATAGCGACACGCCACCAGCGTAGTGTTGCGGGAACCGTTCGAGGCTGGCGAGGGTCACGGCGCCGCCCATCGAAAATCCCAGCATCCAGATATGGCGCACATGCTTGAGTTCAGCCACTGCATGCCGGCGCAGGCGTTCCATGTCGGTGATCGCATCGGCCACCGCCCAGCCCTGGCTGGCATAGGCGCTCTGCGCGACGGCGTAGCCTGCCGCCAGCAGTGGCGCGGTGCCGTCATTGGCAGCCATCGGCGTAGCACGTGGCATGCCTACCGGCTCGTAGCCGTGCGCCAGCATCACCAGGTCACCGTTCCAGTCGGCCGGCACGTCCAAGCGCCACGGCGCGCCCTGCAGCTCGCCACTGAACGTGCGCGGAGATGCAGCGGGTGCGGCCATCACCGGTGTCGCAGGGAATAGCAGGGCGAGGGAGAGGGCATATCGTAGCCAGCGACACATCACGGGCATTCCATCCGGGAATCGCGTCAGCTTAGACGCCGCCAGCAGCCTGCGCGCGCTGCACTGCCGCAGGAAGGGCGGGCTGGGGGGGCGCCCGCTCCCGGAGTTGATCACGTCCGCTACGGGAGGATTCCGATACGATGTGTCGCCTTGATCTCTTTCTACTTTACCCAGGGTCCCGTCATGGTCGACCGGCTCGCCATTCTGCTTGAACGCTTTGCGGTCACTGCCTCGGTGTTCCATGCCGGCGCGCTGTGTGGCATCAACTCGCTGGCGGGCGAGGATGACGCCGGGCAGCTGCACCTGGTGCGACGTGGCCCGCTGCAGGTCAGCCATGGCCAGCAGACCGTCCAGGTCGAGGTGCCGAGCCTGCTGCTGTACCCACGGCCGATGCCGCATCGGTTCAGTACCGATCCGCAGCATGGCGCCGACATGGCCTGCGCCAATCTGCATTTCGAGGGCGGGCGGCTCAACCCGATCAGCGCGGCGTTGCCCGATTTCATCTGCCTGCCGCTGGCCGACCTGTACGGCGGCAACGCAGCGCTGGAGCTGCTGTTCGAAGAAGCCTTCGAGCAGCGCTGTGGGCGTGCGGCGATGGTCAACCGGCTGTTCGAGGTGGTGATGATCCAGGTGCTGCGGCAGCTGATGGAAGGGGGCGAGATGCGTGGTGGCCTGTTTGCCGGGCTGGGGCATCCGCGGCTGCGGCTGGCGCTGGTGGCGATGCATGAAGCGCCCGCACAGTCCTGGACCCTGGAAGACCTGGCCGAGGTCGCCGGCATGTCACGCAGCGTCTTTGCTGCCAGTTTCCGTGAGGCGATGGGCACTACCCCGGGCCAGTACCTGCAGGGCTGGCGGGTGGGCCTGGCGCAGCAGGCGCTGCGCCAGGGGCGCCCATTGAAGCGGATCGCTGACGACGTCGGCTATGGCAGCGAAGCCGCACTGTCGCGTGCATTCAAGGCACATACCGGACAGTCGCCGCGGGAGTGGCGCGGACAGGCCCGCGCCGGCGCGGGCTGAGCCTCAGCCCAGCACCAGCCGGGCCAGTTTCATGCCACCGAACAGGCCAACCAGGCCCAGCGCCACCGAACCGCCGGCGTACAACGCTGCCAGGCCATGCTGGCCGCGCTGCAGCAGCAGACCGATTTCCAGCGCGTAGGTGGAAAATGTGGTGTAGCCGCCGAGGACGCCGGTGGCCAGCAGAAGGCGCAACTGCGGTGAGGCGCCATTGCGCAGGGCGAAGGCTTCGACCAGCACGCCCATCAGCAGTGCACCGCTGATGTTGATCAGGAAGGTCGACCATGGCCACGGGCTGCCGACTGATACCCGCGCACCGATCAGGTTGCAGGCATAGCGAAGGCAGGCGCCGAGCCCGCCGCCGATGAAGACCAGCAGATAATTGTTCAATGCGTGCATCACGTGCCTCGGTTGCGGGTTCGCTGATTCGATGGCGAACGCCGACGGCAGGCACGGCCCGCCATCGACGAACACCGGTTCGTCCTGGCAGGAGCCATCAGCCCTTTCGGGCGGTTATCGGGGGAGCCCCATCCCCATCCGCGACCATGCTACCAGTGGCAGTGCATTCACGTCATCGAGGTCGTCAGCACCCGGATGACCTTGCTGCGGCTGAAGCCGTCCATCAGCAGTTCGAAGGCCAGCAGGTCCAGGGCCGCGTGGCGGCGATGGTCGATCTGCAATCCCTTCTCCTCCACCAGATGGCTGACCAGTTCGTAGGCGTCCTGCCAGACATCCAGGTGGGCCTGGCTGGGGATATAGGTATTGCCCCGCTCACCGACGCCAAGCCCGCTCACGCCGTACAGCAGTTCACGCGCGTCCAGTTTGGCCGCATCGGCGATGCGGAACAGCTGTTCGGCCTTCACATGGGCGGGGCTGACATGGTCGTTGAGCCAGTTGCTGATGGTTGCCGTCGTCGAATCGGCGGCGCGGGCCAGATCGGCCGGGCGAGGATGCCCGGCTTTCTTCATGGCAATGGCGAGTCGTTGGCCGAGAGTATTCATCTATGCAAGCCAGCTTAACGCGTGGATCGCAAAGTGCCCTTGTTCCAAGAATAAGTCTGGTTAACAGAAGGACCGACCGTGACCGAATTCTGGAGCAAGGGGCAGGTACGCGCCCGGCTGGGTTTCCGGACCGATGCCGAACTGGCGCGCTTTTTTGGCATAAGCCGATCTGCAGTGTCGCAATGGCCCAAGAACTTTCCGATTCCTGCGCTACGCCAATACATTCTGCATCAGCGCTACCCCAACCTGTTCCCCGCGACTGAGGCTACGCAGGGCGAGTAAGCCTCAACTACGCCGCCTTTTGTCGCATATAGCACTCTAAACAGTATTTGCTAAGTATGCTTAGCAACATTGGAAACTTCGATGGAACGGGACTGGCTCATCGATGGCGCCTACCAAAGCGGGGCCGGGAAATCGGGGCAGCGTGTCGGGTCCGACCCATCCGGGCACCCCGTCTCCCCGCATGTGGTTTCGTGAACGATTAATAATTTCGATCACGAAAGTCGCGTTATGTAATTGACCTGTCGTGAAATCTATGACTAATTGGGATCAACCGGACGTGAAGCCCGGGAGTCTTTCAGTAGCTCGCAAGTGAGTCGGTAGACCGTCAACGATGCAGAACAAGTCCAACGGAGGTCGTATGGAATACGGCATGCATGGCTTGGCTGAACGGGTACGCCGCGAACTGGAAGCCAGTTATCACAAACACGGATGCGGTCCGGCGTTCTGGGATACCTACCAGCAGGTGCTGGACCGCCTGGTCCCGCAGGGGACCGAGCGTACCGAAGTCACCAATGAAATGGCGCTGATCATCGAGCAGCTGGGCATCGTCCGACGTGCGCAGCTGGTTCCGCCGCACGCCAACGGGCAGCGTTGATCCGTTGATTCAAAGCAGGCGCCAGGCGCCGCAGGCCAACAGCGCCAGCAGCATCGACAGCAGTGCCAGGGTCCGCGGTCGCCACCATTGCCGCGGTTGCCCGGCCATGGCCTGCGGACTGCAGTAGCGTACCAGCCCCGGGCCGAAACCGGCCTGGTGCTGCTGCTGCGAGCAGGCCTCCAGGCAGGCGCCGCAGGCCAGGCAATCGGCCTGAGGTCCCTGGCGGATATCCAGTTGCATCGGGCAGGCGCTGACACAGGCAGCGCAATCGGTGCAGTCGCCCAGGCGGTCGGCGCTGAAGGTAGGCATCGGTCCGGCCAGCAGCGGATGTGCAGCGCGGAACACGTAGTCCTGTGCGGTGGTCGGGTCGAGCAGGCCACGGCCGCGTCCGAGCACGCCCCCCAGCCCAGACGGACGCATGCCGCGCGGTTCGCCGCGGCGCGCGTCGTACAACATGCGCGGTGTATGCGGATCGGTCAGCAGCGGCTGCAGGCGCGCGAACGGGCACAGCGAACGGCACACCTGCTCGCGCAGGAAGCCGGCATTGCCCCAGGTGGCGGCGGCATAGAACAGCACCCAGAACGTTTCCCAGCCGCTCCAGCCGGCATGCGGCGCGGCGGCCACCAGTTCTTCGATCGGGCTGAACAGACCGACGAACGTGATGCCGGTCCACAGCGACAGCAGCCCCCATGCCACCTGGGTGGCAGGGCGCACGGCGGGCGCTGGCAAGGCCCGGGCCATGGCGCGCGCAATCCAGTCGAAGGCGCGGCGCCATAGCGTCTGCGGGCAGGCGTGGCCGCACCAGATGCGGCCGGCGAGGTGGGTGAGCAGCGCGAGGCCGACCGCCAGCACCGCCAGCAACCCGATCAGCACGCCGACATCGCTGGGCCACAATGTCCAGCCAAACAGGTCAAAGCGCCGCGCGTTGATGTCCAGCAGCAGGGCCTGCCGCCCATTCCAGCGCAGCCATGGCAGGGCATAGAACAAGGCCAGCAAGAGCATGCTGAGCGCGCCGCGCCAATGCCAGCGGCGTGGGATTCCGGTGCAGGGCGTGCTCATCCCAGCGGCAGCTCGTCGTCGTCGTCGCTTGGCATCGGTCGCTGCAGGTACCAGGTGACCGCGCTGGACAGTGCGGTCACCGACCAGAACATGAAGAATCCTGCCGTATAGCCCAGTTCGCGGCTGATCGCCGTACCCGGAAAGCTGATCGCCTGCAGACGCAGCGGGTCGACAAAGGCGAAGAACACCACGCTGGCCAGGCCTGCAGCGATGAAGCTGGGCCAGAGGATGGCGCCCCAGTGCTGGATCAGCTGCTGGCGGCGGCTGGGAGAGGGTCTGTTCATGCTGTCCCGGATCGGAATGAGGGCGGCGCGTATACTCCGCCGAGGCTGGCGCAGCATCCGCAGGGCATGCTTCCTGCAGGCGTGCCAGCCTAGGTGCAGCGAACTGCGCCGACATTGATCTGGATCAACGGCGGTGCCGGCCGGCTACGGCACACTGCCGGCAAGCTTTGGGTGCCCCGATGAACGCAATGCCGCCGCCCGTCCTGCCCGTCGCCTCGCCCGGGTTGTGCACCGAGCTGGAAGTGACCCGCCTGGTCCACGACTTCTATGCGCGCGTGCGCGAGGAAGAGCGGTTGGGGCCCGTGTTCGAGGCACACGTCCGCGACTGGCCGGAACACCTGGCGCAGCTGGTCGATTTCTGGTCGGCAATGCTGCGCGGCACGCGCCGCTTCAAGGGCTCGCCGATGTCCAAGCACATGGCCATCGAGCTGGACAAGGACCTGTTCGACCGCTGGCTGGTGCTGTTCCGGATCACCACCGCCGAGTGCGGCAACCCGCCCATGCAGGTGCTGGCCAACGACGTCGCCACGCGCATCGGTGACACCTTCTGGAAGCGCTACCAGATGCTGCGCTGGCCGCAGGTCGGCCTGCCGGTGCTGGGAATCCCCGCCCGCGATTGATCTGGGTCAAGGCGGTCGGGTACGCCCGGCGCGATGCTGGCGGCATGGACACGTTCTCTCCCGCCGCCGGCGGTCTTGCCTGGACCTTCGACCCCGACCTGCTGCGCCGGCATGACCGGCCGGGGCCGCGCTACACCTCGTATCCGACCGCGCCTCATTTCCACGATGGCTTCGATGCGCCGGCACTGCGCCAGGCAATCGCCGACAGCAACCAGCTGGCCCGCGCGCTGTCGCTGTACGTGCATGTGCCGTTCTGCTCCAGCCCCTGCTTCTACTGCGGCTGCAACCGGGTGATCACCCGCGACCGCGGCCGTGGCCACAGCTACGTCGCGCGCGTGCTGGCCGAGGCCGACCTGCTGGCGCCGCAGTTCGAGGACGGCCGTGAGGTCATCCAGCTGCACCTGGGCGGGGGCACGCCGAACTTCCTCGAGGCCGAGGCGATGACCACGCTGGTGGAAGGACTGCGCCGGCGCTTTGATTTCAGCGATTCGCCGCAGCGCGATTTCTCGATCGAACTCGATCCGCGCTTCATCGATACCCGCGATGTCGCCATGCTTGCACGGCTGGGCTTCAACCGGGCCAGCCTGGGCGTGCAGGATTTCGACCCACAGGTACAGGAAGCGATCAACCGCGTGCAGGGCGTGCAGCAGACGCTGGACATCCTGCAGGCCTGCCGCGACAGCGGCATGCGTTCGGTCAACGTCGACCTGATCTATGGGCTGCCGGGACAGAGCCTGGAAGGGTTTGGCCGCACCCTGGAACGGGTGCTGGCATTGCGCCCGGATCGCCTGGCGGTGTACGGCTACGCACACCTGCCGCATCTGTTCCGCGCACAGAAGCAGATCGACGAACGCCGCTTGCCTTCGCCGGAAGACAAGCTGGCGCTGCTGGGCCTGGCGGTGGAGAAACTCTCTGCGGCCGGCTACCAGTACATCGGCATGGATCACTTCGCATTGCCGGAAGAAGATCTGTCACGTGCGCAGCGCGCCGGGCAGCTGCATCGCAATTTCATGGGCTATACCACCCACGCCGACACCGATCTGCTCGGCCTGGGCGTGAGTGCGATCAGCCACATCGGTGCCACCTACAGCCAGAATCCGCGCGACCTGCCGTCGTGGGAGGATGCCGTGGACCAGGGGCAGTTGCCGGTGTGGCGCGGTGTGGCGCTCAGCGCCGACGACCAGCTGCGCGCAGAACTCATCCAGCAGCTGATGTGCCAGGGCGAGGTGGACGGTGCGGTGCTGGGCCAGCGCCATGGCGTGGATTTCGAGCAGTACTTCGCCGAAGACCTGCGTTCGGTACAGCGGCTGCAGGAAGACGGCCTGGCCGAGTACCGTGACGGTGTAGTGCGCGCCAGCGAGCCTGGACGGCCATTGCTGCGGCTGCTGGCGATGTGCTTCGACCCATACCTGCGTGCCGTCTGCGAGCAGCCGCGCTACTCGCGTGCAATCTGACGTTCGTCGTGAAAAGTGCGATGGTGCCCGGAGCCGGAATCGAACCGGCATGGGGTTGCCCCCGGCGGATTTTAAGTCCGATGCGTCTACCAGTTTCGCCATCCGGGCCTGCAGCGCGGCGCCGATTGTAGCCCAGCTGCAGAATCCCGACCGGATTGCAGTGGAGCGGCGGTGTGCTTAACTGTCGCTCCCATTCATGTCATAGTCCAAAGCCTCGTTCCCAGGGGGGGGAGCCACCCGATGTCGCTGCACGCGATTGCCTATGCCAGCGAGGCCCGCGCCGACCTGCAGACAACCGATCTTGACCGCCTGCTGGCCGATGCCACGGCATTCAACCGAGTAGCCGGTGTCACGGGTGTGCTGATGTTCGATGGCAGCCGTTTCCTGCAGTACCTGGAAGGCCCGGAGGATGGCATCGATTCGGTGTACCAGCGCATCGCCAATGCGCGCAGCCATGGACAACTGAAGGTGCTGTGCCGCGCGCCGGTGGCGCAGCGGGCATTCCCGCGCTGGTCGATGGGGACCCGGCGCATTGATACAGAACTGCTGGTACAGATCGTCGACGCCTCATGGCCGGGCTTCGTGCTTGGCGGCGGTGGCTTCGAGCGCCTGCTGCAGGCCTGGACCGGCGCCGATGGCGAACTGGAGCCGGCCGCGGTCGCACTGGGCTCCTGACCCCACCTTGGCGGCCGGGCACCCGGGCCGTTAGGCTGTAGCCTTTCTCGCATGGATCTTCCCGGAGTGGCAAAGCGAATGAGTAGGTCGGCCATGCCCATGGCAGTACGCATGCGATTTCAGCCGTTGCATGGGATGCGGCGTTGAGCGCGCCGCTTGCGGCAGCAGCGTCGCCGCGCTTCGCGGTGATCGGGCTGGGCTACGTGGGCCTGCCACTGGCGGTGGCCTTCGGCCGGCACTGGCCGACGCTCGGCTTCGACATCGATGCTGATCGCATCGCCGAGCTCCGCGACGGCCAGGACCATACGCTGGAAATGGAGGCCGATGAGCTGGCCAGTGCGCAGCAGTTGCAGTACGGCAGCGATCCTGCTTTGCTCGATGCCTGCAATGTCTACATCGTTACCGTGCCGACCCCGATCGATGCCTATGAGCAGCCCGATCTGGAGCCGCTGCGTTCGGCGACGCGGCTGATCGCCAGCCACCTGCGTGCGGGTGACCTGGTGATCTACGAATCCACGGTGTACCCCGGCACCACCGAAGAGGTCTGCGTGCCGCTGCTGGAGCAGCTGTCCGGGCTGCGCTTCAACGAAGACTTCTACTGTGGTTACAGCCCGGAGCGGGTCAGCCCCGGCGACCGACAGCGGCGCCTGGCCGATATCCGCAAGATCACCTCGGGGTCGACACCGGAAGTGGCTGCGGTGATTGATGGCCTGTACCAGCGCATCATCGCCGCCGGTACCTTCCCGGCGCCGTCGATGCGTGTGGCCGAAGCGGCCAAGGTGGTGGAGAACATCCAGCGTGACGTCAACATCGCGCTGGTCAATGAGCTGGCGCTGATCTTCGACCGGCTCGGCATCGACACCCAGGATGTGCTCGACGCCGCCGGCAGCAAGTGGAACTTCCTGCCGTTCCGGCCGGGCCTGGTCGGCGGCCACTGCATCGGCGTGGACCCGTACTACCTGCTGCACAAGTCCGAGAGCGTGGGTTACCACCCGGACCTGATCCACACCGCGCGGCAGGTCAACAACCGCGTCGGTGAGCACGTGGCGTCGCGTGTGCTGGCAATGCTGGCCGAACGCGGCCGCGCACCTGCGCAGTCGCGTATCCTGGTGCTGGGCGTGACCTTCAAGGAGGATTGCCCGGACCTGCGCAACAGCCGCGCGCTGGAACTGGCGCAGCGCCTGCGTGATGCCGGCGCACAGGTGGAGGTCAGCGACCCGTGGGTCGGCCCGGCGGCATTGGCCGACGCGGGCGTGCACTGGCTGGCCGAGCCGTTGGCGGGGAGTTACGACGCCGTAGTTCTGGCAGTGGCCCATGCCCGATTCAAAGCCATGGATGACGCCGCAATCCAGGCGCTGCTGGCGCCCGGCGGCATCGTCTACGACGTGAAATCGGCCTGGCCGCGCAACGTGGTTGACGGTCGCCTGTAAACGCCGGTGATGGCCGGCGCGGTAGACTCGCAGGCAGTTGCAACCAAGGAACGCCATGCACCGGTATATCGTCTACCTGCTTGCCATCCTGATGTTTCCCATCTGCCTGTGGTTGGCCACGATCTGGCCGGCCTGGTACTGGGGCGTCGGCCTGACTGCCGCGATGGTGGCGCTGGGGACCTGGGATCTGCTGCAGAAGCGCAGCACGCTGCGCCGCAACTATCCGGTGATGGCGCATTTCCGCTATGGCCTGGAATCAATCGGCCCGGAAATCCGCCAGTACTTCGTGCAGAGCGACCTGGAGGACGTGCCGTTCTCGCGCCAGCAGCGTGCGCTGATCTACCAGCGCGCAAAGAACGAAATGGACACGGTGCCGTTCGGTACCCTGCGCAGTACCTATGCGGTGGATTACGAGTGGATCAACCATTCGCTGGCTCCCACCTCCATTGCCAAGCATGATTTCCGCGTGCTGATTGGGCCGAACTGCGCCAAGCCTTATTCGGCCAGCGTGTTCAACATCTCGGCGATGAGCTTCGGTTCGCTCTCGGCCAACGCGATCCGCGCACTGAACGAAGGTGCGCGGCGCGGTGGCTTCTACCACGACACCGGCGAAGGTTCGATTTCGCCCTACCACCGCGAGATGGGCGGCGATCTGGTCTGGGAAATCGGCTCGGGCTACTTCGGCTGCCGTGACGAGAAGGGTGGTTTCAGCGAAGAGCGCTTCGTCGCCAACGCTACCCACGACCAGGTCAAGATGATCGAGATCAAGCTGTCGCAGGGTGCCAAGCCGGGCCACGGCGGCGTGCTGCCGGCACCAAAGGTGACCGCCGAAATATCGGTGACCCGTGGTGTTCCGATGGGCGTGGACTGCGTATCGCCGTCGCGTCACTCGGCATTCTCGACGCCGGTCGAACTGTTGCAGTTCGTGGCCCGGCTGCGCGAGCTGTCCGGTGGCAAGCCGGTCGGTTTCAAGCTGGCCATCGGCCACCCCTGGGAATGGTTCGGCATCGCCAAGGCGATGCAGGAAACCGGGCTGCTGCCGGACTTCATCGTGGTTGATGGTGCCGAGGGAGGCACCGGCGCGGCGCCGGCTGAATTCGTCGACCATGTCGGCGTACCGATGCATGAAGCACTGCTGCTGGTGCACAACACCCTGGTCGGCCTGGACCTGCGCGAGCGCATCCGCATCGGCGCCGCTGGCAAGATCACCAGTGCGTTCGACATCGCGCGCACCATCGCGCTGGGTGCCGACTGGTGCAATGCCGGCCGAGGCTTCATGTTCGCGCTGGGCTGCATCCAGTCGTTGAGCTGCCACACCGACAAATGCCCGACCGGCATCGCGACCCAGGACCCTGCGCGCTGGAAGCATCTGGATGCACCGGACAAGGCCACCCGTGTGTACAGCTATCACGAGCACACGCTGCATGCCTTGAAGGAACTGTTGTGCGCGGCGGGCCTGAACGATCCGGCCGAGCTGGGGCCGGAGCACATCCTGCGTCGCGTGTCGCCGGTGGAAATCCGTTCGCTGGCGTCGCTTTACCGCTACCTGGAACCGGGCGAGCTGCTGCACAAGGTGCCCGATCATGCGGTATTCCATGCCTTCTGGGCCGATGCGCGCAGCGACTCGTTCCAGCCGCCGCCGAAGATCCAGGCTCTGCGCGCCAGCAAGTCGCGGTAGCGTGATGTTGTAGAGCCGAGCCCATGCTCGGCTGCTGTTCTCATCGCGAGGTCGGAACGAAGAACAGCCGAGCATGGGCTCGGCTCTACGAGGAGATGTCATGCAGTTCAGGACCGGTACCATCGACGATGTCGCCACGCTGTGGGCGCTGCGCACGCGTTGCGTGCGCGAGACCTGCAGCAGCCATTACCCACCCGAGATCATTGCGCCCTGGTCGGCGTCGCCCCCGCCGTCGCAGTATGCGCGGCTGGTGTCGCAGGGCGGATGCGTAGTGGCGGAGGACGGGCAGGGTGGCCTGCTCGGCTTCGGCGTCTTTGATGTCGATGCCAATGAAGTCGATGCGTTGTTCGTCGATCCGGATCATGGCGGCCTGGGCATTGGCCGGGCGCTGATGCAGCGCCTGCTGGCGATGGCTGATCGTGAGCGCGAGGTGGTGCTGTCGGCCTCGCTCAACGCCGTGCCGTTCTATCAACGGCAGGGCTTTGTCAGCGTGGGTGAGGAAGCCTATGCACATCCCAGCGGTGTGGCGTTGGCCTCGGTGAGCATGCGCAGGCCGTGGTGATGTGCCGTCGAGCATGGGCTCGACGCTACACGGCAGGCGTCACCGCCCGGCCAACCAACCGATCACGCCCTCGGCGGCACGCCGGCCACTGGCGTAGCACGCGGTCAGCAGGTAGCCGCCGGTGGGGGCCTCCCAGTCCAGCATTTCACCGGCGCAGAACACGCCAGGAACGGCCCGCAGCATCAGGCCGTCATCCAGCGCATCCAGGCGCACGCCACCGGCGGTGCTGATCACCTCGGCCATCGGCCTTGGGCGCAGCAGGCGCAGCGGCAGGTGCTTGAGCGTGGCGGCCACAGCCGGCAGGTCGTTGCCGGCCTCCCTGCCAAGAATCTCGAACACGAGTGCGGCCTTCACCGCATCCAGACCCGCCTGGCGGCGCAGGTGCTCGCCGAAGCTTCGGCCCTTGCGCGGACGTGACAGGTCGGCCAGCAGGCGCGCCTCGTCGCGACCCGGCACCAGGTCCAGCCACAGCATAGCGTGGCCATCGCGGTTGATGGTCTCGCGCAGGTCGGCGGCCAACGCGTAGACCAGGCTGCCTTCAATGCCGTATTCGCTGGCCACGCACTCGCCTTGCAGCGACAGCGGTTGTCCAGCCAGGTCGATCCAGTGCGCGACCACCGGCTTCAATGGTGCGCCGGCGTTGCGCTGGGCAAAGAACGGCGTCCAGTCCACGTCGAAGCCACAATTGGCTGACTGCAGCGGCGCGATGTCCACGCCACGCGCCTGCAGTGGCACGACCCAGGCGCCGTCGCTGCCCAGCTGCGGCCAACTGCCGCCGCCCATCGCCAGTACCGTGGCATCGGGGTGCACATCGATTTCCCCCGCCTCGGTGGCAAAGCGCAGGGCGCCGTCGTCGCTCCAGCCGATCCAACGGTGGTTGGCATGCAGGCGCACACCCTGATCCTTCAACCGGCGCACCCAGCCGCGCAGCAGCGGCGCCGCCTTGCGGTCGACCGGGAACACGCGGCCGGAGCTGCCCACATAGGTTTCCACGCCCAGGCCGGCGGCCCAGTCACGCAATGCCTGCGCGTCGAAGCCATCCAGCCAGCTGCCGACCACGGCGGCCTGCTCGCGGTAGCGGCTGTCGAACAACGGCCGCGGATCGGAATGGGTGAGGTTGAGCCCGCCCTTGCCGGCGATCAGGAACTTGCGGCCAGGCGACCCCTTGGCCTCGTACAGGTCGACCTCCAGCCCAGCGGCACGCAGGCGTTCGGCGGCGAACAGGCCGGCCGGGCCGCCGCCAATGACGACGACCCGATGGGGCATGGCGGCATTACGGTTTGACATCGAGCAGCTCGACGTCGAACACCAGCGACGAGCCCGCCGGAATCGGGCCGACCTTGCGGTCCCCGTAACCGTAGTCCGGCGGAATCATCAGCGTGCGCTTGCCGCCGACCTTCATGCCGGCCACGCCCTCGTCCCAGCCGCGGATGACCTGGCCGGCGCCGAGCGCGAAGGTGAACGGCTCGCCGTGCTTGAAGGAGCTGTCAAAGGTCTTGCCGTGCCTGGTCTCGGTACGGTTGTCGTAGATCCAGCCGGTGTAGTGCACCGTGACCTTGCTGCCGGCGATGGCTTCGGCGCCGGTGCCGGGCACGGTATCGATCCGCTCGAAGGTGGTCAGCGTGCCGCCGGGCGGCGGGCCGGATGGTTCGGTCGAGCAGCCAGCGGCGGCGAGGGACAGCAGCAGGGGAAGCAGCAGGCGGCGCATCGGGCGTCTCCAGAAGGGCGCGGGGCGAGGGCGGCAAGGGTAGCGCATCGGCGCCGGGTATCATGGGGCCATGGCAAAACTCCTGCTCAATCTGCGCAATGTCGGCGACGACGAATATGCCGATGTCTGCACGCTGCTCGATCAGCACGGCATCGCCTGGTATCGCACCGAACCCAGCCCGTGGGGCATTTCCAATGGTGGCCTGTGGCTGCGCGACGACGCTGATCATCCGCGTGCGAAGGCGCTGATGGCGGAGTACCAGGCGGCGCGCGGCGTGCGCGTGCGGGCTGAACGCGAGCAGGCATTGCGCGAGGGGACGGCGGAGACATTTGGCAGCCTGTTCCGGCGCCGGCCGGCCTATGTGGTGCTGGTGCTGCTGGCGATGGCCGGCGCGGCGGCGCTGGTGCTGCTGCCGTTCCTGCTGTTGCGGGGGTAACGGGTTTCGGCCGGGTTGCACCCGGCACCCGCAGAGGCAACGGCAACGTCAGAAGCGGTTTCCGTGGGATGGCGCGGCGGTGTGGGCAGGCGGGTCATGCCGTAAACCCATCTTTGGGGGCCAGATCAAACGGTCCCGGCTACCCAAACCGCCACGCTTCTGACAGTTCCCGCGATCTGAAGTTGATCCACGCCATCCGTGGATGAACGGGTAAATCTGACCCTGGGGCGGTCTGGCGCTAAAATGGCGGGATGATCGCCAATACCGCTGCCTATCATTTCGCCGTCATCGACGCTCCCCAGGCCCTGTGCGACCAGCTGCTGGCCCGTGCCGGGACGGCGCAGCTGCGCGGCACGATCCTGGTGGCCGGCGAGGGGCTGAACCTGTTCCTGGCGGGGGCGCCGGAGGCGGTCGAGGGCTTCTATGCAGCGCTGCGTGCCGATGCGCGTTTCGCCGGCATGCGGGTCAAGACCAGCCTGAGCGAGCACCAGCCGTTCGCGCGGCTGAAGGCCAAGGTCAAGGACGAGATCATCAGCTTCCGTCGCGATGACGGCCAGCCGTTGGACTATCCGCGCGCACCGTCGGTCGATCCGGCCACCGTGCAGCGTTGGCTGCGGCAGGGGCATGACGATGCCGGCAAGCCGGTGGTGATGCTCGATACCCGCAACCTGCAGGAAGTGGAGTACGGCACCTTCAAGGATGCGCTGGTGTTGCCCATCCGCAAGTTCACCGACCTGCCCGAGGCGCTGGCGCCACATCGCGATGCGCTGCGGGACAGCACCGTGGTCAGTTTCTGCACCGGCGGCATCCGCTGCGAGAAGGCCGCGCTGTGGATGGTCAATGACGGCATGGACAATGTGCTGCAGCTCGATGGCGGCATCCTCGGCTACTTCGAGGAGGTGGGTGGCGAAGGCTACGAAGGCCGCTGCTTCGTGTTCGATGAGCGCGTGGCGCTGGATGCCGAGCTGAAGCCGATGGTCGACCAGCCGCTGCCCGAACCGCGCCCCAGCGCGTTCTGACTGCATTTCTGTAGAGCCGAGCCCATGCTCGGCCGCTGTTGGTCGACGAAAGGCAGCCGAGCATGGGCTCGGCTCCACGATCCGGTGGGCGCTGAACCTGCCCTACGGGAATCAGCATCCCGCCACCGTCACTGGCCGCTGCGCCCGGCCGCCCCCATGCAAGGGTGATCCTGTGACGGAAAACCGCCTGATGATCCCGTTGTCGATCCTTGACCTGGCCCCGGTCTGCGAGGGCAGTGACACCACCGCCGCCTTCGCCAACATGCTGGAACTGGCGCAGCACGCCGATGCGCTGGGCTACCGCCGCTACTGGCTGGCCGAACACCACAACATGCCCGGCATCGCCAGTGCCGCCACCGCCGTGCTGATCGGCCATGTTGCCGGTGGCACCCGGCGCATCCGTGTCGGCGCCGGCGGCATCATGCTGCCCAATCATGCCCCGCTGCAGGTGGCCGAGCAGTTCGGAACGCTGGCCTCGCTGTATCCGGACCGCATCGACCTTGGCCTGGGCCGTGCGCCGGGCACCGATCAGCCGACCGCGCGTGCACTGCGCCGCTATTTCGACAGCGCCGACCAGTTCCCGCAGGACGTGCGCGAGCTGCTGCACTAC
The DNA here is from genome assembly GCF_055721025.1 of Stenotrophomonas sp. X. Classification (NCBI taxonomy): domain Bacteria; kingdom Pseudomonadati; phylum Pseudomonadota; class Gammaproteobacteria; order Lysobacterales; family Lysobacteraceae; genus Stenotrophomonas; species Stenotrophomonas sp. X. The sequence goes on from NZ_CM146756.1 coordinate 1,583,142, forward strand.
TTCGAGCCGGTCCAGCCTGGACAGGCGGTGCAGGCCGTTCCGGGGGGTGGCCTGCGGGTCCCGACCTGGATCCTCGGTTCAAGCCTGTTTGGCGCACGCATGGCCGCCTCGATGGGCCTGCCGTATGCATTCGCCTCGCATTTCGCGCCGGACGTGATGGACGAAGCGCTGGCGGTGTACCGCCGCGAATTCCGCCCCTCGGCCACGTTGAAGCAGCCGCACGCGATGCTGGCCCTGAACGTTGTTGCCAGCGACAGCGAGGCCGAGTCGCGTCGCCTGTTCACCAGCCAACAGCAGAGTTTCGTCAACCTGCGCCGCGGCCGGCCGGGCAAGATCCCGGCGCCGATCGACGACATTGAAGCCTTCTGGGAGCCGCACGAAAAGCTCGGCGTGGAACGGGCCCTGGCCTGCACTGTACTGGGCGATCCGCAGCAGGTGGCCGAGGGTATCGCCGCTTTCGTTGAGCGGCACAAGCCTGACGAGCTGATGCTCACTGCCAACCTGTATGACCACCGTGCGCGCCTGCGTTCCTTCGAGCTGGCGATGAACGCCTGGCATGGCCGCCACGCGGGCTGAACAATCGCGTCACGGCCCGTTGCGGCCGATCCGCGTCTGATGGGAGCTCCCCTTTCTGGAGTTCCCACCATGGCCGAGACCCGTGCCGAACACATTGCCCAGCTGGCTGAACTGATCAAGGACGTGGAGGTGGCGATGTTCACCACCACCGGCGTCGATGGGCGGCTCTACAGCCGGCCGTTGGCCACCCAGCAGGTCGCCTTCGACGGTGACCTGTGGTTCGTGATCACCGCCGACAGCCCGAAGGTGGCCGAGATCGCGCTCAACCCGCGCGTCAATGTGGCCTATGCCTCGCCATCGAAGAACACCTATGTGTCTGTGGCGGGGCGGGCGCGGGTTGTCGATGATCGCGCGAAGATCGAAGAGCTGTGGTCGCCGGCGATGAAGCTGTTCTTCCCCGCCGGCAAGGAAGACCCCAACCTTCGCCTGATCCACGTGCGCGCCGATAGCGCCGAATACTGGGATGGCCCGGGCACCTTGCTGGGCAAGGCATTGAGCTTCGTGCTGTCGGCGGTGCAGGACGATCCGGCACCGCTGGCGGACAACGGATTCGTCGACCTTCGGTGATTGCCGCATCCACGCGTTGCGTGGATCTAGCGGATGCCGGTAGTGCCGGCCGTTGGCCGGCGACCCTGGAAACGTGGCAGCCGGTCATCGGCCGGCTCTACCGGATGCCGCTTCAGAACCAGCGCTGGAAAAGTTCCACTGTATAGCCCACCAGCTGCCCCGAACTGAAGCCGAAGAACGCGATCGCCACCAGCGCTGCGATCCAGTTGAACAGCATCAATGCACCATCGCGCTCCAGCAGCGCCAGCGAGAACAGCAGCAGCTGGAAACCGAACAGGAAGTTGGTGAACGGAATCGGCAATGACAGCAGGATGCCCAGCAGTACCAGCAGCAGGCCGCTGAAGGCGTGCGCGGGCAGCGGTGTCAGCAACTGCGGCAGGCGAGGCTTCAGCATCCTGTCCAGCCGCCGCAACGGGCGATCGATACGGTCCAGGAAGCGGTGCATAGTGCCGCGCTTCGGCCCGCGTCGGGCAATGAAACCGGGCAGCCAGGGCCGGCGCAGGCAACACAGCATCTGCAGTCCGATCAGGACCACGAGTGGGCCGCTGACCGCACCCCCCATGCCCGGGATCGGGATGAACGAGGGCAGGATCGCCACGAACAGGAACACGCCAAACGCGCTCTGCTGCAGGTTGCTGAGGATCTGGCCAAGCGGCATGTGCTCGGCAGGATCGCCGGAGGCGAACATCTCCAGCAGGGTGCGGATGCCCTCGTTGCGGTAGGTCGGGCGCTGCGCGCCCTGGCCCTGGCCGGCCTCAGGCGGTGAGCTCATCGGCCTGCTCGTCGGATAACGTGCGCAGCAGCAGCTTGTCCACCCGCGCGCCGTCCAGGTCGACCACCTCGAAGCGCCAGCCGGCCCAGTCGAAGTACTCGCCTGCGTGCGGGATGCGGCCGAAGTAATGGATGCACATGCCGGCCAGCGTGTAGTAGTCGCCATCCTCGGCATCGGGCAGGTCGTTGCTTCCGATCAGCTCGCGCAGGTCTTCGATCGGCAGCGAGCCGTCGACCAGCAGCGAGCCGTCCTCGCGGGTCACCACCAGTGCGTCTTCATCGGCATTCTCCACCGCCTGCAGGCGGCCAACCACGGCGCCCATCAGGTCGCTGATGGTCACCAGGCCCTGGATCTCGCCGTATTCGTCCACCACCAGCGCCATCGACTGCTGCTCCTCGCGGAAGATCTCCAGGAGCTTCATCGCGTGGGTCGATTCGGAGACGTACAGCGGTTCGCGCAGGGTCTGGAACAGCGCGTTGTCCCCGCGCGCCATGCGCGTGGCCAGCGATTTCAGCTCCAGCACGCCGACCACGTCCATGTCGTTGTCGCGGTACACCGGGTACCGCGAGAACTCGTGCTCGGCCATGATGTCCAGATTGCGCTCCAGCCCGGCCTGGGTGTCGAGCCAGGCAATGCGGTTGCGCGGGGTCATCAGGCTGTCGGCGGTGCGGTCGCCCAGGCGCATGACGCGGTTCATCATGTCGCGCTCGTGGGCGTCGATCACGCCAGCTTCGTGGCTCTCGGCCACCAGCATCCGGATCTCTTCTTCAGTCACCTGCGCGGCCTCGTCCTTGCCCAGGCCCAGCACCTTCAGTACCAGCTGGGTGGTCTTGGACAGGAGCCAGACGAAGGGCAGGGCCAGCCTGGCCAGCCAGCTCATCGGCATCGCGACCAGGCCGGCAATGGCCTCGGAGCGGGTCAGGGCCAGACGCTTGGGCACCAGTTCGCCGAAGATCAGCGTGATGAAGGTGATCAGCGAGACCGCCAGGGCGGTGCCCACTTCGCGCGCGTACGCAAAGCCGGGCATCAGGCCCTGCAGCCAGCCGGCGATCGCGTCGCCGATCGCATCACCACCGAGGTAGCCGGTCAGTACGCCGATCACGGTGATGCCGATCTGCACCGTGGACAGGAAGCTCTCCGGCTTCTCCGAAAGCTCCAGCGCCTTGGCGGCGCGCTTGGAGGTGGCGGCCATCTGCTTCAGGCGGCTCTTGCGCGAGGTCATGACCGACATCTCGGACATGGCGAAGAAGCCGTTCAGCAGAACAAGCGCGAAGACAATCAGGATCATTTCAAACACGGGCGTCGTCCCCGGTTGGTGGCAGGGAGGGCGGGTGCTTGCGATGGCGGCTGGCGCTCAGGAACAGGGTCCGGCGCGGCGCAGGGGGATAAGGGTCGTCGTCCATAAGGTGCGCCCGGAGGCGCGCTGGCATCTTAGCAAAGGGGCGTGGCAGGGTGGCAACCGCCTGTTCAGGTTGGGGGTCCCAGAGCCCGGAAAGGGCGCGGGGATACCCGTGATGGTCATCTAGCCGTCATAATTCGCTCTGGTGCCGTCCTTCCCGCGACGGCTGACAGGTTTCTCAATGTTCTCTCTGCAGACCATTTTCGGTTCCGGCAAACAGTTCTACACCCTGCTCGATGAGGCTGCCGTCGCGGCTTCCGATGCCGCCAAGGCGCTGCATTCCATGCTCCGCGAGGCCGATCGCCAGCCCGCGCTGGACGCCTTCAAGCTGGCCCGCCTGCGCGAACGCGCGGCCTCGGACAAGATCAGCCAGGCGCTGGTGGACAGCTTCATGACCCCGATCGAGCGCGAAGACATCGAAGCGCTGGGTTCGGCCCTGTACAAGATTCCGAAGCAGATCGAGAAGTTCGCCGATCGCTATTCGCTGGCCACGACCCACCTGGAGCACATCGACTTCGCGCCGCGCGCGGCGATGCTGGAACAGGCCGCCGGCGTGGTGGTGGAGATGGTGGCCGACCTGCGCCACATGAACCTGGACCGGATGACCGCGCTGAACGAGAAGCTGCGCTCGCTGGAGAACGAGGCCGACCGCCTGATGCTCGAGCTGTACCGCGACATCTACTCCGGTCGCCTGGACAACCTGCAGATGTTCCTGCTGAAGGAATTCTTCGAGATCCTGGAAAAGGCCATCGACCGTTGCCGCGAGGCCGGCGTGGTGGCGTACCAGATCGTGTTGAAGAACAGCTGACGGACGCCGCCGCATGTTGACCCTTGTCCTGGTGGTGATCCTGGCCGCGCTCGTCTTCGAGTTCATCAACGGCTTCCACGACACTGCCAACTCCATTGCCACCGTAGTGGCGACCAAGGTGCTCTCGCCCGGCTGGGCGGTGATGCTGGCCGCCTTCATGAACCTCATCGGTGCGCTGACCGGTACGGCGGTGGCGCTGACCATCGCCTCGGGCCTGCTCAACACCAACGTGGTCGAGGTTACTCCGCAGGTGATCCTGTGCGCCCTGCTGGGCGGCATCATCTGGAACCTGATCACCTGGTGGAAGGGCCTGCCGTCCTCGTCCTCGCACGCCCTGATCGGTGGCCTCTGTGGTGCCGGCCTGGCCGCGGCCCACAACAACTGGGACGCGCTGATCTGGTCGGAGCGCCTGGGCAGCTGGGCGCAGAACAAGGGCCTGCTGTGGAAGGTGTTCGTACCGATGATCACCTCGCCGATCGCCGGCTTCCTGCTCGGCATCGTGGTGATGGTGCTGCTGTGGGCGTTGATCGCCGGCCTGGCCAAGATCGGTGGCGCCATCGGCCGCCTGGCCCGCCCGCGCATCGTCAATGCCTTCTTCGGCAAGGCGCAGATCGCCTCGGCGGCCTACATGGGCTTCGCCCACGGCCACAACGACGCGCAGAAGACCATGGGCATCATCGCGATGACCCTGATTGGTGCCGAAGCCACCGGCGCACTGAACGATCTGCCGTCCTGGCTGGCCTTCATGCACCCGGACACGCACGCCGGTGACGGCATCGCCATGTGGATCGTACTGACCTGTGCGGTGGTGATGGCTGCCGGTACCGCCTCGGGTGGCTGGAAGATCATCAAGACCCTGGGCCACAAGATGGTCAAGCTGCACCCGATCCACGGCTTCGCCGCGGAGACCAGCTCGGCCACCATCCTGACCCTGGCGGCCCACTTCGGCATGCCGGTCTCGACCACGCACAGCATCTCCACCGCGATCATGGGCGTCGGCTTCGCCAAGAACCCGCGTTCGCTGAAATTCGGCGTGATCGAACGCATCGTCTGGGCCTGGATCCTGACCATCCCGGCCGCAGGCGGCTGTGCGTACCTGATCCTGAAGCTGTTCGAGCTGTTCGGCTGGACCTGATCGCCACGCCAAGGTGCACACGAAAAAGCCCGCCGACTACCGGCGGGCTTTTTTCATGGGCAGTGAATCCTTCCGGACACATCGTGTCGACCAAGGTCGACACCTTGCCAGAGCAGAAACAGGGATCCGATCCCGTGCCGACCAACGGTCGGCACCCACCAACAGCGCACGGAAACTGTCGAAGGCGGGGTGGGATGGGCAGGCGGGGGCGCAGAGCGCCATGGATGGCGCTCTACGAGGCACGCAGGAGCAGTTTTTGCCGTCCCCCGCCTGCCTATCCCACCCCGCCAACCCACGGAAACCCTGCTTTTGCCGTTGCAGTAGCAGTTGCAGTTGCCGTTGATCCGGCGGGTGCCGGGCCGCAGGCCCGGCCGACCGTCCTCAATTGCGTTGGAACAGCGCCTGCACATCCCTGCGGAACGCCGCCTGGCTGTCCGCCCGGCTGTAGAACATGTGCCCGCCCGGATAACTGCGCACCTGCACCCGGTCCGGATTGCTGCCCATCGTCGGCATCTGGTCCACGGTCAGGATCGAACCCATGAACGGGCACGACAGGTCGTTCCAGCCATGCACGATCAGCACCTGCAGGTGCGGGTCGATCGCCACGGCCTGGCGCAGCTGGGTCACCGCGCCATCGCGCAGCTCGCCATTGCGGTCCCACAGCCGGTTCACGTCGTAGTTCAGCGCCTGGTACCGCGCATCCACCTTCCAGCCGACCACGCGCGTCACGAAGTCGACCATCGCCGTGGTGGTCGGCGCGATGATGCTGTCCAGCAGCGGATCGTTGGCGCGCTGCTCCGGATCGTTCGGGAATGGATCGAACGCGGTCACGTTGGAATCGTAGCGGCTGCCCAGCGTGCCCTTGTCGCGGAACACTTCACGCAGGTAGGCCTGGGTTTCCAGCCGACCACCGGCACGGCGCACGAACTGCGGGTCCAGCCCGGTCAGTTCGGTCACCCGGCGCAGCATCGCCTCGGTCGCCTGCGGATCGCTGCGGCCCTTCATCAACGCGGTGGCGTAGTCGCCACGGGTGTACTCCACCACGTCGCGCATCGCTGCATCGGTCAGCTTGCCCTGGCGCTCCAGGTGCGCGGCGGCGATCGACGGCAGGGTCTGCATCCACGCCATCGGCGAGACATCGGCGTTGTCTTCCAGGGTCGGGCTCAGGTACGGCGAGACCAGTACCAGGCCGTTCATCGCAACTCCCAGCCGGGTCTGCAGGTAGTGGGTGATGCGCGGGCCGCGGTAGCCGCCGTAGCTCTCGCCGGTCAGGTACTTGCGCGACGCCATGCGCTGGTTGCGCAGCAGCCAGTCGTAGATCGAGCGTGACAGGTATTCGATGTCGGCGCTGGGGTTGTACAGCGCCTTCTTCGCTTCGTCGTCGCCGATACGCGCGCGGCTGAAGCCGGTGCCGACCGGATCGATGAACACCAGATCGGTGAAGTCCAGCCAGGTGCCGGGGTTGTCGTGCAGCGTCGCCGGCGCCGACGCGCTGTCACCCTCGGAGCCGAAGGTCACCACCTTGGGCCCGATCGCGCCCATGTTGAGGTAGACCGACGATGCCCCGGGGCCGCCATTGAGCGCGAAGGTCACCGGCCGGTCCTTGCCCGGCATCGTGTAGGCGGTGAACACCACGTCGGCAATCACCTTGCCCTTGGCATCGCGTACCGGCAGGGTGCCGACGGTGGCGGTGTAGTCCAGGGTGCGGCCGGCCAGGCGCATGCTCTGGCGGGCCGAGGCGTCTGCGGGCAACGCAGGTGCCTCGGTCTTGTCGTCTTTCGGATCGGGCTTGGCGTCGGCATCAGGCGCGGCCAGCACGCTGGCTGGGGCGATGAGCAGGCCGACGCAGAGCGCGGCAGTGTGCAACAGGGACTTCATGGCACCGGCTGGGCAGCGGAAGGGGATTCTGATGCTAGGCCGGTGGCGGCCCATGCCGTATGTGTCCAAAGGCATGGCCCCGGCGTTGCGGCCGCGATTGGCCAGCTTGGGTCAAGCGGGCAGGGCGCCTGCCGCTTTGTCATCGGCAAGCAGGCCGTAGACGGCCGAGTCGGCCAGTTCCCCCTGGATGCGCCAGCGCTGGCGCAGCACTCCCTCGCGGCGGAAGCCCAGGCGTTCGAGCACGTGCGCGGAGGGTGCGTTGCGCGGGTCGATCTCGGCTTCCACGCGGTGCAGGTGGAGGGTGCCGAACAGGTAGGCCAGTACCTGCTGCAGGGCCTCGTGCATGTAGCCCTGGCCCTGGCGATCCGGTGCCAGCAGGTAGCCGATCTCGGCGCGGGCTGCAGTGCGGTCCACTGCAAACACCACGCAGATGCCCAGCAGTGGACCTTCCAGTGATTCGCGCACGGCCAGCTTCAGCTGGGTACCGATGGCATGGGCTGCGAGATCATCGTCGATCTGCTCGCGCGCCTCGGCCTGTCGCGTCCAGGCCGGATGATTCCACCAGCGCATCACATCGGGATTGGACTGCAGCGTAAACAGCGCGGCGGCGTCGTCACGGCGGATCGGGCTCAGGACCAGCCGTGCACTGTGCAGCGGCAGGTCGGGGAACAGCAGCGAGTGGCTGGCCAATACGGTGGTCCACGCGGATGGACGCGCATTATGGCGCCGCCGGGTTTGCCGATGGGGGCGGAATGCCCGGGGCGGATGGGGTCGGATCCCTTTCCCGGCGGGAAACGGATCCGACCCCGCGAGGGATCAGACTTCCAGCGAAGCCAGGTCGCCCTTCGACTCCAGCCAGCCCTTGCGGTCGGACGCGCGCTTCTTGGCCAGCAGCATGTCCATCAGCGAGCGGGTCTGCTCGCCATCGTCCACGGTCAGCTGTACCAGGCGGCGCGTATCCGGGTGGATGGTCGACTCGCGCAGCTGCGGCGGATTCATCTCGCCCAGGCCCTTGAAGCGGGTCACGTTGATGGCGCCCTTGATCTTCTCGCGTTCGATCTTGTCCAGCATCGAGCGCTTTTCTTCTTCGTCCAAGGCATAGAACACCTGCTTGCCTACGTCGATGCGGAACAGCGGCGGCATCGCCACGAACACGTGGCCGGCATCGACCAGCGCCGGGAAGTGCTTCAGGAACAGCGCGGTCAGCAGCGTTGCGATGTGCAGGCCGTCGGAGTCCGCGTCGGCCAGGATGATCACCTTGCCGTAGCGCAGGCCGCTGATGTCGTCCTTCCCCGGATCGCAGCCGATGGCGATGGCCAGGTTGTGTACTTCCTCCGAGGCCAGCACGCTGTTGGACGAGACTTCCCAGGTGTTCAGGATCTTGCCACGCAGCGGCATGATCGCCTGGAAATCCTTGTCGCGGGCCTGCTTGGCGCTGCCGCCTGCCGAGTCACCTTCCACCAGGAACAGCTCGGTGCGCGACAGGTCCTGGCTGATGCAGTCTGCCAACTTGCCGGGCAGGGCCGGGCCCTGGGTGACCTTCTTGCGGACGACCAGCTTCTCGGTCTTCAGGCGCGCGCTGGCACGCTCGATGGCGATCTGCGCGATCTTCTCGCCCAGCTCCACATTCTGGTTGAGCAGCAGGCTGAAGGCATCATGGGCGGCACCTTCGATGAAGCCGGCCGCCTGGCGCGAGGACAGGCGCTCCTTGGTCTGGCCGCTGAACTGCGGGTCGGTCATCTTCAGCGACAGCACGAACGACACGCGGTCCCACACGTCTTCCGGGGCCAGCTTGACGCCACGCGGCAGCAGGTTGCGGAAGTCGCAGAACTCGCGCAGCGCCTCGGTCAGGCCGGTACGCAGGCCGTTGACGTGGGTGCCGTGCTGGGCGGTGGGGATCAGGTTGACGTAGCTTTCCTGCACCAGCTCGCCTTCCGGCAGCCAGGCCACTGCCCAGTCCACGACCTCGGTGTCCTTCTTCAGGCTGCCGACGAACAGCTCGGCCGGCAGCATCTCGCGATCGCCCAGCTCCAGCTTCAGGTAATCGCGCAGGCCGTCTTCGTAGTACCAGGTATCGAGTTCACCGGTGGCTTCATCGGTCAGCTTCACAGTCAGGCCCGGGCACAGCACGGCCTTGGCGCGCAGCAGGTGCTTGAGCGCGCGCACCGCGAACTTCGGCGTATCGAAGTACTTCGGGTCCGGCCAGAAGCGCACGCGGGTACCGGTGTTCTTCTTGCCGACGCTGCCGACCACTTCCAGCGGCGTGGCACGGTCGCCGTTGCGGAAGGTGATGCGGTGTTCGGCACCGTCGCGCTTGATGTGCACCTCCACCAGGGTCGACAGCGCATTGACCACGCTGACGCCGACGCCGTGCAGGCCGCCGGAGAAGGTGTAGTTGTTGTTGCTGAACTTGCCGCCTGCGTGCAGGCGGGTGAGGATCAGCTCGACACCCGGGATCTTCTCCTCCGGATGGATGTCCACTGGCATGCCGCGGCCGTCATCGCTGACCTCCACGCTGCCGTCCTTGTACAGGGTGATCTCGATCGAACGGGCGTGGCCGGCGAGGGCTTCGTCCACCGAGTTGTCGATCACTTCCTGCGCCAGGTGGTTCGGGCGCGCGGTGTCGGTATACATGCCGGGACGGCGCTTGACCGGGTCAAGGCCGGACAGGACTTCAATATCGGCGGCGTTATAACGGGCGTTCATCTGTCTTCGAAAGCTTGGAGCGACGGGCAAGTGTGGGGTCTGGCACGGGATTTTGCACGCCTGCGGTTCAGTCTCGGCGACGCAGAGGGGGTAAAATGGCAGCCGCTGGAATCTGAACGCCGGCGCTCCGTTGGATCAGAACGTCCAAGCCATACCGCGAGGAGGACTCCATGAAGAAGTTGCTGACCATTGCGATCCTGGCCGCTGCCGCTGTTGCAGTGCCGCTGGTGGTGGCGCAGAACGCCGGCCAGTCGGCCCCGCAACAGGGTGATCAGGCCGACAAGGCCCAGGCCGAGGCCGATGCCAAGGCCAAGCGCCGGGCCCAGGCCAATGCCCAGATGAAGGCGCAGGGCCAGCCGGCCCCGCAGCAGGAAGAGGAAGAGGAAGCGCGCAAGAAGCGCTGATCCCGCAGCCTGCCAGGCGCCCTTGCGACAAGGGTTGCGCTCCGGAACGCCCCGCTCAGCGGGGCGTTTCTTTTTGGGAACGTGGCGTCTGCCCCTTGGGTTGGCGGCCATCAATCTGTAAACTATGGCTTTCCGGGAGTAAGTGCGTGTCCACCCTTTGCGAATGGGCTGGAGCGGCCAAGCGTGGCTTCCAGCATGGCGGGTCGCAGGTGACGGTCGATTTGGCCGGCACGGCCGCCCCGACCTCGCACGATGGTTCCGGTCCGGCGCCTGCCGCCGCACGGATCCGCACCTCCCTCGCTGCCTCAGCGAACCGGAAAACCCCCTCTGAGCACCATGCCCGCCCTCCGGGTGCGCGTGGTGCTGCCGTTTTCCATTTCCAGACAGGATGCTTGCAGCCATGACTCCCTTGATTTTCGTAACCGGCGGCGTGGTGTCCTCGCTCGGCAAAGGCATTGCCGCCGCGTCGCTGGCCGCCATTCTCGAAGCCCGTGGCCTGAAGGTCACGATGATGAAGCTCGACCCGTACATCAACGTCGACCCGGGCACCATGAGCCCGTTCCAGCACGGTGAGGTCTATGTCACCGACGACGGCGCGGAGACCGACCTCGACCTGGGCCACTACGAGCGCTTCGTGCGAACCCGCCTCAGCCGCAAGAACTCGGTCACCACCGGCCGCATCTACGAGAACGTGATCCGCAAGGAGCGCCGCGGCGACTACCTGGGCGCGACCGTGCAGGTCATTCCGCACATCACCGACGAGATCCGTCGCTGCATCGACGAAGCCACCGAAGGCTACGACGTGGCACTGGTCGAGATCGGCGGCACCGTTGGCGACATCGAGTCGCTGCCGTTCCTGGAGGCGATCCGCCAGGTGCGCACCGAACGTGGCCCGGAGAAGGCGCTGTTCATGCACCTCACTCTCGTGCCGTACATCGGCGCCGCCGGTGAGCTGAAGACCAAGCCGACCCAGCACTCGGTGAAGGAGCTGCGTTCGATCGGCATCCAGCCGGATGTGCTGCTGTGCCGCTCCGAGCAGGCGGTGCCGGATTCGGAGCGCCGCAAGATCGCCCAGTTCACCAACGTTTCCGAGCGTGCGGTGATCAGCGTGCCGGACGTGGACGTGCTGTACCGCATCCCGTCCGGCCTGCATGCACAGGGCCTGGACGAAATCGTGGTGAACCAGCTGAAGCTGGCCGACAAGGCCGGTCCGGTCGATCTGTCGATGTGGGAAGACGCGGTCGATGCGACCCTGCACCCGCTGGACGAAGTGACCATCGCCGTGGTCGGCAAGTACGTCGATCACCAGGACGCCTACAAGTCGGTCGGCGAAGCACTGAAGCACGGCGGCCTGCGCCAGCGCACCAAGGTCAACCTGAAGTGGCTGGAAGCACAGGACCTGGAAGGTACCGACATGGCCGCACTGGCCGATGTCGACGGCATCCTGGTTCCGGGTGGCTTCGGTGACCGTGGTTTCGAAGGCAAGGTGCTGACCTCGAAGTTCGCCCGCGAGCAGCAGGTGCCGTACTTCGGCATCTGCTACGGCATGCAGGCGGCGGTGGTCGATTACGCGCGCAACGTGGTTGGGCTGGAAGGTGCCAACAGCACCGAGAACGATCGCCAGTCGCCGAACCCGGTGATCGGCCTGATCACCGAATGGCGCACCGCCAGCGGCGATGTCGAGAAGCGTGACGACAAGAGCGACCTCGGCGGCACCATGCGCCTGGGCCTGCAGGAGCAGCGCCTGAAGCCGGGCACGCTGGCCCGCGAGCTGTACGGCAAGGACGTGGTCGCCGAGCGCCACCGCCACCGCTACGAGTTCAACAACCGCTACCGCACCCAGCTGGAAGATGCGGGCCTGGTGATCGCCGGCAAGTCGATGGACGACACCCTGGTGGAAGTGGTCGAGCTGCCGCGCGACGCCCACCCGTGGTTCCTGGCCTGCCAGGCGCACCCGGAATTCCTGTCCACGCCGCGTGACGGCCATCCGCTGTTCATCGGTTTCATCCGTGCCGCGCGCGAGCGCAAGGCCGGCGGCAAGCTGCTTTCCGAAGCGCGCGCCTGACTTGTGAATGGGGGCTTCGGCCCCCATCCTGCATGCTTCAACCCCCAGCGCACCGGCCTGTCCGGTGCTGCGGACAACAAGGAAACGCCATGAAACTGTGTGGATTCGAGGTCGGGCTGGACCAGCCCCTGTTCCTGATCGCCGGCCCCTGCGTGATCGAGTCGATGCAGCTGCAGCTCGATACCGCCGGCAAGCTGAAGGAGATTACCGACAAGCTCGGCGTCAACTTCATCTTCAAGTCCAGCTTCGACAAGGCCAACCGCACTTCGGGTACCGCCTTCCGCGGCCCGGGCATGGAAGAGGGCCTGAAGGTCCTGGCCGAGGTCAGGAAGCAGATCGGCGTGCCGGTGCTGACCGACGTCCACGAGTACACCCCGATGGACGAAGTGGCCTCGGTGGTGGATGTGCTGCAGACCCCGGCGTTCCTGGTCCGCCAGACCGACTTCATCCGCAAGGTGTGCTCGGCCGGCAAGCCGGTCAACATCAAGAAGGGCCAGTTCCTGGCGCCGTGGGACATGAAGCCGGTCGTGGAGAAGGCCAAGGCCACCGGCAACGAGCAGATCATGGTCTGCGAGCGCGGTGCCAGCTTCGGCTACAACAACCTGGTCAGCGACATGCGTTCGCTGGCGGTGATGCGCGAGACCGGTTGCCCGGTGGTGTTCGACGCCACCCATTCGGTGCAGCTGCCGGGCGGGCAGGGCACCAGTTCCGGTGGCCAGCGTGAGCACGTGCCGGTGCTGGCCCGTGCCGCCGTGGCGGTGGGCATCTCCGGCCTGTTCGCCGAGACTCATCCGGACCCGTCCAAGGCGCTGTCCGATGGTCCCAACGCGTGGCCGCTGGACCAGATGGAGGCCCTGCTCGAGACGCTGATGGAACTCGACGCGGTGACCAAGAAGCACGGTTTCTCGCGCTTCGCGTGAGTCGTGACCCGTGGGTGGCGCTGGAAACCCAGCGTCACCGCCGGCACTGGAGACAGTGGCCGTGGGGCCTGATCGCGCTGGGGCTGTCCGTGGTGTTCACCGTGGGCGTGTTCTGCCTGGTGCTGATCAGTGCTGCATCGGTGCGGCCACCGGGTGATGGCAGCAGCGCGCCCGATCTTCGGGCGTACTTCATTGCGCTGCTGGTGGCAGAGCTGGTCGGCGCCGTGGGGTGCGTCGCTGCCGCCGTACTGGCCTGGCGCCTGAACCGTGGCAAGGTGGCCGCCGGGTTGGCGATCGTCCTGCTGTCGCTGTGGCTTGGTGCCCTGTTCTACGGGCTGTTCTGATGAATGCGACCCTGGCAACCCGTGATCGGCCCTGGGGCCTGATCGCGCTGGCGCTGGCTGTTCTTGCCTGGGCCGGCCTGATGGCAGCTGTATTCGCCTTCGCCGCCAGTTTCGGTTCGCCCGGGGATGGCAGCCATGGCATGCAGGCCATGCAGTACTGGATCCTGGCTGCACTGACCATGCTCGTGCTGTCCTTTGTTGGCAGCCTGGTGGCGATGGTGATGGCCTGGCGTTGCCGCCGCGGCGGCGTATTGGCCGCCATTGCCGGTGGCCTGCTGGTGGTACTGGTGTCGTTGATCCTGATGGTGATCGGGGCCACTCTGGCCTGACGGCGCCTGCGCCATTTGGCAAGTGGCGGGCAGCCGGGGATAATCACGCGGCATTCGTTTTGTCGCCCCCTCTCCAGACAGGTAACCGGCCCGACCATGAGTACGATCCGCAGCATCCACGCCCGTGAAATCCTCGACAGCCGTGGCAATCCCACGCTGGAAGCCGAAGTCATCCTGGAGGACGGTTCGTTCGGTCGCGCCGCGGTTCCCTCCGGCGCCTCGACCGGTACCAAGGAAGCGGTCGAGCTGCGTGACGGCGACAAGACCCGTTACCTGGGCAAGGGCGTGCGCAAGGCCGTGGACAACGTCAACACCACGATTGCCGCCGCGCTGAAGGGCTTCGAAGCCACCGACCAGGCCGGCCTCGACCGTCGCCTGATCGATCTGGACGGCACCGAGAACAAGGGGCGGCTGGGTGCCAACGCGCTGCTGGGTGTTTCGATGGCCGCCGCGCACGCCGCCGCCGCATCCAGCAAGCAGGCGCTGTGGCAGTACCTGGCTGCCCGGACCGGCGTGGCGCCGTCGCTGCCGGTGCCGATGATGAACATCATCAACGGCGGCGCGCATGCCGACAATAACGTCGACTTCCAGGAGTTCATGGTGCTGCCGGTGGGCTTCACCTCGTTCTCCGAAGCATTGCGCGCTGGTACCGAAATCTTCCATTCGCTGAAGTCGGTGCTGAAGGGCCACGGCCTGAGCACGGCGGTGGGCGACGAAGGCGGCTTCGCGCCGGACTTCCGCAGCAACGTCGAAGCGCTGGACACCATCCTCGAAGCGATCGGCAAGGCTGGCTACACCGCCGGTGAAGACGTGCTGCTGGGCCTGGACGTGGCCTCCAGTGAGTTCTTCGAGAACGGCAAGTACAACCTGGTCGGCGAGAACAAGCGCCTGACCTCCGAACAGTTCGTCGACTTCCTCGCCGACTGGGCCGCGCAGTACCCGATCATCACGATCGAAGACGGCCTGGCCGAGAACGACTGGGCGGGCTGGAAGCTGCTGACCGACCGCATCGGCAAGAAGGTGCAGCTGGTCGGTGACGACCTGTTCGTGACCAACCCGAAGATCTTCCAGGAAGGCATCGACTCGGGCACCGCCAACGCGATCCTGATCAAGGTCAACCAGATCGGCACCCTCAGCGAAACCCTGGAAGCGATCGCCATGGCCGACCGCGCCGGCTATGCCGCCGTGGTCTCGCACCGCTCGGGCGAAACCGAAGACACCACCATCGCCGATATCGCGGTGGCCACTACCGCCACCCAGATCAAGACCGGCTCGCTGTGCCGCAGCGATCGCGTGGCCAAGTACAACCAGCTGCTGCGCATCGAGGAAGCCCTCGGCGCCGGCGCGCGTTACGCCGGTCGTGACGCGTTCGTTTCGCTGAAGCGCTGAGCCGATGCGCGACTGGCGCTGGATGCTGCTGGTGCTGGCCCTGTTGCTGGGCTGGCTGCAGTACCGCTTCTGGTTCGGTCCGGGCAATTCGGGTGAAGTGATGATGCTCGAAGCCCAGGTCGCCAACCAGGAGCGGGACAATGAGGGCCTGCAGCAGCGCAACGACGCGCTGGCCGCCGAAGTGAAGGACCTCAAGGAAGGCCAGTCCGCCATCGAGGAACGCGCGCGCAGCGAGCTGGGCATGATCAAGCCCGGCGAGAAGTTCTACCGCGTGGTCGAGGATGCGCCGGTCCGTCCGGCGCAGCCCGCTGCAGGCGTCAATGTCCAGGCCGGCGATCACCCGGCGGACGTGCCATGAGCGCGGCGATCTGGGTGGTGGTTCCGGCTGCCGGCCGTGGCGCCCGCTTTGGTGCGCCGCTGCCCAAGCAGTACCTGCAGGCGGGTGGGCAGATCCTGCTCGCCCATACCCTGGACGCGCTGCTGGCGCATCCGGCCGTGGCCGGCGCAATGGTGGTGATCGGCCAGGACGATGGCGACTGGCCGGGCTGGAGCGAATGGGCCGGCAAACCGGTACTGACCTGCATCGGTGGCGCGACCCGTGCCGCCTCGGTGCTGGCCGGGCTGCAGGCACTGCCGGACTCGGTGCGCGCCGACGAATTCGTGCTGGTCCACGACGCCGCGCGACCCAACCTGTCGCTGGCCGATCTTGGCCGCCTGCTTGAAGTCGGGCGTGCCGATCCGGTCGGGGCGATCCTGGCCGCACCGGTGCGCGACACCCTCAAACGTGCGGGCGACGACGGTGGCATCGATGGCACCGAACCGCGCGAGCGGCTGTGGCGTGCGCTGACACCACAGCTGTTCCGCCGCCACCAGCTCAGCCGCGCGCTGTCTGACGCCGCCGCTGCCGGTGTTGAAGTCACCGACGAGGCCATGGCCATGGAGCGCCAGGGCCAGCGCCCGCTGCTGGTGGAAGGCAGCGAGGACAACTTCAAGGTCACCACCCCGGCCGATCTGGACCGGTTCGAATTCGTACTTTCCCGCCGCGCCGGCTGACTGCCTGCGCGGCCCTGCTGCAAGGGCTGCATCCATGAGCACCGCACCGTTCCCGCCCGTCCGTATCGGCCAGGGCTACGACGTCCATGCCTTCGGTGAAGGCGATCACATCATGCTCGGCGGGGTGAACGTGCCGCACAGCTGCGGCGTGCTGGCGCACAGCGACGGCGACGTGATCCTGCACGCCTTGTGCGATGCGATGCTCGGTGCGCTGGCGCTGGGCGATATCGGCCAGCATTTCCCGCCGAGCGATGATCGCTGGAAGGGCGCCGACAGCAGCGATTTCGTGCGCCATTGCGACAGCCTGCTGCGCGAGCGTGGCTGGCGCGTTGGCAACACCGACATCACCGTGATCTGCGAGCGGCCGAAGGTTGGCCCGCATGCGCTGGCCATGCGTGAGCGCATTGGTGGGTTGCTGCAGCTGCCGCTGGACGCGGTCAGCGTCAAGGCCACCACCTCGGAGAAGCTGGGCTTCACCGGCCGCAGTGAAGGCATCGCCGCGCAGGCGGTCGTGTTGCTGGTGGCGGCATGATCCCGCTGCCGTTGGCGTTTGGTGCGCCGCTGTTGACGGCACGCATCCGCACCACGCCGGACGATTTCCAGGTCGATGAACTGCCGGCCTTCGAGGCCACCGGTGAAGGCGAGCACCTGCTGCTGCACATCCGCAAGCGCGGCGCCAACACCGTGCATGTGGCCAAGCTGCTGGCCAAGTGGGCGGGCCTGCCGGAAATGGCGGTGAGCTACGCCGGCATGAAGGATCGGCATGCGGTCACCACCCAGCGTTTCAGCGTGCACCTGCCCAAGCGCATCGCACCGGACCTGGCCGAGCTGGCCAGTGACGAGATCGAAGTGCTCGAAGCGACCTGGCACAACCGCAAGCTGCAGCGTGGCGCACTGGCCGGCAACCGCTTCAGGCTCGTGCTGCGCGAGGTGCAGGGCGATGCTGCGGCGATCAGCGAGCGCCTGCAGCAGATCGCCGGGCGCGGCCTGCCGAACTGGTTTGGCGAGCAGCGCTTCGGCCGCGACGGCGGCAACGTGCCTGCGGCATTGGCGATGTTCGGTGGCCGCCGCATGCGCAAGGACCAGCGTTCGCTGCTGCTGTCAGCCGCGCGCTCGGCGCTGTTCAATCGTGTGCTCGCCGCGCGCGTGGAGCAGGGCAACTGGGATCAACCGCTGGACGGTGAAGTGTGGATGCTCGATGGCAGCCGCAGCGTGTTCGGCCCCGAACCCTACACCGACGTGCTGGCCGAGCGCCTGGCGCGTTTCGACATCCATCCCAGCGCGCCGCTGTGGGGCGAAGGCGAGCTGCGCAGCGCCGACGCTGCACGTGAGCTGGAGCTGGCCGCGCTGGACGACGAGGAATCGAAGGCGCTGCGCGCTGGCCTGGAAGACGCACGGCTGAAGCAGGAGCGCCGCGCGCTGCGCCTGCGCCCGGCATTGCTGCAGCATCAATGGCTGGCCAGTGATGTACTGGAACTCTCGTTCGCGTTGCCGCCGGGCTGCTACGCCACCGCCGTGCTGCACGAACTCGGCCCCGTCGAAGACGCTGCGCAGGCCTGACAGAAAAAGGGGACGGAGGGAGTCAACTCGTTTGTGGCACAAACGACTTGATTCCCTCCGTCCCTGTTTCTCAACGCCGTGCCAGCAGCACCAGCACCGCGCCGGTGCCGCCTTGCCCGGCCGGCGCCGAATGAAACGCCAGCACGTCGTTGCGCAGCCGCAGCAGACGATCGACCAGGTTCTTCAGCACCGGTGCACCGCCATCGGACTGCAGGCCCTTGCCGTGGATGATGCGCACGCAGCCATACTCGTGTGCATGCGCTTCCAGCAGGAACTGGCGCAGCAGGGTTTCCGCCTGCGCGGCGGTGGCGCCGTGCAGGTCCAGCTCATCCTGCACCGAATACTGGCCGCGCTTGAGACGCTGGAACAGGCGCGGTGGCAGGTTGTCGCGGCGGTAGCTGGCCACGTCGCCCGCTTCCAGCGGCGTACTGTCGCGCAGCAGCCGGGCGAACTCGCCCGCGGCTTCGGCGTCGTCGCGTTCGGCCATGCGTGCGCGCGGCTTCGGCCGGGGCGCAGCAGGTGCCGGTTCGGCATCCTTGCGCAGCGGCGTCACTTCACCGATGGCCGCACGGAACAGCGCGGCCGGATCTTCGTCTTCAGGGTGCGACATGCGCACAGGGTAAACCGCCGGCGCGGGTCTGCCTATGACGGTTCGATGTCGGCCGTGACCGCCGGCAGGGTAGGACCGGCGGCTCGCATGCGGCACAATAGACGATGCCCTTGCAGGGTCGACGGCTTCCGCAGGGGAGTACGACGGTCCCGCCCACACTGCACGGTGACGGAATCGAATTCTTGGAAAATCAAGCGGTTAAATCGAAGATGCGAATCCTGGTCAGTAATGACGATGGTGTCGACGCCGCAGGCATCCGGATGCTTGCTTCGGTGCTGCGCGAGGCTGGACACGAAGTCACGGTGGTCGCGCCTGATCGCGATCGCTCCGGTGCCAGCAACTCGCTGACCCTGGACCTTCCGATCCGGCTCAAGCGCATCGACCATTACACCGTCTCGGTGGCGGGCACGCCGACCGACTGCGTGCATCTGGCGCTGACCGGCCTGCTTGAATTCGAGCCGGACATCGTCGTGTCAGGCATCAACAACGCCGCCAACCTCGGCGACGACGTGATCTATTCCGGCACCGTCTCGGCGGCGATGGAAGGCCGCTTCCTCGGCCTGCCGGCGGTGGCGGTCTCGCTGGTCACCCGCAACCACGATCCGAAGCACTTCGACACCGCCGCGCGTGCCGCAGTGGAGATCGTGGCCCGGCTCAAGGCCGATCCGCTGCCGGCCGACACCATCCTCAACGTCAACGTGCCGGATCTGCCGTGGAGCGAGGTCCAGGGCTTCGAGGTCACCCGCCTTGGCAACCGCCATCGTGCCGAAGGCTGCATCGCGCAGAAGGATCCGCGCGGCAACGACGTGTACTGGATCGGCCCTGCCGGGCGCGAGCAGGACTCCGGCCCGGGCACCGACTTCCACGCGGTGCGTACCGGCCACATCTCGATCACCCCGATCCAGGTGGACCTGACCCGCTACCAGGCGCTGGAGAAAGTGGCCAGCTGGGTGGGTGGCCTCAGCGCCGCGCTGGACCGGCCGGCATGAGTCCACGCCTGCGACTGCAGCCGGAAGCTGTCGGCATCGGCATGACCTCGCAGCGCGTGCGTGACCGTCTGGTCGATCGCCTGCGCGAAGCTGGCATCGTCGACGAGTCCACCTTGAACGCAATCCGGGTAGTGCCGCGCCACCTGTTCATCGATGAAGCACTGGCCTCGCGTGCCTATGAGGACACCGCGCTGCCGATCGGCCATGGCCAGACCATCTCGCAGCCCTGGGTGGTCGCCCGGATGACCGAGGCGGTGCTCCAGGTCGCGCCGAAGCGCGTGCTGGAAGTCGGCACCGGCTCGGGCTACCAGGCCGCCATCCTGGGCGCGCTGGGCCTGGAGGTCTACACCGTGGAGCGAATCGGTGACCTGTTGCGGCAGGCACGCAAGCGCTTCCGCGCACTGGGCATGAACATCCGCACCAAGCATGACGACGGTCGCGCCGGATGGGCCGAGCACGGTCCGTTCGATGCCATCGTGGTCACCGCCGCGGCGCCTGCACTGGTCGATGAACTGGTCGGGCAGCTGGCTGAAGGGGGGCGCCTGGTGGCGCCGGTGGGTGGCCCGGGCGGACAGTCGCTGGTGCAGCTGGACCGCAAGCCCGATGGCAGCATCGAACAACACGTGCTGGCGCCGGTCACGTTCGTGCCGCTGCTGTCTGGCATGCTCGACTAATCCACGGAGCAGGGTTGCATGAAGATTTTCGGGCCGCTGTACGAGCGGGCGATGAAGTGGGCGGCGCACGAACGCGCGCCGACCTATCTGACGGTATTGAGTTTCTTTGAAGCGATCATCTTCCCGGTGATGCCGGAAGTGATGCTGGCACCGATGTGCGTGGCCCAGCCCAAGCGTGGCTGGTGGTTCGCCACCCTCAGCCTGGCGGGCTCGATGGTCGGCGCGCTGGTTGGTTATGCGCTGGGTCATTACGCTTTCGAGGCGATCAAGCCAGTGTTCGAGGCGCTGGGCATGCTTCCAGCGATCGAGCAGGGCATCACCACCGTGCAGGCGAAGATGGCCGAATCACCGTGGGCGGTGTTCACCTTCCTGGTGCTGGGCGGCTTCATGCCGATCCCGATGAAGGTCTTCACGTGGGCATCGGGTATCGTCGGCGTACCGATGCCGCAGTACCTGTTGAGCATGTTGATCGGTCGTGGCAAGCGCGTGTTCGTGCTGGCCGCGGTCATCCGTATCGGTGGTGCGCGTGCCGAAGCGGCGCTGCGTCGCTGGATTGAACCGCTGGGCTGGATCGCCACCGTGCTGGTGGTGGTGCTGATCGCCTGGCTTGTATGGAGGTCGAAGTTCGCATGAATCCTGATCGTCTGAGCAAGGGAGTGCGCGTCGGCGCGCTGGCGTTGCTGGTTTCCACACTGGCCGCCTGCGGTACCGCCACCGTGGTCCGCCCGGGCGGCGGCAACGCTGGTGGCGTGACCACGCCGAAGACCTCGGTACCCAAGCCTGGGCAGACCGTGGTGGTGCGCAAGGGCGACACCATCTATGCGCTGGCCCGCATCCATGACATCACCCCGGCCGACCTGATTGCCTGGAATCGTCTGGACAACCCGTCGACCATCTACCCCGGCCAGGTGATCCGCCTGTATCCGCAGGGGGCCACCAGCGGCCGTGCGCCGACCACGGTGGTCACCCCGCCGCGTTCGGCTGGCAGCAGTGGCGGCAGCACCGCGCCGGCCCCGGCGCCGGTCGGGCCGGTGAAGAGCAACATCGCCTGGCGCTGGCCAGCCGATGGCGCGATCGTCGGCCGCTATGTGGCCGGTGACGCGACCAAGCAGGGCGTGGACATCGCCGGCACCAGCGGCCAGCCGGTCAAGGCAACCGCCAACGGTGTGGTGGTGTACTCCGGTGCCGGCCTGGTCGGCTACGGTGAACTGATCATCATCAAGCACAGCGACCAGTGGCTGTCCGCCTATGGTCACAACCGCAAGCGCCTGGTGAATGAAGGGCAGAGCGTGAAGGCTGGCGAGCAGATCGCCGAAATGGGCCGCACCGGTGCGAACCGCGACATGGTCCACTTCGAGATTCGCTACAACGGCAAGCCGGTCGATCCGCAGCAGTACCTGCCGGCACGCTGATCACCGTGTGATCGGGTAGCGCCGGGTCACGCCCGGCGGCTTTCCGCGCCGCGTCGCGGCGCCGCCCGAGCATGGGCTCGGGCGCTACAGAGTACGTGTGATCCAGGGTACCGCCGGGCCATGCCCGGCGACGCCACGTCAGCCTTCGAGAATGAAGGCGGCGGCGACCTTGCGGCCTTCGCCGGCCAGGATGTTGAAGGTGCGTGCGGCAGCCGGATTGTTCATCACTTCCAGGCCGATGCCGCGGGACAGGCAGGCGGCCATCACCACCGCCGGCGGGAACACCTGGCGGTCACCGGTACCCAGCACGATCAGCGCCGGGTTCAGCGCCAGGATCGGCTCGAGGTCCGCCAGCTGCAACGCAGCGGCACTCGCCACCGGCCAATGCGCGACCAGCTGGTCCGGGGTCAGGAAGAAGCTGCCGTCCAGCACCTGGTCATTGACCTTGGCCGAGCGGCCATCGGCGGCGCGCAGGCTGTAGGCGTAGTCGGGTGGTTCGTGGTTCAGCTGCATGACGGTAGGGCGATCAGCCGCGCGGCAGCACGATCTGGCGCTGTTCCCTGCTCGGGCGGTACAGCACGGCGACGTGGCCGATGCGCTGCACCAGCGCGCTCCCGGTGGCTTCGACGATCTCACCGATCATCACGTCACGGGCGTCGCGATCCTCGGCAGCGACCTTCACCTTGACCAGTTCGTGGCGCTCCAGCACTTCGTTCAGCTCAGCGATGAAGGCCGGGGTCACGCCCTTGCCGCCGGTCTGCAGCAGGGCCTTCAGGTCGTGGGCTTGGCCGCGCAGGAAACGGGTCTGGGAGGCGGTCAGGGCGATGGACATGCAGGAAAACACGGTTGAATGGGGCGATCAGGGTATCATGAGGACCCCATCAGCCCCTATTTTCAATGGCTACCCGCAGCAAAAGCAGCCAGCGCTGGCTCAAGGAACACTTCTCCGACCCCTTCGTGAAGAAGGCGCAGGCCGAAGGCATGCGCTCGCGCGCCGCCTACAAGCTCGAAGAGCTGCTTGAACGTGACCGGCTGCTGAAGCCGCACATGGTGGTGGTCGACCTCGGCGCGGCACCGGGCGGCTGGTCTCAGCAGGTTCGGAGACAGATTGGCGACACCGGCCGCGTGCTGGCCCTGGACATCCTGGACATGCCGCCGCTGGCCGGCGTGGAGTTCCTTCATGGTGACTTCAGGGAAGAAGCCGTCCTATCGCAGTTTGAAGCCATGCTCGGGGATCAGCCGGTAGACCTTGTGCTGTCGGACATGGCCCCCAATAAGAGTGGTGTAGGCGCGGTCGACCAGCCGCGGATGATGCACCTGGCGGAGCTGGCCCTGGATTTTGCCGACAACCATCTGAAGACCGGTGGGGCATTCCTGATCAAGCTGTTCCAGGGCGAGGGCTTTGACGACTACGTGCGCGAGATGCGCCGCCGGTACGACAAGGTCTCCATCCGCAAGCCGGAAGCCTCGCGCAAGCGCTCTCCCGAGGTGTACGCCTTGGGTCAGGGAAAACGCGCCCACATGAAGTAAGCTCGCAATGTACGCAAGTTCGACCCCCACGCAACGCCAGCACTGAGAGGAACACCGGAGCCAATGAGGATGAACGACTTGACCAAGAACCTCCTGCTATGGGTGGTCGTCGCCGTCGTGCTGATGGTGGTCTTCCAGAGCTTCTCGCCGAAGTCCTCCGGAGCCGGCGCGCAGGGTGCGTCGTACTCGCAGTTCCTGGACCAGGTGGACAGCGGCAACGTGCAGAAGGTCGCCTTCGGCGGCGACATGCGCGGCGGCACCAGCCAGCTGACCTACACCACCCGCGGCGGGCAGACATCCACCATCACCGCACCGTTCGATCGCGACCTGATCAACGTGCTGCGCACCAAGAACGTGGAGATCGTGCAGGAGGAGCCGTCCAGCGGCATCTCCCTGGGCGCGATCCTGATGAATTTCCTGCCGGTCATCCTGATCATCGGCTTCTGGTTGTTCATCATGCGGCAGATGCAGGGCGGGGGCGGCGGTGCCAAGGGCGCGATGTCCTTCGGCAAGTCGCGCGCCAAGCTGCAGGGCGAAGACCAGATCAAGGTCACCTTCGCCGACGTCGCCGGCTGCGATGAGGCCAAGGAAGAAGTGGGCGAGCTGGTCGACTTCCTGCGCGACCCGTCCAAGTTCACCAAGCTGGGCGGCAAGATTCCGCGCGGCGTGCTGATGGTGGGCCCGCCGGGTACCGGCAAGACGCTGCTGGCCAAGGCCATTGCCGGCGAAGCCAAGGTGCCGTTCTTCTCGATCTCCGGTTCGGACTTCGTGGAAATGTTCGTGGGCGTCGGCGCCAGCCGCGTGCGTGACATGTTCGAGCAGGCCAAGAAGCATGCCCCGTGCATCATCTTCATCGACGAAATCGACGCCGTCGGTCGCCACCGTGGCGCCGGCCTGGGCGGCGGTCATGACGAGCGCGAGCAGACCCTGAACCAGCTGCTCGTCGAAATGGATGGTTTCGAGGGTGGCGAAGGCGTGATCGTGATCGCCGCGACCAACCGCCCGGACGTGCTGGACCCGGCGCTGCTGCGTCCGGGCCGTTTCGACCGCCAGGTCGTGGTTGGTCTGCCGGACGTGAAGGGCCGTGAGCACATCCTGAAGGTCCACATGCGCAAGCTGCCGCTCGCCGACGATGTCGAGCCGATGGTGATCGCGCGGGGTACCCCGGGCTTCTCCGGTGCTGATCTGGCCAACCTGTGCAACGAGGCGGCCCTGTTCGCCGCGCGTGGCAACGAGAAGGAAGTCCGCATGGACCACTTCGACCGTGCCCGTGACAAGATCCTGATGGGTGCCGAGCGCCGCTCGATGGCCATGAGCGAAGAAGAGAAGACCCTGACCGCCTACCACGAAGCCGGCCACGCCATCGTCGGCCGCCTGGTGCCCGAGCACGACCCTGTCTACAAGGTCACGATCATCCCGCGCGGCCGTGCGCTGGGCGTGACCATGTACCTGCCGGAAGGCGACAAGTATTCGATGAACCGCGTGGCGATCAAGTCGCAGCTGTGCTCGCTGTACGGTGGTCGTGTGGCCGAGGAGCTGATCTTCGGTGCCGACAAGGTCACCACGGGCGCTTCCAACGACATCGAACGCGCCACCAAGATGGCCCGCAACATGGTCACCAAGTGGGGCCTGTCCGACCAGCTCGGCCCGATCGCCTATGGCGAAGAGGATGACGAGGTGTTCCTGGGCCGATCGGTCACCCAGCACAAGAGCGTGTCCAACGACACCGCGCGTCGCATCGATGAGGAAGTGCGCAAGATCCTCGACGAAGCCTACGCGCGCACCACCGAGCTGATGACGGCCAACCTGGACAAGCTGCACGCGATGTCCCAGCTGCTGCTGCAGTACGAGACGATCGACGCGCCGCAGATCGACGCCATCATGGAAGGCCGCGATCCGCCGCCGCCGGCCGGCTGGAGCAAGTCGAACAAGGATGGTGGCAACGACAAGGGCGGCGACGCCCGTCCGCTGCCGCCGATCGCGGGCCCGGCCGAATCGCACTGACGGCCCGCTGTACGTGACACCAGACGAGGCCGGGGCAACCCGGCTTCGTCGTTTCCGGGCTACCGGCCCATTCCGAAGAACCGAACTGACGCTGGAGCCCGCATGTCTGCCCCGAAGCCCGAACCGATTTCCCACACCGCCGAAATGGTCATCGCCACCGTGGTCGGCGTGGGTGTGGGCCTCGGAGCCGACAATCTGCTGCTGGGCTGCGTGGTGGGTATCGCGGTCGGCATCGTGCTGAGCATCGCCAGGACCCTGTACGTGGACCGCAGGCGCCGCCGCCGTTGAAGGGTGTCGGCAGGGCTGCGCCCTGCACCCGTGGTAGTGCCGGCCGCTGGCCGGCAACCTCAATAGCAAAAGCAAAAGCAAAAGCAAAAGCGGGCTTTCCGTGGGATGGCGGGGCGGTGTCGGAGTGCGGGGACGCTGCAAATACGTCCCTGTAAGCTTGGCAGCCGCATCCATGCGGCTGACACCCCGCCCTCCGACACCGCCCCACCTCTGACAGGTTTCTGCTGCTGTTGGTGGGTGTCGACCTTGGTCGACACGGCAGATCCACGCCATGCGTGGATGCATTTCGATTCCAATTCGAAATATTCGATTCCGATGGAGATTCAGCCACGCATGGCGTGGATCTACTGCAGATCGCGGAAATCTGTCGAAGGCGGGGTGGGTCCGGTTGCGGGGGCGTGAGCCGCATGGATGCGGCGACCGAGCTTACATGGACGTACTTGCAGCGGCCCCCGCAACCGGACCCACCCCGCCATTCTTCAGTGAACCCGCTGTTGCTCCGGCTGTTGCTGTCGCTCTGGCCTCTGCGGGTGCAGGGCGCCGCCCTGCCGAACTAAACTACCTTTCGTTGTCCCAGCAGGATTGCCCATGTTCGATACCTCGCCCCAGCTCGACTGCGCCGGCCGCATCCTGCGCCTCGACCGTGCCCAGGTCATGGGCATCGTCAACGTCACCCCGGACTCGTTTTCCGATGGCGGCGCGCACGACACCACCGAGGCCGCAGTCGCTCATGGCCTGAAGCTGGTCGAGGAGGGCGCGGACCTTCTCGATATCGGCGGCGAATCGACCCGCCCGGGCGCCACGCCGGTATCGGTCGAGGAGGAGCTGGGCCGGGTGATTCCGGTGATCGAGCAGCTGGCGGCCCGGACCCACGTGCCGATCAGCATCGACACCTTCAAGCCGGAAGTGATGCGCGCGGCCGTGGCCGCTGGCGCCGGCATGATCAACGACATCTTCGGCCTGCGCCAGGAGGGGGCGCTGGACGCCGCCGCGGAAACCGGCGTGCCGGTAGTGCTGATGCACATGCAGGGCGAACCGGGCCACATGCAGGCCGATCCGCACTACGACGATGTGGTCGCCGAGGTGCACGGCTTCCTGGTGCAGCGCCTGTTCGCTGCCGAGATGGCAGGCATCGCGAAGAAGAACCTGCTGATCGACCTCGGTTTCGGCTTCGGCAAGACCACCGGCCACAACATGACCCTGCTGGCGCGTTCGGAGCGCTTTCTGGAGCTGGGCGTGCCGATGCTGGCCGGCCTGTCGCGCAAGCGCAGTCTCGGTGAACTGACAGGTCGCGATACGCCGTCCGAGCGGGTAGCGGCCTCGGTGGCCGCGCACCTGATCGCAGTCCAGCGTGGCGCGCGCATCGTACGCGTGCATGACGTGGCGGCCACAGTTGATGCGCTGAAGATCTGGCAGGCGGTGCAAGCCGTACCGACGCCGCGCGCCGACGCTGCGCCGACGATCCGCTGGCCGGACGAAGACTGATGGGTATTGATCGGCGGCCACTGGCGATCTCCGTGATGGGGCCGACCGCCAGTGGCAAGACCGCCACTGCGATCGCCCTGGCACGGCAGCTGGATGGGGAAATCGTCAGCGTCGACTCGGCACTGGTATACCGCCACCTGGACATCGGTTCGGCCAAGCCCGATGCGACGGAGCGCGCGCAGGCGCCGCACCATCTGCTGGACCTGCGTGACCCCTGGCAGACCTACTCGGCGGCCGAGTTCGCCGCCGATGCCGGGCGGGTCGTGGCCGACATCGTGGCGCGTGGCAGGACGCCGATCCTGGCCGGTGGCACCGGCCTGTACTTCCGGGCGCTGCTGCAGGGCCTGTCGCCGATGCCGGAGGCCGACCCGGCATTGCGCGAAGCGCTCAGCGCCGAGGCGGCCGAGCGTGGCTGGGCGGCACTGCACGCCGAGCTGGCCAAGGTCGACCCGGCCGCCGCCGCACGCATCCATGCCACCGATCCGCAACGCATCCAGCGGGCGCTGGAGGTCTATCGCCTGACCGGTATCCCCATTACTGAATGGCAGCGCCGGCCGGGCGTAGCGCCATTGCCGGTGCGCACCCTCAAGCTGATCCTCGCCCCACGCGACCGTGCGGTTCTTCACCAGCGCATCGAGGCGCGCTTCGACGCCATGCTGGGGCAGGGGTTTCTCGACGAGGTGCGGGCATTGCGCGCGATGCCGGAAATGGCTGCCGTGGCGGCGCCCCTGGACCTGCCGGCAGTGCGCGCGGTCGGCTATCGGCAGGCCTGGGAGTACCTGGACGGGGAGGGGGATGCCGCCCGTTTCCGTGACAAGGCGATCTTCGCCACCCGGCAACTGGCCAAGCGCCAGCTGACCTGGCTGCGCGGCGAGCTTGATGCGCGCTGGTTCGACCCCCATGTTGATGGGGAGCGCCTGGCCAGCGCGGTGTCGACCTTCGTCGCACGCTGATTCCCTGCCAGCCGTGTAACATCCATCGGTCGGCGGGCGGCTCGGGGGCCGCGGCAACCGTCGGCAACCCAATAAGAACAATAATCAGGAGTGTGCAATGTCCAAGGGGCAATCGCTGCAGGATCCTTTCTTGAACGCACTGCGGCGCGAACGCGTGCCGGTTTCGGTGTACCTGGTGAACGGCATCAAGCTGCAGGGCACGATCGAGTCGTTCGACCAGTTCGTGGTCCTGCTGCGCAACACGGTCAGTCAGATGGTCTACAAGCATGCCATTTCCACCGTCGTTCCGGCACGCAACGTAAAGGTCGGTCCGGGCGGTGGGTACGTGCAGTCGGGTGAAGGTGGTCAGGCAGGTGATGAAGCAGACGAGTAATACCGGAGCGGTGAATGTTTGACCGCTCGAAAAAGGGTGAACACGCCCTGTTGATCCAGCCCCATTTCGGCAAGCTGGAAGACGATGTGCTCGAAGAATTCGGTGATCTGGCCCGCTCGGCCGGGGCCAGCATCGCCGCGACGATCACTGCGCGCCTGGACCGTCCGAATCCGTCGACCCTGATCGGCAGCGGCAAGCTGGACGAGATCAAGGCTGCGGCCGACGCCAGCGGGGCCGACCTGATCCTGGTCAACCATGCATTGAGCCCGGGCCAGGAGCGCAACCTGGAACGTTTCCTCGAGCGCCGGGTGATCGACCGCACCGGCCTGATCCTGGACATCTTCGCCCAGCGTGCGCACAGCCACGAAGGCAAGCTGCAGGTCGAACTGGCACAGCTGCGCCACCTGGCTACGCGGCTGGTGCGCGGCTGGACCCATCTGGAGCGCCAGCGCGGCGGTTCGATCGGCCTGCGCGGCCCGGGTGAAACCCAGCTGGAAACCGACCGCCGCCTGCTGCAGAAGCGGGTGGAGCAGCTGCAGAAGCGCCTGGAAAAGGTCGAAGTGCAGCGCACCCAGATGCGCCGTGCGCGTGTGCGCAGCGAGCTGCCGCGCGTGGCCCTGGTGGGCTACACCAACGCCGGCAAGTCGACTCTGTTCAACGCCATGACCGGCGCTGAGGCCTATGCCGCCGACCAGCTGTTCGCAACGCTGGATCCGACCGTGCGCCGCATCGCGGTGCCGGGGGGCAACGTGGTGCTGGCCGATACCGTCGGCTTCGTCCGCGATCTGCCGCATGATCTGGTCGCGGCGTTCCGCTCGACCCTGTCCGAGGCGCGCGAGGCCGACTTCCTGCTGCATGTGGTCGACGCTGCCGATCCGCACCGCGAGGAGCGCATCGCCCAGGTTGACGAGGTGCTGACCGCAGTCGGTGCCGGTGACCTGCCGCAATTGCTGGTGTTCAACAAGATCGACCGCATCGACGGCGCCGACGTGCGCCACGATGGCCAGGACGGTATCCCGGATGAGTCGCGTCGTGAGCGGGTCTGGATTTCCGCGCGTGACGGGCGGGGGCTGGAGCTGCTGCAGGCGGTGCTGGGCAAGCGCCTGGGCCTGCAGCATGTCTCCGGCGAACTGCGCCTGCCGCCGGATGCCGGCCGCCTGCGCGCGCGCCTGCACC
This sequence comes from Stenotrophomonas sp. X, assembly GCF_055721025.1. Taxonomy (NCBI): domain Bacteria; kingdom Pseudomonadati; phylum Pseudomonadota; class Gammaproteobacteria; order Lysobacterales; family Lysobacteraceae; genus Stenotrophomonas; species Stenotrophomonas sp. X. Next base: position 1,612,541 of record NZ_CM146756.1, read on the forward strand.
AGCTGGAAGTGATCCGCAGCGAGCAGGCTGATGAAGACGGTTGGCTGTTGCAGGTCGACCTGCCGATCGCCGAAGCTGAAAAGCTGGCCGCCAGTGCCGATGGCGCGCCGATCCGCGCGCTGCTGCCGGAGAAACTGCCGGAGTGGTGAGGTAGCGGCCGATGCCCGGTAGTGCCGGCCGCCGGCCGGCAGCGCAACCATCCGGATGGGCGCGACATCTGGCTGTCATCTGCGGTACAACGTGCAGGTTCTTCACCCCACCGTCATGCCGATGTCCATCCCCACCGACGCTGAACTCAATATCCAGTCCGCCGCGCTTGGGCAGCGCCTGCAGCAGGCCTCGCTGCAGCTGGTGACCGCTGAAAGCTGCAGTGGTGGCTGGATTGCAAAGTGCATGACCGACATCGCAGGTTCGTCGGCATTCTTCGACTGCGGCATGGTGGTCTACAGCTACGAAGCCAAGCAGCGGCTGTTGGGCGTGAGGGCGCAGACCCTGGAGCAGTACGGTGCGGTCAGCCGCGAAACCGTGCTGGAGATGGTGTCGGGTGCGCTGGTCAATTCCGGTGCCGGCATCGCGGTGGCGGTGACCGGCATTGCCGGACCGGGCGGTGGCAGCCCTGGCAAGCCGGTCGGCAGCGTCTGGATCGGCTGGAAGCGGCGCGGCGGCTACGCCCGCGCCGAGCTGTTCCAGTTCGAGGGCGACCGCGAAGCCATCCGCCGGCAAACCGTAGCGGCGGCATTGCGCGGCATCGACGCCCAGCTGTGACATGCTGCTCCGGTAATTGTCCGGAGCACGCATGATGTGGGAAACGCTGGGCACGGTCCGTGACCTGGGCCGACTGCAGGAAATTGCGGTCGTCCTGATCCGCTATGGCTTCGGTGACGTGGTGCGGCGCATCGGCCTGGCCACCACGCTGGAGCGCGCAGGGCGCCTGTTGCACTGGAACGAGGATCGCCAGGAACTGCTGCGGATGACCGCGCCGGTGCGCGTACGCAGCGCGATGCAGGATCTCGGCCCGACCTTCGTCAAGCTCGGGCAGGTGCTGGCGACGCGCGTCGACCTGCTGCCGCCGGAATGGATCGCTGAACTGTCCGAGCTGCAGAACGCGGTACCCGCGCTGCCGTATGCCGATATCCGCGAGCAGCTGGAGGCCGACCTGGGCGCCTCGCCTGCAGACGTGTTCGCCTTCCTCGATGAAATCCCGATGGCCGCCGCCTCGCTGGCGCAGGCCCATCGCGCGCGCCTGCATGACGGCCGCGAGGTGGTGCTGAAGGTGCGGCGCCCCGGTATCCGCGACGTGGTCGAGGCCGACCTGCGGTTGCTGGCGCGCCTGGCCGAAATCGTCGAGGCGCGGCTGCCGGACCTGCGCCGCTATCGTCCAGCCGAGGTCGTGCAGCAGTTCACCGTGTCGCTGCGCCGCGAGCTGGATTTCGCCGCCGAATGCCGCAACGCCGAGCGCATCGCGCGCAACTTCAGTGGTCGTGACGACATCCTGATCCCCAGCGTGCACTGGCAGTGGACCTGCGAAAGCCTGAACGTCCAGGACTTCGTCGACGGCATTCCCGGGCGTGACCTGGCCGGCGTCGATGCGGCGGGCCTGGACCGGCGCGAACTGGCTCGGCGCGGTGCCGGCATCGTGCTCAAGATGGTGCTGGAGGACGGCTGCTTCCACGCCGACCCGCACCCCGGCAACATCCTCTACCTGCGTGACGGCCGCATCGGCGTGATTGACTTCGGCATGGTCGGCGCGCTGTCTGAAGTGCGCCGCTTCCAGGTCGCGCAGCTGCTGCACGGGCTGGTCGAGCAGGACCCGCAGGGCGTGGCCGATGTGCTGCTGGACTGGGCCGGCGGCGTGGAAGTGGACGAGAACCGCCTGCAGCACGACATCAGCCAGTTCGTCGACCAGTATCGCGGCGTGCCGCTGAAGGACCTGCGCATCGGCCTGATGCTGGGTGACATTACCCAGCTGCTGCGCAGCTACAGCCTGACCCTGCCGGCCGATCTGGCGCTGATGATCAAGGCCTTCCTGACCCTGGAAGGCATGGGCCGCCAGCTGGACCCGGATTTCGACATGGCCAGTGCCGCGCGCCCGTTCCTTGAACGGGTGGTGCTGCAGCGCTATGCGCCCAGGGCGCTGCTCAAGCGTGGCCGACGCAGCCTGCTGGGCCTGGTCGACTTCGCCGGGGAATTGCCGCGCGACCTGCGCAAGCTGGTCCAGGCCGCACGCCGCGGCCGCCTCCAGCTGAAGGTGGAAACCACCGCGCTGCAGGGCTTCGGCGAACAGGTGAATCGGGCAGCGAACCGGCTGGTGATGGGTATCGTCACCGCCGCGCTGATCATCGGGTCCTCGATCGTCATGCACAGCGTTGGCGGGGTCTCCAGTCGCTGGCTGCTGGCGCTGGGGGTGTGCGGGTTCATCGGCGCCGGCTTCTGTGGCGTGTGGATCCTGTACTCGATATGGAGGAGCGGCAAGCACACATAGTGTGCTTACCGCAGCGGTTCCCCACTGGAACCGCGGAATCGTTGCGCGATTCCTGTAGGGCCAATCGCTGGTCGGCTGCCTTTTGCCTTTGCCGCCCGGCCATTGGCGCAACTGCCGAGCATGGCTCGGCACTACAGACCCGGCACTTGCAGTTGTGCGCATTAGTAGTAATACTACTAACCATGGACCTGACCGACACCCAGCAGGCGATCCTGCAGTTGATCGCCGAGCGTATCGAGAGCGAAGGCGCACCGCCGTCGCAGACTGAAATCGCACGTGCGTTCGGCTTCAAGGGCGTGCGCGCGGCCCAGTACCACCTGGAAGCCCTGGAGCAGGCCGGTGCGATCCGTCGCATCCCGGGCCAGGCTCGCGGCATCCGTCTGGTGCAGGCACCGCCGGTCGAAAAGCTCGCCGAGCCGGGCCTTCCGGACAGCGTGCTGCGCTTGCCGGTGCTGGGCCGGGTCGCTGCCGGCCTGCCGATCGGTGCCGACATCGGCTCCGACGATTTCGTGGTGCTGGACCGGGTGTTCTTCTCGCCGGCGCCGGACTACCTGCTGAAAGTGCAGGGCGACTCGATGATCGACGAGGGCATCTTCGACGGCGACCTGATCGGCGTACACCGCACTCGCGACGCCCGTTCCGGGCAGATCGTGGTGGCCCGCATCGATGACGAGATCACCGTCAAGCTGCTGAAGATCGCCAAGGACCGCATCCGCCTGCTGCCACGCAATCCCGATTACAAGCCGATCGAGGTGCTGCCGGACCAGGATTTTGCGATCGAAGGCCTCTATTGCGGCCTGCTTCGGCCCAATCGTTGACCCGCTCCATAGTGCATTACCCCGCGGTCTTTTGTGGCGATTCTCTGGTTCCACTGAGGTTGGTACGGATGTCCGATAATTCTTTTCAGAGCGCCGGGCAGAATCTCAGCCTGTGCGATACGTCCGACTTAAAGTGAACCCATGGCAAAGAAGACCCCCAAAGACAGCACCCCCAACGACATGACCTCTGCAAGGACCAATACGATGGACGAGAACAAGAAGCGCGCCTTGGCTGCTGCTCTGGGCCAGATCGAGAAGCAGTTCGGCAAGGGCTCGGTGATGCGCATGGGCGACCGCGTGGTCGAGCCCGTCGAAGCCATCCCGACCGGTTCGCTGATGCTCGACATCGCACTGGGCATTGGCGGTCTGCCGAAGGGCCGTGTCGTTGAGATCTACGGCCCGGAATCCTCGGGCAAGACTACCCTGACCCTGCAGGCCATCGCCGAATGCCAGAAGATGGGCGGTACCGCGGCCTTCATCGACGCCGAGCACGCGCTTGACCCGATCTACGCCGCGAAGCTGGGCGTGAACGTGGACGACCTGCTGCTGTCGCAGCCGGATACCGGTGAGCAGGCGCTGGAAATCGCCGACATGCTGGTCCGTTCGGGCTCGGTCGACATCCTGGTGGTCGACTCGGTCGCCGCGCTGACCCCGAAGGCCGAAATCGAAGGCGAAATGGGTGACCAGCTGCCGGGCCTGCAGGCCCGCCTGATGAGCCAGGCGCTGCGCAAGCTGACCGGCAACATCAAGCGTTCCAACACCCTGGTGATCTTCATCAACCAGCTGCGCATGAAGATCGGCGTGATGATGCCGGGCCAGAGCCCGGAAACCACCACCGGTGGCAACGCGCTGAAGTTCTATGCCTCGGTCCGCCTGGACATCCGCCGTATCGGTGCGATCAAGAAGGGCGATGAGATCATCGGCAACCAGACCAAGATCAAGGTCGTCAAGAACAAGCTGGCGCCTCCGTTCAAGCAGGTCATCACCGAGATCCTGTACGGCGAAGGCATCAGCCGCGAGGGCGAACTGATCGACATGGGCGTGGATGCCAAGCTGGTCGAGAAGGCCGGCGCCTGGTACAGCTATGGTGAAGAGCGCATTGGCCAGGGCAAGGACAATGCCCGCGGCTACCTGCGCGACAACCCGACCGTCGCCGCCAAGCTCGAGGCCGAGCTGCGTGAGAAATTCCAGCCGGCCGAAGCGGCCCGCGAGGAAGGCGACGACGAAGGCGACGACGAGTAAGGCTTGCTGTGGGGCAGGGCGGCGCCGTCAGTGACGTCGCCCTGTCCCGCAGGTTCGAATCGCCCAGGGATGGGCAGGGCGCCAAGGACGGCGCCACCCTTGGAGCACCGATGTCCGACGCCGAAGACATTCCCACCGGCCGCAAGCGCCGGCAGCGTGAGCAGACTCCCGTACAACGGGCGCTGGGCCTGCTGGTCCGCCGCGAGCACTCGCGCAAGGAACTCACCCGCAAGCTGACCGCCCGTGGCATCGAAGACGAAGCCGCGCAGGCCGCTGTCGCCAAGCTGACCGAGGCGGGCTGGCAGGACGACACCCGTTTTGCCGAGAACCTGGTGAGGATGCGCGCCAACACCGGTTATGGGCCGATCCATGTCCGCGCCGAGCTGGGGACCCACGGCCTGGACAGTGCCGCGATTGCTGCAGCGATGGACAGCTACGAAGGCGACTGGCAGGAGAACGCCCGTGATCTGGTCCGCCGACGCTTTGGCGAGGCCGGTCCGCAGGACCTGACGCAGCGGCGCAAGGCCGCCGATCTGCTGGCCCGACGGGGCTTCGACGGCGACAGCATCCGCCGTGCGACCCGCTACGACCCGGATGACTGAGACTGGCGGCGCCGGGCCTGATACCCTTTAGGTTTTCGGCGGTCCCTCGCGACTCTGGCCAACACGGCCGGTGGTCCGGGTCCGCCGGCCCGCAGACTGCCAGCCCCCAATGAACGCATCCGCCAAATTCACGACATCCCAGATCCGCAGCGACTTCCTTGAATTCTTCAAGGGCAAAGGCCACACCATCGTGCCCTCGGCGCCGCTGGTGCCGGGCAATGATCCGACCCTGCTGTTCACCAACTCCGGCATGGTGCAGTTCAAGGACGTGTTCCTCGGCGCGGAGAAGCGTAGCTACGTGCGCGCGGCCGACGTGCAGCGCTGCCTGCGCGCGGGCGGCAAGCACAACGATCTCGACCAGGTCGGCTACACCGCACGCCACCACACCTTCTTCGAAATGCTGGGCAACTGGTCGTTCGGCGACTACTTCAAGAAGGACGCGATCGCCTGGGCCTGGGAACTGCTGACCCAGGTCTGGAAGCTGCCGGCCGAACGCCTGCTGGTCACCGTCTACCAGACCGATGACGAAGCCTATGCGCTGTGGCGCGACATGGTCGGCGTGCCGGAAGAGCGCATTGTGCGCATCGGCGACAACAAGGGTGCGCCGTTCGCTTCGGACAACTTCTGGCAGATGGCCGACACCGGTCCGTGTGGTCCGTGCACCGAGATCTTCTACGACCACGGCGACCATATCGCCGGCGGCCCCCCGGGTTCGCCGGATGAAGACGGCGACCGCTTCATCGAAATCTGGAACCTGGTGTTCATGCAGTTCGACCGCCAGCCCGACGGCACCCTGGTGCCGCTGCCGGCGCCGTGCGTGGATACCGGCATGGGCCTGGAGCGCCTGGCTGCGATCCTGCAGCACGTGCACACCAACTACGAGATCGACCTGTTCCAGGCGCTGATCCGCAAGGCCTCCGAGCTGACCGGCACCGCCGACCTGGAGAACAAGTCGCTGCGCGTGATTGCCGACCACATCCGCGCCTGCTCGTTCCTGATCGTCGACGGCGTGCTGCCGTCCAACGAAGGCCGGGGTTACGTGCTGCGCCGTATCATCCGCCGCGCCCTGCGCCACGGCTGGATGCTGGGCGTGCGCCAGCCGTTCTTCAGCAAGCTGGTGCCGACGCTGGTCGAGCAGATGGGCGAGGCCTATCCGGAACTGCCGGCGGCGGTGGACACTGTCATCCGTGCGCTGCAGGCCGAGGAAGAGCGTTTCGCCGAAACCCTCGATGCCGGCATGAAGATCTTCGAAGACGTGGCCGGCAAGGCCAGCAATGGCGTGATCCCGGGCGTTGACGCCTTCCGCCTGTATGACACCTATGGCTTCCCGCTCGACTTGACCCAGGACATCGCCCGCGAGCGCGACCTGACCGTCGACATCGCCGGCTTCGATGCCGCGATGGAGCAGCAGCGCGAGACCGCGCGCGCGGCCGGCAAGTTCGGTGGCGGCGTGACCCTGCCAGCCGAACTGGTGGCGACCCTCAGCCCGACCCAGTTCCTGGGCTACGACCGCCTGCAGGCCGACGGCCTGAGCGTGCTGGCCCTGCTCAAGGACGGTCGTCCGGTGCAGTCGGCCGATGCGGGTGACGCAGTCATCGTCATCACCAACCAGACCCCGTTCTACGCCGAGTCCGGCGGCCAGGTCGGCGACACCGGCGTGCTGACCGGCAACGGCGTGCGCATGGTCGTGGAAGACACCCAGAAGTTCGCCGGCCAGTTCCATGGCCACGTCGGCACCCTGTCCGACGGCGGCCTGAAGGTCGGCGACGTGCTCTCCGGCCAGGTCGATGGCGACCGCCGCGGCGCCACCATCCTCAACCATTCGGCCACCCACCTGCTGCACGCCGCCCTGCGCGAAGTGCTGGGCACCCACGTGCAGCAGAAGGGCTCGCTGGTCGCCCCGGACCGCCTGCGTTTCGACTTCTCGCACTTCCAGCCGATCAGTGCCGACGAACTGGCGGTGATCGAGCGCAAGGTCAACCAGCAGGTGCGCGCCAACAACGCCGCCGAAGTGCACACCATGGGCATGCAGGAAGCGCTGGACTTCGGCGCGATGGCCCTGTTCGGCGAGAAGTACGGCGAGCACGTGCGCGTGCTGAAGATGGGTGACTACTCCACCGAGCTGTGCGGTGGTACCCACGTCAACCGTACCGGCGACATCGGCCTGTTCAAGATCACCTCCGAGAGCGGCGTCTCCGCGGGCGTGCGCCGCATTGAGGCCGTGACCGGCCAGGGCGCGCTGGACTACGTGGACGCCGAAGAGGCCCGCCTGGCCGAGGCCGCTGAGCTGCTCGGCGGCAGCGCCGCCGACGTGGTCGAGAAGATCCGTGCCCTCGGCCAGCGCCAGAAGCAGCTGGAGCGCGAACTGGAGGCCGTGAAGGCCAAGGTTGCTGCGGGTGCCACGGCCGACCTGTCCGGCCAGGCCGTCGAGGTCGCTGGCGTGAAGGTGCTGGCTGCCCGCCTGGAGGGCTTCGACGCCAAGGCCCTGCGTGACGCCATGGATCGCCTCAAGCAGCAGCTGGGCGACGCGGTGATCGTGCTGGCCGGCGCCCAGGACGGCAAGGCGGCCCTGGTCGCAGGCGTGAACGGCAGCGCAATGGGCAAGGTCAAGGCCGGGGAACTGTTGTCCCATATCGCCGGTCAGATCGGGGGCAAGGGCGGCGGACGCCCGGACCTCGCCCAGGGTGGTGGCGAGGACGGGCCCGCCCTTGCCACTGCGCTGGCTGCAGTCGTCGAATGGGTCAGCCCCCGCCTGTGATGAACCTGGCCGTCCCCCTCCTTGTAGGAGCGGGACGGCTGACGGTACCATTGCGAATCTTTTCCCTTTGTCGTGGTAGCGCTTCTTGACGGAGCGTCAAGCCGGTGGGGGATACCCTTCCACACGGTTCCATGGAGACTTACAAAAATGTTGATCCTGACTCGCCGCGTCGGCGAAACCCTGATGATCGGAGACTCGGTGAGCGTCACCGTGCTTGGCGTCAAGGGTAACCAGGTGCGTATCGGCATCACTGCGCCGAAGGACGTCGCTGTGCATCGCGAAGAGATCTATCAGCGCATCCAGCGTGGTGATGAAGCCGGTGGCACCGGTAGCGAAAATTCTGCCGAATAACGCTTTACCTTCGCACTCGATTAACGTTATGATTCACGCCCCGCTGAGGTGCAACGCACCAGACGCGGAGAAAACCCCGGAGTGATGCCCGAGTGGCCGAAGGGGCTCCCCTGCTAAGGGAGTATAGGGTCAAAAGCTCTATCGAGGGTTCGAATCCCTCTCACTCCGCCAGATACAAAGAAGCGCCTGCAGATCCTCGATCTGCAGGCGTTTTTCTTTGCGCGGATGCAGGGTCCCGGCGTGCCATCCAGCGATCATTGATCGCTGATGGCGACCGAATCAGGCTCTCCTCAGAGCTTTAGCGTCACACCCACCTGGAAGCCCCGCCCCGGCAGCGGCGCGATGTACTTCAGCGGCGAGTTGTGTGGACGCGCTTCCTCATTGAGCAGGTTGCTGCCGTTGACGAACACTTCCATGCCGGCGATGTAGCTGCTGCGCACCGGCAGTTCGCGGCTGACCTGCAGATCAACCAGGTTGAACGCGTCCAGCGGGATTTCCTCGCTGACGTTGCGGCCGAGGTACTTCTGCGTGTCGTAGTAGGTGCTCGACAGCTGCGCCTTCCAACCTTCGCGCTGCCATTGCAGGTTGGCACCGTAGCGGTTGGTCGGCATGTTCGGGAGATACTCGCCATCGTTGTGGGCGCGCAGCGGATCGGGGTGGTCGGCCTTGTTCTTCACCAGATCGGCGAAGGCAGAGATGTTCAACGTGCCATACCGGCCCAAGTCCAGCACCTGAGATGCGTCGATCTCGAAACCCTTCACCGTGGTGTCGGTCTGCTTCCAGTACTTGAGCGGCAGACGGTTGGCGGTCTGCAGGCCGGAATGGCCGAGGTAGAGATAGTTTTCGTACTTCATCCGGTAAGCGGTGGCCGACAGCTCGAAACCGCCGATGTGGAACAGGCCGGTCAGCTCCAGGTTCTTCGCGCGCTCAGGCTTGAGGTTCTGGTTGCCTTCTTCCTGGGTCATCACCGAATAGTGTGCGTTGCTGGCATACAGCTCGTTGATCTCCGGTGCGCGCTGCGAGGATGCGTAGCGCACCTTGGTGGCGAACAAGGGGCCTAGCTCGACATACGATCCGAGGGTGTAGCTGTTGAGCCGGTAGTCGCGGTCCTGCAATTTCGTGTTGGCGGCATTGCGCGCTGTCTTGAAGCGGCTTGGTTGCAGGTCATGGTCAACGCGCTCGTGGCGCACGCCTGCATCGAAACTGGCCCAGCCGAAGTCCAGCGTCTCCTTCAGGAACACCGCGTTGCTGCGGGTGTCGACGTCGGGCAGGTAGCGCAGTGAACCGCTGCCGGTGACCTGGCGCGACTGGTGGCTGAAGCCGAGCAGGCCGCTGAGCGGACCGACGCGCTGATGGCTCAGAAGCAGCTCGGCCTGGGAGCTTTCGAAGTCGTAGTCATTGGCCTTGGATGCACCGAGGCGCTCGCCCGACGTGTTGTCCAGCCTGGAAACTCGCAGCTCCGCGCGCTCGAACCACGGCAGCGGATCGCGCAGCAGGGCGTCCAGCGCGTAGCGTTCCTGCTTGATCACCACGCCCACCGGCAGGCCATCGGCATCGTTCGAACCGAACGACAGGTTCTGCATCGAGAATCCCGGCACGCCGTATTCGCTGTCCTTGGCATCGATGCTGACACCCACGTAGCCACGGTCGAAAAACAGCGTCGAGCCGAAGGCCACCTGCGAGTTGCGTGCGTAGCTGTTGCCCAGCCGGTGATGGTAGTCGGGCGTGACATCGTTGTTGATCTGCTTCTGCACGTACGACGGCGTGCCGGGCACGTAGGCCGGGTTGGCCGGATTGATGTAGGTGCGGCGCTGCCAGACCGAGGTCGGATGGTTGGTGTAGAACGAGAAGTCACCATCGGCCCAGTCCGGATTTTCGCTCATGAACTGGTCGATGTAGGGCTGCGAGGCCTTGTTGTAGATCTGCTGGACGCGCGCCTCTTTCTGGCAGCTGTCGGCCAGCGCCGAGTTGACGCCGCCGGTCGGCGGGAACAGGCGGGTGTTGCAGACGGCGGCCTTGCTGTTGCCCGGGATGTCGTAGTGCGAGATGCGCTGACGCGAGACCTGCAGGTTGGTCGAGAGGTTGCGCTGGTTGTTGAAGTTCATGCGGAAGCCCTGCGCGTCGGCGGCATTGAAGCCCTGGCGAAGGACCAGCTCCATCGACTGCTCCGTGTCTTCCATGCTGCGCGGGATGAGGCCCGAATCGATCTCCACGCTGCCGCCGATCGCATTGCCGCCATAGCGCACGGTATCGGAGGACTTGTTGACGATGACGCTGCGCACGAACAGTGGATCGAACGGAATGTTGATGTCGCCGCTGATCGCGTTCATGCCGAGAATGGACTGGCCATCCTGCAGGATCTGCACGCGGTTGCCGCTGAGGCTGCGGATGACCGGGGCGCCCGCGTTCGGCCCGAAGGCGCTGCTCTGCACGCCGGAGACATGTTCGAGCAGGCTTCCGAGGGTACGGTTCTGTGCCTGTGGATTGTCGACGGTGACCCGGCTGTCGACGCGCGAGGGCGGGGAGGCCTGGACCTGGAGGGTGGGAAGGGCAGGCGCGTCCGCAGCGTGGGCGGTGTGGACAGCGAGCAGGATGGCGGCAGCAAGCAGGTGGCGACGCATGGCAGGACTCGTGAAATAGGAGTGAAATGTTATAACGTAACGCTTTGTATCGACAAGGACGTGATGAGGCCTTGCCGCCAGACCTGAATCGCGGGAGGCGCGAACGAGGTTGCCGCGCGTTCAGCGCCCTGCCTTGTGCGGGGCCCCGATGCTGTGCACGATCCGAAGCGCTGCGCCCCACAACGCGTCACGCAGCACCTTCTTCACTGGAACGGAGCAACGTATGAAGCTGTTGTCCGCTGTGTTGTCGTGTGCGTGTTCGCTGCCGGCCGGGTCGGCGCTGGCGGTGGAAGCATCCCCGTCGCCGCTGCTGGGGCGCTGGTCGCTGGACACCGCGACCTCGGCACTGCCCGAGGCGCAGCGTCCGAAGCGGGTGGTGCTGGAGTTCAAGGACGCCGGTGGTGGCCGCTGGAGCTCGCACGTGGATATCGTCCTGCATGATGGCAATACCATGAAGTCCGACGGTACGCTGGCGCTGGACGGTACGCCGGGCCGTTTGTCCGGCACCTATGGCGCGGACAAGGCCAACCTGAAGCTGCCGGCGCCGAACACCCTGGTGATGCAGCTGGTGGACCACGGTACGCCGGCCTCCACCCGTATCTACACCGTGGCCGATGACCAGGCGACGATGACCGAGACCAAGGCGTTCTACGCTCACGACGGGACGCCGATCCTGCAGACCAACCTGTTCAAACGCATGCCGTAGCGATCCTGCGTTCACCACGCCCGCACAACGGGCGTGGTGAACACCGCCGCCTTACACCGGGGCCGGGTCGCGCTTGCCGGTGTCGATGCCATACCTGCCCATGGCGTCCTGCATCCAGCACGCAGCACCATGACCATCACGTTCCAGCGGATCATCGCGTTCAGGCGGCGCTCGACGGCCAGGTCGCCCGGCCGTCCATGCGCGGGTATGCAGGTCGTCGTGCTGCTGGGTGTCCAGCCCGCTCAGCTGATCGATCAGGTAGTGCGCGCGTGGCCGGCCACCGGCCTGCATCACCGCCTGCAGCGATTCACGCCACTCCCGCGTTTCCAGCGGGTCGGTATCGAAGGGGATCAGAAATTGGTTCATGACTGTCTCCGGAGGGCGCCGGTCGGACGTCTGCCTAGGCGACAACACCATCAGGGCGCACAGCACTGGAGCGGGGTCGCCACGGCAATGCCGGGACGCGAAGGGCGGCCGCGGCAGCCACCGAGGGGGCAAGCCTAGGCCCGTCCTCGCGCCTTTGATAGGCAGGCCCGGCTTCGGTTTCTGGCAAGCAAGAGTTGCAGCAGCGCGCCGTATCGTGCGCCGACGCGCCGGGCGGGGAATGCCTGGTACGTTCGTCTGCTGCAACGCCCCTGTCATCAATGGCCGTCACCCTGCTGGGCTTTCCAGCCTCGGGGTGGTTGGCCGGCCGTGAACAGCGTGAGGATCTGGGAGAAGAGCTACGAACTGCGGCGCCGGCTGCTGCGTGGCTTCTTCCTGCGTCGCGGTTCGGCCAGCGAGGATGCCGAAGACCTGGCGCAGGAGGTCTACCTGCGGCTGCTGCGCAGCACCGGCGAGGATGCCGACGCGGTCGAGAACCCGGAAGCCTACCTGTTCACCGTGGCGGCCAACCTGGCGCGCGAGCATGCACGAGCGCGGTCGTCGCTACCGCCGCTGGAGGACGTCGATCTGCTGGCCGAAGTGCTGAAAAGCGAAGAAGACATCGAGGGCGAATTCGAGCGTGCGCAGCGCTGGAACGATATCCGCAGCACCATCGCGCGGTTGCCGGCGACCACGCGCCGGGTGATGGAGCTGCATTACCGCGACGGGCTGGACTGCCCGGGAATCAGCCAGCAGCTGCAGGTGTCGGTGCACATGGTGCGCAAGCATATCGGCAAGGGGCTGGAGGCCTGCAGGAAGGCGCTGGGCGCCAGGGAGCTCACATGAATCGGTATCCATCACGCAGGCCTGACGACGCGATCGAACGTGAGGCGGCGCACTGGTTCCTGTGCAATCGCGAGGGGGGGCTGGACAAGGCCGGGCGTGTCGCGTTCCTCGACTGGATGAAGCGCTCGCCCGAGCATGTTCGCGCCTACATGCGCGCGCTCGCGTTACACCGGCAGGTGGGCGAGGCGCTGCAATCGCTGTTGGCTGATGCGGCGCTGGTGCCACCGCAGCAGGTCGCCGCCAAGGTGGTGCCGCTGTTCGGTCGTGCGCACGCGCCGCCCCGCGCCGTGCTGCGTCGCGGTCGCGTGCGCTGGTGGACGGTCTCTGCCGCGGCCTGTGTTGCCCTGCTCGGCGTGGGCCTGGTTTCGCAGATGATGCCCACCCAGCAGCTCTACAGTGCCGGGCATGGTGAACTCCGCGACCTGGTGCTGCCCGACCAGACCCAGGTGCGGCTCAACGCGGACAGCCGACTGCGGGTACGCATGAGCTGGTTCAGTCGAAGGGTGGAGCTGCTGCAGGGGGAGGCCACGTTCGACATCGCCCGCGACCGCCGTCCGTTCGAGGTGGAAGTGAACGGCCTGGAGATCCGGGATATCGGCACTGTATTCGATGTATCGCGACGGCTGCAGAGCACCCGCATCGGCGTGGTCTCCGGCGAGGTCGAGGTCTGGAGCCAGGGCGCGGGTGCCCGCCGCCTGGCCCAGCTGGAGCAGGGCCGGGTGGTGCAGGTCGACGCGCGAAGCCATGCCGTCGAGTCAGTGGACATGCCGCTGTCGATGCTGCTGGACTGGCAGCAGCGCAAAGTGTCCTTCCTCGATGAGCGGCTCGATGAGGTGGCAGCTGCCTTCAACCGGCACAACCAGGTGCAGGTGCGCGTACTGGACGAAGGCGCGGCATCGGCACGGTTATCCGGCAGCCTCGACGCGCATCGCATCGGTGCGCTGCAGGCTTTCCTTGAACGCGACCCACGCTTCGTGGTGAGGCGCGAAGGCGACACAGTGCGGGTCGGCAGTCGCTGAGGCCCGCACGGTCGTGAGCTGTCAGAAAAAATTCATCGAATCCGCGTTCTCCACTTCGGTGGATGCGGGCTCTTACTTGGGAGAAGCCGCTGCCAAGTCACGCGGCGACCTCGCAGCCTTTTCTCTTCCAAGGACCCGTGATGCGTAACACGCTCTACCTGTCGATCATCCTCGCCCTGTCTCCCTGCAGTGTGCCAATGGCGGCCGCGGCCACTGCCGATGGCCTTGAAACCCGCGTGTCGGCGGCGATCGCGGCGCAACCGCTGGCACGTGCGCTTGAGCAGTTGTCGCGCAGTTCCGGCGTACAGTTCCTGTACTCGGGCAGCGGCGAAGCGCACATGGCCGGGGCTGTGCCGCGGGGCGCCACCGTCAAGCAGGCGTTGGACGCACTGCTGGCGGGTACCGGTCTGGGCTACACCGTGGTGGATGGCAATGTCATCGCCATCGATCCGGCACCCGCACGCAACGCGCCGAAGCCAGCCGCGCCGATGCCGCGCGAGGCCGGGGCGGTGCTGGCGCCGACCCTGGGCACGGTGAAGGTGATTGCCGCGCATGAGGTCATCGACCAGAAGAAGTCGTCGCCGGTGATCAAGGATTCGGTGGTCTACGACGAGATGGACAGCTACGGCGACGAGACCCTGGCCGAGAGCCTGATGGCCGCTCCAGGCCTGAGTGCGGTGGAGGATGCCGGCGAACCACGCTACGTGACCGTGCGCGGCGTGCAGGCCAACCTCAACTACACCACCATCGATGGCATCGCGATCGCCAGCGTGGGGGGCAGTGGCTCCGGGGAGCGCATGAACAACCTGCAGCTGATTCCCAGCGACATCGGTACCCGAACCGACATCTACAAGAGCTTCAGTGCGGAGCAGGCACCGGATGCGATCGGCGGTGTGATCGACATCATCAGCCGTAGTGCCTTCGACCGGTCCGGCAGGTACGTGTTTGCCGATGTGGCAGGCATCTATTCCACTGCCGAGACCAACGTCGAGCGCAGCGCCGGCGGCAACCACGAGACCCTGGGCCATTTCGGCAAGAGCGCCAAGATGGTGTTCTCCAACCAGTTCGGCGCCGACCAGGAATTCGGCATCGTTGCGGTGGCACGCTATGAGCAGCGTTCACGCAACAGCGTCAAGCGCTGGGTGGAGTCGAACTACTACTACAACGACGCTGGAAAATACCTCACCGACGGCACCACGGGTCCGGACGAGGCCAAGGGCTGGAACGGCCTGCGTGCGCCTGGCAACTTCAGTACCGGCACCTATACCAACTTCATCACCAACTTCGGTGGCTCCGCCAAGCTTGAGTGGAAGCCCTCGGATGATCCGTTCTACGCATCGCTGCTGCTGTACTCGTACCGGTTCTACGAGAACTCGACGATGAACAAGACGGATCTGTATGGCAACGCCAAGTTTCCGATCCGCAACCAGACCGAGGACAGCGGCACCACCCAGATCAACAGCATCTACATCAAGAACCGTCACGACCGCTGGGACCGCAGCAACCGTGGCGCCATCGCCAGCTTCAACTGGGACGTCGGCGACCGTTCGCGCCTGACCCTGCGTGGTGGCCACACCGAAGAGACCTTTCACAACAACCAGGTCTACTGGGGTGTGCGTGCCTATCCAAGCAATCTGTTCGTCGACTACGAGAATGACAGTCACGGGTTCCCAAACGCGGTAGCGGTTTCTGATTCCAGCCTGTTGACCAGCTCCGCGTTCAAGCTCAATCCGGCGCAGGCCTATGTCTCCCCGCGCGATGCCAAGGAGAGCATCGACAACCTGCGCGCGGACTTCAGCTACAACATCGACGCCGATGCGCGTGGCTTCGGCCTGGCCACCGGTGCCGAGTACCGCCACCTGAAGATCTGGCAGGACATCGACTTCGACTACTTCAGGAGCAGTGCCACGCTCAACGACTACCTGTACCCGGGGTCGACGCTGCTGGGCAGCGTGCCGGGCTTCCCTCTGATCGACAACCGCAAGTGGAACGAGGAACTGCTGCCGAAGCTGGGCAACAACAATGCGGCGTATCCGAATGCCAACTTCACCAGCGACTACAAGTACGTGGAGGACATCACCAATGCCTATGTGTCCGCTCACTACGCCTGGGACCGGCTGCTGCTGATCGGCGGCCTGCGTTACGACCACACCCGCTTCGATGCCTACAGCCCGTTCAGCGATGATGGCGGCAGTACGTATACCTCCGCCTTCCGCAACACGAGCGGTGGCTACAACAACCTGCTGCCTTCGTTGAATGCGACGTTCAAGCTGAGCGAGGACCAGCGCCTGCGCTTCTCCGCCAGCCGTACGCTGGGCCGGCCGACGCCGAGCAACATCGCCCAGGCCACCAGCACCAGCTGTGGCGATGACGAGGAGGGCAGGGGCTTCTGCACCATCAAGCAGGGCAATGCCAACCTGCAGCCGCGCCGTTCCACCAACGTCGACCTGGCGTGGGACCTGTATTTCAACGGCAACAATGGCCTGGTCTCGGTGGCGCTGTTCGACAAGGTGATCAAGGACGATATCTACACCCTGACCACGTTCGAGAACGTGGGGGACACCCGCTACCGGGTCACCCAGCCGATGAACACCGACGAGTCGAAGCTGCGTGGCGTTGAGTTCGCGGTGGCCAATCGCAATCTGCAGTGGGGCCGCCAGCGCTTCGACATGTACTTCAACGCGACGCGTCTGGAAGGCCAGACCAACTACCGCATCACCGATGGCACCGAGCGGCGCCTGGACCGCCTGCTGTACCAGCCGGACTGGTCGCTCAATGGGTCGGTGATCTGGCGCATGCCGTGGAAGAGCTCGCAACTGCGCCTGTCCGGAACCTACCGCAGCCGGATGCTGGTCGACTTCGGTGACACCGAATGGCTGGATTCGTACTACGACCCATACATGACGTTCAACATGGCTTTCAGCCACAAGGTCGGCAAGCACGTAACGCTGAAGTACGAGGCCAAGAACCTGTTCAACACCCAGCCAACCTACAGCACCGGTCCGAACGGGCGTTTCCGAACCGAGATCGACGACTACGGCCGCTTCTTCTATTTCCACATCATCTACAACTGAGGGTTCACCCGTGGAGACGATCAATCGCAGGCGATTCCTGGCCTTGGCCGGCTTGTCGGCCGCCGGGGCCTGGATGGGCACGGCGCACGCACTGGCCGCGCAGGCCGATGCCACCGCGCTGAACCCGCGCAACCTGCTGGCCAAGCCGCGCTTTGCCAGCACACCCTTCACCCTGGGCGTGGCCTCGGGTGATCCCTCGGCCGATGGCGTGGTGCTGTGGACGCGCCTGGCGACCGAACCGCTGGTGTTCGGCGGTGGCATGCCGACCCGGCCGATGGCGGTCGAATGGCAACTGGCAGCAGACGATGGCATGCGCAAGGTGGTGCGCCAGGGTTCGGCAATGGCGCATCCCGAACTCGGCCACGCCGTGCACGTGGAGCTGGACGGGTTGGCGCCCGGACGGCCCTACTGGTACCGCTTCACCGTAGGCGGCCACGCCAGTGCGGTCGGTTGTACCCGCACGCTGCCCGCAGCCACGGCCGCAGTGGATCGTGTGCGCTTTGCGGTGGCCGGTTGCCAGCACTACGAAGAAGGCCACTACACCGCGTGGCGGCGCATCGCCGACGAACCGCTGGATTTCGTCTTCCACTACGGTGACTACATCTACGAAGGCGAAAGCCAGCCGGGCCTGCGGAAGATGAACGGCCAGCCGTTCACCAACCTGCGCAACCACGTCGGCCCGCAGATCTACACGCTGGATGATTACCGCCGCCGCTACGCCCAGTACAAGAGCGATCCCGACCTGCAGGCCGCGCATGCGGCGGCACCGTGGTTCGTCACTTTTGACGACCATGAAGTGGACAACAACTGGGCCGGTGCCGAAGACCAGGATGACACGCCCAGCGAAGTGTTCCTGCTGCGTCGCGCACAGGCGTTCCAGGCCTACTACGAGAACATGCCACTGCGCCGCTCGGCATTCCCGCGCGATGGCCACATGCAGATGTACCGGCGCGCACGCTACGGCACGCTGATGGACCTGCACCTGCTCGATACCCGTCAGTACCGCAGCAAGCAGGTGAACATGGCGTTGCGTGAGGAGGTGGAATCGACGGAGCGCAGCATTGTGGGGGCGAAGCAGGAGCGCTGGCTGTTCGACGGCTTGGCCGATGCTGCACCGCGCTGGCACACGATCGCCCACCAGGTGGCGCTGGGCAACTACATGCGCGAGAAGGACGGCGTGGTGCAATCGTCCGACGACCAGTGGTCAGGCTATCTGGACAGCCGCCGGCGCCTGCTTGACCACATCCAGAAGGTGGGCTTCGGCAACGTAGTGACTGCCTGCGGCGACGCGCATCGCCACTATGCGAGTGATCTGGTGCAGGACCACCGTGACTCGGGCGTGATCTCCAGCGAGTTCCTTGCCACTTCGATCACGTCGGGGGCCGATGGCCAGGGCGTTGACGCGTATGCCATGAACCAGCTTGCGCACAGTCCCTACCTGAAGGCGACCACCGACAAGCGTGGCTACGTGCTGTGCGATGTCACCCGCGATGCTTGGATCGGCGACATGAAGACGCTGGATACCGTAATGCAGCCGAATGGCGCGCTGCAGAGCTGGAAGCGCTATGCGGTGGAGCACGGCCGGCCGGGGCTGCAGGAGGCCTGAATCTACCGGTCTGCGCTGTAGAGCCGAGCCCACGCTCGGCTGCTTTTTCGGTGCAATGCGACCAGGGCGAGAAGTAGCCGAGCGTGGGCTCGGCTCTACAGAGGGCTCCTCAATCGTGCTCGAACCGCAATGGCTCGCTGCCCATTGCCGGGTCACTGGTGCCGGGGCGCCCATCCTCGGCGCGGCCGGCCAGTCGCAGTGCACTGTCGCCCGCACCGATGCGCAGGTCGTACCACCCTGCGGTGGGCGCCGCGTCCCACGCCACCGTGGCCTCAGCATGCGCCGGCAGCACCAGCGCCTGCTCCGGCATGTGCCCGGCATAGGCGCCGGCCTGCACCCGCACATTCTGCGCGCTGTTGTGCAGATTGCGCAGGTGCAGCCGTAGCTGGCCGTCCGCGCGCTCGATCGAAGCCTGCACGGCAGGCGCCTTGACCGCACCCTGGAAGTGGCGGTGGAAGCCGTTCGGACCAAGCAGCCAAAGGTCATAGCGGCCCTGGGCGTCCAGCGGCCAGCGCTCGCGCAGTGGCGTACCTGGCAGCAGCGTGTAGCGGCGTGGTACCGCATCCAGCCGCAGCCGATCGTAGACATGCAGCACGGCCGCCGCGCCTTCGCAGGACAGCGTCAGATCCACACCCGAGGCATCGACTGCGGCAATCGATGCCTGCGGACGATAGGGTAGGGCGCGCGCCGGGCGTACACCGCTTTCCTGTTTCGCTGGTTTCAGCCCCTCTGGCAGCGTGGGCACGGTGCGTCCCGGCAAGGCAGCGGCGCGTGCGGCAACCGCACTCACGTCGGGCAGGCCGCGGACGAACGGGCGGGTATCGCGCTGGGCAAAGTCGAACGCAGTGCTGAGGTCGCCGCAGACCGCGCGGCGCCACGGCGAGATGTCCGGTGCGGCCACGCCAAAGCGGCGCTCGATCAGCCGTATGACCGAGGTGTGGTCGTACACCTGCGAATCGACCCAGCCGCCGCGACTCCACGGCGAGATCACGTACAGGGGCACGCGCGGTCCCAGACCGTACGGGCGCCCGCGCAGTTCGGCGAGATCGTACTTTTCGGCACCCGGTGCCGGGTGCCGGTGGTACTCGCCTTCGGTGCTGACCGAGGACACACCCGCCCAGCCACCGTCCACCGGCGAAGGCGGGGCAGGGGGCGGCATGTGGTCGAAGAAGCCATCGTTCTCGTCGAACATCAGCAGCAGGGCGGTGCGGCTCCACACGTCCGGATCGGCGGTCAGCGCATCCAGCACGCGTGCGGTATAGGCCGCGCCCTGTGCCGGGCTGGACGGGCCGGGATGTTCGCTGCCGGCCGCGTCGGCGATGATGAAGCTGACCTGCGGCAGGCGCCCGTCAATGACGTCCTGGCGCAGCTGCGTCAGGCCCCGCGTGCTGACCCCGCGCGCGCGCAGCTGCGGGTCATGCCCTGGCGCCGCGCGGTGGGCCTGACGGAAGGCCTCGAAACCCGCCAGCGGGTTGTCGGTGAAGTTGTCGGCCATGTCCTGGTAGATCTGCCAGGACACGCCGCCCCTCTGCAGGCGCTCGACATAGCTGGTCCAGCGGTACGACGCCGGGTGCCCACCCTGTTCAGGGAAATTGTCGTGCGAGTTGGCGATCACCGGGCCACCAGCGTGGGCCTGCGGATCGTTGTGGCCGGTCCACAGGAACACCCGGTTCGGGTTGGTGCCGGCCTGCATTGCGCAGTGGTAGGCATCGCAGATCGTGAAGGCATCGGCCAGCGCGAACTGGAACGGTAGGTCGCTGCGCTGGAAGTAGCCCATCGAGTGGTTCTGCTTGGCCTTCGGCCATTGCCCCATGCGACCTTGGTCCCAGGCGCGCTGCGCATCGGGCCAGGTATGCGGCGTGCCTTCCACGCGCATGTAGCCGAAGTGCGCGGCGGTATCCAGCGGGAACGGCGCGATCGCGCGCTTGCCGCTGGCATCGGGCTGCAGCCACAGGCTGCGGACGCGGCCACCTGCTTGCAGCGCGGCGGCCGGGGCGACGAACCGATCACCGAAGCCACGTACGCCCGGCAGCGTGCCGAAGTAGTGGTCGAACGAACGGTTCTCCTGCATGAACACCACGATGTGCTGCAGGTCTTCCAGGCTGCGCGTCTGCGCGGCGGGGGCGATCGCTGCGGCCCGGGCGATGCTGGGCAGCAGTGGAGAAAGGCCGGCGGCAACGCCGGCCTGCAACAACCGGCGTCGGCCGATATCGGTCACGGGCTCACTCACAGGTCCACGCGGAAAGAGATCCCGACGGTGCGCGGAGCGCCGATGAAGGCATTGTCGCGGCCGTCCACCCCGGCAAGATACCGCTTATCGGTGAGGTTGCTCACCACCAGGTTGGCGCCCATGCCCTTCAGGCGCGGCGACAGGCCCTGCAGGTCGAAGCCGATGTTGGCGTTGAACACGGTGGCCGACGGCAGCTTGTTGACGTTGGCGGCGTCGAGATAGCGCGTGCCCAGGTAACGGCCGGACAGGCCGAAGTTCCAGTTCTCACCCTGCCAGTCTGCCGACAGGACGAGGGTCTGTTCGGGCTGGCCGATCACCTTGGCGCCGTCGACGATGCCCAGCTGGGTATCAC
Source organism: Stenotrophomonas sp. X (assembly GCF_055721025.1). NCBI lineage: Bacteria > Pseudomonadati > Pseudomonadota > Gammaproteobacteria > Lysobacterales > Lysobacteraceae > Stenotrophomonas > Stenotrophomonas sp. X. Next base: position 1,633,611 of record NZ_CM146756.1, read on the forward strand.
GCGCGGCATCGCCACTGCCCAGGTACTTGGAGCGGTTGTAGGTATAGGCGGCGTTGAGGCGCCAGCCGTTGTCCCAGCCATAGCCGAACGCCGCTTCCAGGCCGTTGCTTTCCACGCCGCCGAAGTTCTCGTAGACACCGTCGGTCTCGCCCAGGTAGTCAATGCCGCTGACGAAGCCGGCCGGCAGGTAGACGATGCGGTTGTCGAACTTGATGTTGTACAGCGTGACCGAGGCGGTCAGCGGCCAGCGGCTGATGCGCATGCCCACTTCAATGTTGTCAGCGGTCTCCGGCTCGACGTTGCGGAAGCGCTGTGGGTCGGTCTCGCCGAGCACGCCGGAAGGAATCGCGGCGAAGTTCTGCGAGAAGCCGGCGAACAGCTCCATGCCTTCCACGCCCGGCGCCCAGGTCAAGCCGGTGGACAGCAGCGGGTCGGACCTGGAATCGGATCTGACGTGCTCGCTGGCACCGATCACGCGGCGGCGCGACTGGTCGACGAAGAACTGCTTCACGCCCAGGCGTGCGCTGAACGGCCCGAACCTCGCCACGTCCTCGACGTAGTACATCTGCTCGTCAACCTTGTACTTGTCCTCGAACTGTACCCAGTACGGTTGATGGTCGAAGGCGATATCCTGGCCGACGTTGAGCAGGCGATGCCAGTCGCGGCGTGCCGATCGGTCCAGCTTCTCCACCCACAGGCCGCCACGGATCGTGTTGTCGACCGTGCCGAAGGTCTGCCGCCACTCGACGTCGGCGGTCACGCCCATGCGGTCGTTGTCGTAGTGCGTGTGGCGATACGACTGCGCGCCCAGCACGTTGCCGGCGTAGCAGTTCGGATCATATTCGGCAGTGAAACCCAGCCGCGGTGTGCAGTTGGCCAGGCGCTGCGCGGCGCTGCCGTCGGGATTGACGAAGAAGATCTGGCCACGGTTGCTGCCGCCGTACACGGTCTTTCCACCGATGTACTCCGATTCGGGGCGGCCGGCACCATCGTCGCTGACCTGTGCCAGGTAAGGTGGCAGCCAGTCGCCACGACCTTCCATGCGGTGCCCGTAAGCCGCCACCGAGGCCTTGAAGCCGTTGCCACCGTCGAAGGCCGCGCGCAGGTAGCCGAAGGTGTTCTCGCGCAGCGCACGCGAGCCGGAACGGTAGTTCTGGTCCAGGTAGGGAATGCCGGTGAGGGTGCCGACCAGGTTGTCACGATCAGGATTGGTGGCGAAACCCCTCGGTGAGACGCTGGTGTATTCCGGCTCGTCCGCATCGTTGTAGGACAGGTAGCCGGTCAGCGTCCAGCGGTCCAGTTCGGTGATGAACTTGCCGGCGATGTGGTCGTTGCTGGCGTGCCCGGTGCCGTCGATCCAGTCGTGCACCTTCGACGAGGAGGCGCTGACCCAGGCGCGGGTGTGGCCGCCGAGCAGGCCGGTGTCGTAGCGCACGTAGTACTTGCGCGCCTCGTTGTCACCGGCGCCGACCACGAAGCGCAGGCGGCTGTCCTGCAGCGGATCGCTGGTGAGGAAATTGAGGGTGCCGCCCAGGGCCTCGTTCGAGCGCGAGGAGATATCGGCAGTGCCCTGGCTGACTTCCACCGTTTCCAGGTCGAGGGTGTCGATGTAGCGGTTGGCCAGCGAGCCGCCGCCGTAACCGGAACCGCCGTTGGGCAGGCCGTCGATGGTAGTGCCGATCTGCTGCGTATCGCGGTTGGTGACGAAGCCGCGCATGCTGATCTGCGTGCCCCACACCGACGAACCGGTGGCATCGGCTTCGCTGACCACCACGCCGGGCACCTCGTTGAGTGCATCGTTGACGCTGCTCATCACGGTCTGCCGGTTCAGCGTTTCCGCGCGCACCGACGTCTTGGCGTAGCTGGTGGCCTGCCCGATCACCTGCACCTGGTCGAGGGTTCGCGCATCGCTGCTGCGCGCTTCGGCCGTCTCGACCTGCGGTGCTTCGGCCAGGGCGTCCAGTGCGGGGGCGATCAGCAGGGCAAGCAGCGAGACACGGGGAAAGCGCGCAGACGTTCGCATCGAGACCGGACCTTCAGGGGAGGGAAGCCCCGGAGTGTCGGCAGTGCCAATGACATCGGCATGACGTGGCGATGCAGGAATCGTGTTGTGCGACGGCCGGCACCTGCTGCCGGCATCAGTACCGCGCGTCCTTGGGTTTCGGGTCGCGCGGCCAGTCCTTGCCCTTGTTGGCGAAGTCCGGCCGCGGCTGGTTGATGAAGTAGCTGGCGATGTCCACCGCATCCTGGTCGGGCATCACCTGCTGCCCCAGCGGAGGTTCGCGGGTCACTGCCGGTGGCATGTTGTGCTTGACGAAACCGGCCGCCTTATACAGGCGCGCCATGCCGGCGCCGATGTTGAAGCTGTGGTCGCCCCATAGCGGCGGGAAGGCGATGTCACCACTGGCGTCGCGCCGGCCTTCGCCGTTGTCGCCGTGGCAGGCAGCGCACTGCGCGGCGTACAGCGCCTGGCCGCGGATCGGATCCGGGGCCAGCGTGCTGTCGATGGGCCCTTCGCTTGGCGCGGCGACTTTTGCACCGTCCGGCACTGCACTGTTTAGCCACGCCATGTAGTCGAGCATCGCGCGCATCTGTGGCGCGTCTTTCGGCAGCGGCTTGCCGTTCATCGAACGCTGCAGGCAGCCATTGATGCGTTCGGTCAACCCGATCACCTTGCCAGGCCGCGGCATGTAACGCGGATAAGCGCCGCCACCGGTGTTGAAGTAGTGGTTTCCGAAGGGACGCTTGCCCTCGGCCATATGGCACGAGTTGCAGTTCAGATCGTTGCCGACATTGTCCGGCAGCAGCCGTGCGGTCTCGTTGAGGAGGCGGCGGCCGAGCATCACCGACTCGGCATTGCCGAGCCCGGCGATTTCTTCGGCGCTGGGCGCGTGGTAGTGGCCGACCACCTTGCCCTGTGCATCGAGGATATCGATCGTGCCGGTCACGGCGGCATCCAGATCCGGGTACAGATGACGGTAAGCGAGGGTACCGGCGCCGGCCAGCAGCACGACGGTGATCGCACTGCCGATCAGCAGGCGGGAACGCGTGCGCGAACGCTTCATTGTGCGGTCTCCTGCGGAACGTAGTGCACCGGCTTGTCGCGCACCACCCGGCGCATGCGCGCCACGTCGACCTCGCTCACTGCGCTGGCCTGATTGCCCCAGCTGCTGCGGATGAAGGTCAGGATCTGTGCCAGCTGCGCATTCGGCAGCTGCTCGAAGCCTGGCATGGTGAAGGCCATGCGGTCGTGCGGGGTCTGTGGCGTGCGGCCGCCGATCAGGGTCACCTGCACCAGCGAGCTGGGATCGTCAGCGAACACGATCGAGTTGCCGGCCAGGGCCGGATAGACGCGAGGCATGCCGCGGCCGTCGGCACGGTGGCAGGCCTGGCAGTGCTCGGCATAGGCCAGCGAACCGGCCACGCGGTAGTCGCCGCTGCGCAGTGCGGCGGTGGTGGTGTCGGTGCCGGGCGACCACTGTGCGCTGCGTCCTTCGCGGGCGGGCAGCTGCTTCAGGTAGCGCGCCATCGCCAGCAGGTCCGCGTCGGACAGGTACTGCGTGCTGTGCTCGACCACGTCGGCCATGCCACCGAAAGCCGCAGAGCGTTCGGTGCGGCCAGTGCGCAGGAAATCGACGATCTCACCTTCGCTCCAGCTGGCCAGGCCGGTCGATTCGCTGCGCAGGTTCTTCGCGTACCAGCCTTCCAGCACCGAACCGGACAGGAACTGGCGGCTGCCATCATCGGCCATCGCCTTTTCCTGGAACGCCAGCCCGCGTGGCGTGTGGCAGGCACCGCAATGCGCCAGGCCTTCTACCAGTTCGGCACCACGCTGCTGGCCGGCGTCCAGCGACGGATCCGGGCTGAAGCTGCGTGGGCGTGCGAACAGCAGTTGCCACCATGCCAGAGGCCAGCGCATATTGGCGGGCCATGGAATCGTGCTGTCGGCGTTGTCCTGCTTCACCGGCTGCACCGAGCCCATGAAATAGGCGTACAGCGCCTTGATCTCGGCGTCGCGGGCAATCACGTACGAGGCGTACGGCATTGCCGGATACAACGGCTGGCCATCGTGACGGATGCCGCGACGTACCGCGCGTTCAAAGTCGGCATAGTCGTAGGCGCCGATGCCGGTTTCCGGATCGGGGGTGATGTTGGTCGAGTAGATCGTCCCCATCGGCGTCTGCATGCCGAGGCCACCGGCGAACGGCTTGCCGCCCGGCGCGGTGTGGCAGGCCGCACAGTCGGCGGCGCGCGACAGGTACTGCCCCTGTGCGATCAGCGCCGGGTCGTGGATGTCGACCTGCGCGGCCTGCCGAGGTGCGAACCAGTAGGGCGTGCTGCGGGCGATGCCATAGGCGGCGGCCAGCGTGGCGGCCAGGGCAATGGCGAGCTTGAACGAGGTGCGCATGGGGGCACTGTGGGCAAGCATGCCGGCGTATTCATTGATCCGGATCAATGCCGAGGTCGATCGCGCCATTGTGACAACCTGAATCGATCCCGCATTGTCATCAAGCCGTCATCCACGCGCGATAGATGGCCCACGCCCGCGTCGTTAACCTGCCACGCTGTCGCATCCTTTCCCGATTGCCCATGAAGCGCCTGCTGCTGTTGTTGCTGGCGTGCGCCGGCCTGTGGCTGGCTGCATGCTCATCCTCGATCAACGCCTCGTCCACCTCGCTTGCCGACCGGCTGATCGCGCCAGGCGGCGTGTCGACCCTGCTCGATCGCCCGCGCATCGCCGCGGCCATTGCCGGGCTGCCCAACCGGCATGGCTTCGCAGCGGGTCGCGATGGCGTGCCGATCTTCTGGCGCGTGTTCGACCCCGGTGACTACGGCGCGCGGTACCACTACCTTCCGCAGCGTCATGAGAACGGCCTGCCTCTTGATACCGGCCTGAGTCTGGCCGTGCCACAGCCGTTCCGCGCGCAGGCGCCACGCGGCACCGTGGTGCTGCTGCATGGGTGGATGATGAATGGTGATTCGATGCTGCCATGGTCGCTGCAGCTGGCCGAGTCCGGCTACCGCGTGGTCACGCTCGACCTGCGCAACCATGGCCAGTCCGGTGCAGGACCGTCCGGCTATGGCACCTATGAATCGGATGACGTGGTCGATGTCATCGGCGAGCTGCGCGCGCGCGGCGAAGTGACCGGCCCGCTGTACCTGTTCGGTGTGTCCTATGGTGCGGCCACGGCGGTGTTCACCGCCGACAAGCTGGGTGACCAGGTAGCCGGTGTGGTGGCGATGGAATCGTTCGCCAATGCCGGTGCGGCGATCCGCACGATGATCCCGCACCTGATGGGACTGCAGCCGGAGGGCCTGAAGGCGCAGGCGGTGGCGTCGTACGCACGCTGGCGCTATGGGGGCCAGGACATCAACCAGGTGATCGCCGCCGCCAGCCGCCGTATCGATGTCGATCTGGACCGCGTCGACGTCGCGCGTGCGCTGGCCGATACCCGCGCCTGCGTGCTGCTGCTGCACGGTCAGGGTGACCAGCACATTCCGGTCAGCCAGGGCCGACAGCTTGCGCAGGCCAACCCGCGCGCGCACTACATCGAAATGCGTGGAGAGGACCACATCACCCTGCCGCTGCGGCTGGACCTGCTGGCCGGCGTGGTCGATGACTGGATGGCGCGCGACGAGCACCACCCGCAGAGCGCGTGCCCAGCCCCACAGCTGCCGGCCCAGGCCGAATGGCTGGCACACGGCTGAAAAATGGGGACGGAGGGGATTAAGTCGTTTGCAGCACACTCGGGGCAGATGCGACTTAATCCCCTCCGTTCCCTTTTTCTGTCAGGCCACGCGTCGGGCCAGTGAGCGGGCGGAGGCGGCTACGCCCAGCAGCAGTACGGCGACGCACAGGAAGGCAAAGCCGAGGCTGGTGGCGTGCGCCACGGCGCCGATCGCAGCCGGGCCAGCGAGGATGCCGGCGTAACCCAGTGTGGTCACGGCAGTGATTGCGATGCTTTCCGGCATCACCCGCTGCTGGCCTGCCATCGAGAACAGCGCCGGCACGATGTTGGCGCAGCCCAGCCCGACCAGTACGTAGCCGGCCAGCGCCACCGGAAACGAGGGCACCAGTGTGGCCAGGGTGAAGCCTGCCGCGGCCGTGATACCGCCAAAGACCAGGGTGCGGGTGCGGCCGAGGTGCTCGACGATGCCGTCACCGAACAGGCGCATTGCCGTCATCGCCAGGGTGAACAACGCGAAGCCGGCGCCGGCCTGGTCACGCGGCACCTGCCGCACTTCGGCCAGGAACACGGCGCTCCAGTCCAGCATCGAGCCTTCGGCGAGGAACACCACGAAGGCCAGTACGCCGATGAACAGCACCACGCCATGCGGCAGTGCCAGCAGCGGGCCTTCGTGCAGGATCCGTTGCGGACGCCAATGCGGCGCCGACAGCATCGCAACCAGCAGCAGTGCCACCACCGAAACCAGCGCGGCCAGCCACAGCGGCGTGCCGAGGATCAGCAGCCCGGTCATGCAGCCAGCACCGACGAATCCACCGATGCTGTAGAAGGCGTGGAAGCCGGACATCATCGCGCGCCCGGCATCGCGCTCGACCGCCACCGCCTGCATGTTCATCGCACAATCCAGTGCACCGACGCCGGCACCGAACACGAACAGCGCCGCGCCCAGCGACACCGGCGAGGGTGCCAGCACCAGCAAGGGCAGGGCGCACAGCATCATCGCGCAGGTGATCACCATCACCCGGCGGCAACCCAACCGCCCCGTCAGTGCACCTGCCAGCGGCATCGCCAGCAGCGAGCCGAGCCCGAGGCACAGCAGCACGGCGCCGAGGCTGGCGTCGGTCAGCCCGGCCTTGGCCTTGGCGTAAGGCACCATCGGCGCCCACGCGGCGGTGGCGAATCCAGGAATGAAGAAGGCGGCACGGGTGGCGTGCTGCTGGGCACGCGGAGATGAAGGCGTCATGCGAGAGCGGATCCGGATAAACACTGCCATGAAAGCGTTTCCAGTCGCATCGGGCAAGGGGCATTCGGGTCACCGAAGGCCGAATACGATTGCGGGCCGTCCATCAGGCGCAGCGGGCCCGGCGATGCCTTTCCGCATCGCCGGGCCACGTCTTCAGGACAGGGCGTGTTTACAGCGGCAGGTCGAACACCAGCACTTCGGCGTCGTTGCCGTTTTCCAGGGTCAGCTGGGCTTCGTCACTGACCTGCAGCGCATCACCGGCTTCCAGGGTGATGCCGTTGACCTGCAGCTGGCCACGCGCCACCTGCACATAGGCGCCACGACCGTTGCCGAGGGCGTGATGCAGCTTCTGGCCGCCATCAAGAATGGTGGCGAAGATGCGGGCATCCTGGTGGATGCGCAGCGAACCGTCGGCGCCGTCCGGCGAAGCGATCAGGCGCAGCTGGCCGCGCTTGCTGTCCGGCGAGAAGTGGGTCTCTTCGTACGACGGCACGATGTTCTCGGTGTCCGGGAAGATCCAGATCTGCAGGAAGTGCACGGTCTCGTCGGCCGAGTGGTTGAACTCGCTGTGGGTGACGCCGCTCCCGGCGCTCATGCGCTGCACGTCGCCGTAGCGCAGCACCGAACCGGTGCCCATCGAGTCCTTGTGTTCCAGTGCACCGCCCAGCACGTAGGAGATGATTTCCATGTTGCTGTGGCCGTGGGTGCCGAAGCCCTGGCCGCCGATCACCTTGTCTTCGTTGATCACCCGCAACGGGCCGAAGCTGACGTAACGGGGGTCGTAGTAGTTGGCGAAGGAGAAGGTATGGCGCGAGGACAGCCAGCCATGCTCGGCCAGGCCACGGGTAGCGCTCTTGCGGATCTGCAGCATGAGGGAATCTCCTTGTTCGATGGTTTCGATGGGGCGGGGTGGGCCAGTGACCGCTGTGTTTCCCCGTTGGAGAGAAGTATCCGCTTGCGTCCGAGGTTTGAAAAACGGATAGTTTTGACGACCATCATCGAAAAATTCGAATGCTCAAGCTCAGCCTCGATGCCCTGCAGATCCTGGATGCCATCGACCGCCGTGGCTCCTTTGCCGCCGCCGGCAAGGCCCTGCACAAGGTGCCCTCGACGATTTCCTATACCGTGGCCAAGCTGGAGGAGGATCTGGGCGTGCAGCTGTTCGACCGGGTCGGCCCACGTGCAGAGCTGACCGAGGCCGGGCGCGCGCTGCTGGACGAAGGCCGACACCTGCTGCGCGCTGCCCGCGAGCTGGAGCTGCGGGTGCGCCGGGTGGCGTCGGGTTGGGAGACCGAACTGACCCTGGCGGTGGACTCGGTGTTCCCGACCTGGCTGCTTGGGCCGGACATCGCCGCATTCCGTGAGGCCGAGGCACCAACCCGGTTGCGGTTGATCGGCGAGGCCCTGTCCGGCACCTGGGAGGCCCTGCTCGACCGCCGTGCCGACCTGTTGGTCGGCGCGCCGGGCGAAGGGCCCAGTGGTGGCGGCTATGTGGTCGAGCCGCTGGGCACGGTGGCGTTCGTGTTCGCGGTGGCACCCGATCATCCGTTGGCCAACGTGCAGGGCGTGCTGGGCCGTGAGCAGCTGGTCGAGCATTGCGCGATCGCCGTTTCCGATTCGGCGCGCAGGCTGCTGCCGCGCACGGTGGGCCTGTTGATGGGGCAGGAGATGCTGACCGTGCCAGACATGGCCAGCAAATTGAAGCTGCAGTGCGAAGGCGTGGGCTTCGGCTTCCTGCCCGAGCCATGCGCGCGCGCTGCGGTGGCGCGTGGCCAGCTGGTGATCCGCGAGGTGGAGGAACACAAGCCGGAGGAAACGTTCTGGCTGGCCTGGCGCACCGGTGAGGATGGCGCGGCACTGCGCTGGTGGCGCGAGCGTCTACGCAGGCCGGAGCTGCTGTCGCAGTGGTGGCAGGCGATGGCCAAGGGGTAGGGGATTGGCAGGGCTGCGCCCTGTACCCGCTACGATCCAGAGCAACAGCAACAGCAACAGCAGAAGCTGGTTTGCTGAGGGATGGCGGGGTGGGTCCGGTTGCGGGAGACGCCGTAGACCCGTCCATGGGGGCTTGGCCGCGGCATCCATGCCGCGGACACTCCCGCAACCGGACCCACCCCGCCTTCGACACATTCCTGGGGCTGTTAGTGTGTGTCGACCTTGGTCGACACGATAGATCCACGCCATGCGTGGATGCTTTTCGATCTTGATTCGAAATATTCGATTCCGACGGAGATTCATCCACGCATGGCGTGGATCCATCAGATCGCTGAAATCTGTCAGAGGTGGGGCGGCATGGGCAGGCAGGACCGTTGGCGGCATGGATGCCGCCATCGAGCCCCCATGGATGGGTTTACGGCGTGTCCTGCCTGTTCATGCCGCCCCGCCATCTCTCGGAATGCCAGCTGTTGCTGTTGCTCCGGCCGTAGCTTCTGCAGGTGCAGGGCGCAGCCCTGCCGAAAAAACACACATAAAAAAACAGCAGGCCGAGGCCTGCTGTTTCGGTGTAATGGTGCGCCCGGAGAGATTCGAACTCCCGACCGCCTGGTTCGTAGCCAGGTACTCTATCCAACTGAGCTACGGGCGCCAATTACATAAACTTGTTGTGCCGACTGTGTATGGTGCGCCCGGAGAGATTCGAACTCCCGACCGCCTGGTTCGTAGCCAGGTACTCTATCCAACTGAGCTACGGGCGCGCGGTACACAATCAACTTATTGCCTAATTTTACTGCATTTTCAGCGGCGGATGCTGAAAACCTGTCGAGTGGTGCGCCCGGAGAGATTCGAACTCCCGACCGCCTGGTTCGTAGCCAGGTACTCTATCCAACTGAGCTACGGGCGCCCTGCGACAGGAGCGGAATTATGCGGATGTCGGCGCACACCGTCAACAGTTTTGTGAAAATTTTCATCCAACTGAATGAAAAAGCTGTCCGCCACGGCATCCGGTGCCTTCAGCCAGGCGAAATGATCGGCGCGCGTGCCCAGTTCCTGCGCCGACAGCACGCGCAGCTTCGCGTCCACATTCGGCAGCTTTGCCAGCAACGCCTGCATCGATCCGGTCGGAGCCAACCAGTCGTGTTCCATCAGTACGGCCTGTGCGCTGCCGTGCACGCGCGTCATCTGTGCGTCGAGGTCTTCACCCATGCCCGCGGCAGCGTAGTGGTTGTTCAGGCCGACGCGCGCCCAGTCGGCGATCAGTCCGCGTGCTTCGGTGCCACCGAAGCCGAGACGACGGCCATGCAGCACGCCCTGGCGCTGCGCGATCCACGGCAGGAAGCGGTAGACCAGTGGCAGCAGCCAGCCGCGCGGTGGCGGGAATCCACGCCAGAACGGTGAGCCGCTGGCCGCCAACCACAAGTGATGGAAGTGCAGAGGGTTGCGGCCGGCGTGCACGCAGGCCAGCTGCCCGCCCAGGCTGTGGCCACCGATGATCCAGGGCAGGGGGCCTGCTTCCTCGTCTGCGGCCGCCATGACCGCTTGGCTGGCCGGCAGATCCTGCTCGAGTACCTCGCGATAGCCCCAGTCCTGCGCGCGCGACGGGCGTAGTGAGCTGCTGCCGTTGCCGCGCCACTCATGCAGGTAGACCGCCACGCCCTTCGCTGCCAGCGCCTGTGCCAGCGGCAGGTAGTGGCGCGCGGCCACACCCAGCGCTGGCAGCCACAACAAGCGGGCGATGGGCTGTGCGGGCATGCAGGCCATCACTTCGTAGCGATGCCCGTCGTTGCACTGCACTGGAAGGAGGGCCGGCGTCAGGTTCATGCGTGCGGTGCCGCGCCGAAGTGGTCGAGCACCAGTACCTCGCTGCGGCCGGGGGCATAGCCCTGCTGCAGGCCGCGCGCAACGTAGTCGATGCCGGCTTCGCAGGCGTTGGCCAGGCTCAGGCCGTTACACAGCTGTGCAGCGATGGCCGAGGCCAGCGTGCAGCCAGTGCCGTGTGCATCCAGCGGCAGGCGGGCGTGGATGAATTCTTCGCTGCTCACGCCGTCGAAGTAGCGGTCGATTACGCGGTTGCCTTCCTGCAGGTGGCCACCTTTCAGCAGCACCGCACCGGCACCCAGGTCGAGCAGGGCGGAGGCCACCTGTTCGGCGTCATCGCCGTTGCCGATCTTCCGTCCGGCCAGCAGCTCCGCTTCCGGCGTGTTCGGCGTGATCAGCGTGGCCAGCGGGATCAGCCGCTCACGCATGGCCTGCAGAGCGCTGTCTTCCAGCAGGCGCGCGCCGCTGGTGGCGACCATCACTGGGTCCAGCACTACGTGTGGCGGGCGATGGCGCTCCAACGCATCTGCGACGGCATTGATCACCTCGGTGTTGGCCAGCATGCCGAGCTTCACCGCATGGATGTCGAAGTCATCGAAGCAGGCATCCAGTTGTGCACGCAGGAAATCGATCGGCGGCACGTGCACGGCGATGACGCCACGGGTGTTCTGTGCGGTCAGTGCGGCGATCGCGGAGAGTCCGTGCACGCGATGTGCTGCAAAGGCCTTCAGGTCGGCCTGGATGCCTGCGCCACCGCCGGAGTCGGAGCCGGCGATGGTGAGGGCGGATACGGGAGTGGTCGGGCTCATCAGGCGATTGTGCCGTGGTCCCGCAGGGGAGGGTAGATCCACGCCATGCGTGGATGCCTTTGATCCGTCAGGCGCGGTCAGATCCCTTTTCCGCAGGAAAAGGGATCTGGCCCCCGCAGCGCGGCCCTCAATGCCGCCAACGCGCCCACTGCTGGTACACCACATAGCCCAGGCCGGTCAGGCCGGTGAGCAGGGCGGGAGCAAGCAGGGCGTCGTACTGCCAGCGCGTGAACAGCCAGGCGCCGATCACGCCGCCGGCGAGGAAGCCACTGATGATCAGGCCGCTGAGGGTCAGTCGTCGTACCTGCAACGGCAGCCCGCGCAGCAGGTGGCCCAGGCCGATGCCGAGATCGGTGAACATGCCGCTGAGATGGGTGGTGCGCACCACCGCGCCGCTGAAGGTCGTGGCCATTGCATTCTGCAGGCCGCAGGCCATGGCGGCGGCCAGTGCGCCCCAGATCTGGTGCTCTTCAAACAGGGGAATGGCCACCAGCAAAAGAGCCGATTCCAGCGCCAGTGCCACGCCGTAGCGCCGGCCCAGCTGCAGGGTGCTGTCCTGGATCAGCAGGCCGCTGAGCATCGCGCCCAGCGAGAACGCGATCAGCAGGCCCCACAGGTGGCCGACCGCGCGCCAGTCGCCCTGGGCCAATGCCATGCCGAGCTGGCTGGTGCTGCCGGTCATATGGCTGACCGCCTGATGCTCGAACCCGAGGAAGCCGACCACGTTGACCATGCCGGCCACGCACGAGAGTGCGACCGCGCCGATCCAGACCCAGGTGGGCAGGCGTATTCCCATCGGCGAGGCCCCTCAGGGCCCGCCGAAGCCGCCGTTGAACTGCAGCTCGCTGAAGGTGTTGCTGGCCGGGTCGAACACGGCGCCCCAGAACTGTGCGCCGCCATCGCAGACGCGGATCGCTTCGCGGGCCGGATTGATGCCGCTGTCGTCGGGCAGGTGGAAGGCGTTGATGTAGATCAGCCGCTTGCCGGCGCTTTCGATGCCGACGTACTGGCGGTCGAAGCCCAGCACCTTCGGTACCTGCGCTTCCAGCGACGACAGCTTCGCCTCCAGCTGGTCGACCTGCTGCCGGCTGGGCGCCCAGTAGCCCGACACCCGCCCGGCCTCGCGGCCGGGGCTGGGGCGCGAGCAGGTGTCGAGCACCTGCGCGGCGATGATCGGGCGAGTGACCACCCAGGACTGGCCGGTGCGCTCGGCGGTGGGCACGCTGGCCGGGCCGCGCGTGGTCGTACAGGCACCGAGCACGGCGGTGAGGGTGATCGCAGCCGTGGGCAACAACAGGCGCGTGCAGCGGTTCACAACACCTCCGAAGCGTAATCGGCCAGGCGCGAACGCTCGCCACGGCGCAGGGTGATGTGCGCACTATGCGGCCAGTTCTTGAAGCGGTCCACCGCGTAGGTCAGGCCCGAAGTGGTCTCGGTCAGGTACGGGGTGTCGATCTGCTCGACGTTGCCCAGGCACACGATCTTGGTGCCCGGGCCGGCGCGGGTGATCAGCGTCTTCATCTGCTTGGGGGTGAGGTTCTGCGCCTCGTCCAGGATCAGGTAGCGCGACAGGAAGGTGCGGCCGCGCATGAAGTTCATCGAGCGGATCTTGATGCGGCTGGCCAGCAGGTCGTTGGTGGCCTGGCGGCCCCATGTGCCGCCTTCCTGGTTGTGCGTGAGCACTTCCAGGTTGTCGGTCAACGCGCCCATCCACGGCGTCATCTTCTCTTCCTCGGTACCGGGCAGGAAGCCGATGTCTTCGCCGACGCTGACCGTGGCGCGGGTCATGATGATCTCGCGGTAGCGCTGCTGGTCCATTGTCTGCGCCAGGCCGGCGGCCAGTGCCAGCAGGGTCTTGCCGGTGCCGGCGGTGCCCAGCAGCGTGACAAAGTCGATCTCCGGGTCCATCAGTGCGTTGAGGGCGAAGTTCTGCTCGCGGTTGCGTGCGCTGATGCCCCACACGGCGTGGCTGCCGTGGCGGAAATCATCGACCAGCGACAGCACCACCTTGCCATCGCCGACCACGCGGCTGACGCGCAGCTCGACTTCATCCTCGCCCGGCAGGTAGACGTACTGGTTCGGATACCACTCCTCGCCGTCCTGCGCCTGGATTTCGTAATGCGAGCGGCCCTTGTCGCTCCAGCTGCGCAGGTCGTCGCCGTGGCGTTTCCAGAAGTCTTCCGGCAGCTCGGTAGCGCCGGTGTAGAGCAGGCTGAAATCGTCCAGCGCGCGATCGTTCTCGTAGTCCTCGGACACGATGCCGGCGATGGCGGCCTTGATCCGCAGATTGATGTCCTTGGAGACGAACACCACCGGCAGGTCGGGGGTTTCTTCCTTCAGGGCCAGGATCGCGCCGAGGATGGCATTGTCCGGAATGACCTTGCCAAAGCTCTTGCCCGCGTCGAAATGGCTGGTCTGGAAGCGCAGCTTGCCGGCGCTCTGCTTGCCGCGCAGCTGCAGGCCGTTGGGGCGCTGCAGCGGAATGCCGTCGGCCAGGTTGTCCAGGCCGGATTCCTGTACCAGCTCGTTGAGGAAGCGGCTCACCTGGCGGGCGTTGCGGCTCGCTTCGGAGGTGCCCTTCTTGCCGTTGTCCAGCTCCTCGATCACCTGCATGGGCAGGTAGATGTCGTGCTCCTCGAATTTGAACAGCGCGGTCGGATCGTGCATCAGCACGTTGGTATCCAGCACGTAGATGCGCTTGCCTCGGGTCATCGTCGATTCCTGGTTACGGACAGGGAAAAACCACCACGGCCTGCTGCGGGGCAGGGTGATGGCAGACACAGTAGGCAGTGGGACTCACTTGGACTGGGAGGCCTTCAGTTCGGCGAGAACGGCATCGGCATGGCCGGCAACCTTGACCTTGCGCCAGGACTGCACGATGCGGCTGTCGGGGGAAATCAGGAAGGTGCTGCGTTCGATGCCACGTACCTGCTTGCCGTACATGTTCTTCATCCTGATCACGTCGAAGGCGGTGCACAGCGCTTCGTCGCCATCGCTGACCAGCGGGAAATTGAAGCCCTGCTTGGCACAGAAGTTGTCGTGCGACTTCACCGAGTCGCGCGAGACGCCCAGCACGACGGCGCCGGCTTTCCTGAACTTCGGCAGCAGGGCGTTGAAGTCGATGCCTTCGGTGGTGCAGCCCGGGGTGCTGTCCTTGGGATAGAAGTACAGCACCAGCCATTGGCCGGCATAGTCGCCGAGGGTGGCCTGGTCGCCGCCGGACAGGGCCAGCGGCAGGGAGAGGGTGGTGCTGTCCAGGGTGTCGCCGTTGTTCATGAGGTCCTTCTGTCGAGCCTGGGTTCTTGCCATTACAGCTACATGAAACGCCACGCGCCCGTGAGAGACGCGCGAAGAATCAGAACTTCATCGGATCCATGATCGCGTCCAGGTTCAGGTGGTCGCAGAACTCGAGGAAATCGTCGCGCAGCGCGGCGATATGCATGTTGGCCGGCACGCCGATGGTGACCTGTGCGCTGAACATTTCCGCGCCGGTCTGCATGGCGCGGTAGCGCGTGCTCTGCAGGTTCTCGATGGTGATGCCCTGGCGGTCGAAGAAGTCGGCCAGCTGGAACAGGATGCCCGGCTTGTCGGCGGCGATCACTTCGACGATGTACGGCAGCAGGTTGGACTGCGCCTGCTTGGCGGCGGTGCGGTACCAGACCAGCTTCAGGCCTTCCTCGCGCTCCAGCCGGGTCAGCATCGCCTCGAGCTTGGCCACCGAGTCCCAGGAGCCGGTGGCCAGGGCGGTGACCGAGACATCGCGGCCGACCGTGGCCAGGCGTGCATCCACCAGATTGCAGCCGCTGTCGGCGATGCGGCGGGTGACGGACAGCAGGGGGGACTCCGGATGCGTCGTATAGGCGTTGATCAGGAGGTGGTTTTCGCTCGGCGCGGGGCGCGGGGTGGTGTCGGTCAAGGCGATTCCGGGTAATGCATGCGTTAGTCTGAATGCCCGCCAGAGGCGGGGATCCACCGGTGTCCAGCATACTTGCCCGTGCTTTCGCGCCGCAAGTAACATTCAAGTCGCCCCCGGCCTTTCGTGGCGGGCGTTTTCCCTTCCCAGCCAAGAGCAGCACGTCCTTGTCCCTTTCCGGTCTCATCACCGCGCTGGCGACCCCGTTCCGGGCCGACGGCGCCCTCGATCCCGACGGTTGGCAGCGCCTGCTGCACCTGCAACTGGAAGGTGGCGTCCATGGTGTTGTCGTAGCCGGCTCTACCGGCGAAGCGGCAACCCTCACCGACGCCGAGTACGACCTGCTGCTGGCCAGCGCGGTCGAGCGCATCGGCGGCCGCATTCCGGTCATGGCCGGTACCGGTCTTTCGGGCACTGCCAAGACCATCGAACAGACCCGTCGTGCCGCCGCCCTCGGCGCCAGCCACGCGCTGGTGGTCACGCCGCCGTACGTGCGCCCCACCCAGGCCGGCCTGATCGCGCACTACCGTGCGGTGGCCGACCAGGGCGGGCTGCCGGTCGTGCTGTACAACGTGCCCGGCCGTACCGGTTGCGACATGCAGCCTGAGACCGTGGCCGAGCTGGCCAGCCACCCCAACATCGTCGGCATCAAGGAGGCGGTGGGTGACACCGGCCGGGTGCAGGCGCTGCTCGCTCTGCGCAGCCCACAGTTCGCCGTGCTCAGCGGTGACGACGGTACGGCCGCGCGTTCGATCCAGGCCGGTATCGACGGCCTGATCTCAGTGGGTTCCAACGTGCTTCCCGGTGCCTACCGCCGGATGTGCGAGCTGGCCGCCGCACACGACCACGAAGCCACCGCGTCGTGGGATGCGCGCCTGCATCCCTTCCATGATTTCTGCGGCGTCGAACCGAACCCGATCCCGGTCAAGGCGCTGCTGCGCCGCATCGGCATCGGTCACGACCTGCGCCTGCCACTGCTGCCGTTGTCGGCAGCGCATCATCCGGCTGCCGACCATCTTGCCGGCGACATCGCCGCCCTCGAAGCCCTTTCCAGCCACTGACCTTCCGTCTTGGTCTGACCCAGGAGATTCACATGCGTCAATCCGTTTCCACCGTCCGCGTGCTGTCCTATGCCCTGCTTGCTGTGGCGGTCGCTGCCGGTACCACCGGCTGCTTCAAGCGCGGCGCCAAGGGCG
Source organism: Stenotrophomonas sp. X (assembly GCF_055721025.1). Classification (NCBI taxonomy): domain Bacteria; kingdom Pseudomonadati; phylum Pseudomonadota; class Gammaproteobacteria; order Lysobacterales; family Lysobacteraceae; genus Stenotrophomonas; species Stenotrophomonas sp. X. The sequence goes on from NZ_CM146756.1 coordinate 1,650,209, forward strand.
ACTACGCCCTGGCCCCGGAAATGCGTCCGCTGGAAGTGCCGCCGGACCTGAACCTGCCCAATGCCACCACCGACAACAAGGTGCCGACGTTGGCCTCGGCCACCAAGCCGGCGGCGCCGGTTGCTGCGGCTCCGGCAGCCGGCAGCACCGGTTTCACCATTGCCGGTGGCAAGGATGAAGCCTTCGCCAAGGTCGGTACCGCGCTGGAAGGCGTGGAGGGCGTGACCATCGCCAGCCGCGCGCAGTTGCTGGGTTCGTACGACGTGGCCTACGAGGGCAGCAACTTCCTGGTCCGCGTAGTGGCCGTCGATGCCGGCGCCTACATCTCCGCGGTTGACCCGCGTGGCCTGCCGGCCACCGCCGAAGCGCCGGTGAAGCTGATCGCCGCTCTGAAGGCGAAGCTCGCCCAGTAAGGGCTGGTCGGGTGGCTGCGGGCCTTGGTCCGCACCCGCCTTGGGTAGCGCCGGGCCATGCCCGGCGAGCTTGAAGCGCGGCCCAGGATCCGCCGGGCATGGCCCGGCGCTACCGGAAATGGAAAAGGGCGCCCAAGGCGCCCTTTTTCGTTGTCGCAGCAGGCGCTTCTCAGCGCTCCAGCAGCTTCAGCTTGTCCGGCTTGCCATCCCATTCGCCGGCGTCGGCGGGCGGGTCCTTGCGCACGGTCAGCACCGGCCACTCCTTCGCCAGCTCGGCGTTGAGGGCAACGAAGCCTTCCTGTCCGGCAGGAACATCGTCCTCCGGGAAGATCGCATTGACCGGGCACTCCGGCTCGCAGAGGGTGCAGTCGATGCACTCATCCGGGTCGATCACCAGGAAGTTCGGGCCTTCGTGGAAGCAATCCACGGGGCACACTTCCACGCAATCGGTGTGTTTGCACTTGATGCAGTTTTCGGTGACGACAAAGGGCATGGGCTTGGGGGTGGATCGATTCCTGAACCCGCCAATTCTAGAACAGGTTGGCCCCCGCTGTCGGCGCGGGGCGGAAAACGGGCGTCTGGCAGGCGCGACCGTGGGAGTCATTGGCGGCACGGCGGGGGCTGTGCGACGCTGCGGGGCACTCGGTCGCCCACCGTGGCCGGACTCCCTTCCCAGCAGGATCGTCCATGTCCCAAACCCAGCCCAGCACCGCGCCCCAGGGCGGTGAGAACACTGCATTCATCGTCCTGATCAGCTGCGTGGCCACCCTTGGTGGATTCCTGTTCGGTTTCGACAGTGGTGTCATCAATGGCACGGTCGATGGCCTCCGCCAGGCCTTCAACTCCAGTGAGGCGGCGCTCGGTTTCGAAGTCGCCTCGATGCTGCTGGGCTGCGCGATCGGCGCCTTCCTGGCCGGGTGGCTGGGTGATCGCCTGGGGCGCCGCGGTGTCCTGATCGTGTCCGCGCTGATGTTCCTTGTCTCGGCGCTCGGTGCCGGCGCGGCCCACGCGTCCTGGCTGTTCATCGCCGCCCGCGTGCTGGGCGGTTTCGCGGTGGGCGCGGCCAGCGTGATGTCACCGGCCTACATCGCCGAAGTCGCCTCGGCGCGTTACCGCGGCCGGCTGGCCACGGTGCAGCAGATGGCGATCATCTGCGGTTTGTTTGCGGCCTTCCTCAGCAATTACCTGCTGGCGCGTGCCGCCGGCGCCTCGACCGCGCCCCTGTGGCTGGGCCATGAGGCCTGGCGCTGGATGTTCTGGATGCAGGCGCTGCCCTCGGGGCTGTTCCTGCTGTTGTTGCTGGTGATCCCGGAAAGCCCCCGTTTCCTGGTGTTGAAGGGGCGCCAGGGGCAGGCGAGGGCGGTGCTGGCGCGGCTGTACGGCGAGGCCGCGGCCACCGCCAAGCAGGCCGAGATCGAGGCGAGCCTGGCCCAGGACCAGCACAAGCCGCGCTTCGGCGACCTGCGCAACAAGGCCACCGGCAAGCTGCGCCCGATCCTCTGGGTGGGTATCGGCCTGGCCATGTTCCAGCAGCTGGTCGGCATCAACGTGGTGTTCTACTACGGCGCGGTGCTGTGGCAGGCGGTGGGTTTCTCGGAAAGCGACGCGCTGCTGATCAACGTGTTGTCCGGCGCGCTGAGCATCGGTGCCTGCCTGCTGACGGTGCTGCTGATCGACCGCATCGGGCGCAGGCCGCTGCTGTGGGTCGGCTCGGTCGGCATGTCGGTGGCGCTGGTGCTGATGGTGGTGGCGTTTGCCAGCGGCAGCCTTGTCGATGGGCGCCTGCAGCTGTCCGATGGCATGGGGCGGCTGGCGCTGGTGGCAGCCAACGTCTACGTGGTGTTCTTCAACATGTCCTGGGGCCCGGTGATGTGGGTGATGCTGGGCGAGATGTTCCCCAACCAGATCCGCGGCCCGGCGCTGGCGGTGGCGGGTGCGGCGCAATGGACCTCGAACTTCGCGATCACCGTGACGTTCCCGATGCTGCTGGCCGGCATCGGCCTGGCCGGCGCCTATGGCATCTACGCCGTCGCGGCGATCCTCTCGATCGTCTTCGTGGTCCGCTACGTGCGCGAGACCAAGGGCAAGGAGCTGGAGCAGATGGAAGGCTGACGGCCGGCCCGTGTTTCAGCGCCTCCTTTCTCCGTGGGGAGGCTGCAGGCCAGCCGATCCAGGACACGCCGTAAACCCATCCATGGGGCTCGATGGCGCCATCCATGGCGCCAACGGTCCTGGATCGGCTGGCCTGCAGCCTCTCGACACATTGCGGGTGGCGGACGCAGGTCTGCGCGTCGGGATTGAATTGGCTGCGGAGGAGCGAGGCTGTTCGTGCCGCCGTCGCGGGAAACTGTCAGGAGGGGGTGGGTCACCCTTGACCGGACCGTTGGCGCCATGGGTTGGGCGCATGCGCCCGACGGGTTGGGCAGGAGCCCAACCCTGGTCTTGCCGCGTGCGCAGGACAGCGCACGCGAGCAAGGCGCCATCGAGCCCCATGGATGGGCTTTTGCGTGTCCAGGCCAGGGTGGCCCGCCCCCTCCCACGCAGGAACAGGGAGGCGCACAAGCGGCCAATCCGACCGCAATCACTGCAACCCCGGAAAACAGAAAAGCCCGCACAAGGCGGGCTTTTTCGGTTCCTGCTGCGGCGACTGGCGCTCCCTAGGGGACTCGAACCCCTGTTTTAGCCTTGAGAGGGCCACGTCCTAACCACTAGACGAAGGGAGCGTAACTGTGTCGCTGCCGAGGCAGGAGCGCTAGTATATGCACCTCGATGCCATTGGGCAATCCCGAAACTTCAACCGGAAGCGCCAACATCATTTCCCCTGCTACATCACCGTTCAGCCTGCGCGTCATCCCGCGCGACCAGCACACGATCTCCCGCAAGGACATCAGCCCGAACGCCCTGCGCGTGCTTTATCGCCTGCGCGATGCCGGCTTCGGCGCCTACCTTGTCGGCGGCGCGGTGCGCGACCTGCTGGTCAATGGCCAACCCAAGGATTTCGACGTGGCCACCGATGCCACGCCCGAACAGGTCAAGCAGCTGTTCCGCAACTGCCGCCTGATCGGTCGTCGGTTCCGCCTCGCCCACGTAGTGTTCGGCCGCGAAATCATCGAAGTCGCCACCTTCCGTGCCAACAGCGATGACGGCAGCGGCGACCGCGAGATGGAAAACGGCATGCTCGTGCGCGACAACGTGTACGGCACCATCGAAGACGACGCCATCCGCCGCGACTTCACCTGCAACGCCCTGTACTACGCCATCGAGGACTTCTCGGTGCGCGACTACACCGGCGGCTTCGAAGACGTCCAGGCGCGCCTGATGAAACTGATCGGCGATCCCGAGCAGCGTTATCGCGAAGACCCGGTGCGCATGCTGCGTGCGGTGCGCCTGGCGGCCAAGCTCGGCTTCCAGATCGAAGAGGGCACCGCCGCGCCGATCCCGCACCTGGCTGGCCTGCTCAACGAAGCCGCACCGGCACGCCTGTTCGAGGAGGTGCTCAAGCTGTTCCTGTCCGGGCACGGCGTGGCCAGCTTCGAAGGCCTTGAGCGTTACGGCCTGCTCGACGTGCTGTTCCCGGAGAGCGCCAAGGCGCTGAAGTCCAACCGCACCGGCGCGCTGCGCCGCATGCTGGTCGAAGGCCTGGCCAACACCGATGCCCGCGTGGCCAACGACGAGCCGGTCTCGCCGGCGTTCCTGTTCGCGTTGCTGCTGTGGCCGGCGTTCTGCCGCGCACAGGCGACCCTGCTCAAGCAGGGGGTGGCACCGGAAGAAGCGCAGCGCCGCGCCGCCGACCGGGTCACCGTGCAGCAGCTCAGCACCATCGCGCTGCCGCGCCGCTTCTCGCTGCCGATGCAGGAGATCTGGCTGCTGCAGTCGCGCTTCAGCTCGCGCCAGCGCAAGCGCGTGTTCCGTACCCTGACCCACCCGCGCTTCCGCGCCGCGTTCGATTTCCTCAGCCTGCGCCAGGTCGCTTCGTCCGAGCATGCAGTGGATGTCGAGTTCTGGCGCGAAGCACAGGCGCAGTCCGGTCGCGAGCTGGAGTCGTCGCTGGATGCGATGCACAGTGAAGACGGCGATGACGAGAGCGGGGCACCGCGCAAGCGCCGCCGTCGCCGTCGACGTCCCGGTGCTGCTGCGGCGGGCGAGTAAGCGATGACCCTCGCCTGGATCGGCCTCGGCGCCAACCTTGGCGACGCGGCCGCGACCGTCGGCGCGGCGATTGCCGCGCTGGATGGCCTGCCGGGAACGCGCCTGCGACAGGCCTCGCGGCTCTATGCAACGCCGGCCTGGGGCAATGAAGACCAGCCGCCGTTCGTCAATGCCGTGGCTGCGGTCGAAACCACCTTGCCGGCCGATGAGTTGCTGCAGGCGATGCTGGCGCTGGAGCGGGGCTTTGGCCGCGTGCGCGATCCGGCGGTGCACTGGGGGCCGCGCGCGCTGGACCTGGACCTGCTGCTGTATGGCACGCAGGTCCTCGATCAGCCCGGTCTGCAGGTACCCCATCCCTACCTGCACGAGCGCGCCTTCGTGTTGGTGCCGCTGGCCGAAATCGCGCCTGATCTGGCCATTCCCGGTCATGGCAGCGTGCGGGATGCAGTGGTGCGGGTGGATGCCTGCGGGATTGCGCCGATAGGGTGATAATGACCGGGTTATCTCCCCCGGTTATCAGCACATGAGCACCCACGCAGACAGCAAGCCCTGGACCGTTCCCGCCCTGGCCGAGGCCAAGCGCAATGGCCAGAAGCTGGTCATGTTGACCGCCTACGACGCTGGCTTCGCCCGCACTTTCGACGCGAATGGCGTTGATCTGATCCTGATCGGCGATTCGCTGGGCATGGTCGTGCAGGGCCATGATTCGACCTTGCCGGTGACCGTGGCCGACATGGTCTACCACACCCGCGCCGTGGCCCGCGTACTGCAGCGAGCGCTGCTGGTGGCCGACCTGCCGTTCGGCGCCGACGCCACCCCGGAACGCGCGCTGGATGCATCGCTGCAGCTGCTGCAGGCCGGTGCCGAGATGGTCAAGATCGAAGGTGCCGGCTTCAAGGTCGACATCATCCGCTACCTGGTCGAGCGCGAGATTCCGGTCTGCGCGCACCTGGGCCTGACCCCGCAATCGGTGCTGCGCCTGGGCGGCTTCAAGATCCAGGGCCGCGGCGATGCTGCGCGCCAGCTGGTGGAGGATGCCAGGGCGGTGGCCGCCGCAGGCGCCAGCATCATGGTGCTCGAATGCGTGCCGACCCCCGTCGCCGCCGAAGTGACCGCTGCGGTGGATGTGCCGACCATCGGTATCGGTGCTGGCCCGCAGTGCGATGGCCAGGTGCTGGTGCTGCACGATTTCCTCGGCCTGGACAGTGGCCATCGCCGTCCCAAGTTCGTCAAGGATTTCCTTGCCGAAGGCGGCTCGGTGGCCGGTGCCACCCGCGCGTTTGCCGACGCCGTGCGCGATGGCAGCTTCCCCGACGAACAGCACGCCTACGCCCAATGATCCAGACCTTCAACGAGCTCGGCGCGCTGCGCGGGCAGATCGCCCAGTGGAAGCGCGAGGGCCTGCGCGTGGCGCTGGTGCCGACCATGGGCAACCTGCATGGGGGCCACCATTCGCTGGTGGCCCTGGCCCGCCAGTACGCCGACAAGGTGGTGGCGAGCATCTTCGTCAACCCGACCCAGTTCGGGCCGAACGAGGACTTCAGCCGCTACCCGCGCACGCCCGAGGCGGACGTGGCCGGGCTGGAGCAGGCAGGCTGCGATGCGGTGTGGCTGCCCAGCGTCGAGGCGATGTACCCGCTGGGCGTGGACAAGACCACGCGCATGCACGCGCCGGGCGTGAGTGAAGTGCTGGAAGGTGCCAGCCGTCCGGGGCACTTCGATGGCGTCTGCACGGTGGTGGCACGCCTGTTCCTGCAGGTGCAGCCGGACGTGGCCGTGTTCGGTCGCAAGGACTACCAGCAGCTGGCCGTGATCAAGCAGATGGTGGCCGAGCTGTCGTTCCCGGTCCAGATCGTCGGCGCCGAGATCGTGCGCGACGAGGACGGCCTGGCCAAGAGCTCGCGCAACCAGTACCTGAGCGCCGAACAGCGTCCGGTCGCGACCACCATCCACCGGACCCTGCTGGGCATGCGCGAAGGCTACGTGGCCGGGCAGGCACGTGAACGCATCGAGGCCGAGGCCACTGCCGCATTGCAGGCGGCCGGTTTCCAGGTTGACTACGCGGTGCTGCGCACTCCGGAGCTGGCCGAGCCGACCTTCGACGGCGGCGGCCGGGTGGCGCTGATCGCCGCACGGCTGGGTACCACCCGGCTGATCGACAACCTGGAGTTCTGAGTTCCGGCGGTGCCGCGCGATGCATGGGGTCAGATCCCTTTCCCAGGGGAAAAGGGATCCGACCCCGGTTTCACCGCCTACCTGAACAGGTTGCCGGCCGTAATGCCCCGCGCTGTGCGGGTGCTAGAATCCGCTCTTTCCTTTGCCGTTGCAGCGCCCCCCATGCACCTGTCCCTGCTCAAGACCAAGATCCACCGCGCCACCGTCACCCATTCCGAGCTGAACTACGAAGGCTCGATCGCCATCGACGACAACCTGCTGGCTGCCACGGGCATCCGCGAGTTCGAACAGGTGCATATCTGGGACGTGACCAACGGTGCGCGCTTCTCGACCTATGCCATCCGCGCCGAAGCCGGCAGCGGCGTTGTCTCGCTCAACGGTGGCGCCGCGCGCCACGTGCAGGTCGGCGACATCATCATCATCGCCGCGTTCGCCAGCATGACCGAGCAGGAAGCTGACAGCTTCAAGCCGAAGCTGGTGTACGTTGATGGCAACAACCAGATCACCCACACCAACGACACGATCCCGACCCAGGCCGCATGACAACGAACAACGGATTCGACTCGCTGCATTCCCACGCCCAGCGCCTGAAGGGCGCAAGCATTCCCAGCCTGCTCGCCGCCGAACCCGGCCGCGTGCAGGACCTGGCGCTGCGGGTCGGTCCGTTGTACGTCAACTTCGCCCGTCAGAAGTACGATGCCGCGGCGCTGCAGGCGTTGCTGGCGCTGGCTGCCGACCGTGATGTCGGCGGCGCCATCACCCGCCTGTTCCGCGGCGAGCAGGTCAATCTGACCGAAGGCCGCGCCGCGCTGCATACCGCGCTGCGTGGCGACGTGGTCGATGCGCCGGTGGCGGCCGAGGCCTATGCCACCGCGCGCGGCATCCGCCAGCGCATGGGCGTGCTGGTGCGCGCGCTGGAAGACAGTGGCGTGACCGATGTGGTCAGTGTCGGCATCGGGGGGTCCGACCTCGGCCCGCGCCTGGTCGCCGATGCGCTGCGCCCGGTCACCGGTGCGCGCCTGCGTGTGCATTTCGTGTCGAATGTGGACGGCGCCGCCATGCAGCGCACGTTGGCCACGCTGGATCCGGCGAAGACTGCCGGCATCCTGATCTCCAAGACCTTCGGTACCCAGGAAACCCTGCTCAACGGCCAGATCCTGCACGACTGGCTGGGCGGCAGCGAGCGCCTGTATGCGGTCAGCGCCAATCCGGAGCGCGCTGCCAAGGCCTTCGCGATCGCCGCCGATCGCGTGCTGCCGATGTGGGACTGGGTTGGTGGCCGTTATTCGCTGTGGTCGGCGGTTGGTTTCCCGATCGCGCTGGCGATCGGCTTCGAACGTTTTGAACAGCTGCTGGAAGGCGCCGCGCAGATGGATGCGCATGCGCTGGATGCACCGCTGGAGCGCAACCTGCCGGTGCTGCACGGCCTCACCGACATCTGGAACCGCAACCTGCTGGGCCATGCCACGCACGCGGTGATGACCTACGACCAGCGCCTGGCGCTGCTGCCGGCTTACCTGCAGCAGCTGGTGATGGAAAGCCTGGGCAAGCGCGTGCAGCGCGACGGCCAGCCGGTCACCGTCGACACCGTGCCGGTTTGGTGGGGCGGGGCAGGGACCGACGTGCAGCACAGCTTCTTCCAGGCGCTGCACCAGGGCACCAGCATCGTTCCGGCCGATTTCATCGGCTGCGTGCACAACGATGATCCCTACACGATCAATCACCAGGCCCTGCTGGCCAACCTGCTGGCGCAGACCGAAGCGCTGGCCAATGGCCAGGGCAGCGAAGATCCGCACCGCGACTACCCGGGAGGCCGGCCGAGTACGCTGATCCTGCTCGACGCGTTGACCCCGCAGGCGCTGGGTGCACTGATCGCCATGTACGAGCACGCTGTATACGTGCAGTCGGTGATCTGGAACATCAACGCCTTCGACCAGTTCGGTGTCGAGCTGGGCAAGCAGCTGGCCAGTGGCCTGTTGCCGGCGCTGCAGGGCGAGGATGTGGCGGTTGCCGATCCGATGACCCGCGAGATCCTGGCGCAGTTGAAGGGCTGATGCACGGGTAGTGCCGGCCGCTGGCCGGCATCCAGGCGATGCTTCAGTCGTTCACGAGGTTGCCGGCCAGCGGCCGGCACTACCGGTGCACGGCGTGGCGTCTCACCGGCTCGGATCGCGTTCCGGGCTGGGCCGCTTGGCCAGCTTGCGCTGCAGCGAGCGCCGGTGCATGCCGAGCAGGCGTGCGGCCGCTGACACGTTGCCGCCGGTCTCGTGCATTGCCTGCTGGATATGTTCCCACTGCAGGCGGCTGATCGGCGTCATTGCATCGGGCACTTCCATTTCGCCATCGTCGGCCGGGCCGTCGTCCTCCTCACCGAGGGCGCGCAGGATCATCGGCACCGTGGCCGGCTTCGGCAGGTAATCATCCGCGCCCAGCTTGATCGCCTCCACTGCGGTGGCGATGCTGGCATAGCCGGTCACCAGCAGGATGCGCATGTCCGCGCGCAGTGCGCGCAGCGGCTGGATCAGCGCCAGGCCGGAATCGCTGCCCAGCTTCAGGTCGATCAGCGCGAACGCCGGCGGATGCTGGCGGGCCAGTGCCAGGGCACTGGCGGCATCCTGTGCGGTCTGTGTTTCCAGGCCCTTGCGGGCCAGGCTGCGCTGCAGGGTACGCAGGTACAGCTCGTCGTCGTCGACCAGCAGACCAAGGGTTGAGGCGCTCATGGGGTTTCCTCGCGTGGGGCCAGCGGCAGGCGGAAGCCGACGCGGCTGCCGGCCCCCTGGGCCGGGCGCATCCACATCTCGCCGTCGAGGCGTTCGATGGTGGCATGGGACAGGGCCAGGCCGACGCCCATGCCCTCGCTCTTGCTGCTGCCGAACAGCTTGCCCGGCAGCACGGCGGCACGGGCGTCGAAACCATGGCCGTAGTCGCGTACTTCGCCGATCAGGTCGTCGCCCTCGATGCGCAGGTCCAGGTCCACGCGCGGCCGGCCGGCCTTCTCGCCGGCATCGGCGGCATTGTTGAGCAGGACCATCAGCAGATGGCCTACGCCCGGGTCGAGTGGCAGCCGCAGCGGCGCATCGTCGTTGCGATGCAGGTCGATGGTCGGCCGCACCAGGCGCCATTGCTCCAGCACCTGCTGGGCGCTGGAGTGGCTGCGACCCGGTGCATCGGCCGAAGCCGGGGCGGCCAGTGCCAGCACGCGCTCGCGGCACTGAACCAGCAGCTCGCGCAGGGTCTCCATGTCCTCGCGCACTTCCGGCTCTTCGCTGCGCTCGGCGACATCGTCGGCGAGCAGGGTCATGGTCGCCAGCGGCGTGTTCAGTTCATGTGCCACCGAGGCGGCATGGGTGGCCAGGGCGACGATGCCCTCGTTGCGGGCGAAGCGCTCACGCAGCGCCGACAGTTCCAGTTCGCGCTCCCGCAGGGCCAGTGCCAGGCGGGTGGAGAAGGCCAGCACCACTGTGGCGGAAATCAGGAAGTTGGCGACCACGCCCCAGCGATTGAGGTCCTGAGCGCGGAAGTAGCCGTCCGGCAGCGCCTGCCCGAAGATGCCGCTGGCGGCGTAGCCGAGCAGGCAGGCCAGCGCGACCGCCAGTGCCCAGCGCAGGGGCAGGGCGAACGCGGCCAGCGCGATCAGGATCAGGAACAGTGAACTGAACGGGTTGGCCATGCCGCCGCTCCAGCCCACCATCCAGGTCAGGATGATCACGTCCACCAGGATATGGCCGAATGCGGTCAGCGGCGCAGTGTCGGCCGCTTCCGGGCGCAGCTGGGTGTAGACGTTGAACAGGGCCAGCACCGCCACGCCGGCCCACAACGGCAGCTGCGGCAACGGCAGGCCCAGCACCCAGGTCGCGACCAGGATGGTGGCGGCCTGGCCGCCTACGGCAAGCCAGCGCAGGCTGCACAGGGTACGGAGAAACGGGGCGTCGGGACCGGTCATTCACGCTCATCGTATGCGTTCATGCGTGTACATGCCTGCGACAATCGGCCGCAGCCGTGCCGCAGGCTGAATGCGAGTCACCCCGAATGCGGGAGTGGGCGGTAGAATGCGCCCATGCACGACGCCGTCACCCGCCCGACTCCCCCCTCCGATGCCACCGCCTGGCCCCGTCGCCAGACCCATGCCGTCCAGATCGGCGGGGTCACCGTAGGCGGAGGCAAGCCGGTGGTGGTGCAGTCGATGACCAACACCGATACCTCCGACGTGGCCTCCAGCGTGAAGCAGGTGGCCGAGTTGTGGCGTGCCGGCTCGGAGATGGTGCGGTTGACCGTCAACACCGTGGAAGCCGCTGCGGCCATTCCGCGCATCGTCGACAAGCTGGCGATGATGGGTATCGATGTACCGCTGATCGGTGACTTCCACTACAACGGCCACCAGCTGCTCACCGCTGAACCGGCATGTGCGGAAGCGTTGGCCAAGTACCGCATCAACCCGGGCAATGTCGGCTTCGGCAAGAAGAAGGACCTGCAGTTCGCCCAGTTGATCGAGTTCGCGATCCGCTACAACAAGCCGGTGCGCATCGGTGCCAACTGGGGCTCGCTGGACCAGGCCCTGGCGGCCAGGCTGATGGACGAGAACAACCTGCGCGAGCAGCCCTGGGACGCCGGCCGCGTGCTGCGCGAGGCGCTGATCCGTTCGGCGCTGGATTCGGCCGAGCAGGCGGTGGAACTCGGCCTGCCGCGCGATCGCATCGTGCTGTCGGCCAAGGTCAGTGGCGTGCAGGAACTGATCGCGGTGTACCGCGACCTGGCCCAGCGCTCGGACTTCGCCCTGCACCTGGGCCTGACCGAAGCCGGTATCGGTAGCAAGGGCATCGTCGCCTCGTCGGCAGCGCTGAGCGTGCTGCTGCAGGAAGGCATCGGTGACACCATCCGCATCTCGCTGACCCCGGAGCCGGGCCAGTCGCGCACGCAGGAAGTGATCGTCGCCCAGGAACTGCTGCAGACCACCGGCCAGCGCGCCTTCACGCCGCTGGTCACGGCCTGCCCGGGCTGCGGCCGCACCACCTCCGAGTTCTTCCAGGAACTGGCCAAAGTGGTGCAGAACCACGTGCGCGAGAAGATGCCGCTGTGGAAGATCCACCACCCGGGTGCGGAGAACATGACCCTGGCGGTGATGGGCTGCATCGTCAACGGGCCGGGTGAGTCGCGCCATGCCAACATCGGCATCTCCCTGCCGGGCACGGGCGAGACGCCGGCGGCACCGGTATTCGTCGATGGCGAGAAGAAGGTGACCTTGCGTGGCGACAACATCGCCCAGGAGTTCGTCGCCCTGATCGACGATTACGTCGAACACAAATATGTCCGAAGCGCCGGATAAGCCTGCGATCCTCGCCGCACCGGAGTCGGCCTCCGGTTTCCGCCACTGGATGGCGCGCAATGCCTGGCGCCTGGTCCTGCTGTTCGGCGGCGTGCTGCTGCCGCTGGCCGGCTTCGTCGCCCTGGCGGACGAAGTGCACGAATTTGAATCGTTCCATTTCGATGCGCCGCTGCTGTGGCAGATGCATGGCCTGCATTCGCCATGGCTGGACCGCTTCTTCGTGCTCATCTCGAAACTGGGCTACGAGTGGTTCCTGATCCCTGCTGACGTGCTGATCATCGGTGCGCTGCTGGGCTACCGGCGCTGGCGCGAGGCGACCTTCGTCGCGGTCAGTTTCGTGGGATCGGCGTTGCTGAACATGGGCAGCAAGCACTTCTTCCAGCGCCAGCGCCCCAGCCTGTGGGAGTCGATTGCGCCGGAATCGACGTTCAGCTTCCCCAGCGGGCACGCCATGGGCTCGATGACCCTTGCCGCGACCCTGGTGCTGCTGGCCTGGAATACACGCTGGCGCTGGCCCGTACTGCTGCTGGCGCCCCCGTTCAGCCTGCTGGTGAGCGTCTCACGGGTCTATCTGGGCGTGCATTATCCCTCGGACATCCTGGCCGGATGGTGTGCCGCGCTGGTTTGGGTGGTAGGGTGCTATCTGGTCATGTTCAGTCGCCGGCATCCTTGGCGACGTCGGGATTCGCCGCCAGCGACGGCCAGCGAAGCATCATCACAGGGGGGTGACGTGGATGACCCTTCCGCGGCGTCTACGTAATAGATCAGTTGTTTCGTTGCAGCAGGTTCTGCAAGACAGGGGGCAAGCACAACGCGCGTTACTGTGATGCGCAAGGCAGAACGCCCGGATCGCGTCCCGAACGCGCTTGCAGGGGTATCGGCGTCCTGCCTAGCTTGACCTGCAATGGCCGCATTCGAAGAGGTACGTGAATGACGATTCGAGTCTACCTGGTGGATGACCATGCGCTGGTCCGCACCGGGATGAAGATGATCCTGTCGGGGGAGACCGACATCGAGGTGGTGGGCGAAGCCGAGACCGGTGAAGACGCACTGCGCGACGTCCGCCAGCTGCTGCCGGACGTGGTGCTGTGCGACCTGCACCTGCCCGGTGTGAGTGGCATGGAAGTGACCGAGCGCATCGTCCGCAGCCACCGCAACACCCGCGTGGTGATCGTGTCGGTGCTGGAAGACGGGCCGCTGCCGAAGCGCTTGCTGGAGGCGGGGGCCGCGGGCTACATCGGCAAGGGCTGCGATGCACAGGAGCTGCTGCGCGCGGTGCGCGATGTGGCCATGGGCCGTCGCTACCTGGGCACCAGCATCGCGCAGAACCTGGCCTTGTCGACGGTGGAGGGCAATGGTTCGCCGTTCGACAGCCTGTCGCCGCGAGAACTGGAAGTAGCATTGCTGCTGACCCAGGGCCTGCGCCAGGAAGACATCGCGCGGCGCCTGAGCCTGAGTGCCAAGACGGTGAACACGCACAAGGCGCGGTTGTTCGAGAAGATGGGGATCCACGACAACATCGCGCTGGCGCGCATGGCCAGCCAGTACGGGCTGGTGGATCCGGCGCGGCCGTTGTAAGGGTTTCGGTCTTCCGTAGAGCCGAGCCCATGCTCGGCTGCTCTCCATTCCGCTGGAGTGGAGCCGAGCGTGGGCTCGGCTCTACAGCTGCGTTCGGCTCAGTGGCCGCGAACGCGCTGGATGATCTTCGCGGCGTCGGCGGCGCTGGCGCGCACCTTGTCCCATTCGCCGTCGGCGATCCAGTTGCCCGGTACCATCCACGAACCGCCGATGCAGACCACGTTCTTCTGCTCAAGGTACTCGGCGGCGGTGTTCTCGGTGATGCCGCCGGTCGGGCACAGCTTCAGGTCCGCCACCGGGCCGGCCAGTCCCTTGATCATCGCCAGCCCGCCCACGGCCGTGGCCGGGAACAGCTTGCACACGCGGAAGCCGCGGGCGTAGAGCGACAGCAGCTCGGTCGGCGTCGCCGCACCTGGCACCACCGGCAGTGGCACAGCGGCAAGCGCATCAGCCAGCGCCGGCGGCGTACCCGGCGTCACCAGGAAGTCCGCACCCGCATCGATCGACTGCTGCATCTGCTCCACGGTCAGCACCGTGCCTGCACCCACCACCACATCGGGCAGCTCGCGCTTGAGCATTGCCAGCGCTTCCATCGCCACCGGCGTGCGCAGCGTCAGCTCGATCGCCGGCAGACCACCTTCCAGCAGCGCCGCACTCACCGCGCGGGCCTGGTCCAGCGTATGAATCGTCACCACCGGCAGGATGCCCGCCGCATGCAACAGCTCCGCCGCCTTCACCTGATGTTGTTCGATACCCATGCTTTTGCCCTTGCCTTTGCTCTTCTTGATTCAGTGGCCGCAGCGCAAATGACGCGCCGGGAATTGTCCAAGGGCAGTAGAGCGCCCTGGCCGGGACCGTGAGCGGCATGGATGCCGCGATCGAGCCCCCATGGATGGGTTTACGGCGTGTCCCGGCCAGGGCGCTCTACTGCCCAAGCCGGGAAGCCTGCCGCGGCTTTTCGCGTCAGGCGTCTTTCGCCTCGTGCGGTGCCGCCGCAGCCGCCGCATCGTGCCCCAGCTCGTACTCCGCGTCGTAGTCCCACGGCCCGCCATCGGCCGCCGCCGGCCCGCACGAAATCGAAATCGCGCCCTGATCGGCCGGGCCCACCACGCGACGGTTGATCGCGAACAGGTTGCGGCCCAGGTCATGCGCGGCCGGCGCGGTGTTCGGCGCCAGCGGACGTGCTGCCCATTCCGCCGCGTCCACCAGCACTTCCAGCGTGCCGGCCTCGCCGTCGAGGCGGATCATATCGCCCTCGCGGACCTTGGCCAGCGGGCCACCGCGCGCCGCTTCCGGCGTCACATGGATGGCCGCTGGGATCTTGCCCGACGCACCGGACAGGCGGCCGTCGGTGACCAGCGCCACGCGCCGGCCCTGGTTCTGCAGCAGGCCCAGCAGCGGTGCCAGCGAATGCAGTTCGGGCATGCCGTTGGCACGCGGACCCTGGTAACGCACCACCGCCACGAAGTCCTGCGGCAGCAGGCCACCGGCGTGCAGCTTGTTCAATACCTGCGGTGCATCGACCACCACCGCCGGTGCTTCGATCGTCCGGTACTGCGGTTTCACCGCCGACAGCTTGATCAGCGACTTGCCGAGGTTGCCGCGCAGCAGGCGCAGGCCACCCTGGTGCTCGAACGGATTGTCGACCCCACGCACCACTTCGTCATCGGCACTGTGTTCCAGGCCCGGCAGGTAGACCAGCCGGCCGTCACGCAGCTGCGGCTCGCGCGCATAGTCGGCCATGCCGCCACGCGCGACGCTGACCAGGTCGCCGTGCATCAGGCCCGCCTTGATCAGCTCGCCGAACACGAAGGCCGGGCCGCCAGCGGCCGCGAAACGGTTCACGTCGGCCTCGCCGTTCGGATAGACACGGGCCAGCAGCGGAATCAGCTGCGACAGTTCGTCGAAGTCGTCCCAGGTCAGCACGATGCCGGCCGCACGCGCCACCGCGATCCAGTGGATGGTGTGGTTGGTCGAACCACCAGTGGCCATCAGCGCGATGACCGCATTGATGATCGCGCGCTCGTCGATGATCCGGCCCAGCGGGCGGAAGTCGTCGCCCAGTGCGGTGATGTCCAGCGCGCGTTCGGTTGCCTCGCGGGTCAGGGCGTCGCGCAGCGGCGTGCCCGGATTGACGAACGAGGCGCCCGGCAACTGCACGCCCATGGCTTCCAGCAGCACCTGGTTGGAGTTGGCCGTGCCGTAGAAGGTGCAGGTGCCCGCACCGTGGTACGACGCGGACTCGGCTTCCAGCAGCTCTTCGCGGGTGGCCTCACCGGCGGCGTAGCGCTCGCGCACTTCGGCCTTCTGCTTGTTCGGGATGCCCGGGGTCATCGGGCCGGCGGGTACGAACACCGCCGGCAGATGGCCGAAGGCCAGCGCACCGATCAGCAGGCCCGGCACGATCTTGTCGCACACGCCGAGGTAGACGGTGGTATCGAACATGTCATGGCTGAGGCCGATGGCCGTGGCCTGGGCAATGACATCGCGCGAGAACAGCGACAGCTCCATGCCACCACGGCCCTGGGTGACACCGTCGCACATTGCAGGGACGCCGCCGGCGACCTGTGCGGTGGCGCCCAGCTCGCGGGCGATGTCGCGGATCTGTTCGGGATAGGTCTCGAACGGCTGGTGGGCCGACAGCATGTCGTTGTAGGCGGTGATGATGCCCAGGTTCGGCGTCACGCCGCCGCGCAGGCGGCTCTTGTCGGTGCCGCCGCAGGCGGCGAACCCGTGGGCGAGGTTGCCGCAACTCAGGCGGCTGCGGAACGGGCCCTCACGCAGGGAGGCATCGATCGCGGCCAGATAGGCGGCGCGCGAGGCGGCGCTGCGGCGGATGACGCGCTCAGTGATGGCTTGCAGTTGAGGATGGAGGCTCATTGGCTACCGGCGTTCGTGGTGGCGAGAGGCAAGCGGCGGCACGGCGCCGCCGCCGACATCAATCAGCCCAGTGGACGCGCAGGCGCGCGCCTTCCAGGTTGATCGCATTGAGGATCGGATACTGCTGGGCATCGTTGCTGTCCAGCGCCTGGCGCAGTACCTGCAGCTTCTGCTTGCCGCGCAGCAGCAACAGGCGCTGGCGGCACTGGCGCAGGCCGTGCGGGGTCAGCGTGATGCGCAGCGGCCACTGGTTCGCGCCTGGGCAGCCAGTGGCATCCAGCGCGGCGTAGGGCAGGGTGCTTTCCAGTGCGCGTGCGAGGTCTTTCGAGCCCGGGAACAGCGAGGCGGTGTGCCCGTCGTTGCCCATGCCCAGCGCTACCAGGCTCGGCGGCTGGCTGTGCTGCGCCTGCAGGTTGGCGGTGTACACGCATTCGGGCAGTGGCTTGCCGATCCGTACCAGCGGATCGAAGTGGGCGCCCTCGGTACGCTTGAGCAGGTGCTCGCGCACCAGCCAGGCGTTGCTGTCGCGATCCTGCGGCGACAGCCAGCGCTCGTCGGCCAGGCTCACTTCAACCCGGTCCCAGTGCACGTCCAGTTCGGCCAGCGCCTGGTAGACCGGGGCCGGCGTGGTGCCGCCGGACAGCAGGATGCGGGCGCGGCCCACTTCATTGATGTCGTGGTTGAGGGTGCGTGCCATCTCAGCGGACACCGCTTCGATCCAGCCGTCGGCGTCGCCGTGCTGGATGAACTCGATGCGATCGTCGTGGAAGCTGGGGTTCATGCGGCAACTCCTGGTGCGTCACGTTCGGCGTCGGTGGCATAGGCGGCGGCGCCCAGCAATCCGGCGTGGGGATGCATCACTGCCAATGAGGGCACGCGCGCCATGATCGAGGAGAAGCGGCCCTTGTGTTCGAAGCGCTGGCGGAAACCGGAGTGCTGCAGCGAATCGAGCATCTTCGGGGTCAGGCCGCCGGTCAGGAACACGCCATCCCAGGCGCCCTGGGTGAGCACCAGGTCACCGGCGATGGCGCCGAACACGGCGCAGAACACGTCCACGGTGCGCATTGCCTGCGGATCACCGTGCAGGGCGCGGGCGGTCACGTCCACCGGCTGCAGCTGGCCCGGGTCGATACCGGCCATCTCGCACACGGCGCGGTGGATGTTGACCAGGCCGGGGCCACAGATCAGGCGCTCGTTGGAGACGCGGCCGAACTGTTCGGACAGGATCTCGAGGATGCGGATCTCTTCCGGGGTTCCCGGCGGGAAACTGACATGGCCGCCTTCGGTTTCCAGCGGGTAGCAGCGGCCGTGGCGCATGATCAGGCCGCCCACGCCGAGGCCGGTACCCGGCCCGATCACTGCGTAGTTGCGCGGCTGGCCCGGCTTGCCCGGTACCCAGGCGGCACCGCCGACCTGGACCACGTCCTCGGGCTGCAGCAGCGAGATCGCCATCGCCTGTGCGGCAAAGTCGTTGATCAGGTGCAGTTCGTCGAAACCGAGCATCGCTGCGGTGCGGCTGCGCGAGATCACCCACGGATGGTTGGTGATGCGTGCTTCATCACCATCAACGCGACCGGCCACTGCGAACACGCCGCGGCTTGCGGTGGCACCGATCTGTTCCAGATGGTGGCGCGCGGCATCACCCAGCGAAGGGAACTCCGTCACCGCGTACTCGCGGATGCTGTCCTTCTGCAGAGGTGCGTCCTGCGAGGTGTCAGCCAGGGCGAAGCGGGCATTGGTGCCACCGATGTCGGCCACCAGCACCGGCTGCGAACTGGCCCTCATGCCGACGCTCCACTGTCCGGTGCGTCCACGCCCTGCGGCAGGAACTCGCCGGCATTGCTCGGGCCCCATTGGCCGGCGGGGTAGGGTTCCAGCGGCAGCTTGGCGTCCTTCCAGGCGTCGGCCACGCTGTCGATCCAGGCCCACGCTGCACGCACTTCGTCGTCGCGTACGAACAGCGTGTGATTGCCATTGAAGGCGTCCAGGAACAGGCGCTCGTAAGCGATGCGGCGATGCAGGCCGGTTGGCACCGACAGTTCCAGTTCCAGCGGATGCAGTTCCAGCGCGCCCCATTCCGGGCCGGCCAGGCTGCTCATCAGGCCCAGTTCGATGTTTTCCTGCGGCTGCAGCTGGAACACCAGGCGGTTCGGTGCGGCCTGCGCGCGCTGCGGGCGCTCGAACAGCCAATGGGTGACCGGCTTCAGCGTGACCACCACGCGGGTGGTGCGCTCGGGCAGGCGCTTGCCGGTGACCAGATGGAACGGCACGCCGCTCCAGCGCCAGTTGTCGATATGCGCGGTGACACCGGCGAAGGTTTCCACGTCGCTGCCTTCCGGCGGCTGGTAAGCCTGCGCCGGCTGGCCGTTGATGGTGCCGGCGGTGTAGCGGCCGCGGATGCTGTCACGCGCGGCGTGCTTCGCGTCGAGCGGGCGAAGGGCGCGCAGCACCTTGACCTTCTCGTCGCGGATGCGGTCGGCCTCCAGCGACGCCGGCGGCTCCATCGCCACCATGCACAGCAGCTGCAGGATGTGGCTCTGCACCATGTCGCGCAGCGCGCCGGAGCGGGCATAGTAGGCGTCACGGCCATCCACGCCTTCGCTCTCGGCCACCAGGATGTGCACCGATTCGATGTAGTTGCGGTTCCACACCGCTTCCAGCAGCGTATTGCCGAAGCGCAGCGCGATCAGGTTCTGCACTGCCGCCTTGCCCAGGTAGTGGTCGAGGCGGAACACGCGGTCCTCGTCGATCCACTGGCCGATGGTGCTGATGATTTCCTCGGCGCTCTGGCTGTCGCTGCCGATCGGCTTCTCCAGCATCAGGCGTGCCGGCGCGGCGAGGGCGCCGCCCTTGGCCAGGCCTTCGCAGGTGGAAATGTACAGGCCCGGCGGAATGGCGAGGTAGCTGACGCACTTGCGGTGCACCAGGTCGGAGACCGCAGCGGCAACCGAGTCGACGTCGCGCAGGTCCACCGAACGGTAGTCGATGCGGCGCAGCAGGGCAGCGATGTCGTCCTGCGTGGCCATCGGCATGGCCTGCTGCAGGCGCGGCCGCAGGATGTCATGGAAGGCTTCGGTGTCATGCCCGGACAGGGCCAGTGCGCGGATGCGGAAGTCCTCCGGCAGCAGGCCGTCGCCAAGCAGGCGAAGCAGCGAAGGGAACAGGTAGCGCTGGGCCAGATCACCTGTGGCACCGAACAGGAAGAGGGTGTCGTGCATCGCTCGAGTTTCAGATCCGGGTGACATCGTTGTCAATCGCTTCATGGCTGGGTTCGGGGGACATCCGCGCAACTGCCTGTCCGAGGTTCGTCAGGGGCGATCTCCGGGGTAGCGGGAGACCGTTCCATTCGAAACCACTGCCCCGGCGGAAGCTTCGTTCCACCGCCGACGCAGATCGGTGCGCACCGATCATCGGATAGTGCCACGTGAAAACGTTTACATGGCAGAATGGGCAACTGTATTCGATTGCAGTGCTCGCCGTCATGCCGCAAGCGCGCAATCATCACTGCCATCGGGAGGGCCGAGGCAGTCCCAAAAGACAGCCCGGCTTCGGGCGGACCGGATAGGTGATATGGCAAAAGTGCAGTTGCAGGGTGTGCGCAAGGTCTATGACAACGGCCAGGTCGCGGTGAAGGACGCCAGCTTCGAGGTCGCCGATGGCGAGCTGATGGTGCTGGTCGGTCCGTCCGGCTGTGGCAAGTCGACCCTGTTGCGGATGGTGGCGGGCCTGGAAGAGATCAGCGGCGGCACGCTGACCATCGGTGATCGCGTGGTCAACGACGTGGCGCCGAAGGATCGCGACATCGCCATGGTGTTCCAGAGCTACGCGTTGTACCCGCACATGACCGTGGCCGAGAACCTGGCCTTCGGCCTGAAGCTGCGCGGGCATGACAAGGCGACCATCGACAAGCGCATCGCCGAAGCGGCGCAGACGCTGGGCCTGACCGAGATGATGGACAAGCTGCCCAAGGCGATGTCCGGTGGCCAGCGTCAGCGCGTGGCACTGGGCCGGGCGCTGGTGCGCGAGCCGGCGGTGTTCCTGCTCGACGAGCCGCTGTCCAACCTCGACGCCAAGCTGCGGCACAGCGTGCGTACCGAGATCGCGCAGCTGCACCGCAAGCTGGGCACCACCATGATCTACGTGACGCACGACCAGGTCGAAGCGATGACCCTGGGCCAGCGCATCGTGGTGCTGAAGGACGGCATCATCCAGCAGATCGATACGCCGATGGCGCTGTACGATCGCCCGGCCAACCTGTTCGTGGCCGGTTTCCTCGGCAGCCCGGCGATGAACGTGCTGCGTGGCACGCTGCAGGGCGATGCCGGCGGCGTGAGCGTGATCGACGGCGAATGGCGTGCACCGCTGGGCCAGGCCACGATCGATCCGGCATGGCTGCAGAAACCGATCGCGGTGGGCGTGCGCCCGGAGCACCTGCAACCGGCTGCTGCCGATGATGCGCACGCGTTCATCGCGCGCATTGAGGGCATCGAACCGGTCGGCAACGAGATCTTCGTCAACCTCAGCAGTGGCCAGCATGCGCTGACCATGCGCGTGGCACCGCAGTCGCTGCCAGCAGTGGGCGAGCAGATCCGCGTGGCGATCCATCCGCAGGGACTGCACTTCTTCAACCCGGAAACCGGCGAGCGCCTCTGACGCTGTAGAGCCGAGCCCACGCTCGGCTGCTTCGTTGCGGTGCGGACCAACGGTCCGCACCCACCATGGCGGCGGTAGCGCCGGGCCGTGCCCGGCGTGAACCTCAGCGCGCCAATCCATCCAGTAGCGGCACACGCTGCGCCACCGCACCACCCACCTGCAGGTCGGCGTCACTGGCTTCCAGCGGCAGCACCGCCAGCGCCAGGTTGCCGGCCACGCTGGCGACCGTGCCCAGCGTCGCGCCGTCCTGCAGCACGCCATCGCCGGCCTGTGCCGGTGCCGCGGTATGCAGCAGCTGCACCGCGCGCTTGGCCTTGCCGAGGAAATGGGTGCGGGCGACGATTTCCTGGCCCGGGTAGCAGCCTTTCTTCACGCTGTAGCCATTCAGGCGGTCCAGGCCCAGCTGCTGCGGGGTCCACACTTCGCGCTGGCTTTCGTCCAAGCGCGGCAATCCGTAGCGCAGGTCGGCCTGGCGCCAGGCGAGGGCGAAGGCGGCTTCATCGATTTCGCTGCCGGATGCAACGGCATCCGTCGCCCCGATGCGCAGGGTCCGCGGCAAGGCGTCGCTGCCCAGGTCCAGCTCCCAACCGTCACCTGCGGTCTGCGCAATCGCGGCGACACTGGCGGCCTCGGGTGCGGTGAACGCGCCGGCCACCGCCAGATCGCTGCGCACCTGCACCTTCACCTTTCGGCGGAACACGAAGCGCTGCAGTTGCGACGCAATCGCATCGGCATCGCCGTCGGCCAGCACCAGCATCACGTGATCGTCGGCCAGCCGGAGCAGCTGGAACACTGCCAGGGTGCGGCCCTTGGCACTCAGCCAGGTGCTCCACTGCCAGTGCAGCAGGGGCAGCGCGGTGACGTCGCTGCTGAACTGGGCGTGGGCGAAGGTGGCCGCATCCGGGCCCTGCAGGCTCAGCAGCTGGTGGCCGGGCAGGCGCGGATATCCGACGAAAGCAGGGGGCAGGTTGTCAGGCACGTGAACGAGGTCTAAAATTTGTGCGTTGCGAGACCGAACATGATAGGCCAAACAACCCCCACTCCCGACGACGAATCTGAAGCCCCGCTGGTCCCCGCGGCACCCGTGCCCGTGGAACAGGAAAAAGCAGAGGAATTCGGCGGCCGCGGCGGACTTGATCCGGTGCGGTATGGCGATTGGGAGAAAAACGGACGCTGCATCGATTTCTGATCAGCATTGAGCCAACGCGGCCGCGTGCCGCCCAGCCGAGACAACGAGCCCAGCGAATGGCGACCAGACAACGCCCACTTTCCCCGCACCTTCAGGTGTATCGCTGGCAGATTCAGATGGCCACCTCGATCCTGCATCGAGCCACCGGCATCTTTCTGTCTGTTGGTGCCCTCATCATCGCTGCCGGCCTGCTGGCCCTGATGATGGGGCCCGAGTCCTGGAACTGCTTCACCGGCCATGCCGGGGCCTGGTATGGCCGCGTGTTCCTGTTCGCGTGGACATGGTCGTTCGCCTATCACCTGTGCAATGGCATCCGCCATGTGGTGCAGGACTTCGCCATCGGCTTCAGCATCCCTGCCTTCATCCGCAGCAGCTGGCTGTCGGTCATCGGCAGCCTGGTGATCACCCTGCTGGTGTGGGCCTATGTGATGTTCGGAGGTGCCGCGTGAGCAAGTTCCGTACCCCGCTGAAGAACGTGCGCGGCCTGGGCTCGGCCAAGACCGGCACCGAGCACTTCGTGCACCAGCGCCTGACCGCCGCCGCGCTGGTGGTGCTGGGCATCTGGTTCCTGGTCTTCGTGCTGGGCCTGCTGGGCTCGGATTACGCGACCGCCGCCGCCGCCGTGGCCAAGCCGTGGAATGCAGTGCCGTTGATCGGCCTGCTGATCGCCATGTTCTGGCACGCGCAGCTCGGCATGCAGGTCGTGCTGGAAGACTACATCCACGAATCGCTGCTGGCCCTGGTGCTGCAGACCGCGGTGAAGTTCGTCGCCGTGCTCGGCATGATCGTCAGTGTGTTTGCGGTGGGCCGCATCGCCCTCGGCGTTGCCTGAGCCCAGGCACCTACACAGGAATCCAGATTAGATGTCCGCTTACAAGATCACCGAACACAAGTACGACATGGTCGTGGTCGGCGCCGGCGGTGCCGGCCTGCGCGCCACGTTCGGCCTGGCCGCCAAGGGCCTGCAGACCGTGTGCCTGACCAAGGTCTTCCCGACCCGTTCGCACACCGTTGCCGCCCAGGGCGGTATTTCGGCCGCACTCGGCAACATGGGCGAGGACGACTGGCGCTACCACTTCTTCGACACCATCAAGGGGTCGGACTGGCTGGGCGACCAGGACGCCATCGAGTACATGTGCCGTGAGGCCATCCCGGCCATCATCGAACTGGAACACTACGGCGTGCCGTTCTCGCGCACCGCCGAAGGCAAGATCTACCAGCGTCCGTTCGGTGGCATGACCACCAAGTACGGCGAAGGCCCGGCGGCGCAGCGTACCTGCGCGGCGGCCGACCGTACCGGCCACGCGATGCTGCATACCCTGTACCAGCAGTCGCTGAAGCACGATGCGCGCTTCATGATCGAGTACTTCGCGCTCGACCTGATCTTCGACGACGAAGGCGCCTGCCGCGGCGTGCTGGCCCTGGACATGTCCGATGGCACGCTGCACCTGTTCCGCGCCCAGGGCGTGGTGCTGGCCACCGGCGGCTACGGCCGTGCCTACTTCAGCGCCACCTCGGCGCACACCTGCACCGGCGACGGTGGCGGCCTGGCCATGCGTGCCGGCATCGCCATGCAGGACATGGAGTTCGTGCAGTTCCACCCGACCGGCATCTACGGCGCCGGCTGCCTGATCACCGAGGGTGTCCGCGGTGAAGGCGGCATCCTGCGCAACAGCAGCGGCGAGCGCTTCATGGAGCGCTATGCACCGCACTACAAGGATCTGGCCTCGCGCGACGTGGTCAGCCGTTCGATGACCATCGAGATCCGCGAAGGCCGCGGCGTCGGCGAGCACAAGGACCACATCCTGCTCGACCTGACCCACCTCGGCCCGGGCGTGATCGACGAGAAGCTGCCGGGCATCGCCGAGAGCGCCCGCATCTTCGCCGGCGTCGACGTGCACAAGCAGCCGATCCCGGTCATTCCGACCGTGCACTACAACATGGGCGGCATCCCGACCAACTACCACGGTGAAGTGGTGCAGAAGGTCGGCGACAACGACAACGCCGTGGTGCCGGGCCTGTACGCCATCGGCGAAGCGGCCTGCGTGTCCGTGCACGGCGCCAACCGCCTGGGCTCGAACTCGCTGCTCGACCTGGTGGTGTTCGGCCGTGCGGTGGCCAACCGCTGCGCCGAGACCATCAAGCCGGGTGCCGCGCACAAGCCGCTGCCGGCCGATGCCTGCGACAAGGCGCTGGGCCTGCTGGACAAGCTGCGCCACGCCAACGGCGATACCCCGACCTCGGTCATCCGCGATCGCATGCAGCGCACCATGCAGGCCGACGCGGCCGTCTTCCGCACCAGCCAGACGCTGAAGGAAGGCTGCGAGAAGATGGACAAGATCTTCGACTCGTTCCAGGACGTGAAGGTCTCCGACCGTTCGCTGGTCTGGAACTCGGACCTGATCGAGACCTACGAGCTGAACAACCTGCTGCTCAACGCGGTGGCGACGATCAACTCGGCCGAACAGCGCAAGGAAAGCCGTGGTGCGCATGCGCACGAGGACTATCCGGACCGCGACGACGTCAACTGGCAGAAGCACACCCTGGTCAGCGTCGACGAGAAGGGCAAGTGCAGCTTCGACTACCGTCCGGTGCACATGTACACGTTGACCGACGACGTGTCCGTGGTGCCGCCGAAGCCGCGCGTGTACTGATCCGACCCCGCCTACCATGCAATCCGCGCCCACGGGCGCGGGCCGCCTGAGCCAACGAGAGCAGCCATGGCCGAGTTTTCACTCCCCAAGAATTCCAAGATCACGAAGGGCAAGCACTTCCCCGTCAAGAACGGCGGCAAGAATGTGCGCACCTTCAAGATCTACCGCTGGAGTCCGGACGACGACAGCAACCCGCGCACCGATACCTATGAAGTCGATCTGGACGCCTGTGGCCCGATGGTCCTGGACGCCCTGATCAAGATCAAGAACGAGATCGACCCGACCCTGACCTTCCGCCGTTCCTGCCGCGAAGGTATCTGTGGTTCGTGCGCGATGAACATCGACGGCACCAACACCCTGGCCTGCACCCGAGCCATCTCGGACTGCGGCAAGAAGGAAGTGCCGATCTACCCGCTGCCGCACATGAACGTGGTCAAGGATCTGGTTCCGGACCTGACCCACTTCTACGCGCAGTACGCCTCGATCAAGCCGTGGATCCGCACCCAGACCCCGGCACCGCCGGACCGCGAGCGCCTGCAGTCGCCGGAAGACCGCAAGAAGCTCGACGGCCTGTACGAGTGCATCCTGTGCGCCTGCTGCTCGACCAGCTGCCCGAGCTACTGGTGGAACGGCGAGCGTTACCTGGGCCCGGCAATCCTGCTGCAGGCCTACCGCTGGATCATCGACTCGCGCGATGAGGACACCGGTGCGCGCCTGGACGATCTGGAAGATCCGTTCAAGCTGTACCGCTGCCATACCATCATGAACTGCGCCCGGACCTGCCCGAAGGGCCTGAACCCGGCGCTGGCGATCGCCGAGATCAAGAAGCTGATGATGGAGCGCCGCGCCTGATACAGGCCTGGCAGTACCCGGTGGAGCCACGTCACGCGAGGCTGCGCCACTCAGTAGAGCCACGCCATGCGTGGCTTTGCTGTATCTGGAGAAGCACGATGGAAGACGATGTCCTGCTGAAGAAGCTGCGCTGGCGCTGCCGCCGCGGCATGCGCGAACTGGACCAGCTGTTCGGCCGCTACCTGGACCGTGAGTGGAGCACTGCACCGACCGGAGAGCGCGAGGTTTTCCTGTTCCTGCTCGACTGCGAGGACGATAAGTTGTGGCGCTGGTTCATGGGCTATGAGGCCTGCCCGCATGCGCACGCGATCCCCCTCATGCAGAAGATCCTCGCCCTCAAGCCTTGAGTGGCGCCCCTCGCGGCTGCAGGCCGCCGCCCAGTTGGCGGTGCTGCTGGCCTCCCCCTGGTTGTTGCGCGCCTCGGATCTGCCTGCGCGGCTGCTGATGCCCGCGCTGCTGCTGGCCTGGGGCGTCGGCTTGGCCGAACTGGCCTGGCGCCAGCGCAGGCCGCGCGTGCAGGTGCTTCTGCCTCCGCTTCCCGAGGCATTGCAGGTGGCCGGACGGGACGTCGATACGCCACGGCTGGTGGTGCGTGGCCCATGGTTGTTGTTGCTGTGGCGTGAGGATCGGCGCCGCCGGCGCCTGCTGTTCTGGCCGGATGTGCTCGATTCAGGGCAGCGACGTGAACTGCGACTGGCCGTGGCCACACGCAGCGTTTCCCGTCGGCCCCGGTCAATGGCACCATAAGCTGAATTGACCGGCGTGCCTGCATGTTCAAACCCATTCCCGTGGCCATCGGCCTGCGCTACCTGCGCGCCAAGCGCCGCAACGGCTTCATTTCCTTCATCTCGATGGCATCGATCCTGGGCATCGCGCTCGGCGTTACGGTGCTGATCACCACCCTGGCGGTGATGAGCGGTTTCCAGAAGGAAATCCGCAGCCGCCTGCTGCAGATGACCGCCCATACCACCATCAGCCGCGACGGCGAGCCGATGCCGGACTGGATGCGGGTGGTTGATGTTGCCCGCAAGGATCCGCGCGTGGCGGGTGCCGCGCCGTACATCGAGATCCAGTCGATGATCAGCGGCCCGCGCGTGCAGGGCGCGATCATCCAGGGCATCGATCCGGCGCTGGAGCCGAACGTCTCGGTGATCGACAGGAAGGTCACCAAGGGCAGCTATGACAGCCTCAAGCCGGGCAGCTTCAACCTGCTGCTGGGCAAGGAGCTGGCGATCTGGCTGGGCGTGGACGTTGGCGACCAGGTGCTGGTGACCTTTGCCGAAGTGCAGGGCACGCCGGCCGGTGCGGTGCCACGGATGAAGCGCTTCACCGTCAGCGGCATCTTCGAGGCCGGGTACAACGAGGTCGATCGCGGCGTCGGCTTCGCCAACATGCAGGACCTCGAGCGTGTTCTGCGCAGTGACGGCGCCACCGGCGTGCGGCTGAAACTGCACGACATGGACCGTTCGCTGGAAGTGGGCGTGGACCTGGCGCAGAGCCTCGGCGGTGCCTACCGCGTGAGTGACTGGACGCAGCAGAACGCCAACCTCTACCACTCGCTGCGCATGGAGAAGGTGGTGATGGGCATCCTGCTGTCGCTGATCATCGCCATGGGGGCCTTCAACCTGGTGTCCTCGCAGGTGATGCTGGTGACCGACAAGCAGGCCGACATTGCCATCCTGCGCACCCTGGGCCTGACCCCGGGCGGGGTGATGCAGGTGTTCATGGTGCAGGGCTCGTTGATCGGCATCTTCGGCACGCTGGCCGGCCTGATCGGTGGCATCACCCTGACCCTCAACCTGGAGCGCATCCTCGGCGCCATCGAGAGCGTGTTCAACGTCAAGCTGCTGCCGGAGGATGTCTATTACATCACCGGCCTGCCGACCGACATGCAGACCGGCGACGTGGTGGCGATCACCGTGGTCGCGCTGCTGATGAGCTTCCTGGCCACCCTGTATCCCGCCTGGCGGGCAGCACGCACCCAGCCGGCGGAGGCCCTGCGTTATGAATAAGGTCGTCAACCGCGGCGATGAAGTGATCCGCGCCGAAGCGCTGGGCAAGACCTATGCCGAAGGACGCATGCAGACCCCGGTGTTCGATGGGCTGGACCTGACCGTGACTGCTGGCGAGACGGTGGCGATCATCGGTGCCTCCGGTGCCGGCAAGAGCACGCTGCTGCACCTGCTGGGCGGCCTGGACATTCCGACTGCCGGCGAAGTGTATGTGACCGGCCAGCGCATGTCGGCGCTGTCGGATACCGCGCGCGGCCTGCTGCGCAACCAGGCGCTGGGCTTCGTCTACCAGTTCCATCACCTGCTGCCGGAGTTCACCGCGCTGGAGAACGTGATGATGCCGGTGCTGCTGGCCGGCACCGCCGTGGCCGAGGCGAGCAGCCGGGCCACCACGCTGCTGGAAGCGGTCGGCCTCGGCCATCGCCTGGACCACAAGCCGGGCGAGCTGTCCGGCGGCGAACGCCAACGTGCCGCAGTGGCGCGCGCGCTGGTCAATCATCCGGCCTGCGTACTCGGCGACGAGCCGACCGGTAACCTGGATGACCGCACCGCCGGCACCGTGTTCGAGCTGATGCTGGAACTCAACCGCGCGCGTCATACCAGCCTGGTGCTGGTGACCCACGACCGCAGCCTGGCACGGCGCCTGGACCGGGTGCTGGAGCTGCGCGAAGGGCGCCTGCACGCACTGGCCCACGCCGACGTCTGAGCGCTGGGACCGCTTTGGTAGAGGCCGGCCTTGGGTGGCTGCTCCTGCAGGGCAAGCGCCAACCAAGGTTGGCGTCTACCGTGGTCCGGCCAGTAGCCGCCGACCGGCGGCTGAATGGGGCGCGAGCCGTCGCGCCGGCGTTGCCAGCCCGGGCGCATGATGGCGACAGTTCCCCGAGGAGATCGCCATGAAGACCCCGATCCTGATGGCTGGGCTCTGCCTGGCACTGGCCGCCTGTGCGACCACCGGCCGGCTCAGCAGTACCGAGAAACTGGATCTGTACCGTGCCCACGCCGGCGCGCCGCAGAATGACATGCAGTTCTTTGGCAGCCTCAATGGCTGGACCGAGCTGGGCGACAGTGCGCTGGCGGTGTGGACCCGTCCCAGCGAAGCCTATCTGCTGGAGTTGAATGGCCCCTGCCAGGACCTGCCATATGCGACCGCCATCGGCCTGACCAGCAGCATGGGCCGCGTGTCGTCGCGCTTCGACAAGGTGCTGGTGCGCGACCCCACCGGCGGCCCGCGCCTGCCGTGCTTCATCAACAGCATCCGCAAGCTGGACGTGAAGGCCCTGCGTGCGTCCGAACAGGAGCTGCGACAGGCGCAGGTGCAGGAGCGCGAGGAATCCGGGAAATAAACGGGTAGCGCCGGGCCATGCCCGGCGGATGCCTGGACGCCGGGCATGGCCCGGCGCTACCGGCAGGTCAGGCTTCCGGAACGAAGCCAGCCGGCTTCTCTGCGTCCTTCTCGAACAGGAACTTGACCAGTTCGCCTTCAAGGAACGCACGATGTTCCGGCGTGCGCGGCGACAGCCGGTTCTCGTTGATCAGCATGGTCTGGTGGGCCAGCCACGCGGCCCAGGCCTGCTTGCCGATGTTGTTGAAGATGCGCTGGCCCAGCTCGCCGGGGTAGGGCACGAAGTCCAGGCCCTCGGCATCGCGTTGTTCGTACTGGCAGAAGACGGTTCGGGGCATGGCACTCACTCGTGGTTGCGGGGTTTGCTGGAATTTCGTTTCGGCGTCTTGATCGTGGCGCCGTCGAGCAGTTTGCGGATCGGTGCCGGCAGGCCCAATGCGGGTAGCTCGTCGTTGGCGACCCAGCGCAGCGTGGGTTCTTCCACGCGCAGGCCGCGCACCTTCCGTGACAATACCTGCAGGTGCAGCCTGTAGTGGCTGAAGGTGTGCTGCAGCACCGGCAGTTCCTCCGCATCTTCCAGCGAGCCGTCGACATGTGCGTCGAACCAGTCCTGCAGGTCGCTGCCGGTCTCGGCCTGCGGCAGCGTCCACAGCTGCGCCCAGATGCCGGTGTCCGGCCGCTTCTGCAGCAGCACGCGCTGCTGGGCGTCGCGCAGCAGCAGTGCAACTGCTTCGCGTTCGGGCAGGGTCTTGCTGGGCTTGGGCGTGGGCAGTTCAGCGGTGCGGCCTTCGCGCCGCGCCACGCATGCGTCCTGCAGCGGGCAGATCACGCAGGCCGGCTTGGCCCGGCTGCATACCGTCGCGCCCAGGTCCATCTGCGCCTGGGTGTAATCGGCCATGCGCCCGGCCGGCACCTGCGCGACGTGCGCCTCGGCAATCGCCCACAGTTGTTTCTCGATGGCCGGCAGGCCGGGAAAGCCGTCGATGCCGTGGTAGCGGCTGAGCACGCGCTTGACGTTGCCGTCGAGAATCGCGAACCGCTCGTTCCAGGCCTGGCTGAGGATCGCACCGGCGGTGCTGCGGCCGATGCCGGGCAGGGCATGCAATGCATCGAAGTCGCGCGGCAGGTCGCCGTCGTGCAGTTCCACGCAGCGCTTTGCCGCGGCATGCAGATTGCGTGCACGGGCGTAGTAGCCGAGCCCGGCCCACTGCGCCATCACTGCGTCATTGCTGGCGGCAGCGAGGTCGGGCAGGGTCGGGAAGTGCTGCAGGAACCGCTGGAAGTACGGGATGACCGTAGCCACCTGGGTCTGCTGCAGCATGATTTCCGACAGCCAGACCCGATGGGGGCTGCGCGGGTGCTGCCAGGGCAGGTCATGGCGACCGTGGTCGTCGAACCAGTGCAGCAGGCGGGCGACGAAGTCGTCTTCCTGGGTAGTGTCGGCGCTTGCGTGCGGCTGGCGGGGCATGAGTGTTCCGGAAGGAGGCAGCCACCCATGGGGTGGCTCTGATTCGCCCTGGTGGAGCCACCCATGGGTGGCTGCACCAGATTGCGGTGGCTGCGCGATCTATCAGGCGCCCAATGCTTCGGGCAGCAGGGCGTCGACGAAGGCTTCCGGGTCGAACACGCGCAGGTCTTCCGGGCGCTCGCCAATGCCGGCGAAGCGGATCGGAATGCCGAACTCGCGGGCCAGTGCGAACACCACGCCGCCCTTGGCGGTGCCGTCCAGCTTGGTCACCACCAGGCCGGTCACGTTCACTGCGGCATTGAACTGGCGCAGCTGCGACAGCGCGTTCTGGCCGGTGGTGCCGTCGATCACCATCAGCACTTCGTGCGGGGCGGTGGGGTCGATCTTGCCGAGCACGCGGCGGATCTTGCCCAGCTCGTTCATCAGCCCGGACTGGGTGTGCAGGCGGCCGGCGGTATCGGCGATCAGCACCGACGTGCCGCGGGCCTTGCCGGCCTGCAGCGCGTCGAATGCCACCGAAGCGGCATCGGCGTTCTGCCCCTGCGCGACCACGGCCACGCCGTTGCGCTCGCCCCAGGCCTGCAGCTGGGCCACGGCGGCGGCGCGGAAGGTATCGCCGGCAGCCAGCATCAGGCTGTGGCCGTCATCCTTGAAGCGCTTGGCCAGCTTGCCGATGGTGGTGGTCTTGCCGACGCCGTTGACGCCGACGGTGAGCACCACGAAGGGCTTGGCGTTGCGGTCGATCACCAGCGGCTTGGCCACCGGCTGCAGGATCGCGATCAGCTCGGCGCGCAGCGCGGCCAGCAGCGCATTGGCGTCGGCGAACTCGCGCGACTTCATGCGCTTGCGCAGGCCCTCGACCAGATCGGTCGTGGCGCCCACGCCGACGTCGGCGGTGATCAGGGCGGTTTCCAGCTCGTCCAGCAGATCGTCGTCGAGCTTGGGGTTGCGCGAGAACAGGCCGCCGAAGCTGCGCGCGATGACGCTGTTGCGCAGGCGTTCGCGCCAGCCGGGCTTGCCGGCGGGCGCCGGCGGGGCATCCACCAGCGCCGGCAGGTCGGTGGCCGGGGCGGTTGGTTCCTCGACCGGAATGACCGGAGCCAGAGGGGCCAGCACAGCGGCCGCAGCGAGCGCTTCAGCCTGGACGTCCTCGGACGCGGTGGCCTGCTGCGCAGCTGGCACGGCAGGCACTTCGGCGACGGGGGCCTGTACGGCGACGGTGGCCGGTTCCGGTGCCTTGGCTTCGACCACCGCGGCGGTGGGTGCGTCTTCGGCCGGGGCGGCCGACGGGAACGCCGCCGCCAGCTCTTCAGCCGAGTAGTGCTGGGTCTTGGGCGCCTCCGTGGTGGGGGCATCCTGGGGCTTCTTGCGGCGGAAAAAACTGAGCATTGGCAAAAGGCGCTGAAATCAGAGGGATATGCTACCACTCGGGCCTGTCGGGCCGATGTGGACTCAAGGTCGCGGCCGGCCGGCCGCTAACCGGTCCGGAGGGTTGCGCGGAGCGGCCCGGAGACCGCCATGAACAACGTGATGGGAATCGCCCTAGGCGGCATGCGTGCGGCCCAGCAGGGCGTGCAGGTGGCAGCGCACAACGTGGCCAATCTGGCGACCCCCGATGCGCAGCGCCTGCAGTTGCAGCGCGGTGCCACTGGACAGGGCGGGGTGCAGGCCTCGGTGACTGCCGCCGGCGCCGATGTCGGTGCACCGCTGGGAGATCTGCTGGCGGCGAAAGCCGAGGTAGTGGCCTTCGCCGCCAATGCCTCGGTGATCCGCCGCCAGGACCAGATGCTGGGCTCGCTGCTGGATCGCGAAGCCTGAACCCCCTCCGCAGGCGCGAACCGCCGCCCCTGGTGGGTGCCAACCTTGGTTGGCACGCTTTTGGGGCGCCAACCAAGGTTGGCCTCTACCAAGGCACCGCCGGGCCATGCCCGGCGACCACCGCCTCGATCAGGCCGACAGCTCCAGCAGCAGTTTGTTCAGGCGCGCCACGTAGGCGCCCGGGTCCTTCAGGCTGTCACCGGCGGCCAGTGCGGCCTGGTCGAACAGCACCCGGCCGAGGTCGTCGAAGCGCGCGCCATCGGCTTCGGCGTCGAGCTTGGCGATCAGCGGATGGCCCGGGTTGATCTCCAGCACCGGCTTGCTGTCCGGCACCTTCTGCCCGCTGGCTTCCAGGATCTGGCGCATCTGCAGGCCCAGGTCCTGCTCGCCGATGGCCAGCACCGCCGGCGAATCGGTCAGGCGGTGCGACACGCGCACCTCGGCCACTTCGTCACCCAGGACCGTCTTGAGCCGCTCGACCAGGCCCTGCTTGTCCTTTGCTGCAGCTTCCTGTGCCTGCTTGTCCGCATCGGTTTCCAGTGCGCCCAGGTCGAGATCGCCACGGGCGATGTCGACGAAGCCCTTACCGTCGAAATCGGTCAGGTAGCCCATCAGCCACTCGTCGATGCGGTCGGTCAGCAGCAGCACTTCCACGCCCTTCTTGCGGAACACTTCCAGGTGCGGGCTGTTGCGTACCTGGCTGTAGCTCTCGCCGGTGAGGTAGTAGATCTTGTCCTGGCCTTCGGTCATGCGGCCGATGTAATCGGCCAGCGACACGCTCTGCGCATCGCCGTCGCCGCGGGTGGAGGCGAAGCGCAGCAGGCCGGCCACCTTCTCGCGGTTGTTGTAGTCCTCGGCCGGGCCTTCCTTCAGCACCTGGCCGAACTCCTTCCAGAACGTGGCGTATTGCTCGGGCTTGTCGGTGGCCAGCTTCTCCAGCATGTCCAGCGAACGCTTGGTCAGCGCCGATTTCATCGAATCGATGACCGGGCCGGACTGCAGGATCTCGCGCGAGACGTTCAGCGACAGGTCGTTGGAATCGACCACGCCCTTGATGAAGCGCAGGTACAGCGGCAGGAACTGCTCGGCCTGGTCCATCACGAACACGCGCTGCACGTACAGTTTCAGGCCCTTGGGCGCATCGCGGTGGTACAGGTCGAACGGCGCGCGGCCGGGCACGTACAGCAGCGAGGTGTACTCCAGCTTGCCCTCGACCTTGTTGTGGCTCCACGCCAGCGGGTCGCTATGGTCGTGCGCTACGTGCTTGTAGAACTCGGTGTACTCGGCGTCGCTGATCTCGGTGCGCGGGCGGGTCCACAGCGCGCTGGCGCGGTTGACGGTCTCCCACTCGACGGCGGCGCCTTCTTCACCTTCCTTCGGCATCTGGATCGGCAGACCGATATGGTCCGAGTACTTCTTGAGGATGCTGCGCAGGCGCCAGCCATCGGCGAAGTCGTGCTCGCCTTCCTTCAGGTGCAGCACGATGCGGGTACCGCGCTCGCCCTTGTCGACGGTGGCCACTTCGAAATCGCCTTCGCCACGCGAGGTCCAGCGCACGCCTTCGGCTGCAGCCAGGCCGGCGCGGCGCGAGGTCACTTCCACTTCGTCGGCGACGATGAAGGCGCTGTAGAAGCCGACGCCGAACTGGCCGATCAGCTGCGAATCCTTCTTCTGGTCGCCGGACAGCTGCCGCAGGAAGTCGCCGGTGCCGGACTTGGCGATGGTGCCGAGGTGGGCGATGGCTTCGGCGCGGCTCATGCCAATGCCGTTGTCTTCGATGGTGATGGTGTGGGCGGCGGCGTCGAAGCTGACGCGCACGCGCAGCTCGCTGTCGCCTTCCAGCAGCGCCGGCTGGGTCAGGGCCTCGAAGTGCAGCTTGTCGGCGGCGTCGGCAGCGTTGGAGACCAGCTCGCGCAGGAAGATTTCCTTGTTGGAGTACAGCGAGTGGATCATCAGCTGCAGCAGCTGCTTGACTTCGGTCTGGAAGCCAAGGGTTTCGGTCTGGGTGGTCTCGGTCATCGATAGGGCTCCATGTGCAATGCCGCGCCAGCGCGTGCGGCCTCGCCAAGGGGTAGGGATGATTGTCCCGAAATCAAGGGGTTGGTCGGCAGGGCTTGCAGCCCTGCACCTGCAGAGGCCGAAGCAACAGCAACAGCAACAGGCGAAGCAACAGCAACAGCGGGTATTACGTGGGATGGCGGGGTGGTGTGGGTTGGCAGGACACGCCGTAAACCCGTCCATGGGGGCTCGATGGCGCCATCCATGGCGCCAACGGTCCTGCCAACCCACACCGCCCCGCCTCTGACAGGTTCACTCGGCTGTTGGTAGGTGCCGACCGTTGGTCGGCACATCTGTCAGATATCGATACATCCAATGGGGTCAGATCCGTTTTCCGCAGGAAAACGGATCTGACCCCGCCTGCATGTCGAGCATCGGATCGCGTCTGGGGTGGAGCCCCCTGAGTCAGGGGGCGGCCGCGAAGCGGCGGGGGTGTGGAAGCTGGTAACTGGGGCCCGCGTTTCGCGCAGCGAAGCGTGGGAGCGACAGCGCGCATGCGTTGGCGCGTCCCCGGGCGCCGCCCGGCCGAACTACAATCCCGCTCATGCTGAATTTCTCGAATGAACCCCGCCGGGGGCGCCGGTGAGCGGCCGCGGGGGCAATGACGGCCAGGTCCGCATCATCGGCGGTCGCTGGCGCAATACCCGCCTGCCGGTGCCGACCCTGCCGGGACTGCGGCCCAGCAGCGATCGTGTGCGCGAAACCCTGTTCAACTGGCTGATGCCCAAGCTCGGCGGGGCCCGTGTGCTGGACCTGTTCGCCGGCAGCGGCGCATTGGGCCTGGAAGCGGTCTCGCGCGGTGCCGCCCACGCCACCCTGGTCGAGCGCGATGCGCAGCTGGGACGCAACCTGACCGCCGCCGTGGCCAAGCTGCAGGCCAGCGACCAGATCAGCGTCGTGCAGGCCGATGCCCTGCGCTGGCTGCAGGGTGCGCCCGCGCAGCAGGCCGATCTGGTGTTCATCGACCCGCCATTCGCCGATGGCCTGTGGCAGGACGTGCTGGCCCAGCTGCCGCGGCACCTGACCGCCGACGCCTGGCTGTACCTGGAGTCGCCGGCCGGCCACGTGCCGGTGCTGCCGCAGGGCTGGCTGCTCCACCGTGAGGGCGGCACCCGTGAGGTGCGCTTTGCCCTGTACCGCCGTGCCACTGCTACACTTTGACCTCATCTGAACATCTGCTACCGCCCATGACCGTGGCCAACCGCCGCATCGCCGTCTATCCCGGCACGTTCGACCCGATCACCAACGGTCACATCGACCTTGTGAGCCGGGCCGCGCCGCTGTTCGAAAAGGTCGTGGTCGGCGTGGCGCAGAGCCCGTCGAAGGGCCCGGCGCTGCCGCTGGAACAGCGCGTGCAGCTGGCGCGTGGCGCCCTGGCCCACCATGGCAATGTCGAAGTCATCGGCTTCGATACCCTGCTGGCCCATTTCGTACGTTCGGTCCAGGGCGGGGTGCTGCTGCGCGGCCTGCGCGCGGTGTCCGACTTCGAGTACGAATTCCAGATGGCCAGCATGAACCGCCACCTGATTCCCGAGGTCGAGACCCTGTTCCTGACCCCGGCCGAGCAGCACAGCTTCATTTCGTCCTCGCTGGTCCGCGAGATCGCGCGCCTGGGCGGCGACGTGTCCGGTTTCGTGCCGGCCGCGGTGCTCGAAGCCCTGCGCAAGGTCCGCGAAGCGAAGGCGGCACAGTCGTAAGCCCGCCGTACCTGCACCCCATCACGTACAACACCACGCACCATTCCGGGAGGAAATCCATGAACACCACCATGCGCGCGATGCTGATCGCTTCGTTGGCCCTGGCCTTCACCGCCTGCAAGAAGGAAGAGGCCGCTCCGGTCGACGAGGCCAAGCAGGCCCTGGTCGCTCCGTCCAAGGACGACGATGCCGGCTGGAAGAAGTACCTGCAGGAAGTGGCGATCCAGAACATGGGCAACATCACCAACAGCCCGTTCCTGTACTACCTCTCCCCGGAATCGGACCCGGACTTCCAGGCCAAGTACGAGCGCCAGACCGAGAGCGCGACCCAGGCCGTGGCCCGTGGCGTGCAGCCGGGCAACATGCTGGCCTTCGGTTCGTCGGCCTCGGGCAAGATGGCTGACATGATCCAGGCCGTGTTCAAGGACGTGTCGCCGGATTCGATGAAGGGCGTGCGCGTCGTCTTCATCGGCCAGTCGGCCGACAACGCCCGCGTGC
Organism: Stenotrophomonas sp. X; assembly: GCF_055721025.1. NCBI lineage: Bacteria > Pseudomonadati > Pseudomonadota > Gammaproteobacteria > Lysobacterales > Lysobacteraceae > Stenotrophomonas > Stenotrophomonas sp. X. The sequence goes on from NZ_CM146756.1 coordinate 1,686,968, forward strand.
AGGCGGCGATCCAGCCGACCGGCGCCGAGTACATTTTCGTCGAAGCCAAGTAATACCGAGCCATGGCGGCCATGCCCCGGCATGGCCCGGGCGGCGCCCCGCAAGGGTGCCGCTGATGACCTGACCGGCCCGCGCGCCCGCGCTGGCCGGTCCTTTGTCCCAAGGCGCGGGCGAGGAGTATCGCCATGTCGCTGAAAATCAACGAGCTCTGCGTCAACTGCGACGTCTGCGAGCCGGCCTGCCCGAACCAGGCCATTGCGATGGGTGAAACCATCTACGTGATCGACCCTGCGCGCTGCACCGAATGCGTGGGTCATTTCGACGAGCCACAGTGCGTGGTCGTCTGCCCGGTCGAGTGCATCGACCCGGATCCGGAGATCGTGGAAACGGAAGACCAGCTGCTGGCCAAGCTGCGCCAACTGCAGCACGATCACCCCGAACTCTATGCGGAGCCCCCATCCGAATGAAGACGCTGATCGTCCGCCCCCTGTTGCTGCTCGGCCTGCTGCTGAGTCCGATCGCCTGGGCCGACAGCCCGGCCCGTGCCGAGCGCCCCGACGGCGCAGCCATTGCCAGCGGCCACGCGCTGGCCACCCAGGCCGGTATCGACATCCTGGCGCAGGGCGGCAACGCCTTCGATGCTGCGGTGGCGGTGTCGTCCACGCTGGCGGTGGTCGAGCCGATCAGTTCCGGTCTGGGCGGTGGGGGCTTCTTCCTGCTGCATGACGCGGCTACCGGCAAGGACGTGATGCTGGACGCGCGCGAGACCGCGCCGGCGGCGGCCACGCCGCAGGCCTTCCTCGACAAGCAGGGCAACCTCGACCGCGACCGCTCGGTCAACGGTGCCTGGTCGGCGGGTATTCCCGGCCTGCCTGCGGCGCTGGTCGAACTGTCGGCCCGGCACGGCAAGCTGCCGTTGTCGGCCTCGCTGCAGCCGGCGATCCGCATCGCACGCGAAGGCTTCCCGGTGTACGACCGCATGGCCAAGGGCTACGCGTCGCGCCGTGAAGTGATGGAGCGCTATCCCGGCACGCGTGAAGTCTATCTGCGCAACGGCAAGCCGATCGCCAGCGGTGACCTGTTCAAGCAGCCGGAGCTGGCGCAGACGCTGGAGCGCCTGGCCGCTGGAGGTTTCGACGGCTTCTACAAGGGCCAGACCGGAAAGCTGTTGCTGGCGGGCGTCAAGCAGGCCGGTGGCAAGTGGACCGCCGAAGAGCTGGCCGGCTATCGCGTGAAGCAGCGCGAGCCGATCGTGTTCAACTACAACGGCTGGAAGATCACCACCGCGCCGCCGCCGTCGTCCGGTGGCATCGCGCTGGCCAGCATGCTGCAGATCCTGGAAGGCTGGGACATCAGGAAGATGGATCCGGCGCACCGTACCCATCTGGTGGTGGAGTCGATGCGCCGTGCCTACCGCGACCGTACGTTCTTCCTCGGCGATCCGGACTTCGTGCAGATCCCGCAGAAGGTGCTGACCAGCAAGGACTACGCACAGGGCCTGCGCGCGACCATCCATCCGGAAAAGGCCACGCCCAGCGACCTGCTGTCGGGCAACCCGACGCCGCTGGAAGACGACGAGACCACGCACTTCTCGATCATCGACCGCGACGGCAACCGCGTCGGCGCCACCCAGACCGTCAACCTGCTGTACGGCTCGGGGCTCATTCCCAAGGGCACCGGCGTGCTGCTGAACAACGAGATGGACGATTTCGCGCTGAAGCCGGGTACGCCCAATGCCTTCGGCGTGATGGGCTACGAGGCCAATGCGCCGAAGCCGGGCAAGCGCATGCTCAGCTCGATGACGCCGACCTTCATGGAAAACAGCGACAAGGTGATCGTGCTGGGCACCCCGGGTGGCAGCCGCATCATCACCATGGTGCTGCTGGGCATCCTCGGCTACGACGCCGGCCTGGACGCGCAGCAGGTTGCCGCGCTGCCGCGCTACCACCACCAGTGGCTGCCGGACCTGATCGAAGCCGAGGACGATGCGTTCGACGCGGCGACGGTGAAGCAGCTGCAGGCGATGGGCCACAGGATCGACCTGCCGGGCAATGTCGCCGCCGGCGGTCGCGGTTCCAGCCACGTGTGGGGCAACCTGCAGACCGTGGAATGGGACCGCAAGGCGAACAAGCTGTTCGGTGGCAGCGACCCGCGCAATCCGGTGGGCAGTGCCCAGGTCGTGCCGGCCCACTGATGTGGTGGTGCCGGCCACTGGCCGGCAATCCGCAGATCACCAGGACCCCGCCAACCGGCGGGGTTTCCTGTTTCCTTTCTAGCGATTATTTAACGGTCCGGCGCCGATAATCGACGCATGAAACTCTGGTCTATTCTTGGAAACTCGCAGCGCCTGGACGGCGGCGCGATGTTCGGCAACGCGCCGCGTGCGTTGTGGGAAAAATGGGCGGCTCCGGACGAGCTCAATCGCATCGAGCTGGCCTGCCGTGCGCTGCTTGCCAGTCCGCTGGAAGGCAAGACGGTACTGTTTGAAACCGGTATCGGTGCGTTCTTCGACCCGCGCATGCGCGAGCGCTACGGCGTGCAGGAAAGCCAGCACGTGCTGATCGATTCACTGCGCGAAGCGGGTTTCGAGCACGAGGACATCGACGTGGTGGTGCTCAGCCACCTGCACTTCGATCATGCCGGTGGCCTGCTTGCCGCATGGAGCGAAGGGCGTGAGCCCGAGCTGCTGTTCCCCAACGCAACCTATGTGGTTGGTGCGCAGCATTGGCAGCGCGCCGTGCAGCCACACCCGCGCGATCGGGCCAGTTTCATTCCTGAGCTGCCCGGCCTGCTGCAGGCCAGTGGCCGCCTGGAAGTGGTGGATGGCAAGTACTCGAAGGCGCTCGGCCGCAGCGTGCGCTTCAGCTACAGCGATGGGCATACGCCGGGGCTGATGCTGGCCGAGATCGTTGGCCACGCGCATGCCGGGGAAGATCCGCACGGTGGCGTGGTGTTCTGTGCCGACCTCATCCCAGGTCGTTCATGGGTGCACGTGCCGATCACCATGGGCTATGACCGCAATGCCGAATTGCTGATCGACGAGAAACGGCAGTTCCTTGAAGACAAGCTGGCGCGCAACGTGCGGCTGTTCTTCACCCACGACCCGCAGGTGGCGCTGGCGCAGCTGGGCCGTGATGACAAGGGACGTTTCGTGACCCTGCACGAACAGGGCGAGCTGAAGGCGCGCGCCCTGGGGTAATGGCAGAGCCGAGCGTGGGCTCGGCTCTGCATCACTCGTCGTTACGACGCCTTCAGGCAGCTGCTCATGAAGGTCTTGCGCGCATCGCCTGCCAGTTTCTTCGCGCCCGCTTCAGCGTTGCACTTGCGCATGCGTTCCTGCTGCGTATTGACCGGCTTGGTTTCGGCGGCCTGGCCACTGAGGCAGGAGCTCTGCGCGGTCTTGTAGGCATCCCCCTTCAAGCCCTTGTTCTTGGCCGAGCATTCGGCCATGCGTTGCTGCTGCGGGGTGGTGGCGTTGGCAGCCAGGGGCAGGCCGGCCAGCAGGACGGCGGCCAGCAGGAATGAGGCCTTCATCGCGAGCTCCAAGGGTGGCGGGTGCGCGGAGCATTCGCCTCCGGCCGGCAAGGCCACGTGAAGAATCACGCGTCGGCCACACCCGCGTCCACGGGCGTTCACGTGCCGCGGCGAAGCGCGCCCGCGAACGGTTGTCGGGTCAGAGCCCTCTCCTGCGGAGAGGGATCCGACCCCGGTTCGCCGGATCAGCCGACGCGGGTGCCGAAGATGCGGTCACCCGCGTCGCCCAGTCCGGGCAGGATGTAGCCCTTGTCGTTGAGCTGGGCATCGATGGCCGCAGTGTAGATTTCCACGTCCGGGTGCACGGCCTTCACTGCTTCGATGCCTTCGGGCGCGGCCACCAGGAAGATGCCCTTGATGCGACGGGCGCCGGCGCGCTTGAGCATGTCGATGGTGGCGATCAGCGTGCCGCCGGTGGCCAGCATCGGGTCGAGGATCAGTGCGTCGCGCTCTTCCAGGCGGCCGGTCAGGCGCTCGAAGTAGGGCACCGGCTGCAGGGTTTCTTCATCGCGCTGCAGGCCGACCACGCTGACACGGGCCGCCGGGATCAGCGACAGCACGCCGCTGAGCATGCCCAGGCCGGCACGCAGGATCGGCACCACGGTGATCTTGGCGCCGGCAATGCGCTGCACCGTCACCGGGCCGGCCCAGCCGGCCAGGGTGTGCGGCTCGGTATCCAGGTCGGCGGTGGCCTCGTAGGCCAGCAGCGTACCCAGCTCGTTGGCCAGTTCGCGGAAATCCTTGGTGCTGAGCGCAGCGTTGCGCATCAGGCCGATCTTGTGCTGCACCAGCGGGTGGCGCACTTCGACGATCTTCATGGTCGGGAAGGGGAATAGGGAGAGAGGCCGCCATTTTGCCGGATTGCCGTGTCGAACCCCAAACCAGGCCCGGGGCCGCTGTACATGAAATGTGCAGACGCATGTCACGGCCATGCAACCTTGCGGACATACCGTGCAGACCCATTCTTAACAGGAATGGGGATTCCCAGTGCATAACAAGACTCCGTTGGCCGTTGCCATTACCCTGACCCTGGCAATGGGGGCTGCGGCACCGCTGCAGGCCGCCGGGCAGCAGGCGGTAGCCGCCACCGGCGCCGTGGCGGCAGACGCGGTCGACCTTGACCGTATCGAGGTGCGCGCCCAGCTCGAATCGCAGATCCGCGCGGTCGACCTCAAGCGCGGCAGCAACGCCATCGAAGACGCGGTGTCCTCCGATGCCCTGGGCCAGTACCCGGACAAGAACGTGGCCGAATCACTGCAGCGCCTGCCGGGCATCAGCGTGACCCGTGACCAGGGCGAGGGCCGTTTCGTGGTCATCCGTGGCCTGGACGCCAATCTCAACAGCGTCAGCGTGGATGGCATCGCCGTGGGCACGCCGGAGGATTCCAGCCGTGCCGCGCCGCTGGACGTGATCCCGTCCGATTCCACCGAACGCCTGCGCGTGGTGAAGTCGCCGACCCCGGACATGCCCGGTGATGCGATCGGCGGTGCCGTGCTGGTGGAATCGGCCTCGGCCTTCGACCGCGACGGTCGCAGCCTGCGTGGCAAGATCGAGGGCAGTCACCAGCAGCTGTCCGGCGAGACCAGCCCGAAGGCGGCCTTCAACTACAGCGAAGTGTTCAACGACACCTTCGGCGTGGCGCTGGGCGTGAACTACCAGAAGCGCAGGTTCGAGTCGGACAACACCGAAGTGGAGTACGACGGCGAGGACGATGCCGCCCCCGGTGACGTGACCGCGATCAACCTGCAGCACCGCAAGTACGAGATCGAGCGCAAGCGCATCGGCGCCAACCTCAACCTCGACTGGCGGCCGGACGAAGACAGCAGGTACTACCTGCGCACGCTGTACAGCCAGTTCGACGATGCGGAGACCCGCCAGCGCGTGATCTTCAACTTCGACGACGCGAAGATGATCAAGACCGGCACCGACCAGTACCGCCTGGATGGCATGCCGAAGGATTCGATCGACAAGCGCATGCGCTACCGCACCAAGAAGGAAAACACCTTCGCGGCCAGCCTGGGCGGCGAGAACAAGTTGACCAACGCCGTGGTCGATTACCGGATCGGCTACACCCGTACCGAAGAGCGCGTGAACGACGAGATGGAGGCGCGTTTCAAGCTCAACGGCAAGGCGTTCAACGGCAGCCTGGACCAGAGCAGCCGGCTGCCCAGCTACAGCTTCGACAACCCGCAGTGGCTGGACAACAGCAACTACGCGTTCGACCGCTTCGTGCTTTCGCCCAAGCAGGTGAACGACAAGGAGCACAGCGCGCAGGTCAACGTGCGCTTCGACGGCGACAGCAGCAGCATCAAATTCGGCCTGCTGGGCCGCTGGCGCGACCGCGACGTCAATGTGGATGAGCGCGAACTGCGTGTCGGCCCGAAGGTGGCGCTGGCGGGCTGGACCACCTCCTCGCCCGAACATCGCCACGGCAACTTCGGCGACGGCATGGATTCGGCTGCGATGCGTGCCTTCTGGGCGGCCAATGGCAGCCAGTACAGCGCCCGCCCGCAGGACGTCGGCGGCAATGCGATGACCTCGCTGGAAGAGGATTACGTGGCCAGCGAGGACATCTTCGCCAGCTACGCCATGGGTACCTGGGATGTGGGTGCGCTGCGCATCATCGGCGGCGTGCGCGTGGAGAACACCCGCTTCAAGGCGATCGGCAACCAGGTGGACGTGGCCGCCAACGGCCGCAGCTTCACCGTCACCCCGCGCGTGGCCAACAGCAGCTACACCAACGTGCTGCCGGGCCTGCACCTGCGCTATGACGCGGCTGATGACTGGGTGCTGCGCGCCTCGGCCAACAAGACCGTATCGCGCCCGTCCTTCGGCGACGTCTCGCCGCGCGTGGGTTACAGCCGCGGTGACGAGGAAGTGCGCCTGGGCAACCCGGAACTGGATCCGTACGAGTCGAAGAACATCGACCTGTCGGTGGAGAAGTACATCGGCAGCAGCGGCATCGTTTCGCTGGGGCTGTTCCACAAGTCGATCGATGGCTACATTGTCGAAACCGTGCGCACCAATGATCCGGCCTACGGTGGATTCGATGTGACGCAGCCGATCAATGGTCGCAAGGCCACCGTGCGTGGTGCGGAGTTCAACTGGCAGCAGCAGCTGGCCTTCCTGCCGGACGGCCTGGATGGCCTGCTGGTCGGCGCCAGTGGCACCTGGCTGGATACGAAGTTCGATGCCGGCATCAAGGACCGTGCGGGCGAGGACTTCACCCTGCCACGCGCCTCCAAGCACGTCTACAGCGCGCACATCGGCTATGAGAAGTACGGCTTGAGCACGCGCCTGGCGGCCGTGTACCGCAGCGAGTACCTGGACAGCATCGGCAAGGGCCGCGCGTTCGATATCTACGTTGCGCCGAATACCCAGCTCGATTTCTCGCTTGACTACAGGTTCACCCCGCGCGTGAGCGTCTACTTCGAAGCGCAGAACCTGCTGGACAAGCCGCTGGAGCTGTACCAGGGCACCCGTTCGCGCACCCTGCAGATGGAAGAGTACGGCCGCACCTATGCGCTGGGCCTGAAGGTGGCGCTGTGATGGTGCGTGGCGTCACCGTCCTGGCCGCCGCGCTGGCAGCTACGCTGGTCGCCGGCTGCACGCCGGCCACCGGCAGCGATCCGGTTGCGGGAGCGGCCGCGCCGGCCGCCGGGGGCGAGCGCGTGGTGACCACCATCGCCGAAGCCTTCCTGTCACCGATGACCCCGGCCGACAACATCGACTCGCCGGCGGCCTGGCGCGCGCCGGACGGCGCACTGTGGCTGATCGCCACCGCCAAGGCTACCGACAAGCTGGTGGTCTACGACGGCAGCACCGGACAGCACCTGCGTGACGTCGGCAGCAGCGGCACCGCACCGGGGCAGTTCGACCGCCCAAATGGTATCGCGGTGATCGACGACCTGCTGTGGATCGTGGAGCGCGACAATCATCGCGTGCAGGTATTGAGCCTGCCGGACTTCGCACCGCTGGCGACGTTCGCTGCGGACGACCTGCGCAAGCCGTACGGGCTGTGGGTAGACCGCCGCGCCGATGGCTACAGCGTCTACGTCACCGACTCCTGGGACAACGGCGAGGATGCGCAGGGCCGTGACATCCTGCCGCCGCTGGCCGAGCTGGACAAGCGCGTGCGCCAGTATCACGTGACCCGCGATGGTGCGAAGGTCGAGGCGAAGCTCGTCGCCAGCATCGGTGACACCAGCGAAGCCGGTGCACTACGCGTAGTCGAATCGATCTGGGGCGACCCGGATAACGACCGCCTGCTGATTGCCGAAGAGGACGAGAGCTACGCCAGCGAGTTCAAGGTCTACACCCTGTCAGGTCGCTTCACCGGTACCACCTTCGGTCGCGACGTGTTCAAGGCCCAGGCCGAAGGCGTGACCCTGCGCACCTGCGGCAAGGATGGCTGGTGGATCACCACCGAACAGGGCAAGCAGCGCAGCGTGTTCCATCTGTTCGACCGGCATACGCTGAAGCCGGTCGGCGCGTTCCAGGGCAATACCGTGGCCAACACCGACGGCATCTGGATGATGCAGCAAGCCAGCGCGCGCTTCCCGCACGGTGCGCTGTATGCCGTGCACGACGACCAGGGCGTGGTTGCGTTCGACTGGGAGAGCATCGCCAAGCAGTTGGCGCTGCCGCTGGAGTGTGGCGCATGAGCGGGCACTGCGTGATGCGTACGCTGGCGCTGAGCTTGCTGCTGGCGCTGCCGTCGCTGTCGTTCGCAGCGGCCGAACCGAATACCCAGGTGCCGGCGGGCAGCCGCCACTACGCAGCAACGACGGTACCTGACCGCATCGTCGCCTCGCCGGCGGTCGATCCCAGCCATGGATTCGCTGTCGCCTGGCGTACCGACGGCAGCGTGCAGGCACCGCTGCTGGAGATTGCCCTCGCCGGAGATTCGCCGGCCATCGAGGGCATCCGCCAGGTGCGCGCAACGACCCGTTCGCTACAGACCGAGAATGGTCTGTCGCATCATCATCGCGCCGACATCAGCGGCCTGCAGCCGGATACCCAGTACGTCTACCGCGTGCAGGGCAACGGCAGCTGGAGCGCCTGGAACCAGTTGCGCACACTGGCCGCGGCCGACCAGCCGCTGACCCTGCTGTACTTCGGTGATACCCAGAACAAGAACGTCAGCCATGTCAGCCGGGTAGTGCGCGCCGCGCAGAAGGCCGCACCGCAGGCGCGCATGAGCCTGTTTGCCGGCGACCTGGTCAGCGGCGGCGACAACATGGATGACAGTGAGTGGGGCGAGTGGTTTGCTGCGACCAGCTGGCTGGCGCAGGAAACCCTGGTGGCCCCGGCCATCGGCAACCACGAGTATTTCGAGGAGTTCGAGGACACCCCGCAGGAACGCCGCGTGCTGGGCAAGCATTGGCCGGTGACGTTTGCGCTGCCGGGCAATGGCGCCAGCGCCGCGCAGCAGACCAGCTACTGGTTCGATGCGCAGGGCGTGCGCGTGGCCGTGGTCGATGGCACTTCGGCACTCGACCTGGGCACCGCCAAGGCACAGGCACAGTGGCTGGACAAGGTACTGGGCGGCAATCCGCAGCCGTGGACCATCGTGCTGCTGCACCAGCCGTTCTACTCGCCGCGCGAAGGACGCGAGAACGCCGCGTTGCGTGACGTGCTGCTGCCGGTGGTACGCCGCCATAACGTCGACCTGGTGCTGCAGGGCCACGATCACACCTATGGTCGCCGTGGTGAAGGGCAGGCCGCGACGCCGCAGTACGTGGTGACCGTGGCGGGGCCGAAGCAGTACCGTCTCTCCGACGAGGCACGGAAGACGATGGATCCGGTGGCCGAAGACACCCAGTTGTTCCAGGTGTTGAACATCGACCCGCAGCGCCTGCGCTATGAAGCACGCACCGTGACCGGCCGTCTCTACGATGCCTTCGAACTGCGCCGCGATGCCAAGGGGGGAAAACAGCGCATGGAGCTGACCGAAGGCCGCATCGCACCGCGCGACTGCCCGCGTGCGCAGACTGCCAAGGGTCGCGCCGATCGCTGCTGGGAATGAGGAAATCCAGATGAAAACCGTACGCCGTCTTGTCCCCATGGCTGCCATCGGCGGGGCCCTGCTCCTGCTCGCGACGGCGGTGACCGCCGCCGATAGCGTGCTGCATCCGTTCCTGGCGGCGCAGCCGAAGCAGGCTCCGCAGGAAGTGAATCTGGCGGTGGAGATTCCGGCCGGCAGCTTCACCAAGTACGAGATCAAGGAAGACGGCCTGGTGCATGTGGACCGCTTCCAGTCGATGCCGGTCGCCTATCCGGCCAACTACGGTTCGATGCCGCGTACCCTGGCCGGTGACAACGATCCGCTGGATGCACTGGTGCTGACCCGCGAACCGCTGCATCCGGGCGTGATCGTGCGCTTCCGGCCGATCGGCTACCTGAAGATGATCGACGGCGGCGAGCACGACGAGAAGATCATCGGGGTGCCCACCGACAAGGTTGATCCGAGCTACGCCAACATCCGCGATCTGGCCGATCTGCCGGAGATCGAACGGCAGCGCATCGAGGCCTTCTTCCGGGTCTACAAGGACCTGCCGGCCGGGCGCAACCCGGTGCAGCTCAACGGTTGGGGCAACGCCGCCGACGCGCGCGGGCTGATCAGTGAAGCGATGGAGCGATTCAAGCAGTAGACCCACGCCATGCCTGGATGGCCGGGCGCGCGCATCTCCTTCACCACCGCTGGCTATCATGTGCGCCTTCCACAACGAAGGCAGTGCATGTGTCGGTAGCGTTGGTATGGTTCCGCCGTGATCTGCGGCTGCAGGACAATCCGGCCCTGCAGGCCGCGCTGGATGCCGGTCACGACGTGGTGCCGGTCTACATCCATGCGCCGCACGAAGAAGGCGGGTGGGCGCCGGGTGCCGCCTCCGATGCGTGGCGCCACCGTTCACTGGCCGCGCTGGATGCGGACCTGCGCACGCGGGGTTCCTCGCTGGTGCTGCGCAGTGGTGACAGCCTGCCGGCCCTGCAGTTGCTGATCGAGCAGACCGGCGCCGGGGCGGTCTACTGGAACCGCAAATACGAACCGGCCACCCAGCCACGCGACGCCACCATCAAGCGCATGCTGCGCGAGCAGGGCATCGACACGCAGAGCTGCAATGGCAGCCTGTTGTTCGAGCCTTGGGACATCGCCACCCAGCAGGGCCAGCCGTACAAGGTATTTACGCCGTACTGGCGCAACGTGCTCAGTCATTGGCGCCTGCCGGCACTGCAGGCCGCACCGGAGGCACTGGCGACGCACGCGGTCGACAGCCTCGCAATTGATGATCTCCAGCTTGCACCGACGCTGGATTGGGATACCGGCTTCTGGGAGCACTGGCAGCCGGGCGAAGCCGGTGCGCTGGAGGCGCTGTCGGTGTTCGAGGACGGCGCCTTGCACGGTTACCGCGAGCAGCGAGACCTGCCCGACCGAGTGGGCACCTCGCGGATGTCGCCGCACCTGCATTTCGGTGAGATCGCACCGTGGCGCATCGCGCATGCGCTGGAAAGACTGCGCAGTGCCGGCACCGATGCCGACATCGACGGCTATCTGCGGCAACTGGGCTGGCGTGATTTCGCCTACCACCTGTTGCATCACTTTCCGAAGACGCCCACGGACAACCTCAATCCGCGTTTTGACCGCTTCCCCTGGGCGGCGCCGACTGCAGCGCAACTGCACGACTGGCAGCGCGGCAACACCGGCGTGCCGATCGTTGATGCCGGACTGCGCGAGCTGTGGCACACCGGCTACATGCATAACCGGGTTCGGATGATCGTGGCCAGTTACCTGTGCAAGCACCTTCGCGCGCACTGGCTGCATGGCGCGCGCTGGTTCTGGGACACCCTGGTCGATGCCGATCTGGCCAACAACACGATGGGCTGGCAATGGGTGGCCGGGACCGGCGCCGATGCCGCGCCGTACTTCCGGGTGTTCAACCCGGTCACCCAGGCCGAGAAGTTCGATCCGCAGGCCCGCTACATCAGCCGCTGGGTGCCCGAGCTGGCGGCGCTGCCGGTGAAGGCGCGGTTTGCGCCGTGGCAGCATCCTCTGCTCCTGGCCGCACACGCGCCTGACTATCCACGCACGCCGATGGTGGACCTGGCTGAGGGCCGCGATGCTGCGCTGGCGGCATACCGCCAGTCGGAGGCGGGGTAAAGGGTGACCCGAGCGATCCAGTCAGTTAGCTGAACGCGGCCCTGTCGGCGCACCGGATCATCATCCCGACATCGCATTCGGCTGTTTATCCTCTCTGCGCCCGCAAGCCGCCGGCCGACCGGAAACCAAGGAGAACCTCATGATCCGCAACACCACCCGCAACGTCGCACTGGCCCTGATGAGTGCGGCCGTCCTGTCGGCCTGCGCCACCGGCGGCTCCTATGTGCAGAGTGACCAGTACGGCAACCCGACCGAACAGCAGAACCGGACCGGCCGCAACGCGCTGATCGGTACCGCCATCGGCGTGGCGGCCGGCCTGCTGACCGGCGACAGTGCTACCGAGCGGCGCCAGCACGCGCTGATCGGTGCCGGTATCGGCGCACTCAGCGGTGCCGCCGTCGGCCAGTACCAGGATCGCCAGGAACGCGCACTGCGCGAGCGCACCGCCAACACCGGCATCGATGTGCAGCGCCAGGGCGACAACATCATGCTGAACCTCCCGGACGGCATTACCTTTGACTTCGGCAAGGCGACCCTGAAGCCGCAGTTCTATGGCTCGCTCAACGGCGTGGCCGGTACGCTGCGTGAGTACAACCAGACCATGATCGAGGTGGTTGGCCACACCGACAGCATCGGCAGCGACGCGGTCAACAACCGCCTGTCGAAGGAACGCGCCGACTCGGTCGCGCAGTACCTGATCGGCCAGGGCGTGCAGAGCGTGCGTATCGAAACGCTGGGCGCCGGCAAGGCGTACCCGATTGCCGACAACAGCACCGATGCCGGCCGCGCCAAGAACCGCCGCGTCGAGATTCGCGTGATTCCGCTCAAGCAATAACGCGTAGCGTTACTGCTTGAGCCGGTCCGGCCATCGGCCGGAGCGAAAATGCCGCCCTTGCAGGCGGCATTTTTGTGGGTGCCGAGCGTTGCTCGGCACACCGATAGCGTTCCCGGTCGCGGCTTCTCCGAACGGCGCCGACCAAGGGCGGCATCTACCGGACGCGAGGCGCAGCCGGAACGAAAATGCCGCCCTTGCAGGCGACATTTTCTGTAGGTGCAGAGCCTGCTCGGCACACCGATTGCGTATGTAGAGCCGGTCATGCCGCCGAAGCGGCCACCTTCTCCAGTATCCGCTTGCCACTGTTCTCCAGCGCGGCATCTTCCTTTGCCTTCTGCTGCTGCGCCAGCTTCGCGCCGGGGCACTGCGCCAGCATGTAGTTGGCATCGAAGTTGAGCTTCTCGACCAGGAAGTCGACAAACGCACGCACCTTCGGCGAGACCAGGCGGCCGCCGGCGAATACGGCATTGAAGTCCACTTCCGGGCCGGTCCAGCCGGCCAGCACGCGGCGCACCATGCCCGATTCGACGAACGGCTTGGCCATCACATCACCGGTCAGCAGCAGGCCTTCGCCACAGACCAATGCACCATTCAACGCAGACATGTCGTTGGCGGTCATCAGCGGGGTGACCGGGAAGTCGCGCAGTTCGCCCCCGTTCTCGCCCAGCTGCCAGGTGAAGCGCGGCGAGTTGCCGGTATGGTACGGCTTGCGCATCGCCAGGATGCGATGGAACTGCAGCTCTTCCGGATGCAGCGGTTCGCCATAGCGCTCAATGTAGGCCGGACTGGCGAACACCTGCGTGCGCAGGCTGCCCAGCTTGCGCGCGACCAGATTGGAATCGGGCAGGGCACCCACGCGCAGCGCCAGGTCCGCTTCACCGGCGATCAGGTCCAGCTTCTCGTTGCCCATGTGCATGTCCAGGCGGATCTCTGGATACTGCGCATGGAACTGGCCCAGCAGCGGCGCAATCCAGGTGATGCCGATCGAGTAGGGCACAGTGAAGCGCAGCCAGCCGCGCGGGCCGGACTGCAGCTGGCTCACCGCGCTCTCGGCTTCTTCCAGCTCGCGCGCGATGCGCTGGCAGTGCTCGTGATAGATCGAACCGGCTTCGGTCAGGCCGAGGCGGCGCGTGGTCCGGTGCAGCAGGCGCGCGCCCAGGCGCGTTTCCAGCTCCTGCACTTTGCGGCTGACCGTGGTCTTGGGCAGGCCGAGCGATTTGGCAGCGGCAATGAAGCTGCCTTGCTCGACCACTTTGACGAAGATCAGCGTCTCGTTGAGATCGTGCGACATGGTCGGGGGTCCTGGACGTCGGGGATGGGACAATCGTGACAGAATGATTGGACCGGGTGCGGGATGATTATTCCCCTTAATCAGGACTAATCAAGTAAAGGTTTGAGGTCTATCGTGGCGCCATTCGTTAATTGGAGCCCGTCCGCCATGAGCCTGCGCAACATTCTTGCCCGACTCCGGAACGCCGGCCAGAACACCCTGGACCTGGCGATGACCGTCGAAGCCCGTCCGAGTTCCTTGGTACACAAGGACTTTCGTGAGTTTACCGCGCCCATGCGTCAGCAGCGTGGCGGTGCCATCCGCCTGGTCCCACACAAGGGCGACCGCCTGCGTCGAATCGGGACTATCCCGGATTTGGGAGGAAATGTCCCGTGAATGGGATACTGACGCCCGAAGTCCTGGTCCTTGGTGGTACCGGTGCCGTCGGCCAGGGCGTGGTCGGCGCGTTGCTGGAAGCCGGCAGCCCGGTGCTGGTGGTGGGCCGCGATCCGGGCCGGCTGGCCGCGCTGCATGAGCAGTTCGCGGATGAGCCCGGACTGGAGACGCTGCTGGGTTCGCTCAGCGATGACGGCTCGGCACGCGCGCTGGCCGAACGCATCGCGCAGCGCCCGCGTCCGCTGGCCGCCGTGATCGCCGCAATGGGAGGTCCTTATCGTCGCGGCCGGGTGACCGACCGCAACGGCGATGAACTGCTGGGCGCGATGCAGGCCGACCTGATGCCGCACGTGCACGCGGTGCGTCACCTGCTCCCGCTGCTGCAGGACAACGTGCATGCGCGCCGCTATGTGATGATCGGCAGCCCGGCCAACGCCAAGCCCTGGGCGGGCTACGGCGAGACCTCGATCACCACCGCCGCACTGCGCATGTACGCGCAGGTGGTGCACCAGGAAGCGCAGGCGCTGGGCGTGCGCGCGCAGATGCTGGAAGTCTGCAGCCCGGTGTGTACCCCGGCCAACGCGGCCAATGCCTGCATCGAGTGGCCCAGCTCGCTGCTGGTCGGTCGTCGCGTGGTCTCCCTGCTTGACGGGTGCCGCGACAACCGCGCCATCGTCCGCTGCGACAGCAGCGATGCCGAATTGCCGCGTGGCCTGCTGCACCTGGAAGTTCCTCCGCTGTGGCGCGACACCGCAGGCATCGCTTGACCTCGACCATGGTTGAGGTCGCAGTATTCGCCGCCGATTTTTGCAACACGTTCTCATATCGCTGTACCACCCCTCCGTACGGATGCATGCCATGACTTCCCCCAATACCACCCCACATCGTTTCGGCCATCGCATTGCGATGGCCGGCGTGTCGATCCTCGCCGCGGCCGTGCTTGCAGCCTGCAGCGGCGGCCATGCCGAAGAAGGCGGTGCACCGCCGCCGCCGCAGGTCAGCGCCGCGCCGGTGCTGGTCAAGCAGGTCAGCCAGTGGGACGAGTTCAGTGGCCGCGTCGAAGCGGTGCAGAGCGTTGAACTGCGTCCGCGCGTGTCCGGCTACATCGACAAGGTCAACTATGTCGAAGGCCAGGAAGTGAAGAAGGGCGAAGTGCTCTTCACCATCGACGCGCGCAGTTACCAGGCCGAGTACGATCGGGCAGCCGCCGAACTGGCCCGCGCCCGTACCCAGGCCACGCTGGCCCGCAGCGAGTCCGAGCGCGCCAAGCGGCTGTCCGAGCAGCAGGCGATCTCCACCGAGACCGCCGAGCAGCGCCGTGCGGCTGCCGACCAGTCCGGCGCCGCCGTGCAGGCCGCGCAGGCAGCATTGGATGCAGCCCGCCTCAATCTTGAGTTCACCAAGGTGCGGGCACCGATCGACGGCCGTGCCGGCCGCGCGATGGTCACCGCCGGCAACCTGGTCACCGCCGGCGACAGCGCCAGCGTGCTGACCACGCTGGTCTCGCTGGACACGGTGTTCGTCTACTTCGATGCCGACGAAAGCACCTTCCTGCGCTACGCCCAGATGGCACGCAAGGGCGAGCGCCCGAGCGAGCGTGACAGCGCGCTGCCGGTGAAGGTCGGCCTGTCCGGTGAAGAAGGCTACCCGCACACGGGCAAGGTCGACTTCCTCGACAACCAGGTCGCCCGCAGTACCGGGACCATCCGCGTCCGTGCGCTGCTGGACAACGCCGATCGCCAGTTCACGCCGGGCTTGTTCGCCCGCGTGCAGCTGCTTGGCAGCGGCCAGTTCCAGGCGCTGCTGATCGACGACAAGGCCGTGCTGACCGACCAGGACCGCAAGTACGTGTACGTGGTCGACAAGGATGGCAAGGCCCAGCGCCGTGACATCCAGCTCGGCCGCACCGCCGACGGCCTGCGTATCGTCGAGCACGGCCTGGCCGCCGGTGACAAGGTGATCATCGATGGCGTGCAGAAGGTCTTCATGCCGGGCATGCCGGTGCAGGCCAAGGCGGTGGCGATGCAGCCACAGCCGGCGCCGGCACCGAGCCGCGATGCCACCGCTGCCCTGATGCACTGATCCGTCGTCTCCTGATCCGCGTTTCCGCTTAGCTGCCGGCGCCAGCGGCAGCCTTCCCTGCCTTCGTCATCCCGGCGAGGGGCGGGGTGGCTGTTGCCCGCCGAATGCCTTTCCCAGGAATTCCTCCATGGACTTTTCCCGCTTCTTCATCGACAGGCCGATCTTCGCGGCGGTGCTGTCGATCGTGATCTTCGCCGCAGGCCTGATCACGATTCCAATCCTGCCGATCAGTGAGTACCCCGAAGTGGTGCCGCCGTCGGTGGTCGTACGCACGGTGTATCCGGGCGCCAACCCCAAAGTCATTGCCGAGACCGTCGCCACGCCGCTTGAAGAGGCGATCAACGGCGTCGAAGGCATGATGTACCTGAAGTCGGTGGCCGGCTCGGACGGCGTGCTGCAGATGACCGTTACCTTCCGCCCGGGCACGGACCCGGACGCAGCGGCGGTGAAGGTGCAGAACCGCGTGGCGCAGGCGCAGGCGCGCCTGCCCGAGGACGTGCGCCGGCAGGGCGTGACCACGCAGAAGCAGTCGCCGACCTTCCTGATGGTGGTGCACCTGACCTCGCCGCAAGGCAAGTACGACACCCTGTACCTGCGCAACTACGCGCGCCTGCACGTCAAGGATGCGCTGGCGCGTATTCCGGGCGTGGGTGACGCGCAGATCTTCGGTGGCGGCGACTACGCCATGCGTGCCTGGCTGGACCCGGACAAGGTGGCCTCGCGCGGCCTGACCGCCAGCGACGTGGTGCGTGCCATGCGCGAGCAGAACGTGCAGGTTTCGGCCGGCCAGCTCGGCGCCGAACCGCTGCCGGACAGCAAGTTCCTGACCCTGATCAATGCCCAGGGCCGTCTGAAGACCGAAAAGGAATTCGGCGACATCGTGCTCAAGAGCGGCACCGATGGCGAGATCGTGCGCCTGGCCGACGTGGCCCGCCTGGAACTGGGTGCGGGCGACTACACCCTGCGCTCTCAGCTGGACGGCAAGAACGCGGTGGGTATCGGTATCTTCCAGTCGCCGGGTGCCAACGCGCTGGAAATCCGCGACCAGGTCATCTCGACGATGGACGAGATGCAGAAGACCATGCCGGCCGATGTGAAGTACGAAGCGGTGTATGACACCACCATCTTCGTGCGCGACTCGATCAAGGCCGTGGTCTCCACGCTGCTGGAAGCGATCGCCCTGGTGGTGCTGGTCGTGATCCTGTTCCTGCAGACCTGGCGTGCGTCGATCATTCCGTTGATCGCGGTGCCGGTGTCGGTGGTGGGTACGTTCGCCGCGCTGTACCTGCTGGGCTTCTCGATCAATACGCTGAGCCTGTTCGGCCTGGTGCTGGCGATCGGCATCGTGGTCGACGACGCGATCGTGGTGGTGGAGAACGTTGAACGCAACATCGAGGAAGGCCTGTCGCCTACTGCCGCTGCACACCAGGCCATGCGTGAAGTGTCCGGCCCGATCGTGGCGATCGCGCTGGTGCTGTGTGCCGTGTTCGTGCCGATGGCCTTCCTGTCCGGTGTCACCGGCCAGTTCTACAAGCAGTTCGCGGTCACCATCGCCATTTCCACGGTGATCTCGGCGATCAATTCGTTGACCCTGTCGCCAGCCCTGGCCGCGCGCCTGCTGAAGGCCCATGGCGCTCCGAAGGACGGCCCGAGCCGCCTGATCGACCGCCTGTTCGGCTGGGTGTTCCGTCCGTTCAACCGCTTCTTCAAGTCCAGCTCGGAGAAGTACGAGCGTGGCGTGGCCCGCATCCTCGGCCGCCGCGGTGCGGTGTTCGTGGTCTACGCGATCCTGCTGGTCGGTACCGGCGTGATCTTCAAGCTGGTACCGCCGGGCTTCATTCCGACCCAGGACAAGCTGTACCTGATCGCCGGTGTGAAGCTGCCGGAAGGTTCGTCGATCGCCCGCACCGATGAAATGCTGCGCAAGGTCGCCAAGATCGCCCAGGAAACCGATGGCGTCGCTCACACCATCTCGTTCCCCGGTCTGAACGCGCTGCAGTTCACCAATACGCCGAACACCGGTGTGGCGTTCATTCCGCTCAAGCCGTTCGCCGAGCGCCATGGCCGCACCGCCGCGCAGATCAATGCCGAGATCAACCAGAAGATTGCCGGCCTGCAGGAAGGCTTCGCGTTCGCGATGATGCCGCCGCCGATCCTCGGCCTGGGCAATGGCAATGGCTACCAGATGTTCATCGAGGACCGTGGCAATCTGGGTTACGGCGCGCTGCAGAATGCGGTGCAGGCCATGCAGGGCACCGTCGCGCAGACGCCGGGCATGGCCTTCCCGATTTCCAGCTACCAGGCCAACGTGCCGCAGCTCGATGCCGAGGTCGACCGCGTCAAGGCCAAGGCACAGGGCGTGCAGCTCACCGAGCTGTTCGACACGTTGCAGACCTACCTGGGTTCGGCCTACGTCAACGACTTCAACCAGTTCGGCCGCACCTGGCAGGTGATCGCCCAGGCAGATGGTCCGTACCGCGAGACGGTCGAGGACATCGGCAAGCTGCGTACCCGCAACGACCGCGGCGAGATGGTGCCGATCGGTTCGATGGTCACCATCAAGCAGACCTTCGGCCCGGACCCGGTGCTGCGCTTCAATGGCTATCCGGCAGCGGACCTGGCCGGTGAAGCCGACCCGCGCCTGCTGTCCTCGGCCGAAGCGATGACCAAGCTGACCGAGATCGCCGGCAAGGTGCTGCCGGTGGGCATGACCACCGAATGGACCGACCTGAGCTACCAGCAGGCAACCCAGGGCAAGGCCGCCTTCATCGTGTTCCCGGTGGCGATCATGCTGGCCTTCCTGGTGCTGGCCGCGCTGTACGAGAGCTGGTCGCTGCCGCTGGCGGTGATCCTGATCGTGCCGATGACCCTGCTGTCCGCGCTGTTCGGCGTGTGGCTGACCGGAGGTGACAACAACGTGTTCGTGCAGGTCGGCCTGGTGGTGCTGATGGGCCTGGCGTGCAAGAACGCGATCCTGATCGTCGAATTCGCCAGAGAGCTGGAGATGGGCGGCAAGGGTATTGTTGAAGCCGCGCTGGAAGCCTGCCGCCTGCGCCTGCGCCCGATCGTGATGACCTCCATCGCCTTCATCGCCGGCACGGTGCCGCTGGTGCTGTCTCACGGTGCAGGCGCCGAAGTGCGCTCGGTGACCGGCATCACCGTGTTTGCTGGCATGCTGGGTGTGACGCTGTTCGGCCTGTTCCTCACCCCCGTGTTCTACGTGGCCCTGCGCAAGTTCGTCACCCGCAACGGTGGTGGCCAGCTGGTGCAGCACGGCGAACCGACCATCCACCACTGATACGGAACTCCGCCGCCGGTCGTTGGCCGGCGGCCACTCTCCCCACAGACAAGGCATGCATCCATGAACACCCATCAGAACAAGATCGCGCTGGTGACCGGCGCCACCCGTGGCATCGGCCTGGAAACCGTGCGCCAGTTGGCAGAGGCCGGCGTGCACACGCTGCTGGCCGGTCGCAAGCGCGATACCGCGGTGGAGCTGGCACTGAAGCTGCAGGCTGAAGGCCTGCCGGTCGAAGCCCTGCAGCTGGACGTGACCGACGCGGCCAGCATCGCCGAAGCGGTCGAGCAGGTGCGCCAGCGCCACGGTCGCCTCGACATCCTGGTCAACAATGCCGGCATCATGATCGAGAACCCGGCGCAGGCGCCGTCCGAGCAGTCGCTGGACACCTGGAAGCGCACCTTCGACACCAACGTCTATGCGCTGGTCGCGGTAACCCAGGCATTCCTGCCGCTGGTCAAGCAGTCCAAGTCCGGACGCATCGTCAATGTGTCCAGCATGCTCGGCTCGCAGACCCTGCACGCGGATCCTTCGTCGGGCATCTACGACTTCAAGATCCCGGCCTACAACGCGTCCAAGGCCGCAGTGAACAGCTGGACCCTGAGCCTGGCCTATGAGCTGCGCAACACGCCGATCAAGGTCAACACCGTCCATCCGGGTTACGTAAAGACCGACATGAACGGCGGCAACGGCGAGATCGAAATCAGCGAAGGCGCGCGTTCCAGCGTGGAAATGGCGCTGATCGGTGAATCCGGTGCCAGCGGCAGCTTCACCTACCTGGGCGAGGTGCTGCCATGGTGATCCGCACGTTGGCGATGGCCGTCTCCAGCCTGGTGCTGGCGGGCTGTGTCAGCGTCGGCCCGAACTACAAGGCCCCGGTGCAGGAACCGGTGGTCCTGCAGGGCGCACAGCAGCCGGTGTTCAGTACCGCTTCGCCGGTCGCCAGCTGGTGGGCGCAGTTCGATGATCCAGTGCTGGAACAGCTGGTGCACGGCGCACTGTCGGACAACCTGGACCTTCGCGTGGCCGTGGCCCGCGTCAGCCAGGCCCGCGCGGTGTTCGTGGAAAGCCGCCTCGACCAGGCTCCGCACGTCACCGCTGGCGGCAGCTACGACCGCCGCAAGCAACCCGATCCGCAGCTGGGTGGGCAGCGGGTGTTCAGTGAAAGCTACCAGCTCGGCTTCGACGCCGGCTGGGAGCTGGATCTGTTCGGCCGCAAGCGCCGTGCTGCTGAAGCCGCGCGCGCCGACCTCGGTGCCGAGCAGGCCAACCTGGCCGATGCGCAGGTCCTGGTCGCCGCTGAAGTGGCACGCAACTACTTCGAGCTGCGTGGTACGCAGAAGCGCATCGCGGTGGCCCAGCACACGCTGGAAAACCTGCGCGATACGCAGAGGCTGACCGAGGCGCGCTGGGAGCTGGGCGCAGGCAGCGAGCTGGATGTGCAGAGCAGCCGTGCCCGCCTGAAGGCGATCGAGGCTGACATCCCGTTGCTGGAAGTGGCCGAGGCGCAGTCGCGCAACCGGCTGGCCGTGCTGCTCGGCCAGCGCCCGGAAGTGCTGACTGACATGCTCGCGCCGCACGACGTACCGGCCTTCGCCAAGGCACTGCCGCTGGGCGATACCCGCGAACTGCTGCGCCAGCGTGCCGACGTGCGCGTGGCCGAGCGTCGCCTGGCGGCTGCGACCGCACGCGTGGGCGTGGCCACGGCGGACCTGTTCCCGCGATTGTCGCTGTCCGGCTTCGTCGGGTTCCTCGGCGGCGATGCCAGCGGCCTGGTCAATGGCAGCAACAAGGCATGGTCGCTGACCCCGTCGCTGAGCTGGGCGGCATTCGACTTCGGCACCGTGCGTGCACGCCTGCGTGCCAGCAAGGCTGAAGCCGAAGGCGTGGCCGCGCAGTATGAGCAGGCGGTACTGCTGGCCCTGGAAGACACCGAGAACGCGCTGACCCGCTATTCCAAGCAGCAGGCACGGTTGGCGATCGTGGTCGAGCAGGCGCAGGCGGCACGGCGTGCCGAATCGCTGGCGCAGATCCGCTATCGCGAGGGCTCGGAGGACTTCCTGACCCTGCTGGATGCGCAGCGCACGCAGCTGGCAGCCGATGATGCGTTGGCGGCGGCCGAGTCCGAGGTCAACGTCAGCGTGGTGGGCGTGTACAAGGCGCTGGGCGGCTGGGGGCAATCACCGCAGCAACCGCGCGTGGCGCAGGTGCAATGACTCCAGGGGGGACGGAGGCCGTGGCTTCCGTCCCTTTGCTCTTTCAGGGCCACTGATTGGCCGGCACCTCGCGCTCGCGCATGCGCACGATGCAGAAGCGATGGCCGGTCGGTGCTTCCATCACCCACCAGCGCTTGACGAAGCCTATCCGTCGCGCGCCGAGCTTCTCCAGGCGGTCGGCCTCGGCATCGATGTCGTCGCTCTCGATGTCCAGATGCACCCGTGACGGGTGATCGACCCGCTGGACCTCAACGTCCAGGCCCGCCGGTGCGCCCAGCAGGTCGGCATACTCGGCGCCCCCATCGGCACGCGCCGCCTGTGCCTGCAGGCGGAGCGCGGCGGCCCAGAAACGGGCGCCTTCGTCGGCGGGAAGGTCCTGGCAGTCGATGATGAATCCAGCCAGCCGGCTCTGGTGTGCCATGTGCTGCTCCGCAGTTCGAGGGGTACGCGGCAGGGTAGCGCGGTGCATTTCGCGTACGTCTTCACCTTGGTGACGCTTCTGACTCTGCCGGATTGCGGGCCCGCCGTGTAACTAGTGGGTCAGGCACTCGGGAGGACAGGTGATGGCGGACGGAAGGCGGGATACCCAACGGATGTTGTTCGGCGATCCGGGTCCACCGGGTGCGGGGCTGTCAGTGGCAGTCGTGGTGCTGCTGGTGCTGGCGACGATGGCCGCAGCGGTCGGTTTCCTGCGCCTGCAGGATTCGATGCTGGGACTGGGCCTGATCGGCGTGGCGGTGTTCCTGGCGATAGGGGCCCGCATCTGCCAGGCGCGCGATCAGCATCAGGCCCTGTATCGCCTGCTGTCGCGGCAGCCGCCGCCGTAGCTGCGGCTGCCGTGCGGGGTCAGTGCTGCGGCCAGTCCAGTTCGACCACCAGCGGGAAATGATCCGATGGCAGCACGCCATCGATGCGGCGGTCATCGGTCAGGAAGCTGCGCGCGTGGAAACCGCGCACAAGCACCCAGTCCAGCTGCGCGGTGGCCTTGCCAGTGAAGTCGTGGAAGGTCAGTCGCGGGCCCTGCGGTGTCTTCACCTGGGTACGGGTGTCGTGCAGTATGCGGGTGAATGCCTTGTAGGTGTCGCCGCCGGGTTCGCTGTTGAAGTCACCGGTCAGCACCACCGGCAGGTCGGCCGGCAGGCCGGCCACGCGCCTGCCGATCAGCTCGGCACCTTTCACCCGTCGTGGTTCGTCCTCGTCGCGGTAGGGCAGGTGGGTATCCATGAAATAGAAGCGGCGGCCGTCATCGATGCGGCGGAACAGCGCCCAGGTGACCATGCGTGGATACAGGTTGCCCCAGGTGATGCTGCCGGGCACATCGGGCGTATCAGACAGCCAGAAGTTGCCTGATTCCTCGATCGCCAGCACCTTGCTGTCGTAGAACACGCCCATGTGCTCGTCGCCGCTGCCGCCGCGGCGGCCCTCGCCGAACCAGCGGTAGCCGGGCAGGTGCTGGGCGAGGTAATCGGCCTGCTCCTGCACCAGCTCCTGGGTACCGATCACCGCCGGGTGCGCATCAAGGATGACCTTCACCATCGCATCGCGACGATCGGGCCAGCGCTTGCCGGGCTCGGTATCGGCCGGGGTGCGCACATTGAACGACATCACCTTCAACGGCGCAGGGGCTGCGGCCCAGGCGCTGGTCAGAGGCAGGGCAAGCGCCAGCAGCGCAGACAGCGCGGGGCGACGGAAACGCGACAACATCGTGGAATCCCTCCATTCCATGAAAACGGTTTCATGGAGCATGCCACGAATGCGCGGACAGCGTTATGCAGGGATGGGTGGCTCGCGGATGCCGGGCGTGCGATGAACGCCCCGCCCGGTGGACCGCGCACCGGCGATCACGGGTCGTAGCTCATCCCGTCGCCTGCCTTCTGCAATCGCGCAGATGCACAGGGCGTATGCAGCACGCTGATCAGGCAGCAGGAAGTGCCTCGATCCTGATCAGTCTTCAATCTCGCCACGGCGGCCTGCCGCGCGCACTGCCTGAGCGGTGGTGGCCACGCCAAGTCGTTGCCGTGCTCGCCGCAGGTGGTTCTCAACGGTGCGCGCAGACAGCCCCAGCGTGGCCGCTATCTCTGCCTGGCGCCGTCCAGCGGCGACCCAGCGCAGCACCTCGCGTTCGCGTGCGCTCAGCGCGCCCGCGGGGATATCCGCAGGCGCTTCGGCAAGCTGGCGCGCCGCACGGAAGGCTGATGTTCCGACCATTTCCAGCAGCAGGCGCGCGCTGGCGGATGCATCAATCGAGGTGCCGGCGAAACTGACCGCACCCTCCAGACCGGTCGGGCCGAACACCGGCACCTGCAACCCATGCAGGCCATCGCCGCGCGGCTGCTTCACCACCTGGTAGCGTTCGCCGCGCACGCCCTGGCGCTTGCTCCAGAAGAACGGCGCAGTGCTGTCCAGTACATGGCGGTTGACCGGGCAGGCGTGCAGGTAGCGGGCGAGCCCGGTGGCGCTGCCGTCGTCGAACCAGTCACCTTCGATCCAGTACACGCGCTGTGCGCCGCGCTCCAGCCCGGTTCCGGTGGCAAACACCAACAGGCGGTCGTAGCCCAAGGGTGAGGCGGCGGCGCGCAGCACGCCGCCCACCGCAGGCAATGACCGAGCCTGTTCCAGTTCCAGCAGCGCGGGCACCAGCGCAGGCATGGGCTCAGCGCCCCGCCAGTGCATCGAGCAGCGTACGCGCGGCCAGCTTGCCCAACGCATTGCCGGCCAGCGGGCTGTCGCCGGTCAGCAGCAGGCGATCCTGCAGCACGCTGCCATCGATGCCCTCATTGACGATCTGCACGCCCTGCTGGGCCAGTCGTTCGCCGAAGAACCAACGCAGCTGCCCCGGCATGTAGCCGATCTCCGGTGTCTGCCGGTCCATTGCGTCGGGGAAGGCACAGATGCGGTAGCCACGGAACAACGAGGCACCCTCGGCTTCGTCGACGCCCGCCGCCAGCAGCGCCGCCGGGCCATGGCAGAGGGTGATGATGTGGCGCTGCTCGGCCATGGCCCATTGCAGCGCGGCCTTCACCGCCGCGCTCTCCGGCAGGCCGATCAACGCGCCGTGCCCACCGGGAATGAAGACGGCGGCGTAGTCCGAATCGGCGCCCAGGCCGGCCACCACCTGGTCCAGCTGCAACGGCTGGCGGAAGCGTGCCTGGTAGCGTTCGTACAGGGCGCCGATCTCGCGGTCCTCGTGTGGAAAGGCCCACCATTCGAACTTGACGGCGTTGCCGGACAGTGTCGCCACGTCGATGTCGAAGGCGGCCTTGTCCAGGTGGTACATCGGCAGCAGGGTTTCCACCGGATGGTTGCCGGTGGAGAACAGGTGGCCATTGGCGGTCGGCAGATAGCGCTCGTCGGCGGCGATCATCAGCACCTTCCAGCGGCCATCGCGGCGCGCATCCGGATAGTCGGCGCCGGACAGGTCGCTCTTGGGCGAGGTGAACTGCGACAGCGAATACGGCGACGGGAAGAAGGCATCGCGCTCGGCCGGATCGGGGCTGGGCTGGCGGCTGGGCTCTTGCGTGTTCATGCAGACCTCCGTTGGGGGAAAGTGAGCCCAGCATAGGAGGCTGCGTGCGCAGGCGCGATGAGGGATTCCCCTCAATCGGCCGCAACCCGGATGCTGCAGCGCGCCACCCGGCCGGTTGGACAGTGGGATTATGTCGTGTTATCTAGCCAGTGCCGGGATAATCCCGGCATAACCACACAGCAAGCAAAGGAATGAAAATGAAAAGATTCGCCCGAGCATTGCGCGTCACTCTGAATATTCATCCGAACGAAAAGAGCAGCGTGTGGAATACCTGGCCTCTGTGGGTCGAATTCTGATCCTGCGGGCCAAACCCGCGATCGAGCGGTAGCAAGACGAAGGGACTCGTCTTTCGAGTCCCTTCCTGCCGGAGACGCACTGCATGCAAGGGATGTCGAATGAAGGCAGCGCCATTGCTGCCGAGCGCCTGGCTGCGCGCGTGGAGCGCGAAGGGCCTGTGCTGAAGCTGGAAACCGGTGGAATCGGGGTGTTCTGCCCGGAGCTTGCCGGCAAGGTCGACAAGGAAAATTCCGAGCAGCTGTACGTCGTCGAGTCGCTGGCCGACCTGTTCCGCCGTCACGAGCGCGTGCGCTGGACCGAAGTGCGCAGCCTGATCGCCGCCTGCAGTGCTGAGCTCACCGGAGCACAGACCCTGGAGGCACTGCAGTCGCGCATGAGGCAGGCTCTGGATGGGGTATGCGGGCACGCGCTGGATGCCACGCCGGCGGTGTGGAAAGTGATGGCCCATCCCTTGATCCCGCTGGTGATCGACGGGCTCGATGCCCGCGGCACCGCAGCCATCGAACGCGCCCTGCATCTGCGCTACACCACCCAGGTCGAGCAGGTCATCCATCGGCGCCACCTGCTGCGCAACTTCCTCATCGGCCGTGCCGAATCACGGGCGATCGCCGCCGAACTCAAGCGCCGGCTCCGCAGTGGACGTTCGGCGCTGGACTACGCGCAGTCATTGCTGAGCCTGCGAGAGCGCATCGGCCTGGACAAGGTCACCTACCTAGTCACCGTGCAGCTGATCGCCATTTCCGGCGTGCCCGGCATGATGGCCGCCTGCCTGC
This sequence comes from Stenotrophomonas sp. X, assembly GCF_055721025.1. Taxonomy (NCBI): domain Bacteria; kingdom Pseudomonadati; phylum Pseudomonadota; class Gammaproteobacteria; order Lysobacterales; family Lysobacteraceae; genus Stenotrophomonas; species Stenotrophomonas sp. X. The sequence goes on from NZ_CM146756.1 coordinate 1,713,353, forward strand.
TGTTGGCGATGCAGATGCATCCACACTGGCGCCAGCGCATCGAGGAGGAGTTCGCGCCGCTCTCGGATGAGGAGATCCATGCGCTGCCGATGGCCAGGATTCCCTGCACGATGCGCTTCCTGAAGGAAGTGATGCGGCTGTACTCCACGCCCTTCAACAACCGCCGGGTGGCCGCCTGCGATCTGCAGGTGGAAGGGCAGGCCATCGCCGAAGGCACAGTGTTCGAGTTGAGTTCGTTCATCCAGCACCGCTCGGCAAAGTACTGGGATGACCCGCTGCAGTTCGATCCCGATCGCTGGTTGCCCGAACGGCGCAAGCGTACCGCCGGCATCTATGTGCCTTATGGCTTCCCCACGCGTTCCTGCGTGGGATCGGCGGTCGGCAATGCACAGCTGGTATTGCTGTGCGCGCTGCTGGCACGCGAGTTCCGCTTCACCCCCAGCGCCGACTATCGGCCCGAGGTGCGCATGGAGGGCTTTGCGATTCCGGCGGCGCTGCATGGCACGTTCTCGCGGCGTACGGCCGGTGCCTGATCTGTCGGGACGGCGGCTTACTTTCCCGTTCGCCCGTGTGCCTGCATGTCCTCATGCAGGATCCGCCGCAGCTCGACGATGGCCGGCGTAGCTTCCTGCACGCTGTGCCCGGACACGATCACCTTCTCCGAATCCGCGTGCGGCAGGTGCGAACTCCAGTAGGGCACCAGCCCGTCATCGGTCTTCTCAAGTGGGCCATCGGCCTTGGCGCGGGCGACGATCGAGTGGTAGTGCACCTTCGGTGACATCGGCAGGTCAGCCACGGCGCGGACGAACGGGTCGTCCTTGTCCAGGTTCTGGATGCTGTTCATCTGGTAGCCGTGCTTGCCGTCATTGCGGTCGATCTGGCCGTCGTTGGCAATGGTGGCGACGTCTTCCAGCACGGTCAGTGGCAACCGCACCAGCCGGCCGATCCACCGGCCGAGGCGGGTGCCCGCCACGTCGGTGCCGCGATGCGGCGTGGCGATGAACACCACGCGGGACACTTCCGGTTCCGGCAGGAAGGTCAGCACCGGTGCGCCTTTGGTGCGCAGCAGTTCGCGCTGGGCGGGCGTCATCTGCGCGGTGGCCAGCAGGGTGTCGACCAGGTGGTCGCCGGAGGAGGAGATCATCAACCGTGCGATCACCCCGCCCATGCTGTGCCCCACCAGCACCATGTCATGCGAGGCCTGCGCCTTGCCGCTGGGGTCAAAGTGCTTGAACACTTCAGCCAGCGTGTGGCGCATCGCATCGTGGCTCATCGCGATGGGCATGTTGGTCGGGTAATAGAACTGCCAGACCTGGAACTCCCGGCGGATCTCGTCGTCGCGCAGCAGTTCGTTGGCCACGTTGACCCAGGCTTCCGGACTGCTGGCCAGGCCATGGATCATCAGCAGCACGCGGCGGTTCGGGTCGTAGGGCTGCATCATGTACAGATGCGGCGTGTCGATGCCGCCCTTGCCACCGAACAGCGTGCGCAGCGACTGTCGGCTGAAGTTGGAGCGGGCCAGCCACAGCGCATAGCCGGCAGTGAAATTGGCTGCCAGTGGCACCTGCTGGCCGTGCAGGGTTACTTCCGAAACCTGGTAGGGATCGTGGATCTCCAGCTCCGGCTCGTCATCGTGCAGCACCTCCCACAGGTTTTTCCCCGAGAAGCGCAATAGCACCGTCATCGATGGCGAGGGCATCTCGCTCCAGCTCTGCGTGGCAGAACGTCTTGCCTGCGCCGCCTGCGCCGCCGCCGGAGGCGTGGTGGTCGTGCTGCCGGCCTGGTCATCCATCACTGCCACCAGTTCGGCACCGAAGCCATCGCGGCGATGCACGCTTCGCAGCGTGCCGGTGAACGACAGCGAGGCGGCGGGTACCAGCTCGCTGGGGGTACGCTGGTCCAGCGCCGATGCTTCGTCTGAAGGGGCCAGCACGAAGGTCCAGCGGCCCAGTTGGAAATGGCTGGCCTGGCCGTGCACGCGCCCGGTGGCATAGGCGTTGTAAAGCTGCACCGAGGCTTCCTGCACAGCCAGGTTGTAGTAGTCGCGCACCTGGGTCTGGCGGTCTTCGAAGCCGCGCTGGTTCGCCGTGCGCTCGGTGAAGAACAGATAGGCATAGGCCTGGCGCGCGACCTGCATCCACGCATCGAGGCGTGGCTGGAAGTCGGCATCCAGCTCGGTGACGGCGGTCTTGGCACGGCCGGATGCCGAGTACTCGCGCTTTGGCGCCGGCAGGGTCATCGCATACTGCAGCCACAACTCGGCCAGGCTGGAGCGCTTGTCTTCCTCGCGCACCACGATGCTGCCTTCCATCGCCTCGATGCAGGGCAGGCCGGGCTTGGCACAGACGCCCTCATCGAGCCCGGCCACGCGCAGGGTCTCAATGGTCGCCGCGCTGAGCTTGCCGGAAGTCAGGATGTCACCGCGCTTGAGCGCGATGTACTGGCCGGGCGTGACCGAGGCAACCTGCACCGACGGCCCGAACTGGCGCAGCGTCGCGCAGCCGCCCAGGGTGAGCAGCACGGTGATGATGAGGGTCGTGCGGCCGATGAAGCCCAAACCCGTGGTAGCCATGCGATCCTCCTGCGCGGTGGCGCCACTCTAGCGGTGGGCCTGTCAAAGCGGAATCTACCGGCTGGGTCGGGCTTGGCGGCGAGTGCGGTTGGTAGATTCGGGCAGTTCCGTGCGCCGGCTGCAGGTTCCTAGCCCATCAGCGGCTGATCTGGCACTTCACCGCCGCCGAATAGCCCTCGTAGTCGTCACCCGCGATCACGTGCAGGGTGTGGCGCTTGTCGATGCGCTTCACGTAGGAAGGTTCCTCGGTATTGGCATGCTCGTTGACCTCGGTCACCGACCAAGCCCTGGCCAGGCGCTTGGGATCGACGCCGTTGAAGTACACGAAGAGGCCTTTCTCGCCTTCGGCCACATTCACATCGGCACTGCTGACCGTGCCGCCAAACAGCGCGACCGGCTTGTCCTCCGGCTCGAACGTGCCGCCCGGCTTCTTGGCCAGGCCGGCCGCCTGCAGCGCATCGATGGCGTCGGCCGCACTGAAATCCGAGCCTGCCTTGCAGGCCAGCAGCGCCTCCAGCGTGGCGATGCCGGGCGGCGCGATGGCCGGGGCTGCGGCGTGCGTGGCTGGGGCGGCGGCGAGCGCGGTGAGGAGCAGGGACATCGCGAGGGGGGCTTTCATGGCAGATCCTTCTGGCGGTCGCGGATGAAGGGACTGTTGTGTTGGAGGTGTCATCCCGATTATGCGTCACACGTCCTGCGCGACGGGCAGGCACAAAAAAGCCGGAACCCCAGTTGACGGGAGATCCGGCTTCTTGCGGCCTCGACAGGCCTTACAGATGGTGGAGGTGGGCGGAATTGAACCGCCGTCCGAAGGCACTCCATCCCCAGCACTACATGCTTAGCTCACCGTTGGATCTCGTCCCCGAACAGCACGGTGCGCGAAGCGCATCCGGGAACCAGCCTGTTGTGTTCTAGTGCCGGACTGACAGGCAGCCGTCCAGCGCGATTCCATGATAGTGACTCTACACCGCGAGCATGGACACAAGCGGTTTCGAGGCTTAGGCCTTAAGCGGCCAGAGCGTAGTTGTCGTCGTTGGCAACTAGAGTTTTGCAGCTGGATTTACGAGGAAAGCTACCCCCTCGGCATGCGCCAGGCGACTTCACAACCCCCGTCGAAACCAATGCACCCCCGGTTTCTTCAAGTTCTGCAAGGTACAAGGCCTGTTTCGTGTCGCCACGGTCAGTGCCTGCCCAACAGTGGCAATGCTACGGCAAAACAGCTGAACAGTCACCTTGGCAATCCACAACAAGTTGTAGAGCCTCCGTCATAGCGGATTGGTAACGTCATGGGCACGAATTTGCGACACACTGGCGGCGACCATCCGGGCCAGGACAAACACGGAGACTGTGGGTGACCGAGGCAAGCCAACAACGCAGCCTACGACAGCTGGTCGGGCCCGTCGGGGCCGACTATCAGCGGCGCGCGCTGCCGCCCGGCTGGGTCTGGGCGGTACTGGCGGCGTTGCTTGCGGCCACCGCGCTGACCGAACTGCCGGCCACAGCGGCCGCAGCACTGGTCGCCAGTGCGGTGGTGGTGCATTGGTCGCAGCGCGGTCGCATCCATTGGCTGGGCTGGCGTCTGCCGGGCATGGCGGTGTTGGCGGCCCTGCTGTGGGGGCCGGAAGTGCTGTCGCAGTGGTTCGAGCACGGGCTGGCCGTGGTCCTGATGTCGCTGGCGAGCCTCAGCATCGGCGTGCATGTGTGGCAGTCGCGGCAGCTGGCGCGACAGTTGCAGGGCGCGGCCGATTCGCTGGATGACGCCCAGCTGCTGGCCCTGTTGCCGGCCGATGCGGCCCAGATGGCACAGCAGTGGCGCGCGGGCGATGACCGGCATGCCCCGGAACTGGCGGTCGTAATGCACCTGGCCGTGATGCACGCGGCGCTGGCACCGCGCATGCGCGGGCAGGGCATGCTGGCGGGGTGACCCGCCTTTTGTAGAGCCGAGCCTGCGCTCGGCTGCCCTTCTTGCCGAAGCCGAGCATGGCTCGGCGCTACAGCCTTACGCGTCGCGGTTGCCGCGACGCATCACACGCTGCTTCTCGATCGCCCAGTCGCGGTCCTTGGCGGCATCGCGCTTGTCATGGGTCTGCTTGCCCTTGGCCAGCGCGACTTCGAGCTTGATCTTGTTCTTGCTCCAGTACATCGCAGTGGGCACGATCGTGTAGCCATCGCGCTCGACCTTGCCGATCAGCTTGTCGATCTCGTTCCGGTGCAGCAGCAGCTTGCGCTCGCGCCGGTCATTGGCCACCACGTGGGTGGAGGCCTGGATCAACGGGGTGATCTGTGCGCCGATCAGGTAGATCTCGCCGCGCTTCACATAGGCGTAGGCGTCGATGATGTTGCCGCGGCCTGCGCGGATCGACTTGACCTCCCAGCCCTGCAGGGCGAGGCCGGCCTCGAAGCGCTCTTCGATGTGGTACTCGTGGCGGGCACGCTTGTTCAACGCGATGGTTTTGTTGGCCGTCGCGCTCTTTGCTTTATCCTTGCCGCTGTTCTTGCTCATTTCCGTATTGTCTCCGATTCGGGCCCGCCCGGTCGATTGCCGAAACGTCCTGTATTCATGCCTACTATCCGCCGCAGCGCCCTGGTCGAACATTCGGCCGCGCGCATGTTCGACCTGGTCAATGATGTCCAGGCCTATCCGAGCCGTTTCCGCTGGTGCTCGGCTGCCCAGATCATGGAACAGGGCGAGGACCGCCTGGTGGCGCGCCTGGACCTGGGCCTGGGTTCGTTCAGCACCTGGTTCCAGACCGAAAACACCCTGCGGCGACCGCACAGCATCGATATGCAGCTGCGCGATGGCCCGTTCAAGCAGCTGCACGGCCGCTGGGAATTCCATGCGCTGGCCGAGGATGCCTGCAAGGTCACCCTGACCCTGGAGTTCGAACCCAGCTCGCGCCTGCTCGGTCCGGCGCTGGCGATCGGCTTCCAGGGGCTGGCCGATCGCATGGTCAACGATTTCGTCCGCGTCGCCGACGAGGGCTGAGCGATGATCGAGGTCGAGGTGGTACTGGCCTGGCCGCAGCAGGTGCTGTCGTGCCGCCTGCAGCTGGAAGAGGGGGCCACCGTCGCCGATGCTGTCGCGGCGGCCGCACTGGAAGGCAGTGCCGATTGTCCCGCCGTCGCCGTGCATGGCGTACTGGCACGCCCGCACCAGGTTCTGCTGGACGGCGACCGCATCGAACTGCTGCGCCCGCTGCTGGCAGATCCGAAGGATAACCGCCGGCGTCGCGCGCTCGGCGGTTGATTCCAGCAGCCGCACCTGCGGACGGGCAGGGGGCTCAGCGGCCCTTCTTCTTCTTGTCCTTCGGCAGATTGCGGCCGAACTGGCGCACGGTCTGCTGGGCCAGGGCCTTGTCGTTGCCCGGGAAGTAATCGCCTTCCCAGCGGGTCACGGTGTCATTCTCGAAGAACACCACGAAGTTCTTCACTTCGGTACGGCCCAGGCGGTTCACGCGCTGGCTGGAGGTGTAGTCCCAGCGCTGGGCGTGGAACGGGTCGGGAATGGACGGGGTGCCCAGCAGCGCGGTGACCTGCTGCTTGCTCTGCCCGACCTGCAGCTTGGCCACGGCATCTTCCCGGATCAGGTTGCCCTGATAGATGGGTTGCTTGTAGATGATGCCGCACCCGGTGGTGGACAGGGCGACGGCGGCGACCAACAGGAGATTGCGCATCGGGACTGGCGGTTGGGGAAATCAAACCGATGATACACTCCCGGCGTGCCACCGCGACCCAATCCGAGGCAGCTGGCGCTAAATCGCCAATGAACGGAGACCTATGGAAACCCACGACCTGCGTAAAGTCGGCCTGAAGGTGACCCATCCGCGGATGCGGATCCTGGCGCTGCTCGAGCAGCGCAATGCCCAGCACCACATGACCGCCGAAGACATCTACCGCCAGCTGCTGGAGCATGGCGACGAGATCGGCCTGGCCACGGTGTACCGGGTGCTGACCCAGTTCGAGGCCGCCGGCCTCGTGCTCAAGCACAATTTCGAGGGCGGCCAGGCGGTCTACGAACTGGACCGTGGCGGCCACCACGACCACATGGTCGACGTGGACAGTGGCAAGATCATCGAGTTCGAAAGCCACGAGATCGAGGAGCTGCAGCGCAAGATCGCCGCAGACCATGGCTACGAGCTGGAAGAGCACTCGCTGGTGCTGTACGTGCGCAAGAAGCGCAAGTAAGCCGTTCCGGCCAGCTGGATGCGACGAAACCCCGGGCCTGCCCGGGGTTTTTCGTTGCTTACGGTAGATCCACGCCATGCGTGGATGGCCCCATGAGCACCTCAAGATCGACCGCCTCAGCCATGGCCCGGTTGCCGGCATCACCCGGGTGGAGGTGGTCGCCGGAGTCGTAGGCGGCGGCCATCCGTGAGGGATCGGCCGGGTCGCGCAGCGCCGCGTCCAGGTCGATCACTGCGTCGAACGGGCTGTCCGTGCGCAGCCAGGCATTGATCCGCTGGCGCAGGCCATCCTTGTCCGGGTGGTAGTAGTCGTCCATTGGCGTGCCGGGCAGGGCGTCGGCAAACGGCGGCAGGGTGGCGCCAATGATCCGCACGCCACGATGGCGGGCCTGTTCTGCCAGCGCGCGATACCCCGCCTGCAGTTCGGCCAGCGTGGGCCGGGCCTGGTTCCGGGCGAATGCGGTACCTGGCCAGCTGATGTCATTGATGCCGATCAGCACGATCACACTGGATACCGCAGGCTGGTCCAGCGCGTCGCGCCGGAAGCGGACCAGGGCGGATTCACCCATGCCGTCGCGCAGCAGCCGCCCCCCGGAAATGCCGGCGTTCACCACGGCTGTGCCCCGCGCTGCCAGGCGCGCGGCCAGATGATCGGTCCAGCGCTGGTCCTGGTCGAGGCTGGCGGTGGCACCGTCGGTGATCGAATCCCCGATCACCACCACGCTGCGCGCGTCGGCGCCGGCCTCGACGTCAATTCCGGTCAGCAGCAGGCGGGCGGTGGTGCTGCTGGCTGCGCTCAGGTCCTGGGCCCGGCTCTGGTCGCCGGGGGCGATCCAACTGGTCTGGCGGCCTTCCCAATGGAACGTCTGAACGGTTGCCGGCCCCGGCACAAAGACGCTGACCTGCACTGCCTGGCGGTCATCCGTGGCCAGCGGGAGCGGATCGCTCAGCTGTTCCTGACCGGGCCCGATCAACACCCCGGGCTGGCCGCCGAAGCTGAGCGGTTGCGGGATGGCGCCCGCGCGTGCGGCCACGCTGGCTGCTCCGATCCGCAGCGGCTGGGTGCCGTAGGCATTGCTCAGCCGCACCCGCAGCCGCGGGCCGCCCAGGCTGATGCGCGCCGTTTGGCGGAAGGTATGGTCCTGCAGTGTGGCCGGGACCAGGGTCGGGAACAGGAAATCCGCGTTCCAGACCGGCTGCGGGCTGGCCTGCCAGCTGGCGACCCAGTGCGGGGCGGATGCGGCACTGGCGGCGCCGGACACGGCGAGCAGGGCGGTGGCGGTGAGCTGGCTCAAGCGGTTCATCGGGCAGTCCCGAGTGGAGGGACCGCCATGGTGATTCCGTGCTTATCTGTGAACTAGACTGCGCATGGACAATCATCTGTGAACTGGATTCATTGCCATGGCGCGACCTGACATCAACCGATCCGGCGAACTGGAAGTGTTCGTGCGCGTGATCGAGACCGGTGGCTTCTCCGCCGCCGCCCGAACGCTGGACATGACCCCGTCGGCGGTGAGCAAGCTGGTGGCGCGGCTGGAGCAACGGTTGGGCACGCGCCTGCTGCAACGCTCCACCCGCCAGCTGCAGCTGACCCCGGAAGGCTGCGCGTTCTACGAGCGTGGCCTGCGCGTGCTGGCCGACCTGGAGGAGGCCGAGCGTTGTGCCAGCGCCCATGCCGAGCCGCGCGGGCGGCTGCGGGTCAACTCCAACGTGCCGTTTGGCCGCCATTTCCTGTTGCCGCTGCTGCCGGCGTTCCTTGAGCGTAACCCGCAGGTGGGCGTGGACCTGACCCTCAACGACGAGGTGATCGACCTGCTGGAGCAGCGCACCGACGTGGCAGTGCGGGCCGGGCCGCTGAAGAGCTCCAGTCTGGTGGCGCGACGGCTGGGCGCGACGCGGATGATGATCGTGGCTGCACCGGCCTACGCGCAGCGGCACGGGCTGCCACGCACTGCCGAGGAGCTGCAGTCGCACAACCGGCTGGACATCGGCCACGCGCGTGCGATGCAGGGGTGGCCGTTGCTGCAGGAGGGGCGCGAGCGGATGCTGCTGCCCAGTGGCAATGCCCGCGCCAGCAACGGCGATGCGCTGCGCCAGCTGGTGCTGGGCGGGCTGGGCATGGCGCGGCTGGCGGCATTCCAGGTGCAGGAGGACATTGCTGCCGGGCGCTTGCTGCCGGTGCTGGAAGAGGCCAATCCCGGCGACCTGGAAGAGGTGCACGCGGTGTTCCTGGGGCAGGGCGGTTACCTGCCGCTGCGGGTGCGCGCGTTCCTCGATTTCCTGGTGGAGAACGTCGACCTGACGCAGCCACGGGGGTAATGCCGGCCGCTGGGGTGAGCTGTGCCACGCTGGTGCGCGGAAGCCGAGCATGGGCTCGGCGCTACACGTCGGTTCGTTCGGGAAATCCTGTAGAGCCGAGCCCGCGCTCGGCTCCGCCGGCCTCAGGCCTGCAGCAGCTTGCGGGCGGCGGCGCGCGCTTCCTTGCTCACTTCCACACCGCCGAGCATGCGCGCCAGCTCTTCCTCGCGCGCCTTGTTGTCCAGCTTTTCCACTGCGCTCTGGGTCATGCCTTCCACCGGGGCCTTGCTGACCCGGTAATGGGCATGGCCCTTGGAAGCGACCTGCGGCAGGTGGGTCACGCACAGTACCTGGCGCTTCTCGCCGAGCGCGCGCAGCTTCTGGCCGACGATGTCAGCCACCGCGCCGCCGATGCCGGAGTCGACCTCGTCAAACACCATGGTTGGCACTGCATCCAGGTCCAGCGCGGCCACTTCAATGGCCAGCGAGATGCGTGACAGTTCACCGCCCGAGGCCACCTTGCGCAGGGCGCGCGGCGGCTGGCCGGCGTTGGCCGCCACCAGGAACTCGACGCGCTCGGCACCCTGCGGGTCGGGCTTGCCGTTGTCCTGTGGCTCCAGTTCGATCAGGAACTGGCCGCCGCCCATGCCGAGCTCGGCGATGATGCCGGTGGTGGTGGCCGACAGTTCGGCAGCGGCGCTGCGGCGGCTGGCAGTCAGCACTTCAGCCTGCACGCGCCAGGCGGCGGCGGCCTTGTCGATCTCGCCGGCCAGGCGCTGCAGGCGCTCGTCGGCGCCACGCAGCTGCTCCACTTCGGCATGCATGCGCTCGCGCTGCGCGCCCAGTTCGTCCATCGGCACGCGGTGCTTGCGGGCCAGGTCGTGCAGGCGGCCGAGGCGGCGCTCGTTCTCCTCGAACTGTTCCGGGTCGGCATCCAGATCGTCGTGCACGCGATCAAGCAGCGACAGGGCTTCGTGCAGCTGGATCGAGGCGTTCTCGATCAGGCCGTCCACTTCGCCCAGGCGCGGGTCGTGCTCGACCAGCCGCGACAGCTCGTGGCGCACCTGCTGCAGCAGGTCCAGCGCAGAGCTGCCGTCATCGCCGTTGAGCTGGTTGCTGGCCGCCTGGCAGGCGCTCAGCAGGGCGCTGGCGTGGGCCTGGCGACGGTGGCTGGCGCTAAGCGCGGCAATCGATTCCGGTTCCAGGTCCTCGCGGTCCAGTTCGCGCAGCTGGTGCTCCAGGAAGCCGATCCGGTCACTGACGTCGCCCTGTTGCGACAACGCCAGCGATTCATCGACCAGTGCCTGCCAGGCCGCGGCGGCGTGGCGCACCTGGCGGCGCTCGTTCTCGTTGCCGGCATAGGCATCCAGCAGGGCCAGCTGCGACGGGCGCGCCAGCAGCGCCTGCTGTTCATGCTGGCCGTGGATCTCCACCAGCAGCGAGGCCAGATCGCCCAGCTGTGCCAGCGTCACCGGGCGGCCATTGATCCAGGCCCGCGAGCCGCCGTCGGCGCGGATCACGCGGCGCAGCTGGCATTGGTCCTCGTCGTCCAGCTCGTTGTCGGCCAGCCACTGGCGGGCGGCCTGCAGCTGCTCCAGCGCGAACTCGGCGGAAAGCTCGGCGCGTGCGGCGCCATGGCGGACCACGCCGCTGTCGGCGCGCAGGCCGGACAGGAAGCCCAGTGCGTCGACCATCAGCGACTTGCCGGCGCCAGTCTCGCCTGAAACCACGGTCATGCCTGGCCCGAACTCCAGTTCGGTGGCGCGGACGACGGCGAAATCCTTGATCGAAAGATGTCTGAGCATGGGTAAGGGGGTGTCAGCAGCCGCGCAACGCTAGCACGCGGGCGCGGGAGGTCCAATGACTTGCCAAGGCGATGCGCCGCCATTATCTAGTGTCCGTGTCTCACAGGTTGATTCCATGCACGGTTCTCCCGACCAGCTTGCCCCGCGTGCGCGCCACCTGCTGCGCACGCTGATCGCGCGATACATCCAGGACGGCGAGCCGGTCGGCTCGCAGACGCTGGCGCGCGTGGCCGGCCTGGAGGTCAGCCCGGCCACCATCCGCAACATCCTGGGCGACCTGGAGGATCTGGGCCTGCTGGCCTCGCCACATACCTCGGCCGGCCGCGTCCCGACCGCGCATGGCTATCGGGTGTTCGTCGACAGCCTGCTGCAGATGCAGCCGCCGGGCGAGGGCGAGCTGGCCCGGTTGCGCCAGGAGCTGGCCGGCGGCGGCAGTACCCAGGCCCTGCTCGGCAGCGCCTCGGAGCTGCTGTCGGCGATGAGCCACTTCGTCGGCGTGGTCAGCGCACCGCGGCGCGAGCAGTTCGCCTTCCGCCAGATCGATTTCGTGGCGCTGGACGGGCGCCGGGTGCTGGCGATCCTGGTATTTGCCGACAACGAGGTGCAGAACCGGGTGATCGAGACCCGGCAGGAGTTTGCGCCGGGCCAGCTGGAGCAGGTCGCCAACTACCTCAATGCGCATTTCGCCGGCCTGCCGATGGCCGAGATCCGTACCCGCCTGCTGCTGGAGCTGCGCGACGCCCGGTCCGAACTGGAGCAGTTGCTGGCCCACAGCATCGAACTGGCCGAGCAGGCCCTGCAGCCGGCGGCCGACGACATGCTGGTGGCCGGGCAGACCCGCTTGATGGGCGTGCAGGACCTGTCCGACCTGGAGCGCCTGCGCGAACTGTTCGAGCTGTTCTCCAGCAAGCGCGAGATCCTGCAGCTGCTGGAGCGGACCATCCAGGCGCCGGGGGTGCGCATCTTCATCGGCGAAGAGACCGGAATGATGCCGCTGCAGGGCGTCTCGCTGGTCACCGCCCCGTATACCGCCAATGGCCAGGTGCTGGGCGTGCTGGGCGTGATCGGTCCCAAGCGGATGGCCTACGACCGGGTGATCCCGCTGGTCCAGGCCACCGCCGATGTGCTTGGCGCGGCCTTTTCGCCGGCCGGACGCACGCCGGGAACATCCGACGCTTGAAACGCAGCATCCCGCCCACACTAGGGTGGGTGGAGGCGGGGAGTGACCGCCAGGGACCCAGACATGAACCACGAACATCCAGATATCGAATCCCAGCAGAGTGCCGCCGATGCGGCTGCCACCGCCGGCGTCAACGACGAAGTCGAGCGTCTGCGCGCCGAAGTCGAGCAGGTCAAGGCCGATGCGCTGCGTGAGCGCGCCGACCTGGAAAACCAGCGCAAGCGCGTTGCCCGTGACATCGAGCAGGCCCGCAAGTTCGCCAACGAGAAGCTGCTGGGCGAGCTGTTGCCGGTGTTCGACAGCCTGGATGCCGGCCTGAAGGCCGCCGGCGACGACCCGCACCCGCTGCGCGAAGGCCTGGAGCTGACCTACAAGCAGCTGCTCAAGGTCGCTGCCGACAACGGTCTGGTCCTGCTGGACCCGATCGGCCAGCCGTTCAACCCGGAGCACCACCAGGCCATCAGCCAGGCGCCGACCCCGGGCGCTGCCCCGGGCAGCGTGGTGACCGTGTTCCAGAAGGGCTACCTGCTCAACGAGCGCCTGCTGCGGCCGGCGCTGGTGGTGGTGGCCGCCGACTGACCCTGCCGGGCCGGGCGGCGGGAATGACCTGCGACCCGGCCCGACGCTGAACGCGCCGGGCGACCGGAAACACAGCGTTCGGGAGGTGGCTTGAATGTTCCACGGGCCTCCCCCACATCGTATTCATCCACCGGTCGAACGGCCGGACTGACCCCAACAAGCATCCTCAGGAGTCTCCCCCATGGGCAAGATCATTGGTATCGACCTCGGCACCACCAACTCGTGCGTGGCGATCATGGACGGCGGCAAGGCCCGCGTCATCGAGAATTCGGAAGGCGATCGCACCACCCCGTCGATCGTCGCCTACACCAAGGACGGCGAAGTCCTGGTCGGTGCCTCGGCCAAGCGCCAGGCCGTGACCAACCCGAAGAACACCTTCTACGCGGTGAAGCGCCTGATCGGCCGCAAGTTCACCGACGGTGAGGTGCAGAAGGACATCGCCCACGTCCCGTACAGCATCCTGGCCCATGACAATGGCGATGCCTGGGTCGCCACCAGCGACGGCAAGAAGATGGCCCCGCAGGAAATCTCGGCCAAGGTGCTGGAGAAGATGAAGAAGACCGCCGAGGACTTCCTCGGTGAGAAGGTCACCGAAGCGGTCATCACCGTGCCGGCCTACTTCAACGACAGCCAGCGCCAGGCGACCAAGGACGCCGGTCGCATCGCCGGCCTGGACGTCAAGCGCATCATCAACGAGCCGACCGCGGCTGCGCTGGCCTACGGCCTGGACAAGGGCGACAACAAGGATCGCAAGATCGTGGTGTACGACCTGGGCGGCGGCACCTTCGACGTCTCGGTGATCGAGATCGCCAATGTCGACGGCGAGAAGCAGTTCGAAGTGCTGGCCACCAACGGCGACACCTTCCTGGGTGGCGAAGACTTCGACAACCGCGTCATCGAGTACCTGGTTGAAGAATTCAACAAGGACCAGGGCATCGACCTGCGCAAGGATCCGCTGGCCCTGCAGCGCCTGAAGGATGCTGCCGAGCGCGCCAAGATCGAGCTGTCCAGCGCCCAGCAGACCGAAGTGAACCTGCCGTACGTCACCGCTGACGCGTCGGGTCCGAAGCACCTGAACATCAAGCTGACCCGCGCCAAGCTGGAAGCACTGGTGGACGACCTGATCAAGAAGTCGATCGAGCCGTGCCGCGTCGCCCTGAACGATGCCGGCCTGCGTTCGAGCGACATCAGCGAAGTGATCCTGGTCGGCGGCCAGACCCGCATGCCGAAGGTGCAGCAGGCGGTGACCGAGTTCTTCGGCAAGGAACCGCGCAAGGACGTCAACCCGGACGAAGCCGTGGCACTGGGTGCGGCGATCCAGGGCGGCGTGCTGGGCGGCGACGTCAAGGACGTGCTGCTGCTGGACGTGACCCCGCTGTCGCTGGGTATCGAAACCATGGGTGGCGTGTTCACCAAGATCATCGAGAAGAACACCACCATCCCGACCAAGGCCTCGCAGGTGTTCTCCACCGCCGAGGACAACCAGTCGGCCGTGACCGTGCACGTGCTGCAGGGTGAGCGCGAACAGGCCCGCTTCAACAAGTCGCTGGCCAAGTTCGACCTGTCCGGCATCGAGCCGGCCCCGCGTGGCCTGCCGCAGGTGGAAGTGTCCTTCGACATCGACGCCAACGGCATCCTGCACGTGTCGGCCAAGGACAAGAAGACCAACAAGGAACAGAAGGTCGAGATCAAGGCCGGTTCGGGCCTGTCCGAGGAAGAGATCGCGCGCATGGTCGCCGACGCGGAAGCCAACCGCGAAGAAGACAAGAAGTTCCAGGAACTGGTGCAGGCCCGCAACCAGGCCGACGCCCTGATCCACGGCACCCGCAGCGCCATCACCGAGCACGGCAGCAAGGTCGGCGGCGATGTCATCGGCAAGGTCGAGGCGGCGCTGGCCGACCTGGAAACCGCGATGAAGGGCGACGACAAGGCACAGATCGAAGCCAAGTCGAAGGCACTGGAAGAAGCTGGCCAGTCGCTGTTCGCCGCTGCTTCGGCCGACCAGGGCGGTGCCCCGGGGGCCGACGCCGGCAATGCCGGCAAGGCGCAGGATGACGTGGTCGACGCTGAGTTCACCGAAGTCAAGGACGACAAGAAGTCCTGATCCGGACCGACGCGGGACGCTGGCCACCAGCGTCCCGTTGTCGCATCAGGGTCCTGACCGCCCACCGGCGTGTCGGGGCGCCCGACGCAAGAGCGGACCTGGTTCCGCTCTTCCGCTTTGACGAATCCCGACTTTCCGGAACCCGATTCACGATATGAGCAAGCGCGATTACTACGAAGTGCTGGGCGTTGCCCGCACCGCCACCGACGACGAGCTGAAGAAGGCCTACCGTCGCTGCGCGATGAAGTTCCACCCGGACCGCAACCCGGGTGATGCGGCGGCCGAGGCCTCCTTCAAGGAGTGCAAGGAAGCCTACGAAGTGCTGTCCGACGGCAACAAGCGCCGCATGTACGACAGCCACGGCCACGCCGCGTTCGAGCACGGCATGGGCGGCGGCGGTCCGGGTGGTCCGGACATGAACGATATCTTCGGCGATATCTTCGGCAACATCTTTGGCGGGGGCGGCGGTGGCCCACGCCAGGCCCGTCGCGGCGCCGACATCGGCTACGTGATGGAGCTGGATCTGGAAGAGGCCGTGCGCGGCGTCGAGCGCCGCATCGAGATTCCGACCCTGGCCGAGTGCGGCGACTGCGATGGCAGTGGCTCCGAGGACGGCAAGGTCGAGACCTGCAATGTGTGCCATGGCCGCGGCCAGGTGCGCATCCAGCGCGGCATCTTCGCCATGCAGCAGGCCTGCCACAACTGCGGCGGCCGTGGCCAGATCATCGCCAAGCCCTGCAAGACCTGCCACGGCAACGGCCGCGTCGAGGAAGACAAGGTGCTGTCGGTGAAGGTGCCGGCGGGCGTCGATACCGGTGACCGCATCCGCCTGCAGGGCGAGGGTGAAGCCGGGCCGGCCGGTACGCCGCCGGGCGACCTGTACGTGGAAGTGCGCGTGCGCGAGCATGCGATCTTCCAGCGCGATGGCGACGACCTGCACTGCGAAGTGCCAATCCGCATCTCGCAGGCGGCACTGGGTGACACCGTGCGCGTGGCTACCCTCGGCGGCGAAGCGGAGATCCGCATTCCGGCCGAGACCCAGACTGGCAAGCTGTTCCGCCTGCGCGGCAAGGGTGTGCGTTCGGTGCGCAGCCGCAGCGAAGGCGACCTGTATTGCCGCGTGGTGGTGGAGACGCCGGTCAACCTCACCACCGAACAGCGCAAGCTGCTGGAGCAGTTCGAAGCCACCTTCGTCGGCGAGGAAGCGCGAAAGCATTCGCCGAAGTCGGCCACCTTCATCGACGGCGTGAAAGGCTTCTGGGACCGGATGACGTCCTGAGTTTTTCAACCGGAGCGTTGAGCGGAAGCGCCGGGCCATGCCCGGCGTTCTCGTTTGCGATCCGCGATGGTTTCCGCCGGGCATGCGCCGCGATGGTGGATCCACGCCATGCGTGGATGCCGTTACCGGAAAAACGCCGCAGGTGTCTGCCCCAGCTGGCGCTTGAACATGCTGGTGAACGCGCTGGGGCTGTCGTAGCCCGTCGCCAGCGCGACATCGATGACCTTGTCGCCGACCGCCAGCCGTTCCATCGCGGCCAGCAGCCGTGCCTGCTGCCGCCACTGGCCGAAGGTCATGCCCAGCTCGTTGGCGAAATGCCGCTGGATGGTTTTCACGTCCACCTCCAGCGCCTGCGCCCAGTCCTGCAGCGTGGCGTCATCGCCCGGGTGCTTCTGCAGGTGCAGGCAGATCCGCTGCAGGCGCGGGTCGGTTGGCGCGGGCAGGTGCAACGGCAGCACGTCCATGCGGTGCAGCTCATCCAGCAGCAGGCGGACCACGCGGCCATCGCGGCTGTCCTCGATGTGCTCGCCCTTGACCAACGTGGCGGCCTGCAGCAGCTCGCGCAGCAGGGGCGAGACCTGCACCGCGAACGGTTCGGCGGGCAACTGCGGGGCGAACGACGGGTCGATGTACAGGCTGCGCATGTGCACGGCGGCGATGCAGTCCACCGCGTGCACCATCCCGGCCGGCATCCAGATCGCGCGGTTCGAGGGCACCACCCAGCGGCCGACTTCCGAGCGCACCACCATCAGGCCGGAGATGGCGTAGACCAGCTGGTGGCGCTGGTGCTTGTGCCCCGGAATGTGGGTACCTACCGGGTACTGGGTAACCCGATAGGTGACCGGGCGATGCAGTGGAACCTCCCGCCAGGGCGCGGCCGGATCGACGTCACTGGCAATGTCCTTTTTGCGATAGGGCATGACCTGAACGCGGCAGAAGGGAGGGAAGGGCAACCGTAGCATGCGGGGCTCGCCCCCAACCTGACTGCGTCCATGTCGACCCTGGCTTCTCCCGCAACGACCTCACGCCCGGCGGCCCCCGGCGTGCTGGCCGCCATCTCCACCTCGCACGTCGTCAACGACATGATGCAGTCGCTGATCCTGGCCATCTATCCGGTGATCAAGGGCGGCTTCAATCTCAGCTTCACCCAGATCGGCCTGATCACGTTGACCTACCAGCTCACTGCGTCGATCTTCCAGCCGTTGATCGGTGTAGCCACCGACCGCCGCCCGGCACCGTATTCGCTGCCGATCGGCATGGCTTCGACCCTGTGCGGGATGCTGTTGCTCGGCTTCGCACCGAACTACGCGATGGTGCTGCTGGCAGCGGCAATGGTCGGCATCGGCTCGGCGATCTTCCATCCGGAGGCCTCGCGCATCGCGCGGCTCGCCTCGGGCGGCCGTCATGGCTTCGCGCAGTCGGTGTTCCAGGTGGGGGGCAATTTCGGTACCGCGTTGGGCCCCCTGATTGCGGCGGCAGTGATCGTGCCGTACGGCCAGCATGCCGCGTCGTGGTTCGCAGGCGCGGCCCTGATCGGCATCGCGCTGCTGACCTATGTCGGCCGCTGGTACGCGCTGCATCTGGGCACGCCGCGCCCAGCCAGTACCGCCTCGATGGCGCCGCGCCATCCACCACGCACGGTGGCCAAGGTGCTGGCGATCCTGCTGGTGCTGATCTTCAGCAAGTACTTCTACATGGCCAGCATCGGCAGCTACTTCACCTTCTACCTGATCCACCATTTCGGCATTCCGGTGGCGCAGGCGCAGCTGCACCTGTTCGCGTTCCTGGTGGCGTCCGCCGCTGGCGGCTTCCTCGGCGGCCCGTTGGGTGACCGGATCGGCCGCAAGCCGATCATCTGGACCTCGATCCTCGGCGTGGCGCCGTTCGCGCTGATGCTGCCGCATGCCGACCTGTTGTGGACGACGGTGCTCGCGGTGCTGATCGGCTTCGTGCTGTCTTCGGCGTTCTCGGCGATCGTGGTCTATGCGCAGGAGATGATGCCGCACCGCATCGGCATGGTGTCCGGCCTGTTCTTCGGTTTCGCGTTCGGTATGGGCGGGCTGGGTGCCGCCGTGCTCGGCCTGTTGGCGGACAGGACCAGCATCGAGTACGTCTACCAGTTGACCGCGTTCCTGCCGTTGCTGGGCATCGTGGCGGCGTGGCTGCCGCCGTCGCGGCCTGCTGCTCACTGAGGGGGTTTGGTTTGCAGGGCTTGCAGCCCTGCACCCGCAGAGGCAACGGCAACAGCCGAAGCGCGCTATCCGTGGATTGGCGGGGTGGGTCCGGTTGCGGGGGACGCCGTGAATACGTCCCTGTAGGCTCGGTCGCGCCATCCATGGCGCTCACGCCCCCGCAACCGGACCCACCCCGCCTTCGACAGTTTCCTGCGATTTGTCGGAACGGTGTACTGCTCTGGTAGGTGTCGACCTTGGTCGACACGGTAGACCCATGCCATGCGTGGATGAATTCATTCGATATCTGACAGATGTGTCGACCAAGGTCGACACCCACCAACAGCCGCAGTTACCAACAGCCGCGTGAACCTGTCGAAGGCGGGGCGGTGTCGGAATGCGGGGACGCAGCAAGTACGTCCGTGTAGGCTTGGCAGCCGCATCCATGCGGCTGACACCCCGCACTCCGACACCGCCCCGCCACCCCACGGATAGCTCGCTTTTGCCGTTGCCGTTGCCGTTGCTTGCAGCTTCGGCAGGTGCAGGGCTGCAAGCCCTGCCGAAAATCCCCTTGGGCGTAGAATGCGGCCATGAGCGAATCCCTTGATAATCACCTGGTCCACGGCCGCCGCCAGCGGCCGGATGGCCCGTCGCCGATCGATGTCATCTCGGTCCAGTCGCAACTTGTCTACGGCCACGCCGGCAACAGCGCTGCCGTACCGCCGATGCGCGCGCTGGGCGTGCGTGTGGCAAGCATTCCGACGGTGCTTCTCAGCAACGCGCCGTTCTACGACACCACGCGTGGCCGCGTGCTGCCGGCCGACTGGTTCGCCGACCTGCTGCTGGGCACCCACGAACGCGGCCTGCCGCAGCGGGCGAAGATGCTGGTCTCCGGCTACTTCGGCAGCACCGCCAACGGTGCTGCCTTCGCAGACTGGCTGGACGACATCCTGCCGGGCTGCCCGCAGCTGCGCTATTGCCTGGACCCGGTGATTGGCGACACGCACACCGGCCCCTACGTGGAACCCGGGCTGGAAGCGATCTTCGCCGAGCGCCTGCTGCCGCATGCCTGGCTGGTGACGCCGAACGCTTTCGAACTGAATCGCCTGACCGGCATGCCGGCGCTGGCCGAGGCCGATGCCCTCGCCGCCGCGCGCACGCTGCTGGATAGCGGCCCGCATTGGGTGATCGCGCACAGCGTGGGCGGCACCCCGGGTGAACTGGTGACCCTGGCCGTCGGCCGCGAGGAAACCTGGCGCTGGACCTCGCCGCTGCTACCGGTGGACGTGGCGGGTACCGGCGATGTGCTGATGTCGCTGGTGGTGTCGTTCCTGCTGCGCGGCGAATCGATGCAGCAGGCGATTTCGCGTGCGATTGCCGGCACCCATGCGGCGCTGGAGGCGACCCTGGACAACGGCTTCGAGGAATTCGACGTGGTCGCCGCCGCGCCGGCGGCGCTGGCCGAAGGAATGCGCTTCCGCGCCGAACGCGTGGCATGAGCGGCCTGGACCCACGCACGCCGCGCACGGTCGGCATCATCGGCAGCGCTGGCGCCTACGGGCGCTGGCTGACCCGCTTCTTCCAGCAGCACCTGCAGCTGCAGGTGATCGGCCACGATCCGGCCGACCCAGGTTCGCACACGCCGGAACACCTACTGGCGCAGGCCGATGTGCTGGTGTTCTCGGCACCGATCCGGCACACCCCGGCGTTGATCGCCGAGTACGTGCGGCAATCGGCGGGCCGCGAGCAGGGCAGGCTGTGGCTGGATGTGACCTCGGTAAAGGAGGCGCCGGTGCAGGCGATGCTGGCGTCGCAGGCCGAAGTGGTCGGCCTGCACCCGATGACCGCGCCACCCAAGGCGCCGACCCTGAAGGGGCGGGTGATGGTGGTCTGCGAAGCGCGGCTGCAGCTCTGGCAGGCGTGGGTCGATACGCTGTGCGCCGCGCTGCAGGCCGAGTGCGTGCGGGCCACGCCGCAGCACCACGACCAGATGATGGCGCTGGTGCAGGCGATGGTGCATGCCACCCATCTGGCCCAGGCCGGCGTGTTGCGCCAGTACCAGCCGCAGCTGGGCGATCTGGCTGCGATGATGCCGTACCGTTCGGCATCGTTCGAGCTGGATACGGCGATCATTTCGCGCATCCTGTCGCTCAACCCGGCGATCTACGAAGACATCCAGTTCGGCAACCCGTATGTGGCGCCGATGCTGGAGCGGCTGGTGGGCCAGCTGCAGGCCCTGCAGGCGCAGGTCGGGCAGGGCGACGACCGTGCACGTGGTGCCTTCCGCGAGCAGCTCCTGTCGGCCAATCGCAGCGCTTTCGGTGAGCAGGCGCTGGCGGACGGCAACTATACGTTCGAACGCGTGGGCTATCTGCTGGCTGACCTGACCGAGCGCAATGCGCTGTCGGTGCACCTGCCGGAAGACCGGCCCGGGTCGCTGCGTGAGCTGCTGAATGTATTCGAGCAGCATCGCATCAGCCTGGCCTCGATCCATTCCTCACGTACGCCCGGCGGCGAAGTGCACTTCCGCATCGGGTTCATCGCCGGCAGTGATCCGGCCGCGATCACCCGGGCGGCCGCGGAAGTGGATGCCAGCGGCATCGGGCGGGTGCTCGGCTGACCACATTCATCCACAGGTGGTGTGGATGGATCCTGAGCAAATGTGTGGATAACCTCGCTCAGCCCTTGCTGGCAAAGGCTGTCAAGATACCTGGCGAAAAATTGGCCACGCTTCTTTGTAGGGTCGAGCCATGCTCGACTGCTTTTGGCGACAAGCGTGTCGACCCAGGTCGACACCTACCAGAGCGGAGGATGGAGATCCGGTAGCGCGAGCGCGGAGCAGCACGAATGCGGTAGCGCCGGGCCATGCCCGGCGAACCTCAAATCGTCAACCGCAGTTCACCACCACTGGTGGTGAACTCGCGCCCATTGCGCACCAGCTGGCGCCCGTCATCCAGCTCATAGCGCGGCGTGGCTTCGGAGTGGTGCCCGCTGCCGTTCGCCTCGGGCTTGAATTCGATGATGATGTGGCTTTCGCCATTACTGTCCACGGCGGGGAACTGACGGAACGACATCGCGTACCTCCTTCAGCGGATGCTGCGGGTGCGCGGCCAGCTTGGTCTTGCCGATGTTAGCCGACCGTCATCAATCGATGAACTGCAGTCGTGCCAGTTCAGCGTACAGTCCGCCTTCGGCCAGCAGCTGCGCATGGGTACCTTCGGCGACGATACGGCCCTGGTCCATCACCACGATGCGGTCGGCCTTGAGCACGGTGGCCAGGCGGTGGGCGATGACCAGCGTGGTGCGACCGGCCATCAGCCGCTCAAGTGCCTGCTGCACGCCATGCTCGCTCTGCGCATCCAGCGCGCTGGTGGCTTCGTCCAGCAGCAGGATCGGCGCATTCTTCAGCAACGCGCGGGCGATCGCCACGCGCTGTTGCTGGCCACCGGACAGGCGCGCACCGCGTTCGCCCAGCTCACTGTCGTAGCCTTGCGGCAATGCCCGCAGGAAGCTATCGGCCTCTGCTGCACGTGCGGCGTCCTCGACCTCGGCGTCGCTGGCCTGCAGCCTGCCGTAGCGGATGTTGTCGCGTGCACTGGCTGCGAACAGCGTCGGCTGCTGCGGTACCAGTGCCAGCTGCGCGCGCAGCTCGGCCGGATCGACCTGGCGCACGTCGATGCCATCCACGCAGATGCGGCCGCCGGCCGGATCGTGGAAGCGCAGCAGCATCGACAGCACCGTGCTCTTGCCTGCGCCCGACGGGCCGACCAGGGCCACGGTCTCACCCGGGCGCACATGCAGATTGAAGTGGTCCAGCGCGGCCTGGTCCGGGCGCTGCGGGTAGTGGAACACCACGTCGTCGAACTGGATTTCGCCGCGTAGCGGTTGCGGCAGTGCGTGCGGCTGCGCCGGCGCACGGATCTCGATGTCTTCCTGCAGCAGCTCGCCGATACGGCCCATGCCACCGGCCGCACGCTGCAGCTCGTTCCACACTTCGGCCAGGGCGCCTACCGAGCCGCCGCCGATCAGCGCGTACAACACGAACTGGCCCAGCGTGCCGGCACTGAGGCGGCCGTCGATGACATCGTGCGCGCCCAGCCACAGCACGCCAACGATGGCGCCAAATACCAGCAGGATGGCGCTGGCAGTAACCAGCGATTGCGCACCGATGCGCCGGCGTGCGGCACTGATGGCATCGCCCAGCGCCTTGTCAAAGCGCCCGCGCTCATAGGGCTCGCGCGCATGCGCCTGCACCGTGCGCACGGCGCCCAGCGTCTCGCTGGCCAGGCTGTTGGCATCGGCGATGCGGTCCTGGCTGCTGCGCGCAACCGTGCGCAGCTTGCGCGCGCCGATGATGATCGGCAGCACCGCCAGCGGGATGCCGAGCAGTGACCACGCGGCCAGCCGCGGGCTGGTGACGAAGAGCATCGCCAGGCTGCCGACCACGGTGACGCTGCTGCGCAGGGCGACTGACATGGTCGAGCCGACCACGCTGCGCAGCAGTTCGCTGTCGGCGGTCAGGCGCGAGACCAGTTCGCCGCTGCGGCTGCGGTCGTGGAAACCGGCGCCGAGCTGGATCAGGTGTGCGTACAGGCGGCTGCGCAGGTCGGCGACGACCTTCTCGCCCAGCAGCGACACGAAGAAGAACCGTGCGGCCGTCGCCAGTGCCAGCACCACCGCCACCAGCATCAGCAGGGCGAAGGCACGGTTGATCTGGCCACCGCTGGTGAAGCCGTGGTCGATCATCTGCTTCACGGCGGGGGGCAGGCTCAGCGTGGCGGCCGAAGAGACCGCCAGGGCCAGCAGCCAGGCGGTGAACAACCCGCTATGGCGGCGCACGAACGGCCACAACGTCCGCAGGCTGCCGAGGCGGCGCAGCGGCGGGGTCGAGGCAGGGGCGTCGTCCTTGTCAGTCATCCTGGGTGTCGTCTTGTATGCGGATACGGTCACGGGTGGCGTCGCGCAGGCGGATTTTCAATGCATCGACCTGATCGGCCGGCAATTCGGCCCGCAGGCACACGCCGTTGGCATCGAACCGTTCATCGAGCTTCCCGGCACCGAAGGCGGGCAGGGTGGCGTGCAGGGTGCCCAGGTCCTCGAAGCCGGCCAGCAGCTGCAGCCGGGCCATCGCCACCAGGGGCAGGCGGGGGGCGGTGCGCAGGCACTCGGCGGCAGCGCCACCGTAGGCGCGCACCAGTCCACCGGCGCCCAGCTTGATGCCGCCGAACCAGCGCGTCACCACCACCATCACGCGGTCGAACCCCTGGCCATCGATCGCCGCCAGAATCGGTCGTCCGGCCGTTCCAGCGGGCTCGCCGTCGTCGCTGGAGCGGTAGTCCTGGCCGTACCGGTAGGCCCAGCAGTTGTGGGTCGCGTCGGCTGCTGCAACCTGCTGCAGGATCGCCATCGCCGCTGCGGCGCTGTCGATCGGCGCAGCATGGGCGATGAAACGACTGTGTTTGACTTCCAGCGTGTGGCTGACAGGCTGGGCGAGGGTATCGAGCATTCCCGTCATTCTACGGGGTCGCCGGAGGTCACGTTCTGCTTCAGTCGTCCAGCAACGGGCGCAGGTCGCGCGGCAGGCGGGCTTCCGGATACTGCTGCACGTAGCGCTCCAGGCTGGCGCGGGCCAGATCGCGCTGGCCGTCGTCGCGACGCGCGCGGATTTTCTGCAGCCACTGCCGGCGCGGCAGTCGCGCGTCGGCGTCCACCTCGGCCTGCACGGCATCCGCGCTCAGGCCCGCATCGCTGCTGCGGCGCATGATGCCCGGTGCGGAACGGCTGGGCGCCTCACGCTTCATCGAGGTGATCTCCACCCGATCCAGCGCCTGCGCCCGCTCGGCCGAGGCCTCGGCGGCATTGGCTGCCGAGGCCTCGGCCGTGCGTGCTTTCATTGCCCCGGACGCTGCCGGCGCGAATGCCGGTGCGGGTGCCGAGTAGGCGGTCGGTGCAGGTGGCGCTGGCGGTGCTGCAGCCGGAGCGGGCGGGAGCGTCGCAAAGGAGGTGTCGGCGGCCGCATCCGCAGCCATGGATCGTGCGGCCTGGGCCGGCACTTCAGCGGTCTTGGCCGGCGCAGGCTTGTGCGCACGCGCGATGGCCGGTGCCGGGGCAGCGGAAACAGGGGCGGACTCGGGTGCTGCCGGCGCAGCGGCTGGTTCCGCAACCGCCACTGCGCTGTGGGCCGAACCACTTCCAGCGGCCTGATCGGCAGCCGCGACGTCTTCTGCCGCAGCCGGTGCTGCGGCAACAGCAGTCCCGCCCGCCGGAACCGGCGGCGGTTCAGGACGCAGCTGCCAGGCGATGCCGATGGCGAACACCATCGAAGCGGCGATGCCGAACACCGCTGGCCAACGCGGGCCTGTGCGCTGCTTGCGCGGCGCCTCGGGAGAGGCGGCAACATCGGTACCCGGAGCGTCCACGGCGGCACGCGCCGCGGCCAGGATGGCGGCGTCCAGTGCGGCCGGTGGTGCCTGCTCGGCGCGACGGCCGAGCAGCCGGGCCAGCTCGCGTTCTTCCGGCGTCAGCGGTTCGTCTCGGTTCATGCGTTCAATCCCGCACGCAGCTTGTCCATCGCATAGCGCAGCCGCGATTTCACGGTTTCCCGGCCTACGCCGGTGATCTGGCCGATCTCCTCCAGGCTCAGTTCCTGATCCAGCCGCAGTTGCAGCACTTCGCGCTGCTCCGGCGGCAATTGCTCCATCGCCAGCTGGATGCGGCGACGTTGTTCGAATTCGGAAAGTTCGGCTTCCGGGGTCTGCCCGTCCTCAATCGCGGCCAGGCGCAGGTCCGCGTCGGCCGGCGCGGCAGGGCGATGGCGGGCGGCGCGCCAATGGTCGTTCAGGCGGTTGTGGGCGATGCGGAACAGCCAGGTGCTGAACGCCGCTTCGGGCTGCCACCCGGCACGGGCGCTGATCACCCGCTGCCAGACGTCCTGGAAGATCTCCTCGGCCAGCGCGTTGTCGCGCAGTTGGCGCAGCAGGAAGCCGAACAGTCGTTTGCGATGGCGCGCATACAGGCTTTCGAACGCGTGCAGGTCGCCGCCGGCCCAGGCCAGCATCAAGGCTTCATCGGTTGGCAGTGCGCTGGCTTCCACGGCGTACAGGGTAAGGCCTGCAGGCGATGGCGCATAGCCGGTGGCAGGGGCGGGCAGGGCGAGGGTCATGGCTCGGAAGGGGCTGCAGACGGCAGGAAAAACGTACGGGCGCACGATTCGGGGTTTACGGGCTTCCATTGCCCCCCGGGTGGCGCGCTATGCTCGTCGGCTCAGGGGAGGCGACGCATAGACGGCGCCAAGAGATTGTCATTTGTCCACGCATGCTGAACCGGCGGAAGAGCCACCACACGAGGCCGTGCTGAGCACGGCGCTGGTGCGCGCGTTGCATGCGCTTTTGCCGGAAACGGCTGTGGTCCGCGTCGGCTGGGACGACCCGCAGCTCGGGCGTGGTCAGGACGGGTGGCCGGCCGACGGGGCGGCAGGCGCGTTCACTGCGCCGGGCATCGGCGACGGCTGCCATGGCTGGAAACATGACGGTGCACGCCTGCAGCTGTCGGTGGAAGGCGCCGTGCCTTCCGCGGCGTGGTGGGGGCTGGCCCGTCAGGCCATGGAACTGGCACTGCAGCGTGGCCGCCAGGCCGGGCAGATCAAGGCGCTGGAAGAGGCTGAACGGTTGCAGCAGGCGCTGTTCCAGATCGCCGATCTGGCCGGCGCCGATCTGGAGATGTCGGAGATGCTGCGTCACGTGCACGGCGTGCTCGGCACGCTGATGTATGCGGAGAACTGCTACATCGTTGAATACGATGATGTGCGTGACCAGATCCGCTTCCTGTACTTCGCCGACCAGGTCGACGATTTCGTCGCCGACCCGTCGCAGAGCCATGACGCCGCCGAGATGCCGCGCAGCCTGACCGTCGCGCTGCTGCGCCACGGCAAGCCGCTCAGCGGACCCTCGCGCGAACTTCTGGCACGCGTGGTCGAGCAGGAGCACGACCCGCAGCGTGGCCCCGAGAGCCTGGACTGGCTGGGTGTGCCGATGCTGCGCGATGGCCGGGTATGCGGCGCAATCGTGGTGCAGAGCTATGAGCTGGCGGCCCGTTATGGCGAGGCCGAGCGGGCGTTGCTGGGCTTTGTCGCGCAGCACGTGCAGACTGCGATGGATCGGCGCCAGGCGCAGGTCCGGCTGGAGCAACAGGTGGAGCGGCGCACGCTGGAACTGCAGCGTGCCAACCGCAGCCTGCAGGATGAAGTGGCGGAGCGCCGGCGCGCCGAGCAACTGCAGACCGCGCTGTACAACATTGCCGAAATGGCGATGTCGGCCGACAGCCTGGCCCAGTTCTACGGGCAGGTGCATGGCGTGGTCGGGCGCCTGCTCGATGCGCGCAACTTCTATATCGCGCTGGTGAACGGAAGCGGCAACGGCCTGGACTTCGTCTATTCGGTGGACGAGCACAATGCCAGCCGTGCACCTCGTCCGTTCAGTCGCGGCCTGACCGAATACGTGGTGCGCAACCGGCGGCCCCTACTGGCCTCACGCGCCCAGATCGATGCGCTGCTGGCCAGTGGCGAGGTGCGTGAATCCGGCGCGCGCTCGCATTGCTGGCTGGGCGTGCCGCTGCTGCGCGATGACGAGGTGGTCGGTGCGATCGTGGTGCAGAGTTACAGCGAGAACAGTACGTTCAGCGTGCACGATCAGCGGCTGCTGACGTTCGTTGCGCAGAACATCGGAACCGGGTTGGCGCGCCAGCGCGACCAGCAACGGCTGCGTTTGGCGCATGCCGAACTGGAAAAGCGCGTGGAGGAACGCACGCGTGAGCTGGCCGAGGTCAACGAGAAGCTGCTCGGCCAGATCGGCGAGCGCCTGCGGGCCGAGCAACGCCTGACCCATCAGGCCATGCACGATGCGCTGACCGGCCTGCCCAACCGGCTGCACCTGCTCGATCGCCTGCAGGATGCGCTGGCGCTGGCCAAGCGCGAGGGTGGGCCGGTGTTCGCCGTGCTGTTCCTCGACCTGGATCGCTTCAAGCTGGTCAACGACAGCATCGGCCACGCCGCGGGTGACCGCATGCTGGTGGAGGTGGCAAAGCGCATCGTATCGATGGCCGGTGCCGATGATGTGGTGGCACGGCTGGGTGGTGATGAATTCGCGGTACTGCTGCAATGCCCGCAGGGCCTGGCACAGGCGCTGGATTTCGGCCAGCGCTTGTTGCTGGCATTGCAGGAATCGATATGGATCGCCGGCCGCGAGTTGTTCCCATCCGGCAGCCTGGGCATCGCGTTGTGGAATCCGCGCTACCGTACCGGCGAGGAACTGCTGCGTGATGCGGATGCGGCGATGTACCGGGCCAAGGCACAGGGCCATGACCGCTGCGCGATCTTCGACGAGGACATGCGTGAACAGGCCATGCGCAGCCTCGACCTGGAAGCCGATCTGCGCCGCGCGATCAACAACCGTGATTTCGTTCCGTTCTTCCAGCCGATCGTGCGCCTGTCCGATGGCGAAGTGGTGGGACATGAGGCATTGCTCCGCTGGCAGCACGAGCGTCGTGGCCTGCTGTTGCCCGGCGCGTTCCTGGAGCTCGGAGAGGAAAGTGGCCTGATCGAACAGGTCGACTGGCTGATCTACGAGCAGGTCATCGCGCGCCTGGCCGAAGGTGGGCAGAGCTATGTCTCGGTGAACGTTTCGCCGCGCCATTTCCGCTCGGCCGAGTTCAGCGACCGCCTGTTCGGCCTGCTCGACGCGTGTGGCGCCGATCCGCGCCGGCTGCGGCTGGAGATTACCGAGGTCGCGCTGCTGGACGATGCGCCGCACACGCTGCGCATCCTGCAGGGCCTGCGCGAGCGTGGCATCCAGGTGCAGCTGGACGACTTTGGTACCGGCTTCTCTGCGCTGTCCTACCTGCACCGATTCCCGATCAGTACATTGAAGATCGACCAGAGTTTCATCGCCGGCCTGCACGGGCCGGAAGTGCAGAGCACGCGCGCGCTGGTCGAAGGCGTGCTGTCACTGGCCCGCACCCTGGGCATCGAAACCATTGGCGAAGGCATCGAGACCGAGGCGCAGCGGCAGACACTGCGCGAACTCGGTTGCGACTATGGCCAGGGCTACCTGCTGGGCCGTCCCGCACCGTGGGCACGGACGCTGGCGTGAGCCACCGCGACGGTTCACTTCAGCGCAGAGCCGAGCGACGTTTCTCGTCGATCCACTTCGAGGCCTGCGCCGGCTGGTAGTTCTGCATCCACACCAGCATTTCCTCGATGTCCGAGCCGTACCAGAGGTCCTGGCGCTGGTCCGGATGCAGGAAACGCTCTTCCACCATGCGGTCGATCATGCCGATCAGCGGCGCGTAGAAACCTTCCACATCGAGGAACGCGCACGGCTTGTTGCCGATGCCCAGCTGGCGCCAGGTCAGCATCTCGAAGATCTCTTCCATGGTGCCGAAGCCACCGGGCAGGGCAACGAAGCCATCGGCGAGGTCGAACATGCGCGACTTGCGCTCATGCATCGAGCCGACGATCTCCAGTTCGGTCAGGCCGCGGTGGGCCACTTCCCAGTCGGCCAGCTGGCGCGGGATCACGCCGGTCACCTCGCCGCCAGCGGCGAGCACGGCGTTGGCCACGGTGCCCATCAGGCCAACGTTGCCGCCGCCATACACCAGGCGCAGGCCATCGCGGGCGATGCGATCACCCAGGGCAATGGCGCGTTCGGTGTAGGCCGGCTTGCTGCCAGCGTTGGAACCACAGTACACACAGATCGATTTCATGGATCTTCTGTCTCTTGACCGGAAACGAAAACGCCCCGTCACCGACCGCAAGGCGGTCAGAGACGGGGTGTCCTTGGATTATGAGCCCTTCTGTAGAGCCGAGCCATGCTCGGCTGCTCTTCGTTCAGATCGCGGCAAAGGCCAGCCGAGCATGGGCTATGCCGGTCGTCCTGACCGGCACCCTTCGGGCCGTCGCCAGCGACGTTGGCAGCGGCTCCTGCCGCTGCCTTCGGCTCTACGTACGTAAGCGGCGGCTTACGCCGCCGCGGCCTGCTCGCGGCGCGGGCCTTCACGCAGGGCACGTCCCACCATGCCGACCAGCAGGTCCAGCTCCTGGCTGTCCATGCCGAAGTGCGGGGTGAAGCGCAGCGAGTTCTCACCACCGTGAATCACGTTGATGCCGTGCTGGCGCAGCCATTCCTCGGTGGAGTTGGCGCCGTAACACTTGAACTGCGGCGCCAGCTCGCACGAGAACAGCAGCCCGGTGCCCTGCACCTTGGTGATCAGGCCACCCAGCTCGCTCTTGAGCTGTTCCAGTTTGCGCACGGCCTCGGCGCCACGTTCGGCGATGTTGGCGCGTACCTGTGGGGTCAGCTGGACCAGGGTGGCGCAGGCCACGTCCAGCGCACGCGGATTGCTGGTCATGGTGTTGCCGTAGATGCCCTTGCGGTACAGCTGCGCGGCATGCTCGGTCACCGCCAGCACCGACAGCGGGTACTGCGCGGCGTTGAGCGCCTTGGAATAGGTCTCCATGTCCGGCGGGTCGAGGCCTTCGAAGCCCGGGTAATCGACCACCGACAGCACGCCATGCGCGCGCAGGCCGGCCTGGATCGAGTCGAGCAGCAGCAGGCTGCCGTGGGCACGGGTCAGTTCGCGGGCCACGGCATAGAACGACGGCGGCACCGAACGGCCCGGATCGCCTTCGCCCATCACCGGCTCCAGGAACACCGCCTCGATGAACCACTGGTTGCGCGCGGCATCCTCGAACACCTTGCGCAGGCCGGCCTCGTCGTAAGGCGCCACGGTGATCACCGAGTCCTCGCCGCGGTAGCTGGCCAAGTGCTGCATGTAGCTCTTGCGACTGGAATCCGAATAGAGGGCAGGGCGGTCGGTACGGCCATGGAAGCTGCCCTTGACCACCACGCGCTTGATCGCAGCGCCAGCGTGGCGCGCACCCGGGTCTGTCTGCAGCTTGGCGTTGACGTCGGCGATGCGCGCGGCCAGGCCGACCGCTTCAGAACCGGAATTCAGGCACATGAAACGGGCGAACGGGCAGCCGCCACGGCGGTGGCCGATCTCGGCGCGCAGGGCGGTGATGAAGCGCTGCTGCGACAGGCTGGGGGTCATGATGTTGGCCATCACCTGTGGGCGCGCCATGGCTTCCAGCACAGCGTCCGGGGTGTGCCCGAAGCCGAGCATGCCGTAGCCGCCGGCGTCGTACAGCACGGCGCCCTTCAGGGTGACCACCCATGGGCCGCGCGCGGCCAGCGCCACGTACGGGGTCACCGCGTCATCGGCATAGAAATTGACGAATCCGTCCTGCATCGCGTCGATCTGTGCCTGTTCGTCCTGCGCCAGCAGCGGTCCCAGGTCGGCCTGCACGCGCGCGAATTCCTCGGCGGCGGCGTCCACTGCGGCGATCAGCTGCGGGTGGTTGGCGGACAGGGCGGTCAGGGTGGCATCGTCCAGGCCGGTGGTGAGGCGGGTGCCGGGCTGGTTGCGCAGGGGGGCGAGGCGTTCGATGAAGCTCATTGCAGATCTCCTGAAACAATGGGTCGCACGGGCCATCAAAAGCAAAACGCGCGTCATCACGCGCGCTTGGGGCAGGCTCGTGCAGCGGACTTCCGGTTCGATGCTAGCACTTGTTTTTTTGCGCGATAACCCCGCAGAAACCTGCTGCATAGCAGCATTTTGCGCGACGTTCGCCGCGAAGTGCGCCGGCTCGCAGACGCTGGACGTACAATGCGCGCCATTGTCGACCTGTTGCCGCCCACCGCCTTGAAGAAGTCCGATTTCCATTACGACCTGCCGGCTGAACTGATCGCGCAGGCTCCCCTGGCCGAACGCTCCGCCAGCCGCCTGCTGCTGGTACCGCCGGCGCCCGGTGCCTTCACCGACCTGCAGGTGCGCGACCTGCCGTCGCTGCTGCAGCCGGGCGACCTGCTGGTGTTCAACGACACCCGGGTGATTCCGGCGCGCCTGTTCGGGCGGAAGGCCAGCGGCGGACGCGTGGAGATCCTGATCGAGCGCCTGCTCGGCGCTCAGCAGGCGCGTGCGCAGGTCGGCGCCAGCAAGTCGCCGAAGGCCGGCAGCCGCATCGCGCTGGATGCCGGTGGCGAAGCCGAGGTGCTGGGCCGCGATGGCGAGTTCTACGTGCTGCAGTTCCATGTGCCGGAATCGCTGGAACAGTGGCTGCTGCGCGCCGGCCGCCTGCCGCTGCCGCCCTACATCCAGCGCGAACCGGGCGTGGACGACCGCGAGCGCTACCAGACCGTGTTCGCGCGCGAAGTGGGCGCGGTGGCGGCGCCGACCGCCGGCCTGCATTTCGACGAGCCACTGCTGGCGGCGCTGAAAAACAAGGGCGTGGAGTTCGGCCACGTCACCCTGCACGTGGGCGCGGGCACCTTCCAGCCGGTACGCGCCGATGACCTGAAGGACCACGTGATGCACCGCGAGTGGCTGAACGTCGGCGCCGAACTGGTGCAGCAGGTGCGGCGCACGCGCGCCGCCGGCGGCCGGGTGATCGGCGTCGGCACCACCGTCGTGCGCGCGCTGGAAAGCGCGATGCGCGATGGCGAACTGCTGCCGTTCGCCGGCGAGACCCAGATCTTCATCACCCCGGGCTACCGCATCCGCAGCGTCGACGCGATGGTGACCAATTTCCACCTGCCCGAAAGCACGCTGCTGATGATGATCTCGGCGTTTGCAGGCAAGGACCGCGTGTTCGAGGCCTACCAGCACGCGATCGAGCAGCGCTACCGCTTCTTCAGCTACGGCGACGCGATGCTGCTGTTCCCGCAGGCGGGCTGAGCGGGCAGGGCACCTTGGGAGGGCAGAGCGCCTGGGAAGCCGGGGTACTTATGGGTGCGTGGGTGCGCACCTTGGTGCGTACGCCTTCTTGGGAGACAATAGACAACTATTTGCCCGAATGACCGCTCCATGTCCCGACTGCAGTTCCAGCTCCAGACCCGCGACGGCCGTGCCCGCCGTGGCCGCCTGACCTTCCCGCGTGGCACGGTGGAAACGCCGGCCTTCATGCCGGTGGGGACCTATGGCTCGGTCAAGGGCATCCTGCCGGACCAGGTGCGGGCGCTGGGCGCCGAGATCATCCTCGGCAACACCTTCCACCTGTACCTGCGCCCGGGCCTGGACATCATCGCCGACCACGGCGGGCTGCACGGCTTCTGCCGCTGGGATGGCCCGATCCTGACCGACTCCGGTGGTTTCCAGGTGTTCTCGCTGGCCCATCGACGCAAGATCACCGAGCAGGGCGTGACCTTTGCCTCGCCCACCGACGGCGCCCGCGTGTTCCTCGGTCCCGAGGAGAGCATGAAGATCCAGAAGGTGCTCGATTCGGACATCGTGATGATCTTCGACGAGTGCACCCCGTACCCGGCCACCGAAGACGTTGCCCGCCGTTCCATGGAGCTGAGCCTGCGCTGGGCCCAGCGCAGCCGCAACGCGCATGACGAGCTGGGCAACGACGCGGCCTTGTTCGGCATCGTCCAGGGGGGCGTGCACACCGACCTGCGCAGCCGCTCGGCCGACGCCCTGCAGGCGATCGGCTTCGACGGCTACGCCATCGGCGGCCTGGCCGTGGGCGAGCCGGAGCACGAGCGCAATGCCATGCTCGACCACCTGGATCCGGAGCTGCCGGGCGACCGGCCGCGTTACCTGATGGGCGTGGGCCGGCCGGAGGACCTGGTCGAGGGCGTGGCGCGCGGCGTGGACATGTTCGACTGCGTGATGCCGACCCGTAATGCGCGCAACGGCCACTATTTCACCTCGTTCGGCACCGTTCGCATCCGCAATTCCCAGTACGCGCGGGACATGGACCCGATCGAGCCGGGCTGCGGCTGCGTGGCCTGCACCGGCGGTTACACCCGGTCCTACCTGCGCCACCTGGACCGCTGCAACGAGATGCTGGCGCCGATGCTGGGCACCCTGCACAACCTGTTCTATTACGAAAAGCTCATGGCCGACATCCGTGCCGCGATCGAGGCGGGAACCTTCCTGGCCTTCCGCGAGTCCTTCTACGCGGCACGCGGAGCGGTGGCCCCGCCGCTGTAACCCCGACGCCCCCCTGCCGAACGTCCCAAGGACGAACGCCCGGGGCCGTGGCATACTTCAAGGCTGACCCAGATCCGCGGTCGACACCCCCGCCCCTCAAGGGACGGGAGCGCCGCCCAACCAAAGGACCAACGATGAACCTGCTTGCTTTCCTGATTCCCGCCGCCCACGCCCAGGCCGCCGGCGGCCAACCGCAGGGCATGGGCCTGACCACGCTGCTGTTCCCGATCATCCTGATCGCCATCATGTACTTCCTGATGATCCGCCCGCAGATGAAGCGGCAGAAGGAGCACAAGGCCATGCTGGAGAAGATCAAGCGCGGCGATGAAGTGCTGACCAACGGCGGCATCGCCGGCAAGGTCACCGACATTGGCGACCACTTCATCACCGTCGAAGTGGCCGACAACGTGCGCATCCGCGTGCAGAAGGGCGCTGTCGGCAGCGTGCTGCCGACCGGCACCCTGGATTCGGCCAAGTAAGCCACTCCCTTTCCGAAGCACAACCGCGGCGCCGGGGATGGCGCCGCGCGGGACCCAAGCAATGCTCGAATTTCCACGCTGGAAGTACGTCGTCATCCTGATCGTACTGGCGCTCAGCGCGCTGTACGCGCTGCCCAACATCTACCAGAAGGACCCGGCCATCCAGATCACCGCCAACCGTGGCGGGCAGATCGACGATGCGCTGCGCGACCGTGTGCTGGCCGATCTGAAAAAGGCCGGCATCGCCACCATCGGTGCCGAAAAGGAGGGGGAAAGCCTGATCGTCCGCCTGTCGGACCTGAAGTCGCAGTCCGCTGCCAGCGACGTCCTGCGTGACACCGTCGGCGAGAAGTACACCGTGGCGCTGAACCTGGCTTCGACCGTGCCCGACTGGCTGGCCAACCTCGGCGGTCGCCCGATGGTGCTGGGCCTGGACCTGCAGGGCGGCGTGCATTTCGTGCTGCAGGTCGATCAGAAGGCTGCCCTCGACAAGCGCCTGGATGCCTATACCGAAGACGTGCGCAGCACCCTGCGTGACGCGCGCATCGCCTACCAGTCGGTGGAACGCCGCGCCGACAACAGCATCGTGGCCAACCTGAGCCCATCCGCCGGCGATGACGCGGCGCAGCGTGCCCGCGCCGCGCTGGTCAAGGCACAGCCGACCCTCGGCTATGACGTCAGCGGCAACCGCATCACGGTCACCGTGCCGGAGACCGAGATCACGCAGATCGCCAACGGCGCCATCGAGCAGAACATCAACACCCTGCGCAACCGCGTGAACCAGCTCGGCGTGGCCGAGCCGATCATCCAGCGCCAGGGTGCCGACCGTGTGGTCGTGCAGCTGCCCGGCGTGCAGGACACCGCCGAAGCCAAGCGCATGATCGGTGCCACCGCCACCCTGGAGTACCGTGCGGTGGTTGAAGGCAATGCGCAGGACGCCATCAACTCCGGCCGCATTCCGCCGGAAGCGAAGGTCTACCAGCAGCGTGACGGCCGCGGCCCGATCCTGCTGAACAAGCGCGTGATCGTCACCGGCGACCAGATGGTCGGTGCGCAGGCGGTGACCGATTCGAACAGCGGCTCGCCGGCCGTCAGCGTGACGCTGAACAACGTCGGTGGCCAGCGCATGTTCGACTTCACCAGCGCCAACGTGAACAAGCCGATGGCGGTGGTCTACACCGAGCGCGTGCCGACCGTAACCGTCGTCGACGGCCAGGAAGTGCGTGGCTTCAAGGTCAACGAGGAAGTGATCTCGGTGGCCAACATCAACGGCGTGTTCGGCAAGAACTTCCAGACCACCGGCCTGCAGAAGAAGGAAGCCGAAGACCTGGCCAAGCTGCTGAAGTCGGGTTCGCTGGCTGCGCCGATGGACTTCGTCGAGGAGCGCGTGGTCGGCCCGAGCCTCGGCGCCGAGAACGTCAAGAACGGCATGCGCGCGGTGGTGTTCGCGTTCCTGTTCACCCTGGTGTTCTTCAGCGTGTACTACCGCATGTTCGGTGTGATCACCTCGGCAGCGATGCTGTTCAACCTGCTGATCGTAGTGGCGGTAATGTCGCTGTTCGGTGCCACCATGACCCTGCCGGGCTTTGCCGGCCTGGCATTGTCGGTCGGCCTGTCGGTGGACGCCAACGTGCTGATCAACGAGCGTATCCGTGAAGAGCTGCGAGCCGGCGTGCCGGGCAAGACGGCGATCGTGACCGGTTACGAGCGTGCCTCGGGCACCATCCTCGACGCCAACCTGACCGGCCTGATCGTCGGCGTGGCGCTGTTTGCATTCGGTACCGGTCCGCTGAAGGGCTTCGCGCTGACCATGATCATCGGTATTTTCGCCTCCATGTTCACCGCGATCACCGTGTCGCGCGCGCTGGCGACGCTGATCTACGGCCGCCGCAAGAAGCTCCAGAACGTGGCCATCTGACGGGACGACACGCACAATGAAACTGTTTCCGCTGCACATCCTCCCGAACGACACCAAGATCGACTTCATGCGTTGGCGCCATGTCGCCATGGCAGTCACCATCGTGGTGTTCCTGGCCTCGGTCGCCATCATCGGCATCAAAGGCTTCAACTACGCACTGGACTTCACCGG
Source organism: Stenotrophomonas sp. X (assembly GCF_055721025.1). Taxonomy (NCBI): domain Bacteria; kingdom Pseudomonadati; phylum Pseudomonadota; class Gammaproteobacteria; order Lysobacterales; family Lysobacteraceae; genus Stenotrophomonas; species Stenotrophomonas sp. X. Next base: position 1,749,141 of record NZ_CM146756.1, read on the forward strand.
CGGCACCCTGATCGAAGCCCGCTTCGACAAGGCGGTGGATGTTGAGCAGGTCCGCACCAAGCTCGAGCAGAGTGGCTTCGAAGGCGCCCAGGTGCAGAGCGTCGGTGGCAACACCGACCTGCTGATCCGCCTGGCCCCGCACGGCGAGCATGCTCCGGGTACCGGCGATGCCGCCCACGAGGACAAGGCCACGGCCGCTGCCGTGGTGAAGGCGTTGTCCACTGCCGACAATCAGGCCACCGTGCTCCGCAACGAGTTCGTGGGCCCGCAGATCGGCAAGGACCTGGCGATGAATGGCCTGTATGCCACCATCTTCATGCTGGCCGGCTTCCTGATCTACATCGCGGTGCGCTTCGAGTGGAAGTTCGCGGTCACCGCCAGCATCGTGGCGATGTTCGACCTGATCGTGACGGTCGCTTACGTGTCCCTGCTGGGCCGTGAGTTCGACCTGACCGTGCTGGCCGGCCTGCTGTCGGTGATGGGCTTTGCGATCAACGACATCATCGTGGTCTTCGACCGCGTTCGTGAGAACTTCCGCAGCCTGCGCGTGGACTCGATGGAAGTGCTGAACCGTTCGATCAACCAGACGCTGTCGCGTACGGTGATCACTGCCGTGATGTTCTTCCTGTCGGCGCTTGCCCTGTACCTGTACGGTGGCAGCTCGATGGAAGGGCTGGCCGAGACGCACATGATCGGCGCGGTGATCGTGGTGCTGTCCTCGATCCTGGTGGCGGTGCCGATGCTGACGATTGGTGTGCTGCGCGTGAGCAAGCAGGACCTGCTGCCGAAGGCGAAGGACGTCGAGGCCCTGGCCCGTCGCCCGTAAGCGTTCGCGCTGCACGCAACACACAGAGAACCCCGCGCAAGCGGGGTTTTTTGTGTGCAGGGCTTGCAGCCCTGCACCCACGGTAGTGCCGGCCGCTGGCCGGCAACAGCAACAGCAACAGCAACAGCGTGCCTTCCGTGGGTGGGCGGGGCGGTGTCGGAGTGCGGGGACGCCGCAAGTACGTCCGTGTAGGCTTGGCAGCCGCATCCATGCGGCTGACACCCCGCACTCCGACACCGCCCCACCTTCGACGGGTTCACGCGGCTGTCGGTAGGTGTCGACCTTGGTCGACACATCTGTCAGATATCGAATGAATTTAACCGTGTCGACCAAGGTCGACACCTACCAGGGCCGCACGCCGTTCCAACAGATCGCGGAAGTCTGTCGAAGGCGGGGTGGGTCCGGTTGGGGGGGCGTGAGCCGCATGGATGCGGCGACCGAGCTTACATGGACGTACTTGCAGCGTCCCCCTCAACCGGACCCACCCCGCCCACCCCCAGGAACCCAGCTTTTGACGTTGCTCTGGCTCTGGCCGTTGCTCAGGCCTCTGCGGGTGCAGGGTGCAACCCTGCAAAAGAAACACCACCCTACGCCAGCGTCGGTTGTGCATTCGGCCCCCGCGCACTACGATCCTGCGGTTCGCGCGCGTGCGCGCCCGTACTCCTGCTGAGCGCCACGTGCGCCGCATCTGCCAACCTGAGGTATCCATGGTCATCAAACCGCGCGTCCGCGGCTTCATCTGCGTCACCACCCACCCGACCGGCTGCGAGGCCGCGGTCAAGCAGCAGATCGACTACATCCGCGCGCGTCCGCCGATCCAGAACGGTCCCAAGCGTGTGCTGGTGATCGGCGCCTCCACCGGCTACGGCCTGGCCGCACGCATCACCGCTGCCTTCGGCAGTGGCGCTGCCACCCTCGGCATCTTCTTCGAACGCCCGGGCAGTGAAACCAAGCCGGGTACCGCAGGCTGGTACAACTCGGCCGCGTTCCACAAGTACGCCGACGAAGCCGGCCTGTACGCCAAGAGCATCAATGGCGATGCCTTCTCCGATGAAGTGAAGGCGAAGACCATCGAAATGATCAAGGCCGATCTGGGCCAGGTCGACCAGGTTGTCTACAGCCTGGCCGCGCCGCGCCGCAAGCACCCGAAGACCGGCGAGATCATCAGCTCCACGCTGAAGCCGATCGGCGAGCCGATCACCCTGCGCGGGCTGGATACCGACAAGGAAGTGATCACCGAGACCATCCTGCAGCCGGCCACCCCGGAAGAAATCGCCGGCACCGTCGCGGTGATGGGCGGCGAGGACTGGCAGATGTGGATCGATGCGCTGGCCGATGCCGGCGTGCTGGCCAATGGTTGTACCACCACGGCCTTCACCTACGTGGGCGAAGAAATCACCCAGGCAATCTACTGGAATGGCTCGATCGGCGCGGCCAAGAAGGACCTGGACACCAAGGTGCTGGGCCTGCGCGAAAAGCTGGCGAAAATCGGCGGCGACGCGCGCGTGTCGGTGCTGAAGGCCGTGGTGACCCAGGCCAGCTCGGCCATTCCGACCATGCCGCTGTACCTGTCGCTGCTGTTCAAGGTGATGAAGGAAAAGGGCACTCACGAAGGCTGCATCGAGCAGCTCGACGTGCTGTACGACATCCTTTACGGCGGCAAGGCTGATGGCGTGGCGGTTGATCGCCTGCGCCATGACCTGGTCGATGGCGACGGCCACACCGTCGCGCTGGTCGATGAGGAAGGCCGCCTGCGTGCGGACTACAAGGAAATGGCCGCAGACGTGCAGGGCAAGGTGGTCGCGCTGTGGCCGCAGGTGACCAACGAGAACCTGTACGAAATCAGCGACCTGGCCGGTTACAAGGCCGACTTCCTGCGTCTGTTCGGTTTTGGCGTGGAGGGCGTCGACTACGAGGCCGACGTCAACCCGGACGTGAAGATCGGCAACCTGGTCGACATGACCTGATCAAGCAGAAGGCCGGCGAAAGCCGGCCTTCTCGTATGTGTAGAGCCGAGCCATGCTCGGCTCCTCTTCGCTTGAGTCCCGCAGCCGAGCATGGCTCGGCTCTACAGAGAGGCGTTACCCGAACTCGAACCCCATCTCCGGCAACGCCGGACCGACGAAGTCGCCCTGCACGTAATCCACGCCGGCACTGAACAGCAGCGTCATCGAGTTGGCATCGCTGACGAACTCGGCAATGGTGCGGATGCCCGCTTCCTGAGCACGCGCGGTGATCTGGCTGATGCGGTCGATGTTCTCGCGGGTGGCGGCCAGGTCGCTGGTGAAGCCCCGGTCCAGCTTGAGGAACTGCGGCTGGAAGTGGGCCAGCAGCTGGAACGAGTCCAGCCCGGAACCGAACTGCTCCAGGCCGATGCGGCAGCCCAGTGGCGCCACTTCGGCAAGGAACTGCTGTGCACTGCGCAGGTGGGTGAACACCTTCGCTTCCGGTGCATGCAGCCACAGCCGTTCGCCGGGCACGCCCTGTGCCTGCAGCTCGCGGCGCAGGGTGGCAATCATCTGTGGGTCATCGAACGATTCCGGCGTGACCTTCACCAGCACCTGGGTGGCATGACCCGCACGTGCGCGTTCACCCAGCACCGCGATCGCCTGCGAGACCACCCAGCGGTTGATGTCGGCCAGCAGGCCGTGTTCCTCGGCGATGCCCAGGAACGCGGTCGGGCTCAGCAGCTCGCCATTGTTTTCCAGGCGCAGATAGGCTTCGTACAGCTCCAGTGGTTCGCCCTGCAGGTTCAGCACCGGCTGGTAGTGAAGCTGGAAACCGTCGCCGGCCAGCGCCTCGCGGATGCGCGCCACCCAGCGCTGCACACGCTCTTCCTCGACGCGGTCAGCGGCAGCCGGGTCGAAGATGCGGCAGGTGTTACCCAGCTCGGCTGCAGCCTGGGTGCATTCGCTGGCGCGCGCCAGCACCTGGCCGATGCTGGCGATCTTCTCACCGACCTGCACGCCACCGATGCTGACCGTCACCGTGGCCGAGCGTGCGCCGATGCTGAAGACGTGTGCGGCGTAGGCTTCTCGGATGCGCTCGGCCAGCGCCACGGTCTGTGCGTAGGGCCCGGCCTGCAGCACGGCGAAATTGTGCTCGCCGAAACGGGCCAGTTGCGCGTCCTCGCCAACCACTTCGGCCAGCAGGGCGGCGAGGGCGCCGATCAGGGTGTCGGCCGAGGCCAGGCCGATATCCGGCAGCAGGCGCGCGTAGTGGTCCGGCTCGATCAGCAGCAGGCCGAACTGGCCCTCGCTGCGCCCGGCCTGGGCCACCGCGCTTTCCAGCTGTAGCATGAAGGTCGGGCGATTGAGCAGGCCGGTGACCTGGTCGCGCTGGCGCAGGTCCTCGACCTCGCGTGCCAGTTCGGGGTCGAACTCCATGCGGCGGCGGAGAACCACCTGCAGGCAGGACTCGCCCTCGTAGGTGGCCGCCGCAAATTCCATCGTCGCCGGGAACGCACTGCCGTCCTGGTGGCGCGCGTCGAGCTGGTACTGGGGCGGCGGCGCCTCGCCACGGCTGAGGCCCTTCAGCAGCTGCTTGAAGCCCTCCACGTGCTGGGCGGCGACCATGTCCAGCAGCGAAATGCCTTCGATGTCGTCGAAATGCTCGTAGCCGAACATCTCCAGGTAGGCGTCGTTGGCGCGGATGTGCATGCCTTCATGCACGTAGGCGATGGGGTCGCGCGAGGAGGCGATCAGCGCGTCGCAGCGGCGCTCGGTCTCGCGCATTTGCGCCTCGATGCGGCGCAGGCCGCGGCGCGCCTGCAGGTCCACCCACTGGTCGCGGACCACGGCGAGCAGGTGCTCGGGGCGCTGGCGCAGGGCGAGGGCACGGATGCCATGGCTGCTGGCCTGCACCAGTTCGTCCTCGTCGATGCGCTCGGCCAGCAGCACCAGCGGGATGTCCTTGCCGCTGGCGGCGATGTGCTGGGCTGCCAGCTGCAGCGGAATGCCCTGCGACGGCGAGGCCAGCACCAGGTCGATGGCCTGGCTGGTCAGCACCTGGGCCAGCTCGGCTGCATCCTGTGGGCGCCACGGGCGTACCGCGATGCCGCTGTTGCGCAGGGTGCTGACGATGGCTTCGGCATTCTCGCCGCTGTCATCGACGATCAGCAGCCGGATGGTGATGTCGTTCGCGTTCTGCATGCACTGCTCCCCAATCTGCGAATCTAGATACACGATGCGCGGCGAACCGTCCATGCGCGTCCCCCTTGCGCGCATGGAACGGCGAAGTGGTTCACACCACGCCGCCCGCTGCGTGCCCGCTTGCCCAGGCCCATTGGAAGTTGTAGCCGCCCAGCCAGCCGGTCACGTCCAGCACCTCGCCAACGAAGTGCAGGCCGGGGACGCGCTTGGATTCCATCGTTGAGGATGACACTTCGGCGGTGTCCACACCGCCCAGGGTGACCTCGGCGGTGCGGTAGCCTTCGGTGCCGCTGGCCACCAGCGGGAATGCGCCCAGCAGCTGCGCAGCCTGGCGCAGCACCGGCTCGTCCAGCTGGCGCACGGGGCGGTCGGGCAGCCAGTGCTCGCACAGCCGCTGTGCCAGCCGCTTCGGCAGTACCTCGCCCAGCACCGTGCGCAGCTCGGCGGCGGGGCGGTCGCGCTTCATCTGGCGCAGCCACTCGCCCGCATCCTGGCCCGGCAACAGGTCCAGCTCCAGCGCATCGCCGGGCTGCCAGAACGAAGAGATCTGCAGGATGGCCGGGCCGCTCACGCCACGGTGGGTCAGCAGCATGAAGTTCTGGAAGCTCTTGCCGTTGCAGCGCGCCTCGATCGGCAGTGCGACGCCGCTGAGGTCGGCCAGCCGCTCCTGGTGCTTGCCGCTGAGGGTCAGCGGTACCAGCCCGGCGCGGGTCGGCAGCACCTGGTGGCCGAACTGGCGGGCCACTTCATAGCCAAAGCCGCTGGCCCCCATGCTGGGAATCGACAGGCCGCCGGTGGCAACCACCAGCGAGGCGCAGTGGAACAGGCCCTGCGTGGTGTGCACGCGGAACCCGTCGCTGCCGTGCTCGATGCGCTGCACGCTGCATTCGGTGCGGATCTGGGCACCGGCCGCCTGGCATTCGTCCACCAGCATCTTCACGATCTGCTTGGACGAGATGTCGCAGAACAGCTGCCCCAGTTCCTTTTCGTGATACGCGATGCCGTGTTTGTGCACCAGCTCGATGAAGTGCCAGGGCGTGTAGCGGGCCAGCGCCGACTTGCAGAAGTGCGGGTTGGCCGACAGGAAGTTGGCCGGGGTGGTGCCGGTGTTGGTGAAGTTGCAGCGGCCACCGCCGGACATCAGGATCTTCTTGCCGACCTTGTTGGCATGGTCGATCACCTGCACCTGGCGGCCGCGCTGGCCGGCAGTGATCGCGGTCATCAGCCCGGCTGCGCCGGCGCCGATGACCACCACATCGCAACGGATGGCGCTCATGCGTTGGAGCGCTTGCGCCAGTTCGGGATCACGTCGAGCTGGATCTGGTCGTTGAGCAGCTGCACTTCACCGTCCTGGATCAGCACGCTCCAGCGCATCGCGCGCTGGATCTGCTGGCCCCACAGCTCTACGAAGGCACCGTCGAGGTCGACCACCGAAAGATTGTCGAAGCGCGCCAAGCCCTTGCTCTGCTTGCCCCACCAGATCTCCGAGGCGTTGCCGCCATAGTTGACCACCTGCACCTGGCGGCTGCGGTTGCTGGCCTTGCGGATGCGCGATTCGTCCGGATGGCCCAGATCGATCCACTGCAGGATGTCGCCGGTGTAGTCGTGTTCCCACAGGTCGGGTTCGTCATCGGTGCTCAGGCCGCGGCCGAACTCCAGGCGGTCGCCGGCGTTCAGCGCGAAGGCGAGCAGGCGCACCATCAGGCGCTCGTCGGTCTCGGACGGATGCTGGGCCAGGGTCAGGTTGTGGGTCGCGTAGTAGCCGCGATCCATGTCGCTGATCTGCAGTTCGGCCTTGCGGATGGTGGCGGTAAGAGCCATGGGGGATCCGTGGACTAAAGAGGACAATGATAGAGGTTTGCTCCGGGGGTGTCCGTGGCCGGGCTGTCTGCGCAGCGTCAACGGTGGCACGCTTGCGTTCTTTCCTGTGGCCGGAGTGGACGCCATGACCTTGCCCAGCCGACTGCAGTTGCCGCCCGGGCCCTGGGCCACCCTGCTGGATGGCCTGTGTGCACGTTTCCCGCGCATCGCGCGCGCGCAATGGCAGGATCGCTTCGCGCGTGGCCGTGTGCTGGATGCGCAGGGCAGGGCGCTCACTGCGGACATGCCCTGGCAGGTCGGGCGGGAGATCCAGTACTTCCGCGAGGTGGCCGACGAACCGGTGATTCCCTTTGTCGAGACCATCGTCCATCTGGATGCGCACCTGCTGGTAGCCGACAAGCCGCATTTCCTGCCGGTGACACCTGCGGGTGGGCATGTGCGCGAGACGCTGCTGGCGCGGCTGGTCGCCCGCACCGGCAATGCCGATCTGGTGCCGCTGCACCGGCTGGATCGGCTGACGGCCGGGCTGGTGCTGTTCTCGACCCAGCGAGGGTCGCGCGATGCTTACCAGCGCCTGTTCCGTGAGCGGCGCATCGAGAAGACCTATGAGGCCCTGGCACCGGCGCTGCCGGGGCTGGCGTTTCCGTTGCAGCGGGACAGCCGGTTGGTGCCGGGCGAGCCGTTCTTCCGCATGTTCGAAGTGCCCGGTGAACCCAATGCGCGCAGCCGGATCGAGCTGATCGAGGCCGAAGGGGCGATCTGGCGCTACCGGCTGCTGCCGGAGACCGGCCGCAAGCATCAGTTGCGCGTGCACATGGCCATGCTGGGGGTGCCGATCTTGGGTGACGACCTGTACCCGCAGCTTCGGCAACGGCCACTGGATGTGGCCGAGTCACCGCTGCAGCTGCTGGCGCGGGCCCTGGCCTTCGACGACCCGTTGAGTGGCGCACGACGGATGTTCAGCAGCGGCCGCAGCCTGAGCCTTCCGGCTTAGGGCGGCCAGGCGCTCAGCCGGCCGGGCGTCGCGCCAGCCAGCGGTCCAGCTCGGCGGCGAACAGCTGCCGGTCGCGGGGTCCCAGGGGCGGCGGTCCGCCGGTCTGGACCCCGGCACCGCGCAGTTCCTCCATGAAATTGCGCATCGACAGCCGCTCGGCCATGTTGTTTGGGGTGTACAGCTGGCCGCGCGGGTTCAGCGCCACGGCCTTTTTCTCCAGCACCAGCGCAGCCAGTGGGATGTCCTGGGTGACGACCAGGTCTCCGGCGGCGACCCGCTCGACGATGGCGCTGTCGGCCACGTCCAGGCCCTGCGGCACCTGGATCGAGCGCAGCCAGCGTGAGGGCGGGGTGCGGATCCACTGGTTGGCGACCAGGGTCAGTTCGATCCCCACCCGTTCAGCCGCACGAAACAGGATGTCGCGAATGACAGTGGGACAGGCGTCCGCGTCCACCCAGATGCGAGGGGGCGCGTATTCAGCGGGGGTTTCAGCTTCAGTCATTTCCCCAGTGTAGGGTAGGAAAAACCTGAATGGGGGCTCGGGGTTAGCCGCGAACGGCTGCCAACCCTTGTCACGCCTAGCGGGTGACCTGGTCCCATGAACGTCGGGACTATCGCTTTTTGCGGAAAACACGCGTATCGTGCGACCCACTGTGTTTGCTAGGGTCACCGTGAATCGTGGCCTGGTGCAGTTGATCTCACGATCCGCTCATCGATCCGCTTTACCAACGCCTGCAACTCAGTCTCGGCCCCGATACCCGGTGGCTGCGATTTTTTTCAACATGTGTTTCAGGAGTTAGTAAAATGTCTGAACGTCAGACCGGCACCGTCAAGTGGTTCAACGACGCCAAGGGCTTCGGCTTCATCACCCCGGAAAGCGGCCCGGACCTGTTCGTGCACTTCCGCGCGATCCAGGGCACCGGCTTCAAGACCCTGCAGGAAGGCCAGAAGGTTACCTTCATCGCCGTCCAGGGTCAGAAGGGTATGCAGGCTGACCAGGTGCAGGCGGTCTAATCCGTCTGCTACCGTTGGGTAGCCAGAACGCCGGAAGCGAGAGCTTCCGGCGTTTTTTATTGCCCGCTGTTTTTTGTAGAGTCGAGCCACGCTCGACTGGTTTCAAAGACAGTGGAGCATGGCTCGACTCTACAAAGGGCATGCAGCCGGCGCGGTAGGATGGAGGCCTTCCCAAGGATCGTCCCCATGCGCATCGTTCATCACCTGGAAAACTCCCGTTCGCTGCGCGTGCTGTGGATGCTGGAGGAGCTGGGGCTGGACTACGAACTGCGCCGCTATCCGCGTGACCCGAAGACGCTGCTGGCGCCGCCGGAACTGCGCAACGTGCATCCGCTCGGCAAGTCGCCGGTGCTGCAGGATGGCGAGCTGGTACTGGCCGAGTCCGGTGCGATCCTCGACTACCTCGCTGACCGTTACGACACGCAACGCCAGCTGTCGCCGTCACCGATGCCGGCCGACGGGGCCGAACGCATCGCTTACCGCTACTGGCTGCACTACGCCGAAGGCTCGGCGATGCCGCCGCTGCTGCTGACCCTGGTGATGGGCCGCATACGCAACGCGCCGATGCCGTTCTTTGCGCGCCCGATCGCACGCAGCATTGCCGACAAGGCCGAGCGCGGCTTCATCGGCCCGCAGCGGCGGCTGCATCTGGACTGGATGGAGCGCCGCCTGGCTGAAAGCCCGTGGTTTGCCGGTGAGCGCTTCAGTGCGGCCGACATCCAGATGAGCTTCCCGATCCAGGCTGCGGCCGCACGGGGTGGTGGCCTGGACGACAAGCCGGCGCTCCGTGGCTTCCTCAAGCGCATCAGCGAGCGCCCGGCCTACCAGCGTGCCGAGGCCCACGGTGGCCACCTGCAGGCGCTCAGCGGCAATTGAGGCGGGCGGCCGTCGCCCCCATCTTCAGCACCATGGATACCGACAGCCTCCGTTTCGACAACCGCCTGCTGCACACCCTGCCGGGCGACCCCGAATCCGGCCCGCGCAGGCGTGAAGTGCTGGGCGCGGCCTGGTCGCCGGTGATGCCGACCCCGGTGGTGGCGCCCACGTTGCTGGCGTGGTCGCCTGAGGTTGCCACGATGCTCGGCTTCGATGCTGCCGAGATCGAGAGCGAAGGCTTCGCCGATGTATTCGGCGGCAACGCGCTGTACGCCGGCATGCAGCCATGGGCCGCCAATTACGGTGGCCATCAGTTCGGCCATTGGGCCGGCCAGCTCGGCGACGGACGTGCGATCTCGCTGGGCGAGCTGGTGGCACCCGATGGCCGCCACTGGGAGCTGCAGCTGAAGGGGGCCGGGCCGACGCCTTACTCGCGCGGTGCCGATGGACGGGCAGTGCTGCGCTCGTCGATCCGCGAGTTCCTGTGCAGCGAAGCGATGCACCACCTGGGCGTGCCGACCACGCGCGCGTTGTCGCTGGTCGGTACCGGCGAGGAGGTGGTGCGCGACATGTTCTATGACGGCCACCCGCGTGCCGAGCCTGGCGCCATTGTGTGCCGGGTCTCGCCGTCGTTCCTGCGTTTCGGTTCGTTTGAGCTGCCGGCCTCGCGTGGCGAGACTGCCTTGCTGCAACAGCTGGTGGACACCTGCATCGCCCGTGATTTCCCCGGGCTGGAGGAGCAGGGCGAGGCACTGTATGGCGACTGGTTCGCGCAGATCGCGGTGCGCACCGCCGAGATGATCGCGCACTGGATGCGTGTCGGCTTCGTGCATGGTGTGATGAACACCGACAACCTGTCCGTGCTCGGTCTCACACTTGATTACGGCCCCTATGGCTGGGTCGAGGATTTCGATCCGGAGTGGACGCCGAACACCACCGACGCCCAGGGGCGCCGCTACCGCTTCGGCACCCAGCCTCAGGTGGCGTACTGGAACCTGAGCCGATTGGCGCAGGCGTTGTCGCCACTGTTCGCCGATGTCGCACCGCTGCAGGCGGGCCTGGCGGCCTACCAGTCCACCTTCGTGGCCTGCACGCGTCGCGATGCTGCATCGAAGCTGGGGCTGGCTGCTGCCAACGATGACGACCTGCAGCTCTACCAGCGCTGGCAGCAGCTGATGCAGGAGGGCGCCATGGACATGACCCTGGCCTGGCGTGCACTGATGCGCATCGACCCGTCGGCAGCGGACGCTACGGTTCTGGACGCGGTGTACTACGACGAGGCGCGCAAGCATGCGGTGCAGGCGCCGTTGCAGCAATGGCTGCAGGACTACGCAGCGCGCCTGCATAGCGATCCGCTGTCGGCCCGCGAACGCTTGGCGAAGATGGCAGCGGCCAACCCGCTGTACGTGCTGCGCAACTGGCTGGCCCAGGAGGCGATCGACCGCGCAGAGCAGGGTGACCTCGGCGGTGTGCATGCGCTGCAGGACGTGCTGCGCGACCCATATACCGAACGCCCGGGGCTCGAGCACTTCGCTGGCAAGCGCCCGGCGTGGGCCGACAACCGCGCCGGCTGCTCGATGCTGTCCTGCAGTTCCTGAGGCTGGGTTTCGGCAGGGCTGCGCCCTGCCGACACCCCCAACAGGCAGCCGGCGCCCGGAACAGGTACCCTATGCCGCCATCAGATAGCCAATGTGACATGACCGACGCCATTGTCGTTCCGCAGTGGGCCTCCCGCCTGCGCGACATCGCCGACTTCCCCAAGCCCGGCATCCTGTTCAAGGACATCATGCCGCTGCTCGCCCACGGCGAGGACTTCCGCGGCGCGATCACCGCGATGGCCGACCGTTGGCGCGACCAGAAGCTGGACGCGGTGGTCGGCATCGAATCGCGTGGTTTCATCCTCGGCGCCGCGATGGCACTGGAGCTGGGCGTGGGCTTCGTGCCGGTGCGCAAGCCGGGCAAGCTGCCGGGCGAGGTGCTGCGCGAGGAATACACGCTGGAGTACCGCAGCGACTGCATCGAAGTGCACGCCGACGCGTTGCCGTCCGGTGCCCGCGTCGCGATCATCGATGACGTGCTGGCCACCGGCGGCACGCTGGTCGCTGCGTTGTCGCTGGTTCGCCGCCTGGGTGTTGAAGTGGTCGGTGCAGGCGTGCTGGTCGAGCTCGACGGCCTGGGCGGGCGGGCCCGCTGGGAGGCGGGCTTGCCACTGCACACCGAACTGGTGTTCTGATCGAAGGGTGAATGCCAACCAGGGTTGGCATCTACCAGAGCGAAGGGCCGGGAGCCGGTCGTTGCCAACCGTGGTTGGCAACGCGGCTTCAATCACATCATCCGTACGCGGAAACGACGGCCCTTGATCTTGCCGGCTTCCAGCCTGGCGACGGCCTTGTTGGCCTGTTCACGCGCGATCGCCACATAGGAGCGGGTCGGGAAGATCGCGATCTTCCCGATGAACTTGCTCGACAGGCCGGCATCGCCGGTCAGTGCGCCGAGGATGTCGCCCGGGCGCAGCTTGTCGGTCTTGCCGCCGTCGATGCGCAGAGTGCGCATCGCCGCCTGCGGCAACTCGGCCGGGCGCGAGGTCGCCAGTGGCGTCTTCTGCCAGTCCAGCGGCTGACCCATCTGCGCTTCGATGGCTTCGGCGCGGGTCTTCTCGCGGCCGGCCACCAGGCTGATCGCCAGGCCGCTGGCACCGGCACGGCCGGTACGGCCCACGCGGTGCTGGTAGCTCTCCACGTCGGTCGGCAGCTCGTAATTGATCACCGCCGCCAGCTCTTCCACGTCCAGTCCGCGCGCGGCGACGTCGCTGGCGACCAGCACGTTGCAGCTGCGGTTGGCCAGCCGCAACAGCACTTCCTCACGGTCGCGCTGCTCCATGTCGCCGTGCAGGGCCAGTGCGGAGAAGCCGAACTGCTGCAGCGAGTTGGCCACTTCGTCCACGTCCTTGCGGGTATTGCAGAACACCACCGCCGATTCCGGCGTGTACTTCAACAGCAGGCCGGCCAGCGCCTTCTGGCGATGCGCCGGTTCCACCTCGCAGAACAGGTGGCGGATGGCCGGTGCCTGGTCGGCACCTTCCACGGTCACCTCCACCGCGTCGCGCAGCAGGTCACGCGCCATGGCGCGGATGCTGTCGGGGAAGGTGGCGGAGAACAGCAGGCTCTGGCGATCCCTGTGGGTGCGGCCGGCGATCTCGCGGATGGGCTCCTCAAAACCCATGTCGAGCATGCGGTCGGCCTCGTCCAGCACCAGCGTGCGCACCGCGCCAAGATTCAGCGCGCGCTTGCGTGCCAGCTCCTGCACGCGGCCGGGCGTACCGACCACCACGTGCGGATCGTGGCCTTCCAGCGAGGCCAGCTGCGGGCCCAGCGGCACGCCACCCACCAGCAGCAACAGCTTCAGGTTGGGAATGCCGGTGGCCAGCTTGCGGATCTGCTTGCCGACCTGGTCGGCGAGTTCGCGGGTCGGGCACAGGACCAGCGCCTGCACGCGGATCAGGCTGGGGTCGATGGACTGCAGCAGGCCCAGTCCAAAGGCGGCGGTCTTGCCGCTGCCGGTCGGCGCCTGTGCGATCACATCGCGGCCATCCAGGATGGCCGGCAGGCTCTGCGCCTGCACGGGGGTGAGGGTGGTGTAGCCGAGGGCGTCCAGGCCGGGCTGCAGGGCCGGGCTCAGCGGCAGGGTCGAGAAATCAGTCATGGCGCATTGTACCCGCCCGCGTGGCCGGTCCCGTCTAATGGGGTGGGGTCGGGTGGGCGCCGACCCTGGTCGGTACGCTCCTGCTCAGCCCAGCACCGCCAACACACCCTGGTGGATCGCCAGGCCACCGAACAGCAGCCAGGCGAACAGGATCAGCGCCAGCAGCAGTGGCTTCAGGCCGGCCTGGCGCAGCGCCGAGACATGGGTGGTCAGGCCCAGTGCGGCCATCGCCATCGCCAGCAGCACAGTATCCAGCTGCACCAGCCCGGCCTGCAGGCCGGCCGGCAGCAGGTGCAGTGAATTGAAACCGGCCACTGCCACGAAACCGAACGCGAACCACGGCACTACGATGCGCGCCTTGCTGCCGTCGGCGCTGGCCTTGCCGCCACGCGCCAGCCACAACGACAACACGACCAGGAACGGCGCCAGCAGCATCACCCGCACCATCTTGGTGATCACCGCGGTATCGGCGGCGGCTTCGCTGACCGCGCGGCCGGCGGCCACCACCTGCGCCACTTCATGCACCGTCGCACCAGTGAACAGGCCGTACTGCCGTGCGTCCATCGCCAGCCAGCCGTGCGATTGCACCAGCGCATACAGGGCGGGGTACAGGAACATCGCCAGCGTGCCGAACACCACCACCGTAGAGACCGCGACGGTGACCTGCGCAGCGCGGCCGCGCACCACCGGTTCGGCGGCCATCACCGCTGCCGCACCGCAGATCGCGCTGCCAGCACCGATCAGCATTGCCGCCTCGCGTTCCATCTTGAACACACGTACGCCCAGCCAGCCGGCCAGGCCGAAGGTGCTGGCGACCACCAGCACGTCCATCAGCACGCCGCTGACGCCGACATGGCCGATGTCCTGGAAGGTCAGGCGCAGGCCGTACAGCACAATGCCGGCACGCAGCAGCCAGTGCTTGGAGAAACCGACACCGGCCGCGCTGCTCGGCGCCAGCCGAGGGTAGAGCGTGTTGCCGACCACGATGCCGGCCACGATGGCGACGGTCAGTGCACTCAGGCCATGCGCCTGCAACCAGGGAAGCTCGGCCAGGTACAGCGATGCCGCCGCGATCAGGCCCACCAGCAGAAGGCCGGGCAGGCGCGGCTGCCAGCGCTGGCGCAGGGCGGGCAGGGACCAGGAGGAGAGAGCGGGGGCGTTCATGGCAGGGCAGGGCTGTGGTGACGAGGCAAGCGTGCGCCTTCGTTCATGACCTGTAAAACGAATAATATGGGTGAAATCTACCTGTCCAGAAGGTAACGGTAATGCGCCTGACGTTGCGCCAGCTCCAAGTCTTCGTTGCCATCGCCGACCACGGCAGCACCATCGCCGCCGGCCAGGCCATCGCGCTCTCGCAATCGGCCAGCAGTGCCGCCCTGCAGGAACTGGAGGCGCATTTCGGTACTCCGCTGTTTGACCGCATCGGTCGTCGCCTGGCCCTGAACGGCCATGGCCGCGCACTGCTGGAGCCGGCGCGCACCCTGCTGGTCAATGCCGCCGATCTGGAGCGGCAGCTGGCCGCCGGCGGCGACCCATCGCAGGGAGCACCGCTGCGATTGGTGCTGGCCGCCAGTACCACCATCGGCAACTACCTGCTGCCGCCGCGCATTGCGGAACTGCTGCGGCAGGCGCCACACGCCGAGGTCGATCTGCGCATCGACAACAGTGCTGGCGTAGTCGCCGCCGTGCAGCGCCTGGATGTGGACGCGGGCCTGATCGAAGGCCCGTGCCATGAACGCGGTTTGCAGGTCACGGCCTGGCAGCAGGATCCGCTGGTGATCGTCGCCGCCGTCGACGCGCCGCCGCGCTGGACGCTGGACGAACTGCGCCGCGCACGCTGGCTGCTGCGTGAGCCGGGCTCCGGCACCCGCGAAGCGGTGGAGCAGGCGCTGTTGCCGCATCTGCGAGGTTTCGCGCAGACCCTGCAGCTGGGCAATACCGAAGCGATCAAGCAGGCTGCGATCGCCGGCCTCGGATTGGCCTGCCTTTCGCGTCACGCGCTGGAAGAGCCGCTGGCGCTGGGCCGCCTGCGCGTGCTCGAGACGCCGCTGCCCGGCCTGCAGCGCACCCTGTGGCTGGTGCGCCACCCCGGCAAGCAATGGCTGCCAGGGTTGCAGGCGTTGCTGGGGGAGGTGGGGTAGCCGGGATCCATCCGCACAGCGCGAATTCCACGACGGGATCCGCGCCCCGCCGCCCCACAGGAAACCAGCTTTTGACGTTGCCGTTGAGGTTGCCGGCCAGCGGCCGGCACTACCGCGGGTGCCGGGTGCAACCCGGCCGACGCCCCCAACCCGTACAATATCCGGATGCCTCTGATTACTCTGCAGAACGTCGACTTCAGCGTCGGCGGCCCGTTGTTGCTGGAAAAGGCCGAACTGTCGATCGAGCCGGGCGAACGCATCGCCCTGATCGGCCGGAACGGCGCCGGCAAATCCACCTTGCTCAAGCTGCTGTCCGGCGACCACAAGCCCGATGACGGCGAAGTCCGTGTGCAGCAGGGCGTGCGCGTCACCCGCCTGGAGCAGGAAGTGCCACATGGCGCCGCCGGCTCGGTGTTCGACGTCGTCGCCGATGGCCTCGGTGAACTGGGCCAGTGGCTGGCCGAGTTCCACCATCTCAGCCATGCCGAGGTCTTCGATGGCGAAGCCCTGGGCAACGTGCAGGCCAAGATCGACGCCGCCAACGGCTGGGGCCTCGATCAGCGCGTCAGCGAAACCCTGACCAAGCTCGACCTGGACGGCGAGGCCGAGTTCGGCCGCCTGTCCGGCGGCATGAAGCGCCGCGTGCTGCTCGCCCGCGCGCTGGTGTCCAGCCCTGACGTGCTGCTGCTGGACGAACCGACCAACCACCTCGATATCGAAGCCATCGACTGGCTCGAAGCGTTCCTGAAGGGTTGGAGCGGCAGCGTGGTGTTCGTTACCCATGACCGCCGCTTCCTGCGTGCACTGGCCACCCGCATCGTCGAGATCGACCGCGGCCAGGTCACCAGCTGGCCGGGCGACTGGGCCAACTACGAACGTCGCCGGGAGGAACGCCTCAACGCGCAGGCGCAGGAAAACGCGCGCTTCGACAAGCTGCTGGCGCAGGAAGAGGTCTGGATCCGCCAAGGCATCAAGGCGCGCCGCACCCGCGATGAGGGCCGCGTGCGCCGCCTGAAGGCGATGCGCGTGGAGCGTTCGCAGCGCCGTGATCTCAGCGGCAACGTCAAGATGGAAGCCGCGCAGGGCATCAGCTCCGGCAAGAAGGTCATCGACGTCAAGGATATTTCGTTCGCCTTCGGTGAGCGCACCATGGTCCGCGACTTCACCACCACCATCATGCGCGGCGACCGCATCGGCCTGATCGGCCCCAACGGCAGCGGCAAGACGACGCTGCTGAAGCTGCTGCTGGGCGAGCTGCAGCCGGCCAAGGGCGAAGTCAACGCCGGCACCAACCTGCAGATCGCCTATTTCGACCAGTACCGCGCGGTGCTGCGCGAAGACTGGAGCGCGATCGAGAACGTGGCCGAAGGCCGCGATTTCCTCGAGTTCAACGGCAAGCGCAAGCACGTGCATGCCTACCTGCAGGACTTCATGTTCACCCCCGAGCGCGCGCGCGCGCCGATCACCCGCCTGTCCGGTGGCGAGCGCAACCGCCTGCTGCTGGCCAAGCTGTTCGCGCAGCCGTCCAACCTGCTGGTGATGGACGAACCGACCAACGACCTGGACGTGGAAACCCTGGAGCTGCTGGAAGAGCTGCTGGGCGAGTACACCGGTACGCTGCTGCTGGTCAGCCACGACCGTGACTTCATCGACAACGTGGTGACCTCCACGCTGGTGATGGAAGGCGACGGCGTGATCGGCGAGTACGTCGGTGGCTACAGCGACTGGCAGCGTTATGCGGCCAGCGTGGCAGCACCTGCCGCGACCCCCGCCGCCAAGCCGGCAGCCGCAGCACCTGCCGCACCGGCTGCTGCCACCCCGGCTGCGCCCAAGCGCAAGCTGGCCTACAAGGAAGCGCGCGAGCTGGAGCAGCTGCCGAAGACCATCGAGAAGCTGGAAAGCGATGTCGAAGGGCTGACCTCGGCGATGAACGATCCGTCGTTCTACACCCGCAGCAGTGCCGAAGTGACCGCGCACACCCAGCAGCTGGCCAAGGTGCAGGCCGAGCTGGATGCCGCGTACGCGCGCTGGGAAGAGCTGGAAGGCTGAGCGTTGACCGGCGCCAGCGGTTGCGCCGATTGATGTAGAGCCGAGCCCACGCTCGGCTCAGCAGATCCACGCCATGCGTGGATATCCGGAATCTGTGCGGACCAACGGTCCGCGCCTACCAACCGACGGTCCGCACTGGCCGGGGGGGCGACCGTCATTTGACCCCGTGCAGATCCCGCAACTGGCTCGGCCGGCTGCCGAAATACGCGGCCAGATCGGCGATGTCCTGATCGCTCAGGTCCTTCGCCTGCGGCGTCATCAGCGCATGCTGGCGGTCGCCGGCGCGGTAGGCCTGCAGCGCATGCGCCAGATAGTCGCCGTACTGGCCACCCAGTTTCGGATAGGTCGGATCGATCGGCGCATTGCCGTCGGCCCCATGGCAGTCGATGCAGCTCTGGTTGGTGGCCTTGCCCTTCACCTTGGCGCGGGCTTCACCGGCGGCCTCGCGGCCTGCCGGCAGGCCGGCGGAGGACGAAGAGCCGTGTTCGCCGCTGGCATGGCCCGGGTCGGCGGCGGATTTCTCGCTGTTTTCCACCTGCGACTGCGAACAGGCCGCCAGCAGCAGGGCAACGGACAGGGCGATGGCGTGACGCATCGGATGCGCGGCTTTCGACATGGGCGGGCCTTACTTGACGGTGGACAGGTAAACAGAGAGATCGGCGATCTCCTGTTCGCTGAAACTCATCGACTGCGCCTGCATCGTCGGATGCCGGCGCTTGCCCTGGCGGTACTCGGTCAGGGCCTGGGCCAGGTACTGCTGGGTCTGGCCGCCGATCTTCGGCACCCGGTAGCTGGGGTAGGCGTTCTTGTAGCCGGTGATGCCGTGGCACCCCTGGCAGGTGTAGGCCAGGACACGGCCATTGTCGAAGTTGCCGGTGGGCTTGGCAGGCGCCGGCGCGGCGGCAGGCGCCGGGGCGGGTGTGGCAGGAGCGGGAGCGGGCTGTGCGGCGGCCCCAAGGGGCAGGAGGACGGCCAGAGCGAGACAAGCGGCGAGCGGCTGCGGGCGCATGGTGTCGTTTCCGGGGATTCGGGTCTGGTCGTTCCGGCGTGGGGTACGGAACGACCCGAGTATAGCCTCAGGTTTCATCTAGCTGAAATGGGGGCGGGCCGACCAGCGGCGTGAAGACACCATGACCTTTGGGATATGGTGTTGCCGTGAAGTGGTGCATTACTTTGCTACCACACCTGCCCACGCATCCTCCAGGGAACTGACGATGTCGCACCTAACCTTCCTGTCCGGCCGTCGCAGCGGAATCTGCGCTGCCGCACTGCTGATCTCCACCTCCCTGCTGCTGGGCGGTTGCGCCGCAGGGCCCAATTCCGAAGCCAAGGCTGCCGAGACCAAGGAGGAGAAGAAGGTCGACGCTGTCCCGGTCGAAGTGGCGGTGGCCAGCCATCGTGCCGTCGCAGCCAGCTACACCGGCACCGCGGCGCTGGAGCCACGTGCCGAGTCGCAGGTGGTCGCCAAGACCTCCGGCGTAGCCCTGGCGGTGCTGGTCGAGGAAGGGCAGCGGGTCACCGCCGGCCAGCCGCTGGTGCGGCTGGACCCGGACCGCGCGCGCCTGGCCGTGGCGCAGAGCGAAGCGCAGATGCGCAAGCTGGAAAACAACTACCAGCGCGCACAGAAGCTGGTCGGCCAGCAGATGGTCAGCGCCGCCGATGTCGACCAGCTGCGCTACGACCTGGAGAACGTCCGTGCGCAGTACCGCCTGGCCACGCTGGAGCTGTCCTACACCACGGTCGTGGCACCGATCTCCGGTGTGATCGCCTCACGCTCGATCAAGACCGGCAACTTCGTGCAGATCAATACACCGATCTTCCGCATCGTCGACAACTCGCGGCTGGAGGCCACCCTCAACGTACCCGAACGTGAGCTGGCCACCCTGCGCGCCGGCCAGCCGGTGACGCTGGCGGCCGACGCACTGCCGGGCCAGAGCTTCACCGGCACCGTTGACCGCATCGCGCCGGTGGTGGACTCGGGCAGCGGCACGTTTCGCGTGGTCAGTGCCTTCGATGGCGCCGCCCACGCGCTGCAGCCCGGCATGTTCGGCCGCATCCGCATCGATTACGACCAGCGTGCCGATGCGCTGGTGGTGCCGCGCCTGGCGTTGCTCGATGACGGTGAACCTGCGGTGTTCCGCGTGCGCGAAGGCAAGGTCGCACGCGTTCCGGTCAAGCTGGGTTACGCCGAGGGCCCTTGGGTGGAGATCCGTGATGGCCTGGCGGCCGGTGATCAGGTGGTCACCGCCGGCAAGGTCGCGCTGCGCGACGGCACCGCAGTGCAGGTGATCGCCGATCCGAAGGCGAAGGCGGTCGCGGCGGCCGCCAAGCCCGCAGACAAGGCCGGGAGCAAGCAATGACCGCCCCGGGCCACGACCACGGTGCCTCGCCGGCGAGCGACGGCGCCGCCGCCGGCATGCGCGGCGGCCTGGTGGAATTCGCCACGCGCCGCCGCGTGACCATCGCCATGTGCACGGTCACCCTGCTGCTGTTCGGCCTGATCGCGCTCGGCAACCTCAAGGTCAACCTGCTGCCCGACCTGAGCTACCCGACGCTGACCGTGCGCACCGAATACACCGGTGCGGCGCCGACCGAAATCGAAACCCTGATCACCCAGCCGGTTGAAGAAGCGGTGGGCGTGGTCAAGAACCTGCGCAAGCTGAAGTCGGTCTCGCGCACCGGCCAGAGCGATGTGGTGCTGGAGTTCGCCTGGGGCACCAACATGGACCAGGCCAGCCTGGAGGTGCGTGACAAGATGGAAGCGCTGAACCTGCCGCTGGAGGCCAAGGCTCCGGTGCTGCTGCGCTTCAATCCGTCCACCGAGCCGATCATGCGCCTGGTGCTGTCGAACAGGACGGCGCCGACCAGCGATGCCGATGCGGTCCGCGAGCTGACCGGCCTGCGCCGCTATGCCGATGAAGACCTGAAGAAGAAGCTGGAGCCGGTCACCGGCGTGGCAGCAGTGAAGGTGGGCGGTGGACTGGAGGACGAGATCCAGGTCGACATCGACCAGCAGAAGCTGGCGCAGCTGAACCTGCCGATCGACACCGTCATCAAGCGCCTGAAAGACGAGAACATCAACATCTCCGGCGGCCGCCTGGAGGAAGGCTCGCAGCGCTTCCTGGTGCGTACCGTCAACCAGTTCGCCGACCTCGAGGAAATCCGCAACCTGCTGGTCACCACCCAGGCCGCCAACGGCAGCGCAGCCGACTCGGCGCTGCAGCAGATGTTCAACATCGCCGCGTCGACCGGTTCGGCTGCAGCCATCGCGGCGGCGTCGGCGGCACAGAGCGCATCATCCGGCGGCGGCTCCAGCGTGGTCGCCAACGGCGTGCCGGTGCGCCTGAAGGACGTGGCCACCGTGCGCCAGGGCTACAAGGAGCGCGAAGCGATCATCCGCCTGGGCGGCAAGGAGGCGGTCGAGCTGGCCATCTACAAGGAAGGCGACGCCAACACCGTGTCGACCGCCGAAGCGCTGCGCAAGCGCCTGGAGCAGATCAAGGGCACGTTCCCGTCCGATGTCGAGCTGACCACCATCGAGGACCAGTCGCGCTTCATCGAGCACGCCATCGCCGACGTCAAGAAGGACGCGGTGATCGGTGGCCTGCTGGCGATCCTGATCATCTTCCTGTTCCTGCGCGATGGCTGGAGCACGTTCGTGATCAGCCTGTCGTTGCCGGTATCGATCATCGCCACGTTCTTCTTCATGGGCCAGCTCGGCCTGAGTCTGAACGTGATGTCGCTGGGCGGCCTGGCCTTGGCCACCGGCCTGGTAGTGGATGACTCGATCGTGGTGCTGGAGAGCATCGCCAAGGCCCGCGAGCGTGGCCTGGGCGTCCTGCAGGCGGCCATTGCCGGCACCCGCGAAGTGAGCATGGCGGTGGTTGCCTCAACCCTGACCACCATCGCCGTGTTCCTGCCGCTGGTGTTCGTAGACGGGATTGCCGGACAGCTGTTCCGCGACCAGGCGCTGACCGTGGCGATCGCCATCGCGATCTCGCTGCTGGTGTCGATGACCCTGATCCCCATGCTGAGCTCGCTGAAGGGGCGGCCACCGCTGGCGTTCCCGGAAGAGGCGCCGAACGCAGCATGGCAGCCGCAGAAGCGCTGGCAGAAGCCGGTCGCGCTGGGCCGCCGTGGCGTGGTTGCCAGCGTGCGCTGGAGCTTCTATGCGCTGGCCTGGCTTGTCGTGCGCGTGTGGCGTGGCGTGGTGGCAGTGGTCGGCCCGGTAATGCGCAAGGCCAGCGACCTGGCGATGAAACCCTATGCAGGCGCCGAGCGAGGCTACCTGCGCCTGCTGCCGAGTGCGCTGGCGCATCCCGGCAAGGTGCTGGGCGTGGCAGCCATCATCTTCGTGGCGACCATGGCGCTGGTACCGATGCTTGGCGCGGACCTGATTCCGCAGCTGGCGCAGGACCGGTTCGAAATGACGGTGAAGCTGCCGGCCGGCACGCCGCTGAAGCAGACCGATGCGCTGGTGCGCGAGCTGCAGCTGGCGCACGGCAAGGGGGAGGGCGTGGCCTCGCTGTATGGCGTCAGTGGCAGCGGCACCCGGCTGGATGCCAGTCCGACCGAAAGCGGTGAGAACATCGGCAAGCTGACTGTGGTGATGGAAGGTGGTGGCAACGCGCGCACCGAAGCAGCAATCACCGAGCGCCTGCGCGGCACCATGAGCCAGCACCCGGGCGCCCAGGTCGACTTCGCGCGGCCGGCATTGTTCAGCTTCTCCACGCCGTTGGAAATCGAACTGCGCGGGCAGGATATGGCCACCCTGGAAGTGGCCGGGCAACGCCTGGCGGCGATGCTACGCGGCAATGCGCACTACGCCGACGTGAAATCGACGGTGGAAGAGGGCTTCCCGGAAATCCAGATCCGCTTCGACCAGGAGCGCGCGGGTGCGCTGGGCCTGACCACCCGCCAGATCGCCGACGTGGTGGTGAAGAAGGTGCGCGGCGACGTCGCCACCCGCTACAGCTTCCGTGATCGCAAGATCGACGTGCTGGTGCGTGCCCAGGAAGGTGACCGCGCCAGCGTCGAGAGCATCCGCCGGCTGATCGTCAATCCGGGCAGCAGCCGCCCGGTCACCCTGGACGCGGTGGCCGACGTGGTCGCCACCACCGGCCCCAGCGAGATCCATCGTGCCGACCAGACCCGGGTAGCGGTGGTATCGGCCAACCTGCGCGACATCGACCTCGGCGCAGCCATGCGCGAAGTGCAGCAGATGGTGGCCGAGCAGCCGCTGGGCGCGGGCGTTGGCCTGCACATCGGTGGCCAGGGCGAGGAGCTGGCGCAGGCGGCGAAGTCGCTGATCTTCGCCTTTGGACTGGCGATCTTCCTGGTCTACCTGGTGATGGCCTCGCAGTTCGAGTCGCTGTTGCACCCGTTCGTGATCCTGTTCACCATCCCGCTGGCGCTGGTCGGCGCGATCCTGGCGCTGATGCTGACCGGAAAGCCCATCTCGGTGGTGGTGTTCATCGGCCTGATCCTGCTGGTCGGCCTGGTCACCAAGAACGCGATCATCCTGATCGACAAGGTCAACCAGCTGCGCGAAGCCGGCGTGGCCAAGCATGAGGCGCTGGTGGAAGGTGCGCGTTCGCGCCTGCGCCCGATCATCATGACCACGCTGTGCACGTTGTTCGGCTTCCTGCCGCTGGCGGTGGCAATGGGCGAGGGCGCCGAAGTGCGTGCACCGATGGCGATCACCGTGATCGGTGGCCTGCTGGTGTCGACGCTGCTGACGCTGCTGGTGATCCCGGTGGTGTACGACCTGATGGATCGTCGCGGCGACGCCTACTACCGTGAGCGCGGCCGCAAGCATGCCGGTGAAGGCCTGCATGGCGACGAGGGCGGCACGGCAGGTGTGGAGGAGCCGGCATGAGCGTTGCCGAGTTCTCCATCCGCCGCCCGGTCACCACCATCATGTGCTTCGTGTCGCTGGTGGTGATCGGCCTGATCGCTTCGTTCCGGCTGCCGTTGGAGGCGCTGCCGGACATCTCCGCGCCGTTCCTGTTCGTGCAGATCCCATACACCGGTTCGACGCCCGAGGAAGTGGAGCGGACCATCATCCGCCCGGTCGAGGAGTCGCTGGCGACGATGACCGGCATCAAACGCATGCGCTCATCGGCCACCTCCGAGGCGGCGCTGATCTACATCGAGTTCAGCGACTGGGACCGCGACATCGCCATTGCCGCGTCCGACGCGCGCGAGCGTATCGATGCGATCCGCAGCGACCTGCCCGACGACCTGCAGCGCTACAACGTGTTCAAGTGGTCCAGCAGTGACCAGCCGGTACTGAAGGTGCGCCTGGCCAGCACCACCGACCTGACCACTGCCTATGACATGCTCGACCGTGAGTTCAAGCGGCGCATCGAGCGTATTCCCGGTGTGGCCCGCGTCGATATCACCGGTGCACCGCCGAACGAGGTGGAGATCGCCATCGATCCGAACCGGCTCAACGCGCATGGGTTGAGCATCAACGAGCTGAGCGAGCGCCTGCGCACGCTGAACTTCTCGATCTCGGCCGGGCAGATCGACGACAACGGCCAGCGCGTGCGCGTGCAGCCGGTGGGCGAGATCACCGACCTGCAGGAAATGCGCGACCTGGTGATCAACGCCAAGGGCCTGCGCCTGGGCGATATCGCCGACGTGCGCCTGAAGCCGGCACGGATGAACTACGGGCGCCGCCTGGACGGCAACCCGGCGGTGGGCCTGGATATCTTCAAGGAGCGCAGTGCCAACCTGGTGGACGTCTCGCGTGCGGCGCTGGCCGAAGTCGAGGCGATCCGCGCGCAGCCGTCGATGCGCGACGTGCAGATCAAGGTGATCGACAACCAGGGCAAGGCAGTGACCTCGTCACTGCTGGAGCTGGCCGAAGCCGGTGCGGTCGGCCTGATCCTGTCGGTGACGGTGCTGTTCTTCTTCCTGCGCCATTGGCCGTCGACGCTGATGGTGACCCTGGCCATTCCGATCTGCTTCACCATCACCCTGGGCTTCATGTACTTCGTCGGGGTGACGCTGAACATCCTGACCATGATGGGCCTGCTGCTGGCCGTGGGCATGCTGGTCGACAACGCCGTGGTGGTGGTGGAGAGCATCTACCAGGAGCGCGAGCGCATGCCGGGGCAGCCACGGCTGGCATCGATCATCGGCACCCGCAACGTGGCCATCGCGCTCAGCGCCGGTACGCTGTGCCACTGCATCGTGTTCGTGCCGAACCTGTTCGGCGAAACCAACAACATCAGCATCTTCATGGCGCAGATCGCGATCACCATCTCGGTCTCGCTGCTGGCCTCGTGGCTGGTCGCGGTCAGCCTGATCCCAATGCTGTCCGCACGCATGGCCACACCCAAGCTGGTGCACTCGCAGACCGGCCTGATCGCGCGCCTGCAGCGGCGCTATGCACAGCTGCTGGACTGGTCACTGCATCACCGCGGTTGGAGCCTGCTCGGCATCCTGCTGGTGGTGCTGGTCAGCCTGGTGCCGATGAAGCTGACCAAGGTCGACATGTTCGGTGGCGAGGGCGGCAAGGACATCTTCATCGGCTACATGTGGAAGGGCGCCTACACCTACCGGCAGATGTCCGAGGAAGTGGCGCGCGTGGAGAGCTGGATCGACCAGAACCGCGAGCGCCTGCACGTCAAGCAGGTGTACTCCTGGTACAGCGAGCAGGAAGGCAGCTCCACGGTGGTCACCCTGGACGAGAAGTACGCCAAGGACATCAAGGCGCTGCAGGAAGAATTGCGCAAGGGCCTGCCGAAGTCCGCCCGCACCGACTATTTCGTCGGCAACCAGGGTGGCGATGGCGGGGGTGGCGGCAACCAGGGCGTGCAGGTGCAGCTGGTCGGCGATTCCAGCTCGATGCTGCAGGAGATCGGCCAGGAAGTGGTGCCGTTGCTGGCGCAGCGTGCCGAACTGCGGGACGTGCGCATCGACAATGGCGAGAAGGGCGGCGAGCTGAAGGTGCGCGTCGACCGTGAGCGTGCCGCAGCATTCGGCTTCAACGCCGAACAAGTGGCCAGCTTCGTCGGCCTGGCGCTGCGCGGCGCACCGATGCGCGAGTTCCGCCGCGGTGACAATGAAGTGCCGGTGTGGGTGCGCTTTGCCGGCGCCGAGCAGAGCAGCCCGGAAGACCTGGCCGGTTTCAGCGTGCGTACCGGCGATGGCCGCAGCGTGCCGCTGCTGAGTCTGGTCACCGTGGACGTTGGTTCGTCGGCCACCCAGATCGGCCGTACCAACCGTCAGACGACATTGACCATCAAGGCCAACCTGGCCGGGAAGGTCACCGCACCGGACGGGCGCAAGGCGATAGAGGCCGTGCTCAAGCCGATGAACTTCCCGGCGGGCTACGGCTTCACCTTCGATGGCGGCGACTACGGCAACGATGACGAAGCGATGCAGCAGATGGTGTTCAACCTGCTGATCGCGCTGGTGATGATCTACGTGGTGATGGCGGCGGTGTTCGAGTCGCTGCTGTTCCCGGCGGCAATCATGAGTGGCGTGCTGTTCTCGATCTTCGGCGTGTTCTGGCTGTTCTGGATCACCGGCACCTCGTTCGGAATCATGTCCTTCATCGGCATCCTGGTGCTGATGGGCGTGGTGGTGAACAACGGCATCGTGATGATCGAGCACATCAACAACCTGCGGCGCAGCGGCATGGGCCGTACCCAGGCGCTGGTGGAAGGCTCACGCGAACGCCTGCGCCCGATCATGATGACCATGGGCACGGCGATCCTGGCGATGGTGCCGATCTCGCTGACCGACACGCAGATGTTCGGCAATGGCCCGGAGTATTCGCCGATGGCGCGCGCGATTGCGGGCGGCCTGGCGTTCTCGACGGTGGTCAGCCTGCTGTTCCTGCCGACGATCTATGCGGTGCTCGATGACCTGCGCTCGGCCGTGACGCGGTTGATCCGCCGTGCACGCGGGCTGGAGAGGATGGAGCCGGGCGCTGCCCGGCTGTAATGCGCGCCAACGTGTTGTGGTGTGGGGGAGGCCGGTCGTAGTGGGGCGGTCTCCCCCTTTTTTTCTGCTCGCCGCGTCGCGGCGTCGCCCGAGCATGGGCTCGGGCGCTACAGATTCTGTGGCCGGTTGAGAGGCTTACCCCGCCACCTTGCCCCACACCTTGAAGGTGGTCAGCCACAGGCCGAGCATGCTGCCGATGTTGGTCAGCATGAAGGTCAGCACCACGCGGGTAACGCGATTGCGGTACCAGCCCTTCAGGCTCTGCGCATCGTCGCGCAGCTTCAGGAAGTCCTCGTAGGTCGGCTTGCGCAGGCGCGCTTCCACCAGCGCCGAGAATGCGCCGGTCGGGATGCTCAGGCGGAACGGCTTGAACGGGGCCACCGCGATCGCGGTGAGGATGCTCAGCGGGTGACCGCCTGCCAGCAGGCAGCCCAGGCCCGCCAGGCCGCCGGTATACATTGCCCAGGTCGCCAGCAGCTCGGTGCCCACGCCCAGGCCGCCGCGGTAGAAGCCCACACCGATGCCGGTCGCCACGATCGCCAGGATGCCGAGCGTGAACCACGGGATGTTGCGCTTCTTCGGCACCGCCTCCAGCTCGGCGCGCAGCGGCGCCGGTGCCTCGGTATCGGTTTCCAGATAGCGCGCCAGCCCGGCCAGGTGACCGGCACCGACCACCGCCAGCACTTCTCGCTGCTGCGGGTCGTGCGCTTCGCGCAGGCGCGTGGCCATGTAGCGGTCGCGCTCACCGATGATGGTCTCGTACAGCGCCGGGCTCTCGCTGGCGAACTCACCGAAGCTCGATTCCAGCATGTCGCCCTGCTTGAGCTTCTCGATCTCGTTCTCGCCCACTTCTTCGGACGAGAACAGGCCGGCGCCGAGGCCGGCAACCAGCTTCAGCTTGCCGAAGAAGCCCAGCCGTTGCGACG
Source organism: Stenotrophomonas sp. X (assembly GCF_055721025.1). Taxonomy (NCBI): domain Bacteria; kingdom Pseudomonadati; phylum Pseudomonadota; class Gammaproteobacteria; order Lysobacterales; family Lysobacteraceae; genus Stenotrophomonas; species Stenotrophomonas sp. X. Next base: position 1,776,602 of record NZ_CM146756.1, read on the forward strand.
CGCGGCGGAAGGTCAAGCCGACCTCGCGGTCGATCAGGTGCACCGGCAGGTTGCGTTCGCGGGCGAGTTCCACCGCACGTTTCAGCTCGGCACCGGGCTCGATGTCGAGTTGCTCGGCCAGGCGACGCTGATAGGCGGACAGAGCCAGGTTGGCGGCGAACAGGGCGACGCGGCCCTTGCGGATCACCTCGACCAGGTCGAGCTTGGCGAGTGTGTCGGGGTCGCTCAGCGCCTGCAGGCGCTGCGGGTCCAGCTCGACGGCAACGGCATCGAAGCGGCCGCTGTCGATGGCTTTTTCAACGGCCTCGACGCTGGCGCGGGAGACGTGGGCGGTGCCCAGCAGGGTGTAGCGCACGCCGTCGCGTTCGACGACGCGCACCGGCTGGCCGGCGAACAGGTCGTCGCCGGTCTCGGGAAGGGTTTCGGTCATGGGTTCATTCATTGGAGGGTGCGGTGTCGGCGCCATCGCCGAGCGCGCGCTGCATCTGCACGGTGTCGAGCCAGCGGCCATGCTTGCGGCCGAGGCCGCGGAACACGCCCACCAGCTCGAAGCCGAAGCGTTCGTGCAGCTTGATCGAGGCGGTGTTGGTCGGTTCGCCGATCACCGCCACCATCTGCCGGTAGCCACGTGCCACGCAGGCGTCGATCAAGGCCTGCAGCAGGCCGGTGCCGACACCCTTGCCCTGGAACGCGGCATCGACGTAGACCGAGTTCTCCACGGTCCACTGGTAGGCAATGCGGGTGCGATAGGTGTTGGCATAGGCATAGCCAGCCACCTGGCCGTCGATCTCGGCGACCAGGTAGGGGAAGCCACGATCGATGATGTCGCGCATGCGGCGCAGCATCTCGGTCGCGTCCGGGATGTCGTACTCGTAGGTGTTGACGAAATCGGTCACTTCCACCGCATAGATGGCGGTGATTGCGTCGATGTCGGCCGGACCGGCATCACGGATGAGGACGGCCATGCGCGGGCTCCGGCTCAGTCGATGTAGCGCTTGAGCAGGTCGCCGTATGCATCGATGCGGCGATCACGCAGGAACGGCCAGATGCGGCGCACATGCTCGCTGCGCTGCAGGTCGACGTCGCACAGCAGCACGGTGGCCTCGGTGCCGGCCTCGGCCAGGAACTCGCCCTGCGGGCCGAGCACGTGGCTGTTGCCCCAGAACTGGATGCCCGACGCGCCCAGCGGCGACGCCTCGTGGCCGACGCGGTTGCAGCTCAGCACCGGCAGGCCGTTGGCCACGGCGTGGCCACGGTGGCTCAGCACCCAGGCGTCGCGCTGGCGGGTCTTATCGTCCTGCACGTCGTCCGGGTCCCAGCCGATCGCGGTCGGGTACAGCAGCAGCTCGGCGCCGGCCAGCGCCATCAGGCGTGCCGCTTCCGGGTACCACTGGTCCCAGCACACCAGCACGCCCAGGCGGCCCACCGAAGTATCGATCGGCTTGAAGCCGATGTCGCCTGGGGTGAAGTAGAACTTCTCGTAGAAGCCCGGGTCGTCCGGGATGTGCATCTTGCGGTACTTGCCGAGCAGGCTGCCGTCCTTTTCAAACACCACCGCGGTGTTGTGGTACAGGCCGGCAGCGCGGCGCTCGAACAGCGAGCCGACCAGCACTACGCCATGCTTCTTCGCCAGTGCGCCCAAGCGCTCGGTGCTCGGGCCCGGAATGGATTCGGCCAGGTCGAATTCATCCACCGATTCGTGCTGGCAGAAATACGGGCCGTTGTGCAGTTCCTGCAGCAGCACCAGCTTGGCACCCTGCGCAGCCGCCTCGGCCACGCGTGCTTCGATCACCGCCAGGTTGGCGGCGGCATCACCGTGGTTGCGCTCCTGGATCAGGGCGACGGTAAGGGGGCTGCGCGAGTTCATGCGGGGCGTTCCTGCGGGGGAAAACCTGCATGTTAGCGCGGATGGGCGGCGACGGCGTGTTGCGCGCTGAATGGGTGATGGTAGTGCCGGCCGCTGGCCGGCATCCCCATCAATCCGTCAGGCATTGCCTGGTTGCCGGCCAGCGGCCGGCACTCCCTTTTCTCAAACCTTCAACAACCCGGCCGGCAGCTGCATGGTGATGCAGTGCAGGCTGCCGTTCTGCCAGATCAGCGAGCGGCAAGGCACCTGCACGATCTCGCGACCCGGATGCGCCTGGGCCAGCACATCACGGGCCAGGTCGTCGGCCGGGTCGCCATAGGCCGGCATCAGCACCGCGCCGTTGACGATCAGGTAGTTGGCGTACGACGCAGCAAGACGGCGGCCTTCGTCGATCACCGGCCGCGCCCACGGCAGCGGGAACAGGCGATACGGCTGGCCGTCCTTGGTGCGCAGCGCGGCCAGCTCGTTGCCCATCGCCTGCAGCTCGGCGTAGTGCGAATCGCTCTCGTCGTCGCAGGCCTGGTAGACGATGCTGTCAGCGGAGGCGAAGCGGGCGAGGGTGTCGATGTGGGCGTCGGTGTCGTCGCCTTCCAGGTAGCCGTGGTCCAGCCACAGCACGCGGTCCTGCTGCAGCCAGTCGGCCAGGTCGGCGCTCAGGCTGGCGCGGTCGCGGTCCGGGTGGCGTTCGTGCAGGCACTTCCAGGTGGTCAGCAGGGTGCCTTCGCCGTCGGTCTCGATGCCACCGCCTTCCAACGCGAACGGAATGCTGCGCACCGGGGCGTCGTTGAACACGCCAGCCTGGTCGAGCACGCCCACCAGCTGATCATCCAGGGTGGCGTCGAACTTGCCGCCCCAGCCAGTGAAGCGGAAGTCCAGCAGCTGGAAACCGCCGTCGGCGCGGCGCAGGGTGATCGGGCCGGAGTCGCGCAGCCAGGTATCGTCGTAGGCGGCCGTGGTGAAGTGGACCTTGTCCATGTCGATGCGGTTGGAGCGCAGCCGCATTTCGGCATAGGTCTCCACATCGTCGTCGGCCACGCAGATCAGCACCGGCTGGAAGCGGGTGATGGCCGCGACCAGGGCGATGTAGGTCTCTTCCACCTGGCCCAGGCGGTCGGCCCAGTCGGTGTCGGCGGTAGGCCAGGCAATCAGGACGCCGCTCTGGGCTTCCCACTCGGCAGGAAAACGAAGGGTCTGGTTCATGGTCTCGCTACACAGGCCCGCCCACGGCGGGTAAAGGGATCAACGGATCGGTGGTTTCGGGCCGATTTCGTTCGGGTCCGCCTGGTTGGCCACCACGTCGATCACCTTCTGCTTCTCGAAGTAGACGGTGAACTGCGGGTACACCCAGCGGTTGATGGTCGGCCACTGCCGCTTCTGCCCGCCACGCGGCTGCAGTTGTTCGCTGGGCGCGCCGAACTGCGCCTGCACCTGCTGCATGCTCTGGCCGCGCACGGGCAGGGCACCGGCCGGCTTCTCGCGGGCACGGTCGACAAGCAGGGTATCGGCCAGTGCCGGTGTGGCGGCGGCCAGGGTGGCCATTACGGCCAGGGCGGACAGGTAACGCTTCATCTCGATCTACTCCCCAGTGGTCAAGAAAGGCGATTACAGCAAAAACGGCAGGAAAAAGCCGCATAAACAAAAAACCGCCCGAAGGCGGTTTCTTGCATCGGGTCGGCCCCGCGTAGGGCCAGCCGCAGCCGGAAGGCTGTGAGGCTTAGCGCTGACGCGCCTTGAAACGCGGGTTCGACTTGCAGATGACGAAGATCTTGCCACGACGACGCACGACCTTGCAGTCACGGTGACGGGCCTTCGCCGACTTCAGGGAGGACAGGACTTTCATGGCATACCTCGGCGTAAACAGTAGTTGTTCGGGTGGAGCGTGGCCGCGATATGCGAAAGACAATCGGCAGTTGACGCTCGTTCAAGCCCGCCATTCTACCGGGCTTTTCCTCATGGTTTCAAGTGGTTGCACAAAAGATCCCGCTGGGGGCGTCTGGCAGGGGCTAGAATGGCCTCTTCACACGCTCTGGGACCCCCATGAATCCACTCGCTCCCGTCCTGACCATCGACGGCCCATCCGGGGCCGGCAAGGGTACCATCAGCCGCATCATCGCGCGCAGGATGGGCTGGCATTACCTGGATTCGGGCGCGCTGTACCGGGCGGTGGGCGTGGCCGCAAGCTGGGCCGACATCGACACCTCCGACGCCTCCGCGCTGGTCCGCTGCACCTTCGACACCCACGTTCAGTTTGTCGAGCAGGGCGATGCCATGCGGGTCATGGTCAACGGCACCGATGCCACCGACGAGCTGCGCCTGGAGACCACCGGGGCGCTGGCCTCGGCCATTGCCGCCATCCCGGAGGTCCGGGCCGCCCTGAAGGAGCGCCAGCGCGCATTCAGGGAACTGCCAGGCCTGGTCGCCGACGGCCGCGACATGGGCACGGTGATCTTTCCGGACGCCCCCTACAAGGTCTTCCTGACCGCCAGTGCCGAGGAGCGCGCCGAGCGCCGGCATAAGCAGTTGAAAGACAAGGGGGTTTCTGTTAACTTTGATGACCTCCTGCGCGAGATCATGGCCCGCGACGCCCGTGATGCTCAGCGTACCGTGGCGCCCCTGAAGCCGGCAGACGATGCTGTCCTCATCGACACCACAGGCATCGGCATCGATGATGTCGTTGCCCGAGTGATGGATCTGCTTCCGGTTCCGGCTGCCTGATCCGTTCGCGCGGGAGCACTGCCAGCCGCATCGGCAGTGGTCGCGCATAGCAGTGCTGTACCAGCCCCGTCGCGCAATGATGCGTGGCGGTTTTCCTACTACACACGACCTGCGTTTCCGGGGTCGACCAACAGGCGGGCGGTCGCCATTCCCCTGAAGGGGACGCCACCGACCCATGTGTCCAACAGAGTAAATCTAATGACCGAATCATTTGCCGAACTGTTTGAAGCCAGCCAGGCCAACCTGGCCAAGCTGAAGCCGGGCGCCATCGTCAGCGGTACCGTTGTTGAAGTCCGCGGCGACGTCGTGGTGATCAACGCTGGCCTGAAGTCCGAAGGCATCGTGCCGATCGAACAGTTCCGTAACGACGCTGGCGAAATCGACGTCGCCGAAGGCGACATCGTCAAGGTCGCCCTCGACTCGATCGAGAACGGCTTCGGCGAAACCGTCCTGTCGCGCGAGAAGGCCAAGCGCGCGATGGTGTGGGACGAGCTGGAAGAAGCGTTGGAAAAGAACGAAACCATCACCGGCCGCATCAGCGGCAAGGTCAAGGGTGGTTTCACCGTGGACATCAAGGATGTCCGCGCCTTCCTGCCGGGTTCCCTGGTCGATGTGCGCCCGGTGCGCGATCCGGCCTACCTGGAAGGCAAGGAACTCGAGTTCAAGCTCATCAAGCTGGACCGCAAGCGTAACAACGTCGTGGTCTCGCGCCGCGCTGTCGTCGAAAGCGAGCACTCGGAAGAGCGCGAGCAGCTGATGGACAAGCTGCAGGAAGGCGCGATCCTGAAGGGTGTCGTCAAGAACCTGACCGATTACGGCGCGTTCGTGGATCTGGGCGGTATCGACGGCCTGCTGCACATCACCGACATGGCGTGGAAGCGCGTGCGTCACCCGTCGGAAGTCGTGAACGTCGGCGACGAGCTGGACGTCCGCGTGCTGAAGTTCGACCGCGAGCGCAACCGCGTTTCGCTGGGCCTGAAGCAGCTGGGCGAGGATCCGTGGGACAACATCGGCCGTCGTTACCCGGCCAACAGCCGCGTCTTCGGCAAGGTCTCCAACGTCACCGATTACGGTGCGTTCGTTGAGATCGAGCCGGGCGTCGAAGGCCTGGTGCACGTCTCCGAGATGGATTGGACCAACAAGAACGTCAACCCGTCCAAGGTTGTCCAGGTGGGTGATGAAGTCGAAGTGATGGTGCTGGACGTCGATGAAGAGCGTCGCCGCATCTCGCTGGGCATGAAGCAGGTTGCCGCCAATCCGTGGGAAACCTTCGCTGCCACCCACAAGAAGGGTGACAAGGTGTCGGGCCAGATCAAGTCGATCACCGACTTCGGCATCTTCATCGGCCTGGACGGCGGCATCGACGGCCTGGTCCACCTGTCCGACATCAGCTGGAACACCACCGGCGAAGACGTCGTTCGCAACTTCAAGAAGGGCGATACCCTGGACGCCGTCGTCCTGGCCGTCGATCCGGAGCGCGAGCGCATCTCCCTGGGCGTGAAGCAGCTGGAGCAGGATCCGTTCGGCCAGTACATGGCTGCCAATCCGAAGGGCTCCAAGGTCGAAGGCGTGGTGAAGGAAGTCGACGCCAAGGGCGCGATCATCGAGCTGGCTGACGGCATCGAAGGTTACGTCTCGGCCCGCGACATCGCCAACGAGCGCGTTGACGACGCCACCCAGCACCTGAAGGTCGGCGACAAGGTCGAAGCCAAGTTCGTGGGCATGGACCGCAAGGGCCGTACCCTGCAGCTGTCGATCAAGGCCAAGGACGACGCTGAAATGCGCGAAGTGCTGGAGGAATACCAGTCCTCTTCGGCTTCCAGCGGCACCACCCAGCTGGGCGCGCTGCTGCGTGCACAGCTGAACGGCAACAAGTCCGAGTAATCGGCCTTAGGCTGTTCGTTGTTTCCTGGACGGCCCGGGCATTGCCCGGGCCGTTTCAGGCTGAGATGCCCCTGATGTGAGCCGGTAATGACCAAATCCGAACTGATCGAAATCCTTGCGCGCCGCCAGGCGCACCTGAAGGCCGATGATGTCGATCTGGCGGTGAAGTCGTTGCTGGAAATGATGGGCGGATCGCTGTCCGCCGGGGATCGCATCGAAATCCGTGGATTTGGCAGCTTCTCGCTGCACTATCGTCCGCCGCGCTTGGGTCGCAACCCGAAGACCGGCGAATCGGTTGCCCTGCCGGGCAAGCATGTCCCCCACTTCAAGCCGGGCAAGGAACTGCGCGAGCGGGTCAGCAGTGTGCTGCCGCTGGACGCCGATCCGGCCTGAGCCTGCCGTCGCGCCACCGCGTGCGAATCCAGCCGCGAGTCGGATAAGCTACGGACTCCTGCCACTGGAGCTGTCGCATGAAGGTTTTTCGTCTGCTGGTCCTGCTGGCGGTACTCATTCTTGGGTTGATCATCGGTGCCATGAACATGGACGAGATGACCATCAACCTTGTTTTCACCCAACTGAAGACCTCGGTCGGCGTGGCAATCATTGCCGCATTGCTGATCGGCGTCATCGTCGGTGCTGGCCTGGTGCTGGTGAGCGTGGTCATTCCGCTCTACGGCCAGCTGCGTCGCGCCAACAAGTCCGCTGCCGCTTCGCCGGCACCGGTTGCTTCCCCCCAATCTTTTGATGGACGTTGATCGAAGATGGATTTCGTCACCGAGTGGTTCTGGTTCTTCCTGTTCGTACCGCTGGCCGCACTGGCCGGCTGGGTGATCGGGCGGCGTGGTGGCCAACGCCACGGTGACAGCCAGGTCAGCCGCCTGTCGAGCACCTATTTCCGTGGCCTGAACTACCTGCTCAACGAGCAGCCGGACAAGGCCATCGAGCTGTTCCTGCACATCGCCGAGCTGGACAAGGAAACCTTCGAGACCCAGGTCGCGCTGGGCCATCTGTTCCGCCGTCGTGGCGAGGTCGACCGCGCCATCCGCCTGCACCAGGGCCTGGTCAATCGCCATGACCTGAGTGACGCACAACGCGTGCAGGCCCTGCTGGCCCTGGGCGAGGACTACATGAAGTCCGGCCTGCTGGACCGTGCCGAGACCGTGTTCACCGAGCTGGCCCAGCTGGATCAGCGCGCACCGCAGGCGCTCAAGCACCTGATCGGCATCTACCAGGCCGAGCGTGACTGGGAAAAGGCCATCGACAACGCCACCCGTTTCGAGGATGTCACCGGCGAGCCGATGGGCAAGCTGATCGGGCAGTTCGAGTGCGAACTGGCCGAGCGATTCCGTGGCGCCGGCAAGCTGGAAGAGGCGAGGGCAGCGATCGCCCGCGCCTATCAGGCCGATGCGATGTCGGTGCGCGCCGGCATCATCGAGGGCCGGTTGGAAACCGACGCAGGCAATCCTGAGGCCGCCGTGCGCGCCTTCGAGCGCGCCGCGCGCAACGATCCCGAATACCTGCCGGAACTGCTGCCGGCGTTGATGCAGAACTATCGCAAGGTGGGCGATCTGGCAGGTGCGCGCGCGTTCCTGTCGGAGATGACCGAGCATTACCGTGGCATTGCCCCGGTGCTGGCGCTGACCCGCCTGATGGAAGAACAGGAGGGCGTGGCCCCGGCGCGTGCCTACCTCGGCCGCCAGCTGAAGGATCGTCCGTCGGTGCGTGGCGAGTCCGCGCTGATCGACCTCACCCTCGCCGAGGGCGCCGATTCCACCGCCACCCTGCATGACCTCAAGCACATCACTGACCAGCTGCTGGTGCGCAACCCGGCCTATCGCTGCACCCGCTGCGGCTTCGGTGCGCGTACCCACCACTGGCAGTGCCCGAGCTGCAAGGAGTGGGGAACGGTCAAGCCACTGCTGAACTACGCGGTGCTCTGATCCATGCCCTGGCTTGTGATGGGCGCGCTGCTGGGGCTCGCCCTGCTGAGTGCGGTGCTGACCTGGGCTGCACGTGGCTATGCGCTGCGCCAGCAGTTGATGGACCAGCCCGGCGAACGTCGCAGCCATAGCGTCGCTACCCCGCGCGGTGGCGGCATCGCCATCGTCATCAGCCTGCTGGTGACTGCAGCCGTGGCCATCTGGGCTTGGCCCGAAAGCACGCCGACAGTGCTGGTGGCCAGCCTTGGGCTGGTGCTGGTGGCCGGTATCGGCTGGTGGGACGACCACAGGCCCCTGCCAGCGATGCGTCGCCTGCTGGTGCATTTCATCGCCGCAACGCTGCTGGCCGGCCTGGTCAAGGTGAATGGTGGCAGCTGGCTGTTGGCGGCGCTGGTGCTGCTGTTCACCGCCTCACTGATCAACATCTGGAATTTCATGGACGGCATCAACGGCATTGCCGCCAGCCAGGCCGTCGTGGCGATGCTGGGGCTGGCGCCGGTGCTGCCGTGGCCGTACTCGCTGGCTGCCGTGGCCCTGGGCCTGGCCTGCCTTGGATTCCTGCCGTTCAACTTCCCTCGGGCCCGGATCTTCATGGGCGATGTCGGAAGCGGCGCGTTGGGGTATGCGGTCGCAGCGGTACTGGCGCTCGCCAGCGTGCGTACCGATATCAACTGGATCCTGCTGCTGGTCCCGGTTTCGCCGTTCCTCGTGGACGCGGGCTTCACACTGCTGGCGCGCATCATTTCAGGACAACGCTGGATGGAACCCCATACCCAGCACGTCTACCAGCGCGCGGTGCAGGCAGGAGCCAGTCACCCCCAGGTGACAGGGATGTACTTTGCTTTGGGCCTGTTCAGTATTACAGTGTTCAATGTCTGCTCCAATTTGCAGCCGAGGTGGGAGGCTGCCGTGGCGATCGCGTGGTTCACCGCGCTGAGCGTCCTCTGGCTCCTCCTGCGCAATGGAATGCGCTACCGACAAGGAAATACCTGACTTATGGCTTCACCCTGGCGGGACAGAATCCTCGGCCTGATGCCGCGTTCGGCCATCGTCTGCCACGACCTCTTCATGGTCTGGGCATGCTGGCAGTTGCTCCATGCAGGGCGTTACTCGATCCTGCCCAACGCTCCGGCGCTGCCCCTGTGGAACGTCGATACCACCCTGGTCCTGCTGCTGCAGGGCTTGGTGTTCTGGCGCGTGGGCCTGTATCGCGGGCTGTGGCGGTTCGCCAGCGTCAGCGACCTGCTGAACATCTTCAAGGCCAGCTTCATCGGCATGGTCGCCATCGTTCTGGTGCTGATGTGGAAGCGCTTCGACGGCGTGCCGATGTCGGTGCTGGTGATCTACCCGTTCGCGCTGTCGGCCCTGCTGGGCGCACCGCGCCTGCTGTACCGGGCCTGGAAGGATTACCAGGCACTGCAGTCCGATTCCAGCGCCCGCCGCGTGCTGATCCTCGGCGCCGGCCAGGCGGCGGAAACACTGGTGCGCGACCTGCGTCGTTCCGGCAACTTCGAGCCGGTCGGCCTGCTCGACGATGCACCGCACCTGCGAGGTGCCAAGCTGCAGGGCCTGCCGATCCTCGGCACCCTGGATGACGCCCCGACGGTGGTCCGCGAGACCGCTGCCAAGCTGCTGGTCATTGCCATGCCGTCACTGGACGCCGCAGGCATGCAGCGCGTTGTCGCGATCTGCGAAAGCACCGGTGTGCCGTTCCGTACCGTTCCCAAGCTCAGCGACATCCTGCAGGGCCAGTCGCTACCGGGCCAGCTGAAGGAAGTGGCGATCGAGGACCTGCTGGGCCGCAAGCCGATCATGCCGGACTGGAACCTGATCCGCGGCTGGTTGGGTGGGCGCACTGTGATGGTTACCGGCGCCGGTGGTTCGATCGGCTCGGAGCTGTGCCGCCAGTGCGCGCGGCATGGTGCCGGTCGCATCATCCTGCTGGAGATCAGCGAGCTGCTGTTGCTGACCATCGAAGGCGAGCTGCGGCGTAGCTTCCCCGATGTCGAGATCGAGGCGGTGCTGGGCGACTGTGGCGACCCTGCCGTGATCCGCCACGCGCTGTCGCTGCACCCGGTCGATACCGCCTTCCATGCCGCCGCCTACAAGCACGTGCCCGTGCTGGAGCGGCAGCTGCGCGAAGCGGTGCGCAACAACATCCTGGCGACCGAGAACGTCGCCCGCGCGTGCCTGGAAGCCCGCGTGGAGCATTTCGTGTTCATTTCCACGGACAAGGCGGTCGACCCGGTCAATGCGCTGGGTGCGAGCAAGCGCTACGCCGAGATGATCTGCCAGAGCCTGGACCAGAAGTCCACGCACACCCGTTTCGTCACGGTGCGCTTCGGCAACGTGCTGGCGTCGGCCGGCAGCGTGGTGCCGCTGTTCCGCGAGCAGATCCTGCGCGGTGGTCCGGTCACGGTCACCGACCCGGAAGTCAGCCGTTACTTCATGACCATCCCCGAGGCCTGCCAGCTGATCCTGCAGGCGGCCGCGTCGGCGTCGCATGGTGCGATCTACACCCTGGACATGGGCGAGCCGGTGCCGATCCGCGTGCTGGCCGAGCAGATGATCCGCCTGACCGGCAAGCAGCCGTACAAGGACATCCAGATCATCTACACCGGCTTGCGCCCGGGCGAGAAGCTGCACGAGACCCTGTTCTATTCGGACGAAGACTACCGTTCGACCGCGCACCCGAAGATTCTCGAGGCCGGCGTGCGTACGTTCTCGCGCGACCTGGTGCTGGGCAATGTTCCGCGCCTGCGCGAGGCGATTGCCAGCTACGACACTGCCAGCATCCAGGAAATCCTGTTTGCGACGATGCCGGAATTCTCGCCAATCGAACAGGATGCTTACATTTCATCCGCTAAAGTCGTGCCCTTTCCGGCACGTGAGGCGAACAGGCACCAATGAGCAAGCGAATTCGCAAGGCAGTTTTCCCGGTGGCAGGACTGGGAACGCGTTTCTTGCCAGCAACCAAGACTGTGCCGAAGGAGATGCTGCCGATCATTGACCGGCCGCTGATCCAGTACGCCGTTGATGAAGCCATCGAAGCCGGCTGCGACACGCTGGTGTTCATCACCAACCGCTACAAGCATGCGGTCGCCGATTATTTCGACAAGGCCTACGAACTGGAGCAGAAGCTCGAGCGCGCCGGCAAGCAGGAGCAGCTGGAGCTGATCCGGCATGTGCTGCCCAATGGCGTGCGCGCGATCTTCGTGACCCAGGCCGAGGCGCTGGGCCTCGGGCACGCAGTACTGTGTGCCAAGGCTGTGATCGGTGACGAGCCGTTCGCGGTGCTGCTGCCCGACGATCTGATCTGGAACCGCGGTGCCGGTGCGCTGAAGCAGATGGCCGACCTCAATGAGGCCAGCGGTGCCAGCGTGATCGCGGTCGAAGACGTCCCGCACGAAAAGACCGCCAGCTACGGCATCGTCGCCACTGAGGCGTTCGATGGCCGCAAGGGCCGCATTTCGCAGATCGTCGAGAAGCCGAAGCCGGAGGACGCGCCGAGTGACCTGGCGGTGGTCGGCCGCTACGTGCTGAGCCCGAAGATCTTCGAACTACTGGAACAGACCCGGACTGGTGCCGGTGGCGAGATCCAGCTGACCGATGCGATTGCCGAGCTGCTGAAGACCGAAGAAGTCGATGCCTATCGTTTCGAGGGCACCCGCTTCGACTGCGGCACGCACTTGGGGCTGGTGGAGGCGACGATCCGCTTCGCGCTGGACAACCCGAAGCTGGCCGGCCCCGCGCGGGAGAAGCTGGCGGCGATGCTGGCGGAATAAGGGTTCTATCAAGCGCTCCGTGCAGCGCCTTGATCGATACGTGATGGGCGGGACGGGTGGGCCTTTGCAGGACACGCCGTAAACCCGTCCATGGGGGCTCGATGGCGCCATCCATGGCGCCAACGGTCCTGCAAAGGCCCACCCGTCCCGCCTGCCAAGTTTCCTGCGGGCGCGGACGGGAAGGGCGGAATCAAAGGCGAGAGCAACAAGCAAAAAAGAGAGCAACAAGCAAAAAAGGCAGCCAATGGCTGCCTTTTTTGCTTGTTGGGGTCAGATCCCCTTGCGCAGCAAAGGGCTCTGACCCCGGCTCTTGCCTTGCCTTTGCTCACCCTTCCGCCGAGCGGAATGCCGGGTGGCGCGGGTGGGTGAGGCTGACCGGGACTGTCAGCGGCATGGATGCCGCTGACAAGCCCCCACGGACGGGTTTACGGCGTGTCCCGGGCAGCCTCACCCACCCGGGCCCCACAGCCAACCAACAATCAGCCGGCAACGCTTTGAACCTTACAGCGCCTCGAAAATACCCGCCGCACCCATGCCGGTGCCGATGCACATCGTCACCATGCCGTACTTCTGCTGGCGACGACGCAGGCCGTGCAGCAGGGTCGCGGTACGGATCGCGCCGGTCGCGCCCAGCGGATGGCCCAGGGCGATCGCGCCGCCCAGCGGGTTGACCTTGCTCGGGTCCAGGCCGCAATCGCGGATCACTGCCAGCGACTGCGCGGCGAAGGCTTCGTTCAGTTCAATCCAGTCCAGCTGGTCCTGGGTCAGGCCGGCCTGCTTCAGGGCCTTCGGGATCGCGGCGATCGGGCCGATGCCCATCACTTCCGGGCGCACGCCGGCCACCGAGAAGCTGACGAAACGGGCCAGCGGGGTCAGGCCGTAGTCCTTGATCGCCTGCTCCGAGGCCAGCAGCACGGCACCGGCGCCATCGCTCATCTGCGACGAGTTGCCGGCGGTGACGGTGCCGCCGAACTGGCCGTTGCGGAACACCGGGCGCAGCTTGGCCAGGCCTTCAGCGGAGGAATCCGGGCGCGGGCCCTCGTCGGTGTCGGCGATCTTGTTGCGGGTGATGATGCGCTGGCCATCGGCCAGGTCCGGCAGGTGCGAGACGATCTCGTACGGGCTGATTTCGTCCTTGAACTCGCCGTTCTGGATCGCGGCCATGGCCTTCTGGTGCGAGGCCAGGGCGAACGCGTCCTGGTCTTCGCGCGAGACCTTCCACTCTTCGGCCACCTTCTCGGCGGTGATGCCCATGCCGTAGGCGATGGCGACGTGGTCGTTGTCGAACACGCTCGGTGCCATGGCGATCTTGTTGCCCATCATCGGCACCATCGACATCGACTCGGTGCCGCCGGCCAGCATCAGGTCGGCGTTGCCCAGGCGGATCGCGTCGGCGGCCTGCGCCACGGCCTGCAGGCCAGAGGAGCAGAAGCGGTTCACGGTCTGTGCGGCGATGGTGTTCGGCAGACCGGCCAGCAGCACGCCGATGCGCGCCACGTTCATGCCCTGCTCGGCTTCCGGCATGGCGCAGCCGATGATGGCGTCATCGATGCGGTTGACGTCCACGCCCGGGGCCTGGGCGACGACGCTGCGCAGCACGTGCGCAAGCATGTCGTCGGGGCGGGTGTTGCGGAACATGCCCTTGGGCGCCTTGCCAACCGGGGTACGGGTGGCGGCGACGATGTAGGCGTCCTGGATTTGCTTGGTCATTGCAGTGATCTCTTGAATAGGGGTTGGAAGAGGTTGCCGGCCAGCGGCCGGCACTACCGATGTCTTCCGTCAGTTCCGCAGCGGCTTGCCGGTCTTGAGCATGTGCGCGATGCGGGCCTGGGTCTTTTCCTGCTGGGCCAGTTCGACGAAGTGCTTGCGCTCCAGGGTCAGCAGCCACTCTTCGTCGACCAGGGTGCCGCGGTCGACCTTGCCGCCGCACAGCACGGTGGCGATGCGCTCGGCGATCTCGTAGTCGTACGGGCTGATGAAGCGGCCTTCCAGCATGTTGACCAGCATCATCTTGAAGGTGGCGATACCCACGTCACCGGCGACCTGGATGCGGCGTGCCGGCAGCGGCGGACGGTAGCCGGCTTCGGCCAGGGCGCGTGCTTCGGCCTTGGCGATGTGCAGGGCCTCGTAGCTGTTGAACACCACCTTGTCGGTGCTGCGCAGCAGGCCCAGCTCCTTGGCGTTGACCGCCGAGTTGGACACCTTGGCCATCGCCACGGTCTCGAAGGTCTTCTTCAGTTCGGCGAACACGTCGCCACCCGGGCCCGCAGCCTGCGAAGCGCGCACCGCCAGTTCCTTCAGGCCGCCACCGGCCGGCAGCAGGCCGACACCGGCCTCGACCAGGCCGATGTAGCTTTCCAGGAAGGCCACGGTCTTGGCGCTGTGCATCTGGAACTCACAGCCACCACCCAGGGCCAGACCGCGCACGGCAGCCACCACCGGCACCAGCGAGTACTTGATGCGCTGGCTGGTGCGCTGGAAGTTGGCGACCATCTCTTCGAACTGGTCGACCTTGCCGGCCTGCAGCAGGCCCAGTGCACCGGCCAGGTCGGCACCGGCGGAGAAGGGTTCCTTCTGCTGCCAGATCACCAGGCCCTGGAAGTCCTTCTCGGCGCGGCTGACGCATTCCTGCAGGCCATCCAGCACCTGGTCGGACACGGTGTTCATCTTGGTCTTGAAGCTGACCACGGCGATGCCATCACCGTCGTGCCACATGCGCAGGCCGTCGTTCTCGAACACGGTTTCGCCCGGCGCGAACTGTTCGCCCAGCAGCGGATCCGGGAAGCGCTGGCGCTGGTACACCGGCAGCGACGAACGCGGCAGCTTGGCGTTGCGCGACGGGCTGTAGCTGCCCTCGGCGGCGTGCACGCCGTCGCGGCCATCGAACACCCAGTCCGGCAGCGGTGCGTTGCTCATGCTCTTGCCGGCCACGATGTCATCGGCGATCCACTGCGCGACCTGCTTCCAGCCGGCGGCCTGCCAGGTCTCGAACGGGCCCAGCGACCAGCCGTAGCCCCAGCGGATGGCCAGGTCGACGTCGCGCGCAGTCTCGGCGATGTCGGCCAGGTGGTAGGCGCTGTAGTGGAACAGGTCGCGGAAGGTCGCCCACAGGAACTGCGCTTGCGGGTGCTGGCTTTCGCGCAGCTTGGCGAACTTCTCGGCCGGGTTCTTGATCTTCAGGATCTCGACCACTTCCGGGGCGGCGGTGCGGTCGGCCGGGCGGTAGTCCTGCTTCTCCAGGTCCAGCACCACGATGTCCTTGCCGACCTTGCGGAAGATGCCGGCGCCGGTCTTCTGGCCCAGCGCGCCCTTGGCAATCAGCGCGTCCAGCCACTTCGGCGACTTGAAGAATTCATGCCACGGGTCATTCGGCAGGGTGTCGCCCATGGTCTTGATGACGTGCGCCATGGTGTCCAGGCCGACCACGTCCGAGGTGCGGTAGGTGGCCGACTTCGGGCGGCCGACCAGCGGGCCGGTCAGGCCGTCCACTTCGTCGAAGCCCAGGCCGAACTGCTGGGTATGGTGGATGGTCGACAGGATCGAGAACACGCCGATGCGGTTGCCGATGAAGTTCGGGGTGTCCTTGGCGTACACCACGCCCTTGCCCAGGGTGGTGACCAGGAAAGCTTCCAGGCCTTCCAGCACGGCGGCATCGGTGGTGGTGGCCGGGATCAGCTCGGCCAGGTGCATGTAGCGCGGCGGATTGAAGAAGTGCACGCCGCAGAAGCGGTGGCGCAGCTGCTCGGGCAGCACGTCGGCGAGCTTGTTGATGCCCAGGCCCGAGGTGTTGGAGGCCAGCACCGCGTGGTCGGCCACGAACGGGGCGATCTTCTTGTACAGGTCCTGTTTCCAGTCCATGCGCTCGGCGATGGCCTCGATGATCAGGTCGCAGTCCTTCAGCTGCTCCAGGCCGGACTCGTAGTTTGCCGGGGTGATGGCTTCGGCAAGCGACTTGCTGGCCAGCGGCGCGGGACTCAGCTTGCCCAGGTTGGCGATCGCCTTCAGCACGATGCCGTCGGCCGGACCTTCCTTCGCAGGCAGGTCGAACAGCACGGTGTCGACGCCGGCGTTGGTGAGGTGGGCGGCGATCTGGGCACCCATGACGCCGGCACCCAGCACGGCGGCGCGGCGGACTAGCAGGGAATTGGACATGGTGTAGGGCCTTTGTTGGTCAGCAGTTACTGGGTGGAATCAGACGGAAGCGGGCAGGGCGCTGGCGCGTGCGGCGGCGCGGAACCCGGCTTCGGCGAAATGGATCAGTTCGTGGGCGGCATGGGCACGATGCGCCGCTTCGGTGACACCGGCGGGACGCTTGATCAGCCCGAAGTCGGCCATGGCATAGGTGAGCGAGCCGGCCAGGAAGTCCAGGCGCCAGTACAACTCTTCCTTGCTCAGGCCGGGCACGCACTCGCCGATGGCCTTGCCGAATGCACGCAGCACGTGGCCGTAGTGGTCGGACAGGAACTTGCGCAGGTTGTCGTTCTTCTCAGCGTAGGCGCGGGCAATCACGCGCACGAAGGCGCCGCCGTTCTGGCGGTCCTGGGCCAGTGCCAGGGCCGGTTCGACGAAGGCGGCCAGCACCGGGCGCAGTTCGCCCGGATGCTCGGCGCGGGCGCGTTCGAGCTGAGACAGGCGGGCGCCGGTCATCTCGTCCATGCGGCGGCGGAATACCTCGTTGACCAGGTTTTCCTTGGAACCGAAGTGGTAGTTGACCGCTGCGATGTTGACGTCGGCCTGGCTGGTGACCTGGCGCAGCGACGTGCCGGCGAAGCCGTGCTGTGCGAACAGCTCCTCGGCCGCGCCGAGGATCCGGTCCTTGGTCGAGAAGTGTGCGGGCTTGGCCATCGGTGGGCGGACCTTAATCAAACGATTGTTTGATACTAGAACCAGACGGTAGCGTATGGCATTTTGCAGTGCAGCAAAATCGGCCGGCTCGGTCAGATTTCACTCAGGTGGGTGAATGGGTGGACCTGAACCTGTAGAGCCGAGCCCATGCTCGGCTGCTCTTCGGCCCAAGGGCCAGCCGAGCATGGGCTCGGCTCTACAGGAGGGCCGCAGGCCCTCTACCACCCAGCCGCTTTATCTTTTACAATTCGCCTACGTTTATCAGGCTAAGCCCGCGTCCCGACGCGGGTTTTTTTCATGTTACCCTTCGGGCCATCAGCGGCCCGATTCCATTGGAGACATCCCATGGCGCTGGAGCGCACCCTTTCGATCATCAAGCCGGACGCCGTTGCCAAGAACGTCATCGGCGAAATCTACGCCCGCTTCGAGAAGGCCGGCCTGAAGGTCGTGGCCGCCAAGTACAAGCAGCTGTCCCGTCGTGAAGCCGAAGGCTTCTACGCCGTGCACCGCGAGCGTCCGTTCTTCAACGCGCTGGTCGAATTCATGATCTCCGGCCCGGTGATGATCCAGGCCTTGGAAGGCGAGAACGCCGTCCTGGCCCACCGCGATCTGCTGGGCGCCACCAACCCGAAGGAAGCCGCGCCGGGCACCATCCGCGCCGACTTCGCCGAATCCATCGATGCCAATGCCGCCCACGGCTCGGACTCGGTCGAGAATGCCGCGATTGAGATCGCCTACTTCTTCGCCGCCACCGAAGTCGTCTCGCGCTGAGAGTAATGCCGTGAACGAGGTCGTACAGTCCCCCGCCATCCAGCCGCTGCCGAAGTCGGCACCCACGGCTGGCAAGCAGAACCTGCTCGACCTCGATCGCGCGGGCCTGGAGAAGTTTTTCGTCGAGGTCCTCGGCGAAAAGAAGTTCCGTGCCCATCAGGTGATGAAGTGGATCCACCATCGCTACGTCACCGATTTCGATGAAATGACCGACCTCGGCAAGGTCCTGCGCGCCAAGCTGCAGGCCCATGCCGAGGTGCTGGTTCCCAACATCGTGTTCGACAAGCCCTCCGCCGACGGCACCCACAAGTGGCTGCTGGCGATGGGCGTGGATGGCAAGAACGCCATCGAGACCGTGTACATCCCGGACAAGACCCGCGGCACGCTGTGCGTGTCCTCGCAGGTCGGTTGCGGCCTGAACTGCACGTTCTGCTCCACCGCCACCCAG
Source organism: Stenotrophomonas sp. X (assembly GCF_055721025.1). Lineage (NCBI taxonomy): Bacteria > Pseudomonadati > Pseudomonadota > Gammaproteobacteria > Lysobacterales > Lysobacteraceae > Stenotrophomonas > Stenotrophomonas sp. X. The sequence goes on from NZ_CM146756.1 coordinate 1,794,857, forward strand.
GGCTTCAACCGCAACCTGACCACCGCCGAGATCATCGGCCAGGTGTGGGTTGCCGCACGCCACCTGGGCAACGTGCCGCACCAGATGCGCCGCCTCACCAACGTGGTGATGATGGGCATGGGCGAGCCGCTGATGAATTTCGACAACGTCGTGCGCGCCATGAGCGTGATGCGCGACGACCTGGGCTACGGCCTGGCCAACAAGCGCGTGACCCTGTCGACCTCTGGCCTGGTGCCGCAGATCGACCGCCTGTCTGCCGAAAGCGACGTGTCGCTGGCGGTGTCGCTGCATGCGCCGAACGACGCGCTGCGCGAGACGCTGGTGCCGCTCAACAAGAAGTACCCGATCGCCGAGCTGATGGCCTCGTGTGCACGCTACCTGCGCGCCAACAAGCGCCGCGAATCGGTCACCTTCGAATACACCCTGATGAAGGGCATCAACGACAAGCCCGAGCATGCCCGCGAGCTGGCCCGCCTGATGCGCCAGTTCGACAACGCGGTGCAGGCCAAGGATTCGGGCAAGGTCAACCTGATCCCGTTCAACCCGTTCCCGGGCACCCGCTACGAGCGTTCGGAAGAAGCACACATCCGCGCCTTCCAGAAGATCCTGCTCGACAGCAACGTGCTGACCATGGTCCGCCGCACCCGTGGCGACGACATCGACGCCGCCTGTGGCCAGCTCAAGGGCCAGGTGATGGACCGCACCCGCCGCCAGGCGGAATTCAACAAGACGCTGCAGGCGGGGAAGGGGAGCGATGCCGTGGCCTGACCGCCTCTGGCTGGTTCTGTTCGCAGGCGTGCTGGCCGTTGCGGTCGGCGGCTGTAAATCCCATCCCAAGGCCAAGCTCGGGCCGAGCCAGGCGCCGGTCTATTCGGTGGCTGACCCGGAAAGCGTGCGGCGCGAAGTGCGCTGGCGCGACCTGTTGACCCTGGCGACCCGTGACATGCAGGTCGGCAATCTCGACGCCGCCGAGCGCAAGGTGCGCGAAGCGCTGAAGCTGGCGCCCGAGGCGCCCGACGCGCTGGTGCTGCAGGCCGGCATCGATGACCGTCGTGGCCGCACCCGCCAGGCGGGCGAGAATTTCCGCAAGGCCGCCGAGCTGGCGCCGCAGCGCGGAGACGTGCTCAACAACTACGGTGCCTGGTTGTGCCAGCAGGGCCAGCCGGCCGAATCGCTGGTCTGGTTCGACCGCGCGCTGCAGGCGCCGGGTTATGCCACCCCGGGCGAAGCGCAGGCCAATGCCGGCAGCTGCGCACTGGATGCGGGCCAGCTTGAACGTGCCGAACGCGACCTGCGCGCGGCACTCGTCGCGGCGCCGGCCAACCCGGTGGCGCTGGAGTCGATGGCCCAGCTGAGCTTCCGCCAGGGCCGCTACATGGAGGCCCGGGCCTTCGCCGAACGTAGGATTGCGGCTGCACCCGCAACGCGTTCCGTGTTACAACTTGCGTCTCAAATCGAAGCGAGGCTGGGCGATCGGGCGGCATCTGATCGTTATCTGCAGCGGATTCGACAGGAATTTCCGCAGGAAGCGGGCTCCTAACTCCAGGGTTGATGCATTGTGATTGATGACCAGACTGTGAGCGCTCTCGAGACTGCGGCCGGCTGCGGCACCCGCCTGCGCCAGGCCCGTGAAGCGGCCGGACTGACCCTCGAAGATGTCGGCTCGCGCCTGCGCATGCCGGTCCAGGTGGTCAAGTCCCTGGAAGAGGAACAATGGCAGAAGCTGGGGGCGCCGGTGTTCGTGCGCGGCCAGCTGCGCAGCTATGCGCGCCTGCTCGACGTGGACGTGGGCGAGCTGCTGGAGCAGGCCCAGGTCGGCCCGGTGGTTCCGCCCACCCTGGTCAGCCATACCCATACCCCGCGTGCGCGCCGTATTGCCGAGAACCTCGGCCGGCGCGTGCTGTATGTCGGCATCACCGCCGTGCTGGCGGTGCCGGTGTGGTTCGCCACCCGTGGCCACTTCGACGGCAGCGCGACCCCGTCGCCGAGCACCGCCTCGCTGGACGTGATCCCGGCCGCCGTGCCGGTCACGCCGTCCGCAGCCGGTAGCGAGACGGCCGCCCCGGCCGAAGCGGCCACGGCCCCGGCCAGCAAGCCGGCGGCCACCCCTTACGTCGCCTCGCTGGCCCCGGTGCCGCGCCCGGCGCCGGCCCCGGCTGCCGGCAATGCGCTGGAAATGCAGTTCAGCGGCGACAGCTGGGTCGACATTGGCGGCCCGGACGGCAGCACCGTCGAGAAGGCACTGATCAAGTCCGGCGAGACCCGCAGCTTCACGCCGGGCCAGGTGACCCGGGTGACCCTGGGCAACGCCTCGGCGGTCCAGGTTCAGCAGAACGGCGCTATCGTCGATCTGACCCCCTACCAGCGAGCCAACGTGGCACGCTTTCAGGTATCCTCTGAAGGCTCCGTAGTCCCGGTTTCGCACTGAGGCGCGGTTTCACCACCTTCGATTAAACCCAATGGTCCCTCCCGACGGGCGGGGCGAGAGTACGCATGGCGATCGACGATCTGCTCGACGAGCACGAACAAAGTGAACGCGTCCGCAGCTGGCTGCGGAAGAATGGCGCCAGCATCCTCGGTGGCGTAGTCATCGCCATCGGTGCCATTGCCGGCTGGCAGTGGTACCAGAAGGATCAAGGCAGCAAGCTGGCCTCGGCCAATGTCGAGTACCAGAAGGCCCTGCAGGGCCTGCAGCAGAACAAGCTTGACGACGCCGCCAAGGCGGTCAAGGCGCTCGAAGCCGGCCCGTCCAGCATCTACGGCGACCTCGCGGCGCTGCAGCTGGCCAAGGCCCAGGTCGACGCCGGCAAGAACGAAGACGCACTGGCCACCCTGCGCAACGTGAAGGTCGAAGGTGACCTGCAGCGCGTGGTCGACCAGCGTGTGGCGCGCCTGCTGGTGGCCACTGGCAAGAGCGACGAGGCCATCAAGCTGCTGGGCAGCGCCACCGACAGCAGCAGCCTGGAAATCCATGGCGATGCGCTGATGGCGCAGGGCAAGCGCGATGAGGCCCGCGTACAGTACGAGAAGGCGCTGAAGACGCTGGACGTGGCAGCGCCGCAGCGGCGCCTGCTGGAAACCAAGGTTATGGATGCCGGCGGCACCGTTGCCGCCCCTGCGGAGTCGGTTTGATGAGTCAGAAGGTCATGATCACCCGCGTCGCCACCGTGCTCCTGATGGGCATGGCCCTGACCGGCTGCGGCACCATGAAGGGCTGGTTCGCCGGCAAGGACGCGGCGGCGAAGAAGGCACAGGAACCGGCTGAGCTGGTCAAGTTCGAGCCGACCGTGAAGGTCAGCAAGATCTGGTCGGTCAACCTCGGCAAGGGCGAGCGTCGCATCGGTGTGCGCCAGGGCCCGGCGGTGGCCAACGGCCACGTGTTCGCTGCGGCGATCACCGGTGGCGTGCACGCCATCGACCTGCAGACCGGCAAGAAGGTCTGGACCTGGGAGCCGAAGAAGGAAAAGAAGAAGGCCAAGCTGCGCCTGTCCGGCGGCCCGGGTGTCGGTGAGAACCTGGTTGTGATCGGCACGCTGGATGGTCAGGTCATCGCGCTGGACATCAACGACGGCAGCGAGAAGTGGCGTGCCCGTGTTCCGGGTGAAGTGATCGCCGCGCCGGCCGTTGCCCAGGGCATGGTCTACGTGCGCAGCAACGACGGTCGTGTGACCGCCTTCGATGTCGGCAACGGCACCCAGAAGTGGTTCAACCCGAGCGAGCTGCCGGCGCTGACCGTGCGCGGCAACGCGCCGGTGGTGACCGGCCCGGGCGTGTTGTTCATCGGCAAGGACGAGGGTGCGGTCGCGGCCCTGGCCCAGCAGGATGGCCGCACGCTGTGGGAACAGAACCTCGGCAACGGCGAAGGCCGCACCGAGCTGGAGCGCATGGCGGACGTCGACGGCGCACCGGTGCTCGACGGCAACACCCTGTACGTGAGCAGCTTCAAGAACCAGACCATGGCCATCGAAGGCCCGACCGGTCGCCCGCTGTGGGCGCGCGACCATGGCGGCGCAGGTGGCGTGGCGGTATCGTCCGGCAATGTGTTCGTGACCGACAACAAGGGCGGCGTGTTCGGCCTGGACAAGGCCAGCGGCGCAGCCATGTGGTCGCAGACGGCACTGGCCCGTCGCTCCCTGACCGGCCCGGCACTGCACGGCGACTACGTCGTGGTCGGTGACTACAAGGGATACGTGCACTGGTTGCAGACCTCCGATGGTGCGATGGCGGCACGGGCAAAAAGTGGCGGCGACGCCCTGCTGGCCCAGCCGGTCGTCGTAGACGGGGTGCTGCTGGTGCAGAACGTGGATGGCAAGCTGACCGCCTTCCGGTTGGCAAACTAAAAAATTGGAGTAATCGCGATGCTGCCTCTGGTCGCCCTGGTTGGACGGCCGAATGTCGGCAAGTCGACTATTTTCAATGCGCTTACGCGCACCCGTGACGCGCTGGTCCATGACCAGCCTGGCGTCACCCGCGACCGCAACTACGGTGTCTGCCGCCTCGACGAGGACAACCATTTCCTCGTCGTGGATACCGGCGGTATCGCCGGGGAAGACGAAGGCCTGGCCGGCGCCACCACGCGCCAGGCCCGTGCGGCCGCGGCCGAAGCCGACCTGATCCTGTTCGTCGTCGACGCGCGCGAGGGCACCTCGGCGCTCGACGACGAGATCCTGGCCTGGCTGCGCAAGCTGTCGCGCCCGACGCTGCTGCTGATCAACAAGATCGACGGCACCGACGAGGACAGCGTGCGTTCCGAGTTCGCCCGTTACGGCTTCGGCGAGATGCTGACCGTCTCGGCCGCGCATCGCCAGGGCCTGGACGACCTGCTGGACGAAGTGATCCAGCGCCTGCCGGAAGAAGGCAGCGGCGAAGAGCTGGACAACGACCCGAACCGCATCCGCATCGCCTTCGTCGGCCGCCCGAACGTGGGCAAGTCGACCCTGGTCAATCGCATCCTCGGCGAGGAGCGCATGATCGCCTCCGACGTGCCGGGTACCACCCGCGACTCGATCGCGGTGGACCTGGAGCGCGACGGCCGTGAGTACCGCCTGATCGACACCGCCGGCCTGCGCCGTCGTTCGCGCGTGGACGAGGTCGTCGAGAAGTTCTCGGTGGTCAAGACCATGCAGTCGATCGAACAGTGCCAGGTGGCCGTGCTGATGCTGGACGCCACCGAAGGCGTGACCGACCAGGACGCCACCGTGCTCGGTGCGGTGCTCGACGCCGGCCGCGCGCTGGTGATCGCCATCAACAAGTGGGATGGCCTGACCGAGTACCAGCGCGAGCAGGCCGAAACCATGCTGTCGCTGAAGCTGGGCTTCGTGCCGTGGGCCGAATCGGTGCGCATCTCGGCCAAGCACGGCTCGGGCCTGCGCGAGCTGTTCCGCGCGGTGCATCGTGCGCACGAATCGGCGAACAAGACCTTCACCACCAGCGAAGTGAACAAGGCGCTGGAAGTGGCCTACGAGACCAACCCGCCGCCGACCATCCGCGGCCATGTCTCCAAGCTGCGCTACGTGCACCCGGCCGGTTCCAACCCGCCGACCTTCATCGTGCACGGCACGCGCCTGAAGGAGCTGCAGGAGTCGTACAAGCGCTACCTGGAGAACTTCTTCCGCAAGCGCTTCAAGCTGATCGGCACGCCGGTGAGCTTCATCTTCCGCGAGGGGACCAACCCGTACGAGGGCAAGAAGAACGTCCTCACCGAACGGCAGGTCAAGGCCAAGCGGCGCTTGATGAAGCACGTCAAGGGCAAGTGATTCACGGGAAGGCGGCTGCAGGGCCGCCTTTTTCGTTGCGGCGAACCGGTCTGTAGAGCCGAGCCCATGCTCGGCTGCTTTTCGCGGATTGACGAGGCGCGCTGCGTGCGTCAGCCGAGCATGGGCTCGGCTCTACAGATCTCGATCTGGGCGACCGCCGCGACGTGCGCGGCAATGTGGCAAGGCGCATGGGATGCTGCGGGGTGCGGCCATCATCGATTCCGGCAGCCGCGCCTGCCCCGTGATGCTTGCCCAGACCAGGGTGGTACCCAATGCTCCTGCCAGGTACGCCACCGACACCGCCCCGGTCACCAGGCCTGCGGCATGCTCCAGCCACGGAAGGAGTCGGCAATACCTCCGTGCCCAGCGCAGATGGCCGCCGAGCCATGCCATCAGCAGGCCGAGCGACAGCGCGACGCCGCTCAGGCCGGCCACGTAAGCGGCCTTGGTGCCAGTGTCGGCAACGAGGCCGGTAAGCAGGGCAGCCACCGCGAACTGCAGCATCCAGTTGCTGGTGCTGGCGAGCGCCAACAGGCATCCAGCCTCGGCGTGCGGCCAACGGGAGCGGGCCCTCAGGCCAGGGCATCTGCAGGGAAAGCGGAGAGAGGGTGGTCAGCCCGGCATCGCGCAGGCACATGCCCGCCAGGCGCAACAGCAGGAGGCAGCCCGTGCACTGCATCGCCAGCGTCCACAGGCCGCGGTTTCCCAGCATGGCCGCTGCAACGAAAGCCATGGCGCAGATGACGCCCGTACCGATGGCGATACCGAACGACGCGGCCATGGCGGCGTGCCCGCCCGCGCCCATTGCGGTGCGCAGGATCTTCGCGTGATTGGAAGCAGGCAGGAGCATGGCGAAGCCGTACAGCACCGCGACGATGAAGAACTGCTGCACGTAAACCTGCCACCGACCTACAGAAAGTGCCGAGTGTGGGCTGGTGCGGACGCGCCGTATTGAACGCTATTGCGACAGGCGCGAATCGCCGGTATCAGCCCACCCACAGCGACACGACGATCCATAGCGCCAGCGCAATCATCAGGAGCCCTGCGGCGCGCTCCAGCCAGGGCAGGGCGCGTGCGAATCGGCCCAGCACCCACGGGTGGCCGACCAGCGCGGCTACCAGCAGATCCCATAGCAGGACGATGCCGAACATCCACGCGCCATAGAAGAACTTCGTTGCGGTGCTGGCCTGCGGACCGTTGAGCATTGCCGCCAACGTTGCGTAGAACAGCGCATTCTTCGGGTTCAGCAGCGCAGACAGGGCGCCCAGCCCTGCCGCCTTCCACCATCCGTGGGCACCGTCCGCTCGCGATCCGGCGGCAGCGTCAGATGCCTGCAGCGTCGTCGAACCCGCATGGCGCAGGAACAGCGTGCCGAGGTACAGCAGGAACCCGCAGCCCGCCAACTGCACCGCAATGAACCCTGCGCTACCTACGCGCAGCATGGCCATTCCGGTGAAGGCGGCCACGATGAAGACGCCATTTCCGAGGGCGATGCCTGCGCAGGCGCCACTGGCGGTGCGCCAGCCAGAGGTGATCGCAGTGCGCGCAACAAGGAAGAAGTCGGGGCCGGGTGAGAGCAGGGCGAGAAAATGTACGGTGGCGATGACCAGGAACTGTTCCATCGGGTCCGGCGGCGGCTGGCGGGGGCGCCAGTGTGGGGATGCGCCGCGCGATGGTATTGAACGTTATTGCAGGCTCAGCGCCGGTACTGGCCCGGGGTCGCACCGGCGTGGGCCTTGAAGACCCGCTGGAAATGGCTCTGGTCGGCGAACCCCAATGCATGGGCGACCACGGCCAGGGCCTGCCCTTCGCACAGCCGCCGCCGGGCCTCCTGGATGCGCTGGTCGATCTGCCAGGCGTGAGGGGTCAGGCCCGTGGCACGCCGGAAGGCGCGGATCAGCTGGTAGCGGCTCATGCCTGCCAGCGATGCCAGCTCCTGCAGGGCCGGGGTGTGTTCGAGCCGCTGGCGCAGAATGTCCATCACCGGCTGCAGCCGCTGCTGTAATGCGGCATCTTCGGGCGGGCCGGTGACGGCTACACCATCGTGTTCATCCAGATCGCCGACGAACGCGATCAGGGCAGCTTCCTTGACGCTGACCGGATCGTCGGAGAACAGCGTCCGGTTGAGCTGGCAGTACTGTTGGTAGCGCGCGCGATGGTTGGAAATCCGGATCGGTTCCTGCTGCCAGTCGGGTTCGGGCAGGTCGTCATACTCGTTGCGGACCTCGGCCATCCAGCGCGCGTCCAGATGCAGCATCTGGTAGCTCCAGACCTGGCCGGGCAGGGGGTTGCAGGCGTGCACGCGGCCTGCAGGTACGCCGACCAGGCTGCCAGGCTGCAGCAGGCGCGGTCCCTCCACGGCACCGGTGAACAGGCTGCTGCCGGCGTCCACGGCGCCGATCGAGAAGGTGTCATGGCTGTGCGGGCGATGGCAGGCGCGGCTGTCGCAGGCCCGCCGGCTTTCGACGAAGGGCATGCGCGGGTCACGCCAGAATTCGGTGGCAGAGCGCATGCAGCGGTTCCGGGATGCAGGGGGCAACGCCCGCATGGTGCCATGTTCGGGGCAAGGCGCGGCGAAGGTGTCTGCGCGATAATGCGGCCATGAGCATCCAAGAGCTTTCCCCCGCGCAGGCGTGCGAGCGCCTGGCCCACGGCGCCGTGCTGATCGATGTGCGCGAGGCGCACGAACGGGCCGGCGGGATGGCCGAGGGCGCGCGCGGCGTGGCCAAGGGCGAGCTGCAGGCCGACCCGGCCGCGCATCTGTCGCGGCGCGACCAGGAGATCCTGCTGATCTGCCAGAGCGGCAAGCGCTCGGCCGATGCCGTGCAGTTCCTGCTGGAGGCCGGCTACACCCGCGTCGCTTCCGTGACGGGCGGCACCGTGGCCTGGCGCGAGCAGTCGCTGCCACTGGTGCAGCCGTTGGCCAGTGCCGCCGATCGCGACTTCTTTGATCGTTATTCGCGCCACCTGCTGCTGCCGCAGGTGGGCGAGGTCGGCCAGCGCCGGCTGCAGCAGTCGCGCGTGCTAGTGCTGGGCGCGGGCGGCTTGGGTGCGCCGGCCGGCTTCTATCTGGCCGCCGCCGGGGTAGGGCACCTGCGCTTCGCCGACCACGACCGCGTGGAGCGCAGCAACCTGCACCGGCAGATCGTGCATACCGAAGCCAGCGTCGGCCAGCTCAAGGTCGATTCCGCGCGCGAGCGGCTGCTGGCGTTGAATCCGTCGATCGCGGTCGAGGCGGTGCCGGAGCGGGTGACCTCTGAGAACGTGGATGCGCTGCTCGAGGGCGTGGACGTGGTGCTGGATGGCTCGGACAACTTCCCGCTGCGCTACCTGCTCAACGACGCCTGCATCAAGCACGCCAAGCCCCTGGTCTACGCCGCCATCGAGCGCTTTGACGGCCAGGTAAGCGTGTTTGATGCCGGCCGTCAGCGAGGCGTGGCGCCGTGCTACCGCTGTTTGTTCCCGGAGCCGCCGCCGCCGGAGTTTGCGCCGAACTGTTCCGAGGCCGGTGTGCTGGGTGTGCTGCCCGGCCTGGCCGGGGTGCTGCAGGCCACCGAGGTGCTGAAGCTGCTGCTGGGCATCGGCGAGCCGCTGGTCGGCCGCCTGCTGCGCTTCGACGCGCTGGGCATGCGCTTCCGCGAGACCGGCATCCGGCCGGACCCGCATTGCCCGGTATGTGCGCCGGGTGTGCCGTTCCCGGGGTATATCGATTACGCCGCGTTCTGCCGAGGTGGTTGAACCCGGCCGGGGCATCATCCACGCATGGCGTGGATCTACGGGGCGCGGCGGCTGTGCGTCTTCCACGCGTGGCGTGGATCTACTGTGGAGCCGAGCCCATGCTCGGCTGCTTCTGGCCTCGGCACGAAGAGCAGCCGAGCGTAGGCTCGGCTCTACAGGTTGTGGTTTCGGATTGTGCCAACCAAGGTTGGCACCCACCGACGCACGTGCATGGTTTCGGGATGATGTTGGGGGTCACTCCCTGCATCGTTCCATCGCCAAGACAATCCGGCGCAACATGCGTGCTATTGCCGACATCGGCATTGCTCTATTGTTGAACCCGATTCTGGATCTTGGGGAAAACACCGCATGGCGGTAGAAGCAGCGACCAGCGAGCTGGTCAAGGTCGTCGCCCTGTTGGGCGCGGCGGTGGTGATGGTGCCTTTGTTCCGCCGGGCCGGCCTGGGCTCGGTGCTGGGCTACTTCGCCGCTGGCCTGGCGATCGGACCGTTCGGGCTGGGCTGGTTCTCCGACCCGCAGGCGATCCTGCATACCGCCGAACTCGGTGTGGTGATGTTCCTGTTCGTGATCGGCCTTGAAATGCGGCCCTCGCACCTGTGGAGCCTGCGTAAGGAGATCTTCGGGCTGGGCACGCTGCAGATCGTCACCTGTGCGCTGGTGCTGACCAGCATCGCCAAGCTGTTCGGCCTGCCGTGGCAGGTGGCCTTCATCGGCGCCACCGGCTTCGTGCTCACCTCCACTGCGGTGGTGATGCAGCTGCTGGCCGAGCGCGGTGACATCGCGCTGCCGTCGGGGCAGAAGATCGTCTCCATCCTGCTGTTCGAAGACCTGCTGATCGTCCCGTTGCTGGCGCTGGTGGCCTGGATGGCGCCGGGCGCGGGCAGTGCCGATGGCGAGGGTTCGCGCTGGCTGTCGGTGGCGATCGGCGTCGGTGCCATCGTCGGCCTGGTGCTGGTCGGCCGCTTCCTGCTCAACCCGTTGTTCCGCGTACTGGCCGAATCGAAGGCGCGCGAGGTGATGACCGCCGCCGCGCTGCTGGTGGTGCTGGGCGCGGCGCTGCTGATGCAGCTGTCCGGCCTGTCGATGGCGATGGGCGCGTTCCTGGCCGGCGTGCTGCTGAGCGAATCGACCTTCCGCCACCAGATCGAAGCGGACATCGAACCGTTCCGCGGCATCCTGCTCGGCTTGTTCTTCCTCAGCGTCGGCATGGCGCTGGACCTGGGCGTGGTGGCTGGCAATTGGCAGCTGATCCTCGGCCTGGTGCTGGCGTTGATGGCGGCCAAGGCGCTGTGCATCTACGTGGTCGCGCGCATCATGGGCAGCGACCACGCGCAGGCGCTGGACCGCGGCGTGCTGATGGCGCAGGGCGGCGAGTTCGCCTTCGTGCTGTTCTCCGCTGCCGCCTCAGCCGGCGTGATCAACCTGGAGATCAATGCCAACTTCACCGCCGTGGTGGTGCTGTCGATGGCGCTGACCCCGCTGGTAGTGCTGGTCTACAAGCGCATCGCACCGAAGCCGACGGTGAACATGGACGGCGTGGACGAGGCCGAGGGCCTGTCCGGCAGCGTGCTGCTGATCGGCTTCGGCCGCTTTGGCCAGGTTGCCAGCCAGTCGCTGCTGGCGCGCGACGTGGACGTGACCATCATCGACAACGATGTGGAGATGATCCAGAGCGCGGCGCGCTTCGGTTTCAAGATCTACTACGGCGACGGTACGCGACTGGACGTGCTGCATGCCTCGGGCGCGGCGACCGCGCGTGCGATTGCGGTGTGCGTGGACAAGGCCGAGGCCGCCGACCGCATCGTCGAACTGGTGTCGCACGAGTTCCCGCAGGCCAAGCTGATGGTGCGCTCGTTCGACCGCGAGCATTCGCTGCGGTTGATCCATGCCGGTGTCGATTTCCAGATCCGCGAGACGTTTGAATCGGCGGTGCTGTTTGGCCAGGCCGCGCTGGTGGAACTGGGTGCGGATGAGGATGACGCGGTGGAGATTGCCGAGCAGATCCGGCGCCGCGATGCCGAGCGTTTCGAGTTGGAAATTGCTGGTGGTGGTTTGAATGCCGGCGCGCGGATGATCTATGGCAACAGCCCGCAGGGCGTGCCGACGCCGACGCCGTTCACCGCGCCGAAGCGGGAGAGCAAGACACTGAACCCGCAGGATGTGCCGGAAGAGGAAGAGTAGAGCCGAGCCCATGCTCGGCTTGCTCTTCGGCCGGGTTGCGATAAAGCCGCGCTGCGCGCGTGAGCCGAGCGTTGGCTCGGCTCTACAAGGGCGGGTCGGACGGTTGTAGAGCCGAGCCCATGCTCGGCTGCTCTTCGGTCAGGTTGCGAAAAAGCCGCGCTGCGCGCGTGAGCCGAGCGTAGGCTTGGCTCTACAAGGGCGGGTCGGACGGTTGTAGAGCCGAGCCCATGCTCGGCTGCTCTTCGGTCAGGTTGCGAAAAAGCCGCGCTGCGCGCGTGAGCCGAGCGTAGGCTCGGCTCTACAAGGGCGGGTCGGACGGTTGTAGAGCCGAGCCCATGCTCGGCTGCTCTTCGGCCGGGTTGCGAAAAAGCCGCGCTGCGCGCGTGAGCCGAGCGTAGGCTCGGCTCTACAAGGGCGGGTCGGTCGGCTGCAGAGCCGAGCCCATGCTCGGCTGCTCTTCGGCCGGGTTGCGAAAAAGCCGCGCTGCGCGCGTGAGCCGAGCGTAGGCTCGGCTCTACAAGGGCGGGCGGATCGGTGCCGTGGCGGTGGGCGAGGGGGCCTGAATCAGGGACAATAGCGTCCCCGCCGTCCCACGCCTGCCCCCGATGACCGATTCTGCCCCCCAGCATCCTGCCCGCATCCTTGATGGCCGCCGCATCGCCGAGGACCTGCTCGACAGCCTGAAGGTGCGCGTCGACGCCCGCGTGGCCGCCGGCGGCAGCCGCCCGGGCCTGGCCGTGGTGCTGGTGGGGGGCGATCCGGCCTCGACCGTGTACGTGCGCAACAAGCGTCGTGCCGCCGAGAAGGTCGGCATCGAAGCACATGACTACGACTTGCCGGCCGGCACCACTGAAGCCGAGCTGCTCGAGCTGATCGACCAGCTCAATGCTGACCCGAAGATCCACGGCATCCTGATCCAGCTGCCGCTGCCGGGGATCCCCGACGCGCGCCGGCTGATCCAGCGCATCGACCCGCGCAAGGACGTGGACGGCTTCCACCCGGAAAACGTCGGCCACCTGGCCCTGCGCGAGTTCGGCCTGCGCCCGTGCACCCCGCGTGGCATCACCACGCTGCTGGGCCACACCGACCAGCCGGTGCGCGGCCGCAACGCCACCATCGTGGGCGTGAGCAACCATGTCGGCCGGCCGATGGGCCTGGAGCTGCTGATCGCCGGCTGCACCGTGACCAGCTGCCACAAGTTCACCCCCAAGGACGTGCTGGAACAGGCCGTGCGCAACGCCGACATCCTGGTGGTGGCGGTCGGTCGCCCGGGCATCGTGCCGGGAGAGTGGGTGAAGCCGGGCGCGGTGGTGATCGACGTCGGTATCAACCGGTTGGATGACGGCCGCCTGGTGGGCGACGTCGGGTTTGAGGCGGCCGCCCAGCGGGCCAGCTGGATCACCCCGGTGCCGGGTGGCGTGGGCCCGATGACCGTGGCTACGCTGATGCAGAACACCCTGGAAGCGGCGGAAGCGCTGAGCTGACCTTTTGGGGGTGGGAGCCGACCGTTGGTCGGCACAATGCCGGGGCAGGCCGAACCAAAGGCGTCGCCGGGCCTCGGGCCTCCTGTAGAGCCGAGCCCATGCTCGGCTCATCGCGGTCTGGCGGAAAGCAGCCGAGCGTGGGCTCGGCTCTACAGGTGAGCGGGTGCGACACTGTGTCGCGCGAAGTTCCAATTCTGGCTACCCAAAATGCTGTTCTTGGCCCCTGAAAAGGGGTAAAATGTCGCGCTTCCCCACATCTCGGGTATGCCGATGCTGCGCATCCAGGCTGAAGCACTCACTTATGACGACGTCTCGCTCGTCCCCGCCCACTCGACCATCCTGCCCAAGGACGTCAACCTCGAAACGCGGTTGACCCGAGACCTGAAGCTGAAGCTTCCGATCCTGTCTGCCGCGATGGACACCGTCACCGAAGCCCGCCTGGCCATCGCCATGGCCCAGCTCGGCGGCATGGGCATCATCCACAAGAATCTCAGCCTGGAACAGCAGGCCGCGGAAGTGGCCAAGGTCAAGAAGTTCGAGGCCGGTGTCATCCGCGACCCGATCACCGTCGGCCCGGAAACCACCATCCGCGACGTGCTGGCCCTGACCCAGGCGCACAACATCTCCGGCGTGCCGGTGGTGGGCAGCGACGGCCAGCTGGCCGGCATCGTGACCCACCGCGACATGCGCTTCGAGACCGAGCTGGACGATCCGGTCCGCCACATCATGACCAAGAAGGATCGCCTGATCACGGTCAAGGAAGGCGCCGCGTCTGACGAAGTGCTGCAGCTGCTGCACCGCAACCGCATCGAGAAGGTGCTGGTGGTCAATGATTCGTTCGAACTGCGTGGCCTGATCACCGTCAAGGACATCCAGAAGAACACCGACTTCCCGAACGCTGCCAAGGATCTGTCGACCCGCCTGCTGGTCGGCGCTGCCGTCGGCGTGGGTGGCGATACCGATCGCCGCGTGGAAGCGCTGGTCGCCGCCGGCGTGGACGTGATCGTGGTCGATACCGCGCACGGCCACTCGCAGGGCGTGCTGGACCGCGTCAGCTGGGTCAAGAAGAACTTCCCGAACGTGCAGGTCATCGGCGGCAACATCTGCACCGGCGAAGCGGCACTGGCGCTGCTGGACAGCGGCGCGGACGCAGTGAAGGTCGGCATCGGCCCGGGCTCGATCTGCACCACCCGCGTCGTCGCCGGCGTCGGCGTGCCGCAGGTCACCGCTATTGATCTGGTGGCCGAAGCCCTGCAGGACCGCATCCCGCTGATCGCCGACGGTGGCATCCGCTACTCGGGCGACATCGGCAAGGCGCTGGCCGCCGGTGCCTCGACCATCATGGTCGGTGGCCTGCTGGCTGGTACCGAGGAATCGCCGGGCGAGACCGAGCTGTACCAGGGCCGTTCGTACAAGAGCTACCGCGGCATGGGTTCGCTGGCTGCCATGGAAAAGGGGTCGAAGGACCGCTACTTCCAGGACGCCGCCACCGCCGACAAGCTGGTGCCGGAAGGCATCGAAGGCCGCGTGCCGTACCGCGGCCCGGTGGGCGGCATCATCCACCAGCTGATGGGCGGCCTGCGCGCCACCATGGGCTACGTGGGCTGCGCCACCATCGAAGACATGCGCAGCAAGCCCAAGTTCGTGAAGATCAGCGGCGCCGGCCAGCGTGAGAGCCACGTCCATGACGTGACCATCACCAAAGAGCCGCCGAACTACCGCGCCTGATGCGCTTGCGAACTGCTCTTGCGATCACGGGCAGCCTGCTGATGGCAGGCTGTTCGTTGTCCGAACCGCCGCCGCGCTCCGGGTCTCCGGGCGCGGCGGTTTCGCAATTGCAGGACGTGCAGGCGTGCCAGAACGCGTTTTCGCTGCCGGAGGGCTGGCAGATGCAGGCCGCTGGCGAACAGCGCTGGCTGCTGAAAGGCACCGGCGAGCGTCCGCTGCAGGTCACGCTGCAGTGCATAACCGAGCTGCTGCACGGGCCGGATGATCCGGTGCTGACGCCGGTACTGGGCGCGCTGGAGCCCGCACGGATGAGCGTGCAATGGGCGTCCTGGGGCGCTGCGGAGTCGGGCTTCTCGATGGCCGCGCTGCAACGGCGCATCGTGCCCGGCACCGAAGTGCAGGAAATCGCCGAGCTGCCGCGCGCCGACCGCGCCAACCCCAACGCACCGCACGGCCTGCTGATGCTGCGCTGGGACGAGGAAGACCCCTCACATATTCAACAACGCGAGGCGTTCATCGCCACGCTGACGCAGAGCCTAGAAGCGCCGGGCGCTGCGAAAAACACCACTGGAACGGCACCATGACCAACATCCATAACGACAAGATCCTCATCCTCGATTTCGGCGCGCAGTACACGCAGCTGATCGCCCGCCGCATCCGTGAGCTGGGCGTCTACTGCGAAATCTGGGCGTGGGACCACAACCCGGCCGAGATCGCCGCGTTCGGCGCCAAGGGCATCATCCTGTCCGGTGGCCCGGAATCGACCACGCTGCCGGGTGCACCGGCCGCGCCGCAGGAAGTGTTCGACAGCGGCCTGCCGATCTTCGGCATCTGCTACGGCATGCAGACCCTGGCCGCGCAGCTGGGCGGTGCCACCGAAGCGGCGGACCAGCGCGAGTTCGGCCACGCCGAAGTGAACGTGATCAACCCGGATGCACTGTTCAAGGGCCTGAGCGACCACGGCGGCGAGCCAAAGCTGAATGTCTGGATGAGCCACGGCGACCACGTCTCCGTTGCGCCACCGGGCTTCACCATCACCGCCACCACCGACCGCATTCCGGTGGCCGCCATGGCCAACGAAGAAAAGCGCTGGTACGGCGTGCAGTTCCACCCGGAAGTGACCCACACCCTGCAGGGCCAGGCGCTGCTGCGCCGCTTCGTGGTGGATGTGTGCGGCTGCCAGACCCTGTGGACCGCCGCCAACATCATCGACGACCAGATCGCCCGCGTGCGCGAACAGGTGGGCGATGACGAAGTGATCCTGGGCCTGTCCGGCGGCGTCGACTCGTCCGTGGTGGCTGCGCTGCTGCACAAGGCCATCGGCGAGAAGCTGACCTGCGTGTTCGTGGATACCGGCCTGCTGCGCTGGCAGGAAGGCGACCAGGTGATGGCGATGTTCGCCGAGCACATGGGCGTAAAGGTCGTTCGTGTGAACGCCGCCGACCGTTACTTCGCCGCGCTGGAAGGCGTGAGCGACCCGGAAGCCAAGCGCAAGATCATCGGCAACCTGTTCGTTGAGATCTTCGACGAAGAGTCGAACAAGCTGAAGAACGCCAAGTGGCTGGCGCAGGGCACCATCTACCCGGACGTGATCGAGTCGGCCGGCAGCAAGACCGGCAAGGCGCATGTGATCAAGAGCCACCACAACGTGGGCGGCCTGCCGGAACACATGAAGCTGGGCCTGGTGGAGCCGCTGCGCGAGCTGTTCAAGGACGAAGTGCGCCGCCTGGGCGTCGAGCTGGGCCTGCCGCGCACCATGGTCTACCGCCATCCGTTCCCGGGCCCGGGCCTGGGCGTGCGTATCCTGGGCGAAGTGAAGCGCGAATACGCCGAGCTGCTGGCCAAGGCCGATGCCATCTTCATCGATGAGCTGCGCAAGGCGGACCTGTACGACAAGACCAGCCAGGCGTTTGCCGTGTTCCTGCCGGTGAAGTCGGTGGGCGTGGTGGGTGATGCGCGCGCTTATGAGTGGGTGATTGCGCTGCGGGCGGTGGAGACGATTGATTTCATGACCGCGCATTGGGCGCATCTGCCGTATGAGTTCCTGGGGACGGTGAGCAACCGGATCATCAATGAGTTGCGGGGGGTGTCGCGGGTGGTTTATGACATTTCGGGGAAGCCGCCGGCTACTATTGAGTGGGAATGAGTTGAAAGAACGAGGGCGCCGAGAGGCGCCCTTTTTTGTCTCTCAGTAGACAAGATTTGGCCTTCCTCGCTTAATTGTAATGCTGGGGAGGGCGCGTACTCGACCTTATGATAAGGGTCGTTAGTTGCGGAGTGCGCTAACTTGGAAATATGAGGTGGCACTAGTCATTTGCTGATCGTCCGCCTCCCAGTGCAATCATTCACGCTTGTCGCCACTAAGTCGTGGGGCGATACAATAACGGGCAAGGCTCCTGGAGGATTTGCGGTGGTTTGGCTGCCTATGCGTTTAGGGAGGGCGACTTCCTTGGCAGCTGACATTGGCTTGTGGCATTCCTCAGGCTATCGTGTGGTGGGTTTGACTGAGATCTTTAAGGTAACTGGATCTTACGTTTTAACTATCAGGGGGTGTTATGGTTGACTTCTCTGTCTTAAATAGATCTCCAGCGAAAGGTAAATCAAAATCGCTAATTGAGACGTTCTCCAGGCTGGATCGGAAGGTATCTCATGTGGAGCTCAGGTCGTCTCAGGTGGAGCTCTTCAAGAAGATTGACGCAAGGATAGATGAGAGGGATCTTGTCCTAAAGCTAACCACGGGTGGCGGTAAGACTACGACCGGTCTCATCTATTTGAAGCAAAAAATGGATGATTACTGCGAGCCAGTTGTCTTTCTCGTACCCACTCTCCAGCTCGCTGAGCAGGTTATAGAGGAAGGAGAACGCATTGGCGTACCTGTCGTCAGCTGGCCGGCTAACGTAAGCTACCCGCCTGATGCGGCGGTTAAGTGCACGGCGGTCATGGTGTGCACTTATGACAAGTTTTTCAATGGGAAGTCAACGTTCGCCAGGTCTGATGTGCGATTAATACCTTGCGCGATCGTCCTTGATGACGTTCATGCAGGAATTGAGTCGCTTCGCAAGTCATTTAGTGCTGAGCTTTCTTCAGAATGTCGTGCCGAGCTGATCGAGCTTTTGGAGGATTCTCTGAAGATCCTCGAGCCCGCCAATTGGACGAGGATTGAGTATAATGACCCTGATGGGCTGTTAGAGGTTCCACACTGGATAATTTCGGAGAACGAAGCCTCCATTCGAGCGGTCCTTCAGAAGCATAGTTCCGAGTCGCCTCTCCTATTCGCGTGGCCATACTTGTCTAGGGAGGTTGGCCTTTCACGCATCGTGATTTCGGGAGAGGCAGCCGCAATTTCACTCGATCCCCCAGTCACCGGGTTTATTGATCACTATACGAAGGCAAAACATCGCCTTTTTATGTCCGCTTCTGTGCATGATGGCGCTTCTCTTATCCGAGAGCTCTCCTGTGATGCGAATGCGGCTGCAAATCCCATTGAAGTGGAAGGGGAGGTGCCTGTTGGTGAGAGAATGGTGCTGGTACCAACACTTATCGATCCAGAATTTGACAGAGAGGCGGTGTTGGAAGTGGCAAGGGCAATTCTGCGCGACGCTAATGTCGTGGTCCTTGTTTCGTCAGAAGCCGCTGCGAAATTCTGGACTGATGGCGGCGCAACGATGGGCCTCAGGGATGAGTTCAGCAGTTCTGTCGCTCGTCTTAAGGCGACTGCAAAAGGAACGTTTGTAGTTTTTGTAAACAGATACGACGGAATAGATCTGCCTGACTCTGCTTGCAGACTGCTTGTGATTGATGGTCTACCTTCTGGGGACAGTTTGATTGATCTCCTTGATGCAGAGAATGCTGGGGGGGTAGTTGGAATGCGTGGTAAAGTTGCTAACAGAGTCGAACAGGGTCTCGGGCGCGCGGTTCGTTCCAACTCAGATTACTGTGCGGTTATTCTCTCTGGAGCGGATTTGGCGACTTTCGTATCAAGGAAGGTCGTTCTAAATAGCTTCTCTCCTGCTACTGTCCGGCAGATTGACATTGGCAGGGAGATTTCTCAGGCTATCTCTCTTGAATCAGACAGGGCTGCTGGAGTTGTGTCGACGGTATCGCAGCTTCTATCAAGAAATGCCGAATGGAGAGGGTATTACGAGTCGCGAATGTCAAGTCGTGCAGAAACGGAGCATGAAATAGTTAGTGAAGCTCGGCTTCGCAGAGAAGTCGCGACGAGCGAAAGAAGAGCGGCTGATCTCGCAGCAGCGATGGATTACGCTGGTGGCGCGCAGGAGTTGAGAATTGCTGCGAATCTGCTGGGTGCTGATAAGTTTAGACGTGGAATTGTAAAGCAAGCTGCCTCGAAGCTTCTCTACAAGATAGATAAGACCGCTGCATTGGCTTTGCAGAGCTCTGTCTATGCTGACAACTGTAACCTGTCGCGTCCTCCAGTGATGCCGACGGTCGCAGTCCGTAGAATTTCTAGTCAGGCTGAGAGGTTGTCTGAGTGGCTGAAGGGCTTTGCCGACAGGAATGGTGCGGTGGTCTTTTTAGATGCTCTGCGGGAGTCGGTGAAGTACAGCAATAGTCCCGGAATTGTGGAGGCCGCAATGCAGGAGCTCGGTGTATGTCTTGGGGCGGACTCATCTCGGCCTGATAAGGAGTATGGGCGTGGCCCAGACAATCTCTGGATTTTCGGTGACAGGGCTATTTGCTTGGAGATGAAAAGTGATAAAACATCCAAGCTTTGGAAAGATGACGCTGGTCAGATTGTGCTCAGTGAGTCATGGGTTCGAGAGCATAATCCAGGTCTGGCGGAAATCTATCCGCTGATTGGGAGTGATATTGCGACCGCTGACAGGGCTGAGGATTTTCCGGAGCGCGTGCGAGTACTTGATCTTGATGCAGTACTTTCCATCATTTCGAAACTTAGGGGCCTCGTGGTCACGGTCGTGGGCCAAGGGCCACTCTTTCTTGGGGAGGCCGCAAACATACAAGGTCTGCTAGGTAGCCATGAGCTCCTTCCTCAGCAGATTGTGCAACTGGGACTCAAGATTCGTCGATAAGGCGAACTTTCCACACTGGCAGGGAGCGCATTGGACAATGCGCTCCCTGCCTCAACTCCTGTAGCTAGCGTAAGCCACACAACCTGTGAGTTTGCAAGTCGGCTTCTCTCGACAGCAGGCGATCAGTGTGGAGATCCTGGGTTCAAAAAACTCCTAGTTTGCACCGTACCGCAACAGCCTGCTCAGCCGCTGTGCCTAGAGGGCAGCTCAGATTTACTTGGCGGCAAGGACGGTTCCTGAAACACGGTGATTGAATCCTTTGGGTGACGGGCGCTCTTCGAGCAGTCAGACTGATTCTTGATTAACCTGTGCAATTCTGGCGCTTGCTGAGTTAACCCGGAAGGCAGCAGAGGAAGTCAATGTACGACCCCAAAGGCAGGTCTTCTTGACTCCAATTCTTCGTTGGGGCGCGTCACGATCTGTTTGAGGAAATCGGGAGAGATTAAAAGAGCTTGGGCCAGATCCGCGAAGCTAATCCCATGAGCATTTCGCAATACGTCCAGCGACTTGGGGATGAGTTCACTGAGTTCGTTCGCGACCAGCCCATCCTCCGCCTCTTCAATTGCTTCCCCCCGGTTTTTCAAGGTGATGATCGCACTGCGATACTGATTTTCGTCGATAAGATCCAAGGAACGAGCACGGTAAAGGATCGCAGCCTTGCTCGTACCAAAGGTCAGCTTAAGTTGCCGGATGCCAGCCCAGTCCAAGCGTGTTCCCTTTCTGGGAAAGGCTTTTGCAAAAGTCGATCTAGGCAGAAGGAATGCAGACGCAAAGCGATTTGCCTCTGCTTCAGTCTTTCGGTCGCCGGTCACCTGCCCCTCATGGAGAATCAAGTGGCCTAGCTCGTGAGCAATGTCAAATCGCTGCCTGAAGGGGCTCTTCTTCGCATCGTTTCGAACGATGATCGGCCGCCTCGAGGCAATCGAAAGAGCATCCACCTGCGCGGAGGCTTCATTGAAGAATGCAACAACGATCCCAGCGCGCTCGACTACCCGAACCATGTGAGCAATCGGACCGAGTCCGAGCCCCCAATGCATCCGTGTGAGTTCGGCAGCGCGTTCAATCTGCTCGGCGCTCCTGCTGTCCGAATGGTCGGGGATGTTCACCTCTGGAAGCCGAACCCGTTTGGTGATGAAGTCAACGACCTGGCCAAAAATGGTTCCTCTGGCCAGCACCATTTGGCGCGTACTTGCCTTGGTGGCGGCAAGCTTGCGGAAGTGGGCTTGCTCCTCGTGGACTTGGTGGCGCTCGCTGCGAAACAAGAACTCTGGATGTACTTCGACGGCGTTGGCCAAGGCTTGGACGATGGCGTCGGATCGGCCTGGCTTGGCTTTTCCAGTTTCCAACTGAGAGACAAACTGTCGGGTGGTGGATATCGCGTCTGCGATCTCCTGCAATGTCATGCCCCAGAAGTGTCGAGCAGTACGCAATTGAGCGCCATTGAACTCAGGTTGCTGGCGATTAGGAAACAGGGCGTTCATTCAAATTGGTTCGAGCAGGCACTTCTGGGAGCAGTTCATAATTGGCCGAGTCATGCTCGGCGTCCAGTTGGTCTTCCATCGGATCGTAGATGGCATCCAGGTCAATGGGAGCCAGCTCGGTAGCACGAGGGATGTCGGCATCGGTGGAATGGAAAGCACGAACCGATTCAGTGAACTGCCATTTGGCTAGGATGTTCCCATAGCCGTCATAGCCTACGAAAAAGACCTTGCTCTCATCATCTTCGGATTTGGAGCGCTCCACGATGAAGCGCCACAATGTGGGCATCCCGGATACGGTGAAACCTTCGCCGGCAAATGAACTCTGGCTCATTTCGGATAGCTGGATTGCTTCAGCTTCGGTCGGACTCAAGATTCGTCGTTTCGACGGCTTGCTGTGATCTGCGATGATGAAGAAGCGCACAGGCACAGACCCCACGCCCACAATGAGATCGTTGCCGGTGTGGCGAATGGTTAACCAGTCATGGGTGCGAGAGCCGGCCAAGCGAAGTAGCGCGTTCTTGATCCAGCCCCAAGAGAGAACGGCACGGGTCCAAGCGCAGTCCAACTCAGTGCTGGTAGCTTCTGCGGCCTTCGCCAGAACTTCAAGCATGAGGCCGGCCACCACTTCTAAGCGTGAGTCGGACAGATCAGGCGAAGCGGCGCTGGGGCTTGTCGGATCACTCATTTAAATGTTCCATCTGGATGATTTGTAATTGCAAGTATGTTCCATTGCGGGTGTTTGTCAACCCTGTTTGGGCGGCGTCAGCCTTGAGGGCTGAGCAGCGTGCGACGTGCTTTGCGCCTGTGCGGGCAGGGCGCGGCCGGAGAAGGTCGAAAGTTGTTACCGGAATAGGGAGAAGGGACTGATCGGCGGGAGTTTTGGGGTGTATTTGGGCGATGAGGCTGGGGGTATTGCGAGGTTGCTGGTGAACTTTGAGTTCGTCACTCCGGCCGAACCTCCCGACAAGCCCACTCAACCAATCCCCGGCAAGCCAGAAACAACCCATCCACCACCCCTTCATCCAAATGCCGCTCCGGGTCAGCAGCTACCCGGCAGCGATCCGCGGCGTGCAGTAGCTCCAGCACCGTCAGCGCGCCCACCATCGCGCGCTCACTCCTGGCCAGGCTCACGCGGCGGCCGGGTGACACGTCGTTCTCCGGCCATGGGTGACCATCCGCCCCCTCGCAGCCACGCATGCGCTTGAGGATGCCGAGCAGGGAGTTCAGGTCGGGCAGGGGAGTGTCGTCGTTGATGGGTTCAACAACGGTGTATGAGGAGAAGGTGTCGGATTCGTTCATGGCGTCGGCTTCCGTGGCTGTGCTTAACAGCGCCACCGCGAAGAGGTGGCGGACGGTGCGGGTTCCAAACCGGGACAGACAGTTGTCAATAACCGGCGGGTCCGAAGACCCCCACGCACCGCCCGCCATAAAGGCCGACGGATTGCCCGCCGGCACCGGTTAATGACGGTGCCGACGGGCAAGCGTAAACAACTATCTGTCTCGGGTTTGGACGCCCGCTGCCACCCGTTGTCGGTGGCGCGCCATGGTGTTTACGCCGCCGCTTCGAATACCAATAGAAATTCGCGAAGGAATCGCGGAATCCGAGAGCGAAGAACTATTGTTGCACGCACCATTCGTGCAGCACGCGACGCCAGGAGACGCATTCGCGCAGCCGCTCTGTTGATAGCGAACCAAACTGGCGCAATCGCCCACGCCACAAGCGAACTGCGCGACAGCCTTCTTTGCAACAGTTCTTAGTCCGCCTCGCTAAGCAACGGCGCCTGAGCAGCGGCACAGCCCGAAAATCGGTTCAAACCCGACACCACCATCAAGCCTTGCAGCTTCGACCTGTGCCATCCTCAGCCGCATTCCCCACCAGCAACTCAATCATCGCCCTTGCCGCCGCAGACTGCCGCCGATGCGGCGCATAGATCACCGAGAACGGCCGCGACCGCCCACGCAACTGCGGCAGCACTTCCACCAGTTGCCCACGCTGCAACCGCTCGCGCACGATGAATTCATAGCTCTGGCAGATGCCGATGCCCTGTTCCGCCAGCGACACCACGCCCAGCACATCGTCGGAGGTCTCGATGGACGAGCGCGGCAGCCAGTCCACATCGCGCCCGCCGTCGCGGAAGATCCACGGCGCCAGCCGCCCGGTACGCGGCATCACAAAGGGCAGGCACAGGTGCTGCTGCAGGTCGTCCAGCGTCTGCGGCGTGCCGCAGCGTTGCAGGTAGTCCGGCGCGGCCACCAGCAGCAGCGGTGCGTCTTCCAGCTTTCGCCCCACCAGCCCGCTGTCCGGCAGCTGGCCCAGGCGGATGGCCAGGTCGAAGCCTTCGGCCACCAGGTCCACGTTGCGGTTGGTGATGTTCAGTTCCACCTGCACCTGCGGGTACTGCTGCGCAAAGCGCGCCAGCACGGGCGGCAGCCGGTAGTGGCCATAGGTGGTGGGCACGCTCAGGCGCACGCGTCCGGCCAGCGCACCGTCCTGGGCCAGTACGTCGCGCTCGGCGTCGTCCAGCAGGCTGAAGGCGGTGCGCACCTGTTCCAGATAGAGCCGCCCGGCGTCGGTCAGGCCCACGCGGCGGGTGGTCCGCTGCAGCAGCTGTCGGCCCAGCCGCGCTTCCAGACGGGTGACCGCGCGGCTCAGCACCGACGGCGTGGTGGACAGCGCGACCGCGCCGGCCGTGAACGAGCCGTGCTCGACCACCGCCAGGAACACCTCCACATCGCCCAGGTAGTCGAACTTGCGGCTCATTTGGCTCTCCGGCGAACAGATGTTTTGCGATGGGGCCAATTTATCGCCGCTGGGGCGATGAATAAAGTGGCCGTCATTCCCTAATAGGAGCTACCCCATGAACCTGATGACCCGGCTGGCCGCAGCGCTGGCCCTGACCCTGGCCGCCAGCGGCGCGCAGGCCGCCAATGTGCTGGTGGTGCTGTCCGACGAAAACCACCTGGACCTGAAGGACGGCAAGGTGCTGTCCACCGGCTTCTATCTCAACGAGCTCATGCAGCCGGTCAAGCTGCTGCTGGACGCGGGCCACGAGGTGACCTTCGCCACGCCGCAGGGGCGGGCGCCGACGGTGGATGCGTCCTCGGTGACGCCAGCGTACTTCGGCAACGATGCCGCGCAGCTGACGCTGCACAAGAATCTGCTGGAGAAACTGGCGCTGACCTCGCCGGTGGTCAGCCTGGCGCGCGTTGAGCAACAGGGCTACGCGCGTTTCGATGCGGTCTACATTCCCGGTGGCCACGCGCCGATGCAGGACCTGCTGAAGAGCCCGGCGCTGGGCCGGCTGCTGGCCGACTTCCACCAGCGCAACAAGACCACCGCGCTGGTCTGCCACGGGCCGATCGCGCTGCTGTCCACGCTGCCGGATGCGGGTGGTTTCGTGGCGAAGCTGGAGGCCGGGGCGATGCCGGCCACGCCGAAGTGGATCTACAGCGGCTACCGGATGACGGTGATCAGCAACCAGGAAGAAGAGCAGGCCAAGCCGCTGCTGGGCGGCGGTGAGATGAAGTTCTACCCACAGACGGCGTTGCAGCGGGCGGGTGCGACGTTCAGCAGCAACACCACGCCGTGGACCGGGCATGTGGTGGTGGACCGCGAGCTGATTACCGGGCAGAACCCGGCCTCGGCGTTGGAGGTGGGGCAGCGGTTGGTGGAGCGGTTGAAGTAGGGCGGGGCTGCACAGCACGTTGCCAGCCTTGGGGCCGAGGGGCCAGCGCCTCGGCCTGTCTGTGGAAGCGCCAGTCGGTCGGCAGAGAGGGCATCAGCCCTTCGCGAGCGCAGCTCCTGACAGATCTTCAATCTGGGAAAGCGCGTGACGCGTCGCGGTCCAATCGCCGGCGTGCCTGATCGCCACGCCTCCGGCCGCTGTCCAGGCATCACAGTTCGTTTCGAAATCGTCGATCAGAACATCGCCTGGCTGGTGCATGAAAAGAGGCTTGTGCCTGCCGCCGAGCACAGGCAACACCAGGCAGGTTGCTGACAGGTGCTCGCGGACCCACTGCCGCTTCTGCATGGCAGCGAGTGGATAGTTCGATTTCGGGCAGGCCGTGAGAATCACCGGGTTCAAGTGGTGGATGCTGTGGAAGAACTCCACTGCACCTTGCATCGGCGGAAGGTCGCGGAAGAATGACGGGTGGTTGTTGATGTGGCCCCACATTTCATCGTCGGCGAGCACGCGGTGGTCCAGGCCAAACAGGGCGGGAAATGCCGCGTCGAAGTCGGCCATTACGCCATCAAGATCTACGTAGATGGTGCGTCTGGATGCACTTGATCCACGTGTGTGCTTGTTCACGAGCGGGTCCATCATCGGTATTGACTTCACATCATCAGCGTTCATTTACGCGCTCTCCTCTCAAGAGTGGGCTTTCTTCTTCATCGGTTCCCCAGTAGCGGGGCAAAGTGCTTGGCGATTGCGACAGACATGGCGGCAATCGCGATGCCGACTGCGCCGGCATGGCTGAAGGGGCTGGCGACCCACGAATGCCGTAATCGGCATGCTGGAAATGCGGCTTATGTCGCGGCGCTTCTTCAAAGGCCTGCCGGGTGGCTGACCTGGCCCCTGGCCAAGACGCACGGCCCGCAGCGGCTGGCTCATTTCGCCAACCAAGGAGCAATCTGGTGCGCTGGTGGTTGGATAATCCCCAAGCGCTACGGAAAGGCCGAACGGGGATGTACCTGTTGCGCTCGTTCCAGACTGATCCAGGAACGTCACTGAACATGGATGTCCAGGCGCACTCAATATATCACGCCGACCAGCGCCAGCGGCTTGAACCCGCTCGATCTCCAGCAGTTTGATTGGGCATGGCAAGCCCGGCATGGCACCATGACGGGCTGGCCTCGTCCCTCCGGGCGGGGCCGTTTTCCCAGGGAAGCCCTCGAACACGACATGCGAACGTCCTTCTTCATTCTCTCCGCCCTGTGCCTTGGCTTGCTTTCCGGCTGTGCCAGTGGCCCGGAGGAGCACGCTTCTAGCCGCGAGATCACCAGTGCGTTCGTCGCCGACGACGGCCAGCTGTACCTGTTGCCGCGCTATGACGAGCCGATGCGCTTCAATGCCGCGCCGTTCCGCGAGTACCGTGCGCTGATGGACAGCCCGCTGCGCGAGGCGGTGGTCTGCGCGCAGATGTACTTCCATGAAGACTGGCGCGACCCGGCCAACAAGGCCAAGGTGCATGGCAGCTATGCGCTGCTGCTGCGGCCGGAGCAGGTGACGGCGGAGCAGGCCGCGCAGTTCAAGCTGGAGCGGATTGAGGTCACCCCGCGTGAGGCCAAGGCCGTGGAGGAGCGGGCGCGCTACTACCTGCCGATGGACCGGACCCGATATGCGCTGGCGTTTGATCGCGCCTGCAATCTTTCAAGGAAGGGCGGCAGCTATTACAGCGCGCTGTTCGAGGGCGACGGCGAGCGGGTGAAGTTGCCGGATGCTGCGGCGCTGGCGGAGAAGGGAAAGCTGGCACAGCCGATCAATGCACGGGCGCAGCGGATCCTGCCGGAGCGGGAGGACAAGCCGGGTGTGGGTTCGGCGGCGGGCAAGGTGCTGGGGGCGGCGCTGATCCCTGTGGCGGTTCCGGTGTTTGTGTTGAGCCTGCCGTTCCTGGGGCCGGATCATTGGAAGTGATGGGGCGCTGAGGGAGAGCATCCACGCATGGCGTGGATCTACTTGGGCATCGCCTGAACGTTCATCCTGGAGATCTGTGTGCCCAGCACGCTGGAAACTGTTTTGAAGACCGTAGGTTTCATTCTCCTCGCGGCACTTCCGTTGGTGATCCTCTGGTTCACCCTTCGGCGAATGTCGGCAACTGCTCGCTCGTCCGTGAAATCGGGGCTGCGTTTGGATCCTCCTCGCCGGATCTCCGGCAGGTCCATGACCTTGGTGATGGTGGATGGCAAAGAGGATCGCGAGCACTACTTCTTCGATGCGGCGTCCTTTTACCTGCAGCGTGGGCCGGTGCCCACGGCGGTTCCGCTTTCGCAGATCACTTCAGTCACACGAACGTCCGACAGGATCTACGGGCGCTATGTCTGGCAGGTGTGCTTCAGCAAAGCATCGGGCAGAAAGTGTGTGACGTTCACCAACAACCTGACGCTGTTCAATCGGGATTTCCTGCTGTTCCTGGAGGCGGTACGGAAGGCCAGCCCGCTGGCGACCGTTGATCGGGCGGGCATCCGCTTCTAATGGTGGGCTGAGATAGGTCGTCAGTTAAAGAGGGTTGGCTCGTGTAGGTACACTGGCGGCCCACCCCCAATGGAAGCTCGCCCATGTTCTCTGGAAAGGTTGCGGTGGTCACCGGCTCCACCAGCGGTATTGGCCTTGGCATTGCCACGGCGCTGGCGCGGAAGGGCGCCGATATCGTGCTGAATGGCTTCGGCGATGCGGCGGAGATCGAACGCATCCGTTCCAAACTGGAAGCCGAGTTCGGTGTACGGATGGCGCACGATGGCGCGGACCTTTCCCGGGGCGAGGCGGTGCGCGCGATGATCGACCGCGTCGTGACGACGATGGGCCGCATCGACATCCTGGTGAATAATGCTGGCATCCAGTACACCGCGTCGATCGAGGAATTCCCGGTCGACAAGTGGGATGCGATCCTGGCGCTGAACCTGTCGGCGGTGTTCCATGCAACGGCGGCGGCGTTGCCGCACATGAAGCAGCAGGGCGCCGGTCGCATCATCAACATCGCGTCGGTGCACGGCCTGGTTGGCTCGGTGAACAAGTCGGCCTATGTGGCGGCCAAGCATGGCGTGGTGGGCTTCACCAAGGTGACCGCGCTGGAGAATGCGGGCACCGGCATCACCGCCAATGCCATCTGCCCGGGCTGGGTGCGGACCGCGCTGGTCGAGCAGCAGATCACCGCGTTGGCGGAGAAGGACGGCACGGATCAGGAGGCCGCTGCCCGCGCGCTGTTGGCCGAGAAGCAGCCTTCGCTGCAGTTCGTGACGCCCGATCAGCTGGGCGGGATGGTGGTGTTCCTGGCCTCGGATGCCGCTGCCCAGATCACCGGCACGGCGCTGCCGGTGGACGGGGGCTGGACGGCGCGCTAGCTGGCCGACACGGGAAGACGTGCCAGCAGGGCATCCCAATCGGCGACAAAGCAGCCGTCGCGGCCGCGGTTGCACTCGGTGATCCATGCATCCAGCGACGCGCTTTGTGCGCGGTAGGCGCTGACGTCGCCCAGTACGGCGAAGCGCAGGCGGTAGTTCATCAGCATCTGCAGCCATTGCCCGGCCATGCCGGAGCGCAGCTCGAAGAAGTCCGCCGAAAGGCGTTGCACCGGCACGGCGATCCACTCGGCCTGGTGCCCGAGGGCATCGCCGACCAGGTTGCGTAGGGCGCCGGCATCGAGCATCGGGCCTTGCGGCTCCACGCGCAGGATGCGGGTGGTGCCGATGTGTTCCAAGTGAGGGTGCATGGCGTTCTGAAGTCCGTATCGTCCTTCCAGTATGGCTATGGCAGAAGGCGACGGCGAGCGGGTGCAGCATGAATCTGGCGAACGAACGCGCTAGGCTGCGCCCGGCGCCTGCGCGACGCGGGTTCACTGTAATGGGGACGGGCATGGAAGGGTGGAAGAGTCGTTCGTTGTTGAGCGCGGTGCTGGTGTGTTCGGGCCTGCCGGTTGCAGCCGCCGAGCTGTGCACGGTCAGTGCCTACGGTGACGGGCAGGGCAACATCGTGGTGCTGGGCGCACCCGCCGCGGCACCGGCCACGGGGCAGCGTTATCTGATGCTGGACGGGCGACGTGGCGCCACCGGCGATGCCAACGCGCCGGTGAGCTGCAGCGGCGATGTGGTCAGCTTCAGGTCGCCTGCGGGGGCCACGCAGCGCTGGCAGCGACTGCCCACCCGCGATACCGATGCAACTTTCACCAGTGCCGGAACCAAGCTGGTCGGGCAGTTGATCGAACCCGCCGGTCCGGCCGATCCCAAGCGGCCGCTGGTGGTGCTGGTCCATGGCTCGGAACGCACGATGGCGGTGGCGGCGATCTACCAACGCATGCTGGTGGCGCAGGGAATCTCGGTGTTCGCCTACCAGAAGCGTGGCACCGGCGATTCGGAAGGCGAGTACACGCAGAACTTCGAGCTGCTGGCCGACGACGCGGCGGCGGCGCTGGCGAAGGCGCGTGAACTGGCCAAAGGCCGCTTCGGCCGTGCCGGCTACTTCGGCGGCAGCCAGGGCGGTTGGATCGCGCCGCTGGCGGCCACGCGTTCGCAGGCGGATTTCGTGGCGATCGGTTTCGGGCTGGTGGTCTCGCCCATCGAGGAGGACCGCGAGCAGCTGTTCGATGAGGCACGGCGCATGCAGCTGGATGCGGCGGCGTTGGCGCAGGTCGGGCAGCTGTCAGAGGCCACCGCGCAGCTGATGCGCACGCATTTCAGTGAAGGTTTCGAGGCGCTGGCGAAGGTGCGTGCGCAGGTGGGTGCCGCGCCGTGGGCAAAGACCATCAGTGGCGAATACAGCGGCGATATGCTGCGCATGAGCGACGCCGACCTGCGCAGGATCGGTCGCGCGCGCTTCGATAACCTGGAGCTGATCTGGGACTACGACGCCGAGGCTGCGCTGCGCCGCCTGAAGGTGCCGTTGCTATGGGTGCTGGCCGAGCAGGACCGGGCCGCACCGATTGCGGCCACGCGCACCATCCTGGGGCGCCTACGCGCGTCAGGACAGCCGATTGAGACCTACCTGTTCCCCGACACCGACCATGGCATGGTCGAGTTCCGCACCGATGCCGAGGGCAACCGCGTGTCGACGAGGATCACCGACGGCTATCTGCGCCTGCTGGCGGATTGGATCAAGCAGGATGTGCACGGACAATACGGGCGCGCGCGCACAGTGAGCGATTGAGCGGATGGTGGCGCAGGCGGCGGATGGCGCTCCGCCGCCGATAGCGGCACGACTCAGCTCGGCTTCGCAAACACATCCAATCCCTTGCCGGTCTCCAGCAGCGACTTCAGGCTCGACAGCACGATCGGCCAGCCCTGGCGGATGCCGGTATCCATGCCGCTGCCGGGTTCCAATTCGTCGTGGGTGACGGTCAGCCGCACCATGTCCTGGTAGGGCACGATCTCGAAGGTGACCCGGCTGTAGGCATCGGGATTGTCGGCCTGCGAGGCGGCGGCCCAGGTGATGACCAGCCGCAAGGGCGGGGTGCTTTCCACCACTTCGCCGACCAGCTCGACCGAGCGCGTTTCGTCGGCGCGCACGTGCTGCCAGCGCGAGCCGGGTTTCCAGTCCGAGACGTTCTCGTGGCCCCAGTAACGGCGGGCGATCTCGGGCCGGGTGATGGCCTCGAACACCTTCTGTGGCGTGGAGGCGATGTAGATCACGTGGATGAAGCGGGTGGTCTCTGCGGACATCGTCATTCTCCTTCCAGTTCGCGTTTCAGGTCATGCAGCAGGCTCAGGCGCTGCTGCTCGAACTTGCGTACCCAGCGCTCGTAGACTTCATGCAGCGGCACCGGGTTGATGAAGTGCAGCTTCTCGCGGCCACGGCGCACCGTGCTGATCAGGTTGGCGTCTTCCAGAAGGCCAAGGTGCTGGGTGACCGATTGCCGGGCCATGTCCAGGTGTTCGCAGAGCTGGCCCAGGGTCTGGCCGTTGTCTTCGCAAAGCAGGTCCAGCAGCGTTCTACGCGTGGGGTCGGCCAGTGCCTTGAACACCTTGTCTGCATTCATGCGGGGCGTCTTCAGTTCCAGTTGTCGATGCTGATGTCGTGTGGATTGGGCTGACCCTTGCCGGTTTCCAGCAGGGCCTTGAGGCTCAGCAGGAAGACCGCCCACTTGGTGCTGCAGTGGGAGGTGAACTCGACGCGTTCCTTCCAGCCTTCGTGGGTGAACAGGACGATGCAGTAGTCGCCTTCCTGCTTCAGCGCGAAGCGCACGTGGGTGCCGATCCATTCGGCAGGGCCGACCAGGAACTTCCAGAGCACGAGTTCGCCGGGAATGAGCTGTTCGAGCTGCATTTCCATGGCGCCTATTTCCTGGTCGTTGTTCGTGAAGCGCACCCTGACCGTGCCGCCGGTATCGCGGTCGCCATGGGTGTCTTCGGCCCACCAGGCGGCGACGCCTTCAGGGGTGGCCAGTGCTTGATACACCTGGCTTGCGGGGGCCTTGATGCCGACCCGGTGTGCGATATCCGCCATTGCAAGTTCCTCGCATGGGCCGGCAGGCGCCGCCCTTGAGTGGACTATATGCAGGTAAACACCTGCATGTCAAAACCGGCCACGAACGCCCGGATGTGGTAGTGCCGGCCGCTGGCCGGCATCCCGGTGGAGTTGGGTGCGTGCAGTTGCCGGCCAGCGGCCGGCACTACCAGATGCTGCCCACCCGGCTGCGGGGAGTTGACAGCGCTTCAACCTACTAGTAGGTTGGCTGCATGAAAGAGTCGCTCTCGCCCAAAGCCCAGGAGATCCTGGCCCACGCCCGTTCGCTGCTGGAGGCCGGTGGCTACAACGGTTTCAGCTACGCCGATGTGTCGGCGCGGGTGAACATCAGCAAGGCCAGCATCCATCACCACTTCCCCAGCAAGGCGGACCTGGTGCGCACGGTGGTTGAGCTGTACCGGGCCGAGGCGCGCGAAGGCCTGGCGCTGCTGGACCGGCAGCTGGACGACCCGCTGCAGGAGCTCAACGCCTATGTGGACTACTGGTCGAGCTGTATTGCCGGTGGCACGTCTTCGTTCTGCATCTGCGCGATGCTGGCGGCAGAGGCGCCGATGATCCCTGCGGAGATTGCCGAAGAAGTACGCGGGCATTTCGAGGATTTGAGTGGCTGGTTGGCGCTCACGTTGGAAAAGGGCGCGGCGCTGGGTCAACTGCGCCTGCAGGGTCCGGTGGCCGATGAGGCCAGGGCGTTCATGTCATCGGTGCATGGCGCGATGCTGGCCGCGCGCGGTTTCGGCGATGCGGCGACGTTTGCTGCGCTGGCACGGCTGGCCATCGCGCGGGTGAGCGCGGCTGCCTGATAGATGTGTGGTGGGCCTGCGGCAACGTAGGCCTTTTCTTTGATTCAGAAGTCTACCTACTAGTAGGTTCAATCAACCCTTGGAGATGTTCCATGTCGCACTCGCTGTCCACGCTGGGCGTGATCCACACGGCCGTCAGCCTTGTACCGGTGTTCGCCGGCCTGTATGCCTTCATTCGCCATCGCGCGATCGACCCCGCGACACGCTCCGGCAAGCTGTACCTGCTCGGGCTGGTGCTGTCGGTGGCAACGTCGTTCACCGTCTCCAGTACGGGTGGGATCAACCCGGGCCACGCATTCGGGGTGATCGTGCTGCTGGTCGCCTTCGGCGGCGTGCTGGCCGGCCGGCTGCGCTGGCTGGGGCGCGCAGCGCGTTACCTGTCGACCTTCGCGCTGTCGTTCAGCTTCCTGCTGTCGCTGGTGCCAGGCGTGAATGAAACGCTGACACGGTTGCCGGCAGCGCATCCGATTGCTGCGGCGCCGATGGCGCCGGTGGTGCTGCACACGTTGCTGGGATTGGCGGTGGTGTTTGTGATCGGCTTTGCCGCGCAGTGCTGGCGCATGCGGGTTCAACCGGTTCGCAGGCGCCCTTGAGCAGAGGCGCCTTAGTCCCGCACCGCGAGCGCGGCCAGCAGCAACTGCGGTTCGATCAGCGCAGCCGAACGTGTGGCATCCACCCGAACGTGCCGGCTGCAGAAGTTGAACGGTCGACCCTGCGCCGGCGAGGCTGCGTCTGGAGATGCGTCCGGTGTTTCGATTTCCAGCACTTCATCTACTGCCAGCGCCAGGGTTGCGGTGCCGGCGCTGATCAACAGCATGGCTGGGCTGCCGCCATCGAATGCCGGTTGCCCGCTGAGCCTGCGCAGGTCGGCCACCGGCAACGGCTGCCCCCGTACCTCCAGGCTCCGCCTGCCATGCTGGTCCGCAGGGCCGAAGGTCTCGGGGCCGCGTATTTCCACGGCCACCTGTACGTCGATCGCGAACAGGGCGGTGCCTGCACGCAGGACGACAACCTCGAACAACTCGGCGGGCGAGGGACGTGTTTCCGTTGAAGGTTGAGCAGGTACAGGCATGCTGTGGATCTGGCAGGAACGATGGGTAACGCGGCTTGAATGATGACGTGCGCAGGGGAGCACGCGGCCGCGTGGGACTACGCGCGCAAGGCGGCGGTTCAGCTGGATCCGGCGGGCGCATGGTCGATACCGAGCGGGCCGATGCGCGGAAAGTGCGGACGCAGCAGGCCGACGAGCTGATCCATGCCCGGAACGGCATGGCCAAATTCGTCCCATCGCGCATTGACCAGGCCGGACACCATGATCTGCCCGGTGTCGATGCGGGTCATGGCCCAATAGGGAACAGCACGCGCGCTGATGGCCATGTCCAGTACCGGCACGACGGCAGCATGCGATCGACTGTCATGGATGCGGTGCTTGACCGCCTCCAGGCCGTCGGGCGGACCTTCGACGTACTGGAAAAACCGCTGCCCGTCGACGAGCAGCGCTCCGGTGACGTCCACGCGACGGTTGAACGTGGCAGAGCGGGAGACGATCTGCCGGAGCATTTCATCGGAAAGCCCAGCCGACATGTGGCTGGAGTAGGCAAATGCGTGGAGCATGGAAGGGGCTTCTTGTGACGCCCATCACTATACGTGGGGCGCCGTAGCCTGCCGTGAGCCTTTCCTCACGCATCACCGGGGAGTGATGCGTTGGATCAGCAGCCCACCAGCCGGTCCGCGCCAATTCCGCCGCGATGCTGGCTGCGGTATTCGGTAGGACTGGCGTCCACCTGGCCGCGGAAGTGCCGGCGGAACGACTCCTGCGAACCAAAGCCGGCCTGCTCGGCAATCCACTGCAGCGGCCGGTCGGTGGTTTCCAGCAGCTCGCGCGCGAATGCCACGCGCTCGCGGATCAGCCAGTCGATGGGTGACAGGCCGGTGGCTTCCAGGAACTGCCGCTGCAGCGTGCGCTGGCTGAGGGCCGCCTGCTCGGCGAGGCTGCCGAGCGAGTGCGGCTCGCGCAGGTTGCGGCGCATCCATTCCATCAGTTTTGCCAGACGCGAGGGCTCGCCATGGGGAATGGCGCGGCTGACGCGCTGGCTGCGCCCGGCATCACGCCATGGCGCCAGTACCAGCCGCTCGGCCACCAGGTTGGCCACGCGCGCGCCGTAGTCCTTGCGCACCATGTGCAGCATCATGTCCATGCCGGTGGCCGAGCCGGCCGAGGTGATGACGTTGCCGGTATCGACGTACAGCACGTCTTCGCGCACATCGATGCGTGGGAAGTCGCGCGCCAGCGCTTCGGTGAGGCGCCAGTGGGTGGTGGCCTGGCGGCCATCGAGCAGCCCGGCCCAGGCCAGCACGAAGGCGCCAGAGCAGATCGAGGCGATGCGCGCACCACGCGCGTGGGCGCGGACGAGTGCATCGAGCAGCGCCTGTGGCGGACGCTCGCTGGGTTCGCGCCAGCCGGGAATGACGATGATGTCGGCGTCATCAACAGTGCTGAGATCGTAGGGCAGCTGCACCTGTGCATTGCCGAGCATGCGCAGTGCACCGGGTTCACCCGCGCACAGCTGGGTGCGGTACCAGGCCACGCCCAGTTCTGGCCGCACCGGTGCGAACAGGCCAACCGCGCAGCCGAATTCGAACAGCCCCTGGCCGTGGCAGGCGACGATGGTGACGAGCGGCGCGGTGGGATCGGCGGGTGGGCTGGGCATGGCTTGATGCTACGGGTGCAGATGCGTGGCGCTGCGTGGTGCGCGGGCATGAGGTGATGCCGGGCAGGTATATGGAGCGGTCGCTCCCTTCCTGTAGACCCGCGCCCACGCTCGGTTCAGTGCCGGCGGGGTGGATGCATCTGACGCCGTCGCGAGGAGCAGCCGAGCGTGGGCTCGGCTCTACAGGCAGCCGCGCACCGTTGCGGCCGCCTAACGTCATTACCAGCGGTCATGTGGGTGGCCGGATGTTACGGCTGGGTGACGCGATCGCGCCTGTCGCGGTGGGTGAACAGGCCCTTGAATGGAAGCGTGTTTCCGACCCACCCCCACGAGCCCCATGCCTGCTGCCCACGCCCCTGTGCTGAACACTCTCGCCGTCCTGATCGCCAGCGTTCTGGCCGCATCGCCTGGCCATGCGGCTGATGCCGATGCGGATCCTGCTGCCACCGCTGCAACGGCCAACGTGGCAGCGTCCACGCTGGATGCGGTGGTCGTCACCGGGTCGCGCACCAGCACGCGCACGGTGAAGAACAGTTCCACCCCGATCGATGTGATTTCCGCAGAGGACCTTGCTGCAACTGGCCAGGGCAACCTGCTGGAAGCGTTGCAACGTTCGCTGCCGTCGCTGAGCCAGATCGGCGGCTACCAGAGCGACCAGGAGAGCCTGATCCGTGGCTACCAGCTGCGCAATCTCTCGCCGGGTTACACGCTGGTGCTGGTGAACGGCAAGCGCCGCAATGCCAGTGCCTATGTGAGTGGTGCCAACGGCGGCGGTTTCCCCGGCCATGCCTGGGCTGACCTGGCGTTGATTCCAGTCTCGGCGATCGACCATGTGGAAGTGCTGCGCGATGGCGCGTCGGCCATCTATGGTTCGGACGCGATCACCGGCGTGGTCAACGTGATCCTGAAGTCGCAGGCGCATGGCGGTGACCTGTCGGTTGAGAGCGGGCAGAGCATTGATGGCGATGGCTCGCGCACCAGCGTGCGTGCCAACGTGGGCCTGCCATGGGGCGCCGATGGCTTCGTCAACCTGTCCGGTGAAACCACCCGCCAGCATCATGCCATCCGCAGCCGCCGCTACATCGACGGCTACCTGAGCTACCCGGCGGTGGATGCCAATGGCAATCGGGTAGCGTTGCGCCCGAACAACCGGTTGCCCGCGGGTGCGTCGCCGAACCCGGCCGAGGCCGACCGCGATGCCGAGGCCAACATCATCCTCAGTTCGCCATCGTATGCGCTGAAGGCGTTTGCGGTGAACGTGGGCCATGGCCTGGGCGAGAGCGCGCAGTTCTATGCCAATGCCACCGCCAGTGATCGCACCGCGCAGGCGATCCAGAACTTCCGCCTGCCGGCGACCATCTTCACCACCTACAAGGCGCCGGGTGTGCTGAGCGTGTTTCCCGATGGGTTCCTGCCCGTGCTGGAGACCAAGGAGAAGCAGTACACCGGTACCGCGGGCGTGAAGGGCCAGATCGCGGGCTGGGACTACGACGCAAGCCTGACCGGCAACCGCAGCACGGTACGCACCTATACCCGCAATTCGGTGAACTACTCGCTGCCGTACCCCGGTTCGCCCACCGACTTCTATGACGGCAAGCTGGACTACCAGCAGGGCATCGCCAACCTGGACCTGCGCCGTGGCTTCGAGGTGGCCGCCTTTGCGTCACCGCTGGAAGTGAGCGCCGGCGCCGAGTACCAGCATGAACAGTATGAGCGCGGGGCAGGGCAGTGGGAGTCCTACACCGGCTTCGGTGCCGCCGCGTTCGTGGGCTACTCCACCGCCGATGCGGTGAAGGCGACGCGCAACAGCAAGGCGGTCTATGTGGGTGCGGCCAGCAACATCACCGCGCGCTGGTATCTGGATGCCGCTGCACGCTGGGAAGATCATTCCGACTTCGGCAGCGTGTCCACGGGCCGACTGACCACGCGCTTCGACTTCACCGACGCGTTGGGTGTACGCGCGACGGTCAGTAACGGCTTCCATGCCCCCAGCTTGGGCGCGCAGTTCTACCAGGCCACCGGCAGCTGCCCGTGCGGCACCACGCTGGTGGCACAGGTGTCTTCGCCGGCGGCGATTGCGTTGGGTGCCACACCGCTGAAGCCGGAAAAGGCCACCAACTACAGCCTGGGCGTGACCTGGGACCCGAGCCCGGCGTTCCACCTGGCCGTGGATGCCTACCAGATCGACATCCGCGGCCAGCTCGGCCAGTCCAGCCAGATCGGTTACAACGCGCAGGACCCGGCGCGCATCACCGACAACAGCGGTACGGTGTTGAGTGCGGCGCAGAAGAACACCATCGATGCGCTGCTGGGTTCAGCCGGCATCAGCATCCTGCCGGGTGATGCGTTCTACGCCAGTTACTTCACCAATGTGGGCGATACCCGCACACGCGGTGTGGAGCTGACCCTGGAAGCAAACCAGGAAACGGCGTGGGGCAAGCTGCGCTGGAGCTATGCGGCCAACGTCGGCCGCACCACGATCCGGAAAGTCAGTGATATTCCGGCGGCGCTGCAGGGGCTGCCCAACATCAACCTGCTGACCAAATCCAGCGAGTACGCACTGCGCTTCCGCACGCCCAGCTACACCCAGGTGGCGGGCTTGGGCTGGCAGAACGGGCGCTGGCGCTCGAATGTCGACTTCACCTACTACGGCCCGATCAAGCGCCTGAACAACGGCGTGGAATACAGGCAGCCGCCGGTGCTGGTGACCAACCTTTCAGGTGCGGTGGAGCTGGGTGCGGGCTGGAGCGCGGCGCTGGGCGTCAACAACGTGTTCGACAAGCGCACGCGCAAGGTGCCGGAGTACGCGCGCAGTGCTACCGATGTGGCCAGCATCGAGACGACGTGGGATTCGGGCGATGTGCTGAGCCGGATCGGGACGTTCTGGTACGGGCGGATCAATTACCGGTTCTGAGGTGGAGCAGCCGAGCATGGCTCGGCTCTACAGAACGCGAAAGGCGGCCGGACGGGGTTCGGCATCATCGAGGAGCAGCTCATGTCTTCTGCATTGAGGGTGGTTGCAGTGGTAGGGTCACCGACCAGCTCGGCGACGTCGCGCACGTTGCTGCTGGTGCGGCACCTGTTGGCGTCGTTGCAGCAGCGGGTACACGCCAGCGTGGAGGTGGTGGAGCTGGCGCCGATCGCGCGCTCGCTGGGGCAGTCGTTGTCGCGCGATGAGGCGGAGCCTGCGGTGGAGCAGGCGCTGCAGACGATCGAGGTGGCCGAGCTGCTGGTGGTGGCCGCGCCGGTGTATCGGGGGTCGTATCCGGGGCTGTTCAAGCACCTGGTCGACTTCATCGAGCTGGAGGCGCTGGTGGATACACCGGTGCTGCTGGCGGCGACCGGTGGCAGCGAGCGTCATGCACTGGTGATCGACCACCAGTTGCGGCCGTTGTTCAGTTTCCTGCAGGCGCACACGCTGCCGATCGGGGTGTATGCCACGCCGGCTGACTTCGACGGCGAGCACGTCAGCAGCGCGGCCCTGCAGGCGCGTATCGCGCTGGCGACCGAGCGTGCCGCCGCGCATCTGGCCACGCAGGGACTGGCGCCGCCGACGCCGCTGCGGCGCATTGCCTGAGGCCATAACCGGCGGCGCTTTTCTTATGGCGAAGGCGCATCTGCATGGCCGGATCTGACCGCCGATTGTCGCCAGGCATCGCCGCCGCAACCGCTGGCATCTCTAGCATCGATATCGAAGCGGCATCGCATGGCCGCCCAAGATGAGGACACCCCAGTGACGCTCGACGCAGCAAGCAAACCCATCCTGTTCCTGCTGGACCGCGAGTTCGAGGACGGTCAGATTCCCGGCCAGCGTTTCTTCTGCCGGCACAGCCTGCTGCTGGAAGGTGCGCTGTCGAGCATCGAAGGCCTCGACGCGCAGCTGGACGTACGTCGCATCGGCTTCGCACGGCCGCGTCGCGAGGTGATCGCGGAGATTGGCGAGCAGGACCAGTCGCTGCCGAAGCTGGTGCTGCCGCAGGGCGTGCACAGCGCGCTGGCCAGTGGCGCCCACGAGGATCGCCAGTACGTCTCCGGTGCCGAGCCGATCCTGGCGGCGCTGAACGGGTTGCTCGGCATCCCCGTGGCCCATCCCTGAGCGAGGACGCGTCAATGAGCTACCTGATCAGCGTATTGGACAAGAGCCCGGTGGCCGACGGGGCCTCGCCGGAGCAGGCACTGCGCAACAGCCTGCTGCTGGCGCAGCGCGCCGAGCAGCTGGGCTATCACCGTTACTGGTTTGCCGAACACCACGCCGCGCCGACGCTGGCCAGCCCTGCGCCGGAGGTGCTGGCCGCCTGGGTGCTGGCGCAGACCCGGCGCATCCGCATCGGCAGCGGCGGGGTCATGCTGCGCCACTACGCGCCTTACAAGGTGGCCGAGAACTTCAACCTGCTGGCGGCGTTGGCGCCGGGACGTGTGGACCTGGGCGTGGGCAAGGCACCCGGCGGCCTGCCGGCATCGACCGCCGCGCTGGCGGCAGGGCGCCCGGCGTTTGCCGACTTCGACCAGCAACTGCGCGATCTGGAAGGCTATCTTTCCGGTGCCGAAAGCGAGGTGCTGGCGCGGCCGGTTCCACAACAGGCACCGGAGCGGTTCCTGCTGGGTGCCAGTCCGCAGAGCGCGCGGCAGGCGGCCGCGCTGGGCTGGCGCTTCGTGTACGCCGCGCACTTCGATGGTGACCCGAAGCACATCGAGGCCGCGTTCGATGCCTATCGCAGTGCCGCTACGCAGCCGCCGCTGCTGGCCACAGTGGCCTTTGCTGCCCCGACGGCCGAAGCCGCTGTACGTCACATCGGCGCACTGCGCGTCTACAAGCTGCACCTTGGCCCGGGGCAGACGGTGAACCTGCCCAGCCCCGAGGCGGCTGCCGAGTACGCGCGCCAGGTGGGCGTGGCCGACTTCCGCATCGAGGAAACACGGCCCAGCGTGCTGTCCGGCGACGCGCAACAGGTACGCGACGAACTGGATGCGCTGCACCGACGCTTCGGCGTGGGCGAGTTCATCCTCGATGCGCCGGTGGCCGACCTCGATGCACGCCTGACATCCCTCGAACTGCTGTCGCCTGCGCCACGCGCGGCGGTGGCCTGACCCGCAGGAGCGATTCCCATGAGCACGACCCCGCGCCACATTCCGTTCGGCATCATGCTGCAGGGCCCAGGCAGCCACATGCACGCCTGGAAGCACCCGTCCAACCCGGCCGATGCCAGCGTCAACCTGCAGTTCTACATCGACATTGCGCGCACCGCCGAAGACAACGGCATCGCCTTCGGCTTCGTGGCCGACGGCCTGTACATCAACGAAAAGTCGATCCCGCACTTCCTCAACCGCTTCGAGCCGATCTCGCTGCTGTCGGCGTTGGCCACGGCGACGAAGAAGATCGGCCTGGCCGGTACGCTGTCGACGTCCTACAGCGATCCGTTCACCGTCGCCCGTCAATTCGCCTCACTGGACCTGCTCAGCGGCGGCCGCGCCGGCTGGAACGTGGTGACCTCGCCACTGGAGGGTTCGGGCCGCAACTATGGCCGGCCACACCCGGAACATGCGCTGCGCTACCAGATCGCCGACGAGTATCTGGAGGTGGTGCAGGGGCTGTGGGATTCCTGGGACGACGACGCCTTCGTGCGCGAGCGCGACAGCGGTATCTTCTTCGCGCCGGAAAAGTTCCGCCGCCTCGACCACAAGGGCCGCTTCTTCCAGGTGGAAGGGCCGCTCAACATCCAGCGTTCGCCGCAGGGCCAGCCGGTGATCTTCCAGGCCGGTTCGTCCGACGACGGCATCGCGCTGGCCGGCAAGTACGCCGACGCGGTGTTCACCCACTCGCCGTCGCTGGAGGAAACCCGCGCGTTCACCCAGAAGGTGAAGAATTCGGCGATCGCGCATGGCCGCAGCGGCAATGACGTGAAGATCTTTCCGGGCATCGGCCCCATCGTCGGCCGTACTGCCGGGGAGGCTGAAGCCAAGTACCAGGCGATTGCCGCACTGGCAACGCTGGAGGATGCGCTGGCCTATCTCGGCCGGTTCTTCGACCACCACGATTTCAGCCAGTACGATCCGGACGCGCCCTTCCCGGAGCTGGGTGACATTGGCAGCAATTCGTTCCGCTCCACCACCGACCGCATCAAGCAGGATGCGCGTGAGAAGGGCCTGAGCCTGCGCCAGGTGGCATTGGAGGCAGTGAGCCCGCGACCAAACTTCATCGGTACACCCGAGCAGGTGGCCGATGAGCTGATCCGCTGGTTCGATGCCGGTGCCAGCGATGGCTTCATTCTCGGCTTTGCCGCGCAGCGCGAGGGCCTGGACGATTTCGTGACCCAGGTATTGCCGATCCTGCAGGCGCGGGGCTACCACCAGCGCGCGCTGGAAGGGCAGACGCTGCGCGAGCATCTGGGCCTGCCGTACAAGGCCAGCCGGTATGCGACCGACGCCGAAGCGGCGCGGAAGGTGGGGTAGGGCAATGAGCGGAGAAACCGCAGTAGCACCGGGCCAGGCCCGGCGGAGTTCCCCAGCGACTGGCGTGTTGCCCGAAATCGCAGCACGCGCCGAGGCCGCCATTGCGATTCGCCATGACCTGCACCGGCACCCGGAGCTGGCCTTCGAGGAGCATCGCACCAGCGCACGTGTGGCCGAACTCCTGCAGCAATGGGGTTATGAAGTGACCACTGGCCTCGGCGGCACCGGCGTGGTCGGTACGTTGCAGCGCGGGCAGGGCAGTCGTCGGCTGGGGCTGCGTGCGGACATCGATGCCTTGCCGATCCACGAAGACTCCGGGCTGGCCTACGCCAGCCAGGCCGACGGCCTGATGCATGCCTGCGGTCACGATGGTCACACCGCCATCCTGCTGTCGGCCGCGCATTACCTGGCCCTTCACGGCCGTATCGATGGCACCCTGCAGCTGGTGTTCCAGCCTGCGGAGGAAACCGGCTCGGGTGCATCGAGGATGATTGCCGATGGCCTGTTCGACCGTTTCCCGGTGGATGTGATCTATGGGCTGCACAACTGGCCGGGCGTGCCGGTGGGGCACTTCGGCTTTGTCGACGGGCCGGCGATGGCGTCGGTCGACTGGGCGCGGCTGAAGGTGATCGGCAAGGGCGGCCACGGTGCGGAGCCGCAGGGCAGCGTCGACCCGATCCTGGTGGCTGCACACATCATCACCGCGCTGCAGAGCGTGGTCTCGCGCAATGTCGACCCGCGGCAGATGGGCGTGGTGACCGTCGGATCGATCCACGGTGGGCAGGCCGCCAATGTGATTCCGGACGTGGTCGAGCTGAAGCTGACCGTGCGCGCCTACCTGCCCGAGGTGCGCGACACGCTGCGACGCCGGGTCACGGAACTTGCCGAGCAGACCGCCGCTGCATTCGGCGCGCGCGCCGAGATTGAATTCCCGCGCGGCTTCCCCAGCGTGATCAACCACCCGCAGCAGACTGCATACATCCGCGAGGTGGCGCTGCAGGGCTTCGGCTCCGGACAGGTAGTGCCGGACTTCGCACCGCGCACCGCCAGCGAGGATTTCGCCTTCCTGTTACAGGCGCGCCCGGGCAGCTTCGTGTTCGTCGGCAACGGCGACAGCGCACCCCTGCACAGCCCGCGCTATGTGTTCAACGACGCGGCCATCGCACCCGCCGCCAGCCTGTGGGCACGGCTGGCCGAAGACTATCTGGTGAAGGACGTGGCATGAGCAACAGCGAACGCTTCCTCTATACCTCGGTCGATGACCCGCTGGCGCGGCCGCTGTTCGATGGCCTGGAACAGGAGTACGACCGCCGTTACGCCGACGTGCGTCGACGCATCGGTGGCAGCGCCCGCGAGGAGCTGCAGCGCTATCCTGCGCAGGCCTTCGCGGCCCCGGTGGGCGCCTTCGTGCTGCTGCTGCGCGACGGGCTGGCGATTTCCGGCGGTGCGTTCATGCCGCACCGTGATCCGGATACCGCCGAATTCAAGCGCATCTGGACGCTGCCCGGGCTGCGTCGCCAGGGCATTGCGCGGCGCGTGCTGCAGGAGCTGGAAGAGCAGGCGGCGCGGCAAGGGTATCGGCGGGTGTTCCTGACGACGGGCTTCCGCCAGCCTGAAGCTGTTGGCCTGTACCTCAGCCATGGTTACACCGCGCTGTTCGATCTGGATGCGGATCCCGAAACCATTGCGCACCTGCCGTTCGAAAAGCACCTGCGGGCACCGGCGCCCCCCATCGTGCCTGCGCAGACCCAGCTGCAAGGAGCCCACGCGTGAGCACGCCTTCGACCGCACTGGATGGCATTGCAACCCGGTCGGCGCCAGCGCCGGCGCTGAAGATCGTGCCGGCCCGGCATCCGCTGCAGGTCTTCGGCACGGTGCTGGCACTGGCGCTGATCCTGATCGGGCTGCAGTCCGTGCTGGGCAATCCGCGCTGGGGCTGGGGCACCTTCGCCGAATGGTTCTTCGCGCGCCCGGTGCTGGAGGGGCTGGGCCGTACGCTGCTGCTGACCGCGCTTGGCACTGCGCTCGGCTTCGCGCTGGGTACGCTGCTCGCGCTGGCCCGGGTGTCCGGCTCGCCGCTGCTGTCGGCGGTGTCGTGGGGCTATGTGTGGTTGTTCCGTTCGATCCCGCTGCTGGTACTGCTGCTGCTGCTGAACAATCTGGGCTACCTGTACAGCACCATCGAGCTGGGCGTGCCGTTCACCGGCATCAACCTGTTCTCGTACCCGACCACGCAGCTGATCGGTGTGTTCACTGCCGCGGTGCTGGGCCTGACCCTGAACCAAGCCGCGTTCTCGGCCGAAGTGATCCGCGGCGGCATTCTGTCGGTTGACCACGGCCAGTACGAGGCCGCGGCCGCGCTGGGCCTGCCACGTGGCCGCCAGGTGCGCCGCATCATCCTGCCGCAGGCGATGCGCTCGATCCTGCCGGCCGCGTTCAACGATGTGATCGGCCTGGCCAAGAGCACGTCGGTGGTCTACGTGCTGGCGCTGCCTGAGCTGTTCTACACGGTGCAGGTGATCTACCGCCGCAACCTGGAGGTGGTGCCGCTGCTGATGGTGGCCACGGTCTGGTACCTGGTGATCCTGACCGTACTTTCACTGCTGCAGCGGCGCGTGGAGCAGCGTTTCGCGCGCGGCCAGCTGCAGCGCGAGCGCTCGGCATCGCACGTGTCATCGCTGCTGCGCGTGCAGAGTGATGCTGCGCCGCGCGTGATCCACCGACCGCGCATCGCCACCCAGGTCGAAGCGGGCGAGGGCGCGGCGGTGTCGCTGCACGGCGTAGGCAAGGTGTTTGGCGACCAGCCGGTGCTGGAGGATGTGAACCTGGACCTGCGCGCCGGCAGCGTGACGGTGCTGATCGGCCCATCGGGCGCCGGCAAGTCCACGCTGCTGCGGCTGATCAACCACCTCGAGCGTGCCGACAGCGGCTACGTGACCGTCGGCGGCCAGTTGATCGGCTACCGCCGTGACGGTGACACCCTGTACGAACTGCCCGAGCGTGAGATCCGCCGTCGGCGTGCCGAAGTGGGCATGGTGTTCCAGGGCTTCAACCTGTTCCCGCACCTGACCGCGCTGGAGAACATCATCGAAGCGCCGATCGCAGTACGCGGTGTGCCGCGCGCGCAGGCCGAGCAGCAGGCGCGCACGCTGCTGGAACGGGTCGGCCTGGCCGACAAGGCCGATGCCTTCCCGCGCCAGCTGTCCGGTGGCCAGCAGCAGCGCATCGCGATCGCCCGCGCGCTGGCGTTGCAGCCAAAGGTACTGCTGTTCGATGAGCCGACCTCGGCGCTGGACCCGGAGCTGGTGGCCGAAGTGCTCAGCGTGATCGAAGAGCTGGCCCGTTCCGGCACCACGCTGGTGATCGTCACCCATG
Organism: Stenotrophomonas sp. X; assembly: GCF_055721025.1. NCBI lineage: Bacteria > Pseudomonadati > Pseudomonadota > Gammaproteobacteria > Lysobacterales > Lysobacteraceae > Stenotrophomonas > Stenotrophomonas sp. X. The sequence continues at coordinate 1,839,787 of NZ_CM146756.1, forward strand.
AGCTGGGCTTCGCCCGCCGCGTGGCCGACCACGTGGTGATGATGGACCAGGGACGGGTGATCGAGCAGGGCACGCCCGAGGCCCTGTTCGAGCGCCCGCGCCAGCAACGCACCGCCGATTTCCTGGCCAAGACCCTGTAACCCCGGAAGGAACACCATGAGCCCTGCAGCACCGCGTCGCCCCTCGCGCAGCACCCTGTTGATCGTGGCGGTGCTGGTCATCGGCATTGCCGGCATCGTCTATTCGCGCGTACGCCAGGCACCGGATGCCGGCACCGTGGCCGCGACCAGCCTGGCCGGTGCGAACACGGCCGTGCTGAAGGGCACGTTTGACCCGAAGGCGCAGGCGTTGATCCCCGCCGGCTATCAGTTCGTCACCCCTGGTGCGTTTACCGTAGCCACCCATCCGGGGCAGCTACCGCTGGCCGACTACGGCGCGGACAGCAAGGACGTGGTCGGCATCGAGCCCGACATCGCGCGGCTGATTGCCGATGCGTTGGGCCTGAAGCTGGTGATCGTGCCGGTCGCGTGGGCGGACTGGCCGCTGGGGCTGGAATCGGGCAAGTACGATGCGGTGCTGTCGAACGTGACGGTGACCGAAGAGCGCAAGAAGAAGTTCGACTTCTCCAGCTACCGCTACGATCTTCTGGGCATCTACACGCGCAGCGATGGGCCCATCCAGAAGATCGAGAAGCCCGCTGATGTGGCCGGGCTGAAGGTGGTGGTGGGCGCCAGTACCAACCAGGACCAGATCCTGCGCCAGTGGGACCAGCAGAACATCGCCGCGGGCCTGAAACCGGTGGAGTACCAGTACTTCGATGACGCCGTGGTCGGCCGCTTGGCGGTGATCACTGGCCGCGCCGATGTCTCGTTCGAGCCCAATGCCACCGGCGCCTACTCGGCACGCGATGGCAAGGTGCGGCGTGTGGGCCTGTTCCCCGGGGGCTGGCCGAACGCTGCGGCGATCTCGGTGACCACGCGCAAGGGCAGCGGCCTGGCCGATGCGGTGACGCAGGCGTTGAACACCCAGATCGGCAGCGGCACCTATGCGCAGGCATTGAAGCGCTGGAACGTGGCCGAGGAGGCGGTGCCGCAATCGCAGACCAATCCGCCGGGGTTGCCGACGCTGCAATGACACCGGGCGTGGCCCGGCGCTACCGCTGCTTCTGTAGAGCCGAGCCATGCTCGGCTGCTCTACCAACGCGCCTCCAGCGTTCTGAATGGTCTTGCCAGGCGCACGCCCTCTGCATCGAACGCGGTAACGTCGCGCCCATCCACACGCACGGTCTTCGGCATCGTCCGCGCCGGCCACCAGACCTTCACCGCCGTCCCACTGCGCAGGCCCTTGCCCAGCGTGATCGATAGCGTGCCGTCGCGTTGCCGTGCCTGCATCTGCAACGTGCCATACGCGGTGGGCAGGCCTTCCACCGCCAATCCATCGCCCGCCACCCACGAGGGCGGCGTGCCCGGCAGCAGCGAGAGCACATCATCGTCTTCGCGCATCAGCATGCCGAACAGCGTGCGGCCGTATTCGGCACCGATCCAGGTGTGCGGCATGTCGCCCAGGTAGCGAGGAAAGCGCAGGCGTGAGTGCACGACCTCGGCCAGCACCTGCCACTGAAGCGGGCGCCGGTCATGCAGCAGCCCCTGCAGCAGCTCATCGGCCACCTGCGGCTGGCCCAGGTGCACATAGCTCAGCACGTTGCGGATCTCGTACGGGGTGTACGCATACAGCGCACCGGGCTGGCTGCGCTTGCGCACATCGTCCAGATAGCGCGCGAAGGTGGTCCGCAGCGCCTCGGCGGGCAACACGCTCTGTGCGCCGGTCGGGTCCAGTGCGATCGAAACGCCGGTGGGATCGCCATCGCCCAGGTCGGCCGAGGAGGGAATGAAGTCGATGCCCTTCCACGCCATCGTCGCCCGGATCGAGGCATGCAGTGCGTCGTAGAGCAGCTTGTATTGTTCGCGCGCCCAGGCTGCGGTCTGGTGGTCGCCGAGCGATTCGGCCAGCCAAGCGCCGTCGTGCCAGCCCTTCAGGCCCCAGTAGTCGTCCCAGTAGCTGTGGGTGGGCGAGGGGTAGCCCTCATGGCTGATCGACGGCGCAAGAATGCCCGCGAACCGTTCCGGCGAAGGCTGGTCAGCCTTGTAACCGGGCACCAGCGTACGTTCGCGCAGTTCCTGCAGGAAGCGCAGCGCTGCTTTCACTTTCGGCAGATAGCCACGCACCGACTCGGGGCCGCCGTCCAGGCGCGCGACATCGGCCACCAGCGCGACGTACTGGCCCTGACTGTCGTACTCGATGTCCGATCCAAAGCCGGTGTTGACGCTGCCATCGTCGTTGAGGATCGGTGAGACCAGGCCGTTGGCATGCACGCCGTGTTCGCTGTACCAGGCCAGGTAGTCGCGCGCCACGCGGGCTTCACCCATCCGCAGCAGCACCGCCGAGGTGGCCATGCCGTCGCGGATGAAGGACCGGTTGTAGTTGCGCGGGCCGGGCTGCATGGCTGGACCGGTCTGGTTGATCAGCATGTAGGCGGCCTGCGCGCGCAGCATGTCCACCAGCGACGGATCGGGCAGGCGCAGGCCGACCTGGCCCAGCCGTGCCTGCCAGTCCGCAGACGCCTGCGTGGCCAGTGAATCAAACGCCGCATTGGCATCGCGGGGCAGCGTGGCCAGATCCAGCGCAGGCGCTTCGGGCGGCACGCCATTGGCATCGGCGGCGGCGGTGCCCAACGGGAACGCGACCACGATGGCATCACTGGTTCCCGGCGCCAACGAGACGCGGTAGTTCAACGCAGCCGAGGCAAGCCCCTGGTCATCACGCGCCTGTTGCGTGGAAGGCAGCTGGCCGGCAGCGAGGGTCGCGGTGATCTCCGTTGCGCCATCCTTGCCGAATGGCGCCGCGCCCGACGCAGCCACCGGCGTGAGCGACTGCAGCAGCGTGCGGCCATTGATACGCAGGGCTTGCCCGTCGATGGTCACCTCGCGGATCGGGGACAGCCCGCCGTTCTGCCACGGTGGATTCATCTGCATCGGGCGCACCACGAGGCTGAGCGTGCCTTCGATCTTCGTGCTTCCCGTGTTCTGCAGCCGATGCCGCAGGAAGGTCACCGGCTGGCCATCGCGCTCGATGGCGAACACTTCACTGCGCAGCTGCAGGCCGGGTTGCGGTGACCAGGTGGCGGAGGGCATCGGCTTCCAGCCGTCGCGCAAGGCATGCTGCATGGCCTGCCCGGCGGCGCCGGCGGTTTGGCCATCGGCATTGCGCCAGATGGGCTGCACCAGCGGTGCGCCCTTGAAGGCTTCCAGGTTGCCGTACTCGTCGAAGATCGATTTCTGTCGTCCTGCATGCACACCCACGGCCGTCCAGTAGGTCTGCTGCATCTGCAGCGAGGCCGGGAACAACGCGCGTTGGGCGCCGCTGGCGACGATCTGATACTGCTTCATCGGCGTCATCACGGCTTTCGGACCGAGCAGGCGCAGGCGTGCGATCTGCGGCGCAGCGCCGTCCACGCTCAGGCGGAAAGCACGCAATGGTTGTGCTGCAGTGGCGGCCAGCCAGCTTTGCCGGTGACTGGCCGCCTGTGCATCGTGTGCGAGGTCCTGCCAACGGCCCTGTGCATCCTGCGCCTGTAGTCGGGCGGCGCCTCGTGCGCCATCGGCCCAGTCGACCACCAGGCCAGCCGTTGATTGGGCCTGCGGCAGCGTGATCTCGAACGTATGGGATCCATTTGCCCCGGCCGGCATCGCGACGGTGCCGCCGCCTTGCCAGAGCGTCGCCGCCTGCGCTGCATCGATACCGCTGACGCGTGCGCTGAGCGTGCTGTCCAGCGGCTCCATCTCGAAGATCGACACGCCCCAGTCGGAAGTGCGCTGCGGGCTGGCCAGCCGCAGGTAGCGCGCCTGGCGCGGCGCGAAGTACAGCGTTTCCACATCGCCCAGCGAATCGGCCATTGTGAACGCGGTCTGCCACTGCCTGCCGTCCAGTGAGGTCTGCAGCGAATAGCCTTCCGGATTGGAGACATCCCAGGTGAGGCGCGCGCCGGCCAGCGTTGCAGGCGTGCCGAGATCGATCTGGAACCAGTGGCCCGGACTGAATGCACCGCCGGTAACGGTCTTCGGGTTGCCGTCGATCAGGTGGCTGATCGCCATCGCCGGCACCTGCTGCGAGGAACTGCTGGCCTGCCATTGGCTGCGCGGGGGAAGGGTCTGTGCCTGTGCGCTGGAGGCCAGGGCGGCCAACAGCAGGGCCGCAGCGGGGCGCAATGGGAAAAACGGTGTGGAGACCTTGAAGCGTTCGGCGCGCAACGTCATTTCGGACAGCCTCGCAGGTTCGGCCGGAATCGGGCGAGCGCTACGCTAGCAAGGGATGTAATCGGTTACATGACGCACTGCAGCGCCGCTGGACGCTGGCGCTGCCATCACAGGAGGGCTAACGGAGGTGGCTCAGGACGTGCAGCGCGGATTGGCTAGGGTCACGTCGAAAGCCCTTTTAAGTGGGTTGTCATTTGACAACCATTGAGGGCCGTGTGCAGACTATGGAGAACAAGGAATGTCTCGAGCGCGTCATCCAGACAGGGACATCGAAGCGGCGTTGCAGTTCGCGGACGATCGTGGGTGGAGGCTCCGGATGGCGGGCGGCCATGCGTGGGGCCGGATGTATTGCCCTTACAACGACACCGATTGCCGATGCGGGGAGTTCTGCATCGTGAGCATCTGGAGCACACCGCGTAGCGGCAGCCATCATGCAAGGGCCTTGCGGCGTGTGGTCGAGAACTACAGTCGTGAGCAATGAGATCACGCTTCGTCAGAAGCGAAGGGGTCAATCATGGAGTTCAACTTCACCCTGAAGTACCGCTTGCCGGACACAGGTATTGAAATCGGCGTCCTCGAGCAGCGCCTGGCCGAAGGCGGCTGTGACGACGCGCTCGTGGGCCTTGGGCTGCCGGGACGGCTGGCCTTGGCGTTCTGCCGCGAAGCAGATAGCGCAGGGGCTGCCCTGCGTTCGGCGCTGGACGACGTGCAGCGGGCCGTGCCCGGTGCCGAACTGGTTGAAGTGAGCCCCGATCTGGTGGGGCTCACTGACGTCGCAGACCTGCTCGGAATGTCGCGCCAGAACATGCGGAAGCTAATGCTGGCCAACCCACAGTCGTTTCCGCCCCCCGTGCATGACGGCTCGACCTCGATCTGGCATCTCGTCGACATTCTCGGTTGGCTGCGAGCGCGCGGCAGCGGGAAAGTCACGACGGAAATGACCGAGCTCGCCGCCGCTGCGCTACAGATCAATCTGGCCCGGGAAGGGCGCAGGCTTCACCCGAAGACGTAGCGGCGACCAGAATCGGAGCCCACCGCATTACAGCTCCACCGTCTCCCACCAGCGCGTACCCGCCTGCGGCGCCTGCATGTCCAGTGCTTCGCCCATCATCGGCGTAGCCACTGGAACATTGTTTGCAGCGGCCAGCGCGGTGATGCGCTCGAACGGCTGCTGCCATGCATGCAGGGCCAGATCGAAGGTGCCGTTGTGGATCGGCAGCAGCCACTTGCCGCGCAGGTCCAGGTGCGCCTGCAGCGTCTGTTCCGGTTGCATGTGCACGAATGCCCAGCGCGGATCATAGGCGCCGGTCTCGATCATGGTCAGGTCGAACGGACCGTATTTCTCGCCGATGGCCTTGAAGCCGTCGAAGTAGCCGGTGTCGCCGCTGAAGAAAATGCGGAAGTCACCGTCCTGGATCACCCATGAAGCCCACAGGCTGCGGTCGCTGTCACCCAGCCCGCGGCCGGAGAAGTGCTGGCCCGGGGTCGCGGTCAGGCGCAGGCCGTTGGCTTCGGTGGATTGCCACCAGTCCAGCTGCTCGACCTTGCGCGCATCCACCCCCCACGCGACCAGCTGGTCGCCGACGCCGAGCGGTGCAATGAAGCGCGCGGTCTTGCCGGCCAGCTGCATGACCGCGGCATGGTCCAGGTGGTCATAGTGGTTGTGCGAGAGGATCACACCGGCGATCGGCGGCAGCGCGTCGATGCTGATCGGCGGTGCATGGAAGCGTGCCGGCCCCATCCACTGCACCGGCGAGGCGCGCTCGGAGAACACCGGATCGGTCAGCCAGTACTGGCCACGCAGCTTCAGCAGGATCGTGGAGTGCCCCAGCCGGAACAGGCTGCGATCCGGTGCGGCGTCCAGCGTGGCGCGGTCCAGCGGCTTCACCGGAATCGGGTGCGCGGGCACGGTGCCCTTGGGCTTGTTGAACAGGAACGTCCACCAGATCTCCGCGCCGTCGCGCAGGCCCATCGCCGGACGGGGCAGGGCATTGCGGAACCTGCCATCACGGTACTGCGGCGAATCGGGGAAGTCGGGAAGGGACCAGGACTTGCAGAAGGTGTAGGCGGTCACGGCGAGAATTCCGAGCAGGAGGACAAGGAGCAGGCGCTTCATGGGTGACGTCCGCTGAGTACACTGCACAGTGTAGTTTCGTGTTTTTCAAAAGTATACTGCCAAGTGTAAAATGGAGGCATCCGTTCAGTTATCCGGTTTCCGCCATGTCCCGTGCCCTGCAACGCCTGACCGACCGCAAACGTGACGCCATCGTGCGCGCGGCGGTGGAGGAGTTCCGTGCATCGGGCTACGAGGCGACCAGCATGGACCGCATCGCCGAGGCGGCGGGGGTCTCCAAGCGCACCGTCTACAACCATTTCCCGAGCAAGGAAGCACTGTTCTCGATGATCCTGGAGGAGCTGTGGGAGCGCAGCGTGGCCAGCGACGCACTGCCATACCGCGCCGACCAGCCGCTGCAGACGCAGTTGCTGCAGTTGCTGGGCCAGAAGCTGGACCTGCTCAGCGATGGGAATTTCATCGATCTGGCGCGGGTCGCGATGGCCGAGATCATCCATTCACCGGAGCGCGCGCAGGCCATCGTCTGCCGCATGGGCGAGAAGGAAAGCGGCGAGAGTGCCTGGATCCGCGCAGCAATTGCCGATGGCCGCCTGCGCGAGGTGGATCCGGACTTTGCCGGCGCCCAGTTGCATGGGCTGGTGAAGAGCTTCGCGTTCTGGCCGCAGGTCACGATGGGGCAGCCACCGTTGACCGCGCAGGAACGTGCGCGCGTGGCCGAATCGGCGGTGGCGATGTTCCTGGGGTTCTACGCGGTCTAGCCGGCTGCGAAGCGACGGAACTCGTCGGCCGGCAGCGCCGCCGAGTACAGGTAGCCCTGGCCGACATCCACCCCGAGTGCGCGCAGCTTCTGTTCCTGGGCCAGGGTCTCGGTACCCTCGGCCACCACGATCGCGCCGCAGCGGTGCGCGACCTCGACGATGAAGCGCACGATCGACTGCGACTTGGCGTCGGACAGCGTGGCGATCAGCGCCTGCTCGATCTTGACCTCGGCGATGGCCAGCTGCGAAAGCAGGATCAGGGTTGAATAGCCGGCGCCGAAATCATCCAGCGACAGGGTGACCCCGGCTGCCAGCAGCTGTGCGATGTTGGCATCGACCACGTCGCGCTCGACGATTTCGGTCCATTCGACGATCTCCAGGCGCAGCATCGCACCGGGGATGTCATGCAGCTGCAGCAACTCCTGCAGGCGCAGGCCGAAGTCGGGCAGGCGCAGCGATTCGGCTGAAACATTGACTGCAATGGTCAGCGCCGCGCCGTCCCGTCGGCAGTGCTGCAGGAAGTGCACCGCCGACAGCAGCGTGGCCCATTCCAGGTCTGCCAGCCGCCCCTGCCGGCGCAGCAGCGAGATCACCCGCATCGGGGCAATCGGCCGGCCTTCGCCGTCGCGCATGCGCAGCAGTGCTTCGGCGCCGACCAGTTGGCGGTCCTGCAGGCGATGCTTGGGCTGGTAGCACAGCGGCGCATTGCCCTGCTGCAGCCAGTGCTCAAGGGCAACCTCGATCAGGGCGTCGATCTCGCTGTCGCGCTGGATCGGGTCATCGAAAAACACCACGCCCGACTCGATCGCGCTCAGTGCCACGGTGATGGCGCGGAACGGAAGATGTCCTTCATCGGCATCAGCAGGGGGCTTCAATTCAACCACTGCACAGCGGAACAGCGGCCGGAAGCCCGGCCAATCGCGGCCGACCCGATCAGCCAGGTTGCTGGCCAGCTCGGTGATCTGCGGTTGCGTGCGCAGTGTGGACAAGGTCAGGCCGCGCACCAGGATCGCCAGCGCGGCATCACCGAACTGGTAGATCTCCAGCTGCGCAGCCGGCAGCGAGGGCAGCAACCGATGCACCTCTTCGGTGCTGTCGCGCTGCCACAGGCCGTTGTCCTGCAACGGCCCGTAGCGCAGGCGCAGATCGCGCAGGTTGCCCATCTCGGCCACGATCAGGCAGGCCTTGCCGGTGCCGTCGTTATCCCGCCAGTACTGCTGCAGGCGTTCACCGAGCGCACGCATGTTGGGCAGCCCGCTGATCGGATCGATGCGCAGCCAGGCCTGTTCGCGCTGGCGTTGCGCATCGATCTGGGCATCGTTGTAGACCAGCGCGAATACGGCGCCAAGCACGAGCAGCGAGACCGGCAGTGCCAGCACGCGCTGGATCGCCAGCTCGGCCACCGGCAGTTGATCGGCGCCAATGATCGCCACACCCAGCGCCAAACCCAGAGCGGTTACCCCGATACGCACGGACCATGCCTGCAGGATCATGCGCGGCGAGAGCTCGTTGAGCATGCGCGGGTACAGGTGCCTGCGCAGCCAGACGCCCGCCACCATCTGCAACACGGCCTCAAGGCTGGCAGGCAGGAAGAACGGGATACCGACGAACTGGTAGCGGGCCAGCAGGGCGGCAGCCAGGCAGGCCAGGCCGCCGCGCCAGCCGCCCAGCAGGCCACTGACCAGCAGGATGTCGAAGCCCAGGTGCAGTTTGACGACACCCTGGGAATAACGGGCCACGAACCAGGAATTGAACAGGTAGATCAGGCCCAGCGCTACGCCGACATACAGGCGACGGCCTTCTATGGCGTGCCCGGCGCGACGGGTGGCGATCAGCAGCACGCCGATCATGCCGATCACTGCCGTGGCCTGCAGCAGATACAGCGGTAGGCTGGGCAGGGCGCTGTCCAGGACCTGGGCCCAGACCCGTGAAAGCGCATCCATAGCAGGTTCCCGCCTGTGACCGACGGCCAGTGACGAGCAGGGTAAACCACGACCGCGCGCGCGGCCACTGAGGGTGCTCTGCGGCGGCCGGCAAGGTCAGTAGCGCGGGTCGGCGATGGCGGGCAGCACCAGTTCACGCACGAAGCCGGAGGATGACAGCTGCAACAGGGCGCTTACCATGGCCACGACATCGTGGACCGGCACCTGCTCACCGTCGCCGCGCGCTGCGGCCTCGGCCACCGGCACCGACAAGGCGTCATCGGTGTTGAGGTAGCCCAACTGCAGGCTGGTCACCGCCAGCCGGCGATCGCGGAAGCCCTCGCGCAGCGCATCGGCGATGCCGTTGAGGGCGAACTTCGAGGCGCCGAACGCCACTTCCGGGCGGCCACTGCGAGGCAGGGCCGAGGTCGAACCGGTCAGCACCAGCTGCGGGCGCGCTGCGCTCAGTACGCGGGGCAGCAGGCGTTGCAGCAGTACAAGGGTCGCGGTGATGTTGACGTCGACCAGCTTCGTGAGTGCAGCGTCGCTTTCATCGAGGAAGGCGTACTCGCCGCTGAAGGCCTTGTCTTCCCAGATACCCAGGTTGTGGATCAGCACATCGATATCGGTCGGTGCCTGCGCTGCGATGTGGTCGGCAGCCAAGGTCGGCCGGGACAGGTCTGCTTCGATCCACTGCAGGGTGACGCCGTCAGGGCAGGCGATGCCGCACGGGCGGTGGCGCGAGACGCCAATCACAGTGTCACCCTTGGCACAGAGGCCTTCCACGAACGCGCGTCCCAGGCCCTTGCTGGCGCCGATGACCATCAATTTCATATTGCTTCCTCGTTGTACTGCGGCAGCCACGATCGGCTGCCAGAACGGTGCTCCACTTGGCGAACGCGCGCAGGCCGCCGCGTTCGGCGGTAAGGGTCGAGGCCGTGTCGTCGAACTGGCACCGGTACCGTGGCAGCAGCCGTCGCTGCTGCATGCGCTGGGACGCAGTGGCCGCCGACGGCCCGGTCAGCTCGCTCAGGCTGCCTCCCGCACGGGGGGCGATGTGCGCCAGGATGAGCGAGAATGCGCAGGGTCACCGGCAACAGGAATCTCCTGGCATGGACGAGCACAACGCCACCCCTGATGGCATGCCGCTGCCGTTGGCGTGGCAGAAGGCGTTGGCCGATGCGCGCATCGAGCGGCAGTCGATGGGTGTTTCGCGGGCCGACGTTGCCCGCGTGCTGCGGCAGGGCCGCCCCGATGCCTTTCTCAAGTCGGAACTGATCGACGCCTTCAGTGAGCTGGGCGATGAGATCGCGCGGCTGCGCTGGTTGCAGGCACAGGGACAACCGGCGCCAACGGTGATTGCCACGGCCGAAGAAGCGGGCCGGCGCTGGTTGCTGATGAGCGCGCTGCCTGGCCGCGATCTGGCCTCGTCGCCGGAACTCGCGCCGCAGCAACGGGTGGAGATACTGGCCGACGCGCTGCGCGGGCTGCATGCGTTGCCGGTAGCAGCCTGTCCGTTCGATCAGCGGCTGGCCTCGCGCCTGCCGGCCGCGCAGGCACGGGTCGAGGCGGGACGCGTGGACGCCGATGACTTCGATGACGAACGCCTGGGACAGAGTACACAGCAGGTCTTCGCCCAACTGTGCAGCACACGGCCCGATCATGAAGATCTGGTGGTCAGTCATGGCGATGCCTGCCTTCCGAATCTGATGGTGGCCGAGGGGCGTTTCAGCGGGTTCATCGACTGTGGGCGACTGGGCGTGGCCGACCGCTACCAGGACCTGGCGCTGGCCGCGCGCAGCCTGGTCCACAACTTCGATGATACGCGCTGGGTCACACCGTTGTTCCAACGCTACGGCGCTGTGGCCGACGAGCGCCGGTTGGCTTTCTACCGGCTGCTCGACGAGTTCTTCTGAGCCCGCGCGCGGCTGGCGATGGCCGCGCAGATCAGGCCACCGACCACGCTCAGGTGTTCCAGTGCGAAGAACAGGGCCAGCTGCTGTTCCGTGCCGTGCTTGGTCCAGAAGGCATGCACGATGGCGATGGTCAGCAGCATGAATACCGCCAGCGCGCCGCTGCCCAGCCAGAGCAGGCGATCAAGCAGCAGGCACAGTGAGCCACCCAGCAGCACCACGGCGCTGGCGAGGTTGAACAGCACAGGCGGTTGCAGCCCGGCCGCCTGCATTTCGGCCACGCTGTTGTCCCACGCCAGCAGCTTGGCCAGACCCGATGACAGGAACACCACCGCCAGCAGCAGTCGGGCCAGGAACCACAGCAGGCGGCTGTCGAGCAGGGCGGTGATCATCCGTGGCATGAGGTCTCTCCGGTTTGGGCTTGGAACGGGCCGCGCAGCATCGGGCCTCAACCGCAGTTGAGGTCAAGGGCCGGCTGAACGGAGCTCGCTGATGAACGGGTTGCCATCTTCAAGTTGGACGAACGTTCGTTCACTATTGACGCCATGAACCGAGCCGACCGCAACGCGCAACGCATCGAGCAGATCCTGCAGGCCGCCCTGCAGTGCTTCCTCGCCAAGGGATTCCACCAGACCAGCATGCGTGACATCGCGCAGGCGGCCGGCGTCAGCCTGGGCAATCTCTACAACCACTTCCCCGGCAAGGAAGCGATCATCCTTGCAGTGGCCGTGGCCGAAAGCGAGGAACTGGCGCCGTTGCTACAGCGGCTGGCCGCGGCCGACGGTGATCGCACGCAGGTGCTGGCGTTCCTGCAGGACTTCCACGCACTGTGCAGCCAGCCGGAATGGGCGGCGCTCGCCGTCGAAGTGCTGGCCGAGAGCGCACGCAATCGGGCCGTGGCCGAGGCATTTGCGGCCAATCGCAGGCAATTGCAGGCTGTACTGGCCGAAGCCCTGCAGCAGGTGGCACAGCGTGAACGCCGGCGTCCCGTACTGGCCCCGGCACTGCAGGCGCAGGTGCTGCTGGATGCCATTGAAAGCGATGCGCTGCGCCGGGGGCTGGGCGAAGCCGGTGGCGCCGATGAGGCTCCGCTGGACCCTGGCCTGCTCGCGCTGCTGCTCGGTGCACACGCATGAGCGCGGTTGAGCGGCGATTGCACGGCGTTGATCTGGCGCGTTACCTGGCCTTGGCCGGCATGGTGCTGGTCAACTTCCGCCTGGCGATGGCCGTGCCGGCAGAGGGTGAGGGTTGGCTGGCCGGCTTCTTCCATCTGCTGGAAGGCAAGGCCTCTGCGACCTTCGTCACCCTGGCCGGACTTGGCCTGGTACTGGCCACGCAGCGCCTTGGCTGGATGCCGGCCAGCGCGCAGACCTGGCGGCGCGCGCTGTTCCTGCTGGCGCTGGGCCTGCTCAACCTGACCCTGTTCCCGGCCGACATCCTGCACTACTACGCGGTGTATTTCGCGCTGGCGGTGCTGTGGCTGCGTGCGTCGCCACGGGTGCTGCTGGCCAGCATCGCCGGCCTCGCGGCCGGGTCGTTCTGGGCACTGCTGCACTGGAATTACAGCCAGGGCTGGAACTGGCAGACGCTGGAGTATGCCGGTCTCTGGCAATGGCCGGGTGCCGCGCGCAACCTGTTGTTCAACGGCTTCCATCCCTTGCTGCCCTGGATGTGCTTCTTCCTGCTGGGCATGCTGCTGGCGCACCTGCCGTTGTCACAACCGCGGGTGCAGCGTGCGTTGCTGCTGGTGGGCCTGCTGCTGATCGGCGCAGGCCAGGCCGTGCAGCACCTTGCACAGGGAACGCCCTGGCAGCCGTGGCTGGGAACGCAGCCGATGCCGCCGGGACCGGCCTACGTGTTGACCGGTGCGGGCGCAGCCTGCAGCGCGATTGCCGCATGCCTCTGGGTCAGCCGCCGGTATCCGGGGGATTGGCTGGAACCGCTGGCTGCAGCAGGGCGAATGACCCTGACCCTGTACGTCGGCCACATCCTGCTGGGCATGGGGACGCTGGAATGGTTGGGCCTGCTCGATGGCAGCGCGTCGCTACCGACCGTGCTGCTGTGGGCGCTGTTGTTCCTGATGCTGGCCACGGGCGCAGCGTGGCTGTGGTCGTGGCGGTTCACGCGGGGGCCATTGGAAGCGGTGATGCGACGCGTCGCCGGCTAGCACGTTGGTCGCGCGGGCACGATGTTGTGACGGACATGTCTGTGTCGTGGCGGGCACATCTGCGATAGTTGTCGCAGATAACACTTTCCGCTTGCATCCATGTCATCCGCTTCGGCGCAGCATCTCGGCGAAGTCCTCCAGCAGTCCTATGGCATCACCGCGACCGCTGTGGTGCCACGCCCGGTTGGCGCCGATGCCAACGCCAGCGTGTATCGCATCGATGCACGGCGCGGGCAGTGGTGGTTGAAATGCCGCAGCTACCAGGTGGCCCCAGCCGTCTGGGACACCCTGCATTGGCTGCGCGGCACGCTGGGGATCGAGGAAATCGTTGCGCCCTGGCCGGCGCTGGCCGGCGGGGCATCGGTGCAGCGCTGGGGCCTGCAGTTCACCCTGTTCCCGTATGTGGAAGGCCAGTCCGGTTTCGAGGCGGCATTGAGCCGCACGCAATGGCAACGGTTGGGCGAGGTGCTGCGGCGCCTGCACGAGGCGTGCCCGCCACCGGCGCTGCAGGAAGCGCTGCCGAGCATCCGGATGGAAACCGCGGCGCTGGAGACCGTCGGGCAGTGGCTGGCCGGCGAAGGCCTGGCGGCTGCCAAGGATGGGCTGGGCCGTGCCTTCGTCTCCGTCTGGGACCAGCAGCACGCGCGCATCGCGGCGCTGCACGCGCAGGCACTGCAGCTGCACGCGGCGTTGCAGGATGTGCCGGTGCGGCTGCACCTGTGCCACACCGACCTTCATGCCGGCAATCTGCTGATGGGCAACGACGGTGGCCTGCACCTGATCGACTGGGATGGCCTGTCGCTGGCACCGCGCGAGCGCGACCTGATGTTCATCGGCGGCGCGGTCGGCGGGCGCTGGGGCCGCGAGAACCCGGTGGGATTCGAGGAGGGCTATGGCGGTGACCGCGGCGACCCTCGCTGGATCGCCTGGTACCGTCACTGGCGCATCCTGCAGGACCTGATCGAGTTCCAGCAGGTCCTGCTGGGCAGCGATGGAGAGGACCGGTCGCCGCAGCTGCGCCGGCAGTCGCTGCATTTCCTCAGCGAACAGTTCGCCCCGGGCAATGTGTTCGACGCGGCCGAGCGGGTGTATCGCGCGCTGTAGATCCACGCCATGCGTGGATGAACCCTACGCGCTCAGTCAACGGTGGAGGCGAGAAGAGCAGCCGAGCGTAGGCTCGGCTCTACAGAGGAGTGCAGCGTCATCCACGCGTGGCGCGGATCTACTCGGCGGGCTTCGCCGCTGACGAGGCGGCTGCGCTGGCGGCGCGGCGCGAAAGTACGGCCTCGCGGTGGGCAATGTAGGCGTTGGCGGCGAGGATGATGCCGGCGCCGATGATCGTCCAGCGGTCCACGCTTTCGTTGAACAGCAGCCAGCCGAACAGCGTTACCAGCGGCAGCTGCAGGAAGCTGATCGGGGTCAGCGCCGAGACTTCACCCAGGCGCAGCGCCCGCGTCCACAACAGCTGGCCGATGGTGCCGAGCACGCCGGTGGCCAGCAGCCACAGCCAGGCCATGCCGCTCGGCCAGACCCAGACGAACAGCGCCGGAACCAGCGACAGCGGCACCCAGAACACGTAGGTGTAGAGCACCACGGTATCGGCGCTGTCGACGCGGGTCAGCTGCTTGATCTGGATCGCCACCAGCGAACTGAGCACCGCTGCGGCCACGGCGACCAGGCTGCCCGCGGTGAAGCCGGCGGTACCGGGTCGCACGATCACCAGCACACCGATGAAGCCGACCACGACCGCGGCCCAGCGGCGCACGCGCACGGTTTCACCCAGCCACAGCACGGCGGCAATCGTGACGAACAGCGGCGTGGAGTACGACAGCGACACCGCCTGCGCCAACGGCAGGTGGCCCAGTGCCCAGAACGCGCACAGCATCGAGCCCAGGCCAATCGCACTGCGCACGAAATAGCGCGGCAGCTGTTGCGTCTTCAGCGGAGCACGGCCCGGCCGCAGCAGCATCGGCAGCAACGCCAGCAAGCCGAAGGCATTGCGGAAGAACGCCACTTCCTGGGTTGGCACGTACCGGGTGGCGTAGCGGATCGCGACCGCCATCAGGCCGAATGCCATCGTGCTGCCAAGCATCAGCAGCGCCGCCCGCATCGGGGCGCTTGGGGAAAGGGCGGGGGTGTTCACCACTGTGCGCCGAGCAGGCGGGGCTCCGGTTCGATCGGCACGCCGAACTTCTCCAGCACCGAGGCCGAAATGCGGCGCGCCAGCGCCAGCAGCTCAGCACCGCTGGCATTGCCGTGGTTGACCAGCACCAGCGCGTGGCTTGGCGCCACGCCGGCATCACCTTCGCGGAAGCCCTTCCAGCCGCAGGATTCGATCATCCAGGCAGCGGAGACCTTGCGCTTGTCGTCCAGCTCGGCCGGGAACACCGGCAGGTCGGGGAAATGCTGCAGCAGCACGTCGACCTGTTCCAGCGGCAGTACCGGGTTCTTGAAGAAGCTGCCGGCGTTTCCCAGTACATCCGGGTCGGGCAGCTTGCGGCGGCGGATCGCGATCACGGCATTGGCCACGTCCACTGCGCTCGGCAGCTCCACGCCCTGTGCCTGCAATTCCTCGCGGATGCCGGCGTAGTCCATGCGCAGATCATGCAGCAGTGGCAGCTTCAGTTCGATGGCGGTGATCAGATAGCGATCGGGTTGCTGCTTGAACACGCTGTCGCGGTAGGCGAAGCCACACTGTTCGTTGTCCAGCCGCACCCAGGCCTGCTCCTGGCAGTCCCACGCTTCGACCGCCTGGATGAACTCGCCGACCTGCGCGCCATAGGCACCGATGTTCTGGATCGGCGCGGCACCGGCCGTGCCGGGAATCAGGGCCAGGTTTTCGAGGCCAGACAGGCCTTCCTGCAGCGACCACATCACCAGGCCATGCCACGGCACGCCGGCACCGGCACGGATCACCGCATGGTCGGCGCGGTGTTCAAGGAAACTGATGTCACGGTTGCCGAACACCAGCACGGTGCCGGGCAGGTCCTCGGCGATCAGAACGTTGCTGCCGCTGCCCAGCACCAGCAGCGGGCCGCTGGCCACCTCGGGCAATGCCAGCACGTCCGGCAGCAGCGCGGCATCGTGCAGTTCCAGCAGCTGCGCGGCGCTGGCCTGCACATGGAAGGTATTCAGCGCCTGCAGCGGCGCATTGCGGGTGAGCGTCCAGCGCAGCGGGGCGTTGCCGTCGATGGTATCCATGGGCGCGCTCACAGCGGAGCCACCGCGCCGCGGCTCGGCGCTTCACGGCGGCGACGGATCGCCTCCACGCATTCGGAAACCAGCGCCGGTCCATGGAAGATCAGGCCGCTGTAGCACTGCACCAGTGCGGCACCGGCCGCCATCTTGGCTACCGCATCGGCGCCGGACAGGATGCCGCCGACGCCGACCAGCGGCACCGATTCGGGCAGGCGCGCGCGCAGGCGGCGCAGCACCAGGGTGGACTGCTCCAGCACCGGTGCACCGGACAGGCCGCCAGCCTCATTGGCCAGCGGGTCGCCGGCCACCTTGCTGTGGTCGATGGTGGTGTTGGTGGCGATCACGCCGTCCACCTGCAGTTCGCCCAGCACGCGGGCGGCGGCGTCGATATCGCGTTCGCTGAGGTCCGGCGCCACCTTCACCAGCATCGGCACGCGTCGGCCGTGGCGGGCAGCAAGGTCTTCCTGGCGGTCGCGCAGCTGGCTGACCAGCTGGCGCAGCGCGGTCTCTTCCTGCAGCTCACGCAGGCCGGCGGTGTTGGGCGAGGAGATGTTGACGGTGATGTAATCGGCCAGCGGGTACACCTTGTCCAGGCAGGCGATGTAATCGTCCACGGCCTGTTCGTTGGGGGTGTCCTTGTTCTTGCCGATGTTGATGCCGAGCAGGCCGCGGCGGTTGCGCGCGCGCTCAACGTTGCGCACCAGCGCGTCCACGCCCGCATTGTTGAAGCCCATGCGGTTGATGATCGCGTTGTGTTCCGGCAGGCGGAACAGGCGCGGTTGCGGATTGCCGGCCTGCGGGCGCGGGGTGATGGTGCCGATTTCGACGAAGCCGAAGCCGAGCGCGAACAGTGCATCGATGTGCTCGCCGTTCTTGTCCAGGCCGGCGGCCAGGCCGACCGGATTGGGGAAGGTCAGCCCGAACACCGTGCTGGGCATCGGCGCGATGCGTGCGGCCAGCAGCGGCGTGGTGCCGGTGCGATAGGCCAGGTCCAGTGCGGACAGGCCGAGGCCGTGGGCGCGCTCGGCGTCGAGCGAGAACAGGAAGGGGCGGGCAAGCGAATACATGCGTCGGTTCAGTCCAGCGTGCCGAGGAAGGCTCGGGTTCGATATTCAAAAGCGACCTGGCCGTCCACCGCATGGGCGGCGAACAGGTCCTGCAGAGCGTCGATCATCGCCGCGTGGCGAGGATGACCGGATTGGGGTGCGTAGGAGGAGGACAGCAGGCGCCCGCGCAGGGCGTCGAAGTCCAGATGCTGCACGTTCGGCAGCTCCACCCTGCCGCGCAGGCCGGGGCCGAACCAGGCCTGCATGGTGGCATCGTCCTGGTAGCGCTCGGCCACAGCGGTGTAGTCGGTGCCGTAGTCCAGCAGCAACTGTTCGTAGCCGATCAGGAACGGGCTGGCATCGAGCAGGCGCGAGTTCCAGTAGATCAGTGCCTGGCCACCGGGGCGCAGGATGCGCTGCCACTCGGCGCGCACCGCGACGGTGTCGAACCAGTGGAAGGCCTGCGCGACGCTGACCAGATCGATGCTGGCATCGTCCAGTGTGGTGGCCTCGGCGCGGCCGTCCACCGCACGGAACTGCGGGTACTGCGGTGCCAGCCATTCCGCGGCCGCGCCCCGCATGGCGGCGTTGGGTTCAACCGCGACTACTGGATGGCCGCTGGCCAGGAACAGGCGACTGGAAATACCGGTGCCGGCGCCGATGTCGGCGACCACGGCCTTGCGGCTGACGCCCATCGGGCCATGCAGCCACTCCAACAGGGCGGGCGGATAATCGGGCCGGTAGCGGACGTAGTCGGCGACGCGGCTGCTGAAGCGTTCAGTGCTGTCGGAGGCGGTCATGGCGTCAGTTCGACACCGCCGCCAGCCATGCCAGGCCGCCGAAGAACAGGATGAAGACCAGGATGGCGGCAAGCACGGCGCCGACCATGACCCAGCCCAGCACCAGGCCGGTAACGGCCAGGCCGTCGCCTTCCAGTTCATGCGGGCGGCGGCGGATCTCGGCGCGGGCCATGTGGCCGGTGATGATGGCGACGATGCTGGCCACGAAGGGCAGGACGGTCCAGCTGGCGATGCCCATGACCAGGCTGACCACGGCCAGGGCGCTTGTCTGTCGGGGTGCCACGCTCATCGGGTCCTCCTTGGCAGTGTGCACATGATAGTGCCTCTGCCCGGGCAATCCCATGGGCAGTGCCCTGTAGAGCCAAGCCCATGCTCGGCTGCCCCCTTGGGCTGATGCGGGATCGACCGCGTCTTGCGTGCAAGCCCAGCATGGGCTCGGCTTTACAAATTCAGCCCATCAACACCTGGCCGCCATCCACGTTGAGCACGCTGCCGGTAACCCAGCGCGCCAGTGGCGAGCACAGGAACAGGGCGGCGTCGGCAATCTCGCGCGGATGGCCGAAGCGGCCGAACGGGATCTTCGCCAGGGTGCCGTGGTACAGCGCTGGATCCTCGATGCGGCGACGGTCCCAGAGCCCGTCATCGAACTCGATCGAGCCCGGTGCGATGGCGTTGACCCGGATCCGGTCCTTGACCAGCGCCAGCGCCTGCGAGGTGGTGTAGTGCGAAAGCGCGGCCTTGGCAGCGGCGTAGGGCGCGCCGCCGGGACGCGGCTGCTGCGCGGCAATCGACGACAGATTGAGGATGCAGGCATCGCCGGACGCGCGCAGCCAGGGCAGGGCCAGGCGCGAGGCACGCACGGCCGCCATCAGGTCGATCTGCAGGCTGGCGGCCCAGCCCTCCTCATTGTCGGCCATGCCGTAGCCGGTGGCATTGTTGACGAGCACATCGATGCCGCCGAAGGCATCGGCGGCGGCCTGCAGCCAGGCCTGGATCTGGCCGATGTCGGCCAGATCGGTGGAAAACGCATGCAATGGCGTTCCCTGCGCCTGTGCGTCAGCGCACAGGGCCTCCAGGCCGGCCTGGCCGCGCGCGCAGACCGAGACCTGCGCACCGGCACCAGCAAAGGCCAGTGCCATTTCACGACCAATGCCCTTGCTGCCGCCGGCAACGAGCACGCGGCGGCCGCTGAAATCGAGGATCGGAGCCCCTGCGGGGATCCGACCCTGGGCATGGGTCAGATCCCCGAAGGGACTCTGACCCACAGACGTGTCCGCGTCGTTTGCCATCACAGGTCGAACTTGATGCCCTGCGCCAGCGGCAGCGAATCCGAATAGTTGATGGTGTTGGTCTGGCGGCGCATGTAGACCTTCCAGGCATCCGAACCGGACTCGCGGCCACCGCCGGTGTCCTTCTCGCCACCGAAGGCGCCGCCGATCTCCGCACCGGACGTGCCGATGTTGATGTTGGCGATGCCGCAGTCGCTGCCGGCGGCCGACAGGAACTTCTCGGCGGTCTTCAGGTTCTGGGTGAAGATCGAGGACGACAGGCCCTGCGGCACGCCGTTCTGCATGTCGATGGCTTCGTCGAGGGTGTCGTACGGCATCACGTACAGGATCGGTGCGAAGGTCTCGTGCTGGACCACGGCGTCGCTGTTCTTCAGGCCCGTGACGATTGCAGGCAGCACGAAGTTGCCGGCGCGGTCGATGCGGGTGCCGCCGGTCTCGATGGTGCCGCCAGCCGCCTTGGCCTGGGCGATGGCATCGAGGAACTGCTGCACGGCGCCTTCGCTGTTCAGCGGGCCCATCAGGTTGGCGGCATCGGTCGGGTCGCCGATCTTGCCCTCGACCTGCTTGTAGGCCTTGACCAGGGTGGCCAGCACGTCGGCGTAGATCGAGCGGTGCACGATCAGGCGGCGGGTGGTGGTGCAGCGCTGGCCGGCGGTGCCGACAGCGCCGAACACGATGCCCGGCACGGCCAGCTTCAGGTCGGCGGTTTCGTCCAGGATGATCGCGTTGTTGCCGCCGAGCTCCAGCAGGCAGCGGCCGAGGCGGCGTGCGACCTTTTCGTTGACGGTGCGGCCGACCTGGGTCGAGCCGGTGAAGCTGATCAGCGGCACGCGGCGGTCATCGACCATCTTTTCCGACAGCGCGGTGCCGGCATCGTTGATCAGGTAGAAGATGTCCGGGAAGCCCGCTTCGCGCAGGGCGTCGTTGCAGATCTTCAGCGAGGCGATGGCGGTCAGCGGCGTCTTGTTGGACGGCTTCCAGATGCACACGTCGCCACAGATCGCCGCCAGGAACGAATTCCAGCTCCACACCGCAACCGGGAAGTTGAAGGCCGAGATGATGCCGACCAGGCCCAGCGGATGGTACTGCTCGTACATGCGGTGGCCGGGGCGCTCGGAATGCATGGTGTAGCCGTACAGCATGCGGCTCTGGCCCACGGCGAAATCGGCGATGTCGATCATCTCCTGCACCTCGCCATCGCCTTCCGGCTTGCTCTTGCCCATTTCCAGGGCAACCAGCGAACCCAGAGCGTCCTTGTGCCTGCGCAGTGCTTCACCGCACAGGCGCACGGCTTCACCGCGGCGAGGGGCCGGCGTGGTACGCCAGACCTTGAAGGCTTCCTGGGCGCGGGCGACGACGGTCTCGTACTCGGCCTCGGTGGTGGCGCGGACCTGCGCGATCGGCTCGCCGGTGGTCGGGTTGACCGGGGTGATCAGCTCACCGCTGGTCGCGCTCGACCACTCCCCGTTGCCCAGGTACGTGCCAGCGTTGATCGCGTCCAGGCCAAGGGACTTGAGCAGCTCGGAAGACATGCAGACTCCTGTGTTTCGTTACGTTGTTTGGTGCCATCGCGGGCAGGTGGGGGACGCGATGAACTGAATCGCCGATGGTAGCAGAGCGCCCCGACCGGCCATGGTGCAACGCGCCAGCGGAACCGGGTGGAACATGAATGCTTGGAGGGCAGGGCACGTTGCCTGTAAACTTCCCTGCTGCATGGCCCCGTAGCTCAGCTGGATAGAGCGTCCCCCTCCTAAGGGGAAGGTCGCCCGTTCGAATCGGGCCGGGGTCACCATGTTCGCGGCGCCACGTCCGCGCGCTGCCCGCGAGGCCACTCGGATATGCTGGCGCCTCACCCTGCGATCCGGCCGCCATGGATCACCGCCTGCAGCCCGTGCAACCCCACGACTACGCGCTCATCGCCGGGTGGCTGGATTCGGCCGCAGCCACGTTGCGCTGGGCCGGGCCGGGCGTGCCCTATCCACTGCCACCCGATCAGTTCGAGAACGTATTGCAGCTGCGCGAACGCCCGGGATGGCTGCTGCTGGCAGAAAACGGCATGCGCGTGGGTTTCGGCCAGGCCTGGCGCACCCAGCCGGGTACGATGCATCTGGGCCGTCTGCTGGTTGCCCCGCAGGCGCGGGGCTGCGGTCTCGGGCGGAGGTTGGTACACGCGCTGATCGAGCAGGCGTTCCAGTCTGATGCCGTTGAACGGCTGACCTTGCGGGTCTATCGGGACAATGCCGCCGCAGTTGCGTTGTACCGGTCCCTCGGCTTCGAGCCGGTGGACACTGCATCCACGCCAGCGCTGCTGTTCATGCAGCGGGCCTGGCGCTGAGCATGACCACGCAGGCCGGTACGCCTTCAGTCCTGCTTGAGCAGTTCAACCAGCTGGCGCAGGCGATAGGGCTTGGGCAGGAACTCCACCTGCTCCGGAAGCGGCGGCAGCTGCGAACGTGCGTAGCCGGACGACAGGATCATCCGCGCCTGTGGTTGTTCGCGGGCGACGTGCTCGCTCAACTCGATTCCGGACATGCCATTGGGCATGCTGACATCGCTGAACACCACGTCGAAGCGTGCGTCGCCCTTCAGCAACGCAGCGGCTTCATGCCCGTCGGCGGTGGTGGACACCTCGATGCCGAAATCGCGCAGGGCCATGCCGATCATCTCGCGCAGATCGTTCTGGTCCTCCACCATCAGTACGCGGATCGGGTCATCGGTCATGGGCAAATTCCTCGGTTGCGGGTAGCAGCAGGCTGACCGTGGTGCCGACACCGGGCGTGGTGGACACATCGACGAAGCCGCCGCTCTGGGTAGTGAATCCGAACACCTGGCTCAGGCCCAGGCCGCTGCCCTTGCCGATGTCCTTGGTGGTGAAGAAGGGCTCGCTGGCCCGCTCGGCGATGTCGGCGGCCATGCCGTGGCCTTCGTCGCAGACGCTGAGGGTGACATAGCCGCGTTGCAGCGTGGTGTCCGCATCCGGGTCGAGGCGATGTTCCAACGCGGTGCCGATCAGGATGCGGCCACCATCGGCGGTGGCCTCCACGGCATTGGCCACCAGGTTCGCCAGGGCGGTCTGGAGCTGCATCGCATCGGTGCTCACCTGCGGCAGGCCCGGGGTGAGATCGGCATCCAGTACCACCGTGGGCGGGCAGGCGCGTTGCAGGTCCGGCAGCCACTGCCGTACCAGCGCATTGATGTCCACCGATTCCCGGATCAGGGTCTGGCCGGTGCTGAAGGCCAGCAGCTGGCGGGTCAGCAGCGCGCCGCGGTCGGTGGCTGCCTGCGCTGCATCCAGCAGCTCGGCTGCGCGTGCATCGTCACTGCTGACACGCAGCGACAGCAGGTCCAGGGCGTTGCCGATGGTGGTCAGCAGGTTGTTGAACTCATGTGAGAGGCCGCGGCTGAGCCGGCCAACCGTCTCGAACTGCTGGGTATTGCGCAGCGCACGCTGGGCATCGCGCAGCAGCCGCTGCGCTTGCCACTGCTCGGTGATGTCACGGGTGATCTTGACGAAGCCGAGCAGTTCGCCGGCTTCCACGACCGGTTCGATGACCACGCTGGCGCGGAACGACGAGCCATCGCGGCGAACGCGCCAGCCCTCACTGGCGACATGCCCCTGCTGCGCTGCGACGCGAAGCAGGCGCTGGGGTTCGCCGGCCTCGCGGTCGGCGGCCAGGTAGAAGCGGCTGAAGTGCGTTCCCACCACTTCATCGGCTGAATAGCCTTTGATACGTTCGGCGCCCGGGTTCCAGCTGCACACGATGCCTTCAGGATCAAGCAGGTACAGCGCATGGTCGCGCACGCTGTCGATCAGCAGTCGCAGTTGTCGGGAAGGGTCCGTCAGCACGGACGTCGTAGAGGCGGCTGCGTCCACGTGTAAATAAGTGTTACCCCTGTGAGGGACGTGAAGCTAGGCACTCAAGTGTGAAGGATGCGTGCACACCTGACACGTGCCATTTGTCCTGTGCGGCTGAATGCGACACGGAGTACCATCTTCCACCCTTTGCCTTCTGGAACCGACCTGCATGCGTCCTGGTGCGACTACGCGTGACCGCTGGATCTGGATGACGTCCGCCGTGCTGCTGGCCGCGACCATCGCGTTGGAACTGGTCGTTCCGCTCGGCTACGCGGTATGGCTGGCCTACTTCCTCGCGGTCGGCGTGACGGTATTCCAGCGCAGTGCACGCGCGCCGTTCGTGGTCGCGGTGATCGCCTGTGTCCTGCTGGTGATCGGCTTCAACGTTGCGCCAGCCAGCAACAATTCGTCGTTCTCGCTTGTCAACCGTACCGTCGGTGGCTGCGCCTTCCTGATGATCGCACTGATCGTCTCGCGCGCGATCCAGGCCCGGCGCCAGGCGATGCGCGCGCTCTGGCTGCAGGAGGCCGAGAACGCCGTGGCGATGAGCCTGCGCGGTGACCTCGGGCCGGAGCAGATCGCCGAGGCGGCAGCAGTAAGCCTGGCCGGGCAGCTGGATGCAGAGGTCGGTGCGGTCTATCGCCTGGACGGCGGCCGCCTGCAGCTGACCGGTGGCGTGGCGCTGCCCTCCGGGACGCCGGCCTCCCTGGCCCTGCACGAAGGACTTGCCGGGCAGGTTGCCCGGGACGAACGCATCCGCCACCTGCACGGCGAAGACGCTGCCGTGCTCGAACTGCAGACCAGCCTGGGCCGGCTGCCGGTGCGCGAGCGCATCCTGGCGCCGATCAACAGCGATGGTGCGGTGGTCGGTGTGATCGAGCTGGGCCGCGCTCGGGCGGGTGAACAGCGTGATCTGGATCGCGAGCTGCTTGAGCGCTGCGCAGACACCATCGGCATGGCACTGCGCGCATCGCTGCTGCGGGCGCAGCTGGTGGTGCTGCTGGAAGAGTCGCAGCGCCAGGGCGAGGAGCTGCAGGCCCAGCAGGAAGAGCTGCGCGTGGCCAACGAGGAACTGGAAGAGCAGAGCCGCAGCCTGCTGCAGTCGCAGAGCCATCTGGAAGAACAGCAGGCCGAGCTGGAACAGAGCAACGTCCAGCTGGAAGAGCGCACCCACGAGCTGGAGGCGCAGAAGCAGGCGCTGCTGGTCGCGCAGAGCCAGCTGGTGCGCAACAGCAACGAACTGGCCGCCACCTCGCGCTACAAGTCCGAATTCCTGGCCAACATGTCGCATGAACTGCGTACGCCGCTGAACAGCTCGCTGATCCTGGCCAAGCTGCTGGCCGACAACAAGGACGGCACGCTGACCGAGGAACAGGTGAAGTACGCGCGTGCGATCCTGTCGTCCAACAACGACCTGCTGGCGCTGATCAACGACATCCTCGACCTGTCGCGCATCGAGGCCGGCCATGTCGAACTGTCCGATGAAGTGGTGGTGGTCGAGAGCGCGCTGCAGCGCCTGCGCGAGACGTTCGAGCCGATGGCGCGGCAGAAGGGCCTGGCCCTGCAGATCGAAGCCGACGCCCTGGCACCGACCCAGATGGTGGTTGACAGCCAGCGGCTGCAGCAGATCCTGAAGAACCTGCTGGCCAACGCGGTGAAGTTCACCGAGCATGGCAAGGTCAGCCTGCACGTGCGTGCCGGCGGCAACGGCCGCATCCGGTTCGAGGTCTGTGACACCGGCATCGGCATTGCCCGCGAGCAGCTGGACGTCATCTTCGAAGCGTTCCGCCAGGCCGATGGCAGCACCCGCCGTCGTTACGGCGGCACCGGCCTGGGCCTGTCGATCTCGCGCGATCTGGCCGAGCGCATGGGCGGCGGCATCCAGGTCGACAGTGAGCCCGGGCGCGGCAGCTGCTTCATCCTGGAGCTGCCGTTGCAGGGGGCGCCCGCGGCGAGCGCAGCCGACGCTGCCGAGGTCCCCGTGGCGGCGCCGCCGACGGCGCCGGCCGTGCTGCCGGCCGCGCCCGTACGCGCTGCGACCGCGGCAGCGCCGGTTACTGCGATGGCCGGCGTAGCCGACGACCGCGGTCGCCGCCAGCGTGCCGGGCGCCTCATCCTGGCGGTCGAGGACGATGCCACGTTCGCCGAAGCGCTGGTGGCGCTGGCCCATGAACTGGACTTCGACTGCGTGGTGGCGGGCACGGCGGAAGAGGCGCTGGCCCTGGCCAGCGAACTGCGCCCGAACGGCATCCTGCTCGATATCGGCCTGCCGGACGTGTCGGGCCTGAGCGTGCTGGAACGCCTGAAGCGCAACCCGGACACCCGCCACATCCCGGTGCATGTGGTCTCGGCCACGGACCGCAGCCAGGTAGCGCGCGAGCTCGGCGCGATCGGTTTTGCGATCAAGCCGACCACGCGCGAGCGGCTGGTGACGGCCATCGAACAGCTGGAACAGACCAGCCAGCGCGACATGCGGCGGCTGCTGATCGTGGAGGACGACAACGAGCTGCGCCACAACCTGGAACTGTTGCTGGGCCGCGACCAGCTGCAGATCGTCGCCGTAGGCACCCTGGCCGGCGCACTGGAACAGCTCAGTACGGTCACGTTCGACTGCATGGTGATGGACCTGTCGCTGCCCGACGGCAGTGGCTACGACCTGCTCGAGCACATGGCCGGCAACGACGATGTCGGTTTCCCGCCGGTGATCGTCTATACCGGCCGCGCACTCAGTCGCGAGGAAGAGCAGCGCCTGCGCCGCTATTCCAAGAGCATCATCATCAAGGGCGCACGTTCGCCCGAGCGCCTGCTGGACGAGGTGACCCTGTTCCTGCACAGCGTTGAGGCCAGCCTGCCCAGCGACCAGCAGCGCCTGCTGCGCGAGGCCCGCCGTCGCGACACCGTGCTCGACGGTCGGACGGTGCTGCTGGCCGAGGACGACGTGCGCAACATCTTCGCACTGTCCAGCGTGCTCGAACCCCTCGGCGTCACGCTGGAGATCGCGCGCAATGGCCAGGAAGCGGTGGATCGGCTGGCTGAGCGCGAGGTCGACCTGGTGCTGATGGACATCATGATGCCGGAGAAGGATGGCCTTGCTGCGATGCGCGAAATCCGCGCGCAGCGCCACCTGCAGGACCTGCCGATCATCGCGCTGACCGCCAAGGCCATGCCGGACGACCGTGAGCGCTGCCTGCAGGCCGGCGCCAACGACTACATCGCCAAACCCATCGACGTCGACAAGCTGGTTTCGCTGTGCCGGGTCTGGTGCTCGCGGCAATGAACGAGCAGGCCCTGTTCGACCTGGAGCTGAAGGTGCTGCTGGAAGCGCTGTACCAGCGCTACCACTACGATTTCCGCAGTTATGCGGTGTCGTCGCTGCGCCGGCGGATCCGCCAGGCCATGCAGCGCTATGAGTGCGAGCGGCTGGCCGACCTGCAGCACCGCCTGCTGCACGAGCCGGACCTGTTCGCGCAGGCGATGCAGTTCTTCACCGTGCAGGTCTCGGAGATGTTCCGTGACCCGGCCTATTTCCGCGAGCTGCGCGAGCAGGTGGTGCCGGTGCTGCGCACCTACCCGTCGGTGAAGCTGTGGGTGGCCGGTTGCAGTACCGGCGAGGAAGTGTGGTCGCTGGCGATCCTGTTGCACGAGGAAGGCCTGCTGGAGCGCAGCATCGTCTACGCCACCGACATCAATCCGGCAGCCCTGGCCACCGCCGAGGCCGGCGCCTATGGCATCGACCGGATGGCCCAGTTCAGCCGGAACTACCTGGCGGCCGGTGGCACCGCCTCGCTGTCCGACTACTACGCCACGGCCTACGATGGCGCGGTGTTCGATCGCCAGCTGCGCCGCAACGTGGTGTTCGCCGACCACAGCCTGGCCACCGACACCGTGTTCTCCGAAGTGCATCTGGTGTCGTGCCGCAACGTGCTGATCTATTTCAACCGCGATCTGCAGGACCGCGCGGTAGGCCTGTTCCGTGAAGCGCTGGTGCATCGCGGCTTCCTTGGCCTGGGCAGCAAGGAGTCGCTGCAGTTCGGGCGCCACCACGGCGCGTTCGAGACCTGCTCGCGGGAGCATCGCCTGTACCGGAAGGTTGCCTGATGGCACTGCCGACACGACCGGCGGTGCTGGTGATCGGGGCCTCGGCGGGTGGGGTCGCGGCGCTGCAGGCGGTGCTCGGCGCGCTGCCCGCGGCTCTACCGGCGCCGGTGCTGGCGGTGCTGCACCTTCCGCGCGATCGCAGCAGCCGCATCGCCGAAGTGCTGGCGCCGTACTGTGCGCTGCCGGTGCGCGAGGCCGAAGACAAGCAGCCGCTGCAGCCTGGCACGGTGACCTTTGCGCCACCGGACTATCACCTGCTGGTGGAAGACGCCGGTTCGCTGGCGCTGTCGGTGGACGCACCGGTGCTGTTTTCACGCCCGGCGATCGATCCATTGTTCGAGTCGGCTGCGGCCGTGTTCGGCGCGCAGGTGCTGGCCCTGCTGCTGACCGGTGCCAGCAGCGATGGTAGTGAAGGGGTGGCCGCGGTGCGCGCCGCCGGCGGCCGCGCCTGGCTGCAATGTCCCGAGGAGGCCGAGGCATCGATGATGCCGGCCTCCGCCCTGCAGCACGCCGGCGCCGATGCCGTGCTGCCCCTCGAACTGATGTGCCGTCGCCTGAAGGAGCTGTTTGCATGAACCTGTTGCCGCCGGACCCTGCGCAGTCGCAGACCCCGGTCAACCTGCTGATCGTCGATGACGTGCCGCAGAACCTGGTGGCCATGCAGGCGCTGCTGCAGCGCGAGGGCGTGAACCTGCTGCTGGCCGGCTCGGGCGCACAGGCGCTGGAACTGCTGCTCGAGCATGAGGTGGCGCTGGCCCTGCTGGACGTGCACATGCCGGAGATCGATGGCTTCACCCTTGCCGAGCTGATGCGCGGTTCACACCGCAGCCGGGATGTGCCGATCATCTTCCTGACCGCCTCGCCGGACGACCCGCTGCGCGCGTTCAAGGGGTACGAAACCGGCGCGGTCGACTTCCTGCACAAGCCGGTGGCGCCGCAGGTGATCCTGAGCAAGGTCAATGTCTTCATCGAGCTGTACCAGCAGCGGCAGCTGCTGAAGGCGCGCAACGAGGCGCTGGAGCGCTCGCTCAAGCTCAACGAGACGATGGCGGCGGTGCTCACCCACGATCTGCGCACGCCGCTGTCGGCGATCCTGCTGTGTGCCGACAAGCTGGCGCTGGAGCTTCCTGCGGGCAATGACGGCGCGCAGCAGACCTTGAAGCACCTGGAGGCCAGCACGCTGCGCATGGCGCGCATGGTCGAGCAGCTGCTGGACTTTTCGCGGATCCGCAGCGGCGGGCTGCGCCTGCAGGCCAGCGCCTGTGATCTTGCCGAGGTCACGCGTGCGGTGGTGGCCGAAGCGGGCAGCGCCCACGGCCACGCACGGCTGCATCTGGATATGCAGGGCGATACCCGCCTGCAGGGTGATCTGGATCGGCTGGGTCAGGTTGCCGCCAACCTGATCGGCAATGCGCTCACCCATGGCAGCGAGGCGAGGGTGGAGGTGGACGGCCGTGATCCGTGCAGCGTGCTGCTGCGGGTGAGCAACGCGGGACGGATCGACGACGCGCTGCTGCCGCGCCTGTTCGAGCCGTTCAAGGCCAGCTTCCATCCCAGCAATGGCCTGGGGTTGGGCCTGTATATCGTCGATCAGTTCGTGCGCGCGCACGGCGGGCACATCGCAGCGCGCAATGAAGCCGGTCAGGTGGTGTTCGAAGCCCGGTTGCCGAGGCGCACAGAGGGGCTGCCGGCGGCCGCTACCTGAATTCTTCAGGAAACACCCGCGGGCACTGAGACGGACTCGTCCGTAGCTGCTACCGTGGGTGTACATCTTGTCAAGGAAGCGCCATGCCACTGCGTGCCATCGCCTACGTCAGCCAGGCGCTGCCGGATCTTTCCGCTGAACGGCTGCGGGCGCTGGTCGATGATGCAGCCCGTTTCAACAAGATGGCGGGCGTGACCGGTGTGCTGCTGCATGACGGTGGGCGATTCCTGCAGTACATCGAAGGGCCGCCGGATGGTATCGATTCGGTGTACGAACGCATCCTGCAGGCCGGTAGCCATATCGACATCATCGAACTGGCGCGTGGCCGCCTCGGCCAGCGCCAGTTTCCGTACTGGTCGATGCGCGCGTTGCCGGTGGAGGAGGCGCTGCTGCGGCAACTGTCTTCCAGCGACTGGTCAGGTTTCACCCGCGCGTTGCATGGTGACCTGTCGGCGCCGACCCCGGTGGATCTGCTCGATCAGGTCGTGCAACCGGTGCTGCACGCAGGTTGAACCTGCGTGGAAGGTTCAGCGCGCTGCACTTCCGCAGTACGCGGCGTGCAACGCCTGCAATACGCCCAGCGCCGGCCCTTCCACCACCCGGTAGTGGATCGACTGCGCTTCGCGCCGGGTCGCGACGATGCCAAGTCCGCGCAGCACCGCCAGATGCTGGGACAGCGCTGATGCGCTGAGCCCGGTCAGTGCCTGCAGTTCCGGTACTGGCGCCTCGCCTTCGACCAGCCGGCACAGTACGCGCAGCCGTGCAGGATGGGCCAGGCTTCTGAGCAGCGCAGCGGCCTGGGCGGCATGCCCGGCCATCGCGGCACTGTCGAACTCGATGCGGGCCATGGTTGACCTTTTGATTTAGAAGACGCTAATTTAGAAAAATCTAATTCAAAAGGCAAGCGAATGAACGGGACAACTGGAGGCAGGTCATGACCGTGCCGTGGGCCGCCGTCGCGGGGGGCGCGTTGATCGGTGCGGCGGCGGTGGTGTTGCTGGCAACCACGGGCCGGGTAGCCGGCATCAGCGGCATCGCCGCTGGCAGCCTGCGCGCAACGCCGGGCGAGCGCGGCTGGCGCTGGGCATTCCTGCTGGGATTGCTGGCAGCAGCGGGGCTGGTGCTGTGGTGGCAGGCCGTGCCAGGCCAAGCGCCCCGCAACCTGTTGCGTGACGCCTTGCCGGCGTGGCAGCTGATCGGTGCCGGCCTGCTGGTCGGCTTCGGTACGCGGTTGGGCAATGGCTGCACCAGCGGTCACGGAGTCTGCGGCCTGGCCCGCGGCTCAAAGCGGTCGCTGCTGGCGGTGCTGGTGTTCATGGCCTGCGCCATGCTGACCACGTTCCTGATCCGTCACGGCGGAGGTTTCGCATGAGCCGCGCGATGGTGGCCGCCGGTGCGGCAGGCGCGCTTTTCGGCGCAGGCCTGGCGTTGGCCGGCATGACCGATCCGCGCCGCATCCTCGGTTTCCTCGATATCGCTGGCGATTTCGATCCCACCCTGGCCTGGGTGCTGGCCTCTGCATTGCTGGTCAGCGCGGTTGGCCAGCGCTGGGTGCTGCGGCGCCCGCAGCCGTCATGCGCAACGCGCTTCCAATTGCCCGCCGCGCGCGCTGTCGATGTGCGCCTGGTGCTGGGCGCGGCATTGTTCGGAATGGGTTGGGGCTGGGCAGGCTATTGCCCGGGCCCTGCCATCGCCGGGCTGGCGGTGGGATCGCGCGAAGCGCTTTGGTTCGTGCCGGCGATGATTGCAGGTTTCTGGCTGCACGATCGCCTGGTTCGCCGGGGCTTCACCGCTGTATCACCCTGAATCGCGTCATATCCACGGATCACGGGGAAAGGAGCGCAACGACATGGCACGGATGAAGTGGAAGGAAAGGGCACTGCTGGCGCTCGCGCTGGCTGCCGCAGTGGCACCGGCGCTGGCCTGCACGCGCGCGGTCTACCTGGGCGACAACGGTGATGTGATCACCGCTCGCTCCATGGACTGGAAGGTCGATGTGGCGACCAACCTCTACGTGCTGCCGCGCGGCATCGCGCGCACCGGCCAGGCCGGGCCGAAGTCGCTGGCCTGGACGGCGCGCTACGGCTCGGTGGTGGCCACCGGTTATGACGTATCGACCACCGATGGCATGAACGAGAAAGGCCTGGTGGCCAACCTGCTGTGGCTGGTCGAATCGGAGTATCCGAAGCAGCGCGGCAACAAGCCGGGCCTGGCCATCTCACTATGGGCGCAGTATGTGCTGGACAACTTCGCCACCGTAGACGAGGCGGTCGCGGCGCTGCAGCGCGAGCCGTACGCGATCGTCACCGACAAGGTGCCGGGCGAAGACCGCCAGGCCACGCTGCATCTGTCGCTGTCAGATGCCAGTGGCGACAGCGCCATCGTCGAATACATCGGCGGTCGCCAGGTGATCCACCATGACCGGCGCTACCAGGTGATGACCAATTCACCGATCTTCGAGCAGCAGCTGGCACTCAACAGCTACTGGCAGCAGATCGGCGGCACGGTGATGCTGCCGGGCACCAACCGCTCAGCCGACCGTTTCGCGCGCGCCTCGTTCTACATCAACGCCATTCCCAAGGCGGAAGACCCGGTGGTGGCGCTGGCCAGTGTGTTCAGCGTGATCCGCAACGCCTCGGTACCGTATGGCATCACCACCCCGGGCGAACCGAATATTTCATCCACGCGCTGGCGCACCGTGGCCGACCACAAGCGGCGGTTGTACTTCTTCGAATCGGCACTGACACCGAACACCTTCTGGGTCGACCTGAACAAGGTCGATTTCGGCGGCAAGGTGCTCAAGCTTGATCTCGGTCCGGACCAGCGCAATACCTTTTCCGGCGACGCGCTGGGCCACTTCGTGCCCAGCGCACCGTTTGCGTTCCTCGGCGTCGACGGTTAGTTCGACGCCTGGCTGGACGCCGGATAGACCGCCTGGATCGTGCAGCCGCCGCGGGTGTACTGCGGCAGCGGCGCCAGCGCGTCGTTGCGCAGGTCACCATTCTCGAATCCGGCGGTGAGGATGCGATCGCCCGGATTGCCACAGATCAGGCCGTTCTGCATGCCGGAGTGGAAGCTCAGCTGCGGCGCACGGTCGAGCTGGCGGCAGTGGCTGCCAAGCTCCACGCGATAGTAGCGGTGACCCCCATTGCGATGCGGATTGGTCTCCACCA
Source organism: Stenotrophomonas sp. X (assembly GCF_055721025.1). Classification (NCBI taxonomy): domain Bacteria; kingdom Pseudomonadati; phylum Pseudomonadota; class Gammaproteobacteria; order Lysobacterales; family Lysobacteraceae; genus Stenotrophomonas; species Stenotrophomonas sp. X. Next base: position 1,872,099 of record NZ_CM146756.1, read on the forward strand.
GCATGCCCTGCGGGTCGGACGACCACGCGCGCACGTTGCGCGTGGCAAAGCAGTACGACGGCGAACCACCGAAACTGCGGCGGATGTCCCTGCGCTCGCGGATGGTCAGGGCGGGCAGGGTGGCCATGCGCAGGCGGTCGCTGTCGCGGGCCACGCTGGCGTAGTCGCGATCCTGCACGGGGGTCACCGCGCTGATCGCGCAGCTGCGGCCATCGACCACCACACGCTCGCTGGGGCGACCGCAGGCCCAGCCGGCGGGTGCTTCAAGTTTCAGCGTGGTAGCACTGCGGACGCCGGGACACTCTTCGCTGAAGTCGATCCGATAGGCCTGGCCGGAGGCGGCTCGCAGGGCGATTGAACGCGATGACGCCTGCTCCACTTCCTGGACGCCGACCGCGTCCATGCAGTGCGGGGCCGGTGGCGTACGTTCCTGCGCGGAGGCCGAGGCGGTGAGCGCCAGGCCGAGGCTGGTGGCAAGCACCAGGGACAGCCGCTGATGGGTCATGACCTGCACTCCCTGCGTTGGATGACGGATCGACTATAGCAGCGGTTTGCACGGCCGTTGTTACACGCGCACACTGCCCGGATGGGCGCCATCTTCCATCTGCGGCACTACGGGCAGGCCACCGGCCTGGACCGCCATGACTACGCGCAGTGGGTGCTGCCGCTGCAGGGCGAACTGCAGTTCGAGATGGAAGGGCGCGGCGGCCGGCTGGACCTGCTGCAGGGGGCATTTGTCGCCGCCGGCGAAGCACATGACCAGATGGCGGACGGCCCCAATGGTTTCGTGATCGTTGATTGTCCTCCAGGCGTGCTTGATGACGGCACGCAGGAGCATCTGTGCCGCCAGCGCTCGCTGCATCTGCCGCTGGCATTGCGTCAGCGTCTGGCCGAGGTGCAGGCAGGGCAGCCGATGCCGGCGCTGCTGCCGCAGTTGCTGCAGGTATTTGCACCGGCGGGCAGTGGGGCGCGCATGCAGGGCCTGTGCGCGGCGGTGCAGGCCGATCCCGGCCGGGCCTGGCCGGTTGCCCGGATGGCCGGATTTGTCGGTGTCAGCGAGGGCCGGTTGCATGCATTGTTCCAGCGCGAGTTCGGGCTGAGCCCGCAGGCCTGGCTCAGTGCGTGCCGCTTGCGTTGGGCCAAGCATCAGCTGCGCACCACTGCCGCGCCGATCAGCGATATCGCACTGGCTGCAGGTTATTCCGAGCAGAGCGCACTGACCCGTGCGCTGCGCCGCGAATGTGGCCAGACCCCCGCTGCGTGGCGCAAGGGTGCCGGCTGAGTTGTAGAGCCGAGCCGATGCTCGGCTGCCCTTGTCTGCACAACGGCGAATCGCAGCCGAGCATGGGTTCGGCTCTACACTACAGAGGTGACAAGGCAGTAGCCTCGGTCAAGAGTGCCCACCGGCCAGCGCTTACACTGCGCGGCCCGTTCCATCCCCCCCGGACAACCCGAATGCGCAACAACCCGATGGCCGTGGGCATCGCCAATGGCGTGGCCGCTGGCGCACTATGGGGCGTGGTCTTTCTCGCGCCTGCCGTGCTTCAGTCGTTCAATGCGCTGCAACTGTCCGCCGGCCGCTACCTGGTCTATGGCCTGATGGCAGTCGCCCTGCTGCTGCCGCGATGGAAGCGGCTGGCACCGCGGCTGGGCCGTGCCGAATGGATCGGCCTGCTGTGGCTGAGCCTGGCAGGCAACCTGGTGTATTTCCTGCTGCTGGCGACCGCCGTGCAGTGGGCCGGTGGCGCTGCGGCATCGCTGATCGTCGGCCTGATTCCTGTGGTGGTCACCCTGGTTGGCGTGCGCGAGCAGGGGGCGGTGCCGCTGAGGCAGCTGCTGCCGGCGCTGGGCCTTTGCGTGCTCGGCGTGGGACTGGTTGGCTGGGAAGCGCTGATGTCCGAGCACCTGGCCACCCCGTGGCGGCAGCGCCTGATCGGGCTGCTGTGCGCGTTCGGTGCGCTGTTCTCATGGGCGCTGTATTCGATCGGCAACAGCCGCTGGCTGGCGCGCCGACCGGATCTGTCCAGCCACGACTGGTCGCTGCTGACCGGCGTCACCACCGGCGGCCTGGCCCTGCTGCTGGTGCCGATGGCCTTCATCGGGCACACCGGCAGCCATACGGCGGCGCAATGGAGCGGGTTCTGGGCGATCAGCGCCGGCGTGGCAGTGGTGGCCTCGATCCTCGGCAACGCGTTCTGGAACCGTGCCAGCCGTCTGCTGCCACTGACCCTGACTGGCCAGATGATCGTGTTCGAGACCCTGTTCGCGTTGCTGTACGCCTTTGCATGGCAGCAGCGCTGGCCCTCGCTGCTGGAAGCCCTGGCAATCGTGTTCCTGGTGGCCGGTGTGATGCTGTGCGCGCATGCCCACCGCACACCACGGGCGATCGCCGAACATGCCGGCTGAATGCAGTCGTCAAGCGTGCTGATGCCGGCTTGGTCTCAGATGCAACCAAATGCCCGCACGTTGGCCGATGATCGCTGCATCGATTTTCTGCATCGCAGCACTTGACAGCGGCCGGGCGCACGGTGTTTTCTGTGCGCCATGGTCCTTGATGCCGCCCACGCCAGCCTGATCGCCCCCGCCATTGCGGGCACTACGACTGCGCCGGTCGCGACCATCACCACCATTACCACCACCACCGTCACCACTGCCCTGGTGCGGCCCGTCGTCTTCGTGTAACTCCCGAAAACCACGGCCCCGCACCTACAGGTGGCGGGGAAACTCGACACCTGCATGCGACGGGGCCTCCTACCGAGGTCTGCATGTCTTCCCACGCTCCCGCTCATTCCGTTGCCCCGGCCGACCTGGCTGCACCGTCCACCGTCGTGCACAAGTTCGGCGGCACCTCGGTGGCCGATGCCGAACGCTATCGCCATGTGGGCGGCCTGCTGCTGGCCCGCCCCGAATCGCTGCAGGTCACTGTCGTCTCGGCGATGAAGGGCGTCACCGACGCGCTGATCGAACTGGCCCAGCTGGCGGCCAAGGGCGATCAAGGCTGGCGTGAGGCCTGGCATGCCCTGCGCGCACGCCATCGCGGCGCTGCCGTGGCGCTGCTGGGCGAGCAGGTGGGCGAGACGGTTGAATGGATCGACGCCCGCTTCGATCAGTTGGCCGAAGTGCTGGCCGCGCTGGCAGTGATCGGCGAGCTGCCGCGCGAGGTGCTGGACCGTGTGCAGGGCTTGGGCGAAGTGTTTTCCGCACAGCTGCTTGGTACCCACCTGCGCGCGCTGGGCGAAGACTGCGCGGTACTCGACGCGCGCGATGTGCTTGTGGTCGGGCATGGCGAACTCGGCGTGGATGTCGACTGGGAAGCCAGTGCCGACCGACTGGCCAAGTGGCGCCTGCAGCATCCGCAGCCGCGCCTGGTTGCCACCGGATTCGTCGCACGCGATCGCGATGACCGCATCACCACCCTCGGTCGCAACGGCAGCGACTATTCCGGTGCGATCTTTGCCGCGCTGTTCAACGCTGACGAGCTGCACATCTGGACCGATGTCGATGGCGTGCTGTCGGCGGACCCGCGGCTGGTGCCCGAGGCGGTGCAGCTGGAAGCGCTGAGCTACGACGAGGCCTGCGAACTGGCGTACTTCGGCGCCAAGGTGGTGCACCCGCAGACGATGTCGCCGGCGATCCGCCTCGGCCTGCCGATCTTCATCCGCAATACGTTCCAGCCGGCGCATCCGGGTACGCGGATCAGCGCCGAGCGCTCACCGCGCGGGCCGGTGAAGGGCCTGACCCTGAGTCCCGGCCTGGCCCTGCTGAACCTGGAAGGCACCGGCCTGATCGGCGTGCCGGGTACCGCCGAGCGCGTGTTTGCCGCCCTGCGCCAGGCGCAGGTGTCGGTGGTGATGATCTCGCAGGGTTCCTCGGAACATTCAATCTGCTGCGTGGTGCGTGCTGCCGAAGCCGGCCGTGGCCGTGATGCACTGCTGCACGCCTTTGCGCACGAGTTGTCAGCGGGACAGGTGCAGCGCGTGCAGGTCAGTGAGGGCGTCAGCGTACTGGCTGCGGTCGGTGACGGCATGGCCGGGCAGCCAGGTGTGGCGGCGCGCCTGTTCGAGGCACTGGGGCGTGCGCAGGTGAACATCCTGGCGATCGCGCAGGGCTCGTCCGAGCGCAACATCTCGGTCGCCGTGGATAGTGCCGATGCCACCCGTGCGTTGCGCGCGGCGCATGCAGGCTTCTGGCTGTCGCCGCAGACCTTCGCGGTCGGTGTGATCGGGCCCGGCAACGTTGGCGCCGCACTGCTGGATCAGTTGCTGGCCGCGCGCCCGCAGCTGCTGGCCAAGGCCAATGTGGATCTTCGCCTGCGTGCGCTGGCCTCGCGTTCGCGCATGCGCCTGGAAGTGGACGGCCTGCATGCGGACTGGCGTGAGGCCCTGCGGGACGCGGGTGAATCCAGCGACCTTGATCGTTTCACCGAGCACCTGCTGGCTGCGCACCTGCCGCATGCGGTGGTGATCGACTGCAGTGGCAGTGCCGAGGTGGCCGAGCGCTACGAGGGCTGGCTGGCGGCGGGCATCCATGTGGTCACCCCGAACAAACAGGCGGGTGCCGGGCCGCTGCCACGCTACCAGCGCATCCGCGCCGCCGCAGCGGCCAGTGGCGCGCGCTTCCGCTACGAGGCCACGGTGGGCGCGGGCCTGCCGGTGATCACCACGCTGCGCGATCTGGTCGATACCGGTGACGAGGTGCTGGCCATCGAGGGCATCTTCTCCGGCACGCTGGCCTGGCTGTTCAACCGCTTCGATGGCAGCCAGCCGTTCTCGCAGCTGGTCGCGCAGGCGCGGTCGATGGGCTATACCGAGCCGGACCCGCGCGATGATCTGTCCGGTGTGGACGTGGCACGCAAGCTGGTGATCCTTGCACGCGAGGCCGGCCACGCGCTCAGCCTGGAACAGGTACAGGTGGAAAGCCTGGTGCCGGCACTGCTGCGCGACGGCAGCGTGGATGACTTCATGGCGCGGCTGGGCGAGTCCGACGCCAGCCTGCTGCAGCGCCTGCAGGATGCACGGGCGCGTGGCGCGGTGCTGCGCTACGTGGCACGGCTGGGCACCGACGGCGCCTCGGTGGGCCTGCAGGAACTGCCGGCCGACCATGCCTTCGCCAACCTGCGGCTGACCGACAACGTGGTGCAGTTCCGTACCCGCCGCTACTGCGACAACCCGCTGGTGGTGCAGGGACCGGGCGCTGGACCGGAAGTGACGGCGGCGGGCGTGTTCGCCGACCTGCTGCGGGTAGCCGCTGGCGAGGGAGCACGCCTGTGATCGCACGTGCATTTGCGCCCGCCTCGGTGGCCAATGTGGCGGTGGGCTTCGACATTCTGGGGCATGCCATTGCAGGCGTTGGCGATACGGTGAGCGTGCGGCGTATCGATGAGCCGGTGGTGCGCATCGAGGCCATCCGTGGCAGTGCGGTCGAACTTCCACTGGAGGCGGCCGGAAACACGGCAGGTGCGGCGTTGATGTCGCTGCGCGCAGGGCTGGGCCTGCACTTCGGCTTCGCGGTGGAGATCGACAAGGGCATTCCATTCGGCTCCGGCATGGGGGGCTCGGCAGCGTCGTGCGTCGCTGCGCTGGTTGCTGCCAATGCATTGCTGGATGCGCCGCTCTCGCGCGAGGCGCTGTACCCGTTTGCCCTGGATGGCGAGGCCGTGGCCAGTGGAGGCCGCCATGGTGACAACGTGGGGCCGCTGCTGCTCGGCGGGCTGGCGTTGTGCACGGCTGACCGCCTGCTGCCGATCCCTGTGCCAGCCAGTTGGCACAGCCTGCTGGTGCACCCGCACGCGGTGCTGGAAACCCGTCTGGCACGCCAGGCGCTGCAAGGCAGCTATGCGCTGGGTGAATTCGTGGCGCAGAGTGCGAATCTTGCGCTGGTGCTCAGCGGCTGCCATCGCAGCGACGCGGCGCTGGTGCGCGCTGGCCTGCGCGATGTGCTGGTGGAGCCGCGACGGGCGGGTCTGATCGGCGGCTTCGAGGTGGCTCGCGATGCGGCGTTGTCAGCCCGTGCCATGGGCGCGGGCATCTCCGGTGCCGGCCCCAGCGTGTTCGCCTGGTTCGAAGATGCCGACCAGGCCCACGCTGCCGCGGCGCCGGTGCAGGCCGCATTCGCTGCTGCCGGCTTTGACAGCGATGCCTGGGTGTCGCCTCTGGATACGCCGGGAGCCCGGCTGTGCTGAATCCTTCTCCCTCTTTGGATACTGAACCCATGCAATTCGTTTCGACCCGCGGCCGGTCCCCGGCCGTTGGCCTCAGCGCGGCCATTGCTGCAGGCTTGGCACCCGATGGTGGCCTGTACGTGCCCCAGGCACTGCCGGCGCCACGTGAGCTGGAAGCCGGTGCGACCCTGGCCGATACCGCTGCAGACCTGCTGGCACCGTTCTTCGCCGGGGATGCGCTGGAGGCCGGATTACCGTCGATCTGCCGCGAGGCGTTCGACTTCCCGGTGCCGCTGCGCGCGCTCGGCGACGGTGACCACGTGCTGGAACTGTTCCATGGACCGACGGCGGCGTTCAAGGACATTGGTGCGCGTTTCCTGGCCGGTACGCTGTCGCGGCTGCAGGCCGGCAAGGACCGCGATCTGACCATCGTCGTCGCCACTTCCGGCGATACCGGCGCCGCCGTTGCCGCGGCCTTCCATCGCCAGCCAGGCGTACGCGTGGTGGTGCTGTATCCCGATGGCCGCGTGTCACCGCGCCAGGCGCACCAGCTCGGCTGCTTCGGTGACAACATCCAGGCGCTGTGCGTGGCCGGTGCCTTCGACGACTGCCAGGCCATGGTCAAGCAGGCGCTGGCCGACCGCGAACTGCAGGCACGGGTGCCGCTGAGCTCGGCCAACAGCATCAGCCTCGGTCGCCTGCTGCCGCAGATGAGTTACTACGCACATACAGCACTGAGCCACTACGCCTTGCATCGTCGCCGGCTCAACCTGGTGGTGCCGACTGGCAACCTGGGCAACGCAATGGCCGCAGTGCTGGCGCGCGCGCTGGGCGTGCCGATCGGACAGATCGTGCTGGCCACCAATGCCAACGCCGTATTGCCGGCGTACTTCAACGGTGGCGAGTACCACCCCCAGGCCAGCGTGGCGACCGTGGCCAATGCCATGGATGTGGGGGCGCCCAGCAACTTCGAGCGCCTGCGCTGGCTCTACCAGGGCGACGATGCCGAACTGCGTGCTGCCTTCCGGGCGTTTGCGGTGGATGACGTGACCATCCGGGCCACCATTGCCGCCGCGCATGCCAGCAGGGGCGAGCTGTTCTGCCCGCATACGGCTACGGCGGTGAAGGTGCTGCAGGACCTGCGCGCCCGTGGTGCCAAGGGCGACTGGGCGGTGGTGGCCACCGCGCATCCGGCCAAGTTCGAGGCCGTGGTCGAGCCGTTGATCGGCGAACCTGTGGCCGTGCCGCCGGCATTGGATGCGTTGTTGCAGCGGCCGGCACACGCCGAACCGTTGGCCGCCGATTACGCGGCGTTGCGTGAGGTGTTGGCTCCCATGTAGAGCCGAGCCATGCTCGGCTGCTGTTCGCGCACGGCGCGATGAGTCGAGCATGGCTCGACTCTACAATGCGCTTCGCGCAACACGGGTAGTGCCGGCCGCTGGCCGGCAACCCCATGAACTGCGAAACCCTCAGATCAACCCTTCACCCGCCAGCGTGCGCAGCCCGTCCTCGTCGAGGATCTCCACCACGTTCAGGTGGGGCAGGGCAATCAGCCCTTGCTGGCGCAGCTTGGTGAAGGTGCGGCTGACCGTTTCCATGGTCAGGCCCAGATGGTCGGCGATGTCGCCTCGGCCCATCGGCAGCGACACGCGCAGGCCGTCGCCGCCCAGCCTGGCTTCACGCGCGGCCAGGCGCAGCAGGAAATCAGCCAGCTTCTCGGCCGGCTGCAGGCGTGCCAGCGCCAGTGCAGCGTCCTGCGCGGCATCCAGTTCCTGGCAGGCACGCTGCAGCAGCTTGCGCTCCAGGTGCGGGAAGCGGCTGCGGAGCGCCTTCATCTGTGGCAGCGCGACGCGGCAGACACGGCTGTCGGCGATGGCTTCGATGTCGTAGCGGTGATGGTCGCTGCCGCTCAGGCCCAGGTAGTCGCCGGGCAGCACGAAGCCGTTGATCTGGCGGCGGCCGTCGGCCAGGGTGCGTACCAGGCGCAGTGCGCCGGCAGTCAATGTATAGACATGGTCGCGTTCTTCACCCGTGCGGGCCAGCGTGCTGCCCATGCTGACCTGCTGCGAAACGGTGACCTGTTCCAGCGCCTGCACTTCATCGGGCGACAGCGCCGAGCACACCGCAAGGTGGCGAACCGAGCAGTGCAGGCAGTCCAGCGTGGTGCAGGACGGCGAGGCGGGATCGTTGGTGGCGGGCGGAGCGCCGGAAGGCCGTGACATGTTGCGGGGGCGTATCGCGGGCGGGGAGGGCCTTATGATACTTCAAGCGGCCGTTCGACCCTGCCCGAGGCGGGGGCGCTAGAATGTCGCCCCCTCCCACGTCCCGTTCCAGCAGGAGTTCCGCCCGTGATCAAGCCCCGTACCCCGCCCGGCACCCTTGAACTGCTGCCGCGCGAGCAGATTGCGTTCCAGCGCATGCTGGACGTGATCCGCCGCAACTACGAGCGCTTCGGGTTCCTGCCGGTGGAGACGCCGGTGTTCGAGCTGTCCGACGTGCTGCTGACCAAGTCCGGCGGCGAGACCGAGCGCCAGGTGTACTTCGTGCAGTCCACCGGTGCGCTGGCCAATGCGGCCGAATCGGGCGACCGTTCGCTGCCGGAGATGGCGCTGCGCTTCGACCTGACCGTGCCGCTGGCACGCTACGTGGCCGAGCACGAACACGAACTCACCTTCCCGTTCCGTCGCTACCAGATGCAGCGCGTTTACCGCGGCGAGCGTGCCCAGCGCGGCCGTTTCCGCGAGTTCTACCAGTGCGACATCGACGTGATCGGCAAGGACAGCCTGAGCGTTCGCTATGATGCCGAAGTGCTGGCGGTCATCCACGCCGTGTTCTCGGAACTGCGCATCGGTGACTTCAGCATCCAGCTGAACAACCGCAAGCTCATGCGCGGCTTCTTCGAGAGCCTGGGCGTGGCCGAAGGCGAGCGCCAGCTGGCGGTGCTGCGTGAAGTGGACAAGCTGGACAAGCGCGGCGCCGATTACGTGCGCGAGACGCTGGTGGGCGAGGGCTTCAACATCCCGGCCGAGCAGGTCGAGAAGATCCTGGCCTTTGTGGCCGTGCGTTCGCAGGGCCATGCCGATGCGCTGGCGCAGCTGGCCACGCTTGAAGCCGACGGCGGCTCTTCGGAAATCCTGCGTACCGGCGTGGCCGAACTGCGCGAAGTGCTGCAGCTGGTGCAGGCGCTGGGCGTGCCGGAAACCGCGTACTGCCTGAACTTCTCCATTGCGCGCGGCCTGGACTACTACACCGGCACCGTCTACGAGACAACGTTGACCGACCACCCGCAGATCGGCTCGATCTGCTCGGGCGGCCGCTACGAAGACCTGGCCAGCCACTACAGCAAGTCCAAGTTGCCGGGCGTGGGCATTTCCATCGGCCTGTCGCGCCTGTTCTGGCAGCTGCGCGAGGCCGGCCTGATCGATGGCATCGAGGCCAGCAGCGTGCAGGCACTGGTGGCGCTGATGGACGAGCAGGGCATGCCGCAGTCGCTGGACATCGCCCGCCGCCTGCGCGCCGGTGGCATCAATACCGAAGTGCAGATGGAGCCGAAGAAGATCGGCAAGCAGTTCCAGTATGCCGCCAAGGCCGGCATCCGCTTCGTGGTGCTGGCCGGTGAGGACGAGCTGGCGCGCGGCGTGGTGGCGGTGAAGGACCTGGTGCGCGAGCAGCAGTTCGAAGTCTCCCGCGACGAGCTGGCCAGCACCCTGCAGGTCGAGCTGGAGCAGTCCAAGGTGATGTAACGGCCACTGGCAGCATGCAACGCTTCAAGGAAACGCCCACCAACCGGTGGGCGTTTTCGTTTCCGGGCCCCGGCCGTCCCGACAGCTCGCGGCCAACTGTTGAAGGCGGGGTGGGTCCGGTTGAGGGGGCGTGAGCCGCATAAATGCGGCGACCGAGCTTACATGGGTGAGGGCGCTTTGCTTGCGAAGCACTGCTTCGCAAGCGCCCGAACGCACAGCCGCCAGCGGCTGGGCCGGGCCCCGGAGGGGTACTTGCAGCACCCCCTCAAGTGGATCCATCCCGCCAACCCTCGGAAACCAGCTCTGCTGTTGCTCTGGCTCTTGCCTCTGCGGGTGCAGGGCAGCAGCCCTGCCGTACCCCAACTGACGATTTGACGCACTGCGCAAGAATGCGCTAATGTACTAACGCGCTATTACATTGATGCATGGAAACAGCCCCGTGAAAGCCCGCCCCGAGATTGCCGCCAAAGACCCGAAGGCCGACCTGGAAGCCCTGGCCCTGGCCTTTGCCGCCCTGCGCGAGCCGGAGCAGGTGGAAGCCTTCCTGCGCGATCTGTGCACGCCGGCCGAACTGGAAGCCATGGCCGACCGCTGGAAAGTGGTGCCGTTGCTGCAGCAGGGCGTGCCGTATCGCGAGATCCACGAGCGCACCGGCGTGAGCGTGACCACCACCGGACGGGTGGCGCGCACGCTCGAGCATGGCCATCGAGGCTATGCCGCTGCCATCGACCGCCTTGCTTCGCGCTGATCCGCGCCCCGTTCCGAACTTCGAGACCTCCCCCATGAGTGCAACCCAGGCAGCGCCGGCAAGAGACCGGCTGCGTATCGCCATCCAGAAGAGTGGCCGGCTGGCCGAGCCCGCCCGCAACCTGCTCAGCGCCTGTGGCCTGAGCTGGCGCGAAAGCCGTGACAAGTTGTTCTGCTACGGTGAATCGCTGCCGGTAGACCTCCTGCTGGTGCGCGACGACGACATCCCCGGCCTGATCGCTGACGGCGTCTGCGACCTCGGCATCGTCGGCCGCAATGAACTGGACGAGCAGGCCGCGGCACGCCGCCAGATCGGCCTGCCTGACGCCTATCAGGCGCTGCGCGGGCTGGGCTTCGGCCAGTGCCGGCTGATGCTGGCGGTGCCGGAGGAATGGCAGTGGCAGGGTCCGGCGCAGCTGGCCGGTACCCGCATCGCCACCAGCTACCCGGCCATCCTCACGCAGTGGCTGGCGGAGCAGGGCGTGGACGCGCAGGTGGTCGAATTGTCCGGTTCGGTGGAAATCGCCCCACGCCTGGGCACTGCCGACCTGATCTGTGATCTGGTGTCCAGTGGCGCTACGCTGCGCGCCAACCAGTTGACCCCGGTACACAACCTGCTCGACAGCGAGGCGGTGCTGGCCGGTGCAGTAAGGGTGCCGGATGATGCACGCGCTTCGCTGCGCGCGATGCTGCTGCGCCGCCTCGATGGCGTGGTGCAGCGCCAGGACAGCAAGCTGCTGATGTTCCGCGCCAGCGAGGACCGCGTCGACGCGCTGGCGCAGTTGCTGGCCGATGCCGAGCCGCTGGTGCGGTTGCCGGCCGATGGCGGTGCGCTGCGCCTGCAGACCATGTGCCCTGGCCCGCTGAGCTGGCAGCGCATGGAGGAACTCGAGCGCGCGGGTGCGCAGGGCCTGATGGTACTGAGCGTGGAGCGGTCGCTGGCATGAACCGTCTGATCTGGGCCCGACTTGATGAGGCCGCGCGCAGCGCGGCATTGACCCGCCCGGTGCAGACCGTGGCGCAGCAGACCCGCGACGCGGTGGCGACGCTGATCGCACAGGTACGCACGCAGGGCGACGACGCGCTGCGTGCGATCACCGCACGCTTCGATGGTGTCGAACTGTCGTCCTTTGAAGTGAGCGAAGCCGAGTTCGCGGCGGCCGAGGCCGCTGTCCCCGCCGAACTGCGCCAGGCCATGGTGGACGCGGCCGAGCGCATCGCCCGCTTCCACGCCGCCGGCATGGGCAAGGGGTACGCGGTTGAAACCGCGCCGGGCGTTGTCTGCGAACGCATGCTGCGCCCGATCGGTCGGGTGGGCCTGTACGTGCCGGCCGGCAGCGCGCCGCTGCCGTCTACCGCGCTGATGCTGGGCGTTCCGGCACAGCTGGCCGGCTGCCCGCAGGTGGTGCTGTGCACGCCGCCGCGAGCCGATGGCAGCGCAGACCCGGCCGTACTGGTGGCGGCGCGGCTGACCGGCGTGCAGCGCGTGTTCAAGCTGGGCGGCGCGCAGGCGATCGCTGCCATGGCCTATGGCACCGCAAGCATTCCCGCCTGCGACAAGCTGTTCGGGCCGGGCAACAGCTTCGTGACCGAAGCGAAGCAGCAGGTCGCACAGGAGGGCGCCGCCGCCATCGACATGCCGGCCGGTCCTTCGGAGGTGCTGGTGATTGCCGATGCCGGTGCCAATCCGGCGTTCGTGGCCGCCGACCTGCTGTCGCAGGCCGAACACGGCCCGGATTCGCAGGTGCTGCTGCTGACCGACGATGCCGGGATGCTGGCGGCGGTCGAGGCTGAGGTCGAGCGCCAGGTGGCCCTGCTGCCGCGCGAGCAGATTGCGCGCCAGGCGCTGTCAGCGTCGCGCCTGATCCAGGTTGGTTCGTTGGACGAGGCCTTCGCGATCAGCAACCGCTATGCACCGGAGCACCTGATCCTGGCGCTGCGTGATCCGCGTGCGTGGCTGGACAAGGTGCAGGTGGCCGGCTCGGTGTTCCTGGGTGATTACACCCCCGAAGCACTGGGTGACTACTGCAGCGGCACCAACCACGTACTGCCCACCGCCGGTGCCGCACGTGCCTACAGCGGCGTGAGTGTTGCCAGCTTCCAGAATCTGATCAGCGTGCAGAGCGCCAGTGCCGCCGGCCTGGCCGCGATTGGCGGCTGCGCGCGCATCATCGCCAGCGCCGAAGGCCTGGATGCCCACGAGCGTGCGGTTGCATTGCGCATGGAGGCCGCCGCATGAGCGCCGCTATTGATGACGTGCTGGCACTGGTGCGCCCGGATCTGCAGGCCTTCGCCGGCTACAGCTCGGCGCGCAGTGCGGTGGTGCAGGGCGAGGTCTGGTTGAATGCCAACGAGGCGGCCTGGGCCAATCCGGCCGATGCGGCTGGCAGCAGCCGGCGCTATCCCGAACCGCAACCGCTGGCGCTGCGTGAGGAACTGGCGGCGCTGTACGGCGTGACGCCACAGCAGCTGCTGGTCGGCCGCGGCAGTGACGAGGCCATTGATCTGCTGGTGCGCGCGCTGTGTGTGCCGGGTCGCGATGGCGTGCTGGTCACGCCGCCGGTGTTCGGCATGTACGCCGTCTGCGCGCGCCTGCAGGGTGCCGCATTGATTGAAGTGCCGCTGGTGGACAGCGAGGATGGCCTGCGCGCCGATCTGGATGCGGTGATCGATGCGGCCAAGGCGCAGGGTGCCAAGCTGGTGTTCCTGTGCGCACCGTCGAACCCGGCCGGCAGTGACATCGCCTTGGAAGAGGTCGAGCGTGTGGCGGTTGCGCTGCGCGGGCAGGCGCTGGTGGTGGTGGACGAGGCCTATGTGGAGTACGCGCAGCGCCCGTCGGCGACCACGCTGCTGGCCGCGAACCCGAATCTGGCGGTGCTGCGCACGCTGTCGAAGGCGCACGCTCTTGCTGCCGCGCGCATTGGAACCCTGATCGCCGCACCGGAACTGATTGCTGTGCTGCGCCGCTGCCAGGCGCCGTACCCGGTGCCGACGCCGTGCGCGGAACTGGCGGTACAGGCGCTGCAACCCGCCGCGCTGGCCAGGACCGCCGAACGCGTAGCCACGGTGATTGCCGAGCGCGAACGCCTGCGCGTGGCGCTGCTGGGCCTGCCCGGCGTGCCTCGCGTCTACCGCTCATCCGGCAACTACCTGCTGGTCCGCTTCGCCGATGCCCAGGCCGCGTTCGATACGCTGCTGGCTGCGGGCGTGGTGGTGCGTGACCAGCGCGCCGCGCCGCAGTTGGGTGATGCGCTGCGCATCAGCATCGGCAGCCCCGAAGAGAATGACCGCGTGCTTGCGACCCTGTCGGCGCGGAGGGCCGCAGCATGACCCCGATCCTGTTCATCGACCGCGACGGCACCCTCATCGAGGAGCCGTCCGATTTCCAGATCGATGCCTACGAGAAGCTGCGCTTCGTGCCGCAGGTGATCCCGGCGCTGCTGAAGCTGCGTGATGCCGGCTACCAGTTCGTGATTGTCACCAACCAGGACGGCCTGGGCAGCGACAGCTACCCGCGCGCCAGCTTCGATGGCCCGAACGACCTGATGCTGCAGATCTTCGAGAGCCAGGGCATCACCTTCCGTGACGTGCTGATCGACTGCAGCTGGCCGCAGGACAATGCGCCGACCCGCAAGCCGGGCATCGGCCTGATGACTGGCTACCTGCAGGACCGCAGCATCGACTGGGCACGCTCGGCCATGGTTGGCGACCGCATCACCGACCTGCAGTTCGCCGACAACCTCAACATCCGGGGCTTCCAGTTGCGTACCGAACAGTTCGGTGGCGAGTGGGACTGGCCGGGCATCGCGCACGCGCTGGCCGACGCGCCGCGCACCGCCGTGGTCCAGCGCAACACCAAAGAAACGAATATCCGCGTTGAGCTGGACCTGGATCGCGCCGGTGATGCGCGCATCTCCACCGGCCTGCCGTTCTTCGACCACATGCTGGAGCAGATCGGCAAGCATGGTGGCTTCGCGCTGGACATCCAGGCCGAGGGTGACCTGCACATCGACGAGCACCACACCATCGAGGACACCGGGCTCGCATTGGGCCAGGCGCTGCGCGAGGCGCTGGGCGACAAGCGCGGCATTGGCCGCTACGGCTTCACCCTGCCGATGGACGAGACGCTGGCCAGCGCCGCACTGGATTTCAGCGGCCGGCCGTACTTCGTGTTCGAAGGTGAGTTCAAGCGTGAGCGCGTGGGCGATATGCCGACCGAACTGGTGCCGCACTTCTTCCGTTCGCTGTGCGATGCCAGTGGCCTGAACCTCAACCTGCAGGTACGCGGCGACAACGATCACCACAAGGTGGAGGCCTGCTTCAAGGCGCTGGCGCGCGCACTGCGCCCGGCGCTGGCCCGGCAGGGCACGGCACTGCCGAGCACCAAGGGGGCATTGTGAGCGACGTCGCGCTGATCGATGCCGGAGGTGCCAACCTGGGCTCGGTGCGCTACGCACTGGAGCGCCTGGGCGCGACGGTGCGGCTGGTGCGCGACGCGGACGGCCTGGTGGGGGCGCGGCGGGTGATGCTGCCCGGCGTCGGCGCCGCCAGTCCCGGCATGCAGCGATTGCACGCGCAGGGCCTGGTGGAGCCGTTGCAGCGGCTGGAGGTGCCGCTGATGGGCATTTGTCTTGGCATGCAGTTGCTGTTCGAACGCTCCGAGGAAGCGGGTGTGGAGACACTGGGGCTGATTCCCGGCGTGGTGCGCAAGCTGGTGCCGGCCTGCGGCATCCGCGTGCCACACATGGGCTGGAACCGGCTGCTGCCACTGCGCGAATCGCTGCTGCTGCGCGGCGTGCCGGAGCGTGCCAGCGCCTACTTCGTGCACAGCTATGCGGCGCCGCTCAATACCCACACCGTCGCTGCCTGCGACCACGGCGGCCTGTTCACTGCCGTGGTGGAGCAGGGGCGTTACTACGGCGCACAGTTCCACCCCGAGCGTTCCGGCGAAACCGGCTCGCTGATGCTGCGCAATTTCCTCGAGGGCACTGCTGCATGAGTTTCATCGTCTACCCCGCGCTGGATATCCGCGATGGCCGCGTGGTGCGGCTGCGCCAGGGCGACTACGCGCAGGAAACCTCCTACGGCGACGATCCGCTGCCGCGCGCGCAGGCGTTCGCCGCGCAGGGGGCGCAGTGGATGCATCTGGTCGACCTGGATGCTGCACGCGCCGGTGGCTATACGCTGGCGCCGCTGCTGGCGGCGATCCGCGCGCACACGCCGCTGCAGGTGCAGACCGGCGGTGGCGTGCGCGGCCGCGACGACGTGGCGCGCATCCTCGATGCCGGCGCCGGCCGCGTGGTGGTCGGTTCGCTGGCGGTGCGCCGCCCCGATGAAGTGGTGGGCTGGCTGGAGGAATTTGGCGCCGAGCGCATCACGATTGCGCTGGACGCGCGCCAGGACGCACAGGGGCAGTGGCAGCTGCCGGTGCACGGCTGGACCGAGAACGCCGGGGTGACCCTGGATGACCTGGCCCAGCGCTACGCGCGCGCTGGCATGCGCCACCTCTTGTGCACCGACATCGCCCGCGACGGCATGCTGGCCGGGCCCAATATCGGCCTCTACCAGCACCTGTCGGCATTGCTGCCAGGGGTGGCGGTGCAGGCGTCCGGCGGCATCCGTGACGTGGCCGATGTGGCCGCGGCGCGTGCCGCTGGCTGCGGCGGTGCGATCCTCGGCAAGGCGCTGCTGGAACAGCGCATGGACCTGGCGGAGGCACTGGCATGTTGAGCCGGCGCATCATTCCGTGCCTGGACGTGCGCGATGGCCGCGTGGTCAAGGGCGTGCGTTTCCGCGACCATGTCGACATGGGCGATATCGCCGAGCTGGCGCAGCGCTATCGCGACCAAGGGGCGGACGAGCTGGTGTTCTATGACATCGGCGCCAGCCCCGAGGCGCGTTCGGTCGACGTTGCCTGGATCGAGCGCATCGCGCGGCTGATCGACATTCCGTTCTGCGTGGCCGGGGGCATCGACAGCGTGGAAACCGCGCGTCGCGTGTTGTTCGCCGGTGCCGACAAGGTGTCGATCAACTCCCCCGCGCTGGGCCGCCCGGAACTGATCACTGAACTGGCCGACGAGTTCGGCGTGCAATGCGTGGTGGTCGGTGTCGATTCGGTGCGCGAAGCGGATGGCCAATGGCGGGTGCGCCGCTTCAGCGGAGACCCGGACAAGACCCAGGCGGTGCCACTGCGCACCCTGGACTGGATTGTCGAGGTGCAACGTCGGGGCGCCGGTGAGATCGTGCTGAACTGCATGGACAGCGATGGCGTGCGCCGCGGCTACGATGTCGCACAGTTGCAGCAGGCGCGGGCCCTGTGCCAGGTGCCGCTGATCGCCTCCGGTGGCGCCGGTGCGATGGAGCACTTCGCCGAAGCCTTTGACCAGGCCGACGTCGATGGTGCGCTGGCGGCGAGCGTGTTCCACAGCGGCGCCATCGCCATTCCAGAATTGAAGCGCTACCTGCGCGGACAGCAGATCGAGGTGCGGGATGTCTATTGAAGTCAGGCCTTCGTTGGACGCATTGCAGGCACTGGACTGGGGCAAGGGTGACGGCTTGCTGCCGGCCGTGGTGCAGGATGCCGATACCCTGCAGGTGCTGATGCTGGGCTATGTCAGCGCAGAATCGCTGGCGGCCACGGTGGCCATCGGCCACATGACTTTCTTCAGCCGCAGCAAGCAGCGGTTGTGGACCAAGGGCGAGCAGTCCGGCAACGTGCTGGTGGTGCAATCGATCAGCGTCGACTGTGACGCCGACACGCTGCTGGTGATGGCACGCCCGGCGGGGCCGACCTGCCACACGGGTGCGGAGAGCTGTTTCGACCAGGCGCCGAAGGACTTCCTGGGCGGGCTGGGCCAGTTGGTCGCGATGCGTGAGGCGCAGCGCCCGCCGGGCAGCTATACGACCCGCCTGTTCGAGGGCGGCATCCGCCGCATCGCACAGAAGGTGGGTGAGGAGGGGGTGGAGACCGCGCTGGCGGCGGTTGCGCAGGATGACGAGGCACTGCTCGGTGAGGCTTCGGACCTGCTGTACCACCTGCTGGTATTGCTGCGCGCGCGCGGTCTGTCGCTGGACGATGCGCGGGCGGTGCTGGAAAAACGCCATCGTTGAAGAAGGCGTGCGGAGCAGCGCTCCGCACCTACCTGTAGAGCCGAGCCATGCTCGGCTGTTTTTCTTGAATGCAGCCGGGCATGGCTCGGCTCTACAATACCGCGTCTCTTTCTGCCGGATGCCTCCCATGAAACTGCCTGCCGCCTGGCTGTGCTGCCTGTTGCTGACCTCGCCGGCCTGGGCTGCGGACACCGTGGTCACCGGCAAGGTCTATCTGGAGCGTGACGGCAAGCCGGGCCGCGGTGCGACCGATCCGGGCCTGGCCGGGGTGCAGGTCTCCAACGGCGAGGCCATCGTCAAGACCGCCGCCGACGGCAGCTACAGCCTGCCGGTGCGTGATGGCCAGACCGTGTTCGTGATCAAGCCCGATGCGTATTCGTTCCCGAAGGCGGCAGACGGCCTGCCTTCGTTCTGGCGCCATTTCCGCCCGAACGGCTCGCCGGCGCTGAAGTACGGCGGCATCGCCGCCACCAGCGATGTCACCCGCAACTGGGATTTCGCGCTGCAGCCGGATCGCCATGACAGCCGTCGCGGCTTCCAGATGCTGGTCTTCACCGACTCCCAGACCGCCAGCCTGAAGGACATCGGCTACTACCAGCAGTCGATCGTGTCGCCGCTGGTCGGCCAGACCAAGGCGCGCATGGGCACCACCCTGGGTGACATCGTCAACGACGATCTGACCCTGTATCCGGCAATCAACAAGGTCACTACGTCGCTGGGCGTGCCGTGGTTCCATGTGCCGGGCAATCACGACCTCGATTTGGATGCAGCCAGCGACGAGCATTCGCTGGACAGCTGGCGCAACATCTACGGCCCGGACACCTACGCGGTGGAAGAGGGCGGTGCCAGTTTCGTGTTCCTCGACGACGTGGTGTATGACCCCAACGCAAGGCCGAAGTATGTCGGTGGCCTGCGCGAAGACCAGTTCGCTTTCCTTGCCGGCTACCTGAAGGGCCTGCACAAGGACCGCCTGCTGGTGCTGGGCATGCACATCCCGCTGTTCGACGCCGCGCCGGGACGCGAGACCTTCCGTCATGCTGACCGCCAGCGCCTGTTCGACCTGCTGAAGGACTTCCGCAACGTGCTGGTGCTCAGTGGCCACAGCCACACCCAGCAGCACGTCTACCACGGCAAGGCCGACGGCTGGAACGGTGACAAGCCGCTGCACGAATACAACGTCGGTGCCAACTGCGGCGCGTTCTGGTCGGGGGTGAAGGACGCCGCCGGAGTGCCGGACAGCACCATGAGTGATGGCACGCCAAAGGGCTACGCGTTGCTGGACATCGCCGCCAATGGCAGCTACAGACTGCAGTACCGGGTGGCCGGCAAGCCGGCCAGCGAGCAGATCGGCCTGCATGCGCCGAAGGTGCTGCGCCAGGGGGCCTATCCGGCGTGGGGCGTGTACGCCAACGTGTACATGGGCGAAGATGCCAGCGTGGTCGAGTACCGCGTCGATGGCGGTGCCTGGCAGACGATGAAGCAGGTCAGCCAGCCCGATCCGCGCCTGATGGTGGAGAACGTGGCCGATGATCTGGCAAGCAGCCTGCGCGGCTACGACCGTTCGCCGGAGGCCACCGCGTCGCCGCACCTGTGGCGTGGCGCGCTGCCGACCGACCTGGCCGTGGGCAGCCACAAGGTCGAAGTACGCTCTACCCAGCCTGATGGTGCAGTGTTCACCGCCACCACCCGCTACAGCCTGCAGACGGCCCAGCCCTGATCCCCCGCATCGCCGCTCCAGCGAAAGGACCCCGCATGGATATCCGCTTCATGGCCGGCACCACACCAGTCACCCTCAGCCGCCACTGGTTCACTGGTGCGATGCTGCTGCAGAGCGCCACCGAGAAGGTCTGGGTGCAGCATCCGCTGCATCCGGGCACCCACTTCTCGTTCTCGCTGGTACAGTCGTGGCTGCGCCACATCGCCGGCCATGAGGTGCTGGTCGAGCGCACCCGGCCGCTGTTGTTCGCCGGCCTCCGCCCGCAGCGCCTGCGCGTGCTGGTGGATGGCGTGCAGGTGGCCGAACAGGAAGGCATGTAGGCCAACCTGAACCGCCGGCGCGCTAGGCAAAGCCGCCCCGATGCCTGAGAATCGGGGCGATTCAATCGATCCAAGCAGGCCAGCGTGACCATCGCAGCAGCGTCCCCGGTTTCCACCGACTCCGCCCGCGGCGGTCTTCCGCGCAGTCTCGTTGTCGCCGATGTCGGCGGCACCTTCGCCCGTTTGGCGCTGGCTGAAACGCAAGCCGGCCAGGCACCACTGCTGGGCAGCCATCGCACCTACGCCTGCGCCGAGCATCCCAGCCTGGCCGCGATCCTGGCCGATTTCACCGCTGGCCTCGGCCAGCCGGTACAGGCCGCGGTGGTCGCCATCGCCGGACTGCTCGATGGCGATGTGTTGATCAATTCCAACCTGCCGTGGACGGTCTCGCTGTCGGCCACGCGGCTGCAGTCCGGGCTGCATGAGTTGCAGCTGATCAATGATTTTGAAGCGGTGGCGTTGGCCATTCCCTACCTGCAGCCTGACACCCTGGTGCCGCTCAATGGCGATGCTGACCCGGCGCAGGCGTTCCCGGCGCTGGTGCTGGGCGCCGGTACCGGTCTGGGTGCAGCATTGCGCTTTGCCGACGGCGAGCGTCCGGTGCTGGCCAGCGAGATCGGCCATGCCGCGCTCGGCGCCGGCAACGCGCTGGAACTGCAGGTGCTGGACAAGCTGCTGCAGCGCTGGCCGCACGTGGACAACGAGCGCGTGCTGTCCGGCAGTGGCCTGATGAACCTGTATCCGTGCCTGTGCGAACTGCGTGGCGTCACTCCGGTGTGGAGCAGTACCGAGGCACTGATCGGTGCCGCACGCAGCGGTGAGGATGCGCTGGCGGTGGAAACGCTGCAGGTGTTCTGTGCCTGGCTGGGCAGCCTGGCCGGCGACGCAGCGATCGCGGTGGGTGCGCGTTCGGTGTACCTGGCCGGGGGCATTTCTGCGCATGTGCAGGATTTCCTGGCCGATGGTCGCTTCCGTGAGCGCTTCCTCAACAAGGGCGTGCTGACCGAGGTGCTGCGCCAGGTGCCGGTATGGCGCGTGGAGCATGGCCAGCTGGGCGTTCTCGGCGCAGCGGTCTGGTACGCCGCACGGCAGCCCACGCACGACTGATCGGCGTGGCCGGCATCGGGCCGGCCGTGCATTGCAGACTGGGAGGGGAAGATGGTGGATCGCAGGCAGTTCCTGCAGGCCGGCGCACTGGCCGCAGGCATGGTGGCCTTGCCGGGCGTGCAGGCGCGCACGCAGGGTGGGGCCAGGGTGGTTTCGACCTGGGACTTCGGCGTGCCGGCCAACCAGGCCGCATGGAAGGTGCTGTCGCAGGGTGGCAGCGCACTGGATGCAGTTGAAGCCGGTGCACGCTGGGCCGAGAGCGAGCTGTGCAACCCCACCGTCGGCCATTGCGGCAACCCGGATCGCGACGGCGTGCTGAGCCTGGATGCGAGCATCATGGATGGCGATGGCCGTTGTGGCGCGGTGGCCGCGCTGGTCGACATCCTGCATCCGGTGTCGGTGGCCCGCAAAGTGATGGAAAACAGCCCGCACGTGCTGCTGGTGGGCGAGGGCGCGCAGCAGTTCGCGGTGCAGCAGGGTTTCGAGCGCAGGCACCTGCTCACGCCGCAGGCCGAAGCGGCCTGGCGCGAGTGGCTGAAGACCGAGAAGTATCAGCCGCAGATCAATGCCGAGCGCCGTGGTATTCCCGGCAACAGCGACAACCACGACACCATCGGCATGCTGGCGTTGGATGCCAAGGGCCATCTTGCAGGTGCCTGCACCACCAGCGGCATGGCCTGGAAGCTGCACGGCCGGGTCGGCGACAGCCCGATCATCGGTGCCGGCCTGTATGTCGACAACGAAGTGGGTGCGGCCACCGCGTCGGGCGTGGGTGAGGAGATGATCCGCAACGCCGCCTCATTCCTGGTGGTCGAGCTGATGCGCCAGGGGCGCTCGCCGGCCCAGGCCTGCCGCGAGGCAATCGACCGTGTGGTGCGCAAGCGGCCGGAGGCGAGCAAGACCCTGCAGGTGTGCTTCCTGGCCATGAACAAGCAGGGCGAGGTGGGCGCCTACGCGTTGCATCGCGGCTTCGTCTACGCCGTGTGCGATGCGCAGCGCCAGGATGACCTGCGCGATTCGCCGTCGATCTATGCGAGCACTCAGGCGTGAGCACGCGGCTGACCCTGGAGATCGCCAGCAACTCGCTGGCCTCGGCGCTGGCCGCGCAGGCCGGCGGTGCCGACCGCATCGAACTGTTCGAGAACCTGGCCGAGGGTGGCACCACGCCGTCGTTTGCCACCATCGCGATCGCCCGCGAACGCCTGTCGATTCCGCTGTTCGTGCTGGTGCGCCCGCGCCCGGGCGACTTCCACTACGACGCATTGGAAACCGAACTGATGCTGCGTGACATCGCGCAGTGCCGCGCGCTGGGCTGCGATGGCGTGGTGATCG
Source organism: Stenotrophomonas sp. X (assembly GCF_055721025.1). Classification (NCBI taxonomy): domain Bacteria; kingdom Pseudomonadati; phylum Pseudomonadota; class Gammaproteobacteria; order Lysobacterales; family Lysobacteraceae; genus Stenotrophomonas; species Stenotrophomonas sp. X. The sequence continues at coordinate 1,894,335 of NZ_CM146756.1, forward strand.
GTGCGCTGGATGTGCAGGGCGGTATCGACCTGGCGTTGTGCCGTGAACTGGTGCAGGCCGCCGGGCCGCTGCAGGTGACTTTCCATCGTGCCTTCGACGCGGCCCGCGACCTGTCGGCGGCGCTGGAGCAGGTGATCGGACTGGGTTGCCAGCGCGTGCTGACCTCGGGCGGCCAGGTCAGCGCCGAGGCCGGTGCCGATCTGCTGGCGGCGCTGGTCACCCAAGCGGCCGGGCGTATCACGGTGATGGCAGGTGCCGGATTGGCCCCGGGCAACATCGCAACCGTCGCGCGGCAGACGGGCTGTACCGAACTGCACGCGTCCGCAAAAGGCCTGCGCCGCTCGGCCATGCAGTTCCAGAACCCGGCCCTGCGCGGCCTGGACCCGGACTGGAGCCAGACCGCCACCGCGACCGTGGCCGCGCTGCGGCAGGCGCTGGACGGCGCAAGGTAGCCCGCTTCTGCTGTAGAGCCGAGCCAACGCTCGGCTGCGCTTTGCGGCAAACGACATCAGCCGAGCACGGGCTCGGCTCTACAGTCGCACGCGACGACGCGGACAAAACCGTTCCGCGCGCGGTTGTCGCGATCGTGTCATTGACGTGTGCGCTGTTCTCTCAGCGATGTTTCGCAACCCTTTGATTGTTCTTGATACCTGCGGCTGATAGCGGCATTGCGTAGGGTGTTGCTGCATCGCCGCATGCCCGGCGCGGTTCAGCTGTGCTTTAGTTTGGATCGATCCACAGGGGAGGGGGCTGGGACGGTCGTGAACCGATCCCGGCACCCGGATCAGCCGTCGTGCTACGCCACCACCTGTCCGCGCGTCCACACTTTCCAAGAGCAACCACCCATGGCTCAGTCCGTTCGCAAGCGTCGTCACCTGCTGTCCCAGGCACTGGTCCTGGCCCTGTTGCCCCTGGCCGCGGGTGCACAGGAAGCGGCCAGTTCGTCCACCAAGGACTTGGACGCGGTCACCGTTACCGGTTCGCGCATCAAGCGCGCCGCGGTCGAAGGCCCGGCCCCGGTCAACGTGATCACCGCGCAGCAGATCCAGAAAGAGGGCTTCGTCAGCGTGTATGACGCGCTGAAGACGCTCACCGAAGCAACCGGTACCGTCGAAGCCGCCTCGCAATGGGGTTCGCACACGCCCAACGCCAGTGGCCTGAACCTGCGCGGCATGGGCCCGAACCGCTCGCTGCTGCTGGTGAACGGCCGTCGCGTGGCCGATTACCCGCTGCCGTATGGCGGTGAAACCAACTTCTCCAACTACGGCAACATTCCCGCTGCCGCGGTCGAGCGCATCGAAGTACTGACCGGCGGCGCCTCGGCCATCTACGGTTCGGATGCGATCGCCGGCGTGGTCAATGTCATCCTCAAGACCAACTACGACGGCGACGAAGTGCGCGTGCGCGGCGGTACTTCCACCGAAGGCGGGCGCGACACCTGGGACCTGTCATGGGCCGGCGGCAAGACGGGTGACAACTGGAGCGTGACCTATGCGCTGCAATACACCAAGCGCGATCCGTTGTTCGGCCGCGACCGCCCGCAGATGGACGATGCCGATGATGCGCCGTATGCGTCCTGGAACATGGAGCAGCGCAAGGTCGGCTTCCGCCCCACCTCGGGCCTGGCGTTGATCGATCCGACGACGGGCCAGCGCTTGGCGCCACCCACTGGCACCTGCGAGAAGTTCGACGGCGAGTACTACACGGCCGACCGACTGGTCTACAACTACGCCGCCAACCGCATCACCAACACCGGCCGCCTGTGCGGCATGAGCGCCGACTACGCCAACTGGCTGCTGACCGGTGGTGCCGAGAACGTGTCCGGCAACCTGTATGCCACCTTCGATTTCAGCAGCGACCTGCAGGCCTGGACCAACCTGGCGGTGTACCGCTCCGAAGCGATCTGGGGCACCAACCCGCCCAGCGTCTCGCTGATCGACGACGACAACGGCTATTACTGGGATGCCAACCGCAACCGCCCGATCCTGGGCGTGCGCCAGTTCACCCCGAACGAAGTCGGCGGCCTGGACACCCTGCGCAACACCAACCGCGAGCTGTCATGGGACTGGAGCGCGGGCCTGCGTGGCCGCCTTGCCGACCGCTTCGACTGGAGCGCCACGGTGGGGCGTTCCTACTATCGCGTGGAAGAACGGCAGAACGTGGTGGACGAGCAGAAGTCGTACGACTTCTTCCTCGGCCCGCGCCTGGGCACCACCGCTGACGGCGAGGCGATCTATGCGTTGAACGAATCGCGCTGGTGGAACCCGCTGACGCCTGACCAGTACTGGCAGATGGGCACGGTGGCCAGGAACCGCGCGTCATCGTGGGTCAACCAGGCCTCGGCGGACATCACCGGCGAGCTGTTCCAGGGCTGGGCCGGCCCGATCTCGTTCGCCGCCGTGGCCGAAGTCGCGCAGCAGGGCTATCACCTCAGCCCGGACCCGCGCGCCGGCATCGACTTCGATCTGCAGAACGTCGATCGCGGTGGCGGCGAGCGCACCCGTTACTCGGCCGGCGTCGAGTTCAAGATCCCGCTGCTGGAGAGCGTGACGGCCACCGCGGCGGCCCGCTACGACCGCTACGGCAACTACAAGGCCGATGACAGCAGTGAAGCGCTGGATATCGGCAGCCAGAAGGAGACCACCTGGAACGTCGGCCTGGAATGGCGCCCGGTCGAATCGCTGCTGGTGCGTGGCTCGTACGCCACCAGTTTCCACGCGCCGGACATGCACTACCTGCTGGGCCAGCCGAGCAGTTCCGAAGTGCAGACCTATGACCGCCTGCGCTGCATCCAGAGCGGTGCCTACCTGGTCAACAACTGTGGCGTGGGCAACACCGATGTCTGGTACACCTTCGACGTGAACCGGCGTGGCACGCCGCTGCTGCGTTCGGAAACCGGCGATTCGTGGACGGTCGGCTTCGTCTGGGACGTGATGCCCAACCTGTCGGTCAGCGCCGATTACTGGGCGATCAAGCTGGAAGACATGATCGTCGACGTCGGCGCCGACGAGGTGCTGGCCAGCGAGGCCGGCTGCCTGACCGGCAAGAACATTGATGGCACGCCGTGGGCCAATCCGGCCGGTGGCGACTATTGCGCCGGCATCCTGGCCCGCGTGAACCGCGACAGCAGCGGCCGCCTGGTATCGATCGAGCGCGGCCCGTTCAACCTGGCCAGCCGGGAAGTGCGCGGCATCGACCTGACTGCACGCTATCGCCTGGAAACCGCGCAGTGGGGCAGCTTCCAGCTGGGCCTGAACTACACCAACCAGATCTCGACCAAGGAACAGCGCTACGCCAACGACCCGAACCCGGAACGGCGCGACCGGGACCTGCGCAGCAAGCTGCGCGCGAGCCTGGCCTGGCAGCGCGGCAACTGGAACGCCAACGTCTATGCCGACCGCGTGGGCTCGGTGCCGGGCGTGCGCTATCACTGGGGCACCGACCGCCTGGACAATCCCGGCGGCTGCCTGCCGTTCGCCGACGGCTACGTGCCCAGTGACAGCCCGTCGCTGAACTGCCTGGAACCGGCACAGCTGCCGGATGGCTCGGTGAACCCGAACCCCAACGCGGGCCAGCAGACCTCGCGCTACTTCGGCCGGGTCGGGCCGTTCATCACCTGGAACGTCAACGTGGGTTACCAGGTGACCGAGCACGCCAAGGTCAATGTCTACGTCAACAACGTGTTCAATTCGGCCAGCTGGAACCACAAGGACCCGTACAAGCTGGACTATGACTTCGCCCCGACCCGGTTGCTGAGCGCGGTCGGCCGCGAGTTCGCATTGGAGTATGTGTTCACCTTCTGAGGAGACCGACCTCCGCCGCTAGATCCACGCCATGCGTGGATGCGGAAACGGGACGCCGGGGGCGGCGCTCCCTTCAGGCATGCGGACAGGCTGGATTTGACCTTCCCACGATGGCAAGGTTTAGCCTGTCCGCATCCAGAAGGAAACCCGGGAATCCGATCATGAGCACGCCGCGCGCCGCTGCCGCCCCCGCCAGCCCCTCCACCATCAGCCTGCCCATCGAGGGCATGACCTGCGCCAGCTGCGTGGGCCGGGTCGAGGCAGCACTGTCCAAGGTCGAGGGCGTGGGCAGTGTCTCGGTGAACCTGACCACCGAGCGGGCGGACATTCGTCCGTCGGGCCCGGTTGATCGCGCGGCGCTTGTCCAGGCAGTGGAGCGGGTGGGCTATGACGTGCCCGCGGCGACCACCGAACTGGCGGTCGAAGGCATGACCTGCGCTTCCTGCGTGGGCCGTGTCGAACGCGCGTTGTTGGCCGTGCCCGGCGTCAGCCAGGCCAGCGTCAACCTGGCCACCGAGCGCGCCACGGTGCGTGGCATGGCGGACGTGGCTGCGCTGGTCGCCGCGATCGACAAGGCCGGCTATGACGCACGTGTGATCGAGGCGGGTGTGCAGTCCGATGATCAGGCTGCGGAAAAGAAGGATGCCGAGCTCGCCGGACTGAAGCGCGACCTGATCGTGGCCACCGCGCTGGCACTGCCGGTGTTCGTACTGGAAATGGGTTCGCACCTGATTCCCGGCATGCACGCATGGGTGATGTCCACCCTCGGCATGCAGGCCAGCGGGTACCTGCAGTTCGCACTGACGCTCCTGGTGCTGGCCATCCCCGGGCGCCGCTTCTACCAGAAGGGCTTCCCGGCGCTGCTGCGGTTGGCGCCGGACATGAATTCACTGGTGGCGGTGGGCACCGCCGCGGCGTTCGGCTATTCGGTGGTAGCGACCTTTGCACCGCGGCTGCTGCCGCCGGGCACGGTGAACGTCTACTACGAAGCGGCGGCGGTGATCGTCGCGCTGATCCTGCTCGGTCGCTTCCTGGAGGCCCGGGCCAAAGGCCGCACCTCCGAAGCGATCAAGCGCCTGGTCAACCTGCAGGCCAAGGTGGCCCATGTGGTCCGTGACGGCCGCGCGGTCGACATCCCGGTCAATGAAGTGCAGAGCGGCGACCTGGTGGAAGTGCGCCCGGGCGAGCGCGTGCCGGTGGATGGCGAGGTGGTTGAAGGCCGCAGCTACATCGATGAATCGATGATCAGCGGCGAGCCGATTCCGGTCGAGAAGCTGCCGGGCAGCAGCGTGGTGGGTGGCACGGTCAACCAGAAGGGCGCACTGACGGTGCGAGCCACGGCCGTGGGCGCGCAGACCCTGCTGGCGCAGATCATCCGCATGGTCGAACAGGCGCAGGGCTCGAAGCTGCCGATCCAGGCGGTGGTCGACAAGGTCACGTTGTGGTTTGTGCCGGCGGTGATGCTGGCCGCGCTGGCGACCTTCGCAGTCTGGCTGATCTTCGGTCCATCGCCGGCACTGAGCTTCGCACTGGTCAATGCGGTGGCGGTGCTGATCATTGCCTGCCCGTGCGCGATGGGCCTGGCCACGCCGACCTCGATCATGGTCGGAACCGGTCGTGGCGCCGAAATGGGCGTGCTGTTCCGCAAGGGCGAGGCCCTGCAGCTGCTGAAGGACGCGCAGGTGGTGGCGGTGGACAAGACCGGCACGCTGACCGAAGGCCGCCCGCGCCTGACCGATCTGGAGATTGCCGCTGGCTTCGATCGCAACAGGGTTCTGGCGGCAGTGGCCGCGGTGGAGTCGCGCTCGGAGCATCCCATCGCCCGCGCGATTGTTGATGCCGCGACCGGGCAGGGCATCACGTTGCCGGGCATGGTCGGCTTCGAATCGGTCACCGGCATGGGCGTGCGGGCCAGTGTCGAGGGTGCACGCGTGGAGGTCGGTGCCGATCGCTTCATGCGCGACCTGGGCGTGGACATCACTGCATTCGCAGCATTGGCGGCGGAACTCGGCACGCAGGGCAAGTCACCGATGTACGTGGCCATCGATGGACGCCTGGCCGCGATCATCGCGGTATCCGATCCGATCAAGCCGAGCACCCCGGCAGCGATCGCGGCACTGCATCGGTTGGGCCTGAAGGTGGCGATGATCACCGGCGACAACGCCGGGACCGCACAGGCGATCGCGCGCCAGCTCGGCATCGATGAAGTGGTGGCCGAGGTGCTGCCGGAAGGCAAGGTCGAGGCAGTGCGCCGGCTGAAGGCCACGCATGGCCACGTCGCCTTCGTCGGCGACGGCATCAACGATGCCCCTGCGTTGGCTGAAGCCGATGTCGGCCTGGCCATTGGTACCGGCGCCGACATCGCGGTGGAGTCGGCCGATGTGGTGCTGATGTCGGGTAACCTGCAGGGCGTGCCCAATGCCATTGCGCTGTCCAAGGCGACGCTGGGCAACATCCGGCAGAACCTGTTCTGGGCGTTCGCCTACAACACCGCATTGATTCCCGTCGCTGCCGGCGTGCTGTACCCGGCCTGGGGCGTGCTGCTGTCGCCGGTGTTCGCGGCCGGTGCGATGGCGCTGTCCAGTGTGTTCGTGCTGGGCAACGCGCTGCGCCTGCGCCGCTTCCAGCCGCCGGTGGCCGATGCCGCCGCTGCCGCCCACTGAAGGAGATCCGCATGAACATCGGTGACGCCGCCAAGGCCTCCAGCGTGTCGGCGAAGATGATCCGCTACTACGAACAGATCGGCCTGATCCCCGCGGCCGATCGCACCGAATCGGGCTACCGGGCGTATTCGCAGGCGGACATCCATCGCCTGCGCTTCATCCGCCGCGCGCGCGATCTCGGCTTCCAGGTGGCCGAAATCAGTGACCTGCTGGGCCTTTGGAACGACACCGCGCGGCACAGTGCCGACGTCAAGCACCTGGCCGAGCAGCACATTGCCGACCTGGAACAACGCATCCAGAGCATGCGGCAGATGGCCGACACGTTGAAATCGCTGATCCGTTGCTGTGCGGGCGACGAGCGCCCGGAGTGCCCGATCCTGGAGCGGTTGGGTGAAGACGATGAGGCCCCGCTGCCGGTCGATGCAGCGAAGACCGGCGCGGTGCGGCGGCGCGCGCGCAAGCGCTGAGTTTCCATGTCGCATGCAAAAAAGCCCGCTCGGTGACAGTGTGCACGGGGCGGGCTCCGCGGTGGCAGAAGGCAGGGGATCAGGCAGTGCGCGGCGGGAAACCCGCATCGTTCAGCGCGGCGAACACCTGCTCCTGTGATGCGGTGGTCTGCACCTTGAGCAGGCCGGTCGGCGGATCGGCCACCACACTGGCGTTCGGATCGATCTGCTGGATCGCGCGGGTCACGCTGCGCGCGCAGCCGCCGCAGGTCATGCCGTCAACATGGAATTCCATCTGTAGCTCCTTCGGTGCTCGTGAGGTGAAACCAGTGTGCACCTTCCAACGATGGCAGGGTCAAGCAGGTGGCTGAACGGCGGCGCAGGCACCCATGAAAACGGCAGCCGCCTGTACCAGCGCGGCTGCCGTGGAGGACCATTCCCGCCGGGGCGGGCAAGACGGCGCCGGGCCAGGCCCGGCGCTGCCTCAGAACTTCCAGTTCACGCCGAAGTACAGCTGGCGGCCGGCGTACAGGTTGGACAGCAGGCGGGCCTGGCTGTCGTTGCCGATGTAGCTGCGCAGCTCGGACTTGGTGGCGTTCAGTACGGCGGCGGTCACCGTCCAGTCCGGAGTGAGGTTGTAGGCCACGTTCAGGTCAAGCTGGCTGTAAGGCTTGGTGTAGGTGGTCATGCCATTGTTCAGGCCGCCGACCACTTCACCACGACGGTTGTACGAGGCGCGCGCCAGGAACTTGTCGTTCTCGTAGAACACCGTAACGTTGGCCTGGTTCTTGGCACTGCCGACCAGCGGCGAGGAGCCGATTTCCTCGCCATCCAGCACGATCGAGGCCAGGTTGGTGTCGTTGTAGGTGTAGTTGGCCTGCACGCCCAGTCCGAAGTCGAACGTGTACTGGCCATACAGTTCCACGCCCTGCGACACGCCATCGCGGCCGTTGGCCTGAGTCTCGTACTTCTGCACGGTGACCGACTGCCCGCCGACGTTCATCTGCTGGTCGCGCACCACCGGCACGGTGAAGTTGTCCACGTTCTTGCGGAACAGCGAAACACCTGCGACCGCGCCCGGCTTGAAGTACCACTCCAGGCCCAGGTCGAACTGCACCGCCTTGAACGGTTCCAGCGCCTTGTTGCTGCCCGAGCCGTACCAGCCGGGCGTGTCGGTGCCGCCGGTGACGCGGCGGTCGTTCGCGTACTCTTCGCTGATGTAACGCAGGCCACCGGGATAGGCGATGCTGGTGTAGCTCGGGCGCGCGACCACCTTCGATGCCGCGCCACGCAGCACCAGGTTGTCGGTGATGTCCCAGGCAATGTTGAAGCTGGGCAGCACGTCGGTATAGGTCTTTTCCAGCGACGACAGGGCGTACACCTTGTCGCGCACCTGCGGGTCGGGCAGGCGGACGAAGCCACCCTGGCAGCGCAGGTTCGGGTCGGCGGCCGGATCATCGCAGCTCATCGGCGCGCCGCTGGCGTTGTCGACGAAATAGTCGTTGAAGCGCTCGACCGAATCGCTGGACTGGGCGAACTGCTTGGTCCGCACCACGCGCACGCCGATGTTGCCGCGTACCCGCTCAGTGCGGACGTTGGCCTGGAAGTAGCCGGAATGGATCTTCTCGTTGACGTCGTAGACGAAGTCTTCTTCGGTGCGGTTGTGCGAGCCACCGTAGGTCTTGTTCAGGTAGTCGATGTAGGCCGGGTAGTTGATGCCCGGGAACACGTTGGCGTTGAACGCGCCGGTGATGTTGCTGATCGGGTTGGACAGGAAGAAGCCCGGTTGCGCATCGCCTGCGGTCGGATCGCAACCGGCCTGGTAGCGATTGTTGTCATAGTCGGACGGATCCAGGCCCGGGCACACCCAATAGGTGTTGCCGGTGTTGCGGTGGACCTTGCCATCGCGGTACTTGGCGCCGAACTGGATCGAATCCAGCCAGCCGGCCTCGAACAGCTTGGTGACGTCGGCCTGGAAGTAGTTCTGCTTGACCTCGGTCTGCATCCACGACGAATCGGTCGAGCCGGTATCGACTTCGGCCACGCCCGCCATCAACTGCTGCTGCAGGTCCGGCGAGAACTGCACCGACGGCGTGCCGGTCAGGTCCCAGGCGGTGTACTGGTTGCCGGACTGCCACTGGTTGCCCACCTTGCGGCGCGGCTTGGCCGACATGCGGAAATTCATCGACGGACCACCTTCGGACCAGGTGCGGCCGCCGGTGAACGAGGCCTTCCACAGCGGGCTGATATCCCAGTCGATGGTCAGGTCGGCGGTCTGCGACAGTGCCTTTTCCTTGCTGTATCCACCGGTGAGCTGCGGAGTGGGGATGGTGCAGTCGTCCGGGCCCCAGCCACCGGGTTCCAGGCCGGCTGCCGCTGCTTCTTCCTCACTGCAGTAATAGGTCTTTCCGGCCAGCTTCTGGTACTGCGCACCGGTGACGATGCTGCCACTCGGGTCGAAATCCAGGCCGTTGAGCAGGCGGCCGCCGGCCCAGTTGCCGTCCTGGTTGTAGCGGGCCAGGTTCCACTCCGGCACCTTCAGCATGTTCTGGGTGTAGTCACCCTGCAGCTCGAAGCGGAAGTAGTTCGCGGTCATCGTGACGTTGTCGACCGGCTTGAACTGGAAGGTCAGCTGGCCGCCCTTGCGCTCGCGCTTCTCTTCCTTCACCGCGAAGTTCACCGAGGTCGGCATGAAGAATTCGCTGTAGTTCTTGCCAGCCTGGTTGTTGAAGCCGGACTGGCCCCACCAGTAGTGGATGCCATCCTGCTCCAGCAGGTTGCCGTTGGCATCGCGGGCCGTGGTGCCATTGCCGTACCACTGGTAGTCCTCGGTGCTGGCTTCCATGGTGCGGGTGGTGCGCTTCTGCTGGGTCACGCCGACGAGGACGCCGAAGCGCTCATCCTTGCTGTGCCACGAGTACAGCGCTGACGCCTGCGGATCGACATCGTGGCTGGTATCGGAGGTGGTGCCCTCCAGGTTCACGTAGCCGGAGTTGGATTCCATGTCCAGCGGGCGACGGGTATGCAGGATGACCGTGCCGCCGATGCCGCCTTCGTCGATGCGTGCTTCCGGCGACTTGAACAGCTCCGCGCTGGACAACATGTTCGATGGCAGCAGGGTGTAGTTGAAGGAGCGCGTCGCTTCGTTGTTGGTCTCTGACGAGGCGACGAAGTTGCCGTTCAACTGGGTCAGGGTCAGGTCCGGCGCAAGGCCGCGCACACTGACACTCTTGCCTTCGCCACCGCTGCGGGTGATGACCACGCCGGGCACGCGCTGCAGTGCGTCGGCCACGTTCTTGTCGGGGAACTTGCCGACGTCCTCGGCGGTGATCACCTCGACCACCGCGTTGGCGTCGCGCTTCTGCTCGAGGCTCTTTTCAATGGCGTAGCGGTAGCCGGTGACCTGGACGCTGTCCAGGGTGGTGGCGTCCTGCGCGCCGGTGGACGTGGTCTGTTGCGCGGCGGCGCCAGCCGGAATGACGGCGGCGGCCAAGGCCAGCGCGATGGCCAGCGACAATGCGTCCTGGCCGTGCGTACGTGTTGAATGCTTCATTCCCATCTCTCCCTCTCTCCTGGATTGATCCGGTGACGTGGCTCGGACAACTTGAATCGATCTAATTTGAAGTGACATTACGGGTGTCGCCATGTGGGTGGCAGAGCACCGCGCGTGGTGGCCTGGTACGTCCTGTTGCTGCTCCCCCAACTCCCGGCCATCGCAGTGTCGTTCTTGGATCGATCTAAGCGATGGGCGGGCGATTTTTAGCATGGGTCGCCCTTGGGCGCATGCTGCTCCGCAATATGGTACTGGCGTGGCGAAGGGATGACGGTTTGCTGAAAACAGTGAAATCGTTTTCGTGCGCAGGGGAGGGGGGCCGGCAGGGCTGCGCCCTGCACCTGCGGGTAGTGCCGGCCGCTGGCCGGCAACAGCAAAAGCCAAAGCCAAGGCCAAAGCGGCTCTGGTTTTCTGCTGGTTTGGTGGGGCGGTGTGGGCTGGCAGGACACGCCGTAAACCCCGCTCCGCGGTCCGGCCCAGCCGCTGGCGGCTGGGCGTTCGGGCGCTTGCGAAGCAGTGCTTCGCAAGCAAAGCGCCCTCACCCCTGGGGGCTCGATGGTGCCATCCATGGCGCCAACGGTCCTGCCAGCCCACACCGCCCCACCTTTGACAGTTTCCTGGTGACGGTGGGATGGGTCCTGGGAACGGCATGGGGTCAGATCCGTTTTCCTCTGGAAAACGGATCTGACCCCGGATCGATTTCGTTATCCGTCAGAGATTCGTTGCAGATCGCGGGAATCTGTCGAAGGCGGGGTGGGTCCGGTTGCGGGGGCGTGAGCCGCATGGATGCGGCGACCGAGCTTACATGGACGTACTTGCAGCGTCCCCCGCAACCGGACCCACCCCGACTCCCCGCAGGAAACTGGCTTCTGCTGTTGCTGTTGCTGTTGCTCCAGCTCGTAGCAGGTGCAGGGCGCAGCCCTGCGGAACACCCCCTCTCATGCTGCGCCGCAGAATGCATTCGGCCGAACCTGCATGCTCTACTTGAATCGATCTAAATTCACGGTCTGGTGGGTCGGGCGTCATTCCAGGGGGAGCTCTCTGCAGGTCAGGGCAGGGCTCAGCGGAACGGTGCCGAACGCCCCCGGCCGTCTGCCTCCGCGTCATCGACTACAGGAACCCGACATGCGCCCAGTGCCGTCCGCTCCCGCCGTCCCATTGTCCTCGCACCCGCTGGTGCGCCTGGCCTGCCTGCTCGCGCTGTCGTCAGTGCCGGTGCTGCTGCAGGCTGCCCCGGCAGCGCTGGAGCGCGAGGTCAACACCTTCATCGGCAGCAAGGACGACGGCAACACGTTCCCGGGTGCGTCGGCACCGTTCGGCCTGATACAGGTCAGTCCGATCGGCAGCCACTACTCGGGCTGGCGCTATGACGACCAGAAGATCCGCGGGTTCGGCCACTCCTTCCTGTCCGGCGCGGGTTGCTGGGAACAGGGCGGCCAGGTGTCGGTGCTGCCGGTGACCGGCTCGATCGGTCCGGGTGGCGATTTCGATACCGGCAATGCCAAGCAGTTCGACCACAAGGCCTATGCCTCGGCTTACACCCACGATGGCGAGGTCGGCCAGGCCGGCTACTACAAGGTGCGCCTGACCAGCTACGGCGGCATCGATGCCGAGGCGACCGCACGTACCCGTGCCGCGGCCGAGCGCTACACCTTCAGCCAGCGCAGCGGCGATGGCCACGTCCTCGTCAATGTCGGCCAAGCCAACGAGCGCCATTCGGTGATCGGCAGCGTGGTCGATGTGGTCGGCGATCGTGTGGTGGAAGGCAAGCTGGTCACCAAGAGCTTCTGTGGTGGCCACCAGTACACCACCTGGTTCCGCATCGAGTTCGACCGTCCCTTCAAGGCGCATGGCACCTGGGGTGAGGGCGGTGGCCTGCCGGGCGCGCGCCACAGCATGGAAGGCGAGCAGAAGCCCAACGGCGCCTGGCTCAGTTTCGACCTGGCCAAGGGCCAGTCGGTGACGGCGGTCAGCGCGATCTCGCATGTGGACGCCGAAGGCGCGCGCACCAACCTGCGCGCAGAAGGCATGCAGAATGGGGCGCTGCTCGGCTTCGACCGCATGCGCGCGCTGTCCCAGCAGGCCTGGCGTGAGCAGTTGGGCCGGGTGCGCGTGCAGGGCGGCACCGCCGATGACCGCACCGTGTTCTACAGCGCGGTCTACCACGCGCTGCTGCAGCCGATGACCGGCAACGACGCCGATGGCCGCTACCGCGGCTATGACGATGGCATCCACCGTGCCGATGGCTGGACCTACTACGAGTACTTCTCGCTGTGGGATACCTATCGCGCGCAGAACCAGTGGCTGGCGCTGACCCGCCCGGACGTAGCGCGCGACATCGGCCGTACCCTGCTGGCGATCGACGAACAGGTCGGTTGGCTGCCGCGCTGGGGCTATGCCAACTTCGAGACCAACATCATGACCGGCGATCCGGTCACGCCGTTCATGGTCGACCTGTGGCGCTTCGGCGCGCTCAAGGGCCGTGAATCGCAAGCCTGGGATGCACTGCGCCGCAATGCCTTCGGCACGCCACCACTGAACTCGCGCATGGCCGGACGCTCCGGCAACCCGACCTACCTGGACAAGGGCTATGTGGCCTACGACCGCGCGTTCCCGTCCAAGGGCATGGATGTCGATCCGCACCATGGTGGTTCGGCCACGCTGGAATATGCGCTGGCCGACTGCGCGCTCTCGCAGATGGCCGATGGCCTGGGCCATGCGCAGGATGCGGCGACACTCCGTGAGCGTGGCCGCAACTGGCGCAAGGTGTGGGACCCGCAGGTGCGCGATGCCGAGACGGGTTTCACCGGCTTCCCGCGCCCGCGCACCGAAGATGGCCAGTGGTACACGCCGGCCGATGGCCACTACAGTCCGCGTTCGCACCACGGTTTCCATGAGGGCACGGCGTGGCAGTACCAGTGGCTGGCGCAGCAGGACGTGCCGGGCCTGGTCGAAGCGATGGACGGCCGCGAACAGGCCGGTCGCCGCCTGGATGCATTCTTCGCGATGGACGCGCTGCAGGCCGATCCGCTCAATGCCGCCCGCAAGGCGTGGGTGGTCGGGCCGTACAGCTACTACAACCAGTTCCGCTACAACCCCAACAACGAGCCGGACCTGCACTCGCCGTGGCTGTACACGCTGATCGGCCAGCCGTGGAAGACCGCCGCCGTGGTGCGTGCCGCGCAGCAGTTGTTCACCAATGCCCCCAATGGCGTGACCGGCAACGATGACCTCGGCACGATGTCGGCCTGGTACCTGTTCAGCGCCATCGGCGTGTACCCGGCGGTGCCGGGCAGCGGCCAGTTCCTGCTGCACACGCCGCGCTTCAGCAAGGTCGAAGTGGACATGGGCAATGGCCGGACCCTGCGCATCGACGCGCCGGGTGCCGATGGCCGCCGCCTGCAGTACGTGCAGGGTGTGCGGGTCGACGGCCAGCCGCATGCGCCGGTTTGGCTGGACTGGAACCAGCTGCAGCAGGGCCCGCGCCTGCAGTTCGCGCTCGACGCGAAGGCGCCGGAGCAGGGCTGGGGCACCGCAGTGAAGGACCTACCGGTGTCCTGGTGCGCGGCACCGGGCAGCCAGCTGCGCTGAGCCGGACTGTGCCGTTCGCGCTGACCCAGCGAACGGCACGGCACGACACGGCCCTGATCCATTAGGCTTGAGCCTCCAGCGGAGTCCGGGAAGACGATGAACGACAACGGCAACAGTCCCAGCAAGCGCGCCGGCAAGGCGGTGACGGTGACCGACATCGCGCGCGCGATCGGCGTGTCACGGGCAACCGTGTCGCTGGTGCTGCGTGGCAGCCCGCTGGTCAATGTCGATACCCGGGCCAAGGTCGAGGCCGAACTGCGCCGACAGCGTTATGTCTACAACCGCGCGGCGGCCAACCTGCGTCGTCGTACGTCGTCAAGCATCGCGTTGGTGATCAACGATCTGTCCAACCCGTTCTTCGCCGAATTTGCCTCCGGCGTGGACGAGGCGTTGGGCGGGCGCGGCTACGTGACCCTGCTGGGCAGTACCGGTGAATCGCCGGAGCGCCAGCAGGCGGTGCTGTCCACGCTGATGGAACACACCCCGGCCGGCCTGATCCTGTCGCCGGCCGAGGGCAGCGATACCGCACAGCTGCGGCAGGCACTGGGTGCCAATGCCAACGTGCTGCTGTTCAACCGCGAACTGGCCGGGGCTGACTGGGACTTCCTGACCCTGGACAACCAGCACGGCGCCTATCTGGCCACGCGCCACCTGATCGAGCGCGGCCACCGCCAGATTGCCTTCTTCGGCGGCCATGCTGCATCGAGCTCGTGCCACCAGCGCCGCGCCGGTTTCCAGCAGGCGCTGGCCGAAGCGGGCCTGTCACTGCCGCCGGGTTGGATGATCGAGTCGGCGCCGAACCGCCTGGAAGCCGCGGCGCGTACCGATGAGTTGTTTGCCGACGGCCATCGCCCGAGTGCAGCGGTCTGCTACAACGACACCGTCGCGCTGGGCCTGATGCTGGGCTTGAACTCGCGCGGTATCCGTCCGGGCGGTGATTTTGCCGTGACCGGCTTCGACGATATTTCCGAGGCGTCGGTCGCGGTGCCGCCATTGACCACGCTCACCGCCGACCCGCGCGAGCGTGGCCGCCAGGCTGCCGCGCTGCTGCTGCAGCGGCTGGACGAACCGGACGCGCCACCACGGCGCACGGTCGCGCCGGTGCAGCTGCGCATCCGCGAAAGCAGCGCCGCACGACCGAACTGATTTCTTCCATATACCCCTTCCACGCAACAACGACCTTCCGCGCATCGAGGCGCGTACCGCATGCCGATCTCCGCAACGCCCCGTCCATCGGGTTCTTCGGGCAACGCACCCGCCGTCACCAACGGCAAGGCGTTGGCTGTCGTCACCACGATCTTCTTCATGTGGGGCTTCCTGACCTGCCTCAATGACATCCTGATCCCGCACCTGAAGGCGGTGTTCGAACTGAACTACGCCAAGGCGATGCTGGTGCAGTTCACCTTCTTCGGTACTTACTTCCTGATGTCGCTGCCGGCGGGCCGCCTGGTGGCGGCGCTGGGCTACAAGAAGGGCATCGTGGCTGGCCTGGTGATCGCCGGCATTGGCGCGCTGGGCTTCTGGCCGGCGGCCGAGCTGCGCGTTTACGGCGCCTTCCTCGGTGCGTTGTTCGTGCTGGCCACGGGCATTACCGTGCTGCAGGTCGCCGCCAACCCGTACGTTGCGTTGCTGGGCCCGGAACAGACCAGTTCCAGCCGCCTGACCCTGGCGCAGGCGCTGAACTCGCTGGGCACGGCCATCGCCCCGATTTTCGGCGGCATGCTGATCCTGTCCAACACAGTCAAGAGCGCTGACGACATCGCGGCGCTGCCGGCCGCCGAGCAGCTGGCCTACCGTGCCGCCGAGGCGCAGGCCGTGCAGGGACCGTACGTGGGCCTGGCCGTGGCGCTGGTGCTGCTGGCGCTGTTCGTGTTCCTGTTCCGCCTGCCGGCGCTGAGCGACGCCACCGAGCAGGCCGACCAGGGCCACCACCACAGCTACCTGGACGCGCTGCGCAAGCGCCACCTGCTGCTGGGCGTGCTGGGCATCTTCTTCTACGTCGGCGCTGAGGTGTCGATCGGCAGCTTCCTGGTCAACTACCTGTCGATGCCCAACATCGGTGGCTTCAGCGAACAGGAAGCCACGCACTACGTGTCGGCCTACTGGACGATGGCGATGATCGGCCGCTTCGCCGGCTCCGCGCTGCTGGCGCGCTTCTCGCCCAGCCGCCTGCTGGCGATCTTCGCGCTGGTCAACGTGGCGCTGCTGGTCACGACCATGCTGAGCTCCGGCAACATCGCGCTGTACTCGGTGGTGGCGATCGGCCTGTTCAACTCGATCATGTTCCCGACCATCTTCGCGCTGAGCATCGAGCGCCTGGGGCCGCTGACCAACAAGGGCTCCAGCCTGCTGATCATGGCCATCGTCGGCGGTGCCGTGGTGCCGTACCTGCAGGGCGTCCTGGCCGACCACATCGGTGTGCAGGCCAGCTTCATCCTGCCGCTGCTGTGCTACGGCTACATCATTTTCTACGGACTGGTCGGCGCGCGTACGCCGGCCTCCGCAACGCAGGGAGGCTGAGTCCGGAATGGGTGCCATCGTTTGCTTCGGCGAAATTTTGATCGATCTACTGGCGCAGCCGCCGGCCTCGGCCGACACCCCGCGCGCCTTCCTGCAGTACGCCGGTGGTGCACCGGCCAACGTTGCCGTTGCGGCCGCCCGGCTGGGTGCGAAGACCCAGTTCGTCGGCATGCTCGGCCGCGACATGTTCGGTGACTTCCTGGCCGACAGCCTGGTCTCGCAAGGCGTTGGCACGGATTACATCGTGCGTACCGACGCGGCCAAGACCGCACTGGCCTTCGTCGCACTGGATGCCAGCGGCGAACGCAGCTTCAGCTTCTATCGCCCGCCGGCAGCCGACCTGCTGTTCCGTGACAGCGACTTCCAGGCCGCGTGCTTCGACAGCGCGCAGTGCTTCCACGTCTGCTCCAACAGCCTGACCGAGCCGGCCATCGCCGAGGCCACCTTCGCCGGCATGGCCCGTGCTCGCGCCGCCGGTGCGACGGTCAGCCTCGACCTCAATCTGCGTCCCGCGCTGTGGCCGGCGAACGAGGACCCGACACCGCGCCTGTGGCAGGCGCTGGAACGCGCCGACCTGGTCAAGCTGTCGCGCGAGGAGCTGGACTACCTGGCCGCGCCGCTGGGTACCGATGGCGAGGCAGCGGTACTGCGGCGCCTGCTCGCTGCGCGCGCGCGCTGGGTGATCGTCACCGACGGTGCGGCCACGCTGCACTGGTACACGCGCGACAACCACGGCACGGTCACCAGCTTCCGCGTGGCTGCCGTCGATACCACCGCGGCCGGTGATGCCTTCGTCGGCGGCGTGCTGGTCGGCTTGCTGGAGCGCGGCGGAGCCGGTGCCGGTTTTGCCGCCTTCTGCCAGGACCCGGAGGCGATCACCGCCACGCTGCGCTTCGGCGCCGCGGTCGGCGCGCTGGCTGTTACCCGCAAGGGCGCGTTCGCCGCGATGCCCTCGCTCGATGAAGTGCAGCAGCTGCTGCAGGCCCAGGACATTACCGCATGAGCACCTCGCCCGATTTCCGTTCGCCCGCGTTCCTGCGCGCGCATATCGCCGACACGATGGCGTTCTACCACCCGCGCTGCATCGACCCGAACGGTGGCTTCTTCCACTACTTCCGTGACGACGGCAGCATCTACGACGCCAACCATCGCCATCTGGTGAGCAGCACGCGTTTCGTCTTCAACTATGCGATGGCCTACCGCGAATTCGGCAACGCCGAGTACCGTGAGGCGGTCGAGCACGGCGTGCGCTACCTGCGCGAGGTGCACCGCAACCCGGCCACCGGCGGTTACGCCTGGACCCTGCGTGATGGCAAGGTCGAGGATGACATGAACCACTGCTACGGCGTGGCGTTCGTGCTGCTGGCCTACAGCTGCGCACTGAAGGCCGGTCTCGAACAGGCCCGCGCATGGATGGACGAGACCTGGCAGCTGCTGGAAGCGCGCTTCTGGGAGCCGCAGCACGGCCTCTACAAGGACGAAGCCGATGGGCAGTGGAACTTCACCGGCTACCGTGGCCAGAACGCCAACATGCACATGTGCGAGGCGATGCTGGCCGCCTTCGAGGCCAGCGGCGAACAGCGCTATGTGGAGCGCGCGCTTCAGCTGGCCGACAACATGACCCGTCGCCAGGCCGCCAAGGCCGGTGGCCTGGTGTGGGAGCACTACGATTCCAACTGGGAGATCGACTGGGATTACAACCTGGACGACCCCAAGCACCTGTTCCGCCCGTGGGGCTTCCAGCCGGGCCACCAGACCGAATGGGCCAAGCTGCTGTTGATCCTGGACCGCCATGTGCAGGCCGATTGGCTGGTGCCGACCGCGCAGCACCTGTTCGACGTGGCCGTGGCGCGCAGCTGGGACGAGGCGCGGGGTGGCCTGTACTACGGTTTCGCGCCGGAGTCGCGCCGGCAGCCGGGCATGGATGGCGCCCCGATCGGTGGCGACAGTTTCGTCTGCGACGACGACAAGTATTTCTGGGTGCAGGCCGAAACGCTGGCGACCGCCGCACTGATGGCCAAGCGTACCGGCGACGACCGCTATTGGCAGTGGTATGAGCGTATCTGGGCGTATTCGTGGGAACACTTCGTCGATCACCGGTACGGCGCCTGGTTCCGCATCCTCGATGCCGACAATCGCAAGTACAGCGACGAGAAGAGCCCGGCCGGCAAGGTGGATTACCACACCATGGGTGCGTGCTACGAAGTGTTGAACGTGGTGCGTTGAGGCTGGCGCGCCGGGCATGGCCCGGCGCTGCCGTGAACTGGACTTGCAGGTAGCGCCGGGCCAAGCCCGGCGGAATAACAGGAGCATCCCGTGCATCGCCTTCCCCTCGTTGTCCGCCTGCTCCTGCTGCTGATCGCGGCGTCCGCCTTCCCGATCGCTGCCACGCCGCTGCAGGCACAGTGGGAGTTCCGTATGCTGCCCGGCGACGCGCAGGGCGCCGCTCACCCAGGTCTGCAGCAATGGCGGGCGGCGACGGTGCCGGGCAGCGTGCACACCGACCTGCTGGCTCACGGACTGATCCGTGATCCGTATGTCGGTGCGCCCGAGGCCGAACTGCAGTGGATCGGCCTGGCCGCCTGGGAGTACCGCGGCCGCTTCGACGTGGATGCGGCGACGCTGGCCAAGCCCAATGCCGAGCTGCGCTTCGACGGTCTGGATACCTACGCCGACGTCAGCCTCAACGGCAAGCCGCTGCTGCGTGCGGACAACGCGCACCGGACCTGGCGCGCGCGCGTGAATGGGCGCCTGCGGGCCAGGGACAATGAACTGCAGATCGTGTTCCGTTCGCCGATCCGCACCCTGCTGCCGGGCGTGCAGGCAATGCCGCACAAGATCGCTGGCAACTACCCGTCGCCGTATGGCGATGAGCCGAAGGACGCGATGGTCGGCAACTTCGCGCGCAAGCCGGCCTACCACTTCGGCTGGGACTGGGGTCCGCGCTATGTCACCGCCGGCGTCTGGCGCGGAATCGATCTGCAGGCTTGGGACGCGCACCGCCTGACCGATCTTGCGGTGCGCACGGATGCATTGAGAGCGGAGCAGGCGAAACTGGCCGTGCTGCTGCAGGTGGAGCAGGGCGCGGCGGCGGGCTCGGCCGTGGTGAATGTGGATGTGCGCGATCCGCAGGGCCGCAACGTGGCCCAGGTGCAGCGCACGGTGCTGCTGAAGCCCGGCCAGAACAGCATCGAGGTTCCGGTTGAACTGGCCGATCCGCGGCGCTGGTGGCCAGTCGGCCACGGTGCGCAGGACCGCTACATGGTGCAGGCCCGCCTGGACCAAGGTGGCACGCCGGAGCTGGCGCGCGAACAGCGCATCGGCCTGCGCACGGTCGAACTGCGCCGCGAGGAAGACCGCAAGGGCGGGCAGGGCTTTGCCTTCGTCATCAACGGCGTGGAGATCTTCGCCAAGGGCGCGAACGTCATTCCGTTCGATGCCTTCCCCGCGCGCGTCGATACCGCACGCCTGCGCCAGGTGCTGACGGCCGCGCGCGACGCCAACATGAACATGCTGCGCAACTGGGGCGGCGGCTACTACGAGGAGGACGCGTTCTTCGACATCGCCGACGAACTGGGCCTGCTGGTATGGCAGGACTTCATGTTCGGCGGCGGCATGCAGCCGGGCTACGATCCGGCGTTTCGTGCCAACGTGGTGGCCGAAGCACGCGACAACGTACGTCGTCTGCGCCATCACCCCAGCATCGTGCTGTGGTGTGGCAACAACGAGGAAGAAACCGCCTGGAAGGACTGGGGCCACGGCCGCGACCTGAAGGCGGCCGACCCGGCATTTGCGGCGAAGGTCTGGCAGGGCTACGTCGACCTGTTCGGCAACGACCTGCGCCAGGTTGTGGGCGAGGAGGGGCTGGGCGTGCCGTACTGGTCCAGCTCGCCCAGCAACGACCTTGACGAGAAGGCCAACGATTCAACGCGTGGCGACAAGCACTACTGGCAGGTCTGGGGCAATCCGGCGCTGCCGGTGCAGGCCTACCTGCGTGAGACGCCGCGCTTCATGTCCGAGTACGGGCTGCAAGCGTGGCCGTCGGTGGCGACGGTGGACCAGATCGCCACCCGCGCCGAGCAGCGCATCGACAGCCCGGTGATCCGCGCGCACCAGAAATTCATGGCGGGCGAGGGCAACAGCCGCCTGCTGCACTACATCGAACTGGGCTACGGCACGCCGAAGGACTTCGAGGACTTCGTCTACCTCAGCCAGGTGATGCAGGCCGATGGCATCGCACTGGCGGCGCTGCATCATCGCGCCTCGCGGCCATACACAATGGGTTCGCTGTACTGGCAGCTTAACGATGTCTGGCCCGGCGCCTCCTGGTCCAGCGTGGACTATTTCGGCCGCTGGAAGGCGCTGCACTTCGCCGCGCGGCGTTTCTTCGCGCCAGTGACGGTGGCAGCGCTGCGCGATGAGGGCAGCACGCGGGTGCGCCTGATCAATGATGGCGCCTCACTGGAAGCGCGCTGGCGTCTGCGGGTGATGGACGTGGAGGGGAAGGTGCTGCGTCGTCGCGAGGAAACGGTGACGTTGGCGGCGGCGGGTGTCACCCCGATGGGCGATTTCAGCGATGCAGAGCTGCTGGCCGGTGCCGACCCGATGCGTACGGTGGCGGTGTTCGAGTTGCTGCAGGACGGCAACGTGAGTGCGCGGCAGGTGGTCGGTTTCGTTGAAGCCAAGGACCAGGTGTTGCCGCGGCAGAAACTCAAGGCCACGTTGTCCATCGAAGGGGACCACTATCGTCTGCGGCTGGAAAGCGCGGCGTATGTGCGCGCGGCGTGGATCGACTTCGGCGCGCTGGATGTGCAGGTCGAAGACAACCTGCTGGACCTGCTGCCGGGTGAAACCCGCGATATCGCGGTGCGCGGCCCGGTGGATCTGGTTACCCTGCGCGAAGCGCTGAAGGTGAAGACCCTCAACGACCGTTGAGCAAAAAAGGGGACGGAGGGGATTAAGTCGTTTGTGGCCCATGTGTGCCACAAACGACTTAATCCCCTCCGTCCCCTTTTTCTTGCTTACAGCTGGATCTGCTGGAAATTCTCGACCCGTTCGTGGCCGTTGGCGGCCTGCCCGGTACGCGGCATCGGGTAATCATCCAGGCGATCGATCAGGCGGGTCTGCAGCCCGGCTTCGCGGGCGGCATCCAGTTCTTCCACCACATCGGACAGGAACAGGATCTCGCCGGCCGGTACGCCGATGGCCTGCACGATGCGGCGGTAGCTGTCGGCCTCGCGCTTGCCGCCGACTTCGGTGTCGAACCAGCCCGACACCAGCGGGCTGAGGTCCCCGGCATCGCTGAAGCCGAAGAACAGCTTCTGCGCCGGCACCGAGCCGGAGGAGTACACGTACAGCGGCAGCCCGGAGGCGTGCCAGCCCTTCAGCACCGGCGCTACTTCCGGGTAGAAGTGCGCGGTGTAGTCGCCACGGCGGTAGCCTTCGTCCCAGATCAGTCCCTGCAGTGCCTTCAGTGCGGTGTGCTTGCGGTCCTGGTCGATCCAGCCCTGCAGCGTCTCGGCCACCAGGCTGTCCTGGCAGGCACCGCCGATCTCGGTAGCCACCGCGTCCAGCCAGCGGCGGACGTCCGGCTGCTGGCCATGCTCGGCGACAAACGCGGGCAACGCCTTGCGCGCATAGGGGAACAGCACGTTCTTGACGAACGAGATGCTGCTGGTGGTGCCTTCGATGTCAGTCAGGATGACGCGGGCTTGCATGGATCAGGACGCCTGGGTGGGTACGTAACGAGGGAACTTCTGCGCGATGTCGGTGCCGGTGAAATGACCGACCCAGCCGTCCGGCTCGGTGAAGAAGCGGATCGCCACGAAGCTGGGTTCCTCGCCCATGTCGAACCAGTGGGTGGTGCCATCGGGCACGGCGATCAGGTCGTCCTTCACGCACTCGATCTCATAGACCTTGTCACCCACGTGCAGGGTGAACAGGCCGGAGCCGGCGACGAAGAAGCGCACCTCGTCTTCCTTGTGGAAGTGCTCGTCGAGGAACTTTTTCCGAAGCTCGGCGCGGTTCGGGTTGTCCGGGGCGATCGAGGCCACGTCCACGCTCTTGAAACCGCGCTCGGCCACCAGGCGGTCGATGTCGGCGCGGTACGCGGCGAACACTTCCTCCTGGCTGGCGCCCGGTGCGACCGGCGCGGTGGCCTGCCAGCGTTCGAAGGTGACGCCGATCTTCTGCAGCTCGGCAGCGATGACCGCGCCGTCCTGGGTGTCCAGCAGCGGCGATTCGGGGCGGGTGTCGTCGTAGATGCGCAGTCGGCTCATGGCGGCAGCTTGAACGTCTCGGGGGGAAGACAGGGTAGCAGGGTGGGCGCAGGATGCAGATTCCGGATCGGCATCTGCACCTGCGCGCCGGTTCAGCCGCGCAGCTTGCGCAGTTCGAGCTCGCAGTGGAACAGGAATTCGAAGGCTTCGAGGTGACGGCGTGCCTCGGCCATGTCGCGGCCCCAGGCGTACAGGCCGTGGCCATCGATCAGATAGCCCCACAGGTTCTGCCGGTCGAGCAGGTCATCGACCTGCTTCGACAGCACGTTCATGTCCTGGGTGTTGGCGAATACCGGCACATCGATGGCCATTTCATGGGTGCTGTTGCCAGCGAAGGCCTTCAACAGCTCGTAGCCTTCCAGGCGGATATGACCCTGCGGCGCGTACAGGCGCGAGGCGATGGTCTGCACCGGAGAGTGCGTATGCAGCACGCAGCCGACCTCCGGGAAGCGGCGGTACAACTGGGTGTGCAGCAGGGTCTCGGC
Organism: Stenotrophomonas sp. X; assembly: GCF_055721025.1. Classification (NCBI taxonomy): domain Bacteria; kingdom Pseudomonadati; phylum Pseudomonadota; class Gammaproteobacteria; order Lysobacterales; family Lysobacteraceae; genus Stenotrophomonas; species Stenotrophomonas sp. X. The sequence goes on from NZ_CM146756.1 coordinate 1,917,674, forward strand.
GGACGGGCGCAGCGGACGGCCGACGGCCTGGCCGTCGAAGTCCACCACCATGATGTCGTCCTCGATCAGGTGGCCCTTGTCCTTGCCGGACACCGTGATCGCGGCGTGGCGATCGTCCAGGCGGTGGGAGAAGTTGCTGCTGGTGGCCGGGGTCCAGCCGGCGCGGGCCAGTTCGCGGACGTTGTCGATCAGCAGCTGGGCCAGTTCGCTCAGGCGCGCGGTGTCGTAGGGGAAGGTGGGGGCGTTCATGCGGGCGATTTTACTGGATTCGGCCAACGGCTGAGCCCCTCGTGGCGGGTCGTGTAAAGCCGTTCATGGGGTTGGCGGGGCGGGTGGGCCGTGCAGGGACGCTGCAAGTACGTCCCTGTAAGCTCGATGGCGCCATCCATGGCGCCAACGCCCCTGCACGGCCCACCCGCCCCGCCTCGGACAGGTTCCGGCGTGCGGCCGGCCACGGAGTGAAGAAGGAAGAGCGAAAGCGGGTCGCTTCGCTGCGCTTGCTCGGAGCGGAGCATGGCTCCGCTCTACAGAATCATTCATTCCGGAACATTCGTTCATGAGAACGTTTCATCCACGCATGGCGTGGATCCACCGGACGCACCGGGATACTGTCAGGGGCGGGGAGGCATGGGTTCGCGGGGGTGTCCGCGGCATGGATGCCGCGGCCAAGCCTCCAGGGATGGATTCACGGCGTCCCCCGCGAACCCATGCCTCCCCGCCAAGCCCTCAGCCCAGCTGTTGCTGCTGCCGTTGCTCCGGCTTCAAAGGCGGGTGCAGGGCCGCAGGCCCTGCAATGCAGAAAACCTCACTTACCCCGCAGACGGCTGTGCCTGAAGCCGTAGCAGAAATAGATCACGAAACCGACGAAGGTCCAGACGCCCATCAGCATCCAGTTGTGCATCGTCATCGCCGACAGCAGGGCCAGGCAACTCAGCACGCCCAGGCTGCAGATCAGCCAGGCCATCGGCATGCGGAACGGGCGCGGCAGGTCCGGCTGGGTACGGCGCAGGATCAGCACGCCGGCACACACCGCCGCGAACGCGATCAGCGTGCCCATCGAGGTCAGCTCGCCAAGGATGTCCAGCGGGAACAGCGCCGCCAGCAGCGCGATGCCGATGCCGGTGATCACCGTGTTGATGTGCGGGGTGCGGTATTTGGGGTGGATCCTGGTGAAAACCGGCGGCAGCAGGCCGTCGCGGCCCATGATCATGAAGATGCGCGGCTGGCCGATGATCATCACCAGTACCACCGAGGACAGGCCGACCAGCGCGCCGACCTCGACCACCCAGCGCAGCCAGCCCAGCTGCGGATGCGCCGCGACCGCGGTCACCACCGGCTCGTCGGTGCCCAGCAGCTGGAATGGCACCAGGCCGGTCATCACCGCCGCCATCGCGATGTAGAGCACGGTGCAGACCACCAGCGACAGCATCATGCCGATCGGCATGTCGCGCTGCGGATTCTTCGATTCCTGCGCCGCCACCGACACCGCCTCGAAGCCGATGTAGGCGAAGAACACCATCGCCGCGCCACGCAGCACGCCTTCCATGCCGTACTTGCCGGGGCCTTCGTTGGCGGGAATGAACGGGGTCCAGTTGCTGGTGTCCACATACTTCCAGCCGACCACGATGACCAGCAGGATCAGGCCGGTCTTGAGCACGACCATCGCCATGTTCATCGCCGATGACTTGCTGATGCCGACGTAGCACAGCCAGGTCAGCAGCAGTACCAGCGCAGCGGCCGGCAGGTTGGCGATCGCGCCGGTGGGGCGCAGCTGTGCATCGAGTGGCGCACTGACCAGCGCCGCCGGTAGATGAATGTCGAACTGGCTGAGCAGGCTGAGGAAATAGCCGGTCCAGCTGACCGCCACCGCCGACGCAGAGACGCCGTACTCGAGCACCAGCATCCAGCCGATGAACCAGGCCGACAGTTCGCCGAAGGTGGCATAGGTGTAGGTATAGGCGCTGCCGGAGACCGGCACCATCGAGGCGAACTCGGCGTAGGCCAGCGCGCAGAAGGCGCAGCAGATGGCGGCCAGCACGAACGACAGCATGATCGCGGGGCCGGCGTGGTTGGCGGCGGCCTGGCCGGTGATGACGAAGATGCCGCCGCCAATCACGGCACCGATGCCGAGGGCGGTCAGGCCCCAGGGGCCGAGGTGGCGGCGCAGGCTCAGGCCGTTGGCGTCTGCGTGGGCGGCATGCGGGTGCTTGGTGGCCCACAGTTGCTTGAACATGTCTGGTGGTCTTGTCGAAGCGCGCCATGTCTGGCGCGGGGAAAACGGACGGGCCGGCACAGGGCCGGCCCGTAGGCGGATCAGGGTGACTTGGCCAGCTTGCTGTTGCGCATGCCATAGCCGAGATAGATCAGCATGCCCAGCACGGTCCAGCCGACGAACAGGTGCCAGTGCACCACGAACGCCTGCCAGAACAGGAACAGGCAGGCCGCAGCGCCAAGCGGGCAGATGATCCACACCGCTGGCACGCGGAACGGGCGGTGGATCTCCGGCTTGGTATAGCGCAGCACCAGCACGCCGATGCAGACCGTGGCGAAGGCCAACAGGGTGCCCATCGACACCAGTTCGCCCAGCACGTTCAGCGGCACCAGGCCGGCCAGTGCGGCGGCGATCACCCCGACCACGATCGTGGCCCAATAGGGGGTGCGGAAACGAGCGTGGACCTTGCCGAAGAACTTCGGCAGCAGGCCGTCGCGGGAAATGGTGTAGGCGATGCGGGTCTGGCCCATCATCATCACCAGCACCACCGAGGACAGGCCGGCGATGGCGCCGATCTCGACCAGGGTCTTCAGCCAGGACAGGGTCGGGTAGGGCTCCAGCGCGGTCGCCACCGGCTTGTCGGTGCCCAGCAGGTGGTACGGCATCATGCCGGTCAGCACCGCGCAGACGATGATATAGACGATGGTGCACACGGCCAGCGAGCCGAGCAGGCCGATCGGCATGTTGCGCTGCGGGTCCTTGGTTTCGCCGGCGGCGGTGGAGACCGCATCGAAACCAATGTAGGCGAAGAACACGATGGTGGCCGCGCGGAAGATGCCGCTCCAGCCGAACTCACCCGGCACGCCGGTGTTTTCCGGAATGAAGGGCTGCCAGTTGGCCGGATCGATGTGGGCCGCGCCGATGCCGATGAACAGGCAGATGACGGTGACCTTGATCGCCACGATGATGGCGTTGACGAATGCCGACTGGGTCACGCCCACGTACAGCAGGCCGGACACCGCCGCCACGATCAGCACCGCCGGCAGGTTGAACAGCTTGCCGGAAGAGACGAACTCGCTGCCGGTCCAGGCGATGGGGGCGGCGCTGAGCAGGTCCGGGAAGGGCATGTGCAGCGTGGTGGTGATGAAGCTGATCAGGTAGGCCGACCAGCCCACCGCGACCGACGCCGAGGCGAACAGGTACTCCAGCACCAGGCACCAGCCGATGAACCAAGCCATGCCTTCGCCGAGGGTGGCATAGGAATAGGAGTAGGCACTGCCGGAGACCGGCATCATCGCCGCGAACTCGGCGTAGCACAGGCCCGCCAAGGCACAGGCGAAACCGGCCAGCACGAACGACAGCATCACCGCCGGGCCGGCGTGGTTGGCCGCGGCCTGGCCGGTCAGCACGAAGATACCAGCGCCGATCACCGCACCCACGCCCAGCAGGATGAGGTGTTTAGCCGTGAGGGTCCGTTTCAGCGTGGCTTCGCCGTCCAGGCTGCCTTCGATGGGTTCGCCGGCATCGACGTGCCCGGCCGGCTGGACCGGCTTGACCCTCAACAGAGCTTTCAGCATGCAGTACTTCCTAATGATCGGATGGGGTGGGCCGCCGATACGTTGCCGGCAACCTTGAATGGTGAAGGCCGTGCGAACGACCCGCTGTACCTTAGCCAAAGCTGAAGCCAACGCACAAGCGCAATCGCAACAATGAACGGCGATAATGAGCAGTATTTTTCCGAACCGCCCCCATTCATGCGCCAGACCGCCGAAACCCTTGCCGTGCTTGACGATCGCCTGCGTGGCCTGTTGCGTGACTATGCCCGCCGCGAGCCCGCCCACGACGCACTGGCTGCCGAATTCGGCACATTGCTGGACGATCCAGAAGATCCGTTCCGTCGCGAACGGCTGGCCGGGCATTTCACCGCCAGCTGCTGGCTGGTCAGTGCCGACGGCCAGCGCCTGCTGCTCACCCATCACCGAAAGCTGCAGCGCTGGCTGCAGCTGGGCGGTCACGCCGACGGCGACCGTGATCTGGCGCAGGTGGCGCTGAAGGAAGCCGAGGAGGAGTCCGGCCTGAGCGGCCTGGTGCTGGAAGACCCGGCCATCTTCGATCTGGACAAGCACTGGATTCCCGAGCGCAAGGACGTGCCGGGGCACTGGCACTACGACGTGCGTTTCGTGATCCGGGCGCTGGGGGGAGAGGCCTTCGTGCTCAGCGAGGAATCGCTGGACCTGGCCTGGCGGCCGGTGACCGAAGTCGCGGCCGACCCCGAATCGGATGAATCCATGCAGCGCATGGCGCGCCGGTGGTTGGCGCGCTAGCAACCTGTAGAGCCGAGCCGATGCTCGGCTCGATGCAGGCCGGAACCGCAGCCGAGCAAGGGCTCGGCTCTACACGTGCAAGGCGGGACGCGCGTCAATACAGGATGCGCGTACGCAACGTCCCTGGAATGGCGGCCAGTTCGTCGCGGACGGCGGCGGCCTGTTCCTCGCTGGCGGTGATGTCGATCACCACGTAACCCACCTTCGGGTCGGTGCGCAGGAACTGGCCGTCGATGTTGACGTTGTGGCGCGAGAAGATCTCGTTGACCTTGGACAGCACGCCCGGCACGTTCTGATGGATGTGCAGCAGGCGCAGGCTGTCTTCGTGTTCGGGCAGGGTCACTTCCGGGAAGTTGACCGCCGACAGGGTGCTACCGTTGTCGCTGTAACGCACCAGCTTGGCCGCCACCTCCACACCAATGTTGTCCTGCGCCTCCAGCGTGCTGCCGCCCACGTGCGGGGTGAGGATGACGTTGTCGTGGCGGGTCAGCGGCGATTCGAAGATATCGCCGTTGCCCTTCGGCTCGACCGGGAACACATCCAGCGCGGCACCACCGACGTGGCCGCTGGCCAGCGCAGCGTCCAGCGCATCGATGTCGACCACGGTGCCGCGCGCGGCGTTGATCAGGTGCGCGCCCTTGCGCATCTTCGCCAGCTCGGTGCTGCCGATCATCCACTGCGTGGCCGGCGTCTCCGGCACGTGCAGGGTGACGATGTCGGCGCGTGTCAGCAGGTCGTCCAGGCTGGCCGCTGCACGGGCATTACCCAGTGCCAGCTTGGTTTCCACGTCGTGGAAGATCACCTGCATGCCCAGCGATTCGGCGAGCACGCCGACCTGGGTGCCGATGTGGCCATAACCGATGATGCCCAGTGTCTTGCCACGCACTTCATGGCTGCCGCTGGCTGACTTCGACCAGCCGCCGCGATGGCATTCGGCGTTCTTCTGCGGGATGCCGCGGGTCAGCATGATCGCCTCGGCGATCACCAGCTCGGCCACGCTGCGGGTGTTGGAATAGGGCGCATTGAACACCGGGATGCCGGCCAGTTCGGCCGCATCCAGGTCGACCTGGTTGGTGCCGATGCAGAAGCAGCCCACCGCGATCAGGCGCTTGGCCTCGGCCAGCACCTCGGCGTTGAGCTGGGTGCGCGAACGGATGCCGACAATATGTGCCTCGGCGATGCGCGCCTTCAGTTCGTCCTCGGGCAGCGCCTTGGTATGTGCCTCGATCTGGCTGTAGCCGGCGGCGCTGAACACCTCCACGGCGGTCTGGCTGACCCCCTCCAGCAACAGCACGCGGATATCCTGCTTCGGGAACGAGGTCTTCTTCGGCGACATGGGGCAACACGGCCAGTGGGACAGGGGCTGACCACTATGCCAGATCGCAGCGCCCATGGTGCAGTGCGCAATTGGTTGCATCCGTAGCTATCTGCACGGCTGCCTGCACGGCTGCGGGGCTGGACGCTGGCGCGTGCCGCTGGCACGCTTGCCCGTTCTTCACGCCCCGCGCTGGACCGTCATGACCGATTCCCGCATTGCCTCGCTGCAGCAGGCCTGTCCCGGCCTGAAGCTGAAGACCGACCCGGCCGACCTGGAGCATTACGGGCGCGACTGGACCCGGCGCTGGACGCCTGCGCCGTTGGCGGTCGCACTGCCGGCCATGGTCGAGGAGGTACAGGCGGTGATGCGCTGGAGTGCCGCCGAGGGCGTGGCGGTGGTGCCGTCGGGCGGCCGCACCGGCCTCTCGGGTGGCGCGGTGGCGGCCAACGGCGAGCTGGTGCTCAGCCTGGAGAGGATGAACAGGGCACTGGCCTACGACACGGTCGATCGCACCCTGGTGGTGCAGGCCGGCATGCCGCTGGAAGCCGTGCACAACGCCGCGCTGGACCACGGCCTGATCTACCCGGTGGATTTCGCCGCGCGCGGCTCGTGCACGATCGGCGGCAACATCGCCACCAATGCCGGCGGCATCCGCGTGATCCGCTACGGCAACACCCGCGAGTGGATCGCCGGGCTGAAGGTGGTCACCGCCAGTGGCGAACTGCTCGAGCTCAACAAGGGCCTGATCAAGAACTCCAGCGGCTATGACTTCCGCCAGCTGCTGATTGGTTCGGAAGGTACGTTGGGGGTGATCGTCGAGGCGACGGTGAAGCTGACCGATCCGCCGCCGGCCAGCAACGTGATGCTGCTGGCCGTACCCAGCTTCGAAGTGCTGATGCAGGTGTTCGCCGCGTTCCGCGCGCGCCTGCAGCTGCAGGCCTTCGAGTTCTTCACCGACCGCGCGCTGGAACATGTGCTGGCGCACGGTGCGCAGGCGCCGTTCGACGAAGTGCACCCGTACTACGTGGTCACCGAGTTCGCCGCCAACGACGAAGCGCAGGAAGCGGCGGCGATGGCGGCCTTCGAGGACTGCATGGGCAACGGCTGGGTCAGCGACGGGGTGATCAGTGCCAGCGACGCCCAGGCCGCCCAGCTGTGGCGCCTGCGCGAAGGCATCACCGAATCGCTGGCGCGCTACAAACCCTACAAAAACGACGTCTCGGTGCGGATCTCGGCGATGCCGGCGTTCCTGGCCGAGACCCAGGCACTGATCGGGCAAGCCTACCCGCACTTCGACGTGGTCTGGTTCGGCCACATCGGCGACGGCAACCTGCACATCAACGTGCTCAAGCCTGACGACACCAGTGACGCCGATTTCGTGGCGCAGTGCGAGCACGTCACCAAGCTGCTGGCGCAGGTGCTGGCGCGTTTCGATGGCAGCATCTCGGCCGAGCATGGCATCGGCCTGGTCAAGAAGGGCTACCTGGACAGCACCCGCGGCCCGGCCGAAATCGCGCTTATGAAGGCGGTCAAACGCGCGTTCGATCCCCAAGCGCGGCTGAATCCCGGCAAGCTGTTCGACGCCTGAGCCGGGCAAATCCTTCACGCACCCGTTACGCTCCACGCATCCTTACAACCGGCTTCGAACGATGACCCGTCCGCTTCTGCTGCTCGCCCTGCTGTCCCTGCCGCTGGCCGGCTTCGCTTCCAGCTTTGCCGGCACCTCGGCCGGTTCGGCCACCGGTGCTTCCTCCGGCTCCTCGGGCAGCAGCTCGGGTGATGACAAGGTGGTGCTGGCGGCGCGCGACGACGCTGCGGCGTTCGTCGCCAGCGACGGCCAGATCCGTGGCGCCCGCCTGCAGGCCGCGCTGGTCCACCTGCGTGAGCAGAGTGCCGCCGCACAGCAGCAGAGCGACCTGGAACTGGCCCGCGCGCTGCTGGCCCGTTGATCCGGGCTGCATGACCCCGGCGACATCGCGTTCTGTAGAGCCGAGCCATGCTCGGCTGAATGCCTGGCGCATGCGGATCGCAACAGTAGCCGAGCATGGCTCGGCTCTACAGAGGCTTGGTCGGTGGAACGCAGCCACGCATGGCGTGGCTCTACTGCTGATCGCCCACGTCGCGCACGCAGCTGATCGCCTGCAGCTGGACCCGGCAGGGTTAAGCCCTGCACAGCAGCAGGTGGCGACGCAGACCCTGGCCGACGTGCAGTCACTATTGCCGGACGGCCTGCTGGCTGCGTTGCCGGCGCAGGTACGGGTGCGCTGGACGGATGACCTGCCGGCCGATGTGCATGGCCGCACCTTCGCTGGCCATATCGCGTTGCGCCGGAGTCTGCTGGGCGACAGTGCGCCGGGCGCCCGTCGCGCACGCCGCAGCGCGCTGGTACACGAACTGACCCATGTTGCTGACCGTACGGGGGCGAACTGGTCACGCAGTGTGCGCTGGCGTGATCTGGCAGGATGGCAGCGCAAGCCCTGGCATCTGGGCCGTGGCGACAACGAGTTCCGTGACCGCAGCCCCGATGCGTATGAACTGAAGGACCCGGCCGAGTACCTGGCAGTGAACGCCGAGCATTTCGTGCTCGACAGCGAGTTCGCCTGCCGGCGCCCGGCACTGGCGCGGTGGTACCAGGCTCATTTCGGAACGCCGCCATCGCTGCCGCAGTCGCACTGCGCGACCGCGTTGCCCTTGCTGCAGGCCGAATCGGAAGAGGGGGCGGCATCGCTGCTGCAGCTCGACCCCGCGCGTGTCTACGCCGTGGATTACCTGTTCGCCGAAGGCAGCGCGCAGCCGATGAGCCGCTGGGGCCACAGCATGCTGCGATTGGTGATCTGCAGGCCCGGGCGCGCGCCGGGACCGGACTGCCGGCTGGATCTTGAATACCATCGCGTGCTGTCCTTCCGCGCGTTCGTGGGCGACGTACAGATATCCAACTGGCGCGGCTTGACCGGCGGCTACCCGTCGCGGTTGTTCGTGCTGCCGCTGCAGCAGGTGGTGGACGAGTACACCAAGGTCGAACTGCGCGGCCTGCAGTCGCTGCCATTGCGGCTGCAGCGCGATGAGATCGCCAGCCTGCTCGAGCGCACCGCCCAGGTGCACTGGAGCTATGACGGGCGCTACTACTTCGTCAGCAACAACTGTGCGGTGGAGACCGCCAAGCTGCTGCAGGCCGGAGTGCCGCGGCTGGGCGAGGCCGGGCTGGCCCAGCTGAGCCCGCGCGGCCTCAAGCGCCGGCTGGCGCGGCTGGGCATGCTCGACGAGCGGGTACTCACGGACCGCAACGCCGCGCAGTCACAGGGCTATTACTTCGCTTCCGCGCGCGACCACTACCAGCAGTTGTTCACAGTGGCGGCGACCCAGCTGAGCTTGCCCGCGCGCGATGTGCGCGGCTGGTTGAAGCTGCCGGCAGAACAACGGGCACCGTGGCTGCTGAAGGGCGACCTGCGCGCCAGTGCCGGCCTGCTGTTGCTGGAACAGGCCGCGCAGCGGCGTGCCGAGCTGCGGGCACGCGATGTGCTCAAGCGGCAGCTGCTGGCTGCTGCCAACAGCGCGGAAACCCGCAGCCTGCGCGGCCTGCTGGCGCAGAGTGGGCAGTGGTTGCGCCCGGGGACGCTGCTGCAGGACGGCGGCTATGGGTTGCCGCTGGGCGACGAGCAGGTACTGCTGTCTGCGGCCGTGGCCACTGCCAGTGCGCAGGCGGTACCGGCATGGCAGGCATTGCGTGTGCAGCTTCGCCAGCAGTTGCCGGCGCAGCAGCGTGAGGAAATGGATGCGATCGACGCCAATCTGGCCGCGCTGGGAGCACACCTGCGCACGCAGGCCGCTGGTCCGGCTACTGGCGCGGCAGTTCGATGACGAAACGGCTGCCGCCGCAGCTGCCGGGCGTGCAGCAGGCACGGCCACCATGTGCATCGGCGATGGCCTTGACCACCGCCAGGCCGAGCCCGCTACCACCGCCCTGGCGCGAACGTGAGCCGTCGGCGCGCATGAACGGAGTGAAGATGTCGGCATGCAGTCCGGGATCGATGCCCGGGCCTTCATCCTCAATGGCCACCTGCACATGGCCCGGCGTGTCATGCACGGCGATCCGCACCTTGCCTGGGCTGGCATAGCGACGCGCGTTTTCCAGCAGCGCCAGCAGCGCCTGGCGCAGGCGCGTGGGATCACAGTGCGCGTTGTGTTCCTCGCGGCTGGTTTCCAGTTCCAGCACGAAGCCCGCAGCGCGGAACTGCGGGTCGACCAGCGTCATCACCGAATGCACCTCGGCCACCACGTCGGTGCGTGCGCGACGCACGTCCAGCCGCGCATTGTCGGACAGGCTCAGCACGCGCAGATCTTCGATCAGTCGCGACAGCCCTTCGACCTGGGCGAGCAGGCTGCGGAACTGCGACTCGTCCGGCTGGAACACGCCCTCAGCCAGTCCCTGCAGGCGGCCGCGCAGGATCGTCACCGGAGTACGCAGCTCATGTGCGATGGCCGCATGCCACATCGCGCGCTCGCTCTCCATGTGCTGCAGGCGGCGCGCCATCGCGTTGAAGTCCTCAACCAGGGTTGCCACTTCGCCCGGCGAATTCTCCTCGACGCTGGCGCGCGCCCCAAGGTCACCGCTGGCGAGCGCACGCACGCTGTCCACCAGCGAATTCAACGGCGACAGGATGCGGTGGGCGAGGCGGAACGAGGCGGCGATGGCCAGCGCCAGGCCGGTCAGGATCACGCCCACCATCCATGCCAGCTCCGGCCCGGTCGGCAGCCAGCTTTCCGGCTCTTCGGTACTTCCGGGGAAGAACTCGACCAGCACCGCGTACAGCAGCCACGACGACAGGATCATCATCACGATGACGCCGATCACCATCAGCGACATCGAGACGATGATGTGGCGGCTGAGCCCGGAACGGCGCAGTCGGGCCATCAGCGGTCAGCCATCAACCGGTAGCCGACGCCGCGCACACTGGCCGGAACATTGACCATGCCCACTTCGTCCAGCTTGCGGCGCAGCTTGCTGACATGGCTGTCGACAGTGCGCTCCAGCGCTTCGCTTTCCGGCAGGCATTCGTGCATCAGCTCGCTGCGGCTGAAGATGCGGGTCGGTGCCAGCGCCATGCAGTGCAGCAGCTTGAACTCGGTGAGCGTGAGCAGCACTTCGTGACTATAGCCTTCGCCCTCCACGTGCACGGCGTGGGTGGCCGAGTCGATCAGCAGCGGGCCGACGCGCAGCGCAGTGGGCGCGTCCACGCGCGAGGCGCGCAGCGTACGCCGCAGCACCGCGCGCACGCGCGCCGCCACCTCGGCCGGGTTGAACGGCTTGACCACGTAGTCGTCGGCACCCATGCGCAGCGCGGTCAGCTTGTCGAGGTCCTGGTCCAGCGCGGTCAGCATGATCACCGGCGTCTCACCACGCTGGCGCAGCTGGGTCAGCACGCTCCAGCCATCCAGGCGTGGCAGCTGTACATCGAGCAGGACCAGGTCGGGGCGGGCGCTGCGATGCAGGTCCAGTGCGCTATGGCCATCGGCCGCGCGCAGCGTGCGCAGTCCTTCGCGTTCCAGGTAGGCGCTGAGAATATCGGCGATCTCGGCCTCATCCTCGACGATCAGGACGAGGGCGGCGAGGGCGGGGGAGGCATGCATGCAGGGGCGGGGCCGTAAGGTGCTTGCCTCCATCGTATCTCCACAGTTCCTCCATCGAAACCCCATCATTGCCACGCACACTGCGCGCTTCAGAACCTATCCGCCGCCTGCGCGGCATTGTGCACAGCAATGAGAACCTTCAGGACACCGGTCGCGTTGATCGCGGCCCTCGCCCTGGCCATGACGGCCTGCTCCACCCCCGAAGCCACTCCCGAAGCCGCACCGCGTGTCAGCGTGGTCACCGTCGGCCCGCAGGTGGTGCAGCGTGACGACGAACTGCCCGGCCGCGTGGCCGCCGTGCGCACCGCGCAGATCCGTGCGCAGGTGGGCGGCATCGTGCAGCGCCGGCTGTTCGACCAGGGGGCCGAAGTGAGCGCCGGCCAGGCCCTGTTCCAGATCGACCCGGCCGCGTTCCGGGCCGATGTCGATTCGGCACTGGCTGCCCTGCAGCGCAGTGAGGCCGCGCTTGGCCGCAGCCGCGTGCAGTCGCAGCGCCTGCATGCGCTGGCCGCCGCGCAGGCGGTCAGCCAACAGCATCGCGACGACGCCAGCGCCGAGTACGAACAGGCCCGCGCCGCGGTCAACGAAGCGCGCGCGATCCTGTCCCGTCGCCAGCTCGATCTGCGTTACGCGACGGTCAGTGCACCCATTGCTGGCCGTATCGACCAGGCGCTGGTGACCGAAGGTGCGCTGGTCGGCGCGGCCGATGCCGAGCCGATGGCGGTGGTGCAGCAGATCGACCAGGTCTACGTCGATGTGCGCCAACCGGCGGCGCAGCTGGAGTCTCTGCAGCGCAGTGCTGCCGGTGGCGGCGAGCTGCCGGTGACGATCATCGGTGCCAGCGGCAAGCCACTGCCCGAACGCGGCCAGCTGCTGTTCTCCGGCATCAATGTCGATGCGCGAACCGGTGATGTCATCCTGCGCATCCTGGTCGACAACCCGCAGCGGCAGCTGCTGCCCGGCATGTACGTGCGCGCGAGGGTGCCACGTGGCGCGCCCGCCAGTGCATTGACCGTGCCACAGCAGGCGGTGCTGCGCAGCGCCGGTGGCCAGGCCTATGCCTGGGTGATCGGCGCCGACGGCAAGGCGGTGATCCGCACGCTGGAAGTGGACGGCAGTGTCGCTCGCCAGTGGCTGGTGCGCACGGGCCTGAAGGCCGGCGAGAAGGTGGTGGTCGAAGGCCAGGAGCGCCTGCAGGAAGGCGTGGTGGTCGATGCGCGCGACTGGCAGATGCCGGTCGCCAGCGCCGGTGCAGTGCAGGCCGGCAGCAAGGGCTGAGCCTTTCCGGGGCCGGTCCCTCCAGGGAAATCCAACATGGCACGTTTCTTCATCGATCGCCCGGTGTTCGCCTGGGTGCTGGCGATCTTCATCATCCTGGCCGGCGTGCTGGCGATCCCGCGGCTGGCGGTGGAGCGCTATCCAGCAGTCGCCCCGCCCAGCGTCAGCATCTATGCCAGCTACCCGGGTGCCAGCCCGCAGACGCTGAATGATGCCGTGGTTGGCCTGATCGAGCGCGAGCTGTCCAGCGTCAAGCACCTGCTGTACTTCGAGTCGTCGGTGGACACGTCCGGCGAAGCGTCAATCACTGCCACCTTCAAGCCCGGCACCAATCCGGAGCTGGCGCAGGTGGACGTGCAGAACCGGATCAAGGCGATCGAACCGCGGCTGCCGCGCAGCGTGCGCCAGAACGGCCTGTTCGTGGAGGCCGCTGATTCCGGCTTCCTGATGCTGGTCGGCCTGCGTTCGCCCGATGCCAGCGTCAGCGAGGCCGCGCTGGGCGATTTCATGGCGCGCAACATCATCGAAGAGCTGCGCCGTATCGATGGCGTCGGCCGCGTGCAGTTGTTCGGTGCCGAGCAGGCGATGCGCGTGTGGCTGGACCCGACCCGGTTGACCGGCTACGGCCTGACCATGGGCGATGTGGCAACCGCAATCGAGCAGCAGAACCTGGAGATTTCGCCAGGACGCATTGGTGATTCGCCGGGTGTTCCAGGCCAGCGCATCACCGTGCCGCTCAGTGCCGACGGCCAGTTGTCCACGCCGGAACAGTTCGCGGCGATCGTACTGCGTGCCGGCGCCGACGGTTCACGGGTGGTGCTGGGTGATGTCGCCCGCGTCGAGCTGGGCGCGCAGAGCTATGCCTGGGGCACCCGCGAGGACGGCCATCCAGCCACCGCCGCCGGCGTGCAGCTGCGCCCGGGCGCGAACGCGGTGCGTACCGCCGCGGCGGTCCGTGAGCGCATGGCTGAGCTGGCGCCGCTGCTGCCACGCGGGGTGGAAGCGAGCATCCCGTTCGACACCGCGCCGTTCGTGAAGATCTCGATCCAGAAGGTAGTGCAGACCCTGCTGGAGGCGATGCTGCTGGTGTTCGCGGTGATGTACCTGTTCCTGCAGAACTGGCGTTACACGCTGATCCCGGCGCTGGTCGCACCGATCGCGCTGCTGGGTACGTTCGCGGTGATGCTGGCGCTGGGCTTCTCGATCAACGTGCTGACCATGTTCGGCATGGTGCTGGCGATCGGCATCATCGTCGACGACGCGATCGTGGTGGTCGAGGGCGTGGAACGGATCATGGCCGAGGAGGGCCTGCCGCCGCGCGAGGCCACCATCAAGGCGATGCGTGAACTGACCGGCGCAGTGATCGGCATTACCCTGGTGCTGACCGCGGTGTTCATCCCGATGGCGTTCGCCAGCGGTTCGGTGGGCGCGATCTACCGTCAGTTCACCGTGGCGATGGCAGTGTCGATCCTGTTCTCGGCGCTGCTGGCCCTGAGCCTGACGCCGGCGCTGTGCGCGACCCTGCTGCGCCAGGCCAACCACGGCCATCACGGTCGCGGCGGGCTGTTCGGCGCCTTCAACCGGGGCTTCGAGCGGATGACCGGGCATTACCAGCGTGGTGTGGCGACGGTGCTGCAGCGGAGCGGGCGGGTGATGGGCGTGTTCGCCGCACTGGTGGCGGCGTTGCTGCTGGGCCTGCACTGGCTGCCGGGCGCATTCCTGCCGGAAGAAGACCAGGGCTATTTCATGACCTCGATCCAGCTGCCGGCCGAGGCGACGGCCGAGCGTACGCTGGCCGTGGTCGAAGCCTACGAACGGCACGTGGCCTCGCGTCCGGGCATCGGCTCCAACCAGTCGATCCTCGGCTACAGCTTTTCCGGTTCCGGCCCGAGTGCGGCGCTGACCTACACCATGCTGAAGGACTGGGGTGAGCGCGCAGGCGCAACCGCGGCCGGTGAGGTGGAGGCCGCGCAGCAGGCGATGGCCACGATTGCCGAGGGCGAGGTGATGAGCGTGATGCCGCCGGCCATCGACAGCCTGGGACGTTCGTCCGGCTTCTCGCTGGCGCTGCAGGCGCGCACCGGGCAGGGCCAGGCCGAACTGCGCGCGGCCCTGCAGCAGCTGCTGAAGCTGGCCGAAGCCAGCCCGCTGCTGTCGGAGGTGCATGCCGATGGCCTGCCGGCCGGCACCAGCGTGCGGCTGGACATCGACCGGGCCAAGGCCGAGGCAATGGGCGTGGGCTTCGAGCACATCAGCAGCACGCTGTCGGCGGCCATGGGCTCGCAGTACGTCAACGACTTCCCCAACAAGGGACGGCTGCAGCAGGTGATCCTGCAGGCCGATGCGCCGCACCGGATGGAGCTGGAAGACGTGCTGAAGCTGTACGTGCGCAACAGCGAGGGCGGCATGGTGGCGTTGTCCGAGCTGGTCACCCCGCACTGGACCGAAGCGCCGTTGCAGCTGCAACGCTATCTTGGTTTCCCCGCGCTGAACCTGTCCGGCGCCCCGGCCTCTGGCGTGTCCACCGGCCAGGCCATGGCGGAGATGGAGCGGTTGGCCGCAAAGCTGCCGTCCGGCTTCGCCCTGCAGTGGACCAGCCAGTCGCTGCAGGAGCGTGAGTCGGGGGCGCAGGCGCCGTGGCTGCTGTTGTTGTCGATGCTGGTGGTGTTCCTGGTGCTTGCCGCGCTGTACGAGAGCTGGTCGATTCCGTTGGCGGTGCTGCTGGTGGTGCCACTGGGCCTGCTCGGCGCGGTCGCCGCGGTGCTGTTGCGCGGCATGCCCAACGACGTGTTCTTCAAGGTCGGCATGATCACCGTGATCGGGCTGTCGGCGAAGAACGCGATCCTCATCATCGAATTCGCGCGCCAGCTGCAGCAGCAGGGGCGCGGTTTGGTTGAAGCAGTGCTGGAGGCGGCGCGGCTGCGCCTGCGCCCGATCGTGATGACCTCGCTGGCGTTCGCGCTGGGCGTGGTGCCGCTGATGCTGGCGCAGGGCGCGTCGAAGGAAACCCAGCAGGCGATTGGAACCGGTGTGTTCGGCGGCATGGTCAGTGCGACCGTGCTGGCGGTGTTCTTCGTGCCGGTCTTCTATGTAGTGGTGCAGGGCGCGCGGCAGTGGATCGCGCAGCGCCTGCGCAGGCGCCGGCCGATGCCGGGAGGAACCGTGGATGGAACGAAACATCGTTGAAGATCTGCATGAGCAGCAGTTGCTGGCGCTGGAACAGCGCCTGTGCGCAGCGCTGCTGGAGAACAATCACGATGCGTTGAACGCGCTGGTATCGCCGGCCCTGTTCCTGATGGACGGCCACGGTGGCCGCATGCTCGATCTGCCGTGGCTGGGTGATTGGTTGGCCGGAGACCTGCAGGTACGAAGCCTGCAGCTGCACGCGGTGGAAACGCTGCTGTGTGGCCGTCTGGCGTTGCTGTCCAGCGACGTGCGGATGTCGGTGTGGCGGCAGGGCCGGGAGCGCGAACTGAAGCTGCGCCTGTTGCGGGTCTGGACCTGCAGTTCCGGCGGCAGTGGCGCGCAGCTGCTGTCGATGGCGGTGCTGGCCGCATGAGTGCGGTCAGGCCGTTTTCAGGCCCCGCTCACCCCGAGGTGGTAGGGTCGAGCATTCCTGTAGTGTCGACAAGGAGTCGAGCCATGCGTGTAGTCCCCAGTCTGTTGGCAGCCTCCCTGGGGTTGGTCCTGGCCGCGTGCCAGCCGGCCCAGGCACCCGCGGCGGGCAGCAATGACGCCTCGCCTGCCACGCCGCAGCCGAGCGCCAACACGGAAGGTGGCAGCGAGACCGCCTACCAGTGTGGTGATCTGAGTGTGGTCGCGACATTCAATGGCGAGGATGCTGCCACGCTGGTAATCGGCGAGCGTCGCTTCGCCATGACCTCCGAGCGCGCGGCATCGGGCGCCAAATACAACGATGGCCTTGGCAACAGCTTCTGGACCAAGGGCAGCGATGATGGCCTGCTGAGCCTGAAGGGCGAGCCGGATCGCGAGTGCCATGCGGTGGAAGCTGCCGAAGGCGATGGCAGCGCCGGCAATGCCGCGTTCCGTGCCACCGGCAATGAACCCGGATGGCTTGCAGTCGTCGATGGCGATATGCCGGGCCTGCAGGTGGAAGTTGACTACGGCGAGCGCCGCTTTGACGTGGCCAAGCCCACCCAGGGCGCTGATGGATGGAGCGGGAAGGCGTCCGACGGCACCGACGTCAAGCTCAGCTTCCAGCGCACCACCTGCCAGGATGACATGAGCGGCGAGGCATTCGAGGCCAAGGCGATGCTGACCGTCGGTACCCGCCAGTACCACGGCTGCGGCAATTTCGGCGCGAAGCAGCCGTAGGCCCTCTGTAGAGCCGAGCCCACGCTCGGCTGCGTTGTGCTCTGCACAGGCACTGCAGCCGAGCGCGGGCTCGGCTCTACACAACTGCTGTCAGCGATGCGCTGCTTGCTGCCTGCGGCGAACTTGCCGCAGGCAGTGATCGGCAGGCGATCGGCGCAGGATGCTTAGTCGGCACGGCCGGCGAATTCGCCGGTGGCGGTGTTCACCAGCACGCGCTCGCCGTTGACGATGTACTCCGGCACCATGATCTCGATGCCGGTGTTGAGCTTGGCCGGCTTCGGGCGCTTGGTGGCGGTGCCACCCTTCAGTTCCGGCGGCGTCTCGATCACTTCCAGCACCACGGAGGCCGGCAGCTGGATCGCCACCGGCTGCTCGTCGATCACCTGCACGTAGATGCCGGTCAGGCCGTCGGTGATGTAACCGGCGTCATCGCCGATCACGTCCGCGTCCAGGGTGTACGGGGTGTAGTCCTCGTCATCGAGGAACACGAAGGCATCGCCGTCCTTGTACGAATAGGTGGACTGGCGGCGCAGCAGTTCGACCTCGACCAGGTTGTCGTCGGCATCGAAGCTGGCGTCGAGCTTGTTGCCGCCCGGCACGCTGTACATGATGAAGCGGAAGCGGACGTTGCCGCCGCGACCCTGCGGCGAGCTGCGCTCGATGTCGCGGATCTGGTACACGCCGTTGTTGTACTCGACGACGTTGCCCTTCTTGATGTCGTTGGCTTTCATGGTGATCTAGGTCGTTGGGGGAGGGCGCCGTCCCGGCGCCCGTGGGGAATCACTTCGGAGCGAGGCGGGTAGCGCCGTCCAGGCGGATGGTCTCGCCGTTGAGGTAGGTGTTGCCGAGGATGAAGCCGACCAGGCTGGCGAAGTCTTCCGGCTTGCCCAGGCGCGACGGGAACGGAATCGAGGCGGCCAGCGACTGCTGCACGGCTTCGGGCATGCCGTCCACCATCGGCGTCCAAAACACGCCGGGAGCAATCGTATTGACGCGGATGCCGAAGCGCGACAGTTCGCGTGCCATCGGCAGCGTCATCGACACCACGCCGCCCTTGCTGGCGGCATAGGCGGCCTGTCCGATCTGGCCTTCATAGGCGGCGATGCTGGCGGTGTTGATGATCACCCCGCGCTCGCCATCGATGCCGGCCTCGTTGTGCTGCATGCGGTTGGCCGCGGCCTTGGCCACGTTGAAGCTGCCGACCAGGTTGACCATCACCGTGCCCTGGAAGCCGGCCAGCGGCATCGGGCCTTCCTTGCCCAGCACGCGGCCGGCGCCGAGGATGCCGGCGCAGTTCATCGCCACGTTCAGGCCGCCGAGGAAATCGTGGGCCTGGTCGATGGCCGCAGCCACGGCGGCCTCATCGCTGACGTTGACGTTGAAATAGCGGGCGTTGTCGGCACCCAGATCGGCAACGGCGGCGGCGCCCTTGGCGTCGTTGAGGTCGAACAGGGCCACCTTGCCGCCCTGGGCGACGAGGTGCTGGGCCACGGCCAGGCCGAGGCCGGAGACGCCGCCAGTGATCACGGCACGTACGGAAGACAGCTGCATTGAACGGTCCTGCAGGTTCGAGAACCGCCGATTCTAACGGAAGCTGCGACCGTCGCTGTTGTGCACTGCGCCGCCGCAGCAGGGCGGCGCAGTGCGGCGGTCAACCTGCGGCGGCCAGCGCCTGCCCGGTGCGGCTGGCGGTAGCGCGACCGAGCAGGCCGGCCAGCCAGCGGCCGGTCTCGGCCAGTGCCGGCAGGTCCACGCCGCTGTCCAGGCCCAGGCCCTGCAGCAGATAGACCACGTCCTCGCTGGCGACGTTGCCGCTGGCGCCCTTCGCATACGGGCAGCCACCGGCGCCGGAGACGGCACTGTCGACCACGCGCACGCCTTCTTCCAGGCAGGTGGCGATGTTGGCGATGGCCTGGCCGTAGGTGTCGTGGAAGTGCACGGCCAATGCGTCCATCGGAATCTCGGCCGCCACCGCCTGCAGCATCGCCCGTGCCTTGCGCGGGGTGCCGACGCCGATGGTGTCGCCCAGCGAGATTTCGTAACAGCCCATCTGGTGCAGCGCGCGCGCCACGCGCACCACGTCGGCCAGCGGGACCTCGCCCTGGTAGGGGCAGCCGAGCACGGTGGAGACGTAGCCGCGCACGCGCACGCCATCGGCGGCGGCGCGGCGCAGGATGGGCTCGAACCGGGCGAGCGACTCGTCGATGCCGGCATTGGTATTGGTGCGGTTGAACGCCTCGGACGCGGCAGTGAATACCGCCACCTCCTCGACGCCGACCGCACGGGCGCGGTCGTAGCCCTGTTCGTTCGGTACCAGCACCGGGTAGTGGACACCCGGCCTGCGCTGGATGCCGGCATAGACCTTGGCGGCGTCGGCCAGTTGCGGGATCCACTTCGGGCTGACGAAGCTGGTCGCCTCGATGCTGCGCAGGCCGGTGGCCGACAGGCGGTTGATCAGTTCGATCTTGTCGGCGGTGGACACCGACTGCTTTTCGTTCTGCAGGCCGTCACGCGGGCCGACCTCGACGATGCGGACGTAATCGCTCATGCGGCTGCCCCATCGGCGGGGCGGTGGCAGACCGCTTCGATGTTGTTGCCGTCCGGGTCGAGCACGAAGGCCGCGTAGTAATCCGGGTGATACCACGGGCGCAGGCCCGGCGCGCCGTTGTCGCGGCCGCCGGCGGCGAGCGCGGCGGCATGGAAGGCATCCACCTGCGCACGGCTGGCGCAGGCGAAGGCCACGTGTACGCCGTGACTGGCGGTGCCGCCATTGCCGAGCCAGAAGAACGGCTTGCCGTCGCTGCCGAAGCCGACGTGGTCGTGGTCGCCGGTCTGTTCGGCGGTCACTTCCATCACCACGCCGATCTGCAGCGGCGCCAGTGCCTGCAGGAAGAAGGTCCTGCTGCGCGCCAGGTCGGCGCTGGTCAAACCAAGATGATCGAGCATGTTCAGGCTTCCGTGACCCAGTGGGGGGCGCGCTTGTCGAGGAAGGCGCCCAGGCCTTCCTGGCCCTCGGCGGAGACCCGCAGGCGCGCGATCAGGGCCGCATTATCGCGATCCAGTGCGTCGCGGTCATGGCTGTCGCGGACCTGCCGCACCAGCTGCTTGGCGGTGGACGAGGCGATCGGGCCGGCCTTGTCGAGCAGCGCCAGCTGGCGTTCGAGCGCCTCGTCCAGGCGCTCGGGTTCGACCAGTTGATGGACCAGGCCGATGCGCAGCGCGGTGTCGGCATCGAAGTGCTCGCCGGTGGCGAACCAGCGACGGGCCTGGCGCGGGCCGATGGCCTCGATCACGTAGGGCGAGATGACGGCGGGCAGCAGGCCCAGGCGGCTTTCGGTCAGGCCGAAGCGGGCCGCAGTGCTGGCGATGGCAATGTCGCAGCAGGCAACCAGGCCGACGCCGCCACCGAAGGCCGCGCCGTGGACCCGGGCCAGGGTCGGCTTGGGCAGCTCGTCCAGGGTGCGCATCAGCCGCGCCAGGGCAAGCGAGTCCTCGCGGTTGTCGGCCTCGCTGGCGGCGGCCATGCCGCGCATCCACTGCATGTCGGCACCGGCCGAGAAGGAAGCGCCGTGACCGGCGACCACCACGGCCCGGACCGAATCATCGCCGCCGGCGGCTTCCAGTGCGGCAGTCAGCCGGGCGATCAGGCTGGCGTCAAAGGCGTTGTGCAGCTCCGGCCGGTTCAGCCAGAGGGTGAGGACAGCGCCACGGCGCTCGATCTGCAAAGCATCGTTCATGGGATTCCAGGGTCACTCCATACCTGTATGGATCATAGCGGGCCATTGGTCATGGGCCATGACGCGACGCGGGAATGTTAGAATCGAGAACCATTTACATCCAGCAGAGAACACGCTAGATGACGCTGTCCGAACTGCCGCTGCACACCTCGGCCGTGGTCGAGTCCGTGCAGGACCTGCATGCCAACGATGCCATTGCCCGCCGCCTGCGCGAGCTGGGTTTCGTGAATGGCGAGGAAGTACGCCTGGTGGCCAAGGGCCCGGTGGGGGGCGAGCCGCTGCTGGTGCAGGTCGGGTTCACCCGGTTCGCGCTGCGGATCAGTGAAGCCAAGCGCGTCGTGGTCGACGCCGTCAGTCAGGAACGACGCGCATGACCGCCACTGTCTCCGCCTCACCGCTGCGCATCGCGCTGGTCGGCAACCCCAACAGCGGCAAGACCGCGCTGTTCAACCAGCTGACCGGCAGCCGGCAGAAGGTCGCCAACTACACCGGCGTCACCGTCGAGCGCAAGGAAGGCCGCCTGCGTGCGCCGTCCGGCCGCGAATTCGCCGTGCTCGACCTGCCGGGCGCCTACAGCCTGCATCCGGCCAGCCTGGACGAGGCGATCACCCGTGACCTGTGCCGGGGCTTCTACCCGGGCGAAGCTGCGCCGGACGTGCTGCTGTGCGTGATCGACGCCACCAACCTGCGCCTGCACCTGCGCTTCGCGCTGGAGCTGCGTGAGCTGGGCAAGCCGATGGTGGTCGCCCTGAACATGGTCGATGCGGCCCAGCGCCGTGGCATCCAGGTGGACGTGGCCGCGCTGGAGCGCGAGCTGGGCGTACCGGTGGTGGAGACCGTGGCGGTGCGCAAGCAGGGTGCCAAGGCCCTGGTCGAGCGCCTCGATGCGATGGTGCCGCACCTGGATGCGCCGGTGCCCGGCCCGGAAGGTGGCATCGACTACCACGCCAAGGTGCGCGAGATCCTGTCGGTCGCCGTGCGGATGCCGGCGCGGACCGCGAAGATCGACGACGCGCTGGACCGCTGGCTGCTGCACCCGGTGTTCGGGCTGATCAGCCTTGCAGTGGTGATGTTCCTGATCTTCCAGGCGGTGTACGCCTGGGCGACGCCGTTGATGGATGGCATCGAGGCTGGCTTCGCCTGGCTCGGTGCTCTCGTTGGCAGCGTGTTGCCGGAGGGTCCGCTGGCCAGCCTGCTGACCGACGGCATCATCGCCGGCGTCGGTGGCGTGGTGGTGTTCCTGCCGCAGATCCTGATCCTGTTCTTCTTCATCCTGGTGCTGGAGGAATCCGGCTACCTGCCACGTGCGGCGTTCCTGCTCGACCGCATGATGGCCGCCGCCGGCCTGTCCGGCCGCTCGTTCATCCCGCTGCTGTCCAGCTTCGCCTGCGCGGTGCCGGGCATCATGTCCACGCGCAGCATCCAGGACCCGCGTGACCGCCTGGCCACCATCCTGGTCGCACCGCTGATGACCTGCTCGGCGCGCCTGCCGGTGTACGCCCTGCTGATCGGTGCATTCATTCCGCAGAAGACGGTGTGGGGGGTATTCAACCAGCAGGGCCTGGTCCTGTTCGGCCTGTACGCCGCCGGCATCCTCAGTGCGCTGGCGATGTCGTGGATCATGAAGAAGTGGCGCCGCGACAAGAGCGAGCATCCGCTGATGCTGGAGCTGCCGTCGTACCGCCTGCCACATGTGCGTGACCTGGCGGTTGGCCTGTATGAGCGCGGCATGATCTTCCTCAAGCGTGTCGGTGGCATCATCCTGGCGCTGACCATCCTGCTGTGGGTGCTGCTGTCGTTCCCGGCGGCCCCGGCCGATGCCACGATGCCGGCCATCGACTACAGCTACGCCGGCCGGATCGGCCATGCGATGGCGGTGTTCTTCGCACCGCTGGGCTTCAACTGGCAGATCTGCATCGCGCTGATCCCGGGCCTGGCCGCGCGTGAGGTGGCGGTATCGTCGCTGGCCACCGTGTATGCGCTGTCGGCCGCCGATGACGATGCCGCCAGCCAGGCGCTGACCCCGTTGATCAGCGATGGCTGGTCGCTGGCCACGGCCCTGTCGCTGCTGGTCTGGTACATCTACGCCCCGATGTGCATCTCGACGCTGGCGACCATCAAGCGCGAGACCAACTCGTGGAAGCAGATGGGCTTTGCCGCGTTCTACCTGTTTGCCGCGGCTTACGTGGCCGCGCTGATCACCTACCAGGTGACCAAGGCGCTGGGAGGCGGCTGATGGATACCGGGCTGCTGATCCAGTACCTGATCATCGCGGTGGCCGTGCTGGTCAGTGCCTGGGTGGTGCTGAAGAAGCAGTTCCCGGGCACCGTGCGCACGCTGCGCGGGGCCTTGGCGCTGGCCCTGCTGAAGCCGGGTCGCGCGGCCTGGCTGCAGGCGCTGGGGCGGAAGATCGCGCCGCCGGCCAGCGGTGGTAACGGTGCCTGTGGGGGGTGCGACAGCTGCGGGCCGACCAAGAAGTAGCGTCCAGCCATGCTGGACCGCGGCTGTCCGGAGGGTGCGAACTTTCGACCCGCACGCTTTCCAGGGTTCAGACCTCTCTGCGGATGATCGCGCGGAAGTTCCCGTCCTGATTCAATCGCCGCACCGATTCGCGGTTTCCATGGGCTGCTGCGAAACCCGCCACGTCGGCCAGGGCATCGAGCAGCAGGGCCTTCAACGCGTCGCGGTTGCCGGCCTCCAGCAGATCTTCAAGGTCCTGCTGGATGAAGGTCCGGCGCAGGCCTGGCGTTTCTTCGATCCGCCAGTCGACATGGGGCGTGGGAATGCTGGAGCGGTACCGGAAAGCCGTTTCAAGATCGTCAGGCGCGAGGGGATATGCGAGCAGCTCTGGAAAGTAGAGTCCAGCATTCACATAGAAGCCCCGGCTTTCGCTGGCGCGCTGGTGATTAACGACAAGCAGGGCGGCATCCAGCAAGCGGTAGCGCGTGGTCGATGTCCCGGCATAACCGGTCTTCCTGGCGCATTTGCTGAAGACGGTCGAGGATTTCATGGGTTTTGACCGGGCTGAGGGAAGGGCCACAGACTTGAAGGGGAGCGTTGCCGCGTCCAGTGGCAAACCCGTCACCGCAGGGGCAAGCAGCATCGCAGCGATGGCGCTTGCCGGAGCGGGCGTGCTGCCGCTAGCCTGCAGGCATGAACCAGACTCCCCTGCGATTGCTCATTCACGGTGCCTCCGGGCGCATGGGCCAAGCCCTGCTGCGGCTGGCCGCCGAACATTCCGAAACCCTGCAGATCGTGGCCGCCGTGACCGGCCGCGCGCCGGCCCAGCGCGTAATCGACGGTGTGCCGTTCTTCGCGGCCAGCGAACTGCCCGGTGCGCCGGTGTTCGACGTGGCCATTGACTTCAGCCTGCCGGAGGGCTTCGACCCGCTGCTGGCGCTGTGCGTGGATCGCGGGGCAGGGCTGGTGTCGGGTACCACCGGTATTTCCAGCACGCAGCGCCAGGCGTTGGATGCGGCAGCGGCGAAGATCCCGCTGGTATGGGCCTCGAACTTCAGCCTGGGCGTGGCGGTACTGGACGAGCTGGTCGAGCGCGCGGCACAGGCGCTGGCTGGCTGGGACTGCGACATCGTCGAATCGCACCACACCCAGAAGAAGGACGCGCCATCGGGCACTGCACTGACCCTGGGCGCGGCCGCGCAGCGGGGCGGGGCGGAGCCGCATTACGCCAGCCTGCGCGCCGGCGACATCGTCGGCGAGCACCTGGTGCAGTTCACCGGGCTGGGCGAGCGCATCGAGCTGGTACACCGGGCCACCAACCGCGACATCTTCGCCCGCGGCGCCCTGTTCGCCGCCCGCCGGCTGCGGGGCCGGGCCCCGGGCAGCTACCGGGTGCGGGACCTGCTGGCTTAAGGCGGTAGTGCCGGCCGCTGGCCGGCAACCTTGGGTGACGGGACGCCATGGATTGCCGGCCAGCGGCCGGCACTACCGGGTAGCGGGTGCCGCATACCGAGCCGGATTGAAATGAATGCGCAATTGCCTGTTCATGAAGCGCGATAACCGCTGGCGCGAGCGCCCCGGCAGCGCTACAATTCGCACTCGCCGAATCACGAAAGCCGGACCGGTCCCAGACCGTACGTCCGCGCTTTTTTGCAACCGGATTTCCGTGAAGCGCAGGCGTGACTTCGGCAGCCCCCTCGGTAGCCAAAGTGAGATTCCCGTGACCCAAGCCGCAATCCTCGTCCTCGAAGACGGCACCGTATTCGAGGGCGAATCCGTAGGCGCGCCCGGCCTGTCCGTCGGTGAAGTGGTGTTCAACACCGCCATGACCGGCTATCAGGAAGTGTTGACCGACCCGTCCTACGCCCGGCAGATGGTCACGCTGACCTATCCGCATATCGGCAACACCGGCATGACCGACCAGGACGATGAAGCGTCCAAGGTGTGGTCGGCCGGCCTGATCGTGCGCGACGTTCCGCGCCGTCCCAGCAACTGGCGCAGCCAGGTGTCGCTGCAGGACTGGCTCATCCAGCGTGGCGTGGTCGCCATCGCCGGCATCGACACCCGCAAGCTGACCCGCATCCTGCGCGAGAAGGGCGCGCAGAACGGTGCGCTGATGGCCGGCGACATCGACGTGGAAAAGGCACTGGAAGCCGCCCGCAAGTTCCCGGGGCTGAAGGGCATGGATCTGGCCAAGGTCGTCACTACCGAGAAGACCTACACCTGGACCGAGGGCCAGCTGGACCTGGATGCCAACGCCTTCGTCAGCGTGCCGGCCCGGTTCAAGGTCGTGGCCTACGACTTCGGCGTGAAGACCAACATCCTGCGCATGCTGGCCGAGCGCGGTTGCGAAGTGACCGTGGTGCCGGCGCAGACCCCGGCCGCCGAAGTGCTGGCGCTGAAGCCGGACGGCGTGTTCCTGTCCAACGGCCCGGGTGACCCGGAACCGTGCGACTACGCCATCGAAGCGATCAGGACCTTCATCGACGTGAAGATCCCGACCTTCGGCATCTGCCTGGGCCACCAGCTGCTGGGCCTGGCCTCGGGCGCGCAGACCATGAAGATGGGCCACGGCCACCACGGTGCCAACCACCCGGTGCAGGACCTGGACAGCGGCCGGGTGATGATCACCTCGCAGAACCACGGTTTCGCGATCGACGAAGCAACCCTGCCGCCGACCCTGCGCGTGACCCACCGTTCGCTGTTCGACGGCACCAACCAGGGCGTCGCCCGCACCGACGTGCCGGCGTTCTCGTTCCAGGGCCACCCGGAAGCATCGCCGGGCCCGCACGACGTCGGTCCGCTGTTCGACCGTTTCGTGGCGCTGATGGAGCAGGCCAAGGCGTGATCAGTACGCCGCCGGCCCCCCGGTGGCGTCGCGATGGACCGTAAACCCCGCATCGCTGCTGCCACTGGCGCGGCGCTGCGGATCAAGATTCCTGATCGACAGCGTGCGATCACTCCCCCTTGTCACGCTGTACTGACTTAGAGAAGAAAATGCCCAAGCGCACTGACCTCAAGACCATCCTCATCATCGGTGCTGGCCCGATCGTCATCGGCCAGGCCTGCGAGTTCGACTACTCCGGTGCCCAGGCCTGCAAGGCCCTGCGTGACGAGGGTTACCGCGTGGTGCTGGTCAACAGCAACCCGGCCACGATCATGACCGACCCGGAGATGGCCGACGCCGTCTACATCGAGCCGATCAACTGGCAGACGGTCGAGAAGATCATCGCCAAGGAAAAGCCCGATGCGCTGCTGCCGACCATGGGTGGCCAGACCGCGCTGAACTGCGCGCTGGACCTGGCCGATAACGGCGTGCTGGAGAAGTACAACGTCGAGCTGATCGGCGCCAAGCGCGAAGCGATCCGCATGGCCGAAGACCGCGAGCTGTTCCGCGTGGCCATGGGTGAGATCGGCCTGGAGTGCCCGACCGCCGCCGTCGCCCACACCCTGGACGAAGCGCTGGAAATCCAGACCCGCGTCGGCTATCCGACCATCATCCGCCCCAGCTTCACCCTGGGCGGCAGCGGTGGCGGCATCGCCTACAACCGCGAAGAGCTGGTCGAGATCGTCAGCCGCGGCCTGGAGCTGTCGCCGACCACCGAAGTGCTGGTGGAAGAGTCGGTGCTGGGCTGGAAGGAATTCGAGATGGAAGTGGTCCGCGATACCGCGGACAACTGCATCATCGTCTGCTCGATCGAGAACCTGGACCCGATGGGCGTGCACACCGGTGACTCGATCACCGTGGCGCCGGCGCAGACCCTGACCGACAAGGAGTACCAGCGCCTGCGCGATGCCTCCATCGCCGTGCTGCGCAAGATCGGCGTCGATACCGGTGGCTCGAACGTGCAGTTCGGCATCAACCCGAAGACCGGCCGCGTGGTCGTCATCGAGATGAACCCGCGCGTGTCGCGTTCGTCGGCGCTGGCTTCCAAGGCCACCGGCTTCCCGATCGCCAAGGTCGCCGCCAAGCTGGCCGTGGGCTACACCCTGGACGAACTGAAGAACGAAATCACCGGCGGCCTGACCCCAGCCTCGTTCGAGCCGTCCATCGACTACGTCGTCACCAAGATCCCGCGCTTCGCCTTCGAGAAGTTCCCGGCCGCCGATGCCCGCCTGACCACCCAGATGAAGTCGGTGGGCGAGGTGATGGCGATGGGCCGCACCTTCCAGGAGTCGGTGCAGAAGGCCCTGCGTGGCTTGGAAACCGGCAAGGTCGGCTTCGACCCGACCGGTCTGGACCTGGGCAACGAAGACGACCTGCAGACCCTGCGTCGCGAGCTGAAGGCGCCGGGCCCGGAGCGCCTGTTCTATGTGGCCGATGCGTTCCGCGCCGGCATGAGCGTGGAAGAGATCTACGCACTGTCATTCATCGATCACTGGTTCCTGGACCAGATCGAGGAAATCATCGCGGCGGAAGGCGAAGTCGCCGCCGGTGGCATCGATGCGCTGGATGCCGCACGCCTGCGCAAGCTGAAGCGCGCTGGCTTCTCCGACGCGCGCCTGGCGCAGCTGACCGGCACCAACGAAGCCGCCATCCGCGCGCTGCGTCGTGCGCACAAGGTGCGCCCGGTCTACAAGCGCGTGGACTCCTGTGCCGGTGAATTCTCCACCGGTACCGCCTACCTGTACTCGACCTACGAGGACGAGTGCGAGGCCGCGCCGAGCAACCGCGACAAGATCATGATCCTGGGCGGTGGCCCGAACCGCATCGGCCAGGGCATCGAGTTCGACTACTGCTGCGTGCACGCGGCGCTGGCGCTGCGCGAGGATGGCTATGAAACCATCATGGTCAACTGCAACCCGGAAACCGTGTCGACCGACTACGACACCTCCGACCGCCTGTACTTCGAGCCGCTGACCCTGGAAGACGTGCTGGAGATCGTCGAACTGGAACAGCCGAAGGGCGTGATCGTGCAGTACGGCGGCCAGACCCCGCTGAAGCTGGCGCGCGCGCTGGAAGCCAACGGCGTGCCGGTGATCGGCACCAGCCCGGACTCGATCGACCTGGCCGAAGACCGCGAGCGCTTCCAGCAGCTGGTCGACAGGCTGGGGCTGAAGCAGCCGCCGAACCGCATCGCCCGCAATGATCAGGAAGCCCTGCTGCTGGCCCGCGAGATCGGCTACCCGCTGGTGGTGCGCCCGAGCTACGTGCTGGGCGGCCGTGCCATGGAAATCGTCTACGGCGAAGCCGACCTGGCCCGCTACGTGCGCGACGCGGTGAAGGTGTCCAACGATTCGCCGGTGCTGCTGGACCGCTTCCTCGACAACGCGGTGGAGTGCGATGTCGACATCATCGCCGATGCCCAGGGCAACGTCCTGATCGGCGGCGTAATGGAGCACATCGAAGAAGCCGGCGTGCACTCGGGCGATTCCTCGTGCTCGCTGCCGCCGTACTCGCTGTCGGCTGAAACCCAGGCCGAACTGCGCCGCCAGGTGGTGGAGCTGGCGAAGGCCCTGAACGTGGTCGGCCTGATGAACACCCAGTTCGCGATCCAGACCAGTGACGAGGGTGCCGACACCATCTATCTGCTGGAAGTGAACCCGCGTGCCTCGCGCACCGTGCCGTTCGTGTCCAAGGCCACCGGCATGCCGCTGGCGAAGATCGCTGCCCGTTGCATGGCGGGCAAGAGCCTGGCCGAGCAGGGCGCGACCAAGGAAATCGTGCCGGACTACTACTCGGTGAAGGAAGCGATCTTCCCGTTCGCCAAGTTCCAGGGCGTCGACCCGATCCTCGGGCCGGAGATGCGCTCCACCGGTGAGGTGATGGGCGTGGGCCGCACCTTCAACGCCGCCTTCGCGCGTGCGCAGGAAGCCGGTGGCATCAAGGCACCGCCGGTCGGCAAGGCCTTCGTTTCGGTGCGCGACCCGGACAAGAAGCGCGTGCTGCCGGTGGCCAAGGCGCTGCTGGCGCGTGGCTACAGCCTGATCGCGACCCGTGGCACCGCCGCGTGGCTGCAGCAGCACGGCATGGACTGCGAGATCATCAACAAGGTGGTGGAAGGCCGTCCGCACATCGTCGACTCGATCAAGAACGGCGAGATTGTCTACATCGTCAACACGACCGAAGGTCGCTCGGCGATCAACGACTCGTTCTCGATCCGTCGCGAGGCGCTGCAGCATCGCGTCACCTACTCGACCACCATTGCCGGCGCCAAGGCGCTGGTGGATTCACTGGAATTCCGCGGCACCGGCCCCGTCTGGTCGCTGCAGGAGCTGCACAAGGAGTTGAATGCATGAGAGCCCCGATCACGATGAAGGGCGCGCAGAAGCTGCGCGACGAACTGGATCACCTGAAGTCGGTCAAGCGCCCGAAGGTCATTGCGGCCATCGCCGAAGCGCGTGAGCACGGTGACCTGAAGGAGAATGCCGAGTACCACGCCGCGCGCGAGGAACAGGGCTTCATCGAAGGCCGCATCAAGCAGCTGGAGGGCGAGCTGTCGCACGCCGAGATCATCGACGTGAGCAAGCTCAATGCCGGCTCCAAGGTGGTGTTCGGCGCCAGCGTGACGCTGGCCGACGTGGAAACCGACGAAGAGAAGAAGTACCAGATCGTCGGCGACCTGGAAGCGGACATCAAGCAGGGCCTGATCGCGATTTCCTCACCAGTGGCGCGCGCGATGATCGGCAAGCTGGAAGGTGATTCGATTGTGATCGACGCCCCGGCCGGCCAACGCGAGTACGAGATCGTCAGCGTCAGCTACGTGGACTGACCACGTGGCGACGGCGACCCTGCTGTTGCCTGCTCGCAGCCGCTTTGCCGCGGCTGCGTTGCCGGACGATGTGGCACGTGCGCTCGGCCGTGCCACCACGGTGCAGGTCGCGCCAGGCGAACGCGCGCAGCTGACACGCCATTTCTCGGTTGCCGCGTCGCACTGGCCGGTGGCCGCGCTGACCCGTCAGCGCGACGTCGGCGATGCCGCCGGCGCCAGCTGGCTGCGTGCCGATCCGGCCTGCATGGTGCCGGACATGCATGGCGCGCGGATGATGGCCTACGGCGAAACGCTGCGGCCTACGCTGGCCGACAGCCTGGCGTTGCTGCCGGTGCTGCAGCCGCTGTTTGCAGATGCCGGCTTCGTGCTCGACGCACCCGATCCCTCGCGCTGGTACCTGCGGCTGCCGATCGACAGCGAGCTGCCGGACTTCGACAGCCCCGACGAGGTGCTGGGTGATGACCTGTTCTCGCACCTGCCGGAAGGCGAGGGCGGCCGCCGCTGGCGGGCGCTGATGACCGAGGCGCAGGTGCTGCTGCACAACCATTCCTGGAACCAGCAGCGCGCCGCGCAGGGACAACAGCCGATCAATTCGCTGTGGTTCTGGGGCGGTGGCGTGATGCCGGTGTCGGTCAGCACCCCACACGCGCAGGTGCGCAGCCGCGACGCGCTGCTGCAGGGCCTGGCCCTGGCGGCCGGTGTGGCCGTGGATGGCGAACAAGCGGTGGATGCACTGGTTGATCTGCGCCAGCTGCGTTCGCTGCAGCAGCTCGGCAACGATGCGATCCGGCCGCTGCTGGCCGCGCTCAAGCGTGGCGAACTGCAGCGGCTGGTGCTGGATTTCGAGGACGGCCTGCAGTTCCAGCTGGACCGTGGTCAGCGCTGGCAGTTCTGGAAGAAGCCGCGCCAGCTGCACGACTGACCGGGGTCGGATCCGTTTTCCATCGGAAAACGGCTCTGACCCCCCAGGGTTTGTCGGGGTTGCCGGCCAGCGGCCGGCACTACCGCAGATAGCGGCGCCTCAACGGACCTCGCTCACCACCGTTGGCAGCGTCCAGTGCCCGCCCGCGACGCCCCGGCACTGCCCGGTAGTGAACTCGCTGCTCTTTACGAATCGTGCGCCATCCCAGGCCCAGTCGTGGCCGGAGAAGCAGTCACCGATGCCGCGCCCACGGAAGCGCCCGCGCAGCGTCGCGTCATCGCGATCAAAGTCCTCCGCGTTGGAGGTCACGAACTTCGCTTGGTACGGCGCTTTGTCCTGCACCACCCAGTAGCCGCTGCTGAAGTTGTAGGCACCCACGAAGCAGCTGGTGCTTGCCAGCACATGCTGGGCGTCCAGTCGCTGGATCTCGATCTCATCTGTCCCGCCATCGCTCAGGCGGCCG
Source organism: Stenotrophomonas sp. X (assembly GCF_055721025.1). Classification (NCBI taxonomy): domain Bacteria; kingdom Pseudomonadati; phylum Pseudomonadota; class Gammaproteobacteria; order Lysobacterales; family Lysobacteraceae; genus Stenotrophomonas; species Stenotrophomonas sp. X. Next base: position 1,949,064 of record NZ_CM146756.1, read on the forward strand.
CACTCATCCGGCTTCGGCAGGCTGGCGATCAGTGCCTTGCGCAGGCCCGGTGCTTTCGCCAGTGCCGCGTCCGAGGCGCGCGGTGCCACCAGTGTGCCGCGCATGATCACTGGCACCGGCAACGCCGCAGGTACGCTCGTTTCGGGCTTGTCGCCACGCCGCACCAGCGCCCCCGGCGTGTCCAGCCGGCCCTGGGCCTCGTCCATCTTCAGTAGTACGGCCGCCGCACCGCGGTCGGAGATCGGCCACGCCTTGCCCTCGCCGTCGATGATCTCGATGCGTGCCTGGCGCGGCAGTGCGGCGACCAGTGCATCGGTCTGTGCCTGCTGCAACAACACTTTGTCCCCGTCGCCGGTGTCGCGCACCGGGCCCAGGTCCTTGCCGTTCAGGTGCAGGCGCAGCGCCCCGGTCGGCGTCGGGCTTTCGCCATCCTCGCCATTGCGCAGCCGCGCGATCACCTTCGCACCCGGGCCGCCGGCGCGCTCCAGCATCAGGCTGAGCAGGTTGCCCGCAGCTTGCGGGCTGTAGCCAGCCGCGCGGCAGGTGCGGGTGTTGTCACAGGCCAGCGACCAGTCATTGTGTTCGAATTCGACCCCGGGCCTGAGCTCAGGCGTCGCGGAGTGGGCGGCCGAGGCCACGGTGAGTGCCATCAGCGCGGTCAGCAGGGTGCGGGTCATGGATGGAAGTCCGTTCCAGGGCAGGCAAGCATGGAAGATGCGGTCGTGAAATCCAAATGCTGCTGGCCGAAGAGCCAAGGGGCCTCGTCAGCAGCGGCAGCCGACCGGGGAGCGGTGCACGTTATGATGTGCGGGTCTTTTGTAACCGGCGATGCCGATGTCCCTTGCCGCCGATGCTGCGCAGCAGCCCTCTGATACACCGCTGATCCGCCGCCGCGATGCGGTCGTGCCCGGCAGCTGGCCAGAGGGCACGCTGCCATTGCTGGCGCGACTCTATGCCAGCCGCGGTGCGGGAACGCCAGAGCTGGCGCTGCCGAAACTGGGCAGCCTCCACGCGCCCGAGCTGCTGACCGGTATCGATGATGCAGTGGGCCTGCTGATCGAAGCCATCGCCAACGACAAGCGCATTCTGGTGGTCGGCGATTTCGATTGCGATGGCGCCACCGCCTGTGCGGTCGGCGTGCGTGGCCTGCGCATGCTCGGCGCGCAACACGTCTTCCACGCGGTGCCGAACCGCATGGTGCACGGCTACGGCCTGTCACCTTCTCTGGTGGAGGAGCTGGCCGAGCTGCAGCCGGACCTGCTGGTTACGGTCGACCACGGCATTGCCTGCCATGCGGGCGTGACCGCGGCCAAGGCGCGCGGCTGGCAGGTGCTGGTCACCGACCATCACCTTCCCGGGCCGCAGTTGCCGCCGGCCGATGTCATCGTCGATCCCAATCTCGACGGTGATGCCTTCCCCAGCAAGTCACTGGCCGGCGTCGGCGTGATCTTCTACGTGCTGATGGCGCTGCGCCGGCAGATGCGCGAGGCCGGCGTCTTTGCCGATGGCAAGGGACCGGACCTGACCACGCTGCTGGACTTGGTGGCGGTGGGCACCGTTGCGGACCTGGTAGCGCTGGACCCGAACAACCGTGCGCTGGTCAGCGCAGGCCTACGCCGTCTGCGCGCGGGGCAGGGCTGTGTCGGCCTGCGTGCGCTGATCGAAGCCAGCGGCCGTGATGCTGCGCGGCTGACCGCTACCGACATCGGCTTTGCACTCGGCCCGCGCCTGAATGCCGCAGGCCGGCTGGAAGACATGGCGCTGGGTATCGCGCTGTTGCTGACCGAAGACCCGCGCCAGGCACGTGAGATCGCGCAGACGCTGGAGCAGATCAACTCAGAACGCCGCGCGGTGCAGCAGTCGATGACCGATGACGCCGAGCAGGCGTTGACCCGGGTGGTGCTGGACATGGCCGGGCAGCGCCCGGTGGCCGCCTGCCTGTTCGATGCCGACTGGCATCCGGGTGTGGTCGGCCTGGTCGCGTCGAAGATGAAGGATCGCCTGCATCGCCCGGTGATCGCCTTCGCCCCGGCCGAACCCGGCGCCGACACCCTGCGAGGCTCGGCGCGCTCCATTCCCGGCCTGCACATCCGTGACGCCCTGGCGCTGGTCGATGCGCGCCACCCGGGCCTGATCGAACGCTTCGGTGGCCACGCCATGGCGGCCGGCCTCAGCCTGCGGCGTGACCACGTTGATGACTTCAAGGCCGCCTTCGTCGCGGTGGTGCTGGAGATGCTCGATCCGGCGGCACTGCAGCAGCAGGTGCTCAGTGACGGCGAGCTGGCGGCGGACGAGCTGGACCATCGCCACGCCGATGCGTTGCGCCTGGCCGGGCCGTGGGGCCAGGGTTTCCCCGAGCCACTGTTCGATGGCCGCTTCGAAGTGGCCAACTGGCGCGTGCTGAAGGAGCGTCACCTGAAGCTGGAACTGCGCCTGCCCGGCGTACCCGGCACCATCAACGCCATCCATTTCGGCGGCTGGCACGGCAACGCGCCGAGTCGCCACGTGCATCTCGCCTATCGGCTCGCCTGCGACGACTATCGCGGCGGCAGCGCCATCCAGCTGATCGTCGAGCACTGCCTGCCCGCCTGAGAAAAAGGGGACGGAGGGGATTAAGTCGCTTGTGCCTTGTTTGCCAGTTGCGACTTAATCCCCTCCGTCCCCTTTTTTGGTCTCCCAACCCCGTTACGACTGCTGGTGCGTTCAACGATCCACGATCCCACTGGAGTCCGGTCATGGTCTTCGCCCGTTGCTGCATTGTGTTGTTGCTGGCCCTTGCGGCCTGGCCCGCTGGCGCGCAGTCGCCGCCGATCTCCCGGCCGCAGGCCGCCACCCCGCTGCTGATCGCACCGGCGGCTGAGCAGGCGGTCCAACTGCGACACGCCCGCATCGAGGGCGAGATCCAGGCCGGCATCGCCCAGACCCGGATCACGCTGGAATTCCACAACCCCAACCGGCGGGTACTGGAGGGCGAGCTGCAGTTCCCGCTGGCCGATGGCCAGCAGATCAGCGGCTTCGCGCTGGATATCAACGGCGAGATGCGTGACGCGGTGCCGGTGCCCAAGGACCGCGGCCGCCAGGTGTTCGAGGAGATCGCCCGTCGTGGCGTCGACCCTGGGCTGCTGGAACAGACCGCCGGCAACCAGTTCCGGCTGCGCATCTATCCGCTGCCGGCCGGCGGCAGCCGGCGCGTGCAGCTGGTGATCCGCGAGCCGTTGGCCTTCGCCGGCCAAGGCTGGCAGTGGACGCTGCCGCTGCAGTTTGCTGCCGGTGCAGCCTCGGTTGAACTGAAACTGCAGGCACCTGGCACGACCACCGTAGGTACGGCGCCATTCCGCATCAGCGCGGGCCACCTGCAGTGGCAGGGCAGGGGTGCGCAGCTGCCGCAACAGCTGCAGTGGCAGCTGCCGGCAGCCCGCCAGGCACAGGTGCAGGTGGCGCCCTGGCAGGACGGCCATTACCTGCTGGCGCAGCTGCCGGTGGCGGCCAGCAGCACGCCGCGCAGACTGCCGAGCGAAATCGGCCTGCTGTGGGACGGCTCCGGTTCGGCGGGACAGCGCGAACGCACGCGTGAGTTCGCACTGCTGGATCACTACTTCGCCGCGATGGGCGACGGCACCGTGGCCTTGACCGTGCTGCGCGATCGCGCCGAGCCGGTAAGGCGCTTCCGCATCCGCGCCGGTAACTGGAGCGAGCTGCGTGCAGCGCTGCAGGCCGTGCGCCCGGACGGTGCCAGCGCGCTGGCGCAGTGGCAGCCGCAATCGAGCGTGAAGGAATACCTGCTGTTTAGCGATGGCCTGCTGACCTATGGGCCGGAACAGCTGTCGGCGATGGCGCCGGATCAACGCCTGTTTGCCGTCAGCAGCGCCGGCGCGCGCACCGATGCCGTGCGACTGCGGGGTTGGAGTGAGGCGCATGGCGGTCGCTTCGTCGCGCTGGGCAAGGATGTCGATGCGGCGGTGCACGCGTTGCTGGCATCGCCGCTGGATGTGCAGGTCGATGCGGGACGCGGCGTGCAGGAAGTAGTGATCGATCGCCGCAGTGAAGCCGACGGCTGGCTGTGGCTGCACGCACGACTGGCAGCCGACGGTGTGCCGATGCGGGTGCGCGTGGGTGGCGGCGAATGGCAGGCGTTGCCCGCCACGCAGAAGAGCAAGGACGGTGAACTGCTGGCCGGTTTGTGGGCGCAGGCGCGTCTGCAGCAGCTGGCCGCCGACCGCCGTGGCAACCGCGAGGCGATGCAGCGCCTGTCACAACAGTTTGGCCTGGTGGGGCCGGATACCTCGCTGATCGTGCTGGAGACGTTGGAGGACTACCTGCGCTATGCGATCCGCCCTTCGGGCACGCTGCGCGCCGAGTACGACGCCAGGTTTGCCGTGCAGGTAAGAGATCGCGCCGCTGCTGATCGCCAGCGCCTGGATGAAGTGGCGGCACGCTGGAAGGAGCGCCAGCAGTGGTGGAGCCGCAGCTGGCCGAAGGGTGTGCCGCCGCAGGCGAAGGGCGGGGCACTGGAAGTGGCCTCGGCGGACTACGCGATGGAATCGGCCCCGATGGCGATGCTCGCCGCGCCTGCCCCCGCCGCTCCGCCCGCCCCCACGCCGATGGCGGCGACCGAGCAGCGCATGGAAGCCAGCAGCGCGCGTGCACGTCGCTCAGCGCCTGCATCGAACAAGGCCCTGGACTCAATCACGGTCACTGGTGGTCGTGTCGCTGCGCCCGCTGCCGCCAACGAGGGCGAGCTCGGTATCCAGCTGGCGGCCTGGCAGCCGGACTCGACCATCGCCCGGCGCCTGCGCCAGGGGCCGCCGTCGCAGCTCTATGACCGCTATCTGGCCGAGCGCGATGCCCACGCCGACAGCAGCGCGTTCTTCCTCGATGTGGCCGACCTGCTGCTGGAGCAGGGCCAGCGCGAGCTGGCACTGCGGGTGCTGTCGAACCTGGCCGAAATGGATCTGGACAACCGCCACCTGCTGCGCGTGCTCGGTTACCGACTGATGCAGGCCGATGCTCCCGCACTGGCGGTGCCGGTGTTCGAGCAGGTGCTGGCGATGGGCCAGGAAGAACCGCAGAGCTTCCGCGACCTGGGCCTGGCGCTGGCAGCGGCCGGCAAGCCACAGCAGGCGCTGGCGCCGCTGTACCAGGTGGTGGTGCGGCCGTGGGACAGCCGCTTCGATGGCATCGCCCTGATCGCACTGGATGAGCTGACCAACCTGGTGGCCGGCAGCACGCCCCGGCTGGATACCACCGGCATCGACCCGCGCCTGTTGCAGGCGATGCCGCTGGACCTGCGCGTGGTGCTGTCGTGGGACGCCGACAACAGCGACATGGACCTGTGGGTAACCGACCCGAACGGCGAGCGCGCCTACTACGGCAACCGGCTGACCTACCAGGGCGGGCAGATGTCGCAGGACTTTACCGGCGGCTATGGCCCCGAGCAGTTCTCGCTGCGCAACGCCAAGCCGGGCAGGTACAAGGTGGAGGCGAACTACTTTGGCAGCCGCCAGCAGCTGGTGACCGGTGCGACAACCCTGATGCTGCGGCTGACCACCCACTGGGGCACGCCGAAGCAGAAGGATCAGATGGTGACGATGCGACTGAAGGACCGTGCCGAGACCGTGCTGGTGGGCGAGTTCGAGGTTAAATAGTCAACTGCCCCAAGTGGCCGTCCGAGGGGGGGCAAGGAAGACCCTCGTCGACGCCGCTCTGGGGCAAGGAGGCCCTGTGTGGGGTCGGCCGCAGCCCGGCCGGCTCCCCGCGCCAAGGCGGACATCGCCCGCCTGAATGCAGCGCCAGTGCATCATGCTGGAGCCCCGGCGCAGGCCCAGGCCCTCATTCCGGGCATCCCCGGCCTGCGGTATCATTACCAGTCATCTTTTGAATGCATAACCGCCGACATGATCGAACTGAATCCTGTCCGCCAGCGCATCACCGATCTGACCGATCGCGTGCTGTCGCTTCGGGGGTATCTTTGACTACGACGCCAAGAAAGAGCGTCTTGAAGAAGTAACACGGGAGCTGGAAAGCCCCGACGTCTGGAACAACGCCGAGTACGCCCAGAACCTGGGCCGCGAGCGTTCCAGCCTGGAAAAGACCGTGGGCGGCATCGCCTCGGTGCTCGATGGCCTGAACGACGCCACTGAACTGCTGGAGCTGGCCGAGTCCGAGCAGGACGAGGAGACCGCGCTGGCGGTGGTCGCCGACCTCGACAAGCACCAGGCGCACGTGGAGAAGCTGGAGTTCCAGCGCATGTTCTCCGGCGAGATGGACAATGCGGCCGCGTTCGTCGACATCCAGGCCGGTGCCGGTGGCACCGAAGCCCAGGACTGGGCCGAGATCCTGCTGCGCATGTACCTGCGCTGGTGCGAGTCGCGCGGCTGGAAGACCGAACTGATGGAAGTCTCCGGTGGCGACGTCGCCGGCATCAAGTCGGCCACGCTGCGCGTGGAAGGCGATTACGCCTACGGCTGGCTGAAGACCGAGACCGGCGTGCACCGCCTGGTGCGCAAGTCGCCGTTCGACTCGGACAACCGCCGCCACACCAGCTTCACCTCGGTGTTCGTGTCGCCGGAAATCGATGACAACATCGACATTACCATCAACCCGGCCGACCTGCGTACCGACGTGTACCGTTCGTCCGGTGCCGGTGGTCAGCACGTGAACAAGACCGAGTCGGCGGTGCGTATCACCCACATCCCGACCAACATCGTTGTGGCCTGCCAGACCGGCCGCAGCCAGCACCAGAACCGCGACAACGCGATGAAGATGCTGGCCGCCAAGCTGTATGAACTGGAGATCCAGAAGCGCAACGCCGAGAAGGACGCGGTGGAAGCCACCAAGTCCGACATCGGCTGGGGCAGCCAGATCCGCAACTACGTGCTGGACCAGAGCCGTATCAAGGACCTGCGTACCGGCATCGAGCGTTCAGATACGCAGAAGGTGCTGGACGGCGACCTGGACGAGTTCGTCGAGGCCAGCCTGAAGGCCGGTTTGGCCGTGGGCTCCAAGCGCGCCGATGCCTGATCGACGCGCCTGCGCGGATTTCGTCACCCTTGTGCGCAACGCCGAGGGTGGCTGATCACGCTTCCGGTAGAGCCGAGCCCATGCTCGGCTGCTGTTGGCGCAGTAGCAGACGCGTCGAGCATGGCTCGACGCTACAAAGGGTAGGACGGGCCGATGATGCGCAGCGAAAGTGAACGCAAGGAACTCGGTGGCTTCCTCAAGGCCTGCCGCGCCCGTGTCGACCCCGCCACGCTCGGCCTCCCGGCCGGGCGCCGGCGCACCCCGGGCCTGAAGCGCGAGGAAGTGGCGCTGGCGATCGGGGTCAGCGTCAGCTGGTACACCTGGATCGAGCAGGGCCGTGAAGTGCGCGCCTCGCCCGAAGTGCTGGAGCGCCTGGCGCAGGTGCTGCGCATGAGCGACGACGAGCGCGCCTACGCGTTCGCGCTGTCCGGCTACGGCGTGCCGCTGGAATCACCGGACGAGAGCGTGACCGATGGCCTACGCCAGCTGGTGGAGGCGATGCAGCCGATCCCGGCCTACGTACGCAATACCCGCTTCGACATCCTGGCCTGGAACCCGGCCATCGCCGATCTTTTCGTGGACTACAGCCAGCTGGCGCCGCATGAGCGCAACACGCTGCGGCTGATGTTCCTGTACCCGCCGTATCGCACGCTGATCCTCAACTGGGAAGAAATGACCCGCGGGCTGCTGGCGGGCTTCCGCGCGGCGATGGCGCAGGCCCCGGACAAGGCCCCGTTCCTGGCGCTGGTGGAAGACATCGCCGCGCACAGCGAAGAGTTTCGCCAATGGTGGCCGGAGCACGACGTGCGTCGGTTCGATGAAGGTGCGAAGAAGCTCAACCATCCCACGCGGGGGTTGCTGGACCTGCAGTACGTGGCGCTGGTGCCGGAGAGCCGGCACGACCTTTCCCTGGTGACCTACCTGCCGCGGAAGTAGGTTGATCGGCAGGGCTTGCAGCCCTGCACCTGCTCAATGCAACGGCCAAAGCCAGAGCCAGAGCCAGAGCTAGGTTCCGTGGTTTGGCGGGGCGGTGTCGGAGTGCGGGGACGCCGCAAGTACGTCCGTGTAGGCTTGGCAGCCGCTTGTTCGTGTGCGCTTTCCTGCGCACACGGCAAGACCGGGGTTGGGCGTCCTGCCCAACCCGCCCGAGGCATGCCTCGGGCCCATGCGGCTGACACCCCGCACTCCGACACCGCCCCACCTTCGACAGGTTCACGCGGCTGTTGGCAACTGCGGCTTTGTTCCGCGCGGCTGTTGGTAGGTGTCGACCTTGGTCGACACGATTTTTCTCTCAGATATCGAATGAGTCATCCACGCATGGCGTGGATCTACTGTGTCGACCAAGGTCGACACCCACCAACAGCAACGCAGAGCGCCGTCCCGACAGATCGCAGAACTCTGTCGAAGGCGGGGTGGGTCCGGTTGCGGGGGCGTGAGCCGCATGGATGCGGCGACCGAGCTTACATGGGTAAGGGCGCTTTGCTTGCGAAGCACTGCTTCGCAAGCGCCCGAACGCACAGCCGCCAGCGGCTGGGCCGGGCCCCGGAGGGGTACTTGCAGCGTCCCCCTCAACCGGACCCACCCCGCCAACCCACGGAATGCCAGCTTCTGCCGTTGCCGTTGCCTTGGCTTGGCTTGGCTTGAAGCCTCTGCGGGTGCAGGGCGCAGCCCTGCCAAGAGCCCCATTCAGGCAGGTAAGTGCAAGTCACAGGATAAGCAGACGCCTTGTTGCCTCCGCCAATCGGGTCCACATTTCTGGGCAGAAGACGGGCCGCTGCCCGTTGCCGAGACAACAGGAGCCCTGCATGTCCGCTGCCCCCACCACCGCCATTTCCCGCGATCCGGCCACCGGCCAGCAGATCGCCAGCCATCCCTTCGCCACCGATGCCGAGCTGGAAACAATCCTCGATCGCGGCCAGGTCGGCTTTGCGGCCTGGAGCGTCAAGAGCCTCGAACAGCGCGCAGACGTACTGCGTGCGATGGCCGCCGTACTGCGGCGTGACCGCGAAAAGCTGGCCGCGCTGGCTACCGCCGAGATGGGCAAGGTACAGGCCGAATCGCTGGCCGAGATCGAGAAGTGTGCCGTGCTGTGCGACTGGTACGCCGACCACGGCGCGCAGTTCCTGCGCGACGAACCGACCCAGGTGCCCGACGACAAGGCTTACGTGTCCTACCTGCCGCTGGGCGTGGTGCTGGGCATCATGCCGTGGAACTTCCCGTACTGGCAGGTGATGCGTGCGGCGGTGCCGATCCTGATGGGCGGCAACGGCTTCCTGCTGAAGCCGGCCGAGAACATCGTCGGTACCGCGCAGCTGCTCGACGCGGCCTGGCGCGATGCCGGCCTGCCGGAAGGCACCTTCATCGCCGCCAACATCAGCCGCGAGGGCACCAGCCGCGCGATCGCCGATGATCGCATCGCCGCAGTGACCCTGACCGGCAGCGTGGCCGCAGGCCGCAGCATCGCCGCCCAGGCCGGGCAGGCGCTGAAGAAGGTGGTGCTGGAGCTGGGGGGCTCGGATCCGTTCATCGTACTGGCCGACGCCGATCTGGACGCCGCCGCTGATGCGGCGGTAGCCTCGCGCTTCCAGAACACCGGGCAGGTCTGCATCGCCGGAAAGCGCATCATCGTCGAAGACGCGGTCTACGACCGTTTCGTGGCGCAGTTCTGCCAGAAGGTGCAGGCACTGAGCATCGGCGATGGCCGCGACCCGGCCAACCGCATCGGCCCGATGGCCCGCCAGGACTTGCTGGAACAGCTGGATGCGCAGGTACGCGCCTCGGTGGAGGCCGGCGCGAAGCTGCTGGTCGGCGGCCATCAGCTGGATCGCCCGGGCGCGTTCTACGCCCCCACCGTGCTGGCCGACGTGGAGCCGGGCATGCAGGCCTTCGATACCGAGACCTTCGGGCCGGTGGCCTCGATCAGCCGCGCCCGCGATGCCGACCATGCAGTGGAACTGGCCAACCAGAGCGAGTTCGGCCTGAGCGGCAACCTGTGGACCGGCGACCGCGCGCGGGCCATGCAGCTGGCGCGCCGGCTGCAGACCGGCGGCGTGTTCGTCAACGGCTTCTCCGCCTCAGACCCGCGTGTGCCGATCGGCGGCGTGAAAAAGAGTGGCTTCGGTCGTGAGCTCTCGCACTTCGGCATCCGCGAATTCGTCAACGCGCAGACGGTGTGGTTCGACAAGCGTTGACGCGCAGCTTCCCTCCTTCCTGCAACGATCCACCATCAGTCCAGCCAAAAGGACGGCATTCCAATGTCCAAGGGTTCAGATCTGCTTGTCGCCGCGCTTGAGAACGAAGGCGTCGAGCGCATTTTCGGTATCCCCGGCGAGGAAAACCTCGACGTGGTCGAGTCGCTTCGTCATTCCAGCATCGAGCTGGTCATCACCCGTCACGAGCAGGCAGCGGTGTTCATGGCCGCCACCTATGGCCGCCTGACCGGCAAGCCCGGCGTGTGCCTGGCCACGCTCGGTCCGGGCGCGCTCAACTTCACCACCGGCGCCGCCTATGCGCTGCTCGGTGCGTGGCCGGTGATCATGATCACTGGCCAGAAGGGCATCGTCGCCAGCAAGCAGGCGCGCTTCCAGATCGTCGACATCGTCGGCACGATGAAGCCGCTGACCAAGCAGGCGCGGCAGATCGTCTCTGCGCGCACGATCCCGACCATCGTCCGCGAAGCGTTCCGTGTGGCCCAGGAGGAGCGCCCGGGCCCGGTGCTGCTGGAGCTGCCCGAAGACATCGCGGCCGATGAGGTGGAGGGCGTGGCGCTGGTGCCGCCGCACGCGGTGGATCGTCCCATCGCCAGCCCGGAAGCGTTGGATCGGGCGGCAGAGACCATCCGCAGTGCCAAGCGACCGTTGCTGATGATCGCTTCGGCGGCGTCGCGGCCGCAGTCCAGCGAGGCGCTGTCGGCGTTCGTGCTGCGCGCCGGCATTCCGTTCTTCACCACGCAGATGGGCAAGGGCGCGGTGGCCGGCGGCTCGGGCCTGTACATGGGCACCGCAGCGCTGACCGAGCGTGATTACGTGCACATGGCGATCGACCAGGCCGACGTGATCGTGACCATCGGCCACGAGGTCACCGAGAAGCCGCCGTTCGTGATGCGCCCGGGTGGGCCGACCGTGATCCATATCGGCTACTCGCAGGCGGCGGTGGAACAGGTGTACTTCCCGCAGGTGGAGGTGATCGGCGACATCGGCCGTTCGCTGACCCAGCTGGCCGACCGCATCGAAGGCGCGGTGCCGAATGCCGCCGCGCTGCTGCCGCTGCGCGCGACCATCCTCGAGCATCTGGCCGACCGTGCCGAGGAGGCCCGTTTCACCCCGCAGCGGCTGGTGCACGACGTGCGCCAGGTGATGCCGCCGGACGGCATCGTGGCGCTGGACAACGGCATGTACAAGATCTGGTTCGCTCGCAACTACCGTACCCAGGTCGCCAACACATTGCTGCTGGACAACGCGCTGGCGACCATGGGCGCGGGCCTGCCATCGGCGATCATGGCCTCGATCCTGTATCCACAGCGGCGGGTGCTGGCGGTGTGTGGCGATGGTGGTTTCATGATGAACAGCCAGGAGCTGGAGACAGCGCGCCGGCTGGGGCTGAACCTGGTGGTGCTGATCCTCAACGACGGCGCCTACGGCATGATCCGCTGGAAGCAGGCGGTGGATGGCTTCACCGACTACGGCATGACCTTCAGCAACCCGGATTTCGTGAAGTACGCCGAGGCCTATGGCTGCAAGGGGCATGAGGTGACCGCCATCGAGCAGTTCATCCCGACCCTGCAGGCGGCGTTCAACGAGGGCGGGGTGCACCTGGTGTCGGTACCGGTCGATTACTCGGAGAACCAGCGGGTGCTGGTGGACGAGCTGCGGCAGGCGTTCCCCGGGAACGCGTAGGCGCCGATCCGCTGATGGGGTCAGATCCCTTTGCTGCGCAAAGGGATCTGACCCCTCTCCAGGCCGGGGCAGGGCGGTTTTGGTATGCTGTGGAGCCGGCCGCGCCGGGCGCAAGATCCCCCTCACTACACGATTCCCGCAGATCCATGAGCGAAGCTACCGATACCCCCCCCGTCGACGAGAACAAGTTGATCGCCGAGCGCCGTGAGAAACTCAAAGCGCTGCGTGGGCAGGGCATCGCGTATCCGAACGATTTCCGTCGTGAGGACTTCGCCGGCCGCCTGCAGGAAGAATTCGCCGATGCCGAACAGTGGACCGCCGAGGCGCTGGAAGGCAACGGCCGCCAGGTGAAGATGGCCGGCCGCCTGATGGCCAAGCGCATCATGGGCAAGGCGAGCTTCGCGCAGATCCAGGACGAGTCCGGCCGCATCCAGCTGTTCCTGCAGGGGGCCGTGCTGGGCGATGCCTACACCGCGTTCAAGGGCTGGGACGTGGGCGACATCATCGCCGTCGAAGGCGGCCTGACCCGGACCAAGACCGGCGAGCTGTCGGTCAAGGCCGAGTCGATCCGCCTGCTGACCAAGTCGCTGCGTCCGTTGCCGGACAAGTGGCATGGCCTGGCCGACGTCGAGCAGCGTTACCGCCAGCGTTACGTCGACCTGATCGTCACCCCGGAGTCGCGCGCGGTCTTCATCAAGCGCTCGAAGATCATCCGCGCCATGCGTGCGTGGCTGGACAACCGCGACTTCCTGGAAGTCGAAACGCCGATGATGCACTACATCCCCGGCGGCGCGGCGGCCAAGCCGTTCACCACCCACCACAACGCGCTGGACCTGGACCTGTACCTGCGCGTGGCGCCGGAGCTGTACCTCAAGCGACTGACCGTGGGCGGCTTGGAGCGCGTGTACGAGATCAACCGCAACTTCCGCAACGAAGGCGTCAGCACCCGCCACAATCCGGAATTCACCATGATGGAGCTGTACGAGGCCTATGCCACGTACAACGAGATCATGGACCTGACCGAAGGCGTGATCCGTGACGTGGCCAGGACGGTCAACGGCAGCACCGAGGTCGAGTGGGACGGGGCGAAGATCGACCTGGGCCCGGCGTTCCGCCGCTGGCGCATGGACGAAGCCGTGCGCCACCACAACCCGGAAATCTCGGTTGCCGACTGCACCGACCGTGACGCGCTGCTGCGTCATTGCGAGCGCTTGAACATCCGCGTCAAGCCGTCCTACGGCTGGGGCAAGCTGCTGCTTGAGATCTTCGAGGCCACCGTCGAGCACACCCTGATCCAGCCGACCTTCATCACCGACCATCCGGTGGAAGTCTCGCCGCTGGCCCGTGCCAACGACAATGATCCGGGCTACACCGACCGCTTCGAGCTGTTCGTCAACGGCAAGGAGCTGGCCAATGGCTTCTCCGAGTTGAACGACCCGGAAGACCAGGCCCAGCGCTTCCAGGCCCAGGTGGCCGCGAAGGAAGGTGGCGACGATGAGGCCATGCACTACGACGCCGACTACATCCGTGCGCTGGAGTACGGCATGGCCCCGACCGGCGGCCTCGGCATCGGCGTCGATCGTCTGGTGATGCTGCTGACCGGCAGCAGCTCGATCCGCGATGTGCTGCTGTTCCCGTACATGCGTCCGGAGCAGTAAGTCGCGTTTTTAACTCCCGATTGTGCGCGCCGTCCCGAAACGAGACGGCGCGATTGACGCGTCCCGCACTCGGCGTATCGTAATTGCACTACCTTGACGCCTGTTATGTCTTGATCGGCGTCAGGGGAGGGCACGGTGTGGGGAGTCCGCTTCACATTGTGATGACGATCATGAATCGGGACGCATGACACGGGAGTCAGGCCGATGCAGGGTGCGAGCGTTCGCAGCGGCAGAGTATCCTCGCCTGCTGATGATCCAGCGTGGTCGAAAAACCAGGCAGAGTACGCGTTGAATATCGTCATCGTTGATGACCAGACTTCCGCCCGGACGATGCTGCGTCACGTCATCGAAGACATCGCGCCGGAACTGAGCGTGTATGACTTCGGCGATCCGCTGACCGCATTGGCCTGGTGCGAAGCCCATCCGGTCGACCTGTTGCTGCTCGATTACCGTATGCCGGAGATGGATGGGCTGGAGTTCGCCCGTCGTTTCCGTCGCCTGCCCAAGCACCGCGACATTCCGGTGATCCTGATCACCGTGGTCGGTGACGAGCCGATCCGCCAGGCGGCACTGGAAGCCGGCGTCATCGACTTCCTGGTCAAGCCGATCCGCCCACGCGAACTGCGTGCTCGCTGCTACAACCTGCTGCAGCTGCGCCAGCAGACCGAGAACGTGAAGCAACGGGCGCTGTCGCTGGAGCAGCGCCTGCTGGCCAGCATGCATGAGGTCGAAGAGCGGGAGCGCGAAACGCTGTCGCGGCTGGCGCGCGCGATCGAGTTCCGTGATGCCGGCACCAGCGCCTACCTGGAGCGCATGGCACGCGTGGCCGGCCTGATTGCCGAACAGCTCGGGCTGCCCGAGGAGGAGGTGCGCCTGATCGAAATGGCTGCGCCGCTGCATGACATGGGCAAGATCGCCATTCCCGATGCGGTGCTGCTCAAGCAGGGCAAGCTCAACGAGGAGGAGCTGGCGATCATGCGCCGGCACCCGCGGATTGGCCATGAACTGCTGAGCGGCAGCCAGAATCGTTTCATCCAGGTTGGCGCGTTGATCGCACTGCGTCATCATGAGCGCTACGACGGCAGCGGCTATCCCGATGGGCTGGTCGGCGATGCGATTCCGCTGGAAGCGCGCATCGTGGCTGTCGCCGATGTCTTCGACGCCCTGATTTCGCCCCGTCCGTACAAGGAAGCATGGACCATGGAAGCCACCCTGGCTTATCTCTACGCCCAGCGTGGCCGGCTGTTCGATCCCCGATGCGTGGACGCGCTGCTGCGCGGCCGCGAACAGCTGGACCAGATCTGCGCCGAGCATTCGATGGCGTCCGCGCGCCCGGGGCTTGGCGCGTGAAACGGCTGTTGTCGCAGCTGCGGCTGCGCCTGTCCCAGCGCCAGGACAGCGAACACGGCCAGCAGATCGTCCGTATTGTCCTGATCAGCCTGATCCTGGTCTACGTGCTCTTGCCGGCGCCGCGCCACGACCTGCCGCACACGCAGTACGTGGGCGTGCTGGCGATCGTATTGACCGGCCTGAGCCTGTCGCTGCTGTTGTTCGGCTGGCTGCTGTGGCGGCCGGCGCGTTCCGATCCCCGCCGCGTGCTGGGCATGCTCGCCGACTATGGCCTGATCGCTGCCGGCATGGTGCAGATGGGCGAGCCCCTGGCCTGGGTCTACATCGTGGTGATGTGGGTGACGGTCGGCAACGGCATGCGCTTCGGCAACCACTACCTGTACGTGGCGGTGGCGATGGCGATGGTGAGCTTCGGTTGCACGGTGCTGCTGACGCCTTACTGGCAACAGAATTTCCGTCTGGCCATCGGCCTCTGGCTCGGCCTGGCGGCGGTGCCGCTGTACTTCTCGACGCTGCTGCGGCAGCTGACCGAAGCGATGGCCGAGGCGCGCCGTGCCAGCGAGGCCAAGAGCCGTTTCCTGGCCAACATGAGCCACGAGTTCCGCACGCCGTTGAACGGCCTCAACGGCATGACCGAAGTGCTGGCGACCACGCGCCTGGACGATGAGCAGCGCGAGTGCCTCAACACCATCCAGGCGTCGTCGCGCAGCCTGCTGGCGCTGGTGGAGGAAGTGCTGGACATCTCGGCCATCGAGGCCGGCAAGCTGCGCGTGGTGGCCGAAGACTTCGCCGTGGCCGACGTGATCCAGGCAATCGGGCTGATCCTGTTGCCGCAGGCCAAGGCCAAGCGCCTGGATTACCGGGTGAAGGTCGCCGATGGTGTGCCGCCACGCGTGCGCGGAGACGTCGGGCACCTGCGGCAGATCCTGCTGAACCTGGCCGGCAACGCGGTCAAGTTCACCGATCACGGCCGGGTCGAAATCCGTGTCAGCGTGGTGCAGGCCGATACCAGTGGCGCGGTGCGGCTGCGCTTCGACATCCTCGACACCGGCATCGGCGTGGCCCCGGCCATGCGTGCGCGGCTGTTCGATGCCTTCGAGCAGGCTGACGTCAGCATGGCGCGTCGCCATGAGGGTACCGGGCTGGGCACAACCATCGCCAAGGGCCTGGTCGAGGCGATGGACGGTGACATCGGCTATCTGGAAAACCCGCCGCGCGGCAGCCACTTCTGGGTCGAGCTGCCGTTCGCGCCGCCGCAGCCGCAGGTGCCGGGTGCGGTGCCGAGCCTGACCGGCGACGACGACGTGGGGCCGGGCGGCAACGTGATCGCATTTGCCGACCCGTTCCTGCGCCATCGCGCCCGCGTGCGCAGCATGCAGATCCTGGTGGCCGACGACCATGAGGCCAACCGCATGGTCCTGCAGCGCCTGCTGCAGAAGGCCGGGCATCGCGTGCTGTGCGTGGATGGCGGTGAGGCGGTGCTGGATGCGCTGGCCGACAGTGAATTCGACGCGGTCATTGTCGACCTGCACATGCCGGGCATGAGCGGGCTGGACATGCTGAAGGAGTTGCGGGTGATGCAGGCCGGCGGCGGTCCGCGCACGCCGGTGCTGGTGCTCAGCGCCGATGTCACGCCCGAGGCGATCCAGCGCTGTACCCAGGCTGGGGCGCATGCGTTCCTGGCCAAGCCCGTGGTGGCGGTGCGCCTGCTCGATACCCTGGCCGAGATCGCCAGCAACGCCCAGCTGAAGACCATGGCCGCACCGGTGGTGCGACCGATGGCGCTGCAGGATGGGGTGCTCGACAGCAGCGTGCTGGACGAGCTGGCCTCGCTGGGCATGGGCGAGGGCTTCGAACGTGAGTTCATCCGCCAATGCCTGGAGGACGTGGCGGGCTGCATGGGCAAGGCCGAGCAGGCCGGTGAGGCCACGCAGTGGGATGTGTTCCGCGAACAATCCCACGCGATCAAGGGCGTGGCCAGCAACCTCGGCCTGATGCGCGCGTCCAACCGTGCCGGCGAGCTGATGCGGATGGCCGACTGGCAGCTGAAGACCGAATGGCGCCAGCGCCTGGGCATCCTGCAGGAGGCGATCAAGGAAGGCCGGCGCGCGCTGGAGGCACGGGCCGAACGCCGGCTGCGCGGCGCTGCCGACGATGGCGAGGCGCGTTGAACCACGGCAGGGTGCATAAAAAAAGCCCGGTGGCCAACCGGGCTTGAACCCATCCTGGGGGAGGGATGAATCAGGCCGCGTCGAGGCTGGCGCGACGGGTCTGGGCCTTGATCAGGCGGTCCATGGTACGCAGCGAACGGTCGCCGAGTGCGAGGGCGGAATCGACCCATACCTTGGTGATCTCCAGCAGTTCGTCGTAGCTGACCGGCTGGGCGATGGCGCGTGCGGCGTTCATCGCCAGATAGGACTGCGGCGTGCGCTGCTGCTGGCGGATCAGTTCTTCCACCGCCGCCCGGCCTTCGCCCTTCTTCACCAGCACGTCGACCACGCCCATCGCGTGCATCTCCTCGGCGCTGTAGACCCGGCCGTCGAGGATGATCTTCTCGGCCAGGTGGGGGGACACGCGCCGGCACAGGAAGGAGTACGCACCCATGCCCGGGAACAGGCCGAACAGCACCTCCGGCAGGCCCAGTCCGCTGCCTTCCTCGGCGACGATGGTGTGGCAGGCCAGGGCCATTTCCAGGCCGCCGCCGAGGGCGTCACCCTGGATCAGCGCGATCGAACGGACGTCGCCGCCGAACCCGGTGTGCAGGTGGTGCACGCCCTCCACGCAGCGCTGGGCATAGTTCAGCAGGAGGTCGCGGTTGCCTTCGCGGATCAGGCGGGTGAACAGGTCCAGGTCGCCGCCCAGGTTGTAGGCGACGGCATCGGAGGCCAGCACGAAATGCCGCAATGTTCCGTTGTGGCGTTCGGCAGGGCTGCGGGTGATTGCCGCCATGTAGCTCCACATTTCGTCGAGCATGTCCTTGCGGCAGCAGGGGCGGATCCCGGTGGCGGCATCGGCGTGCATGAACAGCCAGTGGGCAGCGCCGTCGGCGCTGTCTTCGGTACGGATGGTGGCGAACGGTGAGCCGCTTGAAGGCAGCTTTTCGATGGTACTCATGGAAGGGTCCTCGGCATGCGGCCCGCAGTGTCAGGTGGGTGGCCGGCGGGCCGAACGGTCCACACACGCGGCGATGCTACACCGCCCCAGGGGCCTCGCATGCGAAAGGGCCCGGGACGTTTCCGCCCCGGGCCCTGCATCGTTCAAATTGCCGCAAACCCTTACTGGGCGGGCGTATCGCGGAGTTCGCGACGGAGGATCTTGCCGACATTGGTCTTCGGCAGCTCCTTTCGGAATTCAACGATTTTGGGGTGCTTGTAGCCGGTCAGGTTGGCCCGGGCATGCTCCTTGACCATTTCGGCGGTCAGGTTCGGATCCTTCTTCACGATGACCACCTTCACCACCTCGCCGGACTTGTCGTCCGGGACGCCGACCGCGGCCACTTCCAGCACGCCCGGCATCATCGCGATCACGTCCTCGACTTCATTCGGGTACACGTTGAAGCCGGACACCAGGATCATGTCCTTCTTGCGGTCGACGATGTAGAAGAAGCCGTGTTCGTCCATCTTCGCCATGTCGCCGGTATGCAGCCAGCCGTCGGCATCGATCGCCTTGGCGGTTTCCTCCGGGCGCTGCCAGTAGCCCTTCATCACCTGCGGGCCCTTGATGCAGAGCTCGCCGACCTCGCCCAGCGGCAGGATGGCGCTGTTGTCGTCCTTGATGCAGGCATCGGTGGACGGGATCGGCAAGCCGATCGAGCCGTTGTATTCGGTCAGGGTGAGCGGGTTGATGCAGGCTGCCGGCGAGGTCTCGGTCAGGCCATACGCCTCCACCAGGGTCACCCCGGTGACCTTCTTCCAGCGCTCGGCCACGGCGCGTTGCACCGCCATGCCGCCGCCCAGGGTGACCTTCAGCGAGGAAAAGTCGACCGTGTCGAAGCCGGGGGTGTTGAGCAGGCCATTGAACAGCGTGTTGACGCCGGTGATGGCGGTGAAGCGCACCGACTTGAGCTCCTTGACGAAGCCCTTCATGTCACGCGGATTGGTGATCAGGTGGTTGCAGCCACCGAACTTCATGAAGACCAGCCCGTTCGCGGTCAGTGCGAAGATGTGGTACAGCGGCAGGGCGGTGATGATCCACTCCTTGCCCATCTCGATGCCCGACGCACTGATCCAGGCCGAGGCCTGCTGCATGTTGGCGATCAGGTTGCGGTTGGTCAGCATCGCGCCCTTGGCCACGCCGGTGGTGCCGCCGGTGTACTGCAGGAACGCAATGTCGTCGTGGTCGATCTCGACCTGGGGCAGGCTGTGGCGGCTGCCGATCTTCAGCGCCTGGCGGAAGCGCACCGCGCCCTTGAGATGGTAGTTGGGCACCATCTTCTTGATGTACTTCAGCACGAAGTTGACGATCACGCCCTTGGCGCCAAGCAGGTCGCCCAGGCCGGTGGTGATCACGTGCTTGACCGGCGTATCGGCGATGACCTGCTCGACGGTGTCGCCGAAGTTGTCGACCACCACCAGTGCGGTCACGCCGGCATCGATCAGCTGGTGCTTGAGCTCGCGCGCGGTGTACAACGGATTGACATTGACCACGGTCAGGCCGGCGCGCAGCACGCCGAAGGTGGCCACCGGGTACTGCAGGCAGTTGGGCATCATCAGGGCGACGCGGTCACCCTTCTTGAGCTTGAGCTCTCCCAGCAGGTAGGCCGCGAACTGATTGACCAGCGCGTCGGTCTCGCCATAGGTGAGGACCTTGCCGAAGCTGGAGTAGGCGGGACGGTCGCGGAATTTCGCGACGGAAGCGTCGAAGACCGAAGCTACCGAATGGAACTCGTTGACGTCGATCTCGGCGGGAACACCTTTCGGATAGCTCTGCAGCCAGGGACGATCCAGACTCATATTCCCCCTCCAGGAATCGTGATGTATTAGGTTCCGGCCCTGAGCGTATCGACAACGGCCGGTCATTGCAGCATACCCCGCCGTAGGGAAAACGCGAAGAGGCCCCGAAGGGCCTCTTTGCTGGGTCGTGCCGGCCGCTGGCCGGCATCTGCGCTGGACAGGCGATCCGGCGGATGCCGGACCGCGCCCCACAGGCGGGCCGCTTGCGTCAGCCCTGCTTGCGCACCGGCGCGCCGTTGGCCTTGTAGTACGGCGCAGTGCTGCGGGCCAGCGGGGTGCGGCCGCGGATCACGTCGGCCAGCTTCTCGGCCATCATGATGGTCGGCGCGTTGAGGTTGCCGGTCACCACCTGCGGCATGATCGAGGCATCGACGATGCGCAGGCCTTCCAGGCCGTGCACGCGACCCTGGCCATCGACCACCGCCATCGGGTCGTCGGCATGGCCCATCTTGTTCGAGCACGACGGGTGGTAGGCGGTCTCGGCATGCTCGCGCACGAACGCATCGATCTGCGCGTCGGTCTGCAGTGCACTGCCCGGCGAGATCTCGCGGCCGCTGTACGGGGCAAGCGCCGGCTGCGCGAAGATCTCGCGGGTGATGCGGATCGCCGCGCGGAATTCGCGCCAGTCCTGCTCGTGCGACATGTAGTTGAACAGGATGCTCGGATGTTCGCGCGGGTCCTTCGAGCGCACATGGATGCGGCCACGGCTGGGCGAGCGCATCGAGCCGACGTGCATCTGGAAGCTGTGCGCCTTGATCGGGTTGGAGCCGTTGTAGTTGATCGCCACCGGCAGGAAGTGGTACTGCAGGTTCGGCCAGTCGAACTCGGCGTCGCTGCGGATGAAGCCGCCGGCCTCGAACTGGTTGCTGGCGCCGATGCCGGTGCCCAGGAACAGCCACTCGGCACCGATCGCCGGCTGGTTGTACAGCTTCAGCGCCGGCGCCAGCGACACCGGCTTCTTGCATTCGTACTGCAGGTACATCTCCAGGTGATCCTGCAGGTTGGCGCCGACGCCCGGCAGGTGGTGCACCAGGTCGATGTCGAGGCTGCGCAGCAGGTCGGCCGGGCCGACACCGGAGCGCTGCAGGATCTGCGGCGAGGCGATGGCGCCGCCGCACAGCAGCACCTCGCGGCGGGCGGTGGCACGCTGCGGCTGGTCGTGGTGCAGCCACTGCACGCCCACCGCGCGCTTGCCTGAGAACAGGATGCGGTCGGTCAGCGCGTGGGTGACGATGGTCAGGTTCGGGCGTGGCTTGGCCAGGTCCAGGTAGCCGCGGGCGGTGCTGGAACGACGGCCCTTCGGGGTCACCGTGCGGTCCATCGGGCCGAAGCCTTCCTGCTGGTAGCCGTTGAGGTCGTCGGTGCGCGGGTAGCCGGCCTGCACGCCGGCCTCGACCATCGCAGCGAACAGCTCGTTGTTGCCGGCCTTGGGCGTGGTCACGCGCAGCGGGCCGTCACCGCCGTGGTAGTCATTGGGGCCGATGTCGCGGGTTTCGGCCTTGCGGAAGTAGGGCAGGCAGTCCAGGTAGGTCCAGTCTTCCAGGCCCGGCATGCTGGCCCAGTTGTCGTAGTCCATTGCGTTGCCGCGGATGTAGCACATGCCGTTGATCAGCGACGAGCCGCCCAGGCCCTTGCCGCGGCCGCAGTCCATGCGCCGGTTGTTCATGAAGGGCTCCGGATCGGTCTTGTACGCCCAGTTGTAGCGCTTGCCCTGCAGCGGGAAGGCCAGCGCCGCCGGCATCTGGGTACGGAAGTCGAGCCGGTAGTCCGGGCCACCGGCTTCCAGCAGCAGCACGCTGACATCGGCATCTTCGGTGAGGCGGGTCGCCAGCACGTTGCCGGCCGAACCGGCGCCGATGATGATGTAGTCGTACTCGTTATGGGTGCTCATGGGTGTCTCCTGCAGGCCGGGGCGCGCTGCATGCAGGCGTCCCGGCGGAATGTCGGATCGGCGCGGTGGCCGGACGATGGGGCGTGCTCGGGGCGCGCCGGTCAGAACACGCTGGCGTAGTCGCCCAGCTCGACCTGCACCGACTTGATGCGGGTGTAGTGGCCGAGGGTGGAGATGCCGTTCTCGCGGCCGACGCCGGATTCCTTGTAGCCACCGACCGGCATTTCGGCCGGCGATTCACCCCAGGTGTTGATCCAGCAGATGCCGGCTTCCAGGCGATGGATGATGCGGTGGGCGCGGCTGATGTCCTTGCTGACCACGCCGGCGGCGAGGCCGAAGGTGGTGTCGTTGGCGCGATGCACCACTTCGTCTTCGTCGTCATAGGCGAGGATGCTCATCACCGGCCCGAAGATCTCTTCCTTGACGATGGTCATGTCATCGCGGCAGTCGGAGAACACGGTCGGCAGCACGTAGGCGCCGTTGGCCAGCGCGCCTTCGGTGGCACGGCCGCCGCCGGTCAGCAGGCGGGCACCTTCGGCCTTGCCACTCTCGATGTAGCGCAGCACATTTTCCATGTGCGGGAAGCTGGTCAGCGGGCCGAAGTTGGTCTCGGCGGCCATCGGGTCGCCGATGCGGATGCGCTTGACGCGCTCGACAACAGCGGCTTCGAACGCGGCCAGCATGCTGCGCGGCACGAACACGCGGGTGCCGTTGGTGCAGACCTGGCCGGAGCTGAAGAAGTTGGCCATCACCGCGATGTCGGCGGCGCGGTCCAGGTCGGCGTCGTCGCAGATCACCAGCGGCGACTTGCCGCCCAGCTCCATGGTCACTTCCTTCAGCGACGAGGACGCGGCGCTGGCCATGACCTTCTTGCCGGTGGCGACGCCGCCGGTGAAGGAGATCTTCTCGATCACCGGGTGCTCGGTCAGCCACTGGCCGATCTCGCGGCCCGGGCCCTGCACGACGTTGAACACGCCGGCCGGCACGCCGGCTTCGGTGTAGATCTCGGCCAGCCGGATCGCGGTCAGCGGGGTCACCTCGGACGGCTTGAACACCATCGCGTTGCCCGCGGCCAGCGCCGGGGCCGACTTCCACATGGCGATCTGGATCGGGTAGTTCCAGGCGCCGATGCCGGCGACCACGCCCAGCGGCTCGCGGCGGGTGTAGAAGAAGCTCGATTCGCGCAGCGGCAGTTGGATGCCTTCGATGGCGGTGGCCAGGCCGGCGTAGTACTCGACCACGTCGGCGCCGGTGACGATGTCGACGGTGGTGGTTTCGGCCAGCGCCTTGCCGGTGTCCAGGGTTTCCAGGTGCGCCAGTTCGTCGTTGCGCTCACGCAGGATCTCGACGGCGCGGCGCAGGATGCGCGAGCGCTCCATGGCGGTCATCGCGGCCCACGCCTTCTGGCCTTCGGCTGCGCTCTGCACGGCGCGTTCGACGTCGGCCTGGCTGGCGACCTGCACTTCAGCGATCACCTCACCGGTGGCCGGGTTGACGGTCTTGAAGGTCTTGCCGCTGGTGGCATCGACGCGCTGGCCATGGATGTAGAGCTGTTGGACGGGCAGGGTGGTCATGGGGCGTACTCCTTGGAAGGGGGCGGGTGCTGAAGCGCTTATAGCGCGACAGCCTGCAACTGGAAGTCGATGTAGCCGTAAGCGATGCGCCGGGACTTCTCGGCGTTGAACTGGCCGCCGACCAGGCTGCCGCGCAGCCACAGGCCATCGATCATCGCGGCCAGACCGCGGGCGGCCAGGCGGGCCTGCGGGTGGGGCAGCAGGCGGTTGAACTGGTGGCACAGGTTCGAGAACAGGCGCTGGTCGTTGGCGCGCTGCAGCCGGGCCAGTTCCGGCTGGTGCATGCTGGCGGCCCAGAAGGTGAGCCAGACGCGCATCGCGGTGCCGTTGATCTGGCTGTCGTCGAAGTTGCCGTCGACGATGGCGCGCAGCTGCTCGCGCGGGTCGTCGCTGGCGTCGGCGCGGCAGCGGGCGACCGCGTCCTTCAGCTCACGCAGGATCTGCCGCATTGCAGCATTGAGCAGGCCGTCCTTGTCGCCGAAGTAGTGGGCGACGATGCCGCTGGACAGCCCTGCCTTCTTCGCGATGGTGGCGACGGTCGCATCGGCCATGCCGATCTCGTCGATGGTCTGGAAAGTGGCCCGGATCAGCTGCTCGCGCCTTACCGGTTCCACGCCTTT
This sequence comes from Stenotrophomonas sp. X, assembly GCF_055721025.1. Classification (NCBI taxonomy): domain Bacteria; kingdom Pseudomonadati; phylum Pseudomonadota; class Gammaproteobacteria; order Lysobacterales; family Lysobacteraceae; genus Stenotrophomonas; species Stenotrophomonas sp. X. The sequence goes on from NZ_CM146756.1 coordinate 1,973,024, forward strand.
CTTCGGCATTGTCTCTCCACGGATTGCGACCCGAAGGATCGGGCTGCCCGCCATTATGCTTTTTATTGATTGAACGTTCAATCAATAAACCCTAGGATGCGCTCGCGCCCCACGCCATGGGCCCGGTTTACCGGTCCGGCCCCGCCCATGTGCTCCCTCGGACTTGATGAGACGACCCCATGTCTTCCCTGGCTCATCCCAAGCGTTCGCCCCTGCGCTTGAACCGTTTTGTCTTCCTCAGCTCCTCAGTGTCGATCGGCATCCTCGGGCTGCTCACCGTGCTCTATCCCGAAGGCAGCGAGCACTGGCTGCAATGGGCGCAGGCCGAGGTCTCGGCCGCGTTCGGCTGGTGGTACATGCTGCTGATCGTGCTGTGCCTGGGCTTCGTGCTGTGGCTGGCGTTCTCGCCGTACGGCCGCATCCGCCTGGGCCACAACGAGGAATCACCGGCCTTTGGCTACGTTGCCTGGGTCTCGATGCTGTTCTCGGCCGGCATCGGCATCGCGCTGCTGTACTACGGCGCCTACGAGCCGCTGGATCATTTCCTCAATCCGCCCGGGCAGCCCGGCGGCACCGTGGCCGCCGGCCGCGAGGCGATGGTGCTGACCTTCCTGCACTGGGGCCTGCATGGCTGGGCGCTGTATGCGCTGGTCGGCGTGGCACTGGGCTATTTCGCCTATCGCCGGGACCTGCCGCTGGCGCTGCGCTCTGCGTTGTACCCGGTCTTCGGTGAGCGCATTCATGGCCGCATCGGCGACATGGTCGATGGCTTCGGCATCCTGGCCACGCTGATCTCGATGGTGACCAACCTCGGCATCGGCGCGCTGGTGGTGCAGTCCGGCCTGGTCTACCTGTTCCACATCCCGGATACGCCGCAGGTGCTGGTGGCGATCGTGCTGGTGATGATGGTGGTGGCCACCATCGGCGTGGTCGCCGGCGTGGAAAAAGGCATTGCCTGGCTGTCCAACCTCAACGTGCGCCTGCTGTGCGGCCTGCTGCTGTTCGTGCTGGTCACCGGCCCGACCCTGCACCTGTTCGACGGCCTGATCCAGAACACCGGCGACTACCTCGGCGCGTTCGTGCGCAAGAGCTTTGACATGTACCTCAACGACCCCCAGGGCCGCGAGTGGATGGGGTCGTGGACGCTGTTCTACTGGGCGTGGTGGATCGCCTGGGCGCCGTTCGTCGGCCTTTTCGTGGCGCGCATCTCGCGCGGCCGCACCATCCGCGAAGTGATCTTGGGCGTGTTGCTGATCCCGCTCGGCTTCACCCTGGCCTGGCTGTCGATCTTCGGCAACACCGCCATTGACCTGGTGCTCAACCATGGCCAGGCGATCCTGGGTGACGTGGCCCAGCACGATGCAGCGATGACCTTGTTCAAGCTGCTGGAATACCTGCCTGCGGCGCCGTACGTGGCCGGTGCTGCGGTGGTGATCGGCTTCGTGCTGTTCCTGACCCCGGTCGACTCGGGCACGCTGATGATCGCCAACCTGTGCACCCGTCGTGTTGACGATGGCGTGGAAGATGGCCATGACGCGCCGATCTGGCTGCGCGTGTTCTGGGCCGTCGGTATCACCGTGGCCAGCGTCGGGCTGCTGCTGGCCGGCAATTTCAGCGCAATGCAGACGGCGGTGGTGCTGTGCGGCCTGCCGTTCTCGTTCACCCTGGCGTTCTACATGTGGGGCCTGTTGAAGGCCCTGCGCACCGACCCGGATGCGCCGCGCCGCTGAGCGCTTCTGTAGAGCCCAGCCATGCTCGGCTGCTGTTGGCGCAGAAGCAGCCGAGCGCAGGCTCGGCTCTACAAGGGCATCGCAAACGCAAAGGGCCGGATCCGTGCGGATCCGGCCCTTTGTCGTTACTTGCTGGCCAACTGGCGCAGCACGTACTGCAGCAGGCCACCGTGGCGGAAGTACTCGACTTCCTTCGGGGTCAGCAGCATCACCGACACCTCAAAGGTCTTCTTCGTGCCATCAGCCCTGGTGGCGGTGACCGTGGCGCGCTTGCTGGCACCGTCCTGCAGGCCGGTGATGTCGATCACTTCCGAGCCGTCCAGGCCCAGCGTCTGTGCGTTCTCGCCGTTGCGGAACTGCAGCGGCAGCACGCCCATGCCGACCAGGTTGGAGCGGTGGATGCGCTCGAAGCTCTCGGCGATGACCGCCTTCACCCCCAGCAGCAGGGTGCCCTTGGCCGCCCAGTCACGCGACGAGCCGGTGCCGTATTCCTTGCCGGCCAGCACCACCAGCGGCACCTTGTCGGCCTTGTACTTCATGGCCGCATCGTAGATCGCCAGCTTCTCCGGCTGGCCACCACCGGCCGGGTAGTACAGGGTGTTGCCGCCTTCCTCGCCACCGAACATCAGGTTCTTGATGCGGATGTTGGCGAAGGTGCCGCGGACCATTACGTCATCGTTGCCGCGACGGCTGCCGTAGCTGTTGAAGTCGGCCGGCTGCACGCCGCGCTCCTGCAGGAAGCGGCCTGCCGGCGAGTCCTTCTTGATGTTGCCGGCCGGGGAAATGTGGTCGGTGGTGATCGAGTCGCCGAACAGGCCCATCACGCGTGCGCCGTGCACGTCGTCGATGCTGCCGGTCTGCATGGTCATGCCATCGAAGTAGGGCGGGTTCTTGATGTAGGTGGAGGCGTCGCTCCACGCGTACAGGTTGCCGTCCGGCGAGGCGATGGTGTTCCAGCGGGTATCGCCCTTGAACACATCGGCGTAGTTCTGCTTGAACATCTCCGGGCCAATGGTGGCGGCGATGACGTCGCCGATTTCCTTGTTGCTCGGCCAGATGTCGCGCAGGAACACGGGCTGGCCGTCGCTGCCGGTGCCGAGCGGCTGGGTGGTCAGGTCGATGTCGGTGGTGCCGGCGATGGCATAGGCCACCACCAGCGGCGGGCTGGCCAGGTAGTTCATCTTCACTTCGGGGTGCACGCGGCCCTCGAAGTTGCGGTTGCCTGACAGCACCGAGGTCACCACCAGGTCGCCGGCGGCGATGCCGGCGCTGACTTCGGTCGGCAGCGGGCCGGAGTTGCCGATGCAGGTGGTGCAGCCGTAGCCGACCACGTAGAAGCCGATCTTCTCCAGCTCCTTCAGCACACCGGCCTTTTCCAGGTAGTCGGTGACCACGCGCGAGCCCGGGCCGAGCGAGGTCTTGACCCACGGCTGGCGGTTCAGGCCCTTGGCGGCCGCATTGCGGGCCAGCAGGCCGGCACCGATCATCACCGCCGGGTTGGAGGTGTTGGTGCACGAGGTGATGGCCGCGATCACCACCGCGCCATCCTTCAGCCGCACCTTGCGGCCTTCGATCTCGATGTCGGCGAAGCCCTTGGCCAGCTGCTCGTTGCCGACCGCGGCGCCGCCGCCTTCGTTGACGAAGGTGGCAACGTCCTCGCTGCGCTTGTCACGGTTGGCGGTCATGCCGACCAGCGCTTCGCGGTAGTTCTTCTGCACGTCTTCCAGCAGGACGCGGTCCTGCGGACGCTTCGGGCCGGCCAGCGACGGCTTCACCGTGCCCATGTCCAGTTCCAGCGTGGTGCTGTACTGGGCGTGCGGGCTGCCCGGTTCGTGCCACAGGCCCTGCGCCTTGGCATAGGCCTCGACCAGATCGATCTGCTCTTCGCTGCGGCCCGACAGGCGCAGGTAGTTCAGCGATTCGGCGTCGATCGGGAAGATGCCGCAGGTGGCGCCGTATTCCGGGGCCATGTTGCCGATGGTGGCGCGGTCGGCCAGTGGCAGGTGCTGCAGGCCGTCACCGTAGAACTCGACGAACTTGCCGACCACGCCCAGCTTGCGCAGCATCTGGGTGACGGTCAGCACCAGGTCGGTGGCGGTGGCGCCTTCGGGCAGCTTGCCGGTCAGCTTGAAGCCGACGACCTGCGGAATCAGCATCGACGATGGCTGGCCGAGCATGGCGGCCTCGGCTTCGATGCCACCCACGCCCCAGCCGAGCACGCCGATGCCGTTGATCATGGTGGTATGGCTGTCGGTACCGAACACGGTGTCGGGGTAGGCAATGTCCTTGCCATCCTTCTGCGCGGTCATCACCACGCGGGCCAGGTTCTCCAGGTTCACCTGGTGGACGATGCCGGTGTTGGGCGGCACCACCTTGAAGTTGTCGAAGGCCTTCTGGCCCCAGCGCAGGAAGCCGTAGCGTTCCTGGTTGCGCTGGAATTCGATCTTGCCGTTGAGGTCCAGCGCGTCGGGCTTGCCGAACACATCGACCTGCACCGAGTGGTCGATGACCAGTTCGGAGGGAATCTGCGGATTGATCTGCTCCGGCTTGCCGCCGAGCTTGACGACGGCATCGCGCATCGCGGCCAGGTCGACCACGCAAGGCACGCCAGTGAAGTCCTGCAGGACCACGCGCGCCGGCATGAAGGCGATCTCGGTGTCCGGCTCGGACGCCGGGTTCCAGCGGGCCACGGCTTCGATGTGGTCCTTGCCGACAGTGATGCCGCCGTCCTCGTGCCGGAGCAGGTTCTCCAGCAGGATCTTCATCGAGTAGGGCAGGTGGGAGATATCGAAGCGCTGGCCCAGCGTGGGCAGGCTGAAGTAGTCGTAGGTCTTGCCACCGACGTTCAGCTGGCTGCGGGTGGAGAACGAATCGCTCATGCGGGGTAACTCCTTCTTGCGGATGGCTTGCAGTGGTGCATGCACGGACGCACCTGCTTGCGGTCGCCGCGGGTCTGGTGGCCCGGAGGTTCCAGTATGAACCCGAAACTGAATCGGTTCACCCGGGGCCGGGTCCGGCCTGCGGCATCGGTTCCAGACTACAGGGGAGGGTGTATGGCGTATGTCACGTTTGTGGCCGATCCTTTGCGTGGCAAGGGCTGGCGGGTCGCCGGTCCGGTTCAGGGTGGAAGTATGCCCGGAGAAGTATGTATAATTTGTGCATACTCTGGAGGGCCTACCGATGGAAGCCACTGTTGCAGAGCGCGGACAGATCACCCTGCCCAAGGCGGTGCGTGATGCCCTCGGCCTGACCAAGGGCACGCTGCTGAAGGTCGAGCTGGACGGCAGCCGCATCATCCTGCGCAAGAGTGTTGACGATGCCATTTCACGGGCGCGCGGCAAGTTCGCGCTGGACGGCTTCGAGTCGTCCGATGCGGCAGTACGCGCGGTGCGCGACGAGGAATAAGCCGTGATGATCGCCGTCGATTCACCGGTACTGGTCGAGCTGCTCAGCAATGGCCCGCAGGCCGATGCCGTGGAAGCCATCCTCCGGCAGAGCCTGGTCGGTGGCCGCGTGGTGGTCTGTGGCGCAACCCTCGCCGAAGTGTGCGCATCGCTGCGCGGTGGTGCCGAAGTGCTCGAAGCACTGGAAGAGATGGGCGTGCACTTCAACCCGATGGAGGCCAAGTCGGCGCTGCGCGCCGGCGAGATGCACCGCCGTCACCGTCAGCGCGGCGGCAGCCGTCGCAGCCTGGACGAATTCATGGTCGGCGCCCACGCACTGCTGCAGTGCGATGGCCTGATCACCTGGAACGACACGTTTTACCGCGACTACTTCAAGGGCCTGAAGCTGATCGTGCCGCACGCCTGAGCCCACTTTTGATTTTTCAACCTACGCATTACCCGGGAGTTGTCATGTTGGAAGCCTACCGCCACCACGTCGCCGAGCGCGCTGCGCTTGGCATCCCGCCGCTGCCGCTGAGCGCGCAGCAGACGGCCGATGTCATCGAACTGCTGAAGAACCCGCCGCAGGGCGAGGCCGAGTTCCTGCTCGACCTGCTGACCCACCGCGTGCCGGCCGGCGTCGATGACGCAGCCAAGGTCAAGGCGTCGTACCTGGCGGCGATCGCCCTGGGCAGCGAGCAGAACCCGCTGATCAGCCGCGAGCGCGCCACCGAACTGCTGGGCACCATGCTTGGCGGTTACAACGTGGCCCCGCTGGTGCAGCTGCTGGACGACGCCAGCGTCGGCACCATCGCTGCCAACGGCCTGAAGAAGACCCTGCTGGTGTTCGATGCGTTCCATGACGTGCAGGAGAAGGCCAAGGCCGGCAACGCCAACGCCCAGGCCGTGTTGCAGAGCTGGGCCGAGGCCGAGTGGTTCACCAGCAACCCGGAAGTGCCGCAGAGCCTGACCGTCACCGTGTTCAAGGTGCCGGGCGAAACCAACACCGATGACCTGTCGCCGGCACCGGACGCGACCACCCGCCCGGACATTCCGATGCACGCCCTGGCGATGCTGAAGAACAAGCGCGACGACGCGCCGTTCACCCCGGAAGAAGACGGCAAGCGCGGCCCGATCCAGCAGATCCTGTCACTGAAGGACAAGGGCCACCTGGTCGCCTACGTCGGCGACGTGGTCGGCACCGGTTCCTCGCGCAAGTCGGCCACCAACAGCGTGCTGTGGTGGACCGGCGATGACATTCCGTACATCCCGAACAAGCGCGCCGGTGGCGTGTGCCTGGGCGGCAAGATCGCCCCGATCTTCTACAACACCATGGAAGATGCCGGCGCGCTGCCGATCGAGCTGGACGTGTCGAAGATGGAGCACGGCGATGTCATCGAGCTGCGTCCGTACGAAGGCAAGGCGCTGAAGAACGGCGAAGTGATCGCCGAGTTCCAGGTCAAGTCCGACGTGCTGTTCGACGAAGTGCGTGCCGGTGGCCGCATCCCGCTGATCATCGGTCGTGGCCTGACCGGCAAGGCGCGCGAAGCGCTGGGCCTGGCCCCGACCGACCTGTTCCGCCTGCCGGTGCAGCCGGCCGATACCGGCAAGGGCTTCTCGCTGGCGCAGAAGATGGTCGGCCGCGCCTGTGGCCTGCCGGAAGGCCAGGGCATGCGCCCGGGCACCTACTGCGAACCGAAGATGACCTCGGTCGGCTCGCAGGACACTACCGGCCCGATGACCCGTGACGAGCTGAAGGACTTGGCCTGCCTGGGCTTCTCGGCCGACCTGGTGATGCAGTCGTTCTGCCACACTGCCGCTTACCCGAAGCCGGTGGACGTGAAGACCCACCACACCCTGCCGGAGTTCATCTCCACCCGTGGCGGCGTTTCGCTGCGCCCGGGCGACGGCGTGATCCACAGCTGGCTCAACCGCATGCTGCTGCCGGACACCGTCGGTACCGGTGGTGATTCGCACACCCGTTTCCCGGTGGGTATTTCGTTCCCGGCCGGCTCGGGCCTAGTCGCCTTCGCCGCTGCCACCGGCGTGATGCCGCTGGACATGCCGGAGTCGGTGCTGGTGCGCTTCAAGGGCAAGATGCAGCCGGGCGTGACCCTGCGTGACCTGGTCAATGCGATCCCGCTGTACGCGATCAAGTCGGGCCTGCTGACCGTGGCCAAGGCGGGCAAGAAGAACATCTTCTCCGGCCGTATCCTGGAAATCGAAGGCCTGCCGGATCTGAAGGTCGAACAGGCGTTCGAACTGTCCGACGCCTCGGCCGAGCGTTCGGCGGCCGGTTGCTCGGTGCGCCTGAACAAGGAACCGATCATCGAGTACCTGACCAGCAACATCACCCTGCTGAAGTGGATGATTGCCGAGGGTTACCAGGATCCGCGCTCGCTGCAGCGTCGCATCGAGAAGATGGAAGCGTGGCTGGCCAACCCGCAGCTGCTGGAGCCGGATGCGGACGCCGAGTACGCCGCCGTCATCGAGATCGACCTGGCCGACATCCACGAGCCGATCGTGGCCTGCCCGAACGACCCGGACGACGTGAAGACCCTGTCCGAAGTGGCCGGTGCCAAGATCGACGAGGTGTTCATCGGTTCGTGCATGACCAACATCGGCCACTTCCGCGCCGCTGCCAAGCTGCTGGAAGGCAAGCGTGACCTGCCGACCCGCCTGTGGGTGGCCCCGCCAACCAAGATGGACGCCTCGGAACTGACCAAGGAAGGCGTGTACGGCACCTTCGGTGCTACCGGCGCTCGTATGGAAATGCCGGGCTGCTCGCTGTGCATGGGCAACCAGGCGCAGATCCGCGAAGGTTCCACCGCGATGTCGACCTCGACCCGCAACTTCCCGAACCGTCTGGGCCGCAACACCAACGTGTACCTGGGTTCGGCGGAACTGGCGGCGATCTGCTCGCGTCTGGGCCGCATCCCGACCAAGGAGGAGTACATGGCGGACATCGGCGTGATCAACGCCAATGGTGCGGAGATCTACCGCTACATGAACTTCGACCAGATCGAGGAATACCAGGACGTGGCCAGCACGGTCGCTGCCTGATGCGGTAACGGAAAACCCCCGGCTCGCGCCGGGGGTTTTTTGTGAGCGGACGACGCATGGTAGTGCCGGCCGCTGGCCGGCATCCCGTTGAAATGAAAAACCCCCGGTGAGAGCCGGGTTTTTCATTGTGCCCGGCCAGCTGGCCTAGCCCATCCGCCTCGCGGTGAGGGCCTGCTCCTGGGCGAGGTCCTGCTGGGCGACCTGCTGTGCCTGCGAAATCTGCTCGGCCTTGGCGAGCGACTGTTCTACGGGCGTATTGACGGCCTCACTGATTGGAACCGACGCCCGCAGGTGTGCTGGATTGTCGAGCGCTCCCTGCACAACGAACATGCGAGAGGCTGAGCCATCGCTGGGTGAATTGCCCAGTACAACATGATCGACGTGTTCCAGGCCGCTGCCCTTGGCCGCCGCAAGCAGGCCGGCCGTCACGCGCTCACTGGTTTCATCGAAGCTGCGCCCGTGCCTGGCATCCACGGTGGATACACCATCGCGAATCTGCCGGTAGAGCGCATGGTCTGGATGGCCTTCCTTCCTGGGATCCAGGCCTGCCTTGTCCAAGGTTGATTCAATGCTCTCCTGTAAAGGGTTCTTGGGAGAGAAAGCGGGATTGCTGAGAGAGGGCGAGCCCTTGCCGGTTGCATTCTGGATCAGTTGCTCCCCCGGCTTGAGCGCATTCTGGGCCCGCTGCTCCGCTTCAGCCTCGCGGCGGGCGTATGCACCGGCTTCCTCGACACCGCGCAGGAAATTGATACCGTCGCGCAGCAGACCGGGCCCGCCGCCGACAAGCACGGTCGCACCCGCACGCAGTTGATGAACATCACTGCGGTAGTCGGCAATCCGGCGCAGGTCCTCAGGATCCGTGACCCGCGCCTGTGGGTTGTCCAGTACAGATTGCACCGGACCCTTGTCGGTCATGCGATCAAGGAAATGAACCAATCGATGGGAATCGCCCAACTGGACCGCCACCGCGGCGGACATGACATGGCCGCTCTTCATCCCGGGTGTTCCGATCGAGGCGATGCGCTGGCCGTGCTCGGCGTTGCGCAGGATCTCCAGTTCCCTGGGCAGCGCATACATCTCGACCTTGCCGTAATGGGGACCGCCGGCACTGACCAGGTCGCCTGCCATCACATGGTTGGTGAAGGGTGCCGCGTTGGCTGGCTGGCCTTCAGGAAGGCGATATGCCAGCCCGGCGGCACCGTAGGGATTGAACGCGTCGCCGGGGAGGTTGTAGTGGTGTGCAGTGATCTGCGCGAGCGTGCCGCCGAGGGAGTGGCCGGTGACGTGTACTGGCCCGGCTCCCCTTTCTTCGGCCAGCCTGAGGGCTTGCTTTGTCAGCGCCAGCGCGTCAGTCAGTTGCGCGTTGACTCTGGCGGTGACCTTCGCGGCGTCGATGCCGCCATCAAGCATGGGCTGACGATCAAACTCGGTACCGCGATGGGCGACGATGACTTCCTTTGTATTGATGTTGAGGTAGACAATACCCTGATATCCGCTCCCAGAGTCACGACAAGCGAGGACCTCATACTTTGTTCCGCCGACGGTGATGTCGGAACTGACGGGCGGAAGCGGGTCCTTATAGACATCGTCCGAAAGCGCCGCGCTTTCTCTAGGATTCATTGCGATGCTCCTTCAATCCGTGTGGAGACTTCGATTGGAAAGTATTCCTCGCGCTTCTCTGGGGGCATCTTTTCGTACCAACTTGAAGGCTCGGTTGGCGTCCGCTCTGTCGACTGTCCTGTGGTCAAGGGCGGCAATGCGCGCTTTACGTAAGCAGTGAAGGTTCTCCCGCCCTCGATTTCCGTGAATAGTGCTGCGACGGACGCTCGGATTGGGCGACCATCAATGATGAAGGCGAATGAAGCTTCCACAAGCACGGGTGTCCAAGTGCACGGGCCACGACCGTAATAGTCGGCAACTTCCATACCGTCGTTGAAAACAGCACTGCTGAATTCAGTTGCACTGAGGCGCTGTGCCTGAACCTCAACCTTGTGCTGGTTCGGCTCGTACTGCACCCCCTCCCAATTGTTGACCGGAGGGAGACAGAGTGGGTCTATCTCATACGTGACGAAGACCGAAGGAACGGGGACAACCACGGGTGCATCGTGGACCCGAATCACAATCGGCAGCGCATCCTTGGGCGCAGGATTCTCGCGATAGACCGGGTACGTGCGTTCCTTGCTGCAGCCCGGGATGGCCAATGTGATCGAGGCGATCAACGCACCGTGAGCGAGTGTCGGGAGAATTTTCAGCATGAGCGGTCCATGTCGCTGCAGGATTGTCCTTGATCCTTGGAACATGCGGTCTCATCACGAACGACGGCGCCACATCCGGGCAAATGCGACAGGTTGCGCAGCGGGTATTGTCCGTTACCCGGACTTCCCACCCTGTGTACCCGAGCAGCGCGGCCTTGCGGGGTAACGTTCATCGGCGTTCCATTGCTGTGCGATACCTGACTATACGACCCGCTCCAGCCGCGCTCCAAGTCGGTGTCCTGCGGGCCTCCCGTTTGGCGCGCATGGCTTGCGGCAGGATCAAACCTCGATCAGCGTCGTTGAAACATCAATGGTCGAAAGTGCTGGCGGCGGATCGGCAATGGAGCCTGACGTCTCTTGGAGGTGTCCAGCAGGGAGCGGAGCCGAGCGTGGGCTCCGCTCTACAGGGGCCTGTCAGCCGCGGGCGAGGGCGAGCAACCGCTCGGCGACCCGCTCCAGCGGCACCTGTTCCTCGGCAGCGCCCAGCTTGAACGCGGCACCGGGCATGCCCCAGACCACGCTGGTCGCTTCGTCCTGCACCAGCGTTGGGGCGCCGGCCTGGCGCATTTCCAGCAGGCCGCGCGCGCCGTCGTCACCCATGCCGGTGAGGATGGCACCGATGGCATTGCCACCGGCGCTCTGCGCGACCGAGCGGAACAGCACGTCCACCGCGGGCTTGTGCCGGTTCACCGCCGGGCCGTCGTCGATGCGGCAGCGCCAGCGCGCACCGTCGCGGATGATGCGCAGGTGCTTGCCGCCGGGTGGCAGGTAGGCGTGGCCGGGCAGTACTGCTTCGCCGTCGCTGGCCTCGCGCACGGCCATTGCCGAGTGGCGGTCCAGTCGCTCGGCGAAGGCGCTGCTGAAGCTGGCCGGCAGGTGCTGGGTCATCACCACGGCGGGTGCATCGGCAGGCATGCCTTCCAGCACCACGCGCAGCGCTTCGGTGCCACCGGCTGACGAGCCGATCGCGATCAGGCGGTCGGTGGTGCGGAACTGCGGCGAGGCAGCACGCATCGCCGGCGCTGCGTCCAGCGTGAGCTTGGGGGCGCTGGCACGCACCAGCGGGCGCACGCGCGAGCGCGCCGCCATCTTGACCTTGGCGATGATCTCCTCGGCATAGCCCTGCAGGCCACGGGCCACGTCCAGCTTGGGCTTGGAGACGAAATCCACGGCGCCCAGCGCCAGTGCCTGCAGGGTGGTGTCGGCGCCTCGCTCGGTCAGCGAGGAAATCATCACCACCGGCAGCGGATGCAGGCGCATCAGGTTTTCCAGGAACGCCAGCCCGTCCATGCGCGGCATTTCCACGTCAAGGGTGATCACGTCCGGGAGCAGGCGCTTGATCTTCTCGCGCGCCAACAGCGGGTCAGCCGCAGTGCCGACCACGTCGATGGCCGGGTCGCTGGACAGGATTTCCGTAAGCATCTGCCGCACGACGGCGGAGTCGTCGACGATCAGGACCCGGCAGGGGGCGTTGCCGGTGAAGGTCATTCGAACAGCTCCACGCCACCGGTGACCGGCGCCTTGGACAGGCGCGCACGCACCGCCGATTCGGTGGCGGCCACCTCGGCCTCATGCGCATGCGGCAGGCGCTGCACCACCACGCGGCCGGTATCGGCGAAGAACCAGATCTTGCGCGGATGGATGCCGCACAGGTCCTCGGCAATGATCGGAATGTGCTCGGCCTGAAGGTACTGGCGGACAAACTCGGCGTTGCGGGTGCCAACCGGGTTGCTGGTGAAGCCCTTCAGCACGTTGGCGCCACCGAACACCTTGGCCTCGATGCGCTTGCGGTGGGCACCACGCTTGAGCATGTCGTTGATCAGCAGTTCCATCGCGTAGCTGCCGTAGCGCGCGGGCGCGCCGTCACCGGCGTTGCCCTCGGGCAGCAGGAAGTGGTTCATGCCGCCGATCTTCAGCACCGGGTCGCGCAGGCAGGCGGCTACGCACGAGCCCAGCGTGGTGGTCAGCGCGGTGGTGTCATCGACCACCAGGTACTGGGTGGGCAGCAGCTTGGCGGCGATGGTCTGGAAGCGCGCATCCTGGTAGCGCATCACATCGTCGGTACGCAGTGAAGCATTCATGCGCCGGCCTTCGCCGCACGGCGGTACAGGGTGCGGCCGCAGGGCTGGATCAGGTCGGCGGCGTGCAGATAGTTCTCCGAATGGCCGGTGTAGAGCAGGCCGTCATCGGCCAGGTGCTGCACCAGACGGCCGAGGATCGCGCGCTGGGTCGGCTTGTCGAAGTAGATCATCACGTTGCGGCAGAACAGTGCGTCGAACGGGCCACCGACGTCGTAGCGCGGGGCGAGCAGGTTCAACGGGCGGAATTCGATCAGCTCGCGCAGCGCAGGCAGTACGCGGCACTGGCCCTCGTTGGGGCCGCTGCCACGCTGGAAGTAGCGGCGGCGCAGGTCCGGATCGAGGCTGGCGACGCGATCGATGTTGTAGACGCCGCGGCCGGCGGTGGCCAGCACCTGGGTATCGACGTCGGTGGCAATGATGCGCACCGGCGGCTTCAGGGTGCCAAAGGCCTCGCACGCGGTGATCGCCATCGAATAGGGCTCTTCGCCGGTGGACGCCGCGCACGACCACAGCAGCAACGGCGTGCGGCTGGAGCGCTGCTGCAGTTCTTCGCGCAGCTTGTCGAAGTGGTGCGGTTCGCGGAAGAACGAGGTCAGGTTGGTGGTCAGGGCGTTGGTGAACGCCTGCCACTCGTCGCCGTCTTCCTGTTCCAGATGGTCCAGGTACTGCTGGAAGCTGCGCATGCCCAGCGTGCGCAGGCGGCGCGACAGGCGGCCATAGACCATGTCGCGCTTTGCCGGCGCAAGCGCAATGCCCACGCGCTGGTAGATCAGGTCGCAGACGCGGCGGAAATCACGGTCGGCGAACTCGAATTCGCGTGGGCCGGTAACGATGGGAGTAGGACTTTGCACGGGAGACGTGTCCGTCGGCGGGGGCGGCGGCCGAAGCCGCCACGGGTGGGTCTCAGAATTCCTGCCAGTCGCTGTCGCTGGCGACGAAGGTGCCGGCGTTGCTGCTACGACGTACCGGCGCGGGGGTGCTGGTCGGCTGCGGACGTGCCACGGTGGTGATGCACGCCGGTTCCACGCGTTCGGCGACAGCCTTCACTGCGGCGGAGACCTGGTTGTCGAGGCGGAAGATCGCCACGGCATCGGCCAGCTGCGCCGCCTGTTCCTCCATCGCACGTGCGGCGGCGGTGGCTTCCTCCACCAGTGCGGCGTTCTGCTGGGTGGTCTCGTCCATCTGCACCACGGTCTGGTTGACCTGCTCGATGCCGGCGCTCTGTTCCTGCGAGGCCGCAGAGATCTCGGCCATGATGTCGGTCACACGCTGCACCGAGGCGACGATCTCGCCCATGGTGCTGCCGGCCTGGTGGACCAGGCTGGAGCCCTCGGCAACCTTGCCGACCGAGTCGTCGATCAGGCCCTTGATCTCCTTGGCGGCGGCGGCCGAGCGCTGGGCGAGGGTGCGCACTTCGCTGGCAACCACGGCGAAGCCGCGGCCCTGTTCACCGGCACGCGCGGCTTCCACGGCGGCGTTCAGTGCCAGGATGTTGGTCTGGAACGCGATGCCGTCGATCACCGAGATGATCTCGGCAATCTTCTTCGACGAGGCTTCGATGGCGGACATGGTGGTGACCACCTGGCCGACGACCTCGCCACCCTGCGAGGCGACGCCATGGGCGCCGATGGCCAGCTGGTTGGCCTGGCGAGCGTGCTCGGCGTTCTGGCGCACGGTGGAGGTCAGTTCCTCCATCGAGGCCGCGGTTTCCTCCAGGTTGGCGGCCTGCTGCTCGGTCCGGCGCGACAGGTCGCTGTTGCCCGAGGCGATCTCGCCGGCGGCCAGGGTGATGCTGGAGGCGCTGGCCTGGATCTGGCCGACGATCTGGGTCAGCTGCGCGACCGTGGCGTTGGCATCGTCGCGCATGCGGGCGAACACGCCCTGGTAGTCGCCGTGCATGCGCGCGGTCAAGTCACCTTCGGCGATGGCCGACAGCAGCTGCGAGAGCTTGCCGAGGTTGTCATCGCTGACCGCCATCATCGCGTTGAGGTTTTCCAGCATCAGGCGGAAATCGTGGTCGAAGCGCTGCGCATCGCCACGGCGGCTGAAGTCGCCGGCAGCAGCGGCGCTGGCCAACTGCTTGATCTCGGCGTTGATGCGGCCGAGGTTGGCCTTGACGGTGTCGACGGTGGTGGTCATCGCCGCCTTCTCGCCCGGGTAGCGGGCGATGTCGCGGCTCAGGTCACCGACCGCGTACTGCTGCACCACGTCCAGCACATCGTGCAGGGTCTGCACGTGGCTACCCACCAGGGCGTTGGTTTCCTGCACCATCAGCCCGTATTCGCCGGGGAAGGCGCTGGCGTCGATGCGGTAGCTGAGTTCGCCACCGTCGTGGCGGCGGGCCATTTCGCGCTGGCCGGTGATGACCGCATGCAACTGCTGCTGCATGCCGGCCATGGCGTCCAGCAGGCGGCCGGTTTCATCGTGCGGCTGCGGGCCGATGTGGCTGTCGAGCTTGCCGGCGGCGATGCCTTCGGCGACGGCTGTGGCCTGCTTCAGCGGTACCGCGATGCGGTTGCCGATGACCCAGCTCAGGGCCAGCACGATCAGCACCAGCACGCCGCCGGCAACGGCCATGATGGCGGTGAACACCAGCGCCTGCTTCTGCACGTCGTCCATGTAGACGCCACTGCTGACCACCCAGTTCCACGGCGCGAACAGTCCGGCGTAGGCAACCTTCTCGACGTCGCCCTTGCTGCCCGGCTTCGCCCAGCGATAATTGACGAAGCCACCACCGGCCTTGGCCGCTTCGACCTGGTCGTAGTAGATGCGCACACCATCGTCGGTGCGGAAGTCCTTCATGTCCTTGCCGACCAGGTCCTTGCGGAACGGGTGCATCAGCAGCCGGTAGCCGGTGTCGTAGACGTTGAAATAGTAGGTATCGTTCTCTGCACGCATCACTTCCAGTGCCTGCAGCGCGGCGCGCTTGGCAGCCTCTTCGCTGAGTTCGCCGGTACCGGCCAGGCGGTGGTAGTGCTGGAGGATGCCGTAGCTCAGTTCGACCTGGGTCTTCAGTGCGGTCTTGCGGGTCTCGGTGAGATCCAGGTACTGCATGCGGGCGGCGATCACCGAGAGCGCGATCACGCCGAGCGCGATGAGCAGCGTCAGCAGGTTGAGCTTGCGCCGGACGGAAAGATTGCGGAAGTAGTGTTGCCAGCGATGCAGGAGATTCATCGAGCAGGACCAGGTCGAAGCGGGCGGGCGGCGCCGTGCCGGTCAGCGGCGGGATACGCCGTGACAACCCCGTTATCGGCCGCGGAGGCGGGGGATTGAGGTGCGGTGTCGGAACGTATTCAGGTTTTTCCTGCAGCGGCGGCTGCGGCGCTGCCTGCGGCAGGCTGGTTTTGAAGCAACAGCAACAGCAACAGCGGCTGGTCGGCGCTGGATTGTCAGTAAGTGGCTGGGCCGGGGTGGGCAGGCAGGACACGCCGTAAACCCCCCTCCGGGGTCCGGCCCAGCCGCTGGCGGCTGGGCGTTCGGCCGCTTGCGAAGCAGTGCTTCGCAAGCAAAGCGCCCTCACCCTTGGGGGCTCGATGGCGCCTTGCTCGTGTGCGCAGTCCTGCGCACGCGGCAAGACCGGGGTTGGGCGTCCTGCCCAACCCGCCCGAGGCATGCCTCGGGCCCATGGCGCCAACGGTCCTGCCTGCCCACCCCGGCCCAGGCCCGCCAGCGCTTCACTTCGGCGGACGGCAAGAGCGTTGGGTTTCCAAGTGGAAAGAGGGGTCAGATTCGTTTTCCTGCGGAAAACGGATCTGACCCCGGTAGCAAGGCGGCTGTTGCCCTTGCTCTTGCTCTTCTTTCTTCAATCCGGGGTGGACGCGCACGGGAAGTGTCCGTGGCCGGGAGGGTGGGTTGCGCAGGGGTGTCCGCGGCATGGATGCCGCGGCCAAGCCCCCAAGGACGGGTTAACGGCGTCCCCTGCGCAACCCACCCTCTCGGCCCAAACGAAGGAAATCCGCAGCGCTTCGCGACCCACCCCGAGGGGCTTCGCCGTTGGCTGGATACCCGATACCCCGTAAACGAAAACGCCCCAGCACAGGGCCAGGGCGTTCTCGCAGATCAGGTCAGGCAGGCATCAGAATTCCTGCCAGTCCCCATCGGCCAGTTCGGTGGCCATCGGGCGACCACCCGCCGTGCGTCGGGCGGGAGGGGCAGCCGGAGCCGGTGCTGCCGGTGCAGCCGGACGCGGGGCCGGGGCAGCGGTGCGCGGCGGGGCAACCACGGTATCGGCTTCGTCCACCACGAAGATCGACACGGCCTCGCTGAGGTGACCGGCCTGTTCTTCCATCGCACGCGCGGCAGCAGTGGCTTCCTCCACCAGCGCAGCGTTCTGCTGGGTGGTCTCGTCCATCTGCACCACGGTCTGGTTGACCTGCTCGATGCCGGCGCTCTGTTCCTGCGAGGCCGCGGAGATTTCGGCCATGATGTCGGTCACGCGCTGCACCGAGGCGACAATCTCGCCCATGGTGGCGCCGGCCCTGTGCACCAGCGCCGAGCCATCGTTGACCTTGCCGACCGAGTCGTCGATCAGGCCCTTGATCTCCTTGGCGGCGGCGGCCGAGCGCTGGGCGAGGGTGCGCACTTCGCTGGCAACCACGGCGAAGCCGCGGCCCTGTTCACCGGCACGCGCGGCTTCCACGGCGGCGTTCAGTGCCAGGATGTTGGTCTGGAACGCAATGCCGTCGATGACGCTGATGATCTCGGCGATCTTCTTCGACGAGGCTTCGATGGCGGACATGGTGGTGACCACCTGGCCGACGACCTCGCCACCCTGCGAGGCGACGCCATGGGCGCCGATGGCGAGCTGGTTGGCCTGGCGGGCGTGTTCGGCGTTCTGGCGCACGGTGGAGGTCAGTTCCTCCATCGAGGCCGCGGTTTCCTCCAGGTTGGCGGCCTGCTGCTCGGTACGGCGCGACAGGTCGCTGTTGCCCGAGGCGATCTCGCCGGCGGCCGAACTGATCGCGCGGCTGGATTGCTTGATGCGGGTGACGATCTCGCTCAGCTGCGCGGCGGTGGCGTTGGCATCGTCACGCATGCGCGCGAACACGCCCTGGTAGTCGCCGTGCATGCGCACGGTCAGGTCGCCCTGCGACAGTGCCGCAAGCAGGCCAGAGATCTGCTCGATGCTGCCGGCGTTGGCGTCCAGCAGGCCGTTGATCTGCTGCGCCAGCTGCAGGAAGAAGCCTTCCTTGTCGGTGGCGTCAATGCGGCCGGACAGGTCGCCGGCGGCGGCCTGGGCGATCACGCGGGCCACTTCCGCTTCAACCTGCGCTTCCTGGGTACGGTCGCGCCATTCCACCACGTAGCCGACGGTGTCGCCGCCTTCATTGCGGATGGTCGACACCACCTGGGCGAACTGGGCATCGCCGTACTGCATCGGGCGACGCGCGACACCGTGCGCCTTCAGGTTGCCCAGCAGGGTCTGGTCCATCTCGCCACGGTGCTCGAGCACGGTGACCGGCTTGCCGATCAGCGAGGCCTGGGCGTCGAAGTCCGGCAGGTCGCGGCGCACTTCGTCCTGGTACTGGCTCAGGGTCTGCTGCAGGGCGCGGTTGCTGTAGACGATGGTGTTGCTGGTGTCGGTCAGGTACACGCCGGTCGAGCTGTAGTCCAGCGCGGTGCGGATGCGCAGGTTCTCGCGGGCGACGGCCTGGTCGGTTTCGATGCGCTCGCGCAGGTCGCGCTGCATGCGCTGCATGGCCTGCATCAGTTCGCCCACTTCGTCCTGGCGGCTGACGTCGATATGGCCATCGAGCTTGCCACCGGCGACGTCGTTGGCGACCGAGACGGCGCCACGCACGCTGCCGACCAGTGCGCGTGCGAACAGCCACACCAGCACCAGGCCGAGCGCGGCGCCGCCCAGCAGGGCGATCACGGTCAGCACGGCCGAGGCGGAATAGGTGGAAGCGGCCTCTTCGCGCGAGGCGCGGGCGAGGCGGTTGTCTTCGGCGATCAGCGCTTCCAGCGCCGATGCAGCCTTGCGGTGCTTGGTACGGGTTTCGCCGACGAAGGTATCGATGGCGTCGTCCGGCAGGTCCAGTTCCAGCATTTCGGTGACGCTGTCATAGGAAGCCAGGGCATCCTTCCATTCCTTGGCGAAGGTGTCGAACAGCTTCTTCTGTTGTGCGTTATCGACCAGCTTCGGATAGTCCTTGATCGACTTGTCCATGCTGGTGCGCAGGTCGACGGCCTGCTTGCGCGCATCGGACTTGACGTCATCGCTGGCGCGGATCAACTGCTGGTAGGCGGCATTGCGGTACTCGCCCAGCATGCCGCGCATCTCGCCGGCGAGGCGGATGCTTTCCATGCGTGAACCGGCCAGCTCGGTGGTGACGTTGTTCAGCGAATGCAGGCCGCGATAGGCGACGATGCCCTGCAGCAGCATCACCAGCAGGAGGACGCCGAAGGTCAGCAGCAGCTTCGGCATCAGTTTCAGGTTGTTGATCCACGGCATGGGCGTTGCGAGCTCCTAAGGCAGACGCGCCCGGGCATCGGGCCCGGTTGCAGCAGAAACCACGCCGGCACCAGGTCCGGCGTAGTTCGACGGACAGCGGATTACTTGATGTTGGCCAGCTTCAGCCCAGCCGGCGAGCTGACTTCGATTTCCGCGCGCGAGGCGTCGCGCTGGATCTTGCCGATCACGCAGACGGTCTTGCCTTCCAGGGTTTCCAGCGGGAAGGAGAACTTGCCGCGGTTCTCGCCGGCGATGCGGGCCGAGAAGGTGTGGCGCGGGAAGGCACCGCCCATGTACAGGAAGGTCGGCTGGCCTTCGGAACCTTCTGCGTAGCGGGCCTTTTCAACCTTGCCACAGACCATGCCGTCCTTGCCGACCGAACGCGGCGCCATTTCCGGCGGGATCATGTCGGCCGACTGGGCGAAAGCGGAGGTGGCGGTGGTGGCCAGGACAGCGGCCGAGACGAACGCAAACAGGGACTTCATCGAGGGTATCTCCGGGGATGGTAACGATCGGGCCGGTCCTGCGCGCTCCTGCGCGGCCGGCTTCTGTCCCCCTATCGGCACCGCCGAAGGGAACTGAAGGGTTTTGTGACTGGAACGTGAAGCAGTTCCGGTTGCTCAGGCGGCGACGTCTTCGGCGAGGCTGGCCTGGCCCATGTCGGCGCTGTCGAGCAGGGTCTCGATGTCCAGCAGGATCAGCATGCGGTCGTCATGGGTACCGATGCCGGAGATGAAGCGGGTATCGACGGCGGCACCGAATTCCGGGGTCGGCCGGATCTGCTCGGCCGACAGCGGGATCACGTCGGAGACGCTGTCGACGACGATGCCGACCACGCGGTCGTCGACGTTCAGCACGATCATCACGGTGAAGGCGTCGTAGCGGGCGTTGTCCAGGCGCAGCTTCAGGCGCAGGTCGATGACCGGGACGATGGTGCCGCGCAGGTTGATCACGCCCTTGATGTAGTCCGGGGCATCCGGCACGCGGGTAACCGCATCATAGCCACGGATTTCCTGCACCTTGAGGATGTCCACGCCGTAGTGCTCGTCACCAAGCGTGAAGCTGAGGAATTCGCCACCGGTGCTGGCGGCGGAGCTGGTCTTGTCGTTCATCGAGGGGTCCTGGTTCTGCCGGAAGTCCCGGTGTCAGGCTCGATATCGGCCCCGCTGGGGGGGACTTTAGGTGCCCGGGGAAAGGCATTCACGCATGGCGTGGATCCACCGGAGATCGGTAGTGCCGGCCGCTGGCCGGCAATGGCCGTACCCGCATTGTCGCGACGTTGCCGGCCAGCGGCCGGCACTACCTGTTGGCCGGGCCTTAGAGCTCGCCGTTGCGGCGTGCCTTGCGTTGGCGGTCGATGCGGAAGATGTAGCGCTGGATGGCGCTGTCGGCGCCGCGCGGCAGGCTGTCGAAGCGCATGCCCACGCGCTTGACCTCGATGCCGTTGGGCTGGCGCTGGGGCAACAGGTTGCAGACCACCAGCGCGATGTCCAGGTCGGGGCCGTCCGGCAGCGACAGCTGCGCCGGATAGCGCTTCTGCAGACCAAATACCGCGCAGTCATTGGGCACCACCACGGCCAGGCCGCCACCGCTGATGTCCACCACCCGCATCGACAGCGCTTCGGCCCGCGCTTCGCCGGGGGGCAGCAGCAGCTGCGGTGAATCAGTGACTGGCGTCTCCAGCCGGTATAGTTCGCGGCGCTGCAGGTGCACCAGTTCGTCAGGCAGCGGCGCACGGAAGGCCACGTGGCCGTCGTTGTCCACGCGCTGCAGTTCGTGCAGGCGGAAGCGCACCAGCACCCGTTCGAGCTGGGCGAAGCACAGCAGGTGATCGGCCTGCTCGGCGGCGCGGTTGGAAGCTTCCTGCGGGCTGCCATCGAGCAGCAGGTAGTCCTCGTCTTCGTCGAGGTCGAGCAGCGCAGTGGGGAACGAACGGTCGCGGCCGTCGATGTGCGCGTTGATCAATGATCGCTGGTCGATCAGCGAGCGCAGCAGCTGCCGCAGCTGACGCGGGTTGCGGACCAGGAAGCGCTCGTCAGCGGCGTCGGCCGCGTGGACATCATGCACTGCAGTGTCGTTGCCGTCGGACATGGAATCTACGGTCAGGGGCGGGCGCCAGCACGCATTGGCGCGAGGCTCGATGGGGATATCGGCCTCTGCACCGGATTATGAAGTGGGATTTGCATCACTTTCCACGCGTAAGGGGTCAGATCCCTTTCCCACGGGAAAGGGATCTGACCCCGTGGTTCTGTCAGAACTCCTGCCAGTCGCCGTCGGCGGCCAGTACCGGCTGCGCCGTCGAGCTGCGCAGGGGGCGCGCGGAAGCCGGCTTTGCCGAAGGCGCGGCGGCTGCGACCTGGCGCGGTACCGGTGCCGTCAGCGGGCGTGCCGGAATGGCCGTCGTGCCGTGCGATGCCAGCCGGAAGCGGGCCACGGCTTCACCCAGCTGCACGGCCTGATCCTCCATCGCACGTGCGGCGGCGGTGGCTTCCTCCACCAGTGCGGCGTTCTGCTGGGTGGTCTCGTCCATCTGCACCACCGTCTGGTTGACCTGCTCGATGCCCGCGCTCTGTTCCTGCGAGGCAGCGGAGATCTCGGCCATGATGTCGGTCACGCGCTGCACCGAGGCGACGATCTCGCCCATGGTGCTGCCGGCCTGGTGCACCAAGCTGGAGCCCTCGGCGACCTTGCCGACCGAGTCGTCGATCAGGCCCTTGATTTCCTTGGCGGCAGCGGCCGAGCGCTGGGCGAGGGTGCGTACTTCGCTGGCGACCACGGCGAATCCGCGACCCTGTTCACCGGCACGCGCGGCTTCCACGGCGGCGTTCAGCGCCAGGATGTTGGTCTGGAACGCGATGCCGTCGATCACCGAGATGATCTCGGCAATCTTCTTCGACGAGGCTTCGATGGCGGACATGGTGGTGACCACCTGGCCGACGACCTCGCCACCCTGCGAGGCGACGCCATGGGCGCCGATGGCCAGCTGGTTGGCCTGGCGAGCGTGCTCGGCGTTCTGGCGCACGGTGGAGGTCAGTTCCTCCATCGAGGCCGCGGTTTCTTCCAGGTTGGCGGCCTGCTGTTCGGTCCGGCGCGACAGGTCGCTGTTGCCCGAGGCGATCTCGCCGGCGGCCAGGGTGATGCTGGAAGCGCTGGCCTGGATCTGGCCGACGATCTGGGTCAGCTGCGCGACCGTGGTGTTGGCATCATCCCGCATGCGGGCGAACACGCCATTGAACTGGCCTTCCATGCGTGCGGTCAGGTCGCCGGTGGCGATCGACTGCAGCAGCTGCGAGAGCTGGCCGAGGTTGCCGTCAGCCACCTGCATCATGGTGTTGAGGTGCTCGATCATCACCTTGAAGTCGTGCTGGAACCGCTGTGCGTCGCCGCGCTGGCTGAAGTCACCGGCGGCGGCCGCCGCAGCCAGGTGCTGGATCTGCGAATTGATCGCCAGCAGGCTGGCCTTGGCCGCGTCCATGGATTCGTGCAGGATCGCGCGGCTGTCGGGCAGGCGGCGTGCATCCGGGCTCAGATTGCCGATGGCGTACTGGTTGAGTACTTCAATGGCATCGACGATCGCATCGAGGTGCTCGAAGATCACCGTGTTGATGCCATTGGCCAGCTGGCCGTAGACACCCGGGAAATCTTCCGGGATGCGATGGCTGATGTCCGGGCCAGCGTGCATCTGTGCCATCAGCTGTGTCTGCTCGCTGAAGCGTCGCAGCATCGCCGTCATCTCGGCGGTGGCAGCGAGCATCCTGCCGGCTTCGTCACTGCTGGTGGCCTGGGTGCTGACGCTGAGATCACCGCGGGCAACGGCTTGGATGGCATGCACGGCCTTGCCGAGTGGGCCGGTCACTGCACGCGAGATGACGATGGCCAGCGCGGCAGCGACCAGCGACAGCAGCACGATGCAGCCGATGATGGCAATCATGCTGGTGCGGTGGGTGGCGTTGGCGTCGGCGATCTTGTGGTCCATCTGGCCGGCGATGTGGGTGCCCAGTGCCTTCATCGCAGCGAACAGGTCGCGGCGCGCCGGGCGTGACTGTTCGTCGGAGATCTGCCGCGCCAGGACGCCGTCACCGGCGGTCACGGCGTCGCGCATCGCCTTGTTGGCGGCGAAGTAGCGGTCGAGCTGTGCGCTGGCTGCGCGATACAGTTCACGCTCCTTGTCCAGCGCCGGCAACGCCGCGTACGCCGCCAGTTCGTCATGCACGGCCTTGGCGGTGTCGTTCATGCGCTTGTTGTAGTCGGCCACCTTTTCCGGCTGGTCGAGCATGCTCAGCTGGGCCAGTTCGTAGGTGCGGAACTCGCCGAGCTGCGAGCGCGCCTCGCCCAGGTGCTGGACCGAGGGGATATCGTTACCGGCCATGTCGCGCAACTGCGCGTTGGCCTCGGACAGGCGGATCAGGGCAAAGGCACCCAGTACGACGGTCATCAGGGTGGTGAGGGTGAACCCCACGGCCAGCTTGCGGGCGATGGGCAGATCTTGGAACCACTTCATGCAGGGTGCTCCAGGTGGGCAGAGTGCCGGCGTCTGTGCGCCGGTTTGGGGGTGGTTGCAGAGCGAACGGGGGTGCCCGGTGGGGTTCGGTGACGACCGTCAAAGCGAAATAACGGCGCCGTCCGCGCGGACTTTATGGACGCAGATCACATTCGGTTGCGTAGGGATGACGGCGCGAAAGTGCTGGCCTGGCGGGGCTTGCGCTCGGATGACGTGGTTGCGCGCGAAACCATCGCCTCGACGGAGTTCACAGAAGGGATGGGGTCAGATCCCTTTCCCTGAAAAGGGATCTGACCCCGGCTGGAATGGAGCACACAAACAAAAACCGCCGCCCCGAAGGGCGGCGGTCCATGACCCGCATGCGGCGTGGATCAGGCGGCCTGCGGCATCCGCAGCGAGCGCACCAGTCCGCCGATGTCAACGATCAACGCGACGCGGCCGTCGCCAAGGATGGTGGCACCGGACACTCCGCCGATACGGCGGTAGTTGTTCTCGATGTTCTTCACCACCACCTGCTGCTGGCCGACCAGTTCGTCCACTTCCAGCGCGATTTTCTGGCCATCGCCTTCCACCACCACCACCAGCGATTCGCTGCCCGGTGCGCGGTTGCCGTAGCCGTAGTACTCGCTCAACGACAGGATCGGCAGGTACTCGCCGCGCACGCGCAGCACGCGGCCCTCGCCGGCCATGCTGCGGATATCCTCGGGCTGCGGCTGCAATGCCTCAAGCACGTAGGCCAGCGGCAGGATCAGGGTTTCGCCGGCCACGGCCACAGTCATGCCATCGAGGATGGCCAGGGTCAGCGGCAGGCGGATCAGCGTGCGGGTGCCGGTACCGAGGCTGCTTTCGATCTGCACCTCGCCGCCCAGTGCCTGGATGTTGCGGCGGACCACGTCCATGCCGACGCCGCGCCCGGACAGGTCGGTGACCGCATCGGCGGTGGAGAAGCCAGGCTGGAAGATCAGGTCCCAGACCTGCGAATCGGTCGGGTTGTCCGGCACGGCCAGGCCGCGTTCGTGGGCCTTGGCGAGGATCTTGGCGCGGTCCAGGCCACGGCCATCGTCGCTGACTTCGATGACGATATGGCCGCCTTGATGCGAGGCCGCCAGCGTGATCGTGCCGGTCTCATCCTTGCCTGCACCGCGACGTACGTCGGGCATTTCCAGGCCGTGGTCGATCGAGTTGCGCACCAGGTGCACCAGCGGATCGGCGATCTTTTCGATCAGGCCCTTGTCCAGTTCGGTGCCTTCGCCGACGGTGCGCAGGCGCACCTGCTTGCCGAGGCGGCTGGACAGGTCGCGGACCAGGCGCGGGAAGCGGCGGAACACCGCATCAACCGGCAGCATGCGCACGCCGATCACCGCTTCCTGCAGGTCGCGGGTGTTGCGTTCAAGCTGGTCCAGCCCGGCGAACAGGCTCTCGGCGTGGACCGGGTCCAGCGCATGCGAGACCTGCTTGAGCATGGCCTGGGTGATGACCAGCTCGCCGACCAGGTTGATCAGCGCATCGACCTTGTCGACGCTGACGCGGATCGAGGTTTCCGCTTCCTGGCTGGCACCACCGCTGGCGGCAGGCGCGGCAGGTGCAGACGGTGCCGCTGCGACCGGAGCGGGAGCCGCAGCGGCCGGCGCCTGGGTGGCCAGGCTCGGCGGCGCGGCGGGACGGATGTCCAGCTCGCAATCGTCCAGCACCCAGGCGAAGGTGTCTTCGATCTTGCTGCGCGGCACCTTGCCGACCAGGCCCAGATCCCACGCAAGATGGGCTTCGAGCGGATCAAGCTGGGCGAAGCCCGGCAGGCGTTCCATGCGCGCAGCGACCTGCAGCGAACCGAGGTGTTCCAGTTCGCGGATGATGCGCAATGGATCGTTGCCGCTCATGAACAGCGACGGCGCCGGGGTGAAGCCGATCTGCCAGGCTTCCGGCGTATCGTCCACCTTGGCTGCCGCGGCCGCCGGGGCGCTCGCTGCGGCCTGGCCGGAAAGAACCGCTTCCAGGCGCGCTTTCACCGCAGCGACTGCGGCGGGATCTGCGGCTTGGCCGTGTTCGGCTTCGCGCAGCAGGGCGCGCAGCACGTCCACCGAGGACAGCATGGCGTCGACGGCGTGGCCTTCCAGGGCCCGCTTGCCGGCGCGCAGCTCATCGAGCAGCGTTTCCAGCACGTGGGTCAGGCCGGCGATCGCGTCGAAGCCGAAGGTGCCGGCGCCGCCCTTGATCGAGTGGGCGGCGCGGAACACCGAATTGATGATCTCCGCGTCCTGCTGCCCCGATTCCAGGGCCAGCAGGCCAGCCTCCATCGCATCGAGGCCTTCGCGGCTCTCCTCGAAGAAGGTGGCGTGGAAGCGTTGCAGGTCCATGCTCATGGCAGTGGTGATCCGGAAGCGAGGAGGGGGAGCGGCGCCGGGCGATCAGCCCAGCACTTTCTGCACGGTGGCGACCAGCTGTTCGGGATTGAACGGCTTGACCAGCCAGCCGGTGGCACCGGCGGCCTTGCCTTCGGACTTCTTGTCGGCGGCCGATTCGGTGGTCAGCATCAGCAGCGGGGTGAACTTGTAGTCCGGCAGCTGGCGCAGTTCGCGGATCAGCGCGATGCCGTCCATGTTCGGCATGTTGACGTCGGTCACCACCGCATTGAAGCGCTGGCCCTTGGCGCGACCGAGCGCGACCGCGCCGTCTTCAGCTTCTTCGACGGCAAAACCGGCCGAGGTGAGGGCGAAGGACACCATCTGGCGCATCGACGCCGAATCGTCCACCACCAAGATACGTGCGCTCATGCAGCGTTCTCCACAGATTTCAGGTTGTCATGGGTTACGTCCAGGCCCAGGGCCTGGGTGACGCCCAGCAGGCGCGCGGCGTCACTGAAGGTTGCAGTGCAACCGTGGAAGCCGGTGCCCAGGCCTGCCTCGCGGCGGGCCTGCACGAACGCACACAGCACCTGCACGGCGGCCGTGTGGATGCGGGCGACCTGGCTGGCATCCAGGGTCAGCTCGCCAGCCTGCTCCACGAGGGGGGCGAGGCGGTTCTTGAGCTCGGTAGTGCTCTCGATGCCGAGATCCCCACCCAGTTCGACAGTGCTCATCGTTGCTCCGGACAAACGGTTCCGTGATCCATAACGGCACCCCGGTGGGGTTCTTTAGAAGAATCGACGCGGTACGTCGATGCGGTCGCTGTCCAAAAGGGGACGGAGGGGATCAAGTCGCAAGCGAGCTGGCTCTACTGCAGTCCCCTCGGCAACGGTGACCGCGCAGTGGGGACGTAAGGTGTTGATCCAACGGATCAACTCCTTGCGTCCCCGACAGGCACCGCTTCGGTGCAAAGCGCCGAGCCACTTGCGACTTAATCCCCTCCGTCCCCTTTTTCCTGGTGGCTCAGCTCAACAGCCGGGTGGCGTCGAGCAGGATCATCGGCCGCTGGCTGACCCGGGCCACGCCGCGGAACAGGTCGTTTGAGATCTGGCAGATGCGCGCGGTATCGGGCGGTTCGATCTGCGAATCGGTGAGGTTGGCGACATCTTCGACCGCTGACACGCGCAGGCCGATGGTCTCGCCGTCCTCCTCCAGGACCACGATGCGGGTCTGCGCGTCGTCCTCGGCGGCGGCGGCGCCCAGGTGCAGGCCCAGATCCATCACCGGGACCACCTGGCCGCGCAGGTTCATGATGCCGAGCATGGCCGCTGCAGTGCCACGCAGCGGCAGCAGGGGCACCGGCAGCACCACTTCCTGTACCTTCAGCAGTTCCAGCGCATAGGCCTGGGTGCCGCAGCGAAGGCGCAGCCAGCGCGAAGTGCGTTCACCGGCGCGACGGTTCTGCGGGTGCGGGCTGCGGGCCGGTTGGTGGGCCTGCGCCTGCAGCTCCTGCCAGGTGCCGGGACGGTTGCCTGCCGGGGCATCGGCGGCGACGCGCGGCGGCGGAGTGGCGGTGCGCGCCGCCGGGGCCGGGGCTGCAGGTGCAACCGTCGGGGCCACCGGTGCTGCGACCACGGCCGGCGGTGGCGTGGCTACGTCTTCGCCACCGGCGGCCGCCTCGAACGCGGCCTGCAGGCCGGGGCTGTCGGTGTGGGCGAGGCGATGGCTGTCGGCCGGATCGGTCTCGTAGATCACCTCGTCCGGCAGGTCGTCCCAGGTAGGTTCCGGACCGGCGTTTGCAACGACGGCGGGTGCCGACGCGGTTTCGTGGATGACTTCCTCAGGCAGGTCATCCCAGGTCGGCTCGCGTTCGGAAACCGCTTCTCCCGCCGGACCCGGCCCAGCGCTAGCGGAAGCGGCAGCGCTCTCGAAGGCCGCTTCCAGCACCGCGTCGTCCGGGCTTGGCGCGGCGGCGACGGATTCTGTTTCGTAGATCACCTCGGCGGGCAGGTCATCCCAGGTGGGTTCGCGCGTGGGTGGTGCGGCGCTCTCGAAGGCGGCTTCCAGCGCAGCGCTGTCCCCGCTCGGCGCGGCGGCGATGGTTTCGGTTTCGTAGATCACTTCGGCCGGCAGGTCGTCCCAGGTCGGTTCGCGTTCGGCGACTGCTTCGATCGCCGGGCCTGGCCCGGCGCCTGCGGGCGGCAGAACGGCAGGCGGCGGCGCGACCATCGCCTCGCCCAGCAGTTCGTCCAGGTAGTCGTCAAGGATGCCGGTACTGTTCATGCGGCCTGCTCCAGGGCGCGGGCATCCTCGCCGAGGATCCAGTTCAAGGCGCGCCGGTAGGCGGCCAGGCCACGGCCCGGGTAGTCCTCGCCAGCGCTCGGCAGGGTCAGCCCGGCGGCGTTGCTGATGCGGGTATCGATCGGAATGGCGTCTTCCCACACGCGGTTGCCGTGGCGATCCTGCATGGTGCGCAGCGACTCGTTGCCGGCGCGGGTGCGGCGGTCGAACAGGGTCGGCAGGATCGAGATCGGCAGCGGGCGGCGGCGCGAGCGCTCGACCATCTCGCCGGTGCGGACCATGCCATCCAGGCCGTGCAGGGCCAGTGGCTCGGCCTGGGTGGGAATGATGAGACGGTCGGCTGCGGCCAGCGCATTGATCATCAGCAGGCCGAGGGTCGGTGCGCAGTCCAGTAGGATGTAGTCGTGCTGGCCCTGGTGGCGCGCCAGCGCGTTCTGCAGGGCCAGGCCGAGGCCGGGCTGGTTGGCGCTGCGGCGTTCCAGCGTGGCCAGCGCCGACTGTGCGCAGACGTAGTCCAGGCCATGGATGTTGCTGGCATGGCACAGGCCGGACAGGTCCGCTGGCGGTGTGCCGAACAGTTCCAGTACGCCGGCCGGCGGCGGGTCCACCGGCACGCCGAAGGCGCGGCTGAGCGAGGCATGCGGATCGAGGTCGATCAGCAGCACGCGATGGCCGAGCGCGGCCAGGCCGCGGCCGAGGGCGAGGGTGGTGGTGGTCTTGCCGACTCCGCCCTTCTGGTTGGCGACTGCCCAGATGCGCATCGGATTACTCCTTCATTGCCGGGGGAACGGCGGCGCCGACGCGGCTGCCAGCCGGCACCGGCGGCAACTTCACCGGTGCGATGGGGGAGGTGGGGGCGCTGGCCGGAGTTGCGGCGGCCTGTTCGGTGACGGTGCTGTCGGTGGCGCCGGTGGCTGCGTTCAGGCGCTGGCCGAGCGGATCCACCGAGTGCGACGTGTCGGCCAGGATGATGACCATCACCCGGCGGTTGCGGTTGCGGCCCTGCGCGCTGTCGTTCTCTTCGCGCGGGCGGAACTGGCCATAGCCGACCATCGCCAGCCGCGACGGCTGCACGCCCTGGTCGGCGAAGAGGTGCACCACGCTTGCGGCGCGCCCGGCCGACAGTTCCCAGTTCGACGGGAAAGTGGCGGTGGCGATCGGCACGTTGTCGGTGTGGCCTTCCACGCGCACGCTGTTGGGCACGTCGCGCAGCACCTCGGCCAGGCTGGCCAGGGTCTGCCGCGCATGCACGTCCAGCGCGGCCGAGCCGGTAGGGAACAGGATATCGCTGTTGATCTCGACTTCGATCCACAGTTCGGTGCGGCGCACGCTGATCATGCCGCGGTCGATCAGCGGCGCCAGTGCGGCGGTGAGGCGATCGGCAATCGTGTTGAGCTGGCGCTCGGCACGGGCGATCTGCTCCTGGTTGTGCACTGACACCGGCATGCGCATCTGCGAGGCCATCGACGGCAGCAGGGTCGGGTCGTGCGAGGGCGCCGGCGCGGAGGGACCGATCTTGGTGCCGGACTTGATCACCGAGGGGCTGTCCCAGCCGCCGCCCTGCACCTGCTTGTTGCCCACCTGCACCGGGTTGATGGTGCGCGGTGCGCCACCGAAGGCATCGGTCAGCGCGTCGGCCATGATCCGGTACTTGCCCTCGTTCACCGAGGAGATCGCATACATGACCACGAAGAAGGCGAGCAGCAGCGTCATCAAGTCCGCATAGGGGATCGCCCATGCTTCGTGGTTGGCGTGCTCTTCGTGGTGCTTGCGGCGGGCCATGTCAGTGCAGGAAGCCGGAGAGGTTGGTTTCGATGTTGCGCGGGTTCTCGCCCTGGGCGATCGAGATCAGGCCTTCGATGACCATTTCGCGGTCGCGCGTGTTGTGCGAGATCACACTCTTGAGCTTGGCGGCGATCGGCAGGAACAGCAGGTTGGCCGAAGCGATGCCGTAGATGGTGGCGGTGAACGCGGCGGCGATGCCGTGGCCGAGCTTGCTCGGGTCGGCCAGGTTCTTCATCACTGCGATCAGGCCCAGCACGGCACCGATGATGCCCAGCGTCGGTGCATAGATGCCCATTGCTTCGAACACCTTGGCGCCGGCCTGGTCCTGGTGCTCCTGGCTGCCCAGTTCGATTTCCAGCATGTGCCGCATCGATTCGGGCTCGACGCCGTCCACCAGCAGCTGCAGGCCCTTGCGCAGGAACGGGTCCTGCTGTGCTTCCACCTGCGATTCCAGGCCAAGCAGGCCCTGGCGGCGGGCGATGTTGCTCCACTCGACGATCTGCTGGATCAGCTCGCGGCGGTCGCTGTGCGGTGGACGCACGACCCAGCGCACGATGCTGAACGCATGCTTGAACACCGCCGGCGAGGTGTGCAGCAGGATCGCAGCGACGGTGCCGACGATGACGATCACGAACGCCGCAGGCGACCACAGCGACGCCAGGCCGGCGCCCTTGAGGATGCTGCCGCCGACCAGCGAGGCCAGGGCGAGAAAGAGTCCAATGAGGCTGAGTCTATCCATGGATCCGGTATCGGCTTGTATGAATGGGACTTGAGACACCGGTACGGGCTACTGGTGCGACTTCACGGTTTTACGGGTTCAGCAAGTGGGTCAGTCGTGCGGGCTGCGCAGGCCGTCCACATCCAGGATCAGCGCCATGCGACCATCGCCGATCAGGGTTGCACCGGCGTAACCGCGCAGGCCGCGCAGGGCCTTCGGCAATGGCTTGATGACCACTTCCTCGCGCCCGCGGACCTGGTCCACGACCAGGCCGAAGCGCGCTTCACCGGCCTGCAGCACGACGATGGTCAGCAGGGTCGACGTGGCGGGCGTCACATCCAGCCACTGGCGCAGATCGACCAGCGGCAGCGTATGCGAACGACGGTCGAGCACGGCGCGGCCATCGAACCAGCCCAGCGAGGTGCGCGGCGCGTGCAGCACTTCCATCACGCGCGCCAGCGGCAGTGCATAGACGTCCTCGCCGGCCTGCACCAGCAGGGTCGGCAGGATCGCCAGGGTGAGCGGCACGCGGATCAGGAAGCGGCTGCCACGGCCCAGCTCGGACTGGATCTGGATCTGGCCACTCAGTTCGCGGATGCGCGACTGCACCACATCCATGCCAACGCCACGGCCGGAGATATCCGTGACCTGCTGCTTGGTCGAGAAGCCAGGCAGGAACACCAGGTGCAGGCACTCCTCGCTGCTCAGGCGGGCGGCAGCTTCCGGATCGATCAGGCCCTTCTCACGCGCCTTCGCGCGCAGCTTCTCCGGATCGATGCCGGCACCGTCGTCCTGCACTTCAATGCTGACGTAGTCGCCTTCCTGCTGGGCCGACAGGCGTACATGGCCCATCCGCGGCTTGCCCTGTGCTTCGCGCAGATCGGGCATTTCCACGCCATGGTCGATGGCGTTGCGGACCAGGTGCACCAGCGGGTCGGCCAGCGCTTCGACCAGGTTGCGGTCGAGCTCGGTCTCGGCGCCGATCAGCTCCAGGTCCACTTCCTTCTTCAGCGAGCGGGCAACGTCTCGGGCGACCTTGGGGAAGCGCGAGAAGACCTTGCCCACCGGCTGCATGCGGGTACGCATCACCGCCGACTGCAGGCGCGCGGTGGCGATGTCCAGGGTCGACACGGCGCGGTCCAGTTCCTCGTCGCGCAGGCGCGCACGCAGGGTCTTGAGCCGGTTGCGTGACAGCACCAGTTCGCCGATCAGATTGACAATCGCGTCCAGGCGCTTGGTGTCCACGCGCACGGTATGTTCGGCTTCGGCCAGCGGCTTGGCGGCCGGCTTGGTCGCCGCTGCAGTTGCCGGTGCGGCCGGTGCGGCCAGTGGGCGTGGTGCCGCGATCGGTGCGGGCGCTACCGCAGCGATGGGCTTGGCGCCGGGTGCGGCGCCACCGTGCAGCTGGTCGAGCAGGGCTTCGAACTCGTCTTCGCTGATCAGGCCGTCGTCAGCCTTCTTTGCCGGCGCGACCGCAGTCGGCGCGTTACCACCGTGCAGCTGGTCGAGCAGGGCCTCGAATTCGTCGTCGGTGATCAGGTCGCCGCTACCGGCCGCCGCTACGGCGGTCGGGGCGGCCGGCGCGGTGGCGCCTCCGTGCATGTCGAACTGGGCGATCAGCTCCGGCGGCGCATAGCCCGGCTCGGTGCCGGAGGAAACTGCATCCAGCATCGCTTGCAGGTAGTCCAGCGATTGCTGGGCGGCATCGAAGTGATGGGCCTGCAGCACGGCCTGGCCCGCGCGCGCGATGCCCAGCGCTTCTTCGGCGGCGTGGCACAACTCGACCATGGCGGTGACGCCGAGGAAGCCGGCGCCGCCCTTGAGCGTGTGGTAGCCCCGGAACACCGCGTTGAGCTGCTCGGTGTCCTGTGGTGCCTGCTCCAGCGACACCAGCTGTTCGCCCAGGCGATCCAGGATTTCCTGCGCCTCGATGATGAAATCGGCAGTGATGTCGTCGGATACCGCGCTCATGCTTACAGCCCCAGGTCCGACAGCAGGTCGTCGGCGTCGTTCTGCGAGACCGCGTGGCGGTCCAGTCCCTTCAGTGCCGGCCCGGCCAGTTCCGGATCGGTGCGATGCTGTTCCGGCGGCAGGCCGAGCGCGCCGAAGCCCTCGTGCACGCGGCGGACGATGCCGACCACGCGACGGATGATCTGCCCGGTCAGGTCCTGGTAGCTCTGGGTCAGGGCGATCTCGGTGAGGTTGTGGCGGATGCGCTCGAGCTGCGCATCCTGGCCCGGCTGCAGGCCTTCGGCGCGCAGCTGTTCGGTCAGGCTGCGGCATTCCTCGGCCAGGTCCAGGGTGCGGTGCGTCGCCTGTTCGGTCATCGCCACCACGTGGTCCAGGCGTGCGCAGGCATCGTCCAGTTCGCCGGCCTCGCTGGGTACGGTCGGCAGTTCACCCAGGGCCTGCCCGAGCTCGCGGGCCAGCCGCGAGAGGCCGCTCATCATCGGCTGCGTGCGCAGCGCGACCAGCCCGTCGATGCGTTGCCGCCAGGCGGTTTCGTCACCGGACTCCAGTGCGTCCAGTGCTTCCTGCAGGCGCAGGGCGAGGGCATTCTTGTCGACCGTGGTGTCCATCAGGCGCTGGCCGCCAGGCGTTCGAAGATCTTGCCGAGCTTCTCTTCCAGCGTCTGCGCGGTGAACGGCTTGATGATGTAGCCGTTCACGCCGTTCTGGGCCGCTTCGATGATCTGCTCGCGCTTGGCTTCGGCGGTGACCATCAGCACCGGCAGGGTCTTCAGCTTGGCATCGGCACGGATCGCCTTGAGCAGCTCGATGCCGGTCATGACCGGCATGTTCCAGTCGGTGACCACGAAATCGAACGGCTGGCTCTGCAGCAGCGACAGCGCGGCATGCCCGTCCTCGGCTTCGGCGGTGTTGGTGAAGCCCAGATCGCCCAGCAGGTTCTTGACGATGCGACGCATGGTCGAGAAGTCGTCGACGATCAGGATGCGCATGTTCTTGTTCAAAGCAGAGTTCCTTTGTTGTTCATTCCGGGCGGCCGGGGGCAGCTGCCTCGGGGATGTTCATTCTTCGAGGCCGGCGTCGACGGCCTCGAATACCTTCAGCCGGCCGCGCAGGCGCAGCACGGCCTGGCCGTGGATCTGGCAGACCCGCGACTCGCTCACGCCGAGCACCGCGCCGATCTCCTTCAGGTTGAGTTCCTGCTCGTAGTAGAGCGAGAGCACCAGCTGTTCGCGCTCGGGCAGATGGCCGATGGCCTTGCCCAGCTCGCGGCCGAACTCGCTGCGCTCCAGTACCTGCTGCGGGGTCGGGCTACCCTGGGCGACCGTGTCCAGCTCGCCCTGGTCCTCGATGCGCGACTCCAGGCTCAGCACCTGGCCACGCGCGGCGTCTTCCATCAGGCGCAGGTACTCGGGCAGTGGCATCTCCATCGCGGCGGCCACTTCGGTGGCGCTGGCGGCTCGGCCGCTGCTCTGTTCCAGGCGGCGGATGGTGGCCGCAGCATCGCGTGCACGGCGGTGCACCGAGCGCGGCACCCAGTCGCCACGGCGGATCTCGTCGATCATCGAGCCACGGATACGGATCGAGGCATAGGTCTCGAACGAGGCGCCCTGGTCGGCGTCGTAGCTGCGCGACGCCTCGATCAGGCCCATCATGCCCGCCTGGATCAGGTCGTCGACTTCGACGCTGGCCGGCAGGCGCGCGGCCAGATGGTGGGCGATGCGCCGCACCAGGTCCGAGTGCTGGGCGATGACGTCGTTGGCCGCCGAGCGCTGGACTTCCCTGTACTGGGCCGCGCCTTTCATGCCGCCACCCCGCGCTGCTTGAGGATGCGTTCGAGGAAGAACTCGACGCCGCCGCGTGGTTCGGTCGGCGCCTGCCAGCGGGCCGTGCGGCGCGCGATCTCGGTGATCGCCAGTGCGGACGGGCTGGACGGGTAGGCCTTCACCACCGGCTGCTGGCGCTGCACCGACAGGCGCAGCCAGTCATCCTGCGGCACGCAGCCCAGGTAGTTCAGCGAGACATCGGCGAGGAACTTCTCGCAGACGCGGGTCAGCTTCTCGTACAGTACGCGGCCCTCGTTGGGATCGCGCACCATGTTGGCCACCACCTGGACGCGGTCCACGCCACGTTCGCGCGAGAGCACCTTGATCAGCGCGTAGGCGTCGGTGATCGACGCCGGCTCGTCACAGACCACCACCACGGTGTCCTGCGCGGCCTGGCAGAAGGTCAGCACGCCGTCGGTGATGCCTGCGGCGGTGTCCACCACCATGATGTCCAGCTCGCGTTCCAGCTCGGAGAACACGTTGACCAGGCCGACGTGCTCGGCCGGGGCCAGCTCGGCCATGTGCCGGCGGCCGGACGCGGCCGGGACCACCAGCACGCCGTTCGGGCCTTCGACGATGACGTCGTCCAGCGAGCAGCGGCCGGCAACCAGGTCGGCCAGCGTATAGGTGGGGTTCAAGCCCAGGATCACGTCGATGTTGGCCAGGCCGAGGTCGGCGTCCAGCAGCAGCGTGCGCTTGCCCATGCCGGCCAGCGCCACGGCCAGGTTGGCCGACACGTTGGTCTTGCCCACGCCGCCCTTGCCGCCGGTCACGGCGATGGTGCGCACAGGGCCGAGCGGCTCGCTGCGGGTGGCCGACAGCGGGAAGGTCTTGGTCAGCTTGGCGTACTCACGCGACGGCATGGTTCAACTCCGGGTTGCAGGGCATATCGGCCGCTCGGCGCAAATCTTCAAGGCGAAGTACGAGATTGGCCGCACTGGCCCGGTGCAGGTCGTCCGGAACGTCCTGGCCGTCGGTCACCCAGGTGATCGGCAGGGCGTGGTCCACGGCCACCGACAGGGCGTTGCCGAAGCGGCCGGTTTCGTCCAGCTTGCTCAGCACCAGGCCCTGCAGGTTGGCGGCACCGAAGCGGCGGACCACCTCGTCCATGTCGCCGAAGCTGGTGTTGGCCGGCAGCACCAGCAGGGTGCGCACCTGGCGCGCGGCGCGCAGCCACTGCAGCTGGGCGGCCAGCGCGCGGTCGCGCGGGCCCAGTCCGGCGGTGTCGATCAGTACCAGCTTGTAGTCCTTCAGGCGTTCCAGCAGCTGGTCCAGGTCGGTGCCGCTGTTGGCCTCGTGCACGGCGATGCCGAGCTGCCGGCCGTAGCCATACAGCTGCTCGCGGGCGCCGATGCGGGTGGTGTCGGTGGTGACCAGAGCCACGTCACGCGGCGCGTGCTTCTCGGCGAACCGCGAGGCCAGCTTGGCGATGGTGGTGGTCTTGCCGGCGCCGGTCGGGCCCACCAGCGCGATCACGCCGCCTTCCTCCAGCGGGTCGACCGGGGCAATCGGCAGCTTGCGCGAGATCAGCCCCAGCATCAGGCCGCGGCCTCGGTGCGCCTCGGTCTCCAGCGGAATCTGCATGGCGACGTCGCGGGCCAGGCCAGCATCGAAGCCGTACTCGTCCATCAGGTCCAGCGCGGTGGCGCGCACCGGGCAGCCGCGCAGGCGCTCGTCGGTGAAGCGGTTCATTTCGCGCTCGATCACCTGGCGCATGCCGGCCACTTCCTGGCGCAGCTGGCGGATCTCGGCGTCGTCCTGGGCGACCACGGTCAGGACCGGGGCTGGGGCGAGCGTCGGCGTCGGCGCGGCTTCGACGGTGGCATCGGCCAACGCCGGTTCGCTGACGGCGACCTCCGGCTGCGTTTCAGACAGGGCTGCGGTCGGCAGCGGCGGCGGCTGCACCGCCGGCGCCACGCTTTCGTGATGTGCCTGGTGCGGCGGATCGATCTGGAAACGGGCGCGGTTGGCCGGCGCGACGACGGCCGGTGCCGGCGCCGGAGCAACGATGGCCTCGGCGAACGGGGCGAAGATCTGGTCCGGCAGTGCCGGTTCATTGACGGCGGCGCGTGCCAGCGTGGCGGCAAAGCCGGTGCTGCCGCGGGTCGGCACGATCTCGTCGGCGCTGTCGAGGGTGCGGCCGGTAGCGCCCACTGCTGCACGGGCGAGGGCGGCCACCGCCGAGGTGGTGGCGGCAACCGGTTCCGGTGCCGGGGTGCTGCTGCGGCGGCGGGTGACGGCGGCGATCACCGCGTCGGCGGCGGTGCGCGGCTTGGGTGCCGGCGGCGGTGCAACGTCACGGCGCGAGGCTTCCAGCGCACGCTGCACGGCGCTTTCATCATAGTTGGCGGCGGCAACGATCTCGATGCCTTCCTCGATCCGGCGGTTGGACAGGATCACGGCGTCAGGACCATGCTCCTTGCGCACCAGGTTCATGGCCGAGCGCATGTCGGCGGCGACGAATCGTTTGATTTTCATGCTGTGGTCACGAGGCGAAGACGGCGGGGTGGTGGTCGGGGAACTCGGGTGGTCGGTGGTCTGCACGGTGCGGGTTCCCCTTGGTGTCTGTCTGTTGCGTTGGTTCGAAAGTGGTGTCTGTTTTCTGGCGCATCGGCGGGCGGCGTCAGCTGATCGTTCCGACCAGCTTCAGGCGCTTGTCCTCCGGCACCTCGCTGTAGGCCAGGACCGACAGCGACGGAACGCTGTGGCGGACCAGGCGGGCCAGCGCGGCGCGCACCGGGCCAGGTACCAGCACGACCGCGGGCTCGTTGCGGGCTTCCTGCTTGCTGACACATTCGGCCAGGCTCTGGTGCAGTCGCTCAGCGAGTCCGGGTTCCAGCGCGGCGCCGTTGCCCTGCGTGGACTCCTGCAAGACACGTTCCAATTGCGGGTTGAGGGTGAACACCGGCAGCTCCGCCGACATTCCGGCGATCTCCTGCACGATGAAGCGGCCCAGTGCGGTGCGCACCGCGGCGGTCAGCACGGCCGGGTCCTGGCTGCTGGGCGCATGTTCGACCAGTGCCTCGGCGATCTTGCGCAGCTGGCGGATCGGAATGCGCTCGACCAGCAGGTTCTGCAGCACGCGCACCACCGCCGACAGCGGCAGCGCCTTCGGCGTCAGATCTTCGACGAGCTTGGGCGCGCTCTTGGCCAGGTTGGCCAGCAGGTGCTGCACTTCCTCATGGCCGAGCAGCTCGGGTGCGTGTTCGCGGATCAGGTGCGACAGATGGGTGGCGACCACGGTGGCCGGGTCGACCACCGTGTAGCCCAGCGTTTCGGCCTGGGCGCGCTGGTGCGGCTGGATCCAGGTGGCATCCAGGCCGAACGCGGGATCCTTGCCGGCAATGCCCTCCAGTGCGCCGAGCGCGCTGCCCGGATCCAGGGCCAGCTCGCGGTCGGGGTGGATCTCGGCGGTGGCCACCGGCACGCCATGCACCAGCACGCGGTAGCCGTTGGCCGGCAGTTCCAGGTTGTCGCGGATGTGCACCGAGGGAATCAGGAAGCCGACATCCTGGGTCAGCTTGCGGCGCACGCCCTTGATGCGCGCCATCAGTTCACCGCCCTGGTTGCTGTCCACCAGCGGGATCAGCCGGTAGCCGACCTCCAGGCCCAGTGGATCGACCGGGCGCAGCTCGTCCCAGCTCAGTTCGGCGGTCGGTGCCGCGGCGGCCGGGCGGCCGAGTGCATTGAGCGCGGCGGCATCGGTGCCACTGCCTGTCGCATCGGCAGCCGGTGCCTTGGTCTTGCGATACAGCTTCCAGGCGATGAAGCCAAGGATCGAGGCCAGCGTCAGGAAAGCGACGTTGGGCATGCCCGGCACCAGGCCGACCAGGCCGATGATGCCGGCGGTGATCGCCAGCGCGCGGTACTGGCCGAACACCTGCCCGGTCATGGCCTGGGCCATGTCCTGCGAACGCGAGGCGCGGGTGACCAGCATCGCCACCGCGCTGGACACCAGCAGTGCCGGCAGCTGCGCCACCAGGCCGTCACCGATGGAGAGCAGGGTGTAGGTGGCAGCGGCGTCGCCGAACGGCATGCCATGCTGCAGCACGCCCACGGCCAGGCCGCCAAGCATGTTGATGAACAGGATCAGGATGCCGGCGATGGCGTCGCCGCGGATGAACTTGCTGGCACCGTCCATCGCACCGTAGAAGTCGGCTTCCTCGCGGACTTCCTCGCGGCGCAGCTTGGCTTCCTCGCGCGTCAGCAAACCGGCGTTGAGGTCGGCGTCGATCGCCATCTGCTTGCCGGGCATCGCGTCCAGGATGAAGCGCGCGGTCACTTCCGAGACGCGGCCGGCGCCCTTGGTGATGACCACGAAATTGATGATGGTCAGGATCGCGAACACCACGATGCCGACCGCATAGTTGCCGCCGATCACGAATTCACCGAAGGCCGCGATGACCTTGCCCGCAGCGTCGTGGCCGTTCTGGCCGTTGAGCAGGATGACGCGGGTGGAGGCCACGTTCAGCGCCAGCCGCAGCATGGTGGTGATCAACAGCACGATCGGGAAGATGGTGAAGTCCAGCGGGCGCTTCACGTAGACCACCGCCAGCAGCACCATCAGCGAGATGGCGATGTTGAAGGTGAACAGCGCATCGAGCACCGGTGCGGCCAGCGGGACCACGACCATGGCCAGCAGGGCCAGCACGATCAGTGGCGCGCCAAGGCCCTGGCGGATCATTTCCAGGGCGCGTCGAGTGTTGAATCCGGTGGCGGGCTGGGCGCTCACGGGCGGCCTCCCTTGCCGAATTCATCCACCTCGATGTGCGGGGCGTCCGGCATCGGGCCAGTGCGCCAGGCGCGCAGCTGGTAGACGTAGGACAGGACCTGGGCGACGGCCGAATACAGTCTCACGGGGATTTCCTTTCCGAGTTGGCCTTCCCGATACAAGGCGCGTGCCAAAGGCGGGGCAGAGACGATCGCGACCTTGTTGCCGTCGGCCACTTCACGGATGCGCAGGGCGGTCTCGTCCACGCCCAGCGCGACCACGGTGGGGGCGTTCATGGCGCCGCCCTCGTACTTCAGGGCCACCGCGTAGTGGGTGGGGTTGACCACCACCACGTCCGCCGTGGGCACCGCTTCCATCATCCGGCGATTGGCCATCTGCTGCTGCAGCTGGCGGATACGGCCCTTCACCTCGGGGCTGCCCTCGCTTTCCTTCATTTCCCGGCGCAGCTCTTCACGGGTCATCTTCAGCTTGCGCATCCAGTTCCAGCGCTGGTACGGCGCATCGATGGCGGCCAGCACCAGCATCGCGCCGGCGGCGGCCAGCAGCAGGCGCAGGGTGAAGCCGAGGCCGTCGGTGATGGCGGTCTCCAGCGGGTGGTGGATCAGCCCGCGCAGGGTGTCGAAGCCGGACCACACCACCATCCCGGCAGCGACACCGACGAAGGCCACGCGCAGCAGCGATTTGGTGAACTCGGCGATGGCTTCCGGGCCATACAGGCGCTTGAACCCGCTCATCGGGTTCATGCGGTTGATGTCGGGCAGCAACGCCTTCTGCGACCAGCGCAGGCCGCCCATCACCAGCGGGGCGACGAAGCTGGCCAGCAGGCAGACCAGCACCAGCGGCGCGATCACCAGCATGAACTGCAGCAGCAGATCACCGAAGTGGCCGAACAGTTCCTTCGGGTTCTGCCGCAGGCTCTGCTCGGGGCTGAGCGCCTGCTTCATCCAGGCGCTGGCGCCGCGTCCGATCGAGCCGCTCATGGCCATCACCGCCAGCACGCCGGCGCCGAACACGGCGGCGGTGCCCAGTTCGCGCGAGCGCGGCAGGTTGCCCTGTTCACGGGCGTCGCGCAGGCGTTTTTCGGTGGGTTGTTCGGTCTTTTCGCCGGCGGATTCGTTCTCGGACATCACGGGCACTGCGGCAGGGGTTGCCGGGGTGCGTGCAAGAACTGTTCCACGCATGGCATGGATCTACCGACGACCCTCCTGTAGAGCCGAGCCCATGCTCGGCTGCGCTTCGCGCCTGGACCCAACCGCAGCCGAGCATGGGCTCGGCTCTACAGGAGGGTGCCGCAGGAATCGTTCCGTGATGGCAGGTGGTCGCGCTGCCCGGCGCTATCCGGGCGGGTGTTGTTGCGGCGGGCTCTGCGCCAGCTCCACCCGCGGCCGCGGCAGGTCGTGCAGCTGCATGAAGCGCGCCGCGTCGACCGGGCGGCCGAGCAGGTAGCCCTGCAGGAAGTCGCAGCCCAGGCGCTCCAGGTAGGCGCGCTGCGCGGCGGTTTCCACGCCTTCGGCGACGATGTCCATGTCCAGTGCATGGCCCAGCGCCACGATCGCCGAGACGATCACCACGTCCTCCGCACTGTGTTCCAGGTCACGCACGAACGCGTGGTCGATCTTGATCTCCGTGGCGGGCAGCCGCTTCAGGTACAGCAGGCTGGAATAGCCGGTTCCGAAATCATCGATGGAGATGCCCACGCCCAGCGCCGACAGGGCCTGCAGCAGGCGAAGGCTGGTATCGGTATCGCGCATGACCGTGCTTTCGGTGATCTCCAGCACCAGGTGGCGCGGGGCAATGCCATAGCGTTCGATCACTTCACGCACATCCTGCAGCAGGTGTGGCGAACTGAACTGCACCGGCGACAGGTTCACCGACATCGACCAGCCTTCATGCCCGGCGTCGCGCCAGCGCCGCAGTTGCTGGCAGGCCTGGTCCAGTGCCCAGCGACCGATCTCGTTGATCGCGCCGCTGCGTTCGGCCAGGCGGATGAAGCGGTCCGGTGGGATCAGCCCGTGCTCCGGGTGCTTCCAGCGGATCAGCGCTTCGGCACCGGCCACCTTCTGCGTGGCCACGCGGATCTTCGGCTGATAGTGCAGGAACAGCTGCTCGCTGCCGATCGCACGGCG
The DNA here is from genome assembly GCF_055721025.1 of Stenotrophomonas sp. X. NCBI lineage: Bacteria > Pseudomonadati > Pseudomonadota > Gammaproteobacteria > Lysobacterales > Lysobacteraceae > Stenotrophomonas > Stenotrophomonas sp. X. Next base: position 2,014,288 of record NZ_CM146756.1, read on the forward strand.
CAGGTCCGCCAGCAGCCGGAACTGCTGCTCGGCACTGTCGTTCATCCAGTCGGCGAACAGCACGAAGGCGTTGCGTCCGGATTCCTTGGCCTGGTACATCGCCGCGTCGGCGAAGGCCATCAACTGGCGCTCGCTGGCAGCGTGGTCGGGGCAGATCGCCACGCCGATGCTGGCAGTCACCTGCAGTTCGTTGTCCGGCAGCAACGGGCCGCTGCCCACCGCCTGCAGGATGCGCCGGGCGAGGGTGGGCAGATCCTCGTCGTGCTCGATGCGCACCACCAGCACGAATTCGTCGCCGCCCAGACGGGCCAGCATATCGTTGGGCCGGAGCAGCTGGCGGGTACGCTCGGCCACCGCCACCAGCAGTGCGTCGCCGGCCTGATGGCCGTAGGCATCATTGACCTGCTTGAATCCGTCCAGGTCCATGAACATTACCGCGAAACGGCTGCCGCCCTGTTCGGCTTCGGCCAGCGCCTGCACGATGCGCCGCTGCAGCAGCAGGCGGTTCGGCAGGCGGGTCAGCGGGTCGTGCAGCGCGGCCTGGGTCAGTTCCTGCTGGGCATCGGTCAACGAGGTGCTCAGCATCGAGTTGCGCAGCCGCAGCAGCTGCGCCTCCACCCGCTGGTCCAGCCACGACACCACCAGCACCACCGCCAGGATCGCAACCGTCAGCACCACCACCAGCATCGCCAGCCACTCGCTCTGCAGGCCATCGCCGACCGCCGCGCCGCAGATGCTGCCTTCCGGGAAACGCGCGGCGGCCATGCCGGTGTAGTGCATGCCGACGATGGCCAGGCCGAGCAGGCCCGCGGCTGCCAACCGGTCACCGACGCGGGTGCGCTGCGCGCGCAGGCGGAACGCAACGTAGAGCGCGGTCCACGACGCGGCCACCGCCACCACCAGGGAGAGCAGCAGCCAGCCCGGGTCGTAGTCGATCCCGGGCTGCATGCGCATCGCTGCCATGCCGACGTAGTGCATGCCGGCAATGCCGGTGCCCATCAGCAGGGCACCGCCGGCCAATCGCGGATGGGGCAAGGTGCGCAGCGAGACCAGCCACAGTGCGAACACCGACGAGGCGATCGCCAGGGCCAGCGAGAGCAGGGTGATGGGCAGGTCGTAGCCCAGTGCAATGGGCAGATCGAACGCCAGCATGCCGATGAAGTGCATCGACCAGATGCCCAGGCCCATGGCGAATCCGCCCCCCAGGCGCCACCACCAGGCGGCTGCCCGGCCCGGGGCGGTGACCGTGCGCCCGGCCATGGCCAGCGCTGTGTACGACGCCATCACGGCGACCAGCAGTGAGATCGCCACCAGCCACGGGTTGTACGTGCCTACCAGCATTCGTCAGTCTCCCGGACCTGCCTGTCGACGGAAACCACGGTGGGGCATGCATGAGGCAGGCCAACGCGAACGGGCGCCGGCCAGGTGCGGCATCCCCCCGGTTGCCGCGCATTCACTCTAACGCGCAGACCCGGGGGGACTTCAAGCGGCAATCCGTGAAATTGCGCCCCTGTAGAGCCGAGCCCATGCTCGGCTGCCACTCCTGCCGAAGGCAGCCGAGCATGGGCTCGGCTCTACAGAAACAAATGCATGGCAAGCAGTAGAACGTGACGACCGGGTCAGCGTGTGACCGCGTCCGCGGCCTGGAAGGCGGCGTCGAACAGGCGCTGTACCGGCGGCCCCATTTCCCCGGCCAGCAGCGCCAGGAGGAACAGGCCCAGCAGCAGCGAGACCGGCAGGCCCAGCTGGATCGGGTTCAGCGCAGGCGCGGCACGCGCCAGGACACCGAAGGCCAGATTCACCGCCAACATCGCCACGGTCAGCGGGATGGCCAGGCTCAGCGCGCCGCGCAGCACGGTCAGCAGGAAGGTCGGGGCGATGCTGAAGAAGGCATGGGGATCCGGCAGCGGGGCGCCAATCGGCAGCGCGCGATAGCTGTCCACCAGCAGCGAGATCAAAGCCAGGTGGCCGTTGGCGGTGAAGAACAGCAGCCCGAACAGCAGGTAGAACCACTGTCCGATCACGCCGGAGGTACCACCGCGCAGCGGATCGCTCATCTGCGCGAAGGCCAGGCCGGTGCCCTGCGCGATCAGTTCGCCGGCCATCGCGCCGGCTTCGAACACCAACCGCAGCATGAAGCCGATGGACACGCCGATGGCCAGTTCACGGGCAATGGTCAGCACCGTAGCCGCGTCGAAGCCGGTCCAGTCCGGTACCGGGGGGAGCAGCGGGGCCAGTGCGATGGCCAGGGTGCCGGCCAGCACCACGCGCACCCGCGATGGCACCGCACGCGTGCCGACCATGGGCATGGCCATGGCCACTGCGCCGATGCGCAGCATGGTCCACAGCACCGTGCCGATCATGCCGAAGGCCTGCAGGCCGTCGGCCGCCATCTGTGTCGCGGCGTCCATCGAAGCGCGTGCCCTAGCCGATCAGGTGTGGGATGCGCTGGAACAGCAGCGTGGTGAATTCAACCAGGTGGCCGATCAGCAGGCTGCCCAGCGCGAACAGCACTGCGGTCAGCGCTGCCGCCTTGGCGACGAAGGCGATGGTCGGTTCGTTGAGCTGGGTCGCGGCCTGCACGACACCGACCACCACGCCCACCACCAGTACGGTGAGCAGCAGCGGGCCGGCCACCCACAATACGGTGATCAGGCCGCCACGCAGTTCAGTCAGGGCAAGTTCGGGAGACATTCGGGTTCCATCTGCTCATGTAGAGTCGAGCCCTGCTCGACTGCGCGTTACGGGGGATATCAGGCCGGATTGAAGCTCGCCGCCAACGTACCCACGGTCAGCACCCAGCCATCGACCAGCACGAACAGCAGGATCTTGAAGGGCGCCGAGACCAGCATCGGCGACAGCATCATCATGCCCATCGACATCAGCACGCTGGCAACGACCAGGTCGATGATCACGAACGGGATGAAGATCAGGAATCCGATCTCGAAGGCGGTCTTCAGTTCACTGGTGACGAACGAAGCGACCAGCACCGGGAACGGGATCGCGTCGGGGCTGGCGTAGGTGCCATGCCCGGCGATGCCGGCAAAGGTCATCAGGTCGGTCTCGCGGATCTGCGCCAGCATGAAGCCGCGCAGTGGCTGCGTGGTCAGCGTCCATGCGGTCTGGAAGTCGATGTCGCCGTTGAGGTAGGGCGCCATGCCCGCGCTCCACGCCTTGTCCCAGGTCGGCATCATCACCATTGCGGTGAGGAACAGGGCCAGGCCCAGCAGCACCTGGTTGGACGGCGTCTGGCCGGTGCCCAGCGCCTGGCGCAGCAGGCCCAGCACGATGATGATGCGGGTGAACGAGGTCAGCACCAGCAGCATCGACGGGATCAGCGTGATCGCGGTCATCAGCAGCAGGGTCTGCAGCGGCAGGCTGACCGGCTGGCCGCCGATCTTGCCGACGTTGACGTCCGGCAGCGGGGTGGCCGGAGCGCCGGGCGCGGCGAACGCCAGTGCCGGCAACAGGCACAGGGCAAGCAACAGCAGCCACGGCATCAGGGTGGCGGGACGGGTACGGGGGACACGCATGTCAGGGATCCTTGCGCAGCCGCTGCTGCAGCAGCTGGGCGAAATTCGGCAGATTCTTGAAGTCCGGCACGCGCACCGGCGCCGGTGGCGGCAGCGGTTCGGGCAGGGTGTGCAGGGTGTTGATGCCGCCGGCGGTGACGCCCAGCAGCAGCTGCTGGCCGTTGACCTCCACCACCACCACGCGTTCCTTGGCACCGACACTCAGGCTGGCCACCACCTTCATGCCTTCGGCCGGGCGGAAGCCGCTGCCGGGCATGCGCTTGAGCAGCCAGCCCAGGCCGATCACCAGTGCCAGTACCGCCAGCAGCGCCAGCACCGCACCGAACAGGCTGGGTGCGGCGGCCGCATGCTGGCCGACCTGCGGGCCGACCGGCGCGGCGGCCTTGCCGACCGCCAGCAGAGTGGAGGCCAGCAGGCTCAACGCAGTCTCCGGATACGCTCGCTGGGGCTGACCACGTCGGTAAGGCGCACGCCGAAGCGGTCATTGATCACTACTACTTCGCCGTGGGCGATCAGGGTGCCATTGACGAACACGTCCAGCGATTCGCCAGCACCGCGCTCCAGTTCCACCACCGACCCCTGGTTGAGCTGCAGCAGGTTGCGGATCGGCAGGCGGGCACGACCGACTTCCAGTGACAGGGTCACCGGCACATCGAGGATCACGTCCAGGTTCAGGTCCGGACCATTCGCCTCATCGGCCTGCAGGCTGCTGAACTGGGCCGGGGTCGGTTCGAGGGCGTCGATATCGTTCATTGCGGGTCTTCCTGGATGACGGGTACGCGCGGGCGGGTGCCCGGCGGATGGGTAGCGGTGATCTTCACGGCGTTCATGCCGTTGGCGATGCCGAACTCGCCGGTGAACACGGGGATGTTCTCCACGCACAGCGGCACCTGCGGGCTCAGCTCGATCGGCAGGATGTCGCCGACCTTCAACTGGGTCAGGTCGCGCAGGGTCATGCGCTTGCTGGCCAGCACGCTGGACAGGGTGACTTCGGCGACGTTGAGCTGCTCACGCAGGGTCTTGCCCCAGCTCTCGTCGCGGTCGTTGCGGTCGCTCTGGATGCCGGCGTCGAGCAGTTCGCGGATCGGTTCCAGCATCGAGTAGGGCAGGGTGACGTGGATGTCGCCGCCGCCACCGTCGAGCTCGACGTGCAGGCGGCACACCACCACGTACTCGCGCGGGGTCACGATGTTGGCGAAATGCGGGTTGATCTCCGAGTTGATGTACTCGAAGTCGACATCCATCACCGGTGCCCACGCTTCGCGCAGATCGGCGAAGGTCTGCTTCAACAGCAGGTGGATCACCCGCATTTCAGTAGCTGTGAACTCGCGGCCCTCGATGCGGGTGGGGTAGCGCCCGTCGCCGCCGAAGAAGTTGTCGACGATGGCGAACACCAGGGTCGGCTCGAACACGATCAGGCCGGTGCCGCGCAGCGGCTTGAAGCGGATCAGGTTCAGGTTGGTCGGTACATACAGCGAGTGCATGTAGTCGTTGAACTTGATCAGTTCGATGCCGCGCACCGACAGTTCGGCCGAGCGGCGGATCAGGTTGAACAGGCCGATCCGCCACAGGCGCGCGAAGCGCTCATGGACCATTTCCAGGGTCGGCATGCGACCGCGGATGATGCGGTCCTGGCTGGCGAAGTCGTACGAGCGCGCTTCGCCTGACGGGGGTTCCGCATCGGTCTCGACCGCGCCACTGTCCACGCCGTGGAGCAGGGCATCGATCTCGTCCTGGGACAGCAGATCATTCATCGGTGGGCCCTTACTGGGTCACGAAGCTGGTGAACAGCAGATCGTCGGCGCCGTTGCTGCCGGTCTCGGCCTTGAGCACCTTCTGCACCTCGGCCAATGAGGCGGCCTGCAGCTTCTGCTTGCCGGCGACATCGGCGATCTGGTCCGGGCTGACCTGCGAGAACAGCATCAGCAGGCGCGCACGGATGGCCGGGGCGTGGGTCTTGATCGCTTCCAGCGCGGCCGGGTCGCGGGTCATCAGCTGGACCTCCAGCTGCAGGTAACGTGGGCCGTCGACCGGGCCATTGAGGTTGACCACGAAGGCCGGATCCAGTGCGAAGTACTGTGCCGGGGCTGGGGTCGCGCTCTTCTTCGGCGCCTGTGCGGTCTTCTCTTCGTGCTTGGACTGGGTGAAGAACCACACGCCGCCACCGGCAGCAGCGGCGGCCAGTACGGCCACCAGCGCGGTGATCAGGATCGGACTACGCGGCTTGGCGGCCTTGTCCTTCTCGGCGGTCTTCTTGGTTTTGTCAGCGGCTGCGGCCACGGGGTGAAGCTCCTGAGGGTTGCTTCACCGGGATATGCAAGGGGTGTGCCGAAGGCCGGGCAGCGGGATGCGACGGAATTCCGTCGGAAACCTGTGCCGGTAGGTGCCAACCTTGGTCGGCACGCCTGTCAGGCGTAAGCGTCCAGCAGTCCGCGCTGGCGGATCAACTGCGCCGACGACACGCTGGCGTCGCCCGGCGTCGGTTCTCCGTCGCCGATGATGCCGCTGCCACCGGGATGGCCCGGCGCATTGCCGCCACCGCCCGGTGCCTGGTGGCCGACATCGGCGTGGGCCAGCTGGAAGCCCTGTTCGCCCAGCAGCTCGCGCAGGCGCGGCAGGCTGCTTTCCAGCGCTTGCCGAACGTCCACGTGCGGGCTGCTGAAGCTGGCATGCACCTTGTCGCCGTTCAACTGCAGGCGCACGTCGACCGGGCCCATGTCGTCCGGGCTCAGGCGGATGTGGGCGTGGCCGATCTTCTGGTCGGCCAGCCAGCCCAGGCGTGCGCCGATGGCCTGGTCGAAGCCATCGTCACCCAGCACGGGCTTCGGCGTCGGTTCGCCATTGAAGATCGCGTTGCCGGTGGCGAGCGCCGCCTTGAGGTCCTGTACGGCGGCCGCTGGCGGTGAGTGCAGCAGGGGTACGCTGGTGCGGTCGCCAAGTGCAGCCACGTCGCTGCCTTCGCCACGCTCGGCGCGCTTGCCGGGCAGGATCATCTCCGGCAGTGGCAGCGCCGTGGCATCGTCCGCGCTGGTCGCCGCCGGTTTGCCGTCAGCCGCCGCTGGGGTTGTGGTAGCCGTCGCCGGCGCGTCTGCAGGCAGTGTCGGGCTCGTGGCGGGGGCAGCAGCAGGCAGCGCGCTACCGTCGCTGGCCAGCGCCGGTGCAGCGGTGGTCGGCAGCGCAGCGGCCGGATCGGCAGGCATCGGCATCGCCAGCACCAGGCCGGCCAGGCCGGGCGGTGGCCACGGGGCGTCCTCGGTCGCGGCGGGCTTGTCCTTTTCGGTGCCGGGTCCAGCCGGGGTCACGGCAACCGGCGGCAGTGACGGCGTTTCAGCAGTTGCCGCTTCGGCGTCCGCGGTGCGTTCACCCGGTGCCTGGCCATTGCTGTCGGCGGTCGATGGTTGGCTCGGCGTGGATGGCATCGGTGTCGTGGCGCTGCCGGCTGGCGTGGGTGCAGACGGTGCGCCGCCCTGCAGCAGCTGGCTGAAGTCCTTTCCGCCTTCGCTGCGCGAGGCGCGTGCGGCACTGTTGCTGGTGGCGGGCGTGGCCGTGTTGGCGCTGCTGGCGAGCGGGGCGGGCATCACGAGCGGCCTCCCTGCTCGGCGCCGTCCTGGTCTTCGGCCTGCACCAGGCGTGCACGCCGTGCGCCAATGTCGTCCATCTCGCGCTGGTCGCGGCGGTCGGTCACCACCTTTTCCTGCGCCCGGTAGCTGGCGGCCAGCTGCTCCAGCACCGCCTTGTCACGGCTGGCCAGGATCAGGCGTGCGCGCTCGGCCTCCACTTTTTCGCGGTTGCCATTGACCGTGGCCTGCTGCTGCTCGACCGCGCTGTCCAGTCGATCGAGGAAGGCGCGGCGGTTGAGCAACTGTGCCGGGCTGGTCGCCGCCATCTGTGCGTTGGCGTACTCCTCGGCATAGCGGCGCAGTTCGTCCAGTCGCGAGAGATGGGTGTCGAGCACGCGCTGGCGTTCGGCCAGGTCGCGGGCGACCGCGTCCTCATGTTCCTGGGCCCGCTTGAGCAGGGGATCGATGCGCTTGGACTGGTTCATGGCTTAACTCTCTTGTTCCACCAGGCGCTGCAGCGCCGCCTGGCTGTGCGGGAGATCTGCGGCCTTGGCAACGTCCTGGCCGAGGAACTCCATGATTTCCGGCCAGCGTTCCAGGGCTTCGTCGGTGGCCGCGTCGTTGCCGCGCTGGTAGGCACCGATCGCGATCAGGTCCCGGTTGGCCGAGTAGGCCGAGACCAGTCGCTTCAACTTGCGGATGCGCAGGCGCCACGGTTCGTCGGCGATTTCCGTGACCACGCGGCTGACTGACGATTCGACGTCGATGGCCGGGTACAGCCCGCTGTCGGCCACGCGGCGCGAGAGCAGGATGTGGCCATCGAGGATCGCGCGCGCGGCATCGGCGATCGGATCCTGCGGATCATCGCCTTCGGTCAGCACCGTGTAGAACGCGGTGATCGAGCCACGGCCCTTGGCGCCATTGCCGGCGCGTTCGACCAGTGCCGGCAGCTTGGCGAACACCGACGGCGGATAGCCGCGGGTGGTCGGCGGCTCGCCGACCGACAGCCCGATCTCGCGCTGCGCCTGGGCGAAGCGGGTCAGCGAGTCCATCAGCAGCAGTACATTCAGGCCCTGGTCGCGGAACCACTCGGCAATGGCGGTGGCGCGGTAGGCACCATGCAGTCGCGCCAGCGGCGGCCGGTCGGCAGGGCTGGCGACCACCACGGCGCGGCGCAGGCCTTCCTCGCCCAGCGTGGTCTCGACGAAATCGCGCACTTCGCGGCCACGTTCACCGATCAGGCCGACCACGATCACGTCGGCGGCGGTGTAGCGGGTCATCATGCCCAGCAGCGTCGACTTGCCGACGCCGGAGCCGGCGAACAGGCCGACGCGCTGGCCGCGGCCGATCGGCAGCAGCGCGTTGATCGCGCGCACGCCCACGTCCAGCGGCTGGGTGATCGGTTCACGCGCCAGCGGATTGATCGACACGCCGGCCATGCCAACATGGCCTTCGGCGCGGATCGGGCCCTTGCCATCCAGCGGCACGCCGTCGCTGTCGATGACGCGGCCGAGCAGGCCTTCGCCCACTTCCACGCCGCCCCGTCGCGCCGATGGCACCACCCGGGCGTTGGGCAGCAGGCCATGCAGTTCGGCGCTGGGCATCAGGTAGGTGCGTTCGCCGGCGAAGCCGACCACTTCGGCGTCGACCCAGCCACCATCGACCACTTCCACCTTGCAGCTGGCACCCAGCGGCGCTTCGCAGCCGACCGCTTCCAGGGTCAGCCCGACCGCACGGCGCAACACGCCCTCGCGGATCAGGCCACGACCATGCGCGGTGTCCACGCGCAGGCCCTCCAGGCGCCGGGCCAGGCGCAGGTTGCGGGCCACGGCCCAGTCTGCCGGCGGCGGAGTGGTTTGTGGTCCGGCACTCATGCCGTCGCTCCGGTCTGGCGGATCACCGCATCCAGCGCACCGCGCAGGCGGGCTTCCAGGGTGCCGTCGATGCGCACGGCTTCGGCGTGCACGCGCAGGTCGCCACGGCTGAGGCTGGTATCCGGTACCAGGCGCTGCGCCGGTGAAAGGTTCAGCAGCGGGGCGAGGGCAGCGATGTCATCCGGGTGCAGCCGCACTTCCACCTCGCGGGTGCTGCCGCCCACGGCGTCGATCGCTTCGCCGACCAGCTGCGCCAGCAGTGCCGGCTCGGCTTCGTAGGCGCGGCCGACCAGTGCGCCGGCAATGCGCACCGCCAGTTCGCCGAGCGCACCGACCACTTCGTTCTCCAGCCGCACCAGCGGCCGGCTGAAGTTGTCCAGGATCCCTTCGATCTGCGCGGCGAGGCGACGTACTTCGGCCTGGCCCTGGCCGTAGCCGTCGGCATGGCCCTGTTCGAACCCTTCCTTCTCGGCGCTGTCCTGGATCGCCTGGATCTCTTCAAGGGTCGGCAGCTGCAGCGGCGGCTCCGGTTCGTGCTCCGGATCCGGCTCGGTGAGTGCGAACGCATCCTCCTGCTCCAGCACCGGTTCGGGCTGGGCCAGCAGGTCCGGGGCAAGCCAGCGCACGACGTTGCTCACAGCATGGCCTCCGCGCTGCCACCGATGGTGACGGTGCCTTCATCGGCCATGCGCTTGACGATGGCCAGGATCTCGCGCTGCGCGCCTTCCACGTCGGACAGGCGCACCGGACCGCGAGCCTCCATGTCTTCGAGCAGGATTTCGGCCGCGCGCTGCGACATGTTGCGGGTGATCTTGTCGCGCACCTTGATGTCGGCACCGCGCAGGGCCAGGCCCAGGCGCTCGCCGCTCACCTCGCGCAGCACCAGCTGCATCTCGCGGTCGTCCAGGTCGACCAGGTCGTCGAACACGAACATCAGGTCCTGGATGCGGTTGCTCAACGGCGCATCGATGCGCGCGATTTCGCCCAGGATCGCCTGGTCCTGGCCACTGTCCATGAAGTTCAGGATGTTGGCTGCGCACTGCACGCCGCCGATGTTGGACGACTTCAGGTTCTGGTTGCCGGCGAACTGGCGCTCCATGATCTCGTTGAGTTCATTGAGCGCGTTCGGCGGAATACCGTCGAGGGTGGCGATGCGCAGCAGCACATCCACGCGGGTACGGTCGGGCAGCAGCTTCAGCGCGTCGGCAGCCTGGTCGGTTTCCAGGTGCGCCATCACGATGGCGATGATCTGCGGGTGCTCGTTGCGCACCAGGTCGGCCACCGCACGCGGGTCCATCCACTTCAGCGCGTCCAGGCCGGTGGTGTTGCGGCCGAGCAGGATGCGGTCGATCAGGTTGCCGGCCTTCTCGCTGCCCAGCGCCTGCACCAGCATGTTGCGGATATAGTCGTCAGAGCCGACGCCCAGCGAGGTCTTCGAGCCCAGTTCCTGGCCGAACTGGTCCATCACCCGTTCCACCTGCTCGCGGGTGATGTCGGTCATGGTGGCCATGGCGATGCCGATCTTCTGCACCTCCTTGGGTTCCATGTGGCGCAGCACTTCGGCCGCATCCAGCTCACCCAGCGAAAGCAGCAGCACGGCCGCGCGCTGTACACCGGTCAGTTGTGCCTCAGTCATTGGCCACCCAGCCCTTGACCACCTGGGCCACGCGCTTGGAGTCGGTCTTCACGGCTTCACGCGCCATCCGCAGTCGTTCCTCATATGAATCCACCGGCAGTGCGAGCGCATCCGGTCCGCCCAGGCTTGCCCGGTCGGTGCCCAGCGCCGGCAGCGGCATGCCATCGTCATCCACCAGCTGCACGTCCGCGGTGTGCGGCTCCAGTGCCTGCGGGTCGTCCTTCCTGTTCTGGCCGGTGATCGCGCGCAGCGCCGGGCGCAGTACGCCGAACAACAACGCCAGCACCACCACCGCGCCGAGGAGCATGCGGCCGGCATCGTGCACCCATGGCAGTTCCCACCAGGCCGGGCCTTCGACCGGCGTGGTGTCACGCACGAACGGGGCATTCATCACCGACACGGTGTCGCCACGCTCGGCGTTGAAGCCGACGGCCTGCTTCACCAGCGCCTCGACGCGGGTCAGTTCCGCGGCCGACAGCGGTTGCGGGCTGACCTTGCCGTTGGCACCGGCGCGCGGCACGTTGTCCACCAGTACCGCCACCGACACGCGCTTGATGCGGCCGGCCGGCTGGCGGGTGTGCTGCAGGGTGCGGTCCAGCTCGTAGTTGCGGGTGGCGTTCTTGCTGCTTTCGGTCGGGGCCTGCGCGGTGGCCGGCGCGGCCTGCTGGCCCGGCGGGCTGTTGCTGGTGGCACCCGGCACGCCCTGCGGACCCGGCGTGCTGGTGGTGTTCTCGCTCATCTGCTCGCTGCGCAGCTTCTGCGGTTCACCGTTGTAGAGCTCACGGGCTTCCTCGGTCACCGAGAAGTCCATGTCCACGCTCACTTCCGGATTGACCCGGCCAGGGCCGGTCATCGGCTCCAGCAGCTCGCGGATGCGCTGGTTGAACGAGGTTTCCTGGCGTCGCACCTGCTCGAACTGCGCGGCGTTGACCGCCGCCTCGCTGTTCGGGTCGGTGATGCTGAGCATGCGCCCGCTCTGGTCGACCACGGTCACCCGTTCCGGCGCCAGGTCCGGAATGCTGGCCGCGACCATGTGCACGATGGCGTCCACCTGGCTGCGTTCCAGCTGCTGGCCGCCACGCAGTTCCAGGGTGACCGAGGCGCTGGCCACGTCACGCTGGCGGGTGAAGGCGCTGGGCTTGGGAATGGCCAGATGCACGCGTGAATCACGTACCGGGCGCAGCGTGTTGATGGTGCGCGACAGTTCTGTTTCCAGCGCGTGCTGGTAGCGCGCGCTTTCCACGAACTGGCTGACGCCGAAGCCCGGATCGCGTTCCATCAGCTCGAAGCCGAGCTTGCCGCTGTCGGTCAGGCCGGAGCCGGCCAGCTTCAGGCGGGCGTCGTGCAGGTTCTTTTCCGGCACGGTGATGCCACCGGTGGCCGGATCGAGCGCGAACGGAATCTGCGCCGCGCGCAGCAGGTCGGTCGCTTCAGCGGTCGCCTTCTGGTCCAGGCCGGTGTACAGCGGGACCATGCCCGGCTTCTGTGACCAGAAGAACACGGACAGGCCTGCCGCCACCGCCACCGCGATCATCGCCATCAGGCCCAGCCGACGGGTGATCTGCAGACTCTGCAGGCGGTCGAACCATTGCCCGGCCTTCTCGGCGTTCAGGCTGTCCTTGGAGAGCGTCAGTGCCATGCGTCAATGTTCCTTACAGCGGCATGTTCATCACGTCCTGGTAGGCCTGGACGAGACGGTTGCGGACTTCCACGGTGGCGCGGAAGGCGATCTGGGACTGCTGTGAGGCGACCATCACCTTGGCCAGGTCGGCGCTGGGGTCGCCCATTTCGAAGGCCTTGGCGAGGGCGCCGGACTTCTGCTGCGCATCGTTGACGCCGGCAATCGCACCACGCAGGGTTTCGGTGAAGCTGGCCGGCTGGGCCTGCGGCGCGTCCAGCACCGTGCCCGGCAGGGCGTTGCTGCGCGGCGCTTCGCCCAGCGGGTTGAGCGCCGGCTGTCCCATCTGGGTCTGATAGGAGCGGATCTGCGAAAGGATCGAAGTGACGGAGTGGGACATCTGCAACGGTTCCAGAAACAGGGATGGGGTTGTCTGCTGGAACCAGTGCAAGTGCCGTGCCGAAACCGGTTTTCGATTCAGTGAAGTGAGGGTTGTGGGTGTGCTGGCAGGGCTGCACCCTGCACCCGCCGACGCGACGTCAACATCAACGTCAAAATCGGGCTATCCGTGGGGTGGCGGGGGTGGTCCGGTTGCGGGGGACGCCGTGAATACGTCCCTGTAGGCTCGGTCGCGCCATCCATGGCGCTCACGCCCCCGCAACCGGACCCACCCCGCCTTCGACAGTTGGCCGCGATCTGTTGGAACCTGCTGCTGATGGTGGGTGCCGACCGTTGGTCGGCACTAATCGGATGGGGTCAGATCCCGTTGCAACGCAACGGGCTCTGACCCCGGTCGTGGCGCCATTTATCCGGCGTCGGTTTTCTGGCCTATGGGTGCAGGGTCCAGCGGCCGGAATTCTGGCGCTGGCGCGGGGCGACGGGGCCGTCGTGCTGGGTGTAGATGAAGCGACCCTGGCGGTCGCTCTGGCAGGTCAGCAGCAGGGTGTAGTGGGCGGGACCGGCCGGGTGGGCCTCGGTCATCTGGATTTCCGCGATATGCGGGGCCAGCCGCTGGTAGCGGTAGCTGCCGCCGATGCGCAAGTCAGTGCCGAGGATGTCCAGCACGTACTGGCTGCCGGCAAAGCTGAGCTGCACCATGCGTCCGGCGTTGGGGTTGTCCGGGGCGTACAGCGGGTCGCTGAGGTTGGTGAACTGGCGCTGGTCCAGCGTTGCGGGCAGGGTGCAGTTGGCGGCAGTGACCAGGGCCGGGTAGAGCAGGCTGGCGAGCAGGGCAAGGCGATGCATGGTGGAACCTCCTTGGGTGTGTCCTTGCCATGCTCCGCACTGCGGCCGTGTTGTCTCTAGGAAAACATGCAAAAGCAATGGGCTCAGATCGCGTTCCGTAGCAAAGGGATGTGAGCCCAGGCGCCAGAAACACCAACGCCCGGGCAAGCCCAGGCGTTCGTGCCCCCTTCATGCTGGCGATGCGTTTCAGCCGGCCAGTTCGGCCTGCTCGCGCTCGATGCCGTACTTGCGCAGCTTTTCCACCAGGGTGGTGCGGCGCAGGCCGAGCAGCTGGGCGGCGTGGGCGACCACGCCCTGGGTGCGTTCCAGTGCTTCGTTGATCAGGCCCAGTTCGATGTTGGCCATGTGGTTGCGCAGGTCCATGCCTTCGTCGGGCAGCGCCGCCGGCGCCGCCGGGCGATTGACGGCGATGCCGTGCTCCAGCGCCGGCTGGTTGCCGCTGCCCGGGGTATGGAACGAGAAGCTGCGCAGGTCCAGGCGTTCTTCGCTGGCGACCGGCTGTGCCGGTGCCGGCGTGGCGGCGGCCAGTGCCGCATCGCCACGGTAACGGGCCGGCAGGTCCTGCACGCGCACCGAACCACCCGGATGCAGCACCGCCAGGCGCTCGACCAGGTTGGTCAGCTCGCGCACGTTGCCCGGCCATTCGTAGCCGGCAAGGGCCTGCAGCGCTTCCGGGGTGAAGCGCACTTCGCCACGGCCGGTGCGGGCCAGCTGCGCGGCGATGGTTTCCACCAGCGCTGGCAGGTCTTCGCGGCGCTCGCGCAGTGCGGGCACTTCGATCGGGAACACGTTGAGGCGGTAGAACAGATCCTCGCGGAACTTGCCCTCGGCGATGCGGGTCTCCAGGTCGCGGTGGGTCGCGGCCACCACGCGCACGTTGCAGCGGATGGTCTGGTTGCCGCCGACGCGCTCGAAGCTGCGTTCCTGCAACACGCGCAGCAGCTTCACCTGCATCGGCAGGCTCATGTCGCCGATTTCGTCGAGCAGCAGGGTGCCGCCCTCGGCCATTTCGAAACGGCCCTTGCGCGCGGTCAGCGCGCCGGTGAAGGCGCCCTTCTCATGGCCGAACAGTTCGCTTTCCAGCAGGTCGGCCGGAATGGCGCCGCAGTTGATCGCCACGAACGGGCCGTCACGGCGCGGCGAGCGCTGGTGGATGGCGCGCGACACCACTTCCTTGCCGGTACCGGATTCGCCCAGCACGAGCACGGTGGTATCGAATGCGGCAACCTGCTCGATCATCGTGCGCAGGGCGGTCACTGCCGGGCCGTTGCCGGTGGGCCCCTGGTCCTGGGCGGCGCCTGCCTGGTGCTCGGCATCCAGGCGCTTGAGGCTGGCGCGGCGCAGCAGGGCTTCCATCTGTGCGTGGCGCAGCGGCGTTTCCAGCGGCCAGATATTCGCTTCATGCAGCCCGTGCTGCCGGGCAAACACTGCAGCATCACCATCGGCCAGCAGCACCGGAGGCGGCAGGCTGCTGCCGCCCAGCCAGTTGTACAGCGCGGTGCTGGCGGGGCTGTCGTCCAGGCTGCCGACGATTACCGCCATCCAGTCGTTCTGGCGCTGCCGGCCCAGGTCGAAGTCGGCCGCGTCGGACACCCAGCGCGGATTGAAGTCCATGAATTCCAGCAGGGCAACGGTACGCTCTGCGCGCACGGCGTCGTTGTCCAGCACCAGGATGCGCGATTCACTCACGACTGTTCCTCCCTGAGGCCTTCCAGGATCGGCATCACTTCCTGGATGTAGGACAGCTTGCTGACAAAGTTGTCGGCACCGGCACGCAGCGCGTGTTCGCGGTGCTCGGCGTCATCGAAGTGGCTGGCGATCACGATGTACGGTGCATCGTCCTGCGACTTGATCAGGCGGGTGGCCTGCAGGCCACCCATCTCCGGCATGGCCAGGTCCATCAGCACCACCTGCGGGCGGAGCGTTTCCGAGCGCTCGATCGCTTCCAGGCCGTTGCCGGCACTGCCGACGATCTGCAGCCAGTCGATCTTGCGGAAATGGCGCATCGCCGCGTTGATGAAGCCCTCGTGGTCATCGACCAGCAGGACCGTGAGCTTGTTCATGTCCAACATCCTTTTCAGCCCACCCGGGCCAGCTGCGGTTGCCTGGCGCTGAGCCGGCGCCGTTCGCGGGCCGGGGCGATATCCAGTTGTTCTCGGTATTTTGCGACGGTTCGGCGGGCAATGTTCACCCCCTGGCGTGACAGCAGGCCGGCAATGGCCTCGTCGGCCAGCGGACGGCCGGCGGGTTCGGCGTCGATCAGGCGGCGGACCATGGCTTTCACCGCCTGGCCGGAGACGCTGGCGCCTTCCAGGCGCACCGCGAAGAAGTGCTTCAGTTCGAAGGTGCCGCGCGGTGTCTGCAGGAACTTGCCGGTGGTGATGCGTGAGACGGTGGACTCGTGCATGCCGATTTCCTCGGCCACTTCCTTCAGGGTCAGCGGCGCCATGGCCTCTTCGCCACGGACCAAGAAGGCGGCCTGGCGCTCGACGATCACCCGCGCGGTGCGCAGCAGGGTGTCGTAGCGCATCGACAGGCCGCGGCTGAACCAGCGCGCCTCCTGCAGCATCTCGCGCAGTGCCGGCGCGGCTTCGCTGGTTTCGGCCAGCGCCTGTTCGTACTGGCTGTTGATCGAGACGCGGCGGCTGGTGGCCGGGTTCAGTGCCACCTTCCACTGCCCATCGGCATGCCAGGCGAGCACGTCCGGTACCACCACCGCATTGCGTTCGGGCAGCAGGCTGTCGCCGGGGCGCGGCTGCAGCGAGAGGATCAGGCGCACCGCCTCGCGCACGTCGTCGATCTCGGCGTCGTGCTGGCGGGCGAGGGCGGGGTAGTCGTGCGCGGCCAGTGCCTCGAGCGCGCCATCGAGGATGCGGGCGGCCAGGTGACGCGCGGGGACCACGCCGTGCAGGCTGCGCAGTTGTGCCTGCAGGCCTTCGCGCAGGTCCTGCGCAGCCATGCCAGCCGGTTCACCGTGCAGCAGCTGCTGGCGGATGGCCTCGACGCCTTCGGCGGCGATGTCGAACTGGGCGCTGGCCAGCAGCTGCAGCTGCGCCAGTGGCGCCTGCAGGTAGCCGGCCTCGTCGCAGTGGTCGAGCCAGAACGCGGCCACCGCCAGTTCGCGGTCGTCCATGTCCAGCGCCAGGCGCTGCAGCACGCGCAGCTGAGGGTCGGTCGACTCACCGGCGGCAATGCGCGCCATGCGGTCGTCGTCGCCGTCCTGCCAGCTGGCGCCGGCCACGTCCCACATCGAAGACTCCGGCAGCTCGTCGAAAGCGGCGGTTTCCAGCGTGGTGGCGCTGACCTCGGTGGCATCAGCGGCAGGCGCTTCGGCCTCTTCGATCTCCAGCAGCGGGTTGGAGTCCAGCAGGCGCTGGATTTCCTGTTCCAGGTGCAGGCCATCGAGCTGCAGCAGCCGGATCGACTGCAGCAGCTGAGGGGTGAGGTGAAGTTGTTGGCCCAGCTGGGTCGAGAGTGCAGCCTTCATCGTGGTTCCCCGGCGCCGCTCCCCGGCGCCTTGTGGAACGCATCTTGCTTTTGATCCGGCGTGGGCGGAATCGGGGGGTTCCTGAGGGGGTTCGTGGTTGTCCCGACAGGATGTAGGGGTTACCCCTACATTGGCTCGGGATATTGACGAAGCGGGCCGCCAAGTCATTGATTCGTCGTGCCGAAGCGGCGGGGTTCGCGACGGCCGGTGTACGGATTCCTGTCAGGGAATGTCGGGGTGACGGGAGTTCGTCGTCAGTGCAGGGCCTTGCCCGCCACTGGCGCTACTCCAGCTCATGCTGGTGGCGCGCGGCCAGCAGCAACAGGTCATTGGCGCGGCGGCAGCCCAACGACTCCATCATGCGTGCGCGATGGGTTTCCACCGTCTTCACGCTGATGCCCAGGTCCGCGGCGATTTCCTTGTTGCTTTCGCCCTTGCCGATGCGGCGCAGGATCTCGCGCTGGCGCGGCGACAGCGCGGCAATGCCGGTAGGCTTCTCGCGGCCCAGCATGGGGGCCAGCATCTTGGCCGAGATCTGGGGACTCAGGAACACCTGGCCGGCATGCGCGGCGCGCAGCGCCAGTTCCAGCTCCTGCGGTGCTGCATCCTTCACCACGAACCCGACCGCGCCACGATCCAGGGCATCGCGCACATGCGCGGCATCGTCGTGCATGGTCATCATCACCACCCGGGTGCCGGGGGCGCGCAGGCGGATGTCGCTGAGCGCTTCCAGGCCGGTGCGGCCCGGCAACGAGAGATCCATCAGCACCACATCCGGCGCATGCTGCAGGGCCAGCTGCAGTGCCTGTTCGGCGTTGCTGGCCTCGGCGACGAGCTGCACGTCGGCAAACCCCTGCAGCAGCCGCGCCAGGCCGGCGCGGACGAGGGTGTGATCGTCGACGATGAGAACTCGCACAGGCACGCAACAGATCCGTGTAGGGGAGTCCACCTTAACTTAGCTGAACGGGCGCGCCAAGGCTTGCCCGCCAAGCGTGATGGTGGCAGCTTTCAGCGCGCCCGACGTGCCTCGGCCACCTGCCGGCGGTGAAGTCGGAACAGGTGCCGCTCCATGGCCATTTCCAGGCCGTCGCCCAGGCGCTGGAAGCGCAGCCACAGGAAGTGGCCGCCGCCGCCGTCGGCTGCCTCGGCGATCACTTCCACCGGCAGGTCGATGTGGTCGGGCAGCCAGTCGCTGGGCTGCAGGCGCACCACGCCGGCCTGGCCGGGGCTGGCACCGCTGCGCGGGCCCAGCTGCAGGCGGATGCCACGGCGCGACCAGCGCACCGGGCGCAGGGGCAGTTCCAGGCCCTGCTGGCGCACCAGGCGGCCGAGCAGCACCATCGCCAGGTCCAGCTTGGCTTCAAGGCGTTGCAGCTGCAGGGTGGCCTCGTTGCGTTCGTCGTGCTCGTCAACACGGCTGTCCTCGACCAGTGCCAGGCTGCGCAGCAGGCCTTCGGCACCGCTGGTGCGTCCGGCCGCGCTGCCCGCCTGGAACTCGGCCGGCAGGGCCAGCTCGCAGCTGAGCGTTTCGTCGAACAGCTCGCTTTCCGCAGGATGGTGCAGCGACGTGGTCGGCAGCTGGGTCATGCCAGCGATTCTGCCTGCAGGTAGGCATGGGCGGCGCGAAGAGAGCGCTGGCCGTCATTCATCAGTGCGGCCGCTGCATCGCGGCGCTGGCGCAGCAGGCCGAGAAGGCTCTGCTGGCGCTCGAACAGGGCGCTCAGCGGCGCGTGGTCCGCAGCGGTCAGCGGCTGGCTGAGCAGGGCATGCAGGGTGCTGTCGTGCCCGTCGAGCAGGCTGTCGGCCTGGTCCAGGGCATCATCGCCCAGTGCCTTCTCGAAGGCATCCAGCTGCGCGTGCAGTTCGGGCAGGCTCATGGCGCCACCGCGGCCGGCCGGCGCTGTTCGTGCGGGATCGCGTTCCAGGCGCTGTCGATCTCGCCCAGCAGCTGCAGCGATTCATCCAGCGCGGCGCGGTCGTTGTGCAGGTTGGCTTCGGTGAGGCGCTGCAGCACGTAATCGTACAGGGCCGACAGGTTGCCGGCGATCTCGCCGCCGGCCTCATGGTCCAGCGAGCCGTTGAGGTGTCCGACGATCGCGCAGACTTCGCCGATCGCCTTGCCCTTGCCGGCCTGGTCGCCGCGCTCGAGGCTGGCCAGGGCGCGACGCACGCGCTCCAGCGCGCCGGCCAGCAGCATCGCCACCAGCTTGTGCGGATCGGCATCGGCGACCGCACTGGTCACTCCCACCTGGCGGTACTGCTCGGCATATTGACGGCTGGAACCGTACATTCGTGATTCTCCTTGCGCGGGGTGCCGTCGGGTGATCGTGGGGATCGGTGCCGGCGGCGCGGCGATGATTGCTGTTGCGTCCGTTATCGGTGCATTGCGCGGCAAACTTGAGTGCCACGCACGCATCGTCAGCGGTTCAACTGTGCCAGCTGCTGCTGCAGCGCCGTGTTGCTCTGCTGCAACTTGCCCATCAGGCTGTCCAGCGCGATGAACTGCTTCTTGTAGCGCTCTTCCACGCTCTTCATCCGCGTGTCGAGATCCTTGCGGCGCTTGTCGATGTTGTCCAGCGTGGTGTTCAGGCCTTTGGTGCGCGCGACGAACGCGCCTTCCTTGCCGACCGTGGTGCTGACATAGCCGTCGACCAGCGTGTACAGCTTGCCGGCACCGCCGGAATCACCGGTGATCGCCTGGCGCATCTTCTCCGGCTGGCTGGCCAGTGCGGCGGCGAACTTGGTGGTGTCCAGGATCAGCGTGCCGTCGGCATTGGGGTAGCCGCGGGTATCCAGACCGATCGCCTTGGCATCGAGCTTGTCACCGGCCAGGTCCTTGAGCACGCTCGACATCACCGAGCGCAGCTGGCTGGTGGCGCCGCGCATCTGCGCATCGCCGGTCAGCGTGGAGGCTTCCTTGGTCTTGGCGTCGTACTTGGTTTCGGTGTTGATCGCCGCCAGTGCGGCGTTGTAGGCCGTTACGAACTCCTGCATCACCTTGGTGGCCGCCGCAGTGTCGGTGCTGATGGTCACCGTGCTGGTGCCCGGCATCTTCAGGTTCAGGGTCAGCCCCGGAACCGCATCGGCCACGGTATTGCTGGCGCTGACGACCTTCACGCCATCGATGGTCAGCTCGGCGTCGGCGGCGGCGGTGTTCTGCTTCAGGCTGTTGACCAGCCCCCCCAGCTTGGCGTCGCTGCCTGCGTACTCGAGCTTGATCGCGTTGGCGGCACCGGTCTTCTCCTGGGCGATCGACAGGTACTGGTTGTCGCCGGAGCTGATCAGGGTGGCCTGCACGCCTTCCTTGCGGCCGGCCGCATCGATCTTGTTGCGGATGGTGGTCAGCGTGTCGCCGTCCTCCACCTCCACGTTCATGGTCTTGGCCTTGTCGCCCACGCCAACGGTCAGCGTCAAGGTTCCGGCAGCAAACGTGTCGGTCTTGGGTACCGAAGTATCGGCGATCAGTTTGTGCGCGGTGGCCAGCGAGGTGACATTGACCACGTGCGTGCCGTTGGAGGCCGCAGCCTTGGTGGTGCCAACGTCATACAGCGCGACCGACGCCGTCAGGATCTCGTCGGTGCCCTTGTCGCCGCCTTTGCTGGCGGTCACCGTGCGCGTGTCGAACGCGGTGGTGGCCTTCAGTGCGGTCAGCGCCGTCTTCAGCTTGTCGAAGGCCGAAGTGATGGTGCCGATCGACGACAGCTGCATCTTGGCCTTGGACTGCTGCAGGTTCAGCGCATTGTCGGCGGGCTTGCGGTCAGCTGCGACCAGCTGGTTGACGATGCTGGAAATATCCAGTCCCGAGCCAATGCCACCGTATCCAAAGTCTGCCACGTCGTTTCTCCTGGTATCCGGGCCCGGCCGTCGTGCGCTGGCCCGTCGTCAACGAAAATAGCGGCCTGCGCCGCTGGGTCTTGAGGACTCGTTGATGCACGTGCCGTGCCACTCGCCTGGCGCAGGTTCTGGCACGCGGGTTGCAGGAGAGCTGGGGCAGGGTGCGGGTGGGTTCACCGCGGGCTGCCGGGAGTCTGCAAAAAGCCCTCCCCCAATGCAGGGGAGGGATCAGGCTACTGACAATCGGGGGGAGACGAAGCCGCCCGGTACGTACAGTCAAAGGTACAGCGCTGAAAGAGAGGTCCGCAGGAGCGGGCGATGCCAAGCCGGTTCGGGACTGATCCCGGGCCGGGCATGGCCCGCGCCTTCGTGCATCGTGGCTTCCCGGTTGCCGCTACCGTCGGTTCGACCCGACGGTAGCGGCGCCTTCTTGCCGTGGATCAGCGCAGCAGGCTGAGCACGCCCTGCGGCACCTGGTTGGCCTGGGCCAGCATGGCCGTACCGGCCTGCTGCAGGATCTGGGTGCGGGTCAGCTCTGCGGTTTCCTTGGCAAAGTCGGTGTCCTTGATGCGGCTGCGCGATGCCGACAGGTTTTCCGACGAGGTCTGCAGGTTGGCCACGACCGAGGTGAAGCGGTTCTGGATCGCACCGAGGTCGGCGCGGGTGCTGTTGATCGCACCCAGGGCCTTGTCGACCACTTCCATCGCCTGCTGTGCACCCTTCACGGTGGACACGTCGATCTTGTCGGCGAACTTGGCGGTCGGCGCGGCACCTGCGGTGAACCCAGCGATGGTGCTGCTGAAGGCCGTGAAAGCACCGGCATTGTTGACGCTGTCCTTGACCGAGGTCAGGGTGAGCGCGCCGGCCGCGTCGGCTTCGGCATAGACGCCGGTCTCGCCGATCTTGGCATTGATCGCGGTTGCGACGGCCTTGCCGGCTGCCGCGGTGTTGGCGGCCGCATCGCCGACGCTCTTCACGGTCATCGCGTCGAAGTTGACGACGGTGCCCTTGCTGTCGGTGATGGTGAACGCGGCAACAGCGGTATCAACGTTGTCGGCACCGGTGACGGCAGCAGTGGCCGTGGCGAACTGGGCACCACCGAGGGCGTTGGCCTTGGCGTCGATGGTCTTGTCGATGGCGATGGCCTGGCCGGCGTTGGCGCCGACCTGGAACAGCTGGCTGGAGAACGAGCCGTCCAGCAGCTTGGTGCCGTTGAAGTCCGACTGCTTGGCGACGCGGTCGATTTCCGAGACCAGCTGGGTCACTTCGGCCTGCAGCGCCTTGCGGTCGCTGGCCGAATTGGTGGCGTTGGCGGCCTGCACCGACAGCTCACGGACGCGCTGCAGGTTGTTGCCGATTTCGGTCAGCGAACCTTCGGCGACCTGGGCCAGCGAGATGCCGTCGTTGGCGTTGCGGATGGCGACGTCGGTACCGCGGATCTGCGTGCCGAAGCGCTCGGAGATCGCCAGGCCGGCGGCGTCGTCCTTGGCGCTGTTGATGCGCGAGCCGGAAGACAGGCGCTGGATGGTGGTGGCCAGCGAGCTGCCGCTGGTGCTCAGGTTGCGCTGAGCATTCAGGGACATGGTGTTGGTGTTGATGACTTGTGCCATGGTGCTTTTCCTTTGGCGAAGGTGGAACGTGTTTCAGAAGCCGGGCGGCGGTTCAGATGCCACCCGGCGGTCGATCAGGGAGCGGATCAGCGCAGCAGGCTGAGCACGCCCTGCGGCACCTGGTTGGCCTGGGCCAGCATGGCCGTACCGGCCTGCTGCAGGATCTGCGTGCGGGTCAGCTCTGCGGTTTCCTTGGCGAAGTCGGTGTCCTTGATGCGGCTACGCGAAGCCGACAGGTTCTCCGACGAGGTCTGCAGGTTGGCCACCACCGAGGTGAAGCGGTTCTGCACGGCGCCCAGGTCGGCACGAGTGCTGTTGATCGCACTCAGGGCCTTGTCGACCACTTCCATCGCCTGCTGTGCGCCCTTGACCGTGCTGACGTCCAGGTCGCTGGCGAACTTGGACGCCGGTGCGGCGGTCGCCAGCGTGGCGGTGAAGGTCGGTGCGGTAGCGCCGGTCCAGGTGCCCACCGAAGCGGTGATGGCCTTGAACGAGCCATCGGCGTTGACGCTGTCCTTGACCGAGGTCAGGGTGACGCCAGCGGTGCCGTTCACTTCGGCGTAGACACCGGTCTCACCGATCTTGGCGTTGATGGCAGTCACCAGCGCCTCGCGGGAGGCCTTGCCGGTGGCAGCGGCGTCGGCACCCTGCTTGACATCGACGTCGGCGATGGTGACGCCATTGATCTGCAGGCCAGTGACCTTGAAGTCGGCGTTGGTGCCCGGGTCGGCCAGGGCCAGCGAGTTGGTGTCGAACTTGGCGCCGCCCAAGGCGTTGGCCTTGGCATCGATGGTCTTGTCGATGGCGATGGCCTGGCCGGCGTTGGCACCGACCTGGAACAGCTGGCTGGAGAACGAACCGTCCAGCAGCTTGGTGCCGTTGAAGTCCGACTGCTTGGCGACGCGGTCGATTTCCGAGACCAGCTGGGTCACTTCGGCCTGCAGCGCCTTGCGGTCGCTGGCCGAGTTGGTGGCGTTGGCGGCCTGCACCGACAGCTCGCGGACGCGCTGCAGGTTGTTGCCGATTTCGGTCAGCGAACCTTCGGCAACCTGGGCCAGCGAGATGCCGTCGTTGGCATTGCGGATGGCGACGTCGGTACCGCGGATCTGCGTGCCGAAGCGCTCGGAGATCGCCAGGCCGGCGGCGTCGTCCTTGGCGCTGTTGATGCGCGAACCGGAGGACAGGCGCTGGATGGTGGTAGCCAGCGAGCTGCCGCTGGTGCTCAGGTTACGCTGAGCATTCAACGACATCGTATTGGTGTTGATGACTTGTGCCATGAGGAGAGGTCCTTGAGCGGTTGCACGTGAGTTGGGTCAGACGCCCCCGACGTGCCCCGGGGGCGGCTCATGTCAGCGCTGCAACAGGCTGAGCACGTTCTGCGGTACCTGGTTGGCCTGGGCCAGCATGGCCGTACCGGCCTGCTGCAGGATCTGGGTGCGGGTCAGTTCGGCGGTTTCCTTGGCGAAGTCGGTATCGCGGATGCGGCTGCGCGATGCGGACAGGTTCTCCGAGGAGGTCTGCAGGTTGGCGACCACCGAGGTGAAGCGGTTCTGGATCGCGCCGAGGTCGGCGCGGACGCTGTTGACCGATTCCAGGGCCTTGTCGACGATCGACATCGCCTTCTGTGCGCCTTCGGCGGTGGTGACGTTCAGGTCCTTGACGAAGCTGGCCGCTGCACCGGTCAGGGTGCCGCCGTCGGTGCTGGTCTCGGTCAGGCCCAGGCCGGCAATGGTCGCGGCGGTGACGCCGGCCGGCGGGGTTGCTGCGCTGACGCCCAAGGCGAAGGTCTGGCCATCCTTGACCGAAGCCAGGCTGATGACGCCGGCATTGACCGAGGCCACCACGCCGGTTTCACCCAGCTTGTTGTTGATCGCCGCAGCGGTGGCCGAGGTGATCGACTCGCCGGCCTTCACGGTGAAGTCGCTGATGGTGACCGTGGTGGCGGTGCCGCCCGGCGGGGTGACCGAGACCTGCAGGCCGGAGTAGGTGGTGTCGGCCGTGGCCTTGTCCACCGCCAGCGCAGTGCCGGTGTAGCCGTTGGCGAAGGTGGCAGCCCCCAGCGAATCGGCCTTGGCGTTGACCACGCTGTTGATGGCGATGGCCTGGCCGGCGTTGGCGCCCACCTGGAACAGCTGGCTGGTGAAGCTGCCGTCCAGCAGCTTGGTGCCGTTGAAGTCGGCCTGCTTGGCCACACGATCGATTTCCGAGACCAGCTGGGTCACTTCAGCCTGCAGGGCCTTGCGGTCGCTGGCCGAGTTGGTGGCGTTGGAGGCCTGCACGCCCAGTTCGCGGATGCGCTGCAGGTTGTTGCCGACTTCGTTCAGCGAACCTTCGGCGACCTGGGCCAGCGAGATGCCGTCGTTGGCATTGCGGATGGCCACGTCCAGGCCACGGATCTGGGTGGTGAAGCGCTCGCTGATGGCCAGGCCGGCCGCGTCGTCCTTCGCGCTGTTGATGCGCAGGCCGGACGAGAGGCGCTGGATGGTGGTGGCGAGCGAGCTGCCGCTGGTGCTCAGGTTGCGCTGAGCGTTGAGCGACATCGTATTGGTGTTGATTACCTGTGCCATGGGGTCGTCTCCTCTTATATGGAACCCGTTGGTGAATGAAACGAAGCGCCGCCTGTTTTTTTGTGTGGCTGTGTGCTTCGCCGTTGCCAAATGAATAACGGCGCTTTGTCAACAACCTTTAGCCGTGAATTCCGCTGAAGCCGGAATTCGTTGCCTGAAGCTGTTTTCCCGGGGTTTTCAGCCCTGTTGCCAGGATGGAAGCGACCCCGGGAGGGGCGGTCGGGCAGGGCCTGACCAGCGCTGATGAAGGTATCGGCGGGGTGCGACCCGGCTTGATGGGCAATCA
The DNA here is from genome assembly GCF_055721025.1 of Stenotrophomonas sp. X. Lineage (NCBI taxonomy): Bacteria > Pseudomonadati > Pseudomonadota > Gammaproteobacteria > Lysobacterales > Lysobacteraceae > Stenotrophomonas > Stenotrophomonas sp. X. The sequence continues at coordinate 2,039,538 of NZ_CM146756.1, forward strand.
CGGAAAATCGGCCGGAGATGGCCAGAGGGCCGCGTGGCGGCGGGCAGGCCCGCAAACGAAAAAGGCCGCGATGCAGGGCATCGCGGCCTTTCAGGGGTGACGCAGGAGAGGCGTCAGCGCAGCTTGTTGAACAGCGACATCGACTGCATCTGCGAGAAGATCGTCTGCGCCGCCTGCAGTGCGGTGCTCTGCAGCTGGTACTGGCTCAGTGCATCGGCGTAGTCCAGGTCGCGCATCTGCGACAGCGTGGTCTTCAGGGTCACGCCATTGGCCTCGCGCATCTCCGCCGCGTTGTCCAGCGCCTTCAGCTGCGCGCCTCCCGCAGCGCGCGAATCGATCATCCGCTCCGAGGCGCGCGCCACGTCGCGCAGTGCGCTCTGCAGCTGATTCTGCTGCGCAGTCATCTGCGCGGTGGTACCGGTGTCGGCACCCAGCGCGGCGACCAGGTTGTCCATGGTGGCGAAGATGTCGCGGCTGCTGGCGGCCTGTACGCTGAAGCTGTCGCCCGCTGCGGGTGCGCCGGTGATGCGCAGGCGTACACCGTTCACTTCCAGATCGTCGCCAGCCTTGTAGGTGCCGGTGCCGGTCACGTTGCCCGCACCATCCACCACCTCGTACTGGGTGCCGGTGGTGAAGCGCACGCTGAAGCCCTGGCCGTTCCAGCTGTCGCTGCCGTCGCGGGTGATGTTGGTCAGCACGCCGTTGCCGGTGTTGCCGGCCGCGGCGCTGCCGTCAACGAAGCCGTCGCCGGTAGGGATGCGCATGAAGATCTCGCTGCCGGGCAGGGCGTCGCGCACATAGGTATCGGGGCCGACTTCAACCTGGCGCTGGGTCTGGTCGCCGCGATAGACGACCTTGCCGTTGATCTTGGCAAACGGCGGGTCACCGTCGTTGGTGCCACCGAACACATAGCGGCCGGTACCATCGTCGGCGTTGGCCAGCGACAGCAGGCCATCGCGGATCTGGTTGACTTCGGTGATCAGCGTCTTCTTGTCCGCCGCGCTCAGCGCCGGATTGCTGGCCTGGATGGTCAGATCGTTGACGCGCGCCATCAGGTCGTTGACCTGCGCCAGGGTGTTTTCCTGCACGCCCAGGCGGTTCTGCACATTGCCGGCGTTGAGCTTCATGCGGTCCAGTGCGGCCAGGCTGCGGTCAAGGCCGACTGCAGTGCCGGCGGCAACCGGATCGTCCTTGGCGCTGACGATCTTGCTGCCAGTAGCGATCTGCTGCTCCAGGTGGCTGAGCTTGGCCTGCTTGGCCATCATCAGCGACACCGACTGGTTGAACATCATGCTGGTGGAGATGCGGCTGCTCATCGGCGGACGGCTCCCAGGATGGTCTGGAACATGCTGTCGGCGGTGGAGATCAGCTGCGAGGCGGCCTGGTAGGCCTGCTGCAGGCGCAGCATGTCGGCGGCCTCTTCGTCCAGGTTCACGCCGGAGACCTCGTCGCGGGCTTCCTGTGCCTTGTCATTGATCACCAACTGCGCATCGAGCGAGTACTCGGCCGAGCGGGCGGCGGCGCCGACCTGGGTGGTCAGGCCACCCAGTGCACCGTTCAGTGTCACTGTTCCGGCGTTGAAGGCCTTCGTGCTTTCCACCTTGGCCAACCTGGAGGCGTTGCTGTTGTCCGACGAACCGGCCGGGGTCGGGGTGATGTTGAAGGTATCGCCCACCTTCGGCGCACCGTCCAGTACGAAGCTCCAGCCGTTGGCACTGATGGTCTGGCCAGGCGTATAGGTCTGAGGCGGGCCACCGTCGATGGTGTAGGTGGTCGCCGAGGTGAACACGATCGCCGACGGATTGCGCAGGTTCGCGTTGGCCGAATCGGTGACGGTGACGCCGCTCAGCTTGCCGGTACCGGTGTTGGCGGTGGCGGCTGCGCCCTTGACTGCGGCGGCCGCGGCAATGCGCGACGGATCGGTGATGGCCATCTCCAGGCTGCCGGCCACGCCAGCGGTGGGCTGCAGCAGGAAGCGGTCATTGGCTGCCGGGGTGCCGCCGACGACCAGGTTCACGCCGTTGATCACCAGCGGATCGGCGGCGGTGCCGGTACCGGTCAGGGGAATGCTGGCGCCGGTGTCGGCGCGGCTGGCCTTCCAGGTGGTGCCATCGAACTGCAGCACCACGTTCTGCGCGTCCAGTTTGCCCAGGTCGCCATAGGTGGCGCTGAGGCTGGCGGTTCCGGTATTGCTGTTGTTGCCGGTCACGCGCGGGCTGCCGATGGTGAAGAAGTCCCCGCCCATCTGGCCATACAGATCCACACCCTGGTGGTGGACCTGGTTGAAGCTCTCGGCCAGACCCACCGCCAGCTTGCCCAGTTCGGCCTGCGCAGGCGTCAGCACGGTGTCGCGGAATTCCAGCAGGCCCCCGATCTGGCCACCGACCGCTTTCGGGTCGAGACGGATGGTGTTGCCCTGGGTCTCCAGTGCCAACTGCAGGCGCTCGGGCTGGTACGGATCGGCCACGGTGGTGACCTTGGTCGCCGTGGTGCCCACCACCAGCGCGTTGCCGCCGGCAGTGTAGACATTCATGATGCCGCCGTCCTGGATCACCGCGGTGCCACCGGTGTAGCCGATCAGCTGGGTGATCAGCTGATCGCGGCGGTCGAGCAGGTCCGGTGCAGCCGAGGCGATGTTGGTTCCGATGGCACCGTTGATCTGCGCGATCTCCTGCGCAAGGCGGTTGACCTCGGTCGCACCGGCCAGCAGGCCGTTGTTGACCTCGCTGTTGAGATTGTTCAGGTGCGTGTTGAGCTGCACGAAGCGGTTGGCCAGCGCCTTGCCACCGTCGAGCATGTTCTGGCGGTCGGCGGTGCCGGCCGCGTTGGACGACAGGCCACTGACCGAGTCGAAGAAGTTCGACCAGACGCCGGCCACGTTGGTGGCAGCATCGGAGAACAGCGCGTTGACCCGGTCGGCCATGCCCGAAAGCTGCTTCAGGCGCGCCAGCTCACCGCTGCTGTCGAGCAGGCGCGAGATCGCCAGCTGGTCGGCCGTGCGACGGATGTCAGTGATGCGGGTGCCGTTGCCGACCGTGCCGTAGCCATAGTTCTGTGGATCGGCGGTGGCGAAGTTGACCTTCTGCCGGCTGTAGCCGGGTGTATTGAGGTTGGCCACGTTGTGGCTGGTGGTCGCCAACGCTCGCTGGAAGGCGAGCAGGGCACCGGTACCGGTGGAAAGTACGCTGGACATGGTGTTCCTCAACGACGAGTGATACCCAGCGCCGCGGTCGCGGTGCTGGCGAAGGTCTGGCCAAGGCGCGAGCCGGCGTCGGCCACGGCGGCTACGGCGCGCTCGATGGTCGGGCCGCCGGCGATCGCAGCGATCTTGGCGGCGTAGCGCGGATCGGTGGCGTAACCGGCGCGCTGGAGGCCACGGGCGAAGCCCTGCACGTCGGTGCCGGCCTGCAGGGCCTGCTGGTAGCGCGGGCTTGTCTTCAGCAGGCGCACGTAGTCGGCAAAGCTCTCGGCCGCTGAACCGTAGGCGCGGAAGCTGGCGGTTTCGTTGCGGCGCACGCCATCGACATATTCATGGGTGCCGGCCGTGGCGCGCTGGCCGGTCCAGCCAGTGGCCTTGATGCCGAACAGGTTGTGCGAGGTGCTGCCATCGGCATGCTTGATGTGGCGCTTGCCCCAGCCGGTCTCCAGCGCGGCCTGGGCGACCAGGGCGCGGGCATCCACGCCCAGTTCCCTGGCCGCGCTCTGTGCGTGCTGCCAGATACTGGCGACAAAGCCCTCCGGGGTATGCTCGCCGAGCTGGGCGACGGCGGTGCGCGTGGCCAGGGCATCGGCCGGGCTCACGGCCGTGCCGCGATTGCTGGCCGTCGCCGTCCACTGGTCGCTGTTGGCGGCCCAGTCCTCGCCCTGCAGGCTGCCGATGTACGGATCCTCGGTGCCCAGCGAGCGGTGCAGCCCGCTGCTCTCACGGCCGGCGATCAGGTCCAGTGCCTGTTCCATCGGTGCCAGCGCGGCCTGCGCACCGTGCTGTGCGCCTGCGGCCATCTGCTGCAGCATGCGCACGGCCTGGCTGCCATCTTCCAGGGGCAGCGACAGTGCCGGCCTGGCCGGCGCGTTGAGCTGGTAAGCGCGGCTGGCCTTGGCCGGATCCACGCGGGTATCCAGTGCCGGACCTTCGGCGGCCTGGCCGGACAGCTGGCGGGTGATCATGCCCGAAAGGCCAAGGCCCTTGCCGCGGGTCATCGCCTCGGCAATCTTCTGGTCGTACATGTCGCGGAACATCTTGTTCTCGCCGGGAAACAGCGAGTCGCCGAAGCTGGCATCGCGCATGCTCTTGACCAGCATCTGTGCGAACTGGCCTTCCAGCTGGCGAGCGACCTTGTCGATCTTCGCCGGATCGTTCTGCTGCGCCGGGTGCAGGTCGAATGCGGGATTGATGCGCATGTCAGATCACCTCGAGCTCGGCACTCAGTGCGCCGGCCTGCTTCAGGGCTTCCAGGATCGCGATCAGGTCGCCCGGTGCCGCACCCACGGCGTTCACCGCATGCACGATCTCGTCCAGGGTGGTGCCGCCGCTGAACTTGAACATGCGGCTGCCGTCGTTGGTGGCAGTGATGGTGGATTGCGGGCTGGCCACGGTACGGCCGCCCGACAGCGCATTGGGCTGGCTGACGTTGGTGTTCTCCTGGATCGTCACCGTCAGCGAACCATGCGAAATCGCCGCAGGGCCGACGCGCACCTGCTGGCCGATGACCACGGTGCCGGTGCGTGAATTGACCACCACCTTGGCCGGGGCGCTGCCCGGGGTCAGTTCCAGGTTCTCGATGCGCGCCAGCAGGCCGATGCGTGCGCCCGGATCGGTCGGTGCGGTGACGGCGACGGTCACGCCATCGATCGCGCGTGCCGCACCTTCGCCGAACGCGTTGTTGAGCGCGGCGACCATGCGCGAGACCGTGGTGAAATCGTTGTTGTGCAGGTTCAGGGTGATGTCGCCGCCGTTGGCCAGCGGATCGGGCAGGGCACGCTCCACGGTGGCGCCGTTGGGAATACGGCCGACGCTGGGCACGTTCACCGATACACGGGAACCGTCCTTGCCCTGCGCGCCAAAGCCACCCACGATCAGATTGCCCTGGGCGATGGCATAGATCTGGCCATCGGCGCCGCGCAGCGGGGCCATCAGCAGCGAACCGCCGCGCAGCGACACCGCGTTGCCGATCGAAGACACCGTGATGTCGATCGGCTGGCCCGGCTTGGCGAACGGCGGCAGTTCGGCGTGGATCGCCACGGCGGCCACGTTCTTCAGCTGCGGGTTGACGTTGGGCGGCACGTTCACGCCCAGCTCGCCGAGCAGGTTTTTCAGGCTCTGCACGGTGAAGGGCGCCTGGCTGGTACGGTCGCCGCTGCCATCCAGGCCGACCACCAGGCCATAGCCCACCAGCGCATTGCCGCGCACGCCGCCGACCTGGGCGAGGTCCTTGATGCGCTCGGCGCTGGCCGGGGCGGCGACGACCAGCAGCATCAGCGACGCGATCAACGCCACGCGTTGCTGCCAGAAGGTAGAGAAGGAGAAGTTCATGGCCATACTCAGAACGGCGTCAGGCCGGAATTGAAGAAGCGGCTCAGCCAGCCCATCGCGTTGGACTGCGCGACCGGTCCGCGGCCGCCGTAGACGATGCGGGCCTCGGCCACGCGGCTGGAGGGAATGGTGTTGTCCTGGCTGATGTCGCCCGGGCGCACGATGCCCTGCACCTGCACCAGTTCATCGCCCTGGTTCAGCCGCAGGTTCTTCTGCCCCTGCACCACCAGGTTGCCGTTGGGCAGGCGCTGGATCACGGTGACCGTAACGCTGCCCTGCAGGCGGTTGCTCTGCGCGCTGTTGCCCTTGCCGGTGAAGTCACGCGCGCCCTTGGCGGTGGCACTGAGGATGTCCTTGCCGCCCAGGGTGACCGGTGCGCCGAGGATGGACGGCGTGCCCAGGCTCAGGTTGGATTCCTTGTTGGTGGCCGTGTTGGCGCTGGTCTGCGCGGTGGTGTTTTCCAGCAGGGTGATCGTCAGCAGGTCGCCGACATCGCGTGCGCGGCGGTCCGAATACAGCTGCAGGGTCGGGCCAGCGGCGTAGATCGCACCGGCGGTGGGCGCGGCCTGCGGCGGCATGATCGGCTGGATCGGTGCCATCGCCGGATAGGGGCGCACGTCGCCCGCGATCACGCAGCCACCGAGCAGGGCGACCACAGTGCAGGCGAGGGCAGTACGGGCGAGGTTGGAAATGGGCGACATGGCGGTTTCCCGGTTGGGCCGGTCAGATCTTGTTGTTGAGATAGCCGAGCATCGAGTCGGTGGTGGAGATCGCCTTGGCATTCATTTCGTAGGCGCGCTGGGTTTCGATCATCGACACCAGCTCTTCCACCACATTGACGTTGCTGCCTTCCAGCGCACCCTGCACCACGGTGCCGAGACCGTTCAGGCCGGGATTGCCGTTCTGGGCCGGGCCCGAGGCCGTGGTCTCCAGGAACAGGTTCTCGCCGCGCGCCTGCAGGCCGGCCGGATTGACGAAGTCGGTCAGGGTCAGCGCACCGACTTCCACCGACGCGGCGTTATCGGCCATCTTTACGCTGATGGTGCCGTCGCTGCCGATGGTGACCGACTGCGCGCCCTCGGGAATCTGGATGCCCGGCTGCACCGGGTAGCCGCTGTTGGTAACCAGCTCGCTGTCCTGGTTGATCTTGAACGAGCCATCACGGGTGTAGGCCGAGCTGCCGTCGGGCATCTGCACTTCGAAGAAGCCGCGTCCGTTGACCATCACGTCCAGTGCGCGGCCGGTCTGCTGCTGGCCACCCTGCTCGAAGTTCTTGGCGGTGGCGACCACGCGCACGCCGGTACCCAGCTGCAGGCCGGTCGGCAGCTGCGTCTGCGCCGACGAAGAGCCGCCCGGCTGGCGCACCTGCTGGTACAGCAGGTCCTCGAAGCTGGCGCGGTCCTGCTTGAAGCCGGTGGTGTTGGTGTTGGCGAGATTGTTGGAAACCACCGACATGCGCATCTGCTGCGCATCCAGTCCGGTTTTCGCGATCCACAATGCCTGGTTCATCTTCGGAGTCCTGTCTGGGTGAAGCCGGCCGCGCAATGCGGCCCTTGGTAGCGGGTGTGCAAGCGGTGTGCCAGCGCCGTGCCCGGGCGGCGCCGGAAATCCGTCAGCTGCCCAGGCGGAGCAGGCTGTTGGCGCTGCGCGCGTTGTCGTCGCCGTGCTTGATCACCTGCACCTGCATTTCGTACTGGCGCTGCAGCTGGATCATCTGCACCAGCGCACCGGCAGCATCGACGTTGCTGCCTTCCAGTTGCCCGCTGTGCACGGCGGTGCCCTGTGCCGGTGCGAACGGCTGGCGCGGGTCGGTGTTGCGGAACAGGCCATCCAGGCCGCGCTCGAGTCGCTCGTCCGGCGCCTGCACCACCTTGATCCGGCCGATCTGCGCCATCGTCTGCGGGCCTTCGCCCTGCGGGATGATCGAGATCGTGCCGTCGGCGCCGATCTCCATCGCCTGGTAGGGCGGAATGGCGATCGGGTTGTTGTTGTCATCCAGCACCGTGCGGCCGCCAGAGGTCACCAGCTGGCCGTTCGGCGTCACCGACAGGGCTGCGCCGCGCGTATACGCTTCGCTGCCATCGCTCGCCTGCACCGCCAGCCAGGTGCCGCTCTGCAGTGCAAGGTCCAGTGGTTTGCCGGTGATGTGCTGCGCGCCGGGCCGGCGGTTGAAGCCGGCGTCGACGTGCAGCGCATCCACCCGCGAGGCAAAGCCCGGACCCTTGATCGGGAAGGCTTCGGTGTTGGCCAGCGCTTCCTTGAAGCCAGGAGTATCCGAGTTGGCGAGGTTGTGGCTGAGCGTTCCCTGCGCCTGCAGGGAGGCGCGGGCACCGGTCATCGCCACGTAAAGGGCTTTATCCATGCGGGGAGTTCCGTGACAGGGTCAGCAGCTCATCAACGGATGTTGATGACGGTCTGGGTGATCTGGTCCTGCGTGGTGATCATCTGCGCGTTGGCCTGGAAGTTGCGCTGCGCGGTGATCATGTTGACCAGCTGCTCGGTGAGATCGACGGTGGACGCTTCCAGCGAGCCGGCCTGGATCTTGCCGAGATTGGAGGTGTCCGGCATGCCGGTGCGCGGCGTGCCCGACTCGAAGGTCTCCACCCACAGGTTGTTGCCCTTCGATTCCAGTCCCTGGGTGTTGTTGAAGGTGGTCAGTGCGACCTGGCCCAGGGGCTTGTCGTCACCGTTGGAGTAGCGCGCATAGACCACGCCCGACTCGGACACAGTGATTTCGTTGAGCTTGCCGGCCGCGTAGCCGTCCTGCTGGGTGTTGCGCAGGGCGAACTTCTCGCCGTACTGGGTCGAACCGCTGATGTCCAGCGTCATGTTCAGCTGGCCAGCGCCCGTGGTCGGGGTGAAGGTGCCGAGGCCAACCTTGCCGTTGGCCGGGGCGGTCAGCTTGCCGCTGTTGTCGAAGGTGACCGCGGTCGGGGTGCCAGCGGGCTGGCCATCGACATAGTTGTGCACGGTCCATTCGTTGGGGTTGGCGCCCTTCACGAAGTACGAGACCTGGATATGGCTCACGCCCAGCGAGTCGTACACGGTGATGCCGCCGCTGGAGTGGTTGTAGCTGTTGGAGTCGGTCGGGTCGAACGTGGCCACGGTCGGCTGCTTGGCGTTGGCCGGCAGGGTGAAGCCCACCTTCACTTCGCTGGTCTGCTTCGGCGGGCTGTCGGTGGTCAACAGCTGCAGGTCGACCAGGCGGCCGGCGTCGAAGTTGGTGCCATCGGCATTCGGCGCGAACACCTGCAGGCGCGCGCCCTGCGGATTGACCACGTAGCCGGCCGAATCGGTCTGGAAGTTGCCGGCACGCGAATACACACGCGAACCGTTCATGTTCATGGTGAAGAAGCCCTCACCGGAAATGGCCATGTCCAGGCTGCGCCCGGTCTGCTCGTTGTGGCCCTGGATGAACTGCTGGGCGACGTTGGAGACGCGCACGCCCGAGCCGGTCTGGTTCTTCGACAGGCCATAGCTGGTGGAGGCGAACAGATCGGCGAACTCGGCGCGCGACTGCTTGAAGCCGGTGGTGTTGACGTTGGCGACGTTGTTGGCGGTGACGCTCAGGTCGGTGTTGGCGGCATTGATGCCGGACAGCGAGACATTGAAGCCCATGGGATGCTCCTGGTTGATGCGGGATGTGCGGCTCAGCTGACGCGGAGCACGTAGTCGATCGGGGCCGTGCCCAGGCCCTTGAGGTTCAGGTACAGGCCGTCGGACCCGACGGTCACGCTTTCCACCGGCGCCTGCACATAGGTGGACAGCTTGGTGCTCTTGCCGGCGGTATCGACATGGTTGGCAACGATGGAATACTTGCCCGGTTCCATGCGCTTGCCGTTGGCGTCCTTGCCGTCCCACTGGAAAGCGGTTTCGCCTGCCGCCTTGGCTTCCACGCTCAGCGAGGTGACCTTGGCGCCGGTGGCATCGGTGATATCCACGGTGATGATGCCGGCCGACGGCGCGGCCACCGTGCCCTCGACGCTGTCTTCCTTCTCCAGCACCAGCTTTTCCGATGGCACCAGCACCTGGTGGCCGACCAGCGCCGCGCCACGCAGCACCTGGTCGCTGGCCATCGATTCCTGGAAGCCCTTCACCGTCTTGTTCAGATCGGTGATGCCCTGCACGGTGGACATCTGCGCCATCTGCGCGACCATCTGCGTGTTGTCCATCGGCTTCAGTGGATCCTGGTGCTGCAGCTGCTCGGTCATCAGGCGCAGGAAGTCGGCCTGGTCGAGCGTGTTCTTCTTTTTCGTGGCGTTGCTGTTGGGGGCGTTCAGGCCCAGCGCGGAATAGACGTCCTGGCTGGTCTGGTTGTTGACGGCGGTGGTCATGGCGGTATCCGGTGCTGCGGGCCTCAGCGGCCCATGGTCAAGGTGGCCAGGGCCAGTTCCTTGGCGGTGGTCAACATCTCCACGCCGGCCTGGTAATTGCGCGAGGTCGAGATCAGGTTGACCATCTGCGCCACCGGATCGACGTCGGGCTGGTAGATGTAGCCATCGGCGTCTGCCAGCGGGTGGCCCGGCTCGTAGCGCTTGATCGGCGCCGCTTCGCTCTGGGTGATCTCCTTCACCTTCACCGAGGTGATGTTGGGATCGTTCTTGCTGGTGACGGCCTGGAAGATCGGCTCCAGCGGCTTGTACACGGCGTCGGCAGACCCGGCCACGGTGTCGGCGTTGGAGAGATTGGAGGCGATGGTGCTCATGCGCACCGACTGCGCCTGCAGCGCGGAGCCGGCGATATCGAAGATCGGCAGGTTGCTCATGGCTTATTGCCCCGTGATCGCGGTCAGCATGGAACGCACCTTGCTCTCGACGAAGCTGAGCGAGGCGCGGTACTCGAGCGCGGCTCGGCCATAGGCGGCACGCTCGGCATCGGGATCGACGGTGTTGCCGTCCAGGCTGGGCTGCACGCCCTCGCGCGCGATCTGGAACGGGTTCAGGCCACTACTGATTTCGTAGTGCTGCTCATGGGTGGTGGCCATCAGGCCGTTGGCATCCTGCCCCTGGGCATGGCGCAGGGCGGCATCGAAGTCCAGGTCCTGGGCCTTGTAGCCGGGGGTGTCGGCATTGCCGAGGTTGCTGGCGATCAGCTTCATCCGCTGTTCGCGCAACGGCATGGCCTGGGCGTGGACGCCCAGGTAGTCGGTAATCAGGTTGCGCACGGTGCACTCCCACGGGAACGTTGCCCGGGAAGCTGCAAGGGGTGTGCCAAAGCACGGTGCGTCTTGGTAGAGCCGAGCCATGCTCGGCTGCCTTTCGTTCAGGCGCCGCACAAGCCGAGCATGGGCTCGGCTCTACAGGATAGGGCCCTACGCCGCCATCGCCACCTTGCGCAGGCGGTCCAGCACGAAGTCAGCCAGCTCGTGCGGCGAGTACTTGGCGACGAACGCGTTGGCGCCGACACGCTCGACCATGGCGTTGTTGAAGACACCCGACAGCGAGGTGTGCAGCAGCACGTAGAGGCCGGCCAGGCCCGGATGGCGCCGGATTTCCGTCGTCAGCGTGTACCCGTCCATGGCCGGCATCTCGATGTCGGAGATGACCATGGCATAGCGTTCGGCTGGGTTTTCGCCCGAGGCGTGGATCTGCAACAGGTGGTCGAGAGCCTGCTTGCCATCGGAAAGCAGGGTGGCACCCACGCCCAGCTGATCCAGCACGCTGCGGATCTGCTGGCGGGCCACGCGCGAGTCGTCCACCACCAGCACCTGCAGCTGGGGGCCATCGGCGGGCATTGCCATCGCCGGATCGAGTACGGCGTCACCGCGGACCTGGGCGATATCGGCCAGCACGCTTTCAACGTCGATCACCTGGATCAGCTCCCCCTGGAAGCGGGTGACCGCGGTCAGGTAGCTCGACTCGGCGCCAAGCTCCGGTGGCGGGTGGATGTCTTCCACCGCGATGTTGACGATGCGCTCGACGCCGCTGACCAGGAACCCCTGGATCGAGCGGTTGAATTCGGTGACGACCAGGTAACCCGGCGAGGTATCGGCATCGGGCTCACGTTCCGGGTGGCCGATGGCCAGGCCCAGGTCCAGCACCGGCACCGAGCGGCCGCGCACGTCGGCCACGCCGGCGAACTGGCTGGGCAGGCCGGGCACCTGGAACAGCTCCGGGCGCCGCAGGACTTCCTGCACCTTGAAGACATTGACGCCAAAAAGCTGACGTCCGCCGAGACGGAACAGCAGCAGCGCCAGGCGGTTGTGGCCGGCCAGTCGGGTCCGCTGGTCGATCCGGTTGAGCAGGTCATGGGACATGGCTGCTGTATCGGCGCGTTGGGCGCCAAACTTGAGGGTGCTCTGTCACCTGCGCGCTCCACACCGCAATTGTGGTGTCGCGCCATGTTCGACCGAGGCAGCTCTGCCCCTCTGGCACACGCCTTGCACGCACCTGGGCCAGCTCTTGCCGATTGAAGGAGGCGCCATGCGCCGGGTCACATCTCTATTCGCCATCGCGCTGGCACTGGCCTCGCCGTGGGCGGCTGCCGCCGACTGGCAGCCGGTGGCGAGCATCCGCGCGGCGGCCTTGTCGACGCTGCCGGCGGGCAGCGAGGGCGAGGCCCAGGTGGCCGATGCGCTGCGCCTGCCGAAATGTGGCAGCGCGTTGCAGGTGCAACCCACCGCCAACACCACGGTGGAGGTCAGCTGTCCGGATGCGGGCGGCTGGCGCCTGTTCGTGCCGGTAAAGGTGCGGCGCAACCAGACCGTACTGGTGCTCAACCGCGGAATCGGCACTGGAGAAACCCTCACTGCCGCCGATATCACCACTGCCCAGCGTGACGCTGCGCGGATTGCCGGCGCGGTGCTGTCCGATCCCAATGCAGCGATCGGCCGCGTCGCCCGCCGTCCGCTGCAGGCCGGAGCCCTGCTGTCGAACAACGATCTGGTGGTGCAGCGTCTCATCAAGCGAGGAGACAATGTGGCCCTGGTGTCGCGTCGCGGCTCGGTCGAGGTCCGCATTGCCGGCCGTGCGATGGGTGATGCCGGTGAGAACGAACGGGTCTCGGTCGAGAACCTGTCCTCGCGGCGGATCGTGCAAGGCACGGTCGATGCCGCAGGTGACGTAATCGTGGCGCGTTGAATTACCGCAAAATATCCCTAAAGATCGCGGCCCTGCGGCCGTTATCCCTTGTGAACGGCAACTCCAGGACACCCCATGAGCCAGAAAATCGACGGCAACCTGCAGGTCCCCCAGGCACTGCGCAGCGTGACGACCCCGGCCAACAAGCCCGGTGTCAGCACCGATGCGGCGGCGCGCCCGGTCGAGGCGGCCGACAGCCTGCGCCTGACCGGCGAGGCCACCAATCTGCAGGCCATCGAGCGCGAGCTGACCACCGCCCCGGCGATCGACGCCCAGCGCGTGGCCGCCGTGCGCGAGTCGCTGCAGAACGGCACCTACAAGATCAATCCGGACGCGATCGCATCGCGCATGCTCGATCTGGACCAGCAGCTGCACGGATGACTGCGGCGATGAGCGAGCCGCTGCAGCGTCTCGCCCAGGCCCTGGACGTTGAACGCCAGGCCCTGGTCGAGCACGACGTGCACGCCCTGATCCGGGCTACCGGCGCCAAGCTGGAAGCGTTGCGTGCGCTGGAAGGCGCGCCGCCGGTGGGCGAGGGCGAACAGCTGCAGGAACTGGCCGAGCGCAACCGGGCCAACGGCGTGCTGCTGTCGCGCCGCCGCCGCGAGGTGAACTGGGCGCTGCGCCAGCTCGGCCGCACCGAAGACGCCTCGGCCTACGATGCCAAGGGCCAGTCGCACACGGTCAGCATCGGCAGGCCCCTCGCCGTCGCCTGAGGCGACGGCGGTCGCATAACCTCTCCCGGCGGGCTGAAGCCCGCTGCATGACCGCGTATATTGGGCGCCTGTTCGAACGTCCCGAGTCGCCGTGTCCGCTGCCAACGCCCTGGTTACCGCCCCCCTTCCGCCGCAGCCGGTGCTGCAGGCCCTGCTTGAGCGCCTGCGCGAAGGCCTGCTGCTGTTCACCGATGACGGGCGGGTGGCCCTGGCCAATCCGGCCGCACAGAACCTGCTGGCCAGTGGCGAGTACGGCGGGTTGCCGCCGCCGCAGCGCCTGCGCGAACTGCTGCCGCCCGATGCCCTGGAACAGGCTCGCCAGCATGGTCACTGGAATGGCAGCCTGCCGCTGGGCGAGGGTGTGGTCATCGCCCATCTGTACCACCATGGTCCGGTCGGCCAGGGGCATTTCCTCGCCCTGTTCCGCCACATCGAAGGGCAGGAAGACTACGAACGCGAGCTGCAGCAGCGCCATGCCGAACTGCGCCAGGCCTACCTGCGCCTCAATGGCACCCAGGAAAAGCTGCTGCAGTCGGAGAAGATGGCGTCGATCGGCCAGCTGGCCGCCGGCGTCGCGCACGAGATCAACAACCCGATCGGTTACGTGCACTCCAACCTGGGCAGCCTGCAGGAATACCTGCGCAGCCTGTTCACCGTGATCGAAGCCTACGAGCGCGCCCTGCGCGCGCCGGACCCGAAAGCGCTGATCCCGGAAATCGATGATATCCGTGACCGCCTGGATATCGATTTCATCAGCCGCGACCTGCCGCAGCTGATGGCGGAATCGCGCGAAGGCATCGAGCGGGTCACCCGCATCGTGCGCGACCTGAAGGATTTCTCGTATTCCGGCCGCGACGAGTCGTGGAAGCTGGTCGACCTGCACGCGGGCCTGGAATCGACCATCAACATCATCTGGAACGAACTCAAGTACAAGGTCACCCTGGTGCGCGAGTTCGGCCAGTTGCCCCTGGTGGAGTGCCTGCCATCGGAGTTGAACCAGGTCTACATGAACCTGCTGCTCAACGCCGGCCATGCCATCGCCGAGCGCGGCACGATCACGGTGCGTACCGGCGTTGATGGCGATCACGTTTGGGTTGAGTTCGAAGATACCGGCGGTGGCATCTCGCCGGAACTGCGCCAGCGCATCTTCGATCCGTTCTTCACCACCAAGCCGGTGGGCAGTGGCACCGGCCTGGGCCTGTCGATCTCCTACAGCATCATCAACAAGCACCACGGCCGCATCGACCTGGACAGCACGCCCGGCGTGGGTTCGCGCTTCCGCGTGGTGCTGCCGGTCAAGCAGCCGCGCTGACCGCTTCTGGTAGTGCCGGCCGCTGGCCGGCAACCTCATTGAACCCGATATCCAGAGCAGCCGGCCAGCGGTCGGCTCTATCAGAGGGGATGGTTACCGTAATGGGCGATCCTCGCCGCCATCTCCGCTCTCCACCGGCGCCGGGCCGGCATTGCTGCGGCGCTGTTCCTCGTACGTGCGGAACGCCTGGTGGATGTGCTTGCGCAGTTCGTCGTCGTTCCACGGCTTGGTCAGGAAGCGATAGATCGCGCCGCGGTTGATCGCATCGGTCACCGTGTTCAGATCGGTGTAGCCCGACAGCACCAGGCGGATCGTATCCGGGTACAGCATCTTCACCCGGCCCAGGAACTCGGTGCCGCTCATGTCGCTCATGCGCTGGTCGGACAGGATCACCTGCACGTCATTGATCGCCAGCAGGTCGAACGCATCGCGCACGTTGCCGGCGGCCAGGATGCGGTAGCCGTCGCGGCGGAACAGGCGCACCAGCGAGCGCAGCACGTTCTCCTCGTCATCCAGCAGCAGCAGCGTCCGGTCCGGGCGCGTCTCGGCGAAGGCTTCCGGACGCAGGTAGCGGCGGCGCAGGGTCATGCCGGCGGCATCGGCCGACATCGGTTCGCCGAACAGGTAGCCCTGGAACACGTCGCAGTCGTTGCGGCGCAGGAAGCCCAGCTGCGCCTGCGATTCCACGCCGTTGGCGATCACGGTCATGCCCAGCTGGTGGCCCATGGCGATGATCGCGCGGGCGATGGCCGCTTCACGATTGCCGGCCGGCGCGCTCTTGATGAAACTGCGGTCGATCTTCAGCTTGTCGACCGGGTAGCGCACCAGCGCGCTGAGGCTGGAGTCGCCGGTACCGAAGTTGTCCAGGCTCAGGCTGATGCCTTCGTTGCGCAGGTTGGCCAGCGTTTCATGGACGAAATTGACGTTGTTGGTCAGCGCGCTCTCGTTGATCTCCAGCGTCAGCATGTGCGCCGGCACGCCCGCGGCCTGCAGCAGGGACATCACCTCGGCGAAGAAGTTCGGCCGCAGCAGCTGCAGGGTGGACACGTTCACTGCGATGGTGAAGTCATCGAAGCCCTGGTCGCGCCACAGCCGCGCCTGCTTCAAGGCGCCTTCCAGCACCCAGGTGCCGATCTGCACGATGATGCCCAGGCGTTCGGCGGTGCGCATGAAGCGCTCCGGCACCAGCATGCCCAGGGTCGGCGACTGCCAACGCAGCAGCGCTTCCATGCCCACCACGTGGCCGTCGCGCGCGCTTACCAGCGGCTGGTAGCGCAGCTTCAGCTCGCCATTGGGAATGGCATCGACGATCTGGCGCGCGATGATGCTCTCGCTGTGCGCACTCGGCGGGGTGTCCACCGCATGGATGCGCACGGCATTGCCGCCTTCGCGGGCGGCCTGGTACAGCGCATCCTCGGCATGATCGAGCAGGCGCGAGGTGCTGCTGGCATGTTCCGGGCACAGGCTCACGCCCAGCTTGCCGGTCATGAACAACGTGTACGGCAGCACCGACAGCGGCAGCTCCATCTGCTGGCGGATCTCCTCGGCGAAATCCTCCGGCAATGGCAGATCCGCGGTACGCGGCACCGCGATCAGGAACTCGTCGCTGCCATGCCGCCACAGCTTGCCGCGCCCGCGCAGGTAAGACTGCAGGCGCTGTGCCACCAGCACCAGCGCCTGGTCGCCCACTTCGGCACTCATGTTTTCGTTGACCGATGCGAAATGGTCGATGTCCACGTGCATCAGCATCAGCGCGATGCCGCCTGAGGCTGCCTCGGCAACCATTGCCTGCAGCTCGGGGTTGCCGGCGCCAAGGCGGTCGGGAGCGTCATCGATGCTGACCGGGGGCAGGTTGGGATTCCACATGGCTCAGTATTCCGGTGAATCGACGGCGGCCCTGCTGGCCGCCTGGTAGGGGAGGTGGACATCGACCAGGGTGCCTTCGCCATGCGCGGATTCAATCCGCACGTGGCCACCGACGCTCTGCGCGCGCTCGCGCATCACGATCAGGCCCAGGCCGCGCGGGCCGTCCGGATCGAAGCCTTCGCCGTCATCGCGGATCTGCAGGTGCAGGCCGCGCTGGCCGACATCGCGCAGCTGCAGCAGGACCTGGCTGGCGCGCGCATGGCGCAGCGCATTGGTCAGGCTTTCCTGTGCGATGCGGAAGCAGGCCTGTTCGATGCTGTTGTCGGGGCGATGCGGCAACGGCTCGATCTCGGCCAGCAGCTCCACCGGCGAGGAGCGGAACAGAACCCGCGCCTGCCAGCTGAGCGCTGCCTCCAGGCCCAGTGCATCCAGCTGCGGGGGGCGCAGCAGGGTGGAGATGTCGCGCAGTTTGGCCACGGTGGTGTCGGCCAGGCTGACGATCTGCGCCAGATCCTGCCCACGCCGCTGCGGATCGTCCTCTTCCAGCGCCGCGTGCGCCGACAGCTTGATCGCGGTGATGGCCTGGCCGATGTCATCGTGCAGGTCGCGCGAAATCGCACGACGCTCGTCCTCCTGCAGCGAGAACAGCCGCCCGGCCATCGCCTGCAGTTCGCGGTTGCTGGTTTCCAGCGCGCTGCGGATGCGTTCGGAATCACTGAGGTCGCGCACGATCAGCAGCTTGCAGTCGCGGCCACCGTAGCGCACGTCGCCCACCGCCAGGCCGGCATGGAAGCTGCGGCCGTCGCCGCGCTGCATGGCCACCACGCTGCTATGGCCCGGTCCCAGGTGTGGCTGGCCGGCACGCAGCTGGCTGCGCACCCGCGGCAGGTCTGCGGCAGCGACCAGCGCCGACAAGGGCTCGCCCAGCAGGGTATGGCTGCCGTAGCCGAACAGGCCGGCGGCCCAGGCGTTGGCGTACAGCACATGCTCGTCGGAGAGGATCACCACGCCGTCGGGCAGTACCCGCACCAGCTCGCGGAACTGCTCCTCGCGCTCGCGCAGCAGGCGCCGCGACTGCTCGCGTTCGGTCACGTCCTGCAGCGTGCCCAGCACGCGGTTGCGGCCAGCTTCATCAAGACCACTGGCGGCGCGCAGGTGCACCATCAGCGCGCGCCCATCCATCGACAGCAGCGGTAGCAGCACGTCCACCTGTACCGGCTCGCCGGAGCACAACTCGGCCAGCAGCTGCTCGGTCTGGGTAGCGGTGGCCGGGTCGGCCGGCACCAGCAGTTCGTCGAAGCGGTGCCAGCGGCGGGCTTCGGGCGGGCGGCGGCCGAGCAGGCGATAGACCTGGTTGGAATAGCGGCCCAGCCCGGTGGACGGGTCCAGCTCCCAGGCACCGATGCGGGCCAGCTCGTGGGCCTCTTCCACCCGTGCCAGCGCCTGGTCGCGACGCAGCTGGGCCAGATCCTCTGCGGTGCGGTCGATGGCGATCAGCAGGCGCGCATTGTGGCCGTCGTAACTGATCGCGTTGGAGCGCAGTTCCATGTGCCGCAGCGCGCCATCGCGCAGCTGCAGCTGCGCGCGCAGGATGCACAGCTCTTCGGGCGTCTCGCGGATCGCCTCCAGCTTGGCCTGCAGCGCCTGGCCCTCGCCGGGTGGCCACAAGGCGTCGATGGTCTGTTCCAGCAGCTCATCGCGCTCCCAGCCGAAAGCGGTGCAGGCGGCTGGGTTGGCATCGAGGATCGCCAATGTGTCCAGGTCATAGACGAGGATCGGGCCGGGGTTGCCCTCGAACATCTGCCGCAGGCGCAGCTCCGAGGCCTGCTGGCGGGCGTGGGTATGCAGCACGTGCTCGGCCAGCGGGCGCAGCAGCAGGTACAGCAGGCCCGCGCTGGCCAAGGCGAAGAACGAGCCCTTCAGGCCCTGCCACAGGGCCGCCTGCTGCGGATCGGGCACCAGCGCCTGCACCACGCTGTCGGTGGAGATCATCCAGGCCAGCGCCATCACCAGGTAGCTCAACACCACCCGCCGCCGGTCACGGCTCAGCGCCTGCGCCATCCGCGGGTCGGGAACTGGGGCGTTGCCGGTCGGTTCTGCGGGCATGGACGGGGCGGGTGAAAGGGGCGCCGGTCATCTTACCCCGCAGCGTGCCGTCACCACTCAATTATCCGCCGCAGGCGCCGTTAACCACTGCGTGCCCCGCTGACGGGCGTGTCATCCGGAGCAAGATCGCGTGGACCAAGGGATCATCGCCAGCCTGCTGCAGCACCCGCTTGCGTCGGCGCTGGTCATCGTCGACCGTACCGGGCGCCCGCTGGCGGCCAATCCGGCCGCGCGCGAGCATGGCCTGCCGGCTACCGTGGCTGCCTATGCGCCGATGCTGGAAGATCTGCGCCTGATGGCCGCCGATGGGGGCATCGTGCCCTGCACGCTGCCGGGCGGCCCGCGCGGCCACTACGACGGTCACCTGCGCGCCGTTCATGACGGTGCTGGCAACCTGCTGGCGTTCACCCTGAGCATTCCCGAGCCGGTGCCGGTCGACGGGGGTGGGCGCTGGGAACTGGCACTGGACAGCGCCGGCCACAGCCTGTGGGACTGGGACATCCCCAGTGACCGGGTGGCGCGCACGCCAGCGCTGGGCGACGAAACGGCCACTGAACTGCTGTCGCGCGTGCACAGCGAGGACATTGACCAGGTGCGCGCCGCGCTCGACCAGCACCTGCGCGGGTGCAGCGAGCAGTACAGTGCACAGTTCCGCTTCCGCCAGGCCGATGGCCAGTGGCGTTGGGTGCTGGATCGCGGCCGCGTGGTCGCGCGCACCGCCGATGGCCAGCCGCTGCGCATGGTCGGCACGCATACCGATATCGAGCAGCAGAAGCAGCTCGAATCGCTGCTGCAGGAACAGCAGCTGCACCTGAGCGAGGCCCAGCGCATCGCCAGCATGGGCAGCTGGTCGTTCGACCCCAACAGCGGGCACTTCTGGTGGTCGCCGGAGCTGCGCTCGCTGCTGGCGCTGGAGCACGGCGCCGTGCCTGGCCAGCGGCGCTGGCTGAAGCAGCTGCATCCGCGCTCGCGCGGCGCGTTGCGTGCGGCATGGCGGCGGCTGTGGCGCGATGGTCGTGCCGCCAATCTCGAGCTGGAGCTGACCCGCGGCCATGAGCCATCACAGCACCTGCGGCTGTGGATGCAGCCGCTGCTGGACATGGACGGGCAGCCCAAGCGCCTGCTGGGGCAGGTGCAGAACATCACCGAGCAGCACCAGACCGATGCGTTGATCCGCTGGCGCACGGAACTGCTCAACCGCGTTTCCGCGCTGGGCCGCATCGGTGGCTGCGAGATCGAGGTGCAGACCCGGAGCATGCAATGGACCGAGGAGTGCTATCGCATCCACGGCCTGCGCAAGGAACCGATCACCCTCGACCAGGCGATGGCGCTGTACACCGAAGACTCGCGCGATGCGTTCGAGGCGGCGCTGGCCCGCATCGCCAACGGCGGCCTGCCTGAGCAGCTGGACCTGTGCTTCTACCGCCAGTCCGGCCTGCGTGTCTGGGTGCAGGTGCTGATCGAGCTGGATCGTCGTGACGGACTGCCGCCGCGCTTCGTCGTCCTGTTCCGGGACATCACCCGCGAGCGCGAGGCCAACGAGCGCATCGAACTGCTGGCCCACTACGATCTGCTGACCGGCCTGCCCAATCGCGTGCTGCTCGGTGAACAGACTGCCGAGGCCATCGAGGAGGCGCGTGATCGCGGCACCTCGTTGGCGATGCTGTTCATCGACCTGGACGGCTTCAAGACCATCAACGACAGCTTCGGCCACGCCACGGGTGATGCGCTGCTGAAGGCTGCCGCCACCCGCCTGCACCAGAACCTGCGCAACAACGATCTGTTTGGCCGTTTCAGCGGCGACGAGTTCATCGTCGTACTGCGCGACCTGGCTGAGCCTGAGGATGCGGGACATGTCGCCCGCAAGCTGATTGCCTCGCTGGCCGAGCCGTTGCGCCGCGGGGAAACCACGTTGAAGGTCGGTGCCAGCGTCGGCATCGCGATGCTGGGCGATGCGCAGACCGATTTCGATTCACTGCTGCGCGCCGCCGACGCCGCCATGTACGCGGCCAAGGAAGCCGGACGCAACACCTACCAGTACTACAGCCAGGATGCCCTGGCCCGCATCCAGCGCAGGCTGGAGCTTGAGCACGCGCTGCACGGTGCGATCGAGCGCGAGGAGTTCAGCCTGGCCTATCAGCCGCTGCTGCACGCCCACCAGGGCGAGCCGCCGGCAATCGAAGCACTGCTGCGCTGGCATCGCCCCGGCATCGGCTATTGCAGCCCGGCCGAGTTCATTCCCATCGCCGAGAAATGCGGCGAGATCGTGCGCATCGGCGACTGGGTACTGAACGAAGCTTGCCGTCAGGCAACCGCCTGGGACCGGGCAGGACTGCATTTCGACCGCATCGCGGTCAACGTGTCGGCGGTGCAGCTGCGTGATCGCGGCTTCGCCGAGCGCGTGATCGACATCTGCCATGCCCACGGCTGGCCGCCGCAGCGGCTGGAGCTGGAACTGACCGAATCGGCGCTGATCCGTGACACCGACATCCTGCGCCACTGCTTCGACGTGCTCGAACGGCACGGCGTGCCGCTGGCGGTGGACGACTTCGGTACCGGCTTCTCCAACCTCAACTACCTCAACCGCTTCCCGGTGGGTCGCCTGAAGATCGACCGCAGCTTCGTGCAGGGCATGCTGCATGATTCGGGCACGGCCGAAGTGACCCAGGCCATCGTGCACCTGGGCCATGCGCTGGGCATGAAGGTGGTGGCCGAGGGCGTGGAAACGCACCAGGAAGAGGACATGCTGCGCCGCCAGGGCTGCGACGAGATCCAGGGCTACCTGTACTCGCGCCCGCTCAGCCCGCGTGACCTGGCGCAATGGCTGCGCCAGCAGCACCCGGCGCCGATGCGCACCGACGCCAGCAGCGAAGCGGTGCTGGTGCGCTGACAGTCTGCGCTGGCGAGCACGTGCTCTGGTAGGTGCCGACCTTGGTCGGCACGAATGCCTGCACATGCGACCCTCCACGCATGGCATGGATCTACCTCGGAAACTCCGCCTTCAACTGCATGCGCAGCGCTTCGACAATGGCCGCATAGCGCCGCTTCTGGACCAGATAGCTGGCCAGGAACAGCGGCAGCACCAGCAGCATCGGCGCAATCAACGGGCGCATCGCCACCAGTGGCAACAGCAGCAGCGACAGGATCGCCACGAACCAGCTGCACAGGCCGATCACCCGTACCTCGTGCCGCCGTGCGTTGAGCACGATGCGTCCACGCATCACCGGGAAGTAGCGCAGGCCGAAGCTCGGCGCGAAGCTCTCGCGGAACGCCATGCTGCCATCGGGCAGCGCATGGAAGGCCAGTCGCAGCCACTTGTCCTGCGGCAGGTCACGCTCCAGGCTGCCCAGCGAGAGCCGGGCCTGCATGGCCGATGATGCCGCGATGCGTTCGTTGAACAGGGCGATGCCCCAGCTGAAATAGCCGGTCACCCAGGCCATCAGAAGGACGGTCTCGATCAGGAGCACTGCGATCAGGGCGATGGCCATCGGTCTTCCATGAACGGGACCGGGGCATCATGCCATGCGGGACGGTCCATCCACGCATGGCGTGGATCTACTTCAGGGCTTCGCCATCCAGCCCGAGATCCCAGGCCAGGCCCAGCAGCGCCTCGTCCGCCCGCGATGGGGCCGGGCGCGCGTCCGCCAGCTGCTGCAGTTCGCGGATCTCTTCGCGGGCGACCTCTTCCAGCTGTTGCAGCTGCTCACGCACGCTCGCGTTGCGCGGGCGCTCGGTGTCGGTGAGGGAGGGCAGGGCGCGGATCAGGGTCATGGTGCGCTTACAGGATGCATCCAGCGGCGGGTCACAGGCAAAGGCCCCGGACGAACCGGGGCCTTGCGGGCTGCCAGCGAGGGCAGCGGACATCAGGATCAGAACAGCTCGACGGTGCCGGCGCCCATGCTCTGCTGGGCGACGGGCTTGTGCGGCGGGCGTTCCCATTCGCTGCGCAGCTCGCGCAGGCGGTTGCCGGTGCGCTGCAGGGCGCTGGCAATCTCTTCGTCGAACACGCCGCCATTGCGGTGCAGGAGCTCTTGCAGGGCCACCGCTTCGCGGTTGATCGCGGTCAGGCGGTCCAGGTGGGTGTGCACGCCGCCCAGCGCCTGGGTGGCGATGTCTTCGAACTGCAGGGCGCGCACGGCTTCGGCCACGCTGCCATCGATCGCACGGGCGCACTCGGACACTTCGCGCATGCCGTCGCCGAGCGAGGCATTGATCTGCGCGACGTTGTCGAGCATTGCCGCCGCTTCCTGGCGCGCTTCGCGGGAGCGGTCCATGTCACGCGAGGCCATGTGCGAGACGGTCTCGCGCACCTTGGCGATGGCGTCCTTGGAGCTGTGCGCCAGCTTGCGGATCTGCTCGTTGAAGGTGGTCGAGCGCTCGGACAGGTTGCGAACTTCGTCAGCGACCACGGCGAAGCCACGACCGGCCTCACCGGCACGGGCCGCTTCGATGGCGGCGTTCAGCGCCAGCAGGTTGGTCTGGTCGGCGATCGACTTGACGTCTTCCAGCAGCGCGAAGATGCCATCCAGGTGCTGCGCCATCTGGTCGATGTGCTGCACGGTGGTGCTGCTCTGGCCGCTCACCTGTTCCAGCGCTTCCACCAGCTGTTCCATGCGGTGGCTGGCGTGCTGGGCGAAACGGGCAACGTCGAGGCCGGCATTGCCTTCATCGCCGGCGCGGTCGACGATGCGCGACAGCGCCTGGCTCTGCTGGCGAGACTTGCGGTTCATCGCATCGAAGCTGCCGCCCAGGCTGGAGACCGCTTGGCGGATCAGGTCGCGGGCGCGTTCCACTTCACCACGCGAACCGTCGATTTCGTTGCCGACGAAGTTGCGCAGTTCGGTCAGCAGCTGGTCCTGCTCACGCAGGACACGGGCATGTTCCGGGGAACGATGCGCCTGGGCGCGGGTAGTCCACCACGCGAAGCCGAGCCAGCTCAGCGTCATCGTGGTCAGGATCGCCCATCGCAGGGCGGCCGGCCATTCGAATCCGATGGCAAAGGGGAGCAGCAGGGTCAGAGCCAGGGGGGCGGCCAGACGGATGAAAATGCGTGAGTACATGGACGTTCTCGGGAGGTGCACGGAGGATGTATCGGCCGTACCCCCTTTCTCTTTAACGTCGATGTGCCTGGAAGTGCATTCTGAATGCGCCGGTTTTCCGGCGCCTGTGCGGTCTCGGGGTCGGATCCCTTTCCCATGGAAAAGGGCTCTGACCCCACACCCTCAGGCCAGCTGCCGGTCCACGGCCTCGATCATCGCCTTTCGCCCGAACAGGAAGTCCCAGTAGCTGCCGCCCAGCTGGCGCCACAGCACTGCCGAGCGCACCGCCGCCAACAGCAGGGCACGGATCTCGGCCACCACGCCGGCCTGGCCCAGGTAGTGCGGGTTGCCCTGCACCATCACACGCGGCTTGAGGTGGCTGATGGTGTCCGCGTACAGGCTTCCCAGGCTGGCCAGCACATCCGGGTGGCCGCTGTCGCCCAGTTCGGTGGCCTGGCGCTGGGCACGCTCGATGCCCGAAGCAACCTTGTTCACGGTGGCGCCATCCTGCACGAAGCGGCGCTCCAGCTGCAGCACCGACAGCGCCAGCTTCGGCAGGATCGGATCCTGGCCCTGGTTGCGGAAGTAGTTGTGCAGCAGGCGCAGCCCGGCCTTCAGTGCATGGCGGTCACCGAACACCGCCTGTGGCGAGGACGCATCGACACGGAACACGCTGTCCACGGCGGTGCGCACGGCGGCGGCGTCGGAATGGCCGGTATCGGCGATGCGGCGTACCTGCTGCAGGGCCTGGGCAATGCCGGCCAGGGCCAGGACGCGGTCGTCGACAGTGAAACTCATGCAGCGATTACCTCAAAAGGGGGAGGGGGTGGTGCGCAGGCGCTGTTCCAGCGGCGCATCGGTGGCGGCGATCACCGCGCCACCCAGGCATACATCACCGTCATACAGCACCAGCGATTGACCGGGGGTAACGGCGCGCTGCGGGCGCGCGAAGGTGACCAGCACGCTGCCATCGTCCAGCACGTCGACCGTACACGGCTCATCGGGCTGTCGGTAGCGGGTCTGGGCGGTGCATTCGAATCGCCGCGCGGGTGGCGAGCCCGCGATCCAATGCGCCGCCTCCGATCGCAGGCGCTCGGACAGCATCCATGGGCTGTCGCGGTCCTGGTCGACGTACAGCACGTTGCTGGCCACATCCTTGCCGACCACGTACCACGGGGCGGCCGGGCGGCCGCGCACGCCGCCGATGTTCAGGCCCTCGCGCTGGCCCAGGGTGAAATAGAACACGCCCGGATGTTCGGCGATCACGCTGCCGTCGGCCGGGTCGAGGATCTGGCCGGGCCTGGCCGGCAGGTAGCGGCCGAGGAACTCGCGGAAATCCCGCTCGCCGATGAAGCAGATGCCGGTGGAGTCCTTCTTGGCATGGGTCGGCAGGCCGACGTCGCGCGCAATCCGGCGCAGGTCGGTCTTCTCCAGGTCGCCGATCGGGAACAGTGTGGCCGCCAGCTGCTCCTGGCCCAGCTGGTGCAGGAAGTAGCTCTGGTCCTTGGAGCGGTCGGCGCCGCGCAGCAGCAACCACTGGTGGCCACGCCGGGTCACCCGCGCGTAGTGGCCGGTGGCGATGCGCTCGGCGCCCAGCTCGCGGGCGGCATCCAGGAAATGCTTGAACTTCACCTCGCGGTTGCACAGCACGTCCGGGTTCGGCGTGCGGCCAGCGGCGTATTCGGCCAGGAAGTGCTCGAACACGCCCTGCCAGTACTCGCTGGAAAAGTCCCGGAAGTGGAAAGGGATACCGAGCAGGCCGCATACGGCGACCGCATCGCGGCGGTCATCCTCGGCGCGGCAGTCACCGCTGCCGTCGTCGGCCCAGTTCTGCATGAACAGGCCGGCCACGGCCTCGCCCTGCTGGACCAGGCGCCAGGCGGCGACCGAAGAGTCGACACCACCCGAGACGCCCACCATCACGCGCGGTGTGCTCATGCGACCTCCCGGACCAGCGAAAGCGGATGGCGCTGGCCACCCAGGTAATCCGCCACCACCTCCCAGACCAGCGGGCTGCGCTGGCGCTCGCCGGCGGCCTGCAGCTCGGCCGGGGTCAGCCACAGCGCGCGGTCGATGCCGGTATCCAGCGGTTGGGCCGGGTCGTGCGAGACCGGGCGCGCTGCGTAGCAGAAGCGCAGGAAGGCGGTGCCGTCGCCGGCAGTCCACTGGTAGCAGCCGATGAAATGGGTCAGCTGCACGGTCCAGCCGGTTTCCTCCCGGGTCTCGCGCAGGGCTGCCTCGGCCAGGCTTTCGCCTGGCTCGAGGTGGCCGGCCGGCTGGTTCAGCACCTGGCGGCCTTCAATGGTCTCTTCGACCAGCAGCACGCGGCCGCCGTCAACCACTACCGTGGCGACGGTGGCGTGCGGTGCCCAGCGCGGGTCCGGCGTGGCGTTCAACTCAGAACTCGTCCTTCTTGGTCAGCTCCAGCTCCATCGCGTCGGCGGTGCGGATGGCCGCATCGATGGCGTCGCTGAGCTGGTCCGGGGTGGCATCGGCGTCGATCTTGACCACGAACATGGCGGTGGTGTCCTGCTTCACCCAGCCGCCCATCTTGGCGTCCTGCGAATCTTCCAGCAGGCGGTTGGCCACGGCCACCGGGAACTGCTTGGTCTTGGCGTTGTAGGCCGGCGACCAGATCTCACGGATGTTGTGGCTGCCGAAATCCTCCACCGCCGAGCGCACGTAGACCATCTGGGTGCGGTCACCCTCGACGTCGAAGACCATGCGGTAGTCGCCATCCTCGTCGACTTCGTAGGTATAGCCCAGCTTGTCCAGGTGGCGGGCCACGGACTTGTCGGCGCTGGTTGCGGCAGTGGCAGAGCCGGCAGCGGCCAGCGCGATCAGCAGGGCGGGAAGAAGGGTCCTTTTCATGAAGATCCTGTGAAACAGTGTTGGGAGAGGATGCAATTGTGACGGTGGGCGTGCGTGCCGTCCAATCTGCGGCGAGCCGACGCAGGCCTGCCCGAGCCCCTATAATGGACGGATGCCCCATGAGTCCTCCCCCGATTCCCAGCACGAGCACGGCGTTGCCGTAGAGCCCGCGCGCCCGGAAGTGGCGCCGCCGCCGTTCTACCAGGTGATGCTGCTCAACGACGACTACACCCCGATGGATTTCGTGGTGGATGTGCTGCAGCAGTTCTTCAGCATGGACCTGGACAAGGCCACCCAGGTGATGCTGCACGTCCACACCCGCGGCCGCGGCGTCTGCGGTGTCTTCACCCGTGAAGTGGCGGAGACCAAGGTTGCCCAGGTCAACGAGTACTCGCGGATGAACCAGCATCCGCTGCTGTGCACGATGGAAAAGGCCTGACCGGCTGGCGATTCTCGTCCGGGCACAAGGATCCCGGACCCAGTGTGCCCACCAAGGCGGGCACCTACCGAAGCAGAGGCCTGTAGAGCCGAGCCTGCGCTCGGCTGCTTTTCGTTCAGATGTTCCGCATTCCCGGAAGCACAGCCGAGCATGGGCTCGGCTCTACAGGTCGAGATCACCCCGCCGCCAGCGCCTCCAGCGCCATCCGTGCCACGGCCTCGTCCACGTCGGCCGGGTCGCCATCATCCCTGAACCATACCGCCGACAGCCCCGCACTGGCCGCGATCCAGCGCAGCAGGCGTGTACGTTCCAGGCCGGCCAGTGCAGTGACCTGTTCCAGCCGTGCGGCAAACCGCTCGGGCCGCGTCGCAACGTGGATGCCCGGGCCGCAGAGATCCGGGTTGCTGAACAGCGTCGTGTAATCGAACGCACGGTCGCCCAGCAGCCGCTTCGGGTCGATCGCCAGCCAGCCGCGCCTGCCGAAATCCAGCACGTTGTCGTGGTGCAGGTCACCGTGCAGGGGCCGGACCTCGCGTTCTTCCATCAGTAACGCCTCCGCCAGTGATCTGCACTGTTCCAGCAGTGGCGGCAGCGCGGCCCTTGGCTGCAGCAGATCGGCGAACCATGTACGCAGGCAGACCAGTTCCGCTGGCGGCGCGCTCCGTGGCCGGTGCAGCCGTTGCAGGACCTGGCACAGGATCGTGGTGCAGGCCTCATCGTCGCCCTCGATCGAGCGTTGTCGCAGCGAGTCGCCGCCGGCACGTTCGATCAGGATCGCCGGCCCGGCGTGGGCCAGCAGGCGGGCAGCGCCATCGCCGTTCCACCAGCGCAGCAGGCGATGGCTGTTCTGCTCCTCCGCTTCGCTGCTGATCTTCAGCATCGCCGGCTCGCCGGCAGCGGTCAGTACCGGCCAGAGCCGGGCGTGAGGTGTTTCGATGGCCGGGCCATCACGCCGCAATCGCCAGCGGCTCAGGTAGGGTTCGCTCATGCCGGTTGAGGTCTTCTGGAGTGAACGAAGATCAAGCGTTCTGCAGTGCTAACGCCATCTGAACGCAGCAATCCGCTAGGGTGATGGAAATCGCGTAGTCAGGCCGCATATTGTTCCCATCTGCCGCCGGAGTAATCCATGTTCAGCAAAGACCTCGAACACACCATCGGCCAGTGCTACAAGCGCGCCCGTGAGGCCCGGCATGAGTTCATGACGGTCGAACACCTGCTGTTGGCACTGCTCGACAACCCGTCCGCCCAGGCCGTACTGAAGGCCTGTGGTGCCGACGCCGAACGCCTGCGCCAGGAGCTGGAGCAGGCCATCGAGGCCTCGGTGTCCCGCCTGGCCGAGGATGACGGCCGTGACACCCAGCCGACCCTGGGCTTCCAGCGGGTGCTGCAGCGGGCCGTGTACCACGTGCAGTCCTCGGGCAAGAAGGAGGTCACCGGCGCCAACGTGCTGGTCGCCATCTTCGGCGAAAAGGACTCCCACGCCGTCTACTACCTCAACCAGCAGGACGTGACCCGGCTGGATGTGGTCAATTACCTGTCCCACGGCATCGCCAAGCTGGGCGAGGAAGGCGAGCAGCCGTCCTCCTCCTCCGACGGCGAGGGCCGCATGGAAGGCGGGGAGGGCGAGTCGAAGGGCGATGCCCTGACCGAATTCGCCAGCAACCTCAACGAACAGGCCCGGTCCGGCCGCATCGATCCCCTGGTCGGTCGTGGCGACGAGATCGAGCGCACCATCCAGGTCCTGTGCCGCCGCCGCAAGAACAACCCGCTGTACGTGGGCGAGGCCGGCGTGGGCAAGACCGCCATCGCCGAGGGCCTGGCCCGCCGCATCGTCGAGGGCTCGGTACCCGACGTGCTGGCCGACGCGGTGATCTACTCGCTCGACCTGGGCGCGCTGGTGGCCGGCACCAAGTACCGCGGCGACTTCGAGAAGCGGCTGAAGGGTGTGTTGACCGCGCTGAAGAAGGTGCCCAACGCAGTGCTGTTCATCGACGAGATCCACACCATCATCGGCGCCGGCTCGGCGTCGGGCGGCACCATGGATGCGTCCAACCTGATCAAGCCGGCCTTGGCCTCCGGGGAGCTGCGCTGCATCGGTTCGACCACTTTCCAGGAATACCGCGGCATCTTCGAGAAGGACCGGGCACTGGCCCGCCGCTTCCAGAAGATCGACATCGTGGAGCCGACCGTTGGCGAGACCTACGAGATCCTGCAGGGCCTGAAGTCCAAGTACGAGCTGCACCACAGCGTGACCTATTCGGATGAAGCGCTGCAGGCGGCGGTGGACCTGTCGGTGAAGCACATCGGCGACCGCCTGCTGCCAGACAAGGCCATCGACGTGATCGACGAGGCCGGTGCCCGCCAGCGCCTGCTGCCGGAAGGGCAGCGCAAGGAGCTGATCGACGTCGAGGAAGTGGAAGCGATCGTGGCCAAGATGGCGCGTATCCCGACCAAGCAGGTCAGCGCCACCGACAAGGACGTGCTGCAGCATCTGGAGCGCAACCTGAAGATGGTGATCTTCGGGCAGGATCCGGCGATCGAGACGCTGTCCTCGGCGATCAAGCTGGCCCGCTCGGGCCTGGGCAACCCGGAGAAGCCGATCGGCAACTTCCTGTTCGCCGGCCCGACCGGCGTCGGCAAGACCGAGGTGACCAAGCAGCTGGCGCTGCAGCTGGGCATCGAGCTGGTCCGCTTCGACATGTCCGAGTACATGGAGCCGCATTCGATCAGCCGCCTGATCGGCGCCCCTCCGGGCTATGTCGGCTTCGACCAGGGCGGCCTGCTGACCGAGAAGATCGTCAAGACACCGCACTGCGTGCTGCTGCTGGACGAGATCGAGAAGGCGCACCCGGACATCTTCAACATCCTGCTGCAGGTGATGGACCGCGGCGTGCTGACCGATACCAACGGTCGTGAAGCCAACTTCAAGAACGTGGTGCTGGTGATGACCACCAATGCCGGCGCGGCACAGGCCTCGCGGCGCTCGATCGGCTTCACCAAGCAGGACCATGCCACCGATGCGATGGAGACCATCCGCCGCAGCTTCACCCCGGAGTTCCGCAACCGCCTCGATGCGGTGGTGCAGTTCCAGGCGCTGGGCTTCGAGCACATCCTGCGCGTGGTCGACAAGTTCCTGATCGAGCTGGAGATGCTGCTGCAGGACAAGCACGTCAGCCTGTCGGCCACGCCGACCGCGCGCGACTGGTTGGCCCACCACGGCTTCGACCCGCTGATGGGTGCGCGCCCGATGGCCCGCGTGATCCAGGACAAGATCAAGCGTCCGCTGGCCGACGAGCTGCTGTTCGGCAAGCTGGTCAACGGCGGCAAGGTGAGCATCGATGTGCGCGACGACGAACTGGTGGTCGAGACCCAGGCCGAACCAGAGCGTTTGCTGCCGGTCACGGTGGAATGAGCTGACCTCCGTCCGGTTTCGGCGGACCTGACATGACAAGGGCGGCTTCGGCCGCCCTTGTTGTGCTGGGCCTGTCGCCTGCGGCCTTGCTGGAGGGGTGCGAACGCATCAATGCTGTTTCGTGAGCGCGACGGGATTACTTCATTTGTATCGCGCAACGATACGGGATACAGTGATGATCATCGGCTTTCGCCACAAAGGCCTCGAGCGGCTCTACCGCTCCGGTAGCAGCAGCGGGATCCGACGCAGTCACACCAGCAGGGTATTGATGATCCTGTCGATCCTGGATGTGGCATCGGGTCCCGAGGATCTCGCCATGCCTGGATTGCGCCCACACAAGCTGCGGGGCGACCTGCGGGGGCATTGGTCTGTGTGGGTCAATGGCAACTGGCGGATCACCTTTCGTTTCACCGGTGGCGATGTGCAGCTGCTGGACTACCTGGACTATCACTGAGGTTGCGCATGATTCATCACCACCCACATCCAGGGCAGACGATCAAGGCGATGGTCTTCGATCCGATGGATCTCTCGGTGACCGAAGCGGCCGAGCGCTTGGCTATGTCGCGGGTGGCATTGTCGCGGGTGTTGAACGGCAAGGCGGGCATCAGTCCTGATCTGGCCATCCGCCTGGAAATGGCCGGGGTCAGTACGGCGGCTTTCTGGATGGGGCTGCAATCCAATTACGACCTTTGGCTGGCGCGGCAGCACGAGCAGCCGCGGGTGCTGCCACTGGTTGCGCCTGTGCGGTGACACCCCTCCTGACAAGGGCGGCTTCGGCCGCCCTTGTCGTACGCGACGTCAGCGGCTGCGCTGGCGGGCCTTCTTCTTGAAGGTTGCCTCGTCGACTGGCTCGATCTGCGACACGATGCAGCGACTGGAATCGGTGAGCAGCTGGCTGCGGGCGGCAGCGCACAGCAGGCCCTGCTGGCCGTCCGTGGCGAAGCTCAGTTTCCGCGAGTAGCCTGCCGCCGAGCAGTCGTCCTGGAAATGCACGACGTAATGGTCCTGGCCATTGCGCAGCAGGATGTTGCGCGAGGCACCGGCGCGCACCAGTTGCTGGTCGCCGCCCAGTTGGATGCAGTCAGCGGCGTTCGCCGCAGTGGGGGTATCGGCGGCGCGTGCAGGTAGCGCGCTGGCGGACGCGACGAGGGCGATGAGCAGGGCGGTCAGCGAGGGCATGTTCATGGCGGGGCAGGGGATGGCGATCCGGACTGGATCGGGTCCCACGATGCCGCCACGGACGCAGATGCGAATCTGCCGCAAGCAGGGCTGACCGACGTCACGGTGAGTTCGGTCACGATGACCTCCGGCAGGGCCGGATGGCAGGCATGACAAAAGGCCAGCAACCAGGGCTGGCCTTGTCGACGTGGCGCAGCGCGCCGACCGCTTACTTCATGCGGTAGGTGATACGACCCTTGGTCAGGTCGTACGGGGTCATTTCAACCTTGACCCGGTCACCGGTGAGGATGCGGATGTAGTTCTTGCGCATGCGGCCGGAGATGTGGGCGATGATTTCGTGCCCATTTTCCAGGCGAACGCGGAAAGTGGTGTTCGGCAGCGTCTCGCTGACGGTGCCCTCGAACTCGATGGAATCGTCTTTCGACATGTAGTCCTGTGCGGTTCAGAAAACGGCCACGCTGGGCCTAAGGCGCGGTATTTTACGCGTGACCGGCCCAGCTTGCAAAGTTTGCGTTAACCGCCGGCCAAACGCTGGGCTGGCAAGCGTCCGACGGCCTGTGTCCACGGGCCTTCACGGCTGTCACGGCGCACGGCCTGGCGCACGTGCTGCAGGAATTCCGCGCGCGGCAGGTGTCCGGCGCCCATCCGCAGCAGGTGCGGATTTTCCACCTGGGCGTCGATCAGCTCCCAGCCCCAGCCGTGAAGTGTGGACGCCAGTGCCGCCAGCGCGATCTTGGAACCACCGCTGGCGCCACTGAACATGCTCTCGCCGAAAAATACGGTACCGATCGCCACACCGTAGATGCCGCCGACCAGCGTCTGCCGGTCCCAGACCTCGAACGAGTGGGCAAAGCCGAGGTCGTGCAGCTGGCTGTAGGCCTCGATCATGGCCGGGCTGATCCAGGTGCCGTCCTGGCCGGGCCGAGGTGCCGCCGCGCAGGCGCGCATCACCCGGCTGAAGGCGGTGTCGGCGGTGACCTCCCACGTGCTGCCGCGCAACTGGCGGCGGAAGCGGCTGGACAGGTGCACGCCATCTGTGCGGAACACCATGCGCGGGTCAGGCGACCACCACAGGATCGGCTCGCCCTCGCTGAACCACGGAAAGATGCCGCCCGCATACGCGTTGAGCAGGCGCGCTGGGTGCAGGTCGCCACCCACCGCGAGCAGGCCGTCGGGCTGGCGCAGGGCGGTCTCGGCCGGGGGAAAGGGCGCGTCCGGCGCATCGGCCAGGCGCCAGGGCAGCTGGCGGGTCATGCCGGCATTGTAGTCGTCGTGGTGACGGCTGATGTCTGCCGCCATGACTATTCACTGACGACCGGCCCCGCATGAGCGCGTGGCTCGCCTGTCGGCTTCGCTTCTTTTGGGGATTTGTTGCATTCCCCTGAACGGTAGTGCCAGTCACCCTGTGGGCTCATCTTTCAAGTGCGGACTACCGTGAGAACTACTGACACCGTGCAAGAACTGCTTGAGATGGCCGGAATGTCGACTGGCTCAGATAAAGCCATGGTTGCGATGCTGGATCTCTATGAGCGTGATCCTGCCGCCGTCTCGACACTGCTCATCTTGGCGATGAAGGCTCCTGTGGAGAGGAACGGGATGCTTAGGGCTGCGGCTGAGCTGCTGCCGGATGACAGTGCGGCAGAGGTTTGCCGGTTTGCCTGGACTGAGTTCAAGAACGGTAGCCGCCATTGGCTGGCGGCCAGGATCGCGGCGCAGGCGGCCTATCGTCTCCCCGGATTGCTTCATGATGACTGGGATGCCGTCCTTCGCCTGTCGGCACACGAGCCAATAGAAGGCCCGTTCTGGCGGGAGCTGCCGATTGAGGTCGGTCGGAGATGGATTCAGGAGGCAAGAGGGCCGTCGTCGTCTGATGCTGGCTTGCCCGGATTGCCGCTTGAAATGAGTGGGGTTGCGGAGTTCCAAGACGCCGTGCGTGACCTATCTGGTTCACGGGATGAACCTTGGGCGACAATCGGTAGGGAGGGATTGTCTGGCCTTGAGCTGGGCTCGGGACGCGCATTGCATGGAGAGCGTGGTCTCCACCTGCGTTTCAGTGCGCGACTTCAGCGCTTGCAACTGGCGGAATCCACAAAGGTCGAGCGTCGCCTCCAGCGCTTTCATCCCACCTGGAAGGGTGGGAGTGCGAAGGCAACGGCGCATGTGGGTGGCCGCCTGGAAGGGAGATGCGGAATATGCGGCTCACCGCTGCAGCGTTTGCTGGAACTGGAGCTGGCATTGATCGGCCCGTGCACCCTCTCGAAGGTGACGCTCGGCATATGCCTGGACTGTCCCGACAATGGAGAGTCCGGTTGGTGCCACGGAGATCCCGTGTATTTCCGCCACGATTCGCAGGGCTTTCCCAACGCCCATGAATCGCAGGTATTCGATCCGCGGACATGTCCTGAAACGTCCACCACCCTGATGGAGGCGGAGGTCGATCTGGTCGAGCTTGCGGGTCGGATCTGGCAACCGCCGAGTTATGTGGGTGGCTTGCAGAATTACAGCCGAGTGGGCGGATTGCCATCCTGGATCCAGAGCGGATTTTATCTGTCCTGTCCCGAATGTTGCCGCACGATCTTCTTTGTCATGCAGCTTGATTCCCACATTCCATTGGACGATGGCTCCCTAATGCAGTGGATGAATGGAGGCATGCTCTACACGTTCTGGTGCGACCAGTGCAGGATCAGCGGACACTACAGCCAGTACAGCTGAACCAGTCGAGCCAACTCGGCACTACGGCCCTGCGCGGAACGGCCCATGCTCCTGCAGCGCCTGCTGGTAGCGCCGCACATCCCGTCGCTCCTGCCGGCACCAGTCCTGCAGCGCTTCGGCGAAGTCCGCGTCCGCCACCCAGTGCCGGCTGCGCACCAGCGTTGGCAGGAAGCCCCGGGCCAGCTTGTGCTCGCCCTGCGCGCCGGGCTCGAAGCGTGCCAGGCCTTCGCGCAGGCAGTACTCGATGCCCTGGTAATAGCAGGCCTCGAAGTGCAGGCCGGGCAGGGTGGCCCCGCCCCAGTAGCGGCCGTACAGCGTGTCGCCACCGCGCAGGCACAGCGCGCCGGCAATCGGCTCGCCCTCCTGCTCGGCCAGGAACAGCACCAGCCCGCGTCCCAATGAAATGGCCAGATGGCGCAGGAAGGCCTCGGTCAGCGCCGGGGCATTGCCGTACTCAAGGAAGGTCTGCAGGTAGAAGCGGTACATCGCCTGCAGGTCGGCACGGCTGGCTTCATCGCCGTGTACCACGCGAAAGCTGATGCCCTGGCGGGCGACCTTGGCCCGTTCCTGGCGGATGTTCTTGCGGTGCTTGTGGTTCATCGCGCCAAGGAACTGGTCGAATGTCGCCCAGTCACCCGGGTTCTGCCACTGGAACTGCACGTCCTCGCGCAGCAGCCAGTCATCGCCGAACAGCGCCTCGTCCGCTGCGGTGTGGAAATTGATATGGGCCGATGACACGGCCAGTGCCGGCAGTGCATCGCGCAACGCCGACAGCAGCGTGGTGCGCTCTGAATCGTGACGGGCCAGCAGGCGCGGCCCGGTGACCGGCGAGTACGGCACCGCGCCCAGCCACTTCGGGTAGTAGTCGCGGCCATGGCGGGCATAGGCGTTCGCCCAGGCATGGTCAAACACGAATTCGCCGTGGGAGTTGGTCTTCAGGTAGCCCGGAATTGCGCCGATCAGGCGCTCGCCCTCCCACAGCGTGAAGTGCCGGGGCTGCCAGCCCCAGTCCTCGCGCAGGCAGCCGTGCTGTTCCAGGCCTGAAAGGAAGGCGTGGCTGATAAACGGATTCTGGCCGTCGTGCAGGGCGTCCCAGTCGGTGGCGGGAATGGACTGCAGGGAGTCGAGGAAGCGGGTGGAGGGCATGGTTGGCAAGGATAGGCCAGGTGGATCGCGAACGGTGTTGGCGGGGCTGGGTTGGTTTGTTTCGGTTGGTGGTGAGGAAAATTTGAATTCTCCATCCGTGTGCGCTGTGTTGCGGAATGCCTGAATGCGAAAGGACAGAGTGAGCTGCGCCGCTGGAGCGGTGCATTCACTCTCTGCATGGAGTAGCCAAAATGAACCAGAAGCTTAGCCTTGGATCCCTTTCTGTTCTGCTGTCTCTCTTGGGCGGCGGACTGTTGATCAGCCCCGCGCAGGCTGTTGACGCTCCTCGTGCGGTGGAGCAGGACACTGGGCTCGACATCCTCTTGACCCAGAAGGCGCGCGACATTCTGGAGCGCGTTCGTCTTGTGGATGGCCAAGCTCGCAGTCGCCGGGTTGAGGTATCAGCAGATATCGCCAACGGTGTACTGACCGTGGCGCTGGATCGGGACTTCCTTCCTGCCGATTACGGGCCGTCGTTCGAGGATCAGCGAAGTGAGATCAGCTTTGGACTACTGCATTGGGCCGAGCAGATGGCGCCGTTCAGTCGTGTCGTTTTTCTGTATGACGGGAAAGAGATCGAATACTACTTTCCTAAGATAAAGGCTGCGGACGATGCGGCGCGGGAAGCGGGGGAGGCGCTGCGGCGGATGCGTGGAACGCCTGGGTCCGGGATGGCATTTGTCGCAGCCGGGCATGGGTATTTCTACAGCTACAAGGACAACCGGTGGGTGACCTCAAGGGATGAATGGAATGGCGTCTCCGAGGGGCTGTTGACTCCGTCGTACGCCGCAGACCTGAAGGCGATGATCGAGCAAAGGAGCCAAATGCCTGTCGTCCGTCCGCGCGTTCAGATCACGGGGACGACTCATCCGCCGAGTGGTGAGGAGTGGTGGACCATAGCTGCGCGCTACGCAATTGCGGAGCAGTATCCGGCCGAGACAAAGATATGGAATACGTACGCAGGCAGTACGCTTTGGGATCGGGAGGAGCGCGAAGACATCAATAGTCGGCCGCTTCTTGCAAACCACCACGGCGCTGAGGTGGCGATTCATCTGCACAGCAATGGAGAACCCACGGGGGCCGCGCGCGGTACTCGTGTGATCGTGCAACCTGGTAGGCCGATGGATGCTGCCCTTGCACAGAGCGTCCTGTGCTCTATGAAGGAGCTGATTCACTCGGTTCCGGTGTATGCCGATTTTGCGGTAGCCCCAGCTCCCCACGCTGAAAACAAAGGGGAGAATCGTGAGGCAAAGATGCCGTCAATCATTGTTGAGACGGCCTTTCATACCAATCCGGATGATGCCAAGGCCCTCCAGGATCCCGTCTTCCGCACCGCCTCCATGAAAGGCGTCGAGAAGGGCTATCGCCTGTGGGCACAGGGCAAGGCTTGTGAGCCTTTGATGCTCCACCCTATCCCCGATGTCGAGGTTCCGCTGCAGGCGATGCGCGAGCTGACAGTGGCTTTCGCGGGCAATCCCCAGTACCCCCTGGAGCTTGAAGTGGTCGTGGCAGATTGTGATCGGCCCGGATACTGCACGCCGTGGAAGGGCCGCTTTGAGGATCCGGATGCGCCGGTGAAGTTCGGAGTGAGCTGCTCCTCCACGGAGCCCGGCTCAGTCCGCTGGAATGTCCTGATGCGCGATGCGGACGATGTCGTCGCGGCGCCGGTGGCGTTCACCCAGTCCTGTGTCCGGGCCTGAGTGGTGCCTGGAGCGGGTAGTGGGGTTGCGAAAACGGGCGCTTGCGCGCCCGTTTTCCTTAGTCGAGCATGGCTCGACTCTACAGAAGCAGGTTCGCTTCTCAGCTGGCCTTGCCCTGCGCGTCCAGGTAGCGCTCGGCGTCCAGCGCGGCCATGCAGCCGAAGCCGGCCGAAGTGATCGCCTGGCGGTAGTGCTGGTCGGCCACGTCGCCGGCGGCGAACACGCCTTCCACCGAGGTCTGGGTGGCGTTGCCGCCCAGGCCCGAGCGGATTTCCAGGTAGCCGTTGTTCATCGCCAGCTGGCCGTCGAACAGGGTCGTGTTCGGGTGGTGGCCGATGGCCACGAAGAAACCGTGGGCGTCGATGTCGCGGGTGCTGCCGTCCAGGGTGGACTTCACGCGCACGCCGGTCACGCCGGCGTCGTTGCCCAGCACTTCCTCCACTTGGTGGTGCCAGACGGTCTCGATCTTGCCCTCGGCCACCTTCCTGAACAGCTTGTCCTGCATGATCTTCTCCGCCTTCAGGGTGTCGCGGCGGTGGACCAGGTAGACCTTGCGGGCGATGTTGGACAGGTACAGCGCCTCTTCCACGGCGGTGTTGCCGCCACCGACCACGACCACGTCCTGGTCGCGGTAGAAGAAGCCGTCACAGGTGGCGCAGGCGGAGACGCCGCGGCCCTTGAAGGTCTCTTCGGTCGGGATGCCCAGGTATTTGGCGGTGGCGCCAGTGGCGATGATCAGCGCGTCGCAGGTGTACTCGTGACTGTCGCCGATCAGCTTGAACGGGCGCTGCGACAGGTCGGCGGTGTGGATATGGTCGAAGATGACCTCGGTCTCGAAGCGCTCGGCGTGGGCCTGCATGCGCGCCATCAGGTCCGGGCCCATCAGGCCGTGGGCGTCACCCGGCCAGTTGTCCACCTCGGTGGTGGTCATCAGCTGGCCACCCTGCTGCAGGCCGGTGATGACGACCGGCTTCAGGTTGGCACGGGCGGCGTAGACGGCGGCGGTCCAGCCGGCCGGTCCGGAACCGAGGATGACGAGGCGCTGGTGGCGGGAGGGCAGGCTGGTGCTCATGTAAACTCGCGAAAAGGTAGATGGGGCAAGGCGCTGGCGACGTTTGCGCAGCATCCTCGGCAGGTCATAGAGTGGCGGCTGGGGCAGGGCGATTCAAGCCGATGAACAGAACGCCGTCATCCAGCGGTGGTTCCGGGCCTCGGATTGCCCTGTCGGGCGTCGCATAACTGAAAACTGACGCCGTCTCATTTATTATCAATCACTAACAGCGCATTCCAAAGGTATGGTCTAAGGTGGCGAAGCAGGTCCCCGAACGCTCCAAGTCCGACGACAGCAAGGCGTCACGTCGCACGGCCGCGGCGGCAACGACCGACAATCCACGCCGCCAGCGCCTCTGGCGCGATCTGGGCCTGATCGCCATCGCGCCGGCCCTGCTCTATCTGGCGGCCAGTCTTTTCACCTATTCGGCAACCGATCCGGGCTGGTCGCACACCGGCAGCGTGGTCGCGCCGGTGCACAACCTGGGTGGCCGCGCCGGCGCCTGGATCGCCGACGTGCTGCTGCAGCTGTTTGGCTACATCGCCTTCCTGCTGCCGGTGGTGCTCGGCGCGCTGGCGTGGATCGCCATGTTCGGCCTCAAGCGCGAGAGCAAGGGCGAGAACGACCTGGATCCTGCGCTGCGCCTGGTCGGCCTGGTCGGTTTCCTCATCGCCGGCACCGGCTTCCTGCACGTGCGCCTGTTCAGTGGCGACGTCGCCAGTGCCGGCGGCATCCTCGGCAAGCTGGTGGGCAATTCGCTCACGGTGGGCTTCGGCGCGCTGGGCGCCAACCTGTTCGTGCTGGTGCTGCTGCTTGCATCGATCACCCTGGCCACCGGGCTGTCCTGGTTCACGGTGATGGAGAAGATCGGTCGCGGCGTGATGTCGCTGGCGCCGTTGCTGGAACGCAAGAAGGAAGAAGTCACCGAGTGGAAGCAGACCCGGGTGATGCGCGAGGAACGCCAGGAAGTGCGCAAGGCCGACGCCGAGGTGCGCGCCAAGCGCGAGCCGGTGAAGATCGAGCCGCGCCCGGAGCCGGTGATCGAGAAGAGTGATCGGGCCAAGCGCGATACCCAGATTCCGATGTTCCGTGGCGTCAATGGCGATGGTTCCGACCTGCCGCCGCTGGCGCTGCTGGATGATCCCAAGCCGCAGCCGAAGGGCTACGACGAAGAAACGCTGGAAACGCTGTCGCGGCAGATCGAGTTCAAGCTGAAGGACTTCCGCATCGATGCGCAAGTGGTCGGCGCCAACCCTGGCCCGGTCATCACCCGCTTCGAGATCGAGCCGGCACCGGGCATCAAGGTCAGCCAGATCAGTTCGCTGGACAAGGACATCGCGCGTGGCCTGTCGGTGAAGTCGGTGCGCGTGGTCGACGTCATTCCGGGCAAGTCGGTGATCGGCCTGGAAATTCCCAACGTCTCCCGCGAGATGATCTTCCTGTCCGAGCTGCTGCGCTCGAAGGAATATGACAAGTCGGCCAGCGTGCTGACCCTGGCGCTGGGCAAGGACATCGCCGGCCGCCCGACCGTGGCCGATCTGGCGCGCATGCCGCACCTGCTGGTGGCCGGTACGACCGGTTCGGGCAAGTCGGTGGCGGTCAACGCGATGGTGCTGAGCCTGCTGTTCAAGGCCTCGCCGAAAGACCTGCGGATGCTGATGATCGACCCGAAGATGCTCGAGCTGAGCGTCTATCAGGGCATTCCGCACCTGCTGGCGCCGGTGGTCACCGACATGAAGGAGGCCGCCAACGGCCTGCGCTGGTGCGTGGCCGAGATGGAGCGCCGCTACAAGCTGATGAGCGCGGTGGGCGTGCGCAACCTGGCTGGCTTCAACAAGAAGGTGAAGGAAGCCCAGGACGCCGGCCAGCCGCTGATGGACCCGCTGTTCAAGCCGAACCCGGAGCTGGGCGAGGCGCCGCGTCCGCTGGAAACGCTGCCGTTCATCGTCATCTTCATCGACGAATTCGCCGACATGATGATGATCGTCGGCAAGAAGGTGGAAGAGCTGATCGCGCGCCTGGCGCAGAAGGCGCGTGCGGCCGGCATCCACCTGATCCTGGCCACGCAGCGCCCGTCGGTGGACGTGATCACCGGCCTGATCAAGGCCAACATCCCGACCCGCATCGCCTTCCAGGTCAGCTCCAAGATCGACTCGCGCACCATCCTCGACCAGTCCGGCGCGGAAACCCTTCTCGGCCACGGCGACATGCTGTACCTGCCGCCGGGCACCGCGCTGCCCGAGCGTGTGCACGGTGCGTTCGTGTCCGACGATGAAGTGCATCGCGTGGTCGAGCACCTCAAGGCGATGGGCCCGGCCGACTATGTCGACGGCGTGCTGGACGAAGTGCAGACGATGGGCGATGGCGTGGTCGTCGGCGCCACCGGCCTGCCCGAGAACAGCGCTGCTGGCGACGAGTCCGACCCGTTGTATGACGAAGCGCTGCGGGTGGTCACCGAGACCCGTCGTGCATCGATTTCCGGCGTGCAGCGCCGGCTGAAGATCGGCTACAACCGTGCGGCGCGACTGATCGAGGCCATGGAAGCGGCCGGCGTGGTCAGTCCGCCCGAGCACAACGGCGACCGCACGGTGCTCGCACCGCCACCGCCGAAGTAAGACCCGACGTATCCCCCACGACGTCCAAGGAACCGACGCATGCTTCACCCCGTACCAAGCGCGCTGGCGCTGGCGCTGGCAGCCCTGATGGCTGCCGGCCCGGCACTGGCAGAAACCGCCACCTCCGCGCCCGCCACGGCGCCGCCATCCACCAGCGGCGATACCGAAGCCAGCAATAATTTCAGCATTGTCCGTTACCGCGCCGACTACCAGGTGCGGCCCGATGCGGGCAATGTGCAGACCGAAACCTATGAAGTCCTGCTCAAGACCAAGGCCTCCGTCGAGCAGTTCAGCCAGGTGCGGCTGAGCTACAGCGAGAAGATGGAAACGCTGGAAGTGCTCGGTGCCTACACCATCACTGCCGACGGCCAGCGCCGCGACGTGCCGGCCGACCGTATCTACACGCAAGAGAGCTACTCCAGTGCTTCGGCGGCGATGTATGCCGACCGCAAGGTGCGGGTGATCGTGTTCCCGAACCTGGCCCCGGGCACGCGCCTGTACTACCAGGTGCGCCGCACCCAGGCTACGCCGTACTTCCCGGGCTATTTCGGCCTGTGGGAGACCTTCAACGTCTTCACCGAGTACGAGGACGCCGAGGTCACCCTGAGTGCGCCGGCCAACCTGCCGATGTTCGTCGACAGCCGCGGCGTGCAGGGCAGTGACCGGCCGACAGTGAAGAATGGCCAGGCGCAATGGCGCTGGCGCTACCAGCGCCGCGAGGCGATGCCGGCGCAGAACTGGTCGGCGGCAGGCTGGGAGTTCGGCCCGAACATCATGGCCAGCACGTATCGTGACTGGTCGCAGATGGGGCGCGCCTACCAGCTCAAGGCGGGCCCGGCGGCCAAGTTGACCCCGGCGCTGCAGGCGCTCGCTGATGAGATCACCGCCGGCATCAGCGACCGCCGCGAGCAGGCTGACGCGCTGTATCGCTGGGTGGCGCAGAACATCCGCTATGTGGCGGTGTACCTGGGCAACGGCGGCCTGGAGCCGAACAGCGCGCAGAGCATCCTCGACAACCACTACGGTGACTGCAAGGACCATGTGACGATCCTGGAGGCGCTGCTGGCGGCCAAGGGCATCGCCAGCTCGCCGGTGCTGATCGGTGCGGGGGGCGGCCCGACGCTGCCGAAGATTCCGGTGCTGGGTCGCTTCAACCACGCCATCACCTACATCCCCGAGTTTGATCTTTACCTGGATTCGACCACCGCGTGGGCGCGCTTCGGGCAGTTGCCGGAAGGTGACCTGGGTGCGCCGGTGATGCGTACCCGTGATGCCACGCTGGCGCGTACCCCGGCCAACACGCCGGAGCGCAATGCCACCTCGAT
The DNA here is from genome assembly GCF_055721025.1 of Stenotrophomonas sp. X. Lineage (NCBI taxonomy): Bacteria > Pseudomonadati > Pseudomonadota > Gammaproteobacteria > Lysobacterales > Lysobacteraceae > Stenotrophomonas > Stenotrophomonas sp. X. The sequence goes on from NZ_CM146756.1 coordinate 2,081,639, forward strand.
GGAGGTGCGATTCACCTTCGACGCTGACGGCAACCTGCGCGGCGAGACGATTCCGAAACTTGGCGAGAACGCCGAGATCGGCATGCGTGCGCAGTTCTCCCAGCTCAACGCGCAGAACCGTGCGCGCGCTGAAGAGCAGATCATGGCCTCGTCTGGTTTCGATGGGCGAGGGCAGCTGCAGATCCAGGGCGTGCCGGTCGACCTGACCCGGCCCTTCGGCTATCGCATGGCGTTCCAGGCCGAGGACTACGCCGATTTCAGCGTGGCCGGCGGCATGGCCGTGCCGGACCCGCCGGGTGGCGAGTCGGTGCGTGGCTTGTACGCCACCGCCTCGGCGCCGGCCAACGAGACGCCGTTCTACTGCAATGCCAGCCTGCGCGAGGAAACCTATCGCCTGCAGTTCCCGGCCAATGCGCCGATCATCGCCATTCCGGCCAGCCAGCGCTTTGCCAATGCCGCTGGCGAATACCGGGTGGACTGGAGCCGCGAGGGCCAGGACGTGATCGTGCACCACCGCTTGCGGCAGAACGCGGTGCGTGGGCCGGAGGCGCTGTGCCAGCCGCAGGACTACCCCGCGTTCCGCGCGCTGTACCGCGAAGTGCGTCGCGGCTTCCGCGGCCAGGTGCTGTACGGCCAGCTGCCGGCATCTGGCGGCTGAATCGCCGATGGACGTTCAGGGCGGCATAATGTCGCCCTGATCGCCCATTCATCTTTCTCCGGGCACACTGGCAACCACCTTTCCTGGCGCCCGCGCCCACAGGATTTCCGCATGAACTTCCGCTTCCGCCGTTTCCTTGCCACCACCACGCTGGCCGTGGCCTGCGCCGCCGCCGGCAGTGCCTGGGCTGGCGCCCGCGATGACCTGAAGACCTTCACCAGTGGCCTGAAGGGCCTGGACGGACAGTTCAGCCAGCAGGTGTTCGACAGCCGCGGCAAGGTGAAGGAATCGACCAGTGGCCGCGTGGCCCTGTCGGCGCCGCGCCTGTTCCGCTGGGAATACGTGCGCCCGCACGAACAGCTGATCGTGGCCGACGGCAAGAAGGTCTGGATGTACGAGCCGGACCTGGAGCAGGCCACCGTGCGCGAGCAGGGCAAGGAAGAGCAGAACAGCCCCTTGACCGCGCTGATTAACCCGGCGCTGCTGGAGCAGCAGTACGACCTCAGCGAGGAGGCGGCACAACGGGATGGCCTGCAGTGGCTGTCGCTGTCGCCGAAGCGCGATACCGAGGCCAGCTTCCAGTACGCTGCACTAGGCTTCAATGCCCAGGGGCTGGCGAGGATGGAGATCACCGACGCGGTCGGCCAGCGCACCGTGATCAATTTCAGCGGCTGGAAGCGCAACCCGACGTTCGCGGCCTCGACCTTCCGCTTCAGCCCGCCGGCCGGCACCGACGTCATCGGCAACTGATGGGTGACGCCGGGCATGGCCCGGCGCTACCAGTTCATCCGTTGTCGGGGTGAACGATGACCTGCCACGCGGTGCCATCAAATCGAATCAGGTCCCAGGGCGTCAGCACCCACAGCACGTTGCCGACGGAACTGATATCAACAATCGTTGCATCTCTCAGTTCTTCGGGGATGCGTTCCAGCAAGGGTTCAATTGCACCGGTTTCGAGGCTGTAGACGTAGAGGCCTCCATATTCAGCGCCGATGTAGATCTGTTGCCCATGTTGGCAGGCCGAGCAGAAATTGACTTCATCGCCTACGTCGTGGAGCAGGCGCTCAAATCCAGTGGATATGTTGCCGGTAACGACGGTGCCTTCCTCGCCAACAAGGACGAGGCGGCCTAGGTCGGTTCTGCAGGCATGAAACAGCTCCGCAGTGGTGACTTGTTCGGGCAGCGTCCAGTTCAAGCCGTTCCAGTGTGCAATCAGGCCATCAGAGCCGATCGCGTAGAGGTCTGTTAAGCCGGTTCCGCAGAGGTCATTCACGCTGGGCGCGTCGAGACTGGCGAGCCACTCCCGATGACCAGGGTCTTTGCGGCCCTCGGCAATCTGGCTGCGCGTTTCGTCGAACTTTCGGCGCAGCTCGGCCTCACGCTTCGCCGGATCAGCGGGCAGTGGGGCAGCGCCGTCACGTTCGAATATGTGGCCGCAATACAAAAGCCACGTTTCAAAGTCGATCGACTTCAGATCGTCCTCAATACTGCTGTGCTCGGCTGCCGGAAAGTGCGTGGGAAGTTGCTTCCATCCGGCCTCGGTGCGGTGATAGATCATTCCGTGCACACCGCAGCAGAACAGATCTTCACCCAACTGCCGAATCCGGGTCAGGCCGCCTGTATCCGCCTTCACGCGCTCAATAGTGGCGCCAACGCGGGCGTGGTATTCCAGCTGCCCCCAATAGTCCAGCGCGAGTAGGCGCTGTGGGCCACCGCTGTCTTCCGGTGGGATGAATAGTGTGGACATGACCTGGAAGTCCAGCAGGTCGTGATGGAACCAACCTTCCTGGGGTATACGGCCAAAGACGAACATCCGGGTGGGCGGGCCGGGATCCGGGTCGTAGTATTCATGGCCTGGGCCGAGGGCTGCAGCCAGATAGTAGACGTCCGCATTGACAGCGCAGCCGGCAACAAACTCAAGGACATTGGATTCGGGATCGCGCACGAGTGGGTTCTGAGTGGTTGAGTTGCGAATTCTCCGTTACTGATGAGGACGCACCGACCCGGGCAAAACATGCTCATGGTGAATCAGTGGCTTACCGATGTAAGGGGGCGCCGGCTCCGGTCCATTCCCGACACATTCTGGGACTGTCGGCCAGAGGCCGGCGCCATCGATCCCTGTGGCCTGATCCGCCGGGCATGGTCCGGCGCTACCGACGGGGGGCGCGGTACAATGAGCGGGTGCCAAGACAACGCTCCACTTCCTTCCCCGGCCCCGATCTGCTGAGTGTCGATCGGGATCATCTGCGCCCGCTCGCCGAGCGCATGCGTCCGCAGACGCTCGATGAAATGGTCGGGCAGAAGCGCCTGCTCGCTCCGGACAGTGCACTGCGCCGGGCGGTCGAGTCCGGTCGCGTGCATTCGATGATCCTGTGGGGCCCGCCGGGCTGTGGCAAGACCACGTTGTCGCTGCTGCTGGCCGAGTATTCCGATGCCGAGTTCCGCGCCATCTCCGCCGTGCTGTCCGGCCTGCCGGAGGTGCGTCAGGTCCTGGCCGAAGCGGCGCAGCGTTTCGCCGAAGGCCGGCGTACCGTGCTGTTCGTCGATGAGGTGCATCGCTTCAACAAGGCGCAGCAGGACGCGTTCCTGCCGCATATCGAGCGCGGCACCATCCTGTTCGTGGGTGCCACGACCGAGAACCCGTCCTTCGAGCTGAACTCGGCGCTGCTGTCACGCTGCCGCGTGCACGTGTTGGAGGCGGTCTCGCCCACCGACATCGTCGAGGCACTGCAGCGGGCGCTGGGGGATCGCGAGCGCGGTCTGGGCCAGGAGTCCATCGAGGTTGCGCCCGAGCTGCTGCTGGAGATCGCCACCGCTGCCGATGGCGACGTGCGCCGCGCGTTGACCCTGCTGGAAATCGCCGCCGAACTGGCAGGGGGCGAGGGCGGGCACATCACCCCGCAGACGCTCACCCAGGTGCTGGCCGACCGTACCCGCCGTTTCGACAAGGGTGGCGAGCAGTTCTACGACCAGATCTCGGCGTTGCACAAGTCGGTGCGCAGTTCCAATCCCGATGCGGCGCTGTACTGGCTGACCCGCATGCTCGACGGCGGCTGTGATCCGTCGTACCTGGCGCGCCGGCTGACCCGCATGGCGATCGAGGACATCGGCCTGGCCGATCCGCGAGCACAGAGCATGGCGCTGGAAGCGTGGGACATCTACGAACGGCTGGGCAGCCCCGAAGGCGAGCTCGCGTTCGCCCAGCTGGTGCTGTACCTGGCCAGCACCGCCAAGTCGAATGCAGGCTACGCGGCGTTCAACCAGGCCAAGGCCGACGTGCGCCAGAGCGGTACCGAAGAGGTGCCCCTGCACCTGCGCAATGCGCCAACCAAGCTGATGAAGGAGCTGGGCTATGGCGCCGAATACCAGTACGACCATGATGCTGAAGGTGGCATCGCGCTGGACCAGACCGGTTTCCCGGATGCGATGGGCGAACGGGTGTACTACAACCCGGTGCCGCGTGGCCTGGAGATCAAGCTGAAGGAAAAGCTTGATCGCCTGCGCGCCGAGCGTGAAGCGGCGAGGGCCGCAAAGGGCCGTTGAGTCGGCTCATGTAGCGTCGAGCCTCGCTCGACTCCGCTCTGGACCGATCCAGCAGCACCTGCGGAAACAGCAGCCGAGCATGGCTCGGCTCTACAGGGGTAATCACAGTCGAGTGTGGTTCGTCACCACATTGTCCTGCGGGCGCTCCTTTGGCACACTGCGCGGCTACTTTTTCAAGGATTGATGCCGTGCAGGAAATGATTCTGCCGTTGAAGCGTTACGCCCAGTTCGAGGGCCGTGCCAACCGTCGCGAATACTGGATGTTCCAGCTGTTCCTGTTGATCGTCTCGGCCGTCCTGATGGTGCCGCTCATCGCCGGGTTGGTGATGCAGTCCGACGTGCTGGGCATCGCGTCGATCATCCTGTTCGTCGTGTTCTGGCTGGCGACGTTCGTGCCGGTCATCGCCGTCACCGTGCGCCGCCTGCACGACTGCAACCAGTCGGGCTGGATGTACCTGCTGGCCTTTGTTCCGTTCGGTGGCCTGGTGATCTTCGTGTTCGCGCTGCTGCCGGGCACACCGCAGGAGAACGTCTACGGCCCGGTGCCTGCGGGGCCGTGAGACTGCGTGAGTCGAGCATGGCTCGACTTCTACAGGACGGGAAAACGAAGCCGGCGTTTCGCCGGCTTCCTTCTTACTTGATGCTGCAGTCGCCGAAGGACAGGTAATCCGTTCCCGAGCTGAACTGCAGCGTGCAGCTTGCGGTGAAAGTCGCGCCTTCTTCCAGTGCGCCCAGCTTGGCCGCCTGCTGTTCGTCGTCGCTGGTCAGCCGGGCCAGGACATTGCCCTGGTCGTCGCCGGCCTCGATCAGCGGCTCGCCCGCTAGGTTGCTGGAGACGCCCAGGGCCACGGCAGTGAATGTCACCGTCTGGTTGAGTTCCTCCATGCCCAGTGACGAATTGCCGGCCTCTTCAAAGGCCTGGTAGAGCGTTGGCAGGTCCTGTGCGGCATGGGCGGCCAGTGGTGCAATCAGGCCGAGGGAAAGGGCGATCAGGGCGGTGCGCTTCAAGGTGTTCTCGCAGTCACGGGATTCATTCCCGTGGATGGTGGTCAGTAGATCCACGCCATGCGTGGATGGGTTTGGCAAAGGACAGGGCGCGGCCGGCGGCTCGATTGCCCATCCATCCGCAGCCCTGCGAGGGAAGGGCGCTCCTGCGCCCCGCTGTCCGGCAAAATAGTGGATCCGGTGTTTCCGGCGCAACCGGGAAAATGAACGCATCGCGCGCGTGATACACAGCGTGACGTTTGATCGATGTGATAATCATTCGCGTTTAAGGTAGACTGCGGTCCCCTGTGAACCGGCGGCCATCGGCCGCTCCTGCCGCCGCTGATGAAGCATTTCGTCCCGCCTTTGCGCCGTGGTCCACTGGCCCGCGGCATGGCCGCCCTGATGATGGGGGTCCTGATGGCCACGCCCTACGCCCATGCGCAGCAGCGCAATCCGCTGCAGAAGATCGGCCACACCGTGCTGGACGAGCCGGCGGCCAGCTATCGCTTTGAACGTTTCGTGGTGGACAGCCCGGACCAGCAGCGCCGTTGGCGGGTGAACCTGGCGATTCCGGCCAGGGCCGGCAAGACCCCGTCCCCGGTGCTGTACGCGCTGGATGGCAATGCCGTGGCCATGGTGCTGGACCAGCCGCTGCTGGCCGAGCTGGCCGCGCGCAAGGCACCGCCGGTACTGGTGCTGATCGGCTACGACAACGACCTGCGCATCGATTCCAAGGCGCGTACCTTCGACTACACCGCGTGGATCGACCGTGCCGACGACGAGAGCGGCACGACCCAGGCGGTCGGCGGTGGTGCTGCGGCCTTCCTGGATGTGATCGAACGCCGCATCAAGCCGGAAGTCGAGCGACGCGCACGCATCGATACGCAGCAGCAGGCGCTGTGGGGCCATTCGCTGGGCGGGCTATTTGTGCTCAATGCGCTGTACACGCGACCTGCCGCGTTCCAGTCCTATCTGGCAGCCAGTCCGTCGCTGTGGTGGAGCCAGGGCGCGGCGCTGGGTGATCCGGAGCAGCAGTTCGTGCAGAACGTGCACGGCCAGCCGGCAAAGCTCTGGCTGATGCTGGGTGGCGCCGAGCGGGTCGGTGATCGCGGCAAGCGCGATATGAGCAACCCGCGCGTGGTTGCGCACCTGCGCCGGATCAGTGGCGCCACCCCGGATGCGGCGATGCAGTTGTCCGAGCGGCTGGGCAAGGTGCCGGGCCTGAGCGTGCAGTACCGCGAGTTCGATGGCCTCGGCCACGGCCCGATGCTGCCGGCATCGTTCCACGCTGCGCTGCATGAACTGTATGGCGTGTCCGACCGCAGCGCCGGCGACGGCGCGCCCAGTGGCGGGGACAGCGCCGGCGAATGACTGCCTTCGCACGCCATGCCGTGCGACCCCACTACCCAGGCGAGGCTGCCGGCGTGCAGCGGCCCAGGCAACCGATGAATCCCGCGCCACGCGGCGCGGCCTACGTGTGCAAGGAGCCTGCCATGTCGTTCCGTCCGTCTTTTCGCCTTACCTCTCTCGCCGCCGGTCTGCTGCTGGCGGTGACCGCCACCGCCCAGCCGGTGTTCGATCAGCCGGCCAACGCCACCTTCAAGGGTGAGGTCGTCTCGCGCGGTGAGAACGTGGTGCCCGGCAGCACTGCCGACGTAGTTGGTCGTGGCTTCGTGCCGGGCCAGAAGGTCAGCCTGCTGCGTGGCGACAGCGTGCTCAACACGCAGCCGCTGGAGGTCGATGCCGATGGCAACTTCAAGACCCAGCTGAGCATTCCGGCCGATGCGGTGCCGGGCACCCACCCGGTGGTGGTGCGCGCCAGCCAGCCGGCTGCGGCCACGGTGCTGAAGCTGCGCGTGTCGCCGCAGCTGCCGCTGTCCGGCCAGGCGCAGTTCGCCACCCAGTCCAACAAGCTGGTGCCGGGCCTGTACCAGTCCGCTTACAGCGCCGCCAGCAATGCGGTGTTCGTGACCTCGGCGGTGGGCCGTCCGCCGGTGACCCAGTCGCAGTTGCTGAAGCTGGACCCGAAGTCGCTGAAGGTGACCAGGGCGATCACCCCGGCGCAGGTGCCGGGCAGCACCAACGGCGCGGTCTATGCGGTCTACGGTGTGGGCGTGGATGACATCAATGGCAATGTCTGGGTGACCAATACCCGCCAGAATTCGATTGCGGTCTATCGCCAGAAGGACCTCTCGCTGGTCCACCAGTTCCCTGTCGACACCGTGCCGCATGCGCGCGACGTGGTGGTCGATGGCACCCACGGCAAGGTGTTCGCTTCGGCCACGGGTGAGGACCACCTGTCGGTGTTCGATGCGAAGACGTTCAAGGAGCTGCCGCCGGTGACGCTGGAGTCCGGCGTGGATGATGGCAAGTTCACGCCGATGAGCCTGGTGCTGGACGAGAAGGGTGGCAAGCTGTTCACCGTCAGCATCGGCACGCCAGAGGCGGCGGTGATCGATGTGGCCAGCGGCAAGGTCGACAAGGTCATCGACCTGGGCAATTCGATCAGCGCCTCGGGCGTGGCCTTCGACGCAGCACGCAACCGCCTGTACGTGGCCTCGCAGGGCACCGACAACCTGCTGATCGTCGATGTGGCTTCCGGCAAGGTGCTGCATGACGTGCCCGTCGGTGCCGGCGCGCTGAACGTCGCCTTCGATGATGCCTCCGGCCTGGCCTATGTCAGCAATCGCGGCGCCGGTACGGTCACCGTGGTGAACGGCGACGGCAAGGTGGTTGCCAACCTCGATGGCGGCACCCTTCCCAACCATGTGCGTGCCGATGGCAAGGGCAACGTGTTTGCGGTGAACAAGTCGCGTGGCGCCGAAGATCCGAAGGGTGACCGCATCACCCGCATCACCCCGAAGCAGTAAGTCACAGGGCAGGGCGGCCTGCACGTCGCCCTGCCAGCAAGGAGAACGAGCATGAACATCGCGTCCCGTCTGCGCCTGTGTGCGCTTCCGTTGGCTGTTTCGCTGGCGCTGTCTGCCTGCAGTGGCTCGTCAACGCCGTCGGATGGCCACAAGGCCGCCGAGCCGCCCGCCGCAACCGCCGCTGCGGACACCGCGTTGCCGGCAGGCTGGCAGCGCGTGGCCGGTGCCGAACTGCCCTCCGTGCACGGCCAGAAGGCCGTGCTGCCGGCCCAGGTGCATTCCGACGATGGCGCAGACGTCGAGGTTGCCGACACCAGCCGCATCATCGCCGGTGGTGACGACGTCATCGCAGTGATCGAGGCACTGGGCCTGGGCAAGCAGGTGTACGCGGCACCGACCAACACCACCACGCAGGCCGGCCTGGCCGCGCAGCACCAGTTCCTGTTCAACCGCACCACCGGCGTGGAGGGCGTGCTGAGCCTGCAGGGCTCGCTGTTCCTCGGCAACAGCCTGCGCCGCCACACCGAGCTGGCGAAAAAGCTGCGCGAGGTGGGCGAGCCGGCGGTGGTCATCGATGACCTGCAGCCGGCGCCGGACAAGGTGCGCAAGGTCGCCGCCGCACTAGGGCTGGCCGAAGCGGGGCAAGCACTGGCCACGCAGGTGCAGCGTCAGCTCGACGAGGCTGCAGCGATTGGCAAGGGCCTGGGCCATGCGCCACGATTGATCCACGTCTCGGCAACCGGCGCTGGCGGCTCGCCCACCGTTGCAGGTGCCGACAGCGCGTCGGCGCAGTTGATCGCCCTGGCGGGCGGCATCAACATCGGTACCGAGGCCGGCGTGAAGAACTACTCGCAGCTGAGCAATGAGGGCGTGGTCGCGGCGGCACCGGAAGTGATCCTGGTGACCGAGCATGACCTGCAGCTGTTCGGCGGTGCCGAAGGCCTGTGGAAGGCGTACCCGACGCTGAAGCAGACCCCGGCCGGGCAGGCCAATCGGGTCTGGGTGATGCCGGATGTGCAGCTGAAGTACACCAGCGTGGGTTCTGGTGCGGGCGCGCTGGCGCTGGCCAACGCCCTGGCGGCGTTGCCGAAGGCATGAGTCCGGCGGATCGGCGCCGCCGTCGCGGGCGGGCGATGTTGATGGTGGCGTTGCTGGCACTGCTGGGGGCAGTGCTGGCGTCGTTCGCCGTGGGTCCGTTGCGGTTGCCACCGCTGGAGGTGATGCAGGCACTGGCGGTGAAGCTGGGCCTGCTTGACCCACAGGCGGTCAGCAGCCGCGATCTGGCGGTGGTCTGGCAGCTGCGCATACCGCGTGCCCTGTTGGGCGCGATGGTCGGTGCGTCGTTGGCGATGGCCGGTGCCAGCCTGCAGGGCCTGTTCGGCAATCCGTTGGCCGACCCCGGCATCGTCGGTGTCAGCCAGGGTGCTGCGCTGGGTGCAGTGGCTGCCATTGTTCTCGGCGCTGCGGGTGCCGCCGGTTGGCTGGTGCCGGTTGCCGCCTTCGTCGGTGGCGCCCTGGCCATCGGCCTGACCTATGCGCTGGCGCGGCCGGGCAAGGGCAGTGGCAATGCGACGCTGCTGCTGGTCGGTATCGCGATGGCGGCCTTCTGTTCGGCGCTGATCGGTTTTCTCACCTATATCGCAAGCGAAAGTGAGCTGCAGTCGCTGGTGTTCTGGCAGATGGGCTCGCTGGCACGTGCCAACTGGGCCGACGTGGCCGCCGTGGTACCGCTGTTTGCCATCGGTGTGCTGGCGCTGCAACGGTTGGCAACGCCGCTGGATATGCTGGCGCTGGGCGAGCGCCAGGCCCAGCATCTGGGGCTGGATGTGACCCGCACGCGGCGTCGACTGGTGGCGTTCAGCGCGCTGCTGGTCGGGGCGGCGGTGGCGTTTGCGGGCTCGATCAGCTTCGTCGGCCTGGTGGTGCCGCACGTGGCGCGCCTGCTGGTGGGTCCCGGCCATCGCTGGTTGCTGCCGTTGTCCGGCCTGCTGGGTGCACTGCTGATCGTGGTGGCGGACACGGCCGCGCGCACGCTGGATCCGCCCGCGGAGATTCCGCTGGGCCTGTTCTCGGCCGCGCTGGGTGCGCCGTTCTTCCTCTGGCTGGTGCTGCAGCAGCGCCGCAAGGCGGTGCCATGAGTGTGCTGCTGAAGCTGCACGATGTGGTGGTGCGCCGCCAGCAACGCGAGATCCTGCACGGCATTTCGCTGGCGTTCGAACCAGGTACGGTGACCGCACTGGTGGGCCCGAACGGTGCGGGCAAGTCCACGCTGTTGGCGGTCGCGGCCGGCGACCTGCGCGCCGATGCGGGCGAGGTGAGCCTGCTGGGCAGGCCGCTGGCCAGCTACAAGGCGGGGCCGCTGGCGCGCGAGCGCGCGGTAATGCCGCAGGAGCACGGCGTGCGTTTCGCCTTCAGCGTAGAGGAGGTGGTGGCGATGGGCCGGTTGCCACACCCGCCGGACCCGATCACGGACGATGCCCGGGTGGAAGCGGCCATCGATGCCGCCGAACTGCAGGCGCTGCGCCTGCGCGAGGTGCAGCAGCTCTCCGGTGGCGAGTCCGCCCGGACCACGTTCGCGCGCGTGCTGGCACAGGACACCCCATTGCTGCTGCTGGATGAGCCCACTGCTGCGCTGGACCTGCGCCATCAGGAGCGCACGCTGCGCAGCGTGCGTGCCTGTGCCGAGGCCGGTGCGTGCGTGATCGTGGTGCTGCACGACCTCAATCTGGCCGCAGGCTATGCCGACCGCATCGTGTTGCTGGAACAGGGTAGGGTCGCGGCCGATGGCACGCCGTTGCAGGTGCTGACCGAAGACAACCTGCGGCGCGTCTACCAGCAGGACGTGGTGGTGCTGGAGCATCCGCGGCGCGGGGTGCCGCTGGTGGTGGTGGCCTGAGCGAAAGTCCGCCCGGTTGCTCCGGATATCATGGCGGCTTCGTTTTCTTCAATGGACTGATGCCATGTTCCGCACCGTTACCCGCAGCGTGCTGCTTGCCGCGATGATTGCTTCCGTTTACGCAGCCCATGCAGCGTCGACCTCCCAGGTTTCGCTGACCAACGCGGCCGAGAATGCCTCGCTGATCGAAACCCGGCATTCCAGTGGCGACGGTGCCGCAGTGACGTCGATGAAGACGCAGTACTTTGCCAACGAGGAAATGTCGGTGAGCTGGGACGACCAGCAGGTGCTGGTGCTGTGCAGTGAAGCGGCGTACCTGCAGATTCCTGCCGCCAAGCTCAGGGCCGGAGCGCTGACTACCGAGCAGCGGCAGATGATCGTCTATCAGGCACTGATGTCCGGCTTGGGGGCTGTCGCGGGCGTTGTCGGGCCGGCAGGCGAGGTGGTGACCGTGGCGGATGACGGTAGCGAGACCCGCAGTGTTGGCGAGAACAGCTGGGCATACGGTATCGAGCTCTACGACGTGATCAGTCAGCGGCTGCCGGATGGTGCTCTTCGGGTCCGAACCCGTAAGACGGAAACCGTGAATACCACGCCGCCGGCGGGCCCGGACGACACATTCAGCACCGAGGATGATCAGGCGGCACGCCTGTCCGAGCTGGCGCCGGTGGGGAGCTGGATCGAGGTCGTGATTCATGGTGGCCCACGGCTGCCGCACGTGGACCCGGCGATTTCGTTGAAGGGCTGGATGTCGATGGGGGATGACCAGCCTGCAACAGTGGCCGAGGCGCGCAAGCTGCACGGCTGCAAGTGAGGGCTGCCAGGGGTCAGATCCCTTTGCCAGGGGCAAAGGGATCTGACCCCTATCGTTGTCGGCCTCATCGTTCCATTTATGTGCGCAATATTCACTTGCGCGCCAGATTGGCAGGTCTAGAATGCGCCCCATGAACCGGATGCCGCTCCTGAAGTTTTTCACCCTGACCCGCGCAAGTGCGGAACGGGCGTGTCTGCCTGGAGCTCCACAGGGCCGCTGAAGCGGCTATCGCTGGATCATCCACAGAGCGCCCTTCGGGGCGCTCTTTTCGTTTCTGCAGTTTCATTTCCCTAACCCGACGCACCGCAAGGAGAACGTGCCATGCACCAGATCGCCGAGACCGAACGCTAGCCGCGCACCCTGTCGCCAACCGGGGTGCGCGGCCCCCGTAGTTGGCTTTGCAGGAACCTATCTTATGAACACCCAAGTCCTTTCCCGCCGTCGCAACCTTGGCATCATTGCCCACATCGACGCCGGCAAGACCACGCTGACCGAACGCCTGCTGTGGAAAAGCGGCGAGATCCATCGCGTCGGCGAAGTGCACGACGGCAATGCGACCACCGACTTCTCGGCGATCGAGCGCGAACGTGGCATCACCATTGGCGCGGCCGCCGTGCAGGCGCAGTGGGCACCGCGTGATCTGCCGCCGCATCGGCTGACCCTGATCGACACCCCCGGCCACATCGACTTCGCCATCGAAGTCGAGCGATCCCTGCGGGTACTCGACGGCGCCGTGGCGGTGTTCTCGGCCGTGGATGGCGTGCAGCCGCAGTCCGAGACGGTGTGGCGCCAGGCGCGTCGCCATCACGTGCCGCTGATCGCTTTCGTCAACAAGATGGACCGCGTAGGCGCTTCGTTTGAACGCGTGCTGGAGCAGCTGCAGGACAAGCTTCGCGCGCGGCCGTGGGCGCTGGGCGTGCCGTTGGGCAGCGAAAGCGGCTTCAATGGCTGGGTCGATCTGGTCGATGAGCGCGTGCTGCAGTGGCAGGAGGACGGCGCAACCACGGTGACCCCGTGGGACGAAGCGGCGCGGGCCCAATGGCAGGCCCAGCGCGATGCGCTGGTCGAAGCTGTGGCCGATCATGACGAAGAACTGGCCGATGCCTGGCTGGAAGGTCGCGTGATCGATGCCGGGGCGCTGCGCGCGGCAATCCGCCGGGCGACGCTGGCAGGTGCAGGCGTGCCTGTGCTGGCCGGTGCTGCGTTCAAGGACAAGGGCATCGAGACGCTGCTGGATGCCGTGGTCGATTACCTGCCGTCGCCGCTGGATCGCCCTGCTGTCAGCGCCGAAAGCGATGAGGGCGAGGTGATGCTGCCGCCGGATCCGGACGGTCCACTGGCAGGCCTGCTGTTCAAGATCACCCACCAGCAGCACGGCGCGTTGAGCTTCGTGCGGCTGTACTCGGGCACCTTGAAGGTGGGCGACGCGGTGGCCAGTTCGCAGCATCCGCAAGGGCGGCGTGTCAGTCGCCTGGTGCGGGTGCAGGCCGACCAGACCCATGACATCGAGCAGGCCGTGGCCGGTGACATCGTCGCGGTACTGGGCTGGAAGGATGCGGTCAGTGGCGAGACGCTGAGCAGCCGTGCGCAGCCGCTGCGCCTGGAGAACATCCAGGCTCAGGCGCCGGTGCTGGCCTGGCGGTTGGAGCCGGCGCGTGCGGCGGACCTGATCCGGATGGCGCAGGGGCTGGCCAGCCTGGCCCAGGAAGACCCCTCGTTCCGTGTGGAAACGGACCGGGAAACGGGTGAAACCCTGGTCTGGGGCATGGGCGAGCTGCACTTGGAAGTGATGGTCGAGCGCCTGCGCAGCGAATGGAAGGTCGAGGTGGCCGTAGGTGCGCCACGCGTGGCCTACCAGGAGACGCCGATGCGCCCGATGACCGGTGTCGTCGGGCGGCTGGTCAAGCAGACCGGTGGCCAGGGCCAGTTTGCGCATGTGGTGCTGGATGTGGCGCCGCGCGACGACGACCTTGTCGTGTTCAACGACCGCATCGTCGGTGGCGTGGTGCCGCGCAGCTTCATCGCAGCGGTGGAAAAGGGCGTGCGTGCCGCGCTGTCGGAAGGTCCGCAGGGTCATCCGGTGGTCGGCATCGAGGTCAGTCTTGTCGATGGCCAGACCCATGCCAAGGACTCTTCGGAGATGGCGTTCCATCGCGCAGGCGCCGAGGCGATCAAGGCGGCGCTGGCCGAGGGTGGAACGCAGCTGCTGGAGCCGGTGATGGCGGTGACGGTGCATTCGCCGTCGGCGTCGGTGGGTGATGTGGTCGGCGACCTCAACCGGCGCCATGGCCGCATCGCCCGCATCGAGGACCAGGACGGTCGTGCCGAGGTCAGTGGTTTCGCGCCACTGGCGCAGCTGGTGGGGTACACCACCTCGCTGCGTTCGCTCAGCCAAGGGCGGGCCAGCAGTGAGGCGCACCTGCACGGCTATGAGCCAGTACGCGCGGCATGAAGAAGGCAAGGGAGCCCGTTCGCGGGCTCCCATTTTTTTTGTCCGGGTTTCCGTATCCGCGCATGGCGTGGATCTACCGGGTGACCGGGTCGCGAGCTCTGCAGTAGATCCACGCCATGCGTGGATGGATCCGCACCGACACGGCAACATTGGCGCTGCATCGCACCAAATCTGTAGAAAAAGCTGGATTAAAGTGATGCCTCACGATAAATTGCGCACCCCCCGTTGCTCGCCGCCGCCCGCACCCCTCTCATGCGTGATGACAAAGACCCCGGAACCCTGGAGCTGACCCTGCCGCGCAAGCGCGGTCGTCCGCCCAAGTTCGGGTACGCGATGAGCGATGCGCAGCGGGCGGCGCGCTATCGTGCGCGCAGGGCAGGGCAGGCCAACCATGCCGACGTGCGTTCCTGCAGCGACATGGTGCTGCTGGACAAGATCCGTGCGGCGGTCAGTGCCCGCGACACCGAGCTGGCCGGTTTCCTGGTCCACGTACTCTGGCAGCGCTACCCCCTGCAGCTGAAATAGTTCGCCGGTGGGGTGGCCGTTGTCATCGAGCTTGTTGATAATGCGGGATTCAGGTTGTTCCCGCTGGCGTGCCCGGGATGGCAGGCGCGCATGATCGAACGGTTCCCAACATGACCACCACCAGCGACACCACCACCGAAGCGGCGCCGAGCGGCGCCCCCCTGTTCTATACCCGCCCGGTGCCGCTGCAGGCCGATGTGCATGCCGATCTGCGCATCCTGCCGGGCAAGCTCGAGTTCGCCGCCGGCAACAATGCCATTCCGCTGGTGCTGGGCGAGTTCTCGCTGGCCCTGCACCACTTCCCGATCCTGTTTGCCGGCCCGAGCGCGGTTCCGATGGCTGCCGTGGGCGTGTCCGACCAGAACCTGTTCATCAAGGATGGCCTGTGGGAAGACGAGGCCTATATTCCCGCCTACCTGCGCCGCCACCCCTTCATCTTCATCGACACCGGTGCGGAGAATGATTTCCTGCTGGGCATCGACGAAGAGAGCCCACGCGTGGTCAAGGGTGGCGAAGAAGGCCAGCCGCTGTTCGTTGATGGCAAGGCCACCGAGATGGTGCAGCAGGCCCTGGAATTCTGCGGCCAGTACACCCGCGAACACGAACAGACCCAGGCCTTCTCCAAGGCCCTGGTCGACAACGGCCTGCTGGTGGAGCGCAACGCCACCGTGCGTATCCCGGATGGCCGGGAGTTCAACCTCAACGGTTTCCTGGTCGTGGACGTCGAGAAGTTCGTCGCGCTGCCGGAAGCAACCGTGGTCGAGTGGCACCGCAGTGGCTGGCTGGCACTGATCCACCAGCACCTGATGTCGCTGGGTCGCTTCAATGACCTGACCCGTCGCCAGGTCGAGCGTCTGGCCGCGTGATCAAGGGGGTGGGCAGGGTTCCCGCGACGCGGGCGCCCTGTCCGGCCTGCAGTACGCCCAGCAGGCGACGTGCGTCGGTCCAGTCCGGCGTGGCGTCCTGCGCCAGATCGACCAGCTCGGCCGCGATGGCGGCGTGCTCGCATTGACCCAGCATCTGTAGCGCGCCCTGCAATCGGTGCGCGTGATGACCGAGCGCCGATGCGTCTGCATGATCGACAATCCGCTCGATCCTGCCGAGTTCATCGCAGATGTCGGCGCTGTAGGCCGCGTCCATTTCAGTCACCTGCTCAAGTGCGTCCACGCTCTCCGGCGCCGGAATGCCCAGCGCAGCGAGCAGTTCGGCGGCGCGCAGCGGCTTGGCCAGCATCGCGTCGAAACCCGAGCGGCGGCAGCGTGCGTGGTGACGTCGCCCGCTGCGGGCAGACAAGGCGATCAGGCGGACCGGATGCCCGCTGCGGGCGCGCAGTTCGCGTGCCAATGCGTAGCCATCGATGCCACGCAGCCCAATGTCGATCAGCGCGGCAGGGCGGGGGTGGCGTATCTGTTCGGCCAGCGCGCTGGCCGCGTCTTCCAGGGCACATACCTCGGCGCCCCAGCGCCGCAACTGTTCGGCAATGACGTGGCGATTGAGTGCGTGGTCCTCCACCAGCAGCAGTTGCAGCCCGGCCAGTGGCGTGCCCTCCACGGGCATGTCCCGGACACTCTCGGCAGAGTCAGCAGCGCATACCGGCAGGCGCAGGATGAAGCGGCTGCCGCGACCGAGGACGCTGTGCACGGTCAGATCGCCCCCCATCGCACGTGCCAGCTCGCGTGCAATGGAAAGCCCGAGGCCACTACCGCCACGCTGATGCCCACCGCTGCCTTGATGGAAAGGCTGGAACAGTTCGGCTACCTGTGCGGGCGCGATCCCGATCCCGCTGTCGATCACCTCCAGCAGCAGCTCTTGCGGCCGCGCCGCTGGAAGCAACCGCAGGCGCAGCTCGATGCCGCCGATATCACTGAACTTCACCGCATTGGCCAGCAGATTGCTGGCAATCTGGCGTAGCGCATCAATGTCCACCCGAATGATCGGCGAAGGTTCGGTCGGGGCATCAAGATGCAGTTGCAGGCCTTTCTGTTGCGCCTGTGGCCGAATGGCCTCCAGTGCCTGCCGGCAAAGCCGGGTCGCATCACAGGCTTGTGCATGCGGCCTGAAAGCGCCGCTGGCGAGGCGCGAAAAGTCCAGTGCGCGATTCAACAGGCCGCGCAGGGATTGGCTGGCGCTGCTGGCAGCGGCGAGCAGATCGCGCTCGCCTTTCGGCAGTGTCGATTGTCCAAGCAGCTCGATCGAGGCCAGTACGGCCTGTGCCGAATTGCGCATCTCGTGACTGATCATCCCGATGGCCTGCGCGCTGCGGCGGTCGCCGCGTACCCGCAGGTGACGGGTCATGGGCCACAGCAACAGGGCGACCAGCAGAGGGGGCAGCAGCAGCCAGCCGCGCGGGGGCGAGGCCTGCATCCAGTCCAGTGCGTTTCCCGCCGCCGCTGGCAGGGTCTGGCCTGCCCACAGGTGGAGCAGGCTCGCATGCTCCTCCAGCGTGATCTCCCGCAACGCCTGCCCGATGCGTTCAAGCAGCTGCTGGTCTTCCTGGCGGACGAGCAGGTAGAGGTCGGTGGAGAAGTCGCTGTCGAATGGCTGCAGGCGCAGGCTGCCGTTGAAATGGCGTCGAACCAGCGGGCGCAGCGTGGATTCCAGGCCAATCGCCACGTCGGCCAGGCCGGATTGAACTGCCGTCAATGCTGCGTACCGATCAGGCAAGTGCTGCAGCCGGATCTGAGGATGATGCGCGCGCAGCCAGCCGGCGTAGGGCCCGCCTTCAACGACGGCCACCACCCGGCCGTCGAGCTCGCGTATCTCCCGTGGCAGCCATTCGCCGGCGCGCCCTGCCAGCAGGGTGGCGCCACCCCGGAAGCGGCTGGACGCGGCGAGGTCGGGGCAGGGCAGCTTCTGGTGTCTCGCGCCGCCAAACACCATGACCAGGTCGGCCTCGTGATGACATACAGCGAGGATTGATGCGGCGGTCGTCGGATAGGGGTGTTCCAGGAAGCTGAGTTGGGCGTGACGCGCCACCAGGTTGGCGTAGCCATGGGCGAGCGTCGGCGGTGATGACGGATCGGCCATCGCCGCGGGCACGGGGCGTAGGGACGGAGCGGTGGAGACCCGCACGCTGCTGCCCGGCAACCAGCGTGGTGACCGGATATCTTCCGCCGACGCGGCGGGAAGGAGAAGCAGTACCAGCAACCCCCGGATCAGCAGGCACGGACGCAATGGCGCATGGCGCCTCACGGCGACTCCAGCCGTTCACGCAGCGCATAGATCTCCACATCGCTGCGCAATCCCAGCTTGCGCAGCACCGCGACCTTCTGTGTGCTGACGGTCTTGATGCTGCGGTGCCGGCGCAGCGCGATCTCCGATACGGTCAGGCCTTCCAGCAGCAGCTCCAGTACCTCCCGCTCGTTGCGGCTGAGCTCGCCACGATCGCCGGCCAGCCTGACGTCCGGCGGAATCCGGATCAGGCCCTGGAAGACGCGCACGATGGCGTCGGACAATGCCGCAAGGGGTTCGGCCTTGCTGACGAACCCACTGAGTCCGGCATCGATCAGGCTGTTGAGATTCGTGGTGGGGCAGAGCGTGGCGAAGGCCAGCATCGACGTGCGCGGGAATTCGCGGCACAGCAACGTAACCAGCTCGATGCCGCCCAGGTCGCCACGGGCGAGTGTGAGATCGATGATGGCCACATCCACGGGCATGCGGTGCAGACTGTTGATCAGCGCGTCGCTGCAACCATGGCTGGCGACGATGTCGAACCGGAGATCGCCTGACAGGTGCAGGGCGGTGCCGCGACGGACGACTTCATGGTCGTCCAGGAGCGCCAGGCGAAGCCGGCGCGGTGCAGGAAATCCATTCATGCGCGGGAGGTGATCAGCGCCCATGGGCGTGGCCACCATTCTGGCGCCGCTGTCGCGTCGAACATCGAATTTGTTGCGTTTTTACGACTATTCCTAAAGATCGATGGATGAGCTCCATCGATAAGTGCTGATCCATGGGCGGGACATGTCGTCGGGTTGAAAGCCGCGGGGACCCAGTGTCCTGGCGCGCTCTCGCTGGATGCAGCTGGCCTGGGTTGCAGGGCTGCCGGCACCCTTCGACAGGGCATTAATGTGACGCGTCACGCCGGGGTGCCTGGTCACCCGCGAGCCGAGTAGTGGGCGGTAGCGCAATCTATCGCACCGACTGCGGCACGCGCCTGAGCCTGCCGGTGTCGTAGCCCATGGCCGCGATGCGCTGCACGGCGTGCTGGTAGTCGCTGTCCGATACGTGCGGGGTACGTGCCATGTACCAGACATAGTCGCGCTTGCTGCGTGCGACGATGGTCTGGCCATAGTCGTCGTCCAGCCAGGCAATCACATACTCGGCCTGGATCGGCCAGATGAACTGCATGCCCCAGATCGCGCCATTGCCGTTCTTCTCGACCCGTCCAACCGGGTGCATGGACTTCTGCGGGGCGTCGAAACTGCCCTTGCGATAGGTGAAGGTCGTCTGTATGCGCCCGTCCGGCCGCAGCGCATAGCTCTCCACCGCGTCGAAGGCCTCGCGCTCCGGCCATGAGGGTATGTGGGCGATCACATACCAGTCGCCCATGAAGCGCGGCACGTCCACCGAGGGCGGGCTGGGCAGGGGACGGGTATCGCTGGAGCTGCAGCCGGAACCGAACAGGCTCAAGGCCAGCAGGGGAAGCAGGGAGCGCATGCGCATGTCACACCTCAACGGGGACGGAACAGATAGTGGGCAACCAGCCACTGCTGGCCATCGTCGTAGCCGAACAGCTCGGCGCAGGCCATCCAGAACATGCGCCAGCGCTGCCACCAGATCTTCGCCGCCGCCTGGCCGTAGGTTGCGACCAGTACCGGCATCACCGCCTCGCGGGCCGCATCCTGGTTGGCCAGCCAATGGTCGGCGGTGCGCTGGTAGTGGGTGCCGTCCAGCAGCCAGCGCTGATCGAGTCGCAGGTCGCGCTGGAAATGCAGCAGCGTGTCGGCGGCCGGCATCAGTCCACCGGTGAAGAAATGACGGCCCATCCAGTTGTCGCCGCCCTCGGTCTCGAACGGGTACATCAGCGTGCGATGGGCGAAGATGTGCACGAACAGCGCGCCGTCGGGCTTCAGCCACTGCGCGATGTGCGCCAGCAGTCGCTGGTAATTGCGCACATGTTCGAACATTTCCACCGAGACACAGCGATCGAAGCGTGCCGTGGGCAGCTCAAGCTGGTTGACGTCGCAGGTCAGCACCTCGACGTTGTGCAGGCCTCTGGCCTGGCACTGCGCCAGGATGTGCTGGCGTTGGCTGTGCGAGTTGGACACCGCAGTGATGTTGGCCTGCCGATAGCGTTCGGCCATCCACAGGGTCAGCGAACCCCAGCCACAGCCCAGTTCGAGAATCTGCTGGCCATCGGCAAGTCCGGCGCGCTGGCCATACAGTTCCAGCATCGCTTCCTCAGCCTGGTCCAGCGTTTCGCGCCCGGTGGGGTAGTAGCAGCTGCTGTACTTCAGCCGCTTGCCCAGGCAGGCCTGGAAGAATGCCGCGGGAACTTCGTAGTGCTGGCGGTTGGCCGCGTCGGTATGCAATGCGAGCGGACTGTCGGTCAGTTCTGCGATGCGACGGCTGAAGCGTGCGGACTGTGCCTCGATACCTCCCGCCGATTCCTCGTGCAGGCGTTGCGCGCACAGGCGCCGGATGCCGGCACGCAGCGCCGCATCGGGAACCAGCCCGCGTTCGGCCCAGGCGATCAGCCCGGTTTCCGCGTCTTCAGCCGGATTCAGTGACGGGATCGCGCTCATGCGGAATGCTCCTTGGAAGAACGGGGGAACCAGGGAAAGAACATCGGCGTGCTGCGCTGGTAGGCACGGTAGTCGTCGCCGCGGCTGCGCAACGCCTGCTTTTCGGTGAAGGGGACGCCGCTGAGATAGCGCAGGAACAGATACATCAGCAGCGGCCCGGCCCACGCCAGCCACCACAGGGGGGAACCGACGGCGAGCAGCACATAGGTGAACCAGTGCAGCCACTCGAAGAAGTAGTTGGGGTGGCGTGAATAACGCCAGAGCCCCTCGCGGCAAGTGCGGCCCTTGTTCGCCGGGTCGGCGCGGAAACGTGCGAGCTGGCGGTCGGCCAGGCTCTCGCCGCCGACGCTCAACAGCCAGGCCAGTGCTGCGGCGACTGTCCACGGTGTCAGGCCGGCATGGGAATTGGCTGCCACCGCAACGAAGGGCAGGGCGAACAGCACGACCAGCAGCGCCTGCGCCATGAAGAAGCCAAAGATCTTGCCCTGGTGGCTCTGCCAGTGTTCGCGCAGATAACGGTAGCGCCCGTCTT
This sequence comes from Stenotrophomonas sp. X, assembly GCF_055721025.1. Classification (NCBI taxonomy): domain Bacteria; kingdom Pseudomonadati; phylum Pseudomonadota; class Gammaproteobacteria; order Lysobacterales; family Lysobacteraceae; genus Stenotrophomonas; species Stenotrophomonas sp. X. Next base: position 2,102,660 of record NZ_CM146756.1, read on the forward strand.
CGGGTTCACTACGGACCCGGCGCCACAGGTGCAGCGCCAACCGGCTGCCCCACAGGCCGCCGAGCAGGCCCAACGCAACCCGAGGCAACATCGCGCCATCGCCGAGCAGCGCCAGCAGCAGGGCCGAGGCGCCCACGCCCTTGGCCCAGAGCACGTCGACAACGCCGATGTTCTGGTGGCGGCGCTGCCAGGCCCAGCCCCAGCTCATCACCAGCACGGCATACAGCAGTACCCACAGCAGATTGATCATGACGATGCTCCGGCCAGGGAGGGCGGAGTGGTGCGAGAGCCGCGACGAGCGGTGACGCACAGCAGCGAAAGCGCGATGCTCCAGCCCGCACCCAACACCAGCAGGCCCTGCCACGTGGGTGTGGCGAAACGGACCGCATCGAAACCGCGCGCTGCGGAGAGATAGGCCAGCGGTGCCAACAGCAGGCCGAACAGAGCCGGCAAGGCCGGGTGGCGCAGCAGGAAGCGCATCGAGGTGGTCAGCGTCATCGCGAACGCGGCCCACAGCGCCATGATCCAGGGGGGCGGCACCCAGCCCAGCGGGGCGGCGGCGTAGCGCACGGTGCCGCTGGCGGCGGCGCTGGCATCGACCAGCCATGCGCAGGCCAGTGCCAACACCATCAACCGAAGGTCCAGCCGTGGTTGCGGCGACGTCAGCAGCTGGCTGCCGATGTAGAGAGAGGCTGCCAGCAACGCCGGCCACTGCCAGCCGCGCCCGGCGCCGGCTACGGCGCACAGCCAGACCAGCTGGTTGCCAAGCAGATTGGGCCAGAACCTGCGCATCTCAGCTGCCTTGGCCCGATGAGGCGCCCGGGCGATGCCCCGGGCGCGCCATCAGCAGATGGGAGACCCCGATCGAGCGCTCCAGGAAGCCGCCCTCGCAGTAGGCCAGGTAGAACTCCCACAGGCGGCAGAAGCGCGTATCGAAGCCCTGCGCCTGCACGTCGGGCAACCGGGCGAGGAAGCGCTGGCGCCAAGTGCGCAGGGTCAGCGCGTAGGAGTGACCGAAGTCCTGCTGGGCGATCAGCTGCAGGTCGCTGGAGCGCGTTTTGGCGGCCATGATCGCGTTGATCGACGGAATGAAGCTACCGGGGAACACATAGCGCTTGATGTAGTCTACGCTGCGCCGGGCCTGCTCGTAGCGATGGTCCTCGATGGTGATGGCCTGCAGCAGGGCAACGCCATCAGGCTTGAGCAGGCGCTGCAGCGTGGCCATGTAGGTGTCCAGGTATTCTGCGCCGATGGCTTCGATCATCTCGATCGACACCAGCTTGTCGAACTGGCCCTGCAGGTCGCGGTAGTCCTGCATCAGCAGCGTGACCTGGTCCTGCAGGCCGGCCGCCTGCACGCGCTGGGCAGCCAGCGCGTGCTGCTCGGCGGAGATGGTGGTGGTGGTGACGTGGCAGCCGTAGTGCTGCGCCGCGTGCAGCGCAAAACCACCCCAGCCGGTGCCGATCTCCACCACGCGATCGCCCGGCTTGAGCTGGAGCTGCTGGCAGATGCGGTCCAGCTTGCGCCGGGAGGCGGATTCCAGCGACTCATCTTCTGTGTCGAACAGGGCTGAGGAGTACATCAGGTCCGGCGACAGGAACAGGGCAAAGAAGTCGTTGCCGAGGTCGTAGTGCGCGGCAATGTTGCGGCGGCTGCCTTCACGGCTGTTGCGGCGCAGGCGGTTCCAGCCGCGCAGCAGCCAGCCACCCACGCGGGCCGGGCCGCGCTCCATGCCGTCGAGCAGGTCGCGATTGCGCACCAGCAGCCGGATCAGGGCCACCAGGTCATCGCAGTGCCATTCGCCCTGGATGTAGCTTTCACCTGCGCCCACGCTGCCCTGCGCTGCAACCTTGCGGTAGAACGCCGGGTCATCGATGGTGACGGTCACCTGCAGCTCGCCATGGGCATCGCCCAGCCAGACTTCGCCGAGTGCATCACGCACGCACAGGCGGCCGTCGCGCATGGGGGCAAGCTGTTGCAGCAGGCGGCGGCGCAGGAAGGCATCCAAGGCGCCGGGTCGCGGAAGGGCGACCAGGGGAGTCATCGAGTTCATCGCGGTTTCTCGGCAAGGGCAGGGTGGTCATGCACGGGGTTGCGTTTCAGCCACAGCCGCAGCGCGTGCCAGTGGATGGCGGCCATCACCTGCAGGGTCATCAAGGGATAGCAGGCCAGGACCCGGGCCAGCCCGCGGCCGTCCAGGGCGTGTCGCTGCATGGCCTGGGTGGCATCAAACTGGCGAACACCTTGGTGCCAGACCTGCATGTGCACGCGCAGATCATCATCTGGGCGGTTGAACCGCCAGTCGTAGTGGCAATCCATCGGCATGAACGGTGAGACATGGAAGCGCTTGTCGAACCGCCAGCGCAGCGAGGTGCCTTCGTGGGTGGCCGTGGCGACTGGCAGCACATAGGCGTGCCGTTCCTTCCAGGGCGTATTGGTGATCTCGGCGACGATGCAGTCCAGGGTGCTGCCATCGGACTGGTAGCAGTAGTAGAAGCTGACCGGGTTGAATACGTACCCGCCGAAGCGAAGATGGGTGAGCAGGCGTACCGGGCCGGCAGGCCGATAGCCCAGGGTAGCCGCAGCATGGTCGCGCACCGCATCGGCCAGCGGTTGTGCGGGATTGCCGAAATAGTCGCTGCGGCGGAACTCGGCCAGGTTGCGGCGATTGACCGACCACAGCCAGCGCCCGGCGAACACGGTCTCCAGCTCGTCCAGATCGAGCAGCAGCTGCGCGATCGGATAGCGGAACGAGTGGGGCTGCGGATGATGCCGTCGGTGCATCACCTGCCCGAAGTAGAGTGCGCTGGCACTCACGCTGCCACCTCGCCGGGCGCAACGCTGTCAAGGTGCGCGGTGCACTCGCGCATCGCGTCCACCACGCGGCGGGCGCTGCGGATGCCGTCTTCGTGGAAGCCCCAGCCCCAGTATGCGCCGGCGAACCAGGTGTGGCGGCGGCCCTGCAGCTCTGCCCAGCGCTGCTGAGCGCGGATAGCGGCATGATCGTGCACCGGGTGGGCATAGTGCAGCCTGCGTAGCACCTTGGCCGGATCGATCGCCTCGCTGCGGTTGAGGGTCACGACCAGCGGGGTGTCACCGGGCAGGCCCTGCAGGAGGTTCATGCAATAGCTGACCGTACAGGGCGCGCCTGGATCCCTGGGAACGTGTGCATTCCATGCAGCCCATGCTTTGCGGTTGCGCGGCAGCAACGATGCATCGGTATGCAGTACTGCTTCGTTGGGCTGGTAGCGGATGGCGCCGAGTACTTCGCGTTCGACCTGATCGGCGTCACGCAGCAGGGCAAGCGCTTGGTCGCTGTGGCACGCCAGGATGACCTCGTCGAACCCCTCCACGCCGGCCGCGCTGTGCACGCGCGCGCCCCACGGCATGCGTTCGACCGAGTGAACCGGGCATTCCAGCCGCTCACGCACCCGCCAGCGGGCGCGAAGGGCATCGACATAGCGTGCCGAGCCACCGCTGACCACCCGCCAGGGTGCGCGCCCGGTCATCTGCAGCATCTGGTGGTTGGCCATGAACTGGGCCAGGTAGCGGGCCGGGAACTGCATGACCGTGGCGGTCGGTGACGACCACAGTGCCGAAGCCATCGGCAGCAGGTGCTCGTCGATGAAAGCGGTGCCGTAGCGCTGGCCGCGCAGGTACTGGCCCAGTGTCGGGCCTTCGTCTTCCGCCAGCAGCAGCGGCGCATCCCGGTAGAACCGGCGCAGGTCGGCCAGCATTCCCCAGAAACGTGGCGAAACCAGATTGCGACGTTGGCAGAACAGGCCATCCAGCGAAGTGGCGTTGTACTCGACGCCACTTCGCTCGCTGTGCATGGAGAAGCTCATGGTGGTCGGCTGCGAGGCCACACCCAGTTCTTCGAACAGTGCCGTCAGCAGTGGGTAGTGCAGGGGATTGAAGACGATGAAACCGGTATCCACCGCCATGCGCGTGCCGTCCACCTGCACGTCATGGGTGTGGGTATGTCCGCCCAGGTAATCGTTGGCCTCGAACAGCGTCACTTCGTGTTCGCCGTCCAGCCACCAGGCACTGGCCAGGCCGGCAATGCCGGAGCCGATGATCGCGATGCGCATGTCAGTACCTCGCCTTGGCCAGTACCCACTCGGGGATGGGTTTGAGCCCCCTCACCAGGCCCATGGCCGCCATTGCGCGCAGCCCGTACCAGGTCAGGTCGATCTCCCACCAGCGGAACCCTTGGCGGACGGTCCCAGGGAAGAAATGGTGGTTGTTGTGCCAGCCTTCACCGAAGGTAAGCAGCGCCAGCCAGAGGTTGTTGCGGCTGTCGTCACGGGTCTCGAAGCGCCGCCGGCCAAAACGATGGGCCAGCGAGTTGATGGTGACGGTGGCGTGGAACAGCACCACGGTGGAAATGAAGAAGCCCCACACCAGCAACTGCGGGCCAGAGGTGTGCAGTCCGGGCGCCCAGCGCTCCAGGCCGGCGCCGAGTGCGTACAGCGCGGCAGCCAGCAGTACCGGCACCGCCGTATCAAAGCGGTCCAGCCAGCGCAGCTCGGGGAAGCGCGCCAGGTCAGGCACGCGCGATAGATCCGTGGCGAATGCCTCGCGGGTGAGGAACCAGCCCATGTGGCTGCGCCAGAAGCCGCCTTCGCGCGGCGAGTGCGGGTCCAGCGGTTGGTCGGCATGCCGATGGTGATGGCGATGGTGGGCCGCCCACCACAGCGGCCCACGTTGCACGCTGGACGCGCCGATCACCGCGAACACGAATTGCACCGTTCGCGATGCCTGGAACGTCCGGTGCGAGAAGTAGCGGTGGTAAAAGGCGGTGATCGCAAACATGCGCACTGCGTAGAGGGCTGCGGCGACGATCACTGCCGTCCACGAGATGCCTACCCAGATCACCGCGATGCAGGCCAGGTGCATCAACGCGAATGGTACGGCGCGCAGCCAGTCGATGCGTCCGGGCTCGCCAGTGGCGTGGTCTGCAGCGCTGCCGGTGTCGACCCAGCGCTTCAGGGTGCGCAGCAGGCGCCAGCGTCGGCGGGGGAGGGGCGCTACAGAGGCCATGGCGGATCTCGGCGGGTGTCGTGTCTTCCTCTACGCAGCAGTGCGCGCAATGGATGCGGCCGACTGTGGAAAATTCCGGCTTCACTTGGGCATCACGCTGCAGCGTTCGACCAGCGGTTGCGCCCAGGCCTGCTGCCATTCGCTGGCGGGCCGCTCGGCCACCGGCGAACTGAAGCGCACCGTGACCTGTGGGTAGGTGCCGCGGGTATCGCGCAGGTTGCTGGTTCCGCGGAATTCCAGCAGGCGGCGGTCGGCGCTGGCATAGACCAGCGACAGGCGCGGCGCGATGCCGCCGTACCACGTGTCCAGACTGACCTCGATGGCCTGGGCGTCGATGCCCTGCCAGCGAACAGGGCCGGTACGCCGCACCTGCACCGGGAAGAAGCGCTGCCGCCCCGGCACCAGGAAGGGCAGGCTGATGCGTTCACCTCGCAGCAGCGCTGGCCAATGCTGGCGCACCGCGGCGTCGAAGCCCGTGTCGATCACCGCATCCGGTGCCAGCTCAAGCCGACGCTGACGCAGCTCGCTGGCGGCATCTTCTTTCCAGGCGATCGACACCGACTCGCCACTCGCGTCGACTTCAGCGGTTTGCCCGCTACGGCTGTCCTGCAGCGAATAACCCCGGGCCTGCGGGCGGGCGCTGGCCGGTAGATGCTTGCGGGCGAAGGGGCGGCCATCCGGGCACTGATAGAGCACCCAGCGCTCGGCACCCTCCGATGGGCCGCGCCGCCAGTGCACTTCACGATAGAGAAGGTCGCCCTGCGCCGAGGTGGCCACGCCCTCGTTGCGCAGCCAGGGCGCCGCCAGCGCGGCATGGGGCAGGCACAGCAGCAGCCAGGCAGTGCGCATGGTGTTCATCCGGTAGGGAGGCTCAGGTCATACGGCGGGCGCGGCTGCTTGGATGCACAGTGCCTGCTGCATCCAATGGCCGCCCCTGCGCGTAGAGAGGACAGACCTTCACCTGCCCGCCGCTCACGCAGATGTACCCTGACGCTGCCAGCACCCTCCTCAACTTCGATACCGCACGCACCGTGTCCAGTTCCCAGCAGCCTAGCAGCGAGCCGACGAACTGGGCCGATGACATGGACAGTGTGGCGCGGCTGCGCGACCGCGACTGTTTCATGCGGATCTATGACTACTTCATGCCGCGGCTGTGCGTGTATCTGCGTGGCCTGGGGGCACCCGACGCCGTGGCCGAGGAAATGGCGCAGGAGTGCCTGCTGCGCCTGTGGTTGCGGGCGGCCGAGTATGATGCGGCCCAAGGCGCGCTGAGTACCTGGCTGTACCGGATCGCGCGCAACCTGCATATCGACCGCATCCGTCGAGAGCGCAGCTGGATGCAGGTGCAGGCAGCGGTGGAAGACGCCGCGGCCGTGGACATGATCGAGCGCAGCAGCGCCGAGCAGTTCGCCGACCAGGCGCGCCTTCGCCAGCGCATCAACGAGCTGCCCGCCGTGCAGGCGAGGCTGGTGCGGATGTCCTATTTCGAGGCGAAGAGCCACAGCGAGATTGCCCAGGCGCTGGGCATGCCGCTTGGAACGGTAAAGTCACACCTGCGACGTGCGTTCCTGCAACTGCAGGCCAAAGTGGGAGGTGCGCTGTGAATCCGCATCACCACCTGCACGAATCCACGCTGATGAGCTATGCCGCCGGCGCGCTGCCGGCGCCGTTGGGCATCGTGGCCGGTGCCCACCTTGAGCAGTGCCCCCACTGCCGCCAGCGCCTGCGCGATGCCGAGGCGATTGGCTCGGTTCTGCTGGAGCAGACCCAACCGCCCGCGGCCGATACGCGTCGCGAGCAGTTGCGCGAGGCCATGCTGATGCAGCTGGCCTCGGACGCGCCGAGCGCCATCACCGGAACCAGGCGCCCGGTGCCGAGGGAGCGGCCCGAGGCCGATCCGGACCATCTGCCCGCCTCGTTGCATCCTTACTTCGGCGCTTCGCTCAGTGCCCTGCGCTGGCGCTGGATGGCGCCCGGCGTGCACTGCATCAGGGCTGAGCAGATGCCCTCGCTGATCATGCTGAAGATTGCCCCGGGCAAGTGCCTGCCGATGCACAGCCATGGCCGCAGCGAACTGACCCAGATCCTTCGAGGCTCGTACAACGACGCGCTGGGGCTGTTCGCGCCGGGCGACGTGGCGGACCTGGACGAGGAGGTGGAGCATCAACCGGTAACTGCACCCGGTGTTCCCTGCATCTGCGTGTCAGCGCTGGACGCGCCGTTGGTGTTCAGTGGCTGGTTGGCGCGGAAGATCCAGCGTTTCGTGAAACTCTAGCGTGGGTGCGACCATGACCGGGAAAGGTGCGTTGAGGATTCTGTTGACCGGTGCTGCGGGCCTGGTGGGGCAGGGTGTTGCGCTGGCCTGCCAGCGCTCGCCGCAGGTGGCCCACCTGACTGCCCTGGTCCGCAGGCCGGGCAGCCTGAACGGGCCCGGCAGCGAACTGATCGTCCCCGATTTTCTGCAAATGCAAGGCCGGCATGAGCAACTGGCCGGCTTCGACGCATGCTTCTACTGTGCCGGTGCGCCACCGGTCGGCACGGCAGAGGTCGAGTATCGACGCGTGACCCTGGACATCACGCTGGCGGTCGCACGCGCCTGGGCGGCGGCGAATCCCGAGGGGCGCTTTCTGTATATATCCGGTGCGGGTGCGGATCCGCAGAGCCGGGTGATGCCGCTGAGGGTCAAGGGCGAGACCGAAGTGGCATTGCAGGCCCTGCTGGTGCGCACGGTGATGCTGCGCCCAGGAGGCGTTCGTCCGGTCCCGGGTACCGGCACCCGTCATGCACTGCTGAAGCCGCTGTACTGGGGCGGTGCGCCATTGATGAAACTGGCCGGCGCGGTTGCGCCTTCGCTGGTGACGAGCAATCTGGCGCTGGGCCAGGCGATGATTGCCTTGGCCGCCAGGGAGCATCCGCCGGGCACGGTGGAATGCGCGGACATCAACCGGATCGCTGCTGGCGCGCGCGATCCGGTGTCCTGATCTCAGTGTGGCATCGCCTCCAGCGCGGTGCGCACCGCAGTCGCCAGGTCACTGCGGGTAAACGGCTTCGGCAGCAGCGCAACGGCCCGGCCCTGGCTGCCCACCTGGTCGTGGTCGCGCGGATAGCCCGACGTGAACAGGACGGCGACTTCCGGCCAGCGCTCACGGACTTCACGCACCAGCTCCCAACCCGACATGCCGGGCATCACCACGTCAGAGAACAGCAGGTCCACCTTGGTATCAGGGCGTTCCAGCAGCCGCAGCGCGGAGGGGCCGTCGTGGGCTTCCAATACCCGGTAGCCCAGCAGCCGCAGTGCATCCACCGTGTGGGCGCGGACATCGTCGTTGTCCTCGGTCACCAGGATGGTTTCCTCGCGCGGCGAGTAGCCCGCCAGGCCGGTCTGCGGGGTGCGCGCTTCGGAGGGCAGGGCCAGCGGTGAGCGCGGGAACATCATGGTGATGCTGGTGCCGCCGCCTTCCACCGAATCGATCAGCACGTGGCCCCCGGACTGCTTGACGAAGCCATGCACCATCGACAGGCCCAGGCCGGTGCCACGGCCAACCTGCTTGGTAGTGAAGAAGGGTTCGAAGACCCGGGCAAGCGTCGCCGCGTCCATGCCGTGGCCGTTGTCACGCACCCGCAGCATCACGTACTCGCCCGGCGTCGCATCCGGGAACAGTGCGGCGTAGTCGTGGTCGAGGTGGCTGTTGTCGACCTCGATCACCAGCCTGCCGCCGTGCGGCATCGCATCGCGGGCATTCACCGCCAGGTTCAGTACGGAGGCCTCCAGCTGGCTGACGTCGATCTCGACGCACCAGATGTCCTCGGCGCTGCGGATCTCCAACTGCACCAGCTCACCCAGCGCACGCTGCAGCATGTCGTGCATGTCCAGCAGGCGCTCGTTGAGGTTGGCGGCCTGGCTGCGCAGCGGCTGGCGCCGGGCAAACGCCAGCAGGCGCTGGGTCAGGCTGGCGGCACGGCCGACACCCTTCAGTGCATTGTCCAGCGCACGGCTCACCATCGCTCCGGGTTCGCCCGCGCGCTCGCTGAGCAGCATGGCGTGCTCGACGTTGCCTGAGATGATCGTCAGGATGTTGTTGAAATCATGTGCGATGCCGCCGGTGAGCTGGCCGACCGCCTCGATTTTCTGCGACTGGCGCAGGGCATGCTCAGCGTGCACGCGCGCGGTGGTTTCCACGGCCTCGGAGACCACAGCGGTGACCACGCCCTCCGTATCGAGCAGTGGACGGAACGAGAAATCAAAGCTGCGCCGCCCGGTCGGGAGTTCCAGCTCCAGCGCATGCAGTGAACTGCGGCCCTGTACGGCTGCGGCCACGGCCCGATCGATCAGCGCGCCGATGCCCTCGGTGGTGCCGAACCAGACCGATTCGGCGAAGCGTTGGCCAACGACCTCCTTCTTGTCTGCCAGCACCGCGGCCAGTGACGCGTCATTGGCATCGACCACGCGTCCGGACAGATCCAGCAGCACCTGGTGCTGGAAGCTGGATTCGAAGATCGCCTGCAGGCGCCGCTTGCTGGCGCGCAACTCGGCCGTGCGTGCCTGTACCTGCTGCTCGAGCAGCTGGTTGTCTTCGCGCAGGGCCAGCTCGGCCTGTTTCAGCAGCGAGACGTCGCTGCCCAGGCAGATATACCCGGCCACGCTGCCATCGGCGGCATGCTCAGGCACGCAGTCCATCTGCACGAATCGTGATTCGCCGCTGCGATGGATCAGTTCGACCTGGAAGCGGGTGCGCTCGCCCTGCAGTACCCGTTCCAAGCTGGGCAGGGCGTGCTCGAAGGCGGAAATGCCGCTGACATCCCGAGCCGGCCGACCCAGCAGTTCTGCAAGGCTGAATCCATGCCAGTCCAGGAACGCCTTGTTGGCAAACCGGTAGCGATGGTCCTTGTCCAACTGGGCGATCAGCGCCGGGACGGCATCGGTCACCTTCTGCAGCTGGGCCTGGCTTTCGTTCAGCGCGGCCTGCGCATTGGCCAGCTGGGTACGCTCCTGCGCCTCCTGGCGGGCGCGGCGGATCGCATCGGGCAAGCGTTGCAGGCGTTGCTTCACCACATAGTCGCGGGCACCGCGCGTGAGGGCCTGTACCGCCAGTTCCTCGGTCAGGGTGCCGGAAACAAAGATGAAAGGCGTCTGCGGCACGCGCTCGCGCGCCAGGGCAAGTGCTGCGTCACCATCGAAGCCTGGCAGGACATGATCGGCGAGGATCACGTCGAACGGGCGGTTTTCGATGGCCTCGATGAACGCGTTGCGGGTCCACAGGCGCTCGGCCTCGAAATCGAGGCCGGCACGCTGCAGCTGGGCGCTGATCAGCTCCGCATCAAGCGCGCTGTCCTCCAGCATGAGGATGCGCAGGCGCTTGCTGCGGCGCGATCCATCACGCATTGCGCTGCCCCGAGCCGTTGGGCCGATGCGGTGGCGGCTGGTTGGTGATGCCCCAGAACATTCCCAGGCCCTGGATTGCGTCGAAGAATTCCTTGAAGTCGACCGGCTTGACCACGAATGCGTTGACGCCCAGTTCGTAACTGCGCACCAGGTCCTGCTCTTCGCGCGAGGAGGTCAGCATCACCACCGGCGTGCTGCTCAGATTCGCATCGCCACGTACCTGTTCCAGTACTTCAAGGCCATTGACCTTGGGCAGCTTGAGGTCCAGCAGCACCACCACCGGACCGCCGTGCATGGCGCCGGCAAACTTGCCTTCGCAGCGCAGGTAGTCCAGCGCTTCGGCGCCGTCGCGTACATGGATGACATCGTTGAGCAGCTGGCAGCGCGCAAGCGCGGCCATCGTCAGCTCTGCATCCTTGGGGCTGTCCTCCACCAGGAGGATCGGCCGCAGGTCCCTCATGGGTGTTCTCCTGTGGAGCGGGGTAGGGTGAAGTGAATGGTGGCGCCCTTGCCGGGCTCGCCCTCGGCCCAGGTACGGCCGCCATGGCGGCCGATGATGCGGCGTACGTTGGCCAGACCGATGCCGGTGCCTTCGAACTCTTCGACGTGATGCAGGCGCTGGAACACGCCGAACAGCTTGTCGACGTAACGCATGTCGAAGCCGCAGCCGTTGTCGCGCACGAAGAAGTGATCTTCGTCGTCGCTGCGGTCGTGCCCAATCTCGATCATCGCGTGCTCGCGCTCGCGGGTGAACTTGATCGCGTTGCCCAGCAGGTTCTGCCAGACCAGGCGAAGCATCGTCGGGTCGGCTTCCACCTCCGGCAGCGGCGCGAGCGTCCACTGCACGTCGCGGCCGGCGTAATCCAGCGCCAGGCTCCGGCGCACGTCCTCGGCCAGCGCAGCCATGTCCAGCCGCACCCGCCCCAGCGTGGAGCGTCCCATCTGCGAGAAGCTGAGCAGGTCGTCCACCAGTGTGCCGGCGGACTTTGCCGAATCGACGATCGTATCCAGGAAGCGGCGCTCGGTCTCGTTGAGGCGTTCGCCCGCCGAGCTGCCAAGCAGCTCCGAGTAGCCCACGATGTGGCGGAAGGGGGCGCGCAGGTCGTGGCTGACCGAATAGGAAAAGGCCTCCAGTTCCTTGTTGCTGCGCAGGAGCTGCTCGTTCAGCTCCGCCATCTCCTCGGCCTTGCGCAGCACGATATCGACGATGGCCGTGCGCATCTCGTGCGCCGCATCGCAATCAGCATCATTCCACGGCAGGCTGCGCTGCCGCACGGTCTCTTTCCAGGCATCGAAGGAGCTCCGCGGCGACAGTGCCACGCCGGGCGCTGCGGTCTTGCGGGGGTCTCCCCCCCAGCGCACGGTTCGCACCACCTCCGGCCGGAACCACATCAGGTAGCTGTCATGCAGCTGCGAAATGGACACTGCCAGCAGGCCGCTGGCTACATCGGCCAGGTGTGCGGCAGGCGACCAGTGGGCGGCAAGGTGGTCGGTGCAGTAGGTTTCCTGCCCGGCCTGCCGGGTAGCCAGCCAATCGGCCAGGGCCAGCACGTCGCTGGCCGGTGGGCACTCACCCACGCGCATGCAGTCGCCCTTGTGCACGATGGCCGCACCGGTCGCGCCGGTCAGCGACAGCAGGCTGGCCTCGTCGTGGCGCAGTGCAGCCATGAAGTCCTCATCACCGGCCATGCGTGCCAAGAGCTTGACCAGCACCGAACGCCGGGCCACGCGCTCTTCGATTGCACGGGCGCGCTCCTTCAGCGCGATCTGCAGCGACAGGATCTGGCCCATGAACTCGCAGGCGGTACGCACGTGGTAGGGCAGGCGGCGTGGCTGCACGGTATGGCAGGACATCAGGCCCCACAACCGCCCCTCATGTACAAGTGACACCGACATCGACGCCCCGGTCCCCATGTTGCGCATGTACTGAAGATGCACGGGGGACACGCTGCGCAGCACAGCCAGGCTCAGGTCGGTCGGTGGCGCCTCGCGGTGGTCTTCGGCCCGCATCAGCGGGGCAGGGGTGTAGTTGTTGTCCGCGATCAGGCGCACCCGGTTCCGGCGGTAGAGTTCGCGGGCCTGTGCGGGAATGTCCGACTCCGGGAAGCGCAGGTCGAGGTAGGATGGCAACAGGCCATTGCCATCTTCGGCCACCACGATGCCATTCCAGCCGGCATCGAACTGATAGACCAGGGTGCGGTCAAAGCCGGTGAGCCGCCGCATGTGCGCGGCCGCAAGCCTGCACAGGTCTTCCACCGTCGCTGCCGATTCAATGCCGGTCATCAGCTCGCGGATGGCTGGATACAGTTCTTCCAGCGAGCCGGGCTGGCCGGGAACCGGTGCCTCCAGCTCGACCAGAAGGTCCGTGGCGGAGCGGTGCACCAGCAGCTGATGGCGGCCGTGCCCATCCAGGTGCACGGCACCGACATGCGCGCTGCTGCCCACCGTCGCCTGTTGCAACGCGCCTTGGAACGGTGCCAGCACGCCGCCCAGCACCTCACTGACGTGCTTCATCAACGGTTCGCCGAACTGTTTCAGCAGCCCGGGGTGGCTGATGGCGCGCTCGCGTACCTGCAGGGACTGCGGTTCAACGACCAGAAGCACACCGTAGGGCTGGATCGCGCCGGGGGTGTGGATCGGTTCGCGCGCGCAACGGGACAGGGCAGTGACGTGCGCGGATTCGGCAGGAGGCATCAAGGGCGGGGCTCATGATTCGTGGATGGCTGGAAAGGCCCAGCACTGCATCCGGTGTGCATGGATGGTGAAGCAAAAGCGTGCCGCCGCATACCACCACGTGAATGTGAAGGGGCTTTCATTCAAACCTGAATTCTTCATCTACGCAGCGACGGATGAACTGGAAGGCGTCTGTCGCGCCCCTGCATGCCTGTGCGCGCTCCTGGCCACTTAAAACGAGCGCATCCAGCTCCTCCCGCTCGCGTCTCCAGTACTCGGCCACACCGAGGTTGGAAGGGCGCAGGTGGCGCGCTCCGTACCCGGCATGAAGCTGCAACGCAGCGGCCATCTTCAACAGCACGGACGCTCCCAGCGTCGAGCCCTCTGCCACGTAGCGCCAGCCCAGAACGGTCGCTTTCGAGAATGCTTGAGGCTGCGGTTGCCAGGCATGGGGTACCGGCATGGAAGCGCCGAGGTCGCGAAGATCCTCCTCGATCAGCGGCAAGCGGGTCGCGCCCGGATCCTGCATCCGGTACAGCGGCGCAACGGCGCTATGGAAGTGCCATTGCACGCGCAGGAAGCAGAGGTAACGCTGGCGCGACGCGAAGATGTGTTGCTGCAACAGGTGCTGGTCGAGGCGATCGTGGGCCGTTCGGGTGTGCGCTTTCAGGGCAGCGCTGAGGGCAATGGGGTGATCGGGCTGTGCTGGCAATGTGGATGTAGGCATCGGCGCGCACCCTAGCAGATTTCGATGCGGGGGCCGGTGCAGGTTTCGCGGCCAGCACATCTGCGCTGCACGCCGGCTAGACAGCGACTGCCCTACGGTGACTGCACTTCCAACAGATGCCACGCCCGTGAACCTGCAGACCGCATCCGCGCCCGAGTACCGCATGCTCCCTGACAGCTGCCAATTTGAACTGCTGGATGTGGATGCACTACAGGACCCTGCCAGCGGCCGGCTGCTGCACCTGTACTCGCTGGTAGCGCGTTGCCTTTCCTGCGAGACGATCTTCAAGGCAGAAGAAGGGCAGGGCCTGGTCAGCCATACCGCGGCGCGGGTGGTGAGGTGCCCCACCGGTTGCGGGCAGCAGGCGTTCAAGCCGGCCCTGCTGCGAACCTGGCGCCCGCAGGCCGTGGCCCAGGCGTGAGCAGCAGAGATCACAGCAGCCCGGGATTGGCCCGCCAGACGGCGAAGTTGAGCGCCGAGGCGAACGAAATCCAGGCAAGGTAAGGAAGCAGCAGCACCGCCGCAAGCCGGCGGATGCGCGCGAACATGACGATCGTCGCGCACACCAACACGATCAATACAAGAATGTCGGCGAAGGCAAGCGCGCCCAGCTTCCAGCCGAAGAACAGCCAGCTCCATAGCGCGTTGACGGCCAGCTGCACCAGATAGAGCAGCAGCGCGGGCCGTGCGCCGCGCCAACCGCGTTCGCGCCAGACCAGCCACGCGGCAACCGCCATCATGGCGTAGAGCAGTGTCCACACCGGGCCAAAGACGCTGGCCGGTGGTGCCCATGCGGGGAGGGCAAGGCTGGCGTAGAAGCTTGCCGCGGACGTGGACGCCCACGCCCCCAGGGTTGCCGCAACGAAGGTGATCGCCACCCATCCCAGAAGTCCGGAAACCTGTGAACTCCGCTTCATACCGTGCAGCTCCTTGATACGTATGCGGCCTGTCTACGCACAGGGGCCGCGAATGGATGCAGGCTGTCGGCCTTCAATCTGAAGAGCCGACGGCACCGGCTCCCTGGCTCGCTGGCAACAGGGAAGGTCGCTGGTCAAACCACTCGCGTGCCCTGGCCAGGTGCCATTGGCGCTGGTCACCGTCCAGCTCGATGCCCGCACCCAGCAGCCCCCAGCGCAGGTAGAGATCACCGCGCTTGCGCTGGTCGAGCAGATCCAGCCGCGCGCGTACCGAAAGCCGATCGTTCTCGGCCTGCAATCCATCGATGATCAGATGGCCCGGGCGCCAGCGCAGCGTCGCCCGTGCCTGCACCTGGCCGGAATCCAACAGCGACAGGGTCCAGCGCGGGTAGTCGGTACGCTCTGCGAACAGTGCAAGCAACGGGCGGGCATCGCTGAGATCCAGATCCGTGGTGGCATCGACCTGGAAGGGCGACTGCGCGTCGATGCGGCCACGCTTGAAGGCCACGCGGCCTTTCCATGCGCTTGTTTGCTCTGTATCCGCCACCTGCACATTGCTCAGCTCGATGGTGGTGCCGGACAGATCGAAATGACGCTGATTGAAGTCACCGCGGCGCAGCGTTGCCTTCACGTCGACGTCGCCGCCCATGTCCAACCCTGCCACCTTGGCGCTGGCATTGCGCCCCAGCAGCCGGGCAGTGCCGTGGCCGACGCGTCCATCGGTGTCGAGCGTGGCATCGCCGCTCAGGCTGCCGGTGCCACGGAGCATTCGCACCTGCGGCGAGCCCAGGTAGCGGTTGTAGGCGGCCAGGTCGGGAATCGTTGCTTGGCTGAAGCGCAGGTGCGCGCGGACACCCTTGCGCAGCTCCTGCAGGCGACCATCGCCGGTCAGGTCCAGTGCCAGATCACGGCCGTCGAACAGGCGCACATCCTTGGCATCGGTTGGCCGCGCAGTGAATCGTGGCAGCCGGACAGCCAGCTGTGCCTGGCTGGGGCTGCCGGCCTTCAGTTCGCCATGGGCGCTGGCCGTGCCCGCCAGTCGTACGCCGGCGACTTCGGCCACGGCTTCGGCGGCCGGAATGTCCACGGTGCTGCCTTCGATCAGTTCGCCGTTGCGCACGCGCAGGTCCGCCTTCAGCGTGCCGCCGCCGTCCAGCTGCAGCCACGGCTTGCGAACGAACAGGGCAGGGATCCAGTTGAGCGAAGTGAACGTCCATTCGCCGCGCACTGTGCCGGAGCTGCGTTCCAGCAGCTGGGCGGGCTGCTGGAAGGGAATGTTCCGGCCACTGATGTGCAGATCGGCATCCACTTCGCTGCCTGAGCCGGGCTTTGGCGGCAGGCGGGCCTGCAGGCGCAGGTCGTTGGACACATTGAGCTGCAGGGCCAGCACGCCGCGATCGGGGGCGCCGTCACCCAGGTAGAGTGGCACCTGCCAGATTGCGCGGTCCGCGGGCTGCAGCTGGCCGTCAATCAGGTGCAGCGCCAGCTGCAGGCGTCCGGGCACGGGCGCGCTGGATATCTTCGGCGTTGTGGCATCCGTGTCCATGCGCAGGCCCTGGCTGCGGGCGTCGACCTCGAGCTGGGCATGCAGCAACTTCAACTTGGCCAGACCGGGCGCCTGGTCCCGATAGTGGCGCGGATAGCTGAAGCGCGCGGTGAGATCCATGTCGCCCAACAGCTGCACGCCGTCAAAACTGGTGTCCGCATCGCTGAACGCCACCTCGGATTCGAAGAGCTCCGACGGCCCGCCGCGCAGCTGCTTGAGGAAGCCCACCGTACCCCGGCCGTTGCCAATGATCAGCAACTTGCCAAAGCGTGCGCTGCGGATGCTGTCGCTGTGGATGGCATCGAAACGGAGCGTCCAGCCGCGGTCGCTGCGCGGCGGTGGCGGGATGGCTTCTTCGACGCGGCTGATCTCGGCGGAAACCCCCGTCGCCTGCAAGCGCGGAACCCGTACCTCGCGCTGGAACAGGGGCAGCACCGCCAACCGGGCGCTGGCGCGCTCGGCATGCAGCACGTAGACCGTGTGGTTCACGTGGCCGCGCATGTGCACGTTCCAGGCGATGACATGGCCGGGCAGCAGCGTGATGGCCGGGCCGGTGGTCATCACGAACTTGTGCGGCTTGCGGTTGGTGACCTGATCGAACAGCGGGGTATTGAGGAAGATGTTGCCGGCCAGCAGGTACAGCAGGTAGATGCCCAGCAGGACGTAGGCGGGAACGCGCCACCGTCGAAGCCGGTGCGGGATGTGCACGGAAACAGGAGACATCTACTGCTCTGAGGGCCGGAATTTCCACAACTATTGCGGAGGTGATGGCGGTGGCGCGTGAAGCAGCCATGGGGCAGGGGCTGGATTCTGGTAGTGTCCGGTCTGGTCATCACCACAGATCTGCAGGAGACGCATGGAGATCCGGCCCGCCCGTGCAGGCGATTTCGACGCGATGTGGGGTATGTTCAAGACGGCCATTGCGGCGCAGGATGCGCTGCCTTTTGCCTCCTCTTTTGAGGTCGAAACCTTTCGCGCGCACTGGTTCCTGTCGCAGACACCTTATGTGGCCGTTCTGCAGGGCCGAGTGGTGGGCATGTACAAGATGGGCCCGAACTTCCCTGATCTGGGGGCGCATGTGGCCAGCGCCACGTATGTGGTGGATGCGCCGACACAAGGGCAAGGCGTGGGCCGGGCGCTGGTGGAACACAGTCTGGAACGGGCGAGGGCGGAAGGATTCCTGGCCATGCAGTTCAATTACGTGGTCAGTACCAATGGCCCGGCGGTGGCGCTGTACCGGAAGCTGGGGTTCGAGGTGGTGCGAACGCTACCAAAGGCGTTCCGGCATGGGACGCTGGGCTTGGTGGATGTCTTTGTGATGCACACGTTCCTGTGATGCGATGCGTTGGTCGCACGTGGCCGGCGATATCCAGCCGAGGCTGGCTGCACAGTTCCTGAGGATGTCCCTCATCCTCAGCGCATCGACGCGGGCCCGCGCCTAGATGGCATGGAGCTCGCCGGCATGGAACGAGCCGAATAGCGTGACGCGTCACGACCAGTGAGTGGCTACGGCTGGGGTGCCAGAACGCGCTCCTGAGGCCTCGGTCGTTGGTGCCGAATCGGCGAAAGCGCTCTTGCCAGGCTGGCGTGCAGCCACGGCAAGATCAGCGGCAAAACTACGCCCGCAAAGCCGTCTTTACCGGCCACTGTCAGATCCGCAAGATCCTTTGCCATTCCTGCAGAGGTTGAGGGAAGCCCAAAGGGCGGTTGGCAGTGATCGAATCACTGACAATCAGGCCGGCGCCTGGAGTGAATCAGGGGCGTGACTGGTGAAGCCTGGATCGGGCAATGGCGTAATGAACATAATATACATTATGCGAAATGCCGTATCGGTCTGTGGCCGCGTTCGTGTCTTCGGCGTGGCAATGGCTGGGCCTCTGGCTCGGCTCTTGCCTGCCTGCTCGCTCCCCCGACAACGTATCGACTTGGATGGACGTAATCGCGATGCCGGCAGTCGCCATCATCCTGCCACTGTCGTTAATCTGCGGGACGTTGTGAGCCAGCGCAAACAGCGTTCGGCGGTGGCGATGACTGGCCCTGACGCCGACCTATCGATAGGCGTCCTGACGGTACCGGGGCGTAAACCTCGCCAGCGCGTGTGAGGCGCTTTCGTAGGGGCGCTGCCCCCACACCCCGCTAAACTGGGATCCTCATCAGGAATGAAACCCTCGGAGGATCCGTAATGCTACCCAAGCGACAGGTCGTGCCCCTAGACCAGATACCGGCAGCTCTAGAAAAGACGGGCTTCATTCTTGAGCATGTCGTTGCAGACGCCTTCAAGAAGTCCCGATGGACAACCATAGGAAGCCGCTACTACGCAGACGATGTGGACGGGCGTGCCCGAGAGCTAGATCTAATCGCTTACAGGACTGTTGCAAGTAGAGACTTGGATGTGGTGTCGGCAGTTCTCGCAAGCTGCAAGAAGGATGAAGCGCGTACATGGGCCTTCCTTACTGAAGAGAAGCCCCGCCAAGACCCGAATTATGATTGGAATCCTGTGCACTTCTGGACGGACGTTGAACCTTTGCGTACGTACATGAATACGGAAGATTGGCGAAAAGATCTCTACGGCGCTCTGGGCGGTAGCTACGAGGACCTATTCACTGCAACAAGATCCGTCTTTGCTTTTCAGCAGCTTGGAGTGACTCAGCAGAATCAAGCAAAGAATAGAGGTGCTGCGAAGCGTGACGCTGCAGTGCCGCAGCCTGTTGTGACGGCGCCAGTTACCTCGCAGAACGATGATCAGATTTTTGGCTCGATCGTTAGTGTGATGAAGGCGCTGGACCATGAGATGGAGTCTTTGCCAAACAGGGCAAAGAACAAGAAGCGGCTCTACCACTTCACCTTGCTTTCCATCGTGGATGCCCCCTTGGTAGATGTCTTCTACAAAGGAAATGCACCGACTGTGACCGAAATTGATGGAATTACCCATCTATCTCGCTACATGGTTAATCGAAGAGAGCTGTCCGCCTTGGTGCACTTTGTTCAGGCGAGCGCCCTACCCCAATATTTGAAGTGTCTTACAGAGTCTACGGCACCTTCGTCGGAGTTCTTCGCCGAGTTGGTGGGACGGTCCTATGAGGCAATCAAGTCCAATGTGCATGTCCGTTCCTATTTCTCAAAAGCCATGAAGGGCATGCTGACCTGGAGGATCAATGAGGCGTTGCGCCGATTGACTGGGGTTTACGGTGAAGTGTCTTCCATCGAGCTAGGGGTTAAGGATGATTTCCTGGAGATCGAACTGAATGAAGATCAGTTCACTATCGACCTGCTGAATCAAGAAGCCGAACTATCCGATTCAGTGGCGGCGCTCCTAAAGAAGAGGGCCAGGTATCAAGGCAAGTTCCGGTTTGCGGTCGACATACCCTTCTAGGGTTCTTATTCATGGCTCCCGGCAGCGGAGCCATTCGCCCTTAGCATTTCGCAACTGCTCCCAGCCATTACTAAGACGCCGCATTGCAGTGCCGCCGGGTCTTGCACGACTACAGCTAAGTGGCCGCTCTCGGCCACAAGCGGACATCCACCCTACCCTTGATAAATCTTCCTAATCCCTACTCCGCGACTGTCCGCTTCCGGCCAGAAGCGGGCATCGACCAACGTCTGAAATACGCAGACCCGCAAAGCGAGTTCGGCCTGAATAAACTGTTAGCGCCCACTATCGCTTCTTGGCCGACCGCTGAGTAAGGGCCGAGCCGGCCGCAGTCTTGGAACTCTTGCTGGTTGACGAGTCTCTCAGCGTTCTCGAAGCGGCTGAGGCTGCGCTTGCGGAAGTGACATTGCTTGATTTGAACTGTGACAGTGCAGATCCCGCAGCTGATTTAGATTTCTTGCTACTGGAACTGTCACTCAAGACTTTCGACGCAGCCGATGCCGCGCGCTTTGACGTCTTTTCAGTTGCCATTTGTTGCCTCCTGGGCCTGTTTGACCATTGCGACTGGCGATGGATCACGAAGAACAATCAATGCTAGCAGTACTAGGAGCAGTGAGAAGAGAAGCGTGCTTACGATCCCTGCGGCAACGTTAGCGCCAAACTGCGGCCAAAATTTGGTGCTAGAGCGGATCTCCGAAACAATCACATCATTAAGAATGTCTTTCTTATAGTCCTCCTCTATCGTCGCGGCGATCTCCTCTGCATATACCTTCAATGCGTTTTCAGCGGTGCCACGAACTCGAAGAAGGACTGAGTCCGGTTGTTGCTGATACCAGTCTCGAATCTGTTGAGAGCTAGGTAGCGAGCCACTTCTTGATTCTATGTGGCGCATCCACTCTATTCGCTGTTCTTCAAGAACGGCGAAGGCCACAAGACCATACAACCAATTATCCTGAGACTGCTCGACAAGGAGTTTGTATGTGTCTTCGGGTCCCGATAGCGTGCTCATGGACTCTCCTGTGTAGGCGCTAACATCAGAGTTAAGCCGATCCGCAGGACGGGTTCGGCTTGAATAAATTGTTAGACGGCATCTACGCCGAAGATATTCTTGTCCCAGAACTCGATCCGCTGATCTAGCCTGAGGCCGTTATGCTCAATTGCATGACTTGGCTCAAACCCATAGATGGTTCCAGCGTAGTGATCGAGACCGATGATTGCTATGTCCCGTACGAGCACGTTCTGATCTCCAGAGCGGAGGCTTAACCGATCACCCTCGGCGATGGCGTGTCGTACCAATGAGCCGCCAGTGTAGAAGATTGTTTCGTTCGGGACTCTCTCAGTAAGCATGTTTCCTCCTGTGTCGCCCAACGCCTGAACTAGTCCGCGCCGCGAAGCGGCGTCGGCTTGGATGAACTATTAGACAGCTGGCTCATACATGAAGTTGCCGTCAGCGCCAAGTTTTAACTCAAGTGAGTTGTCGCTAAGAGCATCAGTGAGAAGTACTTTGGTGCCCGACTGGATCGCGGTACGCAGCATTTCTGGAATTTCCGCGTTAGCGATTGGGTTGTTCGTTCGCTCCGCCAGTAAATCCTGCAGTGCTTCAAACTCGATAGTGATCGTCGCTACTTTAGTGAAGTCCATTTTTTCTTTGAGTTGTAGAAGTGGGGATGCAGGGGTCTAACTACCTAGTAACCGGATTCTTGGGTCCGGCTATACAATTCATCCACAGCGCACCGTATGGCGAACAATGCCATTGGCATGGCCGATCTTAGGGCGACGGGGTCCGGTTAACAAGCCGATGCATCGCCGGGGCCACCGAGCTGAGCAGGACGCATTTCAGGAGCCGTGGAGAAGCACTGATGGATGTCCGCTTTGGGTCCGTAGCTTCCGTGCCCCTACCCCCGATAAACATCCCTTATCGCTATCCCCGTACTGAAGTGCACTGCCACTCTCAGCTTGGCGCTTGCCGAGATCCAGCCCTATTGGACTGCCGGAGCAGGAATCACACCCTTTCGCAGAATCTCCAACCTCCCAACATCGCCAACAGGCACAAGCACTGTAGCCTTCCGCACCGGGTCCCACAGTGCATAGCTGTCACCAAGACGACCAATCAGGCTTAGGTCGCCCTGCACCTTTCCATCAACAGTCACAGCCGTCACGTGCTTGCCGCCGCCAGAGGAAATCTTCTCGGCACGCTGGGAGCCAAGCATGCTTGACGCTATCGAGACGTAGACCAACATCACCAAGGCGTAGATCAGCCAAGGGGAATCTTTCACTGCGGTGGGCACCACCGGCGAAAGATGCACGATCAACGCACAGATGATCGTCAGAAGTACCCCTATCAGAAGAGGCCACGTGTTCGACCACCAAAGCAGCAGCCCCAGGACAGCGAAGAAAAGCACTGGAAACAGCCATGCGAACAGCTTGCTTTTGGAGCTGCCGCTCGTGACCTTCATCTCCACCCAGCCGCCAAGCAGCGAGGCCAGCAGCATGAGAAATAACACCATGCCGATCCCAGCAAGCCCTGCCAGTGCAAGCTCACTCACCGCAACAAACTGAAAGGGATCCAGGCCGAAGTGCCCCCAATACTCCTTTAGGTACAAAGCCCCTTGAATCAATCCAAAGGTGACGAGCGCCGAACCCCATCCAGCAACATCAGCCATCGTTAGCGTCTTCTGCGTACGTTCCATGTATCCCCTTCCATCGATGCAGCCCCGCCACATAGTGGCATGCTGCGCTCCGCTCTGCAGAATCACTCTATTAACGTGACGCGTCACGCCCGTTCACCCCCCGCCTCATTGGCGCCCCCCCCTCCCCTACTATAGTTCCCCCCCTAACAAGGACGAGGCACCCCACATGCCCTATATCGGAATCGGACTCCACGTACTGGCCGCCATCTACTTCGCGGTGCACGCCATCCGCTCGGGCCAGAGCCTCTACTGGCTCATCCTGCTGTTCTCGTTCCCGCTGCTCGGCAGTGTCGTCTACTTCCTGGCGATCTATTTCCCGGAAGTCCGTCACTCGCGCGGCGCCCGACAGGTCGTCCGTTCCGCCAAGCAGCTCATGGACCCGGGCCAGGACCTGCGCAACGCCCGTGCCGAACTGGCCCGCACGCCCACCGTGCAGAACCGGGTTCGCCTGGGCATGACGCTGCTGGATGCCGGCCAAGCCGAGGAAGCCAGAACCCTGCTTGAGCAGGCAGCCAACTCGCCGCTGGGCGACGATCCCTACATTCTGACCGGCCTGGCGCGTGCCCGCCTCGATTCCGGGCAGCCCGCGCTTGCGGCGGAGACGCTGGACGGCTTGTTCGCCCGCCATCCGGATGTGCGCCGCAAGCCGGAACAGACCCTGCTTTACGCGCAGGCACTGGCAGCTACCCAGGCGCCCGGCACCCGCGCCGCGTTCGAGCGCGCCGTCGAATGCGGAAACGATGCGGCCGCTCGCTGCCTCTACGCCGAATGGCTGATGGCGCAGCCGCAACCCGACGATCGCGAGCAAGCCCGCAGCCTGTTCGCCAGCATCATCGACGATGCCCAGCACTGGTCGCGCCACGCGCGGAGCCACAATGCCGCATGGCTGGAGCGAACCAAGGCGGCGTTGAAGGGCTACTGACGACCCGGCAGCAGGTGTGGGCTCGAACACCTGCACTTCCAGGAAACTATCGCAGCCGGCCTAGCGGGAGCCCGGCTTGGGGAAGAGCAGCCTGGGGGTTCCGATAAACAGCAGCCATGCACCCAGGGCCGCTCCGTAGGCGAGCACCGTTCCCACAAGGAATGTGCCGAAGAGACTGCCGGTGAACAGCTGATACAGCCCTTTGCCGCGACCTGCAGCGCTGCCTCCAACAGTCAGCACGATGACCGGCAGCATGATCATTCCGCTGCAGAGGATCAGGGAGAAGGTACCCAGCAACCATCGCTTCAATGGCGGGTTCCATGGCATGGGATAGCCTGCGAGCAGTCGCCTCATCCAAAGAAACAGTACTGGAAAGGCGATCAGGTACATCAATGCCACATACAACCAGGTTCGAGCATCAGCGCTGCCCGCCTCGAAGATGGCTCGCGGGTATACCCCTGTGCGATAGAGCGTTTCTGCGCTTGCCGCCAGCGTCGCGCTAATGATCATCGCAGGCTTGAACAGGCGCGACACCTTGCCCCATTGCGCGTTGCGTAGTTGCTGCCCGTCAGTCATGCCAGACATGAAAACCTTCTTGGGCGGATGCGTCCATGAGGTACCAAGGGGCATTGTGCAGATGATTCGCCCCGCCACATGGTGACACGCAGCGCTTTGCTTCGCAGATTTCACCTATTAACGTGACGCGTCACGCGCAATTGGTAGCGCATTGCTGGACACGCCTGTCGCATTTGCCTTGCACACAGCCCCGCCGGGCGGATGCCGACAGCGCGCAGAGCTGCACCACCGACATGGTCGATAGCGTTGCAGCGCAAGGCTCCAGCTTGGTTTCGTCGTATGCAACGATTCTGAAAATGTTGAAAGTGGTGACGTCATCAGCCCTACTGCATTGGCATCACGCATAGGTCCGCGTATTCCTTGCCCTGCCACCGTGCATCGGTGGTCGGGATTCGAAACCCCGGTTGTGTGGATGTTGCTCGCACTTGCCAGCCGGCACTGCTTCGCGCGGTGCCGGCTGGCAATCCGTCAGTCGGCTATGGCGGGCGGTGCGTGGAGGCCTTGCGCCTGCCCGGTCATCCACACACGGGGTTTCGAACCACGCATCGTCCGCCACCTTTATCGGTGGCGGCTTCTGCATGCACGCAAGGAGCCCCGCCATGACCCAGCCCCCCTCCCCTGCCCCGCACCCCATCCACGACGCGCCTGCCAACGGTCCTGCCTTGGACCCGAACACCCTCATCGCCCTGCTGCACAGCATCAGCTCCGGCGCCGCCTCCGATGGTCAGCCCTGGCCGGAACGGCATCAGATGCCGGGCCGACGCATCGCCTTGGCGGATACCGACTGCTCGCTGGCGGGTCTTCGCGTGGTGCTGGAGATCCTGCTGGCCGCACAGCGTGCCCGCGAGAACGGCGAGCTGGAGCAGTACGTTGGCCCGCGCGTGATGGAGGGCCTGATCATGGCCGGAATCGGCCTTACCGCACACGCCAGTACCCGACTGCATCCGGAGGGCTGAGTGGCGTGGTGCCGCTGGGCGGCCAACGCGCTCTGTCTTGTGGTGGTGGTTGCTGCACAGGCGCTGTGGCCAGCGCCACCGGTGCCCTCGCCTGTCGCGTTCCAAAGCATCAACGACGATCGATTCTCACAGTTGCGCAGCCAGGCGATGCAGTTCGTGGACTCTCGGCCACGACAGGGCTTCCAGTTCGTTGAGCGGCATCGAGATGCCGAGTTCCAGGTTCATTGCCGAGGCATACCCGTGCTGTGGCTGGAGAGGCGCTCGCAACATCTGCTGTTGCAGGTCTCACTGGACGCGAAGCAGCGGGCGCCTGCCGTTATGCGGTTGCGGGCGTTCCTCGAATGGCAGTTGGAGCCATTGGATTACCTGGAGCAGGTACTGGCTGGCGTGCCGGAACCTGTTCTGTTGGATCGGGTGCTGCAGATTCTTGCCAGTGATGTGCCTGATGGGGCGCGATGTGGCGTGCCGTAGTCGAGCATGGCTCGACTCTACAGGGCTGCGGGCAGCGAGGGTTCGGGCTCCGGCTCTACCGCTAGTCACCTGCGCGACGGGCGTTGGCACCGTGATCGTGCGACTCGACCTCGGCATCGATCCAGCCCGCATCGCGCGCGCGCGCAAGATCTTCTGGCGTATCGATATCCAGGCCCAGTTCCGGTGCCTGTAGGACATGCACCGTATCGACAGGAAGTTGCCGCAGGCGCGCTCCAAAGCCGCGGTCACCGCTTGCACCCGCAGAGTTGAACCATGCACGCGGCACAACTGCAGGAATGCCAAGCGCGTTTCCATGACGGGTACCCGCGCACCCTGACGCCGAGACGCGGGCCCCCGAAAGCAGCGCCTGCAGATGGGAGCGCTCGATTGCGGGCTGGTCGCATGCCACGACCATCACCGCGGTCACCGTGGGCAGCAGCTGTACGCCGGCAACCTGCAGACTGCTCGCCAGGCCGCGTTCCCAGTGGTGGTTGGTTACCGTAGTGGCGCCCAGCCCGGTAATGCTGGATGTCACGGCCTGTGCGTTCGCGCCCACCACGACCAGTACCTGCGCTGGCGCGAGCTCGCGCGCCAACCGCACCACGCGATGTACCAGGGTCTCGCCCTGCCGGGTCAGAAGCTGCTTGGGCTGGCCAAGTCGGGTGCTCCCGCCGGCAGCAAGCACGACGACCGCATGCGCGTTAGTCACCTGCAGTGCGCGCTTCGCCATTGCTGCAGCTGCGCGGCGATGCTGAGCGAAATTGCCTCGGGCCCTCGGCCGCCGATGTCCAGGCCGACCGGTGATCGAAGTCTCGGGGAAAGGCGGTGGCGCTGATCCGGTGTCAGCAGCTTGAACAGGTCCTCGCGCCTTCGCCGCGGACCCAGCAGTCCAATGAACGCAACTTTGGTATCAGCCAGGGCCACCAGCGCCTCCCGATCCAGCTCGAAATCGTGATGCATCACCAGTGCCGCGTCGCACGGGTCGCCATGAAGGGCTTCGGCAGGGTTGGTCTGAAGATGCGCATCCGCGCACTGCCCGGCTGAGGCCCAGCGCGCTCGCCGTTCGGCCACGCTGACCCGCCACCCCAGGCCGCGCAGCAGCGGAACCAGGAAGGGCGTTTCGGGACCGCCCCCCAACACCAGGGCCCGCGGAAGCCGGGGCAACGACAGACGCCAAGCACCCTCACCAAAGGGCTGCGTACCCTCCATCGGATGCAGCTGCCACGCCTGCTCGTGATTGCCGGCACGGAAAACGACCTGCCCCGACGTGCGCAGGTCGCGCTGGAGTGACACACCCTCGCGCAACCAAGCCTCGATGACGTCGTCGATGCCGGCCATGGCACGCAATGGCAGGAGCGCCATCCGCAGCCGGCCGCGGCAGCCGAGCGCGGACCCACTCAACAGGTCGTCGTCACTGCGGGTGTCGATCTCGATCCAGTCGACCCGCCCTGCCGCGCTCACCTGCTCCGCGCGTCGCGCGAGCTCGGGCTCCAGGCATCCGCCGCTCAGCCAGCCGACCTGGCTGCCGTTGCAGAACAGCGCCATGTCGCCGGCACCGGCGTAGGTGGAGCCATCGGTTTCCAGCACCAGCGCGAGCACGGCGTGCTCGCCCGCGCGCACGCGCGTCAAGGCCGTCTCGAGCACGCCGCGCGGGCTGCCTTCGGCGAGGAAGCCCAGCGCTGCGGACAGGTGCTCGGCAAGATCGCAGGGCTCCCCTCCGCCTGCGGCGGAGGCCTCCAGAGTGGGCGAGGCTGCGGGTCGGTCCATGCGCAAGGATCAGCCCACGTCGGGCAAGCCGGGCAACAGCTTGTCCAGGGTAATGGGATAGTCGCGCACGCGCACGCCGGTTGCGTTGTAGACCGCATTGGCGATCGCGGCGCCAACCCCGCAGATGCCCAGTTCACCCACGCCCTTGGCCTTCATCGGCGAGATCACCGGATCCAGCGTGTCGAGGAAGACCACCTCCTGATACGGGATGTCGGCGTGCACGGGAACCTCGTAGCCGGCCAGGTCATGGTTGATGAACAAGCCCAGCCGTTTGTCGACCACCAGCTCCTCCATCAGGGTCGCGCCCGCCCCCATCACCATCCCGCCGATGACCTGGCTGCGTGCGGAGAGCGGATTGAGGATCCGGCCGCCATCGCATACGGCAAGCATGCGGCGGATGCGTGTCTCTCCCGTGTAGGCATGCACAGCAACCTCGCAGAAATGCCCTGCATAGGTGCCGACGTCGTAGCCTTGCTTGAAGTCGCCGAAGGCAATGCCGTCCTCCGCCGACAGTGTGCCCGCCTCCGCCAGCTTGATGGTCCGCCCACCCACCTGGATGCGGCCATTGGCGAAGTCTGCGGTGTCGCCGTCGAAGCCCAGTTTCTCGCCCACCTTGCGGCGCAGGCTGACGCACGCCGCGTACACGCCCGCGGTGGAGCTTGCCGCGCCCCACTGGCCGCCGGAACCGGCGGAGGCGGGATGACGGGAGTCACCGAGGGTCACCTGGACCCGGTCCAGTGGCACGCCCATGGTCTCGGCTGCCGTCTGCGCGATGATTGTGTAGGAGCCGGTGCCGATGTCGGTCATGTCGGTCTCGACAATCACCCCGCCCTGGCCGTCAAGCCGGACCCGCGCCGCCGACTTCATTGTCGGTGCGCCGCGATAGCCCGCAGACACGCCCATGCCGATCAGCCAGTCCCCTTCCCTGACCTGCGCCGGCCTGGGGTTGCGCTTGCTCCAGTTGAAGCGCTCCGCGCCTTCGCGCAGGCAGCGCACCAGGTTGCGGTCGGAGAACTTCTTGGACGGATCGCCGGGCACGACCTCGGGCTCGTTGAGGATGCGGAACGCGATCGGGTCGAGGCCCAGCTTCTCGGCCATTTCGTCCATCGCTACTTCCAGCGCCATGTGGCCCGGTGCTTCGCCCGGTGCGCGCATCGCATTGCCTTCGGGCATGTCGAGCGTGGCGATGTAATTGGCCACCAGGCGATTGGCGCCTGCATAGAGCTTGGGCGTCTGCAGGGTGCCGTTTTCGCCATCCTCGCCGTTGATATTGCCCGACCAGTTCTCATGGGCGATGGCGGAGATCCGGCCATCCTTTCCGCAGCCGATCCGCACGCGCTGGAGGGTGGCGTGCCGGTGCGTGGTGTTGTTGGGCATCAACGGGCGTTGCAGCGCGATCTTCACCGGCCGCCCGACCTGCTTGGCCGCCAGCGCGGCCAGCACCGCGTCGGCACGGATGAACAGCTTGCCGCCGAAGCCGCCGCCGATATAGGGCGAGTCCACACGCACCTTGGCAGGATCGATGCCGAGGATCGCCGCCATGCCCTGCCTGGCCCAGTCGATCATCTGGTTCGCCGTCCACAGCGTAAGCGTGTCACCCTCCCAGGCGGCGATGGTGGCGTGCGGCTCCATCATCGAATGACTTTCGTCGGAGGTGTGGTAAGTCTCGTCGAGCTTGACCGCGGCGCTCGCGTAGGCAGTGTCGAAATCGCCCAGCGCCTGCCGGTCGGGCTTGCCGTCACGCCCCTTTGCCAGCGGCGCGGACGGTGCCAGAGCCCGGAAATTGAAGCGGCCCTTGCTGCGCTCGTAGCGGGTGCGGATCAGCGCCGCGGCGGCGCGGGCCTGCTCGAAGGTCTCTGCCACCACGCAGGCGATGGCCTGGTGGTAGTGGGCCACCTCGGCTCCGCCGAACAACGGTGCATTGTTCCAGTTCGATGTGCCGACCGGCTTGGTTTCCGGTGCGGTGATGACCGCCAGTACGCCGGGCGCGGCACGTGCGCGGGAGGCATCCATCGAAATGATGCGCCCCTTGCCGATGCCCGCACCGACGATGTAGCCGTAGGTCTGGTTCGGCGCCACGTCATGGCGCTCGTAGGCATAGGGGGCGGTACCGGTGGTCTTGCGTGGACCGTCGATGCGCGGCGTCGACTTGCCGACGACCTTGGCCTTGTCGAACAGGTTGTCGCCGGCGGGGGCGTTGAATTCAAGGGGCATCAGCGCTCTCCTTCCACCAGCACGGCTGCGAGAGTGCGCTCGGCGAGCGCGATCTTGAACGCGTTCTCCCGCGTCGGGCGGGCACCGGCGAACACCTGCCGGGTCGCGGCCTTTACGCCATCGCGCAGCAGCGGTTCGGCTGCCTCGACGCGCCACGGCTTCGGCGCGACCCCACCGAAGGTGAACCGCGCCGAGCCGTCACGCTGCACGACCGCGGCGACCGACACCAGTGCGAACGCATAGGACGCGCGGTCACGTACCTTGTGGTACACGTGCCGACCGCCCAGGGGCTTCGGCAGCGTGACGTGGGTGATCAGCTCACCGCGCTGCAGCACGTTGTCCTGCTGCGGCCTGTCGCCGGGGGAACGATGGAAATCGGCAATCGGGATGCTGCGCGTACTGCCGTCACCCCTGACGGTCTGGATCGAGGCGTCCAGCACCCGCAGGGCCACCGCCATGTCGCCCGGATAGGTCGCGATGCAGCTGTCCGAGGTGCCGATCACGCCCATCTGCCGGGAGAACCCCTGGAGTGCGCCGCAGCCGGATCCGGGCAGGCGCTTGTTGCAAGGCAGATTGGGGTCGTAGAAATACGGGCAGCGCGTGCGCTGCAGCAGGTTGCCGCCGGTGGTGGCTTTGTTGCGCAGCTGCCCGGAGGCGCCTGCCACGATCGCGCGGGTCAGCACCGCGTAGTCGCGCCGCACGCGCTCATGCGAGGCCAGCGCGGTATTGGTGACCAGCGTGCCGATGCGCAGGCCGCCCTCGTCGGTGGGTTCAATCCTGTCCAGGCCGATGTCCTGCACATCGACCAGATGCGCTGGCGTCTCGACCTCCAGCTTCATCAGGTCGAGCAGGTTGGTCCCTCCGGCCAGGAACTTCGCGCCCTCGGTACCCGCGACGGCCCTGGCGGCCTCGGCCGGGGATTTCGCGCGTTCGTAACTGAAGGCCCTCATGCGCGCCTCCCTGCAGAGGTGACGCCAGCGACCTCTGCCATCGCCTCGGCAATATTGGAATAGGCGCCGCAGCGGCAGAGGTTGCCGCTCATGCGTTCGCGCATTTCCATGTTGGTGGCCCGGGGCCGTGCGCTGACATCCGCCTGCACATGGCTGGGGACACCCCGCTTGATTTCGTCCAGTACCGCCACCGCCGAACAGATCTGCCCCGGCGTGCAATACCCGCACTGGTAGCCATCATGCTTGATGAAAGCGGCCTGCATCGGATGCAGGTCATCGGGAGTTCCGAGGCCTTCGATGGTGGTAATGGCATCGCCCTGGTGCTGCACTGCCAGGCTGAGGCAGGCATTGATGCGCTCACCGTTGACCAGCACGGTACAGGCACCGCATTGACCGTGGTCGCAGCCCTTTTTCGTTCCAGTCAGCTTCAGATGTTCGCGCAGGGCATCGAGCAGCGTGGTCCGGGTGTCCAGTTCAAGTTCCCGCCGCTCGCCGTTGACGGTCAAGGCCACCGTGCTGATGACCGGCGGCCTGGGCGGCGGGGGCGCCGCCAGTTCGGCGGCGAGCGATGATGCCCCCGGTGCGGCGGACATCGCCACGGTCGTGACGCCGCCGGCGATCACCTGGCGACGCGTCAACTTCATTCCTTCATCACAACTTGGCACAGTGACCTCCTGGCGTTCGGGAAACCCCGTGGCTGGATGGACGCGCTCACACTACCGAAGGGCCACTATGCCCATCTGCGGGGTACAGATCTGTGAAGTCGGCGAAATGTACGACCCTACCAACTTGGCCCATGCGTATGCCTCACTGGATGGCTCACAATCCTGTTTGTCCCTCAACATGAAGAACACGATAGGCCGACGCTACAAGAGCGTTGGCTGTGAGGGTTCGGGCTCGTGGATGGAGCCCTCCAACAAGGCAACGTAGGTATCGAGCCTGGTGCGAAGGCCGATCAGCATCCAGCCCAGCAGGTACAGCAGCACCATGGCGAAGATGAGCAGTGCGCCTAGCAGGCCAACATCGAAAGCGCCCGCCCAGTCACCCCATTTCCGTCCACGGAACTGCAGATAGAGGGCAATCAACAGCGGGAATGGTCCCAGCCGCTGCAGGCCGCCATACATCATGCCCATGCGCTCAATCATGTTTGTGCGCAAGGTGCTGACGAACTTGAGTCGCCGCTCGCGCTGGACGCGCGGGAATCCGCGAAGCTCGGTCACCACCGCTTGCCAGTGAGCGAAGTCTTCATCCATCTCCCGGGCGTGCGAGAGCCGCGGCTGGCTGAACTGGCGAATGCCCCTGCGGGCGGCCAGGACGCCACCGACAATGAACCCTCCGATTTCGATTGCCAGGCAGGCAACCACCACCTGGAGCACTGCGCCAACAGGCAGCCATCGATCCGGAAGCTGACCAATGAGAATGCCGATGATCGCCGCACCCATGCCGATGCGGAACGCCCACGTCTCCACCCTGCCCGCCTTGGGCTAGATGCTGTGCTCAACCAGCCCCTGCACCCGCTGGTAGAGCCAGTGGAACGTGAGTTCCTGCGAATCGGTCTTCGCGGGCGGAACGAATCCGCCCCGTGCCTGCATGTCCATTGCGCCCCCTGCCCAGCCGGCGCGGATGCCGGCCCCGGCCATCGTAGCCGAGGTTGGCAGGGGCGGCATACGGCCTTGCCGTGTAATCGTCAGGGCCAGGGTCTTCCCATGGTCGAGCATGGCTCGACTCTACAGAGGCGAAGCCTGCGGGCCGACCCGCACATGCACCGCATGGCTGATGCCACGATGGAACATCTTGGCGTATGGGCAGACGCGTTCGGTGTTGCGAACGAGTTCGCAGGCCAGGTTCTCATCCATGCCGGGAAGATGTACCACGATCTCGGCCGACAGCAGGTACAGCCCATCTGCCGGATCACGGGCGAAGGTGACCGCCACTTCGATGCTGGGGTTGTGCAGCAGCAGGCCGGCGCGCGCGGCCACCAGCACCATGGCACCGTGGAAGCAGCCGGCATAGCCCGCAGCCAGCAGCTGCTCAGGATTGGCGCCGCCGCCAGGCCCGCCGAGCTCCGGCGGCAGGCGCAGGTCCACCGCCAGTGCACCGTCGTCCGATCGCACGACGCCGGACGCCCGCCCATGCTGGGCCTGGCCTCCGCTCACCCGCACGCGGCCGGTGTACAGCGGCTTCACGTCGTCGCCCTGGTAGCGGTCCAGCATGGCAGGCGAAGGCGGCTTCAGCTCGGTCATTGCACGGCTCCATCAAACGCAGCTGCGGCAGGCGATCGATTCGCCGCTCAGGCAGGCTGCGGCTGCAACAGACCGGACTGATGCAGCCAGGCTTCGAAATCGACCTGCCCCAGCCACGCGTGGCCGGCCGGCACCAGCGTCTCGATCTGCAGCGGCGCGCCGAAGTACAGTGCATCGGCGTCCGCCACCACCTGCCGGGAATCACCCGTCAGTTGCAGATAGCGCCTGGCCAGATCCGCCATCGCGCTGCGCTGCGGCCCGGCGATCTCCAGCACGCCACTGGCTGGCGCCTGCTGCGCGATGCGTGCCACCGCTTCGGCAACGTCCTCGGCGGCAATCGGCTGCACGTCGGCGGCCGGCAGCCGCACGACCCTACCGTCGCCGGCGGTCTGGATGATGCCCGGCAGGAACTCGAAGAACTGCGTGGAATGGATGATGGTGTATGGCAGGCCCGAGTCGCGGATCAGCCGCTCCTGGGCCATCTTGCCGCGGAAATAGCCACTGGCCGCCAGCTTGTCGGTGCCCACAACAGAAAGCGCGACATGGTGGCGCACGCCGGCACGGGCGGCGGCGGTAAGGATGTTGTGGCCGGCGGTCACGAAGAACGAAAGCACTGCTGCGTCTTCGAACGAGGGCGAGTTGGCCAGGTCCACCACCACGTCGACGCCGTCCATGGCGGCATCCAGGCCCTCACCGGTCAGCACATCCACCCCGGTGGAGGGCGCTGCCACCACGATCTCATGCCCGGCGACACGCAGGCGCTCCACCACCTTGCTGCCGATGCGGCCGGTACCGCCGATGACGAGGAACTTCATTGCGTGTCTCCTGGAATATAGAGGGGCTACCGGCGTGTGGCCGGGCGCAGGCATCGTAGGTGGCGCGGGCGCGAGGCAGTAGGTCCGTGACCGGCCGCGCACTGTTGCCCGGCACGCACCAGTACGCTCAGGCCAAGGCAGGCTGTGCGCCTGGCTTCAGAGGGGTGGCCTGCTGGCGTGCTTCCCAGTGCGAGATCACATCCAGTTCGAGCGCGCGCACCCGCTGCGTGCTGAAGTCGATGAAGGCACGCACGCGCTTGGGCAGCTGGCGGCGGCTGAGGTAGCACAGGTAGTGGCCGCGATCGAGCGGCGCATGCCGATCCAGGCAGGTCACCACCCTGCCCGCCCACAGCGCTTCACGCACCTGATAGCTGGGCAGCTGGGCGATGCCCAGCCCGTCGATGACGGCCTGCAGGGCCAGGTCGGCATCGTTGAACACCAGTGCAGCAGGCGGCTGAAGGTGTACTTCGGCACCGTCGACACGGAATTCCCAGGGCTGCATGCGTCCGCCCGGCAGGCGCCGCCCGATGCAGGCATGCGTGGGCAGCGCGTCCACCGACGCGGGTAGGCCGTGCACCTGCGCGTACGCCGGTGATGCACATACGACCAGCTGCATCGGCACCAGCTGCTTGGCGATCACTTGGCTGTCTTCCAGTAGGCCGTCGCGAAACGCCACGTCGATGCGATCACCGGCCAGGTCGGGGGCCTGCTCGTCCAGCAGCAGCTCCACGGATACCTGCGGGTACTCGGCACGGAAGGCTGCCAGCAGGGGGGCAATCACCCGCCGGCCGAAGCCGTGGCTGGCACTGATGCGCAGGTGCCCGCGCGGCGGGCCCTCGCGCAGGTCGCGCATTTCCTCCAGCGCCTGCAGGATGCAGGTCACGCCCGGGTTGCAGCCCTCCAGGAACAGCTCGCCTTCGCGGGTGAGCGTGGTCGAGCGCGTGGTGCGCAGGAACAACCGCACGCCCAGCTGGCTTTCCAGCTTCTGCACGCTGCGGCTGACGGCCGAGCGGCCGATGCCGAGGCGGTCGGCCGCGCGCGCGAAGCTGCCCTCGGACGCCACTGCAATGAAGGCCAGCACGCCGGCGTAGCTGGTGGAGAAGGACGCATTGAGCGCATCGTGGCCGTCGCTGGCCAGGCGGGGCGTTGCGGCGTTCATGGGTGGCCTGGCTCCGGGCGGGCACGTTGTGCGTGCAGGTGGCTCCGCGCCAGCTTCAACCGTTGCCTGCACGCGGCAAGATCGAGCCCCAGCAGGGGCACGATGTCCTCGAATCCGGCACCCAGCACGTCGTGCAGCAACAGTACCGCACGTGCATCGGGCGGCAGTTCGCGCAATGCGGTGAGGAAGGCCTGCCAGACCTGTTCGCTGGCAGGGCGCGATGCGGTGCGCAGGTGCGATGAGGTGTCCATGCCCGGCAGACGGCCGAGCATCGGCCGCTGTGACAGGACATTGGTGCTTTTCATGCAACAGCGTGCGGCCCGGCCCCCGCCTACCGGCATTGCGAATGCAGGCCTAGCCTCGCTGTGCCCTTCACACGCTACAGGAACACACCATGACCGCACGCCTGGATTACGCCGCGCAATCCCCCGAACTGTTCAAGAAGCTCGGCCTGTACTCGCATGCCGCCCACACCGCCTCGATCGAAGCGGCCATCATCGATCTGGTCAACATCCGTGCATCGCAGCTCAACGGCTGTGGCTTCTGCCTGGACATGCACGTGAAGGAAGCCACCCTGCGCGGCGAGCGTCCGCTGCGCCTGCATCACCTGGCGGCATGGCGTGAATCAACGCTGTTCAGCCCGCGCGAGCGCGCCTGCCTGGCCTGGACCGAAGTACTGACCCAGCTGCCGGCGCAGGGCGTG
Organism: Stenotrophomonas sp. X; assembly: GCF_055721025.1. Lineage (NCBI taxonomy): Bacteria > Pseudomonadati > Pseudomonadota > Gammaproteobacteria > Lysobacterales > Lysobacteraceae > Stenotrophomonas > Stenotrophomonas sp. X. The sequence continues at coordinate 2,137,785 of NZ_CM146756.1, forward strand.
CCCGACGAGCTGTACGCACGCGTGCGCGGCCAGCTGTCCGATCAGGAAATTGTCGACCTCACCCACGCGGTGATGGCGATCAACGCCTGGAACCGCGCCAACGTTGCCTTCCGTACCACGCCCGGCACCCTGGACGCAGTCTTTGGCCTGGAGAAGGCCGGCCTGGCCTGATCCTTCCGCCGCTGCCCCATGCTGCGGCCCTGCTCTACCGCTTTGGAGACCTGCCATGCGTCGTTCTGTTCTGGCCCTGTTTGCGCTGCTGCCACTGTGCGGCGCTGCCGCCACCCCGCCCTCTGCTGCGCCCGAGCCCCTGGTGCGCGAGGTGATGACCCGCGCCCTGCCGGAGCAGCCCGGCAAGGAAGCGCTGATCCTTACCGTGGAGTATCCGCCGGGTGGCGCCGATCCTGTCCACCGCCACGATGCCCATGGCTTCGTCTATGTCCTGGAAGGGCGGATCGTGATGGGTGTGGCCGGCGGCAAGGAAGTCACCCTTGGCCCGGGCGAGGCCTTCCATGAAGGCCCGGCCGATCTGCACACCGTAGGCCGCAACGCCAGCGCCACCGAGCCGGCGAAGTTCGTGGTGTTCCTGATCAAGGACATCGGCAAGCCGGCGGTGCTGCCGCCGCACTGATCGCACGTCCGGCGCTGGCACCAACGACAGGTTCCCGGGTGTCACAATCCGGGGACCTGTCCCGTCTACGCTGGCATGGACGAATCCACTGCGCTGTTCTCACGCCTCCGCCCACGCCTGTTCGGCGTGGCCTACCGCATGCTTGGGTCTTCGCACGAAGCCGAAGACGTGGTGCAGGATGTCTGGCTGCGCTGGCATGGCACCGACCAGTCACAGATCGAGAATCCGGAAGCCTGGCTGGTGGCGACCACCACCCGTCGCGCCATTGATGGCCTGCGCCTGGCCCGGCACGCGCGCGAACACTATGTGGGCATGTGGTTGCCCGAGCCGCTGCTGACCGATGACACCGCCACGCCCGAGTGCGTGCTGGAAACCGCCAGCGATCTGTCGGTCGCCTTCCTCAGTGTGCTGGAACGGTTGGCCCCGGATGCGCGTGCGGCTTTCCTGCTGCACGACGTGTTCGATCAGGATTACGCCGTGGTCGCGCGCACCCTGGACAAGACGCAAGCCGCCTGCCGGCAGATCGTGCATCGTGCGCGCCAGCAGCTCCGGCAGGAACGCCCGCGCTACAACGTCCCGCAGGACGTGCACCAGAAACTGCTGCGCCGCTTCGCCGAGGCCGCGTCCAGCGGGGATTTCCGCACGATGAAGGCCTTGATGGCCGAATCGGCCGAGCTGGTGGGTGACGGCGGCGGTATCGTCACCAGCTTCCCCGGGCCGATGGTCGGGGGTGCACGCATTGCCCAGCTGCTGTATGCCCCGCACCTGCGGCGCAGCGCGCAGTTGCGGATGGTGCCGGCCATGCTCAACGGACGGTTGGGACTGCTGCGCTATTTCGATGGCGAGCTGGAGGCGGCGATGGCCTTCGAGACCGATGGCGAGCGGATCACGCAGATCCTGGTGCAGCGCAATCCGCACAAGCTGCAACGTTTGGCCCACCCCACCGCCATCCAGTAGATCCACGCCAGGCGTGGATGGCGTCCGTTGTTGGCCTCGTCCTTGCGGGATTCGAGCGGGGCGCCGATGCGCCCCGTCGAAAACCCCTGCTTGCGCTGTATCCGCAGGATCCGATCAGAAGTCCCAGAACACCGGCACCCAGCGGAACGTCTCGCCCTCCAGCGACACCCGGCCCACTGACGGGAACGGAAGATGGGTGGCCACCAGCAGTTCGCCGGTGCCGGCCAGGTCCTTCAGCAGAGCGACGCGAACGCGTGCGGATTCCTCCGGATCGTGCTCAAAACCGTTGTGCCAGTTCGGCTGGTCGAAGCCGACCGCGAACACCGCGTCACCGGCAAAGGTCAGGGCCTGCCCCGCGGACGCTACGCGCACCACGCAGTGGCCCGGGGTATGCCCACCGGTACGGCGGGCCGTCACGCCCGGCGCGATCTGCTGTTCGTCCTGGAAGGTGTGCACATAGCTGCTGTACTCGGCCCAGAAGTGCTTGGCCGTGGCGCGCAGTGCATCGGGGAAGCCCTGCGGCATGTTGGTACCGCTGAAGTCCGGCGACTTCCAGAACTCCACTTCCGCGGCTGCGACGTGGATTTTCAGGTCCGGGCGCAGCCGTTCCTTTACGCCTTCAACCAGCAGGCCGCCGACGTGGTCCATGTGCATGTGGGTAATCACCACGTCGGTGATTTCGCCCAGGTTGATGCCGGCGGCACCGAGGCGGCGGATCAGCTGGCCGGCGCGCGGCAGCTGCAGGTCCGGGTCCATGCCCAGGCCGGCATCGATGAGGATGGTGCGATCACCGCTGTGCACCACCATCACGTTCAATGCCCAGTCGAAGGCATCCTGCGGCAGGTACATCTCTTCGAACCATTCGGCACGGTCGGCGGCCGGCACGTTGTGGCCGAGCATCTGGGTGGGCAACGGCAGGACGCCATCGCTGATCACCAGCACTTCGACGTCGCCCACTTTCAGGGCGTAGCGCGAGGGCACCAGTTCATCGAGTGCGGGAGCAATGGGCGCGGCGGTGTTTTCCATACTGAACATGAGGGATCTCCACGAAGAGCCATTTGGCGGGCAGCAATGCAAGGCTGGCGCGAACGAATCCGGGCGCTTGCCCATGGCGCAGGCAGTGACATTGCCAGGGCACGGTTGCCTGGCGGCCAGCGCTGCGGAGTTCATGGGAAGACGGGCCACTGCGCGGGCAATGGGCCCGGAACACGGCAGGTGCCGTGTGGGATCAGCCTAGGCAGCACGCCGCAGGTGCGGTAGCTCCGTGAAGGGGTACGTCATGTTGCGTTCCGGGAAGCAATGCAGAACCGGCTGCAATGTCACCATCGCAAGCGCCTCTGGCTCGTTCGGTAGTGCGCAGGTCCAGGTCGGGCAGCTTCGGATGATCATCCAGTCGACCCCACTGTGGGTCCGCGCAATCAGGACGATCTATCAAGAAATTCGGACTTGTCATATCCCAGATGCCTGATTGCTGGCGCAAAGTACGTCTCACCACCCACCCATGAGAGTTCCCGCATGAACACCTTCGCCCGTACCCTGGCCGTTGCCACCCTCGCCCTCTCGGTCCAGGCCGGCCTGTCCGCGCAGGCCGCCGAACCGGCCAGGCCGGCGGCAGTCACCAGCATCGCGCGCACCGCCAGCTACATCACCACCGCCGATGGCGTGCAGCTGTACTACAAGGACTGGGGCCCGAAGAACGGCCCGGTCGTGACCTTCAGCCACGGCTGGCCGTTGAACTCGGACAGCTGGGAATCGCAGATGATCTTCCTGGCCAACCACGGCTACCGCGTCATTGCCCATGACCGTCGCGGCCACGGCCGTTCCAGCCAGCCGTGGGATGGCAACGACATGGATCACTACGCTGATGACCTGGCCACGGTGATCAATACGCTGGACCTGCACGATGTGACCCTGGTGGGCTTCTCCACCGGTGGCGGCGAAGTGGCGCGCTACATCGGCCGGCATGGCACCGGACGGGTGAAAAAGGCCGTGCTGATCAGCTCGGTACCGCCGTTCATGCTGAAGACCGCCGACAACCCGAACGGCCTGCCGATCGAAGTGTTCGACGGCATCCGCAAGGCACAGATGGAGAACCGCGCGCAGCTGTACAAGGACATTCCGTCGGGCCCGTTCTATGGCTTCAACCGCCCGGGCGCGAAGGTGTCGCAGGGGCTGATCGATGCGTGGTGGGCGCAGGGCATGCAGGGCGGCCACAAGAACACCTACGATTCGATCGCCGCGTTCTCGGCCACCGATTTCCGCGCCGACCTGAAGAAGTTCGATGTTCCTACCCTGGTGATCCACGGTGACGACGATCAGATCGTGCCGATCGATATCTCGGGCCGCCAGTCGGCAAAGCTCATCAAGGGCGCAAAGCTGATTGTCTACCCGGGTGCGCCGCACGGCCTGACCGACACGCACAAGGACAAGGTCAACCAGGACCTGCTGACGTTCCTGCAGGAAAAGTGAGTGTACGGGGCTCCGTCGTGATGGCGGAGCCCTTCCTGCCCAGAGGCAGGGCCGGCGCCGGACGAGCGCCGGCGTCCACGTCAGTGCACGATTGCGGCCGTGGGATTTCAGGCCAATCATGGCGCGCGGTGTGCACCTTGATGAAGGGTTAACCTCCAACAAAGCACACTGCGCTCTCACGGCTCTTCTCCGGCGCAGAATCCTTTGCTCCCGTGTCCAGCCCCAGACGACACGGCCATGCATCCTCCCAATGCCTTCCGGATCCACGCGATCCAGCCCCTTCTTGCGCGCAATGGCGCCATCGTTCGCCTCGATCAGTTGCGATCGACCTGCAAGAGCTGCGGCTTGCGCTCCTCAATGACCCAGGACGCCGGCATCAAGACGAGTCCATTGGGCACGACGCTCACGTGCCCCGCGTGCGGTGCCACGGGGCTGATGGACGAGGTGGAGATATGGCACCACTGGCTCGAACAGTGCCGGCGGGAACGGATGCTGGCGCTCTTCGATCCCGCACCTGACGAACCTCTGGAGCCTGATGGCCCCGAATGAGAGCGACACATGGACTGTCCGGCCGGCGCCTCAGCGCCGCGCCTCAACCGTCGCCGGGGTGACGCCCTGCCAGGCTACCCATCGTGAAGGCGTAGCCCGCCTCCTCCAGCAGCGCTCTCATGCGCAGCTCCACACGCCGGGGGGAAAGCAGGCTGTTGGGCGCGTACAGGGCATAGACGTAGCCTGCGCCGTCGATGATCTCGCGGCGCACGGCGCACTCATTGGATTCGGCAGCCTCGGACCAGACGGACATCAACCTGGCGGGACTGATGGATTGGCCGTTGCGAAGACGGAAGAACAGCCAGCGCACTCCCAGGGAACGCACCGGATTCAACCTAGCCACTGCGAACCCCCGATGCGCCGGAAAAGGTCCCTCAGGACCTCTGGATCCAAGCGTGGATGCTCGTCTTTCGAAGACCGCGGAAGATCGATACGTGCGGCGCCGTTCACCAGCGCGGGCAGATCAGACTGGAGGTCGATCCACCACCCCGTGGGCAGCCGGAGCCCCGTGCCCGTTCTATCGTAGATGCAGATCGGAAAAGTCATGGCGTGCTCCTGGATGACCCGAGCATACGCCTGCGCGATGTCAGGTCTGGATGCGACGCCTAGGAAGATGCCGCATCGGCGCGCTTTGCGCATTCGAATACGTGTGCTTCGTCCTGCTGGACCCTGCGGAACGACTCCAGCCAGCCGAACGCTGCGCCACGATTGTGAATCGTTTCGCCAAGCCTTCCGGTCAGGCACCGTGCGCACTCCATCCCGCCAGGACTGGGCGCATCGCAGCAACGGCATTGCGCCATCGTCGTCATTCTCTCCGGGCGGCACTGGTACATGATCTTGGTCATCAGGCTGATCGCCTGGCTTTGCGAGGACATGCGCGCTCCCTGTCTGCTGCGCGGAAGCAGCCGCGCGGCGCGCGGCTCCTCCTGTTCTTCAGCGACGCGTATCACCGCCGGGACCGCCTTTCTTTTGGTCCGTTGGATTCGAGTCGCTACGATCCTTCTTGTCCTGCTGCTGTTGTTCACCTTGCCGGCCAGGCTCCTCTGCGCCGGGCTCGCCCCCCTCGACCTGCCCCTGCTGCACGGGCTGCGCTGCTTCAGCGGAAGCGTTGGAGCGGTCATTCCTGTTCTGTTCGGGGACGCTGTTCATTTCGATTCTCCGTCGCAGCAAGTGTGCTGCCGATTGACTGTGGGCCTGTTGCCGTTACGGGAACGTGCCGGCAAGCGCGTTGTATGAACGGTTGTGATGAACAGGCTCCCGGCAGCAAGCGTGTACAGTGAGGTTTCGAACAGGGGTAGGCGCCGTGAGCCACGGAAGAAGCAAGGATGTTGTCGATGTGGAGCGCGAGCTGGCCCACTGGGAAACCGCGTTCAATCTGGGTGCGCTGCCCGCGATGAGTTTCCGGCACGAAGTGGCGCCGGTCATCCGGCTTGCCTGCGATATCTATGTGAGAGATCCGCACGGTACCCGGTCAGCCTGGATGGACGATCTGCAGTGCCGCCTTGCGAAACGATCAAGCCTGCGCGGCCACCCTGGCGCGGCAGAGATTGCCGATCGTTGCTGGACGCTGCTGTCCTGCGGCTAGGCGCCTCCTGCCGGATGATTCCGCTCGCGCACACCCTGCCCCAGCTCGGATGCCAGGAACGGTGCCGTCCTGCTGCCCTTGGCGTGGGCCACCTGATGCGGCGTCCCAGCCGCCACGATGGTGCCGCCCGCGCCGCCAGCGCCCGGGCCGACGTCGATCACCCAGTCGGCCTGCGCGACAGAACGCATGTCGTGCTCGATCATCACTACCGTGTTGCCTGCGTCCACCAGCCGCTGAAGCTGCATCAGCAGCCTGTCCGCGTCTGCTGCATGCAGGCCGGTGGTGGGTTCGTCCAGCACGTACAGCGTGCGCCCGCGCTGGCTGCGCTGCAACTCTGTGGCCAGCTTGATGCGTTGCGCCTCGCCACCTGAAAGTTCGGTGGCTGGCTGGCCCAGCCGCAGGTAGCCCAGGCCGATCTCCTGCAGCAGCTGCAGCGGGCGGGCGATGGCCTCTTCTTCGGCGAAGAACGCATGGGCCTGGTCCACCGTCATCTGCAGGACCTCGGCAATGTTGCGGCCGTTCCACTGCACCCTCAGCGTGGCTTCGTTGTAGCGGGCGCCGTGGCAGGTGGGGCATGGTGCATAGACGCTGGGCATGAACAGCAGTTCGACGCTGACGAAGCCCTCGCCTTCGCAGGTTTCGCATCGGCCCTTGGCCACGTTGAACGAAAAGCGACCCGCGTCGAATCGGCGGCGGCGCGCGTCGGGTGTCGCGGCGAACAGCTTGCGCACGTGGTCGAACAGGCCCGTGTAGGTAGCCAGGTTGGAGCGTGGCGTACGCCCGATGGGCTTCTGGTCTACCTGTACCACGCGTTGAATGGCGTCTACGTCGCCGGCCAGCTGGCCCCGAGTGGCTTCGATCACGGTGGGTCCATCCGTGGGCGCGCTGTCGGCGCCGTCGTCTGCTGTCTCATGCCCGAGGTGCAGCAGCATCAGCTCAGGCAGCGCCTGCGCCATCAGGCTGGACTTGCCCGATCCGGAAATGCCGGTCACTGCAGTCAGCAACCCCAACGGCACCTGCGCATCCACGCCGTGCAGGTTGTGGCGATGGATGCCTTGCAGCGCCAGCCAGCTGTTGGCACTGCGCTGCCGGCTGACCGGCGCGGGCACCCGGTCGAACAGGTACTGCGCCGTGCGCGAATCCTGAACGTTGCGCAGGCCATCAGGCTCGCCACTGTAGAGAACGCGTCCGCCATGCTCTCCTGCCTGCGGGCCGACATCCACCAGCCACTGCGCGCGGCGCATCAGCTCCAGATCGTGTTCAACAACGAACACCGAGTTGCCGCCGTCGCGCAGCCGTTCCAGCGCACGGTAAAGCGCCTGGCTGTCGGCCGGATGCAGGCCGGCCGAGGGTTCGTCGAGCACGTACAGCACGCCGAACAGCAACGAGCTGAGCTGCGTGGCCAGGCGCAGGCGCTGCAGTTCGCCGGCCGACAGTGTGGGCGTGGCGCGGTCCAGTGAGAGATAGCCCAGGCCGAGCTCGCGAAGTTGTCGCACCCGCGCCATGACCCCACCCGCCAGCCGTTGTGCCGCCAGGCGCTTTTCCTCTGACAGGGCTGAGGTCAGGCGCACGTCGGGGGCGCCTTCGTGGGTCGCGCGGCCACTTGCTGTTCGCTTGGCGCGATCGCGGGGCGTTGCACGCCTTCTGGTACGCGCGCCGTGGCTGTGTGCACTGAAATCGCCCTGCGCGATGGGCTCGAGCAAGGCCGCCAGCTGGTCCAGCGGCAGCCGCATGAACTCGCCGATGTCCACGCCCGCGAAGGTGACCGACAGTGCTTCCGGCTTCAGGCGCTTTCCGTGGCAGGCGGGGCACAGCCGGCCCTCCATGTAGCGGGAAACACGCTTGCGCATCAGCGCGCTCTGGGTGTTGGCAAAGGTGTGCAGCACGTAGCGGCGTGCGCCGGTGTACGTGCCCATGTAGCTGGGCTCGAGCTTGCGCTTGAGCGCGGCGCGGGTCTCGGCGGGCGTGAACCCGGCATAGACCGGCACGGTCGGGGTTTCCTCGGTGAACAGGATCCAGTCCCGGTCCTTCTTCGGCAGCTTCTTCCACGGCACATCGATGTCGTAGCCCAGCGTGACCAGGATGTCGCGCAGGTTCTGGCCATGCCAGGCCGGTGGCCAGGAGGCGATGGCGCGCTTGCGGATGCTCAGCGATGGGTCCGGCACCATCAGCGCTTCGGTCACCTCATAGACGTGCCCCAGGCCGTGGCAGGTGCTGCAGGCACCCTGTGGGGTGTTGGGCGAGAAGTCTTCGGCGTACAGCATGGGCTGGTGGGCCGGGTAGGCCCCCGCCCGCGAGTACATCATGCGCACCAGGCTGGACAGCGTGGTCACGCTGCCCACCGACGAGCGCGCATTGCTCGCGCCGCGCTGCTGCTGCAAGGCCACCGCCGGCGGCAGGCCGTCGATGGCATCCACGTCGGGCACGCCGGCCTGGTCGATCAGGCGACGCGCGTACGGCGCGACGGATTCGAAGTAGCGCCGCTGCGCCTCGGCGAAGACCGTGCCGAAGGCCAACGAGGACTTGCCGGACCCCGACACGCCGGAGAACACCACCAGTGCATTGCGTGGAATGGAGACATCGACATTCTTCAGGTTGTGCTCGCGCGCACCGCGCACCTCGATGCAGCCGCTGGCTGCGGCAGCACATGACGATTCGCCAAAGGGGGTGTTGGACATCTCAGCATTCCTGCATTCGGTGGGCGGATCGCGCATGGTGCGCCCGAGGGGCCATTCTCGCCGCTGCGGAGTGAATGGCGTGAGGGCGCCGGATGCGGGATGTTGTCTTCACCTCCCGTTCGTACGGCCTTGCCCAGCCAAGGGCTAGCGTTGGGTGCCCACACACCGGAGGCCGTCATGCACCCCGACGTACTTGGCTGGGCCGCCACGGCGGTACTGATGGCAACCTTGATCCGGCAGATGGTGAAGCAGTGGCAGTCGTCCAACCCGGAAGCCGTGTCCAGGTGGCTGTTCGCAGGCCAGATGACCGCATCTGCGCTGTTCACGGTGTACAGCGCGATGCTGGGCAGCGTGGTCTTCGTGGTGACCAATGCGATGCTGCTGTTGACGGCGGTGGTGGGCCAGGTGATGGCCTGGCGCCGCCGTGGCCGACGCCGGGCTCCCCCACCCTGATGATTGTTAACGCGCGTTGCCTGAAGGATTGACGCCACGTTGCCCCGCCCTTGATGGGGGCGCCCACAACGCATTCCTATGCTGGGCCCGCCACCTGCGAGGTGGTGATCAACCTGGAGATGCACCATGCAACGCGACCAGAAAGACCTTCCCCATCCGGACACGGAGGCGCAGCGCCCCGATCCTGTCAGTCCGCTGCAGGCTAAGCTGCACAACCACCGCAATCATGACGAAGCGCTGCAGGAAACCTTCCCCGCCAGCGACCCGATCTCTCCCTTCGTTGCTGCACCCACGCCGGACGAGCAGGCCAAGCGCCTTGGGGAGCGGGCCAGGCTGCCAGACCGTCGCACGGATGAGGAGGCCGCGGGAGGTGACCAGTGATCCGGCGCGGTTTCGCCCGTGTCGCGGCCGCGACGGCGCGATTGTCCGGCAGCCTCGGGGCATTCGTCGCAGCGCTGGGGGTGATCATCACCTGGGCTGCCAGCGGGCCGGCCTTCCACTTCAATGACACGTGGCAGCTGGTGGTGAATACGGGAACGACCATCGTGACCTTCCTGATGGTGTTCCTGATCCAGCATACGCAGAACGCCGACACCGCAGCGCTGCACATCAAACTGGATGAACTGATCCGTGTCAGCAAGGACGCCAACCAGGAGCTGTTGAACCTGGAGTCGATGGAGCCGGCCCACCTTGAAGAGATACGCCAGCGCTACGAGGCACTGGCGAAGACCGCTGCAGACATCAAGTCCAAGAAGGAGCGCTGCATGCCCTGCGATGCGGACGCGGCCGCCGAAGCCTGAGGTCGCTGCTCCGGCGGCTACCTGCACCTATCACTGTTCTGGTGTGAGGCCCTGCCTGGCAGGGCCTTCCAGCAGCGCTCCGGTAGCGGAAAAGCGGCTGCCGTGGCAAGGGCAATCCCATGTGCGCTCATGACCATTCCATTGAACAACGCACTTCAGGTGCGGGCAGAGCGCCGACATCGTGTGCAGGCGCCCGCCCTCGTCGCGGTAGACCGCAGTGCGCTTTCCATCCACGTCCAGCAGTGCGCCGCAACCACGGGCCAGCTCACTGGGCGAGTGCGACGGCACAGCAGCAAGGCGATCTCCCACCATGTGCCGCGCAACGGTGCCATTGGTACGGGCCCAGCCGGCCGCCGAGCGCACCGGTGTGAAGCGCATGGGGCTGAGCAGCTGCTCGATCTCGCTGGTCGTGCCGAGGATTCCCTCGGTGATCGCACGCGCGGCCACGCCCGCCCAGGTCAAGCCGTCCGGCCCATAGCCGGTAGCCAGCCACACATTGTCGTGCGCGCTGCTGCCGATGTAGGGCAGCTGGTCGGCTGCGCGGAACTGCTGCGCGGACCAGCACAGCGGCTCTCCCTGCACGGTGAAATTGCGATGCGCGTCGGCGACCAGATGCTGGGCTGGATCCATCGGCGGCGTTTCGCCGGTGCGGTGGGTCTCGCCGACCAGCACCAACCAGTCACGGCCATCAGTACCGCGCACCCCGCGCAGCGATCGGTGCCGATCGGCAATCCAATGAATGCCTGCCGCGGGCGGCGTGGCAACCGGTACCGCCACGCCGTATTCGCGGTAGACCTCCATCTCGGCCTGCACCAGGTTGAAACCTGCTGGCGAATGGGTGGCCAGCACGAAGTGCCTGGCGTGGATGCGGGCGCCGTCGGCCGTCGCAACGCCGGCGGATGCCTCGATGCTGTTGATCCGGGTCCAGTCGTGGATGCGCACCCGGCCCGCCAGATGTCGCGCCAGCTCAATGCAGAACGCCGCCGGATCCAATTGCGCCTGATCTGCAACGCGGAAGGCGTGGCCCAAGGTGAACGGCAGCCCGGACTGGTGGTGTTCGCATTGCAGGCCGACGCGCTGATAGGCCTGCAGCTCACGCTCGAATCGCGCAGTGACCTCGCGGGTGCGCTCCTGCATGCCGTACTGCATGGCCACGCGTTCGAAGCCACAGCGCAGATCGTAGCGGTGAACCAGTGTTTCGATGGACCGCAGCGCCTGCTGCCGCCACTGCACGATACGACTGGCCGTGTCACCGCCCCAACGCGCGATCAGGTCTGCCAGCCGGGAAACGGGCGCGTAAAGATTGCCCGTGGACATCACCGTATTGCGCCCGCCGATGGGCCCCGCATCGACCACCAGCACATCCAGGCCGCTATCGGCCAGGCGGGCCGCTGTCAGCAGGCCGGTCATGCCAGCACCAACCACCAGCACGTCCGCATGCGTGGTTCCGGCAAGTGGGCGGAAGCTGTTCGATTCGGCATCACGGGACCAGAGGCTGGCGCGCGGTAACGGGTCGGCCATGAATACACCCTTGCAGAGTCAGCTGGAAGCCTTCCCTGATACTCCGCTGGGGGTGAAACAGCAGTGGTGCGGCCGTGCAGGAAATGCTCACACGCGTGGCAGCAGCGATGCCGATCAAGGGCGGGGTGAACATCACGTGGGCGACACGCCTGCGCCCGCTGTGCGGACGACGACGCCTCCCTTGCAGTGCGGTCGCTAGCGTGCCTGGAAGGAGGAACCCGCTGTGAGCACGCAACTGGAGATCGACCTGATGATCGCGCAGCTGGAGGAGATGCTGCCGGAATGGGCGGCGTTCTACCCCGAGCCGCAGTTCATCCGAATGCTCGCCGAGGCGCTGGACTTCATTGCTGCCAGTGCCGACTCCGATGCCCGGATGTATTGCGTGATGCGCACCGGACACCTCAACGTGTGCAGCGGAGAGATCCCGTGGGCGGCGCGCTATGGAGGTGGTTAAGCCAGTACGTCAGGCCGCGATCGCATAGGGTTCGACCAACCTGGCCAGGATATCCATCGCCGTCTCAGCCTCGGCCTGGCCGTCGCTGTGCTGCACAAACCCCAGCCAGTCTGCGCAGGCCAGGCGTCTCAACGCCGCCGGCGGCGTCGGGAGCCAGCGCATCGGCCAGAACGGGAGACGCCGGTTGCCTACCCTGCCGCGCTGCAACTCGATCAGTCCGGTGTGGCTGGTAGCACTGCGCACCCGTGAGTACGCCACGCTCAAACCGTCCTCGGGCCCCTCCATGTACTGCAGGAAGCGGGCGCCGTCGAACAGCAGAACACCGGTGACGCCGGCATTTCGGTTGAAGCGGGCGGCGTCGTCCACCAGTTCGTCCAGCTTCACGCTGCCCAGACCCAGCGGGTCACCCGCAAAGGCTGGGGCCGCTTCACTTACGTATGCGACTGCCCTGATCGGCATTGGCTGCTCCTGTAGCGAATCCCCCCAGATTCCGTGTCGAAAGCACAGGCCAACCGCGCCGCCGGTATGTTCCGACGCTGTGTATTTTGTGGATCAGCTGGGTTCAGACAGACAGACGGTACGCAGAGTGCGCCTGGGCTACCCGTCTGCCTGCGCCCATCGCGCAAGATTCTGTTTCACTTTGTCGATGCCGGCCCACGGGTCCCTGCGGCGCCGTTTGAGCTTTGCCGGCACATCCCTGATCGTGAACGCGTCGGCGCGCTTGAGTTTGGACAGATCCCCCCATGCAATCGGCAACGCCACCGGTGCCCCCGGCCTGGCCCGCAACGAGTACGACGCGACCGCCGTTGCTCCGCGCCCGTTTCGCAGATAGTCAACGAAGATCCGCTTGTTGCGCAGGCTTTTGGTGGCTGTTGCCAGGAACCGCTGGGGCTCGGACTGCGCCAGTGCTTCGGCGAAACCCTTCGCAAAGCGCTTGGTCAGGTCCCAATCGCATCCCGGGTTGAGCGGCACGACCACATGCAGGCCCTTGCCGCCGGATACACGCAGGAATGACTCCAGTTCCAGCTGCGCCAGCAGTTTGCGGATGTCGGTGGCCGCATTCTTGACCTCCGCAAAGGGCACGTCCGGTCCTGGATCGAGATCGAACACCACCCGGTCGGCCTGCTCGGGCGCTTCGGCGTGGCTGCCCCACGGATGGAATTCCAATGCGTTGAACTGCACCAGTTCGAGCAGGCTGGCCGGATCGCGCACAACCAGGTAATGGGCATTGACGCCGCTTTCTTCCTTCAGCCTTACCGCGTCGACCAATTCCAGTCCGGCCGTATGGTGTTTCTGGAAGAAACAGGGTTTTGCGGTGCCACTGGGGCATCGGATGATCGACAACGGGCGATCAATCACCTCGGGCAGGAGATGCTCCATCACTGCCGTGTAGTAATCCCACACGTCCTGCTTGGTGTAACCGTCGCCGGGAAACAGGATCTTGCCCGGAGACGACAGCGACGGCGGCGCGCGATCCGCCACCGGTGCCTTCCTGGTCTTGCGCGCAGGTCGCGAGGCTGCCGGTGTGCGCGCCGCCGCCGGGGACGTTCCAGCACGATCGGAATCGGCAAGGTCGGCGATATCCTTGTCGGCCCGCACCGCCTTCAGCGACGCCTGGCGCAACAGCTGCTGCCCGCCGATCCCGCGGTAGAAGACCTCGACCACGAAACGTGGCTCGAACCAGGTCGCAGCGCGCAGGTCGGTGTCTTGTGTGGGCACGTAGGCAGTCGGCTTGCGACCGCCACCGCCCTTGATGCGCTTGCTGATGTCACCGATCAGTTCGTCCGAGAACCCGGACCCGACGCGGCCGGCGTAGAGCCAGCCATGCTTCGCATGCGGCCGGGCCAGCAGCAGTGAGCCGAAGCCGGTGCGGCTGCCTTTGGGGGCGGTATATCCGACCACCGCGAATTCGTCGCTGGCCAGTTGCTTGGTCTTGCGCCAATCCTCGCTGCGGCCGCTGTGGTAGCTGCGGTCGGCGCGCTTGGAGATGATGCCCTCGAAATGCTGCTCGCCGGCCACGCGATAGGCTTCATCGCCATCACCTCGCACATGCGAACTGAACGCCAACGGGCGGCCCTGTCCTTCCAGCACGGACTGCAACAAGGCCTTGCGCTCCAGCAAGGGCGCATCAGCGACATCCACACCATCAAGATGCAGCAGATCGAACAGTGCATACGTCAGCACGCCCTGGCGCTCGCCGGAGAGCGTGGCCTGCAGCAGGTTGAAGTCCTCCTTGGTGCCGGAGCCGGCGATGAGCTCGCCGTCCAGTGCGGCTGAAGTGAGGCCCAGCGCCGCCACCGCGTCACGTATCTCGGGGATCTTGCCGGTCCACTCCAGTGCATTCCGGGACCAAAGCTGCACATTGCCCTCGGCGACCGTGGCAAGGATGCGGTACCCGTCCCATTTGATCTCATGGATCCACTGCCCACCCTGGGGCGGCGCGTCTCCCAGCTTGGCCAACTGCGGTTCGAATGGACCGGACGGCGCTGCGGCCTTTCTTGCCCTGCTGAGCGCCAGGGCCTTCTTCGCCCAGTTCTTTGGCCGGGTGCGCCTGACGGGTACTGTGGCGAGCCTCTTCTTTGCAGTCTTGCCGGCACCCGACCGCTTCAGATCCTCCGCAGGGGGTTCAGCGACATCGGCCAGCAGATCGTCCGCCTCGATATCGCCGGCAAATTCGTCGTCGTCCTTGAACAGCAGCCACTGCGGCTGGCGCGCCGGCTTCCCGGAGCGGACCAGATGCCATCCGCCCTTCAGTTTGGCGCCGAACAGCTCGAAGCGCAGATGACCCTTGGCAAGCTGGGCTTCCGGGTCGCCCTGCGTGGCCCATACACCGTGGTCGAACTGGGCGACATGGCCACCGCCGTACTGGCCCTTGGGGATCTCGCCGGCGAAGCTCGCGTAGTCGACAGGATGATCCTCCACCTCCACCGCCATGCGCTTGACCTTCGGGTCGTAACTGGGACCTTTGGGCACGGCCCAGCTCTTCAGCGCGTCCCCGACCTGCAGGCGGAAGTCGTAGTGCCTGCGGCTGGCATGGTGCAACTGCACCACGAAGATGGCGCGTTGGCCTTTCGGTAGCGCCTTGCCTGGCTCGGGCTCCTGGGTCTGGTCAAAACGACGCTTGCGGCGGTACTCGACCAGCGACATGGGCAACTCCGCGCTATTTTCCCAGATGCTTGCGGACCGCAACGGCGGTGGGGCCGACCGCCGCGACAGCGGCACGAAGTTCTGCGGCGGACACGCCCAGCGTCGCGGTCCAGTACTGCAGCTCGTAATCTTCGTTGACGTTGATACGATCCCGGTCCGGGCTGCCGGTGTTCTTCTTGTCATCGCTCATGGGAGTCTCCACGCGTGATCGGGCGTGAAGTGACCGTACCGGCCGGTGCATGGGCACGAAGCGATGCCATTGTGAAGCCATGGCGAAGACCTGGATGCATCGGCGGCAACGGACGCCGACAGATCCTGCATCGTGAAGACAGCGCGCAGAGTTCGCGTGGTCGTTCCCATGCCGCCTTCACCTGGCCCCTGCCCGATCGCAACCGGTCAGGACCTACGCTGTGCACTCCACTCACTGCGGAGCCCAGTATGGCTATCAAGACGGCGGAAGACCTGTTCATCCACGAACTCTCGGACATCTACAGCGCCGAGAAGCAGCTGACCAAGGCCCTCCCACGCCTGGCCCGTGCGGCCGAGAACCCGGACCTGGCCATGGCGTTTGAGACGCATCTGGAAGAAACGCAGGGCCAGATCGAGCGCATCGACCAGGTGGTGGAGGTGCTTGGCATTCGCCTGAAGCGCATCAAATGTGCGGCGATGGAGGGCCTGGTGGAAGAAGGCAAGGAAGTGATCGACAGCATCGACAAGGGACCGGTGCGGGATGCGGCCCTGATCGGCGGCGCGCAGAAGGTCGAGCACTACGAGATTGCGTCCTACGGCACCATCGCCGCGCTGGCCAAGCAGCTCGGCTACAAGGATGCCCTTCCGCTGCTGCTGGAGACGCTGGAAGAAGAGAAGGCCACCGACGAAAAGCTGACCCTGCTGGCCAAGGGCGGCGGCAACGCCAAGGCCGCGCAGGCCGCCTGATCGGCGCGCCGCGGAACCGTGCTGCCACGGACGGCAGCCTCAGGCCCCGTACAGTACCTGATCATGGGGACAGAAGAACGTGCGTCGCCGCGTGGTCCCCAGATAGAGCTTGCTGATCGGGCCAGCACACAGGGGACAGACCTTTTTCGTGTGCACCTGCCAATGCTTCTTCAGCTCGAAGCGGCGCTTCCACTCCAGGAAATCAAAGCTGTAGGCGCGGGCCTGCTCGATCATGGCGGCAAGCCTGCGTGGTGGCAGGTCGCCCAGCCGGGTGGCGGGGTGCACGCCTATCCGGAACAGCACCTCGTTCTTGATGATGTTGCCCACGCCGGCGAAGACGGTCTGGTCCAGAAGCGCATCGCAGGCAAGGACGTCCGGCATGGTTTTCAGCTTGCGCCTGGCCAGCTTCGGATCCCAGGCATCGTTCATCACGTCCGCCCGCCAATCGTAGATGTCGTCCAGAGGCTGGTCGATCAGGCGCACGGAACACGCATAGAAGTTCAGCTCACCGTTGTCGAACACCAGCGATACCCGCGCCGGGGCTGGCTTCCGCTCGTCGATGCGCCAGCTGCCGAACATCATCAGATGGATGCGCAGCGTGTGATGGCTGAATTCCAGCAGGAAGTGCTTGCCCCAACTGCGGACCGCCTTGACCCTTCGGCCCTGCAGCGGCGACAGGTCGATGCGGCTGTTCCCGGAGACGGTGCGGACCACGTGCCCCTTGAAATGGCTCGCTGCTTCGCGCAGCAGGACGATCGAAGGGCCTTCAGGCATGTTCGTTCTCCTGCAGCAGCGCCTGCAGGTGCAGGGCATTGCCGGTGGCGTGACCCAGCGCGGTATTGTCCAGTACGAACCAGGCGGGTCGTTGCGCGTCGGCCTCGGCCAGCAGCTGCCGCGCAAGGTGGGCAAGGGTCGGCTCGTCGTAGGCACTGCGATAGATCTGCGGCTGGCCGTGCCAGCGCCAATAGCTCCACGTGCGGTCACCGCCGGGAATCGCCGCCGCCGGCACCCGTGCCGGATCCGCGGCAACCCGTGCAACGTCATGCGCACTCAACAGCGCATCGACCTCCGGCGTGAACCAACTCGGGTGGCGCGGCTCGCACGCCAGATCGGCCCGCGTGCGGGCGCGCAGGCCCCGCAGGAAGGTTTCGGCCGTGATCGTGTCGTACACCAGGCTGGGCGGCAACTGCAGCAGTAGCGGCCCCAGCTTTCCACCCAGCTCCAGCACGCCATCCAGGAACTGTTCGAACGGCTGCATCGCATCGCGCAGCCGACGCTCATGGCTGATCTCCCGCGGCAGTTTCACCGCGAACCGGAAGCCCTCCGGCACGCTAGCGGCCCATCGCGCGTAAGTCCTGGGCTGGTGCGGTCGATAGAAGGACGAGTTGATCTCCACCATCGGCAGGCGTGTGGCATAACGCTGCAGCAGGCTGTCGCCCGCGCCGAACGCTTCCTGATCCGCCCGCGGCAGCGACCAACCCGCACAGCCGACGCGTGGTGGGTCGGACGCAACCGGGGCGGCTGTGGCCTTCATCGTGCCAGCTGCCCGTCAAGTTCCGTGATGCTGCCCGCACCTGCCTCCGTGTGCGACTGCGAAACTGACAGCAGTCGGTCCAGGGCACTGGTGCCCGACTGCAGCGCCGACGCGCTGCGCACGAAGCCGGTCCAGTCGGAGATGGCGATCTTTCCCAGCGCCAGTTCGTCCACCCGCACGCTGCGCATCCGCCAGTGCGGAAACTGTCGACGCCCCACCCTGCCCCGGTTCAGCTCGACGATCCCACTGTGGCTGCTGGCTCCCAGAATGCGCATGTAAGCGGCCTTGATTCCTGCCTCCGGGCCTTCCAGGTACTGCAGGAAGCGCGAGCCATCGAACAGCAGTGTGCCGGTCACATCGACGGATTCGTTGAACTGCACCGCCTCCGAAACAAGCTGCTGCAGCCGCTGTTCCGTCAGGTTGCGGGAGGCTTCACTTACGTAGGCAATTGCTCGAAAAGGCATGGCACCACCGGTTGTTGCAGACCGCTCTACCTTAGCCACGCGGATCGTACGCGCGGTGAGATCGGTGTGGAGGCTGCGTCGAACTGTGGCGTTGCCCTTCCGCATCGCGTTGACGCGCGGTTGGGTTGCGGAAGACGTGTCTGCCTGTGCGCACACGCGTGCGCCATGGTTCGTGGAGGCAGGATGAGGAATCGCGGGCTTCCGGATGACGCCACGTTGGCAGCCATGCCACCGCCGTCTAGCGCCGGAACTGGAAGATGGTCGCTGCCGCCAATCGGGCGGCTGAACCCAAGGAAACTTTCCATGGCCAACCAGAACCAGAACCAGGGCAACAGCAACCGCGGTTTCGCTTCGATGGACGAGGACAAGCAGCGCGAGATCGCCGCCAAGGGGGGACGTGCCGCGCACGAGTCAGGTAACGCCCATGAATTCAGCTCGGAAGAAGCACGCGAAGCCGGCCGCAAGGGCGGCGAAGCAGTGAGCCAGGACCGCCAGCACATGGCTGACATCGGCCGCGAAGGCGGCCAGAACAGTCGCGGTGGTGGCAACCAAGGCGGCAGCCAGGGAGGCGGGCAGCAACAGCAGGAACGTGGCGGCGGCAACAACCGCGGTGGCCAGCAGCGCTGATCGGCATTGAAACCCGATGTACCCCTTCGTGGGCGGACGTGATGTCCGCCCACTTTCGTGCGCCCCCGCGTCACTCACGGGCGTTTCAACCGGGGCGCCGCAGGCGGGCGCCCCGGGTTTTTCACGGCTCGCGTGGCGGCAGGTCCAGTGCGCCCGCGCCCGGGCCGGCCCCCAGCTCGGCCCCGGTGGTCGGCCGCGCTTCCGGGTCGGACAGCGTGCGCAGGGTCATGGCCTGCACTGCCGCTTGTTCGCGCGGATCCAGGTCCACCGTGCCGCTGCCGTCGCCACCGTCCACAGCGGCCTGCGCCTCGCGGTCGCTGACCCGCTCCCAGAGCTCGCCGCTGTTCCAACTGCCCTGCAGGTTGTCGGCGCCGTCGCCCTGCGACATGTCCATGTACAGATCGGTGAACGCGGGATCCCCCGGCAGCTTGCCCGGTGGGAAGTTGGGCTGGATGCTGTGCAGCGCCTTCTCGAACGACTTCATGTGGGCGATCTCGCGGGTCATCAGGAAGCGCAGCGCATCCTTGATGCCCGGGTCGTCGGTGACGTTGATCAGGCGCTCATACACCAGCTTGGCGCGCGCTTCGGCCGCAATGTTCGAGCGCAGGTCGGCGCTGGGATCACCAATCGAGTCGATGTAGGCGGCTGTCCACGGCACCCCGCTGGAATTGACCAGCGCCGGGCCGCCGCCGTACAGGATCTGTTCGGTGTGGCTGGTGCTGTTCTGGCCCAGCAGCCGCATGTCCTCGGCCTCGGCAAGCCCTTCGGACTGGATCGCCTTGGGCCCGCGGTTGAGCATGGCGATGATGGTGCCGATGATCTCCAGGTGGCTGATCTCCTCGGTGGCGATGTCCATCAACAGGTCCTTGCGCCCGGGATCGCATTCGCCAAGTCCCTGGGTGAAGTAGCGCATCGCAGCGGCCAACTCGCCCTGCGGGCCGCCGAACTGCTCAAGCATGAGGCTGGCGAGCTGCGGATTGGATTCGCGAACACGCACGGTGTACATGAGTTTCTTGTGATGAAAGAACATGAGGATTTCTCCAGTGGCTGGCGTGGGCTGGCTTCGCGGTCAACGCTTGGCCTGGGCGCCAGGCATTTCGTCACGGTTGAGGAACGCGCCGACCAGGCCGTCCTGGTGGTCCTCCAGCCAGCGCGCCATGGCAACCTCTTCCTGCAGGATCTGGCCACACACCGACGCGATGTCGGGCGCGCCGGCGCGCTCGGCAGCGATCACCAGCGCCCGGTACGTGGCGATCTCGGTGTTCTCGAAGCCGAACGAAAGGCCCACGCTCTTGACCACCTCGTCTTCCATCAGGGTGTTGCCAGCGGCGTGGATGGCGGCGGTCATGCTGGCGAACAATCCCTTTGCGGTGGGCACGCTTCCTCCCAGCGCCTCGATGCACTGCCGCAGGGAAGCGGCCTGCCCCTGTGTCTCCTGGACGTGCTGGCCGATCCGGGCAGCAAGCTGGGGGTAGTTCTCGATCCGCGAAGCCATGGCCTTCATCATGGTCTCCGCTTCCTGTTCCATGGCGTAGGCATCCTGCAGCCGTTTCAGCAGGCGCTCGCGTCGGGTGTCGTTGTGGTCTGCCATCTCGATCTCCGGTCTGGGGCGACATGCCCCCGGAGCACATGGTGGAACGCTGGCAATCACCGCCTTGTCGGGCGCTGTGAACCGCTGGAGGTGGCCGCTGCACGCGGCCCTGATGCAGCGATAACACGCACGGACCGCGGGCTGGCTCCGTTACGCGATCAGGGCACCGGGCTGGACAGTGCCGCGCCGCCGGCTCGACCTTGCAGGCTGCCACCCGGCGCGCGCGGAGCGTCCGTTGCCACCAGCGCCTGTACCACACGATGTTGCATACGATGAGCGCCGCCCTCCACGCCTACGACATAGACGAAGCGCTCATCGAACTTGGCGTGCGCGCCCTCCAGGAGATCGTCGGCCTGCAGCGCCCGCTTGAGCGACTTCATCCACGTGCGTTCAGGCATGCGGTCCAGTTCCACTACGATCGCAGTGCCACCGCAGTCCAGCGGCATGCACTCGACACGCAGCACGCGTGGAGAAGCAGAATCGGTTCCGGATAGCGGCATGAGAGAAGCTCCGATGCGGGGGACGGCGGCAGTATCCATGGCAACTGCCAAGGCGCCGTCAACGAACGCCATCCGGCCCTGCACGCTGCCTCGACGGTGCCGGAAGCGCGCTGCACGGGCTTCGCGCCGGGCTGACAAGCCGCACGCGCCGTATTGATGCTGCACAGCACAGACTGGCACTCCCGAAGCAATACAGGCTGCACACATGCAATCCGGAATGAGCCAGCGCAGATGCAACCTGCTGCTGGTGGAAGATCAGCTCGACCTGGCAGTACTGATGGAACATGCACTTGAGGAGGCAGGCGACCAGGTGACACACGCCTACAGTGTGTTCGACGCGCTGGGGCTGCTGGACACCCAGCGGTTCGACGGCGCCGTGCTGGACGTCGAGCTTCGTGACGGCGTGGTGTTTCCAGTCGCCGATCGCCTGGCGGAACTTGGCATCCCTTTTCTGTTCGTCTCTGCGGTCTATGACCAGCTGGTGCCGCAGCGCCACCGCCGCGCCGCCTTCGTGGCCAAGCCGTTCCACGTCGATCAGTTGCAGGAGACGGTGCGGCGCGTGGTGGGCGACGCCTGCGCACCCCCTTCCGCACACTGACCCCAACCGCAGCGGTCAACCGAGGTGCGGGGCCACCACCAGGCTCAGCTGGCGCAGCGCACCACCACGGGAGAGCCCGTCCCAGTTGCCACGCGCCACGCTGCGGATCTCGGAGGCCTCAACCCACAGCAACCGCATCGACCAATCAGGAAAGAAACGGCCTGAAACCCTGCCACGGCCCAGTTCGATCAGCTCGCGATGGCTGCGGGCACTGAGAATGCGGCTGTACACCACGTTGATGCTGTCTTCCCGTCCCTCGATGTACTGGAGGAAGCGGAGCCCATCGTAAAGAAGCACACCGGTAACGCCGGATTCGAAGTTGAAGCCGGCGGCGGCCCAGGCGAGGTCGTCCACATGGTCCATGGAAAGCCCCGGTATCGCCTCACTTGCGTAGGCGATCGCGCGGAGGGGCACATTCGTTCCTTCTGGCGCAGGAGGTTTCCTGCACGGCAATGATCGCTGCCCCGTTGTAGGCGGCGATGAGGGCCTTCAGGCGCTGAGGCACCGCCCCGTCCCCTCGGCTGCACACTACGCTAACGCCCGTCGTGGACTTCACGCGGCGTTCGCGTAGGGCTCAACGATTGCAAGCAGCTTCTGCATCGCTTCGTCTTCGTCCTGGCTGGTTACCGCCCGCTGGATGAAACGGCTCCAGTCGGCAAGGGCGATCATCTGCAGCTCGCCCGCGCTGACCGACAGGCAGCGCATTGGCCAGAACGGCAACCGCCGCTGCCCGACACGGCCACGCCCGAGTTCGGTCAGTTCGGTGTGGCTGCGGGCGCCGCTTACGCGGGAGAACGCAACATCCAACCCGTCGGCGGGGCCTTCCATGTATTGCAGGAAGCGCTGCCCGTCAAACAACAGGACCCCGGTCACGCCCGCTGATCGATTGAAGCGGGCCGCATCTTCCATCAGTGCAGCCAGGCGTTCCGGCGTGAACCCGGGGACAGCCCGGCTGGCGTAGACAATCGCGCTGTTCGGCATCGGCTGCTCCTACTCTCCCAGCCGATCAATCTAAGGGCGACAGCGTTCACACGCCGTAAACGCGTACAGGGAGCGCGTCACGCATGGGCCCTTGTGCGCGGGTTTCATGGATTCGGGCTGGATCGGAGACGCCTGACGGCGCGAGCGCATGCTGCGGTGCGGCGAAACGGCCGGTGTTTACGCAATGGCCGGCCCGGTCAGCACGGCAGGGGCACCCGCCGCACCCATCTCCGCCAGATAAGCCGAAAATCCCCCTGCGGCGCGCCCTTCCAGACGGGCGCTGGTCAGGACGACGGGAGCTCCGGCCCAGCGTACATCCGCGCCGCGGGCCTGCAGCGCCCTCACCATCTGAACATCTTCCCCGCAGCGCAAGGCAGGAAAACCGCCAACCGCACGATAGGAATGGGCAGAGACACCCAGGTTGGCACCATGGATGCGCCCGTGGCCCTCGCCCCACTGCTGCCGCCCCTGGAATACCCTGCGCAGGCGCTGTTCGGACGGGCAGGTCGCCGCAATGTCCACCAGTCCGCAGAAGGCGTCACACGGCTGCGCCAGTTGTCCAACCAACCAATCGCCAGGGACCTCGCTATCGGCGTCCGTGCTGGCCAGCCACCTGGCGCCACGACTCAGCAGCTCGGCGGCGGCCACGCCGCGGGCAACCCCTACGCAGCGTGCATCCAGCCGCACAATGCCGACGCGCTGCTGGTGGCAGATGGACGCCGTCGCATCCGAGCAAGCGTCCAGTGCAACCACCACGTCCACTGCTTCGCCGCCCAGGCCCGGGTGCAGGGTAGCTCTTCGGATCGATTGCAGGCAGCGCGCCATGCTGGCTGCCTCGTTGTGCGCGGGGACAAGAACGCCTATCACCGCAGGCCCTCGTTGCGGGCCAGTGACAGCGTGCCGCGCGTCCAGCCCTGCAGCACGAAGTCCGCATCCCGATAGTGGAAGGCTTCGTGCAGGCCGTGGCCCAGGCACCGATGCACGACTTCGGTCCGGCTCACCCGCCCGGGGAACGAGGGCAACCAATGGCACGCGACCAGCAATCCGTCGTCACGAAGTGCTTGATCGATTCCGGCACGCAGCTCGCGAAGGGCGCTCGTCCCCAGGTAGTAGCCCATCTCACCGCAGACGATCAGGTCGAAGCGCCCCGGCGGCCATTGCTCGGGGTGGCTGGCGCAGTGGACCTGCACGTGCGGCAGGTGGGCCAGGTTGCGGCGGGCCCGGAACGCTGCGCGCGGGCTGATGTCGGTGGCCAGCAGGCGCTCACAGCGGGCCGCCAGGGCCTCGGTCAGCACGCCGTTGGAGCATCCCAGCTCCCAGCCACGATTGAACTGGCGCTGGCTCAGGCTGGCCAGCAGCAACGCACGCTTGCGTTCTTCATACCACCGGCTGCGGTAGCCAAAAGGGTCTTCCTGCTCATGCAGTTCATCGAAGTACGGTTGCGCGCTCATGCCAGAAATACCTCGTAATCGCGGAAAAATCGGGCCAGTACATGGGAAGGCAGCACCGGCGGGCTGTTCAGGCCCGGCACGTTGCCCGTCTGCGTCCGGAACCGGGCGATCGCACTTCGTTTCACCGACGCCACTGCGGAAATGTCGACAAGCTGCGGGAACTCCCACGCCATATGCGCGCAGGCCGGATCCAGCCAGTGCCAGCCCCATACCGGGTACTCCAGGCGACGGCAAGCCACTGCGCGCGCGGCGCGGCAGGCTGCACGCCCTGCCGCTTCGTGATCGGGGTGCCCATCGAAGCGCCAGGGCGCCAGTACCAGATCACCCGGCTGCAGGTGCTGCTGCAGCCAGTCCTGCAGGCCCTGTTCGTGCTTGCTGACCGCGCCATCGCCGATGCCGAGATGAAACGTGGCGTCAGCCGGAATCCCAAGCTCCGCCAGCGCCGCGGCAAGCTCTGCCCGACGCGCCGACCGCAGGCGGTCCGGTGTCCAACAAGGTTCACCCGGATAACACGCTTCACCATCCGTCACGGCAATGACGCCAATCTCCATGCCCTGTGCCGCGGCTTGATGGAGCAGCCCGCCACAGCCAAGGATCTCGTCGTCGGGATGCGGCGCAACGACCACAAGGCGGTCATGGTCGGCGCACAGCGAGCGGGCGGGCGTGGACGGTTGCTGCCAGAGCCAATCGCAGCGCAGCCAGGCCTGTTCTTGCGTTCCCTGTCCTTGCAGGGGTGTGCTGGCTACAGCGCCCATGCGGTCTCCTCTGCTGCCCGCTGCTCACCCAGCCACTGCCAATCCCGATCGGCGTGGCACTGCCTGAGGAACACCGTCAGGTCCGCCCAGCGGCGGGCGTGACCGTCTTCCAGGCACATCGGCGCCGGTCCGAGCGCCCGACCTGCAAGGTCCAGGACCCGCGTCGCCGCCCGCTCGACGACGCAGCGCAGCCGCACTACGTCTTCCCGATGCGCCGACTGGGGCGCGTCGTCGATGCGCGCGGCCACTTCACGAAGCAGCGCCGCAGCCGGCCCCAGGGCAAGGTCCACTGCACCCAGCAGCCGTGCGCGGTTGCCGTCGCTGCAGGCCGGCCGCATGCGTTCAGCCAGTGCCACCGCTGCGCCAAACCAGACCGCCGCGATGCCCGCCCCGCCGTGCCAGAAGCCCGGGCGTTGCAGGTAGGCGTCGCGCGCTCCCAGAATCGTCATCGGTGCGCCGTCGAAGCGCACCGTCGTGGACGGAATGCCAGCCATGCCAGTGGCCGGCCAGGGCTCACCCGAAAGCGTGCACCAATGCTCCGCCGCCACATGGCACAGCCGCATGCCCTGTGTGTTCCGCACGGTTACCAGTGCCGCATCCACCCACGCGCTGCCTGAACACCAGGGCTTGTCACCATACAGCCCACCCCCGGCGTCGATGCGCAGGGTGTTGGCTGGGCCTTCTGCGGCCCACACCGCCAGCAGCTGCCCTTCAGCAACCACAGGCGCGTCCAGCTCGGCAATGATCGCCTGGGCGTCGTAATGCGCTTCCAGCACCTTGGCCAGGCAGAGATCCTCTGCCCCCCACGCCGCCAGCGCCCGCCAGCGCTGCAGCGTGTGGCCACTACCGGGCAAAGGCAGTGTGGGCTGCTGGGCGAGAACCTGGCGTGCACGGTTGAACAGCGAAGAAGGAAACGTCACATCCTGCATGGCCGATCTGCAATGAAGACAGGTCATGAACGTAGGCGCCCTGCGGTCACATCACTGTCTTGGCGATGTGGCGGCCACATGAATACACGGCGCAGTGTTCCTCACGCGCTCACCGCTGGCGCTGTTCGCTGGCACGCACGCACTGGCGCAGCTCCCACAGCCAGGGCAACACCACCAGGCCAAGCGCCGGCAGCAGTACGAACCACCACAGCGCCGGTGATGCCGGTGCAACATTGACTGCCCATCGAGGTTCGGCCTGCCACGCCACCCCGCCCAGCAGGACCCAAGGAGCGGCGTCGAGCACACTGTGCACGTGCTGCTCGGCCGGGCTGATGCGTCGCCGCCCGTCCGCGCTGACAGTGTCGAAGTAGCCGGCGATTGCGTGCGCGATGACCAGGACTGCCAGCAGCGTGAGGAGCAACCACGTGCTTTCCAGCACGAGCCACGCCAGCACGCCGCTGCCGATAAGCAGCAGCTGCAGCCCATGCAGCAGGCTCTCGCGCATCGCGGACGTGTGCGGCAGGTCGGTACGCCGGTGAAAGTGGAAGTCCAGCGCACCGGCGGCCAGCCAGACTGCGTAGACACATGCCATGACAATCCCACTCATGACGGCCTGCTCAGGGAGTCAATACGATCTTGCGGCAGTCGTCGTCCTTGGCGTCGAACATCGCATAACCTTGCGCTGCGTCGGCCAGGCGCATCCGGTGCGAGATGATGTCCCCCGGATCCAGCTTTCCTTCCAGGATTGCGTCCAGCAGTTCCGGCATCAGTCCCTGCACGTGAGTCTGCCCCATCTTGAATGTCAGGCCCTTGTCGAACGCATCGCCCAGCAGGAACCCGTGGATGAAACCGGCATAGACACCGGGAATGCTGACCACGCCGCCGCGGCGGGCGGCTGCGATGCACTGACGGATGGCCACGCCGCTGCTGCCTTCCAGCTTCACGGCGGTCAGCGCTGACTCCAGCGCACTGCCCTCGGCCTCGAAACCGACGGCCTCGATGCAGGCATCCACGCCGCGTCCACTGGTCTGGGTCAGGATGTAATCGGCCGGGTCCTCGATCTCCTTGAAGTCGATCGGCGTCACACCATATGCACGGCGCGCGTAGTCCAGGCGGTAGCGAAGATGGTCGACCATGAAGATGGTCTCCGCTCCCAGCAGCCGGCAGCAGGCCGCGCTCATCAGTCCCACCGGACCGGCACCGAAGATCGCCACTGTCGAGCCCGGCTTGACCCCTGCGTTCAGCGCGGCCTGATAGCCGGTGGGCAGAATGTCCGACAGGAACAGAACCTGTTCGTCGGCCATGCCTTCCGGGATGCGCAGTGGGCCCACATTCGCCTTGGGCACGCGCACGAATTCGGCCTGTCCGCCTGCCACGCCGCCATACAGATGGCTGTATCCGAACAAGGCCGCTGGAGGCAGAAGGCCCTTCTGGTTCAGCGCGGCGCCCTTGCCCGGGTTGGTGGTCCCGCAGGCGGCATACTCGGCCAGCCGGCAGTGGAAGCACTCGCCACAAGCGATCACGAAAGGGATCACCACGCGATCGCCCGGCCTCACCTGGGTTACGCCGCTGCCGACCTCTTCCACCACGCCCATGAATTCGTGCCCCAGCACATCGCCGTCGTGCAGATCGGGAATCTTGCCCCTGTACAGGTGCAGGTCCGAGCCACAGATGGCGGTGGCGGTAACCCTCAGGATCAGGTCGTCCTCAGCTGCCAGCACCGGGTCCGGCACGGTCTCGACGCGCACATCCTTGCGGCCGTGATAGGTCAATGCCTGCATCGTGCTTCTCCAGAAGATCGGAACGACAGCATTGCAGGGACGTCCTCCTGCCCTGGTGACATCCGGGTGTGCGCAGCGTTCATTCCGCGGCGTCGTGGCGTTAACCCGGCCCGGGGCACGCTGCGAATACCCGCCACAGGAGCCCACCATGAACGACAAGCTGCCTTTCAATCCAACAGCAGACGTGGACGATCAATCGAAAGCACACACGCCGGACAAGCGGCGCAATGATCGAGCGAAGTGGAAGGAGCACGACATGCCGGACGACGGCGAAGGCCCCAAGGCCGTGCCCGAGGACTACGAGCGTCCCGACCCCGATCCGACGGGCAAGCGTTGAGGCCGCCTCACATCCTGGATGCGCCGGGTTCACGAGTCATGGTGCGCTGCCGGCGCAAGCTGCATGCACGGTTTCCGGTCAGGCTGAAAGAGGTGTTGCATGTGGAAACGCAACGGTCTCTCGCTGGTACTGCTTGCACTCACTGTCGTCTTCATTGTCGGGCAGGCAGTTGCGGGACATGACGTGCACAATCAGGAGTTGACGCAGCACGGACGCGCGCCGATCGACCTCTGGCACTACCTGGCGACGGGGCATTTCGTGAGCGCTACATTCGAGAACTGGGAGAGCGAGTTCCTGCAGATGGGGATGTACGTTCTTCTGACCGTCACCCTGCGCCAACGTGGCTCGGCCGAATCCCGGCCCCTGGACCCGGCGCAGGAGCAGAACCGCGTCGAGCCGGGGCCTGCGCCGTGGCCGGTTCGTCGCGGCGGCGCATGGAAGGTGCTCTACGGTCACTCGCTTGCGATCGCCTTCGGGCTGTTGTTCCTGCTCAGTTTTACATTGCATGCATTGGGTAGCTGGCGCGCCGATCAGGTCGAGCAGCAGCTGCAGGGGTTGCCGATGACGGGTTTCCTGGAGCATCTGGCCAGCAGCACGTTCTGGTTCGAATCGATGCAGAACTGGCAGAGTGAGTTTCTTGCGGTGCTGTCCCTGGTTGTGCTTACGATCTTCCTGCGGCAGAAGGACTCACCGCAATCCAAGCCGGTCGAAGCTCCGCACGCGCAGACAGGGGATTGAACCATGGGAAATGCTCCGTCAACCGCCTTGCTGATCATCGATATGTTCAGTCGCTTCGACTTCCCAGGCGCGCAGGCGCTGGCGCCAGCAGCGGAGCGGGCGGCCGGACAGATCCGACGCTTGAGAGACCACTTTGATGGCCACGGATGGCCGGTCATCTACGCCAATGACAACTTCTCGGACTGGAAGCGTGACTTCCGCCAACAGGTAGCACAGTGCCAGCGGGACGGAGGACCGGCCGGGCGGATTGCCGACCTCCTCTCTCCCCTGCCCGGCCACTACTTCGTGCTCAAGCCCAAGCATTCGGCGTTCCTGGCCAGCCCGTTGCCGATTCTGCTGGCCAAGCTTGGCGTGCGCAGCCTTTGGCTCAGCGGGATGACGGCCGATTCATGTGTCCTGGCTACCGCGCTGGACGCCAACGCCAGGGAATTCGACGTAGTGGTGGCACGGGAGGCCGTGGCGGGGACGCCGGCCCGGAAACAGCGTGCGATGGCGCTGCTCGCCGATTCGGGTGCAGCCCGGGTCGCACGGCTCGCCTCGCTGGTCCCGGCATGACCGGCCGGAGCGGGCTCAGGCCCGGTCTGCGATTCCCTTTACACCGGCGTGACCGGCGCAATGTGCGCAGCAGAAGATCTGACCGCTTCCTTCAACGCCATGCCCGATGATCGCGCAGTCGCAATGTGCGCAGCGCGGTGCGAACGCATGGATGGCGCACTCGAACGAATCGAAGGTGCCGCTGCGTCCACCCTGCTGGAGGGTGAAGCTCTTGTCGTAGTCATTGCCGCAGACATCACAGGTAGCCATGGGGCACCTCATGCGGAGAAAGGAGCATGCAGTGTCGCGGGCGCGGGAGTCGGCGGTCGTGAATGCATCGTATCGCCAGCGTGCAGAACACCGATGTGTTCATTACGCAGGCTGCAGCCCGCGTTGCCAACGCCCAGCCCACGCGTCTCAGCGTGCCTTGCCGGGCTCGGCACTGCCACCAGGCGATGTGCCGCGACCACAGGGAAACGCCGCGCGCAGCCCTTCGACAACCAGGGGAGACGCATCCTGTTGCAATCGCACGCGGGGCAGCTGCCGGAGATGGGAAGACACCTGATCGACCAGTTCATGCGGAAGGATCCGGCCCTGCCCACACCACTGACCGCGGCTGGCATCGGCGACGCCCAGGATATAGCTGCTGGCCCGGGCGCTGGACAGCCCCCGGCAGTGTTCGCCATCGCAGAACCCGTCAGCGCCTTTGCCCTGCAGCAGCGTGATGAGCTCCGCCCCACTGACAAGCCAGGTGCGTTCCGGTTGCGTTGTGCCTGCCACGGCGGGTCCCACCAGGGCGCCGAGGCCCAGTGTCAGGAGCCAACGCATGCGGCGGTGCGCGCGGCGGGCGTGATGTCCTTTCATATCAGGGTCCTGGCTGTCGTTTTTCCGGATTCCACGCGGCGCCGGTCAGAGTTGATCAAGCTGGTTGCGTGGTTGAAACGCCGGGTCGTCCTCAGCGTCCAGCATGGCATCCACCAAGGCGTCGAAGGGCGCGGCAGCGGTATCCAGGTCCGTGGAAGAAAGGAATCCGGATTGCCCCTGGCCGGCCATGGCAATCGCGGCAACGGTCTCGCGCTCACCTTCCTCTGCCCAGAGATAGTCGTGGACCAGAGCCACCCCGTGGTCGCCCGCCTTCAGGAAATCGGCCGCGCCCCGTGCCACAGTCAGAAACGCGATGAGATCGTAGAGGCTTTCCGAATACGTCAGCGATCCCGCAACAAAGTGCGTACCAGTGCGGTCATAGGCGGCAACCTGGATGTTCTCGGCCTGCGCGGATGCAAGGAAGGCCTTCAATGCGGCGCGATTGTCGGGGTAGCGGGCCAGCAGGGCCTGGCAGTCTACGAGCAGTTCATCCAACGCCTCGTCGCTTGAAGACGCCAGGCATTCACCGTTGCGCAAGCGCCACGACCCGGCGATGCATCGCCAGTCGGACCATCGGGATGGCGAAGGTAGGGGCGCCGCCAGCCATCTGGAGAGATCTTCGTGGCGCAACTGCAGGCGCAACAGCGCTGAATAAGGCTCTGACAAGGCGATGATCCATCGGGTCTGCGTGTCCAGATGGCTTTTAGCAGACAACGCGCGACCCGCCAACACCCCAGTGCCAGCCTCATGGACTGCGCCAGACTATCGCGCAGCCGTTGACCCTCTGACCACGCACCTTCCCGTCATCACCAGTCTGCGTACCGGCAGCTCCGGCATGCGCAGGCGCTCCAGCAGCAGCGACATCGCGGCCCGCCCCATCTCTTCAACCGGCTGCTCGACCACGGTAATACCCGGTTCGACCAGCTCGGTCCATCGCTCGTTGTCGAAGCCTGCCAGCGCCAGCGCGTCTGGAATCGCCAAACCTGCGCTGCGTGCGGCCTTCAGCGCCCCCATCATCAGCAGGCTGTTGCTGGTCACCAGCGCATCGGGCCGCGATGGCATGGCCAGCCACTGCCCAGCTGTCGCGATGGCGGCCTCGGCCGTGGGCTCTACCTCGCGGTAGTCCGGTTCCAGCCCGTGCCTGCGCATTGCAGCGATATAGCCGTCGCGGCGTTCGGCCGCCGTGGTACTGGTGCTGCCGAACAGGCCACCGATGCGGCAATAGCCGCGCTCGGCCAAGTGTTCGACCAGGCCCGCCATCGCCGCTGCGTTGTCGAGGACCACGCTGTCGATCGAGCCACCGGGTGCGGCACGATCGACCAGGACCGTAGGGTAATCCAGCGTGAGCCGGTCCAGCCGCCCCACCGTGGTCCGGGTGGGCGCAAAAATCAGCCCACTGATGCGTTCCTCATGCATCAACTGCAGATACAGCGCCTCGCGCTCGGGGTCCTCATCGGTGTTGCAGAGGGTGACGCGAAGGCCTTCCCGGTACGCGACTTCCTCCACGGCGCGGATCAGCGCGGTAAAGAACGGGTTGCGGATATCGGCCACGATCAGGCCGATGATGCCGGTATGCCGGGCGCGCAGTCGTCTTGCCTGCAGGTTGGGGTGATATCCGGTCTGGCGGATCGCCGACTCCACCCGGCCGCGCACGGCCTCGCTGACCGGGCCGCCGCCGAGCACCCGCGACACCGTGGACTTGGATACCCCCGCCACGCGTGCGACGTCATTGATGCTGATGCTCACTGGTAACGTTCCCGGAATCGAGCGCTTTTCTGGGCCGGACGGCCGTCCAGCACCATGTTAACGCCAAAGGACTATTGGATTTTTGTGCAGTGCACATTGAAATGGTGAGTGGGAACGTTCCCAATATGTCTCAGCCACCCCTTCCGCGGAGCCCCCCTTGTCGCCCCAGACCTCCCCCTCCCCGGCCAGCCGGGAACTGATCCGCCTGGACGCGCGGGCGCAGGACAAGACCGATGCCATTGCCCAGGTCGCGCAGATGCTGGTCGCGGCCGGCTGCGTGGCGCCGGGGTACGAAGCCAGCATGGGGCGGCGCGAAACGCTGGCGAACACCTTCCTTGGACACGGCGTAGCAATCCCGCACGGGCTTGGCGAGGACCGCCATCTGGTGCACCGCGATGGCATCGCCGTGCTGCAGTTGCCGCAAGGCGTGGAATGGAACCCGGGACAGGTCACCCGTCTGGTGGTCGGCATCGCTGCCCAGTCGGATACCCACATCACGGTGCTGCGCCGCTTGACCCGGCTGATCCAGGACGAGTCCACGCTGCAGCGGCTGTTCACCACCACCGAGGCGGGCGAGATCGTGAACGCGCTGGCCGGCGATGTTGCGATTGCCGCCACCCACGCGCCAGCGGTGGATCTGGCCGAGCGCTTCGAATGGACCATCGCCTACCCCAACGGACTGCACGCCCGTCCTGCGACGCGCTGGGCCGAGACGGCGCGCGGCTTCGCAGCCCGCGCGCAGGTCCGCGTGGGCGATCAGGCGGCCGATGCCAAGAGTCTGGTAGCGCTGCTTCAGCTCGGGTTGCGTGAGGGCGATGCCGTGCGTGTTTCTGCCGAGGGCGCCGATGCCCCCGCGCTGCTGGCTGCGCTGCGCAAGGTCATGGATGGATTGGTCGCACAGGAAAGGGCTGATGCCGAGCGTGCAGCCCAGCGCAAGGCAGCAGCCCCTGTCGCCGGGTGGAAACCGCCCGAAGCGCAGGCGACGATCATTGGCATCGGCGCCAGCCCCGGATTGGCGATCGGCCCGGTGCATGTGCTGGCCAGCACGCAGGCGGAAGTCACCGACCGTCCTGCCCCGCTTGGCGAGGGCGGCGCACGCCTGCAGGATGCACTCGGCCGCACCCGCCAGCAGCTGGCCGCCCTGCAGGACGACACCCAGCGCCGCCTTGGCGCTTCGGATGCGGCGATCTTCAAGGCGCAGGCCGCGCTGCTCGACGACACCGACCTGATCACCCGCACCTGCCAGCTGATGGTTGAAGGCCATGGTGTGGCGTGGTCATGGCACCAGGCCATCGAGCAGATCGCCTCCGGGCTGGCGGCGCTGGGCAATCCGGTGCTGGCCGGGCGCGCGGCGGACCTGCGTGATGTCGGCCGGCGCGTGCTGGCGCAGCTTGACCCTTCTGCTGAAGGTGGTGGCCTGGCGGATCTGCCGTCGCAACCGTGCATCCTGATCGCCACAGATCTGTCGCCTTCGGATACCGCCAATCTCGACACCGGTCGCGTGCTCGGCCTGGCCACCGCGCAGGGCGGGCCGACCTCGCACACCGCCATCCTCTCGCGCACGCTGGGCCTGCCGGCGCTGGTGGCCGGCGGCGCCGGGCTGTTGGCGATCCAGCCAGGCCGCGAAGCGATCCTGGACGGCAGCAGCGGACGGCTCTACCTGTCCCCGTCCGAAGCCGATCTCGCCTCGGCACGCGAATGGATCGCCGAACAGCAGCAGATCCGCGAGCGCGAAGCCGCGCAACGCGCGCAACCCGCCCAGACCCCCGACGGCCACCGCATCGACATCGGCGCCAACGTCAACCTGCCCGACCAGGTGCCACTGGCACTGGAACAGGGTGCGGAAGGCGTCGGCCTGATGCGCACCGAGTTCCTGTTCCTCGAACGTGGCAGTACGCCCAGCGAGGAGGAGCAGTACACCACCTATCTGGCGATGGCCAAGGCACTCAACGGCCGCCCGCTGATCGTGCGCGCGCTCGACATCGGCGGCGACAAGCAGGTGGCGCACCTGGAACTGCCACGCGAGGAGAACCCGTTCCTCGGCGTGCGCGGCGCGCGCCTGCTGCTGCGCCGCCCTGACCTGCTGGAGACGCAACTGCGTGCGCTGTATCGCGCCGCCAAGGACGGTGCACGCCTGTCCATCATGTTCCCGATGATCACGTCGGTGACCGAGCTGGTCGCACTGCGCGCCATCTGTGAGCGCCTGCGTGCCGAGCTGGATGCGCCGGTGGTGCCGATCGGCATCATGATCGAAGTGCCGGCTGCCGCCGCTCAGAGCGACGTACTGGCGCGCCATGCCGACTTCTTCTCGATCGGCACCAATGATCTGACCCAGTACGTGCTGGCGATCGACCGCCAGAACCCGGAACTCGCCGCCGAGGCCGACAGCCTGCATCCGGCGGTGCTGCGCGCGGTCCGCGCCACGGTTGAAGGCGCACGGCTGCATGGGCGCTGGGTCGGCGTCTGTGGCGGCCTGGCCGGCGACCCCTTCGGCGCCATGTTGCTGGCTGGCCTGGGCGTGGACGAACTGTCGGCGACTCCGAACGACATCCCGGCGGTGAAGGCGCGCCTGCGTGGCACCGCGATGACCGAACTGCAAGCGCTGGCCAGCACCGCACTGGGGTGCGAAACCGCCGAGCAGGTGCGCGGCCTCGATGGGGCGCGCGCATGACTGCCCGCGCCGTCACCGTGACCCTGAACCCGGCCATCGACCAGACCGTGCGCCTGGCCCGCCTGCAGCCAGGCCGCGTGCATCGCGCCGGCAGCTCCCGCGACGACGCAGGCGGCAAGGGCATCAACGTGGCGGCCTGCCTGGCCGACTGGGGCGTGCCGATCACCGCGCTGGGCGTGCTGGGCGACGGCAACGACGGCGTGTTCCGCACGCTGTTCCGTGAGCGGGGCATCATTGACGGCTGCCTGCGCGTTCCGGGCCATACCCGCACCAACATCAAGCTGGTCGAAGAGGCCAACGGCGAAACGACGGACATCAACCTGCCAGGCCTGGCCGTGGACGCTGCCGATCTGGACGCGGTGTCGCGCCAGCTCGGCGCCCTGCTCGCGCCCGGCCTGCCGGTCGTGCTGTCCGGCAGCCTGCCGCACGGACTACCGGCCGATGCATGGGCGCGGTTGCAGGCGCAGGCCGGAACGGCCGGTGCGCGCGTGCTGCTGGACACCAGCGGCGATGCGCTTGCAGCTGCGCTGGACGGCGCGCAGGGCGCGCTGCCTTACGCCATCAAGCCCAACCGCCACGAACTGGAGGCCTGGACCGGCACGTCGCTGCCGGATCGCAGCGCACTGCGCGCTGCAGGCCAGGCCTTGGTCGAACGCGGTGTCGCACTCGTCGCCATCTCCATGGGGACCGACGGCGCGCTGTTCATTGATCGCGCCGGCGCACTGGTCGCGCGACCGCCGCGTCTGGCCCAGGGCAGCACGGTGGGCGCCGGTGATGCCATGGTCGCCGGCATCGCCGCCGCGCTGTTGGAGCGCTCCCTCGACCTGGCCGCCTGTGCACGACTGGCCACGTCGTTCTCGATGAGCCGGCTGGATAGCGGAGACGCGCGGCGGCTCGATCCGGCGCAGGTGCGCGCCGGGGCCGGCGATGTACTGATCGAGCGGTTGGATTGAAACACCTGCCGGAGGAGCAGCGGTTGGCTTCGGGCCACCCGCGATGCCTCCGGCAGGAACGAACCCGAAGCATTCCAGGAGTTCCCATGCACGCTTCCACCGTAGTCATCGCCGCTGGCGAACGCAGCATCGAGGCGGTACTTGCCGCCGAGGCCCTGCGTCGCGCGGCCCGCCAGCGCGGGCTTGAGCTGATGATCGAAATCCGCAGCGACCAGGGCGTGACCGGCGCGCTGCCCGCCTCGGACGCCGCCTCCGCGACCCAACTGCTGCTGGTGGGCGATAGCGAGGCAGACATCGCGCGCTTCGGCAATGCCCGGATCGTGCATGCCAGCCTGGGCGAGGTATTGGACGATCCGGTCGCCGCGCTTGCACCGCTCGCAGCCGCGCCGGCCAGTGTCCCCGCCACCGGGGCTGGCAAGCGCATCGTTGCCGTCACCTCCTGCCCCACCGGAATCGCTCACACCTTCATGGCGGCAGAAGGCCTGCAACAGGCTGCCAAAGCGCTGGGCCATGCGATCCGGGTGGAAACACAGGGCTCGGTCGGCGCGCAGGATGCGTTGAGCGATGAAGAAATCGCCGCCGCCGATGTGGTGCTGATCGCCGCCGACCGCGAAGTCGATCTGGCGCGCTTCGCTGGCAAGCGCCTGTTCAAGAGCGGCACCAAGCCGGCGATCAATGATGGCCAGAACCTGATCCGCAAAGCGCTGGCCGAGGCCGGCGTGCACGCGGGGACAGCGGCTTCGGGCCGTACCGCAGAAAAGAACAAGAGCACCGGCCCTTACAAGCACCTGATGACCGGGGTGTCGTTCATGCTGCCTTTCGTGACAGCCGGCGGCCTGTTGATCGCCCTGGCGTTCGCACTCGGCGGCATCTATGCCTTCGACGACGCACACAAGGGGACGCTGGCCTGGTCGCTGTTCCAGATCGGCGCCAAGTCCGGTTTCATGCTGATGGTGCCGGCGCTGGCCGGCTACATCGCCTACTCCATCGCCGACCGCCCCGGCATCGCGCCCGGCATGATCGGCGGGCTGGTTGCGGTCAACATGGACGCAGGTTTCATCGGCGGCATCCTCGCGGGCTTCATCGCCGGCTATGGCGTGCACTGGATCAACCGTGCGCTGCGCCTGCCGCGCAGCCTGGAAGGCCTCAAGCCGGTGCTGATCCTGCCGGTGCTGGGCACGCTGCTGGTCGGCCTGCTGATGATGTACGTGATCGGCACGCCGGTGGCCGCACTGCTGGCCTGGCTGACCGACTGGCTGCGCGGCATGGAGGGCAGCAGCGCGATCCTGCTCGGTTTGCTGCTGGGCGGCATGATGGCCGTTGACATGGGTGGACCGGTCAACAAGGCGTCCTACGCCTTCTCCACCGCGTTGATCTCCAGCCAGGTGTACACGCCGATGGCGGCGACCATGATCGGCGGCATGACGCCACCGCTGGGCATCGCGCTGGCGACGTGGTTGTTCAGCAACCGCTTCACTGCCGAGGAGCGCGGCACCGCCGGTGCCGCCGGCGTGCTCGGCCTGAGCTTCGTGACCGAGGGGGCTATTCCCTACGCGGCACGCGATCCGCTGCGCACCATTCCTGCGCTGATCCTCGGCTCGGCCGTGGCCGGTGCGATCTCGATGGCCGCAGGCGTCGAGTTGAAGGTGCCGCACGGCGGTGTGTTCGTGCTGCCGATCCCGAACGCGGTCACCCATCTTGGTGTCTACCTGCTGGCGCTGTTGGCCGGCGTGGCGGTCACCGCGATTGCACTGCGCATCCTCAAGAAGCCGGTCACGGCCCCCACCCTGTAAAAGGAACCCCGCCCATGACCTGCCCTTCCAGCCGCCTGGTGCCGGTAGCGATCCTGCTGGCCCTGCCCTCACTGGCCGTAGCTGCCAACGCGAGTGATGTCCTCACCCCCAAACTGGCTTACACCGGCGAGGCGGCCGCCACGCTCGATGGTGGCAAGCGCAGCGGCACCGCTTACGCCGGCCAGCTGATGTTCGGCGCCGATGTTGACCTCGACGCTGCGTTCGGCTGGCGGGGGGCAACGATCAAGGCCTATGGCATCAATCGCCACGGCAACAACCTCGCCAACAGCAGCACCGGCAACAGCACCTCGGTGCAGGAAATCTACGGCGGCCAGGGCACGCGCCTGGCCAACCTGACCCTGGAGCAGAAACTGCTGGATGACCGGCTGGTACTGGAGGCCGGTCGCAGCGTCGCCAACATCCACCACCTCGGGTCGGAGCTGTGCCAGTACTTCCAGGGCAACTCGGCGTGCGGCAACCCGACCTACGTTTTCCGCACCAGCAACTTCACCTGGTGGCCCGTATCAAGCTGGATGGCCGACGCCACGGCCTGGGTGACGCCCGATGTCTACGTGCGCATCGGTGCCTACCAGGTCGACCCGAGCCAGGCCGAGGATGGCCAGCATGGCCTGAAGTGGAATACGAACCAGGCCACCGGCTGGATCGTGCCCTACACGATCGGCTGGCGCAGACCTGCTTCGGCACGACTGAAAGCCCGCTACGAACTCGGTGGCTGGCAGGACAACTCGACCTATCGCGATCCGCTGCGCGATGCCAACGGCATTCCCGCGCTGCTCAGTGGCCAGGAGTACACGGCACGCCACGGTCGCTCCGGTGCGTTCGCGCGCTTCGAGCAGCAGCTTACCGGCGATGGCAATGGCCGCGGCCTGACCCTTTTCGGCGCGGCGCTCAAGGGTACCTCCGGCCAGCTGATCGAGGATCACTTCCTGCAGGCCGGGCTTGTGCAGAAAGGCACGTTCGCCGGCCGGCCGCAGGACAGCATCGGCTTCGTCGTCACCCGGCAGAAGTACAGCGGCATCGCGCTGGAGAACCTCCGCCTGGCCCGCGCTGCCGCCGGCGGCAGCGGCACCCCGCACGGAAGCCAGGTGATGATGGAGCTGAGCTATGGCATCCAGCTCACCCCGCAGCTCAGGATTGCACCGAACCTGCACTACATCGTGCATCCGGACCAGTTCAACGAACCTGCGCGGCAGCGGGACCTGCCGAATGCACTGATCGCGGGCATGCGGGTTGACTGGAACCTGTAGCAGATCGCACGTGGTGGTGAGGCGCTGCCCGTGTCAGGCACCAGGGTCCGCAACCGGTCCGGGCGGCGTACCGACACTCCGGCCGGGCTTCAGCTGCTGTCCGCCACCCACGCCAGTTCGAACGTCAACGCGAGGCGCTGGCCAGGCTCCAGCCGGTGCGGTGCCAGCGTGAAGCCGTCCGGCGGGCCACTCTGCGGTTCGACACAGGTGGCGTGCGGCGCAGCGTCGTAGACCACCCAGTGGTCGTGGTCCGACCTCAGCCGCAGGCGTTGGCCTTCGCGTACCAGCGTGATGTCACCGTCGGCAACGAAGCAGTCATCCCAGGGGCCGGTGGTGGGCTCCACGTGGGGCAGCGTGGCAATACCTTCCCTGTCCCGCGGATACATCGCGCGAGGATTGAACAGCAACCGGTCCGGCTTCCTGAACCAGGGGTGCCAGCCCAGCACCGCCGGCATCGCCTGCTCGCCGGCCTGGACCGAAAGGCGCATCTGCAGGGTGTGCCCCTGCAACCGCAGTTCCAGCATGGCAATGCCACCGAAGGGCCAGTAGCTGTCGCGCGGCAGCTGCAGCGACACCTCGGCCGCGGCCGCATCCAGCCGGTCGATCTGCCAGGGTCGCGAGAAGCCCACCCCATGGATGGCATGCCCGTCGAAGTTGAGCGGCAGCCGATGCGGCATGCCGTCAAAACGGAACTGTCCACGGCGGATGCGCCCGGCCCACGGCACCATCGGGTAGCAGCCCCAGGCGATCGCCGCCGCCCCGGTCTCCTGCGCGTCCACCAGCCATTCCACGCCCCGGTAACGCAGGTGCGCGATGCGCCCGCCCGCCGCTGCGGCGAGCGCAACCTCCAGTTCGCCGCACCTCAACCAGTGCAGCTTACCGGCCGGCAGCGGGGCCAGCGCATCATCCCTCGGCAACATGCGCTCAGGCCCCATAGGGATTGATCGTGCGGATGCTTCCGTCCGGCTCCATGTGCAGCGGGGTGCACTTGGCCGAGCGCAGGTGGGTGATGCCGCCGGACATCAGTGCATCGTGATAGAACAGGTACCACTGTCCGTCGAACTGGCAGATGGAGTGGTGGGTGGTCCAGCCGACCACGGGGGTGAGGATCACGCCAGCATAGGTGAACGGCCCGTACGGACTGTCACCCACGGCGTAGCACAGCTGGTGGGTGTTGCCAGTGGAGTACGACAGATAGTAGCGACCCTGGTACCTGTGCAGCCACGGGCCTTCGAAGAAGCGGCGCGCATGGTCGTCCGCACGCAGCGGCTGGCCATGCTCATCCAGGATCTGCACTTCGCGGGTGGGTTCGGCCAGCTCGGTCATTCCGGCATCCAGGCGGCCCACGCGCGGGCCCAGGGCCGGCGCGCTGCCCTCGGGTTCCTCGTGCGCTTCGCTGTACTGGTTGTCACGATACTTCTGCAGCTGCCCGCCCCAGATGCCACCGAAGTACAGGTAGTGGCTGCCATCGTCGTCTTCGAACACGGCCGGGTCGATCGAGTACGCGCCCTTGATCGGCTCCGGCTGGGGCACGAACGGGCCCTCCGGTCGCGCACCGATTGCCACGCCGATGCGGAACCGGCCCTCGGCGTCCTTGGCCGGAAAGTAGAGGTAGTAGCGGCCATCGCGGCAGGCAGCGTCGGGGGCCCACATCTGTTTCCGCGCCCAGGGCACGTCGCGCACGTGCAACGCCATGCCGCAATCGACGGCGGTGCCGTTGGGCGTATCCATCTTCAGCACATGGTAATCCTGCATGCCGAAATGGCCGCCTTCATCATCGAAGGGCTGGCCACCGTCGATGTCGTGCGACGGATAGATGTACAGGCGTCCCTCGAACACGTGCGCCGAAGGGTCGGCCGTGTAGATGTGGGTCACCAGCGGTTGCGAAATGGCGTGTGCGCTGAGCTGTGCAAGACGGGCTTCGCTGGCCTGGCCGTCTTCACCGGCAGAGAGGTCGATCATGGTTGTCATCTTGGCGTTACGCGGAGGCGTCGGCGGAACGGCGACGCAGGTGGAGATCCCGCTCGATGCGTGTTTCCGCGCGCTTGTCGATCCGGTAGAAGAACAGCAGCGCCACGGCGAGCAGGAAAGGAAGGGAGCAGTAGACGCTTACGGTCAAGCGGATGCCCTGCACCACGGCCTCAGGCTGCTGCACCAGGCCTGCCTGGTAGCCGTAGTGGGCAAGGATCGCGGCGACCAGTGCGCCGCCCACGCTGAGGCCGATCTTCAGGCCGCACAGCATCGCCGAGAAGATGATCGCAGTGGCCCGGCGATGGTTCTTCCACTCGGAGTAGTCCGCGACGTCCGCGATCATCGCCCACAGCAGCGGGATGGTGATGCCATAGCAGAAGCCATGCAGCATGAAGGCTGCGAACGCCACCGCCACCGCCGTGGGCGGGAACAAGTAGAAGGCCAGCAGGAACAGGGTCGAGACAAACAGGGCGCCACCGAAGACATCGCGCTTGCCGAAGCGATCCGCCAGCCGCCGTGATGCACCAATACCCAGGATCATGCAGAGGATGCCGCACGCGTTGAACAGGCTGAACGCCGAGGTGGCCGCGTCCTTCGGCCAGGTGAACGCCGCGAAGCCGGCGCTGGCGAGGGCGCCATTCAATGCACGGATCAGGCCGTTGAAGCCTGAGTTTTCCAGGAAGCCGGCCAGCGCCGCTTCGCTCATGTAGTACTGGAAGTAATAGATGTAGGTGCCGCCTTTCAACGCCAGGTTGATGAACACCAGCACGGTCAGCGCCAGCATCACCTGCCACGGGCGGTTGTGCAGCAGGTCGGACAGGTCCTGCACTATGCCGCCGGTCTGCTCGCGCGTCGGCACGATGCGCTCGCGGGTGGTGGCGAAGGTGATCAGGAAGAACACCGTGCCGATCACTGCGAAGGCGGTCATGACCTGTTCGAAGCCGCGCACCCGGTCGCCGTCACCCAGGATCAGCACCAGCGGCATCAGCAGCACCTGGATGATGAACTGCGCGATCATCACCGCCACGAAGCGGTAGGCCGACAGGCTGTTGCGCTGGGCCATGCTGCCGGTCAGCACGCCGCTCAACGCGGAGTACGGCAGGTTGTTCGCGGCGTAGACGCAGACCAGCAGCGCGTAGGTGGTCAGTGCATAGATCACCTTTCCGCGCTCGCCCAGGTCCGGGGTGCTGAACGCCAGCAGGGACAGTACGCCAAAGGGGATGGCCGTCCACAGGATCCACGGGCGGAAGCGGCCCCAGCGGGTGGACGTTCGGTCCGCCGCAATGCCGATCAACGGCGTGAACACGAACGCACCCAGCAGGCCCACCACGAAGATGATCGTGGCCGCGGTGGCAGCCGGCAGGCGGTAGACGTCGGTGTAGAAGAACGCCAGGTAGGTGATCAGGGTCTGGAAGATCAGGTTGGCGGCGAGATCGCCCAGGCTGTAGCCGAGCTTCTCGCGTACCGATAGCGCGTGTTCAGTGCTTGCCATGCAGCGGACGTCCTTGAAAAGGAATCTGGTCGAAGAGGAACCGATGCCAACGAGGGCGATCAGTCATGCGCGGGCACCACGGTGAACCTGCCCTGCGCACGTATATCGGCACTGGATGCCCCCACCCTGACCTCGTAGGCACCGGGCTGCACCGCGTACGCCGCACGCGCCTCGTCATAGTGGCGCAGGGCCTGCGCCGCCTGCAGGGTGAACGTCACCGTGCGGCGTTCGCCCGGGGCCAGCTGGACGCGCTGGAAGCCACGCAGTTCCTGCACGGCATCGCCGCTGCCGGCGTGTTCGCGCCGCACGTACAGCTGTACCACTTCGTCACCGCTGCGTGTGCCCGCATTGGTCACATCCACCGTCACGCCCAGGCGGCCATCGGCGCCGATGGTGTCCGCATCGAGGCGGAGCGCTCCAAAATCGAAGCGCGTGTACGAGAGCCCGTGACCAAACGGGTACAGCGGCGTGCCGCGGAAGTAGCGGTAGGTGCGGCCCTCCATGGCGTAGTCGTTGAATGCCGGCATCACTTCGCCGGCCTTGTAGAAGGTGACCGGCAAGCGACCCGCCGGATTGATGTCGCCGAACAGCGCCTGGCCGACGGCGGTGCCGCCGCGCTGCCCGGGGTACCAGCTCATCAGGATCGCCGGCAGATGCGCCTGCGCCCAGTCCACGGCGATGGCCGAGCCGCCGGTGAGTACCATCACCACCGGCTTGCCGGTAGCGTGCAGGGCCTCCAGCAGGGTGCGCTGCGGCGCGGGCAACCGCAGGTCGGTACGGTCGCCACCGGCGAAACCCGGATAGTTGACGGTCATCTCCTCGCCTTCGACATCGCCGGTAAGGCCTCCGACAAACACCACCACGTCGGCATCGCGTGCGGCGTCGAGCGCTTCATCGAACGGCGCCTTGGCGCCGGGCATGCGCCAGCCCAGGCGCACGCCGGCATCGCGCTGGTCGTCGTAGTACTCCAGTGTCAGCGCATAGGCACGCCCCGCCTGCAGGTCGAGTTCGATACCCTCGGCATGCAGGCGATCCGTGTTCCCCCAGTGATCGATCACACGCTTGCCGTCCAGGTACAGGCGGTAGCCATCATCGCCGGCCACCTCGAGCCGGTAACGACCGGACACGGGGGGCAGCAGCTGGCCACTCCAGCGGATGCTGAAGCGGTCGTTGGGAATCCCCTGCCCCGGTGCCGCTTCGCCGCGTGCCAGCAGGTTGTCGGTCGGCGAGCCGCGGTCCCAGCGGAAGCCGATCTGCGCGTCGGTACGTACCAGGGCCGGAGTGCCAGACAGGTTGGGCGTGCGGAAGTACTCGCCGCGCAGGCCGCGCTCGGGCGAGTCCGCCGAGGGCCGCAGGAAGGTCGGCTCGATCAACGGCGTGGCACCGGGATCGTCGCGCCCTTCCACCAGGTCCACGCCGCGGGCATAACGCACTTCAACGCCCTTGGCCGCCTCGCGTATGCCCTGCAGGATGGTGACCGGCGCGGCCGGTGTACCGAAGTAGTTGCCGAGCAGCGCCATGGTGTCGTCGGCGGTGGGTCCAACCACGGCAATGCGCCTGGTGTCGCGCGACAGCGGCAGGACGCCGTCGTTCTTCAGCAACACCAGCGATGCCTGCGCGGCCTTCAGGGCAAGCGCATCATGGGCCGGCGCCTGGTTCACCGAGGCCGGAATGCGCGCCCAGCGCACCCGCTCCGGCGGATCGAACATGCCCAGGCGCATCCGAGCGGTGAACAGGCGGGTCACCGCATCGTCGATCTCCGCTTCGCTGATCAGCCCTTGGCGCACTGCCGCAGGCAGCGTGGCGTACTCCTGGCCGCATTCCAGCTCGGTGCCGTTCCTGACCGCCAGCGCCGCGGCGGCTTCGCGCGTGCCGACGATATGGTGGTGCTTCCAGATATCGACGATGGCCCAGCAGTCCGAGACCACGTAGCCCTTGAAACCCCAGTCGCGTCGCAGCACATCACGCAGCAGGAAACGGCTGGCACTGGCGGACTCGCCGTACACGCGGTTGTAGGCGCCCATGACCGCATCCACTTCGCCTTCCTTCACCAGCGCTTCGAACGCCGGCAGGTAGGTGTCATACAGGTCGCGCCGGCTCGGGCGTGCATCGAAGTGATGGCGGTCAGCCTCCGGGCCGCTGTGCACGGCCAGATGCTTGGCGGTGGCGTCCAGCTTGCGGTAGACGGGGTCGTCGCCCTGCAGGCCGCGTACGAAGGCCACGCCCATGCGAGCGGTGAGGTAGGGATCCTCGCCGTAGGTCTCCTGTCCGCGACCCCAGCGCGGGTCGCGGAAGATGTTGACGTTCGGCGACCAGAAGGTCAGGCCCCGGTAACGGCCATGCGCGCCTTCTCGGAGGAACTGGTGGTGCTTTGCGCGGGCCTCGTCGCTGATGGTCGTGGCCACCTGCCCCATCAACGGTACATCGAAGGTCGCGGCCAGGCCGATTGCCTGCGGAAACACCGTGGCCTGTCCCGCCCGTGCGACGCCATGCAACCCCTCATTCCACCAGTCGTAG
Source organism: Stenotrophomonas sp. X (assembly GCF_055721025.1). Taxonomy (NCBI): domain Bacteria; kingdom Pseudomonadati; phylum Pseudomonadota; class Gammaproteobacteria; order Lysobacterales; family Lysobacteraceae; genus Stenotrophomonas; species Stenotrophomonas sp. X. The sequence goes on from NZ_CM146756.1 coordinate 2,182,060, forward strand.
GCGGGCACTCCCAGCCGTTCGATTGCCGGTGCAGCATTCTGCATCTGCGCGGCCTTCTCTTCCAGGGTCATCTGCGCGACGAGTGCGGCGGCCCGTTGCTCGAAGCTTGTAGAGGCATCCAGCCAGGGCCGTGGCGCGGCCGCGGACGCGGACGCCGCGGCCGCCACGCAGGTGAGGACGAACAGGGTGGCCCGGCCACGCCACGTACGGCGGCGGGCCTTGGATGAAATCGACAGTCTCATTTGCTTCTCCCGGTGCGCTCGTCGCGCGCGAAGGGACCCAGCAGTGCGCCCACGAAGCCGCCTGCCCGGTCCGTACTCAGAACGGTGCCGTCCACGTCGCCCGCGAGCAGTTGCCAGCCCTGCCCGTCGCCGGTGTCGAACGAGAACGCGTAGTCGCCCTCGTTGCCGGCAATCTTCAGGCGCAGTGCTGCAGACGCCGGCACGTCATGGCTGGCCAGCGTCCGCGTGCTGCCACCCCCGTCACGCGCTTCGAGAAAGAGCGAGAGGCGCCCCCCGCCAAGGTCACGAACGCCGAGGAAGTACCAGTACGCCTCGCTCTGGAACGCCGCCAGACCGGCGGCGACACCAGGGGCTGGCGGGGTCATCGCGGTGCTCGCCTCGAAGCGCAGATGCTGCTGGCGCCGGCCGAGAAATGCCGGATTGCGCAACGTGTCCAGATCCTCGGCAAGCGGGTGCACGGCCAGCATCCCGGGGCGCTTGTGCAGGTCAGCCCAGGCATGCTTGGGCACGCGCACGCGCAGCCACTGGCGATCGAGCGCTGGGCCATCAAAATTGTCGCGCGCCACGAAATTGCCGGTCGACGGGGCCTGCGATGCCTCGCCCTGCATCCATGACGGCGCCTTGGCCACGTAGGGAATGGCCTGGTCGGTCGGCAGGATCTGCGGCCAGCCATCCTGCCATCGCACCGGCAACAGGTAGGTCTCGCGTCCGGTGTTGTAGTGGCGCGTCTGATAGTTGCGGCTGGCCAGAAACACCGCCCACCACGAGCCATCCGGGCCTTCGACCAGGTCGGCGTGGCCGGCATTGGTGATCGGCAGCGGACGGTCGTCCGGCAGCTCGCGCTGGGTCAGGATCGGATTGCCCGCATAGGGAACGTAGGGTCCCCACACCGCGCGGCTGCGCAGCACCACCTGTGAATGCTGCGGCCCGGTACCTCCTTCAGCGTCGGACAGGTAATACCAGCCCTCCCGCTTGTAGATGTGCGGTCCCTCGATCCAGATCGGATTCTTCGCCGGCTCCACGCCTCCATCAACCAGCACCCGGCGTGGCCCGACCGGCTTGAATGCCGGCAGATCGATCTGCTGCATCCAGATGGCGCGGTGCCCGTCGTAGCGCGGCGGACCGGGCGATGCATCGTTGTTGATCAGGTACACCTTGCCGTCGTCGTCGAAAAACAGTGATGGATCGATGCCATCGATGCCAGGCAGCCAGTGCGGATCGGACCATGGCCCGGCCGGGTCGCGCGCCGTGGCAATGAAGTTGCCGCCACTGTCGGTGGCCGTGGTCACCACGTAGAAGACCCCGTCGTGGTACTCGATGGTGGGGGCGAAGATGCCGCGCGACACGCTCAGCCCGTCGAAATCCAGCTGCGTGGGGCGGTCAATCACGTTGCCGATCTGCTTCCAGTGCACCAGGTCAGCACTCTCGAACACCGGAATGCCCGGGAAGTAGGTGAAGCTGGAATTGACCAGATAGAACCGGCCGTTCGCGCGCACGATGCTGGGATCGGCATGGAAGCCGGCCAGGACCGGATTGCGGTAGTGCCCGGCCGGCAGCGGCACTTCAAACGCCTGGTCATTGCCGCGGTACTCGAACCAGTCGAAGTACACTGGCGGAGCGTCCGGCGGCGCGCTGGCCCGGGCGGCTGCGGCCGACAGCAGGAACACTGCCGCCAGCAGCTGGCGCGCCATGGATCTCAGGCCGGCCCTGTCGCGGGCCACAGGGGACTGCGTGGACAACGTCATCATCGTCGGGCCTCGGCTTCGGCAATGGGAAGTTCGAACGGGCCGGCCGGCGCCCCGCTGCGATCGCGCAGCGTGCACACCGGGCCATCGGCCCAGCAGTAGCGAACATGCGTTGCGCGCGTCGACAGCGGGCCTCGCAGCAGGATCCGGCGTGCATCCAGTTCGGCGTCGGCGTACTCGCAGTGGCGCGCATGGCCCCTGGCCTCGCACAGTTCAAAGCCGATCGGACGCAGCGCACCGCTTGCGGTGAGCGCGCCTTCGACATCCTCGAACGCAATGGCGACGCCCATGGGCGTCCGCACGGCGGTGACCGCCCGCGGACCTGACGGTGCCAGACCCTGCTCGCCGTACACCACGTGGCGGGCCACGCGCGCCAGGCGGCGCCCGAGCTCCTGCTTGTTCGGTGGGTGGATGTCGTAGGCATCGCCGATGTCGATGGCGATGGCGAGCCCGCTCTGCTCATCCTCGGCGGCGACGCGCCGCTGCGCCTCGCGCACCTGCGCCCAACCGCTGTCGGCGGGCGAAACCGGTGGCTGGCCATAGCTGGCCAGCTGCGCGAACAGCAGTGGCGTGCGCTCACCGAACTGACGCCGCCAATCGTCGCGCAGCGCACGCAACCGCGCCGCGTACGCCGCGCCATCACCGGTGTTCGATTCACCCTGGTACCACAGCATGCCGCGCAGCCCGAAAGCGCCGAGCGGTGCGATCATTCCGTTGTACAGCGTCGACAACCCGGTGGCGGCCTGCCAGGGGGCAAATGGCGGCGCCTGTTGGCCCGGCGCCACCCGGTACTTCCACGGACCCTGCAGTGCCACCCGCTCACCGTTGTCGAACTGCAGGCCGTATGCCGTGGCGGGGCCAGCCAGGCCGCCTTCACCGTAGGTGTCCAGCACGTTGACCGCAATGCTGTTGGACCCTGCCTTCAGCAGGCCGCCGGGCAACGGGTAGCGCCTCTGGCCGGAGCCGTACTGGCTGCCCACAGAGACGCCGTTCACCCAGCTCACGTCCGCCTCGTCCGCCGATGCCAGCTCCAGGGTCGCGCCGCGTGCAGCCTGTTCAGCGCTCAGCACCACCTGCGTGCGATACCAGACCATGCCGTTGTAATCGGCAAGCGCGGGCACGTTCCACCGCTCCCACGCCCCCAGCGCGGCCGGTGCGCGTGACCAGCCGCCGTCATCGGTGTCCGCGCGCCAAGGTGCGTCGCCGGGCAGCGCGCCGTCACGCATGCCCCACCAGTGCTGCCAGTAGCGGCCCCAGGCTGCGCGTGCCTCCAGCGGATCACGCGCAGACCGCGCGAGGATATCGAGGGGCTCGTCCAGGCCGCCCTGCTCTCGCAGTGCACCCACGCTGGTCCAGGCCTCGATCCGCGAGCCGCCCCACGCCGCCTCGATCAGCCCCATCGGCACGTCGACGGTGCGCTGCAGTTCGCGCGCGAAGTAGAAGCAGGTGGCGGAGAAATCGCGCACCGTATCAGGCGTTGCCGATGTCCAGGCAGTGCTGCCGTTGAAGCTCTCCTGTGCCTGCACGGCGGCGTGCTGCGGCACGGTGAACAGCCGGATCCGTGGCATCGTGGCTGCGGCGATCTCGCTGGCTGCGTTGAGCGAGCGCCACACCGGCAGTTCCATGTTCGACTGGCCCGAGCACAGCCACACGTCGCCGACCAGCACGTCGCGCGCCATCTCCCAACGTGTCCCGGCGTTTACCTCCAGCGTATGCGGACCGCCCGCGGCCACCGGGGGCAGCGTCGCCTGCCAGCCGCCTGCGGCGTCCGCCCGGGTGCTTACCGCCTTCCCGGCAAACGTCACGGAAACCGCCTGCCGAGGGCCTGCGTGCCCCCAGACCACAATGGGCCGGTCACGCTGCAGGACGGCGTGATCCCTGAACAGGGGATGCAGCAGGCCCGCCACTTCCCGCGCCGAGGCCGGCATCGCCACCACTACCGCAGCCATCATCAACAGCGCACACCCGACCGCTCCGAACCTGCTCATCGGCCATCCCCCGGTGCGAACGGAAACTGCAAGGCCTGGTAGTACGACAACGGATGCGGCGGCGGCCGCTCGCCGGCGGGCAGTGGCCGGCCACTGAGCGACTGGAAGTACGCCACGCTGGCGTCACGCCACCATTGCGCTTCGTCGTGCTGGATCTGCAGGAACGCCGCGACGTACCCATGCCGCTGCGGATCGATCCGGTCGCGCAGGCCGGCCCAGGTCGCCTGCATCGACTGCACCTGGCGCACGCCGCGCGAATAGCGCCCGACCAGTTCGTCCCAGAGCGTCCGGCCCGAGCGCATGCGGCGGTCCCACGGCACATGATGGAACCACAGCAGCAGTGACTCGGGCACGCGCTCGGGGTCGCCATAGATCTCGGCGACCTGCGGGGCGTACTGGCCTACGGCGTTGCTTCCGCCGGCGCTGCGATCAAAACCGATGCCCTGGCTATCTGCGCGGTGGTAGTAGACCGACGTCCAGTCCGCACGCGGGCCGCCGTCCACCCAGGGGCCGGGGCCGTAGTGATGGCCGCGTGCCATGAGGTGATGCAGGCCCAGCGGCGTCATGTAATCCACTGCCGCCTCGCGCGAGTCCAACATCATCCGCACGATCGGGCCGGTCACCTGCGGGTCGGGCGAGAACGTCAGCGCTGCCCAGTCTTCGGCAATCGCGCGCGCGGATTGCTGCGGGTTCCAGGCCAGTCGGCCGAAGGCGTACCAGTTGGCCTGGTCGAAGTGCGAGCCACTCCAGGTACGGTCCATGCCGATGTTGGCGACGCCGGCGATACCGGTGAGTGCGTGGCCCTCCAGCGAACCATCGACCACGCGGGCAACCGTGGAGCCTTCGCCACGGGCATGGGTGTCGGCCTGCAGCACTTCTTCGTAGAGCGTTCCCAGGTACACCAGGTGCGTCGCAAAACCCAGGTACTCCTTGGTGATCTGCAGCTCCATCATCAGCGGCGTGCGCGGCATCGCGCCGAACAGCGGATGGAACGGCTCGCGCGGCTGGAAGTCGATGGGGCCGTTCTTCACCTGCACGATCACGTTGGGCCGGAAGGCGCCGTCCAGCCCGACAAACTCGCTGTACGCCTGCTTGGCGCGATCTTCGGGGACCTCGTGCGAATACACGAAGGCCCGCCACATCACCACGCCGTTGTAGGGCGCCAGCGCGTCGGCCAGCAGGTTGGCGCCGTCGGCATGGGAACGACCGTAATCCTGCGGGCCGGGTTGGCCCTCCGAGTTCGCCTTGACCAGGAAGCCGCCGAAATCCGGTATGTGCGCATGGATCTCATCGACCTTGTCGCGCCACCAGCGCCGCACGCCGGGATCCAACGGGTCAGCCGTCGCCAGGCCGCCGAGCTCGATGGGCGCACTGAAGCGTGCGCTCAGGTAGACCCGGATGCCATAGGGGCGGAACAGGTCGGCCAGCGCGGCGGCCTTGGCCAGATAGGCCGGCGACAGGCTCAGCGCACTGGCGTTGACGTTGTTGAGGACGGTGCCGTTGATGCCGAGCGAAGCGTTGGCACGGGCGTAGTCGGTGTAGCGCGGGTCACGCCATTGCGGCAACGTCTGCCAGTCCCACAGCGAGCTGCCCGCATAGCCACGCTCGACGTAGCGGTCCAGGTTGTCCCAATGGTCGAGCACACGCAGTGCGACCCGCGGCGACTCCCGCACGTTCAGCCCCTGCAGCGGCATGCCACGCTGCAACAGGCGCAGCAGGTGGAACGTGCCATACAGCACGCCGACATCCCGGCGTGCCGCCACCAGCAGCACATCGCGCCCCTCGGTCCGGACCTGCCGGATCAGGAAGCCCTCGTCGCCCAACGTCGCGATCTCGTTGCCGAACGCGGCAACCAGCGCCGAAGACTGCGGCGTACCCAGCACCAGGGCATGGTCAGTAGTGATTGCCGTTCGCATTGGCGGCGCCGCTCTGAGCAATCCAGGGAGGCTGCGCGCAAGCTCGTCGCGGGTGGCGCGCTGCATCGGCGTGCGATCCGGGGCCACCACTTCGGCCAGTTGCCGCCGGTAATCGGCAGCAACCGTTGCGGCAACCGGCTGGTAGCGCATCCACAGCCCGTAGCCATCCTCCGCCCGTGCCCCGCCAGCACAGGCCAGCAGTGCGAGCACGGCGCACAGGCGCGTGCCGACAGTACGCAACAACGGCGTTAACATGCGCTTTTGTAGACTACGTCCGGGCCCGGGGCGGCGCATCATCGTCCTTCGCACCCGCGCGGCAGCGCCACCAAGAACAAAGGGATCGTGCATTGGACAAGCCGAAGAAATCGGTTCGCCGCAGAACCGCAGGCGTGACGATCGACGAGGTTGCGGCCCTTGCCGGCGTTTCGCCGATGACCGTGTCGCGGGTGATCAACCAGGGCAAGGTGCGTGATGTCACCCGCGAGCGCGTGCTGCGCGCTGTGCGCGAGCTGGGCTATACGCCCAATCTTGCCGCCAGTTCGCTGGCCGCTGCACAGCACACGCGCATTGCGCTGATCTACACCAACCCCAGCGGCGCCTACCTGCGCGAACTGCTGGTGGGCCTGCTGCGCGTCGCCTCCAGTTCCGCCATCCAGCTGGTCATCGACTACTGGGACAACCTGGATGCCGAATCCGAACGCAAGGCGGCGCGTGCGCTCGCCGGACGCGTCGACGGGGTGATCCTGCCGCCGCCCCTGTGCGAATCGCAGGCCGCCGTAAGCGAACTGGTCAAGGCTGGCATTCCAGTGGTGGCCATCGCATCGGGTCGCCTGAGCGAGGCCCTGTCCTGCGTCCGCATCGACGATTTCAGTGCCGGCAAGGAAATGACCGATCACCTGCTCCGGCAGGGACACACCCGCATCGGTTTCATCCGTGGGCGCGATGACCTGAGCGCAAGTGCGCTCCGCTACGACGGCTTCGTCACCGCCCTGCGCGAGGCCGGGCTGGCGGTGGAGCCTGGCCTGGTCCAGCATGGTGACTACACCTACCGATCCGGCCTGGCTGCCGCCGAAAAGCTGTTGTCCCAACGCCGCCCACCGACCGCGATTTTCGCCAGCAACGACGACATGGGCGCCGCCGCCATCTCCGTCGCGCACCGGCGCGGGCTGGAAGTGCCGCGCGACCTGTCGGTCGTGGGTTTCGATGACACCTCGGCCGCCACCACCGTGTGGCCGGAACTGACCACGATCCACCAGCCCATCGCCTCGATGGCCAACGCGGCCGTCGACATCCTGCTGCGCACCATCCGCCGTCCGGCGGCGGACGCAACGGTGCTGCGCGATCATGTGATGCCGCATCGGCTGATCGCACGCGATTCGGTCGCCGCCCCGCCCCGGCGGCGGTAGCGCAGGCATCATGCTCCGCATCCGAGGGTGACCTCGGCTTCGTTCAGTGCGCCCAGCGCGACGCGTGACACGGAGATCGTCATCGCATCGCCCGTCGCCACCGACCACGGTCGGTCGATCGCGTCCAGCTTTGCACCCGCCTTGGCCAGGCACTTCAGCGGCACGCCGACACGCTTCCACTGGCCCTGTGGAAGCGCCGCCAGCGCCGGCCCGATGGCGATGCGCGCCGAGCAGCCCACGCCGCAACCGACCGACAGCCACGCCTCACCCTTCGGGGCTGCGTCCACCCGCAGCGTGGTCAGCAGCATCAGGTCGCCGTTGGATTCGCGCCGCAGGTCCAGCGCCGTGTGCGACTGCAGTGCCGCGACGGCCTCGCCATTGCCCGACCAGGCCAGGCGTCGTCCATCCTCCTGCGCCAGATGATCCACGCCGGTGATCTTCAGCCGATCATCAGGCAATGCGTCCGGCACGCGGGTCACGCTCAGGCCCTGGCCAGCAGCATCCTCGAGCCGCAGCGCCATGCCAGGACCTGCGTCGCCGCGCGCAAAGAACACGCCGGTCGCGCCTTCGTTGGCGGTCACGCCCGATGCCTCCGGCAGCGCGGCCAGGTCGCCGTTATCGGCGTAGGTCAGGCCGTAGCCGAGCGCAAACAACGGATCGTAGTCCTTCTGGCCGACGTTGTTGGCGTACTGGGTGGCAGTGCGCGGCCAGCTGAAACTGAGCTTGCCCTTGAAATCGTGCTGCACGCGTCCATCGCTTCCGCGAAGCAGCACATCGGCAATCCCGGCGCCTTCCGAACCCGGCAGCCACGCAGCTACGAAGGCATCGGCGGCATTGATTTCCCGGTTCACCCAGAGCGGCCGCCCGCTCAGGAAGACCGCGACAACCGGTATGCCATCGGCCTTGAGCCGCTTGAGCAGCGCCAGGTCCGTTTCGTTGCCGGGCTTGTAGGCCAGCGTCGGCCGGTCTCCCTGGAACTCGGCATAGGGGTCCTCGCCAAACACCACCACCGCGACCTCGGGCTTCACTGCATAGCGACCATCGACGGCAAGCACGGCTTCACCACCGGCCGCCCTGGCCTGGCGCGCGATGCCCTCGTAGATCGTGTCCGCATTGGGGAAGTCCTTGCGGGTGGTGCCGGTGCCCTGCCAGTTGAGCGTCCAGCCGCCGGCCTGCTTGCCGACATCGTCGGCACCGTCGCCGGCCACGAGGATCCGCTGCTTCGGCGACAGCGGCAGGAGGCCGTTCTGGTTCTTCAGCAGGACCAGCGATTCACGCACGGCCTGCCGGGCCACCGCGCGATGCGCCGGCGCGCCGATCAGTGCGAACTGCCCGCCGACGGCCCGCGTGGATGGCCTGCCGGCCTCGAACAGCCCAAGGCGGAACTTGACCCGCAGGATCCGGCGCACCGCATCGTCCAGGCGTTGCGGCGTGATCCGCCCATCTTTCACCGCAGCCAGCGTCGTCTCGTAGAAACCCTTCCAGCTGTCCGAGGCCATCGCCATGTCCAGGCCCGCGTTGATCGTGGCCGGGCAGTCTGTGGTGGTGCAGCCCTTGACCTGTCCATGACCATTCCAGTCACCCACCACGAAGCCACCGAAGTTCATGCGGCCCTTGAGCACATCGGTGAGGTAATGCCGGTGCCCATGCATCTTCTCGCCGTTGACACTGTTGAATGACGCCATCGCGGTCTGCGCGCCGGCGGCGATTGCCGGCGGATATCCGGCGGCGTGGATGCGCACCAGATCTGACTCGCTGATGCGGGTGTCGCCCTGGTCCTTGCCGTCAGTGGTGCCCCCATCGCCCAGGAAGTGCTTCACCGAGGCGATCACATGGCGGCCATCGAGGAACTCCGGGGTTCCCACCCTGCCCTGCAGCCCCTCCACCATGGCGGCGGCATAGCTGGCCACCACGTCCGGCGATTCGGAGTAGCCTTCGTAGGTGCGTCCCCAGCGATCGTCCTGGGGTACGGCAACGGTCGGCGCGAACGTCCATTCCATGCCGGTGACGCGGGTCTCCAGCGCGGTGATGCCACCGATCTGCCGCAGCAGCTCCGGATTGCGCGTGGCGCCCAGCCCGATATTGTGCGGGAACAACGTGGCGCCAATGATGTTGCTCTGCCCGTGCACGGCATCGATGCCGAACAGCAGCGGAATGGCCTTGCCGCCTTTCGAGGTGTCCATCGAGGCGTCGTAGAAGGCGTCGGCCAGCGCCAGCCATTCGGCCGGCGACGCGTCATAGCGGCCACCGGGATCGGAGTTGCCTCCGGCCAGGATCGAGCCGAGCCGGTAGCGGCGCACATCATCTGGAGTGACGCTGGCGATGTCGCCCTGCACCAGCTGGCCAACCTTGTCTTCCACCGTCATGCCGGCCATCAGGTCGGTGATGCGCTTCTCCAGCGCCGGGTCCGCAGCCAGCGGCCAGGTGACCTCCGGCCAGGGATCTTTGTCGGTGGCTGCTGCGGCGGCAGCCCGGTCCTGGCCGCGGCAGCCGAGCAATCCCAGCATCAGTGCGGCGACCAGCGCGCCGCTGCGGATTACGAAGGTCTGCGATGTCATGGCGCTCATCCTTCCATCTGCTCCAGTTCCTTGCCCTTGGTCTCGTGCACATTCCGGACGACGAAGATCACCGAGATCACGGCAGCCACCAGGTAGATGCCGTAGGTGGCCGCCAGCCCTGCCGCGGCCAGCAGCATCGGGAACATCACCGTGACCACGAAGTTGGAGGTCCACTGCGCCGCGCCGGCGACTGCCAGTGCCGAACCGCGGATCTGGTTCGGGAACATCTCGCCGAGCATCACCCACATCACCGGTCCCCAGGACAGATTGAAGAACACGACATAGGCATTGGCCGCCACCAGTGCAAGCGTGCCCATGCGGCCGGGCAGCTGCAGATGCCCGTCGGCCAGCGAACCGCTGGCAAACGCCACCACCACCAGTGCAAGCGACAGCGACATCCCGGCCGAGCCGAACCACAGCAGGGGTTTGCGGCCGATCCGGTCGATCAGCAGCACGGTGACCACGCAGGCACCGATGCTCAGTGCGCCGGACAGCACGTTGATCAGCAGCGCGTCGTTCTCGGAAAAGCCGACTGCCTGCCACAGCACCGCGCCGTAATAGAACACCACGTTGATGCCGACCAGCTGCTGGAAGCAGGCCAGCCCAACGCCGACCCACACAATCGGGCGGATCCGCCCGGTCGCCCGGCTCTTCAGATCGGACAGGCGCGGGCGATGATGGTCGTTGGACAGCGAGGCATCGATCTCCTCGAGCGTGGCCCTGGCCTTGTCGCTGCCCAGCAGCCGGGTCAGCACCCGCAGGGCGTCGTCCTTGCGCCGTTTCACCACCAGGTAGCGCGGGCTCTCCGGAATGGTCAGCAACAGCAGCAGGAACACCAGTGATGGCGCGGCCTGCATCCAGAACATCCAGCGCCAGGCGGCCTGCCCGCCCCACAGCGGTTCGGTCGACGCGCCCGCTGCGGCCGCCAGCAGGTAGTTGGACAGGAAAGCGGCAGTGAGGCCGGTGATGATCGCGATCTGCTGCACGGTAGCCAGGCGGCCGCGGTAACGGGCCGGAGCGACCTCGGCAATGTAGGCCGGCGAGATCACGCTGGCTGCGCCGACCGCGAATCCACCCACCACCCGCGCCGCAATGAACCAACCCGAGGAGACCGCCGCCCCGGCACCGAGTGCCGACAGCAGGAACATCACTGCCGACAGGATCAACACGTTGCGACGGCCCAGGCGGTCGGCCAGCCGGCCTGCACTGAACGCGCCCACCGCACAGCCCAACAGCATCGACGCGATCTCGAAGCCCTGCATCCACTCGCCGGACCGGAACGCCTGGTGCAGGCCATCCTGGGTGCCATTGATCACGCCGCTGTCGAAGCCGAACAGAAAACCGCCAATCGTCGCCACCACGCTGATCAGTACGATCAGCCGCGTGTTCTCACCGCTGCCTGCTGCCTGGTTCATCCCCGTCCCCTTGAGTGCACCGTTGCCGCGCTCAGCGCAGCAGGTACTGGTTGAGCAGGTTTTCGTAACGCTCCTGCTTGCCGCTGGCCTGGCGCGGTTCGCCGAGGCGGGCGGCCAGTGCCGCCAGGTCCGGCAGGCTGAGCGTGCCACGCTCGAAATCCTGGCCGCCGCCGGAATCGAAGCTGGCGTAGCGTTGCGCACGCCATTGTTCCCACGGCGACTCGGTCAGCAGTGCATGGGCAACCTCCAGCCCGCGTGCGAACGCATCCATGCCGCCGATATGGGCAATGAACAGATCCTCCAGGTCGGTCGACTCACGGCGCACCTTCGCATCGAAGTTCAACCCGCCCTCCAGGCCGCCCTGGCGCAGCACGACCAGCATTGCGCCCACGGTGTCGTACAGATCGCTGGGGAACTGGTCGGTGTCCCAGCCGTTCTGTGCGTTGCCGCGGTTGGCATCGATGCTGCCGAGCAGGCCATGATCGGACGCGACCTGCAGGTCGTGCTCGAAGGTATGGCCGGACAACGTGGCGTGGTTGGCCTCGATGTTGAGCTTGAAGTCCTTGTCCAGCCCGTGTTCCTTCAGGAAGCCCACCACCGTGGCACTGTCGAAGTCGTACTGATGCTTCATCGGCTCCATCGGCTTGGGCTCGATCAGGAAGTTGCCCTTCAGCCCGATGCTGCGGCCATAGTCGCGTGCCATGGTCAGGAAGCGCGCGAAATGCTCGATCTCCCGCTTCATCTGGGTATTGGCCAGCGACGCATAGCCTTCGCGCCCGCCCCAGAACACGTAGTGCTCGCCACCGAGTTCGACCGTGGCCTCCAGGGCGGCCTTGACCTGCACGGCTGCACGCGCGACCACCGCGAAGTCGGGATTGGTCGATGCGCCGTTCATGTAGCGCGGGTGCGAGAACAGGTTGGCCGTGCCCCACAGCAGCTTGACGCCAGTGGCCTCCTGGCGTGCCTTGGCCAGGCCCACCATATGCGAGAGGTTCTTCTGGTACTGGCCGATGTCGTCGGCATCCGGCGCCAGGTCGATATCGTGGAAGCACCAGTACGGCACGCCCAGCTTGGTGAAGAACTCGAACGCTGCGTCCACCTTTGCTTCTGCCGTGGCCAGTGGCGACGATGCCTCCCACGGGAACTGCCGGGTGCCGGGGCCGAACGGATCGTGCCCGGCATTGCAGAAGGTGTGCCAGTAGCACACGGCGAAGCGCAGATGCTCCTGCATGGTCTTGCCACCGATGACCCGGCTGGCATCGTAGACCTTGAAGGCAAGCGGATTGTCCGAGCCCTTGCCCTCGAACGGGATGCGGCCGACGCCGGGGAAGTATTCCTTGGCGCCGATGAAGGGCTGCGTGCTCATGGTGCGTGCTCCTGTCGTTGTACGGGGTGTCGTGGAGGAGCCATCAGCCGCGCTGCAGCGGCGTGATGGCATCAAGATGGCTGAGGAAGCGTGCGTAGGCCCGTGCATAGGCATCGCTGCGGTCCGGATCCGGGCGTGCGGAGCGCGCGGGATCGACGGTGACGTGGCGTGCGGTGATGTCGCTGATCGAAGTGGCGTTGCCCTGCGCCCGGGCGAGCGCCCACAGCGCCTGCAGCGCCGCTCCAAACGCCGCACCCTCGGCCTGCACCGGAACCTCCACCGGCAGGCCGAATACATCGGCCACCAGCTGACGCCAGGCAGCGCTGTTGCTGCCGCCGCCGGTGAGCACGATGCGATCGAACTGCATGCCCGCGCGGACGAAGGCGTCGTAGCCGTACTTCAGGCTGTAGGTCGCGCCCTCCATGGCGGCGCGGTAGAGATGCGCCGGGGTGAAATTGGCGATATCCAGGCCAGCCAGCACCCCCTTGCCGAGTGGCAGGTCAGGGGTACGTTCGCCATTGAGGAACGGCAGCATCACCAGGCCCCCTGCCCCCGGCGGCGTTGCGCGAAGATGCGCGTCGCCGTCGCGGGTGCTGAAACCGAAGGCGCTGGCCACGCGTTCGGTGGCCACGGTGCAGTTCATGGTGCAGATCAGCGGCAGCCAGCCCCCCGTGGACGAGCAGAACGCCGCCCACGCGCCATCCGGATCGATCACCGGCGAGCCGGAATACGCAAACAGCGTTCCGGAGGTTCCCAGGCTCATCGCCAGCCGCCCTTCCGTGACGCAGCCGGTGCCGATCGCCGCCATCATGTTGTCGCCGCCACCAACGGCCACCTTCACCGCCGCTGCAAGCCCGAGCGCGGCCGCAGCCTCCGGCGCGATATCGAACAGGGCATCGGGCGCAGCGACCGGCGGCAGGCAGGCAGCAAGATCACGATCAGGATCGGTGGCGCGCAGCAGTTCCTGCGACCAGGTGCGCGTGCGCACGTCCAGCCAGCCGGTGCCGGACGCATCGCCAAGCTCGCAGAACCGCTGCCCGGTCAACACGAAATTCAGGTAGTCGTGTGGCAGCAGGATGGTCGCCAGCCGCGCATAGGCGTCGGCACGGTGGATCCGGGTCCAGGGCAGCTTGGAGGCCGTGTAGCCGGCCAGGATCGGGTTGCCCGCCAGCGCGATGGTTCGTTGGAACCCGCCCACGGCGTCCATGATCTGGATGCATTCGGCCGAGGTGCTGGTGTCGCACCACAGCTTGGCCGTTGCCAGTACCTCGCCAGCAGCATCGACCGGCACGAACCCATGCTGCTGGCCCGATACCGCCAGTGCGACGATGCGCGCGCGCAGCGAGGGATCGATCCGGGCAAAGCAGTCACGCAGGGCCGATACCCAGTCGGCAGGCGCCTGTTCACGGCTGCCATCGGCACCGCTGTCCAGCGCGAGCGGCGCGCTGGCCGAGGCCACCACCGCCTGCTTCCGCGGGTCATAGACCAGCACCTTCAGGCTCTGCGTCCCTGCATCGATCCCTGCAACCAGACCCATCGAAACCGCCTCCGATCAAAAAGGTAGCGCTAACATTCCGTGGACTCAAAAAGGGGGCGTGGTGTCCGGCCCCCTCGTTGCCACCGCGCGCGTCATCGCCCGCGGTGTTGCCGCACTGTAACCAGCCGCAGCGGAAAAAGCGTGCTGCAACGCAAAACCCTGCTACGCACTTGCTGCCGTCGAACGCCACACGTCCACGCCGGACCTGCAGTACTGCGCGATGAACTCCGCCTGCGCCGGCATCTGCGCAGCGGCCTGCTGCACAGGCCGTTGAATGCCCTTCAACAAGGTGCGCAGATCGGCATCACTCACGGCCCGCGCCAGCGGGTGCGCAGGACCGGGCGCGATGCCCTGCCCGAGCAGCACGCTGGTCCAGGATTCGACGCGGAACAGCTCACTGGGGTCCTGCCACGCATGTGCTCGCTCGCACCATGCCTGCAGCCGCTGCTGCAGCGACTCGGGCACGCGCATCTCGCGACAGGCCTTCCACATCGGTTCGCTGCGCTGCGTGGCGTGGTAGTGCAGGATGATGAAGTCGCGCACGTGCTCCATTTCCTGGCGGCTGACATCGTTGTACAGCTGCACCAGCGACGCACTGATGCCGTCGAACGGGAACAGCTGGATCAGGCGCACTACCGCGCTGATCGTCAGATGGATGCTGGTCGACTCCAGCGGTTCGATGAAGCCGCTGGCCAGCCCGAGCGACACCACGTTCCTGTTCCAGGCCTTCAGCCGGCGTCCACTGCGGAACGGCACCTTCCATGGATCGCGCAAGGGTGGAGCCCCGGCATCGCGCAGCAGTTTCGCGGCGGCCTCGTCATCGGACAGATGGCGGCTGTCGTACACCAGCCCGCAGCCAACGCGGTGCTGCAGCGCGATGTGCCAGCGCCACCCCGCCTCGTGGGCGATCGCCCGGGTATAGGGCACCGGCGGCGCCACCGCTTCGGTCTGTACCGCCACAGCCCGGTCGCACGGCAGCCATTCGTGCCAGTCCTCGTAGCCGGTGCCCAGTGCCTGCTCGATCAGCAGGCCGCGGAAGCCGGTGCAGTCGATGAACAGATCGCCCTCGATCACCTGGCCGTCGTCCAGCACCAGCGCCTGCACCGAACCGTCGTGCGCGTGCTGCCTGACCTGGGCGATCCGGCCTTCGATCCGGCGCAGGCCGTGGGCCTCGGCCCTGCCGCGCAGAAACCGCGCATACAGCCCGGCATCGAAGTGATACGCATAGCTGGCCTGCGGCTGGGTGTGCAGCGAGAAGCGGTCGCCACGCGAGGCGATGCTCTCCAGGCAGAAGTCGCCCAGGTCCGAGGGCATGCCGCGGCGCAGGCTGTCCAGCCAGAAGTGATGGAAGGGGGCCGCCCAGGTGCCATGGCCGATGGTGCCGAACGGATGGAAGAAGCGATCGCCCGGCAGGCGCCAGTTCTCGAACGAGATCGACAGCTTGAAGGTGCCGGCCACCGCGCGCAGGAACTCCTGCTCGTCGATCTGCAGGAAGCGGTGGAAGGTGCGGATCGGCGGCACAGTGGACTCACCGACACCGACCGTGCCGATCTGCTCGGACTCGACCAGCGTGATCTGCAGCTGGTCACGGAACTGGTGCGCAAGCGCGCAGCCGGCCAGCCAACCCGCCGTACCGCCACCGGCAATGACCACCTTGCGGATGCGCCCTGAAGGCGTGCTCTGGGTATCCAACATGGTGCCCTCTCTCAACGGTTGAGCCTGCCCAGCAGCATCGCGCGCATGCGGCGGGCGCGCTGCTCGTCGAACGGTGCCAGATCCCCGCGCGCGGCGTCAGGCAGGTGCTGCCCCGCGCGCTCGCCAGGGCCGAATGCGTAGTAGCGGAAGAGCCCTTCCCAGGCCTGCTTTTCGCGCGCCGGCAGATCACGCACGGCCCACATCGCGTGGTGCAGCGCCGCCAGCGCGGATCCCAGCCATGCAGGCGAGCTTCGCCACCAGTAGTTCACCAGCACGTTGAACGGTTCCAGGCTGCGTACATGGTGCCACCACATGCTGGGAATGAAGATCGCATCGCCGGGCCCAAGCACCGCGCGGCGCGCGTGCGCCAGCGCCTCGCGGAAACGTGGATGCCGATCGAAGTCGGGCTGTTCGAAGTCCACCACGCTGACCACCTGTCCCCCCGGCGTGGGATCGAGCGGGCCCGGATACAGATTGTCGATCTGGTCGGGCGGGAACAGGGTGAACTCGCGCTGCCCCACCGCGCAGCAGGCGAGGTTGTCGGGTGTGTCGAAATGGCACGAGGCCGTCACCCGGTTGCCGATCCAGATGCTGGCGGTGGCGTCGATGCCCTGCTTCGCCAGACCGGCGTCGTTGGCCTGCGCGAATGCCGGCAGCAGTGCCCGCGCGATCGGCAGCGAGGCCAAGTAGTAGGTTGGCGGTTGCGGTGCATGCAGCGTCATGGCGATCTCTTCCAGCACCTGGGCCAGCCCACCGCGCCGTACTTCGAAGTTCAACCGGGTGAAGTCCGCGCTGTAGAACGGGCGCCCCCCGATCTCGGCGCCGCCGAACGAGTACTGGATGGGCGCACCCGCATCGACGCTGCACAGGTACGCCATTGCGTCCTGCACCCCGCCCAGCCCGGCCTGGACCAGTGGCCAATCGGTGGCGATGCCGCGCAGTACGACCGGGTCACCGGCCTCCACCAGGGCAGCCAGTGGCAAGGCGGCAGGATCGATGCCTTCCAGGATCCGCATCGGCAGGCTGGCGTGCACCGGTCAGTTCCTCGCCGCCTGCGCGGTGCCGTCCTGCACGCGGAGACGGCGCTGCTTCTCGGCGATCAGGCGGCGCATGTTATGCAGAGAGGCAAGCATCAGGTACGCACCTTCCAGGTAACCGGCGCGGTTCAACGCAGCCAGGCGCGAACTGTCCAGCGCCGCCAGGCGCTCGCGGTCGATGCCGTGCAATCCGCTCACGCTCACCCGGTGGTGCGGCGCGATCTGCACGTCGAGCGTGACCGGCTGGATGAGGCCGCAGTCGTCGAGCATCGTGAACATCCCGGCCGCGAAGGCACTGCCCTCGTGGATGCCGCGCAGCACCCCTGCGATGTGGTCCAGGTAAGGGGTGTTGCCGCCCTGCGGCAGGAACACCGGCTCGCCGCCCCCGTCGGTGACGCGCGGATGGTCCAGGTCCACGTGCATCACCGCATCCTGGGTGAGCAGGCCATCCACGTAGTGCTCCTGGAAGCCGATCAGGAACGGCCCTTTGGCCGCCGCGCCAGGCAGGTAGGAAGCATCCCAGCGCCCGTCCTGCAGGAACAGGTTCTCGTGTTGCTCGAAACCCAGCAGGGCCACGGACTGCCACGCTTCCGTCCCGGTTTCCCTGCGCAGGAAGATCGGATACTCACGCTGCAGTTCGGCGAACTCGCTGGGATAGGCCGGCACCATGCCCACGGCATCGCCGAACTGCGGCCCGAATCCGGTGGCGACCTTCAGGTCCCGATGCGCGATGTTGTTGAGCATTTCGTAGCGGGCCATCAGGGTATCCAGTCCAGTGCGGGGTGGCTGGCCGGCAGCGTAGCGCAGGCGCGACAGCTGCGGCGTCACCGTCCCGGCACGGCACCGCTGGCGGGCAGCGGTGCCGTGCCGGACGCGTCGGCAACCAGGCTCAGAACTTGTAGCGGACGCCCAGCATGTAGCGCGGGCTCTGGTCTGCCAGCTTGACGATCATCTGCGACGTGCGCGAGCGCCACCGCACATCCTCGCCGGTCAGGTTGATCGCCTCCAGGCTGAAGGACCAGTGGTCATCCAGCGCGTAGTTGACGCTGAGATCCCACTGCTCGTACGGCTCCACATAGTAGGGATTACGGCTGGAGCCCTGGTTGGCCAGGATCAGGTACTGGTCGCGCCAGTTCCATGCCAGGCGCACCGACCACCCGTACTTCTCGTACATCAGCATGGCGTTGGCGGTGTCGCTCAGGCCAGTGAGCGAGAACTGGTCGATGCCCGGATCGCCGCCATTGTTGTAGCCGACATCGCCTTTGACCACCGTGTAGTTGGCCAGCACGCCGAAGCCGGTGTCACCGAAGAAGTACTGGCCGCCCAGCTCCCAGCCATGCAGCTTGGATTTGTTCTGGTTGATCGGGCGATTGACGTTGAACTGGTACAGCGGATCGTTGGGCTGCCCATACAGATCGTAGGCCGCTTCGGTGGCCAGCACCTGCGCATCAGTGCCGTTGTAGGCGCCGAGGCCGGCAGGATTGTTGCGCAGCAATGCCAGCGCGCTGAACAGCGAGGTGTCGTTGGCCGAGCAGGCGGCCGCATTGGCCGGCCCGACCTGGGCGACGCAGGCGCCGCTGGTCAGGAAGTCCAACGCCGCCCGCGCATCCGGCCCGGAGGTCGGGTCGGTGAGGCCGTACAGGCTTTCCTGGACGACGGTGTTGCCGATGAAGTTGCTGACCGACTTGTTCCAGTAGGTCAATGACACATAGCTGGCATCGGCGAAGTACCACTCCAGCCCCAGGTCGAGGTTGTCCGATTCCAGCGGCTTCAGGCTCGGGTTCTGCGAATTGCCGCTGGCGCGCGACGAGGGATCGATCAGCACCGAGCCGAACGGCTGCTGGGCCCCGGGTCCTGCATAGAGATTGCCGTACGGCGCGCGGGCGATGCTTTTGCCGAACGAAACGCGGCCCTTCAGCTCCTCGGTGAGGTCGATGCTGAAATCAAGGTTGGGCAGGATGTAGCTGTACCGCGCCTTTTCCGTGAAGGGCTGCTGCTCATCGGACAGCACGATGCGGAAATCGTTGTTGGCCTGCCACTCGATGGACTCGGGGACGGCAATGACCGAGGTCGACACCACGTCAGTGGTTTCATAGCGCACGCCCAGGCGGGTGTTGGTGCGCATGCCACCCAGCTCCCCGTCCAGCTCCACCTGGAAGTACGCCGCCTTGGTCTTCTCTTCCACGAAGTTGTCGGCCGCGCGTTGCGGGTTCACACCCAGGCCGACGCCGTACTCGCGCGATGCCCATTGCGCGAGCTGCCCGGCATTGCCGCGCCAGGCGGGCCAGCTGTTGGCACTGTAGTCGTCGAACAGGCCGACGATGCTGACCGGCTGCAGCAGGTCCATCAGGCCTGCGGCGGTATCCCGGTCCACGTTGGCCACGCCCCAGTCGCCCAGGGTCGAGTAGGCCTCGGCGGCCTGGATGCGGTGGGTGGTGGACTTGTTGGTGTCCACGCCGAACTGGAAGCGCCCGTGGTCGAAGTTCCATTCGCCATCGACGCGCGCCTGCTTGATCTCGCTGATCTGGGTCTGCGCGTTGACGCGCAGCACCTGCGTGCCAACCTCGCCTTCCTGGAAGCCCGGATTGACCACGCCATTGGTCCCGGCGACCGCATCGGCGGTGCTGGGATACCAGACCTGGGTGCCAACCGGCAGGCCATTGTTGAAGTTCAGCTCCTGCACCCAGGAGCCACCGCAATGCGGGCCACGGGTACAGTTGTTGGTGCCGGCGATGCTCATGAAGATCGAACCACCGCCGGTGAGCGGATCATTCGGTCGGCTCTCGTTCTTCGAGTTGTGCGCATCGAAGCTGAGCTTGAAGCGGTCGCTGACATTCCAGACGGCGTTGAAGCCCAGCGAACCCAGCTTGTACTCCTGCATGCTGCGCTGCTGCTCCAGGCCGAAATCCTTGGTGCCGGCGATTTCGCGGATGTATACCGGTGTCGCGACGGCGCCACTGGTGTCGAACTCGACGTTGGTGTAGTTGCTGTTCTGCAACCACATGCCCTGCTCGCCACGATTCTCGGTGATCTCGTTGGTCGAGTAGGTGTAATCCACGGTCAGGGTCAGGCTGTCCGTCGGTGCGAACTGCAGCACGGCCTGGCCGTTGACGCGTTCGCGCTCGAATTCGGAGAACGCGTAGCGCAGGTCATTGGGCCGCGCGTAAAGCTGGCCGACGGCCGGAGCATTGACCACGGTCGGGTTGCCCGGCATCGACCCTGTCCACGGCTGCACGTTCCAGTAGTTCTCCGTGGCCTGCACCGAGCCACCCTTGCGCTTCTGCTGGCTCGCGCTGAGGCTGACGCCAAAGGTCTTTTCCGGATTGCTGTAACTGAAGATGCCCGACAGCTCCGGTGTCAGGTCATTGTCGAACGGCTGGCTCTGGTCGGACACCAGCTTCGCCCCCGCGCTGGCCACGATGCCGGCGTGATCGAGCGGACGCGAGGTCAGGATGTTGATCGTCGCACCGATGCCACCGCTGGGCACCTGCGCCTGGCTGGTCTTGTAGACCTCGATACCATTGATGGCCTCGGCGGCCAGCTGCGCGAAATTGAAGGCGCGGGTGCCGCCGTCGACACCGCCGATGGCGACCTGTCCAGAGGCACCGAATGCATCGGCACCCGGCATCTGCCGACCGTTGAGCGTGACCATGTTGAACTGGGGTCCGAAGCCACGCGCGGTCACCTGCGCACCCTCGCCGTCACGGCGCTCGATGGAGATGCCGGTGATGCGCTGCAACGACTCGGCAAGATTGGTATCGGGGAACTTGCCGATGTCCTCGGCACTGATCGCGTCGACCACGCCCGCCGAGTCGCGCTTGATGTCCATGGCCTGGCTCAGGCTGTTGCGTATGCCCGTGACCTGCACTGCATCAAGCTGGGTGGGTTGCGACTGGCTCTGCGGCTGCGGCCCGGTCGCCGGTGCGGCGTCCTGCGCAAAGGCGGGATTGATGACCAGGGCACCACCCACGAAGGTGAACATGGCCCGGGACCGGAACTTCGCCAACGCGCGGCTCATGAACCGGACCTCGGGCCCGGGGTGCCACGGAAACTGCAGGTGCTCATGAAAGTCCCCTCTGACATACGATCGAATGGATGTACCGCCCCCTCCCAGGGGCACGCACGGGCGTGGCCCGCATTCCAAACCGAACAGCACGGGTGCTCGGGCACGCCGCGACTTACACTTGCTTTTCAAGCCTGCCAGGACAAACACGCGGCAAAGAAGGCAGCCTCCCGGACCCTGGATCCCCGTCCGACTGGTAGCGCTACCATCGCGTTGCAGCGGAGAGTAATCACCGAGGTTCGCCGTTGTCACCATGCAGCGCAGCAAAACCGGCAGCGCGCCAAACAGCTGATGACTCGGCCGTTGCTGCATCCGGTCACGCTCGCCCGACGTAGGAAAGATGCCCGCACTTGCGGGTCATCCAGAAAGGAACGCACCGTGAACGCTCTTCAGCGCATCGCCGCCGCAGTCGGCTTCGCCGTACTCGTTTCGTCCGGCTCCTCGGTTTTCGCCGCCAACACCGTCATCGTGGGCGGGGCAGAAATGTACCCCACCAGGACCATCGTCGAGAACGCCGTCAATTCCAAGGATCACACCACGCTGGTTGCAGCGGTCAAAGCAGCCGGCCTGGTCGACACCCTCAACGGCGCCGGGCCCTTCACTGTTTTCGCGCCCACCAATGCGGCCTTCGAAAAGCTGCCTGCAGGCACTGTCGATACACTGGTGAAGCCTGAAAACAAGGCACAGCTGACCCGGATCCTGACCTACCACGTCGTCCCGGGCAACTACAGTTCCGCCCAGCTTCTGGCCGATGCCCGCAAGCACGGCGGCAAGGCCACCCTGAAGACCGTGCAGGGTGAGCCTCTCACCGTGGCGCTCCACGATGGCAAGCTCTGGGTCATCGACGCAAAGGGTGGAAAGGCAGGCATCAGCATTGCAGATGTCGGCCAGTCCAACGGCGTCATCCACGTGGTCGACACCGTGCTGATGCCCAAGTAAGCGGCCTCACGCAACGGGCATCCGGCGCGATGCCCGTTGCCCGGGCCCGGTCATCCCGACGTCACCATGCGGATCCCTGCCCGGCATGGCGTCGTGGCTACCACTCCGGCCCGAGCAGCTTGGTCACTTCGGCCTCCAGTTTCTGCGCGGCCTCGTCCTGGGAGGCGACCTTGATGCACAGCCCCGACTGCGCCGGCCCCGGCACCAGCTGGTAGCGGTTGATGGTGCCGCCACCGTCGCCGTCCAGCGCTACCCGCGCCACTACCGTTCGGCCATTGGCGTGGAAGGTCCAGTCCTGATAATCAAACATGCTTCAGTTGGTGTGCGGCCAAGATGTCATCCCACTTTAGGCGGCGCGCCAGTGAAGAACGCTCCAGGAAGATGTTCAGCGCGCGTGGACATGATGGCGACAGGGCCTATCGCAGTGTCCGCGCCAACTGCAGGATATCGGCGAAGAAGGAGGGATAGTCGTCCTGTGGAGCGCTGTGGGTCTCGCGCCGGTGGACCAGACGCACGGCGACCACCCGCTGTTCCGGCACGATCATCAGGTATTGGCCCAGGTAGCCGTTGGCGGCAAAGCCGACGACCGGTCCCCGTGTGATGTCGTAGAGATCGGCGAGCTTCAGGCCGCGCGCGGAGATCTGGCTCCGGCGGCGGCCTTCAACTCAAGCAGCGTCTCCCGGTCGTGCATCACCAGGATCGCATCGGAATGCGCGGCGCGCGCGTTGCGCTCGATCGCGGCAAGGGCTTCGGCACGCGTCGCCGCTTGGCTGGGCCCGGCGATGCCGAACACCAGGGCCAGGGCGCAGGACAACCAGCAGGATCCTGGCATCGCAATCTGGTCCAATGAGTGTGCGCGCAACGTGACTACATGTGTAGTCACACTGCAGTACCTGAAGTCATGGCGCGCTTGCGTGCTGGACGTGGGCTGGGCGCCGCCCCCGGCCCACCTGCAACGCGGTCGTCCGCAGCGGTCGCCATGCCGCGCCGCGCGGTATGATTCGGCGACCCGGAACCTGCGATGATTGCAGCGGCCGCCCATCCGCTGATCGCGCGCGCCAGGCCCCCCTGCGCCGGGGTCGCTGCAGGTGCCGCTGAAGCCCCACTCCATGCTTGCCTCCCAAGCCCCCCTCCTGATCTGGGCAGCGGTCGCCGTTGCCACCCTCGGCCTGCTGTTCCGTCCTTTCCGCATCCCCGAATATGTGTGGGCGTTGGGCGCTGCCGCCGTGTTGCCGTTGCTGGGCGCAGTGTCGCTGCACACCGCATGGGGCGCGGTGGCCGAAGGCCGCGACGTCTACCTGTTCCTGGTCGGCATGATGATGCTGGCCGAACTGGCGCGGCGCGAGGGCCTGTTCGATTGGGTCGCGTTGTATGCGGTGCGGCATGCGGGCGGATCCGGGCGACGCCTGTTCGACCTGGTGTTCCTGGTCGGTACGCTGGTGACGGTGTTCCTGTCCAACGATGCAACGGCCGTAGTGCTGACGCCGGCGGTCTACGCCGCCTGCAAGGCGGCGCGCGCCAATCCCCTGCCCTACCTGTTCGTCTGTGCCTTCATCGCCAATGCGGCCAGCTTCGTGCTGCCCATTTCCAATCCGGCCAACCTGGTGGTGTACGGCCAGCACATGCCACCGCTGCTGCAGTGGCTGGCGCAGTTCGCGCTGCCGTCGACGGCGGCGATCGGTGCCACCTATCTGGTCCTGCGCTGGGTGCACCGGCGCGAGATCGCCCAGCCGCTGGTGGCCGCGCCGGCGCATCGCCCGTTGACCGACGGCGGCCGGCTGAGCGCACTGGGCGTGCTGTTCACCGGCACCGTGTTGCTGGTCACGTCCGCCTTGAACGGGCCATTGGGCCTGACCACGTTCTGCGCGGGCACGCTGAGTGTGGCAGTGGTGGCGATCCGCCAGCGGCGCAGCCCGCTGCCACTGCTGCGCCACGTGTCCTGGGGCGTGCTGCCGCTGGTGGCGGGACTGTTCGTGCTGGTGGAAGCGGTGGCGCAGACCGGTGTCATCCAGAGCGCGGCCAGCGCGCTACAGGCCGTGGCGCAGGCGTCCCCCCGCCAGGCCAGCTGGCTGGCCGGTGGCGCGGCTGCGCTGCTGAGCAACGTGGCCAACAATCTGCCGGTCGGCCTGGCCGCCGGTTCGCTGGGGCAGATGGCCGACCTGCCGGCGCAGACCCGTGCCGCATTGCTGGTCGGCGTGGATCTGGGACCCAACCTGTCGGTCACCGGTTCGCTGGCGACGATGCTGTGGCTGGTGGCGCTGCGCCGCGAGGGCGAGCATGTCAGCGCGCTCGACTTCCTGCGCGTCGGCGCGCTGGTGATGCCGCCGGCGTTGATCGGAGCATTGCTGCTGCTCTGATCGGCGCGCGAGCGGCATGCGCTTCTAGAAGGCCACCTGCAGGCGGGTGTTGAAGGTGGTGCCTTCATCCCTGCCCTGGCCGGTGCCGCTGCGGTTGCGGGTCTGCCAACGGATCGCCTCGAACATCACGCGGCTGAAGTCGTTGAGATACCAGTTCGCACCCAGCGTCCACGCGTTGCCGGTACCGCCACTGGGCAGCTCGGCATAGTCCACGTCCTCGTAGCGCCCCTTCAGTTCCCATGCCCCGGCGCCGCCGCGGGTGACCGGGTCAGCCACCTTCACCCGGCCCCAGGTGCCGGCCCTGCCCGAATAGGCCGGCCTTGCACCGGCTAGGAACCAGCCCGCCGAAATCGCCCAGGCCTGGTGGTCCAGATCGTAGCGCCCGCCAGCGTCGGTCCCGCGCAGGTTGCGCGTACCCCATTCGCCGGTCGCCCAGGCCGGCCCGAAGAAGCCTGCCAGTTCCGCGCCATGGGACGTGCTGCGCTCGGCGCCCAGCAGTGTGCCCGGCGAGATCTTTACCAGGTCGTTGAAGTGCCCGGCGATGGCCGAACTGCGGACGACGCCGCTGGCGCCTGCGGCAATCTCCTCGTGGAAGGCCCAGGCCCCCAGGTGCACCGTGACTGCGTCGTTGGCCACCGGGTTCCAATGCACGCGCGTGGCCCAGGTCTGGCTGTCGTTGTCGGTGCCGGCGTTGTTGAGATCGTTGCCGGCCACCGACAGGCTGGCATGCCAGTTCTTGCCGTACACGCGCTCGGTCAGGCCGACACCGAACAGGCCGCGCTGCGGCAGCATCAGCGTGCCGACCACGTTGCGGTCCTGGAACGGCGTGTTGGAGGTGCTGCTTGAGCCGTCGATACCCTGGTCGTTGAGGCGGTTGCCCACGGTCAGGTCGGCCGGCAGCCCGAACAGGCGGTGGTCCACGGTGGCGTAGACCGACTTCCACGCCACCGTGTTGTCGGCGAAGTCACCTTCCACCGCCCAGCCGAGGATGCCGTAGCGGCCTTCGGCGCCCAGCCGCACCGAGCGGATCTCGGTACCGGAGATGTTGCGGTCACTCACTGACGATCCGTCGGTGCTGGATGCGTCGACGAACAGGCGTCCGCGCGGACGGAACGCCACGGTGCCATCGGCACTGCTGAACTCCGGTGCACCCTTGGACCAGGTGACCTTGGGCGCCTTGGCCTGGCTGGATTCCAGTGCGGCGACGCGGGTGTCCAGCGCGGGGGCCTGCGTTGCGACCGCCGCGCCGGCGGTGCCGTGCCCGCCCTCCACGGCGCGGAGGCGTGCTTCCAGTTGCTGGATCTGCAGTGCCTGCTGCTGCACCAGGCGTGACAGCTCAGCCTGGCTCAGCGGCGCGGGCAGCGAAGACGTGGACTGGGCGCCGGCATGGCCACTGGCCAACAGCAGGCCGAGCGCGACCGACAGCGCTGCCAGCGGCAGCACGGTGGAATGGTTCATGGACTCTCTCTCCGGCCAGCCGGCCCCCTGGCCCGGCGCTGGCCTGTAGCGGTGGTGCGGGGGAAGATCGGGGGAGGAAGCGCGCGCCGCCGGATCGTCCCGGCGGCGCGGCAGGCGGGCTCAGCCCGGCCCGGTCAGCTGGTGGCCTGGGCCTGGGCGTTGGGACGCCAGGTGATCAGCTTGTTTTCGACCACGTCCAGCAGCGCGTCGATGACCAGCACGAAGGCGGCCAGGATGATGATGCCGGCGAACACACCGACGGCGTTGAAGTTGCCTTCTGCCTGCGCGATCAGGTAACCCAGGCCCGCCGAGGCGCCGAGGTACTCACCGATGATCGCGCCGACCACGGCGAAGCCCACCGAGGTGCGCAGCGAGGACAGGATCCAGCTGGCTGCTGCCGGGAAGTAGACATGGCGCAGCAGGTCGCTGCGGCTTGCGCCCAGGATGCGGGCATTGGCCAGTACCACCGGATTCACCTCGCGTACGCCCTGCATGGCATTGAAGAACGTGGTGAAGAACACCAGGGTGACCGCCAGCGCCACCTTCGACCACAGGCCCAGCCCCAGCCACAACACGAAAATCGGGGCCAGCACTACGCGCGGAATTGCGTTGAAGCCTTTGATGAAGGGATCGAGGATGCGCGCCGAGCGGCGGCTCAAGCCCAACCAGACACCGCCGGCCACGCCGAGGCCGGTGCCGATGATGTAGCCCAGCGCGGTTTCGGTCAGGGTGATGTAGACGTGCTGGTAGAACGACGTATCGGACAGCCAGGTCCAGGCCTGCTGCACGATCGCCGTTGGCGAGGGGAAGAAGAACGGATCGATCACGCCCAGCGCGATGCCGCCCTCCCAGCCGCCGAACACGGCCACAACCAGGGCCAGTTGGATGAACTTGTCAGTCTTGGCGTGCATAGCTTTTCTCCACTTCGCCGCGCAGGCAGGCCCAGATGTCGCGGTACAGGTCGGTGAAACGGTCATCCAGCTTGATCTCGGCCACGTTGCGCGGGCGTTCCAGATCCACGTCGAAGCTGCGCACCACGCGGCTGGCCGGACCGGAGGACAGCACCACCACGCGGTCGCCCAGGGCGATCGCTTCTTCCAGATCGTGGGTGATCAGGATCACCGAGCGCCGGTCCTCCTGCCACAGGCGCAGCAGTTCGTTCTGCATCAGGTGCCGGGTGTGGATGTCCAGCGCCGAGAAAGGTTCGTCCATCAGGATCACCTTCGGCTCGACGATCAGCGCCTGCGCCATCTGCACGCGCTTGCGCTGGCCACCGGACAGCTGGTGCGGATAGCGGTGCTCGAAACCGGCCAGGCCGACCTTGGCCAGCCACGCGTTGGCCTTGGCCTTGCGTTCGGCTTCGGGCACGCCACGGAAGCGCAGGCCGAGCTCAACGTTCTGGTAAGCCGTCTTCCACGGCAGCAGCGCATCCTGCTGGAACAGGTAGCCGACCGACTCCTGCACGCCGCTGACCGCACGGCCGTCGATGCTGACCTGGCCCGACGACGGCTTCAGCAGGCCCGCCACGGAATTGAGGATGGTGCTCTTGCCGCAGCCGGTTGGCCCGACGATGGCAAGGAACTCGCCGTCCCCCACCTGGATGTCGACATCACGGACGGCGGTGAATTCGCCGAAGGACATGGTCACCTTGTTGATGGCGACCATGGTCTGTGCAGGCTCCAGCTGCGGTGCGCCATTGAGCTGGCGCACGGTGGCATTGAGGGCCATGGGGTTACCTCCGCTTACGGTTGGGCAGCCGGCGCCGCAGCGCTGGCACGCTCGACGAAGGCATTGGTGTAGGTGCGGGACAGATCGATGTCGGCCTTGGCCACATCCGTATTGAACTCGCGCAGCACCTTCAACGGCGTTTCCAGATCAGCCGGCGTGAAATGACCGTCGCGGGTGAATATCGCGCGGGCGTTCTCCACCGCGCGCGCATAGGTGGCGCGGTCGCCAGAAACGTAGCTGTCCGGCAGCGCCGCAACGATGTCTTCAGCACTGTTGTCGGCGATGAACTTCAACGCCATCTGTTCGGCGCGGGCAATCTTCTCGGCCGCTTCGGGGCGCTTGTCCAGGAAGCTCTGGTTGGCGTACATCACCGAGGTCGGGTACAGGCTGCCATAGACCTGGCGGGCGCCGTCATCGCTGCGCGCGTCGAGGAGGATCTTCCCGACCTTGCGCTCGGTGATCAGGGTGGCGGCCGGGTCGTAGTTGACCAGCAGGTCGATCTTGCCCTGCTCCAGCGCGGCGACCGCAGCGGCGCCCGAGCCGACGCCGATCAGGGAGACACTGTCGACGGGGATATCGTGCTGAGCGAGGAAGTGACGGACGAAGAAGTCCGATGATGAGCCCGGCGCGGTGATCCCGACCTTCTGGCCCTTGATGGTCTCCGGGCGGGCCGGATCGAAGCTGGCATCCTCGCGGCCGGCCATCACCAGGCCGGAATTGCGCGAGAGCAGCACGAAGGCCACCACGTCCTTGCCCTTGGCCTGCATCTGGATGGTGTGGTCGTAGAAGCCGACGGCCACATCGGTGGAATTGGCCACCAGCGCCTGCAATACCTTGGAGCCGCCCTGGGCGAAGTTCTCGGTCTTCACCTGCAGGCCGACGTCCTTGAAGTACCCCTTGGCGTCGGCGATGAAGAACGGCAGGTTGTTGAGGTTGTAGGAGCCGACGCTGATGCGTACCGGTGCATTGTCACCACCGCCGGCGGATGCGCCTTCGGTGCGCCCGCTGTTGCTGCATCCGGCCGCGGCCAGACCAGCCGCGCACAGCGCGGCCATCAAGAACTGCTTGTACATCATCCCTCCCAGGAGTGAAGCATCTACGTTGTAATGGCGGGCATGCGCACCTGCGCCGGCCCGTCCGGGTTCAGATCATGCCGCTGACGTCCATTGGCGGGCTTGGGTGGAACCGGCCACGGCAAGTGCTGGCGTGGTGGCAAACACGCGTCCTTCGAACAGCCGGCGTGCGGTGCGCACGACGCTGGCAACGACCGGCGCGTCCTGCGAGCTGCGACTGAGGCCCACCTCCAGGGCCCCGCTCGGATGTTCGAGGGTAATGCTGCCGGGAACGGACAGGCATCCGACCAAAGTGTGGGCCAGCGTGCCCGGCGTAACGGCGGCGGTGGCCAGGCCGACCGCGCCGGTAATGGCCAGCGCGGTGTGGCATTGATGCGGCATGAAATAGCGCACCTGCAGATCGCCGCCGTGTCGCGGCGCCGACAGCAGCACCGGCTTCGGAATGACCTTGTTGCCGGCGTCGGCGATGCCCATGCGGGCGCCCGCCTCGATGCGCAGCGCTTCCAGCCGGCGCATGAATACCGCGTCCGCGTTCAGTTCGGCGGGCGGGGTATCGCCGCGCACGCCCAGATCTTCTGCGCGCACCAGCATCATCGGCATCGCGCAGTCCACCAGGCTGACCGGCACGCCATCGATGGCCTCCTGCGCGTGGCCGCTGGGCAGCAGCTTGCCGGTGCGGGCGCCTGCCGCATCAAGGAAAGCGAGCCTGACCGGCGAGGCCGAGCCCGGCGCGCCGGCAATTCGCGTGTCACCTCGGTACACCACGTTGCCGCCGGGGGTTTCCACCGTGGCGATGATCAGCTTGCCGGTGTTGACGTTGTGGATGCGCACCTCGGTCTGCGGATCCTGCGCCTGCACCAGCCCACGCTCGATGGCATACGGGCCTACGGCCGCCAGCATGTTGCCGCAGTTCGGCGAGGTATCCACCACCTGCTGCTCTACCCGTACCTGGGCGAACAGGTAGTCGACATCGGCGTCCGGACGGCTGGAGCGGTCGATGATCGCCACCTTGCTGGTCAGCGCGTTGCCACCGCCGATGCCGTCGATCTGCAACGGATGGCCCGAGCCCATCACTTCCAGCAGCAGGCGATCGCGTTCAGCGATGTCCATCGGAAGGTCGCTGGCCAGGAAGAACGGGCCTTTGGAGGTGCCGCCGCGCATGAGGACGCAGGGAATGCTAAGCAGATCGTTGGACATACGTGTGCTAGATTGATGCGTATAGGGGATGAATGACCCCTCTGTGATTCGATACTGGCATGACCCCAATTGATCTGTGAATTGCTGATTTTTGGATGATTGATACACAATGAGCATCAATTGCGAAATCCTGGATCTACGCGCCTTCCTGCTGGTCTCGGAGACCCGCAGCTTCCATCGCGCCGCAGAAATCCTGCACGTCTCCCAGCCAGCACTCAGCCGCCGCATCCAGAAACTGGAGCAGGCCGTGGGGTCGCCGTTGCTGGAGCGCACCACGCGCAGCGTCAGTACCACCGCTGTCGGCGAGAACCTGCTGCCGCTGGTGCGCCGCATGCTGGAGGAGTTCGATGGCTCGCTGTTCTCACTGCGTGGCCGCGAAGACACCCGCGGCGCTACCGTCACCATCGCGTGCCTGCCGACGGCGGCGTTCTACTTCCTGCCCAGCGTGATGGCGCGTTTCCACGAAGCGCACCCGAACGTGCGCTTCCGCATCCTGGATATCCCGGCGACGGAGGGTCTGCAGGCAGTGGAACGTGGCGAAGTCGAGTTCGGCATCAACTTCATGGGCGCCAATGATCCGAATCTCGATTTCGACGTACTGGCCGAGGATCCGTTCGTGCTCGCCTGCCGACGCGATCATCCGCTGGCCCGCAAGCGCAAGGTGGAATGGGCCGATCTGGCCGAGCACCAGCTGATCACCGTGCATCGCACCAGCGGCAACCGCACGCTGCTGGATGGTGCGCTGGCGCGCGAGAACCTCAAGTTGAGCTGGCACTATGAAGTGACGCACCTGTCGACGTCACTGGGCATGGTCGAGGCGGGCATCGGCGTGTCGGTGCTACCGAAGATGGCCACGCCGGACGGGGATCACCCCACCCTGGTGACACGCGCGATCGGCAACCCGGTGGTGTCACGCACGATCGGCATCGTCCGCCGCCGCGGCGCCCTGCTCTCGCCCACGGCGGAGCGATTCCTGCAGATGCTGATGAGCCAGTGGCGCGGGGAGGCGTGAGCAACTGCGCGGTTCACGCGCCTATGCGTTCCGGCGCGCCAGACGCTGGCAGGGCCGCCCTTCATGACGAAGCCGCGAAGATCGACGCAATACCTGCAAGCGATCCCACGGCCACCCACGAGAGCGTGGCGAATGCAACCAGCAACACCTTCCGGTGCACGACCTGCGCTTCGTTTTGGGACTCCGGCCGCCGCGCATAGGGCCTGGAGAAACCCAGGAGTTCGCCGGTGACTGTCAGCGCCCCCATGAAGATCAGTGCGGTCACGCAGAAGCCAAAAATGGAACCAATGAGGGCCACATGCTGGGCATCGCCAATAGCCGGCTGAGTGCCGGCCAAACCCTCTACAAGCTGGCCCGTCCACCGTGCGGGCAGCCAGGCCAGGGCTGCGACAATACCGAAGTGACTGGCCACGTTGATCCAGAACCAGGATGTGGTCTTCATGACGTCAGCGTTTCCGGTGGTGGCCAGTGGTGGGCATCGTGACGCCTGCGTCAGCCCCGCACACCCCTGCATGGGGAAGCCGGCCAGCGGCCGGCACTACCCGGGCGACCAGCCTGCGGTTTCCAGTTTCTCGCCTGCCGCATCCATCCGCAGCGAGGCCAGGTATCGGCCGTACTTGCCGACGAAGATGCCGGTGAATCCGCCTGCCAGCAGCAGGTAGGCGGCATTGAAGCCAGCATTGGCGGACAGCGACGGCGACACCGCAAATGCGACTTCGAACCCGTACTTCACCAGGAAAGTGATCAACAGCAGCGGCAGCAGGCTGAAATCCGCGTTGCGCCAGAGCTTGCCGGTACTGCGGTCCAGCGTCAGCTTCAACCGATTCAGCAGCAGCCAGGCAAGCGCGGCGCCCGTGGCGATGCCGGCCAGCCATTCGCTCCAGGCGCTCAGCGACGCGCCGAAGCGATGACTGACCGACCACGCACCCCAGACGGCGAACAAGGCGGGTACGATCGCCAGCTTCTGCAGCGAGGTCTCGGCCGACTTCATGGCGGCGATGCCACGGGTGACCAGGAAGGCCAGGAGCAGCCAGACCCAGATCGGCGTCTGCGAGGCGAGGTGCTGAAGCATGCTCATGAGCGGTCCCCTTGGTGAGTGGTGGCGAGGTTCCCTCGCCTTGGCGCTCACTATTCGCTTCCGCCCGGGTTGCAGCCAGTGACAGCTGTCAGCCATCGCGGGTTACGCCGAGGCGCGCCCGCCCTGCCCTCACCCGGCCGGGCACATGCCGTTAACGGCCCGGCCCTATGCTGGGGCCTCATTGGAGACCTGCGAGGTAAAAACCATGACCAAGCTGCACGCACTGATGCTGGCCGGCGGCCTGCTCGCGCTGAGCCCGCTGGCCTCGGCCGAGACCGTGAATCTGACCAACAGCGCCGAGGGCGCCAACCGCGATGCCGGTATCACTGCGGTCAAGAAGAAACTGCAGGACGCGTGTACCGAGCGCAAGGGCACGCCCGATGCTGCCTCGTTCGAGGTGGTCTTCGAGAAGACCAGCCCAAACCCGAACGTACCCAAGCCGTACTACGTGGACGGCAGGATGAAGTGCGACCTGCCGGGCTGAGGCGATTCAACCACCGGTGCCGGAAATGCGCCGCCGGTACTGCGCCATCCACTCCAGCGACGGCGCAACACCGCCGAACGGGAAGAAGTGCGGGCTGACCGGGCCATGGGCGCTGGTCAACCCCTTCACCAGGCGGTCAACGAACACCTCCGGCCCCGCCGTTCCCAGCAGCCGGCCGATCGAGATGCCATACCGGGCCAACATCGATGCACTGGCGCCCACGCCGCACATCGCGGCGTAGCGCATCAGCCGGGGGATGCTTGCCGGCCCCGGAACCCCGACCAGCACCGGAACCGTGATGCCACGCGCGCGCAGTGCATCCAGCCAGGCCAGCACGGTATCGGCATCGAAGGCGAACTGGGTGACGACCAAGGGGGCCATGCCACGTGCTTCGATGGCCTGGCATTTTCCCTCCAGCGCCTGCCAGCGTTCGTCACTGCTCATTACAGGATGCCCTTCCGGGTGCCCGCCGATAGCAACGACCTTGATGCCGGATTGCTCCAGAACACCGGTCTGGATGATCGAAGCACTATCGGCAAACGGTCCAGCAGGCGTGGCCAGGTCGCCCGCGATCAGCAGGCAACGCGCGACCCTGGCTTCGCCGGCGGCACGCTGCAGAAAGCGTTCAAGCGCTGCGCGTGACCCGACGCGCCGCGCAGAGAGATGCGGCATCGGTTCGAATCCGAGCGCGCGCACAGTGCGCGCGGCGGCCAGTCGGGCGTCGTCATCCTCGCTGGCCAGCCAGGGAATGGAGATGACGGTACCGCGCGGGATCCGATCCGCCTCGGCGCACAGCGCGGGCATGGCCTTCGCGCTGACCTCCAATGAAAAGGTGTTGATGAAGGCTTCCGCCCGCAGTGATCCAGGTACAGGCATCAACGGGCTCCGCCTGCGTTGCCGGCAAGCGGCGAGCTGTTGCGGGCCAGCTCGATGAAGGCCTGCAGGTAATCGATGCTGGTATCGGCCTCGCGCGCACCCAGATAGATCTGCTTGGGAATGCCCTTGGCGCCCAGGCGCACCGGCACCACGTCCATGCGCGCGGCGTACTCCTCCACCAACCAGCGCGGCATGGCCGCCACGCCACGGCCGCTGGCCACCATCTGCATCATGATGTCGGTGGTTTCAATGGCCTTGTGCCGTCGCGGCGTGATGCCGGCCGGCAGCAGGAACTGGTTGTAGATGTCCAGGCGTTCGAACGGCACCGGGTAGCTGATCAGCACTTCCTGGCCGAGCTGGCGCGGCTTTACGTGGTCCACCTTGGCCAGGGCGTGATTGCTGGCCACCACCAGCACCTGCTCGTAGTCGAACACCGGGATGAACTTCAGGCCTGGCTTCAGCAGCGGGTCGGGGGTGACCAGCAGGTCGATCTCGTAGCCGAACAGCGCGCCGATGCCGCCGAACTGGAACTTCTGCTTGACGTCCACGTCCACATCCGGCCACGCGGCCAGATACGGCGAGACGATCTTCAGCAGCCACTGGTAGCAGGGATGGCATTCCATGCCGATGCGCAGCGCGCCACGCTCGCCCTGTGCGAACTGGCCCAGCCGCTCCTCGGCCAGGTCCAGCTGCGGCAGCACCCGGTTGGCGACTGCCAGCAGATATTGCCCGGCCTGGGTCAGCCGCAGGCTTCGGCCTTCGCGCAGCCAGACATCGGTACCCAGCTGCTGCTCCAGCTTCTTCATGCTGTGGCTGAGCGCCGACTGGGTCAGGTTGAGCACGCCGGCAGCAGCGGTGAGCGAGCCCTGCAGCTCGACCTGCTGCACGATGCTGAGGTGGATCCGCTCCAGCATGATGATGAATCTCGCTCATGGATTGGTGAAGTAATACCATTTTACGTCATGGAAGGCACTGACTAGGATCGGGTCATGCTTTCACCTGCCCGCCCCCTTCGAATCGTCGCCGTCTCCGGCGGATTGCAACGCCCTTCCAGGGCCGCCACGCTGGCCGAGCATCTGCTGGGCCTGATCGGCGAGGACATCCATTGCGAGCAACAGCTGATCGAACTGGGCGAGCTGGCGCCGCAGCTGGCCGGCGCACTGTGGCGCTCACAGGTGCCCGACGCTGTGGAGCGGCAGCTGGTTGCTGTTGAACAGGCCGATGTCCTCGTGGTGAGCACGCCGGTCTATCGCGGTTCGTACACGGGGCTGTTCAAGCACTTCTTCGACTTCATTCACCAGGACGCACTGGTCGACACCCCCATCCTTCTGGCCGCCA
The DNA here is from genome assembly GCF_055721025.1 of Stenotrophomonas sp. X. Lineage (NCBI taxonomy): Bacteria > Pseudomonadati > Pseudomonadota > Gammaproteobacteria > Lysobacterales > Lysobacteraceae > Stenotrophomonas > Stenotrophomonas sp. X. Next base: position 2,216,568 of record NZ_CM146756.1, read on the forward strand.
CCGGTGGCAGCGAGCGCCACTCGCTGGTGATCGACCATCAGCTGCGCCCGCTGTTCAGCTTCTTCCAGGCGCGCACCCTGCCACTGGGTATCTACGCCACCGATCGCGATTTCGCCGACGGCCGCGTGCACAGCGACGCCCTGATCGAGCGGGCGCGACTGGCGGTACGGCGGGCCATGCCGCTGCTGGCGCTGCCCCGCCATCGTGCCACCGCCCTTGAGACCGCCGCAGCTCTTTGAATGCCGGATGCCCTCGCCCGCATCCGGATGCCACCCCGCAACACGGAACGCCGCCCATGACGACCGACGCTTTCACCTTCAGCATCACGCGCATCCCCTTCAACGAGGATTACCAGCCGGCCGAAGGCACGCGCATCACCACCAACTTCGCCAACCTGGCGCGCGGCGCGTCCCGGCAGGAAAACCTGCGCAACACCATCCGCATGATCAACAACCGCTTCAATGATCTGGCGCATTGGGACAACCCAAGCGCCGATCGCTACGCGGTCGAGCTGGACATCATTTCGGTGGAGATGCACATCGACGGCGCCGACGGCAGCGATCCTTTCCCGTTGATCGAAGTGTTGCGCCCGACCATCGTCGACACGCACACCGGCGCGCGCACCGAAGGCATCGTCGGCAACAACTTCTCGTCCTATGTCCGTGACTACGACTTCAGCGTCGTGCTGCCGGCCAGCAACGAAGGCAAGGACACCTTCGGCATTCCGGAGGGCTTTGGCGACCTGCACGGCAAGCTGTTCCAGCACTTCCTGGAGTCTGACGCCTACCGTGCCAACTTCAGCAAGGGGCCGGTGATCTGCATCAGTGTTTCCAGCAGCAGGACCTACCACCGCACCGAGAACCATCACCCGATCCTGGGCGTGGAATACCGCCAGGGTGAGTTCTCCCCCACCGACCAGTACTTCGACAAGATGGGCCTGCGGGTGCGCTATTTCATGCCACCGGGCAGCGTCGCACCGCTGGCGTTCTACTTCCAGGGCGACCTGCTGGGCGATTACTCGAACCTGGAACTGATCGGCACCATCAGCACGATGGAGGCCTTCCAGAAGATCTACCGCCCTGAGATCTACAACGCCAATTCCGTGGCCGGCAAGGTCTACCAGCCCAGCCTGAAGCACCAGGACTACTCCTCCACCCGCATCGTCTACGACCGCGAAGAGCGCAGCCAGTTGGCCATCAAGCAGGGCCGGTTCACCGAAGAGCACTTCATCAAGCCCTATCGCGCCGTGCTTGAGCAGTGGGCCGCCCGCTGATCCATCGATTCTCCATCCGCCCCCAGGAAACAAGACGCAATGTCGACGAAGAAACTGCTCCCCACCTCCACCGCAGGCAGCCTGCCCAAGCCTTGCTGGCTGGCCGAGCCCGAGAAGCTCTGGTCACCGTGGAAGCTGCAGGACGAAGCCTTGGTTGAAGGCAAGCGGGATGCGCTGCGCCTGTCGCTGCAGGAACAGCAGCATGCCGGCATCGATATCGTCAGCGACGGCGAGCAGACCCGCCAGCACTTCGTCACTACCTTCATCGAGCATCTCAGCGGCGTTGATTTCGAGAAGCGCGAGACCGTGCGCATCCGCAACCGCTACGATGCCAGCGTGCCGACCGTGGTCGGCGCAGTGAGCCGTCCGAAGCCGGTGTTCGTGGACGATGCGAAGTTCCTGCGCCGCCAGACCACGCAGCCGATCAAGTGGGCGCTGCCCGGCCCGATGACCATGATCGATACCCTGTACGACGCGCACTACAGGAGCCGCGAGAAACTGGCCTGGGAATTCGCGAAGCTCCTCAACGAGGAGGCGAAGGAGCTGGAGGCCGCCGGCGTGGACATCATCCAGTTCGATGAGCCGGCCTTCAACGTGTTCTTCGACGAAGTGAACGACTGGGGCGTGGCCGCGCTGGAGCGTGCGATCGAAGGACTGAAGTGCGAGACCGCCGTGCACATCTGCTACGGCTACGGCATCAAGGCCAACACCGACTGGAAGCAGACGCTGGGATCGGAATGGCGCCAGTATGAAGAATCGTTCCCCAAGCTGCAGACCTCCAACCTCGACATCATCTCGCTGGAATGCCAGAACTCGCACGTGCCGATGGACCTGATCGAGCTGGTGCGTGGCAAGAAGGTGATGGTCGGTGCCATCGACGTGGCCTCCAGCACGGTGGAGACCGCCGATGAAGTAGCCAACACCCTGCGCAAGGCCCTGCAGTTCGTGGATGCTGACAAGCTTTACCCGAGCACCAACTGTGGCATGGCGCCGCTGGCGCGCGATGTGGCCAGGGGCAAGCTGCGCGCACTCAGCGCGGGGGCGAGGATCGTACGTGAGGAGCTTTCAGCGTAGCCCTGGCTGGGGATGTGTTCCCGTTTCGGCGCGGGGAGGATGGAACCTGGCCGGGTACAGACCAGGCTCCACCTCGCCCCTGCACCTCGGGCCTGGCGGCCGTCATGCGCGGCCGTGGTGCCAGCGCTTCCTTGATCCGCCCCATCTCCCCTGCCCCGGCTTCGGCCAGGCGCCGGGCCTGCTGCCGCTGTTCCCGCGTGAGCGCCGGAGGCGGTGGAGTACCGGCATCCACCAATCGCGCCACCGCATCGCGCAGAGGCAACTGCGGGCAGAGCCGTACAGCACACCATCGCTCGGCGTAGCGCTTGGCCTGACGGGTGCTGGTGGCGGACACGACCTTGACCTGTGACATCTTGCGTGCGTCCAGGTACAGGCGGAACCCTAGCGCGGCATGCGGCACGATACTGGCCACCGAACGGCCGTTCCACCACAGATCCCAGCGCTCGCCGCTCTGCACCCAGCCGGATGGCCGGGAGGCGGTCATGCACGCAGGAAATTTGGACGAAGAGGCCATGGCGGGAAGGATACGAACACCCGTCGCATGACTTGAGACCGGGCGAACATCTGCGCGGAAGGCTGCCCGGATGCATGATCAACGTGACACGTCACGTTCGATGACGCTTTCGATCCAGTCGAGGTAGCGGGACACGCGGACGTTGTAAACCACCTGGCCATAGAAGCCCGCCTCTAGCGCATGCTCGGGAACGGCGGTGATCCACGATCCAAGACCCACCACCTCTGGCGTTCCGTGATCCTCGATCAGCAGCGGACCACCGCTGTCGCCGTTTCCCAACACGCCCTCCAGTGGCAGCCCCCCGCGCGGGCGGATCGAACCGGTACCAGAGATAGCGTTCGTTGCCGCCGGTGATGGTTCGGTGCTGCATGCGCAGCGGTCAGCACCCATTGCGGAGCATGAGGACGCCATGACCCTCACCCGGCATGTCGGCCAGTGCGGGGAACACCGATGCGTCGATGTGGTATCGGGCATCGTCAACATCGTCGCGGATGACCACGGCACCGGCGGCGAACGGGATCAAGGCAAGCACCAGGATGAGGCGGCAGATCATCGGAGCCCTCCATTGCCATCCCGTGCAGCAATTCTTTCGACGAGCGTATCGATCGCCGTTTCCATGGCGTGCGCCGTCTGGTCACCGCTCTGGTTGGTGATGACGAAGATGCCAAGATCGTGCTTGGGGATGATGTAGACGTAGCACTGCGAACGCGGCACTCCCCCATGGTGGGCGTAATACACGCCCTTCAGGCGATCGCCGGAAACGATGTTCCAGAAGTAGCCGATGCTGAAGGTGTCGTCGAACCTGGCCAGTGCACGATGCGATTCGGTTACCACCGGACCGTTGGCCAGCTGGAATTCAAGGTATTTCACCATGTCCGGAACGGTGGCCTTCACGTTCCCGGAGGCGCCCCACGGCAACGTCGGCATGGGGGTGGTCGGCACCGGGTTGTCGCTGTGGTAACCGATCGCCAGGCGTGATGCCTCGGTGTCGTCCAGGCCGATCCTGATGCCCGTCATTCCGGCCGAATCACTGAAGAAGCCACGCAGCAGCACCTCGTAATCGCGCTGATGGACCTGTTCCAGAATGTGCGCGACCAGCTGCGTTCCGGCGCTGGAGTAGGCGTACTCGCCTCCCGGCGCCCGGAGGATCTGCACCGCATGCAGGTCCCGCAGGAAGTCCGACTTGCCGTAGCTGGCATAGATGGCATTCAGCTCACCGGGCGTGCGTTGATCGGTGAAGTCCTCCAGCACCGTATTCGCGCGCTCCGGCAGCATGTTCGGCAGGCCACTGGTATGCGACAGCAGATGGCGGATGCGGATGGGCTCATCCTTGAACTGCAGGTTGGGATAGTCACCCTGCAGATACTTGCGAACATCGTCATCCAACCCCAGCCTGCCCTCCAGGACCGCATGGGCGATCAGAGTGCCAGCCAAGGTCTTGCTCAACGAGCCGATCTCGTAGAGCGTCGCATCGGTCGGTGCGCCAGACTTGCCGGCAACCATCTCGCCGTGATGACGGATGAACGTCCTGCCACGGTGCACGACGGCGATCGAAGTGGAGTGCAGCAGTGGCTGCTCGATCAGTGTCTGCGCCACCTGCTCGATATCCGTCCCAAGATCCTTCGCCGGTACGTCCTTGTGCGTGCAGCGTGCGGCCAGCAACGCAGTGGACAGGACAAAGGCGCTCAGCCACACCTTGCTTCGGACAGTCATCGAACGGGCTTCCATGCGTGGGCGATCCAGGCGGCGTGGGAACGGGCGCTCAAGATAGCCCATTGTCAGCCGCGTCTGGAGGTGCCATCTGGCACCTCCAGCGGGACTCGACCATGGCCGCCCCCGAACTGGCCTTGACCCAGCCCTTGCGTTTACCTCCGAGGCGCTGGACAAGATGAATGTCCAGGACATCAGCAACCTGGATGCGCAGGTGCCCAACCTGACCATTTACGCCGCCCGCGGCGCCAGCAGCACGATTACCGCCTACATCCGCGGCATCGGCCAGTCCGATCCCACCTGGGGCGCGGATCCGGGTGTGGGCATCTACCTGGACGACGTCTATATCGCGCGTCCGCAGGGTGCGCTGCTGGATGTGTTCGATGTCTCGCGCATCGAGGTGCTGCGCGGCCCGCAGGGCAAGCTGTGTGGCAAGAACACCATCGGCGGCGCGATCAAGTACATCTCGCGCGGCCTGCCCACCCAGACCGAGGGCTTCGCCCAGATCACCATGGGCAACTACAGCCAGCTGGATGCGAAGGCGGCCATCGGCGGCCCGATCGGCGGTGCCAACAGTGGCCTGCGCGCCCGTGTGGCAGTGGCCAGCATGAACCACGACGGGTTTGGCGAGAACACCTTCAACGGCCAGCCGGTCAGCGACAAGCAGATCAACGCGGCACGCCTGAACCTGGGCGCGTATGCGGGCGATGACTTCGACGTGCAGTTCGCACTGGACTGGATCGACGATCAGTCCGGCATGCGCGGCTCGAAGATGCTGGCGCCCAATCCGTTCCTGCGCGCCTACCCGCCGATGGACAGCCGCTATGACATCCGCTCGGGCATGCGCACGCGATACCGTGGAGGCCGTGACAGTGTGGTCGGACATCATCCGCAACCATCTTGTGATTGTCGAGGATCTCGGCGCGCACATGACCATCGAGGATTCCCTGCACTCGACCGTACGCGCCACAGGCGTCAGCTACGAGCGGACGCTGGTGATCTTCGATGCGCCGCGTCCGCCGTCGGCGCGCGTCGCCAAGGCAATCCTGACGTTCACCACGGCTGGCCCGGTCGATTGCCCGTTCCGTGACGTTCCCGAGGATTCCGGGCAGGCCATCGCGCCGTTGCTGGACATGGACAACCAGCGCAAGGTGGCGGCCTCGATCATCCAAGGCTTCGTGCAACGGGCCAACCCGTCCAGGCAGCACGAAATGATCCGAGTGTTGCTGCCGCAGGGGGAGTGAGCCGCGCCACCCTGCCCTGCACCTGGATCGCATCCATCGCGCAAGCTCCGCCGCAGCGCGGGTGCGGAGCAACTGATCCACCCGGAAACGCCTTCGCCCGGCATGGCGTCGAGCGAAGGCCGTGTGGCTTTGAATCAATGCAGCGGCACCTTCAGCACCGAAGGCGCGTTGGCCGGCGAGCTGAAGGTGACCGCACCGCCCAGCTGGCTGATGCCCGCATAGCGCAGGTCCACGGTATCGACCACCAGGGTCAGCCGGCTGCCGGTCGGTAGGTTCCAGCTGCTGGCTTCCAGGCGAAGATCGATGGTTCTCGGCTGGCCGGGCGTGGCACCGCGCAGGGTGTACGGCTTGTGGCTGATCAGCTGGCCGTTGCCCAGCATATCCTCGGCATACAGGTAGGCATACAGCGTGGTGTTGGCGCGCGTGGGCGTCACCGTCAGCCGCACTTCCGGTGCGCCATCCAGGCGGCGTGCACTCCAGTAGATCGGGCCTTGCCAGACGCCTGCGGCGTTGCGGCCAACGAACGGCACATAGGCGCCGGGCGGCAGGTTGAACATCTGCAGCGCGCCGGACGCCATCACCACGCCGGAGTTGGCGGCGGTCAGCAGGCCGCTGCCGATCCGGTAGTTCCAACCGGTGCCGCCACCGCTCTCGGCCAGCCCTCCGGTGGGCAGCAGAAACCCGGTCGGCGCGGTCAGCCCGTAGCTTACGGCGCCGGTAGAGGTGGCCTGCCAGTCCGCATAACGGCTCCAGCTGCCCTTCTGCGACTTCAACTGCACCGCCGGCTGGCGGTCGATGCCATTGGCCACGCCCTTGAGGTAGTGGTCGAACCAGTCGCCCACCGCGGCATAGACTTCATTGGGAATGCCGAGCGCACCGAAGGCTTCGTTGAGGGCGTGGTCGCCATGGCGCAGCTGCAACTGCTTGGGTCCCTTCAGGCGGGTAAAGAAGTCGACCAGCTGGCCCGGCGGGAACAGGCTGTCGTTGAAGGCGTTGGCGAGGAATACCGCGGGTTGGTTGGCATTGATCTCATCAAGGCTGCTGGCCGGGCTGCGCTGTGCCGCTACCGGCAGCAGCGAGTCCACCGCCCCCTGGTAGTTGCCGACCAGCACATTGCGGTTGATGGTGGCCAGCTCCGCTCCGGGGCGGCCAGTGGCCAGGCCCGCTGCCACCAGCAGGGCGATGCCCTGTGCGCTGGGCGTGTCATGGCTGTAGAGCGACGCCTGCAGGTCGGCCCAGCCGCTCAGCGCGGCAACGGCCTTGATGCGCGGATCGCGTGCCGCCGCCAGCAGGCTGGTGCCGGCCCCGTAGGAGATGCCAGAGACACCGATCCTGGCCGGATCGGCCCGGGTGTTGGCCAGCGCCCAGTCGATCAGGGCACTGACATCTTCGACCGTGGCGGGCCCGGCGATGTCGATGCTGCCGCCGGACTCCCAGAAGCCGCGCGAGCTGTAGCTGATGACCACATAGCCGCGCTGCGCCAGCGACTGTGCCGCGCCCACGTACTCCACGCTGGGCACTGCCCAGCTGCTGGGCATCACCAGCAGCGGATAGCGGCCACTGCCGGCATCCTGGGGTTCGATGACGAAGGCCCCGAGGGGCGTGCCATCCCAGCTGGGGATGGTGCGATGGGTGGTCTTGACCGTGGCCGCCAGGGCCGTGGGCGCCAGCCCGGTCAGCAGGATCAACAGCAGCAGAACCTTGCGCATCGTTGTCTCTCCCCGTCGGTGGTGGTGCAACGGATCGGACCGTACCAGTGCGAATGGTGGCTGGCACCTTGCGACGCAACATGCCGCAAAGCGCGCCTTGCTATGCTTCGAGGCACTGCGGGCCCTCCGCAGTCTCCCATCAAAGCAAGGACGCCCCCGATGCACAGGATGCTCGTCGCAGGCACGCTCTCCAGCGTCGCCTGTCTGTTCGCCCCTTCAGTGTTGGCGGAAGATGCCCCCGAACCGACCAACGACTGCGCGGAGATTGCGCGGCTGATGGCCAACGACGACTTTGCGGCACTCGACGCGATGGCCGCGCGTTTCCGCAAGGGCGAACTCAACGCCGCCGGCCAATCCCGGCTCGGCCGTTTCTACATCTGCATGTCGCGTGCAATCGGCACGTCGCGGCAGGAGGTTCAAGCCTGGAACGACTGGTCTGCATGGGCGGCGCGCTGGGTTCAGTACGCGCCGAAGTCTGCGGCGGCCCATCTGATCACCGCACGGATTCCACTCAACCTGGCCTGGAGCTACCGCGGCAACGGTTACGCCAACACCGTCAACGCCGAAGACTGGGCACAGTTCCATGAGTACAACGCGGTTTCGCGGGCCTACCTGCAATCGCATGAGGATGTTGCCGGCGGCGACCCGTTCTGGCACGAAATGAACGTGCTGATCGCGCTGCGCGAAAGCGCGGATGACGACGAAATGCTGGCGCTCGTTGATCGCGCAGCGAAGGCCTTCCCCGACTACGAACCACTGCACCTCATTGCCATGGAGTACTTCACGCCGGCCTGGGGTGGCAGTGCGCAGAAGATGGAAGCCTTCGCGCGGCACTCGATGGCCAGCGCACCGAAGAAGAAGCGGGCCATGCGCTACGCACGGCTGTACTGGTCGGCCACCGAATATTCGCCCGATCACTTCCGCGCGGCGAAGCCCGATTGGCCGCTGATGCGCCAGGGGCTGGACGAAATCGCCCAGCAGTACCCGACCATCGACAACCTGGAATCGATCGTCCGCTATGCCTGCCTGGCACGCGACGGCGACGCACTGGTCCGCTGGAATCGTTTGTGGTTGAGCCGCGCCGGTTTCGACGAGGCGGCCATTGCGCACTCGACCGAGCAAAGCAAGGCCGCATGCCTGGCGCCGGACGAAGAACAGGAAACATTCCTGTAGCGCCCGCCGCCGCAGGCCCAGGGGCGCAGCTGGCAGGCCTGCCAGGCGCCTAGCACGCGCGCGTGTCATCCACGCGCCGCGTGATCTGACATATCACCAGTGCTTGCGCATGATCACAGCTTCGCCCTTTCGTCATTGACCACAAGGCGCCAGCTTGTGACGCTTATGACACCGCAGGGCTGATGGCCCAACAACGCGGCCAGGTTCCACCGCAATCCGCAGCATCCGTCTCCGCAGCATCTCCGCATGTCCTCGCCCCGGCCAGGTCGTGACGGGCGGCTGCGCCCTGAATCTTCTGCTGGAGAATCGAAATGCGCCTTGCAAGCTTTGTCTTTGCTTTCGTACTCAGTGCTTTTGCCGGTGCTGCACAGGCCCAGGTGGTCACCCTCAACAAGGGCGGCTTCGTGCTGACCTACGACTGCAGCATCCACAGCGCCACCCGCTACGAGTACACGCTTACTGCCGATACCGGTTCGGCCGCACGGCCGTCCAGCTTCTACAAGGACCCGGACCTGCCGGCCGGTTGCTTGGGCCAGACCAGCACCGCGTCCTACGCCAGCATCAGATCCGGCTACGACCGTGGCCATCTGGTCACGTCCAACCACATGGACTACGACGCGACCTACATCCGCCGCGCCAACTACATGACCAACATCGTGCCGCAGGTGTCCAGCTTCAACCAGGGCATCTGGGTGAAGGCCGAGAACGTGGCCGAGTGCTACCGCGACATCGCACCAGTGGACGTCTACGGTGGCGTGGTCTACGGCGACGCCGCCAACGATTACTTCCTGGCCAGCCATGGCATCCCGACCCCGGAGTTCTTCTGGAAGACGATCATCACCCGTGACCCGAACACCGGAACCGCCAAGGCGATCAGCTGGATCATTCCCAACGAGGCCAACCTGGGCAGCCTCGACAACTACCTGGTGACGATTGCCGATCTGGAGGAGCTGCTGGGCGCCAGCTATGTGGCGATCAACGCACCGACCTCGCTGAAGAACATGCTGCCGGCCAGCACCTGGCCGCAGCCTGCAGGGTGTGACCTGGGCTGATCGGCAGGCAGAGGAATCACGATGCCTGCACGCGCAGCCATCGTGGCGCCAGCACTCTGGCAACCAGGAACTGCACTGCGGCGCCGACGACGGTGGCAACGACAAGCCCGCGCCCTGTCGTTGGCGCACCGCCGGACAGCATTCGCATCAGGTAGGCCATGCTGGCCAGGATGATCAGCAGCATCGTGGCAAGCAGGATCAGCGACGCCACCATCCTGCGCGCCGTCGATGCGGGTTCTGGCGACGGCGCGCTGGCCCACAGGCCGGCAAACGTGGCCAGTGCGCAAGACCCCAGCAGGACCAGGCTGGCAATCTGCAACTGCGCGGCGCCGTCGGCGACGGGCATGATGAACTCGCCTGGCGAGAATCCCGCAGGCAGCAGCAACACCAGGACGGGGAGCAGGCAGCTGCCGGCCAGCGTCACCGCGCCGGCGATGCCGGCACTGAAGAGGCGATGTTGCCGGGCCTGGGATCGCACTCGGTTCAAGGGGTATTCCCGTACAGGCGCTGGGTGAGGTGGCCCGGCAGTCTAGCGTTCCTGTGGCCGGCGTGCCCTGCCCGTCCCGCTATGGGAAAATGGCGGGCGCTTCGCCCCTTTGGCTGTTCCCGGAGTAGTTGATGTCCCGTTTCCCCTTCGATGCCGTGCTGTTCGACTGCGACGGCGTACTGGTCGATTCCGAGCCGCTGGTGGCCCGCGTGCTCTCGGAGATGCTGACCGCACGCGGCTGGCCGCTGACGCCTGCGCAAGCCGGCGAGGTCTTCCTGGGCCAATCCGTGGCCCATCTGGCCGGGCTGATCGCAGAGCGCACCGGCAAGCCGTTCACCGAGCAGTGGCTGGAGGAGTTCCGCCAGCAGCGCAACCGGGCGCTGGAACGGGATCTGGAGCCGATCCGGGGGGCGCCCGAGGCCGTGCGTGCGATCGCCGCAGCGACCGGTGGCCGCATTGCCTGCGCGTCCGGTGCCGACCTGATCAAGGTGAAACTGCAGCTGGGCAAGGTCGGCATCCTCGATGCATTCGGCGACCACGTCTACAGCGGCCAGGACATGCCGAACACCAAGCCGCACCCGGACGTCTACCTGGCGGCCGCTGCCGCGCTGGGTGTGGATCCGAAGCGCTGCGCGGTCATTGAAGACACCGTGACCGGCGCGACCGCCGGCGTCGCGGCGGGTGCAACCGTGTTTGGCTTCAGCGAGGGCGGCCCGCACCACAGCACGCCGGAGGCCCTGCGCGCTGCGGGTGCGAAGGTGATCTTCCAGCGCATGGACCAGCTGCCGGCATTGCTGGCGGCCTACGCCGCCGACGCTGCCGCCTGAGGCGGCCTCAGCCTGCAGCGCCCAGCGTGGCGCTGCGGCGTTTCCCGGTGTAATGCAGCACGAACAGGTACAGGCCAGTGAACAGCTGCAGGAACAATGGCGGCAGCGGCGAATAGGTGATCCACGCTGCCGGCTCGCCCTGCCCCAGCCCGCGAGCGGCGAAATTGGCGATCACCGCCAGGGTGAAGACGATCGAGGTCCAGCGATGCACGGGCCGTGCCCAGCCACCGCGGCTCATTGCCGGCGCCTCGCTTCGGAACGGGCTTCGATCATCTTCCAGCCATTGCCTGACGGGTCACGGAATCCGGCGTCGACGGCGCCATAGCGCTCGATCGGCTCCTGGGTGAATTCCACGCCCTGTGCCAGCCATTGCGTGTAGCGCGCCTGGCAGTCATCCACGGCCAGCACCAGCGGCGGCATTGCGCCCTTGGCCACCAGCTGCTGCAGCGCAACTGCGGTAGCGGCGTCGTGGGTGGGCGGGCCTGGCACGAACAGGCCCAGCTGGAAACCGTCCTGGCCCGGGCTGCGGACCGTCAGCCATCGGTAGCTGCCATTGCGCACGTCGGTATGCACTTCGAAGCCGAGCTTGCCGACGTAGAACGCCAGCGCCTCATCCTGGTCGCGCACATACAGGCCGACCGTGTTCACAGTGTTCGTCATGGGACCTCCCTCAGGTGGGGTCCACGTTAGCAACCGCCGCGCGCCGGCGCTTCTCCAAAACTGCCATGTTCAGGTCCGGTCGCTGCGCGGCACGTGCGTGGCACTCCGGCACGCAGGCCGGCGTCGCCTGGCCGGCCCGCTCACGCTCGCGCACGTTGCCCGGGCTGTCGCCGGTGATGTCACGGAAGATGCGGCCGAAGGTGCCCAGGCTGCTCCAGCCGGTCTGCGCGGCGATCTCGGTGACCGGCAGATCGGTGTCACGCAACATCGCCACGGCCCGTTCAATCCGTCGGCTCAGCAGGTAGCGATGCGGTGGCAGCCCGAAGGCCTGCTTGAACGAACGCGCGAAATGCGCCGCGGATACGGCACTCACTTCGGCCAGGCGGGCCACCGGCCAGTCCTCGTGGCTGGCATGGTCCATCCGGTCCTTGGCACGCAGCAGGCGTCGCAGCAGTTCAGGGCTCTGGTTCATGCCGCCACCGTGCGCCCCAGATGATGTCGCGCCGCATGCCTGGCCTGCGCGGCCTGCTCGCCCAGCCAGTCACCGAATGCAATGACCTTGGCGCTCCGGCTGCGCGCCGTCGGTGCCACGAACCAGAAACCACGCCCGTCGCTGGCCACACCGGGATGTGCCTGCACCAGGCGCCCGCTGTCCAGTTCGGCCTGGAACAGGATTGGCGAAGCAATGGCGATGCCCTGCCCGGCAATGGCCGCGCCGACGTCCAGATGCTCTACCGCAAAGGGGCTGACCAGGCTCTCCTCGGCCGGCGGCGGAACCGCGCCATGTGCGGAAAACCACAGTGCCCACCAGTCGGGCCTGCCGAGCAGCGGAACCTCCAAGGCCCGGCGCCCGAGCCCGTCTGCCGCCGGCAGCAGCGCTGGCGCGCACAACGGGGTGAAAATGCTGGGGAACAGGGGCGTGGCCTGCAGCCCGGGCCACTCGCCATGCCCATTGCGGATGGCAGCATCAAAATGCCCGGCGGCCAGGTCCTGCGGCTCTGCCGACAGGTCCAGTTCCAGCACGATGCTCCGATGGCGGCCGCGGAAACTGCCCAGCCGCGGTGTCAACCAGCTGGTGCCCAGCGTGGGCAATACGGACAGGCGCAGTCGCGCCGCATCCATGTCAGCGGCGCGCATGAAACTGGCACGAAGCGCGTCGAAGGCCCGGGTGGCCTCCTGCGCGACGCTGGCACCCGCTGCCGTCAGTTCCACACGCTGTGCGTGGCGCAGGAACAGGCAGGTGCCGGTCTGGGCCTCCAGCCGGCGCACGTGGTAACTCACCGATGCCGCGCTCGTGTCGAGCTCCTCGGCGGCACGGGCAAAACTGCCCAGCCGCGCCGCCGCTTCGAAGGCGCGGATGGCGACAAGCGATGGAAGCTGGCGTTGGGTCACCATAAGTGTGGCTTAGCCTGAGCCCGGATATCTGCGTGGTCAATCCCCCTCGCACCCGCAACGATGGAGGCACTTCCGGCAAGGGGTCACGCACATGGATCGACGGCAGTTCCTGGCCACCTTGGCCGCAGTGGCAGCCTCAGGCGCCCTACCCTCGGGGCGGCCCCTGTCCAGCCACAGCGAAGACTGGAAATGGTTGCAGGGCAACTGGCGGGTCCGGCACCAACGCCTGAAGGAGCGCCTGGTGGGTGACACCCCGCTGGGAAGCCTTCACCGGCGCCAGCGCGGTCTGGCTCACCCTGGGCGGGCTCGGCACCATCGATGACAACGTCATGACGCTGCCTTCGGGTCCCTACAGGGGCCTGGGCGTGCGTGCTTTTGATCCGGTGTCTTCCACGTGGTCGATCTGGTGGATAGATGGGCGCAACCCTGCCCATATCGAAGCGCCCGTGCGCGGCGCCTTCGAAGGCGATGGCGGCAGCTTCCGTGGTCGTGATCACTTCAAGGGACGCCCCATCGACGTCTGGTTCCGCTGGCATGACATCCATGGCGAGGAGCCGTGGTGGGAGCAGGCGTTCTCCGACGACGCCGGCGCGCACTGGGAAGTGAACTGGCGCAACTGGTTCCGCCGCACTGCGGCGGTCCCCTCTCCGCTTCCGAAGCTGCCGGATGCACCGCGCGATTTTGATTTCCTGGTGGGCCATTGGAACGTGCGCCATCGTCGCCTGCGCGCTCGGCTGGCAGGCAGTGATGCGTGGGACGCGTTCAACGGCACCCTGCACAACTGGGCGGTACTGGGAGGATTCGGCAACGTAGGCGACAACCTGATGGACGTGCCGGGAGCACCGCTGCGCGGCATGGGTATCCGCGCCTGGAACGCCGCTGAGCGGCACTGGCTGAGCTGGTGGCTGGATGGCCGGGAGCCGACCCGGATCGGCGCGCCGCTGCGCGGTGGTTTCGAGGCCGGTGTCGGCCGCTTCTTCGGCGAAGACCAGCACGACGGACGGGCGATCCAGACGCGGGTGATCTGGTCACGCATTACCCCGCGCTCGGCGCGCTGGGAACAGGCGGCTTCGACCGATGGGGGACGCAGTTGGGAAACCAACTGGGTCAGCGACTTCGAGCGGCAGGCATGAAAGCGCGGCTGGCCGTGATGCTGCTGGTTGCTGCGTCGCCCCCCGCGACTCCCTCAAGCGTGCTGCAGATCGTCGGCTCCGCTGAACGCTTTGCGCCGGGCGTTGCATCCACGCAGTACGACGAGATTCGACTGACCCTGAGCCCGGACGGAAACACCGCGCTGTGGTTCAGCCGCAACCGTCCCGGCGGTCCGGGCGGGTATGACATCTGGGTCTCCCGCCACGACGGGCAGCGCTGGCGGCCGGCGACGCCGGTCTCGTTCAACACGCCGGGACGAGACTTCGATCCCGCCTTTTCTGCCGATGGCCGCACGGTGTATTTCTGTTCGGATCGAGCAGGCGGCCAGGGCGGCGACGATCTGTACCGGGTCAGCATTGGACGTGACGGTCGATTCGGCGAACCGGAGAATCTGGGCCCCGCGGTGAACAGCGCGGCCGACGAGTTCGCGCCGATGCTCTCGCCGGACGGTCGTACGTTGTTGTTCTCCAGCGATCGCGCGGGCGGTGCCGGCGGCCATGACCTCTATAGCGCCACGATGATCGGCGGCGTGGCGCAGCCGGCGCGGCCGCTGGTGGGTGGCATCAATACCGCCGCACAGGAGTTCGATGCCACGTTCCTGGGCGACGGCCAAACGGTGGTGTTTGCCCGCGCCTTGGACTTCGCCACTGCACCGGTCCGCCAGTTCATGGCCTACGAGCGTGGAGGCCGTTATGACGCGGGCCATGCATTGCCCTCCCCGGTGAACGAAGCCTCCGGCGACAGCTACGGTGCGATGCTGGATGGCTCGCAACCTGACACTTTGACCTATTCGGCGCGGCGCGCAGACGGTGCGGGGTTGGACCTGTACCGCATCCGCTACCGTTCGGGAGAACCATGATCCGCACTCAACGCTGCGCCGGCAGTTCCAGACGATGCTTGCGGCACAGCCGATACACGGTCACCCGCGAGATCTGCATCTGCCGTGCGCACTCGGAGACGTTGTAGCCGGTCTGGCGCAGGGTCTGCAGCAGCACATCGCGCTCGGCCTGGCCGCGGGCATCCTGCAGCATCGCGCCCGGCGGCGCATGCTCGGCCCCACCCAGTTCAAGGTCGCGCTCGCTGATCAGCTCGCCTTCGGCCATGATCGCCGCCCGCTGCACCCGGTTGAGCAGTTCACGCACGTTGCCGGGCCAACCGAAGCGCCGCATCGCATGCAGCGCAGCGGGCGCAAAGCCACGTGCACGCACGCTGTGGCGCAGGCGGAAGCAGCGCAGGAAGTGCTCGGCCAGCAGCTGCACATCGGCGCCACGCTCGCGCAAGGGCGGCATCAGCAGGCGCAGCACATTGAGGCGATAGTAAAGATCGCTGCGGAACCGCCCCTGCGCCACCGCGTGCTCCAGTTCGACGTGGGTGGCGGCGAGTACCCGCACATCCGCCCGCAGCGGCTGGCTGCTGCCGACACGCTCGAAGGTGCCTTCCTGCAGCACGCGCAGCAGGCTGGTCTGCGCCTCCGCCGGCAGGTCACCCACCTCGTCGAGGAACACGGTGCCGCCGTGTGCGGCTTCGAATACGCCTATCTGGCGCTTGTCGGCGCCGGTGAACGAGCCGCGCTCGTGGCCAAACAGCTCCGACTGCACCAGGTTGGCCGGAATGGCACCGCAGTTGACCGCGATGAACGGCTTGCCCGCACGGCCGGACAACGCATGCAACGCGTGAGCCGCCAGCTCCTTGCCGGTACCGGTTTCGCCGGTGACCAGCACCGGCAGTTCGACCGGCGCGAACTTGTGCAACACGGTGCGCACCGCATGCAACGCAGGACTCTCGCCGATCAGTGCGCGTGGCCCCTGGCCGCCGCATACCTCGCTGGCAGAAGGATCATCCGCGTCGAACTGTTGGCGCATCGCAGCCACCAGGTCCTGCAGGCCGAAAGGCAGCGTGAACCGCGAGATGCAACGCTGCAGCAAGGGCAGCCACGCTGCAGGCGTGGGCCCTGCGCCGGGTGGCAGCACCGCAAGCCAGGGCAGATGCACGTGCTGTTCGATCCATGGCGCCAGCAACTGCAGCGCGGGCGTATCCAGATGGCGAAGATCCAGCACAGCGAGCAGCCGATCACGCCCGCGCAGCCCGATCGCCATCGCAGGGTCGGGATGGATGCGGCGCACGTACCAGCCCGCGGCCGCCAGCGCGCTGCGCTCGTTCGCCAGCGGCTCGCCGAACCAGAGCACGCAACGTGATGTAGAAGCCTCCGGGACCGCCGCCATGCTTCCCCCAGCATCCGGACACCGTCGGCGGACTGTCAGGCAATCACCGGCGTGCCGCCCTCCGCCGGGACCTTCTACGGCCACCGCAGCGGCCTTTGATGGGCGGATCCTAGCGCTGCGCTAAACGGCGGCGCAATGAGCGCCGCGTCAAGAGACCACCGGCTGAAGCGGCATCGTTACAGTCCGCGACGGCACCTGTAACACCCGTGTGACAGTCGGGCGCCCACCTTGCCCTGCGGCGCTTCGTACAGCGCAATCCCAACATTTTTCGGACGCCGCTGTAACGGCGCGGCAGCAGCACCCTGCGCCGCCACCGCCCGGCGCCAGGGCAGCCAAGCCCTGCAGGGTTGGCACGGTTGATGCGTGCTTCCGCCGCACCCACCACGGGAGATCGGCATGGACGGCACCACCCCCATTCGCGGCCTGCTGGCAACGCTGGCCGTGGCCCTGCTGTCGGTTGGCGCGAGCGCCTCTGCCTCCGGTGCACGCCAGGGCGTGAAGGCTCAACCGGGCGAAATCGTCCTGTTGCGTGATGTGTCCGCACGCCCGGCCTATCGCATGGCGCCGCCCGGCATGGCGCTGATCGCCGACCCGAAACCCCAGCGCGAGATCGCGGCGGCCCTCGGTGCGGGTGCCCCGGCAAACGGGATGGACGAGCTGAGCGATGAGGACTACGCAGGCATGGGGGCAGGTCAGGCAGCCACAGCCACCGCACCCGCAGGCACCACGGTCGAACGTGTGACGCAGCAGGCATTGGGCGGTACGCTCGGCCGCAACGGTGACGGCATGGTCGGCAGCAGTCTCGGTGGCGCCATGAGCGGGCCGCTCGGCGCGGTCGGCAACAGTACCCGCGGCATCGGCGAGACCGTGCGCGGCGCGCTCGGCCAGTTCCCGCTGCAGGGCATGGCCCCGGCAGGTGGCAAGTGAGGCGGGCGCACTGGCTGCTGCTGATCCTGCCTGCCATGCCGTTGATCGCGCAGGCCGATGACTACAGCGGCATGCTCGCCTACCTCGACGTTGCCCGCATCGACGGCCATGCACTGGCCGGCGCGAACGGCGCCATCGCGGTCAACCAGGCGGCCGGCGACCTCAATCTGCAGGCCAACCTGCGCGGCATCGCCACGGGCGAACATGCCGACGTCTCGATCGCCAACCGACAACTGCGCGGTGGCAACCGCGTGCTGGGTGCACCGATGCACGCCACTGCCGTCATCGATGGCAAGGCGCTGGCCGGTGCCAGCGGCATCGCATCCATCAACCAGGCCAGCGGCATCGCCAACACGACGCTCAACGTCGTCAGCGCGACGCTGGCCCGACAGGGCATACGCGAAACCGACGATACGGCCTTGGCCGCCGAGGGTTCCGCGTTGGCAGGGGGGCGGGACGACGCCGGTCGCGGCGTCGCGACGGGCACCCGCAGCGCCGGTGTCACCAGCACCGCGCTGCGGGGATTCGACGGGGTCCTGCAACTCAATCAGATCGCGGGCAGCGGCAATGACACGGCCAATGTACTGGGCCTGGTCGTGCAGGACCGCCCGTGACAACCACCCAACCGATGCACCACCTGATGAGAGAGAGGGCACCATGAAAGCGACCGTCAAACGGACCATGCTCGCCATGGCGATTGCCACTGCCTCGACCGCCGCTGCGGCCAATGGCTGGGACAACCAGAACGCCAACGCGAACATCAACCACACCCACACCGTCAGCGAAACCCGCAACGAGACGCACAACCACACCGACAACGACGTGCGCAACCGCACCGTCAACGTCAATGTGCAGAAGCACAGCACCATCCAGGCCGACGAACGCAAGGAGAAGAACAACCACGGCGTCGACGTGAACCTGGAGAAGGACCTGCGACTGAGCACTGACATCAATTTCTCCGGCGACCCGAACATCACCGGCGACATCGACCTCGACTCGGCGGCCATCGCCGTGATCGACAACCGCCAGTCGATCAGCAACAACGCCACCAGCAACAGCCTGGTCACCAACAGTGCCTCCATCGGTGACAGCGTGGGCGCAGGTGCCTCCGGCAACCTCGGCTTCAACGTGGTATCAGGCGACAACAACGCCCAGGACAACGCCGCGTCATTGTCCGCCGCCGACGCGTCCTTCAGCTTCGGCATGGCCGATGCCGAGGTGTTCGTCAACCAGGCCGGCTTCGGCAACGCGACCATGAACTCCGGCGTCACCAATGCCGCAGGTCTCGGTGGCAATGCCTTCGGCGGTGCGTCAGGCAACATCGGCGTCAACATTGCTTCGGGCAACAACAACGAGCAGAAGAACGCGCTGGCGGCGTCGGTCGCGACCACCGCGGTGGCGCAGTCGAGCATCAGCTCCAACCAGGTCTCCACCGGCAACACGGTCAGCAACGCCGGTTTCGTGCAGTCCTACACCGATACCGTGCAGGTCGGCATGCGTGGCGGCGTCAGCGGCCTGACCCTGGCCTATGGCGCCGGCACCTACCGCGGTACCGGCAACGCCTACCAGATGGCCAACTACTATCTGGATACCTGGAGTGGCGAGCTGCCGCACCCGGGTGGCAACAGCACCGGCCATATCGATCTGGACAACCAGAT
This sequence comes from Stenotrophomonas sp. X, assembly GCF_055721025.1. Lineage (NCBI taxonomy): Bacteria > Pseudomonadati > Pseudomonadota > Gammaproteobacteria > Lysobacterales > Lysobacteraceae > Stenotrophomonas > Stenotrophomonas sp. X. The sequence continues at coordinate 2,235,645 of NZ_CM146756.1, forward strand.
CCAGAACGCCACGATGAACCCCAACCGGCCGGGGGTGGGTGGCCTGGGCTTCGATACGCGTGAGAGTGGCACCAGCCAGTTCGTCGAGCTGGGCGTGGCCGACCTGTATGCCAGCCTCAGCGGCACGGTCAGCACCACGCGCTGGGTGAACGTCAACGCGACCAACACCTCGGCCTTGTCGGGCAGCGCCTTCTCCGGCGCCTCGGGCAACATCGGCGTGAACGTGGCCGCGGGCACCGGCAACCTGCAGGCCAACAGCCTGGCCCTGGCAGTCGCCCAGCCCAGCACCGGCGGCGGTGGTGGCAGCGGCGAGTAAGCGCAACACCCCGGCCGTCCGCCAATGGCCGGCTTCCCGGGAGCTCCTGTTCCTCCTCCCCCTTGGGACAGGGGCTCCCCCTTGCTGCCGGAGAATGCGATGTTCGGCCACCGTCTCTCGATACGCCTACTGGCCTGCCTGCTGTTGCTGGGCGGCGCGTCCGCGCGGGCGGGCGACGTCGGCTTCGCCGGCGTACTGCCCAATGGTGCGCTGCTGCAGCAGAAGGTGGAGAGCATGCAGGAACGGCGCTACCGCAACGTGGTACGCCAGCACACCGATTACAGCTGCGGAGCGGCCGCACTGGCGACCATCCTGCGCCATGCCTACCACCTGGACACCGACGAGGCGACGGTGATCGAAGGGATGATGGGGGTGTCCGACTCGGCGCTGGTAGCCGAGCGTGGCTTTTCGCTGCTCGACATCAAGCGCTACGTGGAATCGCTGGGCATGCGCGGGCGCGGCTATCGCATCGATGAGGCACGCCTGCGCACGCTTCGGGTTCCGGGTCTTGTGCTGATGGACGTGCGCGGCTTCCGCCACTTCGTGGTGCTCAAGCAGGTGCGCGGCGGTGTGGTCGAGGTGGCTGATCCCATCCTTGGCAACCGCAGCCTGGCGCTGCCTGAATTCCTCGCTGCGTGGCCATCGCGTGCCGTATTCGTGGTGATCGGCAGTGATTTCGATCGCAACACAGTCCTGCTGCAACCCAGCGAACGGCCCAGTGCCCGCGCGCTCTACGCGCGACAGGGGCCGATCACCGATGCCGAACTGGTCGATTTCGGCTTCAGCCACGCCGACCTGTTCTGAAGGAGGTTCCGCCATGTTCCGCCACCGTCTGTTGATGCTCCTGCTGCTGGCGAGCTCCGCCCTGCCCCTGCAGGCGGCGGATGCTGCGCCGGGACGCGGCCTGAAGGAAATTCCGGATCCCGAACTGAACCTGATGCGCGGCCGCTACACCGTGGGCGGCAATACCGTCGCGTGGTTCGGGGTGACGATGGTCTCGCAGTGGCAGGCCGGCAACGGAAACGTATTGCAGGGTGCGTTGACCCTGGGCATGGACTTCCGCGGCGGCGGCAGCCCGAAACTGAGCTTCCAGCCCAGCGTGCACGTGACTGCCGCAGATGCGCCGCTGCCGGACACGCAGGGCCGCCATATCGACAGCACCGGCCTGGCCAACGCCAATGGCCTGGTGCAGAGCGTGCAGGTGGCCGGCGATGGCAACGTCGCCCGCAATGCGACCACGCTGGTGGTGCGCAACGGCACGGTGCCGGGCCTTTCCGATGACGGTGCCCATTCGCTCAGTGCGCAGGGTGCAGGCGTCTCGGCCTCCGCAGTGCTGGACGGCAACCACGCACGCCTGCAACTGCAGGTGGAGGGCCAGGGCATGGTCCAGCAATGGATACGCAACGGCAGCGTCGGCCAGGGCATCGCCCTGGCCGGTGACGGGCAGATCGCCAGCAACCAGCTGCAGCTGGAACTGGTGCGGGATACCGCGGGCGGCAACCTGCCGTTGAGCCAGAACGTGGCCCAGGCGATTGCGATGAACCGCGGCATGGGGCCGGGCCGATAGCACCACGGCACGGCGTTGGGGGAAGCGTTCCACAACGCAGGACACGAACATGCACACCTTGATGAGGATCACCCCGTTGGCGCTGGCGGCGCTGGCGGGCACCGCCTTCGCCGCACCGCCAGCGGCGGACGATGGCGCCGACGTACAGGCACTGGCCAACCAGCTGGAGCAGCTCAAATCCAACTACGCGCAGGAAGTGCGGCGGCTGCGCGAGCTGGACATGCAGGTGCAGGCGATGCAGGCGCGATTGAGTGGACGCACCGGGCCCACCGGGCCGGGAACGGCGGCGGCAACGGGCGCCGCAGTCGAGCATGGCTCGACGCTACAGACGTCGCAGGGTAGCGAGGGCTACGCCAGCACGGCGGCCGAGGCACAGCAGGCGAAGCAGGAATCGCGGCGCAGCGTGGATGATGTGAAACAACAGCAGTCGGCCCTCTTCTCGCGCCGCTTCACTGTCGAGAACAGCCTCACCTACGCCCGCTACGACCGCAAGCAGCTCACCCTCAATGGTTTCCTGGCGCTGGACGCGATCTTCCTCGGCAACATCGCCATCGAGAACGTTGAATCCGATTCGCTCACCTACAACCTGGCCGCACGTTGGGGTGTCAGCCCGAACCTGACGCTCAACCTGGACGTGCCTTACCTGGCGCGGCGCACCGTCTACCAGAAGGGCGGCGCCGGCGGCGCGGCGGCCGCGATCGCGCAGGAAGAAACCAATGGCAACGGGCTGGGCGATATCGGTTTGAGTGCGAACTACCGCTTGTTCGGCGAACGCGGCTGGCGCCCGGAAACGGTGCTCACCGCCGGAGTCACCGCCCCTACCGGGCGCGCACCCTACGGCCTGGACTGGAAGGTGATCGAGCGCGACGACGATGACTACATCCGCTTCGCCGTTCCCAGGGAACAGCCCACCGGCAATGGCGTGTGGCAGGCCAACGTGGGCCTGTCGATGGTCAAGACCGCCGATCCGGCAATCCTGTTCGCCAACGTTGGCTATGTGCATTCGTTCCCGCGTGGTTTCAGTGATATCGACAGCAACCCCGACACGGTCAACCCGGGTGACGTGAAGCTCGGCGGCGCGGTCTACTTCGGCGCTGGCGTGGCCTTTGCGTTCAACGAGCGCACCAGCCTCAGCCTGTCCTTCAGCGACCGCATCAGCGCCCGCGCTTCCACCCGTTTCCAAGGCGGGAAGTGGATGAAAGTGATCGGCAGCGACGCCAACGCGGCATCACTGAATCTGGGCGTGACCTACGCGCTCAACCAGCACACCACACTGGTGACCCTGCTCGGCATCGGGCTGACCCCGGATGCACCGGACTTCACTCTCGCCTTCAAGATCCCGTACATGTTGTAGAGACAGCGCCAGGCACGGTCCTGCGCCCCGGCAGGGCCTGGATTCATCTCCCGGCACCACAGCGGTCCCTGCCCGCTGCTATATTCAGCCCAGCTCGGCAGGCATGGTGCCTGCCCTCGAATCACAGGGAGTTGGACATGGGTCTGGTACAGGCGGTGAAGGGTGCGGTCGGTGGTGTGCTGGCCGACCAGTGGAAGGACTTCTACACCGTGCCCACGGGCCTGCCCTCGACGGCGGCCCTGTTCGCGGCGGTGCCGCGCGGCACCAACGCCGGCCGCGGCTCCAACACCAGCGGCTCGTCCAACATCATCACCAACGGCTCGAAGATCATCGTGCCGGAGGGCTACGGCCTGCTGCTGTTCCAGGACGGCGCGATCACCGCGTTCGTTGCCGAACCGGGCGGCTACGAGTGGCGTTCGGACGACCTGAACTCGCAATCGATCTTCGCCGGTGACGGCCTGGTCAGCACCTTCATCAAGCAGAGCTGGGAACGCTTCAAGTTCGGCGGCCAGCCCGGTTCGCAGCAGGCGGCTTATTTCGTCTCGCTGAAGGAGCTGCCGGACAACCGCTTCGGGACCCAGTCGGAAATCTACTGGGACGACGGCTTCCTCAATACCCAGGTGGGCGCGGTCACGCGCGGTTCGTACACGCTGAAGATCGTCGACCCGATCCTGTTCGTGAAGAACTTCGTGCCGGCCAGTTACCTGCAGCCGGGCCAGGTGTTCGACTTCACCGACCTGGACAACGCCGCCGCCAGCCAGCTGTTCAATGAAGTGGTCGGTTCGCTGGCGCCGGCTTTCAGCCTGTACACGAACGATCCGGGCAAGGGCAACCGCATCACCAGGCTGCAGCAGGACTCGCTGGGCTTTGCACAGAGCCTGTCGGCCGCCGTCGAGCAGGGCTACCAGTGGAAGTCCGAACGCGGCCTGGCCATCGTCAAGACCGCCATTGTCTCGATCGAGTACGACGCCAACACCCGCGAACTGCTGAAGACCGTGCAGCGCGCAGATGCACTGTCCGGCTCGCGCGGTAATTCCAACCTGCAGGCGAGCGTCGCCCAGGGCATCCAGTCGGCCGGCGAGAACGGCGGTGCGGCAGGCCTGGTCGGTGTCGGCATGGCCTCGGGCATGTTCGGTGTCGGTGGCATGCAGCAGCCGGTCACACCGGCTGCCGACGATCCGGTGGCCAAGCTGAAGAAGGCCAAGGAAATGCTGGACCTCGGCCTGATCACCCAGGGCGACTATGACGCCCTGAAAGCCAAGGCACTGGGCCTGTAACAGCAGGACGCACAACCCACATGTCCGATCCCAGAAACGGCCCACCGCCGCTGCCCGGATCCGTGCCCGCGACGCCGCCGCCCTTGCCGGCGGCGTCGTTGGATGGGCCCGGTTCGCCGCAGGACGTCCCTCCCCTGCCCGGCAGCTTCCCGCTGGACACCTCGAAACTGCCACAGGCCATCCGCGATGAAGTGGAAGCGCCCGATCCTGTGGCCATCGATACCTCGGCCAGCGAGCTGAAGGACGGCCTCAACCGCTGCCCGAAGTGCGGCGCCACCGACATCCGGCCCAAGGCCGGCACCGATATCCTCGTCTGCCTGTACTGCCGTCACGAATGGCATGGCGCGCGGGTCGAGGAGGAATTCGGGCTGGGCGAGGCCATCGACCAGCTGCGCGGCACGGTCATCGCTTCCGGTGCACGCAACATCGATGCCGACACCTCGGCGTTGATGACGTTCAAGTGCACGGGCTGCGGCGCCGAAGTCACGGTCAACACCGAAAGCACGATGACGGCGCGCTGCCACTGGTGCCGCCACGTCTTCGGCGTCAACGAACAGATCAGCAATGGTGCGGTGCCCGATGCGGTGCTGCCCTTCCACATCAAGAAGGAAGATGCGGTCGCGCGCATCCGCCAGTTCGTCGACAAGCGCCGCATGTTCGCGCTGAAAGCGTTCAAGGAGCAGTTCACCCCGGAAAACGTGGTGGGCGTGTTCCTGCCCTACATGATCGTGGACAGCAACGTCAGCGCGGCCGTGGCCGGCAAGGGCGAGATCCAGACCCGGCAATACACGGTCGGCAGCGAGAAGAACAAGCGCACCCTGTACGACGCCGATGTCTACCAGGTCGAACGCCAGGTGGATTTCACGGTTGATGACCTGCCTCTGGAATCCTCGGCCGAGCGCGGCAATCTGGATACCCGCGCCAACACCAACAACATCATCAACACCATCCTGCCGTTCGACACCAAGAACGCGGTGAAATGGAACGCCTCATACCTGGCTGGCTTCACCTCCGAGAAGCGCAACCTGGATGTGGAGAAGCTGCGGCCGCGGCTGGAAGACCAGCTGCTGTCGATCGCCCGCGCGCAGGTGGAAGGGTCGGTGAGGCGCTACAACCGTGGCGTGCGTTGGGAACAGGAACAGCTGGAGGTGCATGGAACGCGCTGGGTGTCGATGTACCTGCCGGTGTGGTTGTACTCGTATCACCAGCCCGGAAAGAACGGCGGCATGCTGCACTACATCGCGGTGAACGGCCGTACCGGCGAAACCATGGGCAGTGTGCCCGTGCAGCAATGGAAGATGCTGCTGGCGGCCCTGGCCACCGGCACCGTCATTGAAGCCCTCGCAATTGCCTTCCTGGTGGCATCGACATGAGCGACGACAGTGGCCTCTGGCTGTTGGCGGCAGGTCCGGCCGGCGCAACCGCGCTGTACTGGGCGCTGTACCGCTATTACCGCAACACCGACAAATCGCACTCCTTCGAGCACGAGACCGCCATCGAGGCCAAGCCGGTCACCGGCTCGGACCAGCAGGTCGGCCGGGTCACCGGCACCGAGGAAAAGCGCATCCGCGGTGACAATGTGTATGAGTACCGGAAACGGGTGGCAAGGGTGAAGCCGGATCAGTAGCGCCAGGCCATGCCTGGCTGCGGGTCATGCCGGCCGATGGCCGGCATCCCTTCGGTATCTGCACGTCAACCGGCCAACAGCCGGCACGACCTATCAGCCGGCCTGACCCAGCCGCACCTTCAACTGCTGGATCTCCTGCTCGCTGACCCCGATCGACTTCAGGTACCCTTCCGCACCACCGTACTGACTGTGCAGCGCCGCCAGGAACTGCTCCATGTTGTCCGGCGCAGTACCGGCCATGCCCGCCAACTTGCGGCCGATCTCCGGGTTCTGCCTGACCAGCGCCATGATCTGCGCGTTCATCGCGCTATCCTTCGGCTGCCCTTCCAGGTAATGCGCGGAGATCGCGTAGTTGTGCACGATCTCGGCCTTCGGCACGCCGGCCAGGTCCAGCAGCAGGCCGGCGATGATGCCGGTGCGGTCCTTGCCGGCCGTGCAATGGAACAGCACCGCACCGTCCTGCTGCGCGGCAATGCGCTGGAACACCTGCTTGAACTGCGGCTGGCTGTGGCCCAGCCACTGCACATAGGCTTCGCCCAGCGAATCGGGGAAGCTGGTCATCATCTTCTGCAGGTCCATCTTCTCGGTGCCCATCAGGGAGATGCGCTGATAATCGAAACGATCATCGCGGGCCAGCAGGTCCGGCGACTGTGCCTCCTCATCGGCGGTGCGCAGATCGATGTCCAGCTTCACACCGGCGGCGACCAGGGCATCACGGTCGGCTTCGGTCAGGCGGCCGAGATCGGCGGTGCGCACGAATGCATCGGCCGGAATCGGACCGTGGCGGCCCTGGAGGCCGGCGAAGGTACGTACATTCCAGGCACCCTGCAGCGGGATCACGCGCTGCGCGTCGGCAACGACCGGCTTCACATTGGCAGAGGCCACGGCCTTCGTGGCAAGGGCCTGCGGTGCGTCGGCTGCAAGTGCACTTGCAGCCAGCGGCAGGCTCAGTATCAGGGCCAGGGCAAGGTCGGTGTGGCGGGTTTTCATGCGGTTCTCCGTTCGAATCAGAAGTTGACGGCCACTTCAAGGCCAAAAGTGCGAGGGTCGTTGAAGATGCCGCTCTGGCCCAGCGGCGCGCTGTTGATCTTGTAGAACAGGTGCTGCTCGTCCAGCAGGTTGCGTGCCCACAGCGAGAACGACACCGTGGTGCCGGTGCTGTTGACCGGAACGTCCACCAGCGCCACCCGTGCGTTCACCACAAACGAGCTGTCGGTCAGCATCTGGTCGTACTCGCTGGTGTAGTAGCCATCGGACCAGTTGCCGTCCACGTGGAATTTCAGCGCCGAGAAATCGGCGAATGGCACCAGATAGTCGACCGACAGGCTGCCTGCGTTCTTCGGCGCCAGCAGCGGCTGCACGGTCACCTGCACCCCTGCGCCGAACGGGTCTGTCGCGGCCTGCGCATCGATCTTCGTGTAGGCGTAGTTCAGGCCGAAAGTCAGGTTGTCCACCGGCACCACGTTGAACTCCAACTCCGCACCGCGCGACTTTCCATCGCTCGGCGCATTGGTGGTGACCATGGTGGTGCGGGTTTCACCGCTGTTCGGATCGAACGGCAGCGAGAAGTCCATCTGCTTGTGCGCGATGGTTGAATCGAACACCGCCAGGTTCAGGCGCGCACGGTTGTCCCAGAACTGCGATTTGAAGCCCAGCTCGTAGGCCGTCACCTCTTCCGGGCCGAACGCGCTGTAGTTGGTGGAGCGCGAGTTGGCGCCACCCGCCTTGAAGCCGGTGCTGTACTTGGCATAGACCATGGCGTGTTCGCCAAGGTCGTAGGCAATGTTGACCATCGGGTCGAAGCGGCTCCAGCGGTCCTTGAACGCAAGGTTGGTGGCGGCACCGTTGACGATGTACAGGTTGCCCTTCTTGTCATCACGGGTGTAGCGACCGCCGGCGGTCAAGTGCAGGCGCTGCAGTGCTTCCGGTGTCCACGTGGCCTGGCCGAACACGCCCAGGCTGTCGGTCCACGCCTTGCTGGCACGGTCGATACGCACCCGGGAAAGATCCAGCGGATTGGTCGCGGGGTTCACCGTGTAGCTGTTGCCACCCGGCCCCCACACCAGCATGTTCGGGGTCTGTGCATTGTCGCCAGCGGTCTCGTGGTAGTAGAACGCACCGCCAAGGAACTGCACCTGCGAGGTGTTACCGATCAGCTGGAATTCCTGGCTGTACTGGTGCTGGTAGACCTGGGCCAGGCTGTAGCGGCCGAACGGCGTGCCGGCGCCACCATAGGCCGAGATCGCATCGACCAGGCCCATGTCGAACTGGCCCTGGGTCAGCTCGCGGTAGGAACTGATCGACTTCAGCTCAAGGTTGTCATTCAATGCCCACGACAGGTTCAACAGATGGCCGCTGGTGCGGCCGATATTGTCTTCCTGCGGCCCGCCCAGGATGGCGCTGTCGCGGCGGTCCTGGCTGGCACCTGCCTTCTGCAGCGGGCTGAGGTAGGCGCCTGGCACCAGCACCTGGGTGTGATACGGCGTGGTGGCATCGTAGGAGCGGTCGAGGGCGTACAGCAGCGAAAAGTCATCGCTCGGCTGCCACAGCGCGCTCAGGCGTGCGCCGCGCTTGTCGTAGCTGTTGAAGTCGCGCTCGCCGCGCATGGGATTTTCGGTGGTGCCGCCGCGCTTGGCCTGTACGGCGTCGATCTTGAAGCTGACATCGCCCACCTTGGGCAGGTCCAGGTGCAGCGCACTGTTGTACCCACTGAAGTTGGACACCCCGGCGCTGACGCTGCCGCCAAACTCGCCGGTCGGCGCCTTGGTCACGATGCTCACCGCGCCGCCTTCGGTATTGCGGCCGAACAGCGTCCCCTGCGGGCCCTTCAGCACTTCGATGCGCTCCACGTCGTAGAGCATGCTGCCCAGGCCCTGCGCGCGGCCCATGAACACGCCATCGACGTAGATGCCGACGCCGGCATCACGCGCAGGCTGGTTGGCGTCGCCGGAGGCGCCGATGCCACGGATGCCGATGTTGAGCGCCGAACTGCGGGTAGCGAATGGCGTGACCCGCAGCGACGGAATGGAGCCATCGGAAAGGCTGCCCAGCGAAATCGCGCTGCGGTCCTTCAGCGCTTCGGCATCGACTACCGATACCGAGATCGGGGTTTCCTGCAGGTTGGTGGCGCGTTTCTGGGCGGTCACCATTATCTGGTCGAGGGCGACCACGGTGCGAGCCGCATCGGCGGATGCGCCGGCGTCGGCGCCAGGGCTGTCTTCGGCATGGGCCAGCGGCGGCAGAGCGGCGGCGATGGCGAGGGTGAGCAACGGGCAGTGCAGCGTGGCGTGGCGCATCGGACTCATTCGCGGGAGGAGAAGACCGGCGCAGTCTGGGAGGCGGGAATTACAAATGAATGACCGTTCATTCACACCTTCTGTGACGTACTATCCCGCCTCTGGATGCCCCGACTTCACCCAATGACGCCGAAAACCGCCGTAGCAGTAGCCGCTGACGCCCCAGCCGCCGCCCATGCCGAGGCACAGCGACGGCGCATTCTGGACGCCGCCCAGAAGTGCTTCATCACTCGTGGATTTCACGCCGGGTCCATCGGCGATATCGCCGCCGAGGCGGAGATCAGCCAAGGCTTGATGTACCGCTATTTCGCCAACAAGCGCGCCCTGATCCTGGCGCTGATCGAGCGCCAACTGCGTCACGACCAGGCCTCGATCAGCGAGATGCCGGCGGCGTCGGATCTGGTCGATGGCCTGCTCGCGTGCTATCAGCAATGGGCGCGCGGTGAAGTGCTGCCGATCCACGGCAATGCGATTGCAAGCGTTGCGCTGTACGCGGAAATCAATGCCGAAGCCCATCGCGACCCGGTGCTGGCCGGGGTGCTGCGCACCCATGACAAGCAGACCAGTGCCGCGATCCATGCCTGGCTGCGCCAGCGTGATGTCGATCAGGGCCGGAGCGTGGACGAAGAGCAGATTGCCGGACGCACCCTGCTGCTGCGGCTGCTGGTGGAAGGCCTGGCGATGCGTGCGGTACGCGACCCGGACCTGCCGCCGGAACGGGTACGCGCCCTGCTGGCCGATGCCATTGGGCGGGTGATGGCCGATTGAGGGGCGTTGAGGCGCGCCCTCACACCGCCTCCCGCCCTACCGGTTCGATACTCGCGCGATCCAACCTGCCGAGGATGCTGCAATGGCCGCCGTGCTCCCCCGTACCTGCCTGCTCGCGCTGTGCTGCCTGGCGCTGCCCGCCCTCGCCCAGGAGGCCTCGTTCGGCTTCGGCCAGCAGACCGCCCGCGCCGACCAGACCACCCATTCGAGCAGTACCGAGATCCAGAACAGTGGCTCGATGACCATGCAGACCACCAGCAGTGGCAGCTCGCAATCCGAATCGCGCAGCGAAAGCAAAGGCATCGACGTGGACTTCGGCGTCCATGACAACAACGACGACTGGCGCGATGACCGCGATACACGCGACAGCGACCTGGTCGGCAGCTGGACACTGGGCCAGGAGAACGGCAGCACCTGCACCATCGAGCTGAAGAACATCGAGTGGTTCGGCGGCTACAGTGCCTATGTGCCTGCCGGCTGCCCGGATGGCTTCTTCTCGGCCAACCGCTGGGTGCTGTCGGGCAACCAGCTGCTGCTGACTGACACCAGCAACACCGTATTCGGGCGCTTCCGCGCGTCGGGCGGCGGACGCTGGACGGGGTACCGTGAATCGGATGGCGCGCGCTTGTATCTCAATCCCAAGGGCCGCTGATCGCACCGTGCACGCAGTGGGCACGCGCTGATCGGGAAGATCAGGCATCCACCCCGCCCCGCCGCCGAAATGTCCGTTCCCACCGGCTCCCGTCTCGTCATCTATGCGGCCCTTGCAGGCAATCTGGCCATTGCCGTGGCCAAGTTCATCGCAGCCGGCATCTCCGGCAGCTCGGCCATGCTCAGCGAAGGCGTGCATTCGCTGGTCGACACCCTTAATGAACTGCTGTTGCTTTATGGGCTGCGTCGTGCAGGCAAGGCCCCTGACCCGGTACATCCCTTCGGCTATGGCCGCGAGCTGTACTTCTGGAGCTTCATCGTCGCCCTGCTGGTGTTCGCGGCCGGTGCCGGCGTTTCGGCCTACGAGGGCATCCAGCACATCCGCAGGCCGGAGCCGGCCACCAACCATGCGTTGAGCTACAGCGTGCTGGGCATTTCCATCCTGTTCGAGGGTGGCTCCTGGTGGGTGGCGCTGCGCGAGTTCCGGCGTACCAAAGGCAAACTTGGCTACTTCGAAGCCTTCCGCCGCAGCAAGGATCCTTCCACCTTCACCGTACTGCTGGAAGACAGCGCTGCGTTGCTCGGGCTGGGCTTCGCACTGATCGGCCTGGTGGCCGCCCAGGTGCTGGACATGCCGGTGCTTGATGGCGTTGCGTCACTGTGCATCGCCGGCGTGCTGGCCGCCACCGCCTTCCTCCTGGCCCGTGAGACCAAGGGCCTGCTGGTCGGAGAACCTGCCCATCCCGCAGTGGCCGAGCGGATCATGGCGGTGGCCGAAACCGATCCGGACCTGCGTCGCGCCAACGGCGTGACCACCATGCAGATGGGGCCGGAACAGGTGGTGGCCATGCTCAGCGCCGAGTTCGAGGATGACCGCCGGACCCCGCAGATCGAAGCCTGCATCACCCGCATCGAAACGGCGGTGAAGCGCGAGTATCCGGAGCTGGTGGCACTGTTCATCAAGCCGCAGACGCCGGAGGTGTATGCCGCCCGGCGCGCTGCATTGGCCGCACCGCCTGCGCCGGAATGACGCGGCGTCTGCGCCCGTTTCACCTGATCGATGCCACAGTGCCACGGTCTTTCACCCGAGCCTGCCACCACCGTGCCGGATTGGTTGCCCGCCTCCCTGCAGATCCTGCCGCGCCGCTTCTACCGGCGTCCATCGACCGACGTTGCGCCGGAGTTGCTCAACAAGCTGCTGGTGCGCGACGATGGTCGCGCTGGCCGCATCGTCGAGGTTGAAGCCTATGCCGGCAGCGACGATCCCGCCGCGCACTCCTATCGCGGGCCAACGCCGCGCACGGCCAGCATGTTCGGTGAGGCCGGCCACCTCTATGTCTACTTCACGTACGGCATGCACTGGGGCAGCAACGTGGTCTGCGGAGAGGTCGGTGAAGGCGTGGCGGTGCTGCTGCGGGCCGTCGAGCCGCTGGCGGGCCTGGAGCGCATGCACGAGCTGCGTCCCGCCGCGCGCCGCGACCACGATCTGGCCAGCGGCCCCGGCAAGCTCTCGCAGGCCTTCGGGCTGGACCGCAGCTTCGACGGCGCCGATCTGGTAACAGGCAGCCATGGCATCGTGATCGCCAGCGATGGCACCCCGCCTCCGTCCGACCCGGAAGTTGGTCCACGCATCGGCATCACCCGAGCCGTCGATTTCCCCTGGCGATGGCACGTCCGTGACCACCGTCACGTATCGGTGCGGCGACGCCGCATCTCCGCCCCCGCAAGGAAACGTTGATGACACCTCTCGACAAGCCGTTGCGACGCGAACTGGAGATCGATGGCCAGCCCTACACCCTGACTGTGGACCCTGAAGGCCTGAAGCTGGCGGAGAAGGGGCGACGCAAGGGCATTGCGTTGCGCTGGCAGGATCTGGTGTCCGGGGACGCGGCGCTGGCAACCGCATTGCAGGCGTCGCTGCGCGAGCACTGAACCGGCGCACCCAGCTCACGTCGGCATCACCCAGCCATGGCGATACATAACGCCGCACCTACTACGTTAGTCCCAGACAGCCGCCGCAACCGCCCTCGCCACCCAGCCCTGAAAAGCGCCATGGACGAAGCCGAACGACTGCTCGAAATCGAACGACTGCACCTGTTGGATACGCCGCCGGAGCCGGTGTTCGATGCCATCGTCGCCGCCGCCCGCGCCGCAACTGGCATGACCATGGGCCTGATCAGCGTGGTGGCCGAAGACCGCCAGTGGTTCAAGGCCAACATCGGCCTTGAAGGCGTCAGCGAAACGGCCCGCGAAATTTCCTTCTGCACCCATGCCATACGCCAGGACGAGCTGTTCGAGATACCCGATGCGCGCCAGGACCCACGTTTCTCCACCAATCCCCTGGTGACGGGTGGGCCGCGTATCCGCCACTACGCTGGCATCCCTCTGGGCTCGGCGCACGGCGCACGTATCGGCACGCTGTGCCTGCTCGACCCGATGCCCGGTGTGCTGTCCCCCTCCCAGCGCGAACTGATGGTGCATCTGGCGCGGGTCACCACCCAGGTGCTGGAACAGCGCAGCACCCTGATGGCGCAGGTGGGCCAGGCCAAGGCGCTGCATCGCGAGCTGAAACGCAGCGAGGACTTCCTGGAGCGTACCAACCGTGCCGCACGGGTAGGCGGCTGGGAGATGGACCTGCTGACCAACGAGGTGCGCTGGACACGGGAAACCAAGCAGTTGCATGGCGTACGCAGCAACTTCGAGCCTACGTTGGAGACCGCACTCTCGTTCTATCGCGAAGACAGCCGCAACATCATCCGGGCAGCAGTGCAGCGTTGCATCGACGAAGGCACGTCCTGGGAGGTGCAGCTGCCAATGACCACCGCCGACGGGCGCGCGATCTGGACCCGGGTGGTCGGCAGCCGGCAACAGGTCGACGGCCATCCGCGCCTGGTCGGGGCGATCCAGGACATCACGGACGAGCGAGCCGCGCTCGACGCGCTGGAAGCGAGCGAAACCCGCTACCGGCGGTTGTTCCACTATAGCCTGGGCCTGATCTGCACCCACACGCTGGACGGCACATTGACCTCGGTGAATCCCGCGGCGGTGCAGTCGCTGGGCTTCGAGGAAAGCCAGATGATCGGGCGCAGCCTGTGTGACCTGATGCCGCCGGAAAAACGCGAGGGCTTCAAGGCCTACCTCGCTCGGATCCGGGCAAATCACACCGACGCTGGCGTGATCGAGCTGATTGCCGCCGACGGTACGCGCCACTACTGGGCGTACCACAACGTGCTCGACAGCGAGGCCAGCCCGCCCTACGTGCTGGGACATGCACAGGACGTCACCGCGCTGCGGATGCAGGAGCAGCAGCTGCGCGAAATGTCCTTCAAGGATCCGCTCACCCAGTGCTACAACCGGCGCTACCTGCACCGGCTGGATGAACTGATTGACGAGCGCTGGGCCTGCGTGATGTTCGACCTGGACCACTTCAAGCACATCAACGACACCCAAGGCCACCGGCGTGGCGACGCCGTCCTGATCGAGTTCGCCACGTTCCTGCGCTCACCGCTGGGCAAGGATGAGACAGTGGTGCGACTGGGCGGCGACGAATTCATGGTGGTACTGGTCGCGCCTGCGGACGGCCGGTTGAGCGAACTGGAGCATTGGTACCAGGACCACGCCGCGCTCTCGCCCAGCGCGTTCTCGATGGGTGCGGCCATCAACACGCCCGGCGAGCCGGTGGCCGACACCATCCAGAAAGCGGACAGCCGCCTGTATCGCACCCGCGCACGGGTACGCCGCGAGCGACGCGAGGACCCAACCGCGCGTTGATCACGCGCTTACCGTCACCCACGCCGGCGCGTGGTCGCTGGCCTTTGCCTGCAGGCGTACCCAGCGGTCGACGCCAGCGTCCTTCAGTCGCTCCGCCAGTACGGGGTTCAACAGCAGATGATCGATGCGCAACCCACGGTCGCGCTCGGCATGCTGGCGGAAATAATCCCAGAAGGTGTAGATCGTGGCGTTGCCGTGCACCTTCCGCAACGCATCGGTCCAGCCCTGCGCCAGCAGCCGTTCAAAGGCCTCGCGCACCTCGGGCTGGAACAGCGCATCGCGGCGCCATGCCTTGGGGTCGTAGACGTCGGCTTCGGTGGGAATCACGTTGAAATCACCCAGCAGCAGCGCCGGGTGCGGCAGCTCGACCAGGCTGCGCGCATGCCGGATCAGGCGCGCCATCCAGCGCAGCTTGTAGTCGAACCTGGGCCCGGGCTGCGGATTGCCGTTGGGCAGGTAGAGGGCACCCACGATGACCCCGTGCGCCGCCGCCTCCAGGTAGCGGCTCTGGGTGTCCTTGGGCTCGCCCGGCAATCGGCGGCGGCTCTCGACCGGCGTGGTCCCTCGTGCCAGCAGCGCCACGCCGTTCCACCGCGCCTCGCCCTGCCAGAGCGCGCCGTAGCCCGCCTCTTCCAATACTGAAGCCGGAAACGCGGCGTCGGTCGCCTTCAGTTCCTGCAGGGCAACCACATCCGGCGATTCCCTGTGCAACCAGTCCAACAGCTGCGGCAAGCGTGTGCCGATGCCGTTGACGTTGAACGTGGCAATGCGAAGCGTTTTACGTCGGGCCATGCAGGAAGCCTCCTCGGCGCCGGGAATGAGCATTCACTGTGCGCGCCCGCGCATGCAGAGTCCGTGGATGCCATGTCATGACAGGGTGCCATCCGTTTCACGAACCGCTGCCACGGGCGACAGCAGGCTGGTCACCCGTGGCCAGTGACGGAGAAGCCCCATGGCGGTGCGCCCGCTGCGCGCGATCTACCAGGTCGACCCCTACCTGTTCCGCGACAGCAATGGGCGCGGCTGGGGCACCCTGGATGGCATCACCGAAAAGCTGGACTACCTGCAGTGGCTCGGTGTCAGCCACCTGTGGCTGCTGCCGTTCTACTGCAACGCCGGCCGTGACGGTGGCTACGATGTCACCGATCACTACCGCATCGATACACGCCTGGGTGACGAGGCGGCGTTCCAGCGCCTGGTCGATGCTGCCGACGCACGCGGTATCGGCATCATCATCGAGCTGGTGATGCAGCACACTGCCAGCGCCCACCCATGGTTCGTCGCGGCGCAGCGAGGCGACCCGGCATGGCGCCGCTGGTACCTGTGGAGCGACCACGTGCCCGCCGACGGCCTGCAGCCGATGTTCCCGCCGATCGAGGCGTCTGCCTGGACATGGGACGCCGAGGCCGGCGCGTTCAACCGTCACATGTTCTACCGGCACGAGCCAGACCTGGAGCTGGCCCATGCGCCAGTACGCGACGAACTACTGCGGGTGATGACGTTCTGGATGCAGCGCGGCGTGGCCGGCTTCCGCGTGGATGCGGTCCCGTACATGGTCGAGCGCGCCCGCCACGCCGACCCGCGCGACGACGGGTTGTGGTTGCTGGAGGAAATGCGCACCACGGCAGATGCACAGCAGCCAGGGCTTCCGTTGATCGGCGAAGCGGATGTCCGCGCGTCCCGCTACGGTGACTTCCTGTGCCAGGGGCGGCGGCTTTCGCACCTGCTCGACTTCCATCTGAACAATCATTTCTTCCTGGGCCTGGCGCGCGGCGACGCCAGCGAAGTGGCCCGGGTCATGGCCGAATACGGATCGCAGGCGCCGCCGCACACCCGCATCGCCTGGCTGCGCAACAATGATGAGCTTGACCTGGAGCAGCTGCGGCCCGACGAACGCGAAGCGGTGATGGAGTGCTTCGCGCCCGAACCTGGCATGCGCATCTATGGCCGCGGCATCCGCCGCCGGCTGGCGCCGATGCTGGACGGCGACACCGCGTGGCAGGCCATGGCCTGGGCCGCACTGCTGTCGCTGGGTCAGGTGCCGGTGATCCGGTATGGCGAGGAAATCGGCCTGGGCGACTGCCTGGAACTGCCCGAGCGCAACGCCGTGCGGATGCCGATGCACTGGCACGACCGCCCAGGGACGGGGTTTACCGATCAGCCACGGCATGCGTGGCGCGCGCCTCCGGCAGACGGCGCTTACGGTTACCGGACGGTGAATGTCGAGGCGCAACGGGCGACGCCCGGCTCGCTGCTGCGGCGTGTGCGCGAGCTGCTGCAGCAACGCAATGCCCATCCCGTGCTGCAGCAGGGGCCACACACGCTCGATCCACCCTCACCCGCGCTGCTGATGCTCCGCTACGGCGATTCACCCCGCCAGGCGCTTGCACTGATCAACTTCGGCGACAACCCGGTTGAGGTAGAGGTGCCCCTGCACGGCCCGCTGCGTACGCTGGTGGGCCACGGCACCACCATGCAGGATAACCGCTGCTTCCTGCAGGGCCACGGCTACGCGTGGCTGGCCGCCGAGGGCGCCTGAGTGCGCAGTGCGGGCAGCACGTGTTCGGCGAAGTCGTCGATGAAGCGGTCCTGCTCGCGGTTCACGTTGTGCAGGTAGATGCGATCGAAGCCCAGTGAGTGCAGTTCCTGCAGCCAGGCCCGGTGTTGGCCAAGATCCGCCGAGACATGCACGTGCTGGCGCAGCACCTCGGCACTGACCGACCGGGCCTGTGCCTCGAACTGCTCGGGCTGGTCCAGGCCTTCGGCCAGTTCCGGTGGCAGCACATTGGCGCTCCACTGCTCCATCGCGCCTTCCAGTGCCGCCTGTTCGGCACGCGCGTAGGAGAGCTTGGCCTGCAGATACATCGGCTTGCCCCTGCCACCGCCCTGTTCGAACGCCGCCACCACACGCCGCAACTGCGCCAGTGGCTGGCTGATGGTGATCAGGCCATCGGCCCAGCCCCCCATCCAGCGTGCGGTTTCCTCAGTGACGGCCGCCCCCAGTAGCGGCAAGGGCAGCGCCGGGCGACTGTAGAGCCGTGCCTGGCGCACCTGGAAGCCACCGTCGTGGTCGACCCGCTCGCCGCCCCACAGCCGCCGCATCACCTCGGCAGCATCGCGCAGCGCCTTCTGCCGCTCGCGCTTGGCTGGCCACGGCTGGCCGGTGATGCGCTCGTTCAGGGCCTCGCCGGTGCCCAGCGCCAGCTAGATCCGGCCCGGCGCCAGCTGCTCCAGCGTCGCCGCTGCCTGTGCCACCAGGGCCGGGTGCTGGCGCAGCATCGGGCAGGTCACCATGCCCAGGGTCAACGCGCTCTGCATCGCCAGCGCGCCGGCCCACACCCAGCTGTGGCCCGACTGCCCTTGTGCGGTCGTCCAGGGGTGGAAATGGTCGGAGCACATCAGGGCCTCGAATCCCGCCTGTTCGGCGCGCAGCGCCAGGCCCAGCAAGGTGGCGGGCGGGAACTGCTCATGCGATGCGTGGTAGCCGATGGTCATCACGGATTCCGTGCGGGGACTGGACACGATGGCAACACCCCTCCAGCTAAAACGGCGTCATGGAAACGAACACTCCCTGCATCGGGCATCGACGCTGGGCTATCGCCGAGGGCTACATTCCGGCCTGGAGCAACGGCCCGTCACCGGAGATGCAGAGTCACGAAACATGCTGCGTCCTCAATGCCGGCAACGAGGACGCACATGTCACCCTGACCCTCTACTTCGAGGACCGCGATCCGGTGGGCCCCTACCGGATCACGGTGCCGGCGCGACGCACCTGCCATCTGCGCTTCAACGATCTGCAGGATCCGGCACCTGTGCCGCGCGGCACGGGCTTCGCCACCCTCGTCGAATCCAACCAGCCGATCATCGTGCAGCACACGCGGCTGGATTCAAGGCAACCGGCCAACAGCATCATGACCACCATCGCGCATCCAGTGTGAAGCCGCGCGCGCAGGCGTCCACGCTGCAACGACACCGCGCCCTCCAGCCGTTTACCCGCTTGCAGGGAGACTGGCGCCGGTTTCCTTTCGGAGAGTGACGATGGCCCTGCCCGACTACCCACGCCCGCCCTTCCCGGCCCAGCAGCAATCCTTCCCCGGCAAGACTGCGCAGATGCAGCCCCGGCCGGACCACGGCGAGGACAGTTATCGCGGGCATGGCCTGCTGCAGGGCAAGAAGGCACTGATCACCGGCGGTGACAGCGGTATCGGCGCGGCGGTGGCGATCGCTTTCGCGCGCGAAGGCGCCGACGTTGCCATCGCATTCCTCGATGGCGAGCAGGACGACGCCCGCCATGTGCAGCAGCAGATCGAACAGGCCGGGCGCAAGGCCGTGCTGGTGCCCTGTGACATCAGCGACCCGGCGCAGGCGCGATCGCTCGTAGACCGCGTGGCCAGCGAACTGGACGGTCTCGACATCCTGGTCAACAACGCGGCCTACCAGCGCTACTACGAGCACTTCGACGACATCACCCTGGATGACTGGAAGCGGACGTTCGATACCAACGTGCATGCCGTGTTCAATCTGACCCGGCTGTGCGTGCCACACCTGCGCGGTGGTGGTGCGATCATCAACACCGCATCGGTCAATTCCAAACGACCGACGCCGAACATCCTTCCCTATTCTGCAACCAAAGGTGCCGTCGCCAACCTGACGCTGGGGCTGGCCGGCCTGCTCGCCGAGCATCAGATCCGCGTCAATGCCGTGCTGCCCGGCCCGATCTGGACGCCGTTCATTCCCGCAGGCATGGCCGCCGAAGAGGTCGAACAGTTCGGCGCACAGACGCCGTTCGGCCGCCCCGGACAGCCGGCCGAGCTGGCCTCGGCCTATGTGATGCTGGCTTCGGACAGCGCCAGCTACACCTCCGGTGCGCTGCTGACCATCTCCGGCGGCGCGGCAACACTGTGACCCCTCATGGCCGGACTGCCCGCCTGGATCGAGGACTGGCTGACCGTCGTTGTGCCGGTGGCCGAGGTGCTGGCCATCCTCGGCGTCGCATGGGTGATGGTGCATGCCCTGGCGTGGCTGCTGGTGCAGGCGCGGCAGCGCGGCAGGCTGGCACCAGAGCTTCATGTGGGCCTGCGCCGCGGCGGTGCCTTGCTGCTGTATCTGGCGGCCGCGCTGCTGATACTGGAGCGACTGGGCGTGTCGCGCTCGGTGCTGTGGACCGCGCTGACCGGGTTCATGGCGGTCGGTGCGGTGGCGTTCTGCGCCGCATGGAGCGTGTTGTCCAACCTGTTCTGTTCGTTCCTGATCGTCGCCACGCGCCCGTTCCGCATCAATGACGCCATCGAAGTGCTGGAAAGCGTGGACAAGCCGGGCTTGTGCGGTCAGGTGGTTGATATCAACCTGATCTACACCACGCTGAGTGATCGTGGCGACGGCGCGCGCGGTTGCCTGCTGCGCGTGCCGAACTCGCTGTTCTTCCAGCGCATCACCCGGCACTGGGGTGACGGCGGCTATTCCCAGCTGCCAGGAAGCGTGCCAATCAAAGGCAAGGTGCGCTGAGTAGCTGTAGAGCCGAGCCCATGCTCGGCTTGCTGCGCGCAGCGCTCGGTACAGCGCGACCTGAACGGAGTGCAGCCGAGCGCGGGCTCGGCTCTACAGGTGCCATAGCGGGCGGCCCTATTCCGCCGCCAGTGCCTGGATAGGGTCCAGCTGTGCAGCACTGCGTGCCGGGAAGCAGCCGAAGCCCAGCCCGATCACAGACGAACACACCAACGCGGCCAGCACCAGATAGGTACCCATGCGCCGCTTGGCGCTACAGGAACTCCGCCATGCGCTGCAACTCGTCGTCCAGCGCGCCACGAAATGCCTTGTCGCGGGCCAGCGACTTGCCGGCATAACCCACGCTCGACACCAACTCACTGTCGCGCATGCTCAGGTTGGCCCAGCCCACTACCTGGTCGTGCCACAGCACCGGCAGTGCGTAGTAGCCGTACTGGCGTTTCGGCGCAGGCGTGTACGCTTCGAACTTGTAGACCCAATTCCACAACAGCTCGAAACGGCGGCGGTCCCATACCACCGGGTCGAACGGCGCCAGCAGGCGCACCTGCTCGTCTGGCGCGTGCTTGCGCGAGCGTGGATTCTCGTCTGCCGGCCAGTACCATGTGGTGCCCTCCAGCGTGCAGCTGGCCAGCTGCTGCTTGGCCAGCGCCAATGCCTTGCGGGTCTGCTCGGCCAGATGCGGTGCACCATAGCCCAGCAGGCGCACCAGATAGGTCAGGCTGGCCGATGGCAGCGGCGCGTACTTGCGCACCACCAGATCAATCAGGGCAGCGGCGCGTTCGATCTGTGCCTGCTCGCTGGCATCCGGCTCGGCATGCTCGGCTACTGCATAGATGCGGGTGCCACTGTCGCGCCGCTGTACGCGCAGCAGGCCGCGGTAGTGCATGCCGTCCAGCAGGTGCGTGCTGGCATTGCTGGTGCCGCCCCAGTAGTTGGTCACCCGCCCATGCGCAAACGCCTGGTCGACCTCGCGGGGGTGTACGCTGCCGCGCTCGCGCACGAACGCCAGCACCTCGGCCGCGCGGCGATGGGTCTCGGCGTCCCACTCGCGCTTGGACACGCGCGGGTGCATCAGCGCCAGATGCTCGCGCGGCAGGAAGCCGTAGTTCACCAGGCAGTCCTCTTCCACCGGCAAGCGCGCATAACGACGTTCAAGATCACCCGCGCGATAGTCCTTCACCCGGTGCCGCAGGGTCAGATCCTGCGCGCGTGCCGGTGCCCGGATCGGGTCGGCCTGCACGAAGCCCAGCTTCCGGATCGCGGTCAGCAGCGTGGTCGGCTTGAACAGGGTGCGCGCCACCGCATAGCGGCGCAGATCTTCAAGGGTGGGCGTGGCTGGCATGGCCGCATTGTAGATCCACGCCATGCGTGGATGGCATCACGGTGATCCGTCCGCGTCCTCCGCATCCAACAACTGCAACGACCCGATCACCAGCGCCCGCATGCCCTGCTTGAACTCGGTGATCACCTGGCCTTCTTCGTCGTCCGCAATCGCGTAGATGGTGTCGGCACCGGCGATGCAATAGAACGCGATCGTGGCCAGCAGCCAGCGTGCCTTGTCCATCGGCAGGCCGAACACTTCGGCCACATGCGCCTGGTGCGAGGCAATCTTTTCCAGCATCGGCGCGGTCGCCACCGTGCGCCGCAGCAGGTATGGCGGCAACCCGGGATGCGCCTTCACCACCTCGCACAACGATGCCACGAACACCATCAGATAGCCCTGCAGACCGCCCGCCGCATCGGCCGACGCGCGCGGGATCTGCCAGCGCTGGAACACTGCCTCCGCCACCAGCCGCTTCAACGCCTCCAAACTGGCCACGCGCTTGTACAGCGCGGGCTGGGTCACCGCCAGTTCGGCGGCCACGTTGGCCATGGTCAGGTTGGGCAGACCCAGGCGGATGCCGATGTCGGCCAGGCGCTCGGGGGTGATGGTCGGTGGACGGCCGCGAGGCGGCACCGTGGTTTCGCGTTGCGTGTTCATACCCTGCCGAGGGTGCCAGCAAAGGGACCCTCTTGTCCGCTTCGGTCTCTTTAGTTTAATTTACTCAACTAATTCGGAATGCGTCTGGTTCGCAATCATGGCGCCGTCCGGATCGAGCCCGTGGCTCACTTCCCGCCAGGTCCCCACCCAGCCGACAACCCCGCGCTGCGCCCTCCCCCGTGCTTGCCGATGGCCGCGCGCCAGGCGCGCTCGCCCTCGCGATTCACAGGACCCTGGCATGACCGTATCCCCCTTCTACTCTTCACAGAACCATGCTGCCGCCGTGTCCTGCAGCCAGCCACTTCCACACGGGCTGGCCCGGCGCTACCGCGCATCGGCGCTCGCGCTTGGCCTGATGGCATCGTGTGCCGCGCTGGCCGAAACCGCGCCGTCCACCCTGCCCTCGGTGCAGGTACAGGAACAGCGCCGCGTGACCGGCGACTATGCCGGCGGCCAGGTGGCCGCCGGCGGCCGTATCGGCCTGCTCGGCGACAAGGACTTCATGGATACGCCGTTCAGTACGGTCAGCTACACCGAGTCCTTCATCCGCGACCGCCAGGCCAAGGACCTGACCGACGTCATCGCCGCCACCGACCCCACGGTGTTCAGCAACGGCGTCACCGGTTCCTGGAGCGAGAACTACGCAATCCGCGGCTTCGCCTCCAGCACCAGCGACACCACCTTCAACGGGCTGAGTGGCATGGCGCCCTACTACCGCACCTCGCCGGAAATGTTCGAACGCATCGAGGTACTGAAGGGCCCCTCCGCGCTGCTTAACGGCATGCCGCCGGGTGGTTCGGTCGGCGGCAGCGTCAACCTGGTGCCCAAGCGCGCTGGCGAGCAGCCGCTGTTGCGGCTCAGCGCCAACTTCGCCTCCGACGCGCAGTTCGGCACCCATGTGGACATGGGCCGTCGGCTCGGCGCGGACAAGCAGTTCGGCGTCCGCTTCAACGGCGCGTACCGTGATGGCGATGGCGCCGTGGGCAAGCAGCGCAAGAAGGTCCAGCTCGGTTCGCTGGCACTGGACTGGCGCGGCGAACGTGCGCGGCTGTCGGCCGACCTGTACAGCGCCGATGACCGTGTTGACGGCCCCGCACGTGGCGTCGGCCTGGCACCCGGCGTCGCCATTCCGCGGCCGCCGCGTGGCGATACGCTGATCAATCCGGACTGGGCCTACGTGGACAGCCAGGACAAGGGCGCGATGCTGCGCGGCGAACTGGATATCAGCGATACCCTGATGGCCTACCTGGCCTACGGCACCAGCAGGACCGATTACCGCTACAACGGTTCGATCAGCGCGCAGATCCTCAATCCGGCCAGCGACTTCACCACGGTGATCGGCCAGCTCGCCTTCGATATCAGGAAGCAGTCCGCAGATGCCGGCCTGCGCGGTTCGTTCCACACCGGCAGCGTCGGCCACCAGTGGGCTGCCAACGTGACCCACTACCAGCACACCCAGAACGACTACGGCCGCCGCAGCGTGCCGGGCTGGGACTGGACCACCAACCTGTACAACCCGGTTTGGGGCCCGGCCGCGCCGTTCGTGGCGCCACACATCTCGCATACCGAACTGCAGCTGGACAGCCTCGGCGTTGCCGATACCCTGTCCTTCGCCGATGAGCGCGTGCAGTTGACCCTGGGCGTGCGCCGCCAGCAGGTGGTCAGTGAGACCTTCAACGTCGCCACGGGTGCACGCACCTCGCGCTACGACGAGAGCGCCACCACCCCGGCAGCGGCGCTGCTGGTGAAGGCCACCGACACGATCTCCCTCTACACCAACTACATCGAAGGCCTCAGCCAGGGCGCCACCGCGCCGATGACCGCCGCCAATGCCGGCGATGTATTCGCGCCGTTCCGCACCAGGCAGAAAGAGCTGGGCCTGAAGCTGGACCTGGGCCGCTTCGCGCACACCTTCAGCGTGTACGAGATCAAGCGGCCCAGCAGCTACACCGACCCGGTCACGAATATCTTCTCGTTCGGCGGCGAACAGCGGAACCGCGGCGTGGAATGGGGCTTCTTCGGTGCGCCACTGGACGGCGTGCGCCTGCTGGGCGGCGTGGCCTACGTGCAGCCGAAGCTGACCCGCACGGCGGGCGGCGTGAATGAAGGACGCATGGCCACGGCAATTGCGCAGCGGCAGGCCAAACTCGGTGTGGAATGGGATGTGCCCGCGCTGGAAGGCCTGACCCTCACCGGCAACGCCACGGCGATGTCGAAGCAGTACATCAGTGCCGACAACCGCCTGTCGGTACCGGGGCGCACGTTATTCGACGTGGGGGCGCGCTACAGCACCACACTGGCCGGCAGGCCGCTGGCGCTGCGCGCCACGGTGAACAACGTGACCAACAAGGCGTATTGGGGCATGCCGTTGCTTTCCAGCCTGGCGCTGGGGGCACCGAGAACGGCTTTGTTCTCGGCAACCATGGATTTTTGAGAAGTTATCCACGCATGGCGTGGATCTGCTGTGGAGCCGAGCATAGACTCGGCTCTCCAGCAGCAGCCGGGGTCAGATCCCCTTGCCTTGGCAAGGGGATCTGACTCCGATGCAGGCTCACTTACCAGGCCATGCGCAAACCCACTTCGCCGCCCACGTTGCGATAGCCGCGGTCACCGCGCTGCACGCTCAGGCCGCCCCACGCCCCCCAGCGCTGGCCCAGCTTCAGCTCGGCACCGGCCTGCACTTCGTAGCGGTTGCGCGGCACGTCCGCCCCCAGTGTGTCACCGTTGAACTGCAACGTACTGGTGCCGCTGCCACGCAGCCAGTTCACGCCCAGGTACGGCTGCACGGTGTTGCCGGCGGCAGTGCCATGACCGAACACGCGCACGCCCAGGCGCCCGCTCAGGCCACCGGCATCGGCGTGGTCGATCACCGTGCCATTGCTCTCCACGTGGCGATCGGCGCGGAAGTCAACATGACTCAGCTGCAGCTGCGGCTGCACATACAGTGCGCTTGCGGCACCCTGCCACACGTTGAAGGTGTAGCCGGTCTCCAGCGACGCACTGGCCATGCGCGAATCGTAGTGCTCCGGCGCCAGGCCGATGCCCTGCACCCGGTTGTCGAATCGGCCGTATTGCAGGGTCGCATCCACATACGCGCCTCGCGTGCCATCGGCCTCCTGCAACCAGGTGCCGTACACGCCCACCGCGCTGCCACGCACCCGACCCTTGGCACTGTAGCCAGTCAGATCAGACACTGCGCTGCTGTCGGCGCGACCACTGCCCAGCATCACCCCGGCAGCCGCGTTGCCACGCCGCAGCAGGTCAGTACCGATCTGCAGCACCGAGGTGTTGCCGTTGGCCAACAGCTGGCCACCCACCACGGTGAAGTTGGCCTGACCATGCCCGAACCGTGCCCAGGCATTGCGTGCATCACCTCCATCCAGGCTGCCCAGCCGATCACTCAGCCGGTGGCTGAACATGCCCAGCGCAGCGATTTGATTGGCCAGGTAGACACCGGCCTCCGGGCGCAGCACAGACGGCGGAGTGACCGGGTCAACCGGGTCAACCGGCTCGATCGGCTCGATCGGCGCACAGCCCGGCGCCAACGGATCGACCTGGCACGGATCGGGCGTCGTCGGCAATTCGGAACGCAGGTACCAGTTGCCTTCACCGCCGGCCACACCACCCTTGTGCAGGAAATACTCGTTGGTGCCGGCAACGGTACGCCCAGCAAGCGTATAGCTCGCATCCGACCTGCCATCGACCTGGATCACGGTGATGCCTTCAAGCGTCGCTGCACCCACACCGCCGACGTTGGACACGTAGACGCGCGCATCGCCATGGGTGTCACCCACCACATGCAGGCGATCCACGGCCGAGTCATCGCCTTCCAGCGCCCCACGGAAGTAGAGGTGCGCATCCTCCGTATGCAGATCACCCTCAACCGTCAGCGAGTTGAAGCGCGCTCCCTCGGAAAGATGCAGCGCACTGCTGCGGACATCAAGCGATCCGACACGCGAATCTCCACTCAACGCCCAGGTACTACCATTCTCCAGCCACAACGAACGCACGGCGTCCGAACGTCCCGTCCACGTTGACGCACCGGACAGCCGCACGTGCAGATCCGCCGCCGCGCCGACAGGGCTCGACGTAACGCCCGGTGCCGAAACAATATCGCCGCGGATTTCCGAGCCTCCGCTCAGCACGACATCGACGCGTCCGGTAGCTGCTGGATCCCGGGATACCGCTGTGCCATTCCCGCCATACAGGAATGCGCCGTTGGACAGTTCAATACGGGTGTCGCCGCTACCTTCAATGCGCACTGCGCCATGCTTTTCACTGAAAACCACCGTGCCATCCAGCTGCAGCTGGCTGGCATCGCGCAGTACCGCGCCCCACGCGCCTGCCCCCAGAGCCATCACATCAGTGCGTTGCAACTGGACGTGGCTGCCTCCTGTGGCGACGATACCGTGTGCCGCATTTCCCGAGGTCTGCACTGTCGCCTGCGACAACGCGAGCTGCGCGTTGTCCAGGTCGACACCCCTTGCGGCGTCACCGCGGGTTTCAATGGCGATCTGCGTTCCATCGAACCCCGCCGCCACTGCCGCAATACCCGCCGCGCCATGACCCGTGGTCAGAATGCTGCTGGAGCGACCCAGGAACACGGCGCTGCCCGCTCCCTCCACGCGCACGCCGGCAGCTTTCTCACCCTGGGTTGACAAGTGGATACCGTCGTCGCCGAAGATCATGCCGCCATTAAGTGCATGGAAGGCGTGCTGGGCAGGATCAGTGGTGACATAGTCACCCGCTGCAGGCATTTTGAAGTCCTCACCCGCGATGCTGCCATCAGCGACAACATGCTGTGCCATGGCCAGCGGGATGTGAAACAGGATGCCGGCCAATGAGGCGGCAAGGAGATGACGAGGTGGCGCCGAACGCATCGATGCTTCTACTTGTTGTGTATCCGGAGAAAAGGCGGATTTCAGAAGCGGCCACTGTGTCAGTTCACCCAGAGCATCTGAATACAACTTGTTTCAAAGTTGATCACGACAAACTATGGCGATCTACGCCATTCATTGTCAGCTACCGCTGATTCATCGCACCCAGACAGACATCACCAGGCCATGCGCAAACCCACTTGGCCGCCCACGTTGCGATAGCCACGGTCACTGCGCTGCACGCTCAGGCCGCCCCACGGCCCCCCAGCGCTGGCCCAGCTTCAGCTCGGCGCCGGCCTGCACTTCGTAGGCGGTGTGGTCGTATTCGCCTTGGCGATAAGACCTGACGCGTCCGGCGAAATGTTGCCTGCGTACAAACCCGTCGAAGCCTCGCCGGAGGTCCGCAGGTGCGACCGGCCGATCCTTGCGCCGTCCACATGGTTGCTGGCCATCACCACGGCGTCGGACATCATCCCTCTAGTCTCGACCGGGCTGTCGTCCATCACCAGATAGCCATGGTGATGATGTCCATCTCCACGCCAGGCCAGCGATCGCGACTGCCGATCACGGTGGCGTCGTAGACCTCCAGCGACCGATCGAACCAGAGACCGTGTGCGGCAATCTCAACGCCGCACAGGTAGGACACCTCTACAGCCGGATCACCCGGATCTGCCGGGCGCGGAATGCTCGGGCAAGGCACGCCGGGAGGAGCGGCGGCCACCGATGCTGCGGGCAGAACCAGGGCCAGCACCAGTGCTGCCGCCAGAGGCTGTCGGGTGAGGTTGTTCATGGCGTCCAGGAATCGAAAGGTGTTATGCCCGGAAACTTTCGCGCCGTACGCCACCGAATGCCATGCAACTTGCTGCAAATCCATCCGCACTACGAACGCTGCAGCCAGCTAAACAAGACATGCCCCATCGCGATTGTCTTTTCTCGCAGTACGCCCGCACAACGCGGTTGCTGTAGCGCTGAGCCATGCAAGGCTCCGTCTGGTCCGGTGAGCCGAGCGCGGGCACGGCTCGACGGATCGTCAGGCAATTCGCGAACGCCATCCACGCATGGCGTGGATCTACAAAAGTGCACTATCGGATTCGTACGAATCCGATAGTGCCCTTCCCGGCCGTACTCCACCATCGGCGTGACCCTCCCCACGCGGTGGTGCCATGCGCCTTCCAGCCTTTCCCTCGTTCACCACGTCGTTGCGACATGTGCTGCTCGCAACACTCCTGCTCGTACCCCCGCTGGCAACCGCCGCCTCGGTCTGCGTCATGCGCTCGGGTGAGCGCCTGCTGCTGGTGCAGGATGTCACCTCGCGCTGGCAGCTGCCTGGCGGAACGGCAGAACACGGTGAATTGCCGCAACAGACCGCCGCCCGCGAAGCGCTGGAAGAAGCTGGGTTTGCCGTCGCCACCACCGACCTGCTGGACGACAGGGCGGGTGTGCATGTGTTCGCCTGCCGTGCCCTCGAACCCGTCCAGGTGCACGGCAATGCGGTGAATGTGCTGGATGCGCCCCACCTCGGGCGGGAGATCATTCAGGCGCGCTGGGTCAGCCGTGACGAAGCCCGCCAGCTGCCCACGCGCTTCCCGCAGCAGCTGGAGCACGCGTATCAGCGCCTGCACGCAGTAGCCGAGAGTGAAGTACGCCCCGTCGCGCGCTTCGGGGCCGCCTCGGCCTTCCGCCAAGCGGAGCTGGATCGCGTGCACCGCACCCAGCAGTGGCCGGTGCGCGGGCTGGCGATGATCGGCAACGTCCTGGGCGAATTCTGGTTCTATCTGCTGGCAATGCCCGTGTTGTGGGTTGCGTTCGGCGCGCAGGCATCCCGCCTGATGCTGATGGCGTTGATGGTGGTCACGCTGGCCGTGCAGAGCATCAAGGTCTTCGCACCGGTGCCACGCCCCTTCAGCTTCGACGCCACGCTCAGCCCGGCCGGTGCCGCCGGCCCTTCCCTGCCCAGCGGGCACACCACCAGCGCCACCTGCTTCTTCGTGCTGGTCGCGCTGTAGTTGTTGGCACGCCAACACATCACCGGAAGGTTCAAACGCTCGGCAGTGCTGGGTATCGCGCTGCTGGCCGGGGTGATCGCCGGAATGGCCCGGGTCTGGCTGGGGGTTCACTATTGGAGCGATGTTGCTGCAGGGTTGCTGTTGGGTAGTGCGATCGCGGCTGGAATCCATGCGCTGAGGACATCGCTGGCACGCCACGAACACCCGGCGGTGCGCGAGCGGATCTGCTGGGCTGCCATTGCCTGCGTCAGCCTGGCCGTGGGTGTGGCCTGGCAGGCCATGCCGCTGCTATTGCCGTTCTGCGTAGCAGCCGCCTGCACGGTGCTGCCGCGTGCAACCCGGGAGCGAGCGTCGATGCGCTCGGCAGCATGGCTGCTGGCCGGCCTGCTGGTGCTGGGTGGCGTGTGCCTGCCGATGGCACAGCGCGCCGAACCGTTCGTGCTTGCGGCCGGCCTGCAGGCGCTGGTCTACGCGGGGCTGGGCGCGTGGGTGGCGTGGGGTGCCAGTGCGGCTGCCGCGTGGTGGCCGATGAGGCACCCGCGGTAGCGGCCACGCATGGCGCCCAGCCATGCTCGGCTGCGTTTTGTCCGGCTCTACATGAACGGCATCCACGCATGGCGTGGATCTACTCGGGATGCAGGCGGTAGATGGCGTGGCTGGTCAGCGCCAGCGCGGCCAGCTTCAGACCTTCCATCACGCGGTCGCCCACGTAGTGCTCCGGGCCGCCGTTCTGGCGGGCGCGCTCGGCGGCCAGCAGGATCTCGTTGATGATGCGCAGGCCGGCCAGGGCGCCATCGCTGTCGGCCAGCGCCAGGCAACGGCCCGGCAGCTGGTGACGCTCGGGCCAAGGCTGGCCGTCCGCGGCCACGCCGCGGCCGATCTGGTGCAGCAGCGCGATCAGGTTGTTGGGGTCGGGCGTTGCGCGCTGCTCTTCGCTCTCATCGGCGTTGGCCGGGGCATGCTGGGTGCGCAGAGGGGGAATGTCCGAAGGGTTCATGGCAGGTCTCCGTACAAGGCTACGGTGCCACCGCCCTTAACAAAGGCGGCGGACGGTACGTGGCTGGAAATCCGGCGGTCGCGTAAGCACTAACCGGCAGGTGGGCTATCGCCCACCTCCACGCACCGCCCGCCATAAAGCACGGGCGAATTGCCAGCCGGCACCGCACAAAGCGGCGCCGGCTGGCGTGCGCAAACTACACGCGACCAACGGGGTTTCCAGGCCCCGGCCACCCTTTTCTGGCGGCACCCCATCATGTGCACAACGGGGTGGCAGGCGCCAACAACCCACGTGCAAAGACAGCAACGTTCACGCAGTGGCAGCATTGTCGCATATCGACAATCGAGCCGAAGATTCAACAACTTGCACCATGCCGATGGCGGCATGCTTCACCCGCATCGGCACCGCGCATTCCTTGACCGCATCCGGCATTCAAGACAGGCGACGCGCCAGTTGCGACATTACGCAAGCAGATAGGCAATCAACGCCAGCACCGCCAGATGTCCCACGTAGTACCCGTAGAACACCCACCGCCAGCGCGGCAGTGGCCAATTCACCCGCGCGGCCAGCAGCACCACCGGTATCGCCAGCAGCGCCCAGCCGTTGTGGTTCGCCCAGCACACCGCTGCGAGCCCGGCCAGCAACAGCCACCGCGCGCGATGCCGGAACGCGATCCAACCCACCAGCACGCAGCCGACACCCGCCCACTGGTAATCCACGAACATCGGCAGCACGCCGGCAGCCAGCAACAGCAGAACGGGCCGATGGTTCGCCAGCGCATGAACGGCCACGGCCGCCAGCGTGAAGGTAAGCAGGATGTTGAGCGGCAGCCAGGAACCAAACGCGAATGCGTGCACTGGCTGGGCGATCAGCCCCCAAAGCACGAGCCGGCGTATCGATTTGCGCAGGTCGGCCCCGGGCTGGGCCAGGTTGCAGGCCATCACCAGCGCGAACAGCGGGAAGGCAATACGCCCCAGTTCGCTGACCACCGGCACGTAGCCGCCGAAGGCCACCTTGGCCACGTGATCACCCGTCATGGCCAGCAGTGCGACCCACTTCAGCAGCTCGCGCGCGCCGCTGCCAAGGGTGAAGTTGAAGGTTGACGTCCCTGTCGTGGTCGCTTGCATCGCGGAAGCTTATGCGCATCGGCCAGCCCATTTCCAGCGCCGCGCAGGAGCCCGTCGCTGCAGCCCGCAGGTGGCGGCGCTATGCTGGCCGCCCCAGCTTGTGAGACACCCGCCATGCGCACCCTGTACCCCGCCATCGAACCCTACCGCGAGTTCACCCTGAAGGTGAGCGATCTGCACACGCTGCATGTCGAAGAGTGCGGCACACCGGGCGGCATTCCGGTGGTGTACCTGCACGGCGGCCCAGGCGCGGGCATTTCACCCACCCATCGCCGCTTCTTCGATCCGGCACGCTACCGCATCGTGTTGATCGACCAGCGCGGCAGTGGCCGTTCCACGCCGTTCGGCGAGCTGCGCCACAACACCACGCAGGACCTGGTGGCCGACATCGAGAAAGTGCGTGAGCACCTGGGCATCGAGCGTTGGCTGGTCTATGGCGGCTCCTGGGGGTCGACCCTGTCACTGGCCTACGCACAAGCGCATCCCGAGCGCGCCACCGGCCTGATCGTGCGCGGCGTATTCCTCGGACGCGAAATGGAGAATCGCTGGTTCGCCGAGGCCGATGGCGGTGCGCGCTGGATCTTTCCGGAGCGCTGGGACCGCTACGAGGCCTACATCCCGGAAGCCGAGCGCGGCGACATGATTGCGGCCTACTGGAGCCGCATGGACGGCCCGGATGAGGCGACCCGCATCGAGGCCGCGCAGGCCTGGCTGGGCTGGGAAGACAACGCGGCAACCCTGCAGCACGACGTCGACGCCCAATCCACTGATGATCCGCTGGATACCTTGGCCAAGGCCCGCATCGAGGCGCACTACTTCCGCAACGGCATCTTCCTGGAGCCGGACCAACTGCTGCGCGATATCGATCGCATCCGTCACCTGCCGGGCGTGATCGTGCAGGGGCGCTACGACATCATCTGCCCACCGCGCAGTGCGTGGGACCTGGCCCAGGCCTGGCCGGAAGCGCGGCTGGAGATGGTGACCTCCGGCCACAGTGCCAACGAGCCGGCCACGGTGGATGCGCTGGTGCAAGCCACGGACGCCTTTGCAGACCGCTTCTGAAGCAGACGGGAGTGCCTGCCGCTGGCCGGCTTCCTGCCGTTCGAGGGTAGAGTGGACTGTTAGTCGACTGCTCTTGGCAGGAAGCTGAAGGCCCCGCGCTGCGCGCGATAGTCGACCAGCACACGACGCTACCGAGCCATCTCCGTCGAGCCACCTCCCCCAAGGCGTCCGCGCACAGTCGCTGCTGCGCGGCCCGGTGAATGGCGGCCCACCGGCAATGGTCGACGGACCCCATTCTTCGCAGCCCACTTACAGGCCCGCGCAGAAGATCCTGCCGTGACCACCGCACCGGTCGTCCGCCTTTTCTTCAGGAGCACGCCATGATCGCTTGTCGCTACCTTCCCATTGCACTCTCGCTTTGTGCGGCCCTGCTGCTGGGCGCCTGTTCCAGGACCCAGGAGGCGAGCAGGGTCACCGCCGCCGAGGACGTCACCGAAGTGAAGCTGATACCGCCGTATGAATCGTTGGACAAGGACAAGGACGGCATCGTCACCCTGGCGGAAGTCGATGCGGTGGCACCGGACTGGGCCGAGCGCCTGCATGCCTGCGATACCGACCGTGACAAGACGCTGAGCCATGGCGAGTACGACGTGTGCAAGCAGACCAGCGCTCCGCATTGATCCATCACTGAACCCTCGATTGGCGCTGTGCATGCCCGGCTATACCAAGGTATAGCCGGGCTAACCCACCGGCCTCTAGGCCTGCCCCGTTCAGGGGCGGACAATATCGACACTGGCCAGGGCAATCCTGGCCGGCCCCCTCCCCTCATGGAGACGCAGATGGACCCCGACCCTTCCGGGCGCACCGCGACCCGTATGCCTGATTGCTGCCTGTTCCTGGCGCCTGCCCGCCGGTCCCTGCCTGCTTGAGTGACGGGGGGCCGCCAGGCGCCGCCTGCCTGGAGATCGCCCCCATGTCCTACAAGATCCTTTACATCACGCTGCGCCGCCTGATCGGCGAGCGCGATGTCGCCGCCCTGCGCAGCCAGCTGCTGCAACACGGCCCCGTGATGTTCGCCCGTTCGCTGTCGCTCGGTTCGCCACGCGTGGTGGCCGACGCGCTGTCGCTGCTGCCGATCAGCGAACGCATCAACGTGCTGCGGCACCTGCCCTATCCCCTGCGCGACGCGATGAAGCCACTGTGCATCGGTGGCAGCCAGCGCCTGCGCATGCAGCCGTGGTCGCCGGCGGTGCTGGCCATGCGCCACGCCTGATCTGTCTCACCCATTCCGTTCGTGTTCCGGCTGCGGCCGGCTCTGACATTCGAGGAGCGTCCCATGAGCCTGCTCAACGCCTGGTTCAACGCCTTCCTGCGCAGCCGCCGCGCAGGCAACCTGTTCCGCCGCCGTGCGATGCCCGAAGCCGGCTTCGGCCCTGGCAGCGCCGAGGCCGCGCCGTTCGCTCTCACCACCGGCCTGGTCACCCTCGCCCAGCAGGACGAAGCCGAGCTGCTGACCACGCTGGAATCACATGCCGATGGCCTCAGCCCGCATGAGGCCGAGGAGCGACTGGCCACGCTCGGCCCCAACGAGGTGGATCACGAGAAGCCGCTGCCGTGGTGGCGCCACCTGTGGCAGTGCTACCGCAATCCGTTCAACCTGCTGCTGACCGTGCTGGCGGCGGTGTCCTGGCTGACCGAGGACATCAAGGCGACGATCGTCATCGGTGCGATGGTGCTGCTGTCCACGCTGATCCGCTTCGTGCAGGAGGGTCGTTCAAATCGCGCAGCCGAGCGGCTGAAGGCACTGGTCGGCAACACTGCGCGCGTTCTGCGCCGCAATCCCGGCACCGAGGCTGCGGATGTGGCCGACCAGTACTTCGGCGCGCACCTGCACAGCCGCCGCCCGGCACGCCTGCTGGACCTGCCTATCCGTGAACTGGTACCCGGCGACCACATTGTGCTGTCGGCCGGCGACATGATTCCGGCCGACTGCCGCGTGCTGACCGCCAAGGACCTGTTCGTGGCGCAGGCGGCGATGACCGGCGAGTCGCTGCCGGTGGAGAAGTTCGCGCACCCGGGCGATGGTCTGGCCGGCCTGCTCGAACAGCACAACCTGCTGTTCATGGGTACCAACGTGGTGTCCGGTACGGCCACTGCCATCGTGCTGGCCACGGGCAACCGCACCTACTTCGGCACGCTGGCCCAGCGCAGCACCGCCACCGACCGTGCGCCCACCGCGTTCCAGGCCGGCGTCAACAGTGTCAGCTGGCTGCTGATCCGCTTCGCGCTGGTGATGGTGCCATTCGTGCTGCTGATCAACGGCTGGACCAAGGGCGACTGGACCGAGGCGTTCCTGTTCGCGCTGTCGGTGGCGGTGGGCCTGACGCCGGAAATGCTGCCGATGATCGTCACTTCCACCCTGGCCAAGGGCGCGGTGCTGCTGTCGCGGCGCAAGGTGATCGTCAAGCGCCTGGATGCCATCCAGAACTTCGGCGCGATGGAAGTGCTGTGCACCGACAAGACCGGCACCCTCACCCAGGACAGGATCGCGCTGGAGCGCCATACCGATGTGTTCGGCCACGATTCGGAAGACGTACTGAAGTTCGCTTACCTCAACAGTCACTTCCAGACCGGCCTGATCAACCTGCTCGACCGTGCGGTACTGGAACACGTGGAGCTGCAGAGTTCGCTGCGGCTGTCGCAGGACTACCACAAGGTGGATGAGATCCCGTTCGACTTCGAGCGCCGCCGCATGTCGGTGGTGGTCTCCGAGCGCGAGGATCACCACGAGCTGATCTGCAAGGGGGCGGTAGAAGAGATGCTGGCGGTGTGCAGCACCGTGCGCGAGAACGGCCAGGACATGCCGCTGGACGAGCGCCGCCTGGCGCGGGTGCGGCAGACCACCGAGGAACTGAACGAACAGGGCCTGCGTGTGGTGGCGGTGGCGATGAAAGAAACCGCAGCCAGCCAGACCGCCTACTCGCAGGCGGATGAGTGCGGGTTGACCCTGGTCGGCTACGTGGCCTTCCTGGACCCGCCGAAGGAATCGGCTGCGCAGGCGCTGCAGGCGCTGGCCGCACACGGCGTCGAGGTCAAGGTCTTCACTGGCGACAACGAACTGGTGACCGCCCGTGTGTGCGCACAGGTGGGACTGGATGCCGACACCATCCTGACCGGGCCGCAGATCGAGCGCATGGATGACGGCGCGCTGTCGCGGGCGCTGCACCACCATCGCGTGTTCGCCCGGCTGACGCCGCTGCACAAGGAGCGCCTGGTGCGCGAACTGCGCGCACAGGGCAAGGTGGTCGGCTTCCTCGGCGACGGCATCAACGATTCACCGGCGCTGCGCGCGGCCGATATCGGCATCAGCGTGGACAGTGCGGTAGACATCGCCAAGGAGGCCGCCGACATCATCCTGCTGGAGAAGAACCTGATGGTGCTGGAGGAAGGCGTCATCCAGGGCCGGCGCACGTTCAACAACATGCTGAAGTACATCCGCATGACCGCCAGCTCCAACTTCGGCAATGTGTTCTCGGTGCTGGTGGCCTCCGCGTTCCTGCCGTTCCTGCCGATGCTGCCGCTGCAGCTGCTGGTGCAGAACCTGCTGTACGACATCTCGCAGATCGCCATCCCGTTCGACAATGTGGACGAGGAGCTGGTGCGCAGGCCGCTGAAGTGGAACCCGGCGGACATCGGCCGCTTCATGGTGTTCTTCGGGCCGATCAGCTCGATCTTCGACCTGACCTGCTTCGCGCTGATGTGGTACGTGTTCGATGCACGCACGCCGGCCGACCAGGGTCTGTTCCAGTCCGGTTGGTTCGTGGTCGGCCTGCTGACCCAGACCCTGATCGTGCACATGATCCGCACGCCGAAGGTGCCGTTCCTGCAGAGCATCGCCGCGCCGCCACTGCTGCTGATGACCGGCCTGATCATGGCGATTGGCGTGGCCCTGCCGATGAGCCCGCTGGCCGGCTACTTCAAGCTGCAGGCGCTGCCGGCCGGCTACTGGCCTTTCCTGGTGGCCATCCTGTTCGGCTACGCGGTGCTGACCACTGCGCTGAAGCGGTTCTACATCCGTCGTTACGGCTGGCAGTAAGCGCCCGCCGCTTGTCCAGGGAGAAACACAATGGACATCAATCCGAACCTGCCGGCGTTCAACGCCGGCGCCACGCTCAGCTCGCTGATCAGCCTGTCGGTGGCGTTCGTGCTGGGCACGATCATCGGCCTGGAACGGCAGCTGCGGCAACGCACCGCCGGCCTGCGTACCAACACGCTGGTGGCGGTGGGTGCGGCGGTGTTCGTCGATCTGGCGGTGCGCTTCCATGACCTGTACGGCGGCCCACCGTCACCGCTGCATGTGGTGGCCTATGTGATCTCCGGCGTCGGCTTCCTTGGTGCCGGCGCGATCATGAAGGACGGCGCGCAGGTGTCCGGCCTGAACACCGCCGCCACCCTGTGGGGATCGGCGGCGGTGGGAGCATGTGCCGGTATCAAGCTGCTGCCCGAAGCAGTGCTCGCAGCGGTGTTCGTGCTGGCCGCCAACACCCTGCTGCGGCCGGTGGTAAACCGCATCCATCGGCAGCCGCTGCCGGAAGCGTTCAGCGAGGCAACCTATGCGATCAACGTGGTCTGCCAGCGCGAGCAGCAGGCCGAGGTACTGGACCAGCTGTTGCTGCTGCTTGAACAGGCGCAGTACCCGGTGCGCGCGGTCGACCAGCGCCCGTTTGGCGAGCGCGACGTGGAGATCGAAGCGGTGCTGTATGCCACCACCGTCGATGCCGGCGAGCTCGATGCGGTATTGGCCACGCTGGCGACCACGCCCGGCGTCCTGCAGGGGTTCTGGAACGCCAGCCTGGAGGAGTAGTGGCGGCCGCTGGCCGACGACCTGATGATCTCCGGACGCCCCTTGCATCGCCTCGGCATGCCCACCACTGCGGTAGTGCCGGCCGCTGGCCGGCAACCTCATGATCTCCGGAAGCACCCTGCAGATGCCGGCCAGCGGCCGGCACTACCAGGCATCGCTTTGACCGGTGCCGAACAGGGTCGGCATCCACCGATGGCGGCTTTGCTATCCTTTCCGCCCACGCCAGGGAGCTTCCCCGATGCCATCGCTGTCGCCCCGCCGCCCACTGGTGCTGCTGGTCCTGATCGTCGTGATGGCGGCGATCTTCCTGATCGACACCGTCACCGATTACGCGGTTGCCGCTGCCTGCTTCTACGCGGCGGTCATCCTGGCCGCATCGCGCGTGCTGGGCGCACGCGGGTTGATCACGCTTGCCCTGGCCTGCATCGCGCTGACCGGGGTGAGCTTCTTCCTGACCCGCTTCGGCACCTACCGCATCGGCCTGGTCAATTCGGTCATCGGCATGCTGGTGATCGGCATCACAACCTACCTTGCCCTGAACATGGAAGCGGCCAAGGCCGCCGTGCAGGAAGCACAGGGCCGCCTGCTGCGGGTAGCGCGCGCCTCCACCGTGGGCGAGCTCACCACCTCCATCGCGCATGAAGTGAACCAGCCGCTGGCGGCCATCGCCAGCAGCGCCGAAGCCTGCCAGCGTTGGCTCGCGCAGGACCCACCGAACGTGGACAAGGCCCGCCAGACCGTGGCCCGCATCCTCGCCGATGCACACCGCGCAGGCGACGTGATCGCCCGCATCCGTGGCCTGACCCAGGGCGCGGCACCGCAGCGACGCGCCTTCGATCTGAACCAGGCGGTGGAGGAAATGCTGGCGCTGTCGCGCAGCGAGCTGGACCGGCATGGCGTGGCCGTGGCGCTGCTGCTGGACGCCGAGCTGCCACCGGTGCAGGCCGACCGCGTGCAGGTACAGCAGGTGATCGGCAACCTGATCCTCAATGCGGTGGACGCGATGGAGACCGTGCCCACCGCCGACCGCCGCTTGTCCCTGCTGACCCGGCGCGACGGCCAGCGGGTCAGCCTCAGTGTGCGTGACCGCGGCGTCGGCCTGCCCGCCGACCATCCCGAACGCGTCTTCGATGCCTTCTGGACCACCAAGTCGCACGGTCTGGGGCTGGGTCTCAGCCTGAGCCGCTCGATGATCGAAGCCAACGACGGCCAGATCCGTGCCGAACGACCGGCAGGCGGCGGTGCCTGCTTTGTGTTCGACCTGCCCATTGCCACGGACGCCCACCATGCGTAAGCCGACTGCCGCCAACCCCGATCCGGCACCCATCGTCTATGTGGTCGACGACGATCCGTCGGTGCGCGCGGCACTGGAAGACCTGCTGGCCTCGATGGGCCTGCAGGTGCGGGCCTTCGCCTCCACCCAGGCCTTCCTCGAACACGCGCTGGAAGACGCACCGGCATGTCTCGTGCTGGACGTGCGCATGCCCGGCCAGAGCGGTCTTGAATTCCATCGCACGATGGGCAACCACGGCCTGCAGCTTCCGGTGGTGTTCATCACCGGCCACGGCGACATCGCGATGGGCGTCAACGCGATCAAGGACGGCGCCATCGAATTCCTCACCAAGCCCTTCCGTGACCAGGAACTGCTTGATGCCATCCACAAGGGCATCGAGATCGACCGCCAGCGCCGCCGCGAGGACGAGGCGCTCGGCGCGCTACAGCTGCGTTGGCACACCCTCAATGCCGGCGAGCGCGAGGTGGTCGATGGCGTGGTGCGCGGCCGCCTCAACAAGCAGATTGCCGGCGATCTGGGCGTCAGCGAGATCACGGTGAAGGTGCGCCGTGCGCAGGTGATGCGCAAGATGGGCGCACGCACCCTGGTTGACCTGGTGCGCATGTACGACCGCCTGCAGGCGGGTACGCCATGAACGTCCACGTCGCGCTGCTGCGCGCGGTCAACGTCGGCGGCACCGGCAGGCTGCCGATGCGCGAACTGGTGGCAATGTGCGAGGACGCAGGCTTCGCCGATGTCCGCACGTACATCGCCAGCGGCAACGTGGTGTTGCGCAGCTCGCTCGACGAAACAGGCGTGCGCCAGGCCCTCGGCCAGCGGCTCCAGGCCTATGCCGGCAAGCCGGTGGGCGTGCTGGTGCGCTCGGCCAACGAGATTGCCGGTGTGGTGGCACGCAACCCGTTTGCGCAGGCGGCCGGCAACCGTGTGGTCGCCCTGTTCCTCGACGGCAGGCTGCCTGCCGATCCGCTGGACGGCGTGACCGGCCGGCGCGACGAACAGCTTGCACTCGGCACGCGCGAGATCTTCATCCACTACGGTGCCGGCATGGCCGACTCGCGCTTGCGGGTGCCCTATGCCCAGCACGGCACCGCCCGCAATATGAACACAATCGGCAAGCTTGCAGTGATGGCCGCAGCGCTTACCTGGCCTGCCAGCAATCCGCGTGCTGGCCGGAGGCGGTAGCGTCGACCCTCAGGCACTGCGCCGCGCTCGCGCTCCGTGAAGGCTGAAGCAGTGGGCGGACCCAACGGATCACGCCCGCAGCAAGCGGCGCTTCAATCGCGTATCCAGCAGCCCCACGCCCAGCAGCACCAGGCTGGTCAGCCATCCGGCGGCCAGCAGGTGCACGTGCGGTAGCATCAGCCCCAGCACCAGCAGCGCCACCGCGCCCAGCAGATGCGAGCGCGGCGCGTGCCCATAGACCACGCGTTTGTACAGGGCACTGCCCAGCAGATAGATCAGCGGGCCTGCCACCATCACGCTGGCGTAAACCGTGGTGGCGGCCACCCCCGGATGGTCCATGACCAGATCATTGCCCACCGCCGTGGCGATGATGCCGGCGATCAGCAATGCATGCACGTAGTGGAAGTTGGCGCCCATCCTTCC
This sequence comes from Stenotrophomonas sp. X, assembly GCF_055721025.1. Classification (NCBI taxonomy): domain Bacteria; kingdom Pseudomonadati; phylum Pseudomonadota; class Gammaproteobacteria; order Lysobacterales; family Lysobacteraceae; genus Stenotrophomonas; species Stenotrophomonas sp. X. The sequence continues at coordinate 2,275,530 of NZ_CM146756.1, forward strand.
GGGGTCTTCGGCGTGGGTGATGGCCTCAGTGGCATCGTGGCTGGAGATGCCGAAGTACAGCCACCACATGGCAATCGTGCCGGCGAAGGTGGCCAGCACCGCTGAAACCACTTCCAGGCTCCAATGCTCGACGTTGCTGAGCACGCCACCGGTGGCCAGCAGCGTCTCACCCAGCGCGACGATGACGAACAGCTGGCAGCGTTCGGCCAGGTGCCCCCCCTCGATGGTCCAGTCGCGGGTGTGCGAACGACCCATGCCCGGGAAGGCGAAGCCGAACATCGGCGAGATGTATTCGCAGGCAACTGCCACCGCCCACAGTGCCAGCCGCAGATTGCCCTCGGCCGCTGCGCCGGCCAGCCAGAAGCAGGCCGAGACGCTGACCCAGGCCAGCATGCGACGGAAGTTCGGCGCCAACGGATGGTTGCGGCCGACCTCGAACAGCACGAACGCTGTGCGTCCGACCTGCATCGTGACGTACGCTCCGGCGAAGATCCACGCACGCTCGGCAAACGCCTCGGGGATGGACGAGGACATCAACAACGCCAACAGCATTGTGGTGAACAGCAAGCCGCGGATGCGCGGCGCCTGCGGGTCGAACCAGTTGCTGACCCAGCACGCGTACTGCCAGCCGAGCCAGACCGCGAACCACAGCACCAGGGTCTGCAGCACGCCAGCCAGGTCCAGGTGGTGCAACAGGTGGTGACTGAGCTGGGTGACCGCGAATACGTAGACCAGATCGAAGAACAGTTCTTCGTAGGTCACGCGGGCATGGTGGCCGTCGCGGTGGCGCAGCGCGGGCAGGCGCAGTCGGGTACTCATGCAACTCCTTCAGCGCGCCAGGCGCCAGTACAGCAACCCGGCCAGCAGCGCCGGCACGGCGAACACCAGCAACAGGATCGGCAGCTCCTCGCGTACCGTATAACCGGCCTTGCTGACCCCCACCCACATGTTGGCGACGGCCACCAGCAGCCAGGTGGCGATGAAGGCGATCAGCGCCGTGCGCAGCTGCGAGGTGCCCACGCTCCAGAGTTGGCCAAACAGCAGGAACACCCCCAGCAGGAGCACGCCACCGAGCATCACCATGAGCACATGCATGGTCCACCTCCTTGAGCCTGAGAACAGGCTAGCCCCGGCCGATTCTTCGCTCCAGCCCGTGTACATGGATTCACAGTCCAGATCGGCCGAACAATCCGCTGCCGATACCGAGGTCGCCCTTATCGGAGTCATGAGTTATTCGCGAAACTGCGCGCCGCCAGGTGCGTGTTAACTTCATCCTCCTCCCTTTCGACCTTCTTTCCATCATGCGCCTTCGACTCTCGTCGCTCGCCCTGGCCGCCACGCTCATCACCTTCGACGGCGTCGCCGCCGACGCACCGCTACCACAGCTGCAGGCTTACACGGTGGACCCTTCCTGGCTGCAAACGATGGCGCCGTTGCAGATTGCCGATCACACCTGGCAGATCGGCACCCATGACCTGACGGCGCTGCTGGTCCAGACGGCTGATGGCCTCGTCCTGATCGATGGTGGCATGCCGCAAATGGCCTCTTACCTGCTGACCAACATGAAGGCCAGCGGAACCAATACCGGTCCCCTGCGCATGGTCCTGCTCAGCCACGCGCACACCGACCACGCCGGCCCTGTGGCCGAGATCAAGCGCCGCACGGGGGCGCAGGTGATCGTGAATGCCGAAACCGCAGTGCTGCTGGCCCGAGGCGGCAGCGACGACCTTCATTTCGGCGACGAAATCACGTTTCCACCGGTCAATGCAGACCGCATCGTCATGGATCGGGAGGTCGTTAAGCTGGGCGGCATCGCGTTCACCGCCCACTTCATGCCCGGGCACACCCCGGGCAGCACCGCCTGGACCTGGACCGATACGCGCGATGGCAAGCCGGTGCGCATCGCCTATGCCGACAGCCTGAGCGCGCCGGGCTACCAGCTGCAGGGCAATGCCCGCTATCCCCGCCTGGTCGAGGACTACCGACGCAGCTTCGCTACGGTGCGCGGCCTGCCCTGCGACCTGTTGCTGACCCCGCATCCGGGCGCCAGCAACTGGAACTATGCTGCTGGCAGCAACGCCAGCGAGAAGGTACTGAGCTGCAAAGCCTACGCGGATGCGGCCGAGAAGAAGTTCGACGCGCAGCTGGCCAAGGAAACGGCCACGGCACGCTGATTCTGCAGATCCTGTAGAGCCGAGCCCATGCTCGTCTTGCCGGCCGACAACAGCCGAGCGTGGGCTCGGCTCTACACAGGACGCGTCGAAGTGTGCCGGTCAGGACGACCGGCACCCGCCGTCCATCAGCCACCCTGTCCGTGCTGGGCGAACGGCTCGGTGCTGCCGTCGGTGCGCACCAGCTCGACGGTATACGGCTGCACGTAGCCATCCGGCATTTCCATGCCCGGCGAACCGGCCGGCATGCCGGGCAGCACCAGCCCGCGCGCGGCCGGGCGTTCGGCCAGCAGGCGCTTGATGTCCTCGGCCGGGATGTGGCCCCCGACCACATACCCGCCGATCTCGGCGGTATGGCAGGAGGCCTTGCCGACCGGCACGCCCAGGCGAACCTTGATCGGATTCATGTCATCGGTGTCGCGCACCTCGACCTGGAAGCCCGCGGCCTTCAGGTGGTCGACCCAGATGCCGCAGCAACCACAGCTGGCGGTCTTGTGCACGATGGCCACCGGCAAGGCCGGATCGACCTTGGCCGGGCTGGCCTGGATCGGTGCCACCGATGCTGCGCTGGCGATCGGTGCGGCGGCGGATTCTTCGGCGGCACGTGCACAGGCGGTCGTGGCAAACACGGTGCCCAGCAGCAGGCCGAGGGAGAGAGTACGGTGCATAGGGAGTGATTCCTTTGCAGAGTCGGGCAACGCAGCCCGCCGCCCGCGCATCGAAGTCGCAGGCAGAGTCGAGAAAAAGTCGAACAGTCATGGCAGGCGCTTGAGCGCCTGCAGGAAATCACGCAATGGGGGGACGCAACGGGTCAGGCATCGGCGGCGATGCCCGTTGCGGGGAACTGGCGGCTGCCGGCGCCTCGCGCCACGGCGAGGCTGGCGTTCCATTCAACGTGGCCAGCATGCCAAGGCGGGTCGGCGGGAGGAACGCTACAACGAACGGCACGACGCCGGCGGGCGGTCGTTTCGGCTGCGCAGCAAGCCCCACAGTCAAGCACGGCCCACGCCGCTTCGCCAGAGGGCACTGGCTGTTTTCAGCACAACCTGCCAGGGCAACGGTTACAGCCGCGTCTGTACGCGACCACTGCGCTATCCTCGAAACCGCAGGCGGTGGCCCGCCCGCGTTTCCCCCTTGCCCGGACGCGCTGCATGCCTTATTCGATCCCGCCGCACATCCCGCCTGCCGGCACCGCCCAGCGCCCCTTGCAGCGCTGGCGCGGCGGCAGGCAAGAGCAGCAGGTCGACATGGTGGCCGAAGAAGTGCCGGTGGCGCTGCGTTACAACGATGCCCCCTTTGCAGTGATGATGGCCACCCCGTGCGACCTGGAAGACTTCGCGCTCGGGTTCTCGCTCAGCGAGGGCCTGATCGACACGCCCTCGCAGCTGCTGTCGATCGAGATCCGCCCGCAGCTGGAAGGCATCGAATTACAGATGACCGTGGCCGAGGAGGCATCCGGTGCCGACCTGGACCCGGCCAATGGACGCCTGCTGCCCGGCCGTGGTGGCTGTGGCCTGTGCGGCACGCGCCAGCTGGAGGAAGTGCTGCGCCCACTGCCGCAGGTCCGCGAACGACGCAGCTATGCCGCCGCCGCTCTGCAGCGCGCGGTTGCCACGCTGGCGCAGCACCAGCCGATGAATGCGGTGAGCGGCTCCATCCACGCCGCCGCCTGGGCCGATGCCAGTGGGCGCATCGGCTGGGTCCGCGAGGACGTCGGCCGCCACAACGCGCTGGACAAGCTGATCGGCGCGCTGCACCACAACGAACACACCATTGAAGGCGGCCTGCTGGTGATTTCCAGCCGGGCCAGCTACGAAATGGTCAGCAAGGCGGTGCGCGCCGGTGCCAGCGTGCTGGCTGCAGTCTCGGCACCGACCGCATTGGCGATCGACCTGGCCCGCAGCGCCGGCCTGTGCCTGGTCGGGTTCGCGCGGGAGAGCGGGTTCAATGTATATACCCATCCGGAGCGGCTGCAGGCGGACGACGGCCACGCCCGCTGAAGATGGCCGGGAGCACAGCGCCCCCGGCCCGGTAGACCTCAGCGCAGCGCGACCTTCGGGAAGTCCACCGGCACGTCGAACGCGACGTTGACGTAGTTGGTGAACAGGTTGAGCGCCACATGCGCGAGGATCTCCACGATCTGCTCATCATCGAAGCCAGCCGCGCGCAGCGCCTGCACGTCGCCATCGGCGATCTGCGCACGCTGCTCGACCACCTTCAGCGCGAAGTCCAGGGCAGCGGCGGTCGCCGGGTCACTGGACTGGCCGATCTGCGCGGCAGCCATCCGCTCGCTGCTGGCGCCGGCCTTGCGGCCCAGTGCCGTGTGCGCGGCCAGGCAGTACTCGCAGGCATTGCGGTTGGCAATGGCCACGGCGATCTGCTCGCCCAGCAGCGGCGACAGGCGAGCGCCACCGAGTGCGCCGAACGAACCCCACATGCTCTTCAGCGCGGCCGGCGAATTGGCTACGGCGCGGAACATGGCCGGGGTGGCGCCAAAGGCGGCGTTGACCTGGCCCAGCAGGGCCTGGCGTTCGGCGGTGGTGTTGGCGGCATCGATCAGGGGGACACGGGACATGGTGGATCTCCTTGGGAAAGCGCCCGGGATTGGACGACCCGCTCATCCTAGGGAGACTCTCCGGACGCATCAGTCGTAATTCGCCACACATGTTGTCCATACGTCCATGAGCATGCCCGCCCCCCCTGCGCCAGATCGCCTCTCCTCCCTGCTGGAACGCTTCCGGGTGCAGGCGGCGCTGTTCCACAGTGGCCCGCTGTGCGGGCAGCATGTCTTCGAGCCGCAGCCCGGTCGTGCGTTCCTGCACATCCTGCGCCAGGGTGAAATGGAAGTCCGCCATCCCGACGGCGATATCGCGCTGCCCCGGCTGAAGATCGACACACCCAGCCTGCTGCTGTACCCGCAGCCGCTGCACCATGTGTTCTTCAACGCGCCGCTGGATGGCCCGGATTTCACCTGCGCCACGCTGGATTTCGATGGCGGTGCGCGCAATCCGATCGTGCAGTCGCTGCCACCGGTGATGGTGGTGCCGCTGGCGGCCATCGGCGAACTGGATGACACCCTGCAGCTGCTGTTTGCCGAGGCCGATCGCCAGCGCTGCGGTTCACGGCTGCTGACCAACCGCCTGTTCGAGGTCGCGCTGATCCAGATCCTGCGCTGGGTGGTCGATCATCCGGATGCAGCGGGCGTCAGCCATGGGCTGATGCGGGGGCTGTCCGATGCGCGGCTGGCTCGTACGCTGGTGGCGATGCACCAGGCGCCGCAGGACGAATGGACGTTGCCTCGCATGGCCGCGACTGCCGGCATGTCGCGCAGCGCGTTCGCGGCCGTGTTCAAGGACGTGATGCAGGCGACGCCGGCCGCTTATCTGCTGGACTGGCGGCTGAGCCTGGCCTGCGCGCAGCTGCGGGCCGGCGTGGCGGTCAAGCAGGTGGCGATCGAGGTGGGGTTTGCCGATACCGCGTCACTGTCGAAGGCGTTCCGCAAGCGGCTGGGGGCATCGCCCAGGGCGTGGCTGGCCGCGAGCGCCACGCAGGCTCGGTAATTGCGTCAGGGTAGGGTCGGCCGCTGGCCGACCATCGCGCAAAGCGCGGGGTTTTCATGGCTTGGCCGCAGAGCAGCCGACCCGCGGTCGGCTCTACCACGGGCGATGTCTGCGCGCCGGCCGGCCGCTCAACTGGACGTGCCGTCAGACTTTGCCAGCAGCCCGGCGATGCGCTCGGCCACCTGGGCACGTACGCCTTCATCCAGCTGCCCTTCGTACATCGCCTCGTAGATCCACAGGCCGTCGGCGGCCAGGCGTGCCACGAAATTGTCGAGCGTCGTCGGATCCACATTCCCGGCCTCCGGCGCGGACGGTGCCCAGCGCTGAACCGCCGGGCCCCACGGACGCTCGCCCGCCTCCGGGTCGGCCGATTCGAGCATGAACATCAGTTCGGCACGGGTGGCGCTCTGGGCCGACACGCGCACGAAGGTCTGGTAACGCTCCAGCGCCGAGGCTTCGTCCGCACGCTTGCCCAGCAGCGTTTCCATGGACGCCTCCCAGGCCTGCGCCAGGTACTCGTCGATCCCGCGCAGCAGCGCCTCGCGCGAGGGAAAGTGGTACAGCAGGCCGCCGCGGGTCAGCTTGGCCTCGGCCGCCACCGACTCGAAGGTCACCGCACGCACGCCGTCACGATTGATCACGTTGACGGCAGCGTCGAGGATGCGGTCGCGCTTGCTGGTTCTCATGGCGTCATTTTACGCGATCGGCGGCGCCCTCACGGCTGCCGGCCCGGCCACGCAGCAGGTGCGCCAGGATCGTCGCGCCCAGCGCCAGTACCGCCGTGATCACCAGCAGCACGCTCTGGTAGCCACGGTCATATGCCGCCGCAGCCAGTGCGAACCAATCACCCTGCCCGCTCTCGCGCGCGGCATGCAGCGCCTGGGTGAAACCCTCGCGGGCAAGCGCGGGCATATCGGCCGAGACCGGCAGGAACGCGCTGTACATCGCTGCGCTCAGGCTGCCCAGCATCGCCACCGCCAGCAGGCCACCCAACTCGTAGGACACTTCTTCCACGGAAGACGCCATGCCCGCACGGTGCGTCGGCACGTTGTTGAGGATGGCCGTGGACGCCACCGAGATGGCCGCGCCCATACCGAAGCCGGTGATGGCCATACCGGCGACCACCCAGCCAAGGCCGTGCGGGAAGCCGAACGCCACCACGCCGACGCCCAGCGCGCCCGCAGCCAGGCCACCGCAGATCAATGGGCGCAGGCCCACCCGGTGCAGGATGCTGCCGCCCAGCAGCGCACTGGGCAGGCTGCCCAGCGCGGCCACCGACACCAGCAGGCCCGCCTGCAGCGGCGAAAAGCCTGCCACCAGCTGGAAGCGCTGGGTGGTGACCAGCTGCAGGCCGGCCATCGCGAACAGGGTGAACACCGCCGACAGCGTGCCGGCCAGGAACGCCGGATTACGGAAGATCGCGAAGTCCAGCAGCGGGTACGGCAGCTGCTGCTGGCGGCGTGCGAACGCCGCACCACTGATGACGGCCAGCAGCAGCGCGCCTGCGCCCAGCGCATACGACGGCGGCGTCGCGATCAGCGACTTGATCGCCAGCACCAGGCCGGACAGTGCCGCCAATGCCAGCACCGACGAAACCAGGTCCCACGGTCGCGAGGTGTCGCGCTGGCCTTCCGGTGCCAGCAGCAGCGTGGCCACGAACGCGACCACGACCACCGGCACGTTGATCAGGAACACCGAGCCCCACCAGAAATGCTGCAGCAGCCAGCCACCGATGATCGGGCCGAGCGCCGCACCGACGATGGCCACCGAACCCCAAATGGCGATGGCGATGTTGCGTTCGCGCTCTTCGTGGAAGCTCAGGCCGATCAGCGCCAGCGTGGCCGGCATCATCGCGGCCGCGCCGACGGCCAGCAACGCGCGTGCGGCAATCAGCTGCGCTGCGCTGGCTGCGAACGCCGCTGCCAGCGACGCCACGCCGAACACCACCAGGCCGATCAGGAACATGCGGCGGTGGCCGATGCGGTCGCCCAGCGTGCCCGCCCCCAGCAGCAGGCCGGCCATCACCAGTGGATAGGCATTGATGATCCACAGCGCCTGGCCGGCGCTGGCCGAGAGTTCCCCAGTCAGTGTGGGCAGTGCGGTGTAGAGCACCGAGTTATCCAGCGTGACCAGCAGCAGGCCGGCGGCGACGGTGAACAACAGTGCCCAGCGACGGGCACGCGACAGGGCCGGAGCGCCGGCCAAGGGCTGGGACAGAGCCATGGGAGAACCTGATGGGATGAAGTACCACCAGAACTATACAGGATATCCGGTATAGTTATGGAGACAGTACCACCGGTTCAGATTGGGGTCCGGCCAATGTTCATGTTGCCGCGCCGCTCCTGCCGAGTGTGGCCGGTGTCAGGGATCATCACCGGCAGTCTTCCGGCAGCGCGGCGATGGTTGATACCACGGTCGCCTGCATGCCCTGCCCTACGGCCATGTCCAGCTCCCCACCTGTATTCCCATGCTGGCGCCGCAGTTCGTCCTCGCACAGCCCGCGCGCCCGCGCCCGGGCATTGGCGCGCAGGCTGCTGCACCGCCAATCGGTGCCACCCAACGGCAACACCGAATACACCACGCTGTTGCAGGCATTGCCGGTCCGCTGCTGCAACGACACCCCATCAAAATCCCGTGGTTCGCTGCTGCGCTGCGGGTCGAAGTAGCTGTCCGGGAACGTGCGTGCGTACTGTTCGATGTCCACGGCCATGCTGCGCCCACCGGCCAGCGGCATCTGCAGCGGCTGGCCGCACGGCGTCGCATCAGCGCGATGCTGGATGTACTGGTAGATCGGCCGGTCCAGCGATGGGTCCTGCTGGGTCACCGCACTCACCGCCTCCAGCACCGGCAGCGATGCACGATTGGCCATGCGCGCCAGCAGCCCGGCCTGCGCCGGCTGGCAGCGGTCGCGCACTGTTGCCGCGAGCAGGAACAGCACGTCGTTGCGAAACGCGTGGTCATCGCCCAGGCGCTGTTCGATGCGCTGGCGGGCATCGGAAGAAGGCGCCGGAAATGCGACCGACGGCGGCGCGGTGGGGGCGCGCTGCCACCACACCAGCAGCACGAGTGCGCCCAGCAGCATCCCCGCAGCAATGATCCAGCGCCGGCGCATCAGTTGTGGATCGCCGTCAGCGTGGCCGCGGCAGCATCGTAGGAGGCGCTGGCGATGTCCGCGTCGAAGCGCTTCACCTGCAGGCGGCCGACAAGCCGGTAGGGATCCCACAGATCGCCCAGCGTGATCGGCGTCGCCAGGGTCACGTGGATGATCTGGTTCGGCGGCGGTGGCGGCACGTGGATGCAGGCACCGTAGAACGGTACGAACAGCAGTTCATCCACCAGGCCGGCATCGTTGGTGCCGAGCGGTACCACGTAGCCATCCAGGTCCACCGCGCGGCCATCGGCAGCATCGACCACGCGCGAGGAGCCGAACTGCTTGGCGCGATCGGGGCTGGAATGGTCGATCTCCAGCCCCGGTGGCGTGCCGGAGCCGGTGTCGTCGATCAGCCCGCCCACCCCGTCCATGCCATTGCGTGACAGGCCGATCTGCGGTGGCGGGCGCTGGTAGGCCACTTCGTCGGGCCGTAACATGTCCCAACGGTCGATGGGGGCTTCGGCCGTGGCCGAGCGCGCCGGCTTGTCCTGCGGCACGACCGCCACGGCATCGCCGCCCGGCGACGTACAGCCCGCCAGCCACAGGCATCCCAGCATGAGAAAAAGGGGGCTACGGTTCATACGGCCTCAGCTCCGCATCGCGCATGGTGTAGGCCGAGCCGGCCAGATCGTCATCCAGCCGTTCGGCACGCAGGGTGCCGGCCAGGAAGAATGGCGAGTACATGTCCGGCATCTCGATCGGGCGCGGCAGCACCACGTGCACGATCTGGTTCGGCGGCGGCGGCGGCACGTGGATGCAGGCGCCGTAGTACGGCACGAACAGGAATTCGGTCAGCCGCCCGTCCTGCGCATTGGCTAGAGGTACCACGTAGCCTGGCAGGCGCACCGGTCGCTGCAGGACCGTGTCCACCGTGCGGAAGGTGCCGAACTGCGGCATGCGCCGGTTGCCGTTGTGCTCGACCTCCGGGCCCTCGCCCCGCTCCAGCGCGGCCAGTTCGTCCTCGGGCATCATCTGCAACCAGTCCAGCTCCTGCTCTGCCGCAACCGAAGCGTCAGCGCGGTCGACAACCGGCGCAGGTGGCAAGGCCTGCACACCGGTATCCACCGGCCGCTCACAGGCGGCCAGCGCCAGCACCATCGGCACTACCCGCATCCATCGCATGCTCAGCCTCCCGCTGAAAGGCCATCGGCCAAGGTGCGCCGGTAAGCCAGCAATGCCGGCACCAGCCCGGCCACTGTGCTGATCAGCAGCACCCCCGCCACCCATCCCAGCTCGCGGCCATCCGGCCACACATGGCTGATCGACAAACCGAAGGTGGCCAGTACCCAGCCGCGCCCGGCAATGCTGGCGACCACCAGCAGCGACAGGGCCAGCACGCAGGCCACCGCACTGGTCGCCACCGCTTCCACCACGAGCAGGCCAGCGATGTAACCCGGCCGTGCCCCGGTGGCACGCAGGATCGCCATCTCGCGCCGCCGCTCCTGCAGGGTCGAGACCAGCAGCGCCACCAGCGAGACCATGCCCAGTGCCACCACCATCGCGCTGATCAGCCGCAGCGCCCGCTCGGCGGTGCCCAGCGACTGCCATAGCTGCTGCAGCGTGACGCCGGGCAGGATCGCCAGCATCGCCTCGTCCGGATACTCGTTGATCCTGCGCTGTACCGAGAACGTGGCAATGCGCGAATTCAAGCCCAGCATGAAAGCGGTGATGCTGGTCGGGGTCAGGTCCAGATGACGCGCCTGCTCGGCGCTCACACTCTGGCTGCGCAGCTGCACGCCCGAGCGCCAGTCGACATGGATCGCCTCGATGGCCGGCAGCGAGACCAGCAGCGACGAATCCACTGGCGTGCCGGTGCGCTGCAGGATGCCGGCGACACGGAATGGCTTGTCGGCATGCGTGGCCAGGCTGACCGCGCCGGTGCCGTGCGCCAGCACGATCTCATCGCCGAGGACGACCTTCTGTGCCTGCGCCACCTCGGCACCGATCACCACGTCATACAGGTCATCGAACGGCCGTCCGCTCGCGAACGCAAGCAGGTGCCCGGCGCCGTAGCGGTAGTGCTCGAAATAGGCATCGCTGGTACCGACCACGCGGTAGCCACGCCAGGAATCGCCCAGCGAAAGCGGCACCGCCCACTTCACCTGCGGCATTGCGGACAGCGCCTGGTAGGACTGCCAGGACACGTTATTGGTCGGGTCGCCGATATGGAACACCGAGTACAGCAGCAGGTTCACCGGCCCCGAACGCGCACCGACGATCAGGTCGGTACCGGACACGGTGCTGGCGAAGCCTTCGTGTGCTTGCGTGCGCACGCGCTCGACGCCCAGCAACAGCACCACGCTGAAGGTGATGACCAGCACGGTCAGGCCCACGCTCAACGCACGGCTGCGCAGGCTGGCCCAGGCAAGCTCAAGCATGGCCGGCACCTGCCTGGTTGATCTGAGACAGGGCAATCGTGCGGTCGAACAACCGCTCCAGGCTGTCGTCATGGCTGACCACCAGCACCGTGGTGCCGGCCGCCTGGCACTGCGCGGACATCAGCTGCAGGAAGGCGCTCGCCGCTTCGCGGTCGAGCGCCGAGGTGGGCTCATCGGCCAGCAGCAACGCCGGCCGGCCGATCAGGGCGCGCGCTGCCGCCACGCGTTGTTGCTGGCCAACGCTGAGTGTGCCTGCGCGCCGCTGCATCAGCGCCGGGTCCAGCTGCAGGGCCTGCAACAGGCGGGTGATCTCGGCATCCACCGGGCCGCTGATGCGCGCGCTGCGCACGCGCGAGAAGCGCAGGCCCAGTGCGATGTTGTCGCGCACGCTCAGAAACGGCAGCAGGTTGAACTGCTGGAAGATCACGCCCAGGTGGTCGGCACGGAAGCGGTCGCGTGCGGCGCCACGCATCGCCTGCAGTGCGTGGCCGGCGACCTCCACGCTGCCCTTGCCGGGCAGCAACACGCCCGCCAGCAGGCCCAGCAGCGTGCTCTTCCCGCCACCGCTGATCCCGCGCAGCAGCACGCTGCTGCCCTGCTCGATCCACAGCCGCGGCACATCCAGCACCAGGCGCCGGCCATAGCCGAACTGCACGCCATCCAGCGCGATCACCGGTCGCAGGCTCACGGTGCCAGCACCACGCGCAGATTGTCCGCAGTCAACACGCTGCGGTTCTGGCCACGTCCGGTGGCGCTGTTGACGATCACTTCGTGCAGGCCCGGGAACAGTGCGGGCAGGCGCACGACCATGGCCCGCAGCTCGGCCGGCCTGGCGCAGTGGTACTGCAGCGTTGCGCTGAACCCCGCGTGCCGGTGCCTGCCTGACGGCGGCGCGGCAGCCGACGCATCGAAGCCCTCGGCCCTGGCATCGTTGCCGGAAAGACGGCAGCCCGCCGCGGTTGGCAGGGTGACCCAGCTGCCGCTCTGCAGCAGCGCAGTCGCACGCGCCAGCGCGGCCTGCTCGGCTGCGTTGGCCGGCGGCCGCTCGAAATCAAGGATGCCGATGCCGGGGGCCTGCAGGGCGAACTCCAGCGTCTGCTGGTCAAGCGCAACATCGACGGTGGCCTGGCCGTGCACATGCGCACCCAACTGGCGGACGTCATGGGCCTGCGCGGTGCTGGCCGCCAGCAGCAGGAAAAGAGCAGCAGAAGACTTCATGGGGGATGCTCCAATTGTTACTATGTAACATTATGGACCACATCCCCACGACGCCCGCAAGGGCCTTGGCCCAGCCGCCACGTTCGGCACGCTGGCACCCCCGCTTCGATCTTGCCGGGGCCTGGCTGTCCCTGGCCTGCGCCGCCCACTGCATCGCCCTGCCCCTGCTGCTGGCCTTCGTGCCGGCCGCGATGATGGCGCTGCGCTCGTTCCAGCATCCCGGCCATGGCGCAATGACATGGCTGCTGATGATGTCGCGCTGGGAGTGGCTGTTCTCGTTGCTGGCCTCGTCGCTGGCCTTGGTGAGTACCTCGGCCGGGGCGCATCGGCATCGGTACTGGCGCCCCCTGCGGTTGGCGTGCGTCGGCGCCATCCTGCTGTTGTCGGCCTCGCTGTACCTGCCGTTGAAGGAATCGCTGCTCTGGCACGGCGTGGCGACAGCCAGCGGTGGCGTGCTGCTGGCATGCGCGCATATCGGAAACCGGCGCGCGCTGCACAACCGCCGGTAGTGCCGGTCGCTGGCCGGCAGCGGCGGTGATCCGGCAGATGGGGAAGCCGGCCAGCGGCCGGCTCTACCGATCTTTATTCATCGAACGGGCGCTGGCCGAGCGTCTGCGTGACGTGGTCGACGAAGCAGATGATGCGCGCGGCCAGCGCGGTGTTGCGGTAGTACACCGCATTGATCGGCTGCCGCACGTCCTGCGTCTGTTTGCCGAACAGCTGCACCAGTCGGCCCTCGCGCCGGTCCTGGCGGGTCAGGAAGTCGGACAGGCAGGCGATGCCCAACCCGGCCACCGCCATCTGCCGCAGTGTCTCGCCACTGGATGAAGCGATGGCCGGCGCGATCACGAAAGGCCCGCCATCGGCATCCTGCAGCGGCCATTCGTTCAAGGAGCTGGGCTGGGTGAAGCCCAGCAGGTCGTGCTCGCGCAGCTGCTCCACGCGCGTGGGCGTGCCGTGCCGTCGCAGGTATTCGGGGCTGGCCACCACGCGGATGCGACTGTGGCCGATCGGCCGCGCATGCAGGGTCGAATCGCGCAGCACGCCGATGCGGAACGCCACATCGGTGCGCTTTTCGATCAGGTCGGTGATGCCCTCGTTGGAATTCAACTCCAGCTCTACCTGCGGGTAGCGCTCGCGGAAGCCCTCCAGCAGCGGCACGATCACGTGCAGCATGAACGGCGTGGCGGCGTCCACGCGCAGGCGCCCGACCGGCTGCAGCCGCCGCGCCGCCATCTGTTCCTCGGCCTCGTCCACCGTGGCCAGGATCGTGCGCGCGTACTCCAGGAACGCCGCGCCCTCCTCGGTCAGTTCCAGCCGGCGCGTGGTCCGCCGCAGCAGCGTGGTCTGCAGCTTGTCCTCCAACCGCGCCAAGGTGCGGCTGGTGGCCGAGATGGTCAGCTCCAGCGCCTCGGCCGCCGCCGTGATCGAGCCGCCATCGACCACCGCCACGAAGGCCTTCAGCTCATCCAGGGTGGTTTTCATTATTTACCTCGTTGCAAAAGCATTTCCCGTATACACGGCTTAATCAACAAATGTAAAGCGCCCACACTTCGCCCTGTCCCGAGCCCGCCGGCTCTCAACGAAGTCCCTGGAGTCCCTCATGAGCGTTCCTTCCTTTGGCGTCGGCACCTTCCGCCTGACCGGCCAGACCGTCATCGACTCGGTGCGCAACGCCCTCGACGTCGGCTACCGTGCGATCGATACGGCGCAGATCTACGGCAACGAAGCCGAGGTCGGCCAGGCCATCGCCGAATCCGGCATCCCGCGCGACCAGCTGTTCCTGACCACCAAGATCTGGGTCGACAACTACGCCGCCGACAAGCTGATCCCGAGCCTGCGCGACAGCCTGGCCAAGTTGCGCACCGACTACGTCGACCTGCTGCTGATCCACTGGCCGGCGCCGGGCAATGGCGTTGAACTGCGCGAGTACATGACCGCGCTGGCCGAAACCAAGACGCTGGGCCTGACCCGCCAGATCGGTGTGTCCAACTTCAACATCGAACTGACCCGGCAGGCCATCGAGGTGGTCGGCGTTGGCGAGATCGCCACCAACCAGATCGAACTGAGCCCCTACCTGCAGAATCCGGCACTGACTGCTTTCCTGCAGGACCAGGGCATCACCGTCACCTCCTACATGACCCTGGCCTATGGCAAGGTGCTGAAGGACCCGGTACTGGCCGCCGTCGCCGACAAGCACCAGGCCACCGTAGCCCAGGTCGCGCTGGCGTGGGCGCTGCAACTGGGCTACGCGGTCATCCCGTCGTCGACCAAGCGCGAGAACCTGGCCAGCAACCTGCTCGCCCAGGACCTGCGCCTGGATGCCGACGACATGGCCGCGATCGCCGCGCTTGACCGCAACGGCCGCGAAGTCGATCCGCCGGGCCTGGCCCCGGCCTGGGACTGAGGAGCTTCGCCATGGGCAGTGCGTTGGCGCGGCTGCAGGCCGGGGGTTTCAGCATCGGCATCGAAGCACCGCTGGACAATGACTGGACGCCGCTGGGCGAACAGGCGCGACGCGCCGCGCGACGCCTGCCCGGCGAACCGGACCTGCAGCGCCATGCGGAGCTGGCACGGCTGGCCGACCGTCTCGGCTTCCGTGCGCTGTGGGTACGCGACGTGCCGGTGTACGACCCGGCCTTCGGCGATGCGGCGCAGGTGTTCGAGGTGTTCAGTTACCTCGGCTACCTGGCCGGCATCACCGAGCACATCCTGCTGGGTACCGGTGCGGTGGTGCTGCCGATCCGCGAGCCGTTGTTGACCCTGAAGTCGGCGCGCAGCGTGCAGCGGCTCAGCGGCGGCCGCCTGCTGCTGGGCGTGGCCAGCGGCGACCGCCCGGTGGAGTACCCGCTGTTCGGCCGTGACTTCGACAGCCGTGGCAGCCGCTTCCGCGAGCAGATCGCACTGTTGCGCGAAGGCGCCGCCGCGCACCTGCCGCAGGGCCTGGATGTGCTGCCCGCGGATGGCCCGGCCCTGCCGTTGTTCGTGGCCGGCCTTGCCCAGCAGCAACCGGCGTGGATCGGCCAGCACATGGACGGTTGCCTGGCCTACCCGGGCAGGCCACAGGACCATGCGCAACGTGTAGCGGCCTGGCGCGCCGTGGCCGGCAACAAGCCCTATGCGAGCTTCATCCACCTGGACCTGGTGGCCGATGCCAATGCCCCCCTGCAGCGCTGGCGCTTCGGCCTGCGCGGCGGCCGCAACGCCCTGCTGGCCGAACTGCGCGCCATGCAGGCGGCCGGTGTCGACCACATCGGCCTGCAGTTCCGCCGCAACGAACGGCCCCTGGCCGAAACCTTCCACGAAATCGCCGAGTACGTGCTGCCGCACTTCCCGGCCCATGCCGGCGCCGCCGCGGCGGCCTGACAGCTACCGGAGCTTTGCCATGAAGATGAAGACCCTGGCCGCGCTTGCGCTGGCCACCCTGCCGTTGTCCTTCCAGGCCACTGCCGAGGATTGGCATCCCTCTGCCTACGGCGCCAACGACGAGATTGGCGCGGCCAACCTGCTGACCGCGGACGTGGTCAAGCACGCGGTCTCGCTGGTCAGGACCGGCAAGACCTATCCGCTGGCGGTGCCGGTGGACAAGAACCTGCCCGCGTTCCGCCACCGCAGCTTCCGCCTGTACAACGTGCAGGTCGGCCAGCAGGCCGGCACGTCGCTGGGCCCCAACAAGTTCACCTTCAACGATGAACTGGTGAACGCCTGGACCGGCGTTGGCACCCAGCTCAATGGCATCGGCCATATCGGCATCGACAACGTCTACTACAACGGCAACAGGGCCGCCGACTTCGTCACCGTGGACGGCGTGCGCAAGCTCGGCGTCGAGAAGGTGCCGCCGATGGTCACCCGCGGCGTGGTGCTGGACATGACCGCGTACTACGGCAAGGCGATCGTGCCCGGCGGCACCGAGTTCACCGTGGCCGACATCCAGGCCGTGCTGAAGAAGCAGGGACTGAGCCTGCGCAAGGGCGACGTGGTGCTGTTCAACACCGGTTGGCTGGAACTGATCGGCAAGGACAACACGCAATTCCTGGCAGTGGAACCGGGTATCGGCATGGAGGCCGCGAAGTGGCTGGCCGACCAGGGCATCGTCGCCTTCGGTGGCGACACCTGGGCCTCGGAGGTCTACCCGAACCCGAACGGTGCCGAGGAATTTCCGGTCAACCAGTACATGCTGGCCAAGCGCGGCATCTACAACCTGGAGCTGATCGACAGCCGTGAGCTGGTGCGCGACAAGGCCTGGGAGTTCCTGTTCGTGCTCGGCCATCCGCTGTATGTCGGCTCGACCCAGGTCAACATCAACCCGGTGGCGATCCGATGAACACCGCCGCCGACCTGCCCGTGTTCGCTGGCCGCCGTTTCCGCGTCCGCTATGACGGCCTGGCCGCCGACAATGCCTACAGCGCCGATGGTCGCCACGTGCAGTACGCCATCGTCTCCGGCGCCTATGCCGGTGCACGTGGCGAAGCCGCCTGCGAGTGGCAGCAGATCAGCGACGGGATCTATGCCATTTCGTGGCAGGAAGCCGACGGCGCCACGGTGGTGCATGTCGACGACTTCGCGGGTGGGCGTTCGCTGGCCTGGTTCACCGCCCCCGATGGCAGTTTCCATCGCATGCAAGGGCCGTTGGCAGCGCTGTGATGCCGGCCAGCGGCCGGCACTATCCCCTCCGGTCGGACAGCTTCGCGTGCTGCGTCGGTAGTGCCGGCCGCTGGCCGGCAACCCCGGCCTGGTCGAACACCCCAGCCACCCAGTCGATGAACACCCGCAACCGCGGCGACGGCGTGCGGTTGCGCGGGTAGACCAGGCTCAACGGGCTAGGCGTCGGCGGCGCCTCAGGCAACAGCTCGACCAGCTGCCCGCGCGCGATGTACGGGTCCATCCGGTAGCGCGGTGCCTGGATGATGCCCAGGCCTGCCAGCGCGGCACCAAGGAAGGCGTCTGCACCGGACACACGCAACCGCGCCGGCAGCGGCACGTAGTGCACCTGCCCTCGCTGCTGGAACTCCAGCGGAATCAGCTGGCCGCTGGCGCTGGAGCGGTAGCCAACCATTTCATGCCCGTCCAGCAGTGACTCGATGCTGCCTGGGACGCCCCTGGCCTGCACGTAGCCCGGCGAGGCAACCGTGACCTCGCGCAGCATCGTCAACCGGCGCGCCGCCAGATCGCTGTCGGCCAGCGTCCCCACCCGCAACGCCGCATCCACGCCTTCGCGCAGCAGATCGACATAGCGGTCGCCTTCGCTGACGTCCAGTTCGATCTCCGGGTAGCGCTGCAGGAATTCCGGCAGGTGCGGAAACAGCAGGTGCCGGCCCAGCGTGCCGTGCACTTCAATGCGCAACGGGCCGCGTGGCGGCGTGTCACGGAACGCAGCCTCGGCATCGTCCATGTCGGCGATCAGGCGCAGGCAACGGCCGTAGAAGGTTTCGCCTTCCAGCGTCGGCACCACCACCCGCGTGCTCCGGTTCAGCAGGCGCACGCCCAGCCGCTGTTCGAGCGCCTTGATCGCGTCGGTCACCGTGGCCCGCGGCAGGCCGAGGTCCTCGGAGGCCCGGCTGAAGCTGCGGCGCTCGACGATACGGACGAAGGCGCGCATGGCCGTGAAGCGATCCATTGTTCGGCTATCCGGATGATGTTGGCGGATTATGCAGGATTATCCGAACGGGCAATGGCGCGAAGATGGCCCTGCGCCACTCCGGCGTGCCCACTGGAAACCACCATGACCCCCTCCCCCGTCCGCTCTGTCGCCCTGGTTACCGGCGGCTCCCGTGGCATCGGCGCCGCCATTTCCCGCCGGCTCGCCGCCGGCGGCCACGCGGTCGCGATCAACTATGCGGGCCGCCGCGGCGACGCCGAAGCCTTGGTGGCCGAACTCAACGCAGCCGGCGCGCAGGCCATCGCATTGCAGGCCGATGTCGCCGATCCGCAGGCGGTGCGGCAGCTGTTCGACGCCATCGAAGTCCGCTTCGGCGGGATCGACGTGGTGGTCAACAGCGCGGGCGTACTGCAGCTGGCACCATTGGCCGACACCGACGATGCCTTGTTCGAGCGGCTGATCGGCATCAACCTCAAGGGCGCCTTCAATGTGCTGCGCGAAAGTGCGCGCCGGGTGCGCGACGGTGGCCGCATCATCACCCTGTCCACCAGCGTGGTCGGCACCCGGCTGGAGAACTACAGCGTGTACGCCGCCAGCAAGGCAGCGGTGGAGACGATGGGCGCAATCCTCAGCAAGGAGCTGCGCGGGCGCGACATCACCGTGAACGCCGTGGCGCCGGGCCCGACCGCTACCGACCTGTTCCTGGACGGCAAGTCACCGGAACTGATCGAGCGGCTGGCGAAGATGAACCCGCTGGAGCGGCTGGGTACACCAGAGGACATCGCCGGTGCGGTGGCGTTCCTGGCCGGTGCCGATGGCGGATGGATCAACGGCCAGGTGCTGCGCGCCAACGGTGGGATGGTGTAGATCGCGCGGACGGCATCCACGCATGGCGCGGATCGCATCTGCGCGTGGCGCGGGGATTCGGTAGCGCCGAGCCTACGCTCGGCTGCTCTTCGCGCGAAGGCCAGACGCAGCCGAGCGTGGGCTCGGCTCTACAGTTAGGTCAGGCGCTACGGTCCTCGCGGCGCCGGTGTACCCAGTAGTACAGCGTCGGCAGTACCAGCAGGGTCAGAAGCATCGCCAACAGCATGCCGCCGATCACCAGCACCGCCAGCGGCTTCTGGGTTTCGGCACCGATCGCGTGCGAGGTGACCATCGGCAGCAGGCCGAACATCGCCAGCAGTGCGGTCATCAGCACCGTGCGCAGGCGCTGCAGTGAGTCCTGCACCAGCGACGGCAGCAGATCCATGTGCACAGGAGGGCGGCCAACACGGCCACAAGACAAGGGGAGAAATTCATGCGCGTCACGGTAAGGTGACGCACTTGCGCCAATCTTGCCCCAACCTTGCACGAAGCTTGCAATGCGAATCCTGCTGATCGAAGACGACGCCGCCCTGGCCGATGGACTGATCCGTGCCCTGCAGGGCACGGGTCATCTGTGCGACCACCTCTCGCGCGGACTGCATGCACCCGCTGCACTGGCCAGCGCGCCATATGACGTGATGGTGCTCGACCTTTCATTGCCCGACGTCGATGGCCTCGACCTGCTCTCGCGCCTGCGCAACGACGGTGTGACCCTGCCGGTGCTGATCCTCACTGCGCGCGACGGTGTAGAAGACCGTATCCTCGGCCTCGACCGGGGTGGCGACGACTATCTCGCCAAGCCGTTCGCGCTGGGAGAGCTGGAAGCACGCCTGCGTGCGCTGTCACGCCGCCGCAGCGACGCGCCTGCGCAGAAGCGGTTGGGTCGCCTGTGCTTCGACAGCATCCGCAATGAAGTGCAGGTGGACGGCCAGCGCATCGAACTGACCGCCCGCGAGCTGTCGCTGGTCGAGGCCCTGATGCAGCATCCTGGCCGCACCGTCACCAAGCAGCGCCTGTTCGACGCGCTGTACAGCTGGGACCACGAGGCCAGCCTGTCGGTGATCGAAGTGCATGTCAGCCGCCTGCGCCGCAAGCTGGAACAGGCGCGTGCCGGCGTCGGCATCCGCATGCTGCGTGGGCTTGGATACCGCTTGGAGGCCGTGGGTGACTGAGCGCGTGCACAGCCTGCGTGGCCTGCTGCTGAGACGCCTGTGGCTGCCACTGCTGGTGCTGCTGCTGTGCAGCGCGGTGGGTTCGTTCGCGCTGGCCCGCTTCTACGCCGGCCAGGTCTACGACCGCTGGCTGCTGGACTCGGCGATGTCGCTGTCCGAGCTGGTGACAGTGCAGGATGGCCGCGCTTCGATCGAGATCACCCCGGCCGTATCGCGCATGTTCACCTGGGACACCGCCGACGAAGTGCATGGCGAGGTGGTCGACGCTGCAGGCGGGCGCCTGTATGGCGACCTGCCCGAAGCACTGCCGCGCCCGGGGAGCGCTGCCGCCGATGAGGGCGCAGTCTACTACGATGCGCGCCTGCGTGGGCAGCCAGTGCGCATGGTCGAAGTCGTGGTCAGCGCCGGGCCGGGCCATGACATCCGGCTGCGCGTGGCCGAGACGCTGCGCAAGCGCCACCGGCTGGAACGCAAGCTGCTGCTGACCAGCATCCCGTTCCAGGCCGCGATCCTGGCACTGGCGGCGTGGCTGGCGTGGTCGGGCACCGGAGCCGCCGCACGCCACGCCAACCTGGTCGCACGGAAGCTGGCCAGCCCGCGGCCGGATCCATTGGCACCGCTGGACCCGGCGCAGGAAGCTCCACGCGAGCTGTGGCCGGCGGTGCAGGCGTACAACGCACTATTGCAGCGACTGGATGCGATGCAGGCGGCGCAACGGCGCTTCGTCAGCAACGCCGCGCACCAGCTGCGCACGCCGCTTGCTGCGATGCAGGTGGAGCTGGAGAGTTCCTTGCGCCAGCATGATCCGCAGGCGCAGCAGCTGGCGCTGTCGGGCACGCTGGCCGGGTTGGCGCGGCTGCAGCATCTGGTCAACCAGCTGCTGATGCTCAGCCGGTCCGAAGATCCCCATGGCAGCGCGCTGCCGCTGCGGCCGCTGGACCTGGCCGCGCTGGCGCGTGGCGTGGTCGAGCGTTACGCCGATCGTGCGTTGGCTGCAGGCGTGGACCTGGGTTACGACGGACCCGACGACAGCGTGCAGGTACAGGGCGATCCACAGCTGCTGCGCGAGGCGCTGGGCAACCTGCTGGACAACGCGCTGCGCTATGGCGCCGCGCCCGGAGTGATCACCCTCGGCGTTCGGCAGGAGACCGACGGCGTGCAGGTGTGGGTGGACGATGACGGCGCCGGCATCGCCGAAGCCGAGCGCGCGCGCGTCACGGAACGCTTCTACCGGTCCAGCAGCGAGGGCGACGGCTGCGGGCTGGGCCTGGCGATCGTGGCCGAGATCGCGCAACGGCATGGTGCGATGTTGAAGATCGAAACGGCGCCGCTCGGTGGCGCGCGCGTGGGGCTGCGGTTCCGCTGAGCGTTGCTGAATTGCCCTTGTAGAGCCGAGCCCATGCTCGGCTGCTCCTGGCACGATGCCTGAGCCGAGCATGGGCTCGGCTCTACAGGTTCCTGGTCACCCGTGAAGCGTGCCGACCAAGGTTGGCACCTACCGAGTGCGCGTCATCGGCTCATCGAATACGGCGCCTGCGCGCCCTGCCCCGGCCAGTCCTTGTTCGGCTCGGCCTGCATGCTGAAGCGCAGTTCGCCACCGGCCAGGATCTCGTCGTGGCGCAGGAAGGTACGCTGCAGCGGCGTGCCGTTCAACGTCACGCTGCCCACGTACGTGTGCGCGTCATCCAGCCCCTCGGCCACGATGGTGAACGTCTTGCCGTTGGGCAGGCGCATTGCGGTCTTCGGTAGGAACGGACGGCCAAGAATGTACTCGCCCGAACCCGGTGCAACCGGGTAGAAGCCCAGCGCGGTGAACACATACCACGCCGACATCTGGCCGACGTCATCATTGCCGGCCAGGCCATCGGGGCGGTCCGCATACTGGGTATCCATGATCTGCTTCAGGCGCGCCTGCGTGCGCCACGGCTGGCCGGCATACGAATACAGGTAGGCCACGTGGTGGCTGGGCTCGTTGCCATGTGCGTACCAGCCGATCAGGCCGGTGATGTCTTCCATGTGCTCGAAGATCGATGGATCCACCTTGGCGTTGAACACCTCGTCCAGGCGCGCGAGCAGCTTGTCGCTGCCACCGTGCGCGGCCGCCAACCCGGCGACGTCCTGCGGTACGTACCACGAATACTGCCAGGCATTGCCTTCTGTGTAGTCGGTGCCGTAGCCGCTGGCGCTGGGGTCGAAGGGCGTGCGGAAACTGCCATCGCGCTTGCGTGCGCGCATGAAGCCGGTGTCCTTGTCGAAGGCATTGCGCCAGTTGCCTGCGCGCTTGTCGAAGGTCGCTGCGATATCGGCCTTGCCCATGGCCTGCGCCATGCGTGCGATGGTCCAGTCGTCGAAGGCGTATTCCAGCGTCTTGCTGGCTGCTTCGCCCTCCTCGTCGATCGGCACGTAGCCCAGCTCGCGGTACTGCGCGATGCCGTCATAGGGACCGTAATTGGCGGTCTCGACCATTGCCTTCAGCGCCTTGTCGGCGTCGAAGCCACGAATGCCCTTCACGTAGGCATCGGCGATCACCGGCACGGCGTGGTAGCCGATCATGCACCAGTCTTCCAGGCCATGGAACGACCATACCGGCAGCATGCCGTACGGGCTGTGCTCATGGTGGGCAAGCATGGAATTGACGAAGTCGCTGTTGCGCTTCTCCGGCTGCACCAGCGTCAGCAACGGGTGCAGCGCACGGTAGGTGTCCCACAGCGACAACGTGGAATAGTGCGTGAAGCCGTCGGCCTTGTGCACTGCGTTGTCCGAACCGCGGTACTGGCCATCGGCATCCATGAACAGCGTCGGCCCCAGCATCGTGTGATACAGCGCGGTATAGGCACTGCGACGGGCATGCTCCGGCGCGTCGATGTCCAGCACGGACAGTGCCTGCGTCCACTCCTGCTTCGCCTGTGCACGCACGCGATCGAAATCGAAGTCGGCCACTTCCGCGTCGAGGTTGGCGATGGCGCCGGCTTCGCTGACCGGCGAGATCGCCACCTTCACCACCAGCGGTGCATCCAGCTTGCCGAATGCGAACGTGCCGACCAGCTGTCGGCCTTCGATCTGGGCGCGCTGCGCGGGATCCTTCTCACCCGGCGGCGGGAAGCCCTTGTAGACGATGTCCTGCTCGGTGTTGTGCAGCTCGTGCCCGGCCAGCGGGCGCGAGAAACGCATCGCGAAATACAGCTGGCGGCCCGGCGCCCAGCCGCGCGTCTCGCGGAAGCCGGTCACCGTACCGTCGGCGCGCACCCGTACCCGCGACCACAGCACCTTGCCCGGGTAGTCATACATGCTGGTACGCATGTCCAGCAGCACCTTGGCGTCGGTGCCCTTGGGGAAGGCATAGCGGTGCACGCCCACGCGGGTACTGGTGGTCAGTTCGGCGCGTACCTTGTAGTCATCCAGGGTGACCGCGTAGTAGCCCGGCTCGGCCTTTTCATCGTCATGACGGAAGCGCGATGCATAGCCGCTGCGCGGCTTCTCCGGATCGCCGCGCTCCAGGCCCGGATTGCCGGTGAACGGCATCAGCAGGATGTCGCCCAGATCGGAATGGCCAGTGCCGGAGAAGTGCGTATGCGAGAAGCCGACGATGCTGCTGTCGTCGTAGCGGTAGCCTGCGGCCCAGCCGTAGGCCTTTTCGCGCGGCTGGATGCGCGTGTCCGGGCTGAGCTGGACCATGCCGAACGGCACTGTGGCCCCCGGGTAGGTGTGGCCTTCGCCACCGGTGCCGATGAACGGGTCGACCGAGGCATAGGCGCGTTCGGCGGCGGATTTCGACGGGGCCGCCAAGGCGGTACCGGTGACAAGCATGGCGGTGGCAGCGAAGGCGATCAGGAGGCGACGGTCCAGCGTGGGCATCGGCATTTGGATCGATTCAGGTGGTAGTCGGATCCTAGCACCGGGCCTGTCTTGTCGCATGCTGCAGTGCGGCCGCCGGAACCGGCACGATGATTTGCACGTAATTGCATGGCCGGACGACGAGTCGCCTCATAGCCTTGCGGTCTCCCGCCTCCCGATCGGTGCCGATACGCCAATGGATGTCCACACATGCACCTCTGAAAGACCGCGCCTTCGAAACGGGAGAAAGCGAGACGAACCATCAATTGGTATGCAGCGCCTCGATCTGCCCAGGATGGCACCGCAGCGCAAACGCCGCTGCCGGGATTGGAACCCCGTTTTGAGCTTTGGGATCTGCTTGCCGTAACTACGGCGGGCGGTGCGCGGCGGCCGAATGGCCCTCCGGCTTTTCCCAAAGCTCAGCCGAAGTTCCAACCTCGCATCGCCCGCCACCCTTGCGGTGGCCTTCGCTTCCCAAGGAGTTCCCGCATGACCCAACGTCCGCTCAGCCCGGCCATGGAATCGCTGTTCCAGCGCATCGAACACGCCCTCAACAGTGCCGAAGGCATGGCCATCCTCATCGGCGAGCAGTACGGCCCCGAGCCGAAGCCACCCGCACCGATGGGCTACAACGCCAAAGAAATCGCCAACGCGATGGTCCTGCTGAGCCAGCATGGTCGGTCGTTGCTGCAGAAGCTGCGCGCGGAAGCGGAAAGGGTGACCTATCACTAGCCCGCGATGCAGCCGAGCCTGCCCGGCCGTGCGGACCACACGCAATGATTGCTGCTCTCAACCCGGCAATGCGCCCTGCAACGTGGCGAGGTCGGCGCTGTCGACCGGCCTCACCACCCGCGCCACTTCCTGGCCGGCATGCAGCAGCACCACTGTCGGCCACAGTTTTACCTTGAAAGCACGCCCCAGTGGCTTTCCCTTGCCATCTTCGATCTTCCAATGCACCAGATCATGGGCGTCGACAAACGCCTGGAGTGTGGGCTGCGCGGCCTGGCAATGGCCACACCAGGGTGCACCGAACTCGAGCAGCAGCCAGCCCGCCTGAGCTTCCACGTCCGCGCCGGCGGGCTCCGCCGCCGGGTAGTCACGCATGAACGGCATGCTCGTTACCCCGCCAAGGCCTTCTGGATGTCCTCCACCGGTGAATTGGTCAGGTCCTTGGCAATATCGCCCAGCAGGCGCGCCTGGACCTCCTTGTGCAGCAGCGGGCGGATACGGCCCAGCGTGGTCGGGTCTGCCACCAGTACCAGGTGTGCATAGCGATTATTCAAGGCATCTTCGTTGAGCTGCTCAGCCACCTGCTTGGCGAACGTCGCCTCGTTGAGCTGGGAAATGGACATGTCCTTCGGCACCGCACCGGCCGGCCCCTGACCTGAGATACCCTGCTCGCTGATGTCCTGCAGGCGCAGCTCACCTTCCTGCTTCAACGCAAGCTGATGTTCGCTGCCCACGTTGGTGAACACGCGGGCCGAACCACCATCGGCAACGACGATCAGGGTGCCTTCGGGAATGCGACGGGTCATGCGATGCTCCTTATCGATTGCGTTCGGCACTACCGTAGACAGCACTGCGTGAGGGCTGCGGCCAAGGTTCGTTCAACGCGTGTCATCGCATGCATTGCGGATGAACAGGCGCAATGGAACACAGCGTGCAGATCAGCCCGCTTCTCCGCATGCTCACACCGATGCCGTTATCATGAACCGATGATCGACACGACCCACTACGTGACGGGCGCACCTGTTACGTGGGAAGCACTGCCGACCGGCGCTTCGCTTGCCACGATGGCTCCCGCCCTGCCCTTCCATCGCCTCGCGCTGGATCCCGGCGGATGACGCCCGCAGGCGCTCTGCCTGCATTCCCACGCTGACGTGACCGCTGGCCGCTGATTGCGCGGCTGCAGTGGTCCTGTTTCCGAATGTCTACCGTTACGGCGGTGCGTTGTGGTGCGCGTGGCGCCGTGCGTGCGCACTTTCTCCCTCCCCTCGATGCCCCTGCGCCACCTGCGCCTGCATCGCCGTTTCCGTTTCTCGGGACACACCACACCGTCTGTTCCGCACCGTATTTACCCAACAAGGAGTCCCCATGCAGGACACCCCCGATGCACACGCCCACTTTGGCTGGTTCAAGCGCCGCCGCCACCTGAAGGTCGATGAGATCACGGTGGTCGACAAGCCCATGCTCAAGCGCGCCGTTGGCGCGGCCGCACTCGGCAATGCCATGGAGTGGTTCGACTTCGGTGTCTACGGCTATCTGGCGGTCACCATCGGCCAGGTGTTCTTCCCGTCCAGCAATCCCACCGCGCAGGTGATCGCCGCGTTCGCCACTTTCACCGTGGCGTTCCTGGTACGGCCGCTGGGCGGCCTGGTGTTCGGACCGCTGGGTGATCGCTACGGCCGCCAGAAAGTGCTGGCGTTCACCATGGTCCTGATGGCGCTGGGCACCTTTTCGATCGGCCTGATCCCCGCCTACGAGCGCATCGGTATCTGGGCACCGGTGCTGTTGCTGCTCGCACGCGTGGTGCAGGGCTTTTCCACCGGCGGTGAATATGGCGGCGCGGCGACCTTCATCGCCGAGTATTCCACCGACCGCAACCGCGGCCTGATGGGCAGCTGGCTGGAGTTCGGCACGCTGGGCGGCTACATCGCCGGCGCCGGTACCGTGACCGCGCTGCACATGCTGTTGAGCAGCGAGCAGATGCTGGACTGGGGCTGGCGCATTCCGTTCCTGGTGGCCGGCCCGCTGGGCCTGCTCGGCCTGTACATGCGCATGAAGCTGGAGGAAACCCCGGCGTTCCGCGCCTTCGCCGAGGAAGCCGAGAAGCGCGAACACGACCGGCCGGGGCTGCGCGCGCTGTTCCAGGTGCATGGCCGCCAGCTGCTGGTGTGCATGGGCCTGGTGCTGGTGTTCAACGTCACCGATTACATGCTGTTGACCTACATGCCCAGCTACCTCAGCGTCACCATGGGCTACGCCGAGAGCAAGGGCCTGCTGCTGATCATCATCGTGATGCTGGTGATGATGCCGCTGAACATCGTCGGCGGCGTGTTCAGTGACAAGCTGGGCCGCCGCCCGATGATCATCGGTGCCTGCATCGCGCTGCTGGTGCTGGCCATTCCGTGCCTGCTGCTGGTCGGCAGCGGCCATGACGGGCTGATCTTCCTCGGCCTGATGCTGCTGGGCCTGGCGCTGGTGTGCTTCACCAGTTCGATGCCGTCCACGCTGCCGGCGCTGTTCTACACCCCGGTGCGCTACAGCGCGCTGTCGATCGCCTTCAATGTGTCGGTGTCGCTGTTCGGTGGCACCACGCCGCTGGTGACCGCGTGGCTGGTGGAACGCACCGGCGACCCGCTGGTGCCGGCCTATTACCTGATGGGCGCGGCGGTGATCGGGCTGGTGACCATGCTGTTCGTGAAGGAAACCGCTGGCCTGCCGCTGCGCGGCTCACCGCCGGCGGTCGGCTGCGAACGGGAGGCGGCTGCGCTGTTGAAGAGCGATGTGCCGGTGACGGTGGACCCGACCCTGCCGCCGCTGCCGGATGTTGCCGAGCCCGAGCAGGTGAAGCCTGCGTTGTAGAGCAGAGCCCGCGCTCGGCTGCCCTTCGGGGAGTCAGCCGAGCATGGGCTCGGCTCTACAACGCACGCGCCCTCAATCGCGCGGGCTGTTCAATTCCATCGCACGCATCACGATGGGCTTGGCCCAGCCGGGCGTGTGCAGCAGGTCGGCTACCGCAATGGGGTATTGCAGTTCGCCTGCAGCCATGGCCAGTACCGGCAGCGGCACCACGCAGCCCTGTGCGTCGGCCGGTGCGCTGTTGTCGTAGACGTGCAGCTCGGCCAGGTGTGGCAGCAGCTCCAGCAGGTTCGCGCGCGCGGAATCGAAACGCGCGCGGATCCTCTCCACCGGAATATCGTGGCCGCCTGCGGCCACCCGCGCGGCAACACGGGCGATGTGCAGCTCGACATCGGCCAGCCCACAGAACCAGATCGCCACCTGATGCCGTTCGCAGGCCTCGAGCAGCAGGCGCGGAATGGTGTTGCCGCCGAGCGTCGTCTCGAAGGCGAAGTCGGTGCCATCGGCCATGGCCTGGCGCAGGCGGCGGGTGCCTTCCTGCCATGCCTCGGCGTTGGCCTCCGGCAGCGGCCAGCCGGCGTCGACCAGGCGACGGGTGAACGAGTCCGGGTTGAACCAGCTCAGCCCTTCGGCGTCCAGCCAGGTGCCCAGCAGCGAACTCTTGCCGGCGCCATTGACGCCGGCCAGCGCCAGGATGCGTCCCATCGATCAGAGCGGGCGGCCGAGGGTGACCTTGCGGCCGCGCCGGATCGGCTGGCCCAGCACCTTGCCCAGCCCCTCCCCGCGCTGCAGCCCGGCCAGCTTCTGGTCGAATTCGCTGCGCAGGCGCAGCAGCTCTTCGTTGCGCTCACCGGCATCGCCGCCCGCAGCCTTGGCCAGCAGTTCCTGGTAGGTGCGGATGTCCACGATCACCGCTTCCGGGTGATTGTGGTTGGTGATGACCAGCGCCTGCTTTTCGCGCACGGTGCGCATCAGGCTCGGCCAGCCCCGGGTCTTCACCGACGAGGCCGGGGCTTTTTCAAGGCCAGGCAGATCCAGCGGCAGGGTCATGGCACGGCTCCAGACAGGGTGGATGACAGCCACTATACCCAATTTGGCCAAATTGGGGATAAATCCCTTTTCACCCCGGCGCCCCAGCGTCCGGGGCGTCGGTCTGAAGCAGGCTGTCACGCTCGCGCAGCGGGAAGCGGATCCAGGCATCCAGGCCTTGCGGGGCAAAGCGCAGCTCGCCGCTGCCGGCCAGTTCATAGGGCACCCGCTGCTCGATCAGGACCCGACCCAGGCCACGCTGGCGTGGCATCTCCCACCCCTCCACCTCGGCATGGCGCTCGCACCAGTGCAGGCCCAGCCACGGCTGCCCATCCTGCACCTGCAGGTGCCAGCAGACATCGATCCGCCCGTCCTCGTGGGCCAGCGCGCCATACCGCAACGCATTGGTGGCCAGCTCATGGATGGCCAGCGACAGTACTTCGGCCGCCTTCGGTGGCAACAGCACATCCTCACCCTGCAGGTGATAGGCGGCGGCGGCCGGTGTCTGCGCCGCGATCTCCTGCTCGAGCATGCCGCGCAGGCAGACCCCTACATTGGCGCCACGGGTCAACAGGCTCTGCGTGCGCGCCAGTGACATCAGCCGCGCGCACAGGCGCTCGGCATACTCGTCCACGCTGCCGACCGATGCGCGGGTCCGCCAGGCAAGGGCATGGATGGTCGACATGATGTTGCGCACGCGATGCTGCAGTTCGGCCAGCAGCACCGATTGGCGCTCGGTGGCACGCTTGAGGTCGTCGATGTCCACGGCGATCGCGAACACGCCACTCACCCCGCCATCGGCATCACGCAGCGGTGCGGCGGCGACACGCGTCCAGCGCGCGCGCCCATCGTCATGGATGAACTGGAACTCCAGGCCTGGGACCATCGTCTCCCCCCGCAGGGCGCGGGCGATGGCGAAATCGTGGGGTTCGATGCGCGAGCCATCGGGATGCGTACCCTGCCACCGGTAGTGGTTGGGGCGATCCGTGGAGGGCACCTTGCCGGTGGGAAGATAGGTCCGCATCTGGTCGTTGGACAGTTGCAGGTTGCCGTCGGCATCGACAATGCAGACACCCACCGGCAGCACCTTGAAGGCCAGCGCCAACCGGCGGTCGCTCTCACGGCGCTTCTGTTCCTCGCGTTCGCGGGCCGCCTGCGCAACGTGCGCGGCCGTCGTTTCGAACATGGTCACCAGCACGCCGTTGATGCACCCGTCCTCTCCGCGTATGGGGCTGTAGGTGATGGTGAACCAGACATCCTCCAAGCGCCCCCGCCGCGCCAGCGGATAGAGCTTGTCCTCATAGGTGATGGTCTCGCCCTGCCACACACGCTGGTAGATCGGGCCGTTGATGTGCCAGACCTCGGGCCAGCACTCGCGCGTCGGCTGGCCCAGTCCGCCAGGATGCTTGTCAGCCAGGATCTCGGCATAGCCATCGTTGTAGAGCTGCACCAGCTGCTCGCCCCACAGCACGATCATCGGAAAGCCGTGCGCAAGCATCAGGTCGACGGTGGCGCGCAGGTGCGGCGGCCATTGCTCGATCGCACCCAGGGGCGTGCCTGACCAGTCGTGCCGGGCAATACGGGCGGCCATGCCGTCATGGCGCGCATCCGCCTGCAGCGACGGCGGCATGCCCGCCGGGCGCTCAACGGCCCGGAGGCCTTCGGTGTGGCGCGACATGCCGCGCAATCAGGCGATGCCCGCAGGGGCCTGCGGCGTCGCCACCAGTCCCGCCAGCTGCTGGACCAGGGCCTCGATGTGATAGGGCTTGGTGCAGCGGGGCGCATCCGCGAAGCGGCTGGGCAGGTTGTCATCGTAGCCAGAGGTCAGCATGAACGGCGTACCCGCTTCGGCCAACCGGTCGGCCAGCGGGTACACCTGTTCACCGCCCAGGTTGATGTCCAGCAGGGCCACATCGATGGGGTTGTCATCCAGCAGCCGGCCGAGTGCCTGCAGGTCCCCGGCCGGCCCCACCACCTGCGCGCCCTTCAACTCCAGGTAGTCCACCAGGAACATCGCGATGGCGAATTCATCTTCCGCCACCAGTACTCTCAACCCTTTCAGGCCTTCTGGTTTGTTGCCCGCTTCCAGCACGACCGGCGCTCCTCGATACACGCGGCCCACCTCCGCCGCAACGGTCGTAGGATGCGCGAACCGGGCTACAAGGGCGCGTGATGATCGATGAAGATCGCAGCCGCGGCGCATTCACTCCGGCCTTGCAGCGGTGCGTTCAGAACGCACGCTCCCATTTCAGGCTGAGCAGGCCGCGGTCATGGCTGTACAGCCAACCGACGTTGCTGTCGATACGGGCGTAGCGCAGGCTCAGGCTGGGCACCAGCCCGCCCACCGCCAGCCGCTCGCTGCGCACGATGGCGATCAGGTTCTGTTCGTCGTCCTGCCTGCGCGCCTCCAGCAACGGACTCCAGGCGTCATAGTCACGGTGACGCAACGACACGAACACCGTGGCCGTGGTGCCACTCCACTGGCGCGCCGCGCCCAGCCGCAGGCCGCGCTGGCGGTAGCCGTTGACCGGGTCGGCAGCGCTGCTGTCGCTCAGGTCCATGCCCGCGAACAGGGTCCAGCGCGGATTGAGCGCGCGGAACCAGGTGGCATACAGCGCTGCCAGATCGCCATCGTAGTTGTCAGCCAGGCCCGACCGCCGGTAGTGCTGGCGCTTCCAGTCGGCCTCCAGCTTGAGCAGGCTGCGCCCGTCCAGGGCGTACTGCCACTCGCCGTGTACGCCGCTGCCGCCCTGCAGAGCGTGGTTGCCCAGCGCCTGGAAGTCATAGCTCGGCGCCAGCTGCAGGGTGTGCCGTGCACTGCGCCAGCTGTAACCGGCCTGCACGCTGGCGTTGAGCTCGTTGTATGCACTGTACCCGCGCCATGCCTGACCGAAAGCGAGACCGCGCACGTAAAGTCCATGATGGCCGGCCAACGCCCAGCGCCGTTCCAGGTTGGCGTCGTAGTCCAGGCCGGTGGCGCGCTGCGCTTCGGGCAGCGTGCGTTCGATGAGGCAGGTGTCGCCGACGACGAACAGGCAGGTGCGGCTGGCCGAACTGCGGTTGATGTTGTCGCTCCATGCAGGCCCAGCGGCGACCGCCGCCTTCCAGCGCCTGCGTGCCTGCAACGCGTCCAGATAGCTGTCCACGCGAGCGCGGACACCCGCGGTGGCCGGATCGTTGCTGTCGATACCGGCCTTGATTGCACCGAACAATGCCACCGCCTCGCGGTCGCGCTGGTCTTCGGCATAGACGCGTGCCAGTTCAAGGCGGGCGGGCAGGAAGTCCGGCTGCGCTGCCAGCAGCGCTTCGTACTCCTGTGCAGCGCGCGGATGGTCACCGGCCACGCGGGCCAACGCACCCTGCGCGTAGTGGCGCAGCAGCGGATCGTGCCCCGGAAGCTCGATGTATTCGGCCAGGAACGCCGCGGCGGCCGGCCACTGCTGGTGCTGCAACGACAGGTAGAGGGCCTGGCCGAGATCATCGACGGTGCGCTCCACCCGCACGGTCTTGCCATCGATGGTGAGCGTCGGCCGCTGTGATTCGGCTTGCTGCAGGCGCTGCTGGTCCTGCTGCTGGTGGCGCAGTTCGCTGCCCTGTTCGAGCACGCGGCGCAGATCGTCCTGCTGGGCGCACACGTCGGCGGCAACCAGCAGCAGGAACACAAGGAAAATGGGGTGGCGCATGGGCGATCCGTGGCGGTGCATGCAGCGGGCCGAAGCAGGGACTGGCGGATCGCGGCTTGTCCCTGCCCTGCCCCGTCAGGGGCGTGGCAATCAGTTCTTGCTGCCGCCGAAGGCGGTGTCGTACTGGCTGTTGCCGGCGAACGTAGCGATACCGGCCAGGGTGGCGGCGTTGGCGCCGAAGAACTGGCCCTGGCTGTTGCCGGTGACCGAACCGTTGGCCACAGCGGTGCCGGCGAAGGACGCATCAGCGCTGTTGATGTTGGCGTTGATCGCCAGCGTCTGGCCACCACCGGTCAGGCCGCCGGTCAGCTTGCCGGTACCGAAGTTCGCGGCGAAAGTGCCGCTGAGCAGGTTGCTGCCGTTGAATTTGTTCAGGCCGGCCACCGCGTACGTGGCGGTGCCGCTGGGCAACGTGGTGCCCGCACGGTCGCCAGCGAAGTACACCTGGCGGTTGTTGAAGCCACCCGCGGCGCCATCCTTGGACCATTCACCGAACCACACATCGCCACTGCCCACCTTGACGAAGTTGAAGTGGCCCATGCCGGCATGGTTGCCCGGGGTGCCGGTGATCGGCATGGCCAGCGTGCGCACGGTCACGTTGCCCAAGGTGGTGGGGGCCGAGTATGCGGCCAGACCCTGGAAATCGACCGGCTTGGCGTTGGAGACGGTGCCGACACCGATGCCGGCCTTGCCGGCACTGTGCGGGCCGCCGTTGACTTCGGAAGCACCGACCTTGACGTACAGCTGCGAATCGGTGGCCGGGCTGGCCGCACCGACGATGTCGGCAGCCTGGGCAGCACCGGCCAGGGCAAAGGTGGCGGTCACGGCCAGTACGGAACGGGAGATCATCTTCATGGAACTACTCCTTGGGTTGAGGGAACTACGGGTACAGCAACGGAACAGGTCATCAGAAGCGCGCGGTGACACCAAGCTTCAGCGTGCGCCCTGGCGCCGGCAGCGTGGAGCGAGTGGCCGGGTCGACGTAGTAGCGGTTGCCGAGGTTGGTGCCGACCAGCTCGACGCTGGCATGGTCGTTGATGCGCCAGCGCGCGTAGGCATCGACGGTGGTGATGTTTCCCCAGGTGAACGGCACGTTCTGCCAGATCAGGCCACCACTGCCGGCGTACAGGCGGTCACGGTAGGCCTGCAGGTCCGGGTTCTGGTGGCGCTGGTAGTGCACGATGCGGCTGCCCAGCTCCAGGCGCTCATCGAACAGCCGGGTGCCCAGCGACGCGTTCACCGACAAGCGGGGAATGGCCTGGGTCAGCAGGTAGCCACTGACGAAGCCGTCCTGCACGCAGTTGGGCACCTTGCCGGCGAGTGCATCGAGCTGCACCGCCATGCTTTCGTCACAGACCTTGTTTTCCAGCGTGCGGGTGATGCCCAGGTCGGTGAAGAAGCGGCGGTTGTCGAACCGCGCCTGCAGCTCCACGCCGCGGATGCGCTGCTTGTCCAGGTTGTCGAACAGGAGATTGCCGTCGCGCTCGATGACGTTGCGGGTCTTGTGCACGTAGTAGGCCAACTTCACGTCGGCATCCGCGGTGTTGCCGAACAGCGCCGACAGGTTGTGCACGTAGCCCACTTCGTAGTTGTAGGCGTGCTCGGGCTTGAGCGGGTACAGCGGGTTCAGGCTGCTGGAGAACGCGATGGTGCTCTCGAACATGCTGGGGAAGCGCACCGCCTCGCTGTAGCGGACGTAGGCGCGCGCATTGGGCGAGAAATGCGCGGTGGCCGAGAAGGTCGGCAGCCAGGCATGGTCGCGCCTGCGCTCATTGCGCCCGGACACCGTCTGCGGCCGCCCGCTCTGGATGCTGCACAGGATCTGCGCACCCTGCACCGGCAACAGCCCGGGAATGGCCGCCACCTGGCCATTCAGGCAGGGGTTGCTGGCACGGCTGTAGTTGCCGTCCGCATCCGGCAGCCACGGAATGGTGTGGTCCACCGCGACCGGCGTCTCATACCTGCTCAGCAGGCCCTTCAGCAGATCATCAACGATGAAGCCCATGCCGATGCTGTCCCAGAACGCGCGCTGCGACTCGATGGCATCGATCTCGCCCTGCAGGCTGGCCGGGCGTTCGGGCAGTTCGTTGACGCGGTAGCGGGCCTCCTTGGGGAACACCGAGGTGGTCATCAGCTCCGGGTGGTCCTGCAGGAAATCATCAAAGGCCCAATAGCGCGCGTAGCGCACACCGGCACTCAGGGAGAGGAAATCCACCGGCCGCCAGTCCAGCACCAGGTAGCCTTCGCCTTCCTGGCGGCGCCCCGCGCGCGGGTACATGCGCCAGCCATCGCTGACGCCGAAGTACGGGTCCGCCGAGCGCAGTTTCTCGAACTGCCAGTTGCCGCCCACGGTCAGGTCCAGGGTGGAATGCAACGCGAAGCGGTTGCTCAGGGTCAGGCCGGTGCGGTCGTTGCGGGCATTGGCCAGCGCGGTATTGCGCAGGATCGGGCTGCTGCCGGGGTTCCAGTCGGGGTTGCTGGCAAAATTTGGGAAGCCGCCAGCGGTGTACGTATCGCTGGTGGTTTCGGTGCGCCACAGGTTGGCACGCAGGTCCAGCCAGCGGCTGCCGGCGGGCTGCCAGTGGTATTCCAGGTTCCAGGCATCGGCATCGACGCGGCTGAGCGGCCACTGGATGCGACCGTAGTCGGGCGCGGACAGGATGCGCGAGGGCATGATCTCGCCGTAGTGCGAGAGCGTGCGCCGCCAGGTCGCGCGCAGCTGCTGGTCGTCGTTGATCTGCCAGGTCGCTTTCAGCAGCCACGATTCCTGCTCGCTGGAGGTATTGGGCACCTCGTCGCCGGGCTTGAAGTAGCGCGCCAGCGTGGTGATGTAGTCCAGGCCCTTGTACTCGAACTGCTCGCGCGGATCCTGGTCGTAGTACGCCGCGCCCCGGGTGCCGGAAAAGTAGTTGCCGCGCTTGCGCCAGGCATAGGCCGCCATCAGGTCCACGTGTTCGCCACGCAGGCCCAGCGCCAGCCGCCAGGCCTGGTCTTCCCCGGCGAACACATTGGTTTCAGAACCGCGCGACTTCACCGGCACCAGCAGCGTGCTGTCGGCATACGGTGCGGAGGGTGAGCCCTGCGGGAACCCGGGCACCGTGCGGTAGTCCTCGCCGGTATGCAGCCGCGGCAGGCGTGGCGCCACCGTATTGCTGCTGCCTTCGATCTTCAGCTCCCCGCCGAAGCGCTCGCCGGCAGCAACAATGTCGTCAACATCGATGGTCTTGATCACCAGCGCGCCACCGATCCCGCTGTGCACATCGCGCACCAGCCCTGGCCCCTTGATGACCTGGATGCCACCGATCAGGTTGGGATCGATGTAGTTGCGGTTGCTGACGCCGTTGTAGCCGCGCCAGACCGTGAGCGCCTGCTCGCCACCGTCGATGCTGACCGGCACCCGCCCCGGCCCCTGGATGCCGCGGATGTTGATGTCCAGCGCGCCGCTGTTGCGCGCATCACCGCTGAACACACCGACCAGATCCTTGACCACGTCGGCCGGGTTGGAGCCGCGATAGCGCTCCACACGGTCGCGCCCCGAGTACGCCGTGGTCAGATCCAGCGCGAACACATCATCGTAGCCGCGCCGATCACGCGCCTCGCCCCCGTCCGACTGCAGGCGACCGGCCACGTCCAGTGTTTCGGTCACCCGTACCCCTTCCCCGTCCCCTTCCCCCGCCTCCGCTGCGGCGCGCAGGCTCCAGGTGCCATCCATGCCGCGCTGGGCACGCACCCCACTGCCGCGCAGCAGCTGCTGCAGGGCCTGCATCTGGCTGTACTCGCCGCTCACCGCGCTGGATCGACGGCCCTCCACCAGGTCACTGCGGAAGACCACCTGCACATCGGCCTGGCGGCCAAAGCTGCGCACGGCATCGGCCAACGGTTGTTCCGGAATGGCGTAAGTGCGCAGCGGTGCGGCCAGTGTGGCTTGCGCCTGCACCACCGGCACCCAGGCCAGCGGCAGCAATGCGGTGGAGATGGCCAGGGCCAGGACGGTAGCGCGACGATGACAGGCGGATGCCGTGGACGGCATGGACAGGAACTCCTCAAGCGGGGCGGGACCACGGGCACGTCCGGTGCCCGGTGGTGTGTCTGGCTTGAGAAGAAACGCGGTTTCGCTCTGGCTATACCTCTATAGACAGCGGGGTACGACGACTGCCCACGGTTTTTTCATGTTTTTTCATGCAGCCGGTTCATGCGTGCTCGGCGGGCGCTTCACCACACCAGCAACGCACCACCGGGCAAGCGCTGCACCCGCAGTCCCGCCTGCACGGCCACGGCGTCGATGGCCGTGTCCGGCTGCTGCAGATGGAACAGGCCACTGACCCGCACGCGTGCGCCCTGCCCGCCCACCACCCAGACCGGGGCACGCCGGTAGCGGCCGAGATCGGCGATGGCCTGAGCGGCAGGCAGACCGTCGATGACCACCTCACCGCGACGCCACGGCGCCATCGCCTCCGGCGCGGCCTGTTGCAGCGGCTGCAGCCAGCGCCCGTCACGGAACGCACGCACCTGCCCGGCGCGCAGGCGCTGCACGCTGCCATCGCCCGGGCGCACATCGACCACGCCCTCGCTGACTTCGGTGGTGATGGTGGCGCCCTGCATCGACACGCTGAACGCCGTACCGATATCGCGGATCTGGCCACCGCCGGCCTCGACCTGGAACGGTCGCTGCTCATGCGCCACCTGGAACCAGGCCTGCCCGCGCAGCAGCTGCACGCGCCGCTGCTGGCCATCGAACGTGAATGCCAGTGCGGTGCCGGCATCGAGTACCGCCGTGCTGCCGTCGTCCAGCCGCACCACGCGCGGCGCATCACTGCTGCGCACATCGCTGCGCGCCAGCAGCAACGCGTGCGGTGCGGCCGCGACCATCAGCACTGCGGCCGCAGCACTGGCGAGCAGCCAGGGCAGACGGCGGCGCGGTGCGATCGGGCGCAGTCCCTGCTGATCTGCGGTCAGCTCGGGCAGCGCGGCCAGCACCTCGGGCCCGGCAGCGTCCAACCGCTGCCAGAAGGCCTGCTGCTGGCGCCAGGCCCGCGCGTGGCGGGGATCGGCCTGCAGCCAGCGCTGCAGGGCTCGTTGCTGGCGTTCCGGCAGGGGGCCTGCACTGCGCCGTATCACCCAGCGCAACGCCTGCCTGGCCTGACGCGGCGAGGGTTCGGAGGTGGTCATGATTGTGGCCTGCCGCACCACGAACAGGTGCGCTTTCCTGTTGTGACAACGGCGGGCGCGATCTGCCCACGGTAATCGCCGCTCATCGACGCATTCCCTGCTGCTGTTGTTGGATCAGCAGCGCTGCGCGCAGCACATGCTTGCCAACCAGGCTCTTGGAGATTCCCAGGCGCGCGGCGATTTCGCGCTCGCTCAGGCCCAGGTAGCGGTTGAGCACGAAGCACTCGCGCACCTGGGCCGGCAGGGCGAGGATGGTCTGGGTGATCTCGCGCAGCTGCGCCTGGTCCAGCGCCTGCGCCTCGCCATCATGCCCTGCATCGCCCATGTCGACGGCGTACTCGGCCATCGCTCGCCGCTCGCGGGCGTCGGCCTGGCTGCGGTTGAGCGCGTGATGGTAGGCCATCCGGTACAGATAGCCGCGCGGCTCCAGGATGGGCGGATCGCCGGGCACGCTGCTGGCCTTCAGGTACAGGTTCTGCAGGGTGTCCTCAGTACTGGCCGGGTCGAGATAGCGTGCGATGAAGCGGGACAACGCACGGCGCTCGCGGATCAGCAGCTCGACCAGCGCCAGGGCATTGGGAGACATAGGTGCCAAGGCCGGACCGGGGAATGATGGGCGTGATGGCGACGGTCCGGACGTGGATTGTGGGCTGCGCGGCCGCAGGCGGCAAGCCGCGGGCTCGTTCATCCACGCATGGCAGGTGCTCTGCGAACTGCAGCGCGACTGGGCCCGCTCGGCAACGGTCCCGGATTTCATGAACCTCTTCATCGCAACCGGTGGTACCGCGGGCATCCAGTTCTCGTACGATCGTACCGAGTGATGGGGTGGCGGCCCCGGTCCTGGCTGGGGCCGCCCTTTTTGGCGCAGTCGAGCGTGGCTCGACGCCACAGACAGATGGAGAACGTGATGGCCTACGCACGCATTGTTTCGACCGCCGACAACTATCTGCACCACATCAGCAACGGCAGCTTTGATGTGGATGCGGACGAGCCTGCCTCGCTGGGTGGCCAGGGCAAGGGCTTTGCGCCGTTCGACCTGTACCTGGCCTCGCTGGCGGCGTGTACCGCCATCACCCTGCGCATGTATGCGCAGCGCAAGGGCTGGGAGCTGGGCGAGTTCCATGCCGAGCTGCGCTCGGAACGTGACGAGGATGGGCGTTTCCACGTGCACCGCGTGCTGCATGCCAGCGCCGAGCTGAGTGATGCGCAGTGGCAGCGGTTGCTGGAGGTGGTGGAGAAGACCCCGGTGACCCTGGTGATGCGCGAGGGTGCACGCATCACCAGTGAGCGCGGGGGTGCTGCGTAACCCCATCCACGCATGGCGTGGATCTACAGACGACGCTCGCCGGGCCATGCCCGGCGGCCACTCAGCGCCGTGAATGCAGTACGGTGCGCTGGCGCATCGCGTTGAATTCCTGCTCCACCTGCTGGATATCCTCGGCCTGGAACCCGGCCGCGTCCAGCAGCTGGTCGGCGGCGGCGGCGGCCAGCGGATCATCGTCACGCTGGCGCCAGCAGCGCGCTGGCAGGAAGTAACCCACTTCGCTGCGCCCGCGCATGATCACCACCGGCCGGCCTGCATACAGCAGGAACTCCGCCAGGTGCTGGCGCAGCCCCTCCACCGAGACATAGGCCGGGCCGATGCCCAGCGATCGGCTGGACGGTTCGGAACTCTCGAACAGCTTGCGACGGCTCATCCACTCCTCCTTATGTGCAGCGCGTGGTCTCCTTTCCCTAGACGGGCGCATCGCTGCGCCCCCGCCACGCACTACGTGATCCACATCACGCCGTCACTCAGAACCCGGTATTGAACTCCAGCTGGAACACGTCGATCGACAGTGGAGCACCGGACACTTCCTTGGCCGCCATCCACTTGCCGCTGATCCAGCTGCGCGCGTCCAGCCCGTAGGCGCCGCCCACGTAGTAGCCGCGGGCGTTGGTGCCTCCGAGGTGGAAGTTCGGGTCGTTGTAGGCGTCCGGCAGCGCATCGGCCTCGATGCGCTTGTAGCCCAGCAGCGCCTGCCACTGCCCCTTCTCCTTCAGGTCGGTGGCACCGAAGGTGGCCTGCACCATCCAGGCGGTGTCGCCGCTGCGGAACGTATCGGTGCTGGCGGTGCCACCGGCACCGTAGTTGTTGACGATGCCATTGTTGGCGCGGCTGAACATCGCCTGCTTGTCGTAGGCCAGGTTGCGGATGTAGTCGCCATCCAGGCGCAGGCCGATGCCCTGGGCCAGCTGCGTATCCCAGCGCAGGTTCAGCGTGGCCAGGCGGAATGCCGAGGCCAGGCCGACGTACTGCGGGGTGGGCGTGTTGGCTGGATCCAGCGGGTTGCGTGCGATGTCGCGGATCAGCATCAGGGTGTTGCCCTTCTGCATGAAGGCCGGGCGCGACCAGTCGGTGTCGCAGCCGACCGCGCCTGCGTACAGCGCGCACGGCGAGGACAGGCGGCCACTGATGTTCTTGAAATCGTAGTAGCCCAACGCGGCGCGCAGCGCGTTGTCGTCGTTGAAGCGCCAGTTCACGCCCACCTGTGCGCCGGACAGCCACTTGTTCTCGTTCGGGGTCTTGGCCCGGCTCTGACTGGGCGCGCTGTCGGAGGTGTACTCCAGCGGTACCACTGCCAGGTTGGCGAACAGGCCGAGGTCACCGCCGTCGAAATCGTACTGCAGGTTGGCGGCCAGGCCGTCGAAGTTCAGGTCGTTGGAGAACAGCGTATCGCTGGTCCAGAACGGATTGCCGAAGCGGCCGCCGCGCACCGTCACCCAATCGGCCGGACTGTAGGCCAGCCAGGCCTGGTCCAGCCACACGTCCTTCTTGCTCAGGCCACCGCCCAGCTGCTCGGTGGTCGACACCGGGCCATTGCTGCTGCCGCTGGCCAGGCGCACGCCGGCCGTGGTGTGCTGGCCGATGGTCGCCTCGATGCCGAGGCGA
Organism: Stenotrophomonas sp. X; assembly: GCF_055721025.1. Lineage (NCBI taxonomy): Bacteria > Pseudomonadati > Pseudomonadota > Gammaproteobacteria > Lysobacterales > Lysobacteraceae > Stenotrophomonas > Stenotrophomonas sp. X. Next base: position 2,315,875 of record NZ_CM146756.1, read on the forward strand.
GCGCGGATGCGCCAGAGGTTGCGGCGGTCCTGGCGGGTGTTCAGCAGCGGCGGCAGCTGCAGGTTGGTGTTGGTGTTGGTGTCGAAGCCGTTGCCGGAATTGATCGACGACCAGTTGCTGACGATGTCGCTGTTGCGTTCGGAGAAGAAGCGCGACTCGCTGCGCACGCGCATGTCACCGGTAACCTTGATGCGCTTGGTCCACTCAGCCACTTCGTTCGGCGCCGCCCAGCCCTCGGACCTGGCCTGCGCCATCACCTCCTGGCGCACTTCGTCACGAATGCCGTCGCGCACGCTCTGCGGTACGTACGGCACGCGCACGTCACCGGCCTCCAGGGCCACGCCACCACTGGCGGCCGGTGTCCCGGCGGCCGCGGTGTGCTGCAATGCCTCTGCTTCGGCCTGCGCCTGCACCAGCAATGCCTGGCCGTCTTCGGGTTTCAGTGCACCGCTGGCGATCAGCCCCTTGATCAGCTTGACCATGGTGGTTTCGGCGGCCATCGCGCCGGCCGGGGCGGCCAGGCTGAGCAGCACGGCGCAGCACAGCAGCGCCCGTCGGGCCGGCCGCGGGCGGCGGGAATCGGTTCGTGCGCGGACGTGGTCGTTCATCACGGTTCTCATCGAATGAAGGGAAATCATGGAGGTCGGGGAATCAGGCCCCGGGCCGGCGGCCCTGGATCAGGACGCGGGCGGGGAAATCAAGCGACGGCGGCGGTGCCTGGTCGACCTTGCCGATGCGACGCAGTGCATCGAGCACGGCCGCGTCGGCCTCCTCGTTGCCACTGCCACGCACCAGCTCGACCTTTTCCAGGCGACCATCGCTGGCCAGCCACACATTCACCTGCAACTGGAACGCCAGACGCTTGACCTTGTCGTCGCGCGAGATCGCCTGCTGCATCAGGTAGCCGAGGTAGCGCCCATAGGTGGCGTTGCCGGCACCGCCACGACCGACACCGGACGAACCGCCACCACTGCCGGACTGGATGCCGAAGTTGTCGCCACCGGCCTGCGCGTCGGCATTCATCGTCACCGGATCGCTGTTGTCCGGGGTCGGCGTCGGCTCTTCGGCCGGCGTCGGCTGATCCAGCGGCTCCGGTTCGGGCATCGCCTCTTCCGGCGGCGTTTCCGGTTCCGGCGGTTTCTCCGGCGGCGGCGGGGGTGGCGGAGGCGGTGGCGGCAACGCCAGCATCGGCGGCTGCACCACCGGCCGGCGGGTGCTTGCGGTGTCCTTGAACAACAGCCACCACAGCGCGACGCCAAGCACCAGCAACGCGACCAGCACCAGCGCGACGGTCACCAGCAACGGGCGACCACGCATGCCGGGCTCCGGCCGAGGGGGTTGATGGGCGGTCATGCCTCAGCCCTGCGCCTTGCCGGTGACCAGGCCGACCTGGGCCAGCTCCAGGCGCCGCAGCAGGTCCAGCACCTCGACCACACGGGCGTACTGCACCTGCGCATCACCCCGCACGATCACCGGAAAATCCGGCGTGGTCGCGCGCTCGGTGCGCAGCCGGTCTTCCAGCTCGGCCATCGTCACCGGGTAGGCATCCAGGAACACCTGGCCGCTGGGGTCGATGGTGATCGCCTTGGTCTTTGGTTTCTCCAGCGCTACGGCGTTGCTGGCCTTCGGCAGGTTGACCTCGATGCCGGGGATGGAGGCGTTGCTGGTCAGGATGAAGATCACCAGCACCACCAGCAGCACGTCGACGAAGGGCGTCACGTTGATGCCCTTCTCGCGCTTCTTGATGCCGAACTTCGCCTTCTGGCCCATGGCGCGCCCCTCAGCCCTGGACCGCGGCCGGGCCGCGCCCGTCCTGCTCTTCGGCCAGGCGTGCGGCGAACTCGTCGATGAACACTGCCATGTCCGCACCGATCGCTTCGGCACGCGCGCCCAGGTAGTTGTAGCCGAACAGTGCCGGGATCGCGACGCCGAGGCCGGCCGCCGTACACAGCAACGCTGCGGCCATGCCGGGTGCCACCGAGTTGATGTCGACCGCGCCGGCCATCGCCGCCACCACGAACACCAGCATGATGCCGATCACGGTGCCGAACAGGCCCACATACGGGGCTCCCTCGATGGTGGTCGACAACCAGTTCATGCGTCGTGCCATTGCCTCCTGCTCACGCACCATCACCGCATCCATCGACGCGCGGATCGCCGCGATGGTGGCGCCACTGAGGTAGCCACTGTTGCCGTCGCGCTGATGGCGCTGCTGCATTTCATCGATGGCCACCTGGTAGATGCGCCACAACGAACCGTCGTGCATCGCGGTGGGGGCCTTGCCCTGGCGGTCCATGTCGGACAGGGTGCGCAGCGGCACACCGGACAGCTTGCCGAAGCTCTCGGTGAACACTGCATTGGCCTTGCTGGTACGGCCGAAGTGCCGCCCCTTGGCGATCATGATCGCCCACGACAGCAGCATCATCAGGCCGAGGATCGCGACCACCACCCAGGCGTCGAACGGCATCGCCTTGAGGATGAAGGCGAAGTGGCTCTGGCCGGTGGACTGCTCGTCCGCGCCGTAGCTGATCAGCCGCGAATCGGCACCCTGTGCGGTGGCATCGGCCAGCAGCAGCGCGGCCGGCCGTGCCACGCGCGAGATGCGCAGTTCATCCAGCGCACCTTCGAAGTTGGCCAGTGGCTGCACCGCGCCCGGCGCATCGGCACCCACCACCGGAGCCGTGCCCAGCGCCGGCAGCGCACCGCTCAGCTGGGCAACGACGCGCCCGTTGAGGTACAGCTGCAACGCGCCCTTCTCTGCCGTCAGTGCAACGTGTGCCCACTGTCCTTCCGGAACCGGCTGCGCAGGCGTGCTGCGCTGGCCATTGAGCTGCACGAACGGCACGCGGTTCTCGATGCCCAGCACCAGTTCGGACGCGCCATCTCGGCGGGCGTAGATGGCCTGCGCAGCGGTGTTGCTGCCGGGCTTGATCCAGGCCGAGACGGTCAGCGGTGCACCCGCTTCCTGTGCCAGCGAGGCGCTGGCCGGCAGCGGCAGCGGCGCGGTGCCCAGCTGAACGCCGCGACCGATCACCGAGCCTTCCGCCGGCGGTGCCACGGCACCGGCGTTGTTGCCGTAGGCGGTGGTATCACGCGCCGGGGCGTTGGCCTCGGCAAAGTGGTAGACCAGCGTATAGTCCGGATCGAACACCTGCTGGCCGTTGCCGCTGGCCGGGGCCTTTTCATTGCCGTAGTACATCCAGATCGTCTGCGGCGCGGCGGCACTGACCGCCGGCACGTCCACCCAGACCAGGGCCAGGCCCATCTGGGGATCGAACTGTTCGATCTGGTGGGCCAGCACGGTACGGCCATCACCCGAGACGAAGCGCAGGTCGTTGCCCGCCTCCTGGGTGCCGTCGAAGCCGAAGTTGCCGGTATGCAGGCGCAGCAGCAGCGGCGTGCGGCCCGGATCACCGGCCAGGCCCGCGCCCTGCGGTCCGGCGTCGATGGTGATCGGCTTGCGGTACTTCCATTCGGCCTGCCACCAATTGGCATCGGCCGCAGCCGCCGGCAGCGCAACCAGCGCGGCCAGCAGCAACAACACTCGGGAAAGCAAACGGTCCATGCGAAGGGTCTCCGGAGAACGCATGTTCAAGGGAAGGGTCAGTAACTGGTGCTGATGTTGAAATGCAGGCGCGGGTCGTCCTTGCGCGTGACCGGGCCATCGGCGTAGGGCCAGGCGTAGTCCAGGCGCAGTTGCAGGTGTTCACCCAGGCGCAGCTGCGCGCCCAGGCCGACCGAGGCCAGGTTGTACTTGTCGCGCTGTTCGGGCAGCGGCTGGCGCAGGCGCAGGTAGGCCGCGTCGGCAAAGCTGTAGACGCGCAGGTCGGTGCCGCGCCACAGTGACCACGCAGGCGTGCGCCATTCCAGGCTGGCCAGGCCGCCGTAATCGCCGATCGCCTCGGCCGACAGGTAGCCGCGCACGGTGTACATGCCACCTGCGGCGAACTGCTCGGCCGACACCAGTGGCGCATCGGTTACCTGCAGCGAGCCGCGCGCATACCATTGCCAGTCGCTGCCGAAGGTATGCGTGTTGGCCACGTCGGCCTTGAACGCCACGAAACTCGGGTCGGCCCAGTAGCGCTTCTGCCCGAACGCAGTGGCGTCGCTGCCGTAACCGAACAGGCGGCGGGTACCGGCCACCAGCTGGGTGTTGATGCTCAGCTGATCGTGCTCGCCCTGGCGCACGCCGACGAAGGCCAGGGTGATCGGCGCGTACTTCAGCGGCGTCTTCAGGCTGTCCTTGCCCATCTGCGTGTCCTCCTCGGTGTCCTTGAAATCCACGCCGAGGCTGAGCTGGCGCCACCACTGGCTGCTGCCCGGCAGGCGGTAGTTGAGCTTGAGGCCGATCGAATGGCCGTTGCCGATCACATTGGTGCCGGTGCCGGTGCCGACCTGCCCACCTGCATTCAACACGCGGCTGTCGGATCTGTAGCCGGAGGCTTCCAGGCTCCACGGCGTGCCTTCGAACGGTATTGTGTACGAGGCCGAGAACACCTTGGCCTGCTTCGTGTCTTCCGGCGCCAGATACACGCCAAGGTTGGCGCTGTGCCCACGTTTCCAGAGATTGTCGTAGGCCAGCGAAGCACTCAGGCGCAGCTTCTCGGTGTCGGCGCTATGGTCGTTGTTGAGTGACGCACTGGCACGCCACGGCGACTTCTCCTCGACCTGAAGGTCCACATCCATCGTGCCCGGCACCTGGCCTTCGCGCACCAGTGGCATCACCTGCCGACGCCCGCCTTCGTTCAGTGCGGTCAGTTCCATCTGGGCCTGGTCGAAGTCGGGAACCTTGCCTTCCGCCAATGCCGGCACGCGTTCACGAATGCGTTCGGGCGATTCGTGGCGGGTACCGACCACGCGCAGCTGGCCGATCGGCGTCTGCTGCACCTTCAGCAGCACCACGCCACCGCTGACCTGCTGCTCGGGCAACTCGACGTAGACCGACTGGTAGCCGGCCTGCTGGTAGAGCGCATGGACGGCATCGCGCGCCTTCTCCACATCGGCCAGGGTCTTGCCCGGGCCGAGGAACGGTTCCACCGCGCGTTCAATCTCCCGCGGATCGAGCACCGTGTTGCCGCGCACGATGAATTCGTTGATGTTCACGCTGGGCGCGGGTGCTGCCTCCTGCGCAAGCAGCGGCAGCGGCAGCGCTGCCAGCGCCAGCATCAACGGATGCAGGCGCAACGGAAGGCGAACGGCTCGGCACGGAACAGGAGTCATCGAAGGCATCGCGTCGTATCGAAGGGAGGGGCCAGGGAGCGGCGCGTGGATCTACCAACAAGACGTGTACATCGCGTCAAAACCGCCAACAGTTTTGTGACAGCGCTGTCATCTTTTGATAGCGCCGCAACGCACGCAGGCGGACCCAGCCTTGGCTACCCGTCTTCATTGCAGAACATCGATTGCTGCGGGAGATTCGAGATGTGTGTATCGCTGATGCCGCGCCTGCGCGCTGCTCTCACCCTCGCCCTGCTGCTGGCGCTGCCATCGGGTCGCGCCGACGAGGCGAAGAAGCAGCAAGAAGCTGCGCCCTGCATCGAAGTGCAGGTCAACGGCGAGCGGATTCCGGCCTGGGACTGCCTGCAACGCAAGCTGGCGCCTGCGACAAGGCCGGCGAAGTCGCCGGCGCTCCCCGAAGCCGAACGCCTGATGCGGCAGCCCGGCAACCAGCTGATGCAGTACAACCTGGAAGGCACGCGGCAGCGTATGGGCGATGCGTTCGGTCGCTCGGTGGTGCCGCAGCGACCTGCGCGCTGAGCCTGCGCCTCTGTAGCGCCGAGCCCCTGCTCGGCTGTCTTTGTATCCGTCGACGAGGCCAAGCAGAAGCAGCCGAGCGCAGGCTCGGCTCTACAGGGCGGCCGGCACGATGCCATCGCTCGGCACCGGTGGCAGCGTGGGAACCGCCAGGCTGCGCGACTGCCCTGCCTGGTTCAGCTCCACCGTGTTGGCACTGATGCTGGCCAGCACCGTGCAGGGCCCCAACCGCTGGCCCGGCGCGTAGGCCTCGGCAGGACGCCCATCCACCGAGAGCAGCGCAAGCGGTGCGTGGTCGCCGGCCATCACGCCCAGCACCACCACCTCGGTCTGCACTGCGCCGGGAGACAACAGGCGCACCAGCGGCAGGCTTGCCACCGCATCGAACATCGGCCGCACCGCCGCCTCGGTCTTCGCTTCGCTGGCGGCCGCCACGGGCGCTACCGCAGACAGAGTGACGCCCCAGTAGGCCACCACGGCCAGCAGCAACGTTGCCGCCAGCAGGGTCAGTATGCAATTGCGATCCAAGCGCCTGCCATCCATGTTCCGCACCGTCGCCACGTTCGTCCCTGCCCACGCTAGCAGCTGCGGCTGACGCTTTTGTTTCATCATGCGGGCCTAGGCTGGTAGGCATCGGCCAGCACAGGAGGCAACGTCGATGCAGCGCATGCCGCGTGGTTTCACCCTGCTGGAACTGATGGTGGTGCTGGTGATCATCGGTATCTGCACGGCGGGCATCGGGCTGGGCCTGGGCAGCCTGCTCGACCCGGGCCGGCAGCTGCGACAGGAAGCCGAACGGTTGGCCCAGCGACTGCAGGTGGCGCGCGACGAGGCGCGTATCGATGGCCGCCCCCTGCGCTGGCAGGCCGACGCCGCCGGCTACCGCTTCAGCCGCCGCGAAGGCAGCCGCTGGGTGGACGTTCAGCGCGACGACCTGCTGCGTCAGCAGCAATGGCAACCGGCGGGCATCGCGGTGCAGCCGAGCACGCCGATTGAACTGAGCCCCGAATGGATTGGCGTGGCGTGGGAGGTGACGCTGTCGTTGCAGGGCCGCCAGCTGCGTCTTCGTGATGATGGCAGCGGACAGTTGCAGGTCGTGCAGTGAAGCGGAACAGGCACGGGTTCACCCTGATCGAAGTGCTGATCGCATTGGCGATCGTTTCAATCGCACTGGCGGCGGTGATGCGTTCGGTGGCGGTGGCCACCGACGATCAGTCGCGCCTGCGCGATCGTCGGCTGGCACTGATGTGTGCGCAGGACCGCTGGCAGGAGCTGCGCCTGGCCGGGCAGCCGCCGCAGGATGCACGGCAGCGCTGCGTGCAGGGGCGCAGCACGTTCCTGGTGCTGCAACATCTCGGCACGGGAAGTGACGGACAGCCGCAACTGGATCTCAGCGTGGTGGCCGAAGAGGCACCGCGGCAGTCGCTGGCGCGGATGCAGCTGCCGTGGACAGCAGCGCCATGAAGCACGCCGCACGTGGCTTCACCCTGATCGAGGTGATGATCGCGATCACCATCATGGGTGTGCTGGCGCTGATCTGCTGGCGTGCGCTGGACAGCGTGGCCAGCAGCGACCAGCGCCTGCGCCGGGCCGATGCCGAGACCACGACAGCTCTGCGCGTACTGCAGCAGTTCCAGCGTGATATCGAAATGCGCGCGGACGACGCGCTGATGAATGGTGCAGTGCGTCCGGCCGATCAACCGCAGCGGCTGCTGCCTCCGTCCCTGGTAAGCGAACGGCACCCGGATGGCAGCTTTGCGCTGGAGATCACCCGCAGTGTCGGCAGTGATGGACTACGCTGGCAGCGGGTGCGCTGGTGGCGGCAGGGCACTACGCTGTGGCGGGCCAGTGGCGCGGCGACGGATCGATACCCCCTGCCCGCGCCTGAGCCGTCGAAAGGCATTGCGGTGGCCAGGGATGTGCAGCGGTTCGAGGTACGCGCCTGGCAGCCGGGCGCTGGGTGGGCGCTGTTGCCGAGCGAAGGCGAGGTGCTGCCGGCCACCGGGCTGGAACTGCGGTTGGGACTGCGCGATGTGCGTGGGCCGCTGAGCTACCGGCGGGTGCTGGAGCTTTAGGATTCCTCCCAGGCAAAGCATCCACGCATGGCGTGGATCTACTGCCGAGCGGCTTCTACTGCCCGGCCTGCCCTGGTGGGTGCCGACCGTTGGTCGGCACTGATGCTGGCCCAGCCATCCACGCATGGCGTGGATCTACTGCCGAGCCTGCCGCCGGGTGCCTTCCTGCGCCCGGCGGCGCCGCTTCGGTGGTCCTCACCGCCGATGGCCGCTCCCTGCCCTCCGTGCCGTCCTGGCTGGGGCCGCCACCGTTCCCTGGCGGCTGGCCCGATGCTGTCCGTTCCGGCGGTGCAGCTGCATCCACGCATGGCGTGGAACTGCTGGCGACCAAGGTCGGCACCTACCGGGATCGCTCGATGCCTACCGGCGCTGCGTGCCGTCGTCGCGGCTGGCCTGCGGGAACTGGAACGCGCTGTCGGCGTCGTAGCCGCTGTTGGCGGTAGTGCCACGGGCCGGCGGCGCTACGCTGCTCGTGCCGCTGCCGAAGCCCAGAATCTGCACGCTGATCACCGACGGCTGGTTGCGCCGTGCATCGTCCTGGCTCTTGCGCATCACGTCCTGTGCCGCCTGGCTGGCGCTGTTGGCTGCGGCACTGGCCGCGGCCAGCGCATTGACGTTGACCGATGCCAGCACCGGCAGGCCCTTGCTCTCGCCCTGCACCTGGATGTTGGCCGCGTTGAGCACCTGCAGTGCGGCCAGGTTGATGTTGCCGGAGACGCGGATACCGGCCTCGCCCGCATCGATGGTGCCCAGCGGAGCGATCAGGTCGACGTCGCCCGGCGGTACTTCGGCGATGGGGTTCAACGTCGCGATGCCAGCACCGCTGGCCGGGGCCTGCGGCGACAGGATCACATTGCCCCAGCCGTCATAGACGCGGCGCGGTGGCGTGTACAGCAAGGTCGTGCGCGAACCACGACCGGCATTGATGTCACCCTGCTCCGACCACGCCAGGATGTCGCCGCCGAAGGTGGTCATCACCCGCGACAGGCCCAGCAGCACACTGTCCTGGCTGAACAGACGGACGTCGCCTTGCCCTTGGGTCACCAGTCCGGCACTGGCCGGGGGCACCACGCCCTGCACACCGATCACGATCTGCCCACCCGGCGCCATCAGCTCGATGTTGCCACCCGCTTCGGTGCGCACGCCGGAGCCACCGTACATCACGATATCGCCGGTACGGTCGATCGTCGCGCCGGTCGCAGCCTTGTCTGGCTTCAGCGTGGCGATGGCCTCGCGCCCACGCAGGTAGGAGCCGAAGCGGGGCCCTTCTGCATCGGTATATTCCCGTCCACCTTCGCGCAGCTCGGCGTAATAGACCTGGCGCAGGAAGATGTGCTGCTGTTCCTGCGGAAGCGCATCGAAGGCAGCCAGCGCCCCGTCGCCGTCAGCAGCCACGCCGAAGCGCTGCTGCAGCCACTGCTTCAGCTCCTGGTCGTACACCTTGACTGCCTTGCCCGGCTGCGACGCCAGCGATTGCGCCGGATCGGCGAGGTTGGCGGGATCCAGATAGCGTGCACGCAGGGCCGCGAAATCGATCTGCTGGTTGCCGGCCGTCAGCGCGATGCTGGCGCCGGCACGGGTGTCGCCCTGCACGATACCGCCGAGGCTGACGATGCTGCCCGCATCCTCCTGGCGCAGCTGGCGGCCGGCACTGATCTCGGTGTTGCCGGGGCCGGCGATGGTCGCGTTCAGATGCACGATGTCGCGGCCCGCCGCCGCCACCGTGATGTCGGTGGGCGCGGTGTTCAACGCGGTCATCGACACCCCGAGGATGTCCCGGCCTGCCCGCAGTTGCACGGCGCCGGCGGCCTCGAACCAGTTCAGCTGCGTGCGCTGCCCCACGTTGGGATTCAGCGTGCGCTGCCCGCCGCTGGCCAGACCAATGATGTCGCCCTGCACCGCGTAGAAGCGGCTCGGCGCCAGTGCCGCAGACACAGTGGACAGCGGAGTATTGGGACCGAATGCGAACAGCGGAAGCGACGCTTCTGGCGAGGCGGTATTGCCATCGACCGAAAGGTTGTGCCGCGAGCGGGTCACATTGCCGCCGGAATCCCCCTGCTGGGCCAGGAATGCGGGATCGAAGGGTCCCGGCAGCCGCGCGTCCGCACCCGAGCGCGCGATCTGGGTCGCGCCACGCTGGGCGAAGATGCTGCCACCGGCCAGGACGTCCAACCGTCCTGTTGCCGAGGGTGCCAGCAGGATCACATCCTGCGTCCCCGGCGTGGCGCTGATCCGGTCCAGCTTGATGTCGCCCTGCGCAGCAATGGCGCTGAAGCGCGAAGGATAGAGCCAGTAATTCAGCAGATCATCACCACCACGCACAACAAGCTGGACCTGCTCGCGCCACAGATTGCTGCCGGTCACGTTATCCGGCCCGGCGAGGCCTGGCGCGAGGTCACCACCGGCACTGAACAGATCCACGGCCGTGCTGGCGGTCCACAGGGAAAACCACGTGCTGCCTGCAGCGCGCGCGCCATCATCCTGCAGCACCGCGCTGTAGTTGGCCAGCGGCACCCGGCCTGCATCGGCGACCCCGCCGAGCACCACATCGCCCCGTGCCTGCAGCTGCGCGACCGCATCGCCCAGCACCAGCACCGGTCCGCCCATCGCGCGGGCGGCGTCGGGTGCAAACAGGTCTGCGGCGCGCTGCTGACGCAGCGTCGCGTAGTTTTCCAGGGTGACGCCCATTGCACCGATGCGCCCGGCATCGAGCTGCAGGCTGCCACGCAGATTGCTGAAGGTACCGTTGAGGTCGAGATTCTGTCCCGCCCTGGAGGGATTGAGGCTGGAGATCGTCGCCTGCAGATTCGGATTCAGTGCGCCACCGATGCGCAACCGCAGGTCGCCGCCGCCGGTCAGGTGCAGCTGGCCATCGCTGACCCGGCCGGTCGATCCCACCGCCGCGATGATCGCGCCCGAGCGCGGTGCGCTCAGCGAGCCCAGCGCGTCGCCCATCGGATCGCGGACGCCGGCATTGCGCCCAGCCTCAAGCGTCAGGTCGCCGCCGCCCAAGGTGCCGAAGCCGGTGAAGCCGACCATCCGTGGAGAGGCGCCAGCGGCAGCGGAGACGTTGGTGTAGGTGCCAAAGTTCACCCACCAGCTGGTCGGCACCGGCTCCACGCCGGTGGTGCTGCCGGTTCCCTGCCGCCACAGCCAATTGCCGACCGAGGCACTGGAGTACAGCGCCCAGTCGCGCTCGCTGGTGCCCGACTCCGCGCGCGCGGTCCAGGCGTCGCCGACGATATCGCGCCCGGCTTCGACCCGCAGGTTGCCACCATGATCGGGATACCAGGCCTGGTAGCCTGCGATCGCTGCGTCATAGCTGCCCGGCACCAGGTTCGGCCCCAGCAGTGCGGTGTTCCAGGGAGCCGCTGCGCGGGGCGAATTGAAGGCAGCGTCGCGGCCCCCACCCAGCGCGGTGGGAGTGCCGGCGGTGTAGACACCGAAGCCTGACTTCATCACGACGTCACCGGCAGCGAGCAGCTCCATGTCACCCTTGCCGGTGCGCAGTACGCTCCACGCCGGCGTGCCCGCACGCTTGCCGTAAGTGGTCACTTCGGTCTGCGTGCCGCCGCCGGCGCAGTAGCTGGGCGCGGTACTGCAGAACTCGTCTTCGGTCATGCCGAACATCGCGGCGAAGTCCTTCGCAGGGGTGCCCACGTAGGACTCGTCACCCCAGTAATCCAGCGAGCCCTGCGCGGCCACCTGGCGGGGTGCCGGGCCGCAGTAGTCGGCCGACATCGCGCAGAACTCATCTTCGGTGAAGCCGAACATGTCGGCCAGCTCCGCGATCGGACGGCCCGCATAGGACGTGTCGCCGATCCAGTCCAGCGATGCCCGCTCGGTCAACGCACGATCACCCACCCAGATGATCTCGGTCTTGACCGTGCCGATCGAGCCCTGGTGGGTATCGGCCAGCACCACGCTGCCTTCGCTGCCCCAGCGGCGGCTGCGTGGATCGGCCGCCCCGGCATCGGCACCGGCAACCACGGTCAGGTCCCAGGAGCTGGTGCCCTCGGCGAGCATCGGCGCCAGCGCCCAGTTGCGCCCCTGGTTGCCGTTGGCATCGGTCGGCCGCAGATTCACCGGCGCGTCGCCGGGCAGCTCCACCTTGGTCAACGAGGGAATGTACGCGCCCACCTTGAGCGCGACTTCCCGTGCCAGGCGCAGCGCAACCGGCAGCACCGCGCCGGCGGGCCACTCCTGTGCCGCCACCTGTACCGCACTGCGCAGGCGGAAGCCGGCTCCCAGCCGCGCACCTGCCGCCAGCACCAGCGGCTCCTGCAGCACGGTGCCCGCGGCCAGCGTCTGCCCGGAGTCGGTGGTCACCGCCGCACCCAGTACGGTGCCCGCTGGCAGGCGCAGGGTCTGCGAGATGACCATCGGCGCGGGCAGCACGGTACCAACCGGAAGCGTTACCGATTCGACCGGCACGTCGTAGTTCAGGCGGGTGCCGGCCTGGAACTCGGTGCCGGGCTGCAGCTTCACTCCGTCCACCGGCACCACCAGACCGCTGCCGAAGGGGGTGTGCCCCGCGCTGCCATTGCGACCCTCATACAGCTGCCAGCCGCCCTCATCCGGCGTGGACGGTGGCGGTGCGAAGCCATCGTTGATGCTGCCGTAGACGTTGATGTTGCCTTCGGCCCGCAGCACCAGCGAGGCCGATTCGCCGAAGCCACGCCGCGATGGATCGGCGCGGTTGGCTTCGGGCCCGTAGCGGTAGCCGGACAGATCGATGTCGCCGGCAATGGTCAGGTCGCCGTCCGGGTTGGCGTCGCTGCGCCGCGCCACCACCTGCACGCCGGGACGAAGGCGGACATCACCCAGCGCGCGCGTGCGCTGCTGCAGGTCCGGGTTGCCCAGCGCACCATCGATCCACGCCACGCTGTGCGGATCGACCACCTGGTCCAGCCACTGCTGGGTGACCAGCTGCGCGCGGTTGCCGCGCACATCGGCGGTGCCGGCCAGGGGCGCATCGTCGTAACGGCGAACGCCATTGAGCTGGATGTCGGCCGCGCCATCGATGCGCAGGCCATTGGCCGCGGCAATCGCCGCGTCGTTGCTGCCCACCCGCGGCACATCGATCTTCAGCGAGCCGCGCGGCATGCCGTCGTTCTGCCCAGGGCCGTCGCCGACGGCAACGTCGCTGCCGGCACGCAGGTCCAGGTGCGCCGCGCTGCCCAGACCCACGGCGCCTTCGGCGCTGCCCAGGGTGATGGTGGCCCGGTTCGGACTGTGGATGATCTTGCCATGGCTGTCCACGCGCAGGCCGGTACCGTGCGCGTCCAGCGTGCCATCCACCTGCAGCTGGTCGCGGGCGTACAGGCGGATGCTGCCGACCTGCTCGCCGCTGGCATCGATGCGGCCGGCCACGGTCAGGCTGCCCGCGTCGACACTGATGTCGACCCGGCGCGCCTTCACTTCGTCGCCAATCCGCAGATCGCCTTCACCGATCTGGAAGCTGCGGCCGCCGACGACACCGCCGGTGGTCAATCGCTGGTTGAGGCCGGTGAAGTCCTGCACCTGGCGTGCCCGCACCACAAGTTCACCACCGTCGTAGGGCACCAGCGTGCCACCGGCATCGTAGCGGCCACTTGCGGCGCCCTGCAGATCGCCGGCCAGATCGGCTCGGCCAGCCATTGCGGTGACCGTCATGCGCCCGGCGCGGTTGTTGCGGGCGGAAACATCGATGCGGGAGGCCGCATCGGCGCGGATGTCACCCGTGTCGCTGGACAGCAGGACATCGCCGCCCCAGCTGAACTTGTCCACGTCGTACAGCGGGACCTTGCGCCCGGCCAGATCCAGCGCCGCCCGGCTACCAAGCGCGATGCCCTCACGCGCGTTCGCAGACAGCCGTCCTGACGCCAGCGCGATCGTGCTGTCCAGCGCGATCCGGTTGGCGTCGATGCTCAGCTCACTGCCCAGTGCATCGCCACCCGCCTTGCCGGTGCCCCCCCGCAGGCGGAAGTCGCCGCCAGTGCGCACGCGCAGCTGCGCGGCGGGATCGGCGGTCAACAGCGGGGTATCGATGCCGAGGCTGCCTCCGCTGTACTGCCAGCCCTTGTCGGCCAGATAGTCGCCGCGCTGCTGGAACACGTCCAGCGTGCCCTGCGCGGAGAACGACAGCTGCTCCGAAGCACTCAGGTTCAGCGCACCGAATCCGAGCACCTGCCGGTTCGCAGGTACTTCAGAGCTGGGACGGCTGAATGGCGCCCGCCCGAGCTGCAGCTGGCGGGTGACGAGGTCCAGCTGCCCGGCACCGAGCCGGTCCACCATCGGATCGGCCGGCGGCACCGACGCGTCGCTGCCCGGCGCCTGGCTCGCCGCCAATGCGCCGTCCCAGACCAGCGTGTCCACCAGGATGCGCGCACGGTCGGTCGCCGCGCCGTAGCCGCGGATGGCCTGCGCACCCAGCACAAGCGTCTGCAGGCCACTGCGGCCGGTGGCACTGTCGCGCGCGTCCAGGTCGACGCTGCCGAACACGTTGACAGACTCCCGCGCGACCAGGCTCAGCGTGTCCAGCGCCGGCGCGCCGGTGGCATCATTGCCGCGCAGCAGTTGCTGCAGCACGGACTGGTTCATGGTCATGCCACTGGGCAGCGCCCCTGCCGCAGCGGCCTGCGCGATCGCTTCGGCACTGCCGAGGTTCAGCGCCGCCATGCTCAGGCCCAGCTGGCGGGTGCCATAGCTGACCGAGTCGCGCATCTGCAGCGTGCCATCGGTCGCTACCGCGATGCTGCCATCGGAAACCAGCCGGGCCTGGCCGTCGCACGCCGCTTGGCAGCCCCCGATGTCGATCGCCACCGGACCGGCCTCCACGCCCGTGGTGCCGGTGATCAGGTTCAGGCGCTGGTTGGACACTGCAAGCAGACCGCCGGAGACCTGGTAAGGCAGCGTCGCGCTGGCACCCGCGTTGGCGGTTGCGAACGGCAGTGTATCGAGGGTCGCACCGGCCTCGACCAGCACGCCGCTGCCACCGGAGGCCGCTGCCACCAGCACTTCCGGTGCGTTCAAGGTGACGCCGGAACGGATCGCCACACTGCGCGCCTGGCCGGTCACCGCCACCTGCGAGGCCTCCTGGCTGAACTGCCCGCCGATGATCATCCGTGCCGGCAGGAAGGCATTGAGCGCGTCGTCGCTGAAGGTGGCGCCGCGATCACGCGCCTGCGATTGCGCGCTACCGTCAACGATCTCCAGTGAACCGACCGCCGGGCTCGCCAACGTGGCTGCCAGCGTGCCGCCGCGCCCCTTGTCGGTGGCGGCGCCGAACCGCGCGGTGCCGGCGAAGCGGATGGCAGGCGTGTCTGCACGACCTGCACCTTCGCCCAGCGCAAGGGTCAACCCGAGCGCATCGATGGTCTGCCAGCCACGCGACTCGCCGCGGCGGTCGGCCACCGACTGCGCGAAGCTGTTGTAGGAGGTTTCGTTGTAGCCCGAGTGCCGGCGTACCACTGCGGCGGGCGTCAGCAGGATGTCGGTGAGCAACGGCGAGAATGCCGCGCCCAGCGCCGTGCGCTGCTGCCCGGACACACGCCATGTGCCGGTGCCGGTCGCAATCGGTTGCACGATGCCGGAGGTGCCGGTAGCGCCCAGCTCCACCCGGAATGCACCGGGCTGCAGCGCATAGCTTGCCGGCATCAGCGTGTAGGTACCGGCCGCCAGGCCGGGCACGCCAGCCGGCACGGTGATCTGCTGGCCCACCGCCGGAGCTGAGAATCCTTCTTCGCCGCTGGGGGCGAACGCCTCGGCGCGTCCCGGTACGATCGCGTACACCGGGTTGCCCGACGCACTGAACGCGTAGCGCGGATTGGCGTCGGCCAACGCGGTGCGCAGCACGTCGACGGAGCCGCCGCGCCCGGACACGAAGGCGGCACCGGTCAACTCACCACCGCCGGACATGTCCAGCAGTGCCCCCGGCGCCACCTCGATCGCGTTGGCCTTCAGGGTCACCCCCATCGAGGAGATGCCGGCCGGCGTCAGCGAGCTCAGGCTGCGCGTGCCTACCCGCCAGTCGACACCATCGACGGTGCCACCATAGGGCAGCGACAGGCCGGCACCGCTGGTGGAGGTAACGCTGCCTGGCAGCAGTTCCACCCGGCTGCCGATGGTTCCGCTCTGGATCAGGCCGCCCAGCTGCAGCGTGCCCATCGGCGCCTGCACGTTGCCGCCCTGCTGCACCGTGGCAGCCACCAGGCGAAGCGTGCCCAGCGCCGATTCCGGCGCCGGCTGCGTGGCCGCACCTGTGCCGTGGATTCGCAGCACGGCAGCTGGATCGGCCCAGTAATCAGCGGTCTGCACGGTCTGCGCCGAAGCGCCGGCCACCAGCGCGCCGACCGCGCCTGCGGTGGGGTACAGGCGGGCGGCGGTCACGTCCATCGAACCGGCCGTCATCAACGCGCTGGTGTTGCCACTGCTGGCAATGCCGTTGGTCAGGCGCACGTCACTGCGGCTTTCCAGCGCCACGTGGTCGAACCCGGGCAGCCAGGTGACGTCGCGGATGTCGATCAGCGCGGCCTGCACCGCCAGCGCGTGATCGTCCGGCCCGGCCGAAGCGACCGCCACGGTACCCTGCAGGTTCTCGCCCGCCAGCTGGCCCCAGCGCGCCTGCGCCAGGCGGACGTAGGGCGCACTCAGCCGCAACGCCGACGACGGCCCGGCATCCACGGCCATGCCCAGGCTCGAAGTGCCCTGGCCATGGATGCGCAGGCTCTGGGCCAGGCGCAGGTCGACATCGCCGACGGCGCGGATGTCACCGAACACGGACAGGTTGTCGAAGCCGCCCGCCTGCAGCTGCTCGACCGACAACGCGGCGTGGCCATACTCCAGTGCGGCCGGCAGTGGCTGCACCGGTGCGCTGTGCTGGCTGAGGGTGATCGCACGTGCGCGCAGTACCTCCTCGCTGGCGCCACGTGCATGGATGCTGCCGCCGAAGGCCAGCCCAAGCGTGCCGCCGCGTGCGCCGGCACCACCGGCGGCCGCGTCCATCCCGCCCTCCAGATACAGCGCATTGGCCGAGCGCAGCACGATCTGCCCGCCGTCGCTGTCCACGCGTACACGGCCCTGACCGTCGATATCCAGCTCGGCCGACGTACCCCGTGCCTGCAGGCGCGCACCGCGTTCGACCACCACGAAGGCTTCCGGTGGTCGGTTGTCGACGAATGCTGTGGTTTCCCAGTCCAGCGCCCCGCCGATCTCGATGCGTCCACCCGCGCGCACCTGCCCGCGCAGGCGGCCGCTGGGATCGGGCAGCGAGATCGCGTCTGCATCGGCATCCAGCAGCGCGCCTTCGGCGAAACGCCAGGTGCGTTCGGTGCGCTGCCCGGCGTACAGCGCATTCTGCGGACGCACATCGTCGATCACGATGCGGCCGCCCTTCGCACGCAGTGTGCCTTCAACATCGATGTTGCCTGCACCCAGCAGCGAGATCGTCTGCCCTGGATCGACCGCCACCAGTGCATCCTTGCCGACCCGCAGGTCACCGCCCACGCTGTTGCGGTCCGAACGCAGGCTGATGCTCGCACCGGCGCGCTGGCTGACGCGCCCGTTCGACGGATCGGCGCTGTACAGCGGCGCATCCCATGCCGCCAGTGCGGACGCCCGATCGGTTGCCGTCTGCGCGTCCTGGGTCATGCGCAGGCCTGGCAGGGCAGCGACCAGCCGCGCGCCGTCGGCCACCTCCACGCCTTGGTGGCCGTTGATGTCGTACTGTGCGAAGCCACTGCCGAACAGGCCGGGGTCCAGACGCAGCGACGCGCCCGCCAGGTCCGCATCGCCCACCCGAACGTGGCCACCTGTTCCCAGCGAGAAGGCACCACTGCCCTGTCCTCGGCCACTGAACCGGCTACCCTCGCCCAGTTGCACCCGGCCACTGCCGTCGGTCGTAACCGTGCTGCTGTTGGCCTGCAGGCTGACGCTGCCCCCTTTGCCGATGCGGCCTTCACCGCGCAGGTCCAGCGCGGCGCCGGCCTCGACGTCCACCGTTGCCTCGGCGCCCACGATCACGTCATGACTGTTGCTCAGGCTCATGCGGCCGCCATCCGTCCAGGCACCGCTGGCGTCGAGCGGCATCGCCAGTGACGCGTTGCTCCATTCACCGGAGAGATCGATCCGCGTGCCGTCGGCAATGGCGGTGCGGGCGCGGCCATCGTGCAGCAGCGCCGTCGGCCGGCCCTGGACATCCAGCAGGTTGCCCGCCGACAGCTGTCCGCCGGCAATGCCGATGTCGCCTGCCAGTTCCACCTCGCTGCCGGTCAGGTTGAGCTGTCCGCCTGCCTGAAGCCGAAGGCTGCCGTCGACGCGGATGCGATCGGCGGTCGCCAGGTCGATCCGTCCCCACTGCTGGGCACTCAGCGCTGCGATATCCAGCCACACGGTGTCACGCCGCTCCTCGTCGACCGGAGCCAGCAGCGACCACGCCGCCTTCGTCGGAGCCTTGTCATCCAGGCGCACATCCGAGCCGAACACACCGCTGCGGCCCTGGCCGTCGTAGCGCCCCAGGTACAGCTGCGCATTGCGCGCCACCGCCGTCTGCGCCTGCGCATAGCCATCCAGTGCGGCCCCCGGCCTGCGGTTCTGCTGCGCGCCCTGGAAGGTGGCCGTCTCAACCTTCCCATCCAGCACCGCGGTCGGTGCGGAGACGATCAGCCGTCCTGCATCGCGGCCGACCGTGTACCCGTTGTCGACACGCTGCGCCGCGAATACGATCGGATCACGGAAGGTCTCGGTGATGCCCCAGCGTTCCTGCTTCACTTCATGGCCGCTGTACAGGCCATCGAACAGCATCTCCGCCGGCGCCTCATCAAGGCGGTAGACCTGGCCGTCGACGCCGCGCACCCAGCTCTGCCGGACCACGCCGCTCTGCACATCCAGGCTGCCGCCGGCAAGGTTGATGCGTGAGCCACCGTTCGTGATCACTTCCCTGCCGCCCAGCAGGACGGTACCTCCCTGCGCGGCCCATTCGCCGATCGAGTGCCCCTGGTTGTCGAGGTAGCCCCCCACTTCCAGCAGGCCGCCAGCAGCGTACCAGCGCTCCCCCTCGTAGCCCCCGGTACCGGCCGGAACGTGGACCAGCCTGCGGCGGTCGACCCAGACTTCACTGCTGGTCAGCTTGCCGCTGTCGCGGTTGTCCAGGGCGTCGCGCAGTTCGTTGCCCTGCACCTTGACCTGGACATTGTTGCTCTCCATCGACACCTGCACGCCCACTGCGCCGGATACGTCCACGCGCGCGGCGTCGTCCACGTAGCTGCGGGCCGCCGCATCGGCGATGATCTGGCCGCCCGTGGCGACCGTCAGCGAATCCCTGCTGAAATGGATGTTGCCACCCGAGACGATCTCCACCCGCGACTGGTCCCGGCGATCATTGTGCTGGGACAGATTGTCGAAGGTGGCCGAGCGCGCGCCAGCGCGGATCGCGTCCTGCTCTGCCGACTCCTTGATGAGGCTGTCGCGCTGTGTATCCAGCGCCGTGGCCTTGCCGTCGTCCTCGATCAGCACCGCCGTGGTGGCTCCATCGGCGAGCGTGACGCTGCTGCCGGCATCGCTGGCCGAGGCCAGAAGATGCACGGTGCCGCGCTGTGCGAGCGTGGTGCTGGCCACGGCCACACCGGCCTGCTCGACGCTGCGCCCGGCGAGGGTCACGTCACCCTCGAGCGCGCGCAGCAGGCCGGTGTTGCGCACGCCGCCAGCCGTGCTGCCAGCGATGAAGCGCGGCGCGATCTCATTGCCCCGGGTGGTGGAGCTGGTGTTGGTGGCCGTACCCACGCCACGCCGGATCACGAAACTGTCACCCGCAGCGAGCTGCACCTGGCCCTTGCGCGCCTCGATATGGCCAGCATTCTCCACGCTGTGCCCGGCCAGCAGTACGTAGCCACCGCCGCGCGTCGCACTGGTCGGCTCATGGGTCGCGATGCGGGCGCCCTGCTCCACCGTCACCTTGCCGAATGCATCGCTGAGCGCGCTGCTGCTGGCGTCGGGGCTGTACAGGCCATTGTCGCGGAACTGCGCATCGCTGATCCGTGCTGCAGCCGCCAGCAGATTGCGTACATTGACCTGGCTGTTGTTGCCGAACACCACGCCGTTGCGGTTGGCCACGAACACCGTGCCATTGGCCTTCAGCTGGCCCAGGATCTGGCTGGGCCGCGCCTGCGGATCGTTGACGCGGTTCAGTACTGCCCAGTCAGGGCTCTGCAGGAAGTTCAGCGTAGTGTTGCCGCCGATGTTGAAGGTCTCCCAGTTCAGGATCGCCTTGTCCGCGGTCTGCTCGACCGTGACCTGCACCCGCCCGTCGCTGCCCTGCGACTGGATCGCCTCGCGCGCATTGAGCCAGCCGCGGGTCAGCGGGTTCTGGTCGACGCTCAGGCCGTCCTTGCCGAGGCCATCGGCAACAATGAGGCCAGCCTCGCGGCGCGCCTGCCGCGCCTGTTCCTGCAGGCGCTGCTGCAGGGCGATCGCCTGCGCCGCCGTGCCAAGATTGTCGATCGACTGCTGCAGCTTCTGCCGTGCTGCATCCTGCTGCTGGGCCGGCAACTGGAACTGGATCGGCACGCCGTTGGGCATGCGGCCACTCTGTGCCGCGCTGCCCTGGGCCGCGCCCCGTTCGGCGAACCAGCCCGGACTGAACGCCTGCTGCGCCTGGCTGGCCGGGGCCACCATGCTCCCCAGTGCGACTGCGATGGCCCACGCCATCGGATGATTGCGGCGCATCAACGCGGCCGGACGAACAACGGACGGGAGCGGGTGCGACATCGGAACCTCATCAACCTGGTGGGCCGCGGCTGCGGCGACGATCGGGGAGGCACGCGCAACGCATGCCCTGCCACTGATAGACGGTTCACGTGACACGAAGCCGACAGTGAAACACTGCGGCGGCGGCACCATCACGGAAATGGCGACGCCGGCCCAGAGGCCGGCGTCGCGTCAAGCAGGATTCAACCGGTACTGCGGATTACAGCGGACGACCGATGCCGGCGCAGGTGCTGGGGTTGTTCAGGCCGGCGGTGCTGCTGGCCAGCACGAAGCGGTTGCGGATCGCATCGCGCCACGCCTTGGTCAGCGGGATGAAGCCGTGGTCGGTGATCGACTTCTCATACGCGACGGTGTAGGTCGCCGGATAGTGGCGGGCCAGGAAGCCGCGCAGGCTGGTGGCGACGCTCGAATCCTTGTAGCACTGGCCGATCACCAGGTTGGTGTAGCCGGCGATCGGATAGCCAGCCGACGGGTTGCCGAACACCGGCACCCAGTTGGCGGGGTTCTCAGCATCGGTGCCGGTCGGCGGAGCAACGGTGTCCAGGGTGGCCTGCACGCTCACCTGGTCCGGCGAGAAACCCTTGACCTTGGCGACCTTGGTCGCATCGGTCAGGCTCGGGATCACGTCCGGGCCGACGTAGCCGATACGGCCTTCAGCTGCGTAGACCGTGTTGTACAGCGAGGTGCCACCGGTGGCCGGGGCGGCCACCAGGAACGCCGGAAGGTTGCCGTTGGCATCGCGCTTGTACAGGTCGGCGAAGGTCGACTTGATGGCGAACTTGCCGCCCACCAGCTTCGAGGTTTCAGCGTTCTCAGCGGCACAGGCCGCGGTCAGGAAGCGGCTGAACATTTCGCTGGTACCGCTGCTTTCCGGGCGGTACACCACCTGGATCGGGCCACTGCGGTTGGCATCGATGGTCGACCAGTCGCTGATCGCACCCGAGAACACGCCGCAGATCTGCGCCACGCTCAGGTCCACCGCCGAACCGGCCTTGTTGAACGGAATGGTGACCGAGGTGGCCACAGACGGCACCTGGATCAGCGCGCCGTAGCGGTTGGCGTTGGTCGCCTGGTTGAAGTTGGTGGTGTAGTTGCTCAGCTCGGTGCTGCTCAGCACCGAATCGCTGCCGGCGAAATGCACGGTGCCGGTGGTCGAGAACAGCGCCGAGTTGTTTTCCAGGAAGGCCTTCTTGCCGGTGCCCGAACCGGTCACGGCGTAGGTGAAGTTCGCCGGCAGGATGCTGTCGGCCGAACCCTTGTAGAGGTCGGCCGGCAGCGAGGCACCGCCGCCGGTAACGGTCTGCGCCGAGGCGGCGCCCACGGTAGCGAGCAGCGCGGTGGCAACCAGCGCGGCCAGGGTCTTGTACTTGGTCATGATCTTCTCCTGAAGGGTTTACTGCGAAGGGAAACGCCAAGGGAGGAACGGTCACTACACGCCTGCTGCCGCCGAGGGCCTCCCAGCCCACTCTGCGGCGACGGGTCCATGCTGGTCCGCGCCGATGACAGGCCGCTTAAGAAACCTGTGGAAGATCGGGAAAAGGTGTGGAGGATTGTGTGGAGAAATCCAGGCACCCGTAGATCCACGCTGTGCGTGGATGGATCGCGCGACGCGCGTCCTGTCCGGTGCATCCACGCATGGCGTGGATCTACTGCACCAGCTGGTTCATTTCCATGATCGGCATCAGCACCGCCAGCACGATCGTCAGCACCACGCCGCCCATCACCAGGATCATGGTCGGCTCCAGCAACGCAGTCAGCGCCATCGCGCGACGCTCGATCTCGCGCGAGATGGTCTGTGCGGCGCGGTCCAGCAGTGGCGCCAGCGAACCGGTCTTCTCGCCGCTGGCCACCAGGTGCACCAGGATTGGCGGATACACCTTCTGCACCTTCAGCGCAGAACCAAGCGCGGCACCTTCGCGCACACGCGCGGACACGTCATCGGCACAGCGCGCCAGCAACGCATTGCCCAGGGTCTGCCGGGCAGCTTCAAGCGCACGCAGCAGCGGCACACCCGCATCCAGCAGGATCGCCAATGTCGAGGCGAAGCGCGCACTGTTCACACCCAGCACGAAACGCCCGACCATCGGCACCCGCAGCAGCATCGCGTCCCAGCGCAGGCGCAACCCGGGCTTGCGCAGGGCCAACCACCAGGCCACCAGCAGCGCAGCGATGCCGAGCCCCACCCACATGCCCCAGCTGCGCACGAACGCGCTGGCGGCCAGCATCACCTGGGTCAGCATCGGCAGCGTCTGCCGCGCCTGCACGAACGCGGTCACCACCTGCGGCACCACGTAGCTGAGCAGGAAGATCACGATCGCCACCGACACCAGGCTGATCGCCGCCGGGTAGATGAAGGCGGTCAGTACCTTGGCCTGCAGCGCATTGCGTTCCTCGATGTAGTCGGCCAGGCGCTCCATCACCCGCGCCAGATCGCCGGAATCCTCACCTGCACCCACCAGCGCCCGATAGATCGGCGGGAAATCGCGTGGCCGCGCTGCCAGCGCCACGGTCAGGCGCTGGCCGGCACGCACGTCGGCGCGTACTGCGGTGAGCGCCTGGGCAACGTGCGGGCGTTCGGCCTGCTCGATCACCGCACTCAATGCAGCTTCCAACGGCAGGCTGGCCGCCAGCAGGCTGGCCAGCTGGCGCGTGGCCCAGGCCAGCTCGCTGGCCGACAGGCGGCGAGCGCCCCAGCCACTGCCGGCACTGCGCGCCGCGCTGACCTGCACGGGTGTCAGCCCGCGCCCACGCAGTAGCTGGCGCGCACCGCGCGGGCTATCGGCGTCCAATTGACCCTTCTCGATGCGGCCCTGCGCGTTGGCAGCCTGGTAATCGAAGAGCGCCATGCAAGCCTCAGTCGTCGCCAGTAACGCGCAGAATCTCTTCCAGCGTGGTCACCCCACTGTCGACCCAACGCTGGCCATCCTGACGCAAGGTCCGCATGCCGGCCCGCAGCGCCGCCTCGCGCAGTGCAGGTTCACCCTGCCCTTCATGGATCAACGCGCGCGCGCGGTCGTCCACCACGAACAACTCATGGATGCCGGTGCGTCCCCGGTAGCCGCTATTGGCACAGGCCGTGCAACCCACTGCGCGCCATACGGTCCGGCCTTCGCCGTCCACCTCGGCACGCCGGCACTGCGTACACAATCGCCGCACCAGTCGCTGCGCCAGCACACCACGCAACGACGAGGCCAGCAGGAAGGGCTCCACGCCCATGTCGGCCAGGCGGGTCACCGCCGAGATCGCATCGTTGGTGTGCAGCGAAGCCAGCACACCGTGCCCGGTCAGCGACGACTGCACCGCGATCTGTGCGGTCTCCAGGTCACGTATCTCGCCGATCATGATGGTGTCCGGGTCCTGGCGCAGGATCGCGCGCAGCGCGGTGCCGAAGCTCATGCCGATGCGCGCGTTGACCTGGATCTGGCCAATGCCGGCAAAGTCGTACTCCACCGGATCTTCCACGGTGAGGATATTGCTGGTGCTGCTGTCGAGCTGGCCCAGCGCGGCGTACAGCGACGTGGTCTTGCCGCTGCCGGTCGGCCCGGTCACCAGCACGATCCCGTGCGGCTGCCGGATCAATCCGGTGAACGTGGCCAGGGTGTCATCGGCCATGCCCAGGCGCTGCAGCTGCAGGCGGCCGGCATCCTTTTCGAGCAATCGCAGCACGGCGCGCTCGCCATGCCCGGTCGGTACCGTGGAAACACGGATGTCCAGCGGCCGCCCGCCCACGCGGATCGCGATGCGCCCATCCTGTGGCAGGCGCTTCTCGGCAATGTCCAGGTGGGCCATGATCTTGATGCGCGACACCAGCGCTGCGTGCAGTGCGCGCCGAGGCTGCACCATGTCGCGCAGCGTGCCGTCCACCCGGTAGCGCACCACCGAATGGGTCTCGAACGGCTCGATATGCAGATCGCTGGCACCGTCGCGTGCAGCCTGTGCCAGCAGCGCGTTGATCATGCGGATCACCGGCGCATCATCCTGCGCATCCAGCAGGTCGGTGACCTCCGGCATGTCCTGCATCAGCCGGTCCAGATCGACTTCACTTTCGGCGGCACCGACCACGGCCGCGGCATCACCACCGTCACGGTACTGCTCACCCAACCGCTGCTGCCAGGTCGCCGCATCCAGGGCCTGGAACGGAAGCGGGCCATGCCGGCGGCGCAGCTCGGCCACGGCCCACGCCGCCGTGTCGGCCGTGCCGAGCAGCACCGGTTCGCCACCGGCTTCGGACAGCATCACGCCGTGGCTGCGCACCCAAGCGTATGGCAGCGGCACAACGGCGCTCACGGCCCGATCACCAGTTCCGGCGTGTAGCCCAGCCCGCGCAGCTGCTGCAATGCCGGATCCAACTTCGCCGGATCACGCGGCAGCCGCACGCGCAGGCGTTGCCCACCCTCGCCCGGCGTCGCCTCCGCGTAGGCCTGCAGGCCCAGCGCCCGCACCTGCGCCACGCCCTTGCTGGCACGGCTCGGCTCCAGCCCCTGTGCGAACTGCACCAGCTGCGCATCGCCGTCACCGGCCGGATACAACGCTGCCAGGCTGGTGTTCTGCAACGGCTGGCCGTGGCCATCGCGCGCATTGCCCTGGCCGAGTACCGACAGGTCCTGCGGTGGCAGCTGCGGCGCCGACAGCGCGGGCAAGGCCCAGCTCTGTACGGGCTGCGCGCCGGCCTGCGCATTGCGCATGTAGTCGTAGCGGTCGCGGGTCAGGCGCTGTCCGGCGGCCGGGTCGCGTACCACGTGCGGGCGCAGGAACACCATCAGGTTGGTCTTGGCGCGCTTGCGCGTGTCGCTGCGGAACAAGGCGCCCAGCACCGGGATCTTCCCCAGCCCCGGCACCGCATCACGGCCATGGCTGACGCTGTCTTCCAGCAGGCCACCGAGCACCATGATCTGGCCATCGTCCAGCAGCACGCTGGTATCGAGTGCGCGCTTGTTGGTGATGATGCCGGCCGTGCTGTTCGCGCTCTGCGCGTCGATGCTGCTGACTTCCTGGTAGATGTCCAGCTTCACCGTACCGCCCTCGGAAATCTGTGGGCGCACCCGCAGCTTCAGGCCCACGTCTTCGCGCACGATGGTCTGGAACGGGTTGTTGCTGCCGCCGCCACCGTCGGTCACGTAGCGGCCACTGACGAACGGCACGGTCTGGCCGACCATGATGCTGGCTGCCTCGTTGTCCAGCGTCATCAGGTTCGGTGTCGACAGGATGTTGGCGCCGCCCTTGCTCTGCAGCGCAGTGGCCAGCGCCTTCATGTTGAGGATCTGGCCGACACCGGGCAGGTTGATGGTGCCGTCGATCACGCCGATCTTCAGGCCATCCTTGGGCAGCACGTCCAGCGTGGTACGCGCACCGGTATTGAGCCCGCTACCGCCGGTGGCGCCACCGAAGTGGGTGCCGCCAAAGGTACGGCCATTGCCCAGCATCCACTGCACGCCCAGCTCGGCCGCGTCGGTCTGGTTGACCTCCACGATCAGGCTTTCCACCAGCACCTGCGCACGGCGCTGGTCGAGCTGGTCGATCACCCGCCGAAGGTTGCGGTACACCGGCTCCGGCGCCGAAATCAGCAGGGTGTTGGTGGCCACGTCCGCCTGTACCGAAATGCCGTTATGGCTGAAGCCGGTGCTGCCGGCGTCGATCGGGTCGCGGCGGTTCGGGTCCAGCCGCTGCGATTCCAGCGCATTGCCACCGGTCTTGGCCTGCTGCGCCTGCAACGGCTGCGCCGGCGTGGCGCGGTTGGCGTCGCCGGGCAGTGGCGTGATGCCTTCGTTGCTGCCCATTGCCGGTGCATCGCTCTGCCCGGCCACCACGCCGCGCAGCACACCGGCCAGCTGGTTGGCCTGGGCGTTGCGCAGGTAGACCACATGCAGGTTGCCGGACTCGTCCTGCGCGCGGTCCAGCTTCTCCACCAGCTGCCGCGCCAGGCGGGTGCGACCGGGGCTGCCCGAGCGCAGCAGCACGCTGTTGCTGCGCGGGTCGGCCATCACCACCACCTTCTGGCCCGGCTCGGCGCCCTGCGCATCCAGCAGCGGCGCGACCATTGCCGCTACATCAACGGCAATGCCCTGCTGCAGCTTCACCACATCGGTGTCCATGCCGGCCGGCGTGTCGACGCTGGCGATCACCCGCGCGATGCGCTCCAGGTTGTCGGCGTAGTCAGTGATCACCAGGGTGTTGTTGCCTGGATTGGCGGTGATCGGATTGTCCGGGCTGATCATTGGCCGCAGCACAGCCACCAGCGCCGCCGCATTCTCATAGCGCAGCGCAAACGTACGCGTGGCGATCTCGCCCCCTGCACCACCACTACCCACCCGGCCACCGAGCAGCTTGGCATCGGCCTGCGGCACCACCCGGCTGACGCCGCCGTTCTCGACCACGGCGAAGCCTCTCATGCGCAGTGCGCCCAGCAGCAGCTGGTAGGCCTGGGTACGACTGACCGGGCCATCGGAAACCACCGTCATCTTGCCGGTCACGCGTGGGTCGACCAGGAACTGGCGTCCGGTGAAGCGCGCCGCCATGCGCAGCACACCACCGATATCGGTATCCACCAGGTTCAGCTGCACCGGCTCATCGCCTGTGTCCTGCGCCGCCACCGCCGCCGGCACGTGGGCCATGCCCACGATCAGTGCCAATGCGGCACTGCAGGCAAGGCTGCGCATCGCCCTCATGGATGGGCACCCGCAGGAGCCACCATCACGATGTTTCCGGAAATCCTTGCCGCCGGCATGTTCGCATCCCCTGTGCGTGTCAATTGCAACTGCTGCAACTCGATGGCCGGGTCGGCCAGCAGCGGCAGCAGCCAGTTCCATAGCGCATCGGCGGGTACAGCCCGTACCTGCAGGTGCCAGCACCCGTCGCGCGCTTCGATATGCAGGCCGCCAGCCAGACCGGCGGACTTGATCTGGTCACGCAGCCCGGCGAGGGTCGGATGCTGGCCCTGCGCCAGCTGCTGGCGCTCACGGGCGCGCAGCAGCGGTGCCAGTGCGCGATGCTGCGCCTGCAGCCGTGGCAGTTCGGCCTGCCAGTGCGTGCGCTGCTTCAGCAGGGGCTCCAGCCACAGCGACCACAGGCCCGCCACCAGCAGCGCCACCACCATCACCCACAGCATCAGCCGGTCGCGCGGTGGCAGGCGTTGCCAGCGCTGCTGCAGGCCCGCCAGCCCCTCGCCCAGCCGCAGGGTTCGGGTCGTCACTGTCCCGCTCCGCTCACCCGCAGGCGTCCACCGGCGTCGCGCGCCAGCTGCAGCCCCTGCGCCTGCATCGCTTGCTGCCAGTGCTCAAGCCGCTGTGGATCGTCGGCCAATGCCTGGGCATCGGCGTCCAGCTCCAGGTACACCTGCCCGGGTTGGTAGTGCAGGCTGTGCACCTGACCCGCCAGCTCCGGAACCGCATGCAGCGTGCTGGCGACCTGACGCTGCAGCGCCGGCAACGGCGGCGCTGGCGGCGGAACCGCCAGCGCTCGCCTTGCCTGCAACACCGGGTCCACCACGTCGGTGATCTCCGGAAAGCGTGCGCTGAACTGCCGTGCCATGTCCTGCTGCAGCGCCTCACCCTTGACCCGCCAACGCGAGACCTGCCACTGCAGGCCAAGTGCAGCCAGCAGCACCGCCGCCAGTGCCAGGCCGATCGCCAGTCGCGGCGCTTGACGGCCTGCGCCGGGCAGCGGCAATGACCACCCCGGCAAAGGGCCACAGGCCTGCTGCTCATGCGCGACTGCGGTGCCCGGCAGGCTGTCCGGCCACGCCGGCGGTACGCTGTCGATCCATTGCACGGCCCGCACGCCGGCCTGTTGCAGGCGGGTGGCCAACGCCTGCATCACCGCAGACGCGTCACGTCCGCCATACCATTGGACAAGTCCCCGATCGCGCCCGCTGCGCACCAGCAGATGCTCGCCGCTGACCTGCAGCGTGGCGTGGCCGTCCTGCCAAGGCAGCAGCAGTGGCGTCGGATACAACGCCTGCAGCTGCAGCGCACACGAGGCCAGCAGCTGCTGCGCCTGCGCGATGGCCTGCTGGCCGAGCCAGGCCACCGGAACCGTACCGTCTGCCGCCTGCGCACCGTGGGCCAGCGCCACCTCCTGCAGGTCATCCAGCAGCATGGCCTCCACCTCGCCCTGCAACGCCGCCTGCAGGCGGCGCCCGGACAGCGGCGGCAGCTGCAGTTCCAGCAGGATCAGGTCGTTCGGATCAAGGCAGGCATGCACCGTGGCCCGCGGATGCCGCAGACCCAGCGCGGCCAGCGTGTCGCGGCCGTGTGCCACTACCTCGTCCTTGTGAAGCTGCGCCCAGTCCACCGCGCTGTCGGCGCGCAGGTGCGCCAACGGCGGCAGGCGCACCCGAAGCTGCACAGTCATGCGCCGATCCTCGTCCACACCCGTTGTACACGTACCCCGTCGTCGCGGTACTCGCGCCAGAGCAGCGCGCGAAAATCAACCGCGCTGCCGTCAGCCTGCACCCGGCCCACGGCCAGGAACCACTCGCTATGGATACCCAGCGGAAGCACGGCCATCTGTTCGTTGCTCAGTTCGAGTCGGTTGGCGATGTCACCGCGGTTGAGCAGCCAGTGGCCGGCGTCGCGCTCAGCGAGCAGCGCCTGCAGCCTTGCCGGCTCCACCGAAGGCGCCACCGCCTGCAGGACGCTCAGGTCGCAGGTGTTGGCGTTGACCAGGGTCTGCGCCGGCAACACCACGGTGCGCCGCGCCAGCGCCTGCAACGCCACCGGGTCGGCGCCGGCCAGCGCCTGTTCGATCAGTGATTCGCGCGGCAGCGGCGCCTGCGCCGGCATATCGCCGTCGCGCAGGCGGGCCTGGATGTGGTCCACCGCGGATGCGCAGGTGCCCTGGCCCAGCCCCTGCCCGGCACACAACGCGACGAACGCGCCCCGCGCCTCGGGGTCCGGCCTGCCCTGTGCCAGCAGGTTGCGCAGGTTGAACATCGACTGCGCATCGACCAGTTGCAGCTGCACCGGCAACGGCGCCTGCAGTTGCAACGGGCGCGCCCAGCGCCCGCTGCGCACCGTGGTCAGCTGTTCCTGGACATCCTCACGCAGCTGCTGCGCCGCACGCTCCAGCGTGGCATCCACCGCCATGCGTACCTGTGCGCGCAACTGGTCGCCGCGCAGCGCGCGCAGCTGGGCCGACTGCCGGGTCAGCAACGCAGTGGCAATCACGGCCACCAATGCCACCACCAGCAAGGCGACGATCACCGCCACGCCACGCTGGTGGATGCACGAAACCGAACGCGTCGGGGCTGCCATCAGCACGCCTCACAGCTGCCAGGAGCCGATGTCTGCGTTCCCGGCGTCGCCACCGGGCTTGCTGTCCGCACCCAGCGAGAACACATCGATGTCGCCATGAGTGCCTGGAACCTGGTACTGGTACGGATGGCCCCACGGGTCATTCGGCAGGCGATCCAGGTACGGCGTCACCGGCAACGCACCACTGCCCTGCGGCGGCTTCACCAGCGCCTGCAGGCCCTGTTCGGCACTGGGATATCGCCCATTGTCCAGCTTGAACAACTTCAGCGCCTGCATCAGCGCCGCGATGTCCTGGCGCGCCGCCACCACGCGCGCCTGGTCCGGACGGTCCATCAACCGCGGCACGATCAGCGCGGCAAGGATGCCGATGATCACCACCACCACCATGATCTCGATCAGGCTGAAGCCCTGCTGCCGAGCCCTGCGACCACCTGCCTGCCTTGCCATTGTTCCGCCCTCGTCATCCTGGAAGCGACCGCTGCACCATGGTCAGCGGTGCATGTGTCAGTACGATAAACATCCGCCTGCGATTCGCTGCGCGGTTGCCTGTACGGGCGCACGTGCAGCCGGCACGCGTGCCGCCTCGAGCAGGTGCGGCGGCACGCTGGCCAGTGTTTGGTCGATGCACTCGCGCAGCAACGGATGCACGCACGCCTGCAGCAGGCGCACGCACTGTGTCGGCGACCACGCGGTGCCGTGGTCGAGGCCGATGAACATGCGGTAGGCCTGGTGGTAGCGCAGGTCGTCGTACACACGCTGCGCACTGTTGAGGTCACGCACGATCACCAGCAGGGCCGCACGTTGCAGCAGTCGCGCATCGGCTGCGCCAAGCGGCAGCGCGCTCATGGCCGCGTCGGGCCAGGGCGACAGCCGCAGGTCGAGGGCCTTTCGAAGTGCCGCCAGTGGATGCGCACTGCTGTCCAGTGCCGCCCAGCGTGCCGCATCCGCCCAGGCGTCACTGGACAGCACCCAGACCCACGAGCGCCCGTAGCGCTGTACGTTCAGTGGCGTGTGCCGTGCCTGCTCCAGCGACTGGCTCAGGTGGCGGTCCAGCTCCAGCATGCTGATCCTGCGACTGTCTTCCATCTGCGCCGCTCGTGTTCCGCGACGCATGGTGCGTCGTACTCTGGAGAAGACGTCAGCAAGGCAGGTGAAGCGACACCGCGAATGCAGTTCTGTGCACGGGGTGGCGCTTCATCGACAACGTCATCGCAGCGTCATCCGCCTGCAGGCTTCGCGCTGCAGCCGCGGCGCGTCACCCCCACAACGCCGGGCCAGTACCGCCACGTCGCTGCGGGCAGCGAATGCGACCAGTGCATCGGTCATGTCCACGTCATCGCACCATGACGCCAGCGCGACGCGCAGCGCGGGCAGCTGCCACCCGTCCATCACCCCATGGGCGCCCGCCACGAACCAGTGCCAGAGCCGATGATGCAGTACCTGCTCATGCAGCTGCGTGAGATCGTCAATGCCATGGATGTCCGCCAACAGCAGTGCGCGTGCGAGCGCCGCAGGCGGCAGCGCACCGGATTCAACCAAGGGCATCTCCTGCTGCTGCAGCCGCAGCAGCATCGCCAGTGGGTGTGACTGCGGATTGAAGTCCAGCAGCACCGCCTGCTGCTGCCACTGCGCGTCAGACACCACGCACACCCAGGGCGAACCATAACGATGCACCATCAGGGGCCTTCGCTGGGTGGTTTCCAGCAATGCAGACAGATTGCGACGCAGATCGAGCACACCGATGGTCTCGTTGCGCATCCTTGGCCTCTCCTCGCTTGCAACAGCCTGGCTGCGGTGCGCACGGCCAGCGCCTTCATCTATCCAAGGACGGCGATGCCACCCGGAAAGCGACGCAGATCCAGCGACATCGTCAGTCGCAGCTGCTCCAGCGCCGCATCCGGATCATCGATGCGGAAGCGGCCACTGACCGGCGCGCGCGCCAATGCCGATTCACCCAGCAGTACCTTGCCCCGCCGGTAACGGTTGATCTCGTCCACCACCTCGCGCAGCGGTGCACGGCGGAAGACCAGCATGCCTTCGGTCCAGGCACTCACTTCCGAAGCCACGGCCTCGGCCACGACGCCACTGAGGCGCTCGTCGAACCGGGTCTGCTGGCCGGCCTGCAGCTGCAGGCGGCCCTGCGGGTGCTCGATACGGGCGCTACCCTGCAGGCAGGTCACCCGTACCTGGCCGTGGGTGTTGCGCACGTCCAGGCGCACCGCACCTT
This sequence comes from Stenotrophomonas sp. X, assembly GCF_055721025.1. Taxonomy (NCBI): domain Bacteria; kingdom Pseudomonadati; phylum Pseudomonadota; class Gammaproteobacteria; order Lysobacterales; family Lysobacteraceae; genus Stenotrophomonas; species Stenotrophomonas sp. X. The sequence continues at coordinate 2,347,926 of NZ_CM146756.1, forward strand.
CATCGGCAATCACGCAACCCGGGCCCGCGAACAGTGCCAGGCGCAGGCCAGCACCGGTTTCGATCGCGGCCTGGCCCTGCACCAGCTCGAAGCCTTCGCCCTGCGCGTGCGCGCGGCGGCGCAGGCTGCTCTGCGTATCCAGTTCGATCTTGAGCTGCGGCGAGGGCGCGATCTGTAGTCGTTCACCGGTGCCGGTGTGGAAATCGGCCGCCATCGCCGTCACCGACGGCCACAATCCCAGCGGCGGGCGGAGCGCCGCCACCACCACCAGACTGGCCGGCGCCGCCACCGCAGCGCCCAGGAAGGCGCGCCGGCTCCAGCGCTGGGCCGGCGTCGGCGCGACCGGTTGGCGCGCGGCGGCGGGCAGTCGCTCGCCGGCCAGCCGCACCTGCTCCCACTGCCGGCGCGCACGGCCAAACGCTTCACGATGACGCGGGTCGGACTCGCACCATGCACGGAACCGGCGCCCATCGGCAGCGGTCGCCTCGCCCGAGGTCAGCCGCACCACCCACGCGTGGGCCTGACGCTCAACGGCATCCAGCGGGCGTTGCGGGCGGTCGTCAGGATCCATGGGAGCTCATGCCGGACCCGCACGCTGCGGGGTTCTGCTCGGCGTCAAAGTGTAGACGGATGCCGTCGCTCAGAACCGCACCTGGCGCCCCTGCCCACTGCGTTCGGCCAGGTAGTCCTGGGCTGCCTTCAGCTCCCGCTGCACCAACCGCAGCGACACACCGAGGTGGTCGGCCACGTCACGCTGCTGCAGGCCATCGACGCGGATCGCCAGCAGGATGCGGCGACGACGCTCGGGCATGCGCTGCAGCAGGCCGACCATGTCTTCCAGCGCGAAGTCGAGCTCAGCCGCCTGTGCCGGCCCCGGCCCCGGGTCGGCCATGTCCATCAGCGTATCCACCTCCTCCAGGCTCAGCAGGCGGTGGTCTGCCCGTTGGCGGTCGATCACGGTGTTCATCGCCATGCGCAGCAGGTAGGCCGCAGGGTTCTGCACCGCGTCCAGGCGGTCACGTCGCGCACTCAGGCGCATCCACGTGTCCTGCAGCGCGTCGCCGGCCAGCTCTTCCGATCCGAGCTTGCGCACCAACCGGCGTTTCAGCTCGTCGTAGGCACCCAGAAGGTGGTCCATCAGATCAACCGCCCCAGCCGTACCGTTGTTCATGTTCGAATCCTTGAAGTCATGGAAGGGGCGCGCGCCGGCCGCAGTCGTGGTCGGTGCCGGAAGGACGGATCTGCAGCGTCACCGGCTGTGGCAGCGCGGCGGCCTCGGCCGCCAGCACCAGGCCGTGCAGCGCCTGCAGCAGGCGTGCGTCGCGGCGATCACTGCCACTGCCGGACAGCAGCTCGGGCTCGCTCACCTGGCCCGCGCCGTCGATGCGGAAGCGCAGCGTTGCGGCATAGCGGCCGGGCGCAATCTCCGGGTCGTCACAGAACGCCGCACGCAGCCGCTGCTGCAACCCGCCGTAGCGACGCCGGCGTTCGGCCTCGGGAAGCCCCGCGCCAACATCGGGTTCCGCGGCCGAGGGCTTGCCCCGGCGCAGCACCACACGCTGCTCGCCGATCACCTCGGCCTCGATCCCGGTGTCCTGCAGCAGCGACTCCAGCGCCACAAGCGGCGCCAGGCTCCCGCGCAGCGCATGGCTGCTGCGGCCCGAAGCAAGGTCGCCGGGGTACATCACCGACCACCCACTGATGACGCTGAAGCGCTCGACCGCCTGTTCCAGCGGCTGCGCAGGGATGTCGTAGGCATGAACCGCGTCCTGTGCGGCAGCGGCAAAGGACAGCAGCAGCCATGCGGCGATGGCCACCTTCCAAGTTCTGACCGCGTGGTGTCCATTCAGCCCCCTGACGTAGAACACATGACCCTCGGCAGCGACAGCAGCTGCAGTGGACGCGCACCACGACCGGAACCCCGGCCCGCGCGCGACCCGCAAGCGGGCTCAAACCGTACCGGGGGCACATGTCATTGCGATGACCGCCGCCCACGGGCGACGTGGAGCCAGGCTCCGTGAACCCAGTCACCCATCAGGAATCAATGAATCGAACAGACCATGCTATCTATGCACGGGGGTCAGAGCCCGTTGCGAAGCAACGGGATCCGACCCCGTACCGACCCAAACGTGTCGACCAAGGTCGACACCCACCAGGAGCAGCTCATGCCGTTGCGGCAGATCATGGAAATCTGTCGAAGGCGGGGTGGGTCCGGTTGCGGGGGCGTGAGCCGCATGGATGCGGCGACCGAGCTTACATGGACGTACTTGCAGCGTCCCCCGCAACCGGACCCACCCCGCCATCCCTCAGCAGGCCCGCTGTTGCTGTTGCTCCTGAGGTTGCCGGCCAGCGGCCGGCACTACCCGCGGGTGCCGGGTGCAACCCGGCCGCAAACCCCATCCCTCAAAGCGGCAACTGGGTCGTCTGCTTGATCCGCTGCATCGGAATCTCGGTCTTCGTGTTCTGCACCCCGGCGATCCGGTTCAGGTGCTGCATCTGGAACTGCCGGTAGGCATCAAGATCAGCCACCGCCACCCGCAACAGGAAATCGCAGTCGCCCGCCATCAGATGGCATTCAAGCACTTCCGGGAAAGACTTGATGCTGTTGATGAAGTGATTGGTGGTGTCCTCATCCTGCCCGCGCAGCCACACCCGCACGAACACCGTGAAGCCCCGCCCCACCTTGGCCTCGTTCAACAAAGCCACGTAGCGGTCGATGTAGCCGCCCTCCTCCAGCAGCCGCACCCGGCGCAGGCACGCCGACGGCGACAGCCCGACCAGACGGGCCAGCTCCAGATTCTGCAGTCGGCCGTCGCGCTGCAGGGCGGCGAGGATGCGGCGATCCAGGTTGTCGAGCTGGTACTGCATGAAATTTCGTCCTGGTCGACTCTGGCCGCATGGAATATCAATCATTCCGAATCCAGTGGCATCAACGCAACCCGATTTCGCGATCGGACCGCTAGCATGGGCCACCCCCATCTCGTTGTGCCGTTCCATGGACGCCCGTACCACCCTCCCCCTGCCCGACGCCTGCGACACGGCCCCGCGTGCCGAATTCCTGCGCGGCCTGCGTGCCGCCGTGCCGGTGATGATCGGCTTCATTCCGTTCGCCCTGGTGCTCGGCGCGCAGGCGGCCCAGAAGGGCCTGAGCGCACTGGAAGTGCCGCTGATGACCGGCCTCAACTTCGCTGGCGGCTCGGAGTTCGCCGCCGTCGAACTGTGGACCTCGCCACCGCACATCGCACTGATTGTGGCCATCACCGCACTGGTCAACAGCCGCCACCTGCTGATGGGCGCCAGCCTGGCCCCACTGCTGCAGCACCTGCCGCGCCGTCGTGTGCTGCCGGCGCTGTTCTTCATGTGCGACGAGAGCTGGGCGCTGGGTGTGGCCGACGCGCGTCGCCGCGCACTCGGCTTCAGCCTGGCCTACTACCTGGGCGTTTCGGCAGGGCTGTACACGGTCTGGGTGGCCTGCACGGCACTGGGCGCGATCGTCGGGCCGATGCTGGGCGACATCCACGCCTATGGCTTCGACATGGCCTTCCCCGCCGTATTCCTGGTGCTGCTGCGCGGCATGTGGCAAGGCATGAAAGCGGCGCGGCCGTGGCTGGTGAGCCTGGTGGTGGCCGCTGCCACCTACCTGCTGATTCCGGGCGCGTGGTACGTGGCCAGCGGCGCCCTGGCCGGCCTGGCGGCTGCCTGGCTGCTGGCGGAGGACGCAGCATGATCTTCAACGGACTGATCCACTGGACCTCGGTGCTGACCATCGTGCTGATGGCCGCCGCCACCTACCTGACCCGCATCGTCGGCTTCCTCGCCCTGCGCAACCGCACGCTGAGCAAGCGCGCAGTGACGGTGATGGAAGCCGCACCAGGCTGCGTGCTGATCTCGGTGATCGCCCCGGACTTCGTCGCCGACAAGCCCGCCGACCTGGCCGCGCTGGCGATCACCCTGCTGGCCGCCACGCGGCTGTCGATGCTGCCGACGGTGCTGATCGGCGTGGTCTCGGCGGGTGTGCTGCGCTATTCGATGGGCTGACGCGCCCGCGACTTCCCCACATGATGTGACTGGAGGCGCAAGTGTCGCCATTGGCGCGACCTGCGCATGTCTCTGGCGCATCGAATGTGGCCCGGAGCCAACTACTGCAAGTGTTTGAAACAATTCCGATTGTCTGATCGAGCCAGAGTCGATACGCATTGACTACCGAGCCAGCGGGTTGAGCTGATCGGTCAATCGACGTCAAACCTGGAGCGTACCAATGAGCAATCTACGAGCAATCGTGGCGGCAATCGGTATCACCTTCATCTCTGCTGGCGTGCTGCTCCCCTGATGCAGCGCCGTCAGCCCAAGCGTACCCAACCGGGCTCCGCCCTCGCGCTCTATGCTGGGCTGACGGCAATCCTTCTGGCCACAAGTGCGTGCCAATCCATCCAACTGCCTCCCCGGGACCTGGTCAGTCCCGATGGAGGGTATGCCACCCTGCTGCGAGGCCCATCCTCACATCTGAAGATCAGCACAGTGTCGGTGCTACCCGGCCCGGAAAGCTCGGAGTATCCCAATCGGTCCATCGAGTGCGGGTGGTCATCCGTCGCAACTCGACTTCTCTGGGCAGATGGAGCGCTTTCGGCCATGCAAGCATCACAGCTCTGCGAGGCCGCTGCACGATCCGCTGGACTGCCGCTCCAAGCCAATGGGCAGGAACGGACGCCTGTGCATTATCAGCTCACGATCGTAAGTGACGGAGGCGGCATCTGGCGACAACTGCCAGGACCAGAGCGGCCGGGCCAGGTGGTCAGCTTCTGGTTTCCCTCCAGCCCGGACGCTGATTCGCTGCGCAGGCGCGTGATCGCCACCACCGCGCATGAGTTCCAGCATATCGCCACCGCATTGTCAGGCCAGCCTCGGCGCGGCCGGCAACGGGAACCAGACGCCTATCTGGCTGGCGCATGTGCGCAGCTATTGATCGAAGGCACCCTTGCGCGCGCGAACCTCCCGGGCGGACACGATCCGCGAGCTGATCCGTTCCTGCCATCTGCTGCCAGACGCTCCGCGCACGCGGGCAGTACGACCGGGGCAGCACTGCTGCGGTTCTTCGGTGACGCAGACACCTTGCACATCAAAGAGGGAGGTCGCCACCTCGTGCAGCATTGCCACGAGACGATCGGCTTTCCCCTGCAGCAGTGAACGCTCCCTGCGACACCCGGTCGCAGCCTGCCGAACCACCCGCTTGACCAATGTCAAACCGCCCGCTGCCACGCGGGCGTATTCCTATGCAGAACCCGAACACGCCGGCACTGCCGGCCTCTACAAGGACCCTGCGATGAGCTACTCCCCCGACAACGCCCAGCTTGTGAATGCGCTGCAGAACGTCATGGTGATCTCCACCACCGACCTGCAGGGCAACATCACCTACGCCAATGACCTGTTCTGCACGCTCACCGGCTTCGCCCGCGAGGAAATGATCGGCCAGCCGCACAGCATCGTGCGCCACCCGGACGTGCCCAAGGCGGTCTACAAGGACATGTGGGACACCATCAAGGCCGGCAAGACCTGGACCGGCATCGTGCCCAACCTCGGCAAGGGCGGCGTGCTCTACGTAGTCGACACCACCGTGCAACCGCTGTTCGACGGCGACGGCAACATCACCTCCTACATCAGCATCCGCCGCGTGGTGAACGACCTGATGCAGAACTACGACCTGGTCGAGTTCAGCAAGGAAAAGTTCGACGACTTCTACGAGGCCGCGTGAACGCCCTCCCGACCAGTACGCCCTTCAGCCGCCTGCTGGTGGGTTTCGCGTCCGAGTCGGGCAATGCCCGCGCCCTGGCCCAGCGCCTGGGCGCGGGCCTGCAGCCGCACGGGCCGCAGGTGCTCCCGTTCAACGACATCGACGTGGCCAGTCTCGGCCACGGCGATGTGCTGCTGGCGATTTCCAGCTCGTTCGGCGATGGCGAACCGCCAGCCAACGGCGAACAGTTCTTCGAAACACTGCGCCAGACCCCGACGCTGGCTGGCCTGCGCTATGCGGTGTTCGGCCTGGGTGACACCGGCTACCCCAACTTCTGTGGCTTCACCAAGGCGCTGGATGCTGCGCTGAGCGAGCGCCAGGCGCAGCCGCTGCTGCATCGGGTGGACGCCGACCTGGGTTACGAGCAGTTCTTCCAGCAATGGCAGCCGGTACTGGGCCAGGTGCTGGAGGGCGACCTAAACGCTGGCCACGACCTGCACCTGCAGGTCACCGCCTATGGCGAAGACAATGCCTTTGCCGCCCGCATTCTCGAACGTCGCCGCTTGAACAGCAGCGACCCCGCTGCCTGGCACCTGCAGCTGGACATTGCCGGCAGTGGCATGGCCTACCGCGCGGGTGACACCCTGCACGTGGTGCCCGAGAACGATCCCGCCCTGCTGCAGGCATTGGCTGCCTGGTATGGCGACACCGCCGCCGTGGCCGCCCTGCACGACCGCGAGCTGCGCCTGCTGAGCAAGGGCGTGCTGCGCGAACTGGCCAGGCTCAGCGGCAGCGAGGGATTGAAGCGCCTGTTGAAGGTCAGCCAGAAGTGCGAGCTGGACGCCTACCTGCATGGCCTGGACCTGCTGGACGTGCTGCAGGACCACGCCACGCCGGACAGCGTGCCGCTCGCCCGGCTGCGCCAGCTGCTGTCACCGCGGCTGCCGCGCGCCTATTCCATCGCCTCGCACCCGTGCGACGACCAGCTGAGCCTGTGCGTGCGCGAAGTGCGCTACACCCTGCGCGGCCGCGAGCGCTTCGGCACTGCCACCGGCAGCCTGCTGCATGGCGGCGACCACGCCCGGGTGTACTGCCGTTCCAACCCTGGCTTCCACCTGCCCGATACCGGCCAGGCACCGCTGCTGCTGGTCGGCACCGGCACCGGCATCGCACCGTTGATGGGCCTGCTGCAGGAACTGCAGGCCAACGGCTGCGCACGCGAGGTGCACCTGGTGTTGGGCGAGAAGCACAGCAAGCACGACTACCTGTACCGCGACCAGCTGCAGGACTGGCATACCCGGGGCGTTCTGGCTGGCCTGCATACCGCGTTCTCGCGCGATGGCGTCGAAAAGGTCTATGTGCAGCATGTGCTGCAGCAGCGTGCCGCCGAAGTGCGCGACGTATTGGCCCGGGGCGGGCATCTGTACCTGTGCGGCAACAAGCGCCACCTGGAAGGCGCGGTGCGCGAGGCCATCGATGCCATCGGTGGCGAAGGGCGCTGGGACGCGTTGCGGGGCGAAGGCCGCACGCACTGCGAGCTGTATTGATCCGTAGATCCTGTAGAGCCGAGCCCACGCTCGGCTGCTTTTCGCAACACCGCCAACAGCAGCCGAGCATGGGCTCGGCTCTACAGGTGCAGGTCAATCGCAGACGATACGCCCGTCCACCACGCGCGCCACCTGCTGGCCGAACATGGCCACGTCCTGCGGGTCGTGGCTGATCAACAACAACGGGATCCCGGTCTTGTCCAGCACTGCCTCCAGCTCCTGGCGCAGGTGCTGGCGAAGGTCATGATCCAGTGCGGAGAACGGTTCATCCAGCAGCAGCGCCTGCGGTTGCGTCACCAGCGCCCGCGCCAGTGCGGTGCGCTGGCGCTGCCCGCCGGAAATCTGCGAGGGCAGCAGATCACCCACGGTGTCGATGCGGAAGGCCTGCAACCACTGCTCCACCGCATCGAAGCGCTGGCCCACGCGCGGATTCAACCACCCCTTCTCCAGCCCGAACGCCACGTTCTGGCGCACGCTCAGGTGCGGGAACAACGCGTAATCCTGGAACACATAGCCCAGCTGGCGGCGCTGCGGCGGCAGATCCACACCGGTGGCCGCATCGAACAGGGTCTGCCCCTGCACGCGCACATGACCCTGGCCCGGCCGCAGCAGCCCGGCCACCGCCTTCAAGGTCAGGCTCTTGCCCGCGCCCGAAGGCCCGAACAGCACCACCTGGCGCTGCGTGCACTGCAGCGATACATCCAGCACGAATGCCTGGCCGGCCGCCTGCAGGCGGCGCTGTACCTGCAGGTCAAGCCACATCGCGCAGCTCCCGGCGACGCCCGCCCACCAGCCGCGCGGCCAGCAACAGGATCACGATGCAGACCACCGAGGTCAGGATCACCAGCGCATTGGCCTTGCCGTCCTGGCCGGCCTGTACCGCCTCGTAGATGGCGATCGACAACGTCTGCGTCCGGCCCGGAATGCTGCCGGCCACCATCAGCGTCGCGCCGAATTCGCCCATCGCGCGCGCAAACGCCAGCAGCAGGCCGGCGAGGATGCCGCGCCACGCCAGTGGCAGCGTGATGCGGAAGAATACAGCCGCTTCGGACACACCCAGCGTGCGTGCGGCCTGCTCCAACTGCCCGTCCACTTCCTCGAACGCCGCGCGTGCCGGCTTGAACACCAGCGGCAACGAGGCCACCGCCGCAGCGATCACCGCGGCCTGCCAGGTGAACACCAGATTGATGCCGAACCATGATTGCAGCCACGCACCGATCGGACCGTTGCGACCGATCAGCACCAGCAGGTAATAACCCAGCACCGTCGGCGGCAGCACCATCGGCAGGGTCAGCAGCGAATCCAGCAGCTCGCGCCCGGGGAAACGACGGCGGGCCAGCAACGCGCCCAGCGCCACACCCAGCACCAGATTGATCGCGGTGGCCCAGCCGGCCACCTTCAGCGACAGCCCCAGCGCGCTCCAGTCCAGATCCATGCGTCAGGGCTTGCCGAATCCGTGCCTGGCCAGGATCGCCTGACCCTGCGGCGAACGCACGAAGGCAGCGAAGCGCCTGGCTTCCGCCGGCTGCGTACTGGCCTTGGTCACCGCCAGCGGATAGGCAATGCGCCCTGCCACCGGCACCGCGAAGGCACGGCGCACGCGGTTGGGCATCGCCTGCGCATCGGTGGCATAGACGAAGCCGGCATCCACTTCACCGCGTGCCACGTAGTCCAACGACTGGCGCACGTTCTGCGTGGTGATGGCCTTGCCCTGCACCGACGGCCACAGGCCCGCCGCTTCCAGCGCGCCCTTGGCATAGCGGCCGACCGGCACGCTGTCCGGGTTGCCCAGTGCGATGCGCTGCACACCGGCACCGGCCAGGTCCTTCAAGGTACGCGGCGCGGCCTTGGCCTGCGGTGGCACCACCACCCACAGCGCATTCACCGCGAACACCTCGCGGGTACCGGCCGCCAGCAGGTCCTGCTGCTGGGCCTGGTCCATCGTGGTTTCGTCGGCCGAGGCGAACACATCCACCGGCGCGCCGCGGCTGATCTGCTGCAGCAGCACGCCGGAGGCGGCGAAGTTGAAATCCACCTTGGTTCCCGGGTGTGCCTTCTCATAGGCGGTGCCCAGTTCGCGGAAGCTCTCGGTCAGGCTCGATGCCGCCGACACCGTCAGCTCAGCCGCCCAGGCCGGCACCGTGGCCAGCAGGCCCAGCAACAACAGTCCAGCTCGCTTCATCGTCGGCTCCCGGCCAGGTTCAGTTCGGATCGGATTCGTCGGCCACCGCCAGCGCGGCCAGGCGCTCGGGCTGCAGCAGCAGGATCTCACGCTGCTTCACCGCGATGATCCCATCATCGCTCAGGCGGCGCAGCACGCGGCTGGCGGTTTCCGGCGCCATCCGCAGGTAGTTGGCGATCTCGGTACGCGCCATCGTCAGGTTGAAGCGCGTGGCAGAAAAACCGCGCCGCGCGTAGCGCTCGGACATGTCCAGCAGGAATGCGGCCATGCGCTCTTCGGTACGGTGGTTGGCGGCCAGCGTGGCGACCTTGCCGATCTCCGCACTGAGCAGGCTGAACAGCTTGGCCTGCAGCCCGGGCATGCGCGTGGCCAGCGAGCTCAGCTTTGGGAACGAGATGCGGCACAGATGCACCGTATCCAGCGCCACCGCATTGCAGGGGAAGCGCGAACCGTGGATCGCATTCAGGCCGATCACTTCGCCCGGCAGGCTGAAGCCCAGCACCTGCTCGTTGCCCTGGCTGTCGTCGACGAAGGTCTTGACCATGCCGGCGCGCACCGCAGCAATCGAATCAAACGACTCGCCAGCGCGGAAGATGTAGTCACCCGCATGGAACGGACCGACGTGGTCGACCAGCACGTGCAGATCGCCCAGTGCGGTCTTGTCGTAGCCCTGCGACATGCATGCGTCGGAGAACGCACAGGTGCTGCAGAAGTGCAGTGCGTCGCCATCATCGGCGGCGGCGGGGTTGGGTGTGGCCCGGCCGAGACGGCCCTGCGAAGGCGGAATTGAAGACATCGGGGCAAGACTCAAGCGATGGCGGCCGCCGGCCGGAAGCATGCGGCCATCATACGCCACAGCAGGCGCCCTTCTTCGGCCAGGCGCAGTACGCGCGCATCCCACTGCGCCCAGCCGCGTGCCAGCAACGGCGACAACGCGGGCAGCTGTTCGGCAAAACACTCCTCGAACGGTTCATCGTTGCGCCACTCGAAGGCAGCCGCATCGAGGGCGTGGTCACAGGCGATGCTCTGCGCCACTTCGGCCACCAACCGCTCGTCCTCGGACAGGATCAACCCGGCAGACACGCCCATGTGCCCGGCCTGCAGCCGCGCACGCCATTCGCCCAGTTCGTCCTCCAGCCGGTAGAACACCTCGCCGATCTGGCTGCAGGCGGACAGCCCAAGCCCGATGAAATCGCTGCGGTCGCGGCGTGGCACGCCGGCCAGGTCACAATGACGCTGGCCATCGCCCGGGCCATGCGGGATCGGCAGGTCGCCGCGCTGGTAGTGGTCACCACCGATCGGTTCGTAGCCGGCTGCGCGCAGCAGGCGCCAACTCTGCAGCCATCGTGCCGCCGAGGGATGCTCTGGCAGCGCGCAAGGCGCCGGCAGCAGGATGCGCTCGGGCGCTTCGGCCAGCACCTCATGCAGTCGTTCGATGAAGCCGGTATCCGCGCTGCCGGGCACCCGCAACTGGTAGTATCGCGCGGTAAAGCCCACCTGTCGCGCATGCGCCAGCAGCGTCGGCCCGGGTGCATCGGCGCGATCAATCACGTTCAGGCGGGTGCAGCCCACCGCACGCAGTTGTGCCGGCGCCAGCGCGCTGCCCGCGTCCAGCCGCACCTCCACCTGTGGCCGCGCCACGGTGCGCAAGTACTGCGGCACGGCATCCAGCAGCTGGCCCAGCTGTGGTGGCGGCAGCGTCTCGGCCAGCCCCAACTGCAGCACCATTGCCACCACCTCGCGATCTTCAGCCAGCGCGCCGGCCTGCAGGCGCAGCGCCAGCAGCAGGGTGTCCAGATACGCCTGCGGTGGCACGTCGCGCCCGCCACGACCCGCCTGGAAGCCGAGCGTCAAACCACGCGGGATCAGGTGCTCGTTGCTGGCGCGCACGGCGGCGCGCCACCCGCTTTCGCCAAAGCCGGTACTGAACTGGTCAGCCGGCGGAAACAGCACGTGCCGTGGCTGCCGCAGCAATGCCGCCTGCAGCGCAGTGTCCTCGCTCTCGTCAACGTGGAAGCTCATGGCAGACATCTTCGGGCGTTCCTCTTCGCGTGGCCCTGATTGAAATCAAGCGTGGCGCATCTGATGGTTCCTGCCGGCCAGCGGCCGATACTACCCTTTCACCCACCACTCGGTCGTGCCGGCCGCTGGTCGGCATCACCCCTTCACCCGCCGCGTATCGTCCTGGTAGTGCCGGCCGCTGGCCGGCAGCACCCTTCACCCGCCGCGCACCCGCTCGGCGGCGGCCGCGTCGATGGCTTCGGGCAGGTCGGTTTCGCGGTCGATCTGCGGGAAGTGGCGACGTTCCATGCGGCGGATCGCGAAATGCATCCACGCCAGTGCAGCCGCCACCAGCACGAACAGCAGCATGAAGCAGCTGCTCCAGATGCCCACCGCATCGTTCAACGCGCCAAACACGATCGGCAGGACGAAGCCACCCAGGCCGCCGATCATGCCGACCACGCCGCCCACCGCGCCCACATGCCTGGGGTAATACACCGGAATGTGCTTGTAGACCGCGGCCTTGCCCAGCGACATGAAGAAGCCCAGCACGAACACCAGCACGGTGAACATCACCACGCCGATGGCCAGATGGAGATGGAGCGGCCCGTGGATACCCTTCACCACATACTCGGTATCCGGGTAGGCCAGCAGGAAGGTGCAGATGGCCGACACGCCGAAGGTCCAGTACATCACCCGGCGCGCGCCCATCCGGTCCGACATCCAGCCACCGACCACGCGGAACAGGCTGGCCGGGATCGAATAGCACGCCGCCAGCATGCCGGCGTGGCCCACGTCCATGCCATAGGCGCCAACCAGGTAGTGCGGCAGCCACAACGCCAGCGCCACGAAGCCGCCGAAGACGAAGAAGTAGTACAGCGAGAACCGCCATACCTGCAGGTTCTTCAGTGGTGCCATCTGCTCGGCGAACGGCACCGGCTTCACGCCTTCGCGGCGGCGCTGTTCCAGAGACGGGTCTTCCTTGCTGAAGAGGAAGAACAGCACCGCAGTGACCGCCAGCGCGACGGCCCAGACCTTGGCAACCATGGTCCAGCCGGCCGCCACCATCACCAGCGGCGCCAGCAGCTTGGTCACCGCCGAACCGATGTTGCCGGCACCGAAGATGCCCAGCGCAGTGCCCTGCTTGCTGGCCGGGAACCACTTCGAGACGTAGGCCACGCCCACCGAGAAGTTGCCGCCGGCGATACCCACGCACAGCGCGGCAACCAGGAACTGGCTGTAGGTCTGTGCGTAGGTCAGCATCCAGGTAGCGACTGCACCACACAGCATCACCAGCACCATCACCTTGCGGCCACCGAACTGGTCGGACCAGATGCCGAGGAAGACGCGGCTGACCGAGCCGGTCAGCACCGGCGTGGCGATCAACAGACCGAACTGGGTGTCATTCAAACCGAGCTGTTGACTGATCTGGATACCAATGATCGAGAAGATCATCCACACCGCAAAGCACACGGTGAAGGCGAACGTGCTCAGCCACAGCGCACGTTGCTGCTGCCCGGCACTGGCGGGGGCAAGGGCCTGGTTCATGAATTTTCCTCGTTCAAAGGGGTTCAGCCGATATCCGCTTCGGCTTCGATCTCATCCAGCCCGCGCACCGGGTAGCGTTCCTGCAACTGCAGCAGGTAGGCCTGCACCTCGCGCTGCCGCACCTGCAACTCCAGGTAGTCACGCAGCTGCGGCAGCACGGCCTCGAACGGCTGCGGCTGGCCTTCCTCGCGGGCATCGACGCAGACCACGTGGTAGCCCCAGCGCGATTCCACCGGGAAACCGGCCAGGCCTTCGCGCAGGCGGAACACCTGTCGGTCGAACTCCGGCGTGGTCTGCCCACGCTGCAGCCAGCCCAGGTCACCGCCTTCGCTGCTGGACGGGCAGCGTGAATGACGCAGGGCGAAATCGGCGAACAGGTGCGGCGACTCCTTCAGCAGTCCGAGCAGCCGCTCGCCCTCGGTGCGTGCAGCGAAGCGCCCGGCCACGTCGTCGGCCGGTGCGGCCAGCAGGATATGGCGCAGGCGCACACGGTCGGGGGAGCGGAAGCGCTCCGGGTTCTGCTCGAAGTAGCGCCGGCAGTCTTCATCGGTCGGCACGCGGTCTTCGATCGCGTCTTCCAGCAGCTGCTGGATCAGCACTTCCTCGTCACTTACCCGGTTACCCTCCGGCGCCTGCAGGCCCAGCCGCTGCGCTTCCAGGCGCAGCAGTTCGCGCACCACCAGTGCGCGTGCCGCTTCGGCACGTGACTGTTGCGGGCGCATCGCCCGGTGGTGCTGCATCTCGCGGGCGATGTCGGCCTCGCTGATCGCGGTCTCGTCCACGAACAGCCGGCACGGTGCCGGCTGCCCGAGCGAACGCGGCCCCTGCGCCGCCGCGTCATGGTGGTGCGAATGCGCCTCGGCGGGAACCGGTGCGGCGGAGTCGATCACGGTAATCGGCAGGAATTTCGGCAGGCTGCGCATGGTTTACTCCCGCGGCCCATAGCGCAGCGTGGCCTGACGGCGGCGCACCACCTGGTAGGGCCGCCACAGGTAACTGATCGGAATGCTCCATACATGCACCAGGCGGGTGAACGGCGCGATCAGGAACAGGGTCAGGCCCAGGAAGATATGCATCTTGTAGACCCAGCTGACGCCCTCGATGTAATCAGCGGCTCCGGCACGGAAGGTCACGATGTGCTGCGCCCACTCGGCCAGCTGCACCATCACCCCACCGTCCAGGTGACCGGACGAGACGCGGATGCTGTACAGGCCCAGGCACAGCTGCGCGAACAGCAGCACCAGCACCAGGGTGTCACCGAAGCTGCCGGTAGCCCGAACACGCGCATTGAACAGGCGGCGTACCAGCAGGATGCTGATGCCGATGAAGCACAGTGCGCCGAACACACCACCGACCACCATCGCCAGCATCTGCTTCTGCGAGGAGGTGATGAAGTGCTCGTACACCGCGTGCGGCGTCAGCAGCCCGACCAGGTGGCCGCCGAGGATGGCCAGGATGCCGATGTGGAAGCAGTTGCTGCCGAGCCGCATGCCCTTGTCCGACAGCATCTGACTGGAGCCGGTGCGCCAGGTGTACATGGCCTTGTCATAGCGGGCCCAGCTGCCGATCAGCAGCACTGCCACGGCGATGTACGGGTAGTACTGGAAGGCGAATTGATGCAGGGAGTAACTCATGGCTGGACCTCACGATGCGAAGGACGGGCCGGCGAACGCACGGGCGGCTTGCAGTCTTCGGCAGGGGCTTCGGCGCCGAAGCGCACCGCCTCCTCCTCCCACAAGCGGTCCATGGCCTCGGCGGTATCGTCGCGGACTTCCTCGCTGGCACGCTGGCGCAGCGCCTGCAGATCGGCCTTGCCGTCACCGGCTTCGACCAGGATCTCGAACAGCACCCGGTGCGGCAGCTCACGCTCGGCGGCACGCGCGGCCAGCATGCCGGCGATATGGCCGATGTGGTGCAGCCACTCGCGGGCCTCGCTACCGGGGCGGTGGGCCAGGAACTCCAGCAGCAACGGCAGGTAATCCGGCAGCTCGCGGGCATCCAGTTCGAAGCCGTTGCGGCGGTAGGTTTCGACCAGATCGACCATGGCCTGGCCGCGGTCGCGCGACTCGCCATGGATGTGTTCGAAAAGCAACAGGCTCATCGAACGGCCGCGGTCGAAACTGGCCAGCCACGCCGCCTGTGCATCCAGCGCATCGGTGGCCAGCAGCTGCTGCACGAAGCTGCGCAGCTGCTGGCGGCGGGCGGGGTTCAGCGCCGGGTCGTCACAGGCGGCGAGCAGCTCCTCGCCGTGCTCCCACAGTTCCTCGCGGGGGTAGTCCAGCAACACCCCGACCAGCTTGAGCACGCTCATCACACCACCTCCTTGCGGCGCTGGTTCGGGCCTTTGTCCACCACGAAGGTGGTGGTCTTGCGCTGCCCGAACAGGTCCGCCGGGCTGTCACCATTGCAGCCGTTTCCGAAGCTGAAGCCGCAGCCGCCGCGCTCACCGAAGGCGTCGTTGGCGTACTCGCGGTGGCCGGTCGGAATCACGAAACGGTCCTCGTAGTTGGCAATGGCCAGATAGCGGTACATCTCTTCCACCTGGGCGATGCTCAGCCCGGTCTGTTCCAGCACGGCGGTGTCTTCCACGCCGTCCACGTTCTTGGCCCGGCGCCAGGCACGCATCGCCATCAGCCGCTCCAGCGCGCGTACCACCGGCGCCTCGTCACCGGCCGTCAGCAGGTTGGCCAAATAGCGCATCGGGATGCGCAGCGACGCCACGTCCGGCAGCTCGCCGCTCATGCCCACGCGGCCACGCTCGGCGGCGGACTGGATCGGCGACAGCGGCGGCACATACCAGACCATCGGCAGCGTGCGGTATTCCGGGTGCAGCGGCAGCGCCAGCTTCCAGTCGATCGCCAGCTTGTACACCGGCGACTGCTTGGCCGCATCCAGCCAGCTGTCCGGGATGCCTTCCTTGCGCGCGGCGGCGATCACAGCCGGATCGTTCGGGTCCAGGAAGATGTCCAGGTGGGCCTGGTACAGGTCCTTCTCGGCGGCTACCGAAGCGGCCTCGGCGATGCGGTCGGCGTCGTACAGCATCACGCCCAGGTAGCGGATGCGGCCCACGCAGGTTTCCGAGCACACGGTTGGCTCACCCATCTCGATGCGCGGGTAGCAGAAGATGCACTTCTCCGACTTGCCGCTCTTCCAGTTGTAGTAGATCTTCTTGTACGGGCACGCCGACACGCACATGCGCCAGCCGCGGCACTTGTCCTGGTCGATCAGCACGATGCCGTCTTCCTCGCGCTTGTAGATCGCGCCCGAGGGGCACGCCGAGACGCACGCCGGGTTCAGGCAGTGCTCGCACAGGCGCGGCAGGTACATCATGAAGGTCTTTTCGAAGGCGCCGTAGATCTCCTTCTGCACCTGGTCGAAGTTGTAGTCGCGTGAGCGCTTGCTGAACTCCGAACCGAGGATCTCCTCCCAGTTCGGGCCCCACTCGATCTTCTGCATGCGCTCGCCACTGATCAGCGAACGCGGGCGTGCGGTGGGCTGGTGCTGGCTGTCCTTGGCGGTGTGCAGGTTCTGGTAGTCGAAATCGAACGGCTCGTAGTAGTCGTCGATCTGCGGCAGGTCCGGGTTGGCGAAGATCTTGGCCAGCATGCGCCAGCGGCCACCTGCGCGTGGCACCAGCTTGCCGGCGCGGCTGCGCACCCAGCCGCCGTTCCACTTGTCCTGGTTCTCCCATTCCTTCGGGTAGCCGATGCCCGGCTTGGTTTCCACGTTGTTGAACCAGGCGTACTCGACGCCCTCGCGCGAGGTCCAGACGTTCTTGCAGGTGATCGAGCAGGTATGGCAGCCGATGCACTTGTCCAGGTTCAGCACCATCGCGATCTGTGCACGGACCTTCATCACACCACCTCCTTTACAGCTGCAGGTACTGCCTCATCGTCCAGCCAATCGATCTTGTCCATCTTTCGCACGATCACGAACTCGTCGCGGTTGGTTCCGCAGGTGCCGTAGTAGTTGAAGCCATAGGCCAGCTGCGCGTAGCCGCCGATCATGTGGGTCGGCTTGAGCACGATGCGGGTCACCGAGTTGTGGATGCCGCCGCGGGTGCCGGAAATCTCCGAGCCCGGCACGTTGATGATGCGTTCCTGCGCGTGGTACATCATCGCCATGCCCGGCATCACGCGCTGGCTGACCACCGCACGCGCGGCGATCGCACCGTTGACGTTGAACAGCTCGATCCAGTCGTTGTCGACGATGCCGGCACTGCGCGCGTCGTCCTCGCTGATCCACACGATCGGACCACCGCGCGACAGCGTCTGCATGATCAGGTTGTCGCTGTAGGTGCTGTGGATGCCCCACTTCTGGTGCGGGGTGATCCAGTTCAGCACGATCTCCTTGTTGCCGTTCGGGCGCTGGTTCAGCAGCGGCTCCACCGTGCGCGTGTTGACGGGCGGGCGATAGCTCATGAAGGCCTCGCCGAAGTCGATCATCCATTCGTGGTCCTGGTAGAACTGCTGGCGACCGGTCACCGTGCGCCACGGAATCAGCTCGTGCACGTTGGTATAGCCGGCGTTGTAGCTGACGTTGTCGTCTTCCAGTCCCGACCAGATCGGCGAAGAGATGATCTTGCG
Organism: Stenotrophomonas sp. X; assembly: GCF_055721025.1. NCBI lineage: Bacteria > Pseudomonadati > Pseudomonadota > Gammaproteobacteria > Lysobacterales > Lysobacteraceae > Stenotrophomonas > Stenotrophomonas sp. X. The sequence goes on from NZ_CM146756.1 coordinate 2,365,518, forward strand.
CGGCTGCGCCTGGATGTCACGGAAGCGGATCGCCTCGTGCTCCTTGCCCACCGCCAGATGCGTATGCTCGCGACCGGTGAAGGCGCCCAGCGATTCCCAGGCCTTCACCGCCACGTGGCCGTTGGTTTCCGGCGCCAGGTGCAGGATTACTTCGGCCGCGTCGATCGCGGTCGAGATGGCCGGGCGCCCCTGGCTTATGCCTTCTTCGTGCACGGTGTGGTTCAACTTGCCGAGGAACTCGACCTCGTGCTTCGTGTCCCAGCTCATGCCCTTGCCGCCGTTGCCCTGCTTGTCCAGCAGTGGGCCGAGCGAGGTGAACTTGCGGTACAGGTTCGGGTAGTCACGCTCCACCACCGTCATCGACGGCATGGTCTGGCCCGGAATGGCCTCGCACTCGCCCTTCTTCCAGTCGGCTACGCCGAACGGCATGCCCAGCTCGTTGGGGGTGTCGTGCAGGGTCGGCACCAGCACCAGGTCCTTCTCCACGCCCAGCACGCCCGGCGCCATCTCGCTCACGGTGCGGGCCACCTCCTTGAAGATGTCCCAGTCGCTGCGCGATTCCCACGCAGGGTCCACCGCCTTGGACAGCGGGTGGATGAACGGGTGCATGTCCGAGGTGTTGAGGTCGTCCTTCTCGTACCAGGTTGCCGTCGGCAGCACGATGTCCGAGTACAGCGCGGTGGTGCACATGCGGAAGTCGAGCGTGACCAGCAGGTCCAGCTTGCCTTCCGGCGCCTCGTCGCGCCACTTCACCTCCTGCGGCTTCACTGCGCCCATTTCGCCCAGGTCCTTGCCCTGCAGCCCGTGGCGCGTACCCAGCAGGTGCCGCAGCATGTACTCGTGGCCCTTGCCCGAGGAACCGAGCAGGTTCGAGCGCCAGATGAACATCATGCGCGGGTGGTTCTGACTGGCGTCCGGGTCGGCGAAGGCGAAGTCCAGCGAGCCATCCTTGAACTTGCCCAGCGCGTAGTCCGCCGGGGCCACGCCGGCCGCTTCGGCCTCGCGCACCAACTGCAGCGGGTTGCGGTCCAGCTGCGGGGTGCTCGGCAGCCAGCCCATGCGCACCGCGCGCAGGTTCAGGTCAGCCAGGCTGCCGCTGTACTTGCGGGCATCGGCCAGCGGCGACAGCAGCTCGTCCACCTGCAGCTTCTCGTAACGCCACTGCCCGGTGTTGAAATAGAAGAACGAGGTGCCGTTCATGTGGCGCGGCGGCTTGCTCCAGTCCAGGCCGAACGCGAGCGGCTGCCAGCCGGTCTGCGGGCGCAGCTTCTCCTGGCCCACGTAATGCGCCCAGCCGCCGCCGGTCTGGCCCACGCAACCACACATGATCAGCATGTTGATCAGGCCGCGGTAGTTCATGTCGTTGTGGAACCAGTGGTTCATGCCCGCGCCGACGATGATCATCGAGCGGCCGTGGGTCTTGTCGGCGGTACGCGCGAACTCGCGGGCGATCTCGATCACCTCGGCGCGCGACACGCCGGTGATGCGCTCCTGCCACGCCGGCGTGCCCGGCACCCTGTCATCGAAGCTCGATGCCACGTTGCCGCCGCCAAAGCCACGGTCCACGCCGTACTGGGCCAGCAGCAGATCGTAGACCGTGGCCACCAGCGTCTCGCCGCCGTCGACCGTGGCCAGGCGGCGCACCGGAATGTTGCGGTCCAGTACGTCTTCGGCCGGTGCGGCGGTCCAGCCGTCGCTTTCAAGGCCACCGAAGTACGGGAAGCTCACCGCCTCGATGCCGTCGTTGGCGTCGGACAAGCTCAGGCGCAGGCGCGTGTCGGCGCCATTGCTGGCCTTCTCTTCGATGTTCCAGCGGCCCTTTTCACCCCAGCGGAAACCGATCGAGCCATTGGGCACCACGATCTGGCCGCTGTTCTCGTCGTAGGCCAGGGTCTTCCAGTCCGGGTTGTTGGCTTCACCCAGCCCGCCCAGCTCACTGGCGCGCAGGAAGCGGCCCGCCACCAGGCGGCCATCGTCGCGGCGCTCCAGGCGCACCAGCATCGGCATGTCCGAGTACTGGCGGCAGTAGTCCTGGAAATACTGCGAGGGCGAATCGACATGGAACTCACGCAGGATCACATGGCCGAACGCAAACGCCAGCGCCGCGTCGGTGCCCTGCTTGGGGTGCAGCCAGTGGTCGGTCAGCTTGGCCAGCTCGGAATAGTCCGGGCAGATCGCCACCGTCTTGGTGCCGTTGTAGCGCGCCTCGGTGAAGAAGTGCGCATCGGGCGTACGCGTCTGCGGCACGTTCGAGCCCCAGGCGATGATGTAGCGGCTGTTGTACCAGTCGGCCGATTCGGGCACGTCGGTCTGCTCGCCCCAGATCTGCGGCGAGGCCGGCGGCAGATCGCAGTACCAGTCGTAGAACGACAGGCAGGCGCCGCCCAGCAGCGACAGGTAACGCGCGCCGGCGGCGTAGGACACCATCGACATCGCCGGAATCGGCGAGAAGCCGACCACGCGGTCCGGGCCGTACTGCTTCACCGTGTACAGATTGGAAGCGGCGATGATCTCGTTGGCCTCTTCCCACTGCAGCCGCACGAAGCCGCCCATGCCGCGGCGGGTCTTGTACGAACGCGCCTTCTCCTTGTCTTCAACAATGCTGGCCCAGGCATCGACCGGGGCCTTGCTCCTGCGCGCTTCGCGCCACAGGCGCAGCAGCGTGCCGCGGATCAGCGGGTACTTCAGCCGGTTGGCGCTGTACAGGTACCAGGAGTAGCTGGCGCCACGCGGGCAGCCACGCGGTTCATGGTTGGGCAGGTCCGGACGCGTGCGCGGGTAATCGGTCTGCTGGGTTTCCCAGGTGACCAGGCCGTTCTTGACGTAGATCTTCCAGCTGCAGGAGCCGGTGCAGTTCACCCCATGGGTGGACCGCACGATCTTGTCGTACTGCCAGCGGGCGCGGTAACTGTTTTCCCAGTCGCGGCCCTCGCTCTTGGCAAATCCATGGCCATCGGCAAAGGTCTGGGGGTCACGCTTGAAGAACTGCAAGCGATCGAGGAAATAACTCATCGGGGATCTCCCTTTGCGGACATCGGCATCGTGGCTGTGTGTGTCATCTGGCTGCGGTGCGTTTTCATGTCGTCAGCAGGGTGTCTCGGCACCGCGCCGGTAGTACCACCACCAGGTCACGGCCAGGCAGGTGACATAGAAAACAACGAATCCGTACAGCGCCATGTCGGGGCTGCCGGTCAACGTAATGGACGAGCCGTAGCTCTTGGGAATGAAGAAACCGCCGTAGGCGCCGATCGCACCGGAAAAGCCGACCACCGCAGCCGACTCGATGCTGGCCTGGTGCGCGGCGGTAGCCTTGCCCTCGGCGTTGTCGTTGGCCGACCAGCGCTCATGCAGCGTGCGGAAGATCACCGGGATCATGCGGAAGGTCGTGCCGTTGCCGATGCCACTGAGCACGAACAGCGCCATGAAGCTGAGCAGGAAGCCATGGAAGTTGCCGCCCTGGCCATCGCTGGGCAGGAAGTGCAACACACCGAACACCGCGGCGATCATCAGCGCGAACACCCAGAAGGTCAGGCGTGCGCCACCCCAGCGGTCGGCCATGCTGCCACCCACCGAGCGCATCAGTGCGCCCAGCAGCGGGCCGATGAAGGCGTAGGCCAGCGGGTTCACGTCCGGGAACTGGCTCTTCACCAGCATCGGGAAGCCGGCCGAGAAACCGATGTAGGAACCGAAGGTACCGATGTACAACCAGCACATCAGCCAGTTGTGCTTGCGGCGGAAGATCACCGCCTGCTCGGAGAACGACGAGCGGGCGCTGGTCAGGTCGTTCATGCCGAACCAGGCCGCGATGGCGCACAGCGCGATGGCCGGCACCCAGATGAAGCCGGCGTTCTGCAGGAACAGCGGTGCCCCACCCTCCACCGTGGGCTGCGGTGCACCACCCAGCGCACCGAACACGCCTACAGTGATGACCAGCGGGATCACCGCCTGCGCCACCGACACGCCCACATTGCCCAGGCCAGCGTTCAGGCCCAGCGCCAGGCCCTGCTTCTGCTTGGGATAGAAGAAGGAGATGTTGGACATCGACGATGAGAAGTTCGCGCCACCGAAGCCGCACAGGATCGCGATGGCCACGAACACCCAGTACGGCGTGGCCGGGTCCTGCACCGCAAAGCCGAGCCAGAGCGTCGGCGCCAGCAGCGAGGCGGTCGACAGCGCGGTCCAGCGGCGGCCGCCGAAGATCGGGATCACGAACGAATAGAAGATGCGCAGGGTCGCGCCGGACAGGCTGGGCAGCGCCACCAGCCAGAACAGCTGGTCGGTGCTGAAGTTGAAGCCGATCTTCGGCAGGCTGATCGACACCGCCGAGAACAGCACCCAGACCGAGAAGGCCAGCAGCAGCGAGGGGATCGAGATGACCAGGTTGCGGGTGGCAACCCGCTTGCCGGTGCGCTCCCAATAGCCGGGGTCCTCCGGCGTCCAGTCGCTGATGACGCGACCCGGACGGGCGGTGCTGCGGACAACAGGATCGCTACCGACGGTCATACATGGCTCCAAGGCTGTGGAATGACGTGGGTATTGCTTTCAAGTTGTGACCCGTCGTCGTGCAGCCATTAGGCCGTGCGGCAACTACGACGGGGTTGATCTGGATCAATCAGGGGCCGGTTTTCACCCTGCCCCTGACAAATGTCAAACCGATGAAGCGGTATTGCGGCGCGTGACTCCGCGCTGGCGCACGCTGTCGCGCACGTCCACATCGAACTGCAGCTGAAGCCGGCTGCCATCTTCCAGGGCAATGTCGAATGGCAGGCCATCCCGGCACGGCAGCCGCGCCGCCAAGGCCTCAACCGCCGGGCGCGGCAGCACCAGGCGGCAGAAGGTGCCACCATCGAGCAGCACCGGCCGCTCGCCGCCATGCAGCGACACCGCCATGCCCCAGCCCTCGATACCGCCGAAGCGGGTGATGTTCTCGACCGATTCACCGGCCAGCAGGCGCGCCAGTTCGGCCTCGTCCAGGCGAAGCCGTACCGATTGGTCCTGCAACTGCACTTTCATGACGCAACATCCTCCCATTGTTCGGGGGTATTGCAGTTGACCAGCCCGGCCTCGTCAACCGGCGCCAGGGCCACGGAATTCACGCCAAGACGGCGCTGCAGGGCCTGCAGCGAGCGCGGGCCGTCCGGGTCACCCAGCATCGATTCAAGTGCGTTGCGACAAGCATCGTCTATATCCACCAGCATGGGCAGGGGGTGGCCCGCAAAGATCGTGCATGGACCGCGATGGCCGTCACGCAATTGCTGCAGCAGTCGTGGTGGCAGCAGCGGCGTATCCACCGGCACCACCCAGGCCGGGCCATCGGGCATGCGCATCGCCACGCTGTAGAGCCCGCCCAGCGGCCCACAACGTGCCACGCGGTCCGGCACGCCGCCGAACGCCGGGTAATTTCCGCTGACCCAGACCTCGCGTGCGCCAGCCTGCATCAACAGACCCCGCATGTGTTCCAGCAGCGTGCGGCCCTGCCACGGCAGCAGCGCCTTGTCGCGACCCATCCGGGTGGACAGGCCACCGGCAAGCACGATGCCGTTGATGCTCATCGCAGTAGAGCCACGCCATGCGTGGCTGCGCCGGCCGGATGCGCGGGAAAGGGCTCATCCACGCATGGCGTGGATCTACTGAACCCCGCACCCCCCTGAAGGGCGGGGTCAATGCTGGTGATCGTGCGCATGGTCATGGGCATGAGCGGGTTCGCTGTCCGCATGGCACAGGCTGCAACCCTCGCTCCACTCGCTGTCGCCGTCCTCGTAATGCTCCTGCTTCCAGATCGGGCACTGGTGTTTCACCACCTCGATCAACTGCCGGCAGGCGCGGAACGCTTCGTCGCGGTGCGGGCTGCCGGCGGCCACCACCACCGCCACATCGCCGATGCCCAACCGGCCCTTGGCGTGGGCCACATACAGCTTCAGCTTCGGACCGAACGTCGCCTCGACCTCGGCGGCCAGGCGCTTGAACTCGTTCAGCACCAGCGGCTCGAACAGGTCGTAGGTGATCCCGGTCACCGGCCGGCCGATGTTGACGTCACGCACCTTGCCGATGAACACGTCGATGCCGCCGAAGCCCGGATCGGAGACCGCGGCGATGCCCTCGGCCGGATCGATCGCCGCCTGCGCGCGATCCACCACCTTGGCGATGATCTTCTCGCTCATCGCTCAGCCCCCGCTCACCGGCGGCAGGATCGCCACCCGGCCATCGTCGGGCAGCGCCTCGTGGTCGCGCAGCACGCGTTGCTGGTCGGCGAACGCCGAGTAGTCCAGCAGGCCGGCGCGGAAACCCGGCCAACGCAGCGGCAGCAGTTCGCGCAGCGCCTGGCGCAGATCGGCCACGGTGTCACCGGCCACATCCACGGCAATCTCACGGCTGGCATCCAGGTCGGAAAACGCACCGAACAACTGCAGATTCACTTGTTTCATCATGACTCCTGGCTCACCAGCTGCACCGGTTCGTGGTGACCCCAGCCCTGCACGCGCACGTAGGTGCCAGCGCTGGCCAGGTCTCCCTCGGCCTCCAGCACCACCCAGGCGTTGGCCTGCAGCATGGACATCAAACGGAACGACTCCTGCCCGGACAGCACGCGCGCACTCAGGCGGCCCTGCGCGTCCACTTCCACCCGGGCCCGCGCATGAAAGCGCAGGCCCGGCGGCGTGCGCACGTCGGCCTGCAGCGGCAACATCAGCACCGGCTCCGGTGCCAGCCCCAGCAGGCGGCGCAGCACCGGCTCGACAAAGAAGCGCTGGCCCACGGCAGCCGACACCGGGTTGCCCGGCAGGCCGAAGTACAGCGCGCCATTGGGCAGCACCGCGAACAGCAACGGCTTGCCGGGGCGGATCGCCACCTTGTGGAACACGATGCGCGCACCTCGGCCACGCAGCGCGTCGGGAATGAAATCGTAGCGGCCGGCCGACACTGCGCCGGTGCTGATCAACAGCTGCGCACCCGCGGCCAGCGCTGCATCCAGCACCGCATTGAATGCGGCCACCTCATCGCCCACCGTGCCCTGCCAGACCACCTCGGCACCGGCGGCCTGCAGGCGGCCCACCAGGTACGGCCGGTTGCTGTCACGGATCTGCCCGGATTCCAGCGCCTGCGCCGCCTCGGTCACCAGTTCCTTGCCGGTGGCGATCACCGCTGCCTTTGGCCGCGCCACCACCGCCACCTCGCCCACGCCGATCGCATGCAGCAGAGTGCGCGCGTTGATGTCCAGCACCTGCCCGGCCTGCAGCACGCGCTCGCCGTCGCTAACGTCTTCGCCGCGCAGGCGCACGTTCTGGCCTGGCTTCACCGTGCCCTTCAGGGCAATGCGGGTCGGGCGGCCGTCCTCGCTGGCGAGGATCTCCACGTTCTCGACCGGTACCACCGTATCCAGCCCGGCCGGCATGCGCGCACCGGTCATGATTTCCCAGGCCCCCTCGCCGCCTTCGGCGCCGGCATCGCCGGCTGCCTGCCAGCCCTGCACCGCGAATTCGGTACCGGCTTCGAACGTCGCGCCGTTGGCGCGCAGCGCGAAGCCGTCCATCGCCGAATTGTCGAACGGCGGCAGCGACTGCGCGCTGTGGATGTCACTGGCCAGGGTACGGCCGCCGGCCTCATGCAGCGGCAGATGCTCGGCCGGCAGCGGCTTGGCCGCGTCCAGCAGGTGCTGCAAGGCATCGCTGTAGGCAATCATCAGTGGCCATCCCCCTCGACCATCGCCAGGGCATGGCCCAGTACCGGCGCCAGGATATCCAGGCACTGCGCCGCCGCCTTCGGGCTGCCGGGCAATGCGAACACCAGCATGTTGCCCAGCTGTACCACCTCGGCGCGGCTCAGCCAGGCCATCGGCGTGTGCTGCGCACTCAGGGCCCGCACCATCTGCGCCAGGCCATGCACGGGCCTCGCGTTCAAGGAACGCAGCGCCTCCGGGGTCAGGTCACGCGGGCCCAGCCCGGTACCACCGGTACACAGGCACAGGCGCACGCCCTCGGCAGCCAAGGCCTGCAGGCGGCCCGCCAACGGCTCGATGCCATCGGGCAGCACTTCGGCGGCCACTACGTCGCCACCCAGCTTTCTCAGGCCGGTCACCAGGGTCGGGCCGGACACATCCTCATAAGTGCCTTCGCTGGCGCGATCGCTCAGCGTAATCACCGCGCAGGCCGCACCCTCCAACCCCTTAGGTGCACGTGGGTTGAAACGCACGCGCTCGGCCTCGTCCATGCCATCCGGGTGCAGCCAGACCCCGCGCTTGCCGCCTTCCTTGAACAGCAGGCGGATGCCTTCGATGCGCAGTGCCGGTTCCACTGGCTTGCTCAGGTCGTACAGGGTCAGCAACGCCGCGTTGACACCAGCCAGCGCCTCCATCTCGACGCCGGTGCGTGCCTCGCTGGCGCACTCGCACCACACGCGGATCGCCTGCCGCTCCGGCACCGGTGCGCAGAACACCTGCACCAGTTCCAGCGGCAGCGGATGGCACAGCGGCATCAGCATCGACGCCATCTTGGCGCCCTGCAGGCCGGCAATCTCGGCCATCACCAGCGCATCGCCTTTGGGCAGGCGGCGCTCGACGATCAGCGGATAGGCCACTGGACCGGCATGCAGCTCGCCCACCGCCACCGCACGGCGGCGGCTGATGCGCTTGTTACGGACATCGGCCATATGGAAGGCCGCGTTCAATTCCCCACTCATCGTGTTGCTCATCCTCCGATGGAGGCCAGGTGCGGGGTCAGCCCGGTCTGGCCCTGGTGCAGTCCATGCCCGGCCGCTTTCAGGCCAAGCTGTGTGGTGATGCGTGCCAGCAGCGCGTCATGGTCCTCATCGCGCTGCAGCAGCGGGCGCAGCGGTACGCCGAACTCGCCGAACAGGCACAGCCGCAGGTCGCCCTTGGCGGTCACCCGCAGGCGGTTGCAGCCCTTGCAGAAGTCACGCGAATACGGGGCAATGATGCCGATGCTGCCGCGATGGTCGGGGTGGCCGAACTCGCGCGCCGGGCCGGCGTCGGCGGCGCGCGGACGCTCGTGCCAGCCAGCGGCCAGCAGCTGCTCGATCACCACGTCGGCGCGCAGGTGGTGGCGCTGGAAATAGGCTTCGTTGTCGCCGGTGCGCATCAGTTCGATGAAGCGCACGTTGAAGGGGCGGCCACGCAGGTAGTCCATCCACTGCGGCAACTCGTCATCGTTCAGGCCACGCAGCAGCACCGCGTTGAGCTTGATCGCCGGCAGGCCCAGCGCCTGCGCCAGCGCCAGGCCCTGCTGGATCTCCGGCAGGCGGTCGTGCCCGGTGATGGTCTTGAAGCGTTCGCGCTGCAGGCTGTCCATGCTCACGTTCAGCGCAGTCAGGCCCGCCCGGTGCCAGCCCGGCAGGCGCCGCGGCAGCAGCGTGCCGTTGGTGGTGATGGCCACCTTGCGGATGCCCGGCACCGCCGCAACCGTGGCGATGATCTCGTCCAGGTCCTTGCGCAGGCTGGGCTCACCGCCGGTCAGGCGGATCTTGCTCATGCCCAGCGCGGCAAACGCACGCACCAGGCGCGAGATTTCATCCACCTGCAGGAAGCGCGGGCGGCCATCGGCCTGGTAACCGTCGGGCAGGCAGTAGCTGCAACGGAAGTTGCAGGCTTCGGTCAACGACAGGCGCAGGTACGGAAAGCTGCGTCCGAAACCGTCGGTGAGTTGGCTCATGGCTGGTCCACCTTGTTGCTCCACCGTCTTGCCTGTGCCCGGAACGGCCCGGATACCCTCGCCTGCTGGAACGATTGCCAGAGTACGCGGCCTTCAGTTCCATCGGCATGACTTAAATCAATCGCGTTCGGCCCCGCGCGGCAGGCGTTGTGGCAGCATGCGGCTTTCCGTGCAGCGGGCGTGTGACAACCCTCATGATGATGAACGATTTCCAGCAACTGCTGCACGCCGCCGGCGAGCAGGCTGAACCGCAACGCCTGCTGTTCGTATTCGTGCGCGCCGAGCTGCCCGAATCGCCCACCAGCGACCAGCGCGACCGTCATGACCGCCGCGAGGGCGGCACCCTGTCGCCGGTGCTGTGCGTGGACAAGCTGCCGGCCGAGGTGCCCAGCTTCCAGGCGCTGGCGGCCGAATCGACCACCACCGGCATCGACTGGGACCTGGTGTTCGTAGCGGCGCTGGATGGCCGTGGCGGTTTCGCGCCGAACAGCGACGAAGCCGCGCGCCCGTTGCAGCTGATGGTCAACGCCATCCATGACGGTCAGATCGGCCGCTTCGCCGCCTTCGACCGTGGCGGCGAGCCCGTTCAGTTCTATTGAGCCACCAGCTGCAGGGTCAGGAAGAAGATCACCAGCACGGTGTTCAGCCCCCAGGCCACGGTCAGCCCGCGCGCCGCCACGCCCAGGTTGGGGTTGTGCGCGGTGGGCGCCGCCCGCCAGACCGCCGGGATGATCCAGCCGGTATAGAGCAGCAGCACGGCAAATACCCCCAGCAGCAGCGGGGTGCGCTGGTTGGCCAGCGCCCAGAGGGCCACCGCCCACAGAATGTTGCTGGGAATGACGCCCTGCAGCCAGAACACACTCCACAGGCGGGAACGGCCTTGGGTGTCGGGGGTGGGGTGCAGCGAAGCGGTGGCGGTCATAAGTCTCCTTCTGTTTAGGAAACGTGCTGAACAAGCCTGCGCTTGGTGGCTGGGAACGTCAACCCGAGTCGCACGTCACGCTTTGGCGCCTGTAGACGCGGGCCATGCTCGACACAGGTCGCTCCCCGCAGAGCCTGTCGTCATCGCCCCTCCCCCTTTGTTCCCTAACGCCCCCCAACCTCGACATCTGTCGCAGATTGCACGGTGCGGGCGGACCGCCGCGCCAGCCAGCGCTGGCAGTGCTTAACAGCATGGGAGAATGCCGAAAGCGTCTCCAATCGAGTGATGTTTGCAACTCTTCTGATTGGCATTGCACAGCGCCAGGGGCTCAGATGGCGTGCCACCGGAAAAGGGTGGCCGGGTTTCGAATCCCGAGTTGGTCCTGAGTGATTGCGCTTGCCAGTCGGCGTCCACATTCCGTGGCGCCGGCTGGCAATCCGTCTGCCGGCTATGGCGGGCGGTGCGTGGGGGCGTTCGCGCCCACCGGCTTGGGACCAACCCGGATTCGAACCACGTACCGCCCGCCACTTTTATGGGTGGCGGCTACCGATTGCCCTGCACGGAGCCTTGCCATGAACGAGTCGGACTTCCCGCATCTGCACGCCTACTGCAGCACCGCCGGCGACGACGGTTCGCCACAAGCCGCGCCGCCAGTGGACAGGAACACCTTCATTGCCAACCTCCACCGCATCGGCTCCGGTGCGGCGGCCGACGGGCAACCCTGGCCGGAGCGTCACCAGCTGCCCGGGCGCTGCCTGGCCCTCGCCGATGCCGATTGCGCGCTGAGCGGGTTGCGGGTGGTGCTGGAAATGCTGCTGGCGGCGGAGCGCACCCGGCAGAACGGCGAACCCGGGCAGTACGTGGGCGACCGGGTGATGGAGGGGTTGGTCATGGCTTGCCAGTCGCTGTGCGCCCAGGCGGTGGGGCGGTTGCAGCCCGAAGGGTGAATGTCATGTGCAACGCCCTTCAGCGAGAACCGCCTTCCACCCGACATGCCAGCGGCGTAGCGCCCTTCGCCGAGGGAATCGCGAGTACATTCCAGCGCTCGGCCAAGGTGCGTTCGACGCGGAAAGAAAATGACCGTGCCTCGGCGGGCATCTTCCCTTCAGAGAAGCCGATGGCTATCTCGAAGCGATCCAATCCGAAGTTCCCCGCCTCCAGTCCAGAGCCATCTTCCCGCTTCACTCCGACGTAGACGACAGGGCGCTTCACGTCCACCTTTGCTCTGGCAAGCTGGCGATCCAATTCAGCGCTGCCATCGAAGTACTGCATTCCTTCGTCGTTGGCGATAGAGCTGAGGGTCTGCTTGAACCGATTCACGCCCTCTTGGTCATGCACGCAGAACTGGATCATCTTGAAGGGCCGCTTTCCTACAGCCCATGCGCCGCCAGAGAATCCAAGTCCGACTCCAATCAGAAGTAGTGCTGTCAGGATCCTCACCATCATCAAGGCCCCAGTTTGCAGAGTGTGGCGGACAACGTCGCCGCAGGGCCAAAAATCATGACCCCAAACACATCTCCGCTCGGTCTTCTCAGGCCGCTTCCCTTGGATGAGGGAGACCTTGTCGGGGGTGAGGAATCTTGGCACGGAATGTCCTTCAGGGCACTGCACCCGCCATCGGCAGATGCTCGATCCGCCATGTCCTGGCGTAGATGAGAATGACGCTTCCGGTCGAGGTGGTCTCGATACGGAAACACTTCAGGCCGGACAACGGATAGCCGACCGCCTTCCAACGATCAAGAAGATGAGCAAGCCCCGGCTCGTCGTCCTCGACCCTGGCGAACTCTATTCCCTCCTCCCCCAGTACGCCGAAGTTCATGAGCGCCGAGCACCCGTAGGCTTCCGAGAAGCAGACGGTTGCCTGCCGGCCGTCCGGCCAGCGCACGTGGACCTTTACCTCGTCGCATACGCCAGGTTTGCTCCTATCAATGTTGATGGCCAGCAACGTGGCGTCACACCATTCGAGAGAGTTGAAATCTTGGTTCATCTACTGGAATCCACCAGATGCATACCACGGTGGTGCGACCTCGTCCGCCCCTTCCTCTCTCTCACCACTCCTGAAGCTCCCCAAGGTTGAGATCCCGAGCATAGGAGCGCCGACTACTGATCAGCACCGGCTTGGATGCGAACCTCCGGCCGTCCGAGCATTCAACGGCGAATTGGTAGCTCTGGGGTTCCGGCCCTGCAACGACCATAATGGGCACCGCGAATGTGCTTCCAACCGGTTTCGACGAAACTACACCTTCGCCCTCCCCGAGCATGCTCAGCTCACAATCGAGAGCGCGAACGTCACCCTGACCAGGCGGCACGCTTCCCGAGACGCGCACGATCATATCGCCACCCAATGTTGCACAGCCGGCCAGAACCAGACCGGCCATGACAGCTGCGGCACACCTCACCTTTGGCATCCTCGGATCCTCAGTACGCACTGCGACGTCTCACGCATACAACCATTCAGGTACGCATCAACCTCATCAATAGATACCCGCCATGATACGAATGTAGTCGTCGAGCGAATCCACCCGCCGATTGACTGCAATACCCCGTTCTTTCGCGAGCGATTGAAGCTCGAATATTAAAACTCCATACCCCGAGTCCCAGCCATCAGCTTCACCAGGCGACAGTTCCTTCGAAAATCGATCTCCAGGACGGAGCTTCCCGGAGGGCAAACGAAGCTCGTCTGCAACATGCTCCAGCAGCTCCACTACGGTTTCCTGATCCAGGCCACTGTCCGCATAGTATTGGTCATAGAAGCCAGTTGGCGACAGCGCCTCTCTTTCTCTCATTTTTTCTTTCATTTCCATTCGCCTCCATCCACCGCCTGCGCTGCAGCCGCAATAGAGCATGGAGCCGACATCCCAGAACCCCTCCCATACAGTCGTCACCACGGCCACGCGCCCCAAAAGTCTTCCTGCCGAACTCCACGACGCTTGGACTGGACCGAATCAGCGTCCGTTTGCCGCCTGCTGCATCGCCTGCCCGGCCTGGGAACCCGCAGCATGCTGCCACGTCGTGGCATGGGGAGCGGCGCTGATGCCCGAGCCAGTGCTTCCAACTGCAGAATTGGCAGCAGCATTTGCCACCCGTGCGCCGGATGCGACTTCACCAGTTGTCGACGTACTTTCCGGCCCGCTAGCGCCAAGCCTGACCCAGTCCCACCGCCTCTCCGAAACGCAGTCGGCGAAGGTTGCCTGAAGCCTATGCGGATCATCTAGGGAAATCGGCATCGATCCAACATAGGCATAGGTGTTTACTCCACCTTCCAGCCCGATTGGATCACTCTGCGAGTACCGGCCCACCGCCGGGTCGTACTCGCGCTGGTAGTTGTAGAACAACCCACTCGCATCCGTGGCCTGCTGGCCCGGGAAGCGCAGCGCGAAGTCGACTACCACACCATCCCCGTCCGGGTCGGCACTCGGAATCTGGTTGCCGAACACTTCGCTCTTTCTGCTCCAAGCCGGGACATCGGGCGACCGAGCGATTGCCACGCGCGGCCAACCCGGATGACATCGAGTGAGCGCAACTTCGGCTTAGCTGACCTATTGCGCAGACGCGCTGGCCCGATGCGTGAGCATCGGAGGCAGCGCCGACATCAAGGGAGGTCCGTACTGACGGAAACAGAGCCGTCTTCCCTCAGCCAGACGTTCACGTAGGCATCTGGGGGAGGTATCCGATCGATCGACGCTCCTGCAGGAAGGATCTCCCAGCTGGTGATCGAGCCGCAAACTGTTTTATGGATCAACCTGCGACTGTCCAACCCCCGTCTGGCCAGTTCGGTAACAACCACTTCGGGAGGCTGGCGATCAAAGCCTTTGTAGGCAGTGCAACTCTTTCCCGTCTGACCCATGGGGTACGTTGAACTCTCAACCTCATCCCGGCACCCCACCTGGCCCAGAACGAGCCAGAGGATGGCTAGTATCCGAATGCATCGCATTGCCTGTTGCTCCTTTCCTTTACTGCCCTGCTGTAGGCCTTGTCTACTGCGGCGCCTCCGAGTCCTCCATCGCGCAGCCGAGTTGCACAGATCATCTGCTCTTGATATGCACGACACTCAAGCTCATTGGCGAGCTGCCGATGCTCGATCCCATCATATTCCCAGTCCTTTGGGAATGGGCTTGCACCTTTAGGCCTACCCACGCAGGCATTAGGAACCCTCTTATCCAATAACGCCTTATGGTTTCGCTCATGCATAACGGTGCATATCTTGTCGCAACCTGAATTGCAGACACTGACCAGGAATCCTCCATTGCCATCACAAGTAACCATTCCCAGCTGTCCGCCGCACGTACTTGTATCGAACACGGGCTCAAGCCCAAGTGGGTCAGCCGCGAGAAGCGGAGAGGCATTCGAATACCCGTACGCGGAAATGCCACCGGACAAGCCTATGGGATCCGCTTGCGTATAGCGTCCTGTCGCAGCGTCTTATTCGCGCTGGTAGTTGTAGAACAACCCACTCGCCTCCGTCGCCTGCTGGCCCGGGAAGCGCAACGCCAGCTCGAACACCACACCATCGCCATCCGGATCGGCACTCGGAATCTGGCTGCCGAACACCTCGCTCTTGTTGCTCCACTCCCAGATCGCGACATCACGCGCTGGATCGATCACGACACGCGGCGTGCCCAGATGATCCGGCTGCACGTAGGCCAGCTCCGGCACGCCGGTAGCCGGCACATTGATCAACGCCACCGGGTAGTTGTCCAGCCAGATGGCCAGCTGCTCCGCCTGGCCGGTGGCCGAGTAGTTGCCCAGCCACTGCCCTGCTTCGTCGTACAGGGTGATCTGCGCTACGCCACTACCCGAGGTAGGCAGCACGCGCACGCCGCGATGGTTGTAACCGTAGCTCTCAATTGTGGCGTCACCCAACTTCACCGAGCTCATGCGGTTGGCATCGTTGCAGGTGAAAGAGAAGCCCCGCGTGAGCGGGGCTTCGGATATGCAGCTCACTTAAATTCCTCCTGCACCAAGAAACAGGAGCATCAGCAGAGTAAATAATTGCAGCGCCGCAACGATGATGGCTAACCATTTCGGAATCCTGCTCGCGAACAAAAACATGATCACGTTAAGCCCTACAAACATAGCCGGCATTACAACGTAAAATGTCGCGTCTCCAAGATACGGATATGGGAAGCCACTCACAGCGCCCGGGTAGCCAGGAGCATCTCGTCCTGCGACAGCAATGAATCCCAAAATAGATTTTACGAACCATAGGAGCAGAAACAGAGCGAACACCAATCGGCGCCTTGAGCCCTTATTTAGCACATTATTCATGACCCCAAAGACCTCGCGGCGCGGGAACCGAGATACTCAAAATTCATCGGCCCCATAAGCTGATTCATGATCGGATTCGGCCCGATAACAGTTCCAACGATATGCGCACCCGCCACACCGCTCCTCTGTTGAATTGAAACAGTGACCGATCCGCCAAATTGGCGACCTGGCAAAGCCACATTCTTGATGGTTCTCTCGCAAGGATCAACGATCTGATTGATCGGATTTCCTTTTATCAGACCTGGCAGCACAAGGTAGCGGCTTCCGTCTTGCTGGCCCGGGAAGCGCAACGCCAGTTCGAACGCCACACCATCACCATCCGGATCGGCACTCGGAATCTGGTTGCCGAATACCTCGCTCTTGTTGCTCCACTCCCAGATCGCCACATCGCGCACCGGATCGATCACCACGTGCGGTGTGCCCAGATGATCCGGCTGGACGTAGGCCAGCAACGGCACGCCGGTACCCGGCATGTTGATCAACGCCACAGGTGCGCCTGACCCGTGGCCGAGTAGTTGCCCAGCCACTGCCCTGCTTCGTCATACAGCGTGATCTGGGCAGTTCCACCGGCAGGGGTACGCAGCACGCGCTCGCCGCGATGGTTGTAGGCGTTGCTTTCCTGCACGGCATTACCCTGCTTCACCGCGTTCATGCGGTTGGTATCGCTGCAGGTAAACGATCTGCTGTCAGAGCGTGGTATTCCCTGCTGCATTGGGGCTGCGTGCAGCGCGACGATTCGCTACCGTCCGCTGCCCCAGGAGCTGCCGCCCACTAATCGATCCGTCTGAACAGACCACGCATCCAAAAGATGCTGCGCGCCCGATTCACCGCCATTCTTCAGCACAGAAAGAATCGCATCTAATCTACTTTTAATAGCATTGGACATTGGCAACTTCAAAAGCGTCTTCAGCGTCGCGTCCGCCGCCACGAAATCGCCCAGCCGGATGGCGGATATGTACTTTACCCATTCTGAATAGTCGCTTGTGAAGTCAAGACTGTCGACATAGAGCAACAAGTCTGCCGCCGTTCTCACTGCCTCAAGCTTTTTGATATGCGCCTCATGCATTCCACGAAAAAAAACTTTATCCACTTCCGCGCTTGCAATCCTCTGACCTAGAGACATGTGCAGGTAGGGCAAATCATCATATGTCGGAATTACGAAGGTCCATATGTAGGTAGAGGATGGCGCAGGATCCAATGTGAAGCCTGAGATAACATCGCGCGTATGTAACGCGATCAAAAAATTGCCAACGACTCGCAGACCGCTCCTCTTGGCCTCGCGCTTCATTCTCCAAAGTGCAATGGATCTCATGCTAGGGCACCGACCTTTCCAGAACACCGCAAAGTATAGTTCCCTTGGGCAGGTGTGTGTAGTAATTGCGAATTTCTGCCGCGGTCAGACCAGCCGCTCCCGACTTCAACTCGACCACATACTTTGGGTACGCCCTGGATCCATATACACCGTCGGCGCGAACTGATCCTGGAGTTCCATAATCTACAACGATGCCGTTCAAGTAAGAAACTTCGGAATCGTACGGGCCACCAAGGGCCTTTACATTAAATGCAAACTGTACATGAATTCGCGTTCCACGCAGCACACTGAAAGGCCATATTTTGTCGAGGGGAGAGGACGGATTCGCCAAGTAAGCAGCTCGCGCAGCCTCGCTAAATCCTGACATGCCAGGTAGCGCTCGACAAACCGATGTCTGCTCGCAAAGGCCTAGTGAATCCAAGCCAATAAGAGGGTTGCCTCCCACATAGGAATAGGTGCCAATTCCTCCCAGCAACCCAATCGGATCACTCTGAGAGTAGCGCCCCACGGATGGGTCGTACTCGCGCTGGTAGTTGTAGAACAACCCGCTTGCATCCATCGCCTGCTGGCCCGGGAAGCGCAGCGCCAGCTCGAACACCACACCATCGCCATCCGGGTCAGCACTCGGAATCTGGTTGCCGAATACCTCGCTCTTGTTGCTCCACTCCCAGATCGCGACATCGCGCGCCGGGTCGATCACCACGCGCGGGGTGCCCAGGTGATCTGGTTGGACGTAGGCCAGTTCCGGCACGCCGGTACTCGGCACGTTGATCAGCGCCACCGGATAATTGTCCAGCCAGATGGCCTGCTGCTGCGCCTGGCCCGTGGCCGAGTAGTTGCCCAGCCATTGCCCCGTCTCGTCATACAGGGTGATCTGAGCAGCGCCACCAGCCGGAGTACGCAGCACGCGCTCGCCACGATGGTTGTACGCGTAGCTCTCCAGTGTGGCGTTACCCTGCTTCACCGCGTTCATGCGGTTGGCATCGTTGTAGGTGAAGGTCTTGCTGCCGATTCGGGTGGTGTTGCCCACAGCGTCATGGTTGCGCGCTTCGCCATCCACTGCGGTCAGCCGGTGGCTGGTTGCGGGATAGGTGTAGCTGGCGGTGCCTGCCGAGGTGGTCAGCGCGGTGCGATTGCCGGTGGCGTCATAGGCATAGGTTTCGATCGGGGTGCCGGTCGTGCCGTCCTGGGTCTGGGTCAGGCGACCCAGCGCGTCATAGGCATACTTGGCCAGCACCGTTGAGCCTCTGCCGTTCTTCAGCTCGGTGATCGAACCGACGGGATCGTAGCCATAGCCCAGCGACAGGCCGCCCGCGGCCGGGTCATGCACCGCCTGCGGGCGGTAATCCAGATCCAGCGGACGCTGCAGCTGGCGGCCGTTGCCGTAGGTCCAGCCGGTCGCCGGGCCGAAGGCCGCATAGGTCACGTTGTTCACCACGATCTGGCGCGCCTGGCCGGGGCGGGTCAGACCGATCTGGCTGATGCGCCCTTGGGTATCGCGCACGTAGTCGGCCACGCTGCCGTCGGGGTAGGTCAACGCGGTCAGGCGGCCCGACTTGCTATAGGCGTAGCGCAGCGTGCTGGCAACGCCGTTGACGGTCTGTACCTTGCGGGTGACCTGGCCGAAACGGTCATAGCAGTACTGGGTACTGCCATTGGCGTGCAGCACCTGCCCCAGGCGCCCCTTGGCGAAGCGCTCGTCGGCGGCACAGGCGGCCGGCGCCACGTCATAGCTGTAGCCCACGTCGAGATTGGGGTCCGGATAGGCGATGCCGATCAGGCGGTTGAGTGCGTCGTACTGATAGGTGGCGGTGACGCCACGCGCATCGGTAGCCGTCTTGCGATTGCCGGCCGCGTCCACGGTGAAGCTGCTGGCGCCACTGTCCGGGCTGACTTGCCCGGTCAGATCACCGAAACCGTTATAGGCATAAGTGGTGTGCAGGCCTTTCGGGTCGGTGACCTGGGTGACCTGGTCCAGCGCGTTGTACTGGCTGCGGATCTCCGCCGCGACGCCGCCCACATCCTGCAGGGTCTGCGCCAGGCGGTTCAACGGGTCGTACTGCTGGCTGGTCACGCGCTGCAGAGCGTCGGTCACGGTCTGCCGGTTACCGTTGGCATCGTAGGCAAAGCCGGTGGCGTGATTGCCTGCGTCCTTCAGTGCGGTCAGCTGGCCGAGTGTGTTGAACGTCCGCGCCAGGGTACGGCGCAGGGTACCGCCTGCATCGAGCGTGTCTTCCTTGAGGCGATTGCCGGCATTGTCCAGCGTGTAGTGAATCGTGTTGCCCGCGTTGTCCTCGATATCGGTCAAGCGCAGCGCCGCATCGTAGACATAGGAAACGCTGCTGCCGTCGGGCTCGGTGATCTGTTGCACCTGGCCGGTCGGCCAGTAGCTGATCTGGGTGACCCGATTCTCGGCAGTGGTCGCGCCACGCGCGGTGACCGAGGTTGGCCAACCGCGAGCATGGTAGGTGTAGTCGGTGACCACGCCGTTGGCATCCTTGACCGACAACGGCCGCCCGAACGCGTCGTAGGCCAGAGTCTCGACCGTCTGGCCCAGCGCATTGGTCACGCTGCGCAGGTCGCCCTTGCGATAGGTGCAGGCACCTCCGATCGCGCACCCTGCATCATCCGCCGAGTAATAGGCATAGGTAACGACATCGGCCACATCCGTGCGCGGGCCATCCACACTCTTCAGCAGCCCCTCCACCGGGCAGCTGCCTGCCGCTGCCACATCAGCGGCTTCGCAGTACGTGTAGCTGGTGATGCGCGTCTGACCGGAAGCGGTGTCGGTCACCGTGTTGGCCGTCGGCTGGCGTCGGGAATTGAAGGCCGTGCGGGTTTCGCGGCTACCGATCCGGGTGGTCAGTACCGCATTGGTTTCGACGTCGCGCGCGGTGGTCACAACACGCTGCTCGGGCAAGCCGACCGCTTCGGTCAAGGTATGGATGCTGACGGCACGACCGCTTACCGGATCGGTGCCCTGCGCATAGGTGTGCTTGGTCTGGATGCCGCGGCGATCGGTGTAGGTATCCAGGCGCCGGCGGAAGTCGACACTCTGGTCGTAGTAGGTTCGGCTGACGGTTCCCTGCGAATCCGTCAGGCCGGTCACCTTGCGCGACGGCGCGGTGTCGCCGCCGGGTGTCAGGGTGTAGTCGGTCTGCCGCCCCAGCGCGTCGGTCACCACCGCACCACCATTGGGGCTGTAGGCCAGTGTCACGCCATCGGCACCGCCGGCATGCTGACTGGAGATCACACGACCGATGGAATCGTAGGTAAAGGTGCTGTAGCGGCGACCGTCCTCGGCGGTGATGCCGGTCAGGTGCTGGGGGAAGTCCTGGTTCTCGTAGTGATATGTCCGCACACCACCACCCGCATAGGTCACCGTGGCGACCTGGTTCTGCGGCGTGTAGGTATAGGTGGCGAGCGCAATGCCTTCGACCAGCACCGAACTGATCAGCGCCTCATAGTCGTTGGACTGGTAAACGAACTCCAGTGTGCGGCCACTGCTGTGCGTGACCGCCGCAAGGCGGTCGCTGTCGTCGTAGATGTAGGTCAGCGACGTGCCATCCGGGAAGCGCTTGGCGGCAAGACGCCCGTCCGCGCCGAAGGTCGAGATGGAGCCCGCCGAGTACAGTGTCCAGTTGCCGTTCTGGACCAGACGGTCACCACTGTCGTCGTCCGCCTCATAGGCTTGGCCGATCTTCTTGAATGCACGCTGGAAACCGGTGCTTTCAATGATGCCCACACTGTCAACGCCGTCCAGTGCCAGGTGGGCGCCCAGCGAGTGGGTCCAGCCATAGCCGAAGCCACCGGATGAGGTGGAGATGCCGGAGTGATAGAAGCGCGTCAGCGCGATCCAGCCCAGATCGAAGTCCGGCGCGATCTCGTACTTCTCGCCCGTTTTGACATCACATGGGTTGCCGACATTGCCGTCGCAGGTACCGCCGTTGGAGGCCGGGTCCTTGTCGGGAATCGGACTCATGTTCGCCGCTGTATCGTTGCGGGACATGGGGCAGCTGCCGTTGCCGCCGTCCTTGTCGCACTTCTGCGACTTCGAGGTGATGGTCGCAACGAAGTCCTCGTTGACGCAGGCGTTGTGCTTGTTGGACCACTGCGTAAGCGGAACAGGGCAATCAAGGCGGCGCTTGCGGCCGAAGGCCGCCTGACTCACGTGGGGTGTGCAGGGCGATTCGGCTGTGTTCTGCCCAATCATACGCGTGATCTGATAGTACCTGGACTCGACCACGCCCTCCATTTCGGGCACACCCGAGAACCAGTCTCCATTTGGAGTTACAGCAGCACCCGGACAGACAGGATTGGCGGCCTGGACGCCCGCGAGATAGCTCGCGACCATGGCCTCTTCACTGGTAAATTCCGCTGTGCTCAGATAGGTCCAGTCTGGATCCGAGGGTTGCGCTTTTCCCATCCAGTAGGTGATCGACGTATTGCCGTTCAAGTCCACGACTTTCGACTTGATCTTGTCGACAGATTGCCAGCCGAACTGGAACTCGGGCGGGAACGGGCTGGGTGCGGGCAGGCTCTTGATCGCCTGCACTGCCGCCTGCTGGGTCTTGTACTGCGTCGAATTGCCGCCGGGCTGCGAAATACGCCACGTGATCTTGCTTTCCTGCGCCTGGGCCACTGCAGGGCCGAAGCAGCCAACGGCGATGATCGCCAGCACGGCACACGAAATGGTTTTCAGTCGTTCCAACATCCCTGTTCTCCTTCCTGGACGAACACAGCGCCGGCGGGAACGAGAACGCGGAGCTGTGCCCCGCGTCATGCTTCGGATCGTCCCTGGTCCGGAATGCGGCAGTGCCACATGCCGCCTTTATCGTCGAGGACGCTTGCACATTCAAGTGTGGAGTCGCGTAACCGGTCACAGATTCAAGCATCCGTGGCCATTCAGCGGCCTACGCCGGGCTCCCATGACTTCCTCTACAGGGAGTCCGTGTTCATAGCTCACAAAACTACCAGCACAATCTCCCACACACGCCCTGCTCTTCCCGGGCTTCACGCGCGGCTCGCACCGCTACCTGGCAACCGGCCACACCCTCCAGCGCGAGGAACCCGCTGCGGTGGTGGCCGCGATTCAATCGGTCTCCGACACCTCGAAGTAGCCGTTCCAGGCAACGGCTTCGCCCGTTGTTCCCCGCTACCGCCCACGCAAGCGCACCGCGAAGTACCGCGCCGGGGAAAGGCCAAGCGCCTTCTTGAACATCGTAATGAAGGCCGTCACCGACTCATAGCCCAGCGTCTCGGAAACGCGTTGTACGGGTGCACCCGCGGCAAGTTCACGAATGGCGATGAGCAGGTGCAGCTGCTGCCGCCAGCGCCCGAAGGTCAATCCCGTTTCCCGTTCGATGAGCCGGGTCAACGTCCGCTCGCCCAGGGCCAGGCGCACGGCCCACTGGCCGATGGTGCTGCGATCTGCCGGATCCGCCGACAGCGCCGCCGCCAACGCCCGCACCTTCGGGTGAGGGCTGACCGGCAACGACAGGTGCTCGGCCGGCATCTGTACCAGCTCGTCCAGCAACACCCGCGCCAGCCGATCGGTGTGGCTGCCATGCGGATAGTCCAGCGGCGCGTCGGCCAGGTGCAGGATCATCTCGCGCAGCATCGGGGAGATCGCCAGCGTCACGCACTGCGCCGGCAGGTCGACGACGCCGGGCTCGACGAACAGGTAGCACAGGCGCGCGTTGGCGGTGGCGCGATTGCTGTGCGGCATGCCGCCCGGGATCCAGACGCCACACTGGGGCGGCACGATCCACAACGCATTGGCCACTTCGCAGGTCACCGCGCCATGCAGAGCAAGAATGAGCTGGCCCTTGCGGTGCTCATGCACGGGAATTTCCGCGTCGTGCTCAGCCACCTGCAGGCGGCTGGCGACCGCCGGGCGATCGGTCTCGTCCGGGTCCAGGTCAAAGCCGGGGAGCGAAATGCGAGCCATTCTCACATTGACAGGTTTTAGCGATTGGTTGTCATTGTAGCGAAATTCGCCAGTGCGGCCGATCACTAGCATGAGCCGCATGCACTCTCCCACCCCTGCCCGTCCCCGCGTGTTCCAGGCATTCGCCAGGTTGAAAAGCCCTACCCTCAGGACCGATCAGGAGGCGGTGCTGTTCTCGCTCAAATGCCTGCTCGCAGCGTCGCTCGGGCTGTATGTCTCTCTAAGGATCGGTCTGAATCGCCCGTTCTGGGTGATCGGCACGGTCTATCTGGTATCGCAGCCCCTGTCCGGGGCGACCCTCAGCCGCGGCCTGTTCCGCCTGCTGGGTACCGTGGGCGGGGCCGTCGCCACCGTCGTGCTGGTGCCACGTTTCGTCAATGCGCCCCTGGTGCTGAGCGCCGCGCTCGCCACGTGGATGGCGCTGTGCCTGTATCTGGCGATGCTCGACCGCACGCCACGTGCCTATGCGTTCCTGCTGGCCGGCTATACCACCAGCCTGATCGGGTTTCCGGCGGTGATGGTGCCGGCAGACGTGTTCACCATCGCCATCACGCGGGTGCAGGAAATCGCCATCGGCATCCTGGCGGCTACGCTGGTACATGGGCTGGTGCTGCCGCGCCGGGTTTCGTCGCGCGTGCACGCACGGGTTGCTGCCGTGCTGGATGACGCGGAACGATGGACACGGGACATGCGCGCCGGTGCATCGGACACGGTACTGGCGACGGACCGCTCGAAAGTGGCCGCCGACCTGCTCGAGCTGCATGTGCTGTCGATCCACCTGCCCTTCGACAGCGCCCACGGCGTGGCCCAGGTGCAGATCCTGCGTGCCGTGCATGACCGGATGCTGGACGTCCTGCTGCTGTCCAGCGCGGTGGAAGATTCCATCGCACGGCTGCGCTCATCACAGGCCAGCGCCATGGATTCGCCTGGCTGGCGCGATCTGCTGCAGGCCGGCCTCGCCGCGCAACAGACCGAGCTCGACCTCGCCCACGCCGACTGCCGCGTGCTGCAGGCGCAACTGCACACTGCCCGTTCCGACTCGCGTCGGCATGTGCCTGCCCGCCTTGCGCGACATGTGCAGGGTGCGGTACTTCACCGGGAACATCGGCTTGCCCTGCGCAGCGCGCTGGGCGCGTTCGCCGGCATCCTGCTGAGCTGCGTTCTGTGGATCGTCACCGGCTGGTCGGAGGGCGCCACGGCGGTATCCATCATCGGCACGGCGTGCGTGCTGTTCGGCACGATCGAAGCGCCGGCACCGCATGTCATGCGCTACCTGGTGGGATCGTGCATCGGCGTGGCCGTCGGCCTGCTCTACGGTCTGCTGATCTTCCCCGCGTTGTCCGATATCACCGGCCTGATTGCCGCGCTCGCGCCGGTGCTGCTGCTGTGCGGATCGTTCCTGGCCCGGCCGCCATTCACCATGGCTGCCCTGGGCGTGGTGCTGACGTTTCCGCTCATCGCCGGCCTGGGCGCGACCAATACGGTCAACATCGTCGGCGCACTCAACAACAGCGTTGCGTTGTTCATCGGTACGACGGTGGCACTGTGCAGCATGCAGCTGTTCCAGACCGCCGACGCGGGCCGCAACCGCGCTCGGTTGGAGCGTTCGATCCGTCGGGACATCGCACGACACGCCGCCGGACAAGGTGATGTGACCCGGGCCTGGCTCAGCCGCATGCTGGATCGAATCGGGCTGCTCGCTCCCAGGCTGCAGGGCCGTTCCAGCGCGGCACACGACCTGCGGGCATTGTTTGCGGAGGTTCGTGCGGCACGTGCATCCAGCCAACTCCGCGCACTGGGCAGGCGCATGGACGATCCGCGCACCCAGTCGCTTCACGCCGCGCTGGTCGAGCGCATCGCCGCACATTTCAGGATGCGCACTCGCGCGCCAAGCAGTGGCGACACCCATCTTCTGGAACTGCTGGACCGAATGCGCGACGCAGTGGTGACCAGCAGCGGGGCTGATCGGGAGCAGCTGTCGCACCTGCTCTGCGGGTTGCGCCGCGACCTTCTCGTATCTCCGCTCACTCATCGGCGCTGAGCTCATGCTTCCTGACCTTTCGATAGATGGCGTGGTGATTCCTGGCCTGCTTGCGGTGGCCGTCGCCGCGCTGGCGCTGTCGGTACTGACCTCACGTTTCCTCGCCAGCCTCGGTCTGTACCGGTTATTCGCCGCGCGGCCACTGGTGGGCCTGTCCCTGTTCGTGATCCTGGCGGAGCTGATGATCCGGCTCGCGCCCCTGTTCGAGAAATGAGATGAAACACACGCTTGCTGTCATTGGGCGCTGGAGCGCAACCCTGGTGGTGTTCGCAATTGCCGTCGTCGCTGCACTGGCCATCTGGCATCGCTACGAAACACGCCCGTGGACGCGCGATGGACGGGTGCGTGCCGACGTGGTGCGCGTTGCATCAGACATGGGGGGGCTGGTCACCCAGGTGCTGGTGCACGATAACCAGCGGGTGAGCGCCGGACAGCTGCTGCTGGTGCTGGACCAGCCGCGCTTCGCTGCCGCACTTGAGAAGGCCGACGCAGCGGCAAGCAGCGCACGCGCCACGCTGGCGCTGGCCCGCCGCGAATCGACGCGGGACAACGCACTGGGCAACCTGGTCGCTTCGGAAACCCGCGAACGCAATGCCGCCAAGGTCGATACCGAGCTGGCCGCCCTGGCGCAGGCGCGGGCCGAACAGCGCGTTGCCCGGCTCAATGTGCAACGCACCGAGGTGCGCGCGACCACCGATGGCATCGTCACCAACCTGGACCTGCACGCGGGCGACTACCTGCAGCCGGGGGCACAGGCGCTGGCGCTGATCGACACCCGCAGCCTGCGCATCGAGGGCTATTTCGAGGAAACCAAGCTGGGCTGCATCACCGAGGGCGATGCCGCCGTGGCCCGGCTGATGGGCGACGACCACGACGTGCGCGGGCACGTGGATACCATCGCCGCCGGCATTGCCGACGATCAGCGCTCAAGCACGCACAACCTGCTCCCCGCTGTGGCGCCGACGTACACCTGGGTGAGGCTGGCACAGCGGATCCCGGTACGCATCCGCATTGACGATGCGCCGCCGGATACCCGCCTGATCGTCGGTCGCACTGCGAGTGTGACCATCACGCCATCGGCACAGGGAACCTGCAAGTGAGCCTGCGAACACTACGCGGTGGGCTGCTTGCCCTGCTGCTGCCGATGACGGCCTGCGTCTCCGGCCCCGACTATCACCTGCCTGCGAATGCCGTCGCTGCCTCCACACGCGCGGCGCAGGCGTTCGTCTCGGGCAAAGAGGCATCGTTCAGCCACGACGCGCCACCGGGTCGGTGGTGGGAACTGTATGGCGACCCCCAGCTTGACGGCTACGTGCGCGAAGCACTGGCGGCCAACGCCGACCTGCGCGCCGCTGATGCCAATCTTCGGCGCGCCAGCGCTACCGTGCTGGAGTACCGCGCGCGCGGTGCCGTGCAGGCCGAGGTGGATGCATCGGGCACGCTCACCCATGCCGGTGGTTACACCCGGGCGTCGGCCGCGCCGCAGTCCTATGCGCTGGGCCTTCACCTCTCCTATCCACTGGATCTTGCAGGCGGCATCCGCCGCGGCATCGAAGCCGCCAACGCCGACGCGGAGGCCGTCGCTGCGGCACGCGACCAGGTCCGCGTGGTCGTCGCTGCTGCTGTCACCCGTGCCTATCTCCAGATCTGCACAAGCAATCACACGCTCGCTGCGACCCGGCAGGTGCTGGCGATACAGCGCGCCACGCTGGAGGCAACCCGTCGCCTGGCCGCGGGCGGGCGCGGAACGGACTTCGATGTCAGCCGTGCCGGCGCAGCGGTCAACCGCAGCGCGGCCGGGATACCGCACCTGCTGGCGAAGCGCCAGGCCGCACTGTTCGAACTGGCCGCACTGATGGGCAGGGTCCCGGCAGACTATCCCAGGGAGGCCGAAGCCTGCCCCCAGCCCCCTGAGCTGGAGCAGGCGCTGCCGGTCGGTGACGGCTGGCAGCTGCTCCAGCGGCGCCCCGACATACGTGCCGCCGAGCGGAGCCTTGCCGCGGCCACGGCGATGATCGGCGTAGAGACCGCGGAACTCTATCCGCAGGTTACCCTGGGCGCGTCCCTGGGCACAGCGGGCATGCGAGGGCAGCTGCTTTCCGCCGACAGTTTCGGGGCGAGCGTCGGGCCGCTGCTGTCATGGCACTGGCCCAACCGCCGCGCCACCAAGGCCCGCATCGCAGCGGCCGGTGCCAATGCAGATACCGCTCTTGCTTCCTTTGACGGCGCGGTGCTGCAGGCACTGCGCCAGACCGAGACTGCGCTTTCTGCCTGCACGCAGGAGCTTGAACGCGAGCGCAGCCTGGCACAGGCGCGTGGGGACGCAGCGCGGGCCGCGGGGCAGGCGCAGCAGCTCTACCGTTTCGGCAGGATCGATTTTCTCGATGTGCTTTCGGCCCAGGCCGCACTGGCAGATGCGGAGTCCGCATTGGCCGCATCGCGCGCGGACCGGGTCGATCGCCAGATGGATCTGTTCCTGTCACTGGGCGGTGGTTGGGGCGCAACGGATCCGGCCCGGGACGGGACCCGTTGATCCGTTCCGGGGCGGCGACTGCACGTCACGCCGTGTGTTCAGGAAAGTGCCGGGCACACCCGTATTCATTCACGCTGCCTGCCCTATATTCCCGCCACAGCGCCGCATGCCGCGGCCATGACGAAGGCATCTCCATGAAGACCACACGTTTGCTTGCCATCGCCTTGACCACCGCCACCGCGTTGGCTGCGGCCCCCGCCTTCGCCGATCCGCCGCACCACGCCCGCGGCAACGGTCCGCCGCCGCATGCAGGCGGCCCGCACAACCGCGATGCGCCGCCGCCGGGCTGGCAGAAGAAGGCCTGGCGTCGTGGCGACCGCCTGCCCTGGGCCGAAGTGGACCGCCGCTACTGGGTAGACGACTACGCGCGCTATGACCTGCGCAATCCGGGTCGCGGCCAGCGCTGGGTGCGCCAGTCCGACACCGAGTACCTGTTGGTGGAGATCGCGACCGGCTTGATCATCGACGCGCTGCATCGCTGAATGTGGAGGGCGGCGGGGTCCTGCTGTGGGCCCCTCCGCGCTCCCTCCATGCCGCGGCCGACGTGAATGATGCGAACCACTGGGTTCCAGAGTGCGCTGCTCGCTGCTTGGCTCATCGCAGGCCTCTTTTCGGTAATCCATTCGATACGCGATTCACGCAGCCCCGCTAATTGAACGGAATCGGGTGCGGACCAGTCGCACCCACGATTCATTCAGCCAAGGCATTGGCATCCGGCCATCGATCGGGCAGAGTTCGGCCACGCGCAAGGACGCATGCCATGACCCGCCTGCTGATCATCGAAGACAACCCCGAGCTGGTTGCCAACCTGTATTCCTTCTTTGAACCGCTGGGCTACGTCCTGGACGACGCCCGCGACGGTGCCAGCGGACTGCGCCGGGCCACGCAACACGACTACGACGCCATCCTGCTGGACCTGATGCTGCCGCGCCTGGACGGGATGGCGCTGTGCCGGAAGCTGCGCCAGGAGTTCCAGAATCCGGTGCCGATCCTGATGCTGACCGCGCGCGATCCAGTCGAAGACCGCGTGCAGGGCCTGGCACTGGGCGCGGATGACTATCTGGTCAAACCGTTCTCGCTGACGGAACTGGATGCACGGATCAAGGCCCTGATACGAAGGGCACAGGGGCGCCAGGTCCAGAGCGTGCTGGCGTGGAAGGACCTGCAGGTGGACACGCGCTCGCCACAGGCCTGGCGGCAAGGCCGCTGCATCGCGCTGACGCCCACGTCGCACAAGCTGCTGATGTGCCTGGTGCGTGCGGCTCCCGCGGTGGTGCGAAAGCAGGAAATGGAATACCTGGTCTGGGGCGACGAGCCACCGGACAGCGGCGCGCTGCGAACCCACATCCATGAGCTGCGCCTGCAGGTGGACCGCAGCTTCGACACCGCACTGATCACCACGGTGCACAGCGTCGGCTGGCGCATGCAGGCGTGAGCCCTGCCTCCCTCTACCGCCGCCTGAGCCTGCGCACCCGCATCACGATCTCGTTCGTGCTGTTGATGGCCGGTGCCATGGGCTTCATCGTACTGGCCGAACAGGTCGACTACGACCAGGTCCGGGCTGCTGTCGTCGCACGGACCCAGCACGGCGAAGTGCAAAGGCTGCAGGCCGCGCTGGATCGTGGCCAACACCCCGCCCTGCCACCAGGGACCCAGCTGTTCGATGCCCAGGACGTGCCTGTCGTGCTGCGCCAATACGGCCCGGGCTACCACGGCGAAGAGGCGCCCAACGAGTGGCACCTGCGTGTGTTCGACAGTCGTGGCCAACGTTACTACCTGCTGCAGGACGCTGCACCCTATGGTTATCTGGAACACCTGATCAATGCCTTTGCGGCACTGGTCATTTCGGTCTGCGTACTCGGCGCCTTCCTGATCGGCCGCAAGGTCGCTACCCACGTCATCGCGCCCATCACACGATTGGCCGATGCGGTGCAGGACGGCCACAAGCCCTTTCCCTACCAGGACGCACGCGACGAGATCGGCGTTCTGGCCCGCGCCTTTGCCCGGCATAGTGATGAACTGGAGCGTTTCCTGCACCGCGAGCAATGCTTCAGCGGCGATGCCAGCCATGAGCTGCGTACGCCGCTGGCCATCATCGGCGGTGCTGCGGAAACCCTTGCCTGCCAGCTTCCTCCTGACAGCCACCTGGTTCCCAGCGCGGAGCGCATCCTGCGTACCACCCAGGAGATGCAGCGCCAGTTGTCCTGCCTGCTGTTGCTCTCACGTTCCCCCGGCTCAGTCCCGCGTAGCGAGGTGGCTTTGCGTCCGTTGATCGAGTCCTGCGTGGAGCGCTGCCAGCCCTGGCTGGCCGGCAAGCCGGTCGGAATCACCGTCGATCCCGGTCGAGAGGTGACGATGCACGCCAATCCGGACCTGGTACACAGCGTGATCTGGAACCTGACGCGCAACGCCTGCCAATACACCGAACAGGGAAAGGTCCGGATCACCCTGGACACCACCACACTGATCATCGTAGACACCGGCCCCGGCCTGCCCTCCAGCATCGACCCGCAGCAGTTCCAACGATTCGTGCCCGGGGCACCGCTCAGCGGTGAAGGATTGGGACTGTCCATCGTGCAGCGCATCGTCGAACACCTTGGCTGGACGATGACAGTACAGTCCTCGAAGCACGGCTGCCGGTTCGCCCTGCACTGGCCTGCGGCCCGCATCTGACGTATTCCTGACAGCGGCGTGCACATGCTCGGGGTTGCCCCCGACTTTGAAAGCGCCATGCAGCATCCCAAACACAGCGGCAAGTATCCGCACGGCAAGACCGGCCTGAGCCGCATCTTCCACACCCTGATCCATTCGCGCGATGGCTTCATCGCGACCTTCCGCGGCGAGGCCGCCTTTCGCCAGCTCCTGCTCCTGCACGCGCTGTTGATCACTGCAGCTTTCCTGCTGGACATCAGCACGACCGAGCGCGCACTGGTGCTGGCGGTCTGCTTCATCAGCCTGCTGGTGGAACTGCTCAACTCGGCAATCGAGGCCGTGGTTGATCGCATCTCGCTGGAGCAGCATCCGCTGTCCAAGAACGCCAAGGACATGGGCAGCGCCGCGCAGACCACCGCATTGTTGATGGTCGGCGCGGTGTGGGGCGTGATCCTGCTGGGCTAGCCCGGCCAGGCTGACAACTTCCTGATAAAGCCGTTTCGATACTGCGCGCACTCCTGTTCCGCGGAACCTGCTCGTGCGCCAATGCCTCCGTTTTCCACGGTCCCATCCAATCGTTCTGGTCTGGGCCGCCGCACTGTTCTTCGCCACGATTGGAAACATCGCCCTCTGGAAGACGCTGTGGGGGCTGATTGATCTCAACGGTGTGCGCAGCATCCTGTTCCTGGCCACCCTGCCGCTGCTGCTGTTCTGCCTGTTCAATCTGATGCTGACGCCACTGCTGGCGCTACCCTTCGTTCGCAAGCCGCTGCTGGTGCTGCTGGTTGTCGTCAGCGCCGGCTGCAGCTACTTCATGCTGCACTACAACGTGCTGATCGACCGCAGCATGGTGCAGAACGTGTTCGAGACCAACCAGGCCGAACTGAACGCCTATCTGTCGCTGCCGCTGCTGCTCACGCTGCTGGCGCTGGGCGTGCTGCCCGCTGCCGGGCTCGCCCTGGTGCGCACCACCAGCGGGGCCGGTTCGATACGTTCCCTGCTGGTGTGGCCGGCCAACGTCCTGGCGTCGCTGGTGATGCTGCTGGTGATCGGCTTTGCGTTCTACAAGGACTACTCCTCACTGCTGCGCAATAACCGCTACATCCGCGACCAGGTGCTGCCGTTGAACGTGATGCGCCATACCCACGGTTACCTGAAAAGCCTCTACAGCACCCGCCAGCAACCGTTGCGCCCGATCGGCACGGACGCGCGGCGCATTCCGGGCCCGCGCCCGAAGCTGGTGGTCATGGTCGTCGGCGAGACCGCGCGGTCACAGAACTTCCAGCTCAACGGCTACCCACGCGCGACCAATCCCCGGCTCTCGCGCAAGGAAGGCGTCATCAGCTTCAGTGATGTTTCCTCATGCGGAACCGCAACAGCGATCTCGGTGCCGTGCATGTTCTCGCAGATGACCCGCCAGCAATACGACGACGTCCGCGCGGCGACCGAGGAGAACGTGCTCGATATCCTGCAGCGTAGCGGCGTCAGCGTGCTCTGGCGCAACAACAACAATGGCGGCTGCAAGGGCGTGTGCGAGCGCGTGCCTACCGAGGACATGCCCGCACTCAAGGTGGCCGGCCAGTGCGTCAACACCGACGGCACCTGCTACGACGACGTGCTGCTGCATCAGCTCGGCGAACGCATCGACGCCATCCACGGCGATGCCCTGGTCGTGCTGCATCAACTCGGCAGCCATGGGCCGACCTACTTTGAACGGTATCCCGCAGCGTCGCGGGCCTTCAGCCCGACCTGCGACAGCAATCAGATCCAGCACTGCAGCAACGAGGCGCTGGTCAACACCTATGACAACACCCTGGTGCATACCGACCGGGTGCTGGCGGAGACCATCGACCTGCTGCAGGGTTATTCGGACCAGCGCGATGTCGCGCTGATCTATGTGTCCGACCATGGCGAGTCGCTCGGCGAACGCGGCATGTACCTTCACGGTACGCCTTACTTCATCGCGCCGCGCGAGCAGACCCAGGTGCCGATGGTGATGTGGTTCTCACCGGACTTCGGCCGCAACGCGGGCCTGGACACGGCCTGCCTGCGTGGGAATGCCCTGCACCGGGCGCACAGCCACGACAACGTCTTCCACTCGCTGCTGGGCCTGTTTGGCGTCAGCAGCGTCGTGTACGAACGCGATCTGGATGTGTTTGCCGGATGCCGCGCGTCGGGTTCGCCGGCTGTGGCCGCCGCGCCGCTGAAGAAGCGGCACCGGCTGATGCCGGTCACCGCCCGCAACGTGGCGCGTTACTGCGCCGACAGGGCGAAATCCAGACCCGCGCAGACCGCCGCCACCTGGGCGTCGTTGCATTCCTGCGGGTTGGTGCGCGGGCTGTCCGGGTAGACCTCGGTGGTGGTGGCAAAGCGTGCGTCGGTGAAGCCGGCGCAGGCGCCGATCGAACGCGACTCGCCCCAGACCACGCCCGGCGACTGCAGCGGCAGGCCGACCAGGTTGCCGTCGGCATCGGCCGGGGCGATGTGGGTGATGGGCGCCACTGCGGCGATCAGGGCCTTCTGGAACTCGGCCTGCGGGTCTTCGCTGTTGCCGATCACATAGAAGCCATCGGGAATGGTGTCGCGCTCGAACGGCTTGCCGTCGCGGGCGCAACGCGCCGGATCGAACTCGTGCAGGTCGCTGTCGGTGGTTTCGTGCAGGTCCAGGTGCACCAGCAGGTTCGGCTTGCGCTCGGCCACCCAGCGCATCAGGGCCGCCGCTTCCTCGATCTGGCCGCCTTCACGGAAGCTGCGGTTCGGATCGATCGCATCCGGGTTCCAGCGCTGGATGCGCTCGTAGCCCCACGGGCTGACGCACGGCGCCACGATCAGGTTCAGCCGACCCAGGTAACGCTCGGCCTGCTGTTCCAGGAACTGCAGGGCGCCGTGCACGCCGCTGGTCTCGTAGCCATGTACGCCGCCGGTGATCAGCGCGGTCGGCAGCGCCGGGTTCCAGTCGTGGTTGACCACCGCGAACAGCGGGTAATGGTCCGGTGCATAGTCCAGCTGGCCGTACTGGATCACGTCGAAAACGCTGTCGTCCAGACGTTCGAGGGCGGCCACCACGTCATCGTGGTAGCTGCGCTGGCGCTGCTGGCGGGCCCGCCACTGTGCGCGTTCCACGTCGCCCCAGGGCTGTCCGGGGGTGCCGATCGGGTAGAACTGCGCAACAGTCATGGGGGTACTCCAGGGGTCGAACGGGTGGATGCAGCCGGACATTCTAAGCCTTGTCGCGCCTGCGGGTACCGCCACCCAGGCCCCGCCTTCATCCAGTCGGGGTCATCTGGCTGTAAAATCAGCGGTTTTTGGCCCCTCACCCCTTGATGGCGAACGCAGCGCAGCCGGTCCTGGGTGGACCGGAGTTCCTCCGCCTGCTCGCCCGTCTCAGCGACGGCGCGATGCCGGCCAGCAGTCCCGTCCTGACCGATCGCCTCGGCCAGTGGGTGGACTGGAGCCGCGCCGTGGCCCTGTCCGGCGCGTTGGGCGGACGCCTGCCCGAGCCTGGCGAAGCTACCGAGCGGGCCGAGGATGTACTGGCCGACTGCGCCCAGGCCCATGCCAGCCTGCTGGCCTCAATCCGCGAGGACGCCGAGGCCGAGCGCCTGCTGGACCTGGCCGAGGCGACTGCCGCACCCGACTTCGCTTCACTGCGCCAGCGCTACCGGGTGCTGCAGCAGGCCATCCAGACCGCCACCGGGCGCCTGCGCGGCCGCCTGCGCGACCAGCTGGTACAAGTCTCGCCGGAGCTGGCGCGCCTGGCCGAGGTTGATGCGGTGATGGAACAGACCCTCACCCCGCGCGAGCACAGCCTGCTGGCCACCGCGCCGGCGGTGCTCGGCGCCCGTTTTGAGCGCGTGCATGGCCAGCCCGGCTGGCGCGCGGCCTTCCGCCATGACATGCGCACGCTGCTGCTCGCCGAGCTGCAGCTGCGCTTCCACCCGATCGAAGGGCTGCAAGACGCCCTGCGCTCCCACTGACCGGAACACCATGTCCAGAACTGCTCTCCATGTCGTTGTTTTCCTTGTCGGCCTGCTGGCCGTGTGCTGGATCGGCATTGGCTACGTTTCGGTGCATCCGCTGGGTGCAGCGGTGGCGGCAATCATCGCGGCCTGCTACATCGCCGGCGGCGTGGAGCTGTACCGCTACCGCCAGGCCAGCAACGGCCTGCGCGCCGCACTGAACGACCTGTCCAGCGCGAAGGAAAGCCTCGCCCCCTGGCTGGAACGCGTGCCGATGGGCCTGCGCAACGCCGTGCGCCTGCGCGTGGAAGGCGAGCGCACTGCCCTGCCCGCGCCGGTGCTGACCCCGTACCTGGTCGGCCTGCTGGTGCTGCTCGGCATGCTCGGCACCCTGCTGGGCATGATGGATACCCTCCGCGGTACTGGGCTGGCCCTGCAGAGCGCGACCGACATGACCGCGATCCGCGGCTCGCTGGCCTCGCCGGTGCAGGGCTTGGCGGTGGCCTTCGGTACCTCGATCGCCGGCGTGGCCAGCTCGGCGATGCTCGGCCTGTTGGCCGCGCTGCTGCGCCGCGACCGCCTGCAGGCCGTGCAGCAGCTGGACCGCGCCATTGCCGGCGACCTGCACCCGTATTCGCAGGCCTGGCAGCGCGCCGAATCGCTGCGCCTGCTGCAGGCACAGTCCGCCGCGCTGCCGGCGCTGGTCGACCGCCTGCAGGCGATGACCAGCACCTTTGAACAGCACAGTGCGACCGCCAATGAGCGCCTGCTGGCAGGCCAGGCCGAGTTCCTGACGCAGAGCCAGGCGCTGCAGGAACGCCTGGCCCTGTCGCTGCAGCAGTCGCTGCGCGAAGGTGCCGAAGCCAGTGCCGCGGCCATCGGTGGCGCGCTGCAGCCGATGGCCGAGACCACCCTGGCCGGTCTGGCTCACCATGGCGAAGCGTTGCATGCCCGTGTCGAGCGGGCCGTGCAACAGCAGCTGGCGGGCCTGAGCGACGGTTTCGAACGCAGCCGGGTCGCCACCGAAGCCAGCTGGGCCAAGGTGGTGAGTGAACAGTCCCAGGCGCAGCAGGCGCTGGTGAGTGATCTGCGCCAGCACCTGCAGGCCTTCAGCGATGGCCAGGGCACGCACGCCGAAGCACTCGTCGCGCGTATCGGCGAGCGCCTGCAGGCCGATGCCAACGGCAACGCCGAGGCCTGGCGCGCCGCCATCGAGCAGCAGCAGGCACTGAACAGCGCGCTGATCGAGCGCCAGCAGCAGGCGCTGCTGGCGGCCAGCCAGCAGCTGGACGAGCACGCGCAGGCACTGCTGCAGGCACTGGAACAGCGCCACAGCGCCAGCCAGTCGCTGCTGCAGGACCACGAACAGCAGCGCTCGCAGCAGTGGCAAGCCGCCCAGGCCGCCGCCGCGACTGCGCATGCCCAACTGCAGGCCAGCCTGGACAGCCGCGAGCAGCAGCGCCAGGCACGCTGGGACGCGGTCAGCGCCGAGTTGCAGCAGGCCCACGCCGCCCTGCAGGCGCAACTGCAGGCCGGTGACGAACAGCGCCTGCAGCGCTGGAGCGATGCCCTGCAGCACGTTTCCACCGAGCTGGCCGAGCGCCTGCAGGCCAATGGCGAACGCCTGGCTGCACAGCAGCAACAGGTCTGCGACGCGCTGGCGGCCACCGCACAGCAGATCGGCGAGAACGGTCGCGCGCAGGCCAGTGCCACGCTGGCCGAAGTGTCCACCCTGCTGCAGACCGCCGCGGCCGCGCCGAAGGCTGCGGCCGACGTCATCAACGAGCTGCGCAGTACGCTGTCCGAAAGCCTGGTGCGCGACAACGCGATGCTGGAAGAGCGCGGCCGCCTGCTGGCCACCGTGCAGACTCTGCTCGATGCGATCAACCACGCATCGCACGAACAGCGCGCCGCGGTGGACGCACTGGTTGGCGGTTCGGCCGAGCTGCTGGAGCGTGTCGGCAACCGCTTTACCGATCATATCGCCGCCGAGACCGGCAAGCTGGATGGCATTGCGGCAGCACTCACCGGCAGCGCGGGTGACGTCGGCCAGCTGGCCGGCGCCTTCGGTGAAGCGGTCGCGCAGTTCGGCAGTGCCGCCACCGAGCTTTCCGGCCGCCTGGAACAGATCGGTGGCGCCCTGGATGCCTCGCTGGCCCGTAGCGATGAGCAGCTGGCTTACTACGTGGCGCAGGCGCGCGAGGTGGTCGACCTCAGCCTGCTGTCGCAGAAACAGGTGATGGAAGAGCTGCAGCAGCTGGCCGCCCGCCGCGGCAAGGCCGGTAGCGCATGAGCGACGAGCTGGAGGTCGATGGCGGCTCGCACGCACCGATCTGGGCCGCCTTCGGCGACCTGATGTCGGTGCTGCTGGGTGCGTTCGTGCTGATCCTGGTGGGTGTGGTCGCGGTGCAGCTGGAGCTGTCGCAGCGACTGGAGCAGGAAGTGAAGCAGCGCCAGGCCGAGGCCAAGCGCCTGCAGACCCTCGAACAGGCGCTGGCTGGCCCGCTGGCTGCCGGTCGCGTGACGCTGGTCGATGGCCGCATCGGCATCAGCGGCAGCGTGCTGTTCGCGCTCAACTCCGACCAGCTGCAGCCGGAAGGCCAGGAGCTGCTGCGCAGTCTGGCCGCACCGCTGGCCGCCTATCTGGGCAGCCGCGAAGAGATCCTGATGGTCAGCGGCTTCACCGATGATGCGCCGGTGCGCGAAGGCAACCGCCGCTTCGCCGACAACTGGGAGCTGTCCGCGCAGCGCTCGCTGACCGTGACCCGCACCCTGATTGCCGACGGCGTACCCGCAGATGCCGTGTTCGCCGCCGCGTTCGGCAGCGAGCAGCCGGTCAGTTCCAATGCCAATGAGGAAGGCCGCGCGCGCAACCGTCGCGTGGAGATCGCGCCGATTCCCAAGCCCAAGGCCCCGGATGCCAAGTAAGCCGCCCGCGCTGGAAGGCCTGCGCGCATTGGTGCGTGACCTCAATGCGGGGTCGCGCTCGCTGCCGTATTACCCGCAAGTGCCGATGCTGCAGCAGGTGCAGCGCGAATGGTCGGAGCTGCGCAGCGAACTGCAGGTGCGCCGCTCGCTGCGCGCCGAAGCCCCGGCCGATGGCGGCCCGCTGAACTCGGCGGTGCTGGTGCAACGCATGCTCGACACGATGCAGGCCACCAGCCCCGGCTACCTGCGCCACTTCATCGACTATGTGGACACGTTGTCCTGGCTGCAGGCGCTGCAGGACAGCGCCGCCAGCGGCGGTGATACCACAAAGCCAAAGCGTACGCGCAAGCCGCGCTGAACACTGAATGGTAGTGCCGGTCGCCGGCCGGCAGCTACGCATCTCTGCGCGGGTCATGCGGTTGCCGGCCAGCGGCCGGCACTACCATCGAGGGTGCTCTGTGCGCCGGAACGCGATCTGCGCTGCGCGTCGGTTCTGCTGTGGTAGTGCCGGCCGCTGGCCGGCATCACCCCCACGCCGACCACGCATAGGGATACTCGCCAATCTGCCCAACGAGACCGGCGCGTACCGGATTCCCCAGGATGTACAACGCCTGCCGCGCCAGCGACTCTTCGGTCCTCGATGCATGATCGAAGTAGCCGGGCTGCCACACCGTGCTTCGACGGCCCGCCAGGCGATTCAGGGCAAGCGCGCTCGACGACTTCATCCGGCGCGCGATGTCGGGAAGGTCAGCTGCACGTAGCTCGAACATCCAGTGGACGTGATCCGGCATGACGACCCATGCGTGTGACCGTACGAGCCCGCGCTGTTCGATGTAATCGAACTGATCGATTACACATGCTGCCGAAGCATTGCTTTCAAAGAGCCTGCGGCGCTGATGCGTGGTGGTGGTCAGAATATAGGCCTGGCCAATGATCGAGCGACGGCCCAGGCGGAGGCGATGGCTGCTCATGCGCCATGGTGGGTCGATCATTGGGCGCTGGCTGTCGGGCCAAGCCTCGATGGGGGCTGGGAGATGTCTGAAGCTGAATGAGGTTGCCGGCCAGCGGCCGGCACTACCGGGGGCTATGGACTACCGGCCAGCGGCCGGCACTACCGTTGCCGGGCAGCGGCGGTCGGGGCTCAGGCGCGCAGAGTGGCGCCGCCGTCGACGTACAGGTCGCTCATTGCCACATGCCCGGCCTGCTCGGAGAGCAGGAACATCACCGAGTGCGCGATGTCTTCCGGCGTGGCGAGTTTGCGCAGCGGAATGCCGGCCTTGTAGGTCTCCAGGTTGCCGGCGATCACCCGCTCGGCGCCGTGCTCGTCCTGCCACATGCCGGTCTGCATCGGGGTCAGCGTCGAGCCCGGGGCGACGATGTTGCAGCGGATGCCCAACGGCGCCAGCTCCAGCCCGAGGCAGCGTGTGAACATCGTGGCGGCGGCCTTGGACGCGGCATACGCCGCCATGCCGTGCCGCGGCACGCCAGCCGCATTCGAGCTGACGGTAACGATTGCGCCCTGCCGGCGCGGCGACATCACCCGCGCCAGCGCGCGACCGACATGGAACACGCCATCGGCATTGACCGCGAACACCCGGCGCCAGTCGTCATCGCCGGTCTCGGTCACGCCGCCCACATGCAGCACACCGGCCACGCTGGCGCCCAGCATGATCGGCCCGATGCTGGACTCGACCTGATCCACCAAGCCGTCCACGGCGGCACTGTCGGTCACGTCGAGTGCGAAGGTATGCACACGCACATCTGCCGTAACAGGCGCCTCGCGATCGGTCGCCACCACGGTGCAACCGGCCTCGGCCAGTAACCGTACCAGTGCCTCGCCGATGCCGCCGGCAGCGCCGGTGACCAGCGCCACGCGGCCTTCAAAGCCGGTCAACTGCATGTTGCGATCTCCTGTTGCTCGTCCCATTGGCGCAACCGCGCCGACAACCACGGCGCCAGCTGCGCCACCGCATCGCGGCCGGTCAGTTCTGCATGCAGGAACGGCAGTTCCAACGACTGCACCCTACGCGCGTGTGTCCGCCACAACGCCGACTGCAACTGTGGCCGCGCCTGGTGATCCCGGCCGGCACGCACATGCACCAGCGTGCCATCGAACGGCCGGTGGATATGTTCACGGATCAGTCGATTGGTGCCGGTCACGGCGCGCACCACGCCATCCAGCACGACATCCGGCAGGCTACCCAGCGCACTGCCACCACGACGCAGGAACGCGAGAATGCGCTCCCGGCTGTCCAGTTCCGGATGCGCATCCGGGTCATGCCCGGCAATCGCCAGCAGTGCCCGCAATGCGGCGATGGCATCGGGTTCCGGCT
The DNA here is from genome assembly GCF_055721025.1 of Stenotrophomonas sp. X. Taxonomy (NCBI): domain Bacteria; kingdom Pseudomonadati; phylum Pseudomonadota; class Gammaproteobacteria; order Lysobacterales; family Lysobacteraceae; genus Stenotrophomonas; species Stenotrophomonas sp. X. Next base: position 2,405,078 of record NZ_CM146756.1, read on the forward strand.
CGGCCCGCCAGCACTCGCTGGGATAGGCATCCAGCAGTACCAGTTCGCCGACCTCGCGGCCGATCTCATGCAGGCGCACCGCCATCGCCTGGGCGAGGATGCCCCCCACCGACCAGCCCAGCAGGTGCACCGGCCCCTTTGGCTGCAATGCAACCACGCGCTGTACGTAGTCGCTGGCCATCGCCTCGATGCTGCTCGGCAGCGGCTGCCGCGCGTCCAGTGCCGGCGACTGCAGGCCATACACCGGGCGTGCCGGCCGCAGTGCGCGGGCCAGGGTGCGGTAGTTCCAGGCGATGCCGCCGGCCGGGTGCAGCACGAACAGCGGCGTAGGCCCGGCAGCGTCGGTCGCGGCCAGCGCGATCACCGGCCCCAGTGCGTGATCGGCCAGCGCGGGTGGCTCGGCAATGCGAACCGCCAGCGCGGCCACGGTGGGCTGGGCAAACAAGGCCCCCAGACCGAGATCGCAGCGCCAGCGCTGTTCGATCGCCAGCAGCAGGTGCACCGCCGACAGCGAGTCACCGCCGAGACTGAAAAAGTCCGCATCCACCGCCACCGGCGCTTCTCGCCCGAGTGCCTGGGCAAACAGCGACGCCAGCTCCTGTTCCAACGGCGTGCGCGGCGCCAATCCGGCGACCTCATGTTGTGGTGGTTTCGGCAACGCGTTGCGGTCGAGCTTGCCGTTGGCGGTCACCGGCCAGTGGTCCACGCCGACAAACGCCGAGGGCACCATGTAGTCCGGCACGCGCGTGGCCAGATGGCTGCGCAGCATCACGGCGTCGGCAAGCGCAGTCGGCACATACGCCACCAGACGCGCGTCGCCGGGCGCATCCTGGCGCAGCAGCACTTCCACCCGCTCCATGCCCGGCAGTTCGCGCAAAGCCGCCTCGATCTCACCCAACTCGATGCGCAGGCCGCGCAGTTTCACCTGATGGTCGCTGCGGCCCAGGTACTCCACCGCGCCATCGCTGCGCCAGCGCGCTATGTCGCCGGTGCGGTAGATGCGCTCGCCCGCCAGGAAAGGATCGGCAAGGAAGCGTTCGGCAGTCAGGTCCTCGCGACCGAGATAGCCGCGCGCCAGTTGCACACCGCCCAGATAAAGGTCACCGGCCACGCCGACCGGCACCGGCTGCATCCGCGCGTCCAGCACGTAAAGTCGGGTATTCCAGACCGGGAAGCCGATCGGTACCGGCCGCGATCGATCCTGCGCCGACGCCGGCCAGTAGCTGACGTCCACCGCGGCTTCGGTCGGGCCATACAGGTTGTGCAGCTCGGCGTGCATGCGCGCGTGGAAGCGGTCGCGCAACGCGGCGTCCAGCGCCTCGCCACTGGTGAATACCCGTCGCAGCTGCAGGCCTTCGGAGGCCGGTGCAGCGAGGAAGGCATCGAGCATCGACGGCACGAAATGCGCCGTGGTGATGCCATGGCCACGGATCAAGCGGGCCAGTTCAGTGGGGTCGCGATGCGCATCGGGCCCGGCAATCACCAGCGTTGCCCCGCACAGCAACGGCAGGAAGAACTCCCAGACCGACACGTCGAAGGTGGCCGGGGTTTTCTGCAGCACGCGGTCATCGGCGCGGATGCCGTAGTGCTCGCGCATCCACAGCAGGCGGTTGACGATGGCACGGTGTTCGACGACCACGCCCTTCGGTTCCCCGGTCGAACCGGAGGTATAGATCACATAGGCCGCATCGCTGGGCGCCGGATCGGCCCAGGGCGCAGCGAAGCTCAGCGCGGCCCACTGCGACGGCGCGAGCACCGGTACGCCGGCCGTGCGCGCCGAAATCTCCGCCGCAGCCAGAACGCACACCGGCTGCGCCGAGGCGAAGATGCGCGCCAGCCGCTCGTCGGGATGGGCAAGGTCCAACGGAAGATAGGCCGCGCCTGCACGCAGCACCGCGAGCAGCGCGATCACCAGCTCCAGCGAGCGCGGCAATGCCACCGCCACCACGCTGCCCGGGCCGACATCCATTGCCCGCAGCTGTGCCGCCAGCGCGAAACTGCGCGCTTCCAGCGTCGCGTAATCCAGCGTCGCATCGCCGAACACCAGCGCAGGCGTGTGCGGGTCCCGATCCATGCCCTGCTGCAGCAATTCAACCAAGGTGGTCTCAGGAAGCGCGTGCGCGGTGGCGTTGAAACCCTGCAGCAGCTGCTGCGCCTCCGCGGGCGTCGCCAGGGGCACGGCGGCGATATCGTCAGCCTGCAGCGCCGCCGACACGAAATGCAGCAATCGCGCCGCGTGCGCCTGGATATCCTCGCGACTGTACAGCGCGGGATTGGCCTCGATCTCCAGATCCAGCAGGTGCTGGCCATCGCCACGGAAACCCAGCGCCAGGTCATCCACCGGTCCGGTGCACAGCACCTCCAGCGCCGCCTGCACGCCAGTCAGCGCCAGCGGCCTGTAGAACGGCTGCACATTCACCAGCGGGCCGTGCAGGCGCTGCTGCGTGCCGACCAGGCCCAGGTCCCGGCGCAGCTGCTCGCCCCGGTAGCGGCCGTGCCTGCGGCCTTGACTGAGCTGGCGACCCAGGCCCCGGGCAAAGGCCTCGACGCTGCCCTCGCCGGCCGCCACGCGCAGCGGCAACACATTCATCACCATCGCCGGCACCCGCGCCGACGCGTTGCCCAACCGCCCCATGTAGGGCACGCCCAGCACCACTTCATCGGCGCCACTCATCCGCCGCAGGTACTCGGCCGCCAGCGCGACCAGCACATCCGGCCAAGGCTGCAGCCAACGCACCGAAGCCTGCAGCAACAGCTCACGGAAGGCCGCATCGAGCGGCTGCACCCAGCGCAGCGCGTCGTCACTGGCCGCGAGCGTGCCGGCCAGGCCTGCGCCTGCCGGTGCGCCCTGCATGTGCTCACGCCACCACTGCCCGGCCTGCACGCGGCGCGGATCGGCACGGTAGGCGGCATCATCGGCCAGCACGCCCGCCAGCCCCGGCAGTGACTCACCGGTACGACCGGCATACAACGCGCACACCCGATCAGTGAACAGCGCCATGCCGTAGCCATCGGCCGCCAGATGATGCACGCGCAGGTACCAGACCCAGCGCAGGCCACCCAGATCGAACAGTACCTGCTGGCTGATCCGGTCCCTGGTGGGATCGACCGGGCTCAGCCGGTCGGCGTGCATCAGGTTGCGTGCCGCAGCGGCGGGATCCGCCTCGGTAGAAACATCGCGCACCGAAAGCAACGGCACGTGTGCCGTGTCATGCCACTGCAGCGGCTGGCCATCGGCCCCTTCGGCAAAGCGCAATGCGACAGCCTCAGCCTCGCGCGCAGCCTGGTCTGCGGCTGCGACGAACGCGGCCACGTCCAGCGGGCCGTCGATCCATACCGCGTGCGCGGTATTGAATGACGGATTGTCCGGTGCCAGCCGCTGTGCGAACCACAGCCCCGCCTGGGCCTCGGTCAACGCCACCGGCGTGGCCAGCGCTGCGGCGTTCATGCGTTCTGCGCGGCCTGCAGTTGTTGCACCACACCCCACCACTGGCGCAGCGTGGTGTGCTCGGCCAACTGCGAGAACTCCAGCGGAAGGCCAGTGTTGCCCCAGGCCAGGACCAGGCCGAGCATGCGCATCGAGTCCAGGTCCAGGTCGATCAGGTTGTCGTCGTCCCCGATCTCGGCTGGCGTGCACTCCAGCACGCGCGCCACGTCGGCACGCATCCGCTCCAGAGCCAGCGCCTCACCCATGGCAGCCATCACAGCACCTCCAGCAGCTGATCGGTGGTCATCGGCACACCACAGGTGCGCGCGATCCAGTGCAGCGCCTGATCGTGATCGGCGCGCGAGAAGTCCGCCACCGCATCTGCGGCGATGAAGGCCTCGATGTCACGCTGGAAGGCCTCGACGACGGTTACGGTACAGCCGATATGGGCGTACACGCCGGTCACCAGCAGCTGATCACGCCCACGTACCCGCATCAGCGTCTCCAGGTTGCTGCGCTGGAAGGCGCTATAGCGATGCTTGACCAGCACATGCTCGCCCGGCTGCGGTGCCAGCGCCTCGATGATCGGCTCATGATCGGCGCTGCGACGCATGCCCGGTCCCCACAGGTCGGCCTGCAGGCCACGATCACGCCGGTCCTGGTCGCCATGCTGGGCGGTGTAGAACACCGGAATGCCCTGCGCGCGGCAGTGCGCCAGCAGGCGTGCGATGTTGTCCACGGCCGGCCGCAGCGGTGCATTGCCGGCGTCGAATGCGGCCAGGAAATAACGCTGCATGTCGTGCACCAGCAGCGCGACACGATCGCGCTGCGGGCGCCACGGGCCACGCGCCTGCGGTAGTTCGGCGGCGCTCGGCAAGGGGTAATCAGTGATACGGGGCAGCGCCATCAGCGCGTTCCTCCTGTCTGTTGCAGATGACGCGCACGCAGTTGCGCGCGCAGTTCGCGGCGGCTGATCTTGCCGACCGCGGTGGTATCGAAACTGTCGACGAACACGACCTGATCGGGCACCTTGAACGCCGCCAGGCCACGACCGCGCATCCAGGACTTCAGCGCCGGCGCCTTGAACGGTTCGCCCTGCGGAATCACGAAGGCGCAGCTGCGCTCGCCCAGGTACTCATCGGGAATGGAGACCACGGCCGCATCGAACACACCCGGATGTGCCAGCAAGTGGTCTTCGATCTCCTCGGCGGAGATCTTTTCGCCGGCACGGTTGATGTGGTCACCGGCGCGGCCCTGCACCACCAGGTAGCCTCCGGGCAGCTGCTGCACGCGGTCGCCGGTGCGATAGAAGCCATCGTCGGTGAACGAACGCGCATTGGCCACCGCATCGTTGTGGTAGCCGCGGATGGTGTACGGGCCACGGGTGAGCAGATGCCCCACCTCACCTTCGGCCACCGGCTGGTCATGGTCATCGACCACGCGCACTTCGTCGTCCGGACTGATCGGCCGGCCCTGGCAAGCCACGATCAGGTCCTCCGGATCGTCCAGGCGGGTGTAGTTGACCAGGCCTTCGGCCATGCCGAATACCTGCTGCAAGGTACAGCCGAGGCCGTCGATCACCCGCCGCGCGGCTTCCGGGACCAGTTTGGCGCCGCCCACCTGCAGTACCCGCAGGCTCGACAGGTCATGCTTGCTGGTGGCGGCCGCCTGCGCCCACAGCAGCGCCAGCGGCGGCACCAGGCCGCAGCAGGTCACCTTTTCGCGGGCGATCAGCGGGAAGGCCGCATCCGGACCGGGGCCGGGACTGAGCACCACGCGGGCGCCGGCGTACAACGCGCCGAAGAAGCCGGGCGAGCTCATCGGGAAATTGTGCGCGGCCGGCAGCGCGACCAGGTAGACGCTGTCGCGGTCGATGCCGCAGATTTCATTGCTGGCACGGAACGAATAGATGTAGTCGTCGTGGGTACGCGGAATCAGCTTGGACAGCCCGGTGCTCCCACCGGAAATCTGCAGGAACGCCACCGACTGCGGGTCCGGATCGGGCGGCAGCTGGCTGCGGTCACCCTGCAGCGCCTCCAGCGCGATGAACTCCGCCGCATCGCCGTCGATCACCACATGGCGCACTGCCGGGGCCTCGGCCTGTAGTGCCCGCGCCAGCCCGCGATGATCGAAGCCATCGTGCAGTGCCGTGGTGATGTAGGCACTGGCTTCGGCCTTGTTGGCGAAGTGCGCCAGCTCGGTGATGCGGTGCGCCGGCAGCGCGTACACCGGCACCAGGCCGGCCCGGAACAGGCCGCAGACCGTGGTGATGAAGCCTGCGGTGTTGCCCAGCTGCACCAGCACCCGTTCGCCAGGCTGCAGGCCCAGCGCCAGCAGGCCGGCGCCGACGCGTCCGGCCTCGTGCCACAGCTGCGCATAGCTCAGGCGCACGTCGCCGGCGACCACCGCGATGTCATCGGCATAGCGTTCTGCACGTTCGCGCAGGAACGCCGGAAAGGTCTCGCCACGCCAATGACCGGCCTCGCGATAGCGCGCGATCAGGTCATCCGGCCACACCTGCTGCAGTGGCAGGCGGGAAAAGTCAGTGGAGGTACTCATGCGGCAGGCTCGATGGCGGGCGCGGATTCATGGACACCCAGCGCGTTCAACAGGGCAGCGAACTTCGCTGCGGTTTCGGCCACCTCGGCCTTGGGTTCCGACTCGGCGACGATGCCGGCACCGGCATACAGGCGCAGCTGCGTGCCCTGCAGGCGCGCGCAGCGGATCGCCACGTACCAGTCGCCATCACCCTGCGCGTCCAACCAGCCCACGGCGCCGGCATAGAAGCCGCGCGGCACCGGCTCCAGTTCGCGGATGCGCTGCAGCGCCGCCAACCGCGGCGTACCACAGACCGCCGGCGTGGGGTGCAGCTGCGCCAGCAGTTCGGCGGCAGACGTCTGCGGATCCTTCAGCGTGGCGTGGATGCGGGTGCCCAGATGCCACATGCTGGCGGTGGCATGCAGCACCGGCCGCGGCTGCGCATCGATGTGGCTGCAGTACGGTGCCAGCCCCCCGACGATGGCTTCGACCACGTGGCGGTGCTCGTCGTGGTCCTTGGTCGAGGCCAGCAGCGCCTGCGCCGCACGCTCGTCCTCGGCGGCATCGGCGCTGCGCCGCGCGGAGCCCGCCAGCGGGTGCGACAACAGCTCGGCGCCACGCTTGCGCAGCAGCAGTTCCGGCGTCGCGCCCACCAGCCAGGCGGGCGCCTGCCCCGGCGCCACCGGCAACGGCACCGCGTAGGTCGCCACCGAAGGATCCGCGCCCAGGCGGGCCAGCAGAACCTCCGGGGAAAGTGACTGCCGCGTGCGTGCCAGCAGGCTGCGCGCCAGCACCACCTTCTGCAGGTCCAGTCCGGGCGCGCGCAGTACCTGCACCGCAGCCGCCACCGACGCCGCGTATGCCTCGGGCGCGGGCTCGGCCTGCAGGGCACCCTCCAGCGCCGGCGCGGCCTGCGGCGGCAACGGCAGGGCTGGCAGCAGGCGCTCGGGCTGGTACAACGCGTCGTCCGCACGCGGTTCGAACGGCACCGCCCCCACCAGCAGGCCCGGGCCGCCACGCTGCTGGGCAAAGAACGCCGCAACGCGCTCTGCCAAGGTCGCCAGTGCACCGGCCGGCAGCGTGGCGCGGCAACCGCGTGCGTGCACGTGCTGGCCGGCGTGCTGCAGCAGGAACAGCGACGCGTCGTCGGTGCCTTCCTGCGGCGCTGGCGCAGCCTCCGGCCACGCGCTCTGCTTCAGGGAATCGTTCATGGGGCCTCCTTCATCCGATGCGCTGCAGCCAGCGCGCACAGCAACAGCAGCAACGCGCCGACCAACAGGTATGGCAGGCTGGGCCCGCCGCGATACAACAGCGTGCCGAGCATCGGCCCGGCCACCATGCCCAGGCCCTGCGCTGCCGCGACGGTGCCTGCTGCGGCACCCTGCTCGTGCGCTTCCACCGCGTCGGCGGCCAGCGCCTGGAACGAGGGGAATACAAAGCCCATGCCGAACGCTGCCAGCGCATACGCCGCCGGCAACTGCCAGCCCTGCTGCACGCCCGCCACCGAAGCAAAGCCAATGCCAGAAATCAGCGCGCCGAGGACGATCCAGCGGCGTGGATGGACCTCCAGCTTCATCACCAGTGCCTGCGCCAGGATCAGGCCGACGCCAACGGCGGTGAGTGCAATGCCGGCCATGCGTGCGCCCGCAGCCGCATCCAGGCCCAGGCGATCAATCGCGAAGAAGCCGACCGTGACCTGCGCGATGGTCACCGAGACCATCGCGATGAACGCCGCCAGCTGCGGCAGGCGCAGGCGCGTGTCGAGGCGACTCACCGGCGTGCGGCGTTGTGAGGACGCACCCACCACGGGCGGCGTGGCCGGCAGCCGCCAGGCCAGCAATGCCAGTGCCAGCAACGGCAGCAACGCGGCCACGTACAGCGCCAGCGAAAGGTTGGTATAGGCAAGCCAGCCGGCAGCGGCGGGGCCGAGCACCATGCCCAGCGCATTGGCGCTGCCCAGGCGGGCGAGGAATTTCGCACGTTGGCCGGTCGGTGCCTTGTCGGCGATCAGTGCCGCTGCGGTAGGCGGCACCGCCGCGTAGAACAGGCCGATCAGGCCGCGCGCACCGACCAGCACCAGCACTGACACCAGTACCGGCGGCACTGCCTGCAGGGCCACGTCGATGAACACCGCCAGCGCGATGTAGACCACGGTGTAGGCACTCATCGCCAGCATCAGCACACGCTTGCGGCCGATGCGGTCGCTGAGCTGGCCCCAGGGGCGCGCGGCCAGCATCCACAACACGCCCGCGGCGGTGACCGACAGTCCGGCATGCCACTCGGACAAGCCGAGCATGCGGACCACCGGACCGATCACCGCGACGAAGGACATCATCGCCATGGTGCCGATCAGGGCAGCCAACACCAGCGCCGGCAAGCCGGGAACGACGGGACGTGCGTGCATGAAACACCAGCCGTAACAGGGAAGGATTGGCCGGACGCGCCTGCGCGCCCCGCCCGGCATCCGCCCCGCTCAGGACCGGACGCCATCCTCAAATGATAACGGCTCGTATTTGCGTTTGATACCCATTCTCTTGAATGGGCATGCAACAGTCGGTTCAGCGCATCGGACGCAGGCCCAGCAGGCCACGGCGCTTGAACCACCATTCCAGCGGCAACGTCACCAGCGGTGGGATCGCCGCCAACAGGGCCAGTGCACTGGCCCACCACGGCCAGCGCAGGCGCACAGCCGCAAACAGGGTGACTGCCACATAGGCCAGGAAGGCCACGCCGTGCAGCGGCCCGAACAGCTTCACCAGCGCCACGCTGGCCATCGGGCCGTACTTCATCCACATGCCGATGAGCAGGCCGGCCCAGGTCACGGCCTCGATGAAGGCCACCGCGGCGAACAGGCGTCCGGTCGGGTGCATGGGGGAAGGTTGGGTCACGTGGGGCTCCGGCATCGGGGTATCAAATGCGAATGATACGCAGATGCGAATCCCATGTAGAGTCGAGCCGTGCTCGACTGCTGGAGCGTGTCCACCAAGGTAGACACCTACCCGAGCATATGCGGCAGAACCTGCTCCCCGATCTCACGCAGCACCGCGTCCATCGGCCGCCCATTGTCGACCAGATTGAACATCACATGCGCCACGCCCTGCCCATGCACGCGCAGCAGATAGTCACGCAGGCCATCGCGGCCGACCTTCAGGCCCAGCGGCAGCGACTCGGCTGGCGCCTGCGGATCGGCCTGCAGGTCCAGCAGCATCGACTGCACGAACGGCTTGCCTGGCCCACCGCGCTGCATCAGCGCCTGTTGCCACAGACCGATGCGCCCTTCCTGCGCGGCTTCCTCGCGATGATAGGTGGCCCAGCCCTCGGCCTCACGCGCGATCCACTGCAGGCTCTGCCGCGCGGTACCCACCACCAGCATCGGAATGCGCGCCGCCGGCGCCGGCAGCACGTCGAAGCCACCCGTGGCCTGCAGTACGGCGCTCCGCTCATCGGCCGCCGGTGACAGCGCCGCGCGCAGCAGCGACCAGCGCTCACGGAAGGTCGCCGCCCTGCCCTCCAGATCCTCGCCGAACGCAGCGAATTCTTCCGGGCGATCACCCGAACCCAGCCCCAGCACGAAGCGTCCGTCGCTGATCCGGTCCAGGCTCAGGGCCGACTTCGCCACCTGCAGCGGCTGGCGCAATGGCAGCACGATGGCCGCGCTGCCGATCACGATGCGCTCGGTCGCAGCGGCCAGCATGCCCAGCCACAGGAACGGGTCATCCAGCGCGCTCGCTACCGCGTCCGGACCCTGCGGCACCATCAATGGCACATCACGCGTCCACAACGCGGCAAAGCCCAGGTCATCGGCCAGCCGTGCGATGCGCCTGGCGTCATGCGGATCGGCCAGCCCATGCGCGGCGACAGGCGTCATCAGGCCCAGGCTCAGCCCCTGTTGCGGAAACAACGCAGCGTAAGCGGGATTGAAATCACTCATGCCGGCAGCTTAGCGTGTAGTCATGCGGCGACGATGACGCGCCGCCCACTACCGGAAGAACACTGCATGCCGATGATCCGCCCTGCCCATGTCGATGACCTGCCCGCGATCAGCGCGGTGTGCCTGGCCGCGTTCACTGCGGCGGTGGCGCCCTCGCTCAGCGCAGCCGGCATCGCCACGTTCGGCAATGTCGCCGCCGCCGATGCGTTCGGTGAACGCCTCGGCGGCGACAACCACATCCTGGTGGCCGAGCAGGACGGCCGCGTCGTCGGCGTGGTCGAGCTGAAGGAAGGCCGGCACTTGGCGATGCTGTTCGTCGATCCCGGCTGCCAGGGCCAGGGTATCGGTCATGCCCTCTTCGAGGCGGTGCTGCCACAGGTGCGCGAGCCGGTCCTGACCGTGCGCGCATCGCTCAATGCTGTGCCGACCTATCTGCGCTATGGCTTCGTGGTTGACGGTGAGGCCGGCGAGTTCAACGGACTGGTCTACCAGCAGATGGTGCGGGCGGCCGCCTGAAGGCAGCGGGTGTCATGCCCAGCTGCCCAGCCGATATAAGCAAACTGAATCAGCACACTCCCCGGCCATTCCTACAATGGACTGTCCCCCTTCGAGATGCCGCCGATGCGCGTCGCGCTTTCCGTGTTGCTGCTGGCTTCGGCGCTGAGCGCCTGCACCCCGGCCCCGGTTTCCACCGCCAACTCCGCCGAGGCACCTGCGCCGGCCAAGGGAATCGCGTGGCGCCAGGGCGACGTCGATGATGCCTTCGCCGAAGCCGCAGAGAGCGGCAAGCCGGTGCTGCTGTACTGGGGCGCGGTCTGGTGCCCGCCGTGCAACCAGCTCAAGGCCGGCCTGTTCAAGGACCCGGCCTTCATCGCGTTGACCGGCAAATTCGTTCCTGTCTATCTGGATGGCGACGAGGAAGGTGCGCAGGCCTGGGGCGAACGCTTCGGGGTGCGCGGCTACCCGACCCTGATCGTACTGGACCCACAGCGCAATGAAATCACCCGCGTGGCCGGTGGCAACGACGCCGCCGAACTGACCCGGGCGTTGACCGTCGCCGCCGGGCGCCGCAGTGCAATCGCTGCCACCCTGGCTATTGCCCTGGCCACGCCGGAGAAGTTGGCTGCCGAAGACTGGCAGGTGCTGGGCGACTACGGCTGGGAAGTCGACGCCAACCGCCTGGCCGGCGAGCGCAGGAGCCAGGATGTACTGCGGCAGCTGTCCAAGGCGGCACCGGATGCCGCCCTGCAGCGCCGCTTCGCCCTGCTTGCCCTGGCCACCGCCGACACGCCCGCCAGCTCGCCTACCGAAGTACGCGAGCTGCTGCAGGCCGTGCTGGCGCAGCCGGCCGAAGTCCGCCGCAACCGTGAGTTGCTGGGCTATGCAGGCGCACAGCTGGTCACGCAGGCCAGTACTGGGCCGGCCACCCGCAACACGCTGGGCCAGCAGCTGCTGGTCGCGCTGGAACGCGCAGATGCCGAGCGCGGCGACCGCGCCGACGACGCATTGTCGCGGGCGCTGATCGAAGTATCGCTTGCCCGCCAGCAGCAGCCGAAGGGCGCACTGCCCCCGGCCCTGGTTGAGCGGGTCAAGCAGCGCGTGGCCGCTGCCGATGCCGCCGCCACCGATGCGCACGCGCGCCAGGCAACGATCAGCAGCGCGGCGTACGCATTGCGCCAGGTCGGTGACGACGCCGGTGCCGAGGCGTTGTTGCTGGCGGAGCTGAAGCGCAGCGAGCAGCCCTACTACTACATGCCCGAGCTGGCCGAACTGGCCGAGCAGCGCGGCGACACCGCCGGGGCGCTGGAGTGGTTGAAGCGTGCCTACGACGGTGCGCAGGGCCCGGCCACCCGCGTGCAATGGGGCGTGCTGTACGTGGAAGGGTTGCTGAAGCTGGCGCCGAACGACACGCCGCGCATCGAGCAGGCCACCGCCTCGCTGATCGCCGAACTGGAGGCGCAGCCGTCGGGCTACCATCAGCGCACCCGCCAGCGCTTCGAACGCCTTGCCGGGCAGTTGAAAGCGTGGAGCGGCAAGCACCAGGGTGCGGAGACGCTGGCGCGACTGCAGCAGCGGATGCAGCAGGCGTGCGGTGAACAGGTGGATGGCGCGTGCAAGCAGTGGTTGAGTTGAGTTGATGAAAACGCGGGCGGCTGGTTCGCCTGCCGGCGCTTTTGTTGATACGTGTGGGAGGGGGCGGGGGCCGCTGGCCAGGACACGCAAAAGCCCCTCCATGGTGCTCGATGGCGCCATCCTTGGCGCCAACGGTCCTGTCCAGCGGCCCCCGCCCCCTCCTGACAGTTTCTGCGAGCGCGGGCAGCACATCAGCGCGCCGGTGAGGTTCGAAAAGCGGGGTCTGGTAGTGCCGGCCGCGGGCCGGCAACCCGACCTTCGCTGATTGCCGGCCCGCGGCCGGCACTACCATGCCGCTCTTGCTCCCTTTCACGCATTTCACCCCCCCGCCCCTTGACCTCAACCAATGTTGAGGTGCGATAACGATCTCCCCCACGGCCAGCCCTCTGGCCTTCCCCACGGAGATTGCTTCGATGTCGTACTCGCTTCCCCCGCTCCCCTACGCCTATGACGCCCTCGAGCCGCACTTCGATGCGCGCACGATGGAGATCCACCACAGCAAGCACCACCAGAACTACGTCAACAACCTCAATGCCGCCATCGAGCAGGCCGGCATCGCCGAGCAACCGGTCGAGGCGCTGATCGCCAACCTCGATGCCGTGCCCGAGGCGCAGCGTGGCGCGGTGCGCAACAACGGCGGTGGCCACGCCAACCACAGCCTGTTCTGGACCGTGCTCAGCCCCAACGGTGGTGCACCCGATGATGAACTGGCCGCCGCCATCGACCGTGACCTTGGCGGCTTCGATGCCTTCAAGGATGCGTTCAGCAAGGCCGCGCAGACCCGCTTCGGCAGTGGCTGGGCCTGGCTGACCATCGATCGCGATGGTCGTCTGCAGGTGGAAAGCAGCGCCAACCAGGACAGCCCGCTGATGGGCGCAACGGTCGGCTTGTCCGGCAATACCCCGATCCTGGCGCTTGACGTCTGGGAACACGCCTACTACCTGCACTACCAGAACCGCCGCCCGGACTACATCGGCGCCTTCTTCAACATCATCAACTGGGCCGAGGTCGGCCGGCGCTACCGCCAGGCCCGGGCCTCATGAGCGGCGGGACACTGCCGTACGCCGGGCCGTGGGCAGGGGTGTTCCCCGCCCCGGCCCCGGTGCCATCGGTCGAGATGCCGCCGCGTGCCCTGCGGCGGCTGCTCGGCCATTTCCCGACCGGCGTGGCCATCGTCTGCGCGCGCGATGCTCAGGGCAAGCCGGTCGGCCTGACCATCAACTCGTTCGTACCGGTCTCACTGCAGCCCCCCTTGGTGCTGTGGAACCTGGCGCTGCACGCACAGAGCCTGTCCACCTTCCAGCGCGCCACACGCTTTGCGCTCAGCGTGCTGGCGGCCGACCAGGAAGCACTGGCCCGGCGCTTCGCCGATCCGCAGGTGCGCAACCGCTTCGACGGCCTGGCATTGCTGGATGACGACGAGGACGCCCCGCCGCGCATCGCCGGTGCGGTCGCCCATCTCACCTGTACCCGCCACGCGCAGTGGCCGGTAGGCGATCACCTGCTGCTGGCCGGCCGCATCATCGAAGTGCACGAGAACGGCGGCGCGCCGCTGCTGTTCCATCGCGGCCGCTTCCAGCCCGGCCCGGCCGAACTGCTGGTGGAGGTGCGCGGATGAACATCGAAGCTCTGGAATGCATGCTTGCCGCAGGCAAGGACGGCGCGCTGCTGCGCTTCGGCCTGGGCAAGGGCTGGCTGGATGCCGGCAACCCGGTACGCGCGGCAACCCACCTGGGCCGCTGCGTGGTGCTTGATCCGCAGTACTCGGCAGCCTGGAAGCTGCTGGGCAAAGCCTGGCTGGCCAGTGGCCAGCCACAGGCGGCGCGTGAGGCATGGCAGCGCGGCTTGAGCGTGGCCGGCAGCAAGGGCGACCAGCAGGCATGCAAGGAAATGCAGGTGTTCCTGCGACGCCTCGACCGCGAGCAGGCCGCCCCGGCGAAGGCGGGCTGAGTCGATCAGCCCGCGTTGGCCGATGCCGGTGCGGACATGATGTCCGGCATCGGCAGGCGGCGCGGCTTGCTCGGGAATGCGTGGCGCAGGATGCGCCAGACCACCTGGCCGAACTGGCGCGGCAGCGAGCCGTTGTTGTAGTGCTGGCCGTAGCGGCGGCAGATGTCCTTCACTTCCGTGGCGATGGCCGCATAGCGGTTGGCCGGCAGATCCGGGTAGAAATGGTGCTCGATCTGGTGGCTGAGGTTGCCCGACAGCACGTTGATCAGGAAGCCACCGCTGATGTTGGACGAACCGCGCAGCTGGCGCAGGTACCAGTGGCCGCGCGACTCATTGCGCAGGCACTCCTTGGGGAAGGTTTCCGATTCGGCGGTGAAGTGCCCGCAGAAGATGATCACGTAGGTCCAGATGTTGCGCAGGCCGTTGGCGACCAGGTTGCCCAGCATCACGGTGAGGAAGAACGGACCCGCCAGCAGCGGGAAGAACACGTAGTCCTTCAGCACCTGGCGCAGCATCTTGCGCGCCACCGGGCGGGTCTGCAGCCACATCGCACGGGCACTCATGCGGCCCTTCAGCCAGCGGCCAAGGCGAAGGTCCTGCGCGGCCACACCCCACTGGAACAGCAGTGCGAAGATCGGCGCGATGATCGGCTGCAGCAGGTAGAACGGCTTCCAGCGCTGTTCCGGGAAGATGCGCAGCAGGCCGTAGCCGATGTCATCGTCCATGCCACGCACATTGGTGTAGGTGTGGTGGCGGAAATTGTGGGTCTTGCGCCAGTTGTCGGCGGTGGCAACGATGTCCCACTCGTAGGTGTTGCCATTGAGCTTGGGATCACCGGTCCAGTCGAACTGGCCGTGCATCACGTTGTGGCCCAGCTCCATGTTCTCCAGGATCTTCGACAGCGCCAGCAGCAGCGTGCCGGTGATCGCGGCCGGCCACAGCAGCGGCATCCAGAACAGCGGCGAAAACGCCGCCAGGAACAGCAGGCCACGGCCACCCACGCCGAACCAGCGCACGGCGGCGGCCACGCGGCGGATGTAGCGGGTATCGGAGGCGCCGAGGCTGCCGATCACACGGTCGCGGATCGCGTCGAGTTCCTCGCCGAAGGCATGCATCTCGGCAGTACTCAGGGCACGGTCGGTGGCGCGGGTCATGGCAGGCGTCCTCAGAGATCCAGGGTCAGGTCGGTGGTCGGTGCGCTCACGCAGATCCGTACCGGCTGTGCCGACTCGGACTGCAGGTCGCCGGTGCGCAGGTGGCGGGTGGCGCCACTGACGCGGTCACAGCTGCAGGTGTTGCAGATGCCCATGCGGCAGCCATGCTTGGGCTTGATGCCATGGGCTTCGAGGCTTTCCAGCAACGAGCGGCCGCGCGGCACGCTCAGCTGGCGGCCACTGCGGGCAAGGGTCAGCGACACTTCGCCTTCGCTGCTGGCATCACGCAACGGCGCCGGCGGAGTGAATGCTTCCGCCTGGAAACCCGCGACCTGGTGCGCCAGGCGTTCGCGCGCAGCGGCAACGAATCCATCCGGGCCACAGGCCAGAACGTGGCGCTGCGCCAACGGGGTGTCATCGCCGGCCACCTGCAGATCGTGGGAATCGATGCGTGCGGCAGGTACATCACCTTCGCGGGTGGTCAGCAGGTGCACACGCAGGTTCGGCTGGCGCGCGGCCAGTGCCTGCAGCTCATCACGGAACTGCAGCTGGGCGGCACTGCGCTCCCAGTAGAACAGGTCCACCGGCGCGGCCAGCGGGCGCTGGCAGGCTTCGCGCAGCAGGCTGCGCATCGGCGTGATGCCACTACCGGCCGCCAGCAGCAATACCGGAGCCGCGGCCGGCAGCTGGAATTCTCCGAACGCAGCCTCCAGGCGGAACAGCTCGCCCGGCTGCGCATGGTTGACCAGATGCTGGCTGACTCGGCCGCCCTCGACCGCCTTGACGGTGATCGCCAGTTCGCGCGGTCCCAGCGCAGTGGGGCTGTAGCTGCGCTGCCACAGGCGTCCTTCAATCTCCACGCCCAGGGTGACGTGCTGGCCCGCGCGCATGCCGGCCCAGTGCCGGTTGGTGCGCAGGACCAGGGTCGCCGCGCCCTCGCCGGCCGGCTCGCGCCGGACGAGGCGGGCCACCGTTTCACGCAGGGTCCACAGGGGATTGAGCTGGCCCGCCCAGAAATCGAACAGCGACGGCGAGACCCAGCGGTACGGAGAGAACAGGGATGGACGGACGACAGCGCTCATAGGCGCACTATACGGGCGCACATACACCTGTGTATACATGTGTATATTGAACCGGATTGGGTATGATTCAGCCTCGCCCCACCGGAACCGCCATGGCCGCCGCCACCGTCTTGTCGACGCCTGAAGATGCCAACAGCCCGGCCCGCCGTACGGTGAGCCGCGAGGATCTGCTGGCCGCCGCCCTGAAACTGATCGGGCCGCACCGCAGCCTGTCCACGCTCAGCCTGCGCGAAGTGGCACGCGAGGCCGGCATCGCGCCGAACAGCTTCTACCGGCAGTTCCGCGACATGGACGAACTGGCCGTAGCGCTGATCGACGCGGCCGGCCGCTCGCTGCGCACCATCATCGGCGAGGCCCGCCAACGCGCCACCTCCACCGCCACCAGCGTGGTGCGGGTCTCGGTGGAGACCTTCATGGAGCAGCTGCGCGCCGACGACAAGCTGCTGCACGTACTGCTGCGCGAAGGCGCGGTCGGCTCGGACGACTTCAAGCACTCGGTCGAACGCGAGCTGCATTATTTCGAGGAAGAGCTGCAGCACGACCTGGTGCGCCTGGCCGCACTGGATGGCGCCGTACTGCATGCCCCCGAACTGGTGGCCAAGGCCATCACCCGGCTGGTGTTCGCGATGGGTGCCACCGCCATGGACCTGCCGCCGGAGAAGGATCCGGAACTGGTCGATCAGATCTCCACGATGATCCGCATGATCATCGTCGGCGCACGTACCCCTGCCGCCTTCCGCCGCGGCTGACGATCCGCTCCCGGGGCGGATCCCTTTCCAAAGGAAAGGGCTCTGGCCCCGTCCCCACTGCCCCCACGACTATTCCATCCTCCGCCTATGACCACCGGCAGGGTGGTCGTTACCAGATGTGATGTTATAACGATTGTATGATCTGACTCGGCCGGCGCTCCGCCCGAAATTGCTGCGGCTTCGTTATATAGCACTTGCTATATTCATAAGTCATTGCTTTCATATGCGTCAGCCAGGTCGCCCTCGCCGCCTTTCTTCCTACAAGGACGACGCCCTCATGCACTCTATCCCCCACCGCTTCCGACGGTTGCCGCTGGCCGCCGCCATTGTCCTGACCCTGCCGCTGCCTGCAGTGGCCGACACTCCGAAACCGACCGAACTGGACCGTGTGCAGGTCAAGGTCAGCACCGCCACGCGCAGCGAACGCCTGCTGTCGGACGTGCCGATCCGCACCGAAGTGCTGCGCAAGGAAGACATCGCGCTGCGCGCGGCCACCGACTTCTCGCGCGCCGCCGAGCTGATCAACGGCCTGCGCGTGGAAAGCAACTGCCAGAACTGCAACACCAGCGAAGTGCAGCTGCTGGGCCTGCCCGGTGCCTACAACCAGCTGTTGTTCGATGGCATCCCGCTGTTGTCCACGCTGGGCAGCGTGTACGGCCTGGAACAGATCCCGGCCGGGTTCGTCGACCGCATCGAAGTGGTCAAGGGCGGCGGCTCGGCGCTGTACGGCCCGGGTGCGGTGGCCGGTGTGATCAACCTGATTCCGCCGCTGCCGGCGCGCAGCGGTGGCCATGTGCAGGCCGGCGTGGATGTCCTGAAGGGCACACCGCAGAAGAATGCCGACGTGCGCCTGGACCTGGTGGCGAAAGATGCCGACGCCGGGCTTTCAGTGATCGCCCAGCGCAACTGGAACAGCGGCATCGACTACAACGGTGACGGCTACACCGAGATCACCCGCAAGAACCTCAAGGTCGGCGGGCTGCAGGCCTGGTACGCGCCCACGCCGGGCACGCGGCTGCGCCTGGACCTGCAGGTGACCGATGAAACCCGGCGTGGCGGCAATCGACTGGATCAGCCCGAATACCTGGCCAACATCGCCGAATCGCTGGATACGAAATACCGGCGCGGCAGCGTGTCGTGGGATCAGGAAATCAATGCCGACGCCGATTTCCGCCTGGCCTACGCCTTCGCCGACATCGACCGCGACAGTTTCTATGGCGGCCTGGGCGATGTGGTCACCGATCCCTCGGCGCCCGGCTATGACCCGTTGCAGCTGGACCGCAACGTGGCCGGCAGCGCGGCCTCGCGTTCGTGGCGCCAGTACGGCCGCACCCACAACCCGCTGCACTACATCGACAGCCAGTTGAACTGGCGCCGCGGCGCGCATGCGCTGGCCTTCGGTGTGCAGTACAAGCACGAGGCGCTGCGCGACGACAACCGCACCGGTGACGGGCAACGTCTCGCGCTGCTGGAGGATGCGACCTTCCACAACCTGGGCGCCTTCATCCAGGACGAGTGGAGCCTGCGCGACAACGTCGACCTGGTGCTGGGCGCACGCGTGGACAAGAGCTCGGAGCTGGACAACGCGGTGTTCTCGCCGCGCATCGCGCTGGCCTGGCAGGCTACTCCGAACCTGAAATGGCGCGCCGGCATCGCCACCGGCTTCCGTGCGCCGGAGATCTTCGTCGAGGATGTGCACGTCGATACGCTGGGCGGCGAACAGGTGCGCGTGCGCAACACGGACGGTCTGAAAGAAGAGCGCGCGTTGACCACCCTGTTCGGTTTTGACTGGCGCTCGGACCCGGCCACTCCGGTGTGGAGTTGGGATGCCACCGCCTCCTATGCACGCATCCGCGACACCTTCGCGCTGGGCGAGATCCAGCGCGGCGATGACGGACAACTGAGCCAGCTGCGCTACAACGCCTCCGGCTCCAACGTATTGGGTGCGGAAACCAACCTCGGCTGGCAACCGTCGCCGCAATGGCGCCTGACCGCCGGTGCCTCGTGGTACCGCTCGCGCTTCCGCGAACCGCAGCGCATCTTCGACGACACTGGCGACGGTGGCGATACCATCATCGAAAGCCGCGACTACCTGAAGACACCGCGCTGGACCGGCTTGGCGCAGCTCAGCTGGATGCCTGCCGAACCGTGGGAAACCTTCGTCGCGCTGCGCCATACCGGGCCGATGTCGGTGCTGAACAACCGGCTGGGCGAGCTGCACCGCACACGTTCTTTCCTGGTCACCGATCTTGGTGCGCGCTGGCACCGCCATCTGGGCACGCAGGCGCAGCAGGAAGTGTCGGTAGCCGCTGGCGTCAAGAACGTGTTCGATCAGCGCCAGAAGGATCTGGAAGTGGGCGCGCTGCGTGACAGCGACTATGTCTACGGGCCGCGCTTTGCACGTTCGTGGTACGTCAACCTGCGCTATCCGTTCTGAAGCTCTGCGAGCGTTGTTGCTGGCCTGTGCCATGCTGCTGGCCGCACCGGCGATGGCTGGGGACCTGCACGCGCAGGTTTCGGCCTCGCTGATGCGGCCGGAGCAGCGATCGCTACGGCCGATGCAGTGGTCGTCGCCGCCGAAACTGGTGGCGCTGTACTTCGGCGCCGACTGGTGTGCACCGTGCCATGCCTTCGTACCCACGCTGCGCAGCGTGCGTGATGCCCTGCGCCAAGCCGGCGCCGATACCGAAGTGGTGTACGTCAGCCAGGATGAGAGCGAGAGCGCGCTTCGCCGCTACATGCACGCGCAGGACATGCCGTGGCCGGTACTGGACCCGCGCCGCGCCGCGCGCATGCCGGCCCTGCAGACATTGGCCGGGCTGGCACCGCCGAATCTGGTACTGATCGATGCCGACGGCACGGTGCTGGCCAATGGCTGGCAAGGCCGGCGTTACCAAGGCCTGCAGCCGGTGTTGAAGGAATGGACGAAACGGGCGTGCGCGCAGGAACAGGCCCGCTGCCCGCCTGACCTGTAGCGTCGAGCCATGCTCGACGCATTCCATCACCGTGCAAACGGCAGCCGAGCATGGCTCGGCTCTACAAAAACCGGGATCGCGCGAACGGCCGCCGGGCATGGCCCGGCGCTACCGTTACGGCGCCTCGCCCTCGGCCTTGCGCACGAACGCCTCGAACAGCGCCAGCGTCTGCTCGCTCACATGGTGCTCGATACCCTCCGCATCACGCCGTGCCGTATCAGGGTCCACGCCCAGCGCCAGCAGGAAACGCTCCACGGTCTGGTGCCGCTGGCGGCTGGCATGGGCCAGCGCCTCGCCTTCCGGGGTCAGGAACACGCCGCGGTACGGCCGCTGCACCACCCAGCCATCGCGGGCCAGGCGCCGCAGCATCTTCGCCACGGTGGGCTGGGCCACGCCCAGGCGGGTGGCGATGTCGACCTGGCGGGCCTCGCCGCCGTCGGCCAGCAGGTCCGAGATCAGCTCGACATAGTCCTCCACCAGCTCCATCCGGTGCGCTTCGCGCACTTGCCGGAAGCTCTCGACCTGGCGCTCAGCCTCGATCAAGGGGGTGCTTTTCAGCGATGTCGAATCGTCGGTCTTGCCCACGCCTGCGCCTGTCCTTCCGGTCTACTCCGGGTTTGAAACTGAATTCTGGACCAGTAACGCGATAAAGACGATTGTTTCACATTGCTAATGACTATAGCAGGAGCTATATTCGGACCCATGAACACCCTGGCGCCCCACGACCCTTCGGCCTCCACCCCGGCCAGCCTGGGCGCGCTCAACGCCTCGGTCGCCGTTCCCGACACGGGCCATTGGTGGTTCCGCCTGCTGGCCTTCCTCGGCCCGGGCTACATGATCTCGGTCGGCTACATGGACCCAGGCAACTGGGCCACCGACCTCGCCGGCGGTTCGCGCTTCGGCTACCTGCTGCTGTCGGTCATCCTCATCTCCAACCTGATGGCGGTGATCCTGCAGGCGCTGTCGGCACGGCTGGGCATCGCCACCGGCATGGACCTGGCGCAAGCCTGCCGCGCGCGGTACCCGAAGCCGGTGAACCTGGCGCTGTGGGCGCTGTGCGAGGCAGCGATCATCGCCTGCGACCTGGCCGAGGTGATCGGCACCGCGATCGCATTGAAGCTGCTGTTCGACCTGCCGCTGCTGTGGGGTGCGGTGATCACTGCGCTGGACACGCTGCTGGTCCTGCTGCTGATGAACCGCGGCTTCCGGGCGCTGGAAGCGTTCGTGATCGCGCTGCTGATGGTGATCTTCGGCTGCTTCATGGTGCAGATCGCGCTGGCCGCACCGCCGGTGATGGACGTGCTGGGCGGATTCATTCCGCGCGCGCAGGTAGTGACTGATCCGCACGCGCTGTACATCGCCATCGGCATCATTGGTGCCACGGTTATGCCGCATAACCTGTACCTGCATTCTTCCATCGTGCAGACCCGCGCCTATCCGCGCACCGACGAGGGCCGTCGCAGCGCGCTGCGCTGGGCGGTGACCGACAGCACCCTCGCGCTGACGCTGGCACTGTTCATCAACGCCAGCATCCTGATCCTGGCGGCGGCGGTGTTCCATGCCAATGGCCGTTTCGATGTGGAAGACATCGAGCAGGCGCACCAGCTGCTGGCGCCGATGCTGGGCGTGGGCGCGGCGGCGACACTGTTTGCGATTGCCCTGCTGGCCTCGGGCCTGAATTCGACAGTGACCGCCACGCTGGCCGGCCAGATCGTGATGGAAGGCTTCCTGCACCTGCGCCTGCCGCCGTGGCTGCGTCGGCTGATCACGCGCGCACTGGCGATCATTCCGGTGGTGGTGGTGATCATGCTGTTCGGCGACCAGGGCGCGGTGAAGCTGCTGGTGCTGAGCCAGGTGGTGCTGTCGATGCAGCTGCCGTTTGCGATCATTCCCCTGGTGCGGATCGTGACCGACAAAGTGACGATGGGCGCGCTGGTGGCACCACGCTGGCTGGGCGCGATTGCCTGGGTGATCGCGCTGGTGATCGTGGTGTTGAACGTGAAGCTGCTGGTGGATACCTTCAGCGGAGCCTGACGCCGAACCACGGACCCTGCCCCGGTAGATCCACGCCATGCGTGGATGCCCTTGTAGAGTCGGGCCATGCTCGACTCATCGCTCACCGCGCGAACGGCAGCCGAGCATGGGCTCGGCTCTACAGATGCAACGCGATCGCGGCCTCGATCTGCTCCGGTGACTGGAACCCTGCCAGGCGCGTGCGCTCATCACCGTCACGGAACAGGGACAACGTCGGGGTCTGCCGCAGTCCCAGCTCCCTGAAGAACGCCTCACCCAGCACCTCCAGCTGCACGCGCAGCAAGGTCGTGCCCTGCCCCGCCACGCTGTTGGCCACCCGGTGCAACGACATCTCCAGCATCCGGCAGCCCGGGCACTGGTCCTTGTGGAAATCCACCAGCACCCGCGGGTGCTCGGCCAGCAGCTGCTGGAACTGCTCAGGCGTGGTGGCGTCGATGATCTGCATCGCTGTTTCTCCAGTAGTGGGCCAGGACCGCATCGGTCCAGGCGTCGATGGCTTCGGCATGACGCTCGCCATGCGGCATCTGTTCGATCTCCAGCGGCGGGTAGTCGCTGCGGAAATAGCGGATCAGCCGGTGCACGGCGCCGCAGTAGTACGCCTGCCCCCACTGCGTTTCACCGGTGCCGAACACCGCCAGCTGCCGTGGCCGCTCGCCGCGCTCGGCGATGCCGGCCACCCATGCCTTCATCTCCGCCGGCGTGCGGCCGGCGTTGTCGGTCCAGCAGCCCAGCAGGACCAGATCGGCCTCGCCGGCAGCCAGCGGCGGCGCCTGCCGCAGGTCGTCGGCCTCGTACCAGTGCACGGCATGCCCCACGGCACGGTAGCGCTCGGCGATCTGCCGGCCGAGTTCGCGGGTGTTGCCGCTCAAGGAGGCGACCACCATCAGGATGCTCAGCGCGGCGCCAGGCTCAGAGATCGTCGAAGCCGTTGTCGACGTTGGTCTTCTTGTAACTTGCATTGCGCATCTCGAAGAAGTCGGTCTTGGTCTCGGTGAAGTTGTCGGCGTAGGCCTTGATCCACGGCATCACGTTGTCGGTGGTGTCGCTGTACAGGCGCTCGATGCCGAGCATGCCGGCCATCTTGTTGGCGCGGTACTTCACGTAGCGCACCATCTCGTCCACGTCGATGCCATCGATGCCATCCAGCACCTCCGACGACCACTGCGTCTCAAGCTCGATGGCATGTTCGAATGACTGGTGCACGTAGGCGGTCAACTCATTGGTCTGCAGCTCGGGGTTTTCACCGATGATGGCGCGGATCAGCTCGCTGATGAACTTGGTATGGGCCAGCTCGTCGCGATTGATGAAGCTGATGATCTTGCCGGTGCCGTTCATGCGGTTCTGCCGCACCATGTTGTAGAAGTAGGCGAAACCGGAATAGAAGTTGATGCCTTCCAGGATCGAGGACTGGATCAGCGACTTGAGCAGGGTCTCGGCGGTCTTCTCGCGCATGAAGTCGTCATACGCGCCCATGATCGGGGCATTGCGCTTGATGATGGTCGGGTGGGTGCGGGCGATCTCGAAGATGCGGTTCTGGTTCGGCAGGTCGGTGATCGAGGCCAGTACGTAGCTGTAGCTCTCGTTATGGATCACTTCCTGCTGGCCGATGATCGCCGCATTGGCATGCGCGGCCGGGTCAGTGATGTACTCGGCGACGTTGTAGATGAAACGGGTCTGCGGTGAGTCGAGCGTGGCCAGCAGGCCGATGATCGAATCGTAGGCGTTCTTTTCGCGTGCGTTGAGCTCGCCGTACTGGCGGGCATCGAGCTTCATGTCGACCTCGTCGGGAATCCAGAAGTTGGTCGACAGCTCCTTGTAGGCCCGATAGAACGACGGGTAAGGGATGTCGTTCCAGTTGAGGATGCCGCTGGTGCGGCCGTTGATGATGCCGGTGCTGCGGTTGGGATGGCGCGGTTCGAGGATCTTGATGCGATCGAGGGGGGTTGCCATGGTCGTCTGCCTTCGTGTTACGTGCGTTGCGGATGTAGAGCCGAGCCCGCGCTCGGCTGCTCTTCGCGTCTGAGCCGAGCGCGGGCTCGGCTCTACAGCGGTCGCAGCGGTCAGCTTGAACACCACTCGCATTCGCTGATGTCGATGTCGTTGGAGCGCACGTAGTAGGTGGTCTTCAGGCCTTCGCGCCAGGCGCTCAGGTGCAGCTCCAGCAGGGTGCTCGCGCGGATCGTGCTCGGCACATACAGGTTGAAGCTGATCGACTGGTCGACATGGCGCTGGCGGCGGGCGTTCTGGCGCACGCTGGCGAACTGGTCGACCTTGTAGGCACCCTTCTCATAGTACGGCCAGGTTTCCAGCGACAGGCCCGGCGCCGCCACCGGCCGCCGGAAGTCCTTCTTTTCCTCGTAGTAGAACGCGCTGTAGATCGGGTCGATCGACGCGGTGGAACCGGCAATCTGCGCGGTGCTCATGTTCGGCGCGACGGCCAGCAGCCAGCCGTTACGCAGGCCGTGCGTGGCGACCTCGCGGGCCAGGCTGTCCCACGCGGCGCCGCTGTAGTCGCGGTCACGGAAGTAACGCCCGTTGTGCCAGTCGCTGCCCGCGAACATCGGGTAGCTGCCCTTCTCCTTCGCCAGCTGCGCGCTGGCCTGGATGGTCAGGAAGTTGATGCGCTCGTAGAGACGGTCGGCCAGATCCTCGGCATCCGGTGATTCCCACTGGATCGCCTGTTGCGCCAGCAGGTGGTGCCAACCGAACGTGCCCAGGCCGATGGCGCGGTACTTGCGGTTGGTGATGGTGGCCTGCGGCACCGGCAGCGCGTTGAGGTCAATCACGTTGTCGAGCATGCGCACCTGGATCGGGATCAGGCGCTCCAGCACGTCGGTGGCCAGCAGGTCATCCGGCGCCCTGATTGCCCGGCCGAGGTTGATCGAGGACAGGTTGCAGACCACGAAGTCACCGGCGCGGCGCGTGGTGACGATCTGGTCGCCGCTGACGATCTCCTGGATCATCCGCGTCGGGCTCATGTTCTGCAGGATCTCGGTGCACAGGTTGCTGGAATAGATCATGCCCGCGTGCTTGTTCGGGTTCCGGCGGTTGACCTCGTCGCGGTAGAACAGGAACGGATTGCCGGTCTCCAACTGGCTGAGCATGATCCGCTTGAACAGATCGATCGCCTTCACCGTGCGGCGGCTGATGCGCTCGTCGGCCACCAGTTCGGCATAGCGGTCGCGGAAGCTGCCCGCACCGCGCGTCTCATCGTAGAAGTCCTGCAGGTACCAGCCCTTGGCCTGCTTCACCTCGTGCGGGTCGAACAGGTACCAGTCGGCGCGGCGCTCGACCGCTTCCATGAACAGGTCGGGCACGCACACCGAAGTGAACACATCGTGCGCGCGCAGGCGCTGGTCGCCGTTGTTGAGGCGCAGGTCCATGAACGCTTCGATGTCGCGGTGCCAGATGTCCAGGTACACCGCCACCGCGCCCTTGCGCTGGCCAAGCTGGTCGACCGACACCGCGGTGTTGTTGAGCTGCTTGATCCACGGCACCACGCCACCGGAGGAATTGGCCACGCCCCGGATCGGCGCGCCGCTGCTGCGCACATAGCCCAGGTAGGCGCCGACGCCGCCACCGTGCTTGGACACGCGGGCGATATCGGTGTTGGAGTCATAGATGCCCTGCAGGCTGTCGTCCACCGTGTCGATGAAGCAGCTGGACAGCTGCCCACCCACCTTGCCGGCATTGGCCAGGGTCGGTGTGGCGACGGTCATGTACAGGTTGGACAGCGCCCAGTACGCCTCGCCGACCAGCTGCATGCGCCGCTCGCGCGGCTTTTCCTCCTGCATCAGGTACAGCGCGATGGTCAGCCAGCGCTCCTGCGGCAGTTCGTAGACCTCGCGGCTGCGGTCGCTGGCCAGATAGCGCGTGGCCAGCAGGTACAGGCCATTGTAGGCGAACAGGCGGTCGCGCTCCGGGTCGATCATCTCGCCGGCCTGCTGCAGCTCTTCCTTCGAATAGCAGCGCAGGATGTCGTTGCTGTAGATGCCGCGGTCAGCCAGGCTTTCCTGCAGGCCCACATACGAACCGTACTTCAGGCCGACGTCGTAGAAGCGGTTGCGGCTGGCGCGCTTGTACAGGCGGCGCAGGTAGATGCGCGCGGCAAACTGTTCCCACTCGGGTGCAACCAGGTCCACCCGCGATTCGGCCTCACGGATCAGCAGATCGACCAGGTCGTCGGCGCTGATGCTCGGTTTGCGCTCGACCATCGCCTGCACCACGCGGCGATAGTCGCTCACGTCCAGCTGCGGGAACTCGGCATGCACGGCGTCGATGCTGCGCTGCAGGCGCTCGGCCTCGAACGGCAGGCGGCGGTTGCCGGCCTCCTTGGTGATCCAGGTCGGCACGCGCTCGCCACCGGCGCGCAAGGCGTCGCCAGCGCCGGCCAGATCGGCCACGCGGAAGGTACTGTCGGTCATGGTGGTGAAACTCCAGGCTCGCACGCGCTTTGGCGGTCGATGCCATGGCGGCCCTGAACGCGATACCGGCGCACGGGGCGAACGGGTGGATTGCCAGGGCACGGGAACGTAGGTCGTCGGCATCTGCCTGCGCCTGCGGCCGGTATCCGGGCCGTGGGGGCGACCTGCGTCCGCACGATGGCGGCCGCGTCGACACGGCAAGCCTTCAGGGGCGGGCCGCGGGACGTTTGCTGCATGTCCGGCGGCGGCGGCTGACCGGGAGTGACGGCCACAACATAGTGGGGATATCCCGAACCGTCAACACAAGATGCGGTAATCAGCACATGTCGCGACGATCAGTCGCAGGATGCCGTGTTGCAGCTGCGGCGCCTTGTCGACAACGCCTGCGTCCCCAGTTCGGTACAACATCCACTTTCCCCGGAACACCGCCCATGCGCGCTGCCCAGTACCCCTCCTTCGGCAACCCGGCCGACGTCCTTGCCATTGCCGATGCGCCGCTGCCCGAGCCCGGCCCCGGCGAGGTGCGCATCCGCACCGTGCTGGCCTCGATCCACAACCACGACCTGCTGACCGTGCGTGGCCTCTACGGGTACAAGCCGACACTGCCTGCGATCGGTGGCAGTGAAGCACTGGGCGTGGTCGACGCACTGGGCGACGGCGTCGACGGCCTGCAGATCGGCCAGCGGGTTGCCGCCGCCTCGGTGCACGGTACCTGGGCCGAAGCGTTCATTGCACCGGCACGCATGGTGATTCCGATGCCGGAGGCGATCCCGGACGAGATGGCCGCACAGCTGATCGCCATGCCGCTGAGCGCGCTGATGCTGCTGGAGTTCCTGCACGTCGAAGCAGGCCAGTGGATCGTGCAGAACACCGCCAACGGCGCGGTCGGCAAGTCGCTGGCGATGTTGGCAAAGGCGCGTGGCGTGCATGTGGCCAACCTGGTGCGCAACGCCGCTGCCGTGGCGCAGTTGCAGGCGCTGGGCATTGATCATGTGTTCGACACCTCGTTGGACGGCTGGAAGGATCGCGTGCGTGAAGCGACCGGCGAAGCACAGGCCGCGGCCGCGGTGGATTCCATCGGCGGCGACGCCAGTGGCGATCTGGTCGACCTGCTCGGCCACCACGGCACGCTGGTGTCGTTCGGTGTGATGAGTGGCGAACCGATGCACATTCCTGCCGGCGGCCTGATCTACAAGGAGGCCACGGTGAAGGGTTTCTGGGGCAGCAAGGTCAGCCAGGCGATGGCGGTGGAGGACAAGCGTCGGCTGGTGGGCGAACTGCTGAAGCGTGCTGCTGGCGGCGAGCTGACGCTGCCGGTGGAGCGGATCTTCGCGCTGGACGACATCGCCCAGGCAGCGAAGGTCGCAGGAGGCTCGGGCCGCAACGGCAAAGTGCTGCTGCGGCCGTGATGGGCTGGCATTGCCTTCTGTAGAGCCGAGCCATGCTCGGCTGCTTTCCGGTCAGTGTGCGCAGCCGAGCGTAGGCTCGGCTCTACAGGAGCGTGCGGACCAAATGCTCCGCACTCCTCGCTCCGTTCATTAAGAACCTGTGCTGTATAACTGAATGCGCTTTCGTCATTGGAAGGCGCATGTACCTGCGTGCGGTACTGACGGCTCCTCCCCCGTTTGGCGTTGTCGCTTCCATGTACCGCACCACCCTGAACCTGCTAGCCGGCGCCATTGCGCTGAGCCTCACCGCCGGCGCTGCCGGCGCCGCTGAATCGGCCGATACCGGCAAGGACAGCACCACTCTCGGCACCGTGCTGGTGACCGGCTCCAACATCAAGCGCAGTGATACCGCCGGGCCGAACCCGGTGCAGATCGTCAGCCGCGAACAGATCGAGCAGACCGGCCGCTCCACCCTTACCGACGTGCTGCGCAACCTGTCGGCCAATGCCGGCAACAGTTTCGATGAGCAGTACACCGGCAGCTTCGCCGCCGGCTCTGCATCGATCGGCCTGCGTGGCCTGTCGCCGAAGAACACGCTGGTGCTGGTCAACGGCTACCGCGTGTCCAACTTCGGCTTCGCGCTCAATACCCAGGACACCTTCGTCGACCTCAACGCGCTGCCGATCAGCGCAGTCGAGCGCATCGAAGTGCTCAAGGATGGTGCTTCGGCGGTGTATGGCTCCGATGCCATCGCAGGTGTCATCAACATCATCCTGCGCAAGAACTTCCAGGGCGTGGAAGTGGGTGGCGGCTTCGGTACCGCCACCCAGGGCGGCCTGAACGAACGCAAGGCCAACCTGCTGGCCGGCTTCGGCGACCTCGAACAGCAGGGCTGGAACGTGCTGTTCGGGCTGGACCTGCTCAAGCGCGACCGCCTGGATGCCGACCAGCGCGCCTACACCCGCAGCGGCGATTTCCGCGACAAGCCTGGTGGCCGCCTGACCGGCTGGTCCACCGCCGGTGGCAACTGGCTGTCCAATCCACGCGCGCCGCAGCCGTTCGCCAACTGCCCGGAGGGCAGTCAGCTACGTCCCTACAGCGATTTCGGCAGCACCCTGCCCGGCCAGGCCTGCGCCTTCAATGCGCAGCCGTTCAAGACCCTGCAGCCCGGCGCCGAGCGCCTGCAGGCCTCGTTGAGTGCAACCTACCGCTTCAATGACAGCGTCGAAGCGTTCGCCGATGTGCTGTACAGCCACAACAAGGCCGACCAGATCTTCAGCGCGCCGCTGACCGTCGGCCCCGGCCTGCGTGCGTACAACCCGGCCACCGGCACGCTGATCGACGTGCCGGCGGTGCTGCCGGTCGGCCACCCGAACAACCCGGGCAGCACGCCGCTGCCGTTCGAGTACACCTTCTTCGATCTCGGCCCGCGCCTGAAGGACAACACGCAGGTGTTCTACCGTGCATTGGCCGGCGTGCGCGGTAGTGGGGAGCGCTGGGACTGGGAAGTGGCGGCGCTGACCTCGCAAAGCGCTCAGCGCGAATACGTCGACAACTTCGTCAACCGCTACGCGTTCGAGCAGATCCTGCGCGACGGCAGCTACAACTTCCTCGATCCGTCCAGCACGCCGGGCGCGCTGGATGCCCTGCGCCTGCAGACCAAGCGTCCGGGCTGGTACAAGCTGCATTCGTTGAACCTGAAGGCCTCGACCTCGCTGTGGGAGCTGCCGGCCGGTGCGGTCGGCTTCGCCTGGGGTGCAGAGTTCCGCAAGGAATCACTGGACGCGCGCACCAGCGCGCAGGTGCTGTCGGGCACCGAACTGCGCCCGGCCATCAACGTGGTGAACGGCGAGCGCCAGGTCAGTGCCGCCTACGCCGAACTGAGCGTGCCGCTGCATCGCACGTTGGAACTGCAGGTTGCGGGCCGCGGCGACCACTACGATGACTTCGGCAAGGCGTTCTCGCCGAAGGTGGCGTTGCGCTGGCAGCCGCTGGACAGCCTGCTGCTGCGTGGTTCGTTCTCGCGTGGCTTCCGCGCCCCCTCGCTGCCGGAGATCGCGCCGGGCCAGACCGTCAGCTACGGCTCGGTGATCGATCCGCTGGATCCGCTGCAGCCCGGCGGCAGCCGTGGCATCACCAACATCCGCACCGGCAACCCGGACCTGAAGGCCGAACGCTCGCGCAACTTCAACGTGGGTGCGGTGTGGTCGCCGGATGGCGATACCAGCATCGGCCTGGACTGGTACCGCATCGAGCAGGACAACCTGGTCAAGCCGGACAGCGCGCAGTTCATCGTCGACAACCCGACCCTGTTCCCGGGCCGCGTGCAACGTGATGCGCAGGGACGCATCCAGTTCATCACCAACCAGTACGCCAACCAGGGCGAGTTGACCACCTCGGGGCTGGACCTGGACGCCAGCCGTACCTTCCGTACCGACGGCTGGGGCACCTTCACCGTGGCCGGCAGCTGGACCCACCTGCTCAGCTTCAAGCAACCGCTGGTGGCCGGCCAGGCACCGTATGACGGCGCCGGCAACAACCGCCACGGCGCGCTGCCTCGCACCCGCGGCACCACCTCATTGAACTGGGCGGTGGGCGACTGGAGCAGCACGCTGAGCCTGCAGTACGTGAGCGGTTACGACCAGCGCGTGGCGACGGCGACCAGCAACCCGGGGCTGCGTGACCGCGTCAAGCCCTATCACCAGCTGGACCTGTATGTGGCGTACGAAGGGATTCCCAACACCACGCTGTCGCTGTCGGTGCTGAACCTGACCGACAAGGACCCGCCGTTCGACCCGGCTGGCGGTTCCAACGGTTTCGACATCAGCCAGTACAACCTGCGCGGGCAGTTCGTCTCGCTGGGCGCGCGCTACCGGTTCTGACAGGCCACCTGTAGAGCCGAGCCCATGCTCGGCTGCTCGTCGGCAACAGGAAGCCGAGCATGGGCTCGGCTCTACAGGGGTGTGCGGACCAACGGTCCGCACCCACCGCATCACCGGCTCAGGTGCAGGAACTGCAGGTGCCGTTCGTACTGGCTGATGATGTCGTTGATGATCTGCTTGCGGCTGTAGCCCACCAGATCGTAATCCTGGCTGCCTTCGAACAGATGCACCTCGGCGCGGTAGTAGCGTTGGTTGCGCAGCTGCTGGGCGGCGAACGACGGGGTCAGGTAGCCACTCAGGATCACCCGGTACAGGAAGTCCTGCTGCTCGCCGTGGTTCACCGTCAACTCCATGTCGCCGGCCTCAAAGCGCGTGGCCACGTCCCAGCCCTGCCCGCGCAGCTGCTCGGCCACCGCCTCCATCGCCGGCTTCACCGTGTCATCCATGAAACGGTAGACCTGGTCGCGCACCGGGAAGTGCATGGCCTGGCTCAGGCGCTGGCGCCAGCCCTGGTGGTGGCGATCGTCTCCGATCAACGGCGACGGCCGGTATTGCAGCGCGCGCTTGCGGTGCGACTCGTCACTGAAGGCGCGGGTCAGCCCCCACATCATCAGCAACAGGATCGCCGAGAACGGCAGCGATGCCAGCACCACCGCCGATTTCAATGCATCGATGCTGCCGGCCAGCAACAACCCCGCAGTCAGCACCGCGATCACCGTGCCCCAGAACACGCGCAGCCAGCGCGGACCATCGTCTTCGGGTGATCCACCATGCGACGACAGCGTGGACAACACCACCGCCCCCGAATCAGCGGAGGTCACGAAGAAGATGAAGCTCACCAGCACCGTCACCGCGATCACCGTGCGGCTCCACGGGTAGCCATCCAGCAGTGCATACAACACGGTCGGTGGGTCATCTACCGCCAGCTGCGCCAGTTGCTGCTGGCCGTGGTGCAGCACCTGGTCCAGCGCGCTGTTGCCGAAGATCGACAGCCAGGCCAGGGTGAAGCCGAGCGGGATCAGCAGCACCCCGAATACGAATTCGCGGATGGTGCGGCCACGTGAGATGCGCGCGATGAACAGGCCGACGAACGGTGCCCAGCCGATCCACCAGGCCCAGTAGAACACCGTCCAGCCGCCCAGCCATTCCGGTCGGCCGCCATAGGCGTACACATCGAAACTCTTGCCGACCACGCTGCCCAGGTAGTCGCCGAGGTTCTGCATCAAGGTACTGAACAGGTACTGCGTCGGGCCGGCAAACAGCATGAACAGCACCAGCGCGATCGCCAGCAGCATGTTGATGTTGGCCATCCAGCGCACGCCCTTCTCGACGCCGGACACGGCCACGGCCACCGCCGCGCCCATCATGCTGACCACCAGGATGATCTGCACCAGGTTGGAGTGCGGAATGTCGAACAGGTGCGACAGGCCGGCATTGAGGTGCAGCACGCCGAAGCCCATGTCGGCGCCGATGCCGAATACGGTGGCGACGATGCCCAGCGCATCCACGGTGTAGCCGATCGGGCCGTTGATGCGCTTGCCGATCAGCGGGTACAGCGCCGAGCGCAGGGCCAGTGGCAGGTTGTGGCGATAGGCGAAGTAGGCCATCGCCATCGCCGCCAGCGCGAACACGCCCCAGCCGTGCAGGCCCCAGTGCAGGAACAGCAGCTGCATGGCCTGGCGCGCGCCAGCCTCGCCTGCGGCCGGATCACCCTGCGGCGGCTGCAGGTAGTGGGTCAGCGGTTCGGACACGCAGAAGAAGAACAGGGTGATGCTGATGCCGGCGGCGAACAGCATGCCGGCCCAGGAGAGGTAGCTGAACTCCGGCTCGTCATGGTCGGCACCCAGCTTGATACCACCGTACTTGGACAGCGCCACGCCCACCACGAACACCAGGTACAGGGTCATGGCCAGCAGGTAGTACCAGCCGACGTTGAGGGCGGCCCAGTCCTGTGCCTTGAGCAGAAGGCGACCCGCGCCGAGCGGGTACAGGCTGACGAACAGCGCGAACGCCACGACAACGATCGCCGCGAAGGCGAACACAGGCCGAAGGGTGCGCACCGGGGATTGTTGCGGCTCCAGTACTTCCATGGGGCGGCGTTCTCCGGTAGATCAAGGGGTTAGCCGACCGATTCTGGCTGAACCGCAGTGGACAGAGCATGAAGTCGCGGCCTGCGGTCGCAGGCCCGTCCGCTCATTCCGTGGTATCACGCGCGCGCTGCGACGCACCCTTGCTTGCACGGGCCGCGCGCACCGCCTGCGGCGCGGCCACGCGCATCCTGTCCGATCACGACATTACATGCACCGCACACAGCTTGTTGCCATCCGGGTCACGCAGATAGGCCAGGAACACCTGCCGACCGGACATGTTGCGGACGCCGGGCGGATCTTCGATGGCGGTACCACCGTGAGCCACTCCAGCTTCCTGCCAGGCACGCACGGCCTCTGCACTGCCCAGACTGAAACCGATGGTGCCACCGTTGGCATGGCACGCTGGCTGCCCATCGATCGGCGCGGTTACACCGAACATCCGTCCATCCTTGAAGTACAGCAGCCGTCCCTTCTCGTCGAATACGCCCGCACGCGCGGCCATCGCAGCGAACAGGGCGTCGTAGAAGCGACGCGCGGCATCCATGTCGTTCGTTCCTACGGTGATGTGGCTGAACATGCGGGCACTCCATGTGGAAAACCGCAGTGTCGATGAGCGCGGGCGACTTCGCAAATCGCTGCATCATCGCCGCCCCACTCGCGACCGGGCGTGCTGCTACTTGGCGGTGCTGAGCAGCAGTACCGCCGCCGTGACCAGGGCGATGCCAACCCAGCCGATCGGCCGCAGGCGGTTACCGAACAACAGGCGGCCGCAGGTGGCGGTGCCGATCACGCCGATCGCCCCCCACATCGCATAGGCCGTGGCCAGATCCAGGTAGCGTACGGCCTGGCCCAGCAGGGCGAAGGCGATCCAGACCAGGACGATCGCACCGACGCCCCAGCGCCAACGACGGAAACCTTCCGACTTTGCCACCATCATGTTGGCGGCGACGTCGATCAGCGCCGAGCAGATCACGAAAAACAGGGCCAGGGTATTCATCAGTGCGCCTCCCCGAGGGTGACGCAGACGATGCCGACCACCGCCAGCGCGAGGCCGGCCAGCTGCTGCAGCGACAGGCTCTCGCCAAACACGGTGAGGCCGACCACGGTCAGCAGGGTCAGGCCAAGGCCTTCCCACACCGCGTAGGCCACGCCCACGGCGATGCGGCGCACCGACTGCGCCAGGAAGAAGTAGGACAGCGCCAGTGCGCCGGCCATGATCAGGTAGCCGCTCCAGCCGCCGTCGCGGGCGGCATGGGCCATGAACGAGGTGCCGACCACCTCGGCGATGATCGCCACGGTCAGGCAGACCCAGGCGGCCAGCGCGCCACGGGCGGGAACAGTACGGGACATGTGAAGCTCCTTGCAGGGCGGGGACCGCGCCGCCTCTTCAATGGGTCCACGGCATGCGTGGAGGGTCCGGAACGCCCCGCAGACAGGGGCGACGGCGGCCAGTATCATCGCCTTTTACTGTGGTATCAAAATGGATTCCATCGACAGGAGCGATGGTTCAATGCCCTATTCCCCCGAATCCCTGCAGGCCTTCGTCGAAGCCGCCGCGCTGGGCTCGTTCTCGGCGGCGGCGCGCCGCCTGCGCAAGACGCAGTCAACGGTCAGTACCGCCATTGCCCATCTGGAGGCCGACCTGGGCGTGAGCCTGTTCGACCGCAGCGGGCGCTACCCCCGGTTGACCGAGGCCGGGCACCAGGTGCTTGGCCATGCCCAGGAAATCCTCGCCGCCGATGCCCGACTGCAGCAGTTGAGTGTGCGCCTGGCCGCGCCGGTCGAAGCGCGGCTGACCGTGGTGTTCTCCGACGTGTACCAGCTCGATCCGGAGCAGCACGTGCTGCAGCGCTTCGCCGAAGCATTCCCGGAGATCGAACTGGAATGGCTGGATGCCGAAGGCGATGACGTGCTGGAGCTGGTCGGCAGCGGCCGCGCCGCGCTGGGCCTGCTGCCGCGACAGGAAAGCTATCCGGATGGCCTGATGGCCCGGCCGTTGGCCCATCACAGCGAACTGTCGGTATACGTGGCGCGCGAGCACCCACTGGCCAGCGCCGGCCGCCGCAGCGCCGCACAGCTGCGGCGGCACCGGCAGGTGCGATTGAGTGCGGAGGTCGATCAATCCCACATCGTCACCGGCCTGGCCTGGACCGCCACCGACTATCTGATGGTGATGGAGATGGCCGAGGACGGCATCGGCTGGGCCGAACTGCCCCGCGCACTGGTGCAGCGTTACGACCGCGGGCGACTGGTGGAACTGACGCTGCCCGGCTGGCCGCGGCGCATCCACAGCGACCTGCTCTGGCGCCGCGACGCGCCGCCGGGACCGGCCGCACTGTGGTGGGCCGACGCGTTGGGATGACACAAAAAAAGGGGACGGAGGGGATCAAGTCGTTTGTGGCACAAACGACTTGATCCCCTCCGTCCCCTTTTTCAGTTGCCGGCCAGCGGCCGGCACTACCGGTCAACGATGGGCGAGCGCGTAATCCAGCGCCGCGCACACCGCGGCCACCTGCGCGTCGTTGCACTGCTGCGGGGTCGCCCGGGGGCTGTCCGGGTAGACCTCGGTGGTGGTAGTGAACTTCGCACCGGTGATGCCCGCGCACAGTCCGAGCTTCACCAGCGGATACTCGATCACGCCGTGGGCCACCACCGGCGAGCCGATGATCTCGCCCTTGTCGTCGGCCGGGGCGATGTGGGTCACCTTTTCCACCGCAGCGATCACCGCCTGCTGGAAGGCCGGCTGCGGGTTCTCGCTGTCATCCACCAGGTAGAAGCCATCGGGGATCAGGCCCGGCTCGAACGGCTTGCCGTCACGTGCGGCCAGCGCTGGGCGGAACTCGCTCTCGTCGCTGTCGGTGGTCTCGTGCAGGTCGATGTGCAGCACGAACTGGCCCTTGTACGGCGCGATCAGCTCGATCACCGCAGTTGATTCACGCGCCGGGCCATCGGCGCGGAAGTTGCGGTTCGGGTCGATCGCATCGAAGTTCCAGCGGTTGATGCGCTCGAAACCCCACGGGTTCACGCATGGCGCCACCAGCAGGTTGGCCTTGCCGGCGTAGTCGGCGGCGTGCTTCTCAAGGAATTCCAGCGCGCCCATCACGCCGCTGGTTTCGTAGCCGTGCACGCCACCGGTAACCAGGGCAGCCGGCAGCGCCGGGTTCCAGTCGCGGCTGCGCAGGGCGAACAGGGTGTAGGTCTCGCCAGCGTAGTCGAGCTGGCCATAGGCCACCTTGTCGAAGCGCGAGCCCAGCGACTCGATCCGCGGCAGCACCTCCTCGTCATAGCGACGCAGGCGCTGCTGGCGGCCACGCCACAGCTCCCGTTCCGCCGCTCCCCACGGCTGGCCAGGGGTTCCGACGGGGTAGAAGGCGGCTTGGGACATGGCGGATCTCGGCGAGTCAGGAAGCAATCGCCCACTCTATCACCGGGGGCACAGGCATGAACCGGGGGCGCATTCCAATGGCGAATAGAATCAGCAATAATTCTCATTTACGACCTCCCACAACCCGCACCGATGCCCATCCACGCCCTGCAACCGGCCCGCCTGCCCCTGGCCGCTGCCCTCA
Source organism: Stenotrophomonas sp. X (assembly GCF_055721025.1). Classification (NCBI taxonomy): domain Bacteria; kingdom Pseudomonadati; phylum Pseudomonadota; class Gammaproteobacteria; order Lysobacterales; family Lysobacteraceae; genus Stenotrophomonas; species Stenotrophomonas sp. X. The sequence continues at coordinate 2,441,404 of NZ_CM146756.1, forward strand.
CCCTGTGCCTGCTTCCGGCCACCCGCGCCTTTGCCCAGGACAGCGCCACTACGCTGGACAGCATCCAGGTCTCGGGCAGCTGGCTCGGCACCGGCCTGCATGACAGCGTCAAGCGCTTTGCCGGCGCACGCACGGTGGTCGACCGCCAGCGCATCGAGGCAAGCGGCGCGGCCAGCATCGGCGATGCCATGCGCCGCATCCCCGGCGTACAGGTCACCGAAAACTCCGGCACCGCCGGCAGTTCCGTGTCGCTGAACATCGGCGTTCGTGGCCTGACCGGGCGCTACTCGCCGCGTTCGACGGTACTGCTGGACGGCGTGCCGCTGGCGGTAGCGCCGTATGGGCAGCCGCAGCTGTCGTTCGCGCCGACCAGCCTGTCCAACATCGAATCGATCGACGTGGTGCGCGGCGGCGGTGCAGTGCGCTACGGCCCGCAGAACGTGGGCGGCATCATCAACTTCAGCACTCGTGCCATTCCCACCAGCGCCGGCCTGCACGGCGAAGCCGGCGTGCGCTACACCGCCTACGACCATGGCGGTGGCGACAGCACCCAGTACAACGCCTTCCTCGGTGGCACCGGCAACAATGGCCTGGGCGCAGCCCTGCTGTACTCCGGCCAGGACGGGCGTGGCTGGCGCCAGGGCAGCGATGACCGCTTCAACGACCTGGCGCTGAAGTTCGCCTATGCCATCGACGAACAACAGGAACTGCGCGCCAAGCTGTCCTACTACGATGTGCGCTCGCTGACCCCGGGCGGCCTGACTCGCGCCCAGTACGAGGCCGACCCGTTCCAGAACACCCGCCCCACCGATTTCTGGAAGGGCCATCGCACCGGCATCGACCTGGGCTACACCAACACGCTCTCGGCCAACAGCGAGTTCGAGGTGCTGGCCTATTACAACGAGAGCACCCGTGCCAGCTCGCTGATCAACGCCGCCAACACCCAGTTGACCGTGCAGCCGCGCGACTACCGCGTGCTCGGCATCGAGCCGCGCTACACCCAACGCCTGCACTGGGGCAGCACGGTGCATGACATCACCGCCGGCTACCGCTTCCTGCGCGAGCGTGGCAACGACCGCAGCTACACCGTCACCCGCCGCACCGGCGTGGCCAGCGCCACCAACCGCTTCGACAACGCCACAGACGCCCACGCGTTCTACATCGACGACCGCATCGCGATCGGCCAGTGGCGGATCACCCCGGGCGTGCGCATGGAGTGGATCGACATGGACCGCCGCCAGGCCGGTGGCGCAGCGACCTTCAGCAGCCGCAACGACAAGGCCCTGCCCTCGCTCAACATCGCTTATCTGCTGACTCCGCAGCTGACCGTGTTCGGCAACTACACCACCTCGTTCGGGCCGGTGCAGAACATCCAGCTCAATTCGCAGACCGCCAGCAATCCGCTGAACCCGGAGGTGGCAAAGACCGCCGAACTGGGCGCGCGCTGGCAGGACGGTGCACTGCGCGCGGAAATGACCGTGTTCAAGATGCGCTTCGACAACCAGATCCTGCAGGTGCCGGGGATCACCCCGCCGACCTTCCAGAACATCGGCGCCACCGACCACAAGGGCGTGGAGAGCGCGGTGGAGTACCACTTCGCCGAGGACAGTGCGCTGGCCGGGTTGGAGCTGTACGCCAACTACACCTGGACCAAGGCGATCCAGCAGTCCGGTGACAACCGTGGCCTGGACGTGCCGTTCTACTCGCGCGACACCGACAGCGTCGGCGCCCGCTACGCGCTGGCCGGCTGGACCTTCAATGTCTCCAGCACCCACCAGAGCGGCCAGTTCTCCGACGCCGCCAACACCTGGGCCGAGAGCGCTGACGCGCGCGTGGGCCGCGTGCCGGGCGTGCGCCTGTGGAACGCGCAGGTGGCCTGGCAGGTGCCGGGCCTGGGTGACAGCGAGATCGCGCTGGGCGTGAACAACCTGGCCGACACGCGCTGGTACACCCGCAACGTCGATGGCAACGCCGGCCGCATGGTGGCCGCACCGCGCACCTTCTACGTGCAGGGCCGCTACCGCTTCTGAAGCGGTAGCCGCCCGATGCAGTGACGGTGGCGATCACGGTGGCGGCGTATCATGCCGCCACCATGTCACTGCCTGTTTCGCCATCGCGCCTGCATTCGGCCTTCCAGGGTCTGCGCCTGCGGCTGCGCGGCAGCGACCTGTGGTTCATCGCACTTGCCCTGCTGGTCGGCCTGCTTGCCGGCTACCTGACCCTGCTGCAGTCCGGCATCGCACGCTGGCTGCAGGGCACGCTGTACGGGCTGGATGAAGGGATGCGCCTGAGCTCCCTGCCCTCGATGACCTGGACCGCGCTGCTGGTGCTGCCGCTGGGTGGCCTGCTGGTGGGCCTGGTCAGTTTGGCGGCAACGCGACTCAAGCGGCCCCTGCTCGATGCGGTGGAAGCCAATGCCCTGCACGGCGGCCGCATGTCGATGCGCGACAACCTGATCGTGCTGACCCAGACCCTGCTGTCCAATGGTTGCGGTGCCTCGGTCGGGCTGGAAGCTTCGTATACGCAGATGGGGGCCGGCACTGGTTCGCAGCTGGGCCGGGTGATGCGGCTGCGCCGCAACGACGTGCGCATCCTGGTCGGCGCCGGTGCCGCCGGTGCCATCGCCGCCGCCTTCGGTGCGCCGCTGGCGGGCGCGTTCTATGCGTTCGAGATCGTCATCGGCGCCTACACCCCCGCTGCGCTGGCACCGGTGGCGGTCGCCGCGCTGGCCGGCGCCTTCGTGGCCGACCAGGCCGGCATCGAGGCCTACCTGCTGCCTGCCGCTTCGACCATCGACGTGCGCGCCGCCGACTACGCCATCTACGGCCTGCTCGGCTGCTGCTGCGCGATGGTCGGCATTGTCATCATGCGGCTGATCGCCTCGATCGAGGGCACGGTCAAGCGCAGCCCGCTGCCTGCCTGGGGTCGGCCGGTGGTGGGCGGCCTGCTGCTGATTCCGCTGGCCCTGGCCAGCCCGCAGGTACTGTCGTCCGGCCATGGCGCCCTGCACCTGGACCTGACCACGCATCTGCCGCTGATCTGGATCGGCGGCCTGCTGACCCTGAAGTGCCTGGCCTCGGGCATCTCGCTGGGATTCGGCTTCCGCGGCGGCCTGTTCTTCGCCTCTCTGTTCATGGGCACGCTGGTGGGCGCGCTGTTCGCCGGCCTGCTGGCCATGGCCACCGGCGTGCCGGTAGTCGACGCCACCTCGGCCGCGCTGGCCGGCATGGCCGCGCTGGCCGCCGCCGTGGTTGGCGCGCCGATGACCATGGCCATGCTGGTGCTGGAAGGCACCCACGACTTCCTGCTGACCAGCGTGGTGATGAGTGCGGTGCTGGTCTCCAGCACGCTGGTACGGCAGTGGTTCGGCTACTCGTTCTCGACCTGGCGCATGCACCTGCGCGGGGAGACCATCAAGAGTGCCCGCGACGTGGGCTGGGTACAGAACCTCAACGCCGGCCGGCTGATGCGCAAGGGCGTGGCCACCGCCCCGGGTGATATCGATGCCGCCGCGTTCCGCCAGCGCTTCCCACTGGGCTCGGGCAGCCGGGTGATCCTGATCGACAGCGAGGGTCACTACGCCGGGATCGTGCAGATCCCGCGCGTCTACGGCGACGGCGTGAAGCCGGAGACCGTGATCGGCGAGCTGGCCGAGAACCGGGACGTATCGCTGTCGCCGTCTGCGGACGTGGTCAGCGTGATGCAGCGCTTCGACCAGACCCAGGCCGATGAACTGGCCGTGGTCGGCGCCGACGGCCAGGTGCTGGGCGTGGTGTCCGAAGCCTTCGTACGCAAGCGCTATGCCGAGGAACTGGACAAGCGCCAGCGCGAACTGATGGGCGAGCGCGTCGACGACACCGACTGACCCGGCAAAAAGGGGACGGAGGGGATTAAGTCGTTTCTGGCACTTCCGGGTATCCACGCATGGCGTGGATCTACTGTCACTTCGACCGGGTAGACTCCGGCCATGCGCTTCATTGAGACCTTCCAGGCCGGTCCTTTCGCCGACACCGTGGTCAGCCTGCTGGCCGCCTTCGTGCTGGGTACGTTGATCGGTGCCGAGCGCCAGTACCGGCAACGCACCGCCGGCCTGCGCACCAACGTGCTGGTGGCAGTCGGCGCCGCCGCCTTCGTCGACCTGGGCATGCGCATCGCCGGCAGCGCCGAGGCGGTGCGGGTGATCTCCTACGTGGTCTCCGGCGTCGGCTTCCTCGGCGCCGGCGTGATCATGAAGGAAGGCATGAACGTGCGTGGCCTGAACACCGCCGCCACCCTGTGGTGCTCTGCAGCGGTCGGCAGCTGCACCGGCGCGGACATGCTGGCCGAGGGCGTGCTGCTGACCGTGCTGATCATCGCCGGCAACACCCTGCTGCGGCCGTTGGTGAATGCCATCAACCGCATTCCGATCAACGAGGCAGCGACCGAAGCCACCTACGAGGTGCGCCTGAGCGTGGATGCCGACGCCGTGCCGCGGGTGCGCGAGCGCCTGGTCGATGCGCTGGAAGCGGCGCAGTATCCGGTGGGCGATGTGCAGGTGGTCGAGCATGCCGACGCGCCTACCGATGTGATCGCGGTGCTGGTCAGTACGGCGGTGAGTGCCGATGAACTGGACGTGGTGCTGGCACGGATGGAGCAGGTGCCGGGCGTGCTGCATGCCACCTGGGAAGTCAGCACCCGCGATTGATGATCCACGCGGGGCGTGGAGGCTCTTCTCTCATGCCCTCATCCGCTGCTGCGCGCGCAACAGTTTCCGGAACGAACTGCACGACCGGGCATCCTCCGCCAGCGGGCATGCCGCCGCGCGTTGCAGCTGACGGCGCACCCGCTGCAACCGGGTGATCTGCCGCTGCAGCACGTCGGCCTGCGCCAGCAGTGCCTCGCGGTCCAGTGAGATGCGTCCATGCTGCGACGGCAGTGATGCACCAATCTGCTGCAGCGAAAGGCCGGCCGCCTGGCCAAGGCCGATCAAGGCCAGCCGTTCCAGCACCTGCTCGTCGTACTGCCGGCGCAGGCCGCGGCGCCCCAGCGCATGCAACAACCCCAGCTGTTCGTAGTAGCGCAGGGTCGAGGCCGGCACGCCACTGCGCTTGACCACCTCGCCGATATCCAGTTCACGCACAGGCTTGACCTCAAGTGACCTTCAAGCACCAAGCTATGGGCAACTACCCCGCGAGGCAAGGCCATGGCCAGCACATCTTCCATTGATCAGAACGCCCTGTGGAACGGCCCTGGCGGCCAGGCGTGGGTTGCGCAACAGGCTGTTCTTGACGGCCTGTTCCAGCCGATGGCTGACCTGCTGGTCACCGAACTTCCTGAGACCGTTACCGAACTGCTCGACATCGGCTGCGGCACCGGCGCCAGCCTGCTGGCCGCGGCCGCAGCGCGCCCTGCGACACATTGCACCGGCCTGGACATCTCCGCGCCGATGCTGGCGCTGGCCCGCCAGCGCGCCGAGGCTGCGGGACTGGACGCGGACTTCATCGTGGCAGACGCGCAGCGCCATCCGCTGCCGCCCGCGCACTTCGACTGGATCCAGTCGCGGCTGGGCGTCATGTTCTTCGAGGACAGCCAGGCCGCGTTCGCCAACCTGCATCGTGCCACGACACCCGGCGCTGGGCTGCGCTTCATCGCCTGGCGCAGTGCCGACGAAAATCCATTCATGACCACGGCCGAGCGCGCGATCGGCGATGTACTGGATCTCCCGCCCCGCGTACCCGGCGCACCGGGACAGTTCGCTTTTGCCGATGGCGAGCGCGTGCAGCGCCTGTTGCAGGCCGCCGGCTGGAATGACGTGGAAGTGGTTGCGGTGGACCTGCCCTGTTCGCTCGCCCGCGAAGACCTGCCGATCTATGTCGGCCACCTGGGACCGTTGGGACTGGCCCTGCGATCGATGCCGGAAGCCCGCGCCACAATGCTTCGCGAAAAAGCATTGGCCGCATTCGCGCCGTTCATCGAAGGTGACCGCGTTCGTGTGGATGCCGCCTGTTGGTTGATCCGCGCCCGCGCTTGAAAAAAGGGGACGGAGGGGATCAAGTCGCATATGCCTCGGCTGTGCCGGAAACGACTTAATCCCCTCCGTCCCTTTTTTTGCTAGAGGGCCTCGCCGGCGTCGGCCAGGCGCGATTCGATCAGGGCGTACCACTGCTGCAGCACGTCGATCAGCATGTCCAGCTCGGCGTCGGCGCGCTGTGCGCGACCGCTGCGCAGGCAGGCCTGGGCTTCCTGCAACTGGGCCAGGAATCCGGCCACGGTGTCGGCCTGCAGGATCAGGCCCGGCAGGCGCCGCCCGGGGATGCGCACCACGGCATGATTGCCGAGCTGGCCGTACACGCTGAGCGTAGCTTCCGTCTTCATGGAGAGTGGCAGGAATTGGGCATTCATCGCGTGCACCGTTTGAAAACCTGAGCCGCAGGCAGGCGTGGACGACGGGGGAGACGTTGCCACGCCTGCCGGCGGTCAGGGGGGACTCGGAATGCCGGGGCACCGCCCCGGCGCAGGAAGGTCAATGTGGCTGTGCCATCCCGGCGATCTGCACGCGCCGGTTCGGTGCCAGGCAGGCAATCAGCTCGCGCCGGTTGCGCTGCTCGCACTGCACGATCGGCTCGGCCGCGCCGCGTCCCTCGGCACTGATGCTGGCTGCAGGCACGCCCCCCTGCACCAGCGCGTTGCGCACGGCGTCGGCGCGGCGCTGCGACAGCGCCTGGTTGTAGCTGGCGCTGCCAATGCGGTCGGTGTAGCCGGTTACCTTGATCGACTGCACCTGCGCGGCCTCGCGTACCTGCACCAGGATGCCCTGCACCGCCTGCTGGCCTTCGGCGCTGAGTACCGCGCTGTCGAATCCGAACAGCGCGTCGGCCGACAGCCGCAGGGGCTGCTCCGGCAGCGGTGCCGGTGCCAGCGGCGCCGGTGGCCGCGGTGGTTCGAGCACGGCCGCGCACGACTCCGGCTTCCAATACCCGCCCTGCGCGATGCCCTTGCTGTCGAAGCGCACCTGGAACTGGCAGGTGAAGTATTCCGCGCCCTGCGCGGTGCGGAAATTGAACAGGTAGTTCCACTTGCGCACGCCCCACATACCCTCATTGAAGTGCGGCGTGCCCAGCAGCGTGTACAGCTGCCGCTTGCTCATGCCCGGCGCGAAGCGGCGCAGGTCGGCGACGTCGGGATAGATGCCTTCCTTCAGCGAGGCCTTGGAGGCCTCCGGGAAGTGCACGGCGGTGGCGTCGGCAGGACCGTCGGCGGCCGGCGCATGGCTGCGGCAGGCGGCCAGCAGGCCCATCCCCAGGATCAGGCCCAGCGTGGCGGCACATTGGCCGGCGCGGGCGATGCGATGCTGTTTCATGTCGTTCCCCCTGTAGACGTTTCCGCGATGCCGGGCCGCGGGTGCGGCCCGGCGGCGGGGATTACCACTGGATGCCGGCACCGACGGCCACACCGGCCTCGCCACGGCTGTTGGTCGAACCGCTGAACTTGTAGATCCAGCGGCCGCCTTCGGAGACACCGGAGATACCGACCGCCACGCCCGATTCGCCGTTGTAGCTGCCAGCCGCGATCGAGGCCATGCTGCGGCCCGCCTCGCTCGGCTGCGGCAGCGCTGCGGTGGCCATCGCCGACGCGATACCGGCCGAAGCACGATTGTCGGTCTTGCGCAGGTCGCGCTCGAAGCCGCCCATGCGCTCGTCGGTGTAGGCCTTGGACCAGTCCAGGGTCTGCGCCATGCCCGACTTCAGCTGGTCGACGTTGACGGCATCGGTGCCAGCAGTACCGGCGGCGACGTTGCGCACCGTAGTCGGGCCGCTGCTGGTGCTGCCCAGGGTGACACTGTTGTAGTTGGTCGCGCCGTTCACCGTGGTGTCGTAGCGGATCGTGCCCTGCTGCGAAGCCTGCAGCTGGCGCACGTTGACCGCATCGGTGGCCTGCGAGCCGTCTGCCACGTTGACCACCTGGCGTTCGGCACCGGCGGCACCGACAGAGACCGTGTTGGCCCGGTTCGCCACCGAACCCGCACCCAATGCCACCGAGTTGTCGGCCTGCGCCTGCGAACCATTGCCCAGCGCGGTCGAGTTGGCACCGGCGGCAGTGGAGCCTGCACCACCGGCGGCCGAGTTGGCGCCGCTGGCGGACGGATCGGCCAGGTTGTTGGTGTTGTTGGCGCGGAAGCTGCCCGCCACGTTGGTGATGTTCTGGATCTTCTGGTCGGTGTACTTCTTCGACTCGTCGATGGCGTAGTTCACGCCGTTCTTCAGTTGGCCGACATTGGTCGCGTCGTAGGTGTCCGAGCCGTCGGCAACGTGGGTGATCTTGCGCTCGCTGCCGGTGCTGCCGACCGAGACCTCACCGGCCGAGTTGCTGGCACCGGTCTGCCCGTAGGCGCCGGTGTAGCCGCTCTGTGCACCGACGCTGGCGACCGAACCGGCGCCCAGCGCCACGCTGTTGCCGGCACTGCTGCTGGCACCGTTGCCGACCGCCACGCTGTTGGCACCGGCTGCACTGGCCTGCGGACCGACCGCCACGGCTTCCGCACCGGCTGCAGTGGCTGCGGCCGCCGTTGAGTTGACCGCCAGGTATGCGCTGCCACCACCGCCATTGGTGATGCGTTGGTTGAGGACCTTCAGCGAGCCGTCGACAGCGGTGAAGGCAGCGGTGACGTTGTTGTAATCGCCGCTGGTGAAGGTGCCATCGGTGGCGATGCTGGAGATGCTGAACGTCGGCGCGGTCCACACGTTGGTGGTGCCGTTGTAGGCGGTGGTGCCACCGAAGTAGGTGGCGATGGTGCTGTTCGTGCTGAACAGCTGGTCGCCGGTGATGGCATCACTGCTGCCGGCCAGGATGCTGCCGGCGGCGACGTTGGTGATCTTCACCGCGCCGGTGCCGGTACCCGTCAGCGTCACGCTGTTGAGCACGTTGCCACTGCCATCGACGTCGTACTTCACGGCCAGCTTGTCGATCTCGCCGGTCTGGTCGGCAACGTTGGCCAGCGAGTTGCTGACCGCATCGAACGCGGTGCCGACATCGTTGTAGCTGCCCTTGGTCACGGTGCCGTTGGCGGCGACGTTGTTGATCGAGTAGGTCGGTGCGGTCAGTACGCCGTTGGCATCGACCGCGGCACCACCGCCCAGATGGGTGGCCACCGCCTGGTTGGCGGCAAACAGCTGGGCACCATTGATGGCCTCACTGCTGGTGGCACTGACCTGGCCCGGGCCAAGGTTGCGCAGCGTGGTTGCCGTGCCGGTCTGGCCCAGCGTGGCGCTGGCGTAATTGACACTGCCATCGGCGTTGAGGTCGTAGCGCAGGGCGCCCTGCTCCGAGGCCTGCAGCTGGCCCACGTTGACCGCATCGGTCGCTGCGGTACCGGCCGCCACGTGGGTGACCTGGCGCTCGGCACCGGCAGCGCCGATCGACACCGAGTTGGCACGATCGGCCAGGCTGCCGGCACCCACCGCGATGCTGTTGTCCGCCGTCGCCCGCGCATTGGTGCCCACCGCGATCGAATCGGTGCCACTGGCCACCGCCTCAGTGCCGGTCGAGTTCACCCGCAGGTACTTGGTGCCACCGTTGCGGATGTCGGTGATCTGCGTGTTGAGGTTGACCAGCGAGCCATCGACCGCGGCGAAGGCATCGGTGGCATTCTCATACAGGCCCTTGGCGATGGCACCACCAGTGGAGATCGTGCTGATCTCGAACAACGGTGCAGTAAAGATGCCGCTGGCCGGATCGAAAGCCGCACGGCCACCGAAGAAGCTGGCGATGGCACTGTTGGTCGCCGCCAGCTGGCCACCGTTGACCGCCTCCAGGCTGCCGGCGGTGACCGCGCCAGCGGCAAGATTGCCGATGGTGGTGGTGCCGGTGCCTGCGCCGAGCGTGACCCGGCGATAGTCCGGGTTGCCCGAGCCGTCCAGGTCATAGGTGACCGCTGCGGAGGCCACATCGTCGATCAGACTGATGGCGCCCTTCAGCTGGGCCACGTTGACAGCATCGGTATTGGCGCTGCCCGCGGCAAGATTGGTGATCTGGCGCTCGCCACCACCGGCCGTGCCCACCGACACTTCGCCGGCCGAAACCTGCGGTGCGGTGAGGCCGTAGGCGCTGTAGCTGGCCTGAGCGCCGCGCAGTGCAGCGGAGCGGTAACCCAGCGCGACCGAGTTGGCCTGGTTTGAAGTGGCTTCGGCACCCAGCAGGGTCTGTCCGTTGGCGGTGCCCACGGCACTGTCACCGACGACAACCGAGTGGCCCATGCGGGCGGCATAGTCGGCCGTCGGCACGCCGGTCGGATTGCTGGGATCGTTCACGCCATCGCCGGGGAAGGCGACATTGGCATCGACCTTCGGCAGTTCATGGCGTGCATTGGCACCGATCACCACTTCCTTCGAACCGTTGGCGAAGGCGCCATCGCCCATCAACACCTGGTAGTCCTGCGCGGCGTTGACCGCCCAGCAGGAAATATCGGCCAGCGCGATGTCCAGGCACTTGGCCGCCCACGCCGGCGAATCCTTCGGCAGCAGCAGGCCGAGCAGGCCACCCGGGTTGCCGTTGTTGATGTTGTAGATGTAACTGTCGGAGGTGACGCCACCGATCAGCGTCAGGTGCGAGCTGCCGCCGGTGACCGCACCGCCCAGGCCATTGAGCGTGCTGCCGACCGGCGACAGGTTCACCACCGGCAGACCCAGCACGTTGACCGTCGAATAGGTCTGCATCACGTTGGCGTTGCTGAGCTTGAGATTGCCGTTGCTCAGGTAGCCGTTGCCGCCGAACAGGCTGGTGGTGGTCGGCCCGATCAGCTGGCCGACGTTGCCGACCAGACCGCCGGTGCCGATGATCAGGCCCGCATGCGGATCCGCCGGAGCCGGCGCCTTCGGGCTGGTCGGTGGAATCGCCGAGGGTTGGGTCAGGCCGAGGCTGCCCAGCGTGCCTCCCACCAGGCCCCCCACGGCGCTGCCCAGGTTGCCGACGGTGCCATTGAGATTGCCGTTGAGCAGGTTGCCCACCGCGCTTCCGACACTGCCCAGCGTGCTGCCCAGCACGCCGCCCAGGTCGCCGGTGGGGCTGCCGGTAGTGCCGTTGAGAATGCCGCCCACGGCGCCGCCAACCGTGCCGACCGTGTTGTTGAGCGTGCCGCCCACTGCGCTGCCGATCTGGCCGACGGTGCCGTTCAGTGCGCCGCCCACTGCACTTCCAACGGTACCGACAGTGCCGTTCAGAACACCGCCAACTGCGCCACCGACTGCGCCCACCGTGTTGTTGAGCGTGCCGCCCACTGCGCTGCCGACCTGGCCGACGGTGCCGTTCAGTGCGCCGCCCACTGCACTTCCAACGGTACCGACAGTGCCGTTCAGCGCGCCACCGACTGCGCCTACCGTGTTATTGAGCGTGCCGCCCACTGCGCTGCCGACCTGGCCGACGGTGCCGTTCAGTGCGCCGCCCACTGCACTTCCAACGGTACCGACAGTGCCGTTCAGTGCACCGCCCACTGCGCCACCGACTGCGCCTACCGTGTTGTTGAGCGTGCCGCCCACTGCGCTGCCGACCTGGCCGACGGTGCCGTTCAGTGCGCCGCCCACTGCACTTCCAACGGTACCGACAGTGCCGTTCAGAGCACCGCCAACTGCGCCACCGACTGCGCCTACCGTGTTGTTGAGCGTACCGCCCACTGCGCTGCCGACCTGGCCGACTGTGCCGTTCAGTGCGCCGCCCACTGCACTTCCAACGGTACCGACAGTGCCGTTCAGTGCGCCACCCACTGCACTTCCAACGGTACCGACAGTGCCGTTCAGCGCGCCACCGACTGCGCCGCCAACCGTGCCGACTGTGCCGTTCAGTGCACCGCCAACTGCGCCGCCAACTGCGCCCACCGTGTTGTTGAGTGTGCCACCCACTGCGCTGCCGACCTGGCCGACAGTGCCGTTCAGAGCACCACCCACCGCGCTACCAACTGCGCCCGCGGCACCGTGAAGCGTCCCGCCGACAGCACCCACCGCACCACCGACCAGGTTGCCGACGCCCAGCGCGCTGTGCTGTGCGGCCACCGTCGCCTGTCCGGCCAGCTTCAGATTGCGATCGGCCACGACTTCCTGGCCGTCTGGCGCCTGCACGCGCACCTTGCCGGCGACGCCGGCATCGAACGCGGCACTGATGACACGATCATGGGTTTCACCCGGCAGTTCTTCCTTGGCCGGCAGCGTGACTGCCGCCGTCGCCCGGGCCTGGCCCTGCCCCTCGATGTGATGGCCAGCGACCGCCAGATGCGTGTCGGCCTTGCCGTCGACGGTGGCTTTCAGCCCAGGCAGTGATCCGGCGGCTGCACCGCTGAGGCCGGCGGCCGCCTGGGCACCCGTATCGATCGCAGCGACCTGGCGGCCAGCGATGCCGACCTTGGCCCTGGCGCGCGCATCGGCAGCAACGCCCAGCGGCGCCTGCGCGCCGGGCGCAACGTGCGCAGCCAGCGATGCATCCACCTGTGCCGCCCTGGCCGCAGTGTTGCCCACGCCAACATTGGCGCGGACATCAGCCTCCAGTGCCGGCACGGCCACCTGTTTCGGCACGGTGTTCGCTGCCAGCTTCACCTGCACGGTGGCCGGCAACACGTCACGTACCACCGGCAGCGACGTGGTGTTCAACTGCAGGCCCAGACGAGCATCCGCGCTGATTGCGGGGCTATTCTGCGCCTGCCGCGCGGCGGCAGCCAGGGCCACTTCCGCGTCAACCTTGACCGGCATCGGCTGCGCATACTTTGCCGCGAGTGCTTGCAGGTCACGCAGCGATTGATTGGTTTCCGAGGCCCCTGCGTGACCGCTGGCCAGCGCACACAGCAGTGCCAGGGCCAGGGCCGTGGGCATCAGCAGGAAGGCGCGCGGATCGCGTGCGGCGCTGCCGCCGCTGTCGCCGGTGGCCAGTTCCGAGGCCACAACCAGAGCATTGAGCTGGCGGTTCCATACACGCCGGTAGATGCGGTTCATGAGCATTTCCCCCGTAGGCGAACAACTGGAATGTCAGTGGACTTGCCGCTAGGCAGGTGACTGACATTTCAGCGGTTGCAACGAGGGCGGTGCACTTCAATCCGGCACGGCAATCGCGCATTCCGGCAAATCCACGGCCGGAATCGGCAGCCGGCTATGCATAAGCGGCAACACGATCGGCAAGCGGATACGCAATTCCGGCATAAACACCGCAAAAACCCTTGCCGGGCCTGGATCAGGCCGGTTGGCCGATCTGCGCGGGTGCGCGCATCAGGGTGTCGCGCGGCAGTTCGCCGAATACCTTGCGGTAATTGTCGGCGAAGCGCGACAGGTCCCACAGCCCGCAGCTCAGGGCGATCGCCTTCACCGAGCGACGGCTGGAGTCTGCCATCGACAGGCTGCGGCAGGCCGCGCACAGGCGCAGCATGGAGAGGTAGCGGTTCGGCGAGGTTCCAAACAGGTCCTCGAACGCATAGCGCAGGCCGCGCTCGCTGACGCCGGCGGCATCGCAGATCTCGTTCATGTAGATATTGCGACGCAGGTTGAGCCGCATGAAGTTCTCTGCACGCTGCGCGATCAGATAATGCGTGCGCCGCGCACGGGTGCAGCCCGGGCGATCCGCCGCACCGGCGCCCAGCAGGGCCTGCACATGCTCGTGCAGCAGGTTCTCGGTTTCATCCGGCTGCAGCCCTGCCCCCTGTCCCAGCTGCAGGTGCAGCTGCTGGTAATGGCGCGCCAGCGGCGCGGCGTCGCTGGCCAGGTTGAACAGCGAAAGTGCCTGACCAGCAGGTGGCGTGCTGCGCAGGCTCAGTTCGGTCAGCTTGCGCTGGACGCGGGCCACCGGCACCAGCATCAGGGTCATGTGCGTGCCCGGGCTCAGGGTGAACTCACTGATGCCCTCCGGCATGATCGTCAGCGCCATGCCCGGCGAGAGCGGCACGCCGTGGCACCAGCTCATCGTTTCATCGGTTGCGTGCAGGTACCCCAGCATCGCCCAGTCCGGCGGCAGCATGAAACGGCCACGGCAATGGAAGCCGCAGCTGATGCTGCAGAACAGGGCTTCCTCGTGCACGCGCGAAGCGAACGCCGCCCGTGGCCCGTTGCCATCCAGCAGCAGCAGTTCGACATCGCAGACGCGAAGCACGCCGCTCAGCGTGGCCAGGTCTATCGACCGAAGGCCGCTGTCGTCGCTGTCCTCTACCCCACCATCGACCATGACAGTGTTGTCCCCCCGTTGATCCGCCATCCGCTGCGGCCCCCACTGCCTGACAGGGCGCGCAACGATCCAGAATCCATTTCCGTTGCCACGCCGGCAGCGCCGGCGTCGATGCGATCGTACAAATCAATGCAAGAGCTTGAATACGAGTATGCCCAATAATCGGCAAAGGTAAACCCGCGGCGCTGAATGATGAAACGGGATACACAAGTGAAGAAAATGTCTGAGCAGGTGGCACGGTTTTCGCATGGAACCACAAGGCGAATCACATTATCTACACGACAATGAATCGTTTTGCCTGCGAACGGATTTTCGTCACAAAAACCATCCGGAATTTTCAGGCTTCCGGGGTTTCTGCCGAATTTGCATATAGGTTCCGGTTGCAGCCAACCGCCGTTCAGGCAAAGTCGACATTACGGTGATCGAGCCATCTGATCTGGCCGCACCCAGGGGGACAGCATGACCACGCACGCATCATTGGATGCCTCGACCACCGGCCCCGGGCCGTCCGGTCGCGACCGTGCGGCCAATGTCCCGCCTGGAAACGATCACCCTGCTTGAGCACAGCGGGCCTGTCCCGCCGTGCCTCCTCCGCCAGGACGCGCGGAGGCCCACGGACGATCCCGGCGGAGCCGGGCCACCGCCCAACGCAGGTGTACTGCATCCGCAGACAGGTAGAGGGAGACATTGGTCATGAACGCATCGATCCGCAAATTCCTGAAGGAAGAAGACGGCGTCACCGCGCTCGAGTACGGGCTGCTGGCTGCCGTGATAGCTGGCGTCCTGATTGCGGTCGGCAACGACCAGATCAAGGGGTTCTTCGAAACGCTGTTCAAGAACCTCTCCGCACTGGCCACCAAGGCTTCGGGCTCGACGACCTGAACGGCGACCGCGCGCGGCCGGCAGGGCCGCGACGGCGGCGCGCATGGAACCAGGCGAAGACCGTCCAGTGACGGACGATGGAGTGTGCGATGACAGTGCTGGGATTGTTGGCCATCGGCGTGTGCCTGCGGATCGCGATCAGTGATCTGTATGCCCGTCGGGTGCCCAACACCTGGCTGGTCGCCGCGTGCGTGATCGCCACTGCGGTGATCGTCGTCGGCCAGTTCAGTGCGCCGCGCCAGCCGTGGCTGCCCCACCTTGCCGGCGCGGCGGTCGGCCTGTTGGCGCTGTTGCCGTTCCATGCCCTGCGCTGGATGGGCGCCGGGGACGTGAAGTTCTTTGCCGTGCTGGGCCTGATGCTGGGCTGGCAGGCGCTGCTGCCGGTCTGGCTGGTGGCAAGCCTCGCGGCTGGGTTGCATGCCGTACTGGTGCTGGCCGGTCGCCGCCTGGGCGTGCTGCTGCCCGGTCACCTGCAGATGCAGGTCAATCGCACCAGCACGCAGTGGCAAGCGCATCCGGTGCTGCGTGACATGCAGGCCGCCCGCCAGGGACGACGTGGCATTCCCTATGCAGCCTACCTGGCACTGGCCGCCATCGGCTGGGTGCTGGCCAGCATCTACGGAGGTGCACCATGAACATCCGCAGCCCACGCCTGCAACGCGGTGTCGCCAGCATCGAGTTCGCCCTGATGCTGATGCTCGGCCTGTTGCCGCTGCTGCTGTTCACCTTCTCCGGGGTGATGATCATGGCTGCGCAACAGACCCTGGCCACCGCATCGGCCGAAGGCGCGCGTGCCTCGCTGCGCTACGGCACCGCCAGCGAACGACGCACAGCCGCCTGCGTCGCCGCACGCACCTCGATGCAATGGTTGCTGCAGTTTTCCAAGCAGAACGTGGACTGCAGCGCGGGGGGCAGCAACGCCATCGTGGTGTCGGCACAGGCACCCTGCGCCGGTCTGGCCACGGCCCAGTGCATGACCGTGACGGTCAGCTACGACTACGCCAGCCATCCCTTCCTGCCCGGCACCGCCACGCTCTACAAGTGGGTGATGCAGGCCCCCATCCGCAGCGTCGCGGTCGCGCAGCTCGATCTCGGCAGCGGCAATTGATGATCGGTACTTTGGAGATGGTTCCATGCTCAAGTTGACCCGCATCGCTGCCGTCGCCCTGATCGGCCTGGCCGTGCTGCTGGCGCTGATCGCCTTCATGATCGGGCGCAAACCCGCCGCACCTGCAACGGTCGCGCCGGTCGCTCGCAACGAGACCCAAGCGATCACCGTGGTCGAAGCCGTGGCACGCCTGCCTGCGGGCGAGCCGATCAGCGCCAACGGCCTGCGCCTGGCCCAGCGCACCGCACCCGTCCCCGGCGCCGCTACCAGCATTGCCGCCGTGACCGGCAAGGTGCCGGTGCAGGACATTGCCGAAGGCAGTGTGATCAACGGCAGCGCATTGGCTCAGGGCTTCTCGCTGCAGCTGCGGCCGGGCGAGCGTGCCCTGGCCGTGCCCGTGGACGAACTGGTCGGTGCCGGCAACCGCATCCTTCCCGGTGATTTCGTCGACGTCTTCCTCAACCTGCGCAACGCCCAGCCCAACATCAACAGCCCTGGCGAAGCGGCGCAGACGCGCCTGCTGCTGTCGCGCCTGCGCGTCCTGAGCTACGGCCAGCAGGACATCGTGCCGCTGGCCACAGACACTACTTCCGACAGCGAGGCCGACACCCGCAACGACCCGCGCGCTGCCGACATCACCGGAAGTGGCAGCACGCAGAGCAGCAGCAATGAAGCGCCGCAACCCGCACGCAGCGCGGTGCTTGCGGTACCGGTGGCCGACGCCAACCGGCTGCTGCTGGGTGCGCAGCAGGGCAAACTTTTCCTGGCCCTGCGCAATCCCGCCGATACCGGCCTGCCCGACCTGGCGTTGTTCCCGCAATCGCGCGGAGTGATCGACCCGCTGCGTGGGCTCGACGCCGAACAGCAGCTCGCCCTGCAGCGGCCGGAGAACCACGCCTTTGCCGGTATCGACAGCGACGCGCTGGCCGGACGTGGCAGTGCACCGCCACGCAGCACCCCGGATGCACCGGCGCGCGCGCCGGCGTCACGTCGCAGTGCACCGCGCGCGTCGGGGATCGAGATCATCCGCGGCGACAGTTCCGCATCCCGTGCCTCCCTTTGACCTGCATCGAGTGCATCCATGACCGAACGTCGCCGCCGTCCACGCCTCTCCCTCCGCCAGCGCTGGCTGGCCCTGCTGCTGGTGCTGCTGGCGCCGGCAACGAGCGTGGCCGCCGATGACCTGGTGCTGCAGGCGCGCGAACAGCGTCCCTGGAACCTGCCGGCCGACCTGGAGCGGGTGGCCATTGCCGACCCGGGTGTAGCCGACATCGTGATGCTGCGCGGGCAGCGCCAAGCGCTGCTGGTCGGCAAGACGCCTGGCACCACCACCCTGCTGCTGTGGCACCGCAGACAGGCCGAGCCACAGCGGTTGACGGTACGGGTGCAGAGCGCCGTACAGGGCGCCGCCAGCACCGGCGGTACCGGGCTGGTGTTCACCCAGCAGGACCAGCAGGGCCTCCTGCAGGGAAGCACCGACAGCATGCTCACGCACATGCAGGAACAGCGCACTGCGGCCATGGCGCTGGGCAAGGACGGGATGCTTGCCGATGCGTCCACCATCAACAGTGGGGGCGTGGTCCAGGTCGAGGTCAAGGTGGTCGAGTTCAACAAGACCGCGATGAAGCAGATCGGCATCAACTTCCAGAACCGCAACGGCGGCTTCGCCTATGGCTTCGCGCGGCCCGGCACTGGCCTGCCCGGCAATACCGGCCTGCTGCCCGGCATGAAGGAAGGCAACAGCAGCAACGAGGCCGTGTCGCCGATTTCCTCGGCGTTCCGGCTGGTGTTCGGCTCGACCAAGGGACTGTGGAACGCCGATGTCGAACTGCTGCAGAGCAATGGCATGGCGCGCGTGCTGGCCGAGCCGACGCTGGTGGCACTGTCCGGCCAGAGCGCCAGCTTCCTGGCCGGCGGCGAGCTGCCGATCCTGGAGCCGCAGGGGCTTGGCACCACCACCATCACCTACAAGCCCTTCGGCATCGGCCTGACCGTGACCCCAACGGTACTGGCGCCGAACCGGATCGCGCTGAAGGTGGCGCCGGAGGCAAGCGACCTCGACTACAGCAACGCGATCGTGCTCAACAACGTGCAGATTCCCTCGATCACCACCCGTCGCGCCGATACCACGGTCGAGCTGGGTGATGGCGAGAGCTTCGTCATCGGTGGCCTGGTCAGCTCCAACATCGTCTCCAACGTCAACAAGATTCCACTGTTGGGCGACCTGCCGATCATTGGATCGTTCTTCCGCAACTTCGACTACAAGCGCCAGGACAAGGAGCTGGTGATCATCGTCACCCCGCGTCTGGTGCAGCCGCTGGCACGCAACACCGAACTGCCGCTGCCTGGCGAGCGCGAAGCCAAGCCGCATCTTCCCGAATGGGGGTCGTGGTTGCTGGGGCCGGTCAGCCAGGACCCGGTGCCCGGCTTCTCGCGCTGACTTCCATGACGCCTGCGGAGCCACGCCCATGCCCTACGCCACCGCCCAGCCGCTGCATCCGCAAGGACCGCCGATGAACCTGGTCCTGTACGGCATTGACCGCGAACTGCTGCCCCGGCTGGCTGCCAAGCTGCCGCCGACCACCACCCTGCACTGGCAGGACAGCAGTGCGCCGACGTCTGCGCAGGACCTGCAACGCGCCCCGCAGAGCCTGGTGCTGCTTGACTTCCGGCCCGAGCACGCGGCTGCCTCGAGCGTGCTGGCACAGCAGCTGCAGCAGACCCAACCGGACCTGGCGCTGGTCGCGGTCGGCGCCACCAGCGCCGGCCAGGTCGAAGGCGTGGTGATCGCGCTGCGCGCCGGCCTGCGCGATGTGCTGGACCTGGACAGTGACAACGCTGGCATCGAGGCGGCCCTGCGGCGTGCGCTGTCACCGCGCCCGGCCGCGGTGGCGCAGCACGCGCACAAGGCGCGCCTGATCGTGCTGCTGGGCGTGCGCGCAGGCGTCGGCACCAGTACCCTGGCCGCACATCTTTCGGTGCTGGCGCAACAGACGCGGGCCCTTGCCCAGGGCGATGCAGTGCAGCAGGACGGCCTGCTGATGGAACTGGCACAGCCGTCCGGTGACCTTGCGCTGTACCTCAATCTCGACAGCCGCTTCCACTACGAGGATGCGCTGCGCAACGCCAGCCGCATCGACGCCACCCTCGCACGCACCGCGATGGCGCGCCATGACTCCGGGCTGGTGCTGCTGGACCGTGCCGGCGGCAGTGATGCCGTGCCCCCGTCCGACCCTGGCGCGCTGCTGCAGCGCCTGCGCGGGGTGTTCGCCAGCGTGCTGTGTGATGCCGGCGGCTGCCCGCTGCGGCAGCTGCCGCCGTTGTTGCTGGACCAGGCAGACGAAATCTGGCTGGTCACCGATGCGTCGATCGCCACGCTGGTCTCGCTGGACCAGGCGCTGAAGCATCTTGCAGGCCAGCGCGAGCGCGAGAAACGCCTGCAACTGGTGATCAACCGTCACGACGACAGCAGCGGCATGAGCCCGGAACAGATCGCACGCCGCTTCGAAGTGCCGTTGCTGGCGACATTGCCTGAACGACCGCGCGTGCGCCTTGCCGCCAGCCAGGGCCGCCTGCTGCTGCAGGATGCTCCGCGCGATCCCTACCTGCGTGCCCTCGCCCCGCTCGTGTCACGGCTGGACCCGGCTGCCTGCCCGGTCCAGCCGCATGGCCTGCGGGAAAGACTCTCCCTTGCCCTGGGTGGATCGCAATGGAAGACAAGGTAACCCCGTTCCCGCATGCCGTTGCCCGCCCGCTGCTGCACGAAAGCCCGGGCCACCTGCCGTTCGCACAGACCGAGCAGTACCAGAAGGTGCTGTCGGCCGCGCATGAGCACCTGCTCAACAGCATCGAGGACGAGCGCATCGACATCGATTCCTGGGCCCCGGATACCATCGCCCGCTGGGTGCAGGTACAGACCGTGGGCTTCATCCAGGAATGGCGCATCCCGATCAACGAAGAAGAGATGCAGGTGGTTGCCGAGGGCCTGGTCAAGGAGCTGACCGGTTTCGGCCCGCTGGACGACCTGCTCCACGACCCCTCCATCGAAGACATCCTGATCAACGGTTTCAAGGACGTGCACGTTTCGCAGGGTGGCCAGCTCCGGCGTGCCACCCAGCGCTTCACCGATGACACCCACCTGCTGCGCATCCTGCGCCGCATCCTCGCGCCGCTTGGCCGCCGGCTGGATGATTCCAATCCGATGGTCGATGCGCGCCTGCCCAACGGCGGCCGCCTCAACGCGATCATCTCGCCACTGGCGGTGGACGGGCCGATGGTGTCCATCCGCAAGTTCCGCAAGGACCCGTTCACCCCCGACGAGCTGCTTGCCAAGGGCACCTTCGACGCACCGATGCAGGCCCTGCTGAAGGCAATGGTGCTGGGTCGATGCAACATCCTGGTCTCCGGCGGCACCAGCTCCGGCAAGACCTCGCTGCTGAATGCACTGGCCAGCTACGTGCCACCCAGCGAGCGCGTCATCACCGTGGAGGACACCGCCGAGCTTTCGCTGAACCATCCGCACGTGGTGCGCCTGGAAAGCCGCATCGGTGGCGCCGAGGGCCAGGGCGCGGTCAGCATCCGCGACCTGGTGCGCAACAGTCTGCGCATGCGCCCGGACCGCATCGTGGTCGGCGAGGTGCGTGGCGCGGAAGTGCTGGAAATGCTGCAGGCGATGAACACCGGCCATGACGGATCGATGGCCACCATCCACGCCAACACGCCGCGCGACTGCCTGTACCGCATCGAGATGCTGGCAGGCTTTGCCGGCTTCCAGGGCAGCGAGGACAGCCTGCGCCGGCAGATTGCCAGCGCCATCGACTTCATCGTGCAGATCTCGCGGCTGGGCAGCGGGCGCCGGGTGCTGGTCTCGATCACCGAGATCACCGGGGTCAGTGACAACCTGATCACCACCCAGGAAATGTTCCGCCACGAGGTGCAGATCGACGCCGCCGGCCGCGAGACCGACCGCTGGATCGGCCTGGGCTTCCATCCGCACTCGCACAAGCTGGAGCCGTTCCGCCAGCAACTGCGTGAATCGCTCTACGGGGACTTCTGAGCATGGGCACCGGCCTGCTGCTGGGCGTGTTGAGCATCATCTCGGTGCTGCTGGCGCTGGCCGTCTGGCTATGGGGCACCGCCGCCAGCCGTGAGCAGCGCCAGGCCTCGCTGCAGCATGCCGAGCAACAACTGGCGCGCGGCAGCGCGGCCGGCGCAGTACCGGCCGGGCCTGCCGTTGCGGCGGCCAACGATTCGACCCGCCCGGCCAGCACTGGGACCCGCGTACTGCCGTGGGACGGTGTCCTGCAGCGCGCCGGCCTTCAGCCGGGCTGGAAGCTGCCACTGATGCTGCTGGTGCCGGGACTGGTGCTTGCGGTTGTGGCGGCGATGCGGCTGGGCACGGCCTGGATGTTTCCGCTGACCCTGCTGCTGTACCTGCTGGGCTGCTGGCTGTGGGTGATGCGCCGGATCACGAAGCTGCGCGCGCAGCTGCTGCACCAGATGCCGGACTTTCTCGACAACCTGGTCCGCCTCACCGCGCTGGGCAACAGCCTGCAGGCCGCGTTCCAGGTGTCTTCGATGCAGACCAGCGCGCCACTGCGCGGCCTGCTCGACACCACGGTGCGCTATGCACGCAGCGGCATGGACCTGGATCGTGCATTGAGCCTGGCCGCGCAGCCGTACCGGATGGACGTACTGAAGGTGCTGGCAGTGGTGATCGGAGTGAGCGTGCGCATTGGTGGGCGCGCCGACCAGATCCTGCAACGCATGGGCGATTTCATGCGCGACCTGGAACAGGCCCAGCAGGAACTGGCGGCCACCACCTCGGAAACACGGATGTCGGCCTGGGTGCTGGGGCTGCTGCCACCCGCCAGTGCGGTGCTGATGGCGATCTCCAGCCCGGTGTTCTTCCAGCCGGTGCTGCACGACCCGCTCGGTCACAGGATCCTGCTGATCGCACTGGGCCTGGAACTGCTCGGGGCGTTCCTGCTGTACCGCCTGGCCAAATCGCTATGACCGCCCGCAGCCGCCCCGGAGGTGCCCGATGAGCGCCAGCGCCTGGTTCGCCCTTTCGCTGCTGGTGCTGGCAGCCGGCGTCGCCCTGCTCGGTATCGCCGGCTGGGTGCGCAGCCATCGCGAGCACCGCACCTCAGCCACACTGAAAACCGCCCTTCAGCCGCGTGAAGAAGGCCGCGACGCCGAGGCCACGCGCCGCGACTCGCTGGGCTGGATCGAGCGCTTCGGGCGCTCTCTCAGTGGCGGCCGCCTGGAGGCCGCGCTGCTTGCCAACGAAGACAAGCTGCTGTTGGACCTGGCTGGCTGGAACACGCGCCGCGGTACCGCGATCTATCTCGGCCTGCGCCTGCTGCTTGCCCTGTTGGTGCTGGCGCTGGCGCTGGCGTTCAGCAGCGCGCACGGGCTTGCCAAGGTGATGGTGGTGATCGGTGCGCTGGCGGCCGGGCTGCTGCTGCCGAAGTTCGTGCTGTCGTCGTGGGTCAAGCGCCGCCGCCGTGCGGTCGAGAACGAGCTGCCCCTGCTGATCGACCTGCTGCGCCTGCTGCAGGGCGTGGGCTTCAGCATGGACCAGAGCCTGCAGACGCTGGGCGACAAGCTGCGCGATGCATTGCCGGTACTCGGCGGCGAACTGCAGGAAGCCAATGTGGCCTATACCCATGGCCGCACGCGCGCGCAGTCATTGCGGCGGCTGAGCGAGGTCTACGCCGATGATGACCTGGCCAGCCTGATGCAGTTGATCCTGCAGGTGCATGCGCACGGCGGCGCAGTGCAGGAGCCGTTGCGCCAGTTCAGCCTCCGCCTGCGCGAACAGCGCCGCAACGCGTTGAAGGAAAAGGTCGGCAAGCTCTCGGTGAAGATGACCGTGGTGATGATGCTGACCCTGTTGCCGGCACTGATGCTGGTGCTTGCCGGCCCGGCGCTGGTCGCGCTGGCCACCACCCTGTCCAAGATGGGATCTCCCTGATGCCTGCCCTGCACACCTCCTGCCTGCTGCTTGCCGTCACCCTCGCCGCCCTGGCCAGTGGATGCGCCTCGACCACGCCGAAGTATGTGCGGGCGCCCAGCCTTGCGCCGCCGGAACCCGATCCGCAGGACAGTCGCAACGCCTATCTGGAGCTGATCGAACGCATGCAGCAGCAGGGCGCCTGGTATGCCTCGCTGGCCCATGTGGAGGCCTTCCGCCAGCGCTATGGTGATCGTCCTGCCCTGCGCCTGCTGCAGGCCGACGCACTGCGTGAAACCGGCCAGACCGACGCGGCGGTCGCGCTGTATCGCGCGCTGTCCAGCGGGCCGCAGGCCGCGGCGGCCGCCCATGGCCTGGGCCTGATCGCCGCACGTCGCGACGACGATGCCGGCAGCGAACAGGCGCTGGCGCGCGCTACGCAGCTGCAGCCCTTGAACACCGACTACCTGGGCGACCTGGGCTACGCACGGCTGCGTGCCGGCCGGTTCGATCAGGCCCGCGAGCCGCTGGCCAAGGCCCTGGAGCTTTCACCGGGCAACGCCAAGGCAACGGCCAACCTTGCACTCTGGGCGGTACTGCGCGGCGACAAGGCCACGGCGGAGCGGCTATCGGCGCAGGCCAGCCTCAACGAGGAAACGCGCCGAAGCATCCAGCAGCAGGCCCAGCAGATCCGGACGCGCCTGCAGCAACGACAGGCCGCTGCTGCCGCCAACGCAGCCGCACCTGCACACACGGCCAGCGTCGAGAGTGGCGCTCGTGCATCGGGCGGCGCACGGCTGGCGGGCGAACCCCACCGCGACCCGCGCGACCAACGCGATCCGCAACGCCTGCCACCCTCGATGCTGGAACGCTTCAGCGCCACCGACAACCCGACCGGAAGCACACCATGACCACGATGCGCCAGATCCGACGCCTGTTGCCCGTGCTGTGCTGCCTGCTTGTTGGCGGTGCCGTGCAGGCGCAGCAACAGCCATTGACCGGACAGATGCTCGGTGGCCCCTCGCCGTCGCCAGCGGGCACGGCGCCGATGCGGGCCGAACCGCTCCCCACCGTGGAGTTGGCCGCACCGGCCGCATCCGCCGAGGTGACTGGGGCGCAAGCGTCGACCATCGCAACCGACGTCGCACCTCTTTCAGCA
The DNA here is from genome assembly GCF_055721025.1 of Stenotrophomonas sp. X. Taxonomy (NCBI): domain Bacteria; kingdom Pseudomonadati; phylum Pseudomonadota; class Gammaproteobacteria; order Lysobacterales; family Lysobacteraceae; genus Stenotrophomonas; species Stenotrophomonas sp. X. Next base: position 2,465,677 of record NZ_CM146756.1, read on the forward strand.
CCGCCCGCCGCACCGCGTGCACGCCTGCAGAGCGGCGAGGCGACCCGCAATCTGTTCCGCCTGCAGGCCTCCGGGCAGCAGGCCGGCCAGCGGCTGCCGATCCTGGGTGACCAGGCCACGCTGAGCTATGCGCGTTACCTGAAGAGCTTTGAACACGAGATCCCGGACTTCTTTGAGACCGATGTCTCCTGGTCCAAGGACGCCTCCTCCTCCGGACGCTGAGGTCGGCCATGAAACGCCCACGCCAGTTCAGTTTCAGCCGCGCACGCGGCGGCATGTCGGTCACGATGATGCTGGTCATGCTGGCGCTGTTGGCCATGCTGGGCCTGATCGAGATCGGCTATCTGTTCTGGGCCAAGCGTGATGCGCAGAAGGTGGCCGACCTTGCCGCACTGGCCGGCGCACAGCGACTGGAGCTGTGCAGCCCGGACAACAGCGACAACAGCGCTGCCCGGCAGAATGCGGTGGCCCAGAACGGGTTCGCAGGCACCCTGCAGATCCGCTGCGGCAACTGGAGCGCCAGCCGTGGCACCGGCACCCGCTTCGTCACCAGCGTCGATGCCAGCAATCCCCGCAATGCGGTTCAGGTGATCGCCGAGCGCAGCGTGCTGCCCTTCTTCGGGCAGACTTCCAGCCTGCCCACCGTGAGCGTGCAGGCCGTGGCGCGCCGTGCCGAACCCACCGCGGTGTTTGCAGTCGGCTCGCAGCTGCTAAGGACCAATGGCGATTCTGTGCTGCTGTCCACCCTGCGCCTGGTTGGCCTGGACGTCACCAATGCCACGGTGCTGTCCTATGACGGCCTGGCGCAGGCCAACGTGACTCCGTCCGGCCTGCTGAAAGCGCTCAACATACCGGTAAGCGCCAACCTCAGCGTGGCCGACTTCAATCGCCTGCTGTCGGTCAACAAGATTTCGCTGGCACAGCTGGTCGATGCTACCGCCACCGTGGTCGGCCGTGACTCCGCAGTGGGGGTGCAGCTGCGCGCCCTGTCCGATCTGGTTGCCACCCAGCTGGACATCAACAAGCTCAACATCGTGCTTGGCAGCCAGTCCGGCGGCGGTGGCCTGTTTGCCGAAGTTGTCTCGCCCGACGGCACCGTCGGCAGCGCACTGGAGTCACAGATCAACGTGCTCAACCTGATCAGCACCGCGATCTCCATCGCCAACGATGGCAACGGCGTGGCGGTCAAGGGACTGGACCTGCTGGGCATCAGCATCCAGGCAGGCGTGGTCGAGCCGCCATCGATCGCCATCGGCGGTGTCGGCAGCCGTGCCTACAACGCGCAGGTGCGGCTGATGGCGGACGTGGACAGCAACAACCTGTTCGCGCTGGGGCCGCTGCTGAACCTGCTTGGCACGCGCCTGCACCTGCCGCTGCACGTCGATGTGGCCAACGGCATGGGCACGCTGACCGGTATCCAGTGCGGCGGCAATCCACCCAAGGCCACGATCCAGGTGGACTCGTCGGTGCTGCGCGCCTGCGTCGGCAATGTCGACCCTGCACAGCGCTTCTCCAAGGCCAATGTCTGCGACGCCACGCTGCAGGACGAACAGCTGCTGAAGCTGCTGGGCCAGCCGTTGATCAACGACAGGATTACCCTGCCGGCCCTGACCAGCTCGCAGACCCTGACCCTGGCTGCGGGCGAGACCGGCTCGACCCGGTTCAATCCGCTCGCGATCGGTGACGCAGTGTCGAGCCTGGTGAACGAACTGCTACGGGTGCTGTCGGGCATGCTCAATTCGCCCAAGCAGGGAATGAACGCCAACGACACCGCCAAGGCGCTGGCCGATCGCTACCTGCAGGCGGCCTTTCCGACTGGCGGACGCTACAACGTCGACCAGGTCATCCCGCTGCTGCGCGATGGCGATCCGGCACGCAATCTCGCCCCGCTGGGCAACTGGACGGTGAAGAATGGCGTCCCCAAGCCTTGCCTGCTGGGCCTGACCACCTGCTGGGAAGACGGTTCGGTGTGGACCGGTTACAGGACAACCGTCACCGGCCAGGGCCTGGGCCTGCTCGATGGCCTGCTTGGCTCGCTGGTCGGCGGCCTGCTGATCAACCGCTGCGACAGCCTGCTCGGCAACCTGATCGATTACAACGGCTGCGTGCGCAACAATCTGGCGTCGTACATCCAGACCGCACCGGCCGGCTTTCTCGATGGTGCCGGGGGAACGGGTGTCACCAACCCCGATGGCAGCGTCAGCTGCAGCGGCCTGCTGTGCACCGTGCTGAAGCCGATCCTGGCCGCACTGCGGCCGGTGCTCAACAGTGTCGGCACCCTGCTGACCAACCTGCTGGCCAGCGTGCTGGGCCTTGAACTGGGCCGGACCGACGTCAACGTGCAGTCGATCCAGTGCAGCGCCGCACAGCTGGTCTACTGACCCGTGACGGGCGCCCTTGGCGGCGCCCACACCCATGCTAGACTCCCGGCGGGGAACCACCTTCATATCAACCCACACTCATCCGTGGATGGTCTAGACATGCGAGAAACTTCAGGGGGCGCGGTCTTTGCCCGGCACGCGCGCAGCGCGGCAGTGCTGGCCGTGGTCATGATGCTGGTGGCACCGGCAGCGATGGCCGCACGTGGCGACCGTGAGGCGGCAGCCGAACCGGCGCGCAGCGCGCCGGTGGTGCGCAATACCGTGGACGAACTCAAGCAGTTGATGGACTCGCGCCAGCTGACCGAGCTGCGCACCACCTACAACGGCAACTACGGCGCCAGCCTGCTGTTCAATGCCAACACCCTGACCTACTACGTCGCCCTGTTCCAGGAGAAGAACTTCTGGCGGGTGATCAAGACCGATGCGGTGGACAACGCCGAGCGCGTCTACCGCACCTTCGCGCAGCAGTCCGAACAGCTGGCCCAGGTCTACATCGACACCACCCGCCTTGAAGCCGGCAAGCGCTACACCGAGCGCCTGGTGGCCTACAACGAGGAACGCCTGCGTACCCTGCAGCAGGAAATGGAACAGCAGCAGGCGCAGTCGGCCCAGGTCAGCGCCGCCCTGCAGCAGGCCCAGCAGCAGGCCGTGAGCCTCAGCACCGACGTGCAGAGCACCAACAGCCAGCTGGACGCCCTGCAGCGCCGCATCCAGATCCTGCAGGCCGAACAGGGCAACCCGGAGTTGAGCCTGCCCAAGCCGGACAGCGTGCCCGCACCGGCCGCCGCCAGCGACGGTCGCTGAGAGCTGCACTCACGGTACTCCACGCGACGGCGCCCTATGGCGCCGTTGTCGTTTTCGGCACTTCAGCGCCCCCGCGTCACTGGCAGGCGCCGTAGACCGCGTCATCCAGCTGCCGGCGCTGCACGAAGTCCAGGCGCCGACGCTTGAGCAACGCCTGCTCGCGATCACGCCGGGCACGCTCGCAGGCCGCCGCATCCGTGCTGATCGTGATCAGCGCACCGTGCGCCCGCGCCGCACGCCGTGGCCGGGGCGATGGCTTCGGTGTCGAGGCCGCTGGCGCCACAGCGCCGCGGGACAATGACTGCTCCGCGGGCACGTCCCAGCGCCATGCGGCACGCCCCTGGCAGGGTGTCTGCTGGTAGACCGGGTGCGGTCCATCCACGCACTTGTAGACATGGGTCTGTGCCGGCGCTGCCATGGGCAGCAGCAGGCACAGCATCAGCGACCATCGCATGGCGGGCATCCGTGCGTTCCTGTGGCGGGCTGCGCTCATCCTCGGCACACGGCTCCCGTCCTGCCAGAGCGATACGCGTCACATCCGATGCAATCCAGCACAGCCGTGCAAGTCGGTCGCCTGCGCCTGCGCTGTACTGCCGAAGGCACCGGCATCCTGCCGAAGCCTTCCCTCCCTTCCGCCAAGGAACCTGCAATGAGCAACTTCGTCACCGTCGCCGATGGCGCCCGCATCTTCTACAAGGATTGGGGCACCGGCCAGCCGATCGTGTTCGCCCACGGTTGGCCGCTGTCTTCCGATGCCTGGGATCCGCAGATGCTGTTCATGGGCCAGAACGGCTTCCGCGTGGTCGCCCACGATCGCCGCAGCCACGGACGCTCCAGCCAGACCTGGGATGGCAACAACATGGACACCTATGCCGATGACCTGGCCGCGGTGATCGAAGCGCTGGACCTGAATGACGCGATCCTGGTCGGCCATTCCACCGGCGGCGGCGAAGTGGCCCATTACATCGGCCGCCACGGCAGCGCGCGCGTGGCCAAGGTGGTGCTGGTCGGTGCCGTGCCGCCGCTGATGCTGAAGACCGCTGGCAACCCCGCCGGCACCCCGCTGGAGGTCTTCGACGGTATCCGCAAGGGTACCGGCGGCGACCGTTCGCAGTTCTTCAAGGACCTGACCACCCCGTTCTTCGGCGCCAACCGGGATGGCAACAACGTCACCCAGGGCATGCGCGATGCGTTCTGGCTGCAGGGCATGCTCGGTGGCGTCAAGGGCCAGTACGACTGCGTGCACGAATTCTCGGAAGTGGACTACACCGAGGACCTGAAGAAGATCGACGTGCCGGCGCTGGTCGTGCACGGTGATGACGACCAGATCGTGCCGTTCGATGCCTCGGCCAAGCTGTCCTCGCAGATCATCAAGGATGCAGAACTGAACGTGTACCCCGGTGCGCCGCATGGCCTGACCATCACCCACGCCGACCAGTTCAACGCCGATCTGCTGGCATTCGCACGCAAGTGAGGTATCGCGGCGGCGCCGCAACGGTGCCGCCGCCCCTTCGGTAGTGCCGGCCGCTGGCCGGCACCCCGATCAATCCATCGCGATCCTGCGCAGCCGGCCAGCGGCCGGCTCTACCCGCGACGGCTCAGATGTCGGCATGGTGATGTGGCACGGAGGCGGGCAGCGGATCATGGCCACCCACGAAGTGGCGCACCACCGGCGCGCGCTCTCCCCGATGCAATCCGCTTAGTTCTTCCTGGATCGCCTTGTCGTCGGCGGTGATGCGCTCGTGCTGGCGAAGGTGCTCCAGCCATGACGGGGTCACGAAATACTCAAGGTGGATTCCCGGTGTTGCCACGTCTTCGACTACGCCCCAGACCACCGCACCGTCGCGACGACGGATGGATCCCATCGCGCGCATCTGCGCCTGGAACGCGGCACGATCAGCATCATCGATGCGGTACTCGATGGTGACCAGCACCGGGCCTCGATCGTTCGACACCGGCACCGACAGCTCGGGTGCCGGCCAGTGCCCGGCCGGGCGCAGGTTCAGGTCTTCGGTGCCGGCGATGCGCACGCGCCACACCAGCAATCCACCGATCACCGCACCGGCCGCTGCCACCAGCAACGCCAGTTCGGGCGAGGTGCGCTGAGCGAGCGCGCCCCAGCTCAGGCCGCCGGCGGCCATGCCGGCAGAGAACACCATGATGTACAGCGCCAGCGCACGCGCACGTACCCATGCCGGAACCGCAGTCTGCGCAGCGATCTGCAGCGACGACAGCACGGTGATCCACGCAAATCCATTCACCAGCATCACCGCCGGAAGCACGTACCAGCTGCGGGTCAGCGCCAGCCCGACCAGGCTCAGGGCCAGCGACAACGTCGCCAGCAGTACCAGCAGGTCGCGATCCAGCTGTGCGCGCAGGTTCGGCAGCAGCAAGGCACCGCCCACTGCACCGATGCCGATGCAGCCCAGCAGCATGCCGTACTGCCCCGCCCCACCCTGCATCTGCCCACGCACCACCACCGGCAACAGCGCGTTCATTGCCGCGGCGAAGAAGAAGAAGCCGACCGACTTGATCAGCACAGCCTGCAGCCTTCCGGCACGGCTGGCATAGCGCAGGCCCGCTTTCAATCCGGCACCGAAGCCTTCCGGTGGCAAGCTCGACTGCTTTGGGTCACGCTTCCAACCCCACACCACGAACAGCATCGCGGCGAAGGTGATGGCATTGAAGCCGAACGCCCAGACCGCACCCAGCTGGGCGACGATCACGCCGCCGATGGCCGGGCCGATCGAACGGGCGATATTGATGCCGATCGAGTTCAGCGCCACCGCCGAGGCCAGCATCGGCTGCGGCACCAGTTCGGAGACGATGGCGGCCTGCGCGGGCATTGCCATCGCCGCACCGCAGCCCATGCAGAAGGTCAGCAGCACCAGCAACTGCGGGGTCAGCAGGTCCATCGCGGTCAACGCAGCCATCGCTGCGGCCACCAGCAGCATCCAGCCCTGGGTCGCCAACAGGTACTTCCGACGATCGACAATGTCGGCCAGGGTGCCGGCAGCGAGCGCCAGCAGCACGATCGGCACTGTGGTGGCCGACTGCACCAGGGCCACCATCAACGGCGAACCGGTGCGCTCGGCCATCACCCAGGCGGCGGCCACATCATTGACCCAGGTGCCGATGTTGCTGGCCAGGATCGCCAGCCAGATCGAACGGAACATCTGGATCTTCAGCGGGGACCAGGCCCCTGCGGCCTGTACGGGGGGTTGCGACGCGGTTGCGTTCACCATTGCCATGCTCCAACGATCGAGGCGAACAGCGTGTCCTGGCCTCCAGCCTGCTTCAGTGCAGGACCGGCGTCGACCCAGGCCAGCTGCAGCTGCCATTGCCAGTGTTCGCTGGCCTGCCAGCGGGTTTCGGATTTGTACTGGGTGCCGATGCGGCGCGCGCCACCGGCGCTGCCCGGCAACGCCACCAGCGGCGCCGGCGTGGTGTAGACCGCATCGGCACGACGATGCTTCCAGGCCATCTGTACGCCCAGTTCCGTCGTCACCGCGTCGTGCAGGCGCAGGGCCAGGGTCGGCTGCAGGTCCATCAGATTGGCCGGGGCCAGCAGGCTGGCCTCGCTGAAGTAGGCCGATTTCGGGAACAGTGCATTGAAGGTGCCCAGTCGCCGGTCGTGCAGGTTGCCATCGCCACTGGCGATGTCGGCCTTCAGCCCCAGCCGCGGTTGCAGCGGCCGCTCCGTCCAGCGCCAGCCGGTGTCGGTCGCCAGCGTCCAGGCACGGATGTTGAGTGGGCCGGTGGCGGCACGCAGTTCACCGCCCTGCGCCACCAGCTCACTGTTCCAGTCCAGCAGACCTGACTGGCCGAACCAGCGCGCACCGAGTGTCTGCCGGCGCTCGGTTCCCGAGCCTGCCGCAAAGCGCGCACCGTCGCGACGATAGTCCAGCAGGTACAGATCCCACTGTCCCACGCCCTGCCCGCGTGCCGCGGTGGCATAGGCACCCCACAGGTGCGCACCGTGTTCGCTGCGATCATCAAAGGCACCCGGCCGGTTCTCGACCGGCCGCAGCGCTATCAGGTCAAGCGTGCCGAGCCGCCCCTTCCAGCCCAGGCGCGCACCGTCGAAGGCCAGGCGGATGTTCGGCCCATCGCGCACCGACAACAGCCGCGAGCTGCCATAGCCGGCTTCCTGCCGGCCGAGCTGCACATGGAAGCCACCGCGCTGCCAGCGCCAGTACGCCTGCTGCACGTCCAAGGCACCACGGTCGGTGCGGCCCGGGCCGCCTGCCTTGCCGTTCTCGGCATGCACGCCCAGCTGCAGTTTTGCCTGCCAGGTGTCCTCCACATAGGTGGCCGAAGCCAGTGCACGCAGCAGGCCATAGCCATCTTCACTGCCACCGATGCCGAACCGGGTAGGGTCGTAGTACAGGCCACGCAGGCGCAGCGAGGCGTCCCACCGCAATTGGCCGTCACCGGCGTCAGTGCAATGGCCACCCTCGCAGGCCAGCGCCAGCGATGGCACGGCCAGCAGCGCCAGGCTCAGAACGCGAAGCACGAGCATCCCATCGCGCCCCAGAAGGCGGCCAGGTCATCGGTCGGCGCCGCATGCTGCGCGGCATGACCGTGAGCACCATGCGTACTGCAGGCCACGCCGTGATGGTGGCGATGGGCGGCGGCCAACCCGGTGGCAGCACCGCCGACATGGTAGCCACCGAACCTGTTGACCGGCGACCAGCTGGGCATCGCCGGCGGCAGCTGCGGCGCCAGGCCAGCATAATCGCCGTCGGCATGCACGATGCGCCCGCCGACCACGGTCAGCAGGCTGGTGATGTCGGCGATCTGCGCGTCGTCGACGCGGAAGAAATCGGCCGAGAGCAGGATGAAGTCGGCCAGCTGACCAACCTTCAATGTCCCCTTTACTGCTTCGTCGCCGGAGAACCAGGCGCTGCCCTGGGTCCACAGGCGCAGCGCCTGCTCGCGTTCAAGCAGGTTTTCCTCGCCATACAGGGCCAACCCGCCCACGGTGCGCCCGGTCACCAGCCAGGACAATGCCACCCACGGGTTGTAGCTGGCCACGCGGGTGGCGTCGGTGCCTGCGCCCACCGGCACGCCCTCGGCCAACATGCGCCTGACCGGCGGCGTGTGCCGTGCCGCCTGCACACCGTAGCGCTCGACGAAGGCTTCGCCCTGGTAAGCCATGCGGTGCTGCACGGCGATACCCCCACCCAGCGCGCGGATGCGCTCGATATTGCGCGGAGTGATGGTCTCGGCGTGGTCAATGAACCAGTGCAGGCCATCGAACGGCACCTCGCGGTTGACCTGTTCGTACACATCGAGGATGCGGGTGATGCTCTCATCGTAGGTGGCGTGGATGCGGAACGGCCAGCGCTTCTCGACCAGCAGCTTCACCACGTCGTGCAGTTCGGGCTCCAGCTCCGGCGGCAGTTCCGGGCGCGGTTCGTTGAACAGTTCGAAGTCGGCGGCAGAGAACACCAGCATCTCGCCCGCGCCGTTGTGGCGCAGCAGGTCATCGCCCTGGCGCGGCTGCAGGATCTCGCTCCAGCCACGGAAGTCATCCACTTCCCTGCCCTTGTTCTGGGTGAACAGGTTGTAGGCGATGCGCACCGTCAGCTGATCATCGCGATGCAGCTGCTCGATGACCTGGTAGTCCTCGGGGTAGTTCTGGAAGCCACCGCCGGCGTCGATCACCGAAGTGATGCCAAGCCGGTTCAGTTCGCGCATGAAATGGCGCGTCGAGTTGGCCTGGTATTCGATCGGCAGGCGCGGGCCCTTGGCCAGCGTGGCGTACAGGATCAGCGCATTGGGCTTGGCCAGCAGCAGCCCGGTCGGGTTGCCCAGCGAATCGCGCACGATCTGGCCACCCGGCGGATCCGGCGTGTCCTTGCTGTAGCCGCAGGCGCGCAGCGCGGCGCGGTTGAGCAGTGCGCGGTCATACAGGTGCAGCAGGAACACCGGCGTATCCGGCGCGATGTCGTTGAGCTCCTGCAGCGTCGGCAGGCGCTTCTCGTTGAACTGCGCGGCGGTGAAGCCACCGACCACGCGGACCCACTGCGGCGCGGGAGTACGGTCTACCTGGGCCTTCAGCATGTCCAAGGCGTCGCCCAGCGAACGCAGGCCGTCCCAGCGCAGCTCCAGGTTGTAGTTCAGGCCACCACGGATCAGGTGGGTGTGGCTGTCGTTGAGGCCGGGCAGCAGGCGCCGGCCCTGGGCGTCGATCAAGGTCGCTTCATTGCCCCAGCCGCGCATGATCTCCTCGTCGCTGCCGACGGCGACGATGCGGCCTTCCTGTACAGCCAGCGCCTGCGCATGCGGCTGCTGCGGGTCGAGGGTGGTAATGCGGGCATTGCGGATGACCAGCGTGCTCATGCGACGCTCCTTGGAAGTGGAATCGAGTGCGGCACCGGCACGACCTGCCAGGCCGAGCGCAACAGCGGCGCCGCTGGCCAGCACCACGTTGCGGCGGCCGTGATCGAGGGGATCGTGACTCATGCGAATTCTCCCGGAAAGCGTTGGCCGTCCAGCGCCCAGGCGCCGGGGCCGGCCAGCGCGAGGGCCAGCAGCACCGTGGTCCACATCAACGGGTACTCACTGCCGCCGCGCATCCAGAACCAGCCCTTGGGCAGGGCCAACAGCACGGTGAAGCCGATGAAGGCAGCCGCCGCAAGCGCGGCGATGCGGGTCTGCCACCCCAGCAGCACGGCCAGCCCGGACAACACCTGCAGCAAGGCCAACAGCAATGGCAACGGTGCCACCGCCGGCAGCCCGAAACCGCGCAGCTCGGTGGCGAAGCCGGAAAGCCCCGGCCCCCCGAACCACCCGAACAGCTTGCCCAGCGCGTGCGGCAGCAGGAAGCCTCCTGCCGCCACGCGCAGCATCAGCAGGGCCAGGTCGAGGCCTTGGCCGGCAACCATGCTCAGTGCCCGCCTTCCTGCGCACCGAACATCCGCTTGGCGTACTGGATGCCGATGCCGTAGCCGCCGGCGTGGTCGCGCGCAATGCCGGTGGTCAGGTCGTAGGTTTCACCCCGTGCCCAGTCGCGCTGCAGTTCGAGCAGGTACTGCACGCTGGTCATCGGCACCGCGCCGGCCTGCACCATGCGGGTGATCGCACGCTCGTGCGCTTCCTCGCTGACATCGCCGCAGGCATCGGTAATCACATACACCTCGAAGCCCTGCGCCAGCGCCGACAGCGCCGGGCCGACGATGCAGACGCTGGTCCACAGGCCGGCGATGACCAGACGGCGCTTGCCGATGCGGTTGATCTCATCGATCACAGGCTGGTCTTCCCAGGTGTTCATCGAGGTGCGATCGAACACCGTCTGGCCAGGGAAGATCTGCGGCAGTTCCGGGAACATCGGCCCGGAGAACGATGCTTCGGCGACTGTGGTCAGCACGACCGGTACATTGAAGCCCTTGGCGCCCTTGCCGATCAGCGACACGTTGTTGCGCAGCGCGGAGATGTCGATGGTGTGGGTGGCGAACGCCATCTGCGACTGGAAGTCGATCAGCACCAGGGCGTGGTCGGTCGGCGACAGCAGCGCCGGGGCGGGAGTGGCGGTGGCAAGGCTCATGGGTGGACTCCGTTGGAAACACGATCAAGGGGATGCAACAGGGCGGCATCACCGGCGACGTACTGGCCGGGGCTGCAGCCGGTCTCCGCGCGGAAGCTGCGGACGAAATGGCTCTGGTCGAAGAAGCCCAGCTGCTGGGCCAGGCAGGCCATCGGCAGCTGCGCGCCCGGCAGCAGCTGGCGCGCACGCTCGATGCGACGGCGGCGGACATAGCGCAACGGGCTGGCGCCGGTACCGGCGCGGAACAGGCGTACCAGATGGAAGCGGCTGACGCAGGCGGCCGCCGCCAGCTCGGTCACCCGCAGCGGCTGCGACAGATGCTCATCGACATAGCGCAGGGCGCGCTGCAACGCGGCGGCCTGCTGCGGTGCCAGTGAAGCGGCGGGCGGATCAGGCGGGAAGAGGGTGGCCATGCGGGACGCCGCGAAGGGGTGCCCCATGGTGCGTGACCCCTGCGTGATGCCCTACCCCCGTCGGTCGAGGCCAGCACCTACCCGAATGGGGGAGGCCGACGGCCGAGCAGGCGGCGCCCGAACAACCGCGCATCCAGTGAATAGGCGCCAGGCCCCACCAGCAACAGCGCCAATGGCAGCAGCGCCAGTGGCCACGGCGCCTGCTGCGCGAACATGCCCACGGCCGCCATCAGCGCCGCCAACGGCGTCAACGCACCCAGCACGAGCACCGGCACTGCCAGCAGGCACAACGCGGACCACCCGCCCCCCTGCATGCCGGGCGAGAAAAGTGCAGCGGACAGGCACAACCGCAACCACAGCAGGCCGATGCCCGGACCGCGGTCGGGGAACATCACGAACAGGCGCTGCATGGCGGGGCTCCGGAGGGCATGCCGGCGTGATAGCCGACGCCGGCGCACGCCGCCTACCCCGTTCGGGTCACCCCGGACTGCCCCACACCTGCCAGAATGCGCGCCATGCGTGGCCGCCCCTTCCCGTCCGTGCGTCGCCTGCCGACGCTGCTGACGTGCCTGCTGCTGTTGACCTCCCTGCCCGCCTTTGCCGTGCAGCGCCCGCCGGTGAGCGGCGGGCTGCCCGATCACGAGCACACCGCCTGGCGTGTCGGCCAGGGCGCGCCAGGCGATATCTGGGACATTGCCCAGGACCGCGAGGGCCTGTTGTGGCTGGCTACCGGCTCGGGCCTGTACCGCTTCGATGGCCGTCGCTTCGAACGGCAGGCAGCGCCCGTCGGCAGCCAGTTCCCATCCACCAACATGGTCACGCTGGCGCATGCCACCGGCGGTGCCCTGTGGATCGGCTACTTCCAGGCCGGCATCAGCCAGTTCGCCCATGGGCAGCTGCGCAGCTACGGCCGCGAGCAGGGGGTGCCGGTCGGCGTGGTCCCACGCTTCAGCCAGGATCGCCAGGGGCAGCTCTGGGCGGCGATCAATGGCGGGCTGCGCCGCTTTGACGGACACCGCTGGCAGCCACTGCCGGCCGCTGCCGGCCTGCCCGAGCGCCGAGTGCAGTGGGTGCTGCACGACAGCCGGGGCAGGTTCTGGGTGCTGGCCGACCTGAAGATCTGGATGCGTGCGGCGGGCCAGACCGCGTTCGAGGACACCGGCATCGCGGTCTCGCAGATGGCGACGCTGGCCGAAAGCCCGCAGGGTGAAGTGTGGCTGGCCGACCGGGTGCGCGGCACCTCGCCGCTGGCCAACGCGCAGGGTCTGCTGGCGGCCGGCGAACGTGAGGCGCGGCGGTTGCCGGAACTGGTTGCTGCGCGCCTGCAGTTCACTGCCGATGGCGCGCTGTGGGCCACGATGAGCCCGCACGGCGGCGTCGCCCGCATCACCTTCGACGGCACCCGGGCCGTGCGCATGGAACGCTTCGATTCGCCGCAAGGACTGACCGCCACATCGGCAGTGCCGATCATCGTCGATCGCGAAGGCAATCTCTGGGTCGGCACCAATCTCGGCCTCAACCGCTTCCGCGCACGCAGCGTGCACGCCCTGGTGGTCGGCCCGAGCGATCCCTACCGCTCGCTGGTACGGGCCAGCGATGGGCGCGTGTATGGCTATGGCGAAGACCTCAAGCCCTACGACCTGCGGCGCCCCCTGCTGAATGGCAGCGCCACGCAGCTGCAGGCCGCCGCGCGGCAGGCACCCACGTCGATCTGGCAGTTCGACTGGGTCAACCTCGCGCGCACGGTCGCCGGCCAAACCACATTGATCCCGCTGCCGGCGCCGTTCACCGGGCAGCCGCTGCATGCCCTGTTGTTCCCCGATGACGGACAGGCCTGGGTCTGCGCCGGCGAACGCGGGGTGCTGCACTACCAGCATGACCAGTGGCAACGTGAAATCCGCCTGCCAGAGCAGGCCTGCTCATCGCTGGCGCTGGATGCCGATGGCCAGCTGCTGCTCGGCTATGCCGATGGCCGCCTGCGCCGCCTGGGTGCAAATGGCACCGAGAGCTTCGGCGCCGGGGACGGCCTGTCGGTAGGACCGATCACTGCGATGCTGCACCACCGGGACCTTCTGCTGGTCGCCGGCGAAGCAGGGCTGGCGGCACGGCTGGGCAACGGCCAGTTCGTTCCGGTGCGCACCGACATGGCCGGCGTACTGGAAGGCATCACCGGCATGGTCGCCGATGCCAATGGACACCTGTGGCTCAACGGCAGCCGTGGCCTGGTACGGATGGAAAGCGGGTTGCTGCGCCGTGCCCTGCGCTCCGGCCTGCCAGTGACGCCACGCCTGTTCGATGCCATCGACGGCATGCCCGGCATCGCCCTGCAGAGCGGACCGATCTCCACCGCCGCCCTGGCCGACGACGGCCTGCTGTGGCTGGCCACCAACCAGGGCCTGGCCTGGCTGGACACCACCCGCTCGCACGTCAATACGATGGCTCCCAGCGTGCGTATCGGCGAGGTGCTGTATGGCAGCGAGCACGCGCCGCTACGCGATGGCCTGCGCCTCCCGGCAGGCACCAGCCAGCTGCAGATCGATTACGTGGCGCTGTCGTTGGCACGTCCGGAGCGCAACCGATACCGCTACCGCCTGTCGGGCGTGGATGATGGTTGGCAGGACGCTGGCAGCAGCACACGTGCGTATTACACCAACCTCGCGCCCGGCAGCTACCGGTTCGAGGTGGAAGCCGCCAACGAGGACGGCATCTGGAGCACCGCACCGGCCAGCCGCAGCTTCCGCATCGCTCCCACCTTCATGCAGACCGTGTGGTTCAAGCTGCTGTGCACCGCCGCCGTGCTTGCACTGCTGGTGCTGGCGGTACGCATCCGCAGCGGGCAGCTGGCCGCACTGTTCCGCGCGCGCCTGCAGGAACGCAACGGCGAGCGCGAACGCATCGCGCGCGACCTGCACGACACCCTGCTGCAGGGTAGCCAGGGCCTGATCCTGCGCCTGCACGCGATCAGCCAGTCAGCGCAGACACCAGAGCCGGTGCGCAGCCAGCTTGAGTCAGCGATGCAGCTGGCCGAGCGCAACCTGGCCGAGGGTCGCGAGCGGGTCAATGCGCTGCGCGAGGCGCCGTTCGCGGGCCGCGACCTCGCTTCGGCGCTGGCCGACGTGCACGCCGAATACGCCGGGCATGGCATCAATCCCCTGCGCCTGACCGTGGAAGGCGCGGCGCCACCGCTGCAGGCCGACGCGGCCGAAGAGGTGTTCCTGATCGGGCGCGAGGCCATCCGCAATGCGTTGCGCCATGCCAATGCCAGTGCCATTGAAGTGGAACTGTCCTACGGCACGCGTTGTTTCCTGCTGCACGTGCGCGACGACGGCGCCGGCATTGCCGACGAGAACGCCGGCCATGGCCATTGGGGCCTGCAGGGCATGCGTGAGCGCGCCCAGCGCCTCGGCGCGGAACTGCAGCTGTGGACCCGCCCCGGGCTGGGTACCGAAGTCGCGCTGGCAGTCCCGGCCCGGCGGCTGTATCACCGCCGCCGATCGCGTTGGCATTGGCCCTGGAGTAGAGAAAACCATGACTGAGTCCCCTGCCCCGATCGGCGTGCTGGTGGTCGACGACCACCCGCTGCTGCGTGATGGCCTGGCGGCACTGCTGGGCGCTCATGCCGACCTGCGCCTGCTCGGCGAGGCCGCCGATGGCGAGGAAGCCATCGCACGCTACCAGCAGCTGCAGCCCGACGTCGTGCTGATGGACCTGCAGATGCCCCGCCTGGATGGTGTGGAAGCCATCGTGCGGATCCGCGCGCTGGACCCACGCGCGCGCATCATCGTGCTGACCACTTACCGCGGTGACGTACGTGCGGTGCGGGCGCTGCAGGCCGGCGCCAGCGCGTACCTGCTGAAGGACATGCTGCGCCATGAACTGGTCGACACCATCCGCATGGTCGCCGGCGGCCGGCGCGCACCGATTCCCCCGGCGGTGGCAGCCAGCATCGCCGCGCACGTGGTGGAAGATCGCTTGTCGCCCCGCGAGACCGAGGTACTGCGGCACGTGGCCGGAGGGCTGTCGAACAAGCGCATCGGCGAGCGCATGCAGATTTCCGAGCAGACGGTGAAGGCGCACATGAAAAGCCTGATGGACAAGCTCGGCGTGGGTGATCGCACGCATGCGGTAACCCAGGCGCTGCGGCGCGGCATCATCAGCCTGGACGACAGCGGTCACGATTAGGGGGTTGTCGGCAGGGCTTGCAGCCCTGCACCTGCTGGAAGCCGGAGCAACAGCAACAGCTGAAGCAAAAGCGGACTCCTGTGGGCAGGCGGGGTGGGTCCGGTTGCGGGGGTCGCTGCAAGTCCCCCTCCGGGGCCCGGCCCAGCCGCTGGCGGCTGTGCGTTCGGGCGCTTGCGAAGCAATGCTTCGCAAGCAAAGCGCCCTCACCCATGTAAGCTCGGTCGCCGCATCCATGCGGCTCACGCCCCCCGCAACCGGACCCACCCCGCCTTCGACAGATCTCTGCGGGCTGTCGGTACGGCATATTGCCCTGGTGGGTGTCGACCTTGGTCGACACAGTAGATCCGCGCCATGCGTGGATGACTCATTCGATATCTGACAGATGTGTCGACCAAGGTCGACACCCACCAACAGCCGCGAGAATCTGTCAGAGGTGGGGCGGTGTCGGAGTGCGGGGTGTCAGCCGCATGGGCCCGAGGCATGCCTCGGGCGGGTTGGGCAGGACGCCCAACCCCGGTCTTGCCGTGTGCGCAGGACAGCGCACACGAGCAAGCGGCTGCCAAGCCTACACGGACGTACTTGCGGCGTCCCCGCACTCCGACACCGCCCCGCCAACCCACGGAATGCACGCTGTTGATGTTGATGTTGCTGTGGCTCCGGCTCCCAGCAGGTGCAGGGCTGCAAGCTCTGCCGAACGCCCCCCCTTACTTCAAACGCAGCAGCAGGCTGCCGCCCGCACACACCACCGCCAGCCAGGCCACGCCGTGCCACCCCCACTGCGCCAGCGCCAGGCTGCCCAGCGCACCGCCGACGGCCATGCCGATGAACATGCCGGTGAACAACAGCGCATTGAGCCGGCTGCGGGCGGGCGGCACCAGGCCGTACACCAGCGTCTGGTGGGCCACCAGCGCCGACTGGAAGCCGAAGTCGAACAGCAGCGCACTCACCACCAGCAACGGCAGCAGCGCGGCAGCCGGCAACCAGGCTTCGGCCAGCAGCAGGCCGAAGCCCAGCAGCGCCACCGCAATCGCCAGCCGTGCCACCGCATGGCACCCCAGTCGATCAGCGAAACGGCCGGCAAACGGCGCGGCCAATGCACCGGCCGCACCCGCAATACCAAACGCACCCGCCGCCGCACTGCCGAGGCCCAGACGTGCATGCAGCATCAGCGCCAGGGTCGACCAGAACGCACTGAAGCCGACCGCCAGCAGCGACTGGCTGGCCACTGCACGGCGCAGCTGCGGCTGCTCACGCCACAACGCCAGCAATGAACCCAGCAACGCCGGATAGCGCAGCGTGCTGGTCGGCGCGAAACGCGGCAGTGCACGCGCCATCACCGCGCCCATCGCCGCCACCGATACCGCCGCCAGCACGAACTGCGTGCGCCAACCCCACGCTTCAGCCACCACGCCACTGACCACCCGCGACAACAGGATGCCGAGCAGCAGGCCGGTCATCACCCGGCCGACGATCTGGCCGCGCTGCGCATCCGGTGC
Source organism: Stenotrophomonas sp. X (assembly GCF_055721025.1). NCBI lineage: Bacteria > Pseudomonadati > Pseudomonadota > Gammaproteobacteria > Lysobacterales > Lysobacteraceae > Stenotrophomonas > Stenotrophomonas sp. X. The sequence continues at coordinate 2,482,505 of NZ_CM146756.1, forward strand.
CAGCACCGCAGCGGCGGGAACGATGTCCTGTGCCAGCGTTGCCATCAGCCCGACCAGCAGGCTGGCCATCAGCAGGCCCGGCAGGTGCCCGGCCATCGCGGCGGCGCCCAGTGCCAGCGCCAGCAGCGCGGACTTCAACAGGATCAGATGGCGGCGGTCGAAGCGATCGCCCAGCGGTGCCAGCAGCAGGATGCCCAGTGCGTAGCCGAGCTGGGTCAGGGTTGGCACCAGGCCGGCGGCGCGCTCACCGGCGCCAAGGTCCTGGGCGATCAGGCCGAGCATGGGCTGGGTGTAATACAACGACGCGACCGAGAAGCCGGCACCGGCCGCCATTGCCAGCACCAATGGGGCGGAAGGTACGGTCGCCGGTGCGGCCGCAACAGACAGCGAGGGGGTAGACATGGGGGAACCCGGTAGAGGAAGTGGGCGTATCCTGCCTGTATTCGTCAAACGTCTGTAGTAGGCTCTGGTACATATCTTTCATACTCCACACGCATGAATGACCTCGCCACCGGCGCTGATCGCCTGGATCTGCTGCGCACCTTCCTGCGCATTGTCGATGCCGGCAGCCTGTCTGCTGCGGCCCTGCAGCTGGGCACCACCCAGCCGACGGTCAGCCGACGCCTGCAGGCACTGGAGCGGCAGCTCGGCCTGCGCCTGCTGCAGCGCTCCACCCATGGCCTGCAACTGACCGAGGACGGCCTGCGCTGCCAGCGTCATGCGCAGCGCGTGGTCGACGAATGGGAGTCGCTGCAGGCCGAGCTGAACGGCGAACCGGAAACGCTGCGCGGACGCCTGCGGGTGATGGTGCCGCACGCCTTTGGCCAGGCGCAGCTGCTGCCGACCATGCTCGCATTCCTCGCCCAGCACCCGCAGCTGAGCCTGGAGTGGATCCTGGAAGATCGGCGCCCCGATTTCATCGCCGAAGGCATCGACTGCGCGGTCCGGGTGGGCCCGGTCGACGAACCGCGCATGGTTGCACTGCCGCTCGCGGAAGTGCCGCGCATCGTCGTGGCAGCGCCCTCGCTGGTGGACGCCACGTCGGTCAGTACGCCGGAACAGGCACAGTCACTGCCGTGGATCTCGCTGGTCACCTACTACCGCGAACGCCTGCTGCTGCATGATGCGCAGGGGCGCGCACATACCCTTTCGATCAGCCCACGCCTGCTCAGCGACAACCTGTTCGTGGTGCAGCAGGCTGCACGCGCCGGGCTGGGCGCAGCGGTGGTCTCGGCCTGGCTGGTGGCCGACGACCTCGCACAAGGGCGGCTGGTGCAGCTGCTGCCGGACTGGCAGGCGCCGGCACTGCCGGTGCATGTCGTGTTTCCTGCCGCGCGCCAGCAGCCGCCGCGGCTGCGCGCCTTCATCGATGCGATGAAGGCTGCGTTGCCGCAGCTGCACGGCATGCGGCCGGCACCGCGCTAGGTCACCGGCCGCATCATCCACGCATGGCGTGGATTTCGTTCAAGACCACAGGGTCAGAACCCTTCCCGTCGGGAAGGGATGCGACCCTGCCAATCATTGCGCCTTCGCAGCCTCGGCGTTCCACGCTGCGACCTTGGCCTTGGTGTCGGCCAGCATCTTGTCCAGCGCGGCGCGGTCATACACGTTGCCGCGCAGGATCACGCTGTCGATCTTCTCGGTGGCGGCGATGTCCTGCAGCGGGTTGGCGGTCAGCAGCACCAGGTCGGCGGCCTTGCCCTGCGCGACACCACCGTAGCGGTCCATCTGGCCGAACCAGGCCGGGCCGGAACGGGTTGCGGCCGACAGCGCCTGCGGCGCGCTCAGACCCTCCTTCACGAACAGCTGCAGTTCCTGGTGCAGGGCGATGCCCGGGAAGTTGAACGAGTTGAGGAAGCCCGCATCGGTGCCGGCAATGATCGTCACGCCCGCCTCCTGCAGCAACGGCAGCACGGCCGCCACCTGGTGGTACTGCGCATGGCGCGCCTCGATCTGTGCCGGCGTCGCCTTCGCGGCGCGGTCCACGCGCCACTGATAGGTCGCGCGCAGGCCCGGGCCGATGTAGGCCAGGTACGGATCGTTGGCGTGGTCATCCTGGTCCAGAAAATCGAGGATACGGCCACCGTTGAGGGTCGGGGTCACGAATACGCCGCGCTTGGCGAAATCACGGTAGGCGTGCATCGCGGTGTCACGGTCGAAGCTGGCGTCGAGGCGGCGGTTGGCTTCCGCGCGGTCGATGCGGCCGGCGCCGAAGTCGGCGGCGATCTGCGCTTCGTCCCTGCTGCCGGCCTTGAATGCGTAGTCCAGGTGCTCGATCGAGGCCAGGCCGGCATCGACCGCCTGCTCCACCGTCAGCGCCATCGGAATGTGGCCCGAGGCCTTGAAGCCGGCCTTGCGCGCGGCGCTGGCCGAATACAGGAACAGTTCCGGCTTCAGCGTGCTGTCGGTGATCTTCACGAAATCGACCTTATCGTGCTGCAGTCGGGTGATCGCCTTGTCGACGTCGGCCTCGCTACCCACTTCGATCGTGCCCTTCCACACTGGCTTGATGCCTTCGATCTTCGCGCCGGAACTGAGCAGGCGCGGGCCGAACAGCGCGCCCCTGGCGATCTCGCCACGCCACTGCAGCACCTGCTCGGGCAGATCGCCGGAGCAGTCACGCACGGTGGTGATGCCGTGCGCGATGTACAGCGGCAGCAGTGCCTTGTTCTCTTCGATCAGCGCCGGGCCACCCCCGAAGTGCATGTGCATGTCCCACAGCCCCGGGATCAGGTATTTGCCCTTGGCATCGATCTGGCGGGCCGCGCTCCACTGGCTGCGCAGCTGCGCGTCCGGGCCCACCGCGACGATGTCCTCGCCGCGGATTACCACGCTCTGCCCGGCCAGCGTGCTGGCGTGCTCGACGTCGACCACGGTGGCATTGCGGATCAGCAGGTCGGCGCGCTCGGCAGCAGATACCGACAGCGGCGCCACCGCAAGAAGGATGGCAAGGGGCAACAGGCGGGAACGGAACATGATGGACAGCATCCTGGTAGGCACGGCCAGCGTGCGGGTGGAAGGAGTAGCGGTTCAGCGCGCCGCGCCGTGCTGGCGCAGCAGGGTTTCAATGCCGGCATAGCCACGCTGGCGCGCGTGCGCCAGTGGCGTTACGCCATCGCCATCGGCCAGCTCCGGGTCGGCACCGGCCTCCAGCAGCAGCTGCACGATCTGCACATGGCGTTCACCACCGTCGCCAAGCAGGATCGCTTCCAGCAGCGCGGTCCAGTGCAGGCGGTTGACGTGGTCCACCGCCACACCTGCAAGCAGCAGCATGCGCACGGTGCTGACGTGGCCGCGCTCGGCGGCCGGAATCAACGCAGTGCCGCCATAGCGGTTGGTGCTGCGCAGATCGGCGCCGTGCGCCAGGGTCATCGCCAGGATCTCATCCAGGCCGCGCGCGCCGGCATACAGGTAGGCACTGTCCTGCAGCGCATCCTTGGCATTGACGTCCGCCCCGGCCTCGATCAGTTCGCGCGCGGCATCCACATTGTTGCCCTGCGTGGCCAGCAGCAGCGCCGTGCGGCCCTGGCCATCCTGCGCCTCCAGATCAGCACCTTCGGCCAGCGCGCCGCGCACCGCCTCGGCATCGCCGCGGCTGGCGGCATCACGCAGGCGCGCGTCTGCGTCGGCTCTGGAGGCGGCAGTGCAGGCAGGGGTGACCATGGCCAGCAGACACAACAACAGCACGCGCGTGAACGGTGCAGGCCAGCCAGCAGGGCAATGGAAGCGCATCACGGTGTCTCCTTTCCTCCATCGCCGCAGGGCGATGGTCGCAGGGGCCGCGCATTGCCGGCCCCTGCCCCGCATGGTAGAAGTCGGCCCGGGTATCCAGAAGTGAAATGTTCAAATGCAAGACAGTGCCAAATCGAATAGAACCCTGTTCGAACTGGACCTGCTGCGGGCGCTGGTGATGGTGGCCGACTGCGGCAGCTTCACCACGGCGGCCACGCGCCTGCATTCGACGCAGTCCACGGTCAGCCAGAAGGTGCGGCGGCTGGAGGAACTGGCCAGGCATCGCCTGCTCGAGCGCGGCCACCGCGATGTGCATCCCACCGACGCCGGCCACACCCTGCTCGGCTACGCGCGGCGCATGCTCGACCTGAACGAGGAAATGGCCCAGGCGCTGGCCGGCGCGACGGTGGAAACCGCGGTCCGCATCGGCGTACCCGAAGACTTCGTCAACGCGCAGACCACCCGCATGCTGGCCGCCTTCAGCCGTCGCCACCCACAGGTGAAGCTGGAGATCAGCAGCGGCCTCAGCCGCGCCCTGGCACAGGGCTTCGACCACGGCGAGCTGGACCTGGTGCTGGTCAAGCAGCGCCGCAACAGCCGCCAGGCGGTGCACTGCCGCCGCGAGCCGATGCACTGGATCGACAGCCTGCGCAGCAGCTGCCTGCAGCAGGACCCGCTGCCGCTGGTCACCTTCCCGCCGCGAGGGCTGTACCGCGACGAGATGATCCACGCCGTGGAAGCGCTGGGCCTGCGCTGGCGAATTGCCTTCACCAGTTCGTCGCTGAGTGGCATCCAGGGCGCGGTGGCTGATGGCATCGGGATCAGCCTGCTGCCGCGCCGCGCGGTCACGCGCGAGCACCGCATCATCGATGGCGAGCGTGGGCTGCCGGTGATCGACAACTACGAAATCGGCCTGCTGCATCGTGCCGATGCCGATGATGCGGTGCGGGCACTGGCCAGCGAGCTGTGGCGGCAGGTACAGCGCGAACCGGATTGACCACAGTAAATCCACGCCATGCGTGGATGCCTTACGCGCATTGATCATCGATATCTGATCAATCTTGCCGCACGGCAGGCGTCATGGCCTCGTACAGTGCCCCTTGATTCCGTGCTCCACGGCGCCTCGCCATGTCCGACGAAACCCCAACCCGCTTCGATCCCCTGCCTGCAGCCCTGCAGACGCACCTGCAGCACCAGCGTGCACTGATCGCCGCGCGCGTGGCCGCCAGCTTCCCGACGTTGCCGGTGCAATGGCCGCTGGCCGCCAGCACATTGCAGCGCGTGGTCGATGCCGAACTGATCGATCGTGACGACTGCGGCGGCTGGGAAGCCCTGGGCGTGGCGTTCGGTGACACTCTGGCGCAACGCGTGCCTGGCCTGGCCTGGATGCAGGTCACCGATGCCTGGGGCATCGACGCGGTGCTGCGCCATGCCGACAGCAGCCTGCAGATCGGCGTCGGCACCCTGCTGCTCAAGCGCGTGGAGCAGGGCGAGGTCATCGACATCGCCCATCTGCTGGCGTGGCTGGAAGAATTCGTCACTACCCGCGCCGACGATTACGCCTGAAAGCCGCCGGGCATGGCTCGGCGCTACAGAGGTTGGCGCGGCCTGGATCTACAGCCAGCGGCCGTCCACCACCACGCGTCGCTCCACCGGTACTGCGGCCACGGCCGCCGGACCGTGATCGGCCCGCACGGCCACGAAAGTGGCCGGATGCCCTTCCACAAGACCGTATTGCGGCAGCCCGATCACCTGCGCCGCATGGGTCGTGACCATGTCCAGCGCCAGCATCAGGTCGGCATCGGTGTAGAAGCCCGAGCGGTAGCCCAGCAGCATCGCCCGCTGCAGCAGATCGCCGTTGCCGTACGGCCACCAGCAGTCGCGGATGTTGTCGTTGCCGGCGAACACGCGCACGCCCGCATCATGCAGTGCGCGCAAAGGCGGAAATGGATGATCACCTGGCGCGTTGCTCATGATCGCTACGCCCGCCGTCGCCAGCGCCTCGCCCACCTGCAGCGCGCGCGCCAGCGGCACGTCGCCCAGCGAGTAGGCATGGCTGACCGCCACCCGCCCCTGCAGGCCAGCGGCCCGGGTCCGCGCGGCAATGCGCAGCAACTGGGCCAGTCCGGTTTCGCCGGGCTCGTGCAGGTGGATGTCCAGGCGCACGCCATAGCGCTCGGCCAGGCCGAACAGCAGTGCCAGCTGGCCTTCAGCATCGCCATCCAGCGTGGTCGGGTCGATGCCGCCGAGCACCTCCACGCCCGCCGCAAGGGCCTGCTCAAGCACGGCGGCGGTACCCGGACAGGACATCACCCCGGCCTGCGGGAACGCTACCAACTGGATGCGCATGAGGTCGGCACAGCGCAGCGCCGCCTCGCGCACCGCTTCGAGATGGCCGAGACCCGTGCTGCCGTCGATGTCGACGTGGCAGCGCATGGCCACCGTGCCGAAGCGGCTGCACTGGCGGATCAATGCCTCGGCACGGTCCACCATCGGCGCGGCACTCGCTACCGCGGCCTTCTCCACCGCCAGCCGCTCACGCAGGCTGTTCACCGGCTGATGCGGGTGCCAGCGGTCGCCGACAAAACTCTTGTCCAGATGGATGTGGCCGTCGACCAGCCCGGGCAGGACCGCGAAGCCCTGCAGGTCGACGCATTCCGCCCCGTCGGCCGGCGAGGCCTCGCCATTGAGGCCACTGATGCGGCCGTCACGGACATGGAAATGCAGTGGCGCGCCGTAGCGGTCTACACCGCCATGGACGAACTGAAGCGTCATCGGAAACTCCGGGAAAGCCAAGCCATGGCGCCATCCTGAGCGCCGGCGCTGCCATCGGCCAACGAAATATCTGGATGGCACGCATTCACCAGAACGATGATTACCCTGCGACAACCGGTCGCAGCCACGCCGTGCACACGCCTGAACGGGTAACATGGGCGCCTGTTTCCGCTGTGATGCCGCATGGGCCCGTCCGACCGCCACGATCGCCTCCGCCGCTGGCAGGCCGCGTCCCTGCTCGCTGCTGCCCCGATGGCCAGCCTGTCCGCCGCCGATACGGCCGCCACCGCGCCGCTGCAGGCGCCGCCGGGCCAACAGCGCATCGCATCGGCTGCCCTCGTCGAGCGGTTGCACCAGCGTGTGCTGTCCGGGCAGAGCGCCACCGCCACCCTGGAACACTGGTGCGCCGAACACGGCCTGGCCGAACAGGCGCGGGTGCGCGCCGTGCGTGTGCATGGCCAGGACAAGCCTGCCCCCGCCGATGTGCTGCAGGCGCTGGGTGCGACGCAGCCTGGCACCGCGCTGCGCTACCGCCGGGTACAGCTGGTCTGTGGCAGCCGCGTCCTCTCCGAGGCCGACAACTGGTACCTGCCGGACCATCTCAGCCCCGCCATGAACCAGGTGCTGGACAGCACCGACGAACCCTTTGGCCGCGTGGTCGGCCCGCTCGGCTTCCAGCGCCAGACCCTGGCCGACCAGACGTTCTGGCCACCGCGTGGCGAAGGCGACGACGGTGTGGTCCTGGAAGTGCGCGCGCTGCTGCGCGATCGCCAGCAGCAGCCCTTCAGCTACGTCATCGAGTCGTACCTGCAACAGGCGCTGCCCTAGTCGACCGGCGCGCGCCATCACTGCGGATAGGGGCACAGCAGAAGGCCCGGCATTGCCGGGCCTTCTGTCTGCCCGCCCGATCAGCGGAACCGGTAGTCCAGCTGCAGCCAGTACTGGCGGCCATACGGGTCGTAGTTGCCGACCGGGTAGAACGGCCAGCCGCCCCCGTTCCTGTCCGCCGGCGGGCGGCTGTCACGCAGGTTGTTGACGATCACGCCCACCGACAGGTTCTCGCCGAACTGGCGGAACACGCTGGCGTTGTACGTCATGTACGGCGCGATGCGGCCACTGCCATCGGTCTTCGGCAGTGAACCGAAACGATTGCCGTACAGCGTGGTGGTCCAGTCGCCCTGGTTCCAGGTGATGCTGCCATTGGCCTTGCTGCGCCACTGGTAGTCATCCAGTGAATTGCGGATGTCACGCTCCGGATCATCGGAGAACTGCCGGTATTTATGCTCCAGCACCACGGTGTAGGCCAGGCGCGTGGTGAAGCGGCCATAGCGGCCGGCGTCGAAGCGCCAGTTGCCTTTCAGGTCCAGGCCGCGCACCGACTCGGAGGCCGCGTTGATCGGATTGATCAGCACGCGGGTTACCTGGTCCGGCTGCACCGTGGCATTGGACGGGTTGCGGATCACCCGCGACAGCGCGTCCTGGCACAGCGGTGAACCGATATCGCGCGCTTCGCCACCCAACGTGCGTCCCAGGCGGCAATCGGCTTCATCACGAAGAATACGGCTGGTGTCGAGGCTGGTGACCTCATTGTCGATGCGGATGTCGTAGTAGTCGGCACTGAAGTCCAGCCCGGACAGCGGCGACCAGACCACGCCGAACCCATAGGATTTGGCGGTTTCCGGCTGCAGCTGTGCGTTGGCACGGTTGCTGTAGTCGATCGACAGGCCGTTGTAGTCGCAGTTGTCGTACGACTGGCCTGCAGTACGGCAGCGCCAGTAATCGGTCATGCCCGGGTTGTAGCCGCGGGTCTCGGTGGCGAACACGTAGTTCATGTCCGGCGCACGGAAGCTGGTCGCGGCAGAGCCGCGGATCAACAGGCTCTCGATCGGGCGGAACTCGACGCCGAAGCTCCAGGTCGCCTTGCCGATGTGCTCGCCGCCTGCGCGGTACTGGTCGTAGCGGCCGGCCAGCGTGGTGGTCAGCGATTGCAGCAGCGGCAACTGCAGTTCAACGCCGGCCGCATAGCGGTCACGATCACCGCCGGCACCGATACCGGCGCTGGTGTTCCAGAACTCGCCGGTGCCCAGGCGCGGGTCCGGGCGGTTGCGGTAGCCCTGGCTGCCGGCCTCGACCACCGCCGCCAGCGCAGCATCTCCGCCCGGCAGTGCGAACAGGCGGCCATTGATGCTGGCGCTGAAGGTCTGCAGCCACGCCGCGTTGCGACTTTCCTGATAGTCGGACAGGCCCTCGTACTCGTTCGGAGTCAAAGGCTTGAACAGGCGCACCGGGTCCGGCGCATAGACCTCCACGCCATTGCGCACGCCCAGCTTCGGGCCCAGCAGGTACTCGTTGATGCCGGCCAGCAGCACCGGGCGACGGGTGCGGTTCTCGTAGCGCGAACGGCTGTAGACCGCCTCGTAGTCCCAGCCGCTGTCGCCGATCTGGCCGCGTGCGCCGACGTTGAACGACCACGAGTTTTCCAAGAAGCGGTTGGCATTGCGCGGCAGGCCACCGATTTCTTCCGGCGCGAAGCGGCGGTACCAGCTCTCCAGGTTCCCGCTGTTCTGGTTGTAGAAGTAGTTGCGTGACGACGTCCAGGTCGGCGCGCGCGTGTTGTTGTAGATGCGCGCGCTGCCCACGGCGACATCGGCGAACAGGTCGGTGGTCTCGTTGAGGTGGAAGGTGAACAGGCCATAGCCATTGAGGTTGCGCTTCTGGGTCTGCACGGTCCAGTAGCTGGCGGCAGCCTCGTTGCTGCCGCAGTACCAGCCTTGGCGCGAGTTGTTGGCACGGAACACGCTGCCGCCATAGATGCCCGACGCTGCGTCGCAGCCGCTCACGCCCGGATCGATGTTGCGGGCGGTGGCAGCATTGCGGCGATAGGCGATCGCGGTCGCCTGCGGCGCCTTGCCGGCCGGATCATCGTCCAGTGAATCCATGAAGTCGCGTTGGCGCGCGTGGATCGCCTTGCGCACGTCGAACTCGAAGCCGAACAGCGCATCCCAACGCTCGCCGGAACTGCCACCGACCACCTGCGCGCGCTGGTTGTCACCCCCGCCCTGCTGGGTGCCGCCGGCGCGCACGTTCACGTCCACGCCTTCAAAACGGTCCTTGAGGATGATGTTGACCACGCCGGCGATGGCATCGGAGCCATACACCGCCGACGCACCCGCAGCGAGCACCTCGATGCGCTCGATCAGCGCACTGGGGATGTTGGCCAGGTTGACCACGTTCACCGAGCCCTCGTAGGCCAGCGGATAGTCGGCCTGGCGGCGGCCGTTGACCAGCACCAGCGTGCGGTTCGGGCCCAGCCCGCGCAGGTTGATGGTGTTGGCGGCCGGGGTGAAGGTATTGCCGAAGTCCTCGCCCTGCACGTTGCCGGTGTTCTCGGTCAGCGCGCTCAGCGCGTCGAAGGCGTTGCGGTAGCCCTGCGCATCGATCTGCTCGCGGCTGATCACCGTCACCGGCGAGGGCCCCTCGACACTGGCACGGGGAATGCGCGAGCCGGTGACCTTCACTTCCTGCAATGTGGTGGGTGCGCTTTCCTGCGCGAAGGCCGGCAGCGAGACCAGCATCAGGGACGACAGCGCGAGCACCAGCGGACGCGGGCGCAACGCCTTGTGGGAGGCGGACATGGGCTTCCTGAGGGAGTGGGCGGGTGGTACGGGGGAGCCGTGGCCTGTGCGGCACATAACGATCCCGTAACGAAAGTGTCCTGAATGGGTGGTTTCAACGGAAATGACCAGCCTTGATGGGCTTATGCCTGAACCGAATCAGACGGACCCACGGCACCGCCACACTTTTGCAATGAATTGCATGGTCTGGCGCTTTTCCGATACGCATCGTGCATGGATGACCAACCGCGCCACCTACACTCACCTTGCCCCGCTGCGCCCCGTCCTGCGCCGCCACCTGCTGCACCTCCAGGCAACGCCCATCACCCTGCGTTCGTTCCAGCGCACCGATCTGCCGCGCTGGCGCACCTTCGACGACCGTCGCCAGCGCGGCCAACGGCCGTCCTACGGCATTGATGAAGAGGCCCGCTTCCTCGCCAGCGTCCATCGTTCACGCCTACAGGAAGACAACGATCTGCTGGTACTGGGCGTGTTCGACGACGCGCAGGGCATCCTGCACGACCAGCTGCATGTCCGCCTGCAGTCGCTGCATTCGCGCTGCGCAGAACTGCAGTCACTGCAGCACCACAACGCCCATCCACAGGCCACACTGCGCGCGCTGTGCCCGTTCCTGTTCGACAATGTCGGCCTGCATCGCATCTTCGTCCTACTGCCACCGGGTTGCACCACCCCTTTCGCCCAGGCACTGCAGGCCCACGGCTTCATGCGCGAAGGCATCCTGCGCGACTACCACCTGGACGCCGAGGGATGGCATGACCGCCAGCTGCTGGCGCTTACCGCGCCGGCGTGGCGCAGCAATCTGCAGCGGATCGGCTAGCGCACCCGCTCCAGTGCCGCACCCGCGCCGGTCAGCACCGTGCAGGCGTGGTCCTGCAGTTCTTCGCCGCTGGCATCGTTGCCGCTGGCGGCATCCACGCGGGTGGCCAGCAGGATGAAGCCGGGGCCGCCCTGCACGTCATCGCGTCCGGCCACCACCAGGCTCCACTGGCCCACATCGCCCACGCCGCTCAGGCCATAGGCCAGCAGGTTGAGCGGATTGGCGGTCATTTCTGCACCGGGCAACAGATAGGCCTGGTACTGATGCCCGCGCAGAAGCACCGGCAACGGTGACCAGCGTGGCCCCAGGGTGCCGGCGTGTGCATCCAGGGCCTGCAACACGTCCGTGCGCAGGCAATCGACATGGATATGCAACTGGTGCTGCGACCGTCCGTGCGGTGAGTTCAGCGCCAGGCTGGCCACGTTGCGCGGCAATGGCTGGCCCAGGGCCTGTTCGGTGTGCGCGCGCGCCTGCCAGGCGGCCACGAAATAGTTGGGCGCCCCACGCTGGTAAAGACCGCGGCTCTCGATGCCACTTACCTTGTCCAGCGGCATCAGCAGGAACTGGTAGTCACCGTGTGCATCCTTGACCAGCACGTCACGGCGGCCGGCCGCCGTCTCCACCCGCAGGCAGCTGCCGCGCGGGCCGTCAGCTGCCTGGCAGTCACGCTCGATCAGGCGCCACAGCGCATCGGAATGGGCGGGCGGCGGAGGCGCGCTCGCACAGGCGGACAACAGCAGCAGGGGCGACAGCAGCAACGGGCGAAGGGACACGGCGGCGACTCACGGAACAGGCACGGCAGGCGGCGCCGCGCTGCATTCTAGCCAGCGCGGTGCTGCAATCAGTAGGTGCCGAACGGCACTTCAACCACGATCGGGGCCACGCCCTCGCCCGCCTGCAAGGTGTAGCGGTCCAGCGCGCCATCATCTTCGGCGTGCGGCTGGCGCTGGAAATGCAGGGAATAGCGGTCATCCCCCAGGCGCACGGCACTGCCATCGGCCTCCAGCGCGGCACCTTCGGGAATCAGCAGCCCACCCAGGTCGCTGTAGGCCCCCGGCACATCGGTGAAACCATAGTCGGCCAGTTCATCCACGCGCTGCATCGCATAGACATGCGGCAGGTAGGGGCGTGCCGGGCTGCGGCCATTGCTGAGGTCGGTCACCCAGGCCTGTGGCAGGTGGTATTGCTCGCGCAGTGCGGCCACGCCCAGCGACGGGCTGGCCACCTGCAGGCAGCACACCGCGCGCTTGCCCTCACGATCGACAATGGCGAATCGATCGCCGCGGGTGGCGGCCTGCGGCAGCATCGCGAACGCCAGGTTGCGCTGAGCGGGTGCGTAGCCTGCCTCGGTCTGCAGGTTGCGCCAGGCACCGAACACCGGCGCTTCCGCAACGGCGTCCGGCGCCGGCTCGATGGCAGAGGCGGCAAACGCCACGCCCAGCGCCGACACTGCCAGTACCCTTCTTGCCCTGCGCTTGTCGCGCAAACTGCCTGCCGTCATAGCGTATCCAACACCTGCACCGGAATGGCCCGGCCTGCCCGCTGGCGTGCTGCCAGCCATCCCTGCCACTATGCAATGACCACGCTGTGCCGGCAATGACCGGAGTGCTGACGCCTTTCGCGCGACGGGTGCTATCGTTCCGCCCATCTTCCCTGCGCAGGAGCGCTCGCATGTCCGCCTTCCGTCTGTCCCTGCTACTGCCTGCGTCGGCCCTGCTGCTGTCGGCCTGCGTCAGCACCCCTGGCCCGCAGGTCAAGGGTACCGGCCACTGCGATGCCAGCCAGCTGGGCTGGGCGATCGGCCAGCCGGCCAATGAGCCCAACATCCGCCGCCTGTCCAGCGAGAGCGGCGCCGGGCTGGTCAACCCGATCGGCCCCAGCACCATCACCACCAAGGACATCCGCCAGGATCGCCTGCGCGTGTACGTGGACAAGGACAACATCATCACCGCCACCCGCTGCGAGTAGGCGCTGTAGAGCCGAGCCCACGCTCGGCTGCGCTTCCGTGACAGCCGAGCGCAGGCTCGGCTCTACAGAAAACCCCAGTCGAGCATGGCTCGACGCTACATGTCAGGGTTCGGTATACCCCGCGCAGTCCGGCAGCGCCTGGTCGGGGTGGAACACCCCATCACTGAAGCGGAACAGCCGCGTGTAGCTGCACGCCGGGTCCTGTTCGGTGCGCAGGTCCTTCTTCTTCAGCGGGCCCTTGGCCAGCGAATCCTCGAAGCGCGAAACACCGGCCGGGAACCGGGTCGCCACGGTCTGGTAGCGCAGCACCGGCATGCCCTCGGCCACCGGATCCAGCCCGAGCTTGGCCGAGAACCCGTATTCGTCGTGGCAGGCGCCTGCGCGCTGCTTCATGTCCTGCTCGCTGAAACAGGCGCGGATCATCGCATTGCCCAGCCATGGCACGGTCAGCACGTCGTCGTCCACCTGGATGTCGTCCTGCAGGTGGCGCACGCGTGCCAACTGCAGCGTGGACGCGTCGGCCCCTCCACCGGAGTACATGGTGCTGAACTTGACGATGCCGCCTACCAGCACATTCTGGCGGGCGCGCTGCTGCGGGTCGGTCACTGTTTCGTCGCTGCCCACGCCCGGCGCCAGGCGCACGATCCACGGCCACAGTGACAGGTCGGCTTCCTGCGGCACGTCGATGCTGACGTGGTAGGTGTGTGGCTTGCCCTGGCCCGGCCCCTTCTCAAGCACTTCCAGCACGGTCGGCCGGTCTCCCTCCTCGGCCACCGGCTGCACGCGTACGCACCAGTTGCCGTCCCGCGTGCAGTCATAAAGCCCCGACGGTCCAGTCTCACTCGCGATCAGTACCTGTCCCAGCGGCTCCATCATGTTGCCGGCGGCATCGCGCTGCTGCGGCAGGATCGCGCTCTGGGCCAGCGCCAGCAGCGGGATCGCCAGCAATGCAGTGCACAGGGTGGCGCGGGCGGCAGCGGTGGGCATGGACGGCTCCTGCGGTTGGGCTTCCGATGGTAACCGTTGCCCGCCATCATTTTTGTAGAGTCGAGCCATGCTCGACTGCTGTTTATCAGGAAGAGCAGCCGAGCATAGGCTCGGCTCTACATCATCCGCAGTCGCAGCCACCCCACCCCTTGGCCTTCGAGGTCTGGCCGATACCGGGATTGAACGTATTGCTCGGGTCCAGCTGCCTGTAGAAGCCCGCCAGCGCCGGCTTGGCCGGATACAGGTGGCCGACATTGTGCTCGGCCGGATACTCGGCGCCACGCAGGTCCAGCAGCGCCCACATCGCATGCTCGATCGCCATCGGGTCTTCACCTTTGCGGGCGATGTAGTCCTGGTGGAACACGTGGCAGAGGAAGTGCCCGTAATACAGCTTGTGCAGCAGGCGGCCGTCGATATCGGCCGGCAACTGCTCGAACCAATCCGTATCGTCGCGGCGCAGCGCGATGTCCAGCGCGACGATGTCCTGCACCTGGTCACGATGCACTTCACGGTAGCGCACTGCGGCACCGGCCACGGCAAAGCGATGCAGGAACGCCTTGCGTCCCTCCTCGGCCGTGCAGTGGAAATAGCCGCCTTCGTGCCCGGCGAAGAACCCGCGCAACCAGGCCTCGGTTTCCGCAGCGTCCTGGGCAGAGACCTTCAGCAACAGGTGATGCTCATAGCGTTGCCGGAACTCGCCCATGCGCTTTGGCAGGTGCGAGGGCAGCAGGCCGGTCAGCACCTGCATCACCCGGTCGGTCACCCCGCGCAGGCCCAGCCGTTCGAACCAGCCATCGACGCGGCTCTTCAATGCAAACGCCGCGGGCACACGGGAGGTACCGAGGCGATCAATCAGCAGGAAGCTGTCCTTGCCGTAGCGCTCGCCGATGTCATAGGCATCGCGGTGAATGTACTCGCCCGCGATCGGCAGGCGCTCGAAGCCGGTCAGCAGCTGGCGACGGATCGCGGTGAGGCTGTCGGTGCGGTTGCTGCCGATGTAGAAGACTTCGGCGGCCTCCTTTTCGAAGGTGTCCAGGCGCACCGCGAACACCGCCAGCTTGCCCGCGGACCCGGCCGCCTCGAAGTGGCGGCTGGGATCGGCGTTGAAACGTGCGGGGGTATCGGCATCGACCTTGCGTACTTCCTCGGCATAGCGTGGATCGGAAGCCGCACGGCCGTCGCCATCGCCCACGTCGGCGGCCGTGTAGTCACCGGCCTGCAGGCGCTGCAGGATCTGCTCGGGCGTATCACCCAGCGCGATGCCGAGATGGTTGACCAGCTGCAACTGGCCCTGCGCATCGACCTGCGCATACAGCGCCAGCTCGGTGTAGGCCGGGCCGCGACGCACCAGCGCGCCACCGGAGTTGTTGCAGATGCCGCCCAGCACCGAGGCGCCGATGCAGGACGAGCCGATCACCGAATGCGGTTCGCGGCCCAGTGGCGCCAGCGTCTGCTCCAGCCGGTCCAGCGTGGCACCGGGCAGGCACAGCACCTGGCGGCCTTCGTTCAACAGCTGGATGCCGGTCAGGCGCAGCGTGCTGACCAGCACGATGGGCCGGCCGTAGTCATCGCCGTCCGGGGTCGAGCCACCGGTCAGCCCGGTGTTGGCCGCCTGCAGGATGATCGCGGCGCCGCCCTGCACCGCTGCCTGCAGCACGCGCCACAGTTCCAGCAGCGTCCCCGGTCGCACCACCGCCAGCACTGGGCCATCGCCGAAGCGGTAGCCGCGACGGAAGCGCCGCGTGGCCTTGTCGCCGGTCAGTACATGGCGATTGCCGACCGCATCGCGCAACTGTGCCAGCACGGCGTCGTGGCCGCTCATGGCAGGCTGACCAGCGAATCGCGGCCGATGTCGGCGATGCGGCGCGCACCGGTCAGGGTCATCGCCACGCGCATTTCCTTGGCGATCAGGTCCAGCAGGTTGGCCACGCCGGCCTCGCCCTGCGCGGC
Source organism: Stenotrophomonas sp. X (assembly GCF_055721025.1). Lineage (NCBI taxonomy): Bacteria > Pseudomonadati > Pseudomonadota > Gammaproteobacteria > Lysobacterales > Lysobacteraceae > Stenotrophomonas > Stenotrophomonas sp. X. The sequence goes on from NZ_CM146756.1 coordinate 2,498,369, forward strand.
CAGCGCATAAACGAAGGCACGCCCCAGCAGCACGGCATCGGCCCCCAGCGCCAGCATGCGCACCACGTCCAGGCCGGTACGGATGCCCGAATCGGCGAGAATCTTCAGATCGCCCTGTACCGCGTCGGCAATCGCCGGCAGTGCACGTGCGGTGGACAGCACGCCGTCCAGCTGGCGGCCACCGTGATTGGAGACCACGATGCCATCGGCACCGAACTTCACCGCATCACGCGCGTCATCCGGGTCGAGGATGCCCTTGATCACCATCGGGCCCTTCCAGAATTCGCGGATCCACTCCAGGTCCTTCCACGAAATGGAGGGATCGAAGTTGCTGCCCAGCCAACCGATGTAATCCTCCAGCCCGGTCGGGTTGCCGCGGTAGGTGGAGATGTTGCCGAGGTCATGCGGGCGGCCGAACAGGCCCACGTCCCACGCCCAGTGCGGATGGGTGATGGCCTGGCCGATACGGCGCAGCGAGGCATTCGGGCCGCTCATGCCCGAGTGTGCATCGCGGTAGCGCGCGCCCGGCACCGGCATGTCCACGGTGAATACCAGCGTGGTCACGCCGGCAGCCTGTGCACGCTCCAGCGCATTGCGCATGAAGCCACGGTCGCGCAGCACGTACAGCTGGAACCACATCGGCCGCTGGATGGCCGGTACCACTTCCTCGATCGCGCACACCGACACCGTGGACAGGGTGAACGGGATGCCGCGGCTGTCGGCCGCGCGCGCCGCCTGTACCTCGCCGCGCCGCGCATACATGCCGGTCAGGCCGACCGGCGCCAGCGCCACCGGCATCGCCAGTTTCTCGCCGAACAGCTCGGTTTCCAGGCTCAGGTCGGACATGTTGCGCAGGATGCGCTGGCGCAGCGCGATGTCGGACAGGTCGGAAACGTTGCGCTTCAGCGTGTGCTCGGCATACGCGCCGCCATCGATGTAGTGGAACAGGAACGGCGGCAGCCGGCGTTCGGCAGCAGCACGGTAATCGGTGGAGGCGGAGATGATCATGGGGTCAACCGTGGGGGGAAGGCAGGCGCGAGGCCCGCGCACGCCGGGCTTCGTTGTCATCGAGGGTGCGCAGCGTGGTGTGCACGAACTCGAGGTGGGCATGCGCGGCGGCGCGCGCGCGTTCGGGGTCGCCGGCCAGCACCGCATCCATCATCTCGCGGTGCTGGTCGGACAGCGGCGAGAAGGTCCTCGCCGAGGTGTAGAGCTTTTCGCGGCTCTGCGAGATGTTGGTCTGCAGCAGTTCGAACAGGCCGCGCATCACCTGCAGAAGGACCAGGTTGTGCGAGGCCTCGGCGATGGACAGGTGGAAGGCCGCGTCGGCCTCGGCTTCGCCGGTGGGGTCGTCCTTACCGTGCGCGTCCATCATGGTCTGGAAGGCCTGTGCGATGCGCGCGCGGTCCTCGTCGGTGGCACGCAGCGCCGCATGCCAGGCGGTGGCACCTTCCAGCGCGTGGCGGATCTCCAGCACGTCGAAGCGGTATTCCGGGTCGCCCTGGAACAGCGGCAGGTACGGCGCCAGCGGTTCATCCAGCGCCTGCCGCGCGCGTGCCGCAGGCTCGGCCACGTAGGTGCCGCCACCGACGCGTGCGGTCAGCAGGCCCTGGCTGGCCAGCTGCGCGATGGCCTCGCGCAAGGCCGTGCGCGAGACCCCCAGCTGCACCGCCAGGGTGCGCTCTGCGGGCAGCCGGTCACCCGGCTGCAGCCGTTGTTCCTGCACCAGGCCGCGCAGCTGCGCGGCCACCTTGTCGGAAATACGTTGCGTGCTCATGGCGCCATTGTGGCCCGAAGCGCGCAGCGGGTGGTCGGCCAGCCGCGCATGGCTCAGGGAATCATCCAGGTCAGCCAGTAAGCCTGGGCCAGGGTGATCAGGCCGACCATCGTGGTGAAGATCAGGCTGTGCTTGACCGTGAAGCGGAACAGATCCGACTCCTTGCCGGCCAGGCCGACCGCCGCGCAGGCAATGGCGATCGACTGCGGCGAGATCATCTTGCCGGTGACACCACCGGTGGTGTTGGCCGCCACCAGCAGCACGTCGGACACGCCGATCTGCTGTGCGGTGGTGGCCTGCAGTGCCGAGAACAAGGCATTGGACGAGGTGTCCGAACCGGTCAGGAACACGCCGAGCCAGCCCAGGAACGGTGAGAAGAACGGGAACGCGTCGCCGGTATGCGCCAGCGCCAGGGCCAGCGTGGCAGACAGTCCCGAGTAGTTGGCGATGAAGGCGAACGCCAGCACCATGCCAATCGAGTAGATCGGCATGCGCAGCTCACGCACGGTCTCGCCGAAGGTCTGCAGCGCCGAACGGGCCGGCATGCGCAGCGCGATGATGGCGATCAACGCGGCCAGGATGATCGAGGTACCGGTGGCCGAGAACCAGTCGAATTTATAGACCGCCTCATAGCTCAGCGGCGCATCCACGATCGGTGGCATCTTCTGCACCAGCTGATCCAGGCCCGGCACCGGGATCTTCAGCACCCAGCCTTCCAGCGGGCCGCCCGCCGCGAACAGCGACTTGAACGGCTTGATGCTCCACAGCGTGACCATCGCGGTGAGGATCAGGAACGGCGACCATGCCCTGGCGATCTGGCCGACGCTGTGGCGCGGTGCCTCCAGCGCCTGTGCGGCCGCCTCGGCGCTGGTTTCGGTGTCGAAACGGAAGATCCGTACCGGCTTCCAGCGGCGCAGGAACAGGGTCAGGCAGACCAGCGACGCCAGCGAGGCGGTGATGTCCGGCAGCTCCGGGCCGATGAAGTTCGAGGTCAGGTACTGCGCGATGGCGAACGAGCCACCGGCAACGAGCACCGCCGGCCAGGTCTCCTTGATACCCCGCCAACCATCCATGATCGCCATGATCCAGAACAGCACGATGATGGTCAGGAACGGCAGCTGGCGACCGGCCATCTGGCCGATCTCGAATGCATCCAGGCCGGTGACCTGCCCGGCCACGATGATCGGAATGCCCATCGCGCCGAACGCTACCGGCGCAGTGTTGACGATCAGGCACAGGCCGGCGGCATACAGCGGCTTGAAGCCCAGCCCGACCAGCAGCGCCGCGGTGATCGCCACTGGCGCACCGAAACCGGCCGCGCCTTCCAGGAAGGCGCCAAAGGCGAAGCCGACCATCAGCATCTGCAGGCGCTGGTCTTCGGTCACCGACAGGATCGAAGCGCGGATGATGTCGAACTGCCCGGTCTTGACCGAAACTTTGTAGAGGAACACCGCACCGATGATGATCCACGCGATGGGCCACAGGCCGTAGACGAAGCCGAAGCCAGCCGCGCCCAGCGCCTGGGGCAACGGCATGCGGTAGAACAACAGGGCCACGCCGAGTGCGATGGCCACGGTGATCGTGCCGGCCAGCCAGCCCTTCATGCGCAGCACGGCCAGGGCAACGAAGAAGAACGCGATCGGCAGCAGCGCGATCAGGCTCGACAACCACAGGTTGCCGGCGGGGTCGTACAGGTGTTGCCAGGGCTGCATGAAGACTCTCGACTGGAAACGGAAGGAGCCCACCGCAGGCGGTGGGTCGCCGTGGCCGTCGATCATTGGTATTACCATTAATGATTGCGATCAGACCACTTGCAGCGGATTTAACCGCTACTCCGACGAATGGCCTATTAGACCATAGGGCTAGCCTTCATATTGGTCCGACCATTAGAGCCATTATGGCGGTGCCGGCCGTTGGCAGACAATTCGACCTTCCCTACGAGATCCGTTTCTCCAACCGCCGCATCACCGCCAGCACCAGCACGCACAGCACGCTCACGCCGATGGCGATCACGTACTTGCTGATCCCCACCGCAATCCCGATCGCCGCCGCCATGATCAGCGAACTGGCGGTGGTCAAGCCGCTGACCTGGTCCTCGCGTGAGCCGCGCAGAATGGTGCCAGCGGCCACGAAGCCGACGCAGGCCACCACCGCTTCGATCAGGCGCACCGGATCAACCTGCAGCAGGTCGCGGTAGCGCTCCTGCTGGAAATGCTCGGCCACCGAGTCGCCAAGGCCGACGATCAACGCGGCGGCCCCTGCGATCAGCATGTGCGTACGCAGGCCAGCGGCGTGCTTGCCCATCTCGCGCTCGACGCCGAGCACGCCGCCGAACAGCATCGCTGCGGCAACGCGCAGCAGGATCGAGACATCCTGGGTAAGTTCCATGGGAAAGCTCCGGAATTTTCCCGGAGCGTCGCGCGGCGATTGTGGGACGGTGGTGAAGGCCATGGCACGCCTTCTTCACCGCCCGCTTTCATCCACGCATGGCGTGGATCTGCGGGCCGCATTCGCTCACTGCGCGAGGTAGCCACCATCGATGGCGTAGTACGTGCCGGTCGCGAACGAGGCATCGTCGCTGGCCAGCCAGGCTACCAATGCGGCCACTTCCTCCGGCGTACCCAGCCGCTTCAACGCGTGCCGCCCTTCCAGCGTGGCGCGCACCTTCGGGTCCATCTTCTCCAGCAGCGGTGTGCTGATGAAGCCCGGGCCGACCGCGTTGACACGAATGCCGTCGGCCGCATGCTCCCAGGCGGCGGTCTGGGTCAGCCCGACCACGCCGTGCTTGGCCGCCACGTACGCAGTGGAACCGGCATAGCCCACCTGGCCCAGGATCGAGGCCATGTTGATGATGCTGCCGCCCGTGCCGGCCGCGCGCATGGCCTGGATCTGCGCACGCTGGCACAGGAACACGCTGGTGAGGTTGACATCGATCACGCGCTGCCAGCCATCGATAGGATAGTCACCGCTGGCGGCGGCCGGCCCGCTGATGCCGGCGTTGTTGACCGCCACGTGCAGGCCGTCGAGTTCCTTGATCGTGCGCTGCACCGCTGCCTCCACCGCCGCGTCGTCGGTGACGTCCAGCGCGATGCCGATGGCCTGTGTGCCGGTGCTGCGCAACTGCGCCACGGTGGCATCCACTGCATCCTGCTTGAGGTCCCAGACCGAGATACGGGCACCGGATGCGGCCAGCGTCTGGGCCACGGCCAGGCCGATGCCCGACACGCCGCCGGTCACGATCGCGGTCTTGCCGGTGAGCTGGTAGTCAATCATCTGCGTTCTCCATATACGGGGGTATCGAAGTGGCCTGCAACAGCCAACCCACCCACCTTACGCGCGCGCCCGTGATGGCCGGGCTGACACCGCGTCTCCAGATCGTTCCAGCCATGAAACCTCAACTGCAGTTTATGTATGGAATTACGTACGTACATGCGTGCAAAACGCCGGCGTATGCTCGTCGACATTTTCACTTTGGCCGTAATCGCCAATCGGTTTGACCTTATTGAAGTCAAAACCATGCGAATCGCGGCGACAATGGGAAACGCTTCCAGATTCTTCGACACCTTCAATTCAACCTGTGTTTGCGCAGAGCGATGTCCCGATATTTCACTTTTGCTGATTACCGCCAGTTCGGCGAACGCCATGGCTACGACTACCGGATCGAAGGGAGTGAACTGCGCGACGACCAATGGGCAGGGCGTGGCGACGTCCACGAACAGTCACTGCGCGGTGGCCTGGGCCTGATCGCCTCGGACGTGCACAACCGCTTTACCTATACGGCCACCGCTGTGCACGATGCCGGCCTGACCATCCGCCTGATGCTGCAGGGCGAAGTGGATGTCCAGTTTCCTCGTCGCAAAGGCTTCACCCTGCGCGCCGGCACAGGCATGACCACCAGTCACCATGAACCTGTTTCCATGGCCGGTCTGCATCCTGGTGGCAGCCACCTGCGCGGGGTCAGCTTGAGCGTACCGGCCGATCTGGACGTGGACATGCTGCGCCTGCCGGCACTGCAACGGATCCTTCAGTCCCCTCTGCAGTGCCGCCACTGGGCCATTCCGCACGCGATGCTGCCGACGCTCGCCCAACTGTTCGACAGCCCCTGGCAGGACGACATCGATGCGCTGTGGCGCGAAGGCGTGGCCCTGCAGGTGTTGGCCGTCGGCCTGCAGGCCCAGGATATGCAGACCGAGCATGTACGCACGCTGCGCGCCGGCCAGCGCGAGCGGCTGGAGCGCGTGCGCAGCTACCTGCATGACGACCCCAGCCATGCCCACAGCCTGATCGAACTGGCCCAGCTGGCCTGTATGAGTCCGAGTTCCTTGCGCCGCCATTTTGCCCAGCAATATGGAAGTTCGGTGTTCGACTACCTGCATGAGCAGCGCATGCGCCATGCCGAACAGGGCCTGCGCGAGAACGGATGGACCGTCGAGCAGGCTGCCGCCGCCAGCGGCTACCGCCACCCCAGCAACTTCGCCGCCGCGTTCCGCAAGCGCTTCGGCCTGGTCCCCAGCCGCTGGCGCACGGGCCCGTCGAAGGTGGGCTGAAGGCCCGGGCCCTGGCAGGTGTCGACCTTGGTCGACACGCTCCTGCGCCATTGCGGATGCCGGCCAGCGGCCGGCACTACCACGTGCTGCCGGGCTATGCCCGGCGTCATCCTCTCCGCCTCAATACACCGGCAGATCGATGTAGCTGGCCTGCGCAGCGCTGTGCCACACGCGCTGCGTGGCCTTCTGGTAATCGCCTGGCTTGGCCAGGTAGATGTTCGGCACGTAGGTCTGCGGATTGCGGTCGTACAGCGGGAACAGGCTGGACTGCACCTGCACCATCACCCGGTGGCCCTTCTGGAACGTATGGTTGGCGTTGGGCAGATCGAAGCGATACGGCAGCACCTGGTTGGCGGCCAGCGGCTTCGGATCGCTGAAGCTCTCGCGGTAGCGGCCACGGAAGATCGCCAGCGACACCGGCAGCTCGTAGCCACCCATCTCCGGCGTGGACGCTTCCTGGTCCGGATACACGTCGATCAGCTTCACCACCCAGTCGCTGTCGGTGCCACTGGTCGAGGCCTGCAGGTGAACCACCGGCGTGCCGCCGATGCGCAGCGGCGCGGCCAGCGGTTCGGTGATGAAGGTCAGCACGTCCGGGCGACCATCGACGAAGCGCTGGTCCTTGACCAGCCAGGTGGTCCACATGTCGCGGTCACCGAAACGTACCGGGCGCGGCACGAACGGCACCGGCTTGGCCGGGTCGGACACGTACTCCTCGAAGTCGCCCTCGCCCGCCGCCGGTGCCTGGAACGCCAGCTTGCCCCCGGCGCGCAGGTACAGCGGCTTGCTGCTGGCAGCACAGCCCTTGTCGCAGCTGCGCGGCCAGCCCTTCAAGCGGTCCCAGTGGTTTTCGCCGGTGTTGTAGATCAGCACCGGTGGCGTATCGGCCTTCGGCGCGCCATCCACCAGGTACTGGTCGAAGAAGGGCTTGAGCACGTCGCGGCGGAACTGCAGCGCGGTATCGCCGTCGAACTTCAGCGCACCCAGTTCGCTGCCGCTGTAGTTCACCTGGCTGTGTCGCCACGGGCCCATCACCAGGTAATTGCGGTTGTTGCCGCTATCGCGTCCTTCCATCGCCTGGTAGGCGTGGTTGGCCCCCCACATGTCCTCCTGGTCCCACAGGCCCTGCAGCCACATGGTCGGCACCTTCAGCGGTGTCTTTGCCATCACCGCGTCCAGCGCCTGGCCCTGCCAGAAGCCGTCATAGGCCGGATGCTCGACCAGCTTCTTCCACCAGGTCAACTGGTCCACGCCGGTGAAACGCGCGTAGTCGCCTGCCGAGCCGATGCGCAGGAAGGTGCTGTAGTCGTCGTAGCCGAGGCTGGGCAGCGGCGTACCCTTGCCACGCTTCTCGGTCTGCATGGCGAAATAGTTGAAGTTGACCTGGCGGAACGCGCCGTAGTTGAGCCAGTCGTCGCCCATCCAGCCATCAACCATCGGGCTCTGCGGTGCGGCCACCTTCAGTGCCGGGTGCGGGTCGGTCAGCGCCATCACCACGGTGAAACCCTCGTACGACGAACCGAGCATGCCGACCTTGCCATTGCTCTCCGGTACGTTCTTCACCAGCCAGTCGATGGTGTCCCAGGCATCGGTGGAGTGGTCCACCTTGGTGTTGTTCAACGGCCCGCGCAGCGGCCGGGTCATCACGTAATCGCCTTCGGAGCCGTACTTGCCGCGGATGTCCTGGAACACGCGGATGTAACCGCCGTCGACGAACACCTCGTCGCCCTGCGGCAGCAGGTCGCGCATGCGTGGCGAATCACTGCGGCTGGCGCGGCCAGCGGCATCGTAAGGTGTGCGGGTCAGCAGGATCGGCGCGTTGCGGGCACCCTTGGGCACCACGATCACGGTATACAGCTTGGTGCCATCACGCATCGGCACCATCACCACGCGCTTGTCGTAGTCGCGACCGACATCCGGGGCAACGAACGGCTTGCCGCTGATATCCGGGGTCATCGGCGGGGTATCGGCGGCCAGCACGGTGCTGGACAGGCAAAGGGCAATGGCTACAGCGACGGCACGCACACGCATGGACAACCCCTCCCGGCAGGAAAGCCTCAAGCCTACTCCTGCCTGGCGCCGTGAAGTGTGTGCAGGCTTTGCATTCTTCGGTGGATGCAGGCAGGACTGATGGCACATGTGCGGCTCGACGGGCACGCATCCATCTGGCCGTTGTAGAGCCGAGCCCACGCTCGGCTGGGGCCACCGCAACCTCCGAAGAGCAGCCGAGCGTGGGCTCGGCTCTACAGCATCAGGCTGCCGTCACCTCATGCAGCGCCAGCCAGCACCAGCGCCCCTGCTCGTGCCTCAGTACCGCCAGCGACTCCCGCCATGCGGGTGCGCCGCCGTCGACCGAATGCCCTTCGCGATAGCGCAGCACCGCCAGCGGTGATGGCGCTTCCACCGCCTGCACGGCGTCGATGGAAATCTGCAGTCCTGGACGCGCGCCATGACCGCCCGCGAACAGTGCCTGCACGGCCTTCCGGTCCAGCCTGCGACCCGCGATGCCGACCATGCTGAAGTCTGCACAGAAGTGCGCCATCAGATCCTCCAGCGCATCGGCGCCGACATCGGCACGGAACCAGGCCTGCAGCTTGTCGTGCAGGAGGTGGATTTCATGTTCTGCACTGATGTCCATCAAGCATTCTCGGGTTGGAAAAGGGAAACTGCGTCCGACCGGCGCAACAGCGCCATCGGCAACAGCGTGATTGCGGCGGCAAGACCCAGCGCCACGCTGGTGGCGCGTGCTGGCAGCCATTGCAGGGCCAGCGCCAGCAGCAGTGCGATGGCGGCGGTGCCGAGGCAGAAGCTGAGCTGGCGGTTGAGGTTCCAGAGTGCACTGGCATCGCCCAACGCCTCACCTTCCACGCCATGGAAGGCCAGCGTCTGCGCCGTGCTGCTGCACAGGCTGCCGCCCGCCCCCATCAGTGCGAACAACAGCGCGGCCAAGGCGAAGGCCGGCTGCGGCAACAGCGCCATCAACAGCAGGCCGCTGGCCTGCAACAGCATGCCGGCACGCAGTACCGTGGCCGGGCCGAAGCGAGCCAGCAGGCGCTTGCTGGCGGTGATCGCAATGGCCGAGGCCAGCGCCCAGGGCAGCATCAACGCGCCGATGCGTGCCGCGCTGTAGCCGGCCTGGTGCAGCTGCAGGGTACTGACCAGCTGGCTGCCGATGAATACACCGGGTACGGCCAGATAGATCAGCATCGCCAGCCGCAGCCCGCGATGGGACAACAGCGACCAGCGCAGCAGTGGCTGCGCCTGCTGCCGTGCATGTCGCAGGTGGGCCGCCGCCAACAGCATTGCGATCAACAGCAGTACGGCACCGGCGGCCCGATGGCCGGGTTCACCCAGCCAGGTCAACGCCAGCAGCAGCGCGCCCAGCGCCATCATCGCCGTGGAGAGCGCATAGGCCTGCAGGCGCGGCGCACTGCGCGCGCCATCGGCCGGCATCCAGGCCAGCACCAGCCCGATCGCCACCACCGCCAAGGGCAGGCTGGCCCAGAGCACACCGCGCCAGGACAACCACTGCACCAGCAGCCCGCCCAACGCGGGCGCCAGTGCCGGCACCAGCAGCGCCACCAGCAGGATGCGCCGGGTCAACGCGCCACGCTGCTCGGGCGTGCACTGGCGGTACGCCGCGGCTTGCGCCACGGGAATCAGCAGGCCACCGGCCAGGCCCTGCAGCAGGCGCCAGCCGAGCAGCCAGCCGATTCCTGGCGCTGCGCCAGCCAGCACAGCGGCGACCGCGAACAAGAGCAACGCCACCAGCAGCAAGCGACGCTCGCCACAGCGCGCGGCCAGCCAGGGCGCCAGCGGAATCACAACGCTCAGCCCCAGCATGTAGGCCGTGCCGACCCAGGCCAGGGTGCTGACGTCGGCGTGCAGCTCCGCTGCCAATGCCGGATAGGCCACCGTGGCGATGAACATGTTGACCAGATCCAGGGCAAATACCAGCAGGAAAATCGCCTCATGGCGCAGGCGGGGGGACGGCATCGGCGGCGCTCCAGCGGAGAAGCCATCAGCATGCCGCCCGGGGGTTGTTGGAGAAACACGACAGCACCTGCAACACTGTCAAAACTGTTTTGACAATGAATCGCCATGGTCAGCCTCGATCGCTTCGATATTTTCCGTGCCGTGGTCGAAGCCGGCAGCCTGACCGCTGCGGCCGATCGCCTCGGCCTCAGCCGCGCGGTGGTCAGCTTCAACCTGAAGCGGCTGGAGCAGGAGCTGGGCGTGACCCTGCTGCTGCGCAGTACCCGCCACCTGGCGCTGACCGAGGCCGGTGAACAGTTCCTGCAGCACTGCGTGCAGGCACTGGATGCCGCACAGGCAGCCATCGATGCCGCGCGCCGCGATCAGCATCAGCTGCAGGGCGTACTGCGCCTGACCACTACTCCGGAATACGCGCAGCTGCGCCTGATCGCAGCGCTGGAGGCCTTCCGTGCGCGGCACCCGGCGCTGCAGCTGCACCTGTCGACCTCACCGGCACCGGCCGACCTGATTCCCGAACGTTTCGACCTGGCCATCCGCCTGGGCCGCCTGCCGGATTCAGGCCTGCATGCCAGCGAACTGGAACGGCATCCGCTGTGCGCGGTGGCCGCGCCCTCGTTGCTGGCCCGGCTGCCCTCCGCGGATGCAGCCGATGACCCGGTGCAGCTGGGCGCCCTTCCCCGCCTCGGCTACCCGCGCCTGGCCGATGTACCGGTGGTGGCGCCGGATGGCAGCGACGCATTGTTCGCCACCAATCCGGGCAATGCCGTGGTGCGCGTAGATGGTGCCAGCAGCCTGCGTGCCTTCGCCGTGGCCGGCGCCGGGGTCACCGTGCTGCCACGCTGGCTGATCGAGGACGACCTGGCCCAGGACCGGCTGCGCCCGGTGCTGCGCCAGCACCGTTTCCCGCAGCAGAGCGTGTACGCGGTCTATCCGCACAGTTCGCAGCCTTCACCGAAGGTGCGGCAGCTGATCGATTTCCTGCGCAGGTGGTTTGGCAGCGCGCCCGGGTGATGACGGCGTCCGCCGGGCGCGGCGTTCTGTAGAGCCGAGCCCACGCTCGGCTCCGTTCTACAACAGCCGAGCATGGGCTCGGCGCTACAGTAGATATCCGGTAGCGCCGGGCCGTGCCCGGCGAGCGCAGCGGCAATCTACAAACGGACACGGCCCCTTACGGGGCCGTGTCTTCAAGCATCAGCGCAGCACCTGCTCCACCAGCTGCACGTCCACGCTCTGCAGCGGTTCGGCAGCATTGCGCGACAGCTGCACCTGGTAGGTGCCGCCGTCGATCTTCCACCGGCGCGCCTGTGCATCGTAGTGGGCCAGGGTCTTCGGCTCGGCTTCGATGCGGATGCGGCGCTGTTCGCCCGGCTGCAGGCTCACCTTGTCGTAGCCGATCAGACGGATCGGCGTGGTGCTGCCGGCCGGCAGCTTCAGGTACAGCTGGGCCACGTCGGCACCGGCGCGCTTGCCGGTGTTGCGAATGTCCACGCTGGCGACCAGGCGCGAACCTTCCACGCTCACCTTGAGGTTTTCATAGGCGAACGAGGTGTAGGACAGGCCATGACCGAACGCGAAGGTGGGCTTCAGGCCTTTGGCCGCCATCCACTTGTAACCGACGTTGGCACCTTCGATATCGAAATCGAACACATCACCGAACGGCTTGGCCGGCTTGAAGCCGAGGCCGTCGATGTGCGGGCGCGGCAGCTGCGATTCGTCCACCACCCAGGTCACCGGCAGGCGGCCGGACGGATTGACCTGGCCGGTCAACAGCGCGGCAATGCCTTCGCCACCGCGGATGCCCGGGTACCAGGCCTGCAGCATCGCCGGCACCTGCGCCAGCCAAGGGGTGCGCACCGGGCCGTTGGTTTCCAGCACCAGCACGGTCTTCGGGTTGGCCGCGGCCACCGCCGAGATCAGTGCGTCCTGGTTGTCCGGCAGCTGCATGTCCGGCAGGTCCACCGATTCGGCGGCCCACTGCGTGGCAAACACAATGGCCACATCGGCCTGCGCGGCGGCCCTGGCCGCAGCGGCGGCATTGGTGCCGTCCACATACTCGATGGTTGCGTCCGGACGCGCCGCACGCAGCGATTCCAGCGGCGAGGACGGGTGGAAGATCACCGGGCCCGGCCAGGTGGTCGGCATCACGCCCGGCACCGCATTGGTGCCCTTGGCGGTGACGCCCACCATCGACGAACCACCGCCGCCGATCACGCCCTTGTCGGCGTGGCCGCCGATGATGACGATGCGCTTCACGCTGTCGGCCAGCGGCAGCAGGTTGCCCTCATTGCGCAGCAGCACGCTGCCCTCTTCCACCGTGCGCTGGGCCACGGCGAAGCCGGCCTCGGCATCCACCTTCTGGTGCTGCGGCGGGTTGTCGAAGTTGCCATGCAGGAACATCGTGCGCAGGATGCGCGCCACCATGTCATTCAGGCGCGCCTGCGGCACCACGCCGCCATGCACGGCCAGACGCAGCGGCTCGTCGAAGAACACCGCCGCGTCGAACACTTCACCGGCCGACTGCTGGTCCAGGCCGGCCAGCGCCGCCTTCGAACCGCTGTGCACGCCGCCCCAGTCGGACATCACGAAACCGGGGAACTTCCATTCCTGCTTCAGCACCTGGTTCATCAGGTAGCCGTTCTCGCAGCCGTAGGTGCCGTTGATCTTGTTGTACGAGCACATCGCCACGCCCGGGCGACCGGCTTCCAGCGCGATCTCGAAGGCCAGCAGGTCCGATTCGTGCATGGCCTGTTCGCCGATGCGCACGTCATGGAAGTTGCGCCGGGTCTCCATGTCGTTCAGCGCGAAGTGCTTCATCGAGGAGATCACGTGCTGGCTCTGCACGCCCTGGATCAGCGCGCCGACCATCGAACCGGCCAGCAGCGGGTCCTCACCGGCATATTCGAAGTTGCGGCCGTTGCGTGGATCGCGCTGCAGGTTGACGCTGCCCGACAGCAGGATGTTGAAGCGCTGCTGCCATGCCTCGCGGCCCATGGTCGCGCCACCGGCGAAGGCCACTTCGCGGTTCCAGCTGGAGGCGGTGGACGGGCCGGACGGCATGGCGGTGGCGAAATCGCCCGGACGGATACCACCAGGATTGGTCACGCCGACGCCGGCATCGGCCGACTGCTGCGACGGAATGCCCAGCCGCGCCACGCCCGGCACGAAACCGGCCGAACCGACCGCACCTTCCGGCAGTGGGCCACCGTCCTTGCCCAGCCCGAAGTAGCTGTGCAGCATCTGGAACTTCTCATCCTCGGTCATCGCCTTCAGCAGCAGCGCAGCGCGCGCATCGGCGTTGAGGGTGGTGTCCATCCACGGCCTGTCGCCATGTTTGTCGGCGGCATAGGCCAGGGTCAGCAGGGTGGCGCGCAGGGTGTTGCCTTCCAGCTTGAACGGCGCACTGCTGGCGGCCTGGAAACCATCGCTGAAATAGCTGGCATCGGCTTCCAGGGCGACACGCGCCGGATCGAAGCCGGCGGCCTTGGCCGATTCACCGGCCACCGCACCGAGCAGCACCGCCGGTGCACCCAGCCGCGAACGGGTGACCAGCGCTGGCAGCTGCGCGGCACCTGCACCGGCATCGGTATAGACCGCCACCGTGTGGCGGCCATCGTCCAGGCGCAGGTAGCTCAGGCCCGGCTGGTCCGGGCCGGATTCAGCGGCGATCGGCAGCCGGGTCAGCACGGCCTGGCCGCGCTGGATCTGGTCATCGTCCCTGCCGGCGGCGATGAAGCGGTACTCGTAGCCCAGGCCATCGGCCAGCACCTGCAGCGGATCGACCTGGTCGATGCCGCGCTGCACCTGGCGCACGCTCACCGCGTCCACCTGCAGGGTCTTCAGCTGGGCGGCCAGGGCCGGCATCGTCTCGGCGGTCGGGGCCTGTTCCAGGGTCAGCACAGTGAACGCGGCGGGGTCGGCCCAGGCCGGGGCGGCCAGTGCGACAGACAGGGCCAGGGACAGCGCAAGCGGCTTTGTAAACGTTTTCATCGGCAGGCGTAATTCCGTTGCCAAGGCAATCGGTCCAGGGAAAGTGCCGCCGAAGGGTGCAGCGTTCATGCCGCGCAGGAATTGCCAGGCAACCTCCCGCAGGCCGAAGGACGGGCCGGTCTGCGCCTGGGACCCTCCTCCCGGCGTGACAACCTGCCTGTCCGGGCCGCGCAGGGCGACCCAATCCTGTGAAGATTGTGCGAGGGCGTTCACACCTGTCAACAGGACCTAAGTCACAGAGGCAACCCGGCCAGCGGTTATCAGGCCATCACCGGCGGTCATCAGCAGACTGCGTGGGGCTGCCGATAATGAGGTGTCACCGGCCCTGGACCCCGCCTATGAACATACACCGCGACTTCGATCATCTCTGGCGTGACCGCTGTGATACCTCAACCCAGCGCAGCCCACGCGTGCTGATCCGGGTATTCGTTGCCCCTGGCGAACTGGAGCGCAGCGTGGCGTTCTACGAGCAGTTGCAGGGTGTGGTGGCCGATGCGGGCTTCCCGTTTCCCGATGCCGGCCTACGCCTGGCGATGGTCGGTGCATTCCTGCTGATCGAAGGTTGCGATGAGGCGCTGGCGCCATTCACTTCGACCACGGGGACGCTGCTGGTCGATGACGTTCGGCCTTATCACGACAAACTGGTCGCGGCCGGTGCCGAGATCATCTTCCCGCTGCAGGTGGTGCCGACCGGGGCGGCGTTCAATGCGGTGCATCCCGATGGCACGGTGGTCGAGTACGTGCATCACCGGCCGGATCCGCACGGGCGGTGAGGGTGCGCACGGCCGGGCTGCGCCCGGCACCCGCAGAGGCGACATCAACGTCAAAAACCAGAGCAACAGCAAAAGCTGGGTTCCTGCAGGTAGGCGGGGTGGGTCCGGCTGCGGGGGGCGCTGCAAGTACGTCCATGTAAGCTCGGTCGCCGCATCCATGCGGCTCACGCCCCCGCAACCGGACCCACCCCGCCTTCGACAATTCCCTGCACGGCCTGCTGTAGAGCCGAGCCCATGCTCGGCTGCTCTTCGTTCAACTGTCGGAATATTCGATTTCGATGGAGATTCATCCACGCATGGCGTGGATCTACAATCCCGTCATGTCTTCCCCCGCCCTGCCCTGGAACGGCACGTTGCTGCTGGATGCGCACGCCGCCGTGCTGCACGGCCATGCTGGTGACAGCGCTTTGCATGCGCACTACGCCCATCAATTGCTGCTGAGCGACGGTACGCCCTGGCACGTCGAGATCGATGGCGTACAGCAGCAGGGCCAGCGGCTATGGCTGCCTTCGTTCCAGCCGCACGCGATCCTGTCGGCACCGGAAGCAGGCTGCACGGTGTTCCTTGAGCCGGCCCACGCCGATCCCACCCAGATCCAGCAGCATCTGCACGCGCTGCCGGGCAACGCGCTGGAGCTGCGCGATTGGTTGCCACGGCTGAGCCGCCCGCAACCGCTGGACCGCCGCGTGCAGACGGCGTTGGCCCGTATCGCCCAGTACCTGCCCGGCCCGGTGCCGGCTGCCGACATCGCCGAAGCCGCGCACCTGTCGACCAGCCAGCTGCACCGGCGTTTCCAGTCCGACCTGGCGGTGACCCTGCGCGGCTGGGTGCTGTGGCAACGGCTACGCACTGCGCTCACGCATCATCTGCGCGGGCACAACCTGACCGACAGTGCGCATGCCGCCGGCTTCGCCGACCTGGCCCATCTCTCGCGCAGCCTGCGCCGCATGTTCGGCATCGGTGCCGCACAGCTGCAGGGCCTGCAGTTGCACGCGACCTGACACGGCCGATCACCCACGCCTGCGCAGGCCTTCGGGCAACTCCGGCACCTCGCCATGCGGTAGTTCGCGGAACGGCGCCAGCAGCTGCCCCGCGTAATCGCGTGGATAGTCCGGTTGGCTGCCAATGCCGAGATCGCATTGCTGCAGCCGATAACCGGGCGCATCGAAGGCGGTCCCCAGCAGGTGATCCCAGACGGTCAGGAACAGGCCGAAGTTGACGTCGCCGGCGGTGCCGTAACGCATGTGGTGGAAGCGATGCAGCGGCGCCCACGCCATCACCCGGCCCAGCACACCCAGGCGCATGTCCACGTTGGAGTGCTGCAGCAGCAGCTGGATGGCGATGGCAAACGCCAGCACCGCCGCCACCGGCATCGGCAGGCCCAACAGCAGCAACGGCAGCACACCGCCCACCGCTTCGGCCGCCTGGTGCAGTGGGTGTTTCATCAGGCCGTTGAAGCCATACATGCGGGTCACGCTGTGATGCACCGCATGCAGGCGCCACAACCAGCCGATGCGATGGCTTGCGTAGTGCACCAGGGTAATGCCGAGATCGGCAGCGATGATCGCCACCAGTACCTGCAGTGCGAACGGCCACTGCAGCGGCCAGACCTGCCACGGAATGATCGCCGCCAGCAGCGGCACCGCGGCGATCGACAGCACGTTCAGGCTCTCGTTGACCAGCGCGTGCAGGGCATCACGTACACGGTCGCCCTGGTCGTGGTTGAACGCAGGGTCATACGGCCAGGCGCGCTCGGCGGCGAACGAGAGCGCAATGGCGGCCGCCAGCAGGGCCAGCAACCACAGCGGGTCACGGTGGCAGTGGCCGACCCAGACGACGGCAGTGGCAACGAACCCCAGCAGGAACAACGGGGCATACAGGCGGAGGATCCAGTGTTTCATGGGCAACCCGGGAAATGAGGGCCTGCATGCTGGCGTGGCGTGCGGGTTGCTGGCTTGAACAAACGGCGCAAGCCTGCCGCACCACGCTTCCCACATCCACGCATGGCGTGGATCTACAATGGCGCCCTCATCGCGCCCGGGGCCGGCATGGATTCCTTCAACCTGATGCGTGCCTTCCGCCGCATCGTCGAACGCGGCGGGCTGGCCCGCGCCGCCGAAGACCTGGGCATGTCGCCCGCCGGGCTCAGCAAACAGCTGCGCACGCTGGAAGCGCATCTGGGCGTGGTACTGCTGCAGCGGACCACGCGGCGCATGAGCCTGACCGAAACCGGCCACGCCTATTACCGTGAATGCTGCCGCCTGCTCGA
The DNA here is from genome assembly GCF_055721025.1 of Stenotrophomonas sp. X. Taxonomy (NCBI): domain Bacteria; kingdom Pseudomonadati; phylum Pseudomonadota; class Gammaproteobacteria; order Lysobacterales; family Lysobacteraceae; genus Stenotrophomonas; species Stenotrophomonas sp. X. The sequence continues at coordinate 2,515,718 of NZ_CM146756.1, forward strand.
CGAGCTGGACGCATTGGAACGTGGCATCGCCGAGCAGCGTGGCGAGGTGACCGGGCGCCTGCGCGTCAATGTGCCGCAGTCGTTCGCGCTGAGCACGCTGTCGCCGCTGCTGCCCCGCTTCCTGCAGCAGCATCCGCAGCTGTCGCTGGACCTGGTGATGGAAGACCGCCTGCTCGATGCGGTCGGCGAGGGTTTCGATGTGTCGCTGCGGCTGCGTGCCGAGCTGGATGATTCACGCCTGGTGGCACGCCGGCTGGCCTCGCTGCAGCAGGTGCTGTGCGCGGCGCCGTCCTACCTGCAGCAGCATCCGGCGCCCCAGGCAGTAGGCGATCTGCAGGCCCATAGCGTGCTGGCCTACAGCCTGTCCGACTCACCGGGCAGTTGGCCGCTGCTCGGCCCGGATGGCCAGGTGACGATCACCCTGCCGGCGCGCGTGACCGTCAACAACAGCCTGCTGCTGCGTGACCTGCTGGTGGCCGGCATGGGCATCGGCGCCCTGCCCTCGTTCCTGGCGGCACCAGCGCTGGCCCGTGGCGAACTGCAGCAGGTGCTGCCCGACCACCGCTATCCGCCGCGCTTCGTGCATGCGGTCTACCCCACCTCGCGCCACCTGCAGCCCAAGGTGCGTGCCTTCATCGACTTCCTGCACGCCGAGCTGCCCGGCTGCGCCGGCCTGGATTCGTAACCGCCAGCGAAAACTGAGCTGCCCGCGGCGTGCTGTTTCGGCCACGCCGCGCTGCCTACTCTGCCGCCTCCCCTCTCACCGATGGCAGGCAGATGTCTTCCGTTCCTTCCCCCGCCACCGCAGCGCCGGTGGTCGATTTCTTCCACGACGTGGTCTGCGGCTGGTGCTTCGTGCTGGCCCCGCGCCTGCAGCAGGTCTCGGCCGAACTCGGCATCCAGGTGCGCCACCGCAGCTTCGTGCTGCAGGACTCGCGCGCGCAGATGGTCGAGGTGTTCGGCTCGATGGCGCGCGCCAAGGCGATCATCCTGCGCCACTGGACCGACTGCGCCGCGCATGAGGACACCGCGCGCATCGATATCGAAGGCATGCGCGCACAGGACTTCGAGTATCCCTCCGGCTGGCTCGGCGCACTGGCCTGCCAGGCCGCAGGGCTGATCGGTGGCAATGATGCCCATGGCGCGATGTTCGACGCGGTGCAATGGGCGCACCTGCACCAGCACCGCAACATCGGCGACGCGGAAGTACTGCTGGATATTGCCGAATCGCTGGGCCATCCACGTGGCGCCTTCGCTGACCACATGCGCAGCGACGCGGTGCGCCAGCGCGTGCAGGCCGATCGCGCCGAAGCTGCCGCGCTCGGCATCCGTTCCATCCCCACCGTGATCGGCGGCAACGGCCTGCGCCTGCAGACCCTGCCGCTGCCACACCTGCGCCAGGCCCTGGCGCCCCTGGTCGCGGCCTGAGCCGCACCCTCCCCCACCCTGCAAGGAGATTTCCCCATGACCCCACGTACCCTGTCCACCGCGCTGGCCCTGCTGCTGGCCGCCACCGCCGCTTCCACCACCGTATCCGCGCACGAACGCGTTCCCTCCGGCCAGCAGGTCGGCACCAGCCCCTGGGGGCCGGAGGACGAGATCGGCCGCCTCAACCTGATCACCGAAGCCTCGCGCGCCGCGATCCTGTCACGGGTCAGCGGCGGCAAGGCCTATGACCTGGCCACCGAATACTACGTCGGCATGCCCAGCTGGCAGGATGCCGGCGACCCGCACTACCAGTTCTGGATGACCCACACCCCGCGCGGCACAGTGATGGACGATCCGATGGGCGTGGGCGAGGCCATGAACCTCACCCGCAGCTACACCGGCACCGCGTTCTCGATGTACAGCCACACCGGCACCCACATCGATGCGCTGAACCACTTCGGCATCCACGGGAAGATCTGGAACGGCTTCGAGGCCGACAAGCACCTCGGCGACCGCGGCTGGAATGTCACCGGCATCGAGAAATTCCCGCCGCTGATCGCGCGTGGCGTGCTGATCGACGTGGCCGGCGCCAAGGGCGTGGACATGCTGCCGGACAGCTACCGCGTCACCCGCCAGGACCTGAAGGATGCGCTGGCACGCCAGAAGGTGAAACTGCAGCAGGGCGACGTGGTGCTGATCCGCACCGGCCGCATGCGCCTGTTCGAGCAGCCCAGGGCCTACATGGCCAACCCGCCGGGCATGGGCCTGGACGCGGCACGCTTCCTGGTCGAGGACGGCGGCGCGATGATCGTCGGCGCCGACAACCTCAGCTTCGAGACCTTCCCTTCGGAGGTGTCCGACGACTACGTGCCGCTGCACACCTACCTGCTGGCACAGCAGGGTGCGCCGATCATCGAGCTGGTGGCGCTGGACGAACTGGCCCGCGACAAGGTCTACGAATTCGCCTTCATCGGCGGCCCGCTGAAGATCCGCGGTGGCGATGCCGCGCCGCTGCGCCCGGTGGCGCTGCCGCTGCGCCCGTAACCAGGGGCATCCCCGGGTAGCAACGGGCCATGCCGGGTGGGTGCCGACCTTGGTCGGCACCGCGCTTTACCGCTATCCACGCATGGCGTGGATCTACCAGGCTGCGGCATGGATTTGCCGTGGCTCTCTCCAGTAGATCCACGCCATGCGTGGATGCTTTCCCCCTTCAGCAACCTGAAACCGGACCCTCCGATTTCATTAGTAATTCTACTTACAACGCGAGTAGCATGTCTGGTCTCAGCCCCTGATACCGGCCCGTCGATACTCGCGCCATGCCCGCCGTTTCCGCCCGTTCCTGCCGTTTCCAGCCCGCCCGGCGCCTCCCCTGGAGGGCTGACTGATGGGTGCCGTCGTCGCCCTCGACCGACTGCTGGACGGGCGCCAGCTGTGGCGTGGCCCGGCCCGCCAGGGCCCCGCCAGCGACCATCTGGCCAGCGGCCATCCGGCACTGGATGCACGCCTGCCCGGCGGCGGCTGGCCGGCCAGCGGACTGTGCGAGGTACTGCAGGCGGTGCCCGGCGTTGGCGAACTGGCGCTGGTCTGGCCGGCGCTTGCCAAGCTGAGCCTGCGCGATCGCCCGATCGTGCTGGTCGCCCCGCCCTATCGCCCGCACGCCCCGGCCTGGGCCGCCGCCGGGCTGGACCTGGGCCAGTTGCAGATCATCCACGCCGCGCCGAAGCAGGCACTGTGGGCCGCCGAACAGTGCCTGCGCTCTGCGGCCTGCGCGGCGGTACTGTGCTGGCCGCATCAAGCCGACGACCGCGCCCTGCGCCGCCTGCAGGTGGCCGCCGACAGCGGCCAGTGCCTGGGCTTCGTGTTCCGCGAGGCGCAGGCCGCGCGCAATCCCTCCCCGGCCAGCCTGCGCCTGCAGCTCGACCACGGCCAGGTGCGGGTGCTGAAGTGCCGTGGCGGCCTGCCGCCGGCACAACCGTTGCCGCTGGCCATCGCCCACTGAGGACGCGCCATGCACTGGGCCTGCCTGTTGTTGCCGCAGCTGGCGCTGGACAGCGTGCTGCGCCTGCAGCCCGACCCACACCGGCCCTTGGTGCTGCTGCAGGGGCCGGCACAGCGACGCGTAGTGCGTGCAGTCAGCCCGTCGGCACGCGCCGCGGGGTTGCGCCCGGGCATGCTGCTGTCGGCTGCACAGGTACTGGTGCAGGACATGCACCTGCACGACTACGACCCCAATGCCGAACAGCACACCCGGCAGCTGCTGGCCAGCTGGGCCTATGCCTACAGCTCGCAGGTCAGCCTCGATTTTCCGCATGCACTGGTGCTGGAAATCGGTGCCAGCCGCGCCCTGTTCGGTGACTGGCTGACGATCCAGCAGCGCCTGCGCAACGAACTGCACGAACTCGGTTTCCGCCACCGCCTGGTGGCCGCGCCTACCCCACATGCCGCGCGCGTGCTGGCCAACGTCCACGATGGCCTCGGCATCGATGCGCAGCAACTGCCGGCGGTGCTGGCGCAGCTGCCCCTGGCGCGCTGCGGCCTGCCCAGCGAGGCGGTGACGGTGCTCGGCCGCTCCGGCCTGCGCACGTTGGGCGCGGTGCTCAAGCTGCCGCGCGACAGCCTGGCCCGGCGCTTCGCCCCCGAGGTCCTGCAGCAGCTGGATGCATTGCGCGGGCTGCCCACCGCGCCATTGCGCTACTACCAGCCACCAGACCGTTTCGATGCGCGCATCGAATTCGAGTACGAGATCGAATCCAGCCAGGCCCTGCTGTTCCCGCTGCGCCGCCTGCTGCTCGACCTGGCCGCCTTCCTGTGCTCGCGCGATGGCGGCGTGCAGCGCTTCGACCTGCATTTCGAGCATGACCTGTTGCCGGCCAGCGTGCTGACCATCGGCCTGTTGGCGCCCGAACGCGATCCCGCGTTGCTGTTCGAGATCGCGCGCAACCGCATGGAAGCGTTCGCCCTGCCGGCCGGCAGCCGCGCACTGCGCCTGCAGGCCGAACAGCTGCCGCCGTTCGTACCCGCCGCGCGTGACCTGTTCGATACCCGTCCGGCGCAGGCGATGCCGTGGAACCAGCTGCGTGAGCGCCTGCGCGCGCGGCTCGGCGATGACGCCGTGCAGCCGCTGGCAGTGCAGGCCGACCATCGCCCCGAACGCGCCAGCGGCACCCAGCCAGCGGCCAGGCCACCGGCATACTGGCCACTGCGCCCCGGTTGGCTGCTGGACGCTCCACAGCCGCTGCGTGACCCGCGCCTGCGCATCATCGCCGGGCCGGAGCGGATCGAATCGGGCTGGTGGGACCAGGCTGACGCGCGCCGCGACTACTACGTGGTGGAAACCGCGCATGGCCAGCGCGGCTGGGCCTTCCGCGTGCGCAACGATCCGCATGCGCCGTGGATGCTGCACGGCTGGTTCGGCTGAGCCGCCATGCACAGCGAACTGCCCGGCTACGCCGAACTGCACTGCCTGTCGGCCTTCAGTTTCCAGCGCGGTGCTTCGATCGCCGAAGAGTTGTTCGCGCGCGCCGCTGGCCAGGGCTACCGCGCGTTGGCGATCACCGACGAATGCTCGCTGGCCGGCATCGTGCGCGCCTGGCAGGCAGCGAAGACACATGGCGTGGCGCTGATCGTCGGCGCCGAATTCCAGGTCGAGGACGGGCCGAAGCTGGCCCTGCTGTGCACCGACCAGGCCGCCTATGCCGGGCTGTGCCAGTTGATCACGACCTGTCGGCGGCGGGCTGCCAAGGGCGAATACCGCTGCCTGCGCGACGATCTGCTCGGCCTGCCCGACGGTTTGTTGTGCCTGTGGCTGGACCGGCAGCCATCCGCCACCGATCTTGAATTGCTACGTACCGGCTTCGATGATCGGCTATGGCTGGCGGTGGAACTGCACCGCGAACACGATGACGCACGCCGCCTGCAGCAGCTGCAGGCCTTCGGCGAACGCCACCGCCTGCCCCTGGTCGCCAGTGGCGATGTGCACATGCACGTGCGCCGCCGCCGTGCCCTGCAGGACACACTGACCGCGATCCGCCACCGCTGCAGCGTGGCCGAGGCCGGCTGGCGCCTGTTTCCCAATGGCGAGCGCCACCTGCGCCCGCGTACCGCGCTGGCCCAGCTGTATCCGCCCGAACTGCTGGCTGAAACCCTGCGCATCGCCGAGCGCTGCCACTTCACCCTGGAACAGCTGCAGTACACCTATCCGCGCGAGCTGGTGCCCGAAGGACACGATCCGGACAGCTGGCTGCGCGTGCTGGTCGAGCGCGGCATCCGGTGGCGCTGGAAAGGCGGCATCGAAGCGAAGCAACGCACGCAGATCGAGCACGAACTGGCGCTGATCAAGCAGAAGAACTACGCCTCGTATTTCCTCACCGTGCAGGACATCGTGCGCTTTGCGCGCAGCCAGGACATCCTCTGCCAGGGCCGTGGCTCAGCGGCCAACTCGGCGGTGTGCTTCGTGCTGGGCGTGACCGAGATCGACCCGGCACGCAGCAACCTGCTGTTCGAGCGCTTCATCTCCGCCGAGCGCGACGAACCACCGGATATCGACATCGACTTCGAGCACGAGCGTCGCGAGGAGGTGCTGCAGTACGTGTTCAAGCGCTACGGCCGCGAGCGCGCCGCACTGACCGCGGTGGCGATCAGCTACCGTGGCCGCAGCGCGATCCGCGACGTGGCCCGCGCACTGGGCCTGCCGATGGACCAGGTCAACGAACTGGGCACGGCGATGGACCACTGGGGCGGCAACATCCCGCTGCCGGAAACCCTGCGCGAGCGCGGCTTCGATCCGGACACGCCGTTGATGCGGCGCCTGCTGGCACTCACCGCAGAGCTGATCGATTTCCCGCGCCACCTGTCGCAGCACCCGGGCGGTTTCGTGATTTCCGAGCATCCGCTGTCGACCCTGGTACCGGTGGAGAACGCGGCGATGGCCGACCGCACCGTCATCCAGTGGGACAAGGACGACCTGGATGCCACCGGCCTGATGAAGGTCGACTGCCTGGCATTGGGCATGCTCACGGCCATCCGCAAGTGCCTGGCGATGCTGAAACAGCATGGCCTGCACGAAGGGCGCATGGATGCCATCCCGCCCAAGGATGCGAAGACCTTCGACATGATCTGCGCCGCCGATACCATCGGCGTGTTCCAGATCGAATCGCGCGCACAGATGGCGATGCTACCGCGCATGCAGCCACGCACGTTCTATGACCTGGTGATCGAAGTGGCGATCGTGCGCCCCGGACCGATCCAGGGCGACATGGTGCACCCCTATCTGGAGCGGCGGCGGATCCTGCGCGAACAGGGACCGGACGCGTTGAACGACCCGGACAACCCGCTCTACCCACCGCAGCTGGAACGCGTGTTCGCGCGTACGCTGGGCGTGCCATTGTTCCAGGAACAGGTGATGCAGCTGGCGGTCGAAGCAGCCGGCTACACGCCTGGCCAGGCCGATGCCCTGCGCCGTTCGATGGCCGCCTGGAAACGTCGTGGCGGGCTGGAACCGCATCGCGAGAAGCTGTTGGCCGGCATGCTGGAGAACGGCTTCAGTCGCGAATACGGCGAGCACCTGTTCGAGCAGATCAAGGGCTTCGGCGATTACGGCTTCCCGGAAAGCCACGCCGCCAGCTTCGCCCTGCTGACCTATAACAGCTGCTGGCTGAAATGCCACCACCCGGCCGCATTCACTGCCAGCCTGATCAACAGCCAGCCGCTGGGTTTCTACAGCCCCGACCAGCTGCTGCAGGACGCGCGGCGGCATGGCATAACCGTTCTTCCCGTGGACGTACGCCACAGCGACTGGGACTGCACGCTGGACTTCAGCAGGGGGCCGGCGGCGATCCGTCTGGGCCTGCGCCTGATCGACGGCTGCAACGAAGATGCCGTGCAGGCCATCATGCGCGAGCGCGCGCGGCGCCCGTTCGACGACGTCGGCGACCTGTGCCAGCGCACCGCGCTGGACCGCCGCCAGCAGGGCCTGCTGGCGGATGCCGGGGCACTGCGCGGGCTCAGCGGCCATCGCCATCGTGCACGCTGGGATATCTCGGGCGTAGAGAACCGGCTGCCGCTGTTCGACCAGGCCCGTGCCACTGCCGAAGCCCGTGTGCCTCTGCCACTGCCCAGCGCTTGGGAGGACATGCAGGCCGACTACCGCAGCACGGGCACCACCCTCGGCCGCCACCCGATCTCGTTCCTGCGCGCGCAGCTGCGCAGTCGTGGCTGCCTGGATGCCGCACAGCTGGCCGGGCACGGCCACGGCCGCCGTGTGCGCATCGCCGGACTGGTGCGCATGCGCCAGCGCCCGCAGACCGCCAGTGGCGTTACCTTCCTCACCCTTGAAGACGAGACCGGCATGGTCAACGCCGTGGTCTGGCGCCACCTGGCCGACCGCCAGCACCGGGTGCTGGTCGACACCCAGCTGATGCAGATCGATGGCCGCCTGGAGCGCGTTGATGGCGTGCAGCATGTCATCGTGCAGCGCATGCACTGCCTGGATGAGCTGCTGCAGGGACTGCGCAGCCACAGCCGCGATTTCCACTGACGATACAGATCGTCACACAACGAACTGGCCTTTGCCCGCCGGCATCCGCTATCGTCGGCCTATCCAAGGAAGGACGACCCGATGCCCCGTGTGCTGCTGCTGACCACCCTGGTGGTCTCGACCCTTGCCCTGCTCGTTTCCGGCTGGACCGCCTGGAGCCTGCATCGCAGCCAATCGCCTGAGCGGATCATCGAAGCGCGCGGCCTGGTCATCCACGATGACACTGGCCAACCACGGCTGATCCTCGGCGCGCCGGTGCCGGACCCCCTCAGCAGGGGCCGCACCCAAGGACCGCGTGCAACCGCGCTGTCCGGCCTGATCCTGCTTGGCCCCGACGGTTCCGAGCGCGGCGGTTATGGCACCAGCGACCGCGGCGGCGAAGCCCTGCTCACTCTGGACGATGCCACCGGCACCACCGAAGTCTTCAAGGTCGTCGCCAACCCGGACCGTGGCGCCAGCCTGATGGTCAAGCACCAGAACAATACCGGCGCCATGCTCACGTCCTGGCAGGGCAAGCCGGAGCTGATGTTCGTCGATGACAGTGGCCAGTCCTACTACGTGCGCCCCGGCGCCAACGCCGCGCCCTGATCTGCTTCTGTAGCGCAAAGGCGAAACAACGTCGAGCATGGCTCGACGCTACAGACCACACACCGCCGCCAGGTCATCGGCCAGCTGCCGCAGCTGCGCCGCCCCCAGCGCCGCGCAGGTGATGCGCAGGCCATGCCCTGGTGCAGCCACCGAAAACACTTCGCCAGCACGCACATGCCATCCGCGCGCAGCCAGCGCCAGTACCTGTGGATGGCTGTCGGCCGGCAACGGCAGCCACAGGTTCAATCCCTCCATCGGCAACGGCGTCGGCACGCCACGCGCGCGCAGCAGTTCCTGTAGCGACTGCAGGCGCTGCTGGTACCGCTCGCCTGCCGAGGCGATCTTCGCCCGCTGCGGCGCCGAGGCCAGCACCGAAGTGGCGGCATCCTGCAGCAGATGACTGACCCAGCCGATGCCGGACGCCAACCGCAACCGCAACCGCATCGCGGTCTCGTCATCACAGGCCAGCCAGGCCAGGCGCAGGTCGGGGCCGAGCGGCTTGGACAGCGAACGCAGCAGCGCCCAGCGCCGGCCATCCAGCGGCAGTACCGAGTGGTAGGCCTGCTGCGAGAGCAGTGCGTAGTGGTCATCGATCAGCACCGCCACCTGCGGGTAGGCCGCCAGCAGCTGGCGCAACGCCCGTGCCCGCTTCGCATCCAGGCTGGCCCCGGTCGGGTTGTGCGCACGCGGGGTCAGCAGCACCGCGCGTGCCCCGGCCTCCAGCGCCTGTCGCAGCGATTCAACCTGCATGCCATGCGCATCCACCGTCACCGGCAACGGCGCATGGCCCACGGCATTGAGCACATTGAGGCTGCCGAGGAAGCATGGATCCTCCACCGCGATGCGATCCCCCGGCAGCAGCCATGCCGCCAACAGGCGCTCGATGCCATCGACCGCGCCATGGGTCAGCTCCAGCGCGTACCCCTCGGGGCAATCCGCATCCAGCGAGGCGCGTGCCAACGCCTGCAACCTCGGGTCGACCGTGCCCACGCCATACAGCCGTGGCGCCGCCGGGGCCAGGCGCAGGCTGGGCAGCAGGCGAGGATCCGGGTTGCCACCGGCCAGGTCCTGCAGCGCCAACCCCGGCGTACTGCCCTCGCGCGCCAGCGTCGGCGGCAGGCCACGCACCACCGTGCCGCGTCGGCCCGCGGTACTGGCCAGGCCGGCCGCATCCAGTCGCTTGTAGGCAGCAGCCACGGTGTTGCGATTGACCCCCAGCTGATCGGCCAGTTCGCGCACCGGCGGCAGCACGCTGCCCGCCGGCAGGCGGCCCTTGCCGATGCCATCACGGATGCTGTCGAAGATCGACTCGGCGCTATGCCCGGTGATTTTCATTTTGTCCTATGCCAAAATAATTCTTGTCCTGTGCCAGTGTATCCCACCCTGGCCATCCTGCATTGGAGGTGCCCGCATGCCCCTTGCCGCCGCCGACTGGCCCATCGCCCAGTCCGTTGAACAGATCGCCGCCAACCTGGTCACGGTGCGCCAACGCATCGCCGCTGCCTGCGCCCGCGTCGGCCGGGACCCGGCCAGCGTGCGCCTGCTGCCGGTCAGCAAGACCGTCGATGACGCCCGCATCCGCATGGCGGTGGCCGCCGGTTGCCGCGAGCTGGGCGAGAACAAGGTGCAGGAGGCGCAGCGCAAGGCCGAGACGATGGCCGATCTGGGCGTGCACTGGTCGGTGATCGGGCATCTGCAGACCAACAAGGCGCGCTACGTGGCGCGCTTCGCCAGCGAGTTCCAGGCGCTTGACAGCCTGCGCGTGGCCGAAGCACTGCAGCAGCGCCTGCAGCTGGAAGACCGCACGCTCGATGTGTTCGTACAGGTCAACACCTCCGCCGAACCCAGCAAGTACGGTCTGGAACCCGCTGCCGTCGAGGCCTTTGTGCAGCAGCTTCCAGCGTTCGACCGCCTGCACGTACGCGGCCTGATGACGCTGGCCATCTTCACCCCCAAGGTCGAGCGCGTGCGTGCCTGCTTCGTGCGCCTGCGCGAACTGCGCGACCAGCTGCAGCGCACTGCACCTCCCGGCATCGACCTGTCGCAGCTGTCGATGGGCATGTCCGGTGACTTCGAAGTGGCCATCGAGGAAGGTGCCACCGTGGTCCGCGTCGGGCAGGCCATCTTCGGCGCACGCGCCACCCCGGACAGTTTCTACTGGCCCAGCAATGGAGCCCTGGCATGAAGCACGCGGTCGTCCTGCTACACGTCGCCTTTGAAGACCTCGGCACCCTGCAGCCTCTGCTGATGGCACAGGGCTGGCAGCTGCAGGTGCTGCAAGCCGGTGTCGACGCCCTCGATCCGGCCGAAGCCGCCGACCTGCTGGTGGTGCTGGGCGGTCCGGTCAGCGTCAACGACGTTGATCTCTATCCCTTCCTCAATGACAGCATCGCGCTGCTGCAATGTCGGCTGCAGCAGCAGCGGCCCACGCTGGGCATCTGCCTGGGCGCGCAGCTGATGGCGCGTGCACTCGGTGCCGACGTCGCCGCCAGTGGTGGCAAGGAGATCGGCTTTGCGCCACTGCTGCTCACCGATGACGGCCAGCGCTCGCCACTGCAGGCCCTGCAGGGCATTCCGGTACTGCATTGGCATGGCGAGGCGTTCGAACTCCCGGCGGGTGCACGCCGCCTGGCCAGCACGCCGGCCTGCCGCCACCAGGCCTTTGCCATCGGTAACCATGCGTTGGCACTGCAATGCCATCCGGAGCTGGACGCGCGCCAGTTCGAGCGCTGGCTGATCGGTCACACCCTGGAACTGGCGCAGGCCGGCATCGATCCGAACGACCTGCGCACGCAGGCGCGTCGCTATGGCGCGCCACTGGCCGCGGCCGCCACCGCGATGTTCGACCATTGGCTGCAGGACCTGCCGGAGCTACCGCGATGAACTACCGATTGCAGATTCACCGCGATGGCGCCTACTGGGGCCACTTCGACTGCAGCGGGCCTGATGCCCTGCAGCGCATGGACAGCATCGCCGCGCAGCTGCCTGCAGCCCAGGGCTTCCAGCTGAAACGGCAGAAAGGCATCAGCGAAGAGCGCATCCTGTCCAGCAATGCCGATGGCCTGCGCGTACTGGCTTCGCAGATCCAGTACCGCGACCTCTGACGATCGTCACGGTAGTGCCGGCCGCTGGCCGGCACCCGACGGGGAACAGATTTGCCGGCACTACCCCCGGCTGTTCGCCCGCATGCGAGGCTTGACCCATGCTGACCCTGCAACGCGGCCGCCACCACGGACTGCTCATCGCACCGCGCTGGCCCTCCACCCGCATCCAGCTGGAAGAAGAGGCACTGCAACGTTTGCTCGACGTGCAGGCATTGCTGCCTGCCGGGCTGCGCCTGCTCGTCACGCGCGGCTTCGAACCCAGCCACAGCCGGCTCGGCAGCTTCCGTCGTGGCGTGCGTTGGCTCGGCATCGTGGTGTTCCGCGCCTGCTATCCGCAGCGCCATGATGAAGTCGATGCCATCTTCGGCGCCAACGGCCACGACATCGATGGCCGTCATATCGATGTCTCAGTGGTATTGCACGGCAAGCGGCTGCGGCTGCTGCCACTGGGCGTGTTCACCCCGCCGCGCTGGCAGCATCGTCGCACCGCCCGCCATGCCGAAGCGATCGCCCGGGTGAAGCGCAGCCTCCAGCACTGCGGTTTCGAGCTGCATCGCAACCCCACCGAAGCCCTGCAAATCCACTGCGATTATCGTCCGCGCTGACCTCGCAGTCGGCCATGCATGCCGCGCCTTGCGCTCATTGATGCAAATGATTCTCTTTTGCTGTAAGGTGCAGCCGCTGCCCTTGCCGCCGCGGGCTGTTCCCTTTCCCAGTTGTCGCCCGCCCCGTGTCCACGCCTGTCGAACCGACGGATGTCGCGCAGCTGTGCGCGGCCCACTACCGGCCGCTGCACGCCCATGTCCGCCGTAAACTCCCGCAACACAGCGACGCCGATGACGTCGTCCAGGAAACCTGGCTGCGCGTCGTCAGAATCGCCGCCAGTGGCCTGCTGAGCAATGGCCGCGCCTACCTGTACCGCGTCGCCCACAACCTGATCGCCGATCATTACCGGCAACGCCAACGCCGGCGCGAAGACGCTCTGGATGACGCGCAGCTGCTCGCCATCGCTGATCCTTCGCCCCTTCCGGAGCAGCGCCTGCTCGATGCCGAACAGCTGCGCCACCTCGACGCGGTCATTGCCGCCTTGCCGCCCCGGTCGCGCCAGGTGTTCCTGCTGGCACGGGTGGAGCAGATGGCACTGGCAGAGATCGGCCGACAGCTGGGAATCAGCCGGCAGACCGCGCACGGTCATCTGCTGCGTGCGCTGGTCGCGCTGCAGCAGGTACCCGGCGCATGAGCCAGGAGGCGATCGCACGCGAGGCCGCACGCTGGTGGCTGGACGGCCGCGACGGCGGCCGTGACGAGCGTGCGTTCAGCCAGTGGTACCACGCCGATGCGCGCCACGCCGCGCAGTACCAGCACCTGCAGGCGCTCTGGCTGGCCGGTGATGCAACACCCAGCCTGCAGCGGCACCAGCTCCGGCGGCAGCGCCGGCGCCTGCGCGACGCCGGTACGGCCGTGCTGCTGCTCTGTGCGTTCGGCCTGTATACCCACCAAGCCGCGCCACCGGCCGCGCAGATGATGCGGACGGCGGCAGGCGAGATCCGCGAAGAAGTACTGCCGGATGGCTCGCGCGTACTGCTCTCGCCCGGCAGCGAAGTCCATGTCCGCATCGATGCACAGCGCCGACAGCTGCAGCTGGAGCGCGGCCAGGCCTGGTTCCAGGTCAGCGCCGACGCTGCGCGACCGTTCCAGGTGCATACTCCGCACGGTACCGTCACCGCGTTGGGCACCGCGTTCGATCTGGCGGTACTGCGCGGCGACAGCGTGGTCACGGTCACCGAGCACCGCGTCAACGTGGTGTCCGGCAGCAGCACCCGCCAAGCATCCGAAGGGCAGCAGATGCGATTCGACGCGAAGGCATCCGCCACGCTGCTTCCAGCGGAGGGGGCTGCCCTGGCCTGGCGCGAGCGGCGCCTGCACTGGGTCTCCGCACCCTTGACCGAGGTCACCCAGGGCCTGGATCGCTGGCACGGTGGCCACACCTGGATCATCGGCGCACAGCTGCGCCAGCAGCCGGCCACCCTGCTCGGCAGCGCCGACGGCGCGGCGCGCAGCCGCGACCAGCTGGCCACACAGCTGCGTGTGCGCGTGCTCCGCCTGGGCGCGGGCGTGCAGGTGTGGCTGCCGCCACGCAGGGGACATCGCGATGCACCCTGACATCGGCCCTGCCGCTGCGTCTACCCGGGATGACGACGCGCTGCGTCAGCCCCTGGAGCTCCCGATGCCGTTTCACCGCCCCCTTGTCCTCGCCCTGTCACTGGCCTGCGCCATTCCGCTTCCACTGTTGTCGGCCAGCGCGCACGCGCAGACCGTCACGCGCCACTTCGATCTTCCTGCACAACCGCTGGCCAGCGCGCTGGATGCGTACAGCCGGCTGACCGGTGTCGATCTGGTGATCGGGGCGGCATTGCCGAGTGGCCAGACGGCACCGGCGCTGCGCGGACAGTTCGATGATGCGCAGGCGCTGTCGCGCCTGCTGGTCGGCAGCGGCCTGCGCCCCCGCTTCATCGACACACGCCGTGCAACGCTGGCACGCGCTGGATGAACCACCCGGGCGTGGTGCGCATGCGCGGTATCGAGCTGGAAGCGCACTACGCCAGCGCGCACTACCACGCGACGCTGAGCTGGACCCGCTCGCACACCAGCGCGCCCGCCATCGAATTCGTCAACCTGGAAGACATCACCGCCCTGCCCGACCGCTACTGGACGCTGGACGTGGGCGGCCGCTGGTGGCAGCAGCGCGTGCAGGCCGGACTGCGTGCCGAGTACTCCGGGCCCACCGAGGAAGGCTACGACTTCTTCCAGACCCGCAAGACCGGTGGCACCGGTGTACTCCTCGACTTCTACGCCAGCTTCAAGCCCCAGCCCAACACCACCCTGTGGCTGAACATCGAAAACCTGCAGAACAAAGCCTATGACAACAATGCCTCGATCGACAGCATCTTCAGCCCGATCCTGGACCGCGGCAACGGCCGTGGCCGCACCGTCTCGATGGGCGTCAATGTGGCGTTCTAGCCGTCGCTGGCTGCCGCTCTGCCTGCTTGCGCTGGCCGCAATGGTCAGCGCGCAGCCGATGCCCGGCACGGTGATCGACCTGGCCAGTGGCCAGCCCCTGGACGAAGCCGCATTCGTGAAGCGCGCAGCGAATGCCCCGCGAGTGCTGCTGGGCGAACGCCACGATCTGGCCGGTGACCACACCGCCCAGCGCTGGCTGCTGCACGCGCTGCAGCAGCAGCGTCCACAAGGCGCGCTGGTACTGGAGATGATTGCCAGCGAACGCCAGCCGCGCCTGCAGCGGGTGCAGCGCTGGCTGGCCAACGGCAACCATGCCGACGGTGCGCGCCTGGAGGAGCTGCTGGGCTGGGATACACGCTGGCCGTGGGTGGCCTTTGGCGGGCTGGTACAGGACGCCACCGCTACCGGCATTCCCCTGCTCGGCGGCAACCTGTCGCGTGCCGAGGTCAATGCGTTGCTCGCTTCCGACAGGTCGGTACGGTTCCCGATGCCCACCGCCCGGCACCGCCTGTCGGCCGTGGTGCTGGCCCAGCATGCGGACGCAGCACCGATGCTGGAAGGGATGCTGGCCGTGCAACAGGCCCGCGACACGCGCATGGCACAGGTAATGACCGAGGCACCGGCACCCACGCTGCTCTTGGCCGGTCGCTGGCATGTACTGCGCGGTACCGGCGTGCCGGGCTACCTGCCAGCGGACACACCGGCGCTGGTGATCGCACTGGCCTCGCCCGGTGAATCCGTCGAGGCGGCCGACGCCGACCTGCTATGGGTGCTGGACGATGAGTGAGCGCGGCCAACACTGGCAGGCGATCGCCATCAGCATCGGGCTTCACCTGTTGCCCCTGCTGCTGTTGGTGCACTGGGTGGCCGCGCCGCCATTGCCGCCGCCGCCGGAGAAGGACGTGCGTATCAGCCTGCGCCTGCTGGCACCGGCAACGCCGCCGCAGCCACTGGAAGAACGCCAGGCCGACACCCCCAGCCAGGCGCAGCAGGCCCGCGCATCCCAACCCACGAAGTCGCCCCCTCCACCGAAACCCACCGCCGCACGCGAGGGCGAGGTAGCCGCCAGCGAACGCGGTGGCGCTGGCCGGCAAGCCCTGCCGGTCGCCCCGCCTGCGGCCGCGACCGATGCAAGTCCCGCACCGGCATCGGTCACGGCCGCGCCGCCCGCTCCCGACGCCCCACCGGCGGACTTCCAGGCCGGCGCCGCCAGCGACCAGTGGGAAGCCCGCCTGATGGCGCGGCTGGAGCGCTATCGCTACTACCCTGCTGCGGCCCGCGCACGGCGCCAGCAGGGCACTGCCTGGGTCAGGGCCAGCATCAATCGCGAGGGACGCCTGCTGACCCTGCGCTTGGAGCAGTCCAGTGGCCAACCGATGCTTGACGGCGCCGCACTGCAGACCTTCCGCCGCGCGCAGCCACTACCGCCCATTCCCGATGAACTGAAGGCACCACAGGAACTGGTGGTGCCGGTGGAGTACTACCTGCGCTAGGCGTTGTGGAACTGTGCTGCAGTCTGAAACCTCAACCCAGGTTCAGGTCAAACACATCCGGCGCAACAGAGCAGTCCGCCGTGTGCAACGATCGCGGCGTGCTGTATCGCCGGGCCCATGCCCGGCTGCTCCATGCGAACGGCAGCCGAGCATGGGCTCGGCCCTACAGGGGAACAGAACCTGGCCGGGCGAGGCCCCGGCGCGAAGGAGGCAGGGCTACGTCCACGCCGGATCCGCAGTGAAATCGATGGTCAACCAGAACGTGCTGCCCCGCGCATCCAGCCGCACGGCGATCTCATCGCGCATCGCATCGACCTCGCCCACCGAGCCCAATGGCGTACCGGGGTCTGCCAGCACATGGATCTCGATGAAGCGCATCCGCCCCATCTTCGCCACGTGGCTGGTGAAACCGGCATAGCCACGCTCGGACACGAACGCCTGCATCACCTGCTGCACGCGCCGGTCCAGGTCATCCGGCGCCACCTGCAGCACTTCACGCATGGCCTTCCATGCACTGCGCGCCGGCACTGGCAGTACCGCCAGGCTGATCAACGCCAGCACGATCGAATCCAGGTACGGGACCCAGTGGTGCCACTTGCCGCCATGCAGGACCAGGGCCAGCACGAAGGCCAGCACCACCGCCAGGCTCATCAACCCACCCAGCAACCAGCCTCTTACATCCAGCCACAACAGCGCCGAGCGCAGGCGCCGCGCACGCTGCGCGACGAACGTCGCCATTGCCAGGTTGCTGGCACTCAGCAGCGCCGCCCACCACAGCGCGGGCCCGAATTTCACCTCGTGCCCGCCCGTGGTCAAGCCAATGACCGCGTTGGCCAGCGCATACACGCAGGCCAGCGACAGGATCACGCCGCCGAGTGCCTCGACCATCGGCTCCAGGTGCCAATAGCCGTACTGGAAGCGCGGGCTCTGCTCCCGCGCCACCAGCCGCAGTACCGACAACGACACCAGGGTCAAGGCAACGTCGACCAGGCTGTACACGCCGTCGAACAGGATCGCCTGCGATCCCACAAGCAGGCCACCGATGAAGCCGACCGCGCTCACCGCGATGGTCACCCCGATGGAGAACTTCAGGATGCGTTGCTCGCGCGCGGTATCCATCGCTCGCCGAAGGGCCGACCGTCGCCGGTCAGGCCTTCAGCACCTCCACCTTGTACGAGGTCACATCGCCATCGTGCTCGATGATGAGCCCGTGCACATCCGACTCGAAGCCCGGGAAGCGCGCATTCTGTTCACGGGCAATACGCAGAGACTGGATGATCGGTTCGTCGCTGTCGCCGAATCGCTCGCCCGGCATGATGGTCGGAATGCCCGGCGGATACGGCACCAGCATGGTCGCCGCGACGCGACCACTGAGCTGCTCGATGTCGACCCGCTCGATCTCGCCCTTCACCAGGTGGTTGTAGGCATCGGCCGGGGTCATCACCGGCGTCGGCAGATCCACGTACATCTCGCGCATCACCTTGGCGACCTCGAATTCCTGGTTGAACGCGTGCAATGCATCGCACAGGTCACGCAGTCCCCAGCCGGCGTAGGCAATCGGATAGTCCGCCGCCAGCGTCGGCAATGCCTGGCTCAGCGGCGCGTTGCAGTCGTACAGCTCCTTGAAGGCCATCAGCTCGGTGACCAGCGTGCTCCACTTGCCCTTGGTAATGCCCATCGAGAACAGGAACAGTACCGAATACAGGTTGGTCTTCTCCACAGTGATGCCGCGGCCCCACAGGAACTTGCTCAGCACCGCCGCCGGAATGCCCAGCGCGCCCATGCTGCCGTCCATCGTCAGGCCCGGGGTCAGCAGGGTCACTTTGATCGGGTCGATCAGCACGTAGTCATCGACCAGATTCTCGAAGCCGTGCCAGTGCGCGTCCGGCTGCAGGTACCACTCCTCGCGCTTGGCCACCAGCGGCGCCGGCGTATCGCCCTTGTCCAGGCTGCGCTCGACCTTGGTCGGCTGCCACACACTGAACCACCAGTCGTCGCGCCCGAGGTCGTCACGCACGTGCAGCATCGCGCGGCGGAAGGCGATCGCCTCGTCATGCATTTCCTGCACCAGCGAACGGCCGGCCTCGCCCTCCATCATCTTCGAGGCCACGTCACAGGCCGCGATCACCCCATAATGCGGGCTGGTCGAGGTGTGCATCATGAACGACTCGTTGAAGCGCTCGGCATCCAGGTCGCGCTGCGCCGAGTTGCGTACGTGGATCATCGACGCCTGCGAGAACGCGGCCAGCAGCTTGTGGGTGGAATGCGTGGTGAAGATGATCGCATCCTGCTCGCGCGGCTTGCCCTTGGCCATGCCGTAGTGGTTCTCATAGAACGGATGGAACGCGGCGTAGGCGTACCAGGCTTCGTCGAAGTGCAGGAAGTCGACCGCGCTGCCGATTTCGTCGGCGATCTTCTCGGCGTTGTAGCACAGGCCGTCGTAGGTCGAGTTGGTGACCACCGCAATGCGCGGCTTGGAACCGGCCTTGTAGGCCTGGCTGGCCAGCGGGTTGGCGGCGATGCGCTGCTGCAGCGACTCCGGCGTGAACTGATCCAGGCTGATCGGGCCGATGATGCCGTGTGCGTTGCGGCTTGGGGTGAAGTACACCGGCACCGCGCCGGTCATGATCAGCGCGTGCAGCAGCGACTTGTGGCAGTTGCGGTCGACGAACACCACGTCGCCGCGGGCCACCGTGCCATGCCAGACGATCTTGTTGGCGGTGGAGGTGCCATTGGTGACGAAGAAGGTATGGTCGGCACCGAAGTTGCGCGCCGCCTCTTCCTCGGCATCCTTGATCGGACCGGTGTGATCCAGCAGTGAGCCCAGCTCCGGCACCGAGATCGACAGATCGCTGCGCAGGGTGTTCTCACCGTAGAACTGGTGGAACGCACGGCCGACCGGCGACTTGGTGAATGCCACGCCGCCTGCATGGCCCGGCGTATGCCAGGAGTAGTTCGACTCTGCCGCATGATGGATCAGCGCCTTGAAGAACGGCGGCAAGAGATTCTTCATGTAGTCTTCGGCCGCGCGCATCACCTGCCGCGAGATGAAGCTCTTGGTGTCTTCAAACAGGAAGATGAAGCCGTGGATGTACTTGAGCAGCTTGCTCGGCACCTTTTCGATGGTGCGGCGCTCGCCGTACAGGAACACCGGCAGGTTGGCGCGGCGCGCACTCTGCTCGCGCAGGAAGGCGGTGAGGCGCTGGAACTCGCCATCCACCTCTTCGCTGCCATCGATCGAGATCAGCACCGCCGAGGCCGCCACGTAGGTACGGGCGCCGGCGCGCGCATCATCCAGGTTGAGCCCGCACAGCACCCGCTGGTCGTTGCTGCGCAGCTCTTCCACCAGGGCGCGGATCAGGATGCCGCCGATGCGCGGCGACTCGTAGTCGTTGTCGATGACAATGACCGGGTAGTCCAGGGACTTGAAGTACACGTTGATTCTCCTTGTCGAACTCAGGAACGCTGGGCGCGGGCGCTGATGGCCGATGCCTCGCGGGCGCGCTGCCGCTGCTGGCGGCGCTCCTCGCTGAAGAAGGGATAGAACACGGTGATGAACAGCACGAACAGGAAGGCGTACTGCACGATGGTTCCCGACGAGCCGTAGATTGCCCACAGGCAGTACACGACGGTCAGGCTGGTGAGGGTCCAGAACGCACCGGTATGGACCAGGGTGTGCGAACGCTCGACCACGAAGTAGCAGGCCACGCACGAATAGATGTAGGGCAGCAGGGTCAGCACCACGGCCGCCGACGTGATCACGTCGAACTGGGCCGACGCGGTTTCCGAGGTAGAGGTCACCAGCACTGCCAGGGTCATCAGCACCGCCACGATCAGCACGCCCTTGACCGGCACGTCGTCCTTGTTGGTCTTGCTGAAGATGCTTGGGAACAGGCCATCATCCGAGGCCGCCTTGGCACTCTGCGCGGTCAGCAGGATCCAGCCACCCAGCGAGCCGGCGGCGCCGATGAAGGCGCACAGGCTGACCAGCGCGCCGCCCCAGCCGCCGACCGCCTTGGCCGCCGCCAGCGCGAACGGTGCGTCGGACACCTGTAGTTCCGAGTTCGGCACCATGCCCATGATCACAGAGGAGCTGGCGATGTAGGCGATGGCCGCCAGGAACACGCCGGCCAGGGTGGCGCGGGCCACGTTCTTCTCCGGGTTCTCGACCACGCCAGCCGTGACCGAAGCCGATTCGACACCGATGAAGGCCCACAGGGTCAGTGCCGCGGCACTGGAGATCGCGCCGAAGTTGGACTCACCGGACACGTTGTAGGCGCCCTTGAAGATGTCGGCATCGAAGAAGAACCAGCCGAAGATGGCGATGCCCAGGATCGGCACCAGCGCGAAACTGGTGGTGACCGTCTGCACACGGCTGACGAAGGCCGGGCCGATCACGTTGGCAAAGCTCAGCGCCCACACCAGGATCAGCACCGCGATGCAGCGCACCAGCGGCTCGGACAGGATCGGGAAGAAGTAGCTGAAATAGCCCACCGCGGCGATCGGGATGGCAACGTTGCCGATCCAGTTGGCGAACCAGTAGATGGTATTGGTCTGGAAGCCCATGTAGGGCCCGAACCAGTCACGCGCATAGGCATACGGACCGCCCGCCTTCGGCGCCAGCTTGCCCAGCTTGGCGAATACGAAGGCCAGCAACAGCGCACCGGCCGTGGTGATCAGCCAGCCCCAGATCGATGCGGTACCGATCTTGGCCAGGCTGGACGGCAACAGGAACACGCCTGAGCCCATCATGTTGCCGGCGACGAGGAAGGTGGCTCCGACCACCCCGATTTTCTTTGCTTCTGCCATGACAATCTCCTGTACTGGCATGAGCCCGGTGCGGCCGGGCGTGGGGACGGTTGCGCTGGCGTAACGCCGCTGGCGCTTACTTGATGAAGTTGTATTGCAGGCTGCCCTGCACCCGGACGGTGTCGCCGCGCGCGCCGCCCTGCTGTTCCAGGCGGCCGTACAGCAGCTCCATGCCCATCGTCCACGACGGCGCCGGGCTCCAGATCAGGTTGAACACGCCGTATCGGCTCTGCCGGAAGGCATCGGCGGCGAGTGCGGCATTCCGCTCCAGGGTCAACTGGCCGAAGATCAGGTTCGAACGCCAAAACCCGGACCAGTAATGGGTGTAGCCGACGAAGCCGCCGTGCAGGTCCAGCGCGTCGAGACGGCCATCGGCACCGACCACCGCGTCCAGCCCGGAGCCGGTCAGGTCCGCGGTGTAGCGGCTGAGGCCGCGCCCGCCGAGCGCGCCGAACAGCAACAGATCGCGCTCGCCTACCGATGCCGAGCCACTGAATTGCAGGCCGCCGGCCATGCGCCGGTCACGCTCGCCGTCACCGTCATAGGCCAGGCTGCGCGCCACCGCGCCCAGCTGGAGATGGCCCCAGTCGCGCTCCATGCGTGCGGTCACGGTCACATCCGGCAGCCGGTTCACTGCGGCCCGTTCATCACTGGCACCGGCCAGTTCGGTCCTGGGGTCTTCGGCGGCCAGCGTCAGGGTGTTGCCCTTGCCCATCGCGAAGCTGTGGTGGATGCCGGCCACCAGCAGATAGCCGGCGCCGCCGGGACCGGCGAAGTCGAGCGTGTCGGGCAGGCTGTCCGGGTCCATGAAACTGGAGTAACCGTAGCCGGCATAGGTATTGCCAAGCTGGCCATACGCATGGCGCAGGCGGAACGCGTAGCCATCGCTGCTGCCGAAGAAATCATTCTCCAGGTAGAAGCGCAGGTTGCCGTGCGTGGTCGGGCGCCGTGCCTCGAAGCTGAAGCGGGTCTGCTTGGCGTGGATGTTGAAATTGGAAACATCGCGATGGCTGCCGCCCACCGGCATCGATGAGGGGATGAACTGATCCTCGTCACCGGCCGCACGCGAATCGGCAATCGCATCGAGCTTGGCATAGCCACCAATGCGGATCACCGTGTCAGTACCTGGAATGGCAAAGAAGCCCTTCAGATCCGGGTCGGTCGGCCCAGCAGCGCTGTCGGGACGCGAGGCCGCCGTCGAGGGATCGGCCACCGATTCGCGCTGCGGCAGCACCGGTTGCGCCACACCCGGCACCTGCGTGGGATGCAGCAGGTTGGCACTGCTGCCAGGTGGTGTCACCGGCGCCGTTACCTGCGCAGCGGCCGCGACAGCGCCCTCGCGTTGTTCGAGCTGATCCAGGCGCTTCTGCATGCCCTCCAGTGCCTGTCGCATGGCAGCGATTTCCTGGCGCAATGCGTGCGCATCCTCCTGGTCATTCTGCTGCGCATAGGCTGGCGTGACCGCCAGCGCGGTCAGGCAGGCCAGACTCAGTACCGCAAAGCGCATTGCATCCTCCCTGGACGAACATTCGCAGCGCACTGACGGCGCGCGCGCAGGCGCAGCTCCGACATTGCGTTGCCGTTGCTGGAATTGCGGGTACTGCGTCGACGACACCGGCCAGCCTGCGCATGGCAGGCAACAGGACGATGACACTGCCCCGCCCGTACCGATACCGACGCCATCAGGGCCGCACTGCCGGAGAGGTGGCGACCGCAGCGGTCTGGGTAACAACCAGGGAGTGAGAACGTCGTGAATGGCTGTGCCGACTGCCCCGGTTCAGGGCGTGTCAGGCGCGGCATCCCTGGCGCGTTGACGCTGTATTCCATGCGTCACAGGCTAATCCGCCTGTCGTTTTTGGCCTTGATTGGAATCAAGGCGCGATGCTTGATGACAGTCACGATTCAGACGTGACGACGAACAGGAGGTGCGCAGCCCGCATCACTCGCACAGGTGACAAAAAGCACAGGCCCGCATGCTGCCATGCGGGCCTGTGGTGTCGCATCACGGCGTGGGTGCCGATCAGCGTGGGCCCAGCACCGTCTGCAGGTCAGCGCCCTGTGGCAGGCCGGCGCGACGCTGCACCTGGCCCTGCGCATCCTGGAACAGGATGCCCGGCGTGCCCTGGAAGCCCATTTCAATCATCAGCACCTGGTTGGCATCGAGCTTGCCGGCGATCTCGCGGCTGATGCTCGGCAGGGCCTTGATGCCACCACGGTCGAACTGGTGTTCGTTTTCCAGCAAGGCCGCACTCGGGTCACGCGCAGACAGGATGGCCGCAGCCTTGGCCGGGCTGTCCTCGCGAATCACGCCGACCATGATGTGGCGCAACTGCACCTTGCCGGCATCGACCCACGGACGCGCTGCTTCCCAGAACTTGTGGCAGTACGGGCAGTTGGCATCACTGAAGGTATAGACCACGCGCGGCGCATCGGCCTTGCCGTCACGCACCCAGGCACTGGCCTCCAGCTTGGTCCACATCCTGGCCGACATCGGTGCTGAAACCAGCTTCTCCACCGCCTCGGCGGCCACGTCGTTGCCCTCGGCATCGAACAGGCTGCCTACCAGCACATGCTTGCCGTCGGCGGTGACATAGGCTGCGGCCGGTTGCTGCCCACCCACCACGCCAGCGAATCCACGCAGGCCACCCGGTGCATCGAACTCGGCAACGACTTCAAAACCGTGCTTCTCGATGCCTTTCAGCACTGCGGGGCGCTCGCCCTTGGCCGCTGGGGCCTGAGCGCTCGCTGCCGGCGCTGCCGTTGCCTTGCCTGGCGGGGTCTGGGCCTGGCTGCAGGCGGCCAATGCCAGCATGACCGGCAGCAACAGCACCGCCGGAGCGATGCGCAGGGAAGTCGACAACATGGGAACTCCGTAGTGAGATGCCCGCGCAGGCTACCGCAGCCGGCGCAGTTTGTGTTCAAGACCCGCCGCCGTCAGTTCGCCAAGGTGCAGTTCACGCAGGCGGCCTTCGGCGTCGAAGAACAGCGTCGACGGATAGGCCTGTACACCCAGCACGGTTGACGCCGAGGCGGTATCGTCCAGCAATACATTGCCCAGCCGGAGCTGTTCGGATGCGATGAAACCCTTCACTTCGTCCAGGGTTTCTCCCTGGTTGAGGAACACGAACTGCACGTCAGTGTGGATCTGCTGTGCGGATGCCAGTACCGGCATCTCGCGACGGCAGGGACCACACCAGCTGGCCCAGAGATTCAGCACCACCGGTTTGCCACGGAATTGCTGCAGGTCGATCCTGCGCCCCTGCAGATCGGCCACCTGGACCGCCGGCAGCGGCATCCGCCGCTCCTGCCATGCTGCGAGCAGGTGGCTGCCCGCCGCCCACAGCACCACACCCACCAGCGCCCCCGCCAGCACCGGCGCACGCAACGCGCGCCACAGCCGCAGCCGCCAGGTGCCCCACGCCAGGCCCGCAACCAGCACGACGGCAAGGTGATACCCACCGTCGGCGATCTGCAGGATGCTCCAGGGGGCCTCACGGTAGAGCGCGAAGTTCAAGGCCACGAAGCTGATGCGTCCACACAGCAGGCCGATCAGCAACATGTCCAGGACCAGGCTGGCCGCGGAAGGCACTGCCATCCCGTCCTTCGGCCGCGGCCACAGGTGGGCCACCGCCATGGCCATCAGCACGCACATCAGGATCAGCACCACCGGCATCGGCACCGGTCCAACACTCGACATCAACCCACCTGTCACATCATCTCGTTGCCTGCATGGTCAAAGCGTCGCGCCCAGGTTGCAAGTGCGACGCCCACCGCAGGCTTCAGGCCGCGCTGCGCGGCATCTGCATGCCAGGCGCCGGTTGCAGCCCGCGCAGGCTGCCCGCCACCGACGACAACAGCGGTCGTTCGCGCCGATTGTTGTTGACCTGCCGGCGATAGTTGGCCGGCGTCATTCCGACAATGCGCAGGAACAGGCGGCGGAATGCGCTCTGGTCTGCATAGCCCACGCCCCAGGCCACTTCATCGATACCCGCCCCCTGCTGCAGCAATGTCTGCGCCTTGGCAATACGCAACCGCTGGCAATACTCGATCGGACGCAGGCCGGTGGCCTTCAGGAAGCGCCGCTGCAGAGTCCGCGGTTCCAGTCCGGAAACCTCGCAGATCGCTCCGAGCGTGGCCCCACGCGCAGCGGTGGTATGCAGCCAGCGTTGCGCCTTCAGTACGTCGCGATCGCCGTGGGCGAAGTTGGCACTGAAACGCTCCAGATCCTGCTGGATCGCCGCTGGCACCGTGATCCCCAGCTGCTGCGCCACGGAGCTCGCCACGCCCTGACCGTGCAGCCGGTACAGCAGGCGCAGGGCGAGGAAGCGCCAGGCCTGGGAACCGGCCACCGTCAGCAGGTCACCGTCGTCGACCAGCGCACGCTCACTGGGCACCCAGCTGGCCGACGGTCCTTGCAGGCCCGGATGACGCCCGAGGTCCGGCCCACTGACGGTGCGGCCGGCAAGCAGACCCGCGCGTGCCAGCATGCTGACACCATCGCTGGCAGCTGCCAGCAGACTGCCGCCATCGTAATGCGCGCGCAGCCAATCCAGCAGGACCTCATCGGCGCGCAGGCAGACGCCTTGACTGATCTGGCCAGGCACGGCGATCACGGCGGGAATGTCCGCCTCGAGCATCTCCGCGCCGGCAATGCGATGCACGCCGGTCTGGCTGGCTGGCACGACCCAGCGGGTCACCAGGACACGCTTGAACGGGCGACGCTGCTGCTGGGCAAGCCGGTTGGCGACGTGTGCCATTTCGGTCAGCACCGAGGCCGCCGACGGGTCCCCTCCCGGGTACTCGACCACCGCGACCTCTACGAATCCCTCGTTCCTGAATCCTTCCACAGAGCATCTCCTCGGTTCGTTGCAGGCCATCCAGCGGCCGGTTCAGGCGCAGGGTAGGAACTGCCACGACGGCGGGGCTATGAAGAAAGTTGCAAAGTGCGCTGAATGCGCCGTCCGCGACCGGAGCTTGACCCTGGACCTGACTCCAGGCTTCAGAATGACCGGCAGCATCCGCAGGAATCCGCCATGAACATTGGTCAACTGGCGCGCCAGGCCGGCGTACCGATCGATACCGTGCGCTACTACGAGCGCCAGCAGTTGCTGCCCACCGCGGCACGCTCGGCCGGGGGCTATCGCATCTTCGGTGAGCAGGACCTGCGCCGGCTGCGCTTCATCCGCCGCGCCAAGACGCTGGGCTTCAGCCTGGAACAAATCGCCGAACTGCTGGCACTCAGTGATGGCCATCCGCAGGACATGGGCAGCGTGCGCGACGCGGCGCAAGCCCGACTGCAGGACATCGCGCAGCGCATGGCTGAACTGCAACGCATGCACAGCGCGCTCTCGCAGCTGGTCGACGCCTGCCCCGGCCACGGCACCCTGGATCAGTGCCCAATCCTGGCGGCGCTGACCGACGGCGCCGACTGAGTACGTGCGATCGTCGTTCCCTTCGCAACGCGCGTGAAGAAAAGTGCAACAAATGCTTGCCAACCCTCTGGGGCAAGGCTATTATTTCGCTCCTCAGCGACGTGGGGCCATAGCTCAGCTGGGAGAGCGCCTGCATGGCATGCAGGAGGTCAGCGGTTCGATCCCGCTTGGCTCCACCAATCTTTCGGCATTAGGCCGTCGAAAGGTCGCTAAAGAACATTGATGAGAATTGCGTCCCCATCGTCTAGAGGCCTAGGACATCACCCTTTCACGGTGGCGACCGGGGTTCGAATCCCCGTGGGGACGCCACTCATCACGAACAACGAGGACCCGGCCGATAACCGGGTCTTTTTTGTTCACCGCCTACCGGCATTCAGGTTGTGGCGTTGCGGTTCCCCTGCCCTTGGTGGCAACGGTTGAACCGGGACGAAAAAGTTCAAAAAAAACTTCCACAAACGTGAACACGCAGGTATGATAGGCGGCTCGGTAACACGGGGCCATAGCTCAGCTGGGAGAGCGCCTGCATGGCATGCAGGAGGTCAGCGGTTCGATCCCGCTTGGCTCCACCACTTTCGACATTAGGCCGTCGAAAGTTCTACAACTTGAAGTTTTTCGTGCGTCCCCATCGTCTAGAGGCCTAGGACATCACCCTTTCACGGTGGCGACCGGGGTTCGAATCCCCGTGGGGACGCCAGTTTCAAAACGGACTCTGCTCCCGGCAGATATCCGGAGTTTCATGGGGCCATAGCTCAGCTGGGAGAGCGCCTGCATGGCATGCAGGAGGTCAGCGGTTCGATCCCGCTTGGCTCCACCACTTCGACATTAGGCCGTCGAAGGATCTACAACTTGAAGTTTTCGTGCGTCCCCATCGTCTAGAGGCCTAGGACATCACCCTTTCACGGTGGCGACCGGGGTTCGAATCCCCGTGGGGACGCCAATTCTTGAAAACCCCGGCTTCGGCCGGGGTTTTTCTTTGCCCGCGATCTGCGATCAAACCGCCCTGCCCGTGGATGGCTTCACCCCGCCCACGGCTCAGAACCGCCGATACATCCCGATCGATGCCGGAGCAGTCGGTGCGAAACCAAACTGCGCATACAACCGATGCGCCTCGCCATCGGCCAGCAGGCTGACGTACGCCGACGGCGGCAGGTTGGCCTGCATCCAGCCGTCCAGCCGCCGCATCACCTCCTTGCCCAGGCCCTGCCCCTGCAATCGCGGCAGCACCGCGATATCACAGACCTGCAGGTGGCAGCCGCCATCGCCGACGATACGGCCCATCGCCACCAGCTCAGCGCCCTGGTAGGCACATACGCCGAACAGCGTATTGGGCAGCGCGCGGGCGGCTGCTTCGCGGGACTTGGCGCTGAGGCCTGCGAGCACGCGCAACTGGCAGTAGTCCTCGACCGTGGGTACGGCTTCGCGGAACTGGCAGGTGATGGAATCATTCATGCGGCATCTCCGGATGGGTCGGGCTATCCTGCCGCATCCACGTCGCAGCCGCTGCGACCCAGGCTCACAGAGTCCCATGTGCTATTCCGCCCTGATCCGCGCTGACTACGCCAAACTGGTACGCGAATTCGGCGCCATCCTGTCGCTGGAGGACTTCGCCGAACTGTACGCACACGATCCGGGCAAAAAACGGCCGAAGACCCCGAAGGCGATGGATGACGGATTCGCCGGTGCGCGTACCGAACAGGGGCGGGACATCGTGGCGAAGATCCAGCAATGGCATGCGCAGGAGCAACAGGCCCTGGAGGCCGAACTGGCCCGGCAACGCGAACGACGCGATATTGCCCATGCCACGCTGGCCACCCGGCCCACGCAGAAAGCGCGCAACGACCTGCGCGTGGCCGGCAACCGCATCGAGCGCGCACAGGCCCGACTGGAAGACCTGCATCGGGTGCAGCTGCTGCCGCGCGACAACCGCATTTTCCCCGGCACCTACGCACCGGTGATGGTCAGCGAGAACGGCCAGCGCGTGATCAAGCCGATGCGCTACCAGTGCCGGCTGCCGGACAAGCCAGCGCGCAACGACGTGCTTTACCCCGGCACCTACAATGCGCGGCGCGACAGCCTGGAAGGTTACTGGCGGGGTGCGTTCGGACTGCGCCACGGCGTAGTGGTGGTGCAGGCGTTCTACGAGCACGTGCCCCGCCACGCCATCGCCGGCCGCACCCTCGGTGCCGACGAAAAGGAACAGGACGTGGTACTCGAATTCCGTCCCGATCCCCCCCGCGACCTGCTGCTGGCCTGCCTCTGGGCGGAATGGGAAGGACCGGAAGGCCGCCTGCTGTCGTTTGCCACGATCACCGACGCACCTCCCAGCGACGTCGCCGCTGCCGGGCATGACCGCGGGGTAGTGCCGATCCGCAAGGAACACCTCGACGCCTGGCTCAACCCCGAACCGGATGACCTGGCGCGCCAGTACCGCATCCTCGATGACCGCGAGGAGATCCGTTACGTGTACGAGGAAGCGGGCTGAGCGCCGGACGCAATTGAAGAACCCCGCCTGGGCGGGGTTCCTGGATCAGGGGTTGCCGCCGAACATCGCAGACGCGAGCATTCAGCCGTCGGCAGTATCCCCCTGCCGGTCCGTGGCGGACGGCTCAGGCCTTGACGCTGGAGCGGCCCACCGCACGCGCCAGCGCGCGTGACAGATCAGCCGACAGGTAGGGCTTGACCAGCAGCAGGCCGGCCAACATCGGCGCCGGCAGCTGCTCGGCCAGCATCCCGGTGGCCAGCACGAACGGAATGCCACGCGCCGAAAGCGCTGCAGCCACCGGCTCACTGGTCTCGTTGCGGGCCAGGCGGTAATCCAGCAGGGCCACGTCAGGAGTGCTTTGCTCCAGCAGCCGCAGGGCCTCGGACACACTCGCTGCGAGGCCAACCACGACCGCACCGGCATGCACCAG
The DNA here is from genome assembly GCF_055721025.1 of Stenotrophomonas sp. X. Classification (NCBI taxonomy): domain Bacteria; kingdom Pseudomonadati; phylum Pseudomonadota; class Gammaproteobacteria; order Lysobacterales; family Lysobacteraceae; genus Stenotrophomonas; species Stenotrophomonas sp. X. The sequence continues at coordinate 2,545,040 of NZ_CM146756.1, forward strand.
CTGCATCTGCAGCAGGGCCGCGCTCATTTCGTCGTTCTCGACCACCAGCACCCTCAGGTCCTGCAACACTGTCATCGGCTACCGCTCCTGGAGGCAATTGCACGCTGGGAGTATAGCTATCAAGGGGCCAATGCCGACAGGAACCGCCCTCATAGGCCCTCCCACTATGCATCGCCTGCCGACCTCGGTTACACTCGTACGCTGCCTGCCGGTGTGGCGGAATGGTATACGCAGCTGACTCAAAATCAGCCGGGGGTGACCCCATGAAGGTTCGAGTCCTTTCACCGGCACCACAGCATCAAAGGCCAGGTCCATGATCTGGCCTTTTGCTTTTCCCGGGCCAGAGCGCCGACACTGGCGAAGATGCCCCAGCATGCCCCGCCCGCGCGATTGCCCCTCCTGCGGGCGTCCGACGCCGTCGCCCGGTCCCACTACTTCTCGCTGCCGGGCGTGATCGAGCACACCAGCTGGGGCCACGTTTCCGAACGGGCGATGGCGCTGCAGATCGCCCGCCATCTGCCTGACGCATCCGATCAGCGCCGGGCGCTGGGACGCCAACAACCTGCAGGCGGTCGCCGCGATCCTCGACGGCTGCCCGCAACGCGGTGATGACCTGCTGGCCCGCGACGGCGGCGAGGAATTCATCGCCGCCCTGCCCGCCGCTGAGGCCCATGTGACCATCAGCATCGGCGTAGCCTGGCAGGCCGCGCATAAGCAGCCCGACCCACAAGGCCGGGGAACAGCACTCCGACCGCCGGGCCTAGACCGCGCGCAGCACCGCCGCGCCATGCAGGTGCCCCGCCCCACCCTGCACGCGGAAGCTGGCCACGGTCTGCAGAAGCTGCGCTGACTGCTCCTCCATGCTGCGCGCTGCGGCCGAGGCTTCCTCGACCAGCGCAGCGTTCTGCTGGGTGCCCTGGTCGATCAGATCGACAGCGTGGTTCATCTGCTGGATGTCGTCGCTCTGCTGCTGTGCGGCCGTGCTGATCTCGGACATCAGGTCACTGACCCGGCGCACGTTGAGCACGATCTCGTCCATGGTGCGGCCGGCGCTCTCGACCTGCGCGGTGCCGGCGCCGACATTGGCCACCGACGCATCGATCAGCTGCTTGATCTCCTTGGCGGCACTGGCCGAGCGCTGCGACAGTTCGCGGATCTCGGTGGCGACCACGGCGAAGCCACGCCCGTGTTCGCCCGCACGCGCCGCCTCCACCGCCGCGTTCAGCGCAAGGATGTTGGTCTGGAAAGCGATGCCGTCGATCACGCCGATGATGTCGACGATACGCCGCGAGGATGCGTTGATCACCGCCATGGTCTCGACCACTTCGTGCACCACGTTGCCGCCACGCGCAGCGACATCGGCGGCGCCACCGGCCAGCTGACTGGCCTGCCGTGCGTTGCTCGCAGTGCGCTGCACGGTCTCGGCCAGGCCCTTCATCGACACGGCGGTCTCCTCCAGCGACGCTGCCTGCTGCTCGGTGCGCTGCGACAGATCGCTGTTGCCCTGCGCGATCTCGGTGGCACCGACGGCGATGGTGTCGGCGGCGAACTTGATCTGGCCGATGATCGCAGCCATCGCCTCGACCAGCGAATTCACGCCTTCGCACAGCTCGGCGATCGGCCCGTGCTTGTCGGCGGTGGCCACGCGCCGGGTCAGGTCGCCCTCCTTGGCGGCCGCCACCACTTCACGGGTCTGCGCCACGGCGCGCTGCATGGCCTGGTTCTCATGCACCTGCGCGGTGATGTCGGTGGCGTACTTGACGACCTTGAACGGCTTTCCATTGAGATCCAGGATCGGGTTGTAGGACGCCTGGATCCAGACCTCGCGCCCGCCCTTGCCGAGGCGCCGGTACTGGCCGGCATCGTATTCGCCACGGCCCAGCTTCTCCCAGAACTGCCGATACTCGGCACTGCCACGATACTCGGGCTCGACGAACAGCGAGTGGTGCTGGCCACGCACGTCGTCCAGGCTGTAGCCGGTGGCGGCCAGGAAGTTGTCGTTGGCCGAAAGGATGCGGCCGTCCATGCCGAACTCGATCACCGCCTGCGACTTGTCGATCGCCGCCAGCTGCCCGGCCGAGTCGGCCGCCTGCAGCTTCTGCGCGGTGATGTCGGTGGCGAACTTGACCACCTTGTAAGGCCGCCCCTGCCGGTCCAGCACCGGGTTGTACGAGGCCTGGATCCAGATCTCGCGCTGGCCCTTGCCGAAGCGCCGGTACTGGCCAGCGTCATATTCGCCACGCCCCAGCCGCGTCCAGAAGTCGCGGTACTCGGCGCTGCGCGCCTGCTCGGGATCGACGAACAGGGAATGATGCTTTCCCTGGATCTCCTCCAGCCGGTAGCCCATCGCCTGCAGGAAGTTGTCATTGGCCTGCAGGATGGTGCCATCGAGGGCGAACTCGATGACCGCCTGGACCCGGTGCAGCGCCGCGACCTGGGCTTCCAGCTCGGCACGGCCGTCGGACACGGCCTCGGCGCCGGTGCGGTGCTGGGGAGCCAGCGCGCCCAGCAGGGCACGCCACGGCGACCAACGCGTATACAGCTCGGCCGGCGCCTGCGCGCCCGCCGTGAAGCCTGGAATGAGCATTGTCTGATCCTCGGTGTCCGGTAAGCGGTTGCGACCCGACGGGCGGGATGCCCGGCGGCAACTTCAGGTGCCAGGGACTACAGGTGCCAACCGGCACCTCTCGAGCGACTGCCACGAACGTCTGCTGCGGGTGCGATCGGCATCTGGGAGCGGCGGAACACACAGCGCGGGCCGCCCATCGGGGACGGCCTGGGGTCCTGCGGCGGGTGACTGGAGCGGGATCCAGAGGGAGTATCGGCGAGGCGATCAGTGGCTTTAGCCGGATTACGCGACGTCCGTCGCAACTTCAGATGCGGCTGCAGGGACGCGGTAGACAATCGCGATGTACTTCACATTCTGCTCACGCTCGGTGGGGACACCGGGTGTCGTCACGGAACATGTCGCGCGTTGCCGCCGTCACTGGGCATAGCCTTGCCCGGCACGCCGATGCAGTTCAAGTCCCAAAAGGTTTGCATGACCAACGGGCGATTCCATGGCAGGTGAAAATGGCCAGCATGCAGCGAACCGCAGGACGCGCACTGACACGGAGATCGCATGTTCCCACGCTTGGCCAGCTTCCTGATCCTGGGCCTGTGCAGTACCGGCGCCCTCGCTGCAGATGCCACCTATCGGCCCGCCTTTCAGCCGGACCAGCTGAAGGGGCCGCCTGTCGGGCGACCGAACGAGGTGCTGGTACTGGGCACCGCCCACCTGTCCGGCCTGCCCAAGTCGTTCCAGCCCGCCTTGCTTGAACCGTTGCTGCAGCGACTGGTTGCCTGGAAGCCCGAGCTGATCGCCACCGAAGACCTGTCCGGCCTCCAGTGCGATTCCATGCGTCGCTACCCGGCACGCTATGCGGAGAGCGTGGCCACCTACTGCTTCGACACCACCGCTGCGCAGGCTGCCACCGGCCTGGACGTGCCCGCAGCGAACGCCCAGGCCGAGCGCCTGCTTGCGACCTGGCCGGACGAGCCGACGCCCGCCCAGCGTCGTCGGCTTGCAGCATTGTTCCTGGCAGCGGGCGAACGCGGCTCGGCGCAGGTGCAATGGCTGCGCCTGCCTGCGTCCGAGCGCAAAGCCGGCGATGGGCTGACGCCGGCCCTGGTCGAGATCCTCGGCAAAGGCCTGGTCCGCCGCAATGAAACCAGCCTGATCGCCGCCGTAGTTGCCGCCCGCCTCAGGCATGAACGGCTGTGGGCCGTGGACGACCACACGGCCGATTCTCCCACACCGGCCGAGGATGAGGCGGCGGCCAGTGCAGCCATCACCGGTGCCTGGAACAATACGCACTTGCGGGCGCGACGGGAGGCCGATGAACGCCTCGTGGCCAATCTGGACAAGCCCGGCGGCGTCATGGCGCTGTATCGGGATTACAACAGCCCCGCGGCAGCGATGGCAGCGTACCAGAGCGACTTCGGCGCGACGCTCGTCGAGCCGTCCTCCAAGGCGTTCGGCCGGATGTATGTCGGTTACTGGGAAACCCGCAACCTGCGCATGGTCGCCAACGTCCGCGACGTGCTGGGCCTGCACCCTGGCAGCCGAATGCTGGCCATCGTCGGTGCCTCGCACAAGGGCTACTACGAGGCCTACCTCAATCAGATGCACGACGTGCAGCTGGTCAGTACGGACGCAGTATTGCGTTGACCAGGATAGGTGCCGGCCATGCGCTGGCACTATCCTGCAAGGCCCGTCTGCAGGTGCCGACATGCTGAAAGTGATCGCCGAGGATTTCATCCATCCCGATGCGGTGGACACCGTGCTTCCCCTGTACCGCGAGCTGGTCGCATGCACGCGGCGAGAACCGCTCTGCCTCGGCTATGAACTGTTCGTCGACCAGAAGGACCCCGGGCATTTCGTCTTCATCGAGCAATGGCCGGACCGCGACGCTCTGGATATCCATTGCGCCAGCGAGCACTTCCAGCGTCTGGTGCCTCAGATCAACGCGTTCCAGCGCGCACCGTGCCGGGTCCTGCTGATGGACGCGGCACGGGTGTAGTGCCGGAAGCGAGACGCCCGCCGTCGCCGCGGCCATGCCGCCACAGCAACACGCAGGCCGCAACCGTGCAGGCCAGGCTCAGGACCAGCAGCGCGACCGCGCCTTGCTGCAGCACGGGCAACAACGCCTGCGCGTGCGGGTCGCCGCGCAGCTGTTCGGCGCGCAGGCAGGTGGCCAGCGCCAGGCACCAGCCGATCAGGGCCGGAATGAACATACGTACCGCAACCGGGTTCCAGGCATTCATGGGTTCACCTGCTTGAGTGGAGATGCGCGCAGTATTCGCGCGCGTCCTCTCACAGGCTGAGATCAGTCCTGGGCGGCATCGGCATCGTCGCCTGGAAGCTCCGACAGCTCGCCCTGCACCTGCACGTTGTTGCGCCCCAGCGCCTTGGCCCGGTAGCACTGTGCATCGGCAGCGGCCACTGCCTGGTCCACGCTCATGCCCGCCGCCAGGGGCGCGATGCCGATGCTGGCACCGACCCGTAGCCGATGCTGATCCCACGGAATGGACAGCGCTGACAGGGTCTGCAGGAGTTCACCACCGATCCGTGCGGCACGACGCGGCGTACACCCGGACAGGATCACCGCAAACTCGTCGCCGCCCAGCCGCGCCACCACGTCCGAATCACGCACACCATGTCGCAGCACACTGGCCACCGCCCACAGCACGGCATCGCCGGCCAGGTGGCCCCAGGTGTCGTTGACCGGCTTGAAGCGGTCCAGATCGATGTACATCAGCGAGGCGGCCTGCCCGGTGCGCTCGACGCGGGTGATCGCCTGCTGCAAGTGCACCTCGAAACCGCGGCGGTTGCTCAGTTCGGTGAGTGGATCGATCTCGGCCAGGTGGCGGGCTTCGCGCTGCCGCGCCCGCTGCTGGGTGTCGTCGCGCAACACCCACACCGCGCCGCGCACATGGCCCTCGTCATCGCGCAGCCAGGCCCGCGTCAGGTCCACCGGCACCGTTGCCGTGCCCAGGCGCAGCAGCAGGTCGGCGTGCAGGTCCACCGCGTTGCTCTCCGGGTCCAGCAGTACCGACACATCCAGTACCGAGCCGGGCGCGTACTCGGTGGTCAGCGCCAGCACGTCCTGCACCCTGTGCCCGGCCAGCGACAGCGCGCCATCACCGGCCAGGGTGCGTACCGCGGCCGCGTTGGCATAGTCGATGCGGCCGTCAAGGTTGACGCTGAGCACCAGGTCGGCCACCGCATCCAGGGTGATGCGGCTGCGCTGTTCGCTCTCGAACAGGCGTTGCTCACTGCTGCGCTGGGCGGTGATGTCCTGGATCTGCGACACGAAGTGCAGCGGCTGGCCATGCTCGCTGCGCACCAGCGACACCGACAGCCGCGCCCAGATGATGCGACCGTCGCGGTCGAGATAGCGCTTTTCAAGGTGGTAATGGCTGCGCCGTCCGGCCAGCAGGTCCTGCACCAGGGCCAGGTCGGTCTGCAGGTCATCGGGATGGGTCAGGCGCTGGAAATCGACCTGCAGCAGCTCTTCGCGCGGGTAACCCAGGATCCGGCACAGCGCATCATTGACGTCCAGCCAACGCCCTTCCAGCGACACCAGCGCCATGCCCAGCGCCGCCGACGTGAATGCACCGGCGAACTTCTCCGCCGACAGCCGCGCCTCGGCCCGTGCCTGCAGGATTTCGGTGATGTCGATGGCCATGCCGACGTAGCCGATGCGTGCGCCATCGGCACCTTCCATGCGGCTGATCGACAGGCGCACCTGGCGTGGCAGGCCCTCCTTGCGCAGCAACGTCCACTGCCGCGAGTAGGTCTGCCCGTCAGCGCGAGCACTGAGCGCTTCGAACACGTCGGGAAGGTTGCCCTCGGCATCGGCCAGCGGCTCCAGCCAGGCTTTCAGTTCCTCCGGATCGTGGAACGCATCGAGCCGGCGCTGGCCGACCACCTCCGCTGCGCTGTAGCCCAGCAGGCGCTCCGCACCCGTGTTGAACAGGGTGATGGTGCCATCGGTACCGGTGGCGATCACCGCTACCTCATCGGACGCATCGACCACGGCCTGCAGACGTTGGCGGGTTTCGGCCGCGTCCTGCCTCGCCTGCTGCAGCTCGGTGACGTCGGCATGGGCACCGGCCATCCACAGCGGCTTGCCCTGCCCGTCCCATTCAAAGACGCGGCCACGGTCCTGGATCCAGATCCACTGGCCGTTCCTGTGGCGCATGCGCAGCAGGCAGGCGTAGTTGTCGCTGCGCCCTTGGAAATGGTCGTCCAGCGCGGCATCGGACAACGCAATGTCATCGGGATGGACCAGCCTCAGGAACGTCTTCTGGCAGATGGGTTCCAGCTCTTCCAGGCGGTAACCGACGATCTCGGCCCAGCGCGCATTGACCCGCATCTCGCCGGTCTGCACGTTCCATTCCCAGGTTCCCGCGGCGGTACCGTCGATGATCATCGCCAGGCGGCGACGCTCTTCCGCCAGCTCCTGCAGGCGGCGCTCCAGCAGTCCATTGCCGTGGGTGCCCTGGCCCGGCATCAATCCGGTCTCCTGCCGGCACGGGCAGGCGCCGACCGCAGCGCAACGCTGCGGCCGCCGGTACGAGCGACGGGTGGTGCTGGCGTCATGGCCCTCCCCAGCAACAGCGGGGTGGCCGGACGCCTCCCCTCAAGCGCAAGTGTGCGCAATCACGGGGAAAATCGACAAGTCCCCCGCCACGAATCAAGCGTGACGGGGAACACGGTCCTCAACTGCGCTTGGCGCGGGCGAAGGCCTCGGCCAGGGCGTTGTTGGCCGGGGGCGCGGACGCGGCGGGACGGCCGCCATTGCCTTGGCCCCGGTTCGGCCCGCGGTTCTGGCCGCCTGCATCGCGGCGCGGACCCTGCCCATGGCCGCGCTCATCACGCTGTCCCGGGCGGCTGGTGGCTTGCCCGGGGGTATCGTCCAGGCGCCGGGTCAGGGCGATGCGCTTGCGCGCCACGTCCACCTCCAGCACCTTCACCTTGACGATATCGCCGGCCTTGACCACGTCGCGCGGGTCCTTCACGAACGTATCGGAAAGCGCCGAGATGTGGATCAGGCCATCCTGGTGCACACCGATATCGACGAAGGCACCGAAGGCCGCCACGTTGCTGACCACACCCTCGAGCACCATGCCCTCGCGCAGGTCCTTGATGTCCTCGACGCCCTCGGCGAAGCGTGCCGCCTTGAACTCGGGGCGTGGGTCTCGGCCCGGCTTCTCCAGTTCCTTGAGGATGTCACGCACGGTCGGCACGCCGAAGGTGGCATCGGTGAACTGCTCGGCCTTCAGGCCGCGCAGGAAGCTGCCATCACCGATCAGCGCCTTGATCGGGCGCGCGGTGCTGGCCACAATGCGCTCGACCACCGGGTAGGCTTCCGGGTGTACCGCCGAAGCATCCAGCGGTTCATCACCGTCGGCAATGCGCAGGAAGCCCGCGCACTGTTCAAAGGTCTTCTCGCCCAGGCGCGCGACCTTCAGCAGGTCCTTGCGGCGCTTGAACGGGCCGTTCGCATCACGGTGGCGCACGATGTTCTCGGCCACCGTGGCCGACAGGCCGGACACCCGCGACAACAGTGCAGCCGAAGCGGTGTTCACGTACACGCCCACCGCGTTCACGCAGTCCTCCACGCGGGCATCCAGCGCGCGCGCCAGGCGGTACTGGTCCACATCGTGCTGGTACTGGCCGACACCGATCGCCTTGGGTTCGATCTTCACCAGTTCGGCCAGCGGGTCCTGCAGGCGGCGGGCGATCGACACCGCCCCACGTAGCGACACGTCCAGCTCCGGGAACTCCCTGGCCGCGAACTCGGACGCCGAGTACACCGACGCCCCGGCCTCGCTGACCACTACCTTCTGCAGCTTCGGGTTGGCAGCGGCCTTGATCGCTTCACCAGCCAGCTTGTCGGTTTCGCGGCTGGCAGTGCCGTTGCCGATCGCGATCAGTTCCACGTTGTGCTTGGCGCACAGCTGCTTGATCGTCTGCAGCGACTGCTCCCACTGGCGACGCGGCTCGTGCGGGTAGATGGTGTCGGTGGCGACCAGTTTGCCGGTGGCATCGACCACGGCGATCTTGCAGCCGGTGCGGATGCCCGGGTCCAGTCCGAGCACGGTCTTCGGGCCGGCGGGTGCCGCCAGCAACAGGTCCTTCAGGTTGTCGCCGAACACCGCGATGGCTTCGGCTTCGGCCTTTTCGCGGGCTTGGTTGAACAGGTCCAGCAGCAGATGGGTGTGCAGCTTGGCACGCCAGGTCAGCCGGCAGGCATCCAGCAGCCAGCGGTCGGCGGCACGGCCCTGGTCGGCGATGCCGGCCTTGCGCGCCACGCGTCCTTCGGCGTACTGATGGCCAGCCTCGGCATCGCTGCCCGGGTCCAGTTCCAGGAACAGGATCTCCTCGCGGCGCGCACGGAACAGTGCCAGCAAGCGATGCGACGGAATCTTCGCCAGCGCCTCGGCATGCTCGAAGTAGTCGCGGTACTTGGCGCCCTCGGTTTCCTTGCCCTCGACGACGCGGGCACGGATCACCCCGGTCTCGCCCAGCCAGGTGCGCAGTTCACCGACCAGCGCGGCGTCTTCGCCCCAGCGCTCCATCAGGATCGCGCGCGCGCCTTCCAACGCGGCCTTGGTGTCGGCTACGCCGTTGTCGGCGTCGACGAAGGTGGCCGCGAACGTCTGCGGGTCCTGCGTCGGGTCGGCCAGCAGGCCATCGGCCAACGGCTCCAGGCCGGCCTCGCGGGCGATCTGGGCACGGGTGCGGCGCTTGGGCTTGTACGGCAGGTACAGGTCTTCCAGCCGGCTCTTGGTATCGGCGGCCAGGATGTCATTGCGCAGCTCGTCACTGAGCTTGCCCTGCTCGCCGATGCTGGCCAGCACCGCCGCGCGACGGTCCTCCAGCTCGCGCAGGTAGGTCAGCCGGGTTTCCAGGTTGCGCAGCTGGGTGTCGTCCAGGCCACCGGTCACTTCCTTGCGGTAGCGCGCGATGAAGGGAACGCTGGCGCCTTCGTCGAGCAGGCCGACGGCGGCGCGTACCTGGGCGGACTGGGCACCGATTTCGTCGGCGATGGTCTGGGCGATCTGCTGGGCGAGCGCGCTCTGGGCGTTCTTGGCGTCGTGCATTGCTTCAGGTCTGTGCCGCGTTTCGGGAAGCCCCCATTCTGGCAATCCGCGACGGAGCCGGACAAGGCATTGACAGGGGGCGAGGTTCAGCGGCGAAGCCGGATTGGACGCCGGCATCCTGGCAAAGAGCGGGCTCGGACTGGCCCGGGGCTGGGATGCCGGCGCGGGCGCGCGATGGTGGGCGCGCCCTGCCGCGTGTTGCGACGGTCAGCGGTAGTGGCGGGCGGCGCGCTGCATGACGATGTCGTCACGCATGCCTTCCAGGGCCATCAGGCGGACCTTGCCGACACCCTGCAGTTCCATGAACCGCTCCGTGTAGAACTCCGGCCCCAGCGCGGTGTCGGCGCGGGATTTGCTGAAGCCGTAGGGCACCACGCCCTTCTCGCCATCCTTGCTACCACCGACATAAAGAACGATTGCCATGTGATGTATTCCTCCAAATTGCTACTGCGTACTGCGCTCGATGAGCGATGCTGCGAGCTCATCAAGGAAGAGCTTACCGCGTCGAACCTGACTGGAACGTCACGAAGGCTAATGACGATCGGTTGCATGCAGATGACTGCGGGATCGCAGCAGAATGCTTACGGATCTTTAACTTCCGGCTAACGAATCGGCGGGGGATTTCCACCAACGGCGCAGCCCCTCGTGGGTGGTTTGGTTGGTCGCGGAAAGCCGGTTTCCTGTGGGCTGGCCAGGAGGGTGGGTAGCGCGGGGACGCCGTGAACCCAACCCGACCGACCAGCGCGAGGGTTTTGCATTTGACAACCAGGCATCACCACCCACGAGGGGCTGCGCCGTTGGCTGGAAACTACGGCCACCAGCCGTGCCCGAACCGGGCAAAATGATCGGCCGCCCGCTCCAACGGGTTGCGCGCACTCACCCCGCCGCACAGCAGGTACACCGGCAGGTACAGCGGCCCCAGCACCATGTACTGGTAAACGTGCGCGCGCTCGTGGTCGTCCAGCCGGATCAGCGGCTCCACGCCCCACCCCGCCTGATGCGCATAGGTCCGGCAGCAGATGCCGAGGTCATGGCCGGTATGCAGGATCACGTTGCCCAGGGTGATCGCACCGCCCGGCCCCCACGGCCAGTGATCGAACACCACGGCGCAGTCCCGCGCGCTCCAGCGCAGCGTCGCGCCGCCGAGCATGCCGGCCAGGCCGCCGATCAGGCCGATCAGTGTGTTGGGCAGCGTCCATGCGGCGCCCAGCATCTGCAGCGCGCGCAGCCAGGGCGGCCAGGATCGAGCGGCGGTGTTCAATCCGCCTCGTTCGGAATCAGCAGCCACAGGATCAGGTAGATCAGAATGCCGGGGAAGGCGGCCGAGCCGATCGATACCAGCACGAACACGATCCGCACCAGGGTGGGGTTCCAGCCGAAGCGATGGGCAATGCCGCCCATCACGCCGGCAATCATGCGGTCGTTCAATGAACGCGACAGCGTCTTGGGCGTGGTGTTCACGGCGGTGTCTCCTCGGCTTGCGGGCAGAATCAGTCGAGCACGCCGCGACTCTACACCGCCTCCATGTCTACGGCGTGCGGAGACGCAGCGCCTGCAGGCGCGCACCGAACCAGGCGGCCGCGGTCTGCTCAGGCTGCCCCGGGCACTGGATGCGGTAAGGCTTGCCGCTCATGCTGCTCTGGCTGGCGGCGCGCTCGATGAACTGCTCGGCGCTGTCCACCATGTCCTTCTTCAGCAGGTAGTCATACTTGCGCTGCAGATGGGCGCGCGCATCGCTGCCGTCGTACCAGCTGCCATTGCGCTGGAACCGGCACTGCGAGCCGTCCAGGCTGGAGATCAGCTGGGCTATCTCCCGGCGTGCATCGGCACTGGGTGCGGCGTGGGCAAGTGGTGCTGCCAGTAGTGCCGCAAGAATCAACAAAGTCCGGTACCTCATCAACCCCCCAAGTCAATCGAGCATGGCTTGAATCTACAGGTCGCGTGCCTTCAACCAGCCATCAATCGTGGCCGGCACTTCGCGCTGGGCGCGGCCGGACACGTAGATACCAATATGGCCACCGCGGAAACTGGACTCGGTGTAGTCGTCCGTGCCCAGGCGCCCACGCATCGCGCGCGAGGCGTCCGGCGGTACCAGATGGTCCTGCTCGGCATAGATGTTCAGCACCGGCAAGGTCACCTGCAACAGATCCACCGCTTCCTCGCCGATCCGCACCGTGCCGTTCACCAGCCCGTTGCCCTGGTAGAACTGCTTGATGAAATCGCGGAACGCCTCGCCCGCCAGGTCCGGTGAATCGAAGATCCACTTCTCCATGCGCAGGAAGTCCTCAAGCGCCGCCTTGTCATCGAGGATGTCGAGCAGGCCGACGTACTTCTGCACGTTCAGGCGGAATGGCTTGAGCATCAGGTAACTGGCGTTCATCAGGTCGGCCGGGATGTTGCCCAGCGTGTCGACCAGCAGGTCCACGTCCACCTGCCGCGCCCAATGCGAGAGCATGTTGTCGGCCGTCTGGAAGTCGACCGGGGTGACCATGGTGATCAGCTTGCCCAGCTTCTGCCGGCGCAGCGCGGCGTAGCAGAGTGCGAACACGCCGCCCTGGCAGATACCCAGCAGGTCCACCGGGCCACCACTGCGCACGCGCAGGGCATCCACTGCACCATCGATATAGCGCAGCAGGTAGTCCTCCAGCGTCTGGAAGCGCTCCGAGCGATCCGGGTAGCCCCAGTCCAGCACGTACACATCCTGCCCGAGCGCCAACAGCTTCTGCACCAGAGAGCGGTCGGCCTGCAGGTCGACCATGTACGGCCGGTTGACCAGCGCGTAGACGATCAGCAGCGGCGTGCGCCGGGTCGGCGCCTGTTCGCCGACGAAGCGGTAGAGCACCACCTTGCCGTCGCGCCACACTTCCTCGCGGGCGGTCACGCCGTAGTCAACGTCTTCCACCTGCGGCAGCAGCTTCAGCCCTTCCATCAGCTTGCGCTGCATCGCCAGGGTTTCCTGCATCAGGTCATCGGCGTTGAAGCCCAGCGGTCCCTTCATCGGTCACGTGCCCGTGCGGAAGTGCGAGGTGCGGCCTTCTTTGCAGGCGCCTTTTTCGCAGTCGCCTTCTTTGCCGGCGCAGCCTTCTTTGCGGCATTGCGGGCGGCTGGCTTCACCTTCGCCGGCGTCGGCTGCGCCACCGGATCGACCGCAGCGGTTCCAGCCAGCACCGCCACTTGTGCCTGCAGCCGGCGCAGGCTGCGCTCCAGCTCGGCGATGCGGCGGTGTGCGGCATCCATCTCGCTGCGGGTCGGCAGTCCGATACGTTCACTCATCTGTTCCACCTCGCGCTGCAGGCCGGCGCGCAGACGCATCTGCGCGTTGCCCAGCGAGGCGTACACCTGCTGGAACGGTTCGGACATGGCGACCTTGGCGTAGGCCTCCTCGGCCACTTCGATCCACAGGTCGAACATCGCGCGGGCGCTGGTCAGCTGGCTGCCCGGCTGTTCGTGCTCGGCCAGGCGCTGCTCGAACAGCGCAAATGCCTCGTCCAATGCCCGCTTGATCTGGTCGACATAGGCGCGCGAATGCTGCTGGTACTCTTCCTGCGCACGCAGCAGGGCCTGCCAGCGCGCCTGGTGCTCGCGGCCGGGGCCGAATGCCGGGCTCTGCAGCCACGGGCCCGCCTGCAGCTGGAACTGCTGCAGCCATGCGGCGAATTCAGGTACTGCGGCACCGGCGTGGGTGCTGCCGCGGGCGCCCTGCAGCATCCATTGCAGCATGCCGTCGCCCTGCCCCTGCACCGCCTCGCGCCAGGCCTGGGCCACGTCGGCACTGCTGGCGTCGCGGCCGGCAAACCGAGCGGCGACCTCCTGCATGGTGCCGTACCAGCTGCCCGCCTGTTCGCGGAACCGGCGCACGGCATCTTCCGGCGCGCCGGGCGCCTGTTCGGGCAGCAGCTGGCCCCACCAGTCGAACAGCCGCTGCCAGCTGCCCGGGTCGTCGCCCGCCGGTGCGCCGGGCGTGCCCGCGTGACGCAGGGCATCGCCCCAGGCGCCGAAGTACTGCCGGGCCAGGGTCTCGAAATCGCTGCTGCCGGCGTCGTGGGCCGAGCTGGTCATCGCAGGCCTCCGCAGGGCTGGCTCATGGCTTGGGGATACGCAGGGTCTTGCTGATCATCAGCGACCCGGACAGGGCGAACAACAGCACCATCGGGTGCAGCTGCCACGGTCCGATCTGCCACTGGCCGAACCAGATGTTCTGGCCGATGGCATCGGTGCCGGCGGCGATCGCCAGCACGATCACCAGCACCAGGCTGGTCGGGATCGGGGTGCCCTCGAAATACGTGACCTTGCCCTCGTCGCCGGTCATTGCCTCGGCAGTGACGTTGTAGCGTGCCAGGCGGCTGACGCCGCAGCAGACGAAGTAGCTCAGCACCAGCCAGTCCCAGCCACCCTGCATGCCGCAGGCATAGGCCAGCGCCGCTGGGGCCACCCCGAAGGAGATCACGTCGGACAGCGAGTCCAGCTCGCGGCCCAGGGTGGAGCTGGACTTGCGCCAGCGCGCGATACGCCCATCAAGGGCGTCGAAGATGAAGGCCAACGGGATCAGCGCCATGCCGAACAGCAGGTAGCCGCGCTCGCCATCCTGCAGGAAGCGCATCGCGGCGAAGACCGCACCGGTGCCGCAGAAAGCATTGGCCAGGGTGAACCAGTCGGCCAGCTGGAATTCGCGCAGCATCGAGAAGTGACGTTTCATGGGGACTCACGGAGCATCAAGACCCACAGGTTACCGCGAGCGCCGTCGCTGGTGACAGCGCTGACGGGGCCCACCCTTCACCGCCCCCTCACCCGCCCTCACCGGCGGTGAATTTTTCGCCACCCATCTTGACAGCCTAGGGGGGTGGCGCCTGTCGCGGCTTATCCACAAAGTTGCCCACGCGTAATCCACACCCCCTGTGGACAACCAGATCTCACCGACTGCGACGGTGGACATTTCCTCATCACCCTGACGCGGGGTTTCCCTACTTCCCAAGCCGCGAGGTCGGCGCTATGGTCACCGGCGGGCCCGCCGCCGCCACGTCCGATTCCTGGTGACGGGCGATGATGATGCCGGATGCTTCCACCCTGGCCGCGCAGCTGCGAAGGCCCCGCCGCAGCGCTGCACTGGCGGTCAACACCCTGTGCTTGTACTTCCGCCTGCTGCTGGCGCAGCGGCGCTGAAGTGGTAGAGCCGGCCGCTGGCCGGCTGCACCCGCCATTCCGGAGTGCCGGCCAGCGGCCGGCAACTACCCAGCCTGCACCCGCCGCCAACGCGCGAAACACAACACCTGCATCACCAGCATCGCCAGCAACCCCAGCGGCCACGCCCACCACACGCCGGCCAGCCCGTGCTGCGCCTGCATCCACATCGCCAGCGGCAGCTCCACCAACACTACCGCTGCCATGCCCAGCAACGCTGGCAACCCTACCGTGCCGCTGCCGCGCATCACCCCGACGAGCACCGCACTGACTCCCATCGCCAGCACGCCCCACACCACAGTCCGCAGCTGCAACGCAGCCAGCTCGCGCACGTCGGCCGCCGCCAGGATCAGCCCGGTCAGCCCGGGCGCCAGCGCCACAACCAGCACCACCACCACGCTCAGCGTCGCCAGCCCCACCAGCACACCCGTCCGGGCGATGGCCGGCAGCCGTGCCGTACGCCCGGCGCCCGTCGCATGCGCCGCGAGGATGGTGGCGGTGATCCCCAACGACATTGCCGGCAACTGCACCCAGCTCATCAACTGGTTGACCGCACCGTAGGCGGCCGTGGCCGTGTAGCCATAGCGGTTGATCCAGCCCAGCAACACGATTTCGGCGACGGCCAGGCTGAGCATCTGCAGCGAGGAGGGTATGCCGATGCGCAGCATCGATCGGATGATCGCGCCATCGAAACGAATGGCATGCAACAACTCAGGTCGCGGTGCCAGGGGATGTCCTGTCCGATGCCAACGCAACAGCAGCCAGCCCAGGGCCAACAGCGAGGCAAACGCCGCCGACACCGCCGCACTGGCCGATCCCAGCCGCGGCAGGCCGGCCCAGCCCAGAATCAGCAGCGGCGTACACAGCAGGCCCACCGCCGTGGCCAGCAGCAGCGCATGCAGCGGCGTCTTCGCATCGCCTACTGCACGGCTCACGGCAGTGGCCAGCCACAGGAGGAAGAACGCCGGCGCCGCCAGCAGCAGCACGCGCGCGTAGACGATGGACTCACCGAGGATCGGTGCCGGTGTACCCAGTGACATCAGAAGCTGTGGTGCGAAACCGCTCCCCAGAGCCATCACCAGCACCGACAGCACAAGGATCAGCGCCACCGCACTGCCAACCACCGCGCGCACCTGCTGCGGCCGACCCGCGCCCCAGGCCTGCCCGATCAGCACCATCGCGCCGGTCGCCAGACCCATCACCAGGGCCAGCAGCAGGAAGAAGACCGGGAAGAACGCAGCGGCCACGGCCACCGCCTGGGTCCCGAGCAGATGGCCAAGGTAGATGTTGTCCAGCGTGCCTGCGGCCAGCTGCAGCGCATTGGTCAGCAGCATCGGCAGCAGCAGGGTCAGGTAGGTGCGCCACAGAGGCGGCGCGACCAGGGGCGTGGGATGTACAGGGGAGTTCATGGGGTTCTCTGGGCAAGGCGCTGCCCTGCCCGGCGTTTCCACCAGCAAAGCAAGCACAGGGGACCGGGCCGTGGCCCGCGATCAGGTGGCGCCGCCGTTCAACGACGGCGCGATGGTTCAGCCGTCGGCGCTGTCGAACGCCAGGCGCAGGGCGTGGTCGCGCACATCCCTGGGCCAGGAATGCAGCACCGCTTCCAGGCCCGTACGGTCGTGCGCGAACAGCACGCGGATGGCCTCCTCGAAGCCCGGCAGGTCACCGGCGATGGTCTGCATGAAGTGATAGGCGCGCTCGGCATCGCGACACCGGCGGTCCTTGTCCGCACCGGCGCGGCTGGCCGCCTCCACCAGTTTTCGCAGTGCCACCGAGGCCCCGCCCGGCTGCTCTGCCAGCCATGCCCAGTGGCGCGGCAGCAACGTCACTTCACGGGCGACCACGCCCAGCTTGGGGCGGCCACGGCCACGCGGGATCGCCGCAGCGTCTTCGGCAGTGACCTCGGCATCCGTCTCCACGACAGGAAACGCTGCGCTTACCCGCGCCAGCAGTTCCTCGTCACTGCCGCGCGTATCGAAATCGCGGGTGCGGCCCGTGGCGTTGTCGAACACCAGCAACGGCCCGGCCGCGTTGCTGGCGCGCAGTTGCTTGAGGGCAAGCGCAGCCACTTCCGGGGTGCCGGAAGCGACCAGGCGATGGCCGTCGAAACAACTGAAAGGAGGAAGACGGGACGCAGGCATGGCAAGGGCATCAGAGGCGATGCACAAATATTGCCCGGGTAATTTGTTGACGTCAATATTGCCTGGGTATTAATTATTCGCAAAAAGCGTGCCAGCCTCGGGTGGGCACCTCCCCGATTCGCCGGGTCACAGCCGGCTATAGGACCAACTGACCATGCGCCCGTCCTTGTACGGCATCACGCCGTGGAACGGGCGCGGGTCGGCGTCGAACACCAGCGGCAGGAAGTTGCGGTCGCCTTCCCACATCGGCAGCGTGTCCAGCTTGTCCAGATCCACCCACTCCAGCGTGCCTTCGTGGTTGCCGCCGTGCGGGGTGCCTTCGAAGCTGTCGATGACGAACACGAAGCCCAGCCAGTCTTCGCCGTGCTTGCCGAAACCGGGCCAGCTGAGAGTGCCGCGCAGGCGCATGCCGGTGCAGTCGATGCCGGCTTCCTCGGCAATCTCGCGGCGCATGCTGGCCGCCACGTCCTCGTCCGCTTCGATCTTGCCACCCAGGCCGTTGTACTTGCCGAGGTGATGGTCACCGGGGCGCGTATTGCGATGGATCATCAGCACCTGGCGACGATCGGGCGACAGCACATAGCCCAGGGTGGCGACGATCGGGGTGTACGGCATGGGGCGGCATCCAGCGGCAGGTCAGCCCTGGATTATGGCCGATCAGCGCACCAGCGACAGGCGGCGCTCGGCAGGCGCACCGACGCCATCGGGGTCACGGCGCAGCGTGGCGACGCCGTGGCCGCGCTCGGCCAGGTATTCCAGCCACTTGCCGAGGAAGGTATTCATCCGCATCCGGTGGCTGATCAATTCCGCCGGTGGCGGGTACAGGCCCATGGTGTCCTGCCAGCGGCGGCCGACGTAGCAATGGGTGGTCTCGGCCTGGCGCGCGTCACGGTACAGGCGAACATAGGCCGAAGGATCCGGCTCGCCGGTGACCGGGTCGGCGATGTCGTAGGTGAGCCGCAGTTCCACCGTATAGCGGTGGCACTCGATCACGTCCAGGCGGACATCCAGGCCGTCGCCGATCGAGGAAATGTAGCTGCCCGCCGCCAGTCCCGCCGGTTCGAACAGGCGCACCAGATGGCGGTAGTTTTCCGCGTACAGGCCCATGAGCCAGCTCAGCCGGCTCAGGCGGGGAATGCGTTCGGTACGGGGCAAGGCTCGGGCCATGGGTCGATCCTACACGTTGGTGCTTCAACGTGGGGGCGCCTCGAGCCACAGCCAACCCGACGACGACGATCCCCTGCAGGGCCGAGCCCACGCTCGGCTGCGCTTCGGCCAGAATCCGGTGGCCCAGCCGAGCGTGGGCTCGGCTCCACGGGCGCAGCCAGGTGCGCCGGAAAGGATCAATACAGCTCGCGCTGCAGCCCCAATGTGGCCAGCACCTTGCTGGAAATCTCCTCGATCGAGGTGTGGGTGGTGCTCAGGGTCGGGATCCGCTCCATGCGGAACATGGTCTCGGCCGCGGCCACCTCGCGCTTGCAGGTGTCCAGGTTGGCGTAGCGCGAGTTCGGGCGGCGCTCCTGGCGGATCTGCTGCAGGCGGTCCGGATCGATGGTCAACCCGAACAGCTTGCGCCGGTAGTTGCGCAGGCGCGGCGGCAGGCGATCACTTTCCAGGTCCTCGTCGGTCAACGGGTAGTTGGCCGCGCGCACCCCGTAATGCAGGGCCAGGTAGATGCAGGTGGGCGTCTTGCCAGCGCGCGACACCGCTACCAGGATCACGTCGGCATCGTCGTAGTTCACCGCGATACCGTCATCGTGGGTCAGGGCGAAGTTCATCGCGTTGATGCGCCGGTGGTAGGTGTCGAAATCGACCATGCCGTGGGCCTGGCCGACCCGGGCCAGGCGCGGGCTGGCCAGTTCGCGCTCCAGCGGCTCGATGAACGGCGCGAACACATCCAGCATCAGGGCACCGCTGTCGGCCAGGATCAGGCTCAGGCTCTGGTCCACGCAGGAGTTCACCACGATCGGCCGGACCTGGTACCGCTCCCCCGCCGCCTGGATCCGGGCGCAGGCTTCACGCGCTTTTTCAGGGTCGTCGACAAACGACATCCGATCGGTAATGAAGCTGAACCCGGAGAACTGGGTCAGCAGGCTATGCCCAATGGTTTCAGCGGTGATACCGGTTCCATCGGAAACGTAGAACACCGGACGGATGGTCGACATGCGCGCTTTTACCCCCTACGAAGCCTAAAAAGGCCGCCAGCACAAGCTTGTGCCGACGGTGCTCTGCCCGGCATCATATCGGCTTCTTCCTACGGACGCGGCCACTCAGCCCGCCTCGGGCGATGGCCAAACGGAGCATCGCGCTTGAACGAGAACATCCTGTGGTTGCACGAACTGCGTCTGGCCGATCTGGCCCGCGTAGGCGGCAAGAATTCGTCCCTGGGCGAGATGATCGGCAACCTGGCCGGTCTGGGCGTTTCGGTGCCGGGCGGTTATGCCACCACCGCTGAAGCCTTCAAGGACTTCATCGCGCACAACGATCTGTCCAAGCGCATCTTCGACAGGCTGGCCACGCTGGACGTCGAGGACGTCAACGCGCTGACCGCCGCCGGCAAGGAAATCCGCGGCTGGGTAATCGACGCCCCGCTGCAGCCGCAGCTGGACCAGGACATCCGCACCGCCTACTCCAAGCTGAGCGCCGAGAATGGCGGCGGTGACGTGGCCGTGGCCGTGCGTTCGTCGGCCACCGCCGAGGATCTGCCGGATGCCTCCTTCGCCGGCCAGCAGGAAACCTTCCTCAACGTGACCGGTGCCGACGACGTCGTGCACAAGGTCAAGGAAGTGTTCGCCTCGCTGTACAACGACCGCGCCATCGCCTACCGCGTGCACCACGGCTTCAAGCATGAGGACGTGTTCCTGTCCGCCGGCGTGCAGCTGATGGTGCGTTCGGGCGTCGGCTCCTCCGGCGTGCTGTTCACCCTGGACACCGAGTCCGGCTTCCGCGACGTGGTGTTCGTGACCTCCTCGTTCGGCCTGGGCGAGATGGTCGTGCAGGGCGCGGTCAATCCGGACGAATACTACGTCTACAAGCCCACCCTGCAGGCCGGCAAGCCGGCGATCCTGCGCCGCTCGCTCGGCAGCAAGGCGATCCGCATGGTGTATTCGGATGTCCCCGGTGAGCGCGTCCGTATCGAAGACACGCCGGCCGAACTGCGCAGCACCTTCTCGATCAGCGACGAGGACGTGCAGGAACTGGCCAAGCAGGCGCTGGTCATCGAAAAGCACTACGGCCGCCCGATGGACATCGAGTGGGCCAAGGACGGTGTCAGCGGCAAGCTGTTCATCGTGCAGGCGCGCCCGGAAACGGTGAAGTCGCGCAGCCACGCCACCCAGATCGAGCGCTTCGCGCTGACCGAGAAGGGCGGCAAGGTGCTGGCCGAGGGCCGTGCCGTCGGCGCCAAGATCGGTTCGGGCGTGGCCCGCGTGGTGAAGACGCTGGACGACATGAACCGCGTGCAGCCGGGCGACGTGCTGATCGCCGACATGACCGATCCGGATTGGGAACCGGTGATGAAGCGCGCCTCGGCCATCGTCACCAACCGCGGTGGCCGCACCTGCCACGCCGCGATCATCGCGCGCGAGCTGGGCGTGCCGGCCGTGGTCGGTTCGGGCAACGCGACCCAGGTCATCGAAGATGGCCAGCTGGTCACCGTCAGCTGCGCCGAAGGCGATACCGGCTTCATCTACGAAGGCAAGCTCGGCTTTGAACGCACCACCACCGATCTGGGCAACATGCCGCCGGCGCCGCTGAAGATCATGATGAACGTGGCCAACCCGGAACGTGCCTTCGACTTCGGCCAGCTGCCGAACGCCGGCATCGGCCTGGCCCGCCTGGAAATGATCATCGCCAGCCACATCGGCATCCATCCGAATGCGCTGCTGGAATACGACCGCCAGGACGCCGCGACCAAAAAGAAGATCGACGAGAAGATCGCCGGCTATGGTGATCCGGTCAGCTTCTACGTCGACCGCCTGGCCGAAGGCATCGCCACCCTCACCGCCTCGGTTGCACCGAGCCCGGTGATCGTGCGCCTGTCGGACTTCAAGTCCAACGAGTACGCCAACCTGATCGGCGGCAGCAACTACGAGCCGCACGAAGAGAACCCGATGATCGGCTTCCGCGGCGCCAGCCGTTATGTCGACCCGAGCTTCTCGGCCGCCTTCGCGCTGGAGTGCAAGGCCGTGCTGCGCGTGCGCAACGAAATGGGCCTGGACAACCTGTGGGTCATGATTCCGTTCGTGCGCACCCTGGAAGAAGGCCGCAAGGTCATCGAGGTGCTGGAACAGAACGGCCTGAAGCAGGGCGAGAACGGCCTGAAGATCATCATGATGTGCGAAGTGCCGTCCAACGCACTGCTCGCCGATGAATTCCTGGAGATCTTCGACGGCTTCTCGATCGGCTCCAACGACCTGACCCAGCTCAGCCTGGGCCTGGACCGCGACTCGTCGATCGTCGCGCACCTGTTCGACGAACGTAACCCGGCGGTGAAGAAGCTGCTGTCGATGGCGATCAAGTCGGCACGTGCCAAGGGCAAGTACGTCGGCATCTGCGGCCAGGGCCCGTCCGATCACCCGGATCTGGCCGAATGGCTGATGCAGGAAGGCATCGAGTCGGTGTCGCTGAACCCGGATACCGTGGTTGATACCTGGCTGCGCCTGGCCAAGCTGAAGGCCAACGGCTGATGCCGTGATGGGCTGACGTTGCTTTCATCGACGTCCGCCCATACTGCTGCTGCACGCAAGCCCCGCCTCTGCGGGGCTTGCTGTTTCTGGCGTCCACGCACGCCCTGCCCCACGCAGACATCGCTACGCAGCAAAGGACTTCCGCATGATCGCCGCCGCACCTCCCGCCCCCGCCGCAACGCCCTGGTTCCACTCGCTCAACTGGGAGCGCCTGCTGGAAACCTACGGTGTGCCGTTACTGGCCGCCATCGTGGTGCTGCTGGTGGGCCTGTGGGTGGCGCGTCGCCTGTCCAACGCGATGCCGCGCGCCACAGCGCGCATGGGCGTGGACCCGATGCTGGGCAGTTTCCTGCGCAACGTGGTGTACGCCGCGTCGCTGGTGATCGTGGTGGTGCTGGCCATCGGCACGTTGGGCGTGCAGATCACGCCGCTGCTGGCCGTGCTCGGCACCGCCGGCCTGGCCGTTGGCCTTGCCCTGAAGGATTCGCTGTCCAACATCGCCTCGGGCGTGATGCTGGTGACACTGCGGCCGTTCCGCGTCGGCGACGTGGTCACCGTTGCCGGACAGACAGGCACGGTGCGCGAAGTGCGCATTTTCCAGACCGTCATCACCGGTGCCGACAACCAGCACACCACCATTCCGAACACACTGATCACCGCCGCACCGATCATCAACCTGACCGCCGAGCCGACCCGCCGCGTCGAACTGGTGATCGGCATCGGCTACGAGGACAGCATCCAGCTGGCACGCGACACCGCGCTGGCGCTGATGAAGGCGGACCCGCGCGTGCTGCAGACGCCGGCACCGGACGTGGTGGTGTACGAGTTGGGTGCGCACGCGATCAACCTCGGCATCCGCTGCTACGTGAAGTCGGCCGACTGGTTCGGCACCAAGGTCACGCTGCTGGAGCAGCTCAAGCTGGGCTTCGACAAGGCCGGCATCAACATCCCGTACCCGCAGCAGGACATGCACCTGTACCTGCATGGAAAGGATGGCGGTGTGGTCGAGGCGGACGCGCTGGTGCGCGACAAGCCCTGATCCATGCCGGTAGTGCCGACCAACGGTCGGCACCCACCCATCGGCGATACGACATTGAAATGCCGGCCAGCGGCCGGCACTACCCTGCCCCGCGCATCCCGGTAGTGCCGGCCGCTGGCCGGCAGCCTTCAGGATCAGGCCGCGACGCTCTCTTCCAGCGCCGGGTAATCGGTGAAGCCAACCGCCCCACCGCCAAAGAATGTCGCACGATCCGGCGGATTCAGTTCCGCCCCCAGGCGCAGGCGCTCAGGCAGATCCGGGTTGGCGATGAACGGGCGACCGAAGCCGATCAGGTCGGCCCAGCCTTCGGCCAGTGCCTGCTCGGCACGCTCGGCGGTGTACTTGCCGGCATAGATCAGCGTACCCCGGTAGACCATGCGCAGCGCCTGCTTGAACGCCACCGGCATCAGCGGTGCGTCGTCCCAGTCTGCCTCGGCGATGTGCAGGTAACCGACGCCGAGCTCGCCCAGCAGATGCGCGGCGGCCAGATAGGTCGCCTGCGGCGTATCGTCGACCGCGCCCTGCAAGGTGGTCAGTGGCGCCAGGCGCACGCCGACGCGGTCACCACCGACCACCGCAACCACCGCCTGCACCACCTCGCGCAGGAACCGCAGGCGGTTCTGCAACGCGCCGCCATAGCCGTCGGTGCGCTGGTTGGCCTGCGAGTCGATGAACTGGTTGATCAGGTAGCCATTGGCACCGTGCAACTCCACGCCATCGAAGCCTGCGTCCAGCGCGTTGCGTGCCGCCTCGGCGTAGTCGGCGACGATGCCCGGAATCTCGTCTTCGCGCAGCGCGCGCGGCATCGAATGCTGGATCATTTCGCCCACCCCGGTTTCGGGACCTGCCCCGGTCGGGTCGACGAACACCTTCACGCCTTCCGCCAACAACGCCGACGACGACACCGGCGCGGCGCCGCCCGGCTGCAGCGCCACGTGCGAGACCCGGCCGACATGCCACAGCTGGGCGTAGATGCGACCGCCGGCAGCGTGCACGGCATCGGTCACCCGGCGCCAGCCCTTCACCTGGTCCGGGCTATGGATGCCCGGGGTCCAGGCATAGCCCTGGCCCTGAGGGCTGATCTGGGTGCCTTCGCTGACGATCAGGCCGGCGCTGGCACGCTGCGCGTAATACGTGGCCATTTCGGCAGTGGGCACGTTGCCGGCCGACGAGCGCGAGCGGGTCATCGGCGGCATCACGATGCGGTTGGGCAGCGTCAGTGCGCCCAGATGATGAGGAGTGAACAACATGGCGGCGATCTCTTGCGGGAGGAGTGCCGCCAAGAATGGGCATGGCCCCCGCCAGGCAACAGGCACGCACTGGCAAAACAGTTGTTCCCCCACGGCAAGGATCACCCGGTACGAGGGCTCATCCACGCATGGCGTGGATCTACTCCACCCTTGGCTCGATCTTTACAGCACCGTGTGCCACGCGGTCATAGCAGGTGCGCACCACATCTTCCCCG
Organism: Stenotrophomonas sp. X; assembly: GCF_055721025.1. NCBI lineage: Bacteria > Pseudomonadati > Pseudomonadota > Gammaproteobacteria > Lysobacterales > Lysobacteraceae > Stenotrophomonas > Stenotrophomonas sp. X. The sequence continues at coordinate 2,569,205 of NZ_CM146756.1, forward strand.
TACTTCAACTCCAGCCGGCGCACGATGAAGTGACCACGCGCCATGTCCTGGTAGTAGTCGGTGAACATGGTGTTCAGCGTTGCACCCGCGGCGGCACCAACGATCGGCACCGCCTGCGCGGCGAACTTCTCGGTAACGACCACGCCAAAGCGCGCCGCCACCTTCTCCACCATCTTCGCCAGCAGCTTGCCGGCTTCCTTCGGCGCCACGCCCAGAGTCAGGTCGCGGCCGGTCACCACCCGCCCGGCCAGCTCGGCCGACAGGTGGCGCACCACATCGGTGGTGAAGCCGCGGGCCAGGTAATAGCCCGTCTCGCTGGCGTCATCACGCGGCGAGTTGCCGCCCAGCGCGAACACCTCCAGGCACGCCTGGCGGGTGCTGAACTCGGACAGGTCAAACCCCTCGCTGCGGGCGACGTCGGCCACCGCACGCATCATGATCGTGGTCGACACCGGCAACTCGATGAGCAAGGCGGCAAAGCCGAAGGCGCCGCCGACCGCACCGGAGGTGGCTGCCGCCAATTTGTGCCAGCGGGTCGACGCTCCCTTGCCGGGCGAGTTGTCCATGCTCCACAGGGCTGCCTGCGCCGACTTGGACAGCGCCGCCTGCACCGCACCGTGGATGCGGTTGGAGACCGAGCTGGGCAGCGCCTTCACCGCGAACTCCAGCGGCGTACCGACCAGGTTGGCCATGCGCGCGGTCAGGGTCGGCGCTTCGAGCAGAGCGACGGCCCGCTGCAGGTCGGACCAGTCGCGGGCGTCATGGGCGATGTCGCGGGGGAGCAGGATGGGCTCGTTCATGGCGCCGATCTTAGCGCCCGGAAGTTGAACGGTTCGTCGCGGGTCACGCCAGAAGGGGCGGATCCGGCGCCTTGCTGGCCAGCGGCCGGCACTACCCGTGGGCGTGTCACCCGGCGGCGTCGTTCAGGCAGCCGGCAACCCCGACAGCGCGCCCATGAACTGGCGGTAGTGACGCAGCTCGGCGATTGAATCGTGTACATCGCTCAGCGCGGTATGGTTGCTGTTCTTGCCGACGCCGGCGGCCACGCTCGGCGCCCAGCGCTTGGCCAGCTCCTTCACCGTGGACACGTCCAGGTTGCGGTAGTGGAAGTACTTCTCCAGGCGCGGCATCTGGCGGTGCAGGAAGCGGCGGTCCTGGCAGATCGAGTTGCCGCACATCGGCGAAAGGCCGGCCGGGATCCACTGCGCCAGGAAGTTCACCGTCTGCGCTTCGGCCTGGCCCAGGGTGATGGTGCTGTCCACCACGCGCTGCCACAGGCCCGAACGACGGTGCTGGTTGCGGTTCCACTCATCCATCGCTTCCAGCGTTTCCAGCGGATGGTGGATGGCGAATTCCGGCCCTTCGGCCAGCACGTTCAGCTGGGCATCAGTGACCACGGTGGCGATCTCGATGATCGAATCGTTGTCGGTATCCAACCCGGTCATTTCCAGGTCGATCCAGATCAGCCGCTCGTTGGCCGCGCCGTTGTCCGCCATGTGTCGCCTCGTTGCTGGGCAGGCGCGCGGCCCACCGGTGAAGGAAAGGGGCGCCCATCATACCCTTTCGCCCCTCAGCCCTCGCCGGCGTGGTCTTCCAGCAGCAGCGGCGGTTTGCCGCGCTTGGCGCGGAAATAATTGGTCAGGCGCATGCTGGCCTCCTTGGCCAGCACTCCACCGTGGATCTCCACCCGGTGGTTGTGGCGGGCATCGCCCAGCAGGTCGAACACGCTGCCGCAGGCACCGGTCTTGGGGTCGCTGGCGCCGTAGACCAAGCGGGCGACGCGTGCATGCACGATGGCCATCGCGCACATCGCGCAGGGTTCGAGGGTCACGTACAGGGTGCTTCCGAGCAGCCGATGATTGGCCAGCCGCGTGCCGCCGGCGCGCATGGCCACGATCTCGGCATGCGCGCTGGGATCGTGCGAGGCGATGTTGAGGTTCCAGCCCTCACCCAGCAGCTGGCCATCGGCGCCCACCAGTACCGCACCGACCGGAATCTCGTCGAACTCGCGCTGCGCACGCTCGGCCAGCGCCAGCGCATGGCGCATCCAGTGTTCATCGGCGTCGTGCACCGGTACACCCAAGGCATCGGTCATGGCGGTTCTCGCGTGTGTGCAGGGCCAGGATGGCCGCCGGGGCCGCATTGTACGCCCGCGGCCGTGCAGGCGCCGCTAGCGTGCGTCGAAGCGCTCGCGGGCGGCGTCCAGTGCCGGGAAGTTGTGCTCGGCCCAACGGTCCAGAGCGGACAGCGTGTCAACCAGGCCACGCGCGACTTCGGTCAGCCGGTACTCCACATGCAGTGGCTTTTTGCCCAGCTCACACCGCTCGACCAGGCCATTGCGCTCCAGCTGCCGCAGGGTCTGGGTCAACACCTTCTGCGAGATGCCTTCGATCTTCCGCAGCAGCGCGCCATTGCGCAGCGGCCCCTGCGCCAGTGCCGGCAACAGCAGCATCACCCACTTGCCGGAGATCAGCGCCAGCGCATCACGTGCCGAACAATCGGCGGCATAGACATCGCCCGGACAGGCCATGGTTACCTCAAGGTGCGTAATTGCCGGGGCACTCCGGCATCGCGAGGATGGTCGCACACTCCACCAACACCTCGCCCCATGCGCGCCCTGATCCTGCTTGCCCATCCCGAACCCCGCTCGTTCAACGCCTACCTGGCCGCGCAGGCCACCGAACAGCTGCGCCATGACGCCCTGCAGGTGGACGTGGTCGACCTGTATGCGGAAGGCTTCGATCCACTGGAAGCGGCCCATCATCATTCAAGGCGCCTGCAGCCCGAGCGCTTCGATGCCCAGCGCGAACAACGCCACAGCGCCGAACTGGAGCAGTTACCCGCCGATGTGCGACGTCACCTGCACCTGCTGCGGGTCGCAGACCTGGTGATCCTGCAGTTCCCGCTGTGGTGGTTCGCGGCGCCAGCCATCCTCAAGGGCTGGCTGGACCGCGTGCTGGTATATGGGCCGATGTACAACAGCCGTCAGCGCCACGAACATGGCGTGATGCAGGGCAAGCGTGCATTGCTGAGCGTCACCACCGGTTCATCGGCACGGGCATGCGCGGTGGACGGCCGCGAAGGCGACACCCGATTGCTGCTGTGGCCGTTGATGTACAGCCTGCGCTACGTCGGCTTCGAGGTGATGGAGCCATGCGTGGTGCATGGCGTGCGTTCCGGGCTTGCAGCGGAACGCGTGCAGGCCCACGACGAAGCACTGGTTGCAGCCACCCTCTCCTACCGCGAGCGACTGACGCACTGGCGGCAGTGGCCAATCGTGCCCTTCAACGACAGCGATGACTTCGAGGATGGGGTGGTGCTGCGCGCGGACGCGATCGCGCACAGCCCCTTCATCCGCCACCGCGACGCGGGATGAATCTTCGCCTGCATGCGCTACCGGAAAGCCTCATACTTCGCACTCTTCCGAAGCACCTTGGTGAACCCATGACCACCCTGCGCCCCTCTCGCGCCGACGACGGCGCCGCCCTTGTCGACCTCTGGCGTCGCGCCGTCGACGCCACCCACGACTTCCTCAGTGCCGAAGACCGCCAGGCCATCGATGCCGAAGTGGCCGGTTTCCTGCCGCAGGCGCCGATGACCGTTGCTGTCGATGCACAGGATCGGCCGCTGGGCTTCATGCTGATCGACGGCACGCACATGGAAGCGCTGTTCATCGATCCCGAGGTACGTGGCACCGGGATCGGCCGGCAACTGCTGCAACATGCACTTGCCCAGCATCCGCAGCTGAGCACTGACGTCAACGAACAGAACGCACAGGCCGTCGGCTTCTACCTGCGCATGGGCTTCGTCGAAACCGGACGTTCACCGCTGGATTCGCAGGGCCGCCCGTATCCGCTGATCCATCTCCGGTACAACGGCTGACATTCGACGGATGTTCGAGGCCCGCCCCCGATCATCCGACCGTCGCTTCGAATGCCGGTGAGTACTGGACCTCTCCCTGCGCCATCGGCGGCCTCAGGCACAGCGCCTGGAAGTACTCTGGCGGCACACCCGGCAGCACCAGGCCGGGCTCGGCGCGGAATCCGAATCGACCGTAGTACGCGGGTTCTCCCAGCAATACGCAGCCCTGCGCCCCCTGCTCACGCAGTGCATCAAGCGCCGCATGCATCAGCGCCGCGCCGACACCCTGCCCCTGCCATCCGGGCAGCACCGAAATTGGCCCCAGGCCAAACCAGCCGGTGCTGCCATCGCTGATCGTCACCGGCGACAAGGCAACATGCCCGACGACCTGCCCGTCCTTCTCGGCGACCAGCGAGAGACTCAGCTCTCCACGCGAACGCAGTGCATCCACAATGAACTGCTCGGTATGGCTGCTGTGCGGGGCTTCGCGGAAGGCTGCCTCGGTGAGTGCGTGGATGACAGCACGGTCTTCGCGGTTTTCAGGGCGGATCATGCAGTCCAAGGAAAGCGCCTTCTATAAAGTGATGGACATGTGAATGATTGATTTCAGTCACGGATTCAGCCGCAGAGATGCCCCCGGCAGCAATGCCACCGTGACGATCGCGAGCCTTGTGCGGCAAGCGATCCGCCCGGGCAATGCCTCCCCGGCGCGTCAAAAATCCGTCTCCAAGGGTGGCACAGCGCTCCCGGCACGTTCCATAATCGAGAAACCTGCCACCCAGGAAGGATAGATGGACATGGACGCACGATGCAGGCTCGCGCCATGGGTGTAGCTCGCCCCGAACCCAGGGGGCGGCCGCTGCTGGCATTGCTCGCCCTCGTCCCGCTGGCGGCATGTTCGCCCTACGCCGACGCCGAGCGTGACGTCGCCGCGGGTGGACGCGGCCTGGCCAAACTCAACCCGGCACCGAAGCAGGCCTACGAACTGGTGCTGACAGTAAAGGACGCGCCGGGCCCGTTCGCGATCGTGGAGGGCGTGGCCCAGTATGACGTCAGCAACTACGAAGACTGCGGGCGGGTCATCTGGTCCACCGGCACGGCCAGCCGCATCACCAGCCAGGAACCGGTGGAACTGCGCAGGACGGGCGAGAACGAATACCGCGGTATGTTCTACCTCGACCGCATGCAGGATCAGGATTATTACGATCGCGGTACGTGCCACTGGACGCTGACCGGTGTTGGCGCGATGTTGCGTGCGACGAACGGCGAAGCCGATACGCGATTCCTGACCTACGTCAATAAAGAGCGCATGGACGCAGGATCGCCGCTGACTCTCTACTACCCGAAGACTGCCTATCCCCGCGCCGAGCTTGCTGCCAACTTCCCTGCCAGCGGTAAAGAAGATCCGTCGGCCTACAAAGAGGAACTACGCAACGCGTTGTTCTCATCCACCACCACTGTGCAGAAGCTGGTGCCATGAGCCGCCAGTGCCACATTCAGCCTTACACACTAGGAGGCCGACATTGCGCCACAAGATGATTCCGTGCCTTGCTCTGCTTCTGTTGACCGCCTGCCATCCGGAGACCGCCATGAACCAGGAACGTGCCGCTGCTGAAGCCGATGTCGCCCAGGGTGGGCGCGGCCTCGCCAAGCTCAACCCCAGCCCGCGCAAGGCCTATGAACTGGTGCTGCGCCTGAAGGACGCCCCCGGCGATTTCGCGCTGGTCAAGGGCGTGGCCCAGTACGACGTCACCAATGAAGACCAGTGCGGCTATATCGAGCCGGCCACCGGCACGGCTGCACGGATTACCAGCCAGGAGCCGGTGGAACTGCGCAAGGTCGCTGATGGCGAGTACCGGGGCACGCTGTATGTGGACCGCATGCTGGATGAAGACTACTACGGCCGCGGCGTGTGCAGGTGGGAGTTCACCGGCGCCGGGGCAATGCTCAAGGCAACGGGTGCTGAAGAAGAAACCCGCTTCCTCACCTTCGTCGACGCCAAGCCGCTGACCGAAGGTGGCGCACATACGCTCTACTATCCGGATCTGGTCTATCCGAAGGCAGATCGCGTTCCCAATTTCCCCGCCAGTGGCGAGCCCAATCGCAGCAATTACGCCCCTGACCTTCAGGACAAGCTGTTTACGATCACCCTCTCCGCAAGCGAGGTGGCGCCGTGACCATCACCTCCCAGGATTACGCCGCGCTATCTGATGACGCCTATAAGGATCGGGCCGTCGGCCGACGTGAACCCGGCCTAGAGGAGAAAGTCACGTTAAACGGCCATGAGTACAAGATACTTGAGCACGTCAATAATCGCCTCAACGGCTATCAAGGCACCGTCTATCAGCGAGTAGACACCAAAGAGATCGTCATTGCGCATCGCGGCACCGAGCAGATAGCTCGCGATGCGATTCTGACCGATGGCGGCATGGTGGTGGCACGCACGAACGTGCAGGCTCCTGACGCGATTGCCCTGACACAGAGAACGCTTGAAGGCGTCGCGCTTCAGTCTCGCTTGAACGGTGTACCTGCTCCCCAGGTCACCGTCACCGGTCACTCCCTCGGTGGCGCTCTGGCCCAGATCACCTCGCACCATTTCAACGTCAAGGGCGAAACCTTCAACGCCTATGGCGCGGTCAGCCTCAGCTACCGCATCCCGGAAGGCGGCAACACCATGATCAACCATGTCATGGCCTCCGATCCGGTCAGCGCGGCGTCGCCGCACTTCGGCCAGGTGCGGATCTACGCCAGGCCGAATGAAATCAGCACGCTCGCCGCGAACGGTTTCAGCAATCACTCGTTGCGCGCCCTTATCCCCGACCGGCCGATCATCGCCGCAGGCAGCTCGTTCGGCGCGCACAAGCTGGGCAACTTCCTCGGTGACGGCTCGGTGCTGCAGCACCCGGAAACGCAGAAGCTGGCAAAAGACAACGCCAGGATGATCGAGGAGTACCGCGACGACGTTGAATCACTGCGCCGTGGTGTCACCCGCGCGGCGCGGGGCATTCCAGGTGGCGCCGTCGACCTGTACGACCACATCCGCGGCCCGCTGCAGCCCGGTGAGCCGGCACGCCGCGAAGCGGAGAAGAACGGCCATCACACCAGCATGCTGCGAATGGACGATGCCAACCATGTGGGCAACCCACTGTTCAACGACGCGATCCGCGGCGTGCACGCACAGGACGTGCGCGTTGGCCGCGTGCCGGACGTGATGAGTACGCAGCTGGCGGGCAGCCTGGCGGCGGAGATGCACGCTGCAGGCGGCAAGCGCATCGACGAAGTGGTCATGAATGCCGATGCCTCGCGCAGCTTCGCCGTGCAGGGCCAGGGCGGTGACCCGGCCCACCTTCGCGTGTCGGTGGATACGGCAGTGGCGATGAACACCCCGCTGGAACAGAGCAGCCAGCGCATCGACCAGCAGGCCGCCGACCAGCGCGTTGCGCTGGAGCGCGACCAGCAGCTGGAACAGCAGCGGAACCAGACCCGCAGCCTGCAGGCCTGATGCAGCGCGGGAGCCGGTCAGCCCGGCTCCCGCATCACTTCGAAACTCAGGCTCAGGGGCTGGATGCTGCCAGTGGCACGGATGCTCCGGCCGTCACGAACAGATCGGGCCCGGAATCCGGGAATCCGCCACAGGCGCGATCGCCGGGTGCTACCGGATCACAGGGCCACTGCGCGCGCGCGACCTTCTCGCGCAGCTCGAAGCGATCACCGGTCCAGACCACAAACGCGATGTGCTCACGGTTCCAGTCACTGTAGGCGCGCGGACCACCCTTCTGCGCCGACTCCGGGTATTGCACGAACCAGCGCATGGCCGGGCCGTACTGCAGCTTGCTGTGGTCCAGGCTGATCCGGCCCTCACGCGACAGCTGGCGCGCACGATCGGCCTCCGTGACCGGGGGCATCGTCGGCATGGCATCGGCGGTCACATCCCGCGGCGCCGCATCGCCGCGGACCTGGTACAGACGCTGGGCCACATAAGCCTCGCGGCAATCACCTGCGGGTACGCGGACCGGCTCCGCGCCGTACTCATCCCGGTTGGCAACCTGGTCGCTGCAGGTGAACGGCGCCGACACCAGATAGAACGTGCTGTCGGCGTCGCGCCCTTCCAGCGAACGCACCCAGATGTCGCCCATCCGCACGATGAAGTCCGGGCGCTGGCCGTAGCCCGGCACAGCCTTGAACCAGGCCTTCTGCCGCACCTCACGCTCGCGCCAGCTGCGCGGCAGGTGGATGTCCTGCACGGGCAGCGCGACCAGCAACGCGGCCAGATGCGCCGGCATCGTGCCCTGGCAGGCGCCAATCAGCAGGTCGCCCTGGGTCGCCAGTCGCCCGGCCAGATCCACCGGGCAGCGAGCACCGAGCGCCCGCTCGGTCGCCTGCTCGGGCGGCAACGGCACGATGGCCAATGCGGGCGGAGCGGGGGCTACCGCGGGAACGGTTGGCTCGACGGCGGCAGGCGGTGCAGCCACAGGCGCCGCCGCTGCGGGCGCAACGGGCGCCGGCGCCGGATCCGCAGTCGGCGCCGGCTGCGCGTCCACCACAGGGGTCGCAGGGGGTGTCACGGCAGCCGACACCTCGGGCGTCGGCGCCACGACAACGGCGTCGGCCGCCGCGGGCGCGGCAACGGGCGCCGCCTCCGCAGGCGCCTCAACGGTAGCCTCGGCAGCGGGGGGCGTCTCCACCACAGGTGCCGCTGCCTCCTGAGCCTGTGCCGCCCCCGCGACAAGTCCAAGTGACAACAGCCAGACCGGCGGCAGGCAGCGCACGGATGCAGTGCAGCGGGCAGCGGCGTGCCGGGTATTCGAGGGAACGATTCGCATGTGGTGTCCTTACGAGTGGGTTTCCATGTCGGCGCCACAGGGCGCCACGCGTCGTACGTAAAGCGCCTGCGGGCACTCTGCCCGCCGGCATCAGGTGCTACAGGGATCGAGAGCGCTGCTCCTGCTCGCGGGCGAGCGCGGCCGCGGGGTCCTGCTGGGCGACGTTGGCGGCCAACTGCTGGCTGCTCTGTGCCAGCGGCTGCTGTGCCGCCTGTTCGCGCTCGACCGAAGCCCGCAGCATGGCCGGGTCACCCAGCGCGCCCTGCACGGCAAACAACGTGCGGCCGTCGTTGCCAGCCAGGAGATGATCGATGCGCGACATCCCCGCCCTCTGCGCGCTCAGCGCCAGTGCGCCGGCGGCATTGTCCAGTTCCTGCACGCTGCGCAGACCGCTTTGCGGTCCCATCTGCTGCAGATGGTGGCGGGCGCCCTGGAACAGGGCATGCCCCGGCGCGCCAGGCTGCGACATGTCGCGCACGGTGGCCTGCTGGGCCGGCGCCCCGACTTCGCCCCGCTCCAGCCGTGCCATCACATCAGGCGTCAGCTTCTGCTGCCACGCCTCGAATCGCTGCTGGCGGGCCTCGATGCCGTTCAGGCCACCATTGATCGCGCGCGTCGCTTCGCGCACGTCCTCGCGCGCCGCTTCCGGCACCCGCGTCTGCCACTGCCACACGGCAATGCGGCCTGCGTGCTCGGGCTGCGCGGCCAGTTCCGGGTGATTCACCAGGTCCAGATCCAGCGCCTTGCCGGCGCGCTCGTAATTTTCCTTGCCGACCAGAGGCAGATAGCCACGGCCGTGATACTTCAGCGCATCGCCAGGCGCGTCATTGCCCATGCGCCCGCCATACATCAGCTCAGCCAGGTTTTCCGGGCGGCCACGCAGCGCCTCCTGGCGCGCGCTCTCAAGCGCACCATTGCCATTGCGCCACGCCGCTTCCACCGGGATCTGCGAGATACCCCGGGTGAAGTTGAAACTCTCATTGAGCCGGCTCAGGCCACGGGACTCGTGCCCGGCCTGCGCCATGAAGTTGGCCAGTTCCCGGGACGAGGTCATGCCGGCCTCCGTGGCCTGCCGCAACAGCTGCGACTCTCTATCCTGCGACACGGTGAAACTCCTGCTCGATCATCGTTGGGTACTCCCGCCTCCTCACCGGCATGGCACTCAGGGCAAGCTGACGTCGGCGACGACGGACGGATCGAAATCCTCGAACCGCACCCGGCCAAGTTCGGCGGCCGAGAAGTCACGCGTATGGGTGGCTTCGGTCTCGGTGTCGACCACCCTGCGCTGCACGCCATGCACCCAGCACGCCTGCTCGGCAGGTGCATACCGGAACGTGTAGACGCTGCTCCAGCGTTCGCGACTGCCGCCGTTGGTGATCACACTGAACGCACCATCCTCGATGGTCACGTAGGCGAAGGGATCGCCGGCAATGCCTCCCCGGGTGGAACACGGCACCAGCTTGTCGTTGCGCGCCGCCAACTGCCATCGGCCCGTGGCGTCGCCCAGCAGCAACAACAGCACCCGGTTGGGCCCGTGCTCGCCGGGCAGCAAGCCCTCCGGAGGAGGTTGGTCGATCACCAGGAGCTGGTCCTGGAAACCATTGCCAGTCAGATCACCGCGCACGGCTTCCAGCAGGTTCGCGCCGGACGGAACGAACGCCAAGGCATTGTCCATGTGTACGCCACTCCCCTTCTCCATCCCCTGCAACTCCTTCAATCCCGTCTTGCCAGTTCCCGAGCGGAGGCCGGAAACGGGGCGGTGCCCCGCACGTGCCCGGCGGCCGCCATGGCGGATGATAGCCCCGAGCCCACGGCAACCGCGATGGTGGCAAGCGTCACCCGCACCGCGGGGGGACACAGTCCTCATGGACGGAAAAGCTCCTGCGTTCGATGGCACCGGCGCGTCGGGATTTTGACGCGCACGCAGCTTACTTCGAGGAGGCAGCGCTCGTCGAAGGGGGCTTGGGATGAAAAGCGCACTTGATCACAGAAAAAGCGCGGCTAACGTGAATGAATGCCCACTCAGCAAAACGGGTCCACGTAGGTGTCCTGCAGAGATTGCAGATCGGAGAATGCTCTCGTGCCGTATAGCAAAAGTATGCTCTGAAGTTCAGCCGCCGCGAGATATGTCCTGCGGTCTCTAGCGATAAAAGATCATCGGACTCAAGCGCGCCCTGCTAGACAAGACGAAATGACCTCTGACTGCTACGTAGCATCAATAGGCACGAAATTCCGGCAAGCTGCAGGCTGAGTACACAACTTCGCAAGCTTGATTGCGATCCCCGCGACATTCACGCAGCGCATTACGTTTGGCCAAATCTACTGTTTCTGCACGCCACGAAACAGTGATCGCTCCAGGATTCAGCGCCCCGACCGGATCAGCGATCGCGACGCATTGGTTGTAGTACGAGATAGTAATTCGACAACTGCCACCTCCAGCTTTCCTGCACGCGTCCAACGCGACAGACTGAGCCAGACTCTCGGTTCTCTGGGAAACCGCTGTGCCCGTTGGCTTGCTCCCTCCCTGTGAGGAAACCGCGCCCTCGGCTATAGCTCCCCATCGCTTCTCCCACTCACCTTTAGGAGCCTGCCTTGGGGCTTGTGAGGGAGGGACTGACGCCGCAGCCCCAGGAATCGGTGCACAACCTTGAACACCCTGTCCTCCAATCGGGTAGAAGCCAGGCGGGCAGTTCCCCTCAGCGAATGCTGCTGCGGGGAAGACAATTAGCCCCAGAAGGAGTGTCCAATTACGCATGCAGAGCCTCAAAATAAAAGTGTGCCTAGTCTCGTCGGAATCATTTCGAAGGCGCGTTCCCGTATCCGCGTCAATGCAATCATCCCGAGCACGGCCATTTCAGTACTTCCTGAACAAGGGCTCGGTACAATTTGCATACACGGGAGCACAGGCTCCCGGCTGGTCATTCTTGCAGACTCCCTGAGCAGCCCGCTCGGCATCACCCGGAGTCGGACCGGTGCCAATTCCTGACAGGCCATTTCCGGTCCTTCCGCTCGGGATGACCCAGGAAACGCACTGATTGAAACAGGTCATGCTGACCCTGCAATCGCTTGCTCCGCTGGCAGCACATTCTGAGACGGCTTTGCGTTCCGCCTCCTTATTTGACCGGTGCCCCGTAGAAACCGTCACGCGCGCCACCATTTCCGTGTCAATGCCGGTCATCGCAGCCAACACCGCCATTGAGAACACGGTGCCGATGCCATAGAACAACCAACGCTGGAAGATGGACGTTGTCTGCTCAAACAGCAGGCAGAGGATGAACAGCGGACCTAAACCAACGAGCAATGACATTGCGATCTGGTACAGCAACAGCATGCGCCTGCTGTATCGGCCGGTCCACCGTTACCAAGCCGATGATCTGTCCGCGACACGCGCTGACCTGGTCTGAGTACATCTACAATAACTTCCGCTGGCTCACCGAAGTGATTGCGAACTCAATATAGTAGAGGCTCAGCCATCAAATCATCCGCACACAAACCTGTCTCCTCCCCGAAGCGCGAGATCTGACGCTTCATATGTAAAGTCCCGAGGTCCTCAGAACAGATTCAATTCTACTGTTTCAGTAAGTCCTGAATATGGGCTTTGTGCAGTCAGTGTAAAAGACCTTGCAGGCCCCAGCTTCGTCATTTGTGCAGCCCTTCTGCGCCTCCTGCTCCGCCAGCTCAAGTGTTGGCCCTCTTCCTATGCCAGAACCTCCCCGCCCCGTCTGTCCACTTGGCACCACCCACGCGGCACATTGGTTGAAGTAGGCAAGCACCACTTGACAATCCTTTGCACCCGCCGAGGAACATTTGCCAAGCGCCTCTTTTTCCGCGCCACTTTTCTTTCGCTGACCAGTGGATACACCAGCATCGGAAGTGCGCTTGGAGGTGGCAATCGCTCCCCAAGTGGTGATCCACTCACCGGAAGGTTGAGGCGGTGAAACAGGGGCGGTTGTACCACCGCCACTTGCCCCGGGAATCGGCGCACAACCCTGCACCCCTTGGCCACCTATGGGATAGAAGCCAGGCGGACAATTCCCCTCCGCCAAGGCGGAATCAATGCTCCAAGCAGTTCCAACCATCAGGACCATCAATGCAGGCAACACGGATTTCATCAGGACGGGATTCCATTGACGACAATTTTGATCAATCAAGTGTTGCCGGAGGGAGCATTGCCCCGCAAACCTGGGCCTGAAGTAGATTGCACTTCGCCCTGACCTTGGAGCCTAGGTGTCGCACTCTGGTTGGCCAACACACCGGTACTTGAGTTCGAAGCTGGCGCCGGAGGCGTAAACATACTACCCGACCCACTAGAACCCGGCGGCTGCCCATTCGGACCCGGCGAGGTCGGCACGGCGCTACCACCTATCTGCGAATATGCCATGAAGGTACCCAGGGTGCCCTGGAAGAACATCGCAGCCATTGGGGGCGCAGTCAGTGCGCACGATGATTCGTTCCTGCAGCTCCCTTGCGCGGCCCCCGTAGCCTCTGCGTCAGACTGGATCCATGCCAGACAGGAAGTACGTGCTTCCCCCGCTCAGGGTGATCCACAAAGCGTACCAATTGAAGAAAGTCATGCCGCCCCTGTGATCACGCGCCCAAAAGCGGCGCATTCTTACACAGCTTCCCGTTCTGCGCCCTTCTTTTAGCGGCATCTCATGGAAACACTGGCATTCGAGGTACTGACAAGAGCGCAACCCCACTCACGCTAATCTGACGATCAATTCCCAATTTTTCTGCTGACCTATCTGAAGCCTTATCAATACTTCCGGAAGACGGGCAAGGAGCATTCGGAATAGACGACGGCGCACTTTCCGCCTCCGGTATCCCGACAATGACCAATCGCATTTCTAGCGACGGTCTCTGCGTCCACCGCCGTATCCAGGGAGCCCTGCCCCTTTCCTGAGGACGGCACAGCGAATGCAACGCATTGGTTGTAATAGGTAACCGAAGACTTGCAGTCCTTTGCACCCTCTGCGGCACACTTCTTGATCGCCGCAGCCACCGCACGCCGCTCGCTGGACTCATTGGCTGCGGTACCGACGAGATTTGACGTAGGCGACTCAGCCACGGCTCCCCATCTCGTCAACCACTCCCCCAATGGCTGAGCAGGAGCGGGAGCAGAGGCAGAAGCCGTTCCACCAACTGCACCAGGAATTGGCGCACAACCCTGGACACCCTGCCCGCCAATCGGATACGACCCCGGGGGGCAGCCACCCTCTGCTGATGCGGAGTGTACGCACAACAACAATACAACGAGAACTATGTAGGTCAAAGTCGTTCGCATCATGGCCTCCAATTCCCGAAGAGTTACGAATTCATTGTTCCAGCATTGCCGCGCTGCCCACTCTGAATCGGAGATTCAGTGGTCGCGCCTCCAAATCTAGGGGTTGCATCTTGAACCGGAACCTGACTTGAGGCCCTCGAATTGGTGGGAACCGGAGGCATATACCCCCCCCGCTCGACCCACTAGAACCCGGCGGCTGCCCATTTGGACCCGGCGAGGTCGGCACGGCGCTACCGCCTATCTGCGAATATGCCATGAAGGTACCCAGGGTGCCCTGGAAGAACATCGCAGCCATTGGGGGCGCAGTCAGAATCAGCGTCGTCAGGATCAGGCCCATACCGCCCTGCTGCAGCGCCATGCTGCTCATGCCCTGGGTCAGGTTCGACCCCAGCAGTGCACCCAGCGCAGACGCGCCCCAGAACGAAGCCGCCACGCGCGCCACCATTTCCATGGCAATGCCGGTCATCGCAGCCAACACCGCCATCGAGAACATGGTGCCGATGCCATAGAACAACCATCGTTGGAACAGGGACTTTGTCTGCTCAAACAGCAGGCAGAGGATGAACAGCGGACCAAAACCAATGAACAATGACATGGCGATCTGGTACAGCAATAGCATGGCGCCCGCCGTAACGGCCGGTCCGCCGGTGCCCAGCCCAATGAACCACATCGCACGGGTCTTTGCGCTATCCAGCGTTACGTCGCCGGCAACATCCAGCACACTCACCGACGTGAGCGCCAGTTGCATATAGCCCAGGTTCTTGTCAATCAGTTCCTCGGCGGTCGACTTCTTTCCGGTCACGATATAGGTGGGACGTGCCCCCGGTTTCCAGGGCCAGCCTAACTTAAGTAGAGTCCGTCCCCATACCGAGGACGGACATGAAGAAGCGTTTCACCGACGAGCAGATTATTGGCTTCCTGAAGCAGGCGGCCGCTGGCACCCCGATCAAGGAGCTGTGCCGCTAAGACGGGCCAAAGCACAGCTACAAAATGCGGGCTCGATCTCAGTTCTTTCTCGCACCGCCGCTCATAAGGTTAACTACTAGCGTCAGCCAAGGCTCAGCGAAACGACAGTCTCACTGTTGCCCTGCGACCCGGGCGATTCGGCGAAGCCGCAAGTACCCTGAATTGACTCAGCTAGAAGGACTCAAAAACAGGTTCCGAGCAGTACCCTTACTGCCAGGGGAAGGATCAGCATATGCCACACACTGATTTCTGCAGGTCGTATCGATCTTGCAGCCTTTCGCGCCATATTTCCCACAGCGTTCCAGCGCCTCCGATATCGCTTCACTCTTTGTTCCCTGGCCTACCGAGGCACCCACATCACCGGTGCTTGCTGCCCCGGCTATCGCGCCCCAGGTCCTGATCCAGCGCCCAGTCGCGATCGGACCGCTCTGTGCCGCTTGGCCAGCTTGGCTGCTGTCTCCGGGTATCGGAGCACACCCCTAAACCCTGTCCTCCAACCGGGTACTGTCCCGGCAGGCACCGCCCCTCGGCACGAGCATCGCATGCAAGAAGCACCAGAAAGAATGAAGCCATTTGGGACAACGGTACAACGCGTCTCATACCAGTACTCCAGTACCGCGCGAGGCTATGGCTGCCCAAGGTCCACAGCTCCAAAGCCTGTATCCGCAGCTCTCGCGAAATCCGATTGCGTCAATGCAACTCGTGCCGCAGCCACAACCAGGTTGGCATGCCCCAAAGAAAATTCGCAGCGACAGGAGTGCTTCTAGAACCTCTCAAAGATGGGATCGCTGCACTCGGAGTACATAACTTCACACCCGAAATCTCCTTGCTTCTTGCAACCCGAAAGCGCCACAGCACCGGCCTTGGCAATGCTGCCATCTCGGGCGATATGGGCGCCGGTCTGGGAAGCAGTGGGAGATGCAATCGCCACACATTGGTTCTCATACGAGATCTTGACCACGCAGTTTCGCGCACCCGACGTCGCACATTGACTTAGCGCTTCCTGCTCAGCCTCCTCGCGGGAGTACTTCTGCTTTGCAACTCCCGTATCCCCCTTTTCACCCATGGCAACGGCGCCCCAGGTCTTATGCCAACGCCCTGTCGGCTGCGGCGGGGGCGATGGCAACTGTTGCTGGGAAGAGACGCTGCTCGCACCAGGGATCGGAGCGCACCCGCTGACACCCTGCCCGCCAATTGGGTAGAAACCAGACGGGCAGTTGCCCTCAGCCGCTACCGGCGAGGACCAGAACGAAGCCAGCACTGCCAGCATTCCAACAAAGTACCGCATCAGTCATCCAGGACGACATTGAAGAACGGAGGCAGCGGCCATGTACCTCTGACTGCCGAGCAACTCGCGTGAAGGTAGCGACGGCGGCGTACCAGCCTGCACCAACATACGCTCCCCTAAAGCCACCAGGCATTCGAGCGCCGCCTGGACACACTTTCAATACTTGCGGAAGACCGGCGCGGAACATTCCGAGTAAATAATCCTGCAATGCGCCCCGCCTGCTGCCTGACAGTCACGCATGGCCTGCTCCCCGGCGCTCTCCACCGTCCCCGAACTGGCGTACTGCGTACCGGTGGATGCCAGTTCCGAGGTGACAGCGGCCACACATTGATTCTGGTAGGTGAACTCGATTCTGCAACGTCCACCGTTCTTCTCGCAATTCGAAATCGCGGCCCTCTTCGCAGCACGCTCACTGGGTTCACCTACAGATGCGCCCCCCTCCGAACCGCTGGATGAGCCAGCGAGTGCGCCCCAGGTCTTAACCCACTCACCCAATGGTCTGGGCGGAGGAGTAGGAATCGTAGCGCTGCCCCCAGAACTGGCTCCTGGAATTGGCGCGCAGCCCTGTACTCCCTGCCCTCCAATCGGATACATACCGGGAGGGCAGTTCCCTTCTGCACTTGCGGATGAGAATGCTAGAGAGAACATTGCTGCGATGACCGCTTGCATCAACCGACCAGTCATGATCATACAGCCACGCCCGAACTCAATTTCCAGCCATCTGCGAACATGCATGAAGTCTCCCAGACGCCTCGGAACAACATCACAGCCATAGCAGATGCGGCCACAAGTAACGCCACCTTCCGGTGCAGCATGAATAACTGCTGACAGCCCTCACGCAGAACTGGCGATCAGCGATACGCCCTGAACTCCGACATGCTGCAGGCCGAGTAGGCCACTTCACACGCTCCTCCATCATTCACAGAGGCGCATTCCTTCAACGCGAGCGATTGAGCTTCGTCAAGTGTTTCAGCGCTGGCAACGATTGAATTTCCGGCAGCCCTTCCGCCCGAGCGGGGCGACGGATCGGCGATTGCGGCGCATTGATCGTGATAGCTCAAACGAATCTCACACTTGGTCCCTCCTCGTCGGACACATCCGTCGATCGCCGCCGCTTCCGCAGCTCGCTTCGATTTCTGGGATACGGAAACACCGGTTGCCATCAAGCCACCAGTTGCTGGTTTTTTGTCCTCAGCGATGGCTCCCCAGCGCGTCTCCCATTTCCCGGCCGGAACCGGCGCAGAAGATCCAGTGGAGGGAGAGCTGCTTCCGCCAGGAATAGGCGCACACCCGCCGACGCCCTGCCCTCCAACAGGGTACTGCCCAGGGGGACATCTCCCCTCCGCCAGAGCGGAAAAAGGGGCTATCAGCAGCGCGGCCGCAAGAAAGAACTTGATCATAGTGTTTACTCCAATCCTTGAATCATGCGCTGAGCAAGCCTCAACTAACTTCCAGCAGCCTTGCCATGCGTACCAGGCCCAAGACTTCCGCTAGACCCGCCTTCACCTATAGACCTTCCACTGGTTGCATAGGTTACTGGTGGTGAAACATGCTTCTCCGCATTAGAAGTCTGAGGCGGCATGTAACTACCCGGCGGCTGGCCGTTTGAGCTGGGCGCCTGCGCTACCGGGCTACCACCTATCTGCGAATATGCCATGAAGGTACCCAGGGTGCCCTGGAAGAACATCGCGGCCATTGGGGGCGCAGTCAGGATCAGCGTCGTCAGGATCAGGCCCATGCCGCCCTGCTGCAGCGCCATGCTGCTCATGCCCTCGGTCAGGTTCGACCCCAGCAGTGCACCCAGCGCAGACGCGCCCCAGAACGAAGCCGCCACGCGCGCCACCATTTCCATGGCAATGCCGGTCATCGCAGCCAGCACCGCCATCGAGAACATGGTGCCGATGCCATAGAACAACCATCGTTGGAACAGGGACTTTGTCTGCTCAAACAGCAGACAGAGAATGAACAGCGGACCAAAACCAATGAACAATGACATGGCGATCTGGTACAGCAATAGCATGGCGCCCGCCGTAACGGCCGGTCCGCCGGTGCCCAGCCCAATGAACCACATCGCACGGGTCTTTGCGCTATCCAGCGTTACGTCGCCGGCAACATCCAGCACACTCACCGACGTGAGCGCCAGTTGCATATAGCCCAGGTTCTTGTCAATCAGTTCCTCGGCGGTCGACTTCTTTCCGGTCACGATATAGGTGATCTGGTCCTGCACATCGCCAGTCAGGAAGTTCTGCAGCTTGGTCCCAAACATGGCCATCGACGTAGCGACCGTAACGATCAGTGCCGCCCGTGCCATGTTCGTCATCAACGCAGCCATCGAGTCACGGCTTCGCCCAGTCACGATGCGGAAGCCCTGGATGAGCACCCACAGCGTCATCAGCACCAGGGCCATCGTGCCGACCCAGGTCATCATCCGGCTCAGGATACCGTTGCCGAAATTGGTGATCTCTTCGCGCAGATATTCCAGGATCAGCCGGAAGAAGAAGAAGTCGCCCACCGAGGCGAACAACGTGCCGTGCAACAGATCATTGAACACCATACCGTGCATCATTCCCTGACTCATCACATCACCCACCCCGCGTCGGGGCCCTGCTGGAGTGCGTTGCGCACGTGATTCACTTGGTGGAGAGCGCGGCCTTCAGCGCGCCGGCCTTGATGACACTTCCAATCGGGTTGCGCTCGCCCCGCAACGCACGCTCGGCCAGATTCTTCTGCCGCCCCTGCAAGGCAGCGATCTGCTGGTCGTAGACCTTGATGGTGGTCTCCCACTTCTTGAAGGCCTTCTCAAGCTCAACCGAGGTTGCCGTATTGTTGGAAATATCCTCCTGCAGTGCGCCTTCATTCTTGAACGCGTTGCGGATCCGACGCAGCTGCTGAAGCATCTGCTCCATCGCCGGCATGGACATCTGCACGACCTCGACAGTCTCGTTGTACTTCTTGTTCTCAAGCACCTGGATGTAAGAGCAGATCGCACGCTGCTGCGCGCCGATGTCACCGCCCGGGCTCATGTTCAGCACTGCCATCAGACCATTCATGCTGATCATGGAATCGCCACCGCACTTCTCGGCCACGTTCCAGTTCTCGGGAATCTTCGTCAACGCGGGAGTCGGCGGCATCAGCGGCGAAGCAATGATCTGGGTCCAGTTCTGGAGCTTGGACATCCAGTTGTCGATGGTCTTGGAGTACTGCTGAGCCGTTTCACTCCAACGCTGCGCAGTCTGAAGATATTCCTGACCGGCCTTCATCTCCTGCATGAAATTCATGATCCAGTTGAACGGGTCATAGACCGTCATCGCCTGCGCGGGACTGGTGCCTGTACTGATGGTCATGCCCAAGGTCAACACTGCGGCCATCATCGGCGCGAAGCGCCTGCGTCGCACCGGAGTGCGGCGGAATTCAGTTGTCATGGCGGTTTCCTTGTTCGTCTGAGCGAGCGTCTTCATGCCGTCTCCTCCTGCTCGGCCCGCTTCCCGGACCCTTTTCGATGTTTGTAGAAATCTTCCAGCCATTGTTCCGGCGTAAGCTCATCCACGGTGATCCGGTTGCAGACCGCAGCGGTCTGCAACACCCGATGCATGATGTCGATGTTGTCGGTCGACGCCGAGATCACCGACAGAATGTCGTCCATGCCGCGCAGGTTCAGCTGGCAGACGCTCGATGCATGGCCCTGCTTGACCAGGAAACAGCGCGAGCGCTCGTCGAGCGCGGTAACCACCTTGAACTCGGCCTCGGTCAGCTTCAGGCCGTCCATGTAATCGCTCTTGCTGGCATTCGGGTTCGGCAGAAGGATCAGCGTGGCGGTCTGCTCGATCAGCGCGGCAGAGATATCGCTCTTCAGCGCGTCCTCCGGGCTCTGCGTCGCGAAGATGCCCAGACCGTTCTGCTTACGGATGGTCTTCTGCTTGTTCTTCGCGAATTCCTTCAGGCCACCCTCGCCGTCCAGGATCTTCCAGAATTCGTCCATCACGTAGATCAGCGGACGACCATCGATCAGCGACTCCAGGCGGTGCAGCAGGTAATTGATGACCGGCACGCGTACTTCGGGGTTGTCAATGATGTCGGTGTAGTCGAAGCCGATGATGTTGGCCTTGCTCAGATCAACGGTGTCGACCGGATTGTCGAACACCCAGCCCAGCGAATTGCCCGAGGTCCAGCGGCGCATGCGCGCGTAGAGCCCATCGTCGCCCATGTTGGGCAGGCTCTTCTGGAAGTTGGTCATGCTGCGCAGGTGCATCGGCGTATCGAGCATGCTTTCCACTGCGCGGTAGATGTCCTCTTCCTCGCGGGCGCTGTACTCACGCTTGCCGGCCAGCACCTTGATCAGGTCGGCCAGGAACTGCACGTTGGCTTCATTGTTCTCGCACTGGAACGGGTTGAAGCCGGTCGGCGCGCCGTTCTCCAGGGCCAGATAGTTGCCACCGCAGGCACGGACGAAGATCTCCGCACCACGATCCTTGTCGAAGAAGAAGATGGTCGGCGACGGCTCGTACTTCTGCACCTGGCTGAGCAGGAAGTTGATCAGCGCGGTCTTACCGGTACCGGACTTGCCGATCACCATGGTGTTGGCGATCGCCTTCTCGCCCAGCGAGTTCTCCGACGGATGGGTCGCGTGGAAATTGAAGTAGTACGGCTGGCCGTTGGTGGTCTGCAGCGTGGTGACGCAGTCGCCCCACGGGTTGTTGTGCTGCTTGCCGGTCGCGAAGTTGTGCAGCGGCGACAGCCCCAGGAAGTTCAGCGAGCTGACATTGGCCAGGCGGGTGCGATAGCGCCAGTTGGCCGGTAGCTGCGAATAGAAGGACGAGGTGACCGCCAGGTCTTCCTTGGTCGACACGAAACCCGCATTGGACAACTCGGCGCGCGTCGTGGCCACGTTCTGCGACAGCTTGGCCTGGCTGTCGCCGTAGACCGCCATGATGAAGTGGTACTCGCCCAGTACGAAATTTCCCGACGACAGCTGGTCCATCGCCTGGTCCAGCTCGACGATCTGGCTGACTGCCTTGTCGCCTGAGGAGATCATCATGCCCTTTGTGCGGTCGAGCACCTTGAGCGCGTCCTGACGCCCCATCGGGCTGAACGAATGGGTGATGACGTACTCGTAGTCCAGGTACTTCAGGCCGTTGAGAATGCCCGGGTAAGTCCCCTCGGCATACTCCTTGATGTTCAGGATGGCGCCGAAGTGGTTGGCACCATTGGGGGTATTGATGACGAAGTCACCGGTCTTGGCCGAGAACATATGCCGGCTGACCGGCAGGTAATCCTTGATTGGCGCCGACAGCACCGGCACCGGTTCGTCGATGCGATTGATCAGGTAACCGAACAGCTCCAGCGTTTCCGAGAACACCACGCCGTTCTTGGCCTCGTACATGCCCAGGCGGTACGGCGCATAGTCGCGGATCACGGCCTCGACGTTGCCGGCAAGTTCCATCAGCTTCTCGATGGCCTGCTCCTGCTCGGCCTGCAGGCGCTCGACATTCGCCGACTTTTCCACGAAGCGCTTCCCGGCTACGACCGGGCGGTAGATCATGGTGAGGTACAGCTCGTTCTGCATGATGCGCTGCGAGGACAGCATGCCCATGTACTGGTCGGACACGTCCTGGTTGAAGCGCTGCTTGTAGTGGCTCTTGCCTTTCAACGTACGGCGACGGCGAATGTCGTGCACCCAGAAGGCGACATTGACGAAATCCGGCGCCCTCAGCGTCTGCAGCAGGCGGTTGAACGTATTGTGCCGGTGCTCCAGCTCCCATTCCTCGCGACCAACGAACGGCAGTCCTTCCAGGTACCAGGTCAACAGGTAGTCGCCACCCGTGGTCTTTACCACGTTCGGGGCGACATGCGTCGACAGGGGAATGAACTCACTGATGGAGGTGTCAGGGCTGAACATACGACTGCTTCCAAAGAGGTACTGCCAAGAAGTTTCAACAGACCCGACGGACGCTTGCGCCCGCGGGCCGGATCCGGACCTCAGTCCATTCGGGCCGGTTTGTCGCGGTAATGGTTGGGGTTGAACACCCACATGCCATCGTGTTCCTGCACGTTGCGGACTTTCAGCTTGAACAGCAGGCGCAGGCCCAACAGGCGGAAGATCATTTCGTCACGCTTGGCCATCTGCCGCATGATGAAGACCGCCACCGGAATGGTGAGCAGGAACCAGAAGTTCGTATACATGCTGAGCAGCAGCAACCCACCTGCCACCATGAAGAATGGCAGGTAGGGAACGCCCAGGAACATTGCCGGACGTGTGCAGCCGCGGAAGACGACGTTCTTATGCACTGTAATACTGGACAGCCTGCTGGATCAGCATGGCGGTCTTGCCTTCGCAGGTGCCATAGTCGTCACCCAGCAGCATACGTGCGATCTGGCCAGCGGCACCGATCAGCACGCCACCGATCAGAATCGGGGCCACATCACCAATGCGCTTGTGCGCGAAGGCGATCTGGTAGCCGGCGAAGATGACGGCAATGGTCACCACGGCGATCGAGGCCATGTTCAGCAGACCATTGATGCTGTCGAAGAAGCCACATACCTTCTTCTCGGTGCCACCATAATTGACGCCGCCCTGATTGGCGAAGACCTCCGGAGCGAACAGCGCACCAACAAAGAGGGTGGCCATCAGCAGGGTCTTCAGCGTGCGCTGGGCCTGGACGAGGTCGAGATTGGATCGCTTCATGGATTGATTTCCTTGTTGATGGACTAACACAACTGAATCGGCCAGCCGGGGGACTGGCCGCACCACGACTTCGTCAGAACACGAAGGCCGCATCCCCTGCGGGAATCTGCTGCACCGGCGCAGCCTGCACCGGCGCGTTGAATGAATTGTCGGCACCTGCCACAGGCTGGTTACGCTCGCTCCAGGGCCGCAGCATCACGGGCCCCTCATTGCTGGCACCGGCGGCGCCCGGCAACTGCTGCGGCATGGCCATCGCCTGTGCGGGACCCTGCTGCGGCAGCTGCTGCGGCATGCCAGCGGCCTGCTGCTGCGGATAGGCGGCCCCTTGGCTGGGTTGCGCCTGAGGCTGCATCATCCTGTCCACCGAACCCAGCACCACCTTGGACAGCGCCTGGTCGGCGAGATTCAGCAAACTACCCCGCGCCATCGCCCCGGTGGACGGGTACACGACATAGGCGCGTGCGGGATCTTCCGACGGCACGTACACCGGGCCATTGGATTGAGCAACGATGCGCGCCTGCGCCGGCGAAGCGAGCTGCGGGTGATGCTCGACCTTCACCGCGCGGCGCTCACCCCGACTGACCACGTCGATCGGCGCAACACCATTGCTGGCAACCTGCTGGCCGCGGCGGATCGAGTCGTAGATCTTCTGCACGTAGCCGTGACGGAAGCCGGTCTCGAAGTTGCCCGAGTAGTAACAGCTGAACGACTTGCCCCAGTCACCACCGGAGCGTTTGTAGCACTCGGCGAGAATGCGCGAACCGGCCTGCAGGTTCGGGCACTGCTGGAAGGCCTTCTCGTAGGAATCCAGCCCGTATTTGCCCAGGTTGTAGCGATTGACCTGGGCCAGCC
Source organism: Stenotrophomonas sp. X (assembly GCF_055721025.1). Classification (NCBI taxonomy): domain Bacteria; kingdom Pseudomonadati; phylum Pseudomonadota; class Gammaproteobacteria; order Lysobacterales; family Lysobacteraceae; genus Stenotrophomonas; species Stenotrophomonas sp. X. The sequence goes on from NZ_CM146756.1 coordinate 2,592,961, forward strand.
CGATCGAGAAGTTGTAGCCCTTCTCTTCCAGCATGCGCACCGTCGCCAGCGCTTCATCCAACGCCTTGGGCTGGCGCACCAGTGCACCGCCGACCACGCCGATGGCGTAGGGATTGCGCGACGATTCGACGTTGATGACGTGCTGCATCACATCCATCGACACGGCCATCTCCGGGCACGCCATCATTTCCAGTCCTGGCAGCATCCTTCAGCCCTCCTGCCCCTGGGCACGCCCAGGATTGAAGTCGATGCCGGTGATGTAGCGCGAGCCGGCATGCGCCTTGATATGCACGACGATATCGATGGTCATCATCAACAGTCGCTTGATCACGTTGAATTCCAGGCCCGAACCTTCGGTCGAGGCCTTCACCATCAATGCCAGCTGGTCCCAGGTCTGCTCCGGGCTGCCCGCGTGGCAGCTGGTGATCGACCCCGGGTGGCCGGACGCGCAGTTGCGAATGAAGTAGAACGCCTCGTCACCGCGCAGCTCGGCCAGGATGATGCGTTCGGGCTTCATGCGCAGGCAGGCCTCCATGCAGCTCTTGGCCGTCACATTGCTGGTGCTCTGTCCGCCTTTGGAGTACAACAGGTGCACGACGTTGGGCTGGGTCAGGAACAACTCGCGCGCGTCCTCGATGGTGACCAGGCGCTCATTGTCCGGGATATGGTTGACCAAGGCCTTCATGAAGGTGGTCTTGCCGCTACCGGTCGCACCGGATACCACGATGTTCTTGCGGTACATCACCGCACGCCGGAAGAACTCGGCGTACTCGCGCGAATGGCGCAGCTCCAGCAGCTCGCGATCCTGCTCGCTGATGCTGCCATCACTCTCCAGGATCTGGTTGAAGAAGCCGTCTTCGTGATACTGCGTGAGCGACTTGGTGTGCTTGGACGGCAGACGGATGGTGATCGACACCTTGCCAGCGTCACACGCGGGCGGAATGACGAACTGTGCACGCTGGCCGGTGGGGAACGTGAGCGACACGACCGGATCGGCATCGGTGATGCGCTGGCCGGTGTTGCTCTCGTTCACCACCGCCGTGCAGAACTGCCGGGCCCGCTCGAACGTCAGGCTCGGCACCTCCACCCGCTGCCACCCCGCCCGGGTTTCCAGGTACAGCTCACCGGGACGGTTGATGCAGATTTCCGTCACTTCCGGAGAGGTCATGTACTCGGCGATGCCCAGCACTTCGTACTGATAGCGCAGGAAATCGCTGGAGACGAGGGCGAGGGGTGACACTTCGGCGTCCATGATCGTTCGTTGGGTTACCGGCGGGGATTCAGCACGTTGGTGAAATCAACGTCCTTGGCGACGTAGACATTCACCACGGTGCCCTGGTTGATGGTCACGGTCGGCGGGCGGCGCTCGCTGAGCGCCTCATTGGCAAGTCGCTCCATGGTGCGAGCGGTTGCACTCTCGTAGGGAGAGCGCACGGCAAAGCCGTTGCTGGCGACCGTTGTCGACTCTGGACCGTGCTCGGCTGCGGCGTACTTGAAGGCGTCTGCGATCAGGCTGATCATCAGCGCCGAGGCGATACGGCTGCCCCAGTGCGCACTGTACTGTCCAGGATGGCCTGCCCCGCCCAGGCCATCCGTGCCAGGGCTGGACATGGCCACGTCGATGCCGTTCGGGGTGGTGATGCGATCCCAGATCACTTCCACGCGCTTGCCGATCGGACCACCGCCGTAGGCGCCATAGATCTTGGAGCCCTTCGGCAGCAGCAGGTTACGGCCGTTGATCGAGTACACCGGCTCGGTCAGCAGGCACGAGGTGTAGCCGGCCACGTCGGTGATGATCCGCGTTTCCAGCACGCATCTCAGGTACGTGCCACGAACCAGCAGCGCGTCAGGGCTACGGATATAGGCGGCATTGGAGACATTTTCCACGTCGGGGCCACGGCGGACCTTCTGCGGCTGGGGCTGAGGATTTGCTGCTGCCTGCATGGCAGCGATCATCGCCTGGTTGTAGTCAGAGTTCTGGCTGCCGGACGACGCGCCCGCGTCACCACCCCCTACCCCGGAACCGCTGCCCATGCGCCGGTCCATCAACGTCGGCCCGCGATCTTCGTCTCGCTTGCTCGCCGACGGAAAACCGGGCATAGGCACTTCCTGCTGGGGCGCAGGCGGCAGCATCGGAATCGGATCGGCAACAGCCACCGGCGGCGCCGGATCAGCTGCGGTACCTACGCTCGGCAGCTGTGGTGTCGTCGCACGCGCCTCTTCCCGCGGCTTGTTCTGCTCGGTCGCATCATCCTGCCCCTTGCGGAACAGCAGGAAGCCCATTGCCATCAGCAACAGCACGATGCCACCGAGGAACAGCAGCGCCTTTCGGTTCAGCCGCTGCTCTTCGGCCGAGCGCAACTGCGGCGCGGCCGCATCCAGATCCGGCGCGGGCTCGGCCTGGGTCGTGCCGAAGTAGGGATTCGAAGGCGCGTCCGCGGCACCCTGTGCGCCGTACGGGCTCTGGCTCTCGTCGCGTCCGTTGTTCGGGTCGTTTCCGGGAGTGTTCTGCTGGCTCATTTCTTCACGTTCCTTCGCAGGCCGACGACGAAGTCGCCGTGGCGGATGACCAGGTACGGGTAGGTCCCGTGCACGATCAGCGTATTGCCTTCAACCGTGGTGTTGACCACGAAGTCTTCACCGTATTCCGTTTCACGACCGAACACCGCCGGGAAGATGCCGGTCTTGTACTCCGGCGAATTCGGCAGTTTCAGGTAAGTGAAACGACCATCGTCGTAGGCATTGACCGGGATCAGCCACCCCATCTTCTTCGCCTTGCTGGTGGAATAGGAGTAGTTGAAGTTGTACTGCCGGTCCTTGGCCAGTTCCGAGCTCAACAACGGCTTGGCCTCTTCCTCGACCGCTTCCTGGGCGACGCCGAACACGGTGTCGTTCGGATAGACGAAGGCGATCTTGTACTGCACGCCCGCGCGACGAGCCTGCTCCAGCTGGCGCCAGTCGGTGGCCACCACCTTCAGTTCGAAGATGTAGGAATGGGTCTCGGTGCGCACCATCATGTTGGTGTCGACGTCGACGTTCTTCGGCTTGAGGTAGAACACGTTCTCGCGGCGGGTCAGTTCCCAGCCGCTGCTGAAGCCGGTGCTGTAGTCGAGGATCTTCTCGTTCGGGCTCAACTCGATCTGGGTGGTCAGGCCCAGGCCGGTGCGAACCGGATAGATGCGGTCCTTCTCGTACTCGTAGTGGTCAACCGCCTGCGCCATCGCCGCTGCTGAGAACAGCAACGACAACATCGACAGCAGCGCCAGCGCGCTTCCCCTGATATTTCGACTACTCATCGGTTGCTTGCTCCATCAGCAGTTCCGGTGGAATTGTTCTGCGCCGGCCTCATGGCCGGCTGTCCGGGCATGGCCTGCCCCGGCATTGCTTGCCCCTGCACCGGCTGACCCGGCATCGGTTGGCCCTGTACAGGCTGTCCCGGCATTGCCTGGCCCGGTACCTGGCCGTTGGCTGGCACCGCGACCGGCTGGCCGGTGGCCGGGTCGATCATGGTGGCCGCGGCCGGATTGTTGGGATCGTAGACACCCTGCGCCTGCTGCGCGGCCTGCGCGGCCTGCTGCGCCTGTGCCTGCATGGCGCCGTCATCCGGCACCGGCACGCCACGCGAGTAATCGTTGTCGACGCGGTACTCGGTGACCTGGAACGCCAGCGGATTGAGGATGCGATCCTGTTCGGACAGCGCCAGGTTCTGGTTGTACTCGAAGCGCATCGTCACCAGTTGGTTGTCAAGGTAGCTGGATGCTCCGGTCCGCTTGTCCAACAGGCTGCGCTGGATGCGCACCGACGCACCGCGGAAGCTGCCGTTCGGCTCAGCCCCCAACGGCGTGATGCTGAGGATCTTTACGCGAATGGCTTTTTCGCGGCCATACATCACAAACGGATTCTGGGGGTTACTTCCCGCGTAGCGCATACGCATGCTCTGAGCAACCGGGCTGCTCGACATCACGAACACCAGTTCCCAGTCACGCAGCCCCATCACCGCCGAGTCGTACGATTCGCGCGCGAGCACGTACTGGGCGACGTTGCTGCGATTGATCGCTTCGTTGGTGGTGATCGTTTCGCCCTGGAAGGTGCCACTCAACCGCGCGACGGTCGCCGTACCGGTGTAGGCATCGGCCATCACCAGGAACGGCACCTTCTCCTTCAGCGGCAGCATGTAGTAGTAGCCACCCGCCAGTGCGAGCGACATCAACAACGAGCCCGTGGCGACCCACCACGCGCGCCGCTCGCTGCGGCGTGCCATGTCGGCCACGGTGATCTCGTAGCTGACCGCCTTGGCGACCGACTGCTCGACCTTGGGACTATTGCCGGGATCCTTCTTGCGGAACATGGATTCTTCCGTACTGCTGAAACATCAATGGGCGTGGCACCCCTGCGACAGGCGCGGGGAGCGGCACGTTCGATGATTTCGAGGTGGACTCAGGTGCCGCTGTTGGAATCAGCGCCCTGCGCCGACGCGGTCGGCGTCGAGCCAGCGCTCTGCACAACGATCTGGTTGCCAACGATGGAGACGGAGATGCCCTGCGCTGCATAGGCTGCGGTCAGATCGATCACGGCCTGCTGTGCGTTGGTGGTGTCGATGTTCGAGACCGCGCCATACAGGGTGAAATCCGAGCTGAGGCGATAGTCCAGCGTGCGCCCGGAATCCTTGGCCCAACGCTCGAGCATGGCTTTGAGCGTGCCATCCATCGGCGAGGCCTGGTAGACGTAGCTGGAGTACAGCGGAATTTCGGTCGTCGTCGCAGCAAAGCGGTTGACCGGCTTCCAGCGGCCTCCGAAATCCGGAGCGGACTTGGTGGCGCAACCGGCCACCATCAGCGCCGCCACTGCGGCGATGGACATTTTCGCGATAAACGCCTGATTCATACGGGCTTCACTTTGACGTACGAAAAAGCAGTCCCGAGCATTGGTCCCCTGGTCGTCCGGCGCTGCATCGCGCACGCCGGAATCGGAGGGACACGCTGTGTGCAGCGCAACCACTCCGGCTCCCCTGCAGCCCAAAGGCTGCCAACCAAGTCGCGGGGCCATCGGCGCAGCCGACAACACATCCGCATACCTCACCAACGTCGAAACCATCCTTGTTTCCATGGCACAAACTCCTGGCCACCCTGCTGCTACATCTTCGACATCCAGCACACACTTCTGGACGACAGGCACAGGGTCGCACAACCACGCGTCAATTCCATGTCAGACAAGTCTGAAAATCCATGAACAAATGCCAAATTCTTGACCGAAATCACGAATTCACATTCTTAACTTCGAATCAAATTCACAAATTAAGCGTCGTGAATTAGACGTTCAGCATCGGAACATCCACCTTCGGCAGCAGCCTCGAGGTGAAGTAGCGGTCCTTGTAGTAGCGGATCTTGTCGCACTTCACCGGATGCGGTATGCCCTCATACAGGAACACCTCCATGTCCGGCCCCATCGCCTTCAGCTCCTGCGGCAGCATCAGCGCGCGCCGTTCCTCGGTGAAGTTGTGGGTCTTCTCGCGGGCATGGGTGACGTTCTTCTTGCGCACCGTGGTGTAGCCAAGCATGTCCGAATAGTCATTGGCATCCTGCTGCTCACGCGGCGCGTACAGGATCTGCAGGGCATGGTTGGTGATGATGGTGCGTGACACTTCCCGGCCGTAGGTGGCGTCGAGCTGGGACATGCTCTGGATGATCGGCAGCAGTCGGATGTTGTAGCCAGCCATGTAGGACACCGCCGAGGCGATGATCTCCACTTTGCCGATCGAGGTGAATTCGTCCATCAGCAGCAGGCACTGGTACTTCAGGTCCGGGTTGGACTTGGGCAGTTCCTTGGTGTTCAGGTTGATCAGCTGGCTGAAGAACAGGTTGATGATCAGCCGGCTTTCGGCCAGCTTGTTCGGCTGGATGCCGATATAGATGGTCATCTTCTTCTTGCGGACATCGGTCAGCAGGAAGTCGTTGCAGCTGGTGGCCTTGTCCAGCACCGGATTGATCCAGGGATTGAGCGGTTCCTTGAAGGTGCCCAGGATCGAGGCGAAGGTCTCATCGGCCTGCGACAGCATGTTGGCGAACGCCGAACGGGCGTTGGCGCTGAGGAACGGCCGCTCCGACAGGGTCTTGAGGTACTTCTTCAGGTCGGTGCCGTCGCCGGAGGACAGACGGTACACCGCACCGAGCGTGGGGGTGCCGGCGCCGCCCGGGAAACCGCTGCTGCGCTCGTCGTCCCAGTTCTCGAACAGGTACAGGGTGAAGGCCATGAACGCGTTGCGCGCCTGGCTGACCCAGAATTTCTGGTCCTCGGCCCCGTCCGGATACAGCATCGCGGCGATGCTCATCAGGTCCGAGACGCGGAAGGCCGGATCATCGGAGACGTAGCTGAGCGGGTTCCAGCGGTGCGTGCGCCGGTCCTCGGCGAAGGGATTGAACAGGTAGATTTCCTGGCCCTGGCTGGCGCGCCAGCCACTGGTCAGGTCGAAGTTCTCCTGCTTGATGTCCAGCACCACCAGTGATTCGCCGTACTCCAGCAGGTTCGGGATGACCACGCCCACGCCCTTGCCCGAGCGGGTCGGCGCGGCCAGGATCACGAACTGCTGGCCATCCAGGCGCACCAGCTTGCCGCCATGGCTGCCGACCACGATGCTCTGGCCGGTCTTCTTGAACATGCCGTGCTTGGCCAGGTCGGCGCCGGTGGCAAAGCGCGCATCGCCGTGCAGCGAGCGCTTGTCCTTCTTCAGCAGCAGCACCAGGCCGGCCACCAGCAGCACCAGCAGGGGCAGGCCGAAGCCCACGTAGCCAGCCCATTTGATCTTGCCCACGAAGGGCGCGACCTGCGGTTGGCCGATGGCGTGGACGTACTGGTAGTAGGTGTTCCAGGTGAACAGCTGGGTGTCCAGCCCCAGGAACAGCAGGGTCAGATAGCCGGAAAACACGAAACCGAGCAGCAGGGTCGCCAGCGTGATGATGGCGATGAGCAGATACTTCTTACTGGGCAACACCCGAATCCTCCATGATGCGCACGCGGCGCGACGGCCTAGCGGTGGCGCCAGCGCGACGCCTTCTTCCGCAGGTGGTTCTCGTTTTCCAGCCTGGGCTCCTCGCCCTCTTCACGCACCAGTTGCAGCAAGCGTTGGCGCGCTTCGGCCAGTGATATCAGGTCGGTCAGACGATCCCCATCGTCGGCGACGACCGCATGGCCGACCACATCGCCGGGAGCGTACACCGGCTCGTAGGACACCGCTACCAGCTGATAGCGGCCACGGGTTTCCAGCACATGCCTGAATTCCTGCATCGCACTCCTCCTTGTCGGGGCAACACTGCGTCCCCTGCCTCGCCATCATGCCCGTGGCAGCGTCATGGGCGCATCCACAACCGCTGCGGCTTTTGCGCGAAACTGTGCGCGGATATCCAAGGAGACTGCAATGGACTGGGTAGCACTTGCCCGTACGCTGGCCACCGAGGCCCACGCGGGGCAGATCGACAAGGCCGGCCAGCCTTATATCGGCCATGTGGCGCGGGTGGCAGCCGCCGTGCGCGGAGACGATGACGCCGAAGTGGTGGCCTGGCTGCATGACGTGGCCGAGGACTGCCCGGCGTTTGCCGCACGGATCGAGGTATTTCCGGCGCCGCTGCGCGAGGCGGTGCAACTGCTCAACCGCGATGCAGCTCCTGACGCGGACAGCTACTACGCGCGCATTGCCGCCCACCCGCTGGCACTGAAAGTGAAGCGCGCCGATCTGGATGACAACGCCGATCCACAGCGGCTGGCGATGCTGGACGGGACCACGGCAGGGCGCCTTCGCGACAAATACGCTCATGCCCGGGCGGCGCTGGGCATCTGAGCCGGCCGCGAGGCGACGCGGAGTTTTGGCGTGTCACCGATCAAACGCTGATTTGCCCTGAGTACTGCTGCTCCTGTTGCAGTGCAGCAGTACAATGGACGGCTCCCCCGCCCCATCGCGCCCCCGCATGAGCCCCAACTCTTCCCTGGCTGCGCGGCTGACGCCCCGCCAGCGCACCCTGATCATCCTCGCCCTGTCGCTGGGTGGATTCGCCATCGGCACCAGCGAATTTGCCAGCATGGGGCTGATGCTGGAGATCAGCCGCGGCCTGTCGATTTCCGAAACCCAGGTCGGGCACCTGATCAGCGCTTACGCCATCGGCGTGGTGGTCGGCGCCCCGATCCTCGCCTTCGTGGGTGCCAGCTTCCCGCGCCGCAAGCTGCTGCTGGCGCTGATGGGCTTCTACGCGGTCGGCAACCTGGCCAGCGCGCTGGCACCGAATTACGGCACGATGCTGGTGGCACGCTTCGTCGCCGGCCTGCCGCATGGCGCCTACTTCGGCGTTGCGATGCTGGTGGCCGCTGCGATCAGTCCTGCCGGCCAGCGCGGCCAGGCGATGTCACGGGTGCTGCTGGGCCTGTCGATCGCGATCCTGGTCGGCAACCCGTTGACCACCTGGCTGGGCCAGCAGCTGAGCTGGCGCACCGCCTTCGCCCTCGTCAGCGTGCTGGCCATTGCCACCGTGGCGATGATCGCGCGCTTCCTGCTGGCGGACCCGGACGAAGTGCGTACCTCGCCGATGCGCGAACTGCGCGCCTTCAACACCTCCCAGGTGTGGCTGGCGCTGGCGATCGGTGCGGTCGGCTTCGCAGGCATGTTCTGCGTGTTCACCTACCTCGCCCCCACCCTCGTGCAGGTCACCGGCGTGGCCGAATCGTGGATGCCGCTGGCAGTGGGCGTGTTCGGCATCGGCGCGATCATCGGCAACATCGCCGGTGGCTGGCTGGTGGACAAGTTCCATTTCAAGGCCGCCGCCGTGGTGCTGCTGTGGTCGATCATGATGCTGCTGCTGTATCCGCTGGCCGCACAGTCGGTCTGGACCATCGGCCCGATGATCATCACGGTCGGCACCATGGGTGCGCTGGCGGCGGTGCTGCAGACGCGACTGATGGATGTGGCCGGCGAAGCGCAGACGCTGGCGGCCGCCTCCAATCACGCCGCCTTCAATACCGCCAACGCACTCGGCCCGTGGCTGGGCGGCATGGCGATCAGCGCCGGCTTCAGCCCGGCCAGCACCGGCTATGTCGGTGCAGCCACCGCGATCGGCGGCCTGCTGCTGTGGTGCGTGGCGGTGATGCTGGACAGGAAGCGCAAGACCGTCGCCGCCGGCAACCACTGAAGAACGGACGACCGCATCCACAGGTCCATCGGTCGACTGCGCGGTCTTTGTCGCGCTCCTGACGCGCGATGAACACATTTCGTGGATGTGCATTTGGGCACAGTGCAGCCGACGCCGCATTCTCGGCCTGCACCGGACCCGCAATGCACCACCACCGCGCCCCTGCCCGCCACGATGCCATCGCCTTGCAGGCCGGCATGCTGGGCAGCGTGCTGGGGGTGGCGTTGTCCAAGGCCATTGCCTTGTCCGCGTTGGCAGCCGGTTCGATGATGGGGATCGGGCTGTGGGTGGTGGCCTGTGCACTGCTGGCTGCGTGGGCGCTCGCAGCCTATCTGGCCTGCCTGGCGCTGAGCCGTCGTGTGTTCGTGCTGATGGTGGCGCTGTGCATGGTGCTGATGATCTGCATCGCCTGACCCAGCAGGGGCCGGACTATCGCGCATTTGTTACAGAATAACAAGTGCAACGGGTCCGATTGTGCATGCCCGGCGTCACGGATTTGAATTCCATGGCCATCCTGGCATTACCCGAGGCCACCCCATGAACCTGCAGCCTTCATTCCGCGCCACCCTCACTGCCATCGCTCTGGCGTCGCTCAGCGCCTGCGCCACCTACGACGACAGCGCCATGCATCCGGCCTGCCAGGAGTCACCCCATCTGAAGGATCTGCCGCGCGAGGTCGCTGCCCGCGAGAGCCGTTGCAACAAGGGTGTGGAAGTGTGGTCGAGCGAACGCGGCGGCAGTGACAAGCCGCTGGACCTGAGCGGAAAGAAAAAGGATCTCTGAAATGGAGCGCTGCCGGTTGCCGCGGCTGTCTTGATCATGTCCATGCACCTGGCTGACTGGCCCATCACAACCGGCGCGCGACGATGAGGTCTCCCCACCCTGTCGAGATTCAGATGCCGGACACTGCCCACCCTGTCATTCGCGCGTTCGAGGCCGTGTTCGATCTGTCAGGGGGCGTGCAGCGCATCACCGCGCTCACGGTCACCTGCCGGCATTGCACGTCGACCAGTTCGGCCAGTGAGGACAATCTGGTGCACTTGCCAGGTGGAGCATTGTTCCGCTGCGACGGGTGCGGCTGCCATCAACCGGTCAGCCATGCCCGTCTGTCGGACTGGCAACCGGCGTCGTTGCTGGGTATCTGAGGACCGCGACGTGGTAATGACTGTGGAACAGCGGAAAATACTCCAGGTCATCGCCGCTGCAGAACCGGTGCGCGGTGATGCCGCAACGTGGGCGGTGACCGCCGGATGGGGTGTACAGGCAGAGGACGGGGATATCGATCTCACCGAGGCTGGCCGGGATGCGCTCACCGCGCAGGCAGGTCGTGAGGGCTAGACCCGCCGCTCAGGCCAGCGTCGCCTCCCTTCGCGCTGCGTCGCGATAGCGGCAACCTGCGGAACAAAGGGTACATCGCTGCCACGTCGGCGGCGAAGTTGCGAGGCCTTTCATGTCGGCGGTGTGCAGAGCGTCATGACATGCGCTCGGCTATGCTGCGCCACCTTCCTGCGCCAATGGCGGCCATGCATCCTTTTCCCCTGCCAGTCTCTGCACCTGATCAGCTCGCCTACCGACTGCTGCAGGACAGTGACTGGGCCCGCTCGGCCACTGCCGCAAGCGCACCCGCCGAACTTCGCACGTTACTGGCGATGATCCTGGATTCGCCAGAACCCCTGTGGCTTGCCTGGGGCAAGGAAGACAAGGCGTTCTTCTTCAATGATGCGTACCTGCCCATGCTGGGGGAAAAACTGCACCGCGCGATGGGCAATCGCCTGGAGGATGTCTGGGAGGACGTATGGCCGGACGTGGTGCAGGCCGTCAACGATGCCTTCGCCGGCACCAGCCGCAGCTTCAAGAACCTCCCGTTGATGATGGATCGCGACGGCACGCTGCGTGAAACATTCTGGACGTTCTCCTATTCGCCGCTGCGCGTCGGCTGCGGCAGCGTGGCCGGCATCCTGTGCGTGGTCAGCGAACAGACCGAACGGGTGATCGAGCGCGACCTGCACAGCCGCCAGGTCGCGGCGATCACCGAGCAGGCGCGGGAGGCCCATCTGGAACTGGTGCGGGCCCGCGAGCAGCTGCGCCAGTCGCAGAAGCTGGAGGCGATCGGCCAGCTCACCGGCGGGGTGGCCCACGACTTCAACAACCTGCTGCAGGTCATCACCGGTTCGGTAGACATGCTCCTGCACACGTGGCCGGCAGACGACACCCGGCGCCGCTACATCCAGGCCATTGCAACAGCGTCGGACCGCGCCACCAAGCTGACCGCGCAACTGCTTGCATTCTCGCGTCGCCAGAGCCTGTCGCCGGAGGTCTTCGACCTCTGCGAAAGCGTGCACGCGCTCTCGGATATCATCACCACCGTACTTGGCGCGCGCATCCAGGTGTCGTTGACATTGCCCGATACACCGATGCCGGTACTGCTGGACCGGACCCAGCTGGACACTGCGTTGATCAACATCGCGGTCAATGCCCGCGATGCGATCGAGGGACACGGCCGGGTGACCATCGAGGTGGAGCAGGTAACCGCTGTGCCTTCGGTGCGCTTCGCCGCGCCGATGAAGGGCGACTTCGCCGCGATCAGCGTGACCGACACCGGAGCAGGCATCGACCCCGCCGTCGTCGACCGCATCTTCGAGCCCTTCTTCACCACCAAGAGCGTGGGTGCCGGGACCGGGCTCGGCCTCAGCCAGGTATTCGGCTTCGTCAAGCAGTCAGAAGGCGAGGTGGACGTGCAGAGCCAGGCGGGCGCCGGTACCCGCTTTACGCTGTACCTGCCGCTGGCGCAGGCAGGAGAAACGACGGAACGGCCGGCGGCGCAATCGGGGCTGCAGCATGGGCATGGCGTCTGCGTGCTGGTGGTGGAAGACAACGTCGACGTGGCCGAATTTGCGGTGGGCGCCCTGCGCGAACTCGACTACAGCGTGGTCCTTGCACGCAATGCGGACGAGGCCCTGGCCGAGCTGGAACGGGATGCCTCGCGCTTCCATGTGGTGTTCAGCGACGTGGTAATGCCGGGCATGAACGGCCTGGATCTGGCCCGTGCCATCCGCGCCCGCTTCCCGGAGCTTCCGGTGATCCTCACCAGCGGCTACAGCGAATTGCTGGCGCGGGATCCTGGCCATGGCTTCACCCTGCTGCGCAAGCCGTACTCATTGAAGCAGCTGGCCTCGGTGATGACCGAGACCGGGCACCGCGCCCAGGCCATGGTGGCATCACCCTAGCGCGCCGTTCACCACGGCAAACCGAACCAGCGTTCCAGCGAAGACTCCAGCCCCGACGTGTCGCCGCCGACATTGCAGGCCCAGGCGACGATACCGTCAGGGCGGACCAGCAACGCACCCAGTCCCATCGCATCGCGCGCCGTGGATATCACGCAGGTAACCGAGCGTTGCCAGCGCGCAAAGATCGGGCCGAGTGAAACGCCGGTATCGAGCCCCAGCAGCACACCCTTCCCTGCGCGCAGCAGCTCCCCCATGCGATCGCCATTGGCCAGCTGGACGTCAGGCACGCTTTGGCCAACCCACGGATGCTCGCCGTTGAACACCGGTGGTTGTGCCACGCCCCACAACCGCTCAGCGAGATAGGTGGCGCCGTCGCGGGTCGCGGCCAGGTCGGCGAAGACCGCCGCCAGCGCGCGCTGCCCTGGGCCTGGTCGCATCAGCGCCACCTGCGCACGCGACCAGTCGAGCACCCGGGCGCCGATCGGATGGCGCTCAGCCTGATAGCTGTCCAGCAGCGTCTCGGCGGCGTCGCCTCGCGCCACGGCGGCCAGCTTCCACCCCAGGTTCATCGCATCGCCGATGCCGAGATTCAGGCCCTGCCCGCCCAGCGGCGAATGCATGTGCGCCGCATCACCAGCCAACAGCACGCGGCCGCTGCGATAGGCCGTGGCCTGGCGCGCGGCATCGGTCCATGTGGTGGCTAGATGCAACTCGGTGATCGTTGTCTGGCGCCCGGACACCCGCCGCAGCAACGCCTGGGCGGCGTGCAGGTCCAGTGGCCCGCGGTGGCCTGCGCCACCGTCGAAATCGGCCAGCGCCAGCACGCCCGGCGGGTTGAAATTGCACATGCCGTATTCGGTGAACTGACGCCCCGGGGTGAGCACCGACGGATCGGCCAGTTCAACCTGCAGCGTGTACCCGGTGAACTCGGGCGCCGTCCCTGCGAACTCGAAGCCGGAGTGCTTGCGTACCGTGCTGCGGGCGCCATCGCAACCGACCAGCCATCGCCCCCGCATCAGCCCGCGAGCGGTCTGCACCTCCATCTGTGACTCGTGTGCGTGCACTGCCTGCACCGTACAGCCCCGCTCGATCTGCACACCCAGTGACACTGCGCGCTCGGCCAGCACCGCCTCCAGCGACTGCAGCTCCACCGCCATCTGCATGGGTACCGGGATCGGCAGGCGATCACGCCAGCGCCCGCTGTCCACGTCATCCAGGGCGAAAGGAATGCCGGCGAAGTGGCCTCCCAGCGGCCGCGGTTGCGCCAGCCAATGGGCGGTGCAGGGCGGCGGTGCGCCCTTGTCCGGCTTCAGCACCTGGCGGGCCGCGACCGCGTCCAGCAGGCCGCGCCGATCCAGCGCTTCCAGCGTGGGCGCGTTCAAGCCGCGCAGGCCAAAGGGCAGGCGCTTCAGGGTTGAATTGGGCGACTCAGCCTGCTCCAGCAGCAGGACCGAACAGCCGGCCTGGGCCAGCTCGCAGGACAGGAACAGGCCGACCGGGCCGGCCCCGGCGATGACGACGTCGTACAACATGGCAATTCCCTGTGAGCGCCGGGGCGGCGCTCTGGTGTCGCCAATGTTACACTCGGTGTACTTTTCCACAAGTGAGCCGCCCATGACCCCGCCTCCGGGCCGCCGCGAGCAGCGCAAGACCGAGACCCGACAGACCATTTCGGACGTCGCCACCGAACTGATCATCCGCCGCGGCTTCGAAGCCGTGTCCATGTCCGAGATCGCCGAGGCCGCGGGAGTCTCGCGCAAGACAGTCTTCAACTATTTCGCCAGCAAGGAGGACCTGGTATTCGACCGCGATGAGGAGGCCCGGACCCTGCTTCGCGAAGGCATGGCGGCGCGCCGTGGCATGGCCCCGCTCGCCGCCTTCCAGTCGCTGGTGCGGGAGCTGCTGGACAGCGGCCATCCGCTGTTGCGGATCAACTCCGGTGCAGCGACCTTCTGGGCCACGGTGGCCGACAGCCCGGCATTGGTGGCACACGCACGACGGCTGCAGGCACAGCTGGCCGACGACCTCACGCTGTTGATGGCAAGCGCTGTCGGGCGGCCAGCGGATGATGCCGAGGCACGCCTGGGTGCGGCGATGCTGCTGGCGTCGATGGTGGCGGCCTATCAGAACGGACTGGCCAGCCAGCAGGAGGGCGAGGATCCGCGCCAGGCGATGCTGCAGCTGATCGTGCGCGGCGGCACCGGCGTGCTGGTGGCCCTGGCCGGCACTCCGTATACCGACCCGGGTCCGCGTCCATAGTGCATCCGGGGGATAGGTTTCGAAGTGCTGCAAATGCTAATCTTTCTCATTTGCAGCCCAGCCTCGTCCCTCATGCCCCTTCCAACCCCGCTCAAGCACGCCCTCTGCCTGGTGCTGCCTCTTTCCCTGGCTACACCTGCACTGGCCTCCGATGCCCCCGCAGACGCCCCGAAGGACCTGGACAAAGTGGAAGTCCGCGGCCGCGCGCAGACCCTGTACCGCGCCAACGATGCAGCCGTCGGCACCCGCACCGATACTCCGCTGGAGCGGGTACCGCAGTCGATCCAGGTCGTGCCACGCGAGCTGATCGACGACCAGGCTGCGCGCCAGGTCACCGATCTTTACCGCAGCATCAGCGGCGTCAGCTTCTTCAGCTATGCCGGCGTCACCCTGCGCGGGTTCCGCCAGGAGAACGTGCTCTACGACGGCCTGCGCGGTGATCCCTATGCCGGCTTCTCGGTGCCGCAACTGTTCAACATCGAACGCGTGGAGGTACTGAAAGGTCCGGCCGGTGCGCTGTACGGCGGTGGTGATGCGGGCGGTGTCATCAACTATGTAACGCGCAAGCCCAAGGCGCGCGCCGAACGCCGCATCGAGCTGCAGGCAGGCGACAAGGACTTCCGCGCCGGATCGATCGAAGGCACCGGCCCCTTGAATGCCAGCGGCAGCATTCGCTATCGCGCCGGCCTCTATGCCGACAGCGAGCAGGGCGTGCGCTGGAATGCCGACAGCGAAAGCGTGATCGGCGACGCCTCGCTGGCCTTCGACGTTGGCCAGACCGGCGAGCTGGTGCTGCAGTTCACCGACATCACCCAGAACCTGGGCGGCAACCGCCTGCGCGGCGTGCCGGTGAACGATGCCGGCAGCTTCCTGACCGACCGGCGCTGGAACCACAACGAGGCCAGCGACTTCCTCGACATGCGCGCCAGGGTCGCACTGGCGCAGTACCGCTTCGCACCGCTCGATACGCTGGACGTGGACATTGCTGCGCGCTGGTTCAGCAACAACGAGCACCAGATGTACCACGAGCCGATGGGGCTGATTGATCGTGACCGCGACGGCGTAGCCGAATGGATGACGCGCCAGCTGCGCAACCAGATCCGCGACAACGAGGCCTTCACCGCCAGCGGCAATGCCGTATGGCGGATCAACACCGGCCGTATCGAACACAAGGTGCTGTTCGGCGCCGACGTGTACCAGCTCGACGCCGACTTCACCGCGCAGACCGCCAACAGCGCCGACCTGGCACGCGGCGCCGGCCCGGTGCGCGGCATCGACCTGTTCAAACCGGTCTATAGCGCGAGCACCTGGCATGACTACAACCTGGCCGCCCTGCCGTGGCGCAGCACCGCCACCCGCAGCAAGCGCTACGGCGGCTATCTGCAGGATGAGCTGGCGCTGGGCACGCGCTGGCACGTGCTGACCGGACTGCGCTGGGATGGCTTCAAGGATGAGGACCGCATGGGCGGCAACAGCGTGGATGGCAACGCGCTCAGCTGGCGCCTGGGCAGCACCTTTACCGTCCGGGACGGCGTGAACCTGTATGCCAACATCGCCAGCGGCTTCGTGCCGCAGAGCGCGGCCAACCAGAACCCGGCAGCGGGTGGCCCGTTCGACGCCGAGCGCAGCAGGCAGTGGGAAGTCGGCATGAAGTCCCTGCTGGCCGACCGCGTGACCCTGAACATGGCGGCCTACCGCATCGACCGCAGCAACATCGTGCAGGCCACCGGCGAAGTGCGGGACGGCGTGAACCAGCTGGCCGCGCTGGGCCTGGTACGCAGCACGGGTATGGAACTGGACCTGCTGGCCGACGTGACCGAGCGCTGGGTGGTGAACCTGACCTACGCCTACAACGACGCACGGGTAAAGGACGCCGGACCGAACGGCATCACCAATGCGTCCGGCGACCGCTTCGCAAATGCGCCACGCAACAAGCTCGGCCTGTGGACGCGCTACGACCTGCCGTCGATCAACTCGGCCATCGGCTTCGGCGCCGACCACGTGGGCGAGCGTGTCAGCCTGGATGGGCAGGCGGTCAAGGCTTACACCGTATTCGACATGAGCTGGAAGACCACGTGGAAGCAGTGGCAGTTCCAGGCCAACGTCAAGAACCTGTTCGACAAGGTGTACGCAGCCAGTGGCTTCATCGAACGCAACGGGCATTTCCCGGGCGAGCCGCGGCGGGTGTATGTGCAGGCGGCTTACAGCTTCTGACGAGCCTCTCGGGTAGCGCCGTGCCCATACTCGGCTCGGCGCCAGCCCTGGTCACCCCATACGTATCGCGTGACTCTCGCGCGCCTGCAGATCGATATCCTGCTGGCGCTGCATGGCCGCCTGCTGGCGCTCAAGGCTGGCAGCCTCGATCTGCTGCAGGGATTGTGCAACCGGCGTCTGCACCGCAACATCCGTAGGCATGGAGGCACGCAGATGCGCGGGATCGCTCATCTCGCCCTGCACCACGAACACGTTGCGGCCGGCCGGATGCTCGGCGGTCTGCGCGCTCAGCAGCACATGGTCCGCCCGTTCAAGCTGGTTGCGACGGGCCAATGCCATCACGCTCGCCACCAAGCGCTCGCTGTTCTCATCGTGGGTACGTCCCGCGCTGGCATCGATCGCGGCCACGCCTTCGCGCACCTGCTGCATCAGTGCGTAGTCGCGGTGGCCCGGACCAATGTCGGCCAGGCGGGTCGGTGCCTGCGAGGGATCCGGCACGTAGTCCACGGCTGCGGTCAGCGGGCTGCGGGTGATGGTCCGGTACGGGTCGTCCGGGTGGAACTGGGTGCGTTTTTCCTGGCGCTCCAGACGGACCTCGCGCGTGTCATTGAGTTCGGCGATGCGTGCGGGGTCGGTGATCTCCCGCATCGAGATGTGGCCGCCGCCCGCGCTGACACTGGCCCACTTCCTGTCCGCTTCGAAGTACATCGCGTAGTAGCTGTTGCCACCGATGACGTTCGGATCGACTGCTGAGCGGCCCTCCAGCGCCTGGGTGGCTTCCAGCACGCTCAACCGGGTGAGGTACTGGCCGCCCTTCACCCATCCCATCTGGCTGACGGCATCGACACTGGTGTTGCCTACGCGCGGGCCTCCGGCGTAGTCATTGTTGAGCATGTTGGTCCAGATCTGTTCCAGCTTCTCGGGGCCGCTCTTCTGCTCAGCCGCTTGCAGCAACACGCGCGGCGTCCAGCAGTTGGGATCAAGTTCATGCCGTTCAAATGCCCGGTCGTGAGCCAGCATCACGTCCTTGCCGGGAAGATTCAGTGCCAGGTCTGGACGGCGCTCGTTCATCCACTGCTGCCGCAACTCAAGATCTCTTTCGAGCAGGGTCTGCCCAAAGGATTCCCATTGCCGCTCCGTCAACTGTGCATTTGAAAACCGGGATCCCTCGTCCTGCTGGGTCTTTGCGTAGCTTTGTGCATACGCGTTCGCGACGCGTCCAGGCAGGCTGTCATTGCGTACAACACCCAGTGCCAGTGTCCCGTATCCATCGGCTCCCGTCAGTTGCGACAGGTAGTTCCAGTAAAGCTCGCGGTTGCCGTCTCTGGCATAGCTGCCAAGGACGCTCAGATCGCGTTCGGTCAATCCACTCATACCCTGCCCCTTCTCTTCCTTGAATCACCGATCACTTGGACCGGGTGCGCGCGATGACGTCCCTGACGGCCTCTTCCATGCGCTTCCAGTCTTTCAGAAACGCTCTCTTGTAGTCCAGGCTGACGGACAGCTTGTTGTCGATGTCCACGAAGTAATGAACGCAGCCCGCGGCCACTTCCCCTGGCTCACTGATCACCTCTCGCCCCTCCAGCCGCACGCCATCGCCTCGGAATTCCTCGCCGTCACATTTGATGAATGAGCTGATCCGGCCGTCGCTCTGACGTGCGATGTACCAGTCTCTTTCGTAGGCGGGATTGCGCACAGGCGGCTTCCCGTACCGCGCCTCATACTTCTTCGCGTACACCACCATCTTCGCTTCATCGATTGCATAGGGCGTCAGGCCCAAGGTTTCCGGCTGTGCAACGCGTTGATCGAGACGGTCCCTGGGATCCTCCCTTTCCACAGAGCCCTCCTCCGTGATGGCTTCATTTGACGACAGCCTTGAAAGCAGTGTTTCAACGGGAACGCGATCAACATAGTTGATCCGGATGGGAATCTCCTTCCGGAAATCATTCGTACGCGGATTGGCCCGGGCACCCGGCGGCGTCGGCGTCATGTCCGGCCACTCGATGACCAGCGTCACGCCCTCGCCCGGCCACGGTGCGATCTGGCTGTCCAGGTAGTTGGCCGGGATGCGGAAGGTGTTCGGCCCGAGCTTCACGTCCACTGGGGCATCGGTATAGGTGTGACCGTTGATCGTGCGGCCGGTCTGCGTTGCGCCGGGCATGGCGGGATTCCTTTCGTGTTCGGTGGACGGCGGCCGCGCACACGCGCCGGCACTCACCGCGACGGCAAGTGCAAGCGTCAGGCAACGGCTCGGGGACATCACGTGCATGGGCATTCCATTGCAGGGTTCCAGCGCCACTATAAGGAGCCGGGCGTCAACGGAACAGGAACCGCATCGCAGCCCTTCATGGAACCAGGCAGCGCTCCACCTGCAGTGACAGCGCCTGGCAGGCGTTGAACAGGCCCTCGACCACGGCGGCGGAGGGACAGCAGGCGGGATCGTCGCTCTCCCGCGCCACATGCGCAGCGTGCAGCACCGCAGTCAACGCCGTGATGCCCGAAATGCTTCGGGTCGCCAGGGCCATGTCGAACGCGCGGCCGGGGCTCAGGCACATTTCATTCCAGGCCTCGCCATCAGCGCGCAGGTTCCTGCCGTGGCCTGCCAGGTGCGCAAAGAATGCCGATGGCGTGACGAATTCGGCGGATTCGCGGAGCGCGTCCTCCAGCGTTTCGGCCAAGGCAGGGGGAAGATCGCGCGCGGCGGCGCCCAGCAGCGCGTGCAGGCGGGGATGGTCGGGAAGACGTTCAGGCATGACGGCAACCTCACGATGTGGCCACCTGCAGATGCGAGGTGGCGGACGGTGCGGGTTGGCGTGCCGGATACGAGATACCAAAGCCGGCGGATCGCTAGATCCCCACGCACCGTCCACCATGAACTGGCAGGCGGTGCATTGTCGGAGTTGCAGGTTGGCCTGCAAGCCCGACGCCGCGTATCTCGTAAGTTCAGGACGCCAATCCCGGCCAGGGCGAGTGCCTTGGCGCGGCGATAATGGGCACACTCCGTCGTGGATGGAAAGTAGGAAAAGTCCGCGCTGACGCGTTCCTACGCTGGTTGCGTCACGGGATGGCGAACCGCCCACCGACTGACGCGCTTCGTTGGTACATCGCGCCCGCCTGCGCGTGCGACCTAACGATCACTTCGAGCCGAACACGACACACTGGCTATGGCGATCGCGCAGAAAGTCGCAATACGCACAGCATTCCCTTCCAGCTCGAACACCATCGGCCCGCGCTGGATACACACCGGGAACAGTTGCATGGAAGCGCCCAGAGCTATATTCGAGCGCGAGATCTGATCACAACGGAATGTGCGCGCCGCGCCATTTTCATACGAGATCCGCGAGCTGATGACTATAGTCGCCGACCTCAATGGATCAGGAGCTCATCATGGAATTCACTTCCTGGCGCAACATCCTTGTTGCCGCTGGTATAGCTGTCGCACTTTCCGTGGCCGCCTACAACGATCATCATCGTCATGCGCTTACTGATGGCGCTGAAGGGCGCGATGCGGTTGGCCTCGTCACCGAGGTGCATTGGGATGAGAAGAGGGGCAGAAAGAGCAACTTCGTCCTGAATGTCGAGTTCGAAACTGAAGACGGCCAATCACGGGTCGAGAAGATCGCGGTCTCCAACGACCTTGGCAACCGGATGCGTGCCACCGACGAGGCGGAGGAGATTGATATCCGCTACAACGCCAAAGACCCGTCCGTGGCGATGGCCGTTGGCGAAACGGACAACTCCCTGCTGTTGTTGTGGCTGGCAATCGCCTCCGGGCTGGTCACCCTGGCACTGCTGGCCACCCGGGTGGTGCAGGGCCGGAAAGCGCAGCCGGCCTGACCCATCCAGGCGCGAGCGCATCCACCAATGCGCTCGCGCAGAGCCAAAAGTCTCTTCAACTCTGGCAATCGCCTTCCGTGCTTCCATGGCCGCGGTAGGTCTCGCCCCACTCGCGCATGGCCAGCAGCACCGGCACCAGCGTGCGGCCGAACTCGGACAGCTCGTATTCCACCTTGGGCGGCACTTCCGGGTACACGTGGCGGATCACCACGCCATCGGCTTCCAGTTCACGCAGCTGGCTGGTGAGCATGGACTGGGTGGCATTGGGAACCCGCCGCGTCAGTTCCATGAAACGTCGCTTGCCGGTCATCAGGTGAAACAGAATGATCGGCTTCCACACGCCACCGATAACGGACAGCGTGACTTCCACCGCACACCCGCTCTTGCCATCCCAACGCTTGCTACGCATGCGTACTCCGGAAAACCATAGTACCTACGGAAAATCATCGTTCTTGTTGCAATAGTGGCACGAGCCTAGCATGGCCCCATTCCATGAATGTGAGGCCATCCATGACGTTCAAAGCACTGCTGACACGCAAGACGAACAACCAGCTTTCGACCGAGCTGGTCGATTTCGACGAGGCGGACCTGATGGACGGCGATGTCCTGGTGCAGGTCGAGTACTCCACGCTCAACTACAAGGATGCGCTTGCGCTCACCGGCAAGAGTCCGATCATCCGGACATTCCCGCTCATTCCCGGCATCGATCTGCCAGGCGTGGTACTGGAATCCAGCAGGACCGACTTCACGCCAGGCGACCGCGTCGTGCTCAATGGCTGGGACCTGAGCATGGGCCACCACGGTGGCCTGGCCCAGCGCGCCCGGGTGCGGGGCGAATGGCTCAACCGGATTCCCGGCAACCTGAGCACCCGCGACGCCATGGCCATCGGCACCGCGGGCTACACCGCCATGCTGTGCGTGCTGGCCCTGGAACATGCCGGCGTGACGCCCGAGAAGGGCGATGTGCTGGTAACCGGCGCCAACGGTGGCGTCGGCTCGATTGCGGTGGCGATCCTCTCGAAGCTGGGCTATCGCGTGGTGGCCGCCACCGGACGCCCGGAGCATGCTGAGTATCTGCACAACCTGGGTGCGGCCGAGATCATCGATCGTGCGCAGCTTTCGGAGCCGCGCGAGCGGCCGGTGAGTGCCGAGCGCTGGGCAGGCGTGGTCGATGTGGCCGGCGGCCCCACCCTTGTCAACGCCATCGCCGAGACCAAGTACCGCGGCGCCGTGGCCGCGTGCGGCCTGGCGCAGAGCGACGCTCTGCACGGCTCGGTATTGCCCTTCATCCTGCGCAACGTGACCCTGGCCGGCGTGGATTCGGTGAATGCTCCACAAGAGGTTCGCCAGCGCGCCTGGGATCGGCTTGCGACCGACCTGGACCCGCAGAAGCTGGAAAGCACCGTGCAGCAGATCGGGCTCGCCGAGGTGCTGGATGTCTATGAGCAGATCATCCCCGGCAAGGTGCGCGGCCGCATCGTCGTGGATGTGAACGCCTGACGCCTGTCGCGCCGGCGAGGGTGCAATGCCATCGCTGGCTCACGCGCGCGACTGACCGGAAAAACGCAACGTGCCACGCCAAGCCGCCTTATCATGGGGCGGCAAGGGCGCTTTACGCCCGGTGACGTACGCAAGGCAGTATCTGGATGTCTATGGAATGGCGCCCCTCGGGCTGGGGCCAGCGTGTGACCCGCTCGCCGGACTGGCAGTTGCGGCTGGATGGCGAACAGGTCGCACTGTTGATCGACGGCAGGCAGTACCGCCAGCATGTAGCGAACGAACACAGCGTGCGGGTCGTTCGCGGCGTACTCTGGTCCAGGGTCGAACTGACGACCGAGCGCGGCGAAGCACTGTCTGTGGATGGGCTGCCGAACAGCCAGGGCTCCGGGCTTGCCGCTGCCGTGCAGCACATGCTTTTCGCGCGCTCCAGGCGGGGGCGCAAGGCACTGTTTGAGCACGTTCTGGCGCAGATCCAGGCGTGGCTGGCCGAGGCAGATGCGCTTACCGACCGAGGCACCACCGGCCGCCGCTGGATCACGTACGAACAGCAGCAGGCGTTGCTGGCCGACCGCCCGTCCCTGCCCTTGCCGCCCGCCGAGCTGGAGCAGCTGTTCCTCGACGAGGAGGTGCATGACGACCTGCACTCGGACCGCCACCGCATGGCACTGGACGCACTGCATGACTGGCAGCTGGATTGGCCCGCCCTGTGGGCGGACGCCAATGAGGCAATGGCGACCCGCGAACTGGGTCTGGCCAAGCCCTTCCTGGACCGGGTCGAGAGCAGGCCGCTGACCGAGGAGCAGGCCCGCGCCGTCATCTGCTTCGACAACCGCGTGCAGGTCGTGGCCGCGGCCGGCTCTGGCAAAACCTCTACGATGGTCGCCAAGGCCGCCTATGCCATCGATCGCGGCTTCATGGAGCCCGAACGGATCGTGATGCTCGCCTTCAACAAGGACGCCGCTCAGGAGCTGGAAGAGCGCGCGCAGCGATGCTTCGACCGGCTCGGCATGGGCGATACCGTGGTTGAGGCCCGGACTTTCCACGCCCTGGGCCTGTCCATCATCGCCAAGGCCACAGGGCGCAAGCCCGATATCCCGGAATGGGCGGTCGACGCGACGCTGGGCTTCAACAAGCTGGCCGAACTGGTGGACGACCTGAAGGACCGTTCGACCCACTTCCGCACCCAGTGGGACATGTTCCGCCTGGTGTTCGGACGCGATCTGCCGCCGTTGGGTGCCGACATGATGGCCGATGGTTACGACCGCGATGGCACGCCCTACATGCGTACCCTGCAGGGCGAGCGGGTGAAGAGCCTCGAAGAGTGCGTCATCGCCGACTGGCTGTTCTACAACGGCGTGGCGTACGACTACGAGCGGCGCTACGAATTCGATACCGCGACGGACACCCATCGCCAGTATCGCCCGGACTTCTACTACCCGGACGCCCGGCTGTATCACGAGCACTTTGCACTGGATGCAGATGGCCAGCCGCCGAAGCACTTTGCCAACTACAGCGAAGGCATGCACTGGAAGCGGCAGCAGCATGCGGCGCGCGGCACTGCACTGGTCGAAACGACGTCGTTCGGCCTGCGCAGTGGACAGGCCCTGCAGGATCTAGCCGAGCGGCTGGGTGCGTCTGGTGTCGAACTCGACCCGAACCCGGACCGCGAGCTGCCTGACCCGGGCGCCAAGCCGATGCCGGATGCAGACCTGATTGGCCTGATGCGCACCTTCATTGCGCATGCCAAGAGCAACTGCCTGACGCTGGACGATATGGCCGCACGCCTGCGGCAGATGTCTGAGGATCAGTTCAAGGAACGCTACCGGCGCTTCCTGGAGATCGCCGGGCCGGTTTTCCAGGCCTGGGACGATGCACTGGCTGACGAGCGCAGCATCGACTTCGAGGACATGCTCAACATGGCCGCCGGGCTGCTGGAACAGGGCCACTATGAATCACCCTACGAGCTGGTGATGGCCGACGAGTTCCAGGATGCCTCGCGCGCCCGTGCGCGCCTCTGCCGTGCGCTGGTCAGCCAACCGGGCCGCTATCTGTTTGCGGTGGGCGATGACTGGCAGTCGATCAATCGCTTCGCTGGCGCCGACGTTTCGGTGATGACCGGATTCCACCAGTGGATGGGGCATGGCCAGGTGCTGAAACTGGAGCAGACGTTCCGCTGCCCGCAAGCACTGTGTGATGTTTCCAGCCGCTTCATCAGCCGCAACCCCACGCAGATGGCCAAGAAGGTCCGCTCTGCTGCGCCGTCAATGGGCCCGGTGCTGCAGGCGTTCCAGATGAACCGGCGTGAAGAGGTAGAGGATGGTGTTCGCCAATACCTTGCGACGCTGCACCAGCAACTGCTGTCAGGTGCAGTGCCGCAGGGCCGCAACGGGCGCGTGACTGTGTTCATTCTGGGGCGGTATCGCGCGGACCGCAGCGCGATGCCTTTGGATTGGAAGATGGCCTTTGGCAGCACGATGGAGGTCGAGTTCCTGACCGCCCATCGATCGAAGGGGCGCGAGGCGGACTACGTGATCCTGCCGGGCATGATCAACCGCAGCTTCCCGAGCCTGCGCGCGGATGATCCGGTGCTTTCGCTGGCGATGCCGGATGGGGATGCCTATCCGCTGAGCGAAGAACGGCGGCTGTTCTATGTCGCGCTGACGCGTGCGCGACGGTCGGTTGCGATGTTCACCCTGCAGGGCAAGCACTCGCCATTCCTGGATGAGCTGGTGAAGGACGGCGCCGTGGAAGTGACCGCGATTTCAGGCGCGGCCATCCACGAAGAGCGCTGCCCGGTGTGCAAGGTGGGCGTGTTCGTGGACCGGAATGGGCCGCATGGGGCTTTCCGGTCGTGCTCGAGTTATCCGTTGTGCCATAACAAGCCGAAGGGTGGGCGTCGTGGGTGAGCGTATTCTCTGCGCTTTCCTGGCGATGTGCGCACTGCTCTCACCGTCACCGTGAGCTTCGCCCAGGCGGAGATCGACTACTCACTCCGGCTGCTAGACTTTGCCGACATTCAAATGGACGACCCCATGGAACGGTGGTATCTGGCAACACTGCTGGCGTTGGTCCTGCACCAGATTGATGCAGCGTTCTGGCAAGAGTGGGCCCTGTTCGGCGTTCCCGGCGGCATCCAGGGGTTTCTGGCTTTCAACCTGATCGCTGTGGGCGCCCTGCTGCATGGCTATCGCCAGGTTGTGCTGGCCAAGCCCTCCGCGCGGGCGTATGCCAGCCTGTGCGGGACAGTTGGCGCCGGCACCGCCATGATTCATGTGGGCCTCGCCGCGGCCGGTCGTAACGAGTTCCTGCTTCCGCTCTCCATCGCAACGCTGGCGGCCTGCCTCGTGGCCGGCGTCGGGCTCCTCATGCAAGGCCGCCGTGCTACCCCGGCTCGCGTGCAGATCGATGGCGTGGACTGACGAGACGAAAAAGCCCCTGAATCCAGGGGCTCTTTGAATCAACTGGCGGAGAGAGTGGGATTCGAACCCACGGAAGGTTTGACCCTTCGCCGGTTTTCAAGACCGGTGCCTTAAACCGCTCGGCCATCTCTCCAATCGGGTCCCGGTCGCCCGGGCAGCGGCGTATTCTCGCACGTGAAGGGCGTTTGCCCAAGACCACCTTGCCCCTGCCCTCCGCATCCGGCACGGTGGGGACCTTCACCGCACTTGGAGCCGCCATGGCCCATCTCGATCTGGCCAACCTGCGCACCTGCCTGCTGGACGACACCCAGCTGGCTGCGGTGGCCCTGCACCGCACCTTCGCCGGACACCTGCCGGTCAGCAGCGGGCAGCTGGTGGTCTGCGATCCGCTGGTCCAGGCCGAGGCGCCGGCGCTGGCCGACTACACCGCCCCGCTGGGCCGGCACCCGGTCGAAATCATCATGCACAGCGGCCGCCCGGCCTTGGCCGTGGTCTGGTTCAAACCCCGCGAAGCTCTCACCGCGACCGCCCTGCACTGGCAGATGGCGCGCTGGACCACGCAGGACCTGACCGGCCTCGATGAGGACAGCTTCATCGGCTACCCGGTCGATGCCGGCATCGGTTGCTTCATGGACACCGACACCCAGCAGGCGCTGCTGGCCCTGATCGAACAGGCCGATGGCGACGAAGACGGTGAATGGTCGGATGCACTGATCGACCACGATGGCCTGGATGAAGGCGCCGAGTACCGCCCTTGGGGCGAGGACTCGCCGCACGGCCTGGTCGTATTCACCAGCGGCTGGGGCGACGGTGTCTATCCCAGCTACTGGGCGCTGGATACGTCCGGCATTCCGGTCGCGCTGGTCACCGACTTCCTCTGCATCCAGGGCGGTGATGGGCGCGACGAGCGCGAGATTGCCGACCAGGCCTATCGCGACAACCTGCCAGCTGCAGAAGCCGAGGCGCTGGCGCGTCTGGTGGCTGCCGTCGAACGAGACGACACGGAGGCATTGCAGGACCTGCTGAAGGGTGCGCCGCAGCGCGCCAACCAGATCGAACCGGGCTGCGGCGGCACCGCGCTGTACGAGGCGATCCGCCTGGACCGCCCGCAGGCACTGCGGGTGCTGCTACAGGGTGGCGCATTACCGGCGATGCCCGAGCGCCTGCACATGAGCAAGGTGACCGGCTATCTGGACTACGCGCGGTTCCTGAAGAAGCCGCGCAGCGCGGAGTTGATGGCGGTGCTGGAAGCGCCGGTCGTTGCCGAGCCCACATTGGCCGCACTGCCGCGACGCAGCTTCTGGGACCGGCTGTTCGGGCGAAACTAATCGGCGCCAGAAAGCAGCAACGCCGGGCATGGCCCGGCGCTACCGTTTCACAGATTAGCGGTGCAGTTGCGGGTAGGTGCCTCAGCCCGCATCCACCGCCAGCGCGCCCAGTGCACTGGCCTTGATCCGCTCCTTGGCCTTTTCACAGGCGCCACCGCAATCCAGGCGCGAGGCCTCCAGCTGCGGCGGCAGGTGCTCGGCCAGGAAGTCGATGAACACGCGCACCGCCGGCAACAGGCCGCGGCGCGAGGCGAACACGGCGTGGCACACGCCCTGCGGCAGTGACCAGTCCGGCAGCACCACTTCCAGCTCGCCATTGCGCACGGCATCGGCGCACACGGTTTCCGGCAGCATGGTGATGCCGAAACCGTCCTTCACCATGCTCTGCAGCAGCGGGAAGTCGAAGCCGGCCACGCGCGGCTGCAGGTCGACCCGGCGCACTTCGCCTTCCGGGCCATGCAGTTCCCAGCGCTGGCGGGCTTCGTCTTCGCTGATGCTGAGGGTGACATGCTGGGTGAGCTCTTCCGGGTCCTTGGGGCGGCCGGCGCGGTCCAGGTATTTGGGGCTGGCCACCAGCAGTTCCTGCACCTGGCCGAAGCTGCGCATCACCAGGCTGCCGTCGTCGTCCAGGCGCGAACGCACGCGCAGGGCGACGTCGTAGCCTTCATTGATGATATCCACGCGGCGGTTGCTGATGTTCAGCTGCAGCCGCACCTTCGGGTACTGCTCAAGGAACTTGGGCAGCAGCTTGGGAAGCTGCATCTGCGCCAGTGACACCGGCACGCTGGCGCGCACCACGCCGCGCGGCTCCGCGCTGAGGCGGTCCACCACTTCGCGGGCGGCCTGGGCCTCGGCCAGCATCGTCTGCGCATGGCGATGCACGCTGGTGCCGACATCGGTGACCGCGAAACGGCGCGTGGAGCGCTGCAGCAGGCGTACCCCCAGGTCGGTTTCCAGCTGGCTGATGCGGCGGCTCAGGCGCGACTTGGGAATACCCAGTGCGCGCTCGGCGGCGGCGAATCCGCCGTGGTCGACCACCATCGCGAAGTAGTACAGGTCATTCAGGTCATGCATACCCGAGTTCCATATCTAGAACAATACGTGGCATTCAATCACCTTTATTCCGCCTTTGCAACAACCTATTGTTCTCTCCGTCGGCGGGGCCACCCCGCCCCTTCCTCCCAGAACACAGGTGACTGCCATGAAGCTTCTGCATCTCGACGCCAGCGTGCTTGGCGACAACTCCGTCTCGCGCCAGCTGTCGGCCGCCGTGGTCGCCCGCTTCGCCAGCCAGATTGATGGCCTGCAGGTCGATTATCGCGATCTTGACGCCAATCCGGTACCGCATCTGCGCAGCAGCTCGCTGGCCAGGACCGACGCGGCCGAGGCGACCGATGCTGAACAGGTGATGCAGCAGTTCCTGGACGCCGACATCGTGGTGATCGGCGCGCCGATGTACAACTTCAGCATCCCGTCCACCCTGAAGGCCTGGATCGACCGCGTGGCCGTGGCCGGCCGCACCTTCAAGTACACCGAGAACGGCCCGGTGGGCCTGGCCGGTGGCAAGCGGGTGATCATCGCCAGCAGCCGCGGCGGCATCTACACCGACTCGCCGGCCGACTTCCAGGAGCCGTTCCTGCGCCAGGTGTTCGCCTTCATGGGCATCAACGAGGTCGAATTCGTGCGCGCCGAGGGCATCGCCTACTCGCCGCAGCACCGTGAAGACGCCATCGCCGGTGCGCTGGCAGCACTGCCGTCGCACGAAGCGGCCGAACCCGTCGCCGCATAACGCGTTCCAACGTTCGGCGCCCCTCTCTCCTCGTCTGGGCGCTGAACGCGGGCCGGGATCCCCTCCCCCATCCCGGCCCACCCTGGCGGCCCCGCTGTGCGGGGCCGTTTTCTTTTGCGACGCGCTAGGCTGGGGGCATGAACTACATCGTGACGGCTGCGCACCGCAGCGAATTTCCGCACCCGATCACCCTGCGCCGTGGCCAGGCGCTGGTGGTGGGCGAACGTTATGAAGGCCCGGAGGGCTGGGAAGACTGGTTCCTGTGCCAAGCCGAAGGGCAGCAGCCCGGTTTCGTGCCGGCGCCGGTGATCGGTCGCGATGCGCAGGATGACGCCTATGCCACGGAGGATTACTGCGCGCGGGAGCTGGATGTGGATCCCGGGCAGATCTTGCGCGGGCTGCGCATCCTCAATGGCTGGGCGTGGTGCGTGCCGGAGAACGGCGAACCGGGATGGGTGCCGCTGGAGAAGCTGCGGGTTTCAGAAGCCCCGTAGCGCCCGAGCCCATGCTCGGGCGGCGGCGCGCGGAGCGCCGATAGAAACAATGCGGCCCGCGATGGGCAGGAGCAGCCGAGCATAGGCTCGGCTCTACAGGACACTGAGCGCCCGCTGTCAGGCGATGGTTTCCAGGCCGCCCATGTACGGGCGCAGGGCCTCCGGCACGGTGATGCTGCCGTCGGCGTTCTGGTAGTTCTCCATCACCGCGATCATCGCACGGCCAACCGCCACGCCCGAGCCGTTCAGGGTATGCACCAGCTCAGGCTTGCCGGTGGCTGGGTTGCGCCAGCGCGCCTGCATGCGGCGGGCCTGGAAGT
This sequence comes from Stenotrophomonas sp. X, assembly GCF_055721025.1. Classification (NCBI taxonomy): domain Bacteria; kingdom Pseudomonadati; phylum Pseudomonadota; class Gammaproteobacteria; order Lysobacterales; family Lysobacteraceae; genus Stenotrophomonas; species Stenotrophomonas sp. X. The sequence continues at coordinate 2,622,518 of NZ_CM146756.1, forward strand.
CACCACAGTTCGAGCACGAGGAGATCTCGCGGTAAGTCTCCTGCGACGGCAGCCAGACTTCCAGATCGTAGGTCTTCACCGCCGAGAAGCCCATGTCGCCGGTGCACAGCAGCACCTTGCGGTACGGCAGGCCCAGCTTTTCCAGCACCACTTCGGCACAGCGGGTCATGCGCTGGTGCTCGGCGTCGCTGTCTTCCGGGCGGCTGATCGAGACCAGCTCGACCTTCTCGAACTGGTGCTGGCGGATCATGCCGCGCACGTCGCGGCCGCCGCTGCCGGCCTCGGCACGGAAGCACATCGAGTGAGCGGTCATGCGCAGCGGCAGACGCTCGGCGTCGACGATCTCGTCACGCACGATGTTGGTCAGCGGCACTTCCGACGTCGGGATCAGGTAACGCGTGGAGTCGCCCACGGCGGTCTTGAACAGGTCGTCCTCGAACTTCGGCAGCTGGCTGGTGCCGCGCAGCGAGTCAGCATTGACCAGCAGCGGTACGTTGGTTTCCTCGTAACCGTGCTCGCCGGTGTGCAGGTCGACCATGAACTGAGCCAGGGCGCGGTGCAGGCGCGCGATCGGGCCGCGCAGGACGGTGAAGCGCGAACCGGACAGTTTGGCCGCGGTCTCGCCGTCCAGCCAGCCATTGCGGGCGCCCAGTTCAACGTGGTCGAGCACCTTGAAATCGAACTGGCGCGGGGTTCCCCAGCGCGCCTGCTCGACGTTGTCGTTCTCGTCAGCACCGGCTGGCACGTCATCGGCCGGCAGGTTCGGGATCCCCATCGAGATCGCTTCGATCTTCTCGCGCAGCTCGTCCAGCGCCACTTCCGAGGCCTTCAGCTCGTCGGCGAAGGCGGCAACTTCAGCCATGATGGCCGACACGTCCTCGCCCTTGGCCTTGGCCTGGCCGATGGCCTTGGAACGGCTGTTGCGCAGGCTCTGCAGCTCCTGGGTCCGCACCTGGATGCGCTTGCGATCGGCCTCCAGGGACTCCAAGGCAGACACGTCGAGCTCGAAGCCGCGGCTGGCGCGCAGGCGTTCGGCGAGGTCGGCGGGCTGGTGGCGGAGCAGGGCTGGATCAAGCATGGCAGGTGTCGTGGTGGGTATCAGGGATGGGATTATCGCTTGTTATACGGATTTCTGCCGCCCGGTTCATTCCCGCCGTGGCAGAATCGGGGCATTCCGTACTGGTCCGGTCCATGTCTGCACCCCGCTCGTCGTCCGCCAAGTCGTTTACCGTGCATATCCCGCGCAACGCCCTGAAGATCGCGGGCATCGCCTTCGGCGTGGGCGTGCTGCTGTTCGTGCTGGTCTGGTTCACCGGTCGCGACAAGGAATTCTTCCGCGCCGACCCGGCCGCACAGACCCCGCAGGAGACGGCGCAGGTGGAACCGCTGCCCGAACCGCTGGCGGCGGCCGCCGGTTCCAGCGACATGCCCGATGCCAAGCCGGCACCGGTGGAGGAAGAAGCGCCGAAGCTGGTGGAAACGGCCCCGCCACCGCCGGCGCCCGTCGCCGAAGCGGCCCCGGCCGCACCGGTTCCCGCGCCGGCTGCCACGGGCAACAGCCAACCTATGCCGATTGCCGGCCAGTCGCCACCGCCGGCCTACCCGGCCGCCGCGCTGCGCGCCGGCGAGACCGGCAGTGTGGTCGTACGCGTGGACGTGGATGCCACCGGCTATCCGAACAATGTCACGGTAATCCAGCGCAGCGGCTCACGCGAGCTCGACCGTGCCGCGACCGATGCGGTGCGCCGCTGGCGCTTCACCCCGGCACAGAGTAACGGCCAGGCCGTACCGGGCAGCATTGAAGTGCCGTTCGACTTCAAGACCCAGTAACTGAACGTTTCCCGGCAGGCAAACTGAACCCTGCCGGTTGCGTTGACGCAACGCTGACACTTCACGCCACTGGCCCGCGCAACACTCTCTCCCGTCGTCCAATTGACGGAAGGAGTTCGCGATGACCGCCACCACCCACGAAGACCTTCATTCGCCGCAGCTGCAGCCGGACGCCAGCGAACAGCACAAGCCCACGTCGCCCTGGATGTGGATCGCGCTGATCGTGGCGATGTTTGCCGCCGCGCTGCTCTGGCTGCGTCACTCGAACCAGGAAGACGTGGCGCCGGCACCGGTCGGCGAGCGCATGCTGCCCGCCCCCGAGCAGGCGCCGGTCGCCGACGTACAGCAGCCTGCGGCACGCCAGGCCGCAGCGGCCGGCAACCAGCGCAAGGCCACCCCTGCCGTACGCAATCGCGAGGCGCGCCCGCTGGCAGGCAACAGCAAGCCGACCTACCCTGCTGCCGCGCTGCGCAATGGCGTGCAGGGCAGCGTGATCGCCAGCCTGAATGTCGATGCCCGCGGCCAGGTGACCAATGCTGCGATTGTTTCGCGCAGCGGCGAGCGCAGCCGTGACCTGGATCGTGCGGTGCTGAGCGCCGTGCAGAACTGGAAGTTCCAGCCGGCGATGCATGAAGGCCGTGCAGTGGCCAGTGTGGTGCGGGTCCCGGTGGATTTCCGTACCGGACAGCGTTGATCGCGGACGAGGGGTTCGTGATGTTTAGACGGAGGCTTCGGCCTCCGTCCTTTTATGCGGAGAAGCGTGCCAACCGAGGTTGGCACCTACCGGAAAACCTGATTGGCCGATCAGGCCAGGTTGAAGCCGGCGCTGCGCGCCAGGCCGTCGAAGTCCGGGAAGGAGGTCGCGACGTTGGCGATGTCATTGATACGCACTTCGCCGTCGCTGATCTGGCCGGCAATGGCAAACGCCATGGCAATACGGTGGTCGCCGTGGCTTTCGATGGTGCCACTTCCCAGCCGAACGCCGCCGTGCAGGGTGGCGCCATCCTCGGTTTCGTCCACCTGCATGCCCAGCGCACGCAGGCCGGTGGCCATCGCCGCAAGGCGGTCGGATTCCTTCACTCGCAGTTCGGCCGCACCGCTCACCACGGTCTGGCCCTCGGCGGCCGCGGCGGCCACGAACAGCGCTGGGAACTCGTCGATCATGTCCGGCACCAGCGTTTCCGGAATGCGTGCACCCTTCAACTGGGCGTAGCGCACCACCAGGTCGGCCACCGGCTCACCGCCCTGCTCGGCCGGGTTCTCTTCGGTGATGTCCGCACCCATCAGGCGCAGCGCGTGCAGCAGGCCAGTGCGACGCGGATTCAGGCCGACCTGCTTCAGGCGCAGCTCGGAACCGGGAATGATGCTGGCGGCGACCAGGTAGAACGCGGCCGAAGAGAAATCGGCGGGCACCACGATATCCGTGGCGCGCAGGCGCTGGCCACCGCGCAGGCGGGCCTTGCCCGGCGAAAACGCGATGTCCACGCCGAATGCGGACAACATGCGCTCGGTGTAGTCGCGGGTCGGGTGCGGTTCGGTCACGCTGGTTTCGCCCTGCGCATACAGCCCGGCCAACAGCACCGCCGACTTGACCTGCGCGCTGGCCACCGGCGAGGCGAAATCGATGCCGTGCAGCATCTGGCCACCATGCACGCGCAACGGTGGCGTGCCATCGTCCTGGGTGTCGATCCTTGCGCCCATCTGCGACAGCGGGCCGGTCACGCGGCGCATCGGGCGACCGGACAGCGACTCATCGCCGATCAGCGTGCAGTCGAACGACTGGCCCGCCAACAGGCCGGCCAGCAGGCGCATGCCGGTACCGGCATTGCCGCAATCCAGCGGTGCATCCGGCGCCTTCAGGCCATCGATGCCGACGCCGTGCACGACGCGCTGCGACGGGCTGGGCGTTTCGATGCGCACCCCCAGCTGGCTGAAGATGCGCGCCGTGGCACGGGTGTCCTCGCCTTCCAGGAAGCCTTCGATGTGCGAGGTGCCATCGGCCAGCGCGGCAAACATCACCGAGCGGTGCGAGACCGACTTGTCGCCGGGAATGGTCAGGCTGCCCTGCAGCGGCTGGCCCTTGCGGGCAATCCAGTGTTGCGCGTTGCTCATCGTTCGATCATTCCGTAAACACCGGCAGCACCGGCGATGCATCAGGGAGCGGCGGCTGTTGCCGCCGCAGCAGCACTCAGGGCACGGCCACCGGATAGGAGCCCAGCACCTTGATCTGCGCCGAGTGCGCTTCCAGTTCGGCCAGCGCAGCCTGCATCGGCGCGTCGTCGATGTGGCCGGCCAGGTCGATGAAGAAACCGTACTCCCACTTGCCGTGGTGTGACGGCCGCGACTCGATGCGGTTCATGCTGATGCCGTGGCGGGCGAACGGGCTGAGCACGTCGAACAGCGCACCGGGCTTGTCATGGATGAACACCAGCACCGAGGTGCGGTCGTGCCCGGAGGTCGGGAAAATGTTGCGACCCACCACCAGGAAGCGGGTGGTGTTGTCGGCATCGTTCTGGATCGGCTTGGTGACCACCTTCTTCAGGCCGTACACGTGGCCGGCACTCTCGCCGCCGATGGCCGCCGCGTCGTCGGCGTTGCGCGCACGGCGCGCGCCCTCGGCGTTGCTCGACACCGGAATCTTCTCGGCCTTCGGCAGGTTGGCGCGCAGCCACGCCGAGGTCTGCATGAACGACTGCGGATGCGCGTAGATGCGTTCGATGTCCTCGATGCGGCCGCTGCGCGACATCAGGTACTGCTGCACGCGCAGTTCCACTTCGCCGCAGATCTTCAGGTTGGAGGTCAGGAACATGTCCAGGGTGATCTGGATGGTGCCCTGCCCCGAATTCTCCACCGGCACCACGCCGAAATCGGCGTTGCCCGCTTCCACTTCCTGGAATACCTCTTCGATGCTGGCCATCGGCAGGCCCAGCGCCGAACGGCCGAAATGCTTGAGCACCGCCTGCTGGCTGAAAGTACCTTCCGGGCCGAGGTAGCCGATCTTCAGCGGCTCCTGTTGGGCCAGGCAGGCCGACATGATCTCGCGGTAGACGTGCACCAGCAGTTCATCGCTGAGCGGGCCTTCGTTGCGGTCCACCACCATGCGCAGCACCTGCGCTTCGCGCTCGGGGCGGTAGTAGTCGACGGCGGCGGCGAGCTTGCCCTTGGCCTTGCCGACCTGGTGGGCGAAGCGCGCGCGCTCGGCGATCAGGCTCTGGATGTCGCGGTCGATCTGGTCGATCTTCGAGCGCACATCGGCCAGCGCCAGCGGCGCCAGGGTGGGTGCCGGGTTCGAGGTGGCCTTGGCCTTGCCCTTCGCCTTGGTGGGCACGCTGTCCTTGGCCGGTTCGGCCTTCTTCGGCGCCTTCTTGCTGGATTTGCTGCTTGCCATCGGAATTCCTTGTTGCGGGGCACGAACCCGACGGTGCGCGCCGTTCATTGCTCAGCCGTGACGCTGCTGGAAATCGGCCATGAAGGCGACCAGCGCCTCGGCCCCGGCCAGCGGCATGGCGTTGTAGAGCGAGGCACGGATGCCACCGACGACCTTGTGCCCCTTCAGCGCCAGCAGGCCTGCGGCCTTGGCCTCGGCCACGAAGCGGGCATCGAGATCGGCGTTGGGCAGGAAGAACGGGATGTTCATCCGCGAACGGGCCGCGTGTGCAACCTCATTGCGGTAGAAGCCGCCGGAGCCGTCGATGGCGCCGTACACCAGCGCGGCCTTGGCGGCATTGCGCCTGGCGAACTCGGTCACGCCGCCCTCGGCCAGCATCCACTTGAACACCAGGCCGGCCAGGTACCAGTTCCAGGTCGGCGGGGTGTTGAGCATCGAATCGCGGGCGACATGCGAGCGGTAATCGAAGATGTCCGCGCGCGGCTGGCCACTGCGCTCGAGCAGGTCGCGGCGGATGATCATCACCGCGATGCCGACCGGACCCAGGTTCTTCTGCGCACCGGCATAGATCACGCCGTAGCGGCGCACGTCCAGCGGTTCGCTGGCAATGGACGAACTGAAGTCGGCCACCAGCGGCACATTGCCGGTATCGGGCACATCACGGAACTCGACGCCGTGGATGGTCTCGTTCGCGGTGATGTGCACATAGGCGGCATCCGGCGAGAGCTGCCAATCGGCGCGCGGCGGCAGCGTGCGATAGCCATCGGCCTCGCTGCTGGCGGCGATGTTGACGTCCACGTAGACACCGGCCTGCTTGACCGCGGTCTTGCCCCAGTGGCCACTGACCACGTAGTCGGCACGCTGGCCGGGGGCGGCGAAGTTGAGCGGGATCAGCGCCTGCTGGGTGGTGGCACCACCGGACAGGAACAACACCGCATAGTCCTCCGGGATATCGAGCAGGCGACGCAGGTCGGCCTCGGCCTCGGCGGCCACGGACATGAATTCCGCGCCGCGATGGCTCATTTCCACGATCGAAGCGCCGGACCCGTGCCAGTCCAGCATTTCCGCCTGCGCCTGGCGCAGGACCGATTCCGGCAAGGTCGCAGGGCCGGCACTGAAGTTGAACGCGCGCGTCATGTCACACCTGTGGGGCAAGACCCCTAGTATGCCGCAGTGCACCAGCCTTGCGGCCTTGTGCGGCAAGGGAAATTTGGTTTCATTGGAATCCATCGGCAACGCGACCGGGTAGTGCCAGCCGCTGGCCGGCACTACCGTCAGCGCGCGCCGAACCAGAGCAGCAGGCTGAGCAGCGCGGCCAGCAGCAGCGCACTGACCAGCAGCCACGGCCAGCGCCGCACCCTGCGCGGCGCAACCGGCAGCACCGGCGCCTGTTCCACGTCCTCGCCCGACTCGTCCTCGACCGGCAACGACCGCCGGCGCGGATCATGCGGCACTTCCAGCACGAAACGGTGCTGGCCATCGAACACCACCTGGTCGCCGGCCTGCAGCCAGCAATGGCGCACGGCCACGCCATTGACGCGGGTGCCGTCGGCACTGCCGAGGTCGCGCAGCAGCACGCGTTCGCCGTGCACTTCCACGCGGGCATGCTGCTCGGCAAAAGCCGGGTCATCGATGGCGATGTCGGCCTCGTTGCCACGTCCGATCAGGCGGGCCCGCGACAGGGTGAAGCTGCGGCCATGATGGAGGCCGCCGACACCGCGCAGCAGCCGCTGCTGCTCGTCGCTGCCATCTTCGGTTCTCGGCGCAGGCGCCTGCAGCAGGCTTTCGACCTCGCCCTGAAGGACCATCTCCACGCCATCCACATACACCGCATCGCCTGCACGCAGCAGGGCCATCCGGCGTACCGGGCGACCGTTGACGTGGACGCCGCGGATGCCGTTGCCGACCTGCAGCCAGAGGCCGCGATCATCCATGCAGAACTGGGCCAGCAGCAGTGCGCCGTGGCCGGGATCTCCGAGCCGCACGCTGCCGTTGGCCTGGCGCACGATGCGCTGCACCCCGGGCCGCAAGGGCTGGTCGGGCTGTTGTTGTTGACTGAAGTGAACAAGCAGGTTCTGCACGCGGCGCAGCCTAGCAGGTTGGTCGCCAACGAAGAAGAACCCACGATGAGTGCTTGGCGCGGCGGCCCTTGATGCGCACAATGCTTGCCCTCGTCGACCTACCCCGCCCTGCGCCAGGAGCCTGCATGTCCACCATCGATGTCCGCCACGCCCACGCCCTGCCCGATGCACAGGCGCGCGCCGCGATCGAACAGGTCGCTGCCAAGCTGTCCGAGCGCTTTGGCCTGAAGTCGTCCTGGACCGCCGACGTACTGAACTTCTCCGGCAGCGGCGTGGACGGTGCGATCGAACTGCAGCCGGGTGCCGTGCGCGTAACCGCCAAGCTGGGCTTCCTGCTGTCGGCGATGAAGGGCATGGTCGAAGGCGAGATCCAGCGTGTGCTGAAGGAAAAGCTGGGCTGAACCCCGGCGGCGGCCGTCACGGCCGTGCAACGCCGGTGCGCGCTACTCTCGGGGGCAGGCCCAACTCCCACGGGAAGTGCGATGAACCACTACGAGAACGACGACCGCCGCAACGACGATGCCTCTTTCAGTGACCAGGCCGAGCGCTTCTCGCGCAAGCTGAGCGATTCGGCCCAGCAGGTCTGGCTGGCCGGGTTGGGTGCGCTGGGTCGCGCCCAGGCCGAGGGCAGCCGCTTCTTCGATGGCCTGGTGAAGGAAGGCGAAGCCTGGGAAGCCCGCCGCCGTGAACGCAACGGCGATCAGGGCCCGGGCTGGCGTGACAATGTCGAGACCTCGCTGGACGAGGCCCGCGAGAAGGCCTCCGGCACCTGGAACAAGGTGGAGAAGGCCTTCGATGACCAGGTGCAGGGCGTACTCAAGCGCCTGCATGTACCCACCGCCGACGAAGTGACCGCGCTGGAGGCCCGCATTGATGCCCTGCACGCGCGCCTGGCCAAGCTGGAAAACCGCGCCGCGTCCGGCACCGATGCCCCTGCTCCGGGCAGCCATCAGTCGCCGGACAGCGTGCCCTGACCACGATTGTTGCAATGCAATAAAATTTGATTGACAATCGCGAGCAACCCGCCAATCGCTTCGGCTGCCGTTTGTTCCCTCCCCTCACGGCTTCAGGATTGGCGGGTTTTTCGTGCCCGCTGTACGCCGATCTGCGCGCTCCATCACGCTTTCTGTCAGGAACATCCTGACCCGGCCAGGCACCGCGACCTTTACACTGTCGTCCTCCGCTTTCGCCCCTTCCGCCCTACTCCTGCATGCTCCCCTGGATCCTGGCCCTGCTGTCGGCCCTGCTTAGCTGTTCCCTGGCCGTTGTCTATCTGTGGTGGGTCAAGCGGCGGCAGAAGGAGATGCAACTCGGCCTGCAGGCCCTGGCGGGCATGCATTGGCGCGAATTCTCGGTTCTGGTCAAGCGCATGCTGCGCGAACAGCGCGGCCTGCGTGAGCTGATCGATCCGGCGGAAGAAGCCCGCGAGCCAAGCAGCGATTTCATGCTCAGCGATGGCCCCAACCACTGGCTGGTGTCGTGCAAGCATGGCCTGGCCTACCGCATCGGCACCGCCGCGGTGAACGAGCTGGGTGCGGCCGCGCGCCTGGCCGGGGCCAAGGGCGGCGTGCTGCTGACCGAAGGCCGCATCGAGCGCGACGGCCGCAGCGCCGCCGAGAAGCAGGCGGTTGAAGTGCTGGACGGCCCGCGCCTGTGGCCGTTGCTGCAGCCTTACCTGCCCGGCGACATCGAAGCGCGCGTGCGCGCCAGCGCCCGCCACGAAGCGCTGCGCCGCATCGCCATCGCCGCACTGGGTTCGGCAACGCTGGGGCTGCTGGTTGGCCTGGGCCTGCAGGGCCTGCGTGTGGAAGAGGCCGCGCCGGTTGCTGCGGCACCGGTGGTGGCGACGCCTTCAACCGCGCCTGCGGCGGAACCTGCTGGCACCGCGGCAGTGCTCCCGGCCGCCCCTGCACCCGCGGCTGCCGTCGCCCCGGCGGCCGACGCGCGCAGCAATCCCAATCCGGATGCGGCCACGCTGGAGCGCTTCCAGGCCGATCTGGCCCGGGCCCTGGCCGGCAAGCCCGGCATCGCCAGCGGTGTCTGGCTGACCCGGCAGACGCTGGCGATCAACCGCACCGGCGAACTGGAAAAGGTCTGGCCGCTGGTCTGCGAGGAAGTGCTGCACTACCCCGCCCTGCGCAACGTGCGCATCCAGCTCAACGCCCGCCCCGGCGTGGATGAGCCGGTACGCTGGCGGCAGTGCGCTACGTATTGATGGGGCAGCATCTTGATGGGGCAGCATCCACGCATGGCGTGGATCTACCAGGGATTCACACGCGTCGGATAATCCCAACCGGGATTCAGTAGATCCACGCCATGCGTGGATACGCCTCTAGCGCGCCCCAGGCGCAAAGCGCGCGACCAGGTCCCACGCGTCGCCGAGGAATACCTGGCGCACGCGGGTGATCGGCTGATCGCCACGCCAGGTCAGGCGCTCGATCACCAGGCAGGCGGTACCCGGTTTCACGTCCAGCAGCCTGGCCGTGGCGGTGTCCGCACCCCAGGCACTGATGCGATGCTGCGCGCGCGTCCAGGACACGTTCTGCAGCAGCCAGCTGCCCGGCGCGGTGGTACTGAAATCGACTTCCAGTACCTCGGGCACGCCTACCGGACTGATCAGGCGATGCTCCAGCGCCAGCGGACGGCCATCGGCCAGGTGCAGGCAGCGCATCGCCAACAGCTTCTCGCTGCCGGCCAGCTCCACTTCACCGGCATTGCCGGTGTCGGCCAGGCGCAGCTCGCGCTGCAGCAGGCGGTACGCGTACTGATGGCCGCGCGAACCGACCTCCATCGCGATATCGGGAATCTCCAGCGCCACCTGCTCCAGGTGCGGCGGCTGCCGCGCCACGAATGAACCGGCGCGACGGCGGCGCTCGATCATGCCGCTCTCGGCCAATGCAGTCAGCACCTTGTTCACCGTCATCCGCGAGCAGCCGTATTGCTCCATCAACTCGTGCTCGTACGGAATACGGAAGCCCGGCGCCCACTCTCCGCTGAGGATGCGGCTTTCCAGATCGCTGCGGATACGCTGGTTGAGCGTGGCGGACTTGCTGGCCTTCACGTAATGAGGTCCCGGTGGCGGAGGCGATCAGCCCAGTACGCCCTTCAGGGCGGCGGCGAAGGCGGTGGTGATCGCCTCGCGCTGCAGGTGGCGGCCCTCGGCCACGCACTGGCGGCCATGGCGCCAGACCGATCGCAGCGCGCCATTACGTGCGGCGAACACCCAGCTGTCAAGCCATGCGTCATCCTGTCGCGCCTGCAGCGCCGGGTGCCCGGCATCCAGCTCGACCAGGTCGGCACTGGCCCCCACCTGCAGGCCAGCGGCCACGCCCAGCGCCTGTGCGCCACCGTGCAATGCACCTTCAAACAGGAAGCGACCGGTGCTGCGGGTGGCATCCGGCGCCAGCACGTTGCGACCGCGCAGGGTCAGCCGCTGGCCGTATTCAAGCAGGCGCAGTTCTTCGGCCGCGTCGATCAGCACATTGGAATCGGAGCCGACGCCGAAGCGTCCGCCCTCGCGCGCAAAGGCCTGCATCGGGAACAGGCCGTCGCCCAGATTGGCCTCGGTGATCGGGCACAGGCCGGCCACGGCCTGGCTGGCCACAATGGCCGCGCGCTCGTCATCGGTGATGTGGGTGGCATGCACCAGGCACCAGCGCGCATCCACCGGCGCATGGTTGTACAGCCACTGCACCGGGCGCTGGCCGCTCCAGGCCAGGCAGGCCTCCACTTCGCGCACCTGCTCGGCGATATGGATGTGCACCGGGCCGTCGGTGAGCGGCAGCAACGCACTCAGTTCCTCGCCGGTGACCGCACGCAGGCTGTGCGGTGCGATGCCGAGCACCGCGTCGGGCAGCGCGGCCAATGCCGGCTTGGCGGCCTCCAGCAGCTGCGCGAAACCCTCCACGTCGTGGATCAGCCGCCGCTGCGCTGGATTCGGCGCCGCCCCGCCGAAATCGGCATGCGCATAGAACACCGGCAGCAGGGTCAGCCCGATACCGGTCTGGTCGGCGGCGGCGGCAATCCGTGCACTCATCTCGGCTCGATTGGCATAGGCGCGGCCGTCGGCATCGTGGTGCAGGTAATGGAACTCGCCGACGCGGGTGAAGCCGCTTTCCAGCATTTCCATATAGGCCTGGGCGGCGATGGCCTGCACCGCGTCCGGGCGCAGATGCGCGAGGAAGCGGTACATCAGCTCGCGCCAGCTCCAGAAGCTGTCACCGTCACCGCCGCCGATCTCGGTCAGGCCGGCCATGCCACGCTGAAACGCGTGGCTGTGCAGGTTGGGCAGGCCCGGCACCAAGATGCCGACCCGGATGTCGCAGTGCTGGGCGCCCTGCCCCGCGCTGATCGCCGTGATGCGACCGTCCTGCACCTGCAGGCGGACATCGCGGGCCCAACCCTCGGCCAGCAGGGCGTGGGCGGCATGGAAACTGTGCGGGGAACGCGAATCGGACATGGCTGGACAACCCGAAATGGACGCCTATATTGTATAGACATATAAGCACAGCCGCGTTGTGGATGCCATGCACGTCGATACCCTCTGGTCCAACGTCCACCTGATTACCCTCGATGGCGAGGGGCTGGGTGTCATCCGCGATGGCGTACTGGCCTGCGCCGACGGCCGCATCATCCACGTCGGCCCGGCCGGCAGCGACGCCCACCTGCAGCCGACCACCCGCATCGACGGCGAAAGCCGCTGGATCTCGCCGGGCCTGATCGACTGCCACACCCACCTGGTCTACGCCGGCAACCGCGCCAACGAATTCGAGCAGCGCCTGCAGGGCGTGAGCTATGCCGAGATCGCCCGTGCCGGCGGCGGCATCGTCTCCACCGTGCGCGCCACCCGCGCCGCCACGCCAGAGCAGCTGGCCCGCGAAAGCCGGCCACGGTTGCTGGCGATGCGCGCCGAGGGCGTGACAACCCTCGAGATCAAGTCCGGCTACGGCCTGACCCTGGCCGACGAACGCAAGCAACTGCAGGTTGCGCGTGCGCTGGGTGAGGAATGCCGGGTCAACGTGGTGACCACCTTCCTCGGTGCACACGCGATTCCGCCGGGCCGCCAAGCACAGGAGTACACCGATGAGGTGTGCGAGGTGATGATTCCGGCCATCGCCACCGAAGGCCTGGCCGAAGCGGTGGATGTGTTCTGCGAGAACATCGCCTTCTCGCCGGCGCAGGCGCGGCAGGTCTTCGAAGCGGCACGCGCCAACGGGCTGGCGGTGAAGATCCACGCCGAGCAGCTGAGCAACCAGCATGGCGCCGAACTGGCGGCCAGCTTCGGTGCACTGTCGGCCGACCATATTGAACATCTGGATGACGCCGGCATCGCCGCGATGGCCGCTGCCGGTACCGTCGCCGTGCTGCTGCCCGGTGCTTTCTATTTCACCCGCGATACCACCCTGCCGCCGATCGCCGCGCTGCGTGCGGCCGGCGTGCCGCTGGCGCTGGCCACCGACAGCAACCCGGGCACCTCGCCGCTGACCAGCCCACTGCTGGCGATGAACATGGGCGCCACCCTGTTCCGCCTGACCGTGGATGAGTGCATCGCCGGCTTCACCCGTGAAGCGGCGCGCGCACTGGGCCACGGCGAGCGCATCGGCCGCCTGGCGGTGGGCATGGACTGCGACCTGGCGATCTGGGACATCGATGCGCCCGCCGACCTGGTCTATCGCATTGGATTCAACCCGCTGCACGCGCGCGTGGTGCGCGGGCAGCCCGACCTGCCTGCCTCCTGGAGCAACACATGAGCAACACCCTGGTTCTTCGCCCCGGCCATGTCACTCTCGCCCAGTGGCGGCAGGTCTATCGCGGTGCGCCGCTTGCACTGGACCCGGCCGCGCTGCCGGTGGTGCGCGCCAGCGCTGCGGCGGTGGCCGCCATCGTCGCCAAGGGCGCGCCGGTGTATGGCATCAACACCGGCTTCGGCAAGCTGGCCAGCGTGCGCATCGAGCGCGAAGACCTGGCCACCCTGCAGCGGAATATCGTGCTCTCGCATGCCGCCGGCGTGGGCGAGCCGATGCCGGCCAGCGTGGTGCGGTTGATGATGGCGCTGAAGCTGGTCAGCCTGGCGCAGGGTGCTTCGGGCATCCGCGAGGAAACCCTGCTGCTGCTCGAAGCGATGCTGGTCAAGGGCGTGCTGCCGGTGGTGCCCGCACAGGGCTCGGTGGGTGCCTCGGGTGACCTGGCGCCGCTCTCGCACCTGGCCAGCGTGATGCTGGGCGTCGGCGAAGCCTTCATGGGTGACGAGCGCCTGCCGGCGGTCGATGCACTGGCACGTGCCGGCCTGCAGCCGATCGAACTGGGAGCGAAGGAAGGCCTGGCGCTGCTCAATGGCACCCAGTTCTCCACCGCGTATGCGTTGGCCGGCCTGTTCGAGATCGAGACCGTGTTCCAGGCGGCGCTGATCACCGGCGCGCTGTCGGTGGAAGCAGCCAAGGGCTCCGACACGCCGTTCGACCCGCGCATCCACGCCATCCGCGGCCAGCGCGGGCAGATCGCCACCGCGGCCACCCTGCGTACGCTGATGCAGGGCTCGGACATCCGCGAGTCGCATCGCGACAACGACGTGCGCGTGCAGGATCCGTACTGCCTGCGCTGCCAGCCGCAGGTGATGGGCGCGGCGCTGGACATCCTGCGCCAGGCCGCGACCACGCTGGAAATCGAAGCCAACGGCGTGTCCGACAATCCGCTGGTGTTCACCGATACCGGCGAAGCACTGTCTGGCGGCAACTTCCACGCCGAGCCGGTGGCCTTCGCCGCCGACATGCTGGCGATGGCGGTGTGCGAGATCGGCTCGATCAGCGAGCGCCGCCTGGCGATGCTGGTGGACCCGGCGCTGTCGGGCCTGCCGGCGTTCCTGACCCCACGCCCGGGCCTGAATTCCGGCTTCATGATTCCGCAGGTGACTGCCGCTGCGCTGGTCTCGGAAAACAAGCAGCGCGCCTACCCGGCCAGTGTTGATTCGATCCCGACCTCGGCCAACCAGGAAGACCACGTGTCGATGGCCGCACACGGTGCGCGGCGCCTGATGCAGATGGCCGAGAACGCGGCCAACGTGATCGGCATCGAACTGCTGGCCGCGGCGCAGGGCTGCGACTTCCATGCGCCGCTGCGCTCCAGTGCCGCGCTGGAAACCGTGCGCGCCACCCTGCGTGCGCAGGTGCCGACGCTGGAAGAAGACCGCTACTTCCATCCGGACATGGTAATCGCCACGAGTCTGGTGCGCAGTGGTGCGCTGGCGCAGGGCCTGACCGACCTGCTGCCAACCGTGGAACCACAGGCATGAATACCCATCCCGAATGGCTGACGGTGCACGAGGGCGACGCACCCCTCATCGTCAGCTTCCCGCATACCGGCAGCGAGCTGCCGCACGACCTGATCGGCGACTACCACTCGCCGTGGCTGGCCCGTCGCGATGCCGACTGGTGGGTGCACGAGCTGTACGACTTCGTGCGCGGCATGGGCGCGACCACGGTGCGCTCGGCGATCTCACGTTCGGTGATCGACCTCAACCGCGATCCCAGCGGTGTGTCGCTGTACCCGGGCCAGAACACCACCGGCCTGTGCCCGCTGACCACCTTCGACAACCAGCCGCTGTACCACGCGGGCCGCGAGCCGGATGACGCCGAGATCGCGCGGCGCCGCGACACGTATTTCCTGCCCTACCACGATGCGCTGGCCGCACAGATCACCCGCCTGCGCGCGCAGCACGGTACGGTGGTAGTGTACGACGCGCATTCGATCCGCTCGCATATTCCGCACCTGTTCGATGGCGAGCTGCCGCAGTTCAACCTCGGTACCGCCGGGCCGTCCGGCGCACCCGACACGTCCTGCGACAACGCCTTGAGCGATGTGGTGGAAAACCTGCTGAAGATCAGTGGCATGAGCCAGGTGCGCAACGGCCGCTTCAAGGGCGGCTGGATCACCCGCCACTACAGCAACATCGCCGGCGGCGTGCACAGCCTGCAGATGGAGCTGGCCTGCCGTGGCTACATGCACGAACCCCTGCCGGACCAGGTGGACGAACACAGCTGGCCCACCCCGCTCGACCCCGACCACGCCGCACCACTGCGCCACACCCTGGCGCAGGTGCTCAATGCCTGCCTTGAATTCGCGACGAACCGGAGCGCCGCATGACCCGCAACGACCCGTCCCGCACCATCGCCGCGCCGACCGGCACCACGCTCAACGCCAAGAGCTGGCTGACCGAAGCGCCGTTGCGCATGCTGATGAACAACCTGCACCCGGACGTGGCCGAGCGGCCGCAGGAGCTGGTGGTGTACGGCGGCATCGGCCGCGCCGCGCGTGACTGGGAGAGCTTCGATGCCATCGTCGAAACGCTCAAGCGCCTGGACGACGACCAGACCCTGCTGGTGCAGTCGGGCAAGCCGGTGGGTGTGTTCCGCACCCATGCCGATGCACCGCGCGTGCTGATCGCCAATTCCAACCTGGTACCGCGCTGGGCCAACTGGGACCACTTCAACGAGCTGGATAGGAAGGGCCTGGCCATGTATGGCCAGATGACCGCCGGCAGCTGGATCTACATCGGCGCGCAGGGCATCGTGCAGGGCACCTACGAAACCTTCGTGGAAATGGGCCGCCAGCATTTCGGTGGTGACCTGACCGGCAAGTGGCTGTTCACCGGTGGCCTCGGCGGCATGGGCGGCGCACAGCCGCTGGCCGCGGCGATGGCCGGCGCCTCCTGCCTGGCCGTCGAGTGCCGCAAGAGCAGCATCGACATGCGCCTGCGCACCGGCTACCTGGATACCTGGACCGACAACCTGGACGAAGCGCTGCGCCTGATCGACGAGTCGTGCAAGGCCGGTACGCCGAAGTCGGTGGGCCTGCTCGGCAACGTCGCCGATGTACTGGCTGAACTGCTCAAGCGCGGCGTGAAGCCGGACCTGCTGACCGACCAGACCTCCGCGCACGACCCGGTGAACGGCTACCTGCCGCAGGGCTGGACCGTCGAGCAGTGGGACGAAAAGCGCGTGTCCGCGCCGAAGGAAGTGGAGAAGGCAGCGCGCGCGTCGATGGCCAACCATATCCGCGCCATGCTCGGCTTCCACGCACTCGGCGTGCCGACCGTGGACTACGGCAACAACCTGCGGCAGATGGCGCTGGAAGAAGGCGTGGAGAACGCGTTCGACTTCCCCGGGTTCGTGCCGGCCTACATCCGCCCGCTGTTCTGCCGTGGCATCGGCCCGTTCCGCTGGGCGGCACTGAGTGGTGACCCGGAAGACATCGCCAAGACCGATGCCAAGGTGAAGGAACTGATTCCGGACAATCCCCACCTGCACCGCTGGCTGGACATGGCCGCCGAGAAGATCAAATTCCAGGGCCTGCCGGCGCGCATCTGCTGGGTCGGCCTGGGTGATCGTGATCGACTCGGCCTGGCCTTCAACGAGATGGTCGCCAACGGCGAACTGAAGGCGCCGGTGGTGATCGGTCGCGACCATCTGGACAGCGGCAGCGTCGCTTCGCCGAACCGCGAAACCGAAGCGATGGCCGACGGCTCCGATGCGGTCTCCGACTGGCCGCTGCTGAACGCCCTGCTCAACACCGCCAGCGGCGCGACCTGGGTCTCGCTGCACCACGGCGGCGGCGTCGGCATGGGCTTCTCGCAGCACGCCGGCATGGTGATCGTCTGCGACGGCACCGAGGCAGCGGCGAAGCGGATTGGCCGCGTGCTGTGGAACGACCCGGCCACCGGCGTGATGCGCCATGCCGATGCGGGGTATGACATCGCGATCGACTGCGCGAAGGAAAAGGGACTGGATCTGCCGGGGATCCTGGGCTGATCGCAGGGGTGCCGGGCAGCGGCCGGCACTACCCGAAAACACCTGTAGAGCCGAGCCATGCTCGGCTCATTTTTCCGGGTGCATCATGCCTGGCCCGAAGGCAGCCGAGCATGGGCTCGGCTCTACATACCAAGATGCGCCATCACAGCTGATGGATCACCGCGATGTACCGCACCTTTGCTGCTGCATTGCTCTGCGTCCTGTTCGCTGCTGCGCCCGCATCAGCGAATGACCTCTCCGCCGGCCTCTCTACCCAGCTCGACGCCCAACTGCAGGCCAACCGCGAACGCTACGGCATTGCCGGCCAGGCGGTACTGGTCGCCCACAACGGCCAGGTGCTGTACCAGGGCGCCAGCGGCGAACGTGATCGCGCTACGCACACACCTGCCACCGTCGATTCCATCTTCGCCGCACAGTCGATGGCCAAGCTGCTGACCAGCACGCTGGTGATGCAACTGGTCGATCAGAGCAAGGTGGATCTGGATGTACCGGCCAGCCGCTATGTGCCGGACCTGCCTGCAGCATGGCAGGCGATCCACGTGCGTGATTTCCTCAACCACAGCTCGGGTATCGGCGAGTACTACAACAGGGTGGATAACCGCTGGGTGAGCACGGGCTACCCCGGTGTAGCGCCTGACCTTGGCACTGCGCTGAAGGTGGCCGGCGCTGCACCGATGCAGTTCGCCACCGGCAGCCGCGTGCAGTACACCCAGGCCAACTACCTGGTGCTGACGGCGTTGCTGGAAGCGCACTACCGCAAGCCCTACCCGGCCATCGCGCGCGAACGCATCCTGCAGCCATTGAAGATGGCCAGCACCTCGTGGGGCGTTGCCAGCGTGCCGGCCCGGCGCGCGGCGGTGCCGTACATCGGCAAGGATGGCCAACTGCAGCCTGCCAATGAAGATCCCTGGCCGGACTACGGCTGGGGCCATGCCGATCTGCAGACCACCGTGGGCGACATGAACCGCTTCCTGCAGGCGCTGGCGACCCACGCTGGTGCGCACGGCGACCCTGGAAAAGTTCTGGCAGCCGCAGAAACTGAGCGGTGGCGGCAGCAATTTCTTCTCCACTGGCTGGGACACCACCCGCAGCGACGGCTACACCCAGGTCGGCCATGATGGCGGCACCCGTGTACGTGCGCGGCTGGCGTACAAGGGCACGCTGGCCGACGGCTACTGGGTGTTCGTGTACCTGACCAACGGCAGCGCCCGCAATGTCTGGTCCAGCACGCTGGTGGAGAGCACGATGGCGGTCGCGGCGCCGCAGGCGTTTCCGCACGCGGTGCTGTCCGAGCGGCTGGTCGCGTATGCGCTGGATGATGATGCAGGCGCTGCCCAGGCGATACGCAGTTGGTTGCGCGATAACAACCGGGTGACGGGCAGCGAGCTGGAACGCGCGATCAACGCCAGCGGCTATGCCATCCGCCAGAGCCTGGGTGCACGCAGGGCGTTGAAGGTATTCGCCCTCAATACCGAGCTGTATCCGGATTCGGCCAATGTGTGGGACAGCCTGGCCGAGTGTCATGCGGCATTGGGCGAAAGGGAAGCGGCTGATCGGCTGTATGCAAAGGCCAAAGCGCTGGCCAAGCCCTCGCCGTAACCTGCTGTAGAGCCGAGCCCATGCTCGGCTGCTCTTCGTTTCGAGCGAAGGAAACCCGCGCTGCGCGCGATAGCCGAGCATGGGCTCGGCTCTACATGGATGTTGCGGGCGGCCATACGCCGCCGGTGGGTGACGTGGCGCCACCGACCTGTTAACTTGCGCGCCACTTTACTGGTTTACAGCATTTCCGCATGTCGCTCTCGTCGTACCGCCCCATCCCCTCGCTGCTGTCTCTGGCCGTTTCCCTTGGCCTCGCCTCCACTGCCGCTGCAGTCCCGCAGGCCACCACGTTGGATGCCGTACAGGTCACTGCAGCCGATGCCAGCGCGCAGGCGCGCGAGGCGTTGAAGCGGGTGCCCGGCGCCAGCAACGTCATCGACGTGGCCAAGGCCCACAGCCGGCTGTCCAGCAATGCCGATGTGCTGGCCTACCAACCGGGCATCAGCGCGCAGTCGCCGGGCAACGAGGGCACCAAGATCTCGATCCGTGGGTCGGGCATCAACCGGGGGCCGGGCGCGCATGCCTCGGGCATTGCGGTGTCGATCGACGGCCTGCCGCTGACCGGCCCAGGTGGCACGCCCTACGAGCTGCTGGAACCGCTGTGGCTGTCGCGCGTGGAAGTCCTGCGCGGCGCCAACGGTTTCGAGCGCGGCGCGTTGGCGCTGGGCGGTGCCATCGACTACGTCAGCCGCAGCGGCCGTGATTCGGCGGGCGTGCAGCTGCACTACGAAGCCGGCAGCCGTGGCTACCAGAAGCGTGGCCTCAGCTGGGGCGGCGTCAACGGCGATGTCGACTACTTCCTGGCCTACACCGATACCGAGTTCGACGGTTACCAGCGCCATGCGCGCGGCGACGGCAAGGGCGCGATGGCCAACATCGGCTGGCAGATCACGCCCGACCTGCAGACGCGCTTCTTCGTGCGCTACCGCGAAACCAATCACGAAACACCCGGTCGCTTGACCCGCGACCAGATCCGCAACGATCCACACGCCGCGAATGCGGCCAACCTGGCCATCGATGCGCGCCGCCCGCAGCCGGGCAGCACCTGGGTGGGCAATGTCACCACGCTGCAGATCGATGAGGACTCGTCGCTGCAGGCCGGGCTGGTCTACCACACCTACCCGATGGACTTGAACGAGAGCCTGTATCGCCAGCAGCTGGACTACGCCAACCTCAACGCCACACTGGACTACCGCCGCCGCCACCGGCTGTTCGGCCTGGACAGCGAGACCACGGTCGGCCTGCGCGTCACCCATGACCTGGATGCCGATGTGCGCGAGTCGCTGCGCTTTGCCAGCAATGGCTATGCCGCCGGCACGCGCACGCGCGACTTCCGCCACCACGGCACCGACAGCACGCTGCACGTCAGCAACACCCTCGCCTTCAATGACCGCCTGCGCATGCAGGCTGGGCTGGCACTGATCAACACCCGCCGCGATGTGCAGGTGACCTGGCCGAGCAGCGGCGGCCGCCTGCGCGAGCACGACTGGGACTATGCGCCGCGACTGGGCTTCACCTGGCAGCACAGCGCGCAGACCCAGTGGTTCGGCAACCTCAGCCGTTCGGTGGAGGCACCGCACCCGTGGTCGATGATCTGGGGCTCGAACCAGTACTTCGGGCCGGGCAATGGCCCGTCTACCGGCCGCCAGCGCGCGCCGGTGCCGATGCAGCACCAGACCGCCACCACGCTGGAACTGGGCGCGCGCGGTGACGCGGCGCTGGGCCGCTGGGAACTGACCGGCTACTACGCCCACGTGAACCACGAACTGCTGAGCGTCGAACTGCAACCGGTGCCGAACCTGTTCATCGCCGAGAACAATGCCAGCCCCACCATGCACCGCGGTATCGAAGCCGGATTGGACAGCACGCTGTGGCAGGCTGCACCGGGCCGCCTGTCGCTGCGTCAGGCGTATACGTTCAGCGATTTCCGCTACCGCCACGATGCACGTTTCGGCAGCAACCGCCTGCCCGGCCTGCCGCGCCACGCCTACCAGGCCGAGCTGCGTTTCGATCATGCATCCGGCCTGTACGCGGCGCTCAATACCGAATACGCCTCGCGCATCGCGGTGGACTACGCCAACAGCTACTGGGCCGACAGCCATGTGATCTTCGGCAGCCGCATCGGCTACGACGCACCCGGTGGCCGCTGGCAGGCCTGGGCGGAGATGCGCAACCTAGGCAATCGCCGCTACGCCGCCACCGTCACGCCGGGCTATGACGACGCCGGCAAGGATGTCGCGCGTTCGACGCCGGGCGAAGGCCGCGGCGTCTACGCGGGCGTGCGCTGGCGCTTTGAGTGATTGCCGCAGGCGGCGCCGGGTGTGATCCGGCGCCGTCGTTCCAGGGTCAGCCGATACGCCAGGACGGCAGGCGCTCGCTGCGCTTCCAGATGGAAGGCGCGAAGCCGACCAGCACCAGTGCCGCCAGCCACTTCGGCGACGTACTCAGCAGCGTCGAACCGAGCGAGCCGCCGCCGGGTGCGAGCGGCTCCTGCCACGGGTTGTAGCCCAGGTAGACGACGCTGCCAGCCCACCACAACAACGCCAGGCCGATGCCCACCAGCAGCAGGGCCAGGGTACGGCAGGTCCAGCGCTGCGAGGTGGTTCCCCACTCGCGGGACACCGCTACCAGCAGACCCACCACCAACAGCGACACCAGTGCCACCAGGCCGATATCGATCTTCGGTCCAATGCGCTCATAGGCGCAGGCACGGCATTGCGTCTCTTCCGCGGCAGTGGCGGCTTCAGCGCCATCGCCCTGCCCGGCTGCCGGCTGCGCCAGTGCTGCAAACGGCAACAACACCGCCAGCAGCGTCACCATGATCCAACGAAACAACGTCCTGTTCCTGCGTGCAGCGACATCCATGCGCTTGTCCTTGTCAGGGTTGGTTGAAGCCGGGCCACGTTCCGAGGCCCCCGGCGGAGCATAGCGCAGACTCGGGCAGGATCGAAAACTGCGCGTGCCTCTACGGCTTGGGGAGTACCAGGGCCGGACGGGCGCTGGCCGATCACCAGCCCGGTATGGGCCATGCCGCACTACGGCATGCGATTGGGAGCTTCAGCAGGCTGGCGCCGGAATGCCCGGCTGCTTCACGCCGGCCGCGCCTTGGTCACCGCCTCGATGCGATGGCCCTCGGGGTCGACCACGAACGCGGCGTAGTAGAAGTCACCGTAATCGGCGCGCAGTCCGGGGGCACCGTTGTCAGCGCCCCCGTTGGCCATGGCTGCTGCGTGGAAGGCATCCACCGCCGCTGCGGACACTGCAGCGAACGCCAGGTGGAAGCCGGGGCCCGGCGCTGCGGCGTCATCACGCAGCTTCAGGCACAGCGCGTCTTCATCATCGACCACCCCATAGCCGATCGCGGTCTCGTCCTCGAACACCGGGCGGTACCCGAGTGCGGCGAGTGCGGCGTCATAAAAGCGGCCTGCGATATCAAGGTCACGAACGCCGAGGGAAAGGTGGTGCAACATGCGGACATCCTTGCCGGGCACGCAGTAGCGCGTTCGGGTGCATTCTAGCGCGCAGGTGGCGCGGCGGCCTTCAGCAATTGCGCTGCGACTTGGTCGAACGGGGCGATGTCCTGCAGTGCGCGGCACATCGCAACCGCACCCTCCACACTCGCGATCACCAGGCTGGCCAGCTCGCCCGCCGCTGCGGGGGCATGCCCTTCAGCGACGAACGCCGAGGCGAGGTGGCCGTGCCAGCGCGCGAACACCTCGGCGGCCGCCGCGCGGGGTTGGCTGGGCGTGGCCTCCACCGGCTCCTCCACGGCAGCGGCCAGCACCGGGCAGCCGGCGCGGAAATCGGAGCGCAGCAGACGCTCGCGCCACATCGCCAGGAACTGCTGCAGGCCCTGTACCGCCCCATCCTTCAACAGCTCCAACAGCAGCGCCTCCACCTTGTCGCCGGACATCTGGGTGGCGCGCGCCAGCAGCTCCTGCTTGCCGCCGGGAAAGTGATGGTAGGTGGAACCCAACGGCGCCTTGGCCAGCTTGGTCACCTCCCGGATGCTGGTGGCATTGAGGCCCACCCGCACCAGCATCTGCGCCGCAGCATCGATCACGCGTTGTGGCGCATCAGAGGATCGCGGGCTCACGGCGGTCTCCTTGCTAAGACAGTCGTCATAGATTAGCGTACCGGCCGTTCTATAACAGTCGTCATAGCCATGAATCTCTGGTTCCGTCTGCTCCACCTGCTGCTGTGCAGCCTGTTCCGGCCGAAGCTGGAGGCCCCGTTCGGGGTCTCGCGGCTGCAGTTCCGGGTGCTGCCCAACGACCTGGACAGCAACCTGCACATGACCAACGGCCGCTACTGGAACATCTTCGACCTGGGCCGGCTGGACCTGATCCTGCGCATGGGCCTGGGCCGGGTGGCGCTGCGCGAGAAGTGGGCACCGATCGTCGGTGCCGGCACCATCCAGTTCCGTCGCGAGTTGAAGCCGTTCCAGCGCTTCACCCTGGAAACACGCTTGGTGGGCTGGGTCGGCTCGCGCGGCATCATGGAGCAGCGCGTGCTGATCGGCGCCGAGCAGAAGATCGCCACGCGCGCGCTGCTGGTCACCGGCATCTACGACCGCCGCGCGCGCCAGTTCCTGGGCATGCCGAAGATGATGGAAGCGATCGGTGTGGTTTCCCCGCCGTCGCCGCCGCTCAGTGCAGCCGCCGAGGCGCTGCTGGCCGCCGATGCGGCGTTGAAGCAGGACGATGCCTGAGCTTCAGGGCGCGGCCAGCGGCGCCGCGTGCAGTTCGCGCGATACGACCTGGGTGCGCCCTCCCACGTGCAGCACGTACTCGAAGGACTGCCGCATGCGGCTGTACGCTCCACCCTCCGGCACGCCGTAGTTGGCACCCACGCTGAGGGTATGCCGGCCCGGCGACAACGGCTTGAGCATCACCCAGTAGCCGTCGGCGGCGGCCAGCCGTGAGTCTGCGTCATCGGCATCCATGCGGAAGCAGCCTTCACTGCGCACCCGATGCATGCGCATGTCGCCCAGTGGCTGGCCGTCCAGCAGCACCACCGCGCTGATCAGGTAATCGTTGTTGACCGCCGCCCCGGCCTGCAGCTCCTTGCAGGACACAGTCTCATCCACCTGGTAGTGCGCCATGTTGATGATCGGCAGCAACAGGTACTTGCCCGCCGGCACCACGCATTCGCGATGTGGCCGGAAACGGCCATTGGTGCCAGCCAGGTTCCAGACCGGGCCTTCCTGGCCCAGATCACATACACGGCCATCCGGGTCGAGATAGGGCGCGCCGCCCTGGGCGTCGGCCCACCGCCACCAGCGGGCGGTCCATTCGGCCAACGAAACGCCGCCCACCGGTTCACTCGTCAGCGGCGAAGGCGCCGCCGTGTCTGCACTGAACGCCGGCACGGCCGCCAGCAGCAGTGCCATCGTTGCGCCGCTGCGGCGCAGCCATCCCTGGATTCCCTTCCGCATCACCCACCCCATCGTCCCTGGCGGCCACGCTGCGTGGCCGGCTCCGGGGCCACTTTACCTCGACGGGCTGGATGCTGTGCATTGCGGGTGCTGTGCCTAGTCCAGCGCCATTGCGCGACTGATTGCGGCCTCCGCCAGCGGCGCCATCACCGCATAGCCCTTCGCCGTGGGATGCACGCCGTCCTCGGCCAGCTGCGGGTCCAGCCCTCCGGCGGCATTGGCCATCGGCGTGTAATAGTCCAGATAGACCAGCTGCTTCGCATCGGCATAGCGCTTCAATGCCGCGTTCAATGCGCGCACCTTGGGCGCAGGTGCCGTGCCCGGCAACCACGGGTAATCGCTGACCGGCAGCACCGATGCCAGTACCACGGCGATGCCATGTGCGCGTGCCAGGTCCACCATCGCGTGCAGGTTGTCTTCAATCATCGCCTGCGTGGTCGGGCCGGTGTTGCCGGCGATGTCGTTGGTGCCGGCCAGGATCACCACCACCTGCGGCTTCAGTGCCAGCACGTCCTGCGGGAACCGCACCAGCATCTGCGCCGTGGTCTGGCCACTGATGCCGCGGTTGAGCCATCCCTTGCCGGGAAAGAACGATGCGCTGCCTTCCCTGCCCCAGCCTTCGGTGATGGAATCACCGAAGAACACCACGCGCGGCTGGCTTGGTACCGTCGCAGGCAGCCGCGCGTTGGCTTCACGATAGTGCTGCAGCTGCGGCCAATCGGCCAGGCGCTGCTGCATGAAACGCACTTCGTCCGCGCGCAGGCTTTCGACAGGCTCCAGCAGTAACGGGTTGATTGCGGGCATCTCGGCCGCCCCCCCGTGGGCGCTCAGCGCGATACCGAGGGCAACTGCGGCCAGGCCGCCGGACAAGGAACGCATGGGGTCTCTCCCTTGAATGTCCGGGCCAGTCTAGCGCGCGGCCTCGCGCTTACCGCGCCGCAGACCGCGCGGCCACGCCGGTCACCTTGGCCGGCATCCACATGCCGGGCGTCCAGCCACTGGCGGCCAGGATCGCCTTCGGGTTGTCCTGCTGGATCAGCGCGCGCACCGCGTCACGCTTGTCCTTGGCCTGCAGGTAGTAGGCCTTGGCGATGCGGTAGCCCACCCAGTACCCGAGGTCATAGGGCTCCTGCGAACCGGGCTTGTAGTTGTACAGCCACGGCGACAGATCGGTACTGTCCACATCCAGCGCAAAGGCGCTTTCAATGTGGACCTCGCGGCCGCGCGTCCACGCCGCATGGCGACTGTTGCCGACGTTGCCGGAAATCAATTCGGCGATGAATTCGGCGATACCTTCGCCCAGCGAAACACGCAGCACCGTCGCATGCGGGTCGCCGGGCTCGAAATCGTTCAGGCCGGTCTGCTGGATGTGCACGTACTCGTGCGCGATCACGTGCACGAAGCGGTCCTGCACGTTGGGATTCATGAAATCGGCTGCACACAGCGCTTCCAGGGCGATGATCACCCCACTCTTCGAGGTCAACCCGACCGGCCGACCACGGCCAACCGCGAGGGTCACCGGAGGAAACGCGGCCTGCGGATAGATCGCCTGCAGGTTGCCGAACACCTGCACCAGGCGCTGCTTCACCGCCGGCAGCTCCGCCAGGCAGCTGCGGCCCTGCGCATACACCCCGGGCTGGCTGGCAATGGCTTCGGCCATGCGTTCGGGCGTGACCCGGCGCGCCTTCGCCAGTTCACCCAGGCCCGGACTGCCTTCGGCCAGGTAACCGGCCAGCTGGGCGACGCTGGGCTTGCCGCCGGTGCTGTCGTAGAGCGCGTAGAAGCGGCTGGCATCGGTGGTGAGGATCTGCGGCCCCGGCGGAGTACCCGCCTGTGCCACGCCGACCGCCCCGGCACAGGCCATGGCAAACAGGCAACGCGGGAAACTGGACATCGCTCCGTCCTTGGTGGAGTGCATGCGAAGCGCGCAATCTATCACTCCGCCCCGGCCACCGCAGCGGGCACATGCAGGCCCTTCGGGGCTGTGCCAGACTCACTCAGGCACCTGCCATGGATGATGGAGCACCGCACGATGATGATCGTTCCCGCGTACTGGGCCGAAGCCCGCCTGCAGGCCCGTTTCCGTGGCCGGCCGGTGGTCGTGCGCCGCTTCGGCTGGTCCGATGAGGGACCTGCCCAGGCCCAGGCCCACGCTGACCGCCGCGCCAACGAAGCCCTCAATGCCATCCTCGCCGGGCAGGCGCTGCCGCGTCGCGAAGTGCGCAGCAACTATGGCGTGGAGGGTGTGCCAATCCGCGAGCAGATCGTGCAGCGCGACGGCGATGTCATCATCACCCGCAACAGCTATGGCGCGTTGTGCCTCAACAGCCCCGACGTGCTGTTTGCCGACATCGACCATGCGCAGCCACCGGCCGGCTGCGTGATACCGGCCATCGTCGCTGCGATCCTGCTGCTTGCCGGCGCCATCATCGGCACCCTGCTCTGGCACTGGCTGGTGGGCCTGGTACTGGGCGTGGCGGCAGTGCTGCTTGTCAACGCGGCATTGCTGATGCGGCGGAAGCAGCGCCTGGCCGCCGCCGGCGGTGCTGAGGGGCTTGCGCTGAAACGCGTGGACGCGTTCAGCGAACAGCATCCCGATTGGCACCTGCGTGCCTACCGCACACCCGCCGGGCTGCGCGTGCTGGCGATGCATGCCACGTTCTCACCGGAGGACGAGCAGCTCCAGGCGTTCTTCAAGGCACTGGGCACCGACACCCTGTACGCGCGCATGTGCCGGCTGCAGCATTGTTTCCGTGCGCGACTGACACCGAAGCCGTGGCGCGTCGGCCTGAAGTACCGCATCCGGCCGCCGGTGGCCGCGTGGTCAGCCGAACAGGCCAACAATCCGGATCGACTGGCCTGGATTGCCGAGTACGAAAAGAAGAGTGCCGGCTTTGCCGCGTGCACCTACCTGCGCAGCTTCGGCGACACCTCCCGGGTGCATGCCAAGGCCGAGCATGTGCGCGAGCTGCACGATCGGCTGTCGCACGCGCAGGACCGGCTACCGCTGGCCTGAACGCAATGAGCGCTCAGTCCACGCCCTGCACGAACGGCTGCCCTGCCAGGGTAGTGCCCAGCCGCACCGCGATCTGCTGACCTTCCTTTTCGAAGGTCGTGGCGCACTGCTTGGCGCCCTTCTGGCATCCGACTTCCGGAAAGCCCTCGAGTGACTCAGGCGCGCGCTGGACCGGACTCGCCTGCCACCCTGCCGCATCCATGAGGCGCTTGGCCTTGGCATAAGGCATGCCGGCGACAATGCCCAGCTGCGCCAGTTCGGAGGGGAGTGATTGGCCATGCAGGCTCGGCGTCATCACCAGCGCCAACACTGCGACAACACGTTTGGACTTCATAGGTGAAACCCATGGCAGACAGCAACAGGCCTGCAGCGTATCGCAGCTTCCGCACGCCATGGCACCCGCATCACATATGGTTACGCAATCGCAACGGCCAATGACACGAGGTCACCCTCCGGATCCATCAGGTACTGTTGAGAACCGCCACGGGGGCCTCGCGCGCCGCCCGCCGCGCCGGTACCCAGGCAGCCAGCTGCCCCAGGGCGAACACCAGCCCGACGCCCAGCACCAGGTACCCGGGATCGATGCGAGGTACCTCGTAGTAGCGCGAAACCCAGACATTCAACGCCAATGCCAGCACACTGCCAGCGAGCGCGCCGACGAAGGTCAGCATCAGATTCTCGATCATGAAGTAGCTGATCACATCGCGCCTGCGGGCACCCAACGCACGTCGTATGCCGATCTGCGGATAGCGCTTGCGGACCCAGAAGCTGGCCAGCCCATACACGCCCGTGCCGGTCACGATCAACAGCGAGATGCCGGCGCACAGGAAGATGATCGCCATAGTCTGGTCACGCCGGAAGTATTCCGCACGCAGTTCGCTGAAGCGCTGGACCCGGGGCAGCATCCGGTTCGCTTCGCGCGCGGCCAGCGCATTGCGGGCCGAGTCGAGGACCGCGGAAAGCGCGTCCGGCTCGCTGCGCACCGCGTACATCACTCGCGTGCCATCGGGAATCAGCGGCAGCAGCAGGCTCATGTCGTTGTCTCCATCGGTCCGCAGCACCGGCCTGGACAGGGTGTCGACGACCCCGACGATGCGCAATGGATGGGTGCCGTCCGTATACAGGTCGCGGCCCACCGCGTTGGCCGAACCAAACAGATGACGTGCCAGCGCTGCGGAGACGATGGCTTCACTGGCCTTGTAGAGACCGGCGTAATCCTGCGCTGCCTCGGTCTGCACGAATGATGCGGCGGAGAAATCACGGCCTGCGACAAGATGCATGCCCAGTGCCCGCACTGCGCCGGCAGACATCCCATAGACGGCGGGCTCGGCTTCGACGATGCCTGCCATGTCCTGGCCCTGCACCGGCACGTTGGTGAAACCGACGGTCCAGTTGTGCTGGCTCAACGGCAGCGACTCCGCAGCCACCACGGCCTGGACCCCGGCCACGTTACGCAGCACCAGCATGTCTGCCTTGACCGCGGTGGCGGCATTGGCAGCGGCGCTGCCGACGAACTCGGTTTCGATGATGCCAAGCCCCTGCTCCCGCAGCCCGGTGTCGTAGGCGAGTGTTTCCACGCGCTGCGCAAGCAGGAAGGCGATATTGGTGACGCAGGCGGTGGCGATGATCACCTGCAGCAACAGGATGCCGGCCACCAGCCGGTTCTTCTTCATCGCACGGGCAATCAGCGGAATCTGTGAAACGCTCATTCAGCGGCCTTGATCTGCATGGCGACACGGGTGGA
Source organism: Stenotrophomonas sp. X (assembly GCF_055721025.1). Taxonomy (NCBI): domain Bacteria; kingdom Pseudomonadati; phylum Pseudomonadota; class Gammaproteobacteria; order Lysobacterales; family Lysobacteraceae; genus Stenotrophomonas; species Stenotrophomonas sp. X. The sequence continues at coordinate 2,651,416 of NZ_CM146756.1, forward strand.
TGCCGCACGCAGTGCGGGCAGGACGGCGGCGAACAGGCTGGCGATGCAGGCCAATACGGGCGTGGCGATCACCATGGTCGGGTCGATGACTGCGAGGCTGGCATAGTCTTCCGGCTGCATCCGTACCAGGAACAGGCCAGCCTGTGAGACCAGCAGGCCCACGCCTCCTCCCAGCAACCCGATCATCAACGCTTCGGTGCACAGCTGCAGGATGATGTCCCTGCGGCGGGCCCCCAACGCACGGCGGACTGCGATCTCGTGCGTCCGGCGGACGAAACGGGCGAAGATCAGTGCGCCCATGTTGACCAGGCAGACGGCCAGGAAAGCCAGGCACAGCGCCAGCTGCAACCGCACCTCATCCGGAATGATCCGGCGCTGGACCAGATAACCGCGCAGGCCGTCCAGGTGCGGGGGCGTCTGCCGATCGAAGCGCCCGCGCGCGTGCTGGTCCTGCACGTAGCTTTGTAGGAAGTGCAGGTATGCCTGCTGGCCGGCCGGGTCCGGGATCTCGGCCCAGAGTTGGACCCACGCCGTGCTTGCGTCGAGCATGCGGTTTGTCGGCGTGTTGCCTGACCAGCCGTACATGCTGTTGGCAACCCGAAGCTGGAGTTCTACCGCGGTCTGCAGCGGAATGAAGACATCGTCGCGCCCCTTGAAGGGTTCCTGCTGCAGGTCGGTGTGGAAGCGCGGCCGGGGCACCCAGTCAGCGATCACGCCAACCACCCTGAAGGGCTGCCCATCCAACTGCAGGGTCCGTCCAACCAGGGAGCTTCCATGACCGAGCCGCTGCGCCAGCGTGCGGCTGACCACCACGACCCGGGAGCGCTGCAGATCATCGTCCGCGGACCACCAGCGTCCCTGCAGCACCTCCATGTCGAACATCGCCGCTGCGTCCGCGTTGGTGTACTGGCCATCAACGAAGAATGCCGTCGGTGCGCCCGGTTGCGGATCCACCAGCAGCCGGCCCGCGGCCAGTACCGTCTGCCGCTGCGCAGGTGCATTGCGCAGCAGTTCGCTGGCATCGGGCCAGGTCATGGCCACCCGCGGATCCAGCTCTCCCTTGATCTGGTACCCGGCCGGCAGCGGGTCCAGGAAGGGATGGAACAGTTGCCCGCTGCGCCCTGGCAGCGGGTCCCAGGACATGGCTCGAACAACGGTGAGCATGGTCACGCTGGCGCCGATGCCCAGCCCCAACGCCAGCACCAGTGCCAGCGTCATGCCTTTGGTTTCCAGCAAGCGGGTTCGTGCGAGCCCGAGGTAGTACGTCAGCATCATCATCCTCGACAGCTCAATGGAAGAACTCGGCGACGGTGGGAACGACATCCACCGGTTCGATGCTCAACCACGCCGTACTGTTCTGCGCGCGTGCCCGGCCCTCGATGAGGTGCATCAGGCGGAACCGCGAGCGCTGCACCCGATCGATCGCAGCGCTTGCCTCCTGCGGCGCCCAGCAGCGCGCAAGACCCACCGGAATCTTGTTGCAGTTCAGGTCGTCGACGATCCGCTCCAGCGTCAGGTAGCTCAGGCGCTGGGTCGAAGCGCTGTCGATGAACACCGACGCAGTGGACGACAGGCGGGGCAGGAAATGTCCCAGAAGGGCCTGGATGCTGTCTGGAGAATGGTTGAAGTCCGAGAACAGCATGTCGATGCCGCCGTGCAGAGCCGGGGCGGTGGCGATGGCGGCGAAGTCGATGTCCTCGACATGCACCTGCGCGAAGTCCGCGACACCCGCCCAGGCCAACAGCGCACGCATGAACGAAGGATAGTCCTGTCCTGGTTCGATGAGCGCGCGCAAGGGCCCTTCCAGTTCGGCCAGGAAGCGCCGCGCGGGATCGCTGGCATAGTGCGATCCATTGTCATAGCTGTGCAGGACACCGGTCTCGTTTTCCTTCAGTGCGGCGGCGATCCAGGCCGTAGACACGCCGAAACCCGTACCGAGTTCCACCACATTTTGTGGCCGGGCACGCTTGACCAGGCTGTACAGCAGCACGCAGAGATCCTCGCTACCGTACAGCCACCCCATGCGCTCGCGGATCTCGAAAAGGCGCTCAATGCACGCGTGCATGTCGGGCATCATCGCTCCTCGCACTGGAATCATCCGCCGCCAGCCACCTGCCCAGCATCTCCACCATGGCCGGCTCATCCGCCACGGAAAGAAGATAGGGCGAGAATGCATGGAACCTCAGCTGTCCGCCCTCTGCGAAGAGCAGCAACTCCCCCGTCTCGGAACGGAAGGCACGACGCGCGGCCTGGTTGATGGCATGCACGCGCTGGAGATCGATCGGCACCGCGTCGCCCTTGGGGAAGAAGATGCCATGCGCCGACTCACCGCAGAAGTAGGACACCAGTGGGACGCCCTGCGGCCGCGAAACGAAGAACTGGTGACGCCGCTTCTCTTCCGGCAGCAGGTTGCGCTCCTGCTTCCAATCGAACAGTGACCACACCGATTTCTGCAGAGGATCGACCAGGCCACGCAGATCCGGCGCCTCATACCCGATCGAATAGACGAAGTCGGGCGTCTGGATATCGGCAAGTACCCGCTTGAGCTCGAACCACTGTACGTTCAGCGGCATCAGTGTGCGCGAGACACCACGCACGCCGGTGTCGTGGCAGACGCTGGCCGCCGATTCGAGCAATGACTGCAGGCGGATGTGCAGCCAACGCGCATCGATTCCACTGCCCCTCAGGAATTCATCCATGCGGGTATTGGCCAATGAGAACACACGGTTGACCACCCGTGCGCCGATGAACTGCTCGCGCATTTCCACGCTGGGCTCGAAATCCAGGACCGCTGGCCAGCTTCCGGCGCGAACCATCGGCAGCAGGTCGTCAAGGTGCAGCAGCTCTGCCCCCGCCTGCGCCGCGCGGCACGCGACCGGATCGGCATGATCGGTATACAACACGATGGTCCGGGCCTTCATTGCTGACTCCCATAGCCATATTCACGCTTCATGTCCGCCTGCATGTCATCCATCATTCTTCCGATGTCGGCATTGAGCGGCTGGGTACTCATCAGCCGGCTGCTGAGATCCTGCTCGATGAGGAATCCAGCAGCGCATACCGCGAGGCGACGGTGGACATGCGCGCGGGCAGCAGCGTCGATGTTGTCAGCCACCGCAAGGTGGCTCTTCAGCAACCGATGGCAGACGTAATAGACGAAAACGGCGTGGATGTAGGACGAGTTGGGAATCGGATTGCCCGACCACGGCGACACGACCCGGTGCTGATAGTCGTTGGCAACGAAGAAGCCATTGGCCAGCTCCCACGCGGCAAGGAAGTTGTGGGTGCTCTCGTGCATGATGCTTTCCATGCAGGCTTCCACGCTCAGTTCGGGGTGATGGATATTGAGCAGGCGCAGCGAACCGGGCTGGCGCGGCACATGTTCCGACCCGAAACGGCGCGCAACATCGGGCGTTGATTCCTCGGACTTACGAACCACGATACGGCGCACGAAGTTGCGGATCACCAGGCCATACAGCGGTTCCGCACGATCAATTCCTGCCAGCGCGCGCGACAGCTTGTCGAGCACGACCGCCTGCTCCGCCTCATCCAGCGCAAGGCAGGGTTGGCTGAGCACGCCGGAACGGGGTTCATGGTGCCTGGCGACCTTGCTGTGCAGGTCGACGGCAACGCAATCACCCAGCATCGGCCGTGTTTCCAGCGTCCAGCGCCCCTGCACATCCTTGCGGGCGAGCTGATCGCCCACCGGGCTGTCGACCACCCAATCGCGGCTCTCAAGCAGATAGCGCGGAGTGGAGCCAGAGGCCAGGTCCAGCAGTGCCTTTTCTCGCTGCACGAGATCATGGATGGCACACAGATTGCGTGCGCTCTCAGCATCCCATGCCATTGCATCGGCACCGGCCTCCGGCCGCTGCTTGCGAGCGGCGTCAAGCGCCATGTAGCTCTCGCAGAACTCGGAACTGAGCAGTACGCGCGCCTGGCGGTCGGCCGGCAGCGCTTCATAGATGGCATGGATGGAGCGAGCGATGACGCCATGCTCCGCATTCCCCAGGGCTTCCTGCAGGCGTGTCCGCATGCGTCGCAGGCGGGCCCACATGATGCCTTCCATCACGGCATCCATCCGGGCACCTGTGCGGGTGATCTCCATCAGGCACGCCGGGCGTGCCACATCGGCTTCCAGCGGTTTCAGCTGCGCATTCATCGTTGCTCTCCCTGCATCACGCATCAAAGAGCTGCGGGGGACACTGTCCCCCGCAGGCCGACAGGTCAGACGTTGAAGCGCGTGGCTTCCACGTTCAACTCCGGCTCCTTGACGATATCGTGATGATGGTGCGAACCAATCGAATCGTCGTGGTGGCCGGTGGCCAGCGCTTCCAGGTTGTTGGCGCGCGCGTTGGCCTGGAACTCGGCCATGGCCAGGTCGTCCAGGCTCACGATTGCGGTGGCCTGGTCCAGTGCGCTGGAAGCCACCGGAGCCTCACTTGCCATCACGGCACCGGCCGAAGCGCTTCCGATCACCAGCAGCGTCAGCGCCGACAGCGCCTTGGGCACGTTGCGGTTGTCCTTCATGATGTTGCTCCCTTTGACTGGCTCAGACGTCGAAACGCGCGTTGGACAGGCCCTGGGCCTGCTCCTCGGGCACGGCGTCATGATGATGATGGGAACCGATGGAATCGGAATGGTGCCCGCCGGCGAGCGCAATGCCCTGCAGTTCTGCGAACTCGGACATGCGCAGCGCATCCAGATCGGCGTTGATCGCGGTGGCCGACTGCAGGCCCTGCTCGGCCGGTGCCGGAAGTGCTGCTGCGCCTGCGGTACCCGCAGCGCCGGCAATGATCAGGGTGAGCGAGGAAAGCGCGGTGGTTTTGATGCGATTGCTCATAACTAACCTTTCTCCAGAGTGATGGACTTTCAGGCAACTACGAGTCGCGCTCCGTCCGTCGTGCACGAACGTCGGACCGCGATCGATTAATGCCAGTGTCGGAGAAGGGGAGCAAACGCGCTGCTGTGCGCTGCACAGCAGCGGCGAAGGTACGGGCCTGTCGCACCGCGCGACCGCCTGGCAGCGCGACGCTGCCGGTGCTGGATCAGAGATAGGTTTCGGCGTTTTCCATCAGCGCGACAACGCTCGCAAGGAACGATACTGGCAGGTGCTTGGAGAGCTCGATCATCTTCTCTTCCAGTCTTGCCCTGGACCCGCGCACCGCGGGTTCGGCAGGAGGAGTTTCCCCCTGGGCCAGCCAGGCAAAGGCCACGCCAAGCACCCCGCTCATCCTGTGCAGGTGCTCGATCGTGGGCGTGAATCCTTCCTCACGCTCCCAATGCGCGACGGTGGCGCGGTTCACGCCGAGGCGGCGTGCCATTTCGGTCTGTGACAAACCGCAGTTGGCGCGGGCCAATCTGATTCGTGAAGGGATCGTGCTGACATCCATGGGGCGGCGGAACTCCCTGATCTACCCATGAAGTCCAAGGACGGGCAGGAACCCCGAGTGTCAAACATGATCCAGGGCGAGTCAACGCATATGCATTGCCTTCTGTGAAGCCTGCATCCGTCCGTCGCCTGTTCAGCGACCGCGCTTGCGCTCGATTTCCGCGTGCAGCCCCTGCAGCTGCACCAGGTACTGCTGGAAAACGCCCAGATCTTGCTCGACCAGGCGTGACCAGTCAGGCTTCGCATTCAGCAACTGCTCGACCTGCTGCTGCGGTGGGCGATCAAACCCCTCGCCCAGGACGGCCAGGTAGCGCTCCCTGAATCCCTCCGGATCCTGCTGGTCATGGGCGAAGAGCTGCACCGCAATCAGTCCGGCATACAGGTAATTGGCCAGGTAAAGCGGATCCTCATACATCAGCCGCTTGGATACCCAGGTGCTGCGCAGCTCGGGATACTGCTCCGATGCGCCCCCATACCGGCCCAGTACCTTCATCGTCAGCGCATCAAGCGCGTCTGCATTGCCAACCCCATCGGCGGCCACTTCCTGATAGATGGACTGTTCCAGATCGGCCTCTTCAGACGAGACGAACAGCTGCAGGATGATGTCATCGAGCAACGACTTCAGGTAATACGCCTTGGCACGTGGATCACTGGCCTGCCGATAGAGCTGATCGCGGAACTTCAGTTCGTTGTAGATGGCGAAGGCCTCGGTCAACCACTTGTTGCCGTTGCGCTGGAATGATGATGCGCCGCCGCGCTGCATCCACTGGCCATGCATGGCATGGCCGGCTTCGTGAGCGATCTGGACATCCCCCTCCAGATCGCCCTGGCGATGGCCAACGAACAGCAACGAAGGCACACCGGGGGCGCTGATCGAAAACGCATCCATCGCGCGCCGCCCTGCCGATCCGCCCAGATCCATGCGTCCGCCCGCAGGATCGAGCAGCCCGCGCAGCCCTGTCACGTAATCCGGCCCCAGCACCTGCATTGATGCCGCCGCCGCATCACGCAACTGCGCCAGGTCAAGCGGCGGAGGAATATAGCCCGCATCAGGCAGGTCCATGTCCCAGATCTGTGGAGACGCCTGGCCCATGCGCTCAAGATGGGTCAACTGCATCTGCTGGTAGTTCCGCCGCAGCAGCGCGTGGCGCGCTACCGCCGCCAGTGTCGCGTCGACGGCGGCCTGATCCAGGCCCATGTGCCGGTAGCTGCGGTCAGGCGCAGTTCCATCGCCCTGCAGTTCCGACGCATGCTCGTTGAGGCGGACCAGGCCCAGCAGCACCGTTGCCATTTCGCTGCGCCGCGACGCCATTCCCTGCCAGTAGGCACGCCATGCCGCTTCGCGCAGTGAACGGTCCGGCAGGCGGGAAAGGGCTCGCGCGTCGGTGCGGCTGTCGAGCGTGCGGCCTTCATGTTCGAAACGCGCAAAGGGGGCCGACTGCAGCAGCTGCCGGTGCAGGCGCCCGAAGCTGTCCAGCGCCGGGTCAGCCAACGTGTCGACCGCATCCACCAGCGCTGCATTGGCCGGCTGCACATCCTCCCGCAACGCCCGTTCACGCAGGTCGGCATGCGGCGCGATCCAGGCAGCGTGCGCGGGCGCATCACGCAATGCCTGCTTGGCAATCGCCGCGATGCGTCCACATGTGCTGGCGACTTCGCCCTGGGTGTTGGCCCACCGGGCATCATCGGCATTGCGCGCTGCCTGAAGATGCAGGTAGCCATGGTGCCGGAGGCACTCGCCATACAGCTGTTCGGCCTGCTGGAACCTCACGTCTGGCGGCGCATGAAGTGCCTTGAGGGCATGGGTCCTCCGCTCGAGGTTCTGCCACGCCTCACGTTCCTGGGAGGCGCTGCCAAAGTAGCTGCGGTCATCTGCCCGCAGAGCCTGCGCTTCCACTCCGTGTGTCATCCCGGCCAACAGCGTCGCGATGACAAAAGTGATGGCGCGCATCCCATTGCGATGCATCGATGTCTCCTGGTCTGTTTCCACTCCCAGCTTAGCAGCCCGGGTGGACCCGGATGCCGCATGGCAGGTGGCTTCCCGATTCCCGATTGCGCATCCGGATCCAGGCCGTCTACCCACTCACATCCCGATACAGCAAGGCCGCCCTGGGGCGGCCTTCCCGTCTCCTTACTTGGCGTTCTTCACGTAGGTGTCGAACCAGTTCAGCATTTCCGCCACCAGCTGCTCGTTCGATTCCAGCGCGGTGTACCAGTGCGGTTCGTTCGGCAGCATCACCAGCCGCGTGATGCCGCCGTTGCCTCGAATCGCCTGGTAGAGCTTGCGCGACTGAAACGGCTCAGTGCCCGGGTTGGCGTCGTCCTCGCCGTGGACCAGCAGCAGCGGCAGCTTGATCTTGTCGGCATAGAAGAACGGAGAGGCCTTCAGGTACACGTCCTGCGCCTGCCACACCGAGCGACGCTCGTTCTGGAAGCCGAACGGGGTAAAGGTCTTGTTGTACGAACCGCTGGTCGCCACGCCAGCCTTGAACAGATTGGTATGGGCGATCAGGTTGGCGGTCATCAGGCCGCCATGGCTGTGGCCGGTCACGCCGATGCGGTTGCGATCGACCACGCCCATGTCCACCGCCTTGTCCACCGCTGCCTTGGCGTCGGCTTCCAGCTGTTCCAGGTAGGTGTCGTAGGCGTTCTTCGGGTCACCCACGATCGGGAACGAGGCGTTGTCGATGATCGCGTAGCCGGCCAGCAGCATCAGGCGGTACGGCTGCAGGCGGGTGAAGGTCTGCTGCGAACCGGACACCTGCCCCGCCTGCGCGGCGTTGGCGAAGTCGGCCGGGTAGGCGTACAGGATCGCCGGCACGCGCTGGCCTTCCTTGTAGCCCGGCGGCGTGTACAGGGTGAACGACAGGTCCACGCCATCGGCACGCTTGTAGGTCACCAGCTGCTTCTTGATCTGGCGCACTTCCGGAGTCGGGTCGACCAGCTTGGTCAGAGCGGTCGCCGTGGACGCGAACTGCGCCTCGCCGGTCTTCGCATCGGCCACCGCCTCACCCTGCTGACGGATGAAGGCGTTCGGCGGATCGATCACCGACTGATGCCAGGTCAGGTAGCGCCCAGGCGTATTGCTGAAACCAAGGAACTGCTCGTAGGCATCGGCGCTGCTGCGGAACAGGCGCTCGCTCTTCAGCGTGCCGAGGTCGAGGCGGTCGAGGAACGGACGGTCGCCCTGCGGCGAGGCACCACGGCCGCTGAGGAAAACATGGTTGCCCTCACGGCGCACGACCTGCGCACCATTCGGCAGGCGGGTGAAGACCAGGTTGCCGGGGTTGCCGTACAGCTCATCGCTGGACATGTCCCACAGCAGGCGGCCTTCCTTCTTCGGCTGGTCCACATCGACGATGCGGGTCTGCATCCAGTGGCGGTTCTCGTCGTTCTCGAACTGGAACGCCACGGCCGGATCGGCAGTCCATGCGAAGCCTTCGAAGCGCTGTGCGGTGCGGGTGATCTCGACCGGCTTGCCGTTGAACGGCGCCTTCAGCATCAGTACGCGATCGCGATGCGGCACGCTGACCTTCCAGTCGCCCTTGTCCAGCGCTTCGGCATAGACCAGGGTGGCCGGATCGGTGGCACGCCAGTCGAAACCGCGCGGGCCTTCCGGTACACCGTGCACCGGCACGCGGTCGGCCAGCGGCAGGCTGGCGATCGGCGTGGACTTGCCGCTGGCGATATCCAGCACGGCCACGTCGTTGGCGAAGCGCTGGTAGGTCACCGCATGCGAGTACGGCGCCTTGATCGATTCGGTCAGGACGTGCACGCCATCGGGCGCGGCGCTGACTTCGTTGAACAGCGCCGGCTGCCCGACCGGGCGCACGCTGTTGGCGGCAGTATCGACCACGGCCAGCTGCGAGGCACCGTAGTACGCGAACAGCTTTTCGTCATGCACGCTGGTCAGCGTATCGCGGGCTTCGTAGGTGCTGCTCTCGCCGCTGCTGCCCAGCGACTCCTGCGCATCCGGGCCGGTCGGTACGCCACCGTTGGACGGTGCTGGACCCTGGTTGGCCGGCACCAGCTTCACCAGCAGGTTCTGGCTGCCGCCCAGCCACTGCACGGTATAGCCGAAAATCGGGTTCAGCTGGACGTTCGGCACCTGCTTCACCTGGCCGGTAGCGGCATCGCCCACCCACAGCTGCACGCTGGTATCGACCGCGTTCTGGAACGCAAAGTGGCTGCCATCGGCCGACCACAGCGCGCCTGTGGCACAGCCCTGCGGCAGGTTGACCTTGGTCTGCTGGCCACTGCCGATGTCGACCAGGGTGAAGTCGGCCACGCAGGCCGGGATGCCATAGCCACCGGGGGTGTCATGGCGGCTGCGGTTCTTCGGTTCCAGGCGCACGCCAGCCAGCTTCAGGTACGGCTGGGCGACACGGCTGATCGACGGGTAGGTCTGCGCAGTGGTCAGCAGCAGGCGCTGGCCACCCGGGGCCACGTTTGGCGCCGGCGGCGGCGGTGCCTTCAACACCTTGAGCAGGTGCTCCGGCGGCTTCGCGTAGTCGGCAAGCGCCGGGCCAGCGGCCAGCAGGCCGAAGGTAGCAACGGCAACGGCCGCCGCCAGAGAGGTTCGACGGATCAGCATCCTTATCCCCTGGGTGTGAATGGGTACCCGGAATCGGGCAAGGTCCCGAATCTAGCACCGCAGGGGTTGTCGTGAATGGGCCGGAAGGGCTAGTGGCCGGATGGGGCAAAGTGGGACACGCCCGGAGAGGCCGGCGATGGACCGGCATCTGCCAGGCGTGGTCTGTCGTCACTGCTGGGCGTGCAGGTCCCAGGCAGTCAGGTAATCGGGGTCGACGACGATCATGCCACTGTTCCGCATGCGGTACTCGCCGGGCTCGGCGGGCAGGTACTGGTCGAGCATCGGCGGCAGATAGCGCTCATGGCCGTCATTCTCGTCCGCCAGCACCACGCCTTCGTCGGCGCTGATGCGCAGCACCGTACCGGCGTATTGTTCCAGCCCCTGCACCTGGCCGTCACCGCCATAGCGGGTGACGCCCACCAGCACCACCTTGCCGATCATTTCCTCGACCTTGGCATCGTCCAAGGGCGGCAGCATGGGAGTGAATTCATCGCTCATCGGTGCACCTCCGTAGCCTGCTGGACATCGTGGATGAGGTTTCCGCTTCGCAGTGCGCGTCGCTGGCAGCCGAGCAGGTGCCCAGCCCGAAGCCTCGGCATCGAGAGTGCCAGTGCGCCCATGAACCCAAGGGTTCCTGGAGCAAGATGCTGCCATCGCAGGCGGAAGGGACAGGTGAAGGCCGAACTCGGTCCTCGGCGATCAGGGGGGGGGCACCTGCACCACGCTAGAATGCGCCCATGCGCACCGTACATGCCCTCCGCTACATCACCCCGCTACGGGAAGGCGGCTCCCTGCCCGCCGTGGTCGAGACCGACGACGACGGCATGGCCGTGCTGAAATTCCGCGGCGCCGGCCAAGGACCGAAAGCACTGATTGCCGAACTGATCGCCGGCGAAATGGCACGCACGCTGGGCCTGCCGATTCCGGAAATCCTGTTCGTCGAGCTGGATCGCGAGTTCGCCCGCACCGAGCCCGACCCGGAGATCCAGGAGCTGATCCGCGCCAGCGAGGGCCTGAACCTGGGCCTGGACTACCTGCCGGGTGCGATCAATTACGATCCGGCGGCGATGCCGGTGGATGCAGACCTGGCCTCGCGCATCGTCTGGTTCGATGCGTTCACCAGCAATGTCGATCGCACCACCCGCAACCCCAACCTGATGGTATGGCACCGCAAGCTGTACCTGATCGACCACGGTGCGGCGATGTACTTCCACCACGACTGGGCCAACGCCGGCGATGCCTGCGAGAAACCGTTCGTGCTGATCCGCGACCACGTGCTGCTGTCGTTCGCCAGCCGCATTGCCGAGGTGGACGCAGAACTGGCTGCGTGCCTGACCGATGCCGAAATCGAGCGCATCGTTGGCCTGGTGCCGGACAGCTGGCTGGTGGACGAACCGGCGTTCGACAGCCCACAGGCCTATCGCCAGGGCTATATCAACTATCTCAAGCACCGCTTGAAAGTGCGTGCAGTGTTCGTGCAGGAGGCCGTCCGTGCCCACGCTGCACACGTATGACTATGCGGTCATCCGCGTGGTACCGCGGGTGGAACGCGAGGAGTTCATCAACGTCGGAGTGATCGTCTCCTGCCCCGGCGCGCGCCATCTGGAAGCGGCCATCGAGATCGATCCTGCACGCCTGCACGCGTTCGCTCCAGCGCTTGATCAGGATGCGTTGCAACCGTGGCTGGATGCGATCGTGGCCATCTGCCGTGGCGACGCCAGCGCCGGACCCATCGCACAGCTGCCCGCGCGCGCCCGCTTTCATTTCCTCACCGCCAAGCGCAGCTCGGTTGTGCAGATGTCGAGCACGCATGTCGGCCGCACTGCGGACCCGGCGGGTGTGGTGGAACACTTGATGACGAAGATGGTGCGGGTACCGGCACCAACCGAGCAACATTGATTGGGTAGAGTCGACTGTTAGTCGACTAACGCGCGCAGCGTGGGCTCTTTGGCTGTGGTTGAGAAAGGCAGTCGACTCTACCCAGTCGACTCTACCCGGTAGACGCCACCCGGTAGACGCCACCCGGCCGGTGCCATCACCATTCGCGCTCGCCTGCCGGCTCAAGCTCGCTCAACGGCCAGCGGCACCATCCATACGGATGGTCACCGATCTGCGCGGCAAGACCGGCTCGAACGGGATTTGCCAGAATGTAGCAAGCGTGCCTGTGCAGCGATGCATCACTGCGGATTGCATGATCGTAGTAGCCTGCCTGCCAGATTGCACCCCGGCTCCCTCGCCGTCGGTTTATTAAAAAGCTGCTGCGTGCCTTGAAACGCTGCACGCAGTAGCCCAGCGAATGACTACGAAGTTGAGCCAGCCAGTGAATGTGATCCGGCATGATGATCCAGGCAAGTGATGCAGTCAGGCCTTCCCGATCCATCGATCCGAGGAGCTGCATGGCAAGGTGGGCATTGGCAGGGCAATCGAATACGCGATAGCGATTCCGGCACACCATGGTGATGGTGTAGACATTGCCGGCGATGGATCGCCGCCCGGAAAGCAGTTGGGGACTTGGCATGAGTTCGAGAATGCCCGCCCGCATGGATTTCCGGCATCGGTTCACTACCAATGCCAGAATCAGGAATCATCCCGATACAGCGTCCGGGGATGTGGAGTGGACTGGGTAGAGTCGACTGTTAATCGACTGCTCTTCTCTCCCACGCTGGAAAGCCCGCGCTTCGCGCGATAGTCGACTAACAGTCGACTCTACCCAGCCGGTTGTACCCTGTCGGCCCTATCTGGGCAGGGCGAAGGCCATCACGTAATCGCCGTTCGGGGTTTCCATGAAATGGTGGCCGCCGGCCATGATCACCACGAACTGGCGTCCGTCCTGTTCATACACCATCGGCGTAGCCTGCCCGCCCGCGGGCAGCTTGGCATGCCAAAGCTCCTTGCCGGTCTTCAGGTCGATGGCGCGCAGCAGGTCATCGGTGGCGGCCGCGATGAAGATCAGCCCGCTGGCGGTCACCACCGAACCGCCGTTGTTCGGCGTGCCGATCTCGATCGGCAGGCCGGAACGGATGCCGAACGGCCCATTGCCGCGCGCACTGCCAAACGGACGATCCCACAACAGCTTGCCGGTGCGCAGGTCGATGGCGCGGATGCCGCCGTAGGGAGGCTGCTTGCACAGCAGACCCGTGAACGGCAGCCGCCAGCCAGCGTTGACCTGGATACCATACGGCGTTCCCACCTGCGGATCGCCGGCGCCCTCGCCACCGCCCCTGTCGGCACGGATCTTCTCGCGCGGCAGCCAGCCCAGCCGGTCGGCTTCGGCACGTGGCACCAGCCGGTTGTAGTTGGGCATGTCGTTGTAATTGGCCACGATCACGCCGCGGCGCGTGTCGATGGACACACTGCCCCAATCCGAACCGCCGTTGTAGCCGGGGTATTCGATGGAATGGCGATCACTGCTCGGCGGCGTGTAGAAGCCTTCGTAATAGGCCTTGCGGAACTGGATGCGGCAGATCAGCTGGTCGATCGGTGTGATGCCCCACATGTCGCGCTCGGTCAGGTCATGCTGGCGGCGCAGCGTGTGGTACAGCGAGAACAGCTGCGTGGGTGAACGCTGTTCCGGTTCGACACCGCCGACCGGCACCTTGCGCTCTTCGGCAGCGGTCAGCAGCTGGCCGTTGCGGCGGTCGAGAATGTAGATGTCACCCTGCTTGGTCGGCAGCAGGATCGCCGGCACCTTGCCTGCCGCCGTCGGGTAGTCGATCAGGCTGGCCTGCGAACCGAGGTCGTAGTCCCACACATCCTTGCGCACGGCCTGGAAATGCCAGGCCGGCTTGCCAGTGGCCACATCGATCGCCACCAGCGACGTCGCATAGCGGTTCTGGTTTTCCGTACGCGAGCCACTCCAGTAGTCGCCCGCAGAATTGCCCAGCGGCAGATAGACCAGCCCCAGCGCCTCATCACCGGTCGCGGTGGTCCACATGTTCGGCGTGCCGCGCGTGTAGGTCTGCCCATGCGGCGGCAGGCCGCTGCGCTCGGGCTGGTCCATGTCCCACGCCCAGCGCAGCTTGCCGGTGATCGCGTCGTAGGCTTGGATCACGCCCGATGGCGCGTCGCGGCGCTGACCATCCAGCACCTGGTGGCCGGTGACGATCACGCCGCGCACGATGGCCGGGGGCGAGGTGATCGACACGTAGCCGGATGGCACCTCACCCATACCCAGGGTGATGTCGACCTGGCCGTTGTTGCCGAAGTTCGCACAGGGACGACCGCTATCTGCATCCACTGCAATGATGCGCCCGTCCAGCGTGCCTTCGATGATGCGCGCCCAGCACGCCGGACGACTGCCCGGTGCAGCGCTGCGGCTCACGCTGGGTGGCGGTTCGGGCAACGCCAGATCAGCCGCGGCATCGGCCAGGGTGGCATCGGCCAGGATCGGCGTTGCCGGTTGCTCGTAGTAGCTCACACCACGGCAGGCGGCGGTGTACGGGATCGAGGCGTCCTTCACCTTCGGATCGAAGCGCCACACTTCCTTGCCGCTGGCGGCGTCGAGCGCGATCAGGCGGTTACGGGCAGTGCACAGGTACAGGCGGTCGCCGATCTTCAGCGGTGTGGTTTCCGCACCCCAGCGCTTCTTCGGCAGGTCACCGGTGCGGAACTGCCAGGCCAGCTGCAACGTGGCCACGTTGGCCGGGGTGATCTGCTGCAGCGGCGAATAACGGGTGGCGGCATTGCTGCGGCCCCACGCCGGCCAGTCTCCCTCGGCAGGCTGGTCAGCCGGCTGCATGCCCGTGGTATCGCGCGTAGGTTCCAGTCCGGCGCTGGCCGCGCCTTCCGGGAACGGCTGGTGCCCGTACACTTCACCATGCGGTGCGAACGCCAATCCGAAGGCAGCGACGAACACCAGCATCAGGACGCCCGCCACGCTGCGCGAAAGGCGCTTTGAAACCGGTTCGCGAAGGGTCGGCGCGAGCAGCGCCAGCACGATGCCGAGCGCGGTCACCAGGCCCAGCCGCGGCACCCAGCGCCAGTAGTCGCTGCCCGATTCCCACCAGGTCCACAGCAGCGTGCCGACGAACACCAGCGCATACAGCAGCGCGCCGCTGCGGCGATTGCCGAACAACAACAGGCCACTGGCCAGAAGGCCGGCCCCGGCGATGGCGTAGTACGCCGACCCGCCCAGGCTGAGCAGCCACGCGCCGAGTCCGCCGATGACCAGGCCGAGTACGACCAGCAGCAGCGACAGCACGGTAACGAGAGGGTGCCGTGAGGCGCGAACGGTAGCAGGAGCGGACTGCGGCGTGGCGGACATCGTCGATCTCCGGGGGCAGCATGCGCCGTTATCCCACCGCCTGTGTGAAGCGCGCGCGTATGCGTGGCATCCGGATACGACGACGCCGGCACAGGGCCGGCGTCGTCGGGTACCCCAGGCTCGCGGCAGGATCACTCCTGCGCGGCGTCCTCGCTGCTGGCAGCAGCCGGTGCGCCGTCGGTCGTGGCCGGGGCGGCGGCAGCCACCTCGTCCTCGTCCTCGTCGATCGAGGCGTCCATGCGCTCCACCGCCTGCAGCTTCTCGTCCTTGGACAGGCGGATCAGGGTCACGCCCTGGGTGTTGCGGCCGACGCGGCTGATTTCCGAGCCACGCGTACGCACCAGCGTACCGCCGTCGGAGATCAGCAGGACTTCGTCGCGGGAGCCCATCAGCACTGCGGCGACCAGCTTGCCGTTGCGCTCGGTGGTCTGGATGCCGATCACGCCCTGCGTGCCACGGCCCTTGCGCGGGTAGTCCGGCAGCGGGGTGCGCTTGCCATAGCCGTTCTCGGTGGCGGTGAGGATGTACTGCATGCTGCTGTCATCGGCACCGTCAATCACCGCATCGCCCGTGGTGGCGGCCTCCTCGACACCGTTGTCGTCCTCGTTCTCGTCCTCGATGCCACCGGCACTTTCGGCCACGATCAGGCTGACCACTTCCTCGCCGGCCGGCATCCTGATGCCACGCACGCCAGTTGCGGTACGGCCCATCGAGCGGACTTTGTCCTCGCCGAAGCGCACGGTCTTGCCGTTGGAGGCGAACAGCAGGATGTCGCGCTGGCCATCGGTCAGGCCGACGCCGACCAGGGCATCGCCCTCATCGAGGTTGATCGCGATCTTGCCGCGGGCCAGGCGGAAGGCGAACTCGCCCAGGGGGGTCTTCTTGACCGTACCGTTCTTCGTCGCGAAGAACACGAACTGGCCATCGGCGTACTCGCGCACCGGCAGCACAGCCTGCACGCGTTCGCCGGGTTCCAGCGGGATCCAGTTGATGATCGGACGGCCGCGGGCGTTGGAACCCGCTTCCGGCAGCTGGTAGACCGGCAGCCAGAACACCTTGCCCGAACTGGTGAACGTCAGCAGCGTATCGTGCGTGTTGACCAGCCACAGCTGTTCGATGAAATCCTCTTCCTTGGTCGCCGCCGCACTGCGACCACGGCCGCCGCGGCGCTGCGCGCGGTACACGCTGACCGGCTGGCGCTTCACGTAGCCGGCGTGGGACACGGTGACCACCACGTCTTCCGGTGCGATCAGGTCGAGGATGTCCAGGTCTTCTTCGCTGTGGCGGATTTCGGTGCGACGTTCGTCACCGAACTCGGCCTTGACGTTGACCAGCTCCTCGCGGATCACCTGCAGCAGGCGGTCGGGATCTTCCAGGATGTGGATCAGCCCGGCGATCACTTCCAGCAGCTGCTTGTACTCGTCAGTCAGGCGGTCCTGCTCCAGCCCGGTCAGGCGGTGCAGGCGCATTTCCAGGATCTGGGTGGCCTGGATCTCGGTCAGCTGGTAGCCGCCCTCGATCAGGCCCACGCCCTTGGGCAGGTCTTCCGGGCGCGAGGCTTCGGCACCGGCGGCACCCAGCATCGCACCGACCAGGCCCGGCTCCCACACGCGCGCCAGCATGCGCTCGCGCGCTTCGTTCGGGTTCGGCGAGGTCTTGATCAGTTCGATCATCTCGTCGATGTTGGCCAGCGCGACGGTCAGGCCTTCCAGCACGTGGGCACGGGCGCGCGCCTTGCGCAGCTCGAACACGGTGCGGCGGGTGACCACTTCGCGGCGGTGGCGGACGAACGCCTCCAGCATCTGCTTGAGGTTCATCAACTGCGGGCGGCCATCGACCAGCGCTACCATGTTGATGCCGAACACCGATTCCATCTGCGTCTGCTGGTACAGGTTGTTCAGCACAACCTCGGCAGATTCACCGCGCTTGATCTCGATGTAGATGCGCATGCCGTCCTTGTCGGACTCATCGCGCAGCTCGCTGATGCCTTCGATCTTCTTTTCCTTGACCAGCTCGGCGATCTTCTCGATCAGACGTGCCTTGTTCACCTGGTAAGGAATTTCAGTGACGATGATCGACTCGCGGCCGTTGTCGGCCACTTCGATGTCGGCCTTGGCACGGATACGCACGCGGCCACGGCCGGTGCGGTAGCCGGCGACGATGCCGGCGGTGCCGTTGATGATGCCGGCTGTCGGGAAATCAGGGCCCGGGATGTACTCCATCAGGCCGTCGACGTCGATCTCCGGGTTGTCGATCAGCGCAATGCAGGCGTTGATCGATTCGCTCAGGTTGTGCGGCGGGATGTTGGTCGCCATGCCCACCGCGATACCGGCGGAGCCGTTGACCAGCAGGTTCGGGAACCGGGTCGGCATGACCGTCGGCTCCAGTTCCTTTTCGTCGTAGTTGGGCTGGAAATCGACGGTTTCCTTGTCGATATCGGCCATCAGCTCATGCGCCAGGCGCGACATGCGCGCCTCGGTGTATCGCATCGCCGCGGCGGAGTCGCCGTCGATCGAACCAAAGTTACCCTGGCCGTCGACCAGCATGTAGCGCAGCGAGAACGGCTGTGCCAGGCGCACCAGCGTGTCGTACACCGACTGATCGCCATGCGGGTGGTACTTACCGATGACGTCACCGACGATACGCGCCGACTTGAAGTAGGGCTTGTTGCTGTGCGCGTTGAGTTCATTCATCGCGTACAGCACGCGACGATGCACCGGCTTGAGGCCGTCGCGCGCATCCGGCAGCGCGCGGCCCACGATCACGCTCATGGCGTAATCGAGGTAGCTCTTGCGCATCTCGTCTTCCAGGTTGACCTGGATGATTTCCTTGGCGGTTTCTGCCATTCGGGTTCCGTTGTCTGGTAGCGGTCCAGTCCGGCGCAGCCCTCTGCGGGAGGGGGTCGCGCCGGAACCTCGATTCAACCTGTGGATACTACCACAACGGGCTGTTTTCCGCCTGCCTTTACGGGGATTTTACCGGCACAAATCAGGAACTTAGGGGCCCTACCGATGCTGTAGGGCCGAGCCCATGCCCGGCTCGGCCGGCAATCCGCCGCAGCCGAGCATGGGCTCGGCTCTACAGACGTCCGCGGTCCTGCCCGCCTCAGCCGCCGAAGGCGGCGCGCATGTTCTCGGCGGTCGGGTTCAGGATCACCCCGCGCTCGGTCACGATGGCGTCGATCAGCTCGCCCGGGGTGACGTCGAACACCGGGTTCCAGGCGGCAATGCCCTCGGCGACGGTGCGGGTGCCGCCCACGCCGTACAGCTCGCCCGGATCACGCTGCTCGATCTCGATCTGACTGCCGTCCACGGTCTCCATGTCCACGGTCGAGGACGGCGCCACCACCATGAACTTCACGCCATGGTGGCGCGCGGCAATGGCCAGTTGGTAGGTGCCGATCTTGTTGGCGGTATCACCATTGGCGCAGATGCGGTCTGCGCCCACGATCACCCACTGCACGGCACCGGTCTTCATCAGGTGCGAGGCCGCCGAGTCGGCGATCAGGGTGGCATCGATACCGTCCTGCTGCAGCTCCCACACGGTCAGGCGCGCGCCCTGCAGCCACGGCCGGGTCTCGCCGGCGAACACGCGGGCAATGCGGTGCTGGGCCATGCCGGCGCGAATGACGCCCAGTGCGGTACCGAAGCCGGCGGTGGCCAGCGAGCCGGTATTGCAGTGGGTCAGCACACCGCTGCCGGCCTCGATCAAGCCAGCGCCCAGTGCGCCCATGTGGCGGTTGGCGGCCAGGTCTTCCTCGGCGATGGCCTGCGCTTCGGCCTCCAGCAGTGCCTTCCAGTCGGCGCCGGCGGCGTGCAGGCAACGGCGCATGCGCGCCAGCGCCCAGGCCAGATTGACCGCAGTGGGGCGCGATGCGTTCAGGCGCTGCAGTGCCGGTTCCAGCTGCTGCAGGGCGTGCGCACCGTCGGCGGCCTGCACCTCGCGCGCGGCCAGCACCACGCCCCAGGCGGCGGCGATGCCGATCGCCGGCGCGCCGCGCACGGTCAACGCATGGATGGCGCTGGCAACCTCGTCGCTGTCGTGGCAGACCACATGCTCGACCACGAACGGCAGCTTGCGCTGGTCCAGCAGTTGCAAGGCATCGCCGGTCCACAGGATCGGGCGGATGTGGTCATAACGGGCGTAGTCGATGTCGGGAGCAGTGTTCATGGGCCCATTGTAGGGCCACGCCCGGCAGCGTTGGAGCCCGCCCGGGCTCAATTCACCGAGAATTCGGCGCGGCAGCCGCCGTCCACCCAGATGCCGTTGCGGCTCCAGCCCCAGGTACTGCCCTCCTCGCAGGGCGTGCTCGACAGCTGCTCGGAAACGACCGCGCCAACGGAGATGCTGGCGCCGCAGAAACGCCGCTTCTTCGACTTCGATTCGCAGGTCAGGCGGCGCGGCACATCGACGAAGCGGCCATCCTCGTCGGCCACCTCGAAATCGCCCTGGCAGCCACGGCTGGTCCAGACTTCATTGCGCTTGTAGCCCCATCCCTGGCCTTCCCGGCACGGCAACACCGACAACTGGCGCAGCAGGCGCACCGGCGCGCCATCCAGGCGTACCGGGCAACTCTGCGGACGGCCATTGGATTCGCAGCGCACCACGCGTCGCACCAGGCGCTTGCCTTCCGTTGCCGCAGGCGCCGCACCCTGCGCACGGCGCGCACGGAATTCGGCGCGGCAGCCAAGGGTGACCCACACGCCACTGCGGTCGGTGCCCCACTCGCTGCCGCGGATGCAGCTGTTGCTCGACAGCTGGCGCACCAGATCGACGCCGTTGGCCACATCGATGTCGCAGTGCACCCAGCCCATGTCGCGGGACTCGCAGGTCACCACTTCATCGTCGTAGCCCACCTGCTGGGCCGACGCCGGCGACGGCAGCCAGGCACCCCAGAGCGCGATGGAGTACATCGGTGCAGCGACAACCGCAAACCACTTGACCAAAGCCTTCCCCAGCAGGAATGGATGAACTGCATGCCAGTGTCCGGCATTGGCCGTGATAAAAGCATCATCCCGCTTACCGACGCAAGCGCGCAGAACCCGCGTTTCGTTCAGCCTGGGATGTTCAGCAACGCGTGATGGTCACGCGTGGGCGAAGTCGTAGGCCAACACATCTGCAATGCGGGGTGTGCGGTTCATCGCCATCAGCAGGCGGTCGATCCCCAGCGCAACGCCGGCACAGGCCGGCAACGCCGGCAACGCCGCCAGCAGCGCCTCATCCAGTGGCGGCTGCACCTGCCCACGTTCGTGGCGGCGCTGCTGGTCGCGCTGGAAGCGGGCGCGCTGCTCGTCGGCGTCGTTCAGTTCGTGATAGCCGTTGGCCAGCTCCACTGCACCCAGGTACAGCTCGAAACGCTCGGCCAGCGGCGGCGTGCCGGCGCGGATGCGTGCCAGCGCGGCCTGGCTGGCTGGCCAGTCATGCACCACGGTCATGACCGCGTCATCGAAATGCGGCTGGATACGATGGGTCATCAGCAGGTCGAGCCAGTCATCACGGGTCAATCCGACCGGGTCAATGTGCACCTCGCCCAACGCAGCACGCAGCGTGGACTCATCCGCCTCGAACGGATCCACGCCAAGGTGCTGCTGGAACAGCTCGCGGTAACTCAGCACGCGCAGGGTCGCACGGCGTCCCACCAGGGCCAGCGCCTGGCCGACCAGCTCGGCGGTCTCCTGTACCAACCGATGGTGGTCCCAGCCGACCCGATACCACTCCAACATGGTGAATTCCGGGTTGTGGCGGCCGCCGGCCTCACCGTTGCGGAATACCCGACCCAGTTCGTAGCAGTCGCCCACACCGGCCGCCAGCAGGCGCTTGAGCGGATACTCCGGCGAGGTGCGCAGCCAGCGGCGGCGTCCGCCGGCATCGACATGCCCGGTGAAGTCGGTATGGAAGCTGTCGATGTTCGGCTCGGTGTTGCCCGCGACCGACAGGATCGGCGTCTCCACCTCGAGCACATCGCGCTCTGCAAAGAAGCGGCGCACCAGCGCGTTGAGCGCAGCGCGCTGCTGCAGCGCGCGCAGCAGGGCCTCGCTCACAGGATGCCCTCCGGGCGCGGATGGTCGAGCGGCAGGGTCAGCAGATCGCGCGTATCGTCGATGTAGCCGCTGGCCAGGTACAGGCGTCGGGCCAGTTCGTTGTGGTGGTTCACTTCCAGGCGAAGGCGGCTGACGCCACGACCACGAGCGCGCTGCTCGCAGATGGCCAGCGCCTGCTTGCCGCGGCCACGACCGCGCGCGCGATGGCTCAGGTACAGCTCGTCCAGCAGCATGAAGTGGCCGCCCTGCTCCAGGCTGAAGCCCATCGCGATCACCGCGTAGCCGACCACCTCGCCCGCCTCGTCCAGCCACAACAGCACTTCGCCATTGCGCGGATCGGCCAGCAGCGCGTCCACGCCGCGACGCACGCGCCCGTCATCGAAGTCGATCCTGTCTTCGGCGTAGAACTCGCGCATCAGCGCGATCAACAGCTCCTCGTCGGCACGGGTGGCCAGGCGGAAATCCAGCGGGGCGGTCTGCATCGGTGTTCCTTTGTGTTTCATGCCGGGCGCCATGCACCCGGCGGGGTCATCATTCGTGTTCGGCCAGATAAGCCAGCAGGCGGTCTTCGTCCCATACCGGCACGCCCAGCGATTGCGCCTTGTCCAACTTGGAGCCGGCCTCGGTACCGGCGACCACGAAGCTGGTCTTCTTCGAGACGCTGCCGGAGACCTTTGCACCGAGGGCCTCCAGGCGCTCCTTGGCGGCATCGCGGGTGAGCTGGGCCAGGGTGCCGGTCAGCACCACGGTCTGCCCATTCAGTGGGCCGGCCACGATCTCCGCCAGCGCCGGTGCCTTGGCCAGGATCTGCTGCATCGCCTTCTCGGCCGCCAGCAGCATCGCGCCGTGGCCCTCGCTGTCCAGCCACTGGGCCAGGCCACGCGCGGTGTCGTCGGGCAACCCGGCGTTGACGAACTGCCCATGCTCGGCGTCGAGCACCGCCTGGGCACCGGGCAACGCGGCCACCAGTTTTTCCGCGCGCAGGCGGGTGATGCCGGGAATCTCTGATTCGACCAACAGCTGCGCCAGGTCCAGCCCCTCGCGCAGCCTGGCGCTGGGCGCGTGCACATCGCTGATGCGGACCTGGCCGACCTGCAGCAGGTCATCGATGGCCTGCTGGTTGCCCTGCTGTTCGAAGAAGTGGCCGAGCGAGCGCGCCACTTCGCCACCGATGTCCGGCACGCGCTTGAACAATGGCCACGGCAGGTGGCGGATCAGTTCCAGGTCACCGAACCACTGCGCCAGCGCCTTGGCCGTGCTCTCGCCCA
The DNA here is from genome assembly GCF_055721025.1 of Stenotrophomonas sp. X. Lineage (NCBI taxonomy): Bacteria > Pseudomonadati > Pseudomonadota > Gammaproteobacteria > Lysobacterales > Lysobacteraceae > Stenotrophomonas > Stenotrophomonas sp. X. The sequence continues at coordinate 2,673,974 of NZ_CM146756.1, forward strand.
CGTGCTCGATGCCCAGCGCGAACAGCAGCCGTTCCAGCGTGGCGGCACGACTGGCGTCGATGGCCGCGATCAGGTTGTCGGCCCACTTGGTCGCGATCTTCTTCGTGTTCCATTCGAAGCGGGCCGGCTGCGCCAGCGCCTGCGCGCGCCAGCCCGGATCGTTGCCGTCCAGCCTGAGCACTGCATTGAGCACCGCGCCACTGCCTTCGGCCGGCAGGTGCAGCTTCAGTGCGGCGGCCAGCGCCGAGGGATCTTCAGCGTCCAGCACCAGCTTCAGGTGCAGCAGCTGGTCACGAGTGAGCCGGTACAGGTCGGCCACGCTCTTGACGATGCCAGCGTCGACCAGGGTTTCAATGTATTTGTCGCCCAGGCCGTCGATGTCCATCGCGCGGCGAGAGGCGAAATGGGCGATGGCTTCCTTGCGCTGCGCCGGGCAGGACAGCTCGCCCGAGCAGCGCCATGCGGCCGCCCCTTCCTCGCGCACGATCTCCGAGCCGCACACCGGGCAGCGCGTCGGCATCTGCCAGGGCGTGGTGCCCTGCGGGCGGCGATCGAGGATGACGCTGACCACTTCCGGGATCACGTCGCCGGCGCGGCGCACGATCACGCTGTCGCCGACGCGCACGTCGAGGCGTGCGATCTGGTCGGCGTTGTGCAGGGTGGCGTTGGACACGATCACGCCGGCCACGGCCACCGGTGCCAGGCGCGCGACCGGCGTGGCCGCACCGGTGCGGCCGATCTGGATCTCGATCGCCTCCACCGTGGTGCTCTGTTCCTGTGCAGGGAACTTGTGCGCGATGGCCCAGCGCGGCGCACGCGAGACAAAGCCCATGGCCTGCTGGCCGGCGCGATCATCGAGCTTGTAGACCACGCCATCGATATCGAACGGCAGGCTGTCGCGGCGCTCGCCGATATCGCGGTAGTAGCCGAGCAGGCCGTCGGTGCCTTCCACCACCTTGCACAGCGCGCTGACCGGGAAACCCCAGGCGCCGAGCTGCGCCAGCGTGCCCGAATGGGTATCGGGCAGCTCGCCGCCCTGCACTTCACCGGTACCGTAGGCGAAGAAGCTCAACCTGCGCTGCGCACTGATCTTCGGGTCGAGCTGGCGCAGCGATCCAGCCGCCGCGTTGCGCGGGTTGGCCAGCACCTTGCCGCCGTGCAGGCGCGCACGTTCGTTGTAGGCCTCGAAATCGGCACGCGCCATGTAGACCTCGCCGCGCACCTCCAGCACGTCCGGCCAGTCCTTGCCGTGCAGCCGCTTGGGAACATCGCCGATCTCGCGCAGGTTGGCGGTCACGTCCTCGCCGGTGCTGCCATCGCCGCGGGTCGCGCCGAGCACGAAATGACCATCCTCGTAGCGCAGGCTGATCGCCAGGCCGTCCATCTTCGGCTCGGCCGAGAACTGCAGGCTGCGGCGGCCCAGGCGTTCGTCAATGCGGCGTACGAAATCCGCCACTTCCTCATCGCTGAAGGCGTTGGACAGCGACAACATCGGCACCGCATGGCGGACTTCGGGGAAACGGCCGGAGGGACGCGCGCCGACCTGCTGGGTCGGGCTGTCGGCCCGGGCCAGTTCCGGATGTTCGCGCTCCAGTGCTTCCAGCTCGCGCACCATCCGGTCGTAGTCGATGTCGGGGATCTCCGGGGCGTCCAGCTCATGGTAGGCGCGGTTGGCCTGGGCGATCTGCCGGCGGAGATCTTCGGCGCGTTCGGCGGGGCTGGAGCTCATCGGAATCCGGTGGTTCTGGGATGGCCGGGGATTCTACCGCGCCCGGCCGTCAGGCCCTGTAATGCCCCCCTTCGCAGCGCCGAGCCATGCTCGACGGGCGCTCCCTGCCCTGGTGGCCAACCTTCTCCCCTCCCGGCAGGTGCCAACCTTCTCCCCGCCCCGGCAGATGCCAACCTTGGTTGGCACGGCTGCAGCCGAGCATGGCTCGGCACTACAAAAAGCGGGCTTGCCGCCCACCGCAACCAGCGCTAGCGTGCGACGGTCTGCCCTTCGGAATCGTGCCCGTGACCCTGCCTGCTTCCCGTCGACGCTTCCTGCAACTGGCCGGTGCTGGCCTCGCCGTCGCTGGCAGCGGGCTGCCGCAGCTTGGCCATACCCAACCCGCGACGGCCGCCGCTCCTGCCCCCGCCGAAGGTGCGGTGCTGCTGAATTTCAACGAATGCCCCTACGGCCCCTCGCCCGCAGCCCAGCAGGCGGCACGCGACAGCATCGCCGGTTGCGGCCGCTACCGCTTCGCCCTGGCCGGACAGGTGCGCGATGCCTTCATCGAACAGGCACGCATTCCGGCTGATCACGTGCGGTTGTATCCGGGTTCCAGCGAACCGCTGAACCGCGCCGCCGTGCTGTGGACCAGCCCGCAGGCGGGACTGGTGGTGGCCGACCCAACGTTCGAGACGCTGGGCGAGGTCGCCGCCGCACACGGTGCATACGTGCAGAAGGTGCCGCTGCGCGACGACGGCGCGCATGACCTGCGTGCAATGGTCGCCGCCGCACACGCACGCCCGACCGGGCTGCTGTACGTGTGCAATCCGAACAACCCGACCGGTTCGATCAGCCCACCGGATGAGCTCGCCTGGCTGCTGGCCCACAAGCCCGCCTCCACCCGCGTGCTGGTCGACGAGGCCTACCTGCAGTACAGCGAGCAGCCGAGCCTGATCACCCAGGTGACGCAGCGCGATGACCTGATCGTGCTGCGCACGTTTTCCAAGCTGTACGGCATGGCCGGCCTTCGCCTGGGCATGGCGGCCGCGCACCCTGACCGCCTACGCGAACTGGCCAGCCTGGGCGACAACCCGCTGCCCGTGCCAGCACTGGCAGCGGCACTGGCCAGCCTGCAGGATCCCCAGTTGATCGCGCAGCGGCGCCTGCAGAATTCCAAGGTGCGGCAGGCCACCATCGCGTGGCTGGGCAAGCGTGGCTTCAGCTGCGTGCCGTCGGAAGCGAACTGCTTCGTGGTGGATGTGCAGCGCGACGGTGCCGCCTTTGCCAAGGCGATGGCAGACAACGGCGTGATCATTGGCCGCAGCTGGCCGATCTGGCCACAGCGCGTGCGCGTGACCGTAGGCACCGAAGACGAGATGGCCGCATTCCGCCGTGCGTTCGCCAAGGTGGCCGGCGTACCGGCCTGACCCTGTTGATGGGGGCGAACCTTGGTTCGCCCCATCCACGCATGGCGTGGATCTACCGGGGTGGGTGCCGACCGTTGGCCGGCACAACAGGCTTTACCAGCGCGGGGTCTTGGTCAGCGGCGGTGCCTGGTGCTGGCGGTCGTAGGCACGCAGCTCGTCGCGGATGTGCGCGATGCGCTGGCGGCCCAAGGCATTGCGGCTGTCATCCAGCACCACGCCATCGAGCAGCTCGGCCATGCGCTGGACGGTCGGCAGCATCTTCTCCCAGGCATCAAGCGCGGTCAGCGGCGCCGGCAGGGTCAGGAAGAAGGCGATGGCCGGGGTTTCCATGGCACGGATGTTGGCCATGTCGAAGCTGCCCGGCTTCATGATGCTGGCCATCGAGAAGATCGGGCCGCGCTCGGGGTGGCCTTCCACCAGGCGGTGGAACACGTTCATGTGGCCGAATACCAGGCCGGTCTTCTCGGCCGCCACCACGATGTCTTCGCCGCGCAGCTGCTCGCCGGCACGGGCGGCCACGAACAGCGAGACGATCTTGTCGAAATCCTGGGTAGTGCGCTTGCCGAGGTCGTTGGCCGCGCCCGGGTCAGTGTCGGCCAGGCCAAGTTCGGCCTGCTCGCCTTCCCCGCGCATGCCCGGTTCGACGCGGCCCTCAGCCACCACGACGCCGTCCTCGCCCAGGACCGGTTCGCGGCGCTCGCCACTGGCCGGTTCCGCGTTCTCCACGCGACGGCCCTGGGGCTTCTTCTTCGGACGGCCAAACAGGAAGATCGCGGCGATCAACAGCAGGCCGGCGGCCAGGATGCCGATGCGCAACAGTGCCGTGTCGGACATTCGATAGGTTCTCCGGCTAATTCATTCAGGTAACTAGGATGGCACGTCAGGCCGCGCCCGCCAATCGCGCCGCTTCTTCCAGGTCCACGCTGACCAGGCGGCTGACGCCCGGCTCACGCATGGTCACGCCCGACAGCTGGTGCGCGGCCTCCATCGTCGCCTTGTTATGGCTGACGAACAGGAACTGCACCTTCTCGCTCATTTCCTTGACCATGTTGGCCAGGCGGCCGACGTTGGCTTCGTCCAGCGGCGCGTCCACCTCGTCCAGCAGGCAGAACGGGGCGGGATTCAACTGGAAGATGGCGAACACCAGCGCCACTGCGGTCATCGCCTTCTCGCCGCCGGACAGCAGCGAGATGCTGGACACGCGCTTGCCCGGCGGGCGCGCCATGATGGTCACACCCGTGTCGAGCAGGTCTTCTCCGGTCAGTTCCAGGTAGGCGTGGCCACCACCGAACAGGCGCGGATACAGCGCCTGGACGCCGGCGTTGACGCGGTCGAAGGTGTCCTTGAAGCGCCCGCGGGTCTCTCGATCGATCTTGCGGATGGCATCCTCAAGTGTTTCCAGCGCCGTGGTCAGGTCGGCGTGCTGCGAATCCAGGTAGTCCGAACGCTGCGAAGCCTCGCCGTACTCGTGGATGGCGGCCAGGTTGACCGGCTCCAGCCGGCGCATGCGTGCGTCGATCTGGTGCACGGCCTGCTCCCAGTCGCCCAGGCGGGCGTCCTCGGGTAGTGCATTGAGCACGTCCTGCAGCACGAAGCCGGCCTTTTCCACCGCCGCCTGCAGGGTGTCGGCGCTGAGCACCAAGGCCTGCTGGTCGAGCTTGCGCTGCGAAATGCGCTCGCGCTGGGCCAACGCCTGTTCGTCGCGCTGGTGGCGGGTCTGCTCGTAGTTGCGCAGCTCGGCGTCGATGCCGTCAAGCAGCGTGCGTGCCTCGGTCAGCACGCGATCGGCGCGCACCCGCTCTTCCAGCGCGTTCTGGTGTTCGGCCTGCAGCGATTCGACCGGCGAATCCCCTTCGTCCAGCTGCGAGTGCAGCTCGCCCAGCCGCGCATCCAGCTGCCCGCGCTGGGTGTCCATGCGTTCCAGCGCCTGGCTCAACGAGGCCAGCTGCGCACGCTGCGATTCCAGGGTCAGGGCCAGCGAATGCGCGCGCTCGCGTACCGCACGGGCGGCATCGCGGGCCAGGTCGCGGGCCTCGGTCAACTGCCGACGTTCGCCCTCCAGCCGCTGCCGGGTCGATTCCAGGTCGCCCATGCTGCTGACCGCACTCTCCAGCCGCGAGCGCGCTTCACGCGCCTGCTCGTTGTTGGCTTCCAGCGTTTCCTGCAACTGCTTCAGCTCGCCCTCGATGCGGTCGATGCGGGTGCGTGCCGCTTCCACCTTGCCCTGCTGGCCCTGCAGCTGGCCGGCCAGCTCGGACACCGCGCGGTGGGCCTGGTAGAGCGCGCGCTGCGCATCCTCGCGCTGCTGCTCGGCCGCCTGCAGCTGCTCACGGAAACCGCTCAGCTGCTCTTCCAGCTCGGCCTCGCGGTCCTGCAGCTGCTCGATCTGCTCACGCAGTTCGTTGATCTCACGCTCGCGCAGCAGCGCACCCTGCTCGGCGGCACCGGAGCGCGACACGCGCAGCCAGCCCTGGCCCAGGCGCTCGCCGCCCTGGGTGATGATCGAATCGCCTTCCGGCAGGCTGGCCTGCAGGGCCTTCGCCTCGGACAGATCCTTCGCACCATGCAGGTGCGCCAGCAGCCGACGGATCGCTGCCGGGCCGCGCACGCGTGCCGCCAGCGAGGTCGGCGCCACCTTCAGTTCAGCAGCATCGTCGGCGACCAGCGCAATGTGGCCTTCGCCAAGTTCGCCCAGCGCGCCGACCAGGCTGGCCGGATCATCGACCAGCACGCCTTCGATCAGCTGGCCGAGCGCACTTTCCACCGCGTTTTCCCAGCCGGCATCCACGTCCAGGCGTTCGCCGACGCGCGCCGCCGAATCCAGCCCGCGCGCCTTCAGCCAGGCCACGGCTGCACCCTGCTCCTGGCCCAGCGCGGCCTGCTGCAGGGTCTCCAGCGAGGCCAGGCGACCGCGCAGGCCGTTGGCCTGCTTGCGCAGTTCAGCCAGTTCGTTCTGGCCATTGCGCTGCTGTTCCTGCACCGCCGCCACGCCCTGCTTGCGCAGCTCGACGTCTTCACTCAATTCATCCAGCGCGGCCTTCTGCGTGTCGTGCTGCAGGTGCAGCTGCTCGAAGGCTTCTTCCAGCGCGTCCACGTCCAGGCCTGCGCGTTCGGCGGCCAGGGCCTCGCGACGCCGGTCGGCGTCGAGGATCTGCTTGTCCAGGTAGTCCACGCGCGTGCGCTCGACATCGCCGGCGCGCGAGGCTTCCGAACTCTGCGAGGTGTGCTGTTCCCAGCGTTGCTGCCAGCTGGCCAGCCGCTCTTCAGCCTCGCGCAGGCTTTCCTGCTTGATCTCGTTTTCTTCCTGCAGTTCTTCCAGCTGCGGAGTGGCGGCCTCCACCGCCTCGCGCAGCACCCTCAGTTTGGCCTCGTCGCCGCTGATGTGCTGGCCCAGTTCGGCCAGGGCCTGCTGGGTTTCATCGCGCGCCTTGTGCAGGCGCTGCGACAGCTCGCGCTGGTGCTGGATCTGCTGCTCCAGGCGCGCCAGCGTGCTGCCGACCTGGTAGACCGCAGCCTGCGCGGTGTTCAGCGCGTCGGCGGCCTCTTCGCGCCGCGCGCGCGAGGTCTCGATGCGGGCCTCGGCGTCGCGCTGGTCGGCGATCAGCTGCTGCAGCTTGGTCTCTTCCTGCGACAGGCCTTCGCGCAGCTTCGACAGGCGCCCGTCGAGGCCGCGGAATTCCAGCGCCTTCCACTCGGCATCCTTGACCCGGCGCTCTTCCTGCAGGGCTTGGTACTGCTCGGCCTGCTTGGCCTGGCGCTTGAGGTGCTCCAGCTGCTTGCTGATCTCGTCGCGCAGGTCGCCCAGCCGGTCCAGGTTCTCGCGGGTGTGGCGGATGCGGGTCTCGGTCTCCTTGCGGCGCTCCTTGTACTTGGAGATGCCGGCCGCCTCTTCCAGGTAGACGCGCAGGTCTTCCGGGCGTGCTTCGATGATCTGGCTGATCATGCCCTGCTCGATGATCGAGTAGCTGCGCGGGCCCAGGCCGGTGCCGAGGAACAGGTCGGTGATGTCGCGGCGGCGGCACTTGGTGCCGTTGAGGTAGTAGTTGCTGGTACCGTCGCGGCTGACCGTGCGCTTGACCGAGATTTCGTTGAACGCGGCGTACTCGCCGGAGATCGTGTGGTCGGAGTTGTCGAAGATCAGCTCGACCGTGGCCTGCGAGACCGGCTTGCGGGCGTTGGAACCGGAGAAGATCACGTCGGTCAGCGAGTCGCCGCGCAGGCGGCTGGCCGAACTCTCGCCCATGACCCAGCGCACGGCGTCGATGATGTTCGACTTGCCGCAGCCATTGGGGCCCACCACGCCGGTCATGTTGGTCGGCAGGTGCAGGGTGGTCGGATCGACGAACGACTTGAAGCCGGACAGCTTGATCGTGGAAAGACGCATGGCGTGATTGGGTTCCAACAGGCGCCCAGAGGGCGTCCGTATTGTGGATGTCAGGTCAGCCAGCACCTCAAGCCATTGATTTCAAAAGAATTCAATGAAGCCAAGGGTGACACAATGGAATGAGTATAACGGCGCGAATGTTCCACGGGCGGGATGACCGGCTCGGAGCGCGCTTGAAATGGGTCCAGATGTCGCTTTGCGCCTGGGGCGACGGATTTCCAAGCCACCGATCAAATCGCAAGTCATTGATATTTATTGATTGTTGGACCGATTCACAGCCCTGCACATCAGAAGCCGTGCAGGATGGGGGGATGCATCGACCGCTTCTATTTACCCCCGCCGACGGCGCGATGACCGCTCCCGTGCTCGGCGGGACCGCTTGGCTGGATGCCCATACCCCTTGGCCAACCAGCATCCATGGACACGCACTGCTTCACTTGGCCAGTTTTCCAGCCGCATTCATTCGAAGCCACGTCGCCGGACTGTACATCGCGCCTGGGCTGAGCATTTCGGTCTTCACGCCATATATCACCTCGGGCGAGCAGAGATTGGAAGAAGCCATGGACCAGGGCGGTCGCGTGGTCGTTCACTGGCCTGGGCATGAACCAAGAGACTCTCCCTGCGCGCCGATTGGGCCACTCCGCATTTGTGCCGGGATGGCGCTGAGTGAGGGCGAAACACCTCACGGAACTTCGAAAATTGGTGGGCGGCCTTACTGGCTGCAGGATGACGCATCGGAAGACCAGGCGTTCGTCCTTCAGTTCGACGACTTCGATCTTGATAAGGCAGCCCCGACACATCAAGGAATCCTGATCGGCGGGATGGGCTATCTGTTGCTTGATCGCAACATTCCTTCACCTTCGATGGACTGCGGTCGATTCGTCATCCAGACCACTTGAGAGCTGCCCATGCAGATACAGATCAGCGGCCAGTATGGCGATCCGCCGTCAGGCGCCCTTTTTGCCCCGCTCCAGAGACAACTGAACATCTGCTTCGAGCGTCATGTGAAGGGGAACTATCTTCGATCCATCACCAAATTCGGAATCGTTCTTCGGGTCTCCGGGACGATCTGGACATTCGAACCGGATGGACCAGACCGCTTGATGCTGTTTCTCAAAAGGCAGCTGCTGACCATGGATATGGTCTACGCCTGCCAGCCTTGGAAAACCATCGACAGGAACGCCCTCGTACCTGTTGTATCAGCAGACATGGCGACCTGTATCGACATGATGATCGAACGCGCACGTCGTGCAGGAGAACTTCTGCAAGCCGATCAACTACGGATGGACGTTGCCAATGCGCTTGCAGGTTTCGAGCGCTACTTCCTGGGTGAGGCTGTCTAGCAAGCAGTGGTGCAGCACGGAGGCCAAGTCGAGCATGGCTCGACTCTACATACCCGGCGATCGCCCAAAACAAAACGGGCACCCTTGCGGGCGCCCGTTCTGCGGTGATGCCAGGCCTTGCGGCGTGGGATCAGGCTTCGGCGACGACGACAACCTTGACGGTGGTCTCGACGTCGGCGTGCAGGTGGATCAGCACGTCGTACTCGCCAATGTTGCGGAAGGCGCCTTCGCCCAGGATGACTTCGCTCTTTTCCAGCGGCAGGCCGGCGGCGGTGAAGGCCTCGGCGATGTCGCGCGGGCCGACCGAGCCGTACAGCTTGCCTTCGGTCGAAGCGTTGGCGGCGATGGTCACGCTCGCGCCTTCCAGCTTGGCCTTGCGGCCTTCAGCGTCGGCGTGGATGGCCTGGGCCTTGGCTTCGTATTCGGCGCGCTTGGCTTCGAACTCGGCCTTGTTGCTCTCGGTGGCCGGCACGGCCTTGCCCTGCGGCACGAGGAAGTTGCGGCCGTAGCCCGGCTTCACATCAACCAGGTCGCCCAGGTTGCCGAGGTTGGTGACTTTCTGCAGGAGGATCAGCTGCATGGTATTGCTCCAGATAAGTTATTCGTTAGCGAGGCGATGCCCCGCAACAAAGGCTGTCCGAATAGCTGGCACAGCGGGGGCGGCGTCGGGCCGCCCCGCCTGCATCAGACGTCGTGGTTGTCGGTGTACGGGATCAGGGCCAGGAAGCGAGCGCGCTTGACGGCGGTCGCCAGCTGGCGCTGGTACTTCGACTTGGTACCGGTGACGCGGCTCGGCACGATCTTGCCGTTCTCGGTCAGGTACTGGCGCAGGGTGTTGAGATCCTTGTAGTCGATCTCCTTCACACCTTCAGCAGTGAACTTGCAGAACTTGCGGCGACGGAAGAACTTGGACATGGGAAGGCTCCTTAGGCGGCGGAAGCGGCGTCGTCGCCGGCTTCGTTGTCAGCGGTGGTGTTGGACTCGCCTTCTTCGTCGTCACGACGACGGCGCTCACCGCGCTCCGGCTTGTCACCCTTCTCGTCCTTGCTCTTCATGATCAGCGACTGCTCGGTGTCAGCCTCGTCACGCTTGATGACCAGGTTGCGCAGCACGGCGTCGTTGAAGCGGAAGCTCTCGGTCAGTTCGTTCAGAACGGCCTGGTCGGCTTCGATGTTCATCAGCACGTAGTGGGCCTTCACCAGGTTCTGGATCGGGTACGCCAGCTGGCGGCGGCCCCAGTCTTCCAGACGGTGGATGGTGCCGTTGCCGTTCTCGACCAGCGACTTGTAGCGCTCGATCATGGCCGGGACCTGCTCGCTCTGGTCCGGGTGGACCATGAACACGATTTCGTAATGACGACTCATGTTTTTTCTACCTTTCGGATGTGGCCTCGCGGCCGGACAGCCCCCCGCCGTTGAGACCGCGGTGGGGCAAGGATTCCCGCCAGGAAGGCAGGAAGCCGCGCATTATGGCGCAGATGAGGCGGCCGGGCAACCGATGGGCCACCTGGCACCCTGAACCGGGGGCGAGCGCCCAACCCGGGTTGGGCCCTACCAGAACGATCAGGTCCCGCCGGGCCGTCAGGCCTTGTCGGCGTCGGTGGTGAAGCTCTCGCCGCAACCACACTCGGCGGTGGCGTTCGGGTTGCTGAACGTGAAGGTCTCGCTCAGGCCGTGCTTGCCGAAGTCGATCACGGTGCCGTCCACCAGCGCCAGGCTCTTGGCGTCGACATAGATCTTCACGCCGTCCTGCTCGAACACGGTATCGCCCTCGCGCTCATCGCGGGCCAGGTCGGTGATGTGGCCCCAGCCGGAGCAGCCGGTCCTGGTCACGCCGAAACGCAGGCCCAGCGCACCGGGGGTCTGGGCGACAAAGCGCTGCACGCGCTCGAAGGCAATGGGGGTCAGGCTGACGGCCATGGGGCTACTCCAGAGGTACGGGGACATTATAAGGAGCCGTTGCCGCGAAAAATGCCTCGCAAGCAGAACGCTGCAACCGGTAAACTCCCGTGTTCACAGATCGAGTCGATCAGCAGAGGATTCAAGTCATGACGGTGGTCAGCGTTGAACATGCGCTTGCCGGGAAGATCCCGGAAGGCGGCGAAGTCACGGTACGCGGATGGGTGCGCACGGTGCGCGGTTCAGCGAATCTGGCCTTCGTGAATGTGAGCGACGGCTCCTGCTTCGCCCCGATCCAGGTGGTGGCCAACGACAGCCTGGGCAACTTCGACGAGATCAAGCGCCTGACCAGCGGCTGCTCGGTCATCGCCACCGGCACCCTGGTGAAGTCGCAGGGCAAGGGCCAGTCGTTCGAGATCCAGGCCAGCGCCCTGGAAGTGGTCGGCTGGGTCGAAGACCCGCTCACCTACCCGATCCAGCCCAAGCCGATGTCGCCGGAGTTCCTGCGCGAAGTGGCGCACCTGCGCCCGCGCACCAACCTGTTCGGCGCAGTCACCCGCATCCGCAACTGCCTGGCCCAGGCCGTGCACCGCTTCTTCCACGAGAACGGCTTCAACTGGATCAGCACCCCGATCATCACCACCTCCGACGCCGAAGGCGCCGGCCAGATGTTCCGCGTGTCCACCCTGGACATGGTGAACCTGCCGCGTGACGAGAAGGGCGCGATCGATTTCAGCCGCGACTTCTTCGGCAAGGAAACGTTCCTGACCGTGTCCGGCCAGCTGAACGTCGAGGCCTACTGCCTGGCGCTGAGCAAGGTCTACACCTTCGGCCCGACCTTCCGCGCCGAGAACAGCCACACCACCCGCCATCTGGCGGAGTTCTGGATGATCGAGCCGGAAATCGCCTTCGCCGACCTGGCCGAAGACGCACGCCTGGCCGAAGAGTTCCTGAAGTACCTGTTCCGCGCCGTGCTGAACGAGCGCAGCGACGACCTGGCCTTCATCGCCGAGCGCGTGGACAAGAACGCGATCACCAAGCTGGAAGACTTCATCAACGCGCCGTTCGAGCGCATCGACTACACCGATGCGGTCAGCCTGCTGCAGAAGTCCGGCAGGAAGTTCGACTTCCCGGTGGAATGGGGCCTGGACCTGCAGACCGAGCACGAGCGCTGGCTGACCGAGGAGCATGTCGGTCGTCCGGTGGTGGTGACCAACTATCCGGAGCACATCAAGGCCTTCTACATGCGCCTGAACGACGACGGCAAGACCGTTGCCGCGATGGACGTGCTGGCCCCGGGCATCGGCGAGATCATCGGTGGCAGCCAGCGTGAGGAGCGCCTGGACGTGCTGGACGCGCGCATGGCCCAGTTCGGCCTGGATCGTGAGCACTACAGCTGGTACCGCGACTTCCGCCGCTATGGCTCGGTGCCGCACGCCGGCTTCGGCCTGGGCTTCGAACGCCTGGTGGTGTACGTCTGCGGGCTGTCCAACATCCGCGATGCGATCCCCTACCCGCGTGCCCCGGGCAGCGCGGACTTCTAAGCCCCATACGACCACGGAGGTACTGCCCCCATGACCCTGTTCTTCGCCCTGTGTTTCGTCGGCGTTGCAGTGGCCGGGTTCAGTGCCTTCGTGATCTTCTGGCCGCTGACCCTGGTGCACGTGCGCGACCGCCATCCGGCGCTTGCCGAGCGCTTCGGCAGCGGTGCCTTCCTCAAGCCCGATGCCCTGGCCTGGCTGCTGCGCCGCGACTATCGCCAGCAGCCGGACCGCTCGCTGTCCGGGCTGGCGACGCCGGCCTGGGTATCGCTGCTGACCCTGCTGGCCGGACTGGGCATGGCTGCCCTGCTCTGGCTGGCCTCGCTCTGGTAACCCCCATGAATGACATTTCTGCCTCGCGCGACAGCTGGTGGCTGGCCAGCCTCGGCAACACCCTGATCTGGGCGCGCCTGCGCGTTCGCCCGGCCGGCACCGCTGAGGTGCTCGACAGCGATGGCAACACGCTGAGCTATGACAGCGAAGACACCGCCCGTTCGCAGCTGTTCGACGCCGAATTCGTCGAGTATGACGGCCTGGACGAGGAAGACGCGCTGGTGCGCGGCTTCAGCCTGCACGAAGTGCAGCCGCCGCAGGCCGACAACGACGAGGGCCTGCGCGGCCGCATGATCCAGTCGCTGGGCGCGCGCGCCTGATCCAGGCATGTTCACTCCACGCGCCTTCGCCGAGACCGACCTGCTCTGGCTGGACCGCCTGCTGGCGCGCGATCCGTTCGTCACCGTGCTCACCCCCGGCAGCGATGGCCTGCCGGAGCTGACGCGGATGCCGGTGCTGTACCGGCGCGAGGGCGAGCGCATCGAGCTGCGCGGGCACTGGGCCCGCGCCAACCCGCAGTCGCGCCACAGCGGTGCGGCCAAGGTGCTGGTCGACGGACCACACGGCTACGTCTCGGCCAGCTGGTATCCGGACAAGGAGCCTGCCGCACGGGTGCCGACCTGGAACTACGCCGCCGCCGAGCTGCGTGGCCAGCTGCACACCTTCGACGATGCCGGTGCGCTGGCCGAACTGGTCGGCGCGATCAGCGATCACTTCGAAGCCAGTGTCTGCCAGGCCTGGCAGTTCGATGCCACGCGCGCCGAACATGGCCCGGAACTGCGTGCCATCGTCGGCTTCCGTTTCCAGGTCGAACACGTGCAGCTGAAGCTGAAGCTGAGCCAGAACCATCCCGACGCCAACCAGCGCGCCGTGATCGCCGAACTGGAACAGCTGGGCACTCCTTCCTCCACCGAGTTGGCGCAGTGGATGCGCTGGCACCGCGAACAGGCCGCCCGCAGCGGCTGAACACCCCAGATTCCCGCGACGTCGCAGCCGGATGGCTGCGGTGCGCCCCCACCCGACGCCAGGGACCCGAACATGAAAGACATCCACAAGCTGCTGCAGAACAACCGCGACTGGGCCGACCGCATCGAGAAGGAGGACCCCGACTTCTTCCACCAGCTGGCCAAGCAGCAGCATCCCGAGTACCTGTGGATCGGCTGCTCCGATTCGCGGGTGCCGGCCAACCAGATCATCGGCATGGCGCCGGGCGAAGTGTTCGTGCACCGCAACGTCGCCAACGTGGTCGCCCACACCGACCTTAACTGCCTGAGCGTGGTGCAGTACGCAGTGGACCAGCTGAAGGTCAAGCACATCCTGATCGTCGGCCACTACGGCTGCGGCGGCGTGCATGCCTGCCTGCACAACACCCGCGTCGGCCTGGCCGACAACTGGCTGCGCCATGTCGGTGACGTGGTGCAGAAGCACCAGGGCATCCTCGACGCCATCGAAGACGACGAACTCAAGCACGCCCGGCTGTGCGAGCTGAACGTGATCGAGCAGGTCGCCAACCTCTGCCGCTCGACCATCGTGCTGGATGCCTGGGCCCGCGGCCAGAAGCTGATGGTGCACGGCTGGGTCTACAGCCTGAAAGACGGCCGCGTGCGTGAAATGGGCATCGACGTCGGTTCGCTGGATGAACTGCAGCCAGCGTATGAAAAAGCGCTGTCCTTCGTGCCGCGCAAGGGCCGTCGCGACTGATCCCCTACGGATGACCACCATGCTCGCTTCGCCGATCAACCTGCACGCCTGGATCGAAGAGAACCGCCACCTGCTGAAGCCGCCGGTGGGCAACAAGATGATCGACAACGGCGATTTCATCGTGATGGTGGTCGGCGGGCCGAACTCGCGTACCGACTACCACTACGACGAAGGCCCCGAGTGGTTCTACCAGCTCGAAGGCGAGATGGTGCTGAAGGTGCAGGAGGACGGCGCGGTACGCGACATTCCGATCCGCGCCGGCGAGATCTTCCTGTTGCCGGCGAAGGTGCCGCACTCGCCGCGGCGCCCGCCCGGGGGCATCGGCCTGGTGGTCGAGCGCAAGCGGCTGCCGCATGAGATGGACGGCGTGATCTGGCACTGCGAGCGCTGCAACCACAAGCTGCACGAAGAGTATTTCCCGCTGCAGAACATCGAGACCGACCTGCCCAAGGTGTTTGCGCACTACCACGCCAGCCTGGAACTGCGTACCTGCAGCCAGTGCGGACACGTGGATCCGCTGCCGGTGCCGGCGGCGGGCTGAGCACCTGCCCCTGTAGAGCCGAGCCCATGCTCGGCTTCGTGGCCCGGCAGCCGAGCATGGGCTCGGCTCTACAGGTTCGGCGGCAGGCACGCCGCCAGGCGCTACACTGGCGGTCCCGTTGCAGCCTGTTGCCCGACCATGTCCGACCTGCTCAGCCGCACCCACGCCATCGCCCTGGACGCCGCCGATCCGCTGCGCCCGCTGCGTGGCGAATTCCTGATTCCGCGCCATGGTGGCGGCGAGCAGACCTACTTCGTCGGCAACTCGCTGGGCCTGCAGCCGCGCGGTGCGCAGGCCGCGGTGCAGGAAGTGATGAAACAATGGGGCGAACTGGCGGTGGAAGGCCACTTCACCGGCCCGACGCAGTGGCTGTCGTACCACCGCCTGGTGAGCGCGCAGCTGGCCCGTTTGGTCGGCGCACTGCCCAGCGAGGTGGTAGCGATGAACACGCTGAGCGTGAACCTGCACCTGATGATGGTCAGCTTCTACCGGCCGACCACGCAGCGCCCGCTGATCCTGATGGAAGCCGGCGCATTCCCGACCGACCGCCACGCGGTGGAAGCTCAGATCCGCTTCCATGGTTTCGACCCGGCCGCGTGCCTGGTGGAAGTGCAGCCGGACGAAGCCAACGGCACGATTTCGCTGGCCGCGATCGAACGCGCCATCGCCGAGCACGGCCCGCGCCTGGCGCTGGTGCTGTGGCCCGGCGTGCAGTACCGCACCGGCCAGGCCTTCGACCTCGATGCGATCACCCGCGCCGCACGCCTGCAGGGCGCACGCATCGGCTTCGACCTGGCGCACTCGGTTGGCAACCTGCCGCTGCGCCTGCATGACATCGCACCCGACTTCGCCGTGTGGTGCCACTACAAGTACCTCAACAGCGGCCCGGGCGCGGTGGCCGGCGCGTTCGTGCACGAGCGCCACCACCGCGACACCACCCTGCCGCGCTTTGCCGGCTGGTGGGGCCATGAGGAATCGACCCGCTTCCAGATGGCGCCCCAGTTCACCCCGGCCATCGGTGCCGAAGGCTGGCAGCTCAGCAATCCACCGATCCTTGGCCTGGCACCACTGCGTGCCTCGCTGGACCTGTTTGAGCGTGCCGGCATGGAGGCGCTGCGCAGCAAATCGCTGGCGCTGACCGGCCTGCTCGAAGCACTGGTCCGCGCACGCCTGCCGCAGGTGCTGGACATCATTACCCCGGCCGATCCGCAGCGCCGCGGCTGCCAGTTGTCGCTGCGCGTGATCGGTGGCCGCGAGCGTGGCCGTGCACTGTTCGAGCACCTGCGCGGCATCGGCGTGCTCGGCGACTGGCGCGAGCCTGACGTGATCCGCATCTCGCCCACCCCGCTCTACAACCGCTACCTGGACGTGCACCATTTCGTCGAGGAAGTGGAAGCCTGGGCCGGCCTGTAAGCCGGCCCCTCCCCCTGCTGCTGGACAGTTCGTTGATCGCACACGCCTCCCGCTCGTTGAGCATTATCGGTGCCGGCCTTGCCGGGTCCCTGCTGGCCATCCTGCTGTCACGGCAAGGCTGGCGCATCACCCTGTACGAACGCCGTGGCGATCCCCGCATTGCCGACTACGAGAGCGGTCGTTCGATCAACCTGGCGTTGGCCGAGCGCGGGCGCAATGCACTGCGCCAGGCCGGTGTGGAAGACGAGGTGATGGCGCGCGCCGTGATGATGCGCGGGCGCATGGTGCATCCACGCGACGGCGAACCGCAGCTGCAGCGCTATGGCCGCGACGACAGCGAGGTGATCTGGTCGATCCATCGCAGCGATCTGAACACCACGCTGCTGGAACTGGCCGAACAGGCCGGTGCCACCGTGCATTTCCATCGTCGCCTGCATACCGTGGATTTCGATGCGGGCTACGCGCGTTTCATCGATGACCGTGACGACAGCCCGCACGACATCCGCTTTGACACCCTGATCGGCGCCGACGGCGCGGGCTCGGCACTGCGCGCGGCGATGAACCGTCGTGCGCCGCTGGGCGAGGACATCGCCTTCCTTGACCATTCGTACAAGGAACTGGAGATCCCGCCGGCTGCCGATGGCGGCTTCCGCATCGAGCGCAATGCGCTGCACATCTGGCCGCGCGGCCACTACATGTGCATCGCGTTGCCCAATCACGAAGGCACTTTCACGGTCACCCTGTTCCTGCCCAACCAGGGCGATCCCAGCTTCGCCACGGTCAATACCGGTGCGCAGGCCGAGGCCCTGTTCGCACGCGAGTTCGCCGACGCGCTGCCGTTGATCCCGAACCTGCGCGTGGACTGGGAACAGCACCCGCCGGGCCTGCTCGGTACGCTCACCCTCGACCGCTGGCATCAGCAGGGCCGCGCCGTGCTGATCGGTGACGCTGCGCATGCGATGGTGCCGTTCCACGGCCAGGGCATGAACTGCGCGTTCGAGGATTGCGTGGCTCTGGCCCGCCATCTGATGGAAGCGGATGATCTGGAAGGTGCGTTCGCCGCGTTCGAGGCCGAACGCAAACCGAATGCACGTGCCATCCAGCAGATGGCGCTTGAGAACTACCTGGAGATGCGCGACCGCGTGGCCGACCCTGCATTCCTGCTGCAACGCGAGCTGGAGCAGGAACTGCAGCGGCGCTGGCCGACCCGCTTCGTGCCGCATTACACGATGGTCACCTTCCTGCACACGCCCTACGCCGAGGCGCTGCGCCGCACCGAACTGCAGCGCGACCTGCTGGTTGCAGCCACCACCGGTCACGATTCACTGGACAACATCGACTGGGCCGCACTGGAAGCGCAGATCCACGCACAGTTGCCCGTCCTGGAGGGCGCGCACTGATGGCCGACAGCTTCCTGTTCTACGACCTGGAAACCTTCGGCCAGGACCCGCGGCGCACCCGCATCTCGCAGTTCGCCGCGATCCGCACCGATGCCGACCTCAACGAGATCGACACGCCGGTCAGCTTCTTCGTGCGCCCGGCCGATGACCTGCTGCCCTCGCCGATGGCCACCCTGG
Organism: Stenotrophomonas sp. X; assembly: GCF_055721025.1. NCBI lineage: Bacteria > Pseudomonadati > Pseudomonadota > Gammaproteobacteria > Lysobacterales > Lysobacteraceae > Stenotrophomonas > Stenotrophomonas sp. X. The sequence continues at coordinate 2,691,843 of NZ_CM146756.1, forward strand.
TCACCGGCATCACCCCGCAGCAGGCCCTGGCCGAGGGTATCAGCGAGGCCGAAGCCTTCGACCGCATCAACGAACTGATGTCGCGATCCGGCACCTGCGCGCTGGGCTACAACACGCTGCGCTTCGACGATGAGTTCGTCCGCTACGGGTTGTTCCGCAACTTCCACGATCCCTACGAACGCGAGTGGCGCAACGGCAATTCGCGCTGGGACCTGCTGGACATGCTGCGGCTGATGCGCGCGATGCGCCCGGACGGCATCCGGTGGCCGCTGCGCGAGGACGGCGCCACCTCGTTCAAGCTCGAGCACCTGGCCGAGGCCAACAATGTGCGCGAAGGCGATGCGCACGAAGCGCTGTCAGACGTGCGCGCCACCATCGGCATGGCACGGCTGTTCAAGCAGTCGCAGCCGCGCCTGTGGGAGTACGCGCTGAAGCTGCGCGACAAGCGCTTCGTCGGCGGCCTGCTGGACGTGGCGGCGATGAAGCCGGTTCTGCACATTTCCATGCGCTACCCTGCCAGCCGCCTGTGCGCCGCACCGGTTCTGCCCTTGGCCGTGCACCCGACCATCAACAACCGGGTGATCGTGTTCGACCTGGAGGGCGAGATCGACGACCTGCTCGACCTGCCGGCCGAGGTGATCGCACAGCGCCTGTACATGCGGGCCAGCGAGCTGCCCGAAGGCGTGGCACGCGTGCCGCTGAAGGAAGTACACCTGAACAAGGTGCCGGCACTGATCGCATGGAACCACCTGCGCGCCGATGACCATGCGCGCCTCGGCCTGGACGTGGCCGCGATCGAAGCCAAGGTGGAACGGCTGCGCGCGTTCGCTCCACAGCTGGCCGAGAAGGCACGCCAGGTCTACAACCAGCCCCGCGTCGCGACCGTGGCCGATGTCGATGCCTCGCTGTATGACGGCTTCCTCGGCAATGGCGACAAGCCGCTGCTGGCGCTGGCACGCACCACCGCGCCGGAGCAGCTGGCCGCGCTGGAAGGCCGCTTCCGCGACCCGCGCCTGCCGGAGCTGCTGTTCCGCTACCGTGCGCGCAATCATCCCGACAGCCTCGCGCCGGCTGAACGCCAGCGCTGGCAGGATTACCGGCGCCAGCGCCTGCTCGGCGACGGCGGCCTGGGCGAACTCAACCTGCCCCAGTACCAGCAACAGCTCGATGCGCTGGCCGCCGAGTCGCCCGACGACGCGCGGCGCCAGGCCCTGCTGCAATCGTTGCGCGACTGGGGCCAGCACCTGCAGGAGACCTTGTGAGTACCTATTTCTCGGACGCCAGCTTCAAGTTCCTGCGCAGCCTGGCGCGCCACAACGAAAAGGCGTGGTTCAACGACCACCGCCAGCAGTACGAAGAGCATGTGCGACAGCCGTTCCTGCGCCTGTTGGGTGATCTTCAGCCAGCCCTTGCCGAGGTCAGCGAACACTTCCGCGCCGATACCCGCGGCGTCGGCGGCTCCCTGTTCCGCATCCACCGCGACGCGCGTTTCTCCAACGACAAATCGCCTTACAAGACCTGGCAGGGTGCGCGCCTGTTCCATGAGCGCCGTCGCGAAGTGGCCGCGCCCTCGTTCTATGTGCACCTGCAGCCAAGCGAGAGCTTTGTCGGTGCCGGCCTGTGGCACCCGGAACCGGAAACCCAGCGCCGCGTGCGCCACTTCATCCTCGACAACCCGGGCAGCTGGAAGGCCGCCGCGCATGCGCCGGCCCTGCGCAAGCGCTTCGATTTCGAGGAGAGCGAGAAGCTGGTGCGGCCCCCGCGTGGCTTCCCGGCCGACTTCGAGTTCATCGACGACCTCAAGCACCGCAACTGGGTGATGTGGCGCTCGCTGGACGACGCCACCATGACCGGCCCACGCCTGCTGTCCACGCTGGGCAAGGACCTGGCCGCGCTCGGCCCGTTCGTCGACTACCTGTGCGCTGCGCTGGACCTGGAATTCTGATGTCGCAGAATCTTCCGCTGGCCCGCCAGCGGCGCGTGCTCGGCCGCACCGGCCTGGCCGTTTCACCGATCGGGTTGGGCTGCTCCGGCTTCTGGGGTCATCGCCGCTTCCCCGAGCATGAGGCAGCTGCCGTGGTCGAGCATGCGCTTGCCCACGGGGTGAACCTGCTCGATACCGGTCACAACTATTCCGGCTTCCATGCCGAGCCGCGCCTGGGCCGCATCCTGCGCCCGTTGCTGAAGCAGTACCCGCGCGATTCACTGGTGATCTCAAGCAAGGGCGGCACGCTGACCGGCCAGGCCGGCATCAGCGGCGCCGAGCAACGCAATTTCTCGCCCGCGGCCATCACCGCCAGCTGCGAGGCGTCGCTGCGCAACCTCGGCCTGGACCATCTTGATGTCTACCAGCTGCATGGCGCCAGCGAACACGACATCAGTGACGACCTGCTGGCGGCACTGCAGCGCCTGCGCGAACGTGGGTTGATCCGATACACCGGCATCAACACCCACTCGGCCTCGACCCTGCGCTGGATGATCGCCCATCCAGATGCCTTCGATGTGGTGCTGCTGGACTACAACGCCCTGCAGCAGGACCGCGAACCGCTTATCGATCAGCTGCAGGCAGTGGGCATCGGCGTGCTGGCCGGCACCGTGCTGGCGCAGGGCCACCTGCTGCCCGCACGCCCGCGCCTGCCACGGCTGGCCGATGGCTGGTACCTGGCGCGCGCCTGGCTGAAACCCAGCAGCCGCCAGCTGATGCGCAGTGCCCGCCAGATGCGCCGGGCAGTGGCCACGATCCACAGCCAGCGTCCGGCCCAGACCGCCTTCGCCTACGCATTGGGGCATCCCGGTGTGGCCAGCGGCATCCTCGGCACCACCCGCATCCGCAGCCTGGACGAGGTCTTGGCAACGCGCGTGGAGGCGCTGAGCCCGGCGGAACGGCAACAGCTGGTCGATGCCTTCGGTGATGGCCGTGGTTCGCCCAGTCAGTGAGTCTTCACCCGGCACTGCCGCCGTTGCGGCAGTCTGTCCGGCATGAAGAAGCTCACCGCACTGCTTGTGCTGCTGGTCCTGGCCTTGGCGGCCTGGTGGTTCGGCGGCCCGTACCTGACTGTCAATGGCTTGTCCAAGGCCATCGAACAGCGCGACACCGCGCGCCTGGAGCGTTACGTCGATTTCCCGCGCGTGCGCAGCAGCCTGCGTGCGCAGCTCAATGATTACCTGGTGCGCCAGGCGGGCCCGGACGTGGCGGCCAGCCCGTTCGGAGCCCTGCTCTACGGCCTGGGCGATCAGCTCGGGGGGGCCGCGGTGGAAACCATGGTGACCCCGACCGGGATCGGCGCGATGCTGCAGGGCCACGTGCTGTGGAAGCGTGGCCGCAATGAACTGCAGGGCGGCGATGCCTTCGGCCCGACCGAACCCGCGCGACCGTTGAAGCACGCCGAGCACCATTTCGAGGCGTTCGATCGCTTCGTGATCGATGTGGATCGCGGCCCCGGCCAGCCACCGATGAAGGTGGTGCTGGAGCCGCAGGGCCTGCGCTGGAAAGTGGTGGACCTGCAGCTGGGGATGTCGGGCAGCCCTTGATCGGACCCGTGGCCTGACGGCAGCGCCAACCAAGGTTGGCACCTACCGGTCGAATCCGCCCTATCCCTCGTTGGCGACGCCGTGCGGTACGTGGCCGGCAGCCACATGCTCGCGGGCGCTGTCGATGTTGTGCTGCGAATCATCGAAGAAGATGTCGGCACCGAAGGCCTGCAGGAACGGCCCCTTGTGCCGGCCGCCGAGGAACAGCGCTTCGTCCAGGCGCACGCCCCACTCCCGCAGGGTGCGGATCACCCGCTCGTGCGCCGGGGCCGACCGCGCGGTCACCAGTGCGGTACGGATCGGCGCGCTGTCGCCAGCCGGGAACACTTCCTGCAGCGTGTGCAGGGCCGACAGGAAGCCGCGGAAGGGGCCGCCACTGAGTGGCTCGCGGGCGCGTTCGCGTTCGTGGCGGCCAAAGGCTTCCACGCCCTGCTCGCGCGAAATGCGCTCACTCTCGTCACCGAAGATCACGGCGTCACCATCGAAGGCGATGCGCAGCTGCCCGGCAGGGCGGCCGATGTCGATCTGGTCTGCCGCTGCGGCCGCGGTCTCACCCGGTGGTTTGGGCAGGATGGTCGCCGCCGCGATGCCATGGCGCAGCGCGCTGCGCACCGATTCCGGGTTGGCCGACAGGAACAGGTCAGTGCCGAACGGCTTCACATACGGCCAGGTCGGCTCGCCAGCGGTGAACGTCGCACGGATGATGCCCAGGCCGTAGTGCTGGATCGAGTTGAAGATGCGCAGGCCGGTATCGGCCGAGTTGCGCGACAGCAGGATCACCTCGACCCGCGGGTTCTCCGGGCTGGCGCCCTGGTTCAGTGCCAGCAGCTTGCGCACCACGGGAAAGGCCACGCCGGGGCCGAGGATGTCGTCCTCATGCTGGCGCTGGAACTCGGCATAGGCCGCCACGCCATCGCTCTCGAACAGCGCATGGCTTTCCTCGAGGTCGAACAGCGCGCGCGAGGTGACCGCGACGGTCAGCAAACGGGGGGAGTTGTCGCCCATCGGTGGGGGTCCTTCAAGCGGTCGGCGGGGCCGGCCGCCCATTGTCCTCAAAAAACGAACTGTTCGCTCAGGATCCGGTCTTCCAGGTTGTGCTCCGGGTCGAACAGCAGGGTTACGCGGCGGTCCTTCGACTCGCGGATGGTCACCTCGACCACGTCGCGGGTCTCGTGCGAATCCGCAGTGACGCTGACCGGGCGCTTGTAGGGATCCAGCACGCGGAAACGCACCTCGGTGTCGGCCTTGAGAATCGCCCCGCGCCAACGACGCGGCCGGTACGGGGCCAACGGCGTCAGCGCGATGGTGTGCGAGCCCAGCGGCAGCACCGGACCGTGCGCGGAATAGTTGTAGGCGGTGCTGCCGGCCGGGGTGGCCACCAGCACGCCGTCACCGATCAGTTCGGCCACGCGTTCCTGGCCGTTGAGGTCGATGCCGATATGCGCGGCCTGCCGGGTCTGGCGCAACAGCGACACGTCGTTGTAGGCCAGCGAACCGGTACTGGTGCCCGACTCGGTCAGCGCCACCATTTCCAGCGGGCGCAGGTTGGCCGGTTCAGCACGGGCAATGCGGGCCTGCACGTCGTCGTCGCCACGGTACTGGTTCATCAGGAAGCCGACGGTGCCCAGCTTCATGCCGAACACCGGCTTGCCCAGGTGCCCGTGCCGATGCAGGGTCTGCAGCATGAAGCCGTCGCCGCCCAGCGGACACAGCACGTCGGCCTGCTCCGGCGCGTGATCGCCATAGCGCGAGACCATCGCGGCGCGGGCCATCTGTGCAGGTTCGGTGGCGCTGGCCAGGAAGGCGATGCGGGGGGTGTCGCTCATCGGTGGATCCGGGTGGGTGTGCCAGCAAGAGCATACCCGGTCGTGCCGGCCGCTGGCCGGCTGCTGCACCCGGTTGCGATTCATGAGGTTGCCGGCCAGCGGCCGGCACTACCAGACAATGCAGAACGGCCCCGCTTTCGCGGGGCCGTTCCTCCAACTGCTGCAGATCAGGAGCCCCCCTGAGTCAGGGGGGCGCGCCAACGGCGCGGGGGTCTGGGAGCATGGTTGGCATGGGGCCCACGGTTTGCAGAGCAATCCGTGGGGCGTCAGCGCGAATGCGCTTACGCACCATGCGCGGCCAGCTGGCCCAGGCGCTGCACCGCGACCGAGACGGTCGGGTAGTCCAGGGTCTTCTGCTCGGCCAGTTCGGCCAGCATCGCCAGGGTGAAGCGCAGGCTGTTGTCGTCGCGGCCCATCCAGGCAGCGACCTTGGCCTCGGCACTGTTGCCCTTGGTGCCCAGCACCTGCCCGGCCAGGTTGCGGTGGTTGGCTGCCAGCTCGTCACGCAGCACGCCACGCGCCACCGCGTGCCAACGACCGTTGACCTCCAACGCGTCGACCTGCTCGAACAGCCACGGCAGCTGCAGGGCATCGCCCAAGCGGAAGTGGACCTTGGACACGTCCACCGGCTTCAGCTTGCGGGTGCGGGCCAGTTCGATGATGTCGAACGCCGGCTCCAGGAAGTGCAGTTCGGCCAGCTGCTGTGCCAGTGCAGACGGCAGGCCCTTTTCCTTCCACTCGGCCACCAGGGCTTCGTAGGTCGGACGCTGCGAATCCGGCAGCACACCCGAAGCAACGCGGATGTCGTTGAACGGACCCTGGTAGCGGTTGACCGCTTCGGTGATGCCCGGCATCGCGCCCGGGCGCGACAGCAGCCAGCGCACGAACGAGCGCTGCAGCTTCCAGATCACTTCCAGCGCATCGATCTGCACCGACTCCGGTACCTTGCCGTCGAGGGCATCGATCTGCGCCCACAGCGCGCGTGCATCCAGCGTTTCGCGGCTGATGGTGTAGGCCTTGGCGACCTCGGCGATGGAACGGCCGGTGTCTTCCTGCATGCGCATCAGGAAGGTGGCGCCCATGCGGTTGATGGTCTGGTTGGTTACGGCCGTGGCGATGATTTCGCGCTTCAGGCGGTGACGCTCCATCGCGTCGGCGTACTTCTTCTGCAGCGGGGTCGGGAAGTAGCGCTGCAGTTCCTTGGACAGGTACGGATCTTCCGGGATGTCCGAATCCAGCAGCTGGTTGAACGCCACCAGCTTGGAGTAGGACAGCAGCACCGACAGTTCCGGACGGGTCAGGCCCTGGCCGCGTGCCTTGCGCTGGGACAGCTCGGCGTCGGACGGCAGGAACTCGATCTGGCGGTCGAGCAGGCCCTGCTGTTCCAGGGTACGGATGAAGTGCTGCTTGGACCCCAGGCGCTTGACCGCCATCCGCTCCATCAGGCTCAGTGCCTGGTTCTGGCGATAGTTGTCGTTGAGCACCAGCTCGGCGACTTCATCGGTCATCGAGGCCAGCAGCTTGTTGCGCTGCTCGACGGTCAGCTTCTTGGCCCGCACCACATCGTTGAGCAGGATCTTGATGTTGACTTCGTGGTCGGAGGTGTCGACACCGGCCGAGTTGTCGATGAAGTCGGTGTTGAGCAGCACGCCAGCCTGGGCAGCTTCGATGCGGCCCAGCTGGGTCATGCCCAGGTTGCCGCCCTCGCCCACCACCTTGCAGCGCAGCTCGCCACCGTTCACGCGCAGTGCGTTGTTGGCGCGGTCGCCGACATCACTGTGCTGCTCGCTGGCGGCCTTGACGTAGGTACCGATGCCGCCGTTCCACAGCAGGTCGACCGGCGCCTTCAGGATCGCGCTCATCAGATCGTTCGGCGACAGCGCCTTGACGTTCTCGTCCAGGCCCAGCGCTTCACGCACCTGCGGGGTGATCTCGATCGACTTCAGGCTGCGCGGGTACACGCCGCCGCCCTTGCTGATCAGCTTGGTGTCGTAGTCCGCCCAGCTCGAACGCGGCAGGGTGAACAGGCGCTCACGCTCGATGAACGACGTGGCCGCATCCGGATTCGGGTCCAGGAAGATGTGGCGGTGGTCGAACGCAGCGACCAGGCGGATATGGCGCGACAGCAGCATGCCGTTGCCGAACACGTCGCCGGACATGTCGCCGACGCCGACCGCAGTGAAGTCCTGGCTCTGGCTGTCACGGCCCAGCGCACGGAAGTGGCGCTTGACCGATTCCCACGCGCCGCGCGCGGTGATGCCCATGCCCTTGTGGTCGTAGCCGACCGAACCACCGGAGGCGAACGCATCGCCCATCCAGAAGCCGTGCGCGATGGCCAGGCCGTTGGCGATGTCGGAGAAGGTCGCGGTGCCCTTGTCGGCGGCCACCACCAGGTACGGATCGTCCATGTCGTGGCGCACGACATCCACCGGCGGCACGATCTTGTTGTTGACGATGTTGTCGGTGATGTCCAGCAGGCCCTGGATGAACAGCTTGTAGCAGGCCACGCCATTGGCGAAGATCGCGTCGCGATCGCCGTTCACCGGCGGGGTCTTGGCGAAGAAGCCACCCTTCGCGCCGACCGGCACGATGACGGTGTTCTTGACCATCTGTGCCTTGACCAGGCCCAGCACTTCGGTGCGGAAGTCTTCGCGACGGTCCGACCAGCGCAGGCCGCCACGCGCAACCGCACCAAAGCGCAGGTGGGTACCTTCCACGCGCGGACCGTACACGAAGATCTCGCGGTACGGGCGCGGCTTCGGCAGGTCCGGCACCAGCGCCGAATCGAACTTGAAGCTGATGACATGGCCGTGCTGGCCGTTGGCATCGGTCTGGTAGTAGCTGGTACGCAGGGTCGCGTCGATCACGCCCATGAACGAGCGCAGGATGCGGTCCTCGTCCAGGCTGGACACGCGATCCATCAGCTTCAGCAGCGCATCGCGCGCGGCCTGCATCTGCGCGTCGCGGTCACCCTTGCGGGCATCGACCACGCTCTTGAGCACCTTCAGGGTGGCATCGTCGCCAGCGGCCAGCACATCGAAGTGGGCCTTCAGCTGGGCCTGGCCGGCCGCGATGTCGTCCTTGCTCTCATGGCCGGTGGCCGGATCGAAGCGGGCCTCGAACAGTTCGACCAGCAGGCGGGCCAGCAGCGGGTAACGCGCGAAGGTGCCTTCCACGTAGGCCTGCGAGAACGGCACGCCGGTCTGCAGCAGGTACTTGCAGTAGCCACGCAGCATGGCGACCTGGCGCCAGTGCAGGCCAGCTGCCAGCACCAGGCGGTTGAAGCCGTCGTTCTCGGCGTCGCCGTGCCAGACGCGGGCGAAGGTCTCGCCGAAGGCTTCATCGACACTGGCGGCATCGATCGCGCCAGCGGTCGACTCGACCTCGAAGTCCTGCACGTACACCGGCGCGTTGTCGACCGACAGGCGGTACGGACGTTCGGCGATCACGCGCAGGCCCATGTTTTCCATCATCGGCAGCGCGTCCGACAGCGGGATGTCATCCAGCTGGCGATACAGCTTCAGGCGCAGGCCATCGCCGCTTTCGCGCGGCACGGCCTGCAGGCTCAGGCGCAGGTCGTCCGGGCCGGTCAGCGCGTCGAGCTGGCTGACATCGTTGGCGGCAACGGCGGTGCTGTTGTCTTCGATGTAGCCGGCCGGCAGCGCCTTGCCGATGCGGGCGGCGATGCGCAGGCCTTCGGTCTCGCCGTGGCGGCTCACCAGCGCTTCGCGCAGGTCGTCCTGCCAGTTGCGCAGCACCTGCGCCAGCTTCTGCTCCAGTTCGGCGGTGTCGACGTCGAGCATTTCACCCGGCTTCGGGCGCACGATCAGGTGCACCTGCGCCAGCGGCGATTCGCCCAGCACCACCGAGCTGTCGACGAACTCGCCGTGCAGCGCGTCCTTGAGCATTGCTTCGATGCGCAGGCGCACGTCGGTGTTGAAGCGCTCGCGCGGCAGGTAGACCAGCGCGGAGATGAAACGGCTGTACTTGTCGCGGCGCAGGAACAGGCGGCTGCGCACGCGTTCCTGCAGGCCCAGCACGCCCATCGCGGTGCGGAACAGTTCGTCCTCGCTGGACTGGAACAGTTCTTCGCGCGGCAGGGTTTCCAGGATATGGCGCAGGGCCTTGCCACTGTGGCTGGCGGGGGCCAACCCGGACTGCTTCATCACGTGCTCGTGGCGCTGGCGCACCAGCGGGATTTCCCACGGGCGACGGTTGTAGGCGCTGGAGGTGAACAGCCCGAGGAAACGCTGCTCGCCGATGATCTTGCCCTTGGCGTCGAACTCCAGCACGCCGATGTAGTCCATGTAGCCGGCGCGGTGCACGCGCGAACGGGCATTGGTCTTGGTCAGGATCAGCGCATCCTTCAAACCGGACGTGGTGTTCAGGCCCTGCGCGGCCAGCGTCTTGACCGGACGGGCGGCGGACTTGTCCTTGCCACGCATCAGGCCCAGGCCGGTGTCGTTCAGCGGCGCCAGCACCTCTTCCTTGCCCTGCTTCTCGACGCGGTACTCGCGGTAGCCGAAGAAGGTGAAGTGGTTGTCAGCGGCCCAGCGCAGGAACTCCTGTGCTTCCTTGCGCGACGCGTCGTCGACCGGCAGCTGGCGGCTGCCCAGGTCGTCGGCCAGTGCCAGCGCCTTGTCCTTCATCGGCTGCCAGTCGCGCACGATCGCACGCACTTCATCCAGCGCCTTGTTGATGGCCTGCTCGATGGCAGCCATTGCATCGGCCGGCTGGCGGTCGATCTCCAGCAGCATCACCGACTCGGCATCACCTTCGCCGACCTTGACCAGCTTGCCGGCCTTGTCGCGGGTGAAACGCAGTACCGGGTGGCCCAGCACGTGGACGCCCACGCCCTGCTCGGCCAGCGACATGGTGACGGTATCGACCAGGAACGGCATGTCGTCGTTGACGATCTGCAGCACGGTATGCGGCGATTCCCAACCGTTGGCCTTCGCGGTCGGATTGAACACGCGGACGTTGGCCTTGCCAGCCTTGCGGGCCCGGGCGAATTCCAGCGTCTCAGCCGCGAGAGCGGCCCACTCTTCAGCGCTGTGGTGCGGGAACTCGTCCGACTCCATGCGCTTGTAGAAGTCAGTGGCGAAGGCCACTGCTTCGGCCTGTGCGGCCGCGGGGTAGCGCTTGCGCAAGGCCGTGTACACCGGCTCCAGGGAGAAACCAGCGGTCGCTGCGACCTCCGACTCTGCTGGTTTCATCTTGTTTTTCACGGTCTTGGCTGCGGTTTTTTGCGGTTTCATGGCAGAGCGATGCGCTTGCTCAGTTGGGAAAATGAAATTGTAGCCCTACCGCACGAAAAGGCCTTGCTGCAGGACGGAATAAGCAGATCCGGGTTTGCTGCGGTTTAGACGCCTATTCAGTTCGCTCCGGTATGGAGCGGGCGCCTGCTTAAGCACTGCCGACAGGATCGGCAAAGCGTGTTACCGGAAGACACACGCGGCGACACCGATTCGATTCCACAATCCTGAACTGGACGGTATAGTCCACCGCGTGAACCCGGCCTACCTTCCCGTTGCCCTCGACGCACGCGATGAGCGCGTGTTCGATGCCGTGCGCGAACTGCTGGCCCAGCAGGGCATGCAGATGAGCATGGACGCGGTGGCCCAGCATGCCGGCTGTTCCAAGCAGACCCTCTACTCGCGCTACGGCAGCAAGCAGCAACTGCTGCGCCGGGTAATGCAGCGCCACGTCGGCCACGCTACCGGCGCCATGGTTCGTGCACTCCGCACTGACGACCTGCGTGCCAGCCTGCTCCAGTTCGCCACCGACTTCCTGGAGCACTTCAACCAACCGCACGTGGGCCAGGCCTGCCGGCTGATCGCCGCCGACGCGGCCCAGTTTCCCGAAGAGGCGCGTACCCTGTACCGGCATGGCGCCGGCGCACTGACGCTTCATCTTGCTGAATGGATTGAAACCGTTTGCATGCAGGGCCAGCTCCGGCATGACGACCCGCACTTCATGGCCGAGCTGCTGCTGAGCATGATCGCCGGTCAGGATTTCGACAAACAGCGCTTCCATACCCCCCACCGTGATGACGCGCTCTTGCGTCGGCGCTGGGCAGAGTTCTCCGTCGACAGCTTCCTGCGCGCCTTCGCGCCTCAGCCGTCGCCGGCCCCGTCTACAAACCAACCCCGGAGTTCCTCCTGATGACCGCCCCACTCCGCACCCTTGCCTTGACGTGCGCCGTTGCTGTCGCGCTGGCTGCCTGCAAGAAGCCGGAACAGCAGACGCCCCCGCCGCCGGAGGTGGGCGTGATCGACGCCAAGCCGCAGACCCTGCCGCTGCAGCGCGAGCTGGTCGGCCGCCTGTCGCCGTTCCGCAGTGCCGACGTCCGCGCACGCGTGCCCGGCGTGCTGCTCAAGCGCGTCTACCAGGAAGGCTCGCAGGTCAAGCAGGGCCAGACCCTGTTCCTGATCGACCCGGCGCCGCTGCGTGCCTCGCTCAACGCTTCCGAGGCCCAGCTGGCCTCGGCCCGCGCGACCTACGCCAACGCCAAGGTCGCCGCCGACCGCGCACGCTCGCTGGCCCCGCAGCAGTTCGTCTCCAAGTCCGACCTGGACAACGCCGAATCGGCCGAGCGCACCGCGCTGGCCGCGGTCAAGCAGGCCGAAGCGGCAGTGACCTCCTCGCGGATCAACCTGGGCTATGCCGAAGTGACCGCGCCGATCAGTGGCGTGGCCAACAAGCAGCAGGTCACCGAGGGCGCGCTGGTGGGCCAGGGCGATGTGACCCTGCTGACCACCGTCGACCAGCTCGACCCGCTGTACGTCAACTTCTCGTTGAGCGTGGACGAACTGACCCAGCTGCGCGCGCAGCAGGCCAAGGGCGCGCTGGCGCTGTCCGGCGACGGCAAGGCCACGGTCAACGTCAAGCTCGCCGACGGCACCACCTATGGTGAGCCGGGCACGCTGGACTTTTCCTCGACCACGGTCGACCCGGCCACCGGCGCCGTCTCGTTGCGCGCGCTGCTGCCGAACCCGCAGCAGATCCTGCTGCCGGGCGCCTTCGTCAGCTTCCAGGCCAACCTGGGCGAGCGCAACAACGCCTTCCTAGTGCCGCAGCAGGCCCTGCTGCGCGATACCACCGGCGGCTACGTGATGGTGGTCGGCGCCGACGGCAAGGTCGTGCGCAAGAACGTGAAGACCGATGGCGCGCAGAACGGCAACTGGCTGGTCAGCGACGGCCTGGCCGCCGGTGACAAGGTGATCGTGGCTGGCGTGCAGAAGGTCAAGGAAGGTGCACCGGCGGTGGCCAAGCCGTGGACCCCGGGCCAGGATGCCAACGGCAAGCCGGCCGCAGGCGGCGCCGCCCCGGCGGGCGCTGCACCGGCTGCAGGCAAGGCACCGGCCGACGCGGCCAAGCCCGAGCAGGCCGATGCGGCCAAGCCGGCCGCCACCGATTCGAACAAGCAGTAACGGGAACCTTCCGTCATGCCTAAATTTTTCATCGAACATCCAGTCTTCGCCTGGGTGGTTGCGATCCTGATCTCGCTCAGCGGCGTGATCGCGATCCTCAACCTGGGCGTGGAGTCCTATCCCAACATCGCCCCGCCGCAGGTCACCGTCTCGGCGACCTACCCGGGCGCCAGCGCCGATACCACGGAAAAGTCGGTCACCCAGGTGATCGAGCAGCAGCTGACCGGCATCGATCACCTGCTGTACTTCAGCTCCTCGTCCGCCTCCAACGGCCGTGCGCAGATCACCCTGACCTTCGAGACCGGTACCGATCCGGACATCGCCCAGGTGCAGGTGCAGAACAAGGTCTCGCTGGCCACGCCACGCCTGCCTTCGGAAGTGACCCAGCAGGGTGTGGTGGTGGCCAAGGCCAACGCCGGCTTCCTGATGGTGGTGGCGCTGCAGTCCGATACCCCGACCATCAACCGTGACGCCCTGAACGACATCGTCGGTTCGCGCGTGCTCGACCAGGTCTCGCGCATCCCCGGCGTCGGCAGCACCCAGCAGTTCGGTTCCGAGTACGCCATGAACATCTGGCTGAACCCGGAAAAGATGCAGGGCTATGGCCTGTCGGCCAGCCAGGTACTGGCCGCGGTGCGTGCGCAGAACGTGCAGTTCGCCGCCGGTGCGCTGGGTTCGGACCCCTCGCCGGAAGGCCAGCACTTCACCGCCACGGTCTCGGCCGAAGGCCGCTTCAGCTCGCCGCAGGAGTTCGAGAACATCATCCTGCGCGCCAATGCTGACGGTTCGCGCGTGCTGCTGAAGGACATCGCCCGCGTTGCCTTCGGTGCCAACAACTACGGTTTCGACACCCAGTACAACGGCAAGCCGACCGGCGCCTTCGCCATCCAGCTGCTGCCGGGCGCCAACGCCCTGAACGTGGCCGAAGCGGTGCGCGCCAAGATGGACGAGCTGCAGCCCAGCTTCCCGGCCGGGGTCACCTGGTTCTCGCCGTACGACAGCACCACCTTCGTCAAGATCTCGATCCAGGAAGTGGTCAAGACCCTGTTTGAAGCGGTCTTGCTGGTGTTCCTGGTGATGCTGATCTTCCTGCAGAACTTCCGCGCCACCCTGATCCCGACCCTGGTGATCCCGGTCGCCCTGCTCGGTACCTTCCTGGGCATGTGGATGATCGGCTTCACGATCAACCAGCTGACGCTGTTCGCGATGGTGCTGGCGATCGGCATCGTGGTCGACGACGCGATCGTGGTGATCGAGAACGTCGAACGCATCATGAGCGAGGAAGGCCTGGCGCCGAAGCCGGCCACGCAGAAGGCGATGACCCAGATCACCGGCGCGGTGGTGGCGATCACCGTCGTGCTGGCCGCGGTGTTCATCCCGTCCGCCCTGCAGGGCGGTGCCGCCGGTGAGATCTACAAGCAGTTCGCGCTGACCATCGCCATCTCGATGGCATTCTCGGCGTTCCTGGCCCTGGGCTTCACCCCGGCGCTGTGCGCGACGTTCCTCAAGCCGACGCACAACGACAACCCGAACATCGTCTACCGCACCTTCAACAAGTACTACGACAAGATCAGCCACACCTATGTGGGCCACATCACCTCGGCGGTGCGCCATGCGCCGCGCTGGATGATCCTGTTCGTGGTGCTGACCGCGCTGTGCGGCTTCCTGTTCACCCGCATGCCGGGCAGCTTCCTGCCGGAAGAAGACCAGGGCTATGCGCTGGCGATCGTGCAGCTGCCGCCGGGCTCCACCAAGGGCCAGACCAACGAAGTGTTCGCGCAGATGCGTGGCATCCTGGAAAAGCAGGATGGCTATGAAGGCATGCTGCAGGTGGCCGGCTTCAGCTTCGTCGGTTCCGGCGAGAACGTGGGCATGGGCTTCATCCGCCTGAAGCCGTGGGAGGAACGCAAGTTCACCGCGCCCGAGTTCATCCAGAACATGAACGGCGCGTTCTACGGTATCAAGGAAGCGCAGATCTTCGTGGTCAACCTGCCCACCGTGCAGGGCCTCGGCCAGTTCGGTGGCTTTGACATGTGGCTGCAGGACCGTAGCGGTGCCGGCTACGAACAGTTGACCCAGGCCCGCAACATCCTGCTCGGCCAGGCCGCGCAGAAGCCGGACCACCTGGTTGGCGTGCGCCCCAACGGTCTGGAGAACGCGCCGCAGCTGCAGCTGCACGTGGACCGCGTGCAGGCGCAGTCGATGGGCATGTCGGTGTCGGACGTGTACAGCACCATCCAGCTGATGCTGGCCCCGGTGTACGTCAACGACTTCTTCTACGAAGGCCGCATCAAGCGCGTGACCATGCAGGCCGATGGCCCGTACCGCACTGGCCAGGAATCGCTGAAGAGCTTCTACAGCCCGTCCAGCCTGACCCAGAACGCCGATGGCACCAACGCGATGATCCCGCTCAACACGGTGGTCAAGTCCGAATGGGTGTCGGCGCCGCCGTCACTGAGCCGCTACAACGGCTACTCGGCGATCAACATCGTCGGTTCGCAGGCACCGGGCACCAGCTCGGGTGAGGCGATGCAGGCCATGGAAGGCATCGTCAACGACGACCTGCCGGCCGGCTTCGGCTACGACTGGTCGGGCATGTCCTACCAGGAAATCCTGGCCGGCAACGCTGCGACCCTGCTGCTGGTGCTGTCCATCGTGGTGGTGTTCCTGTGCCTGGCCGCGCTGTATGAAAGCTGGTCGATCCCGGTGGCGGTGCTGCTGGTGGTGCCGCTGGGCGTGCTGGGTGCCCTCGGCCTGTCGATGCTGCGCGGCCTGCCCAACGATCTGTTCTTCAAGATCGGCCTGATCACCGTGATCGGCCTGGCGGCGAAGAACGCGATCCTGATCGTGGAGTTCGCGGTGGAGCAGCGCGCAGCAGGCAAGAACCTGCGTGATGCCACCATCGAAGCGGCGCGCCTGCGGTTCCGCCCGATCCTGATGACGTCGTTCGCGTTCATCATGGGCGTGATCCCGATGGCGATCTCCACCGGTGCCGGCGCCAACTCCCGCCACGCCATCGGTACCGGCGTGATCGGCGGCATGCTGTTCGCCACCCTGCTCGGCCTGCTGATGATCCCGGTGTTCTTCGTGGTCGTGCGCCGCATGCTGGGCGACAAACTGGACGAACCGTCCAAGGAGTTCATGGAACGCCAGCGCGACGCGGATGCCGCACACCGTCCGGATCGTTGATCCGGCGGTGCGCTGAGAACGAAAAGGCCCCGGAGCGATCCGGGGCCTTTTTTTTCCCTCAGTTGAATTCATGCCAACCCAGGTTGGCATCTACCGGAACAACGGCGTGGCCGATATCCGTCAACCTGGGTTGGCGCTCTTCGGGCAACGCCTCAGCGCATCACCGCGACCACGGCGCACACCGCCACCAGAATCAGCGAGGCCCACTGCATGGGTACGAAGAAGAAATGGTGGGGCGCGGCCTCCCCCTTCTGCCGCGGCACACGGTTGAGCCACAGGCCCAGCACCACGTTCACCGCTGCGCCGAGGCCTGCGCCCAGCAGAACCTGTGACAGCGGGGTATTGCCCCTGGGGCCGTCATGCGGAAAGAAGTACGCCAGCAGCAGGATCGCTGCAATCGGCGTCACCAGCGTCATGATTCCCCAACCGCGATAGATCACGTCGTCATCCTCGAAGAAACGGACTGCATTAGAGCAGCATGCGTCTCCGCAGGCCAACGGCAAAGACGTCATCTGGATGACCATCATCCACGCGTGGCGTGGACCTACCGCCGCGCCGCCATTGCGGCGGCGCGGCCATGCGACTCAGCGCAGCCCGGTTTCGTTGCGCGCGATCACCAGGCGCTGGATCTCCGAAGTACCTTCGTAGATCTCGGTGATCTTGGCATCACGGAAGTAGCGCTCCAGCGGCATTTCCTTGGAATACCCCATGCCGCCGTGGATCTGCACGGCCTGGTGGGTAATCCACATCGCCGCCTCAGAGGCGGTCAGCTTGGCAATGGCAGCCTCATTGCTGAAGCGCTTGCCCTGGCCCTTCACCCACGCCGCGCGCAGGGTCAGCAGCAGCGCTGCGTCCAGCTTGCACTTCATGTCGGCAATCTTGGCCTGGGTCATCTGGAAGGTACCGATGGCCGCACCGAATGCCTTGCGCTCCTTGACGTATTCAATCGTCGCTTCATAGGCGGCTCGGGCGATGCCGACGGCCTGCGAAGCGATGCCGATGCGACCGGCATCGAGCACGCTCATGGCGATCTTGAAGCCCTCGCCTTCCTGGCCCAGCACGTCTTCGGCCTGCGCCACGTAATCGTTGAACTCGATCTCGCAGGTGGCCGAGGCGCGGATGCCCAGCTTGGGCTCGGTCTTGCCACGACCGAAACCGGCCTTGTCGGTATCGATGATGAAGGCGGTGATGCCGCGCGCGCCCTTGTCCGGCTCGCTCATCGCGAACAGCACGATGTACTTGGCCACCGGACCGGAGGTGATCCAGCTCTTCTTGCCATTGATGACGAAAGTGCCGTCGGCCTGCTTCACCGCGCGGCAGCGCATGGCGGTGGCATCGGAACCGGACTGCGGCTCGGTCAGCGCGAACGCGCCGATGGCCGTGCCTTCGGCGATGGCACGTACGTAGGTCTGCTTCTGCTGCTCGGTACCGTGGGTCAGGATGCCGTTGCAGAACAGCGAATTGTTGACCGACATGATGGTCGAATGGGCTGCGTCGGCGGCGGCGACCTCCACCATCGCCAGCACGTACGCAACCGGGTCCATGCCCGCACCGCCGTATTCGGTCGGCACTTCAATGCCCATCAGGCCGTTCTCGCCCAGCAGGCGGATGTTGTCCAGCGGGAACTCGCCGGTGCGGTCATGGTGCTCCGCACTGGGGGCGATCTTTTCCTGCGCGATGCGCCGCGCAACGTCCTGCAGCATCAACTGCTCTTCGGTAAAGCTGAAATCCACAACACCCTCCCGGGTACATGAAGTTATGGGCCGCATACGGCGCGCCCAGGTGCTGCGATTGTACCGGGGCCCGGCAGTTTCCGTACGCTGGTGACTTGACCGCGCCAGGCCCCTTCAGCGAATATATCTCTATATCGCGATAGGTAGATGTTTATGGATCTGGAAGACTGGTCGACCCGCCTGAAGGTGTTCGCCGATGCCACTCGCGTGCGCCTGCTGGCGCTGCTGGAGCAGGAGGAACTGACCGTGGCCGAACTATCGGCGATCACCCGGCTGGCGCAGCCGCGCGTGTCCACCCACCTGGCACGCCTGAAGGAAGCCGGGCTGGTCCGCGACCGCCGTGCCGGCGTGTCGGCCTATTACCGCTTCGACGAAGCCCAGCTGGACCCGGCGCAGCGTGCATTGTGGCATGCCTTGAGCAACGGAAGCGATGACCCGCTGCTGCGCCAGGACGCTGAACGCGTGGCCGCCGTGCTGGCCCACCGCGCCGCCGACCAGAACTGGGCCGACAGCGTGGCCGGCGACATGGAACGCCACTACTCGCCGGGCCGTACCTGGGAGGCGCTGGCACGCACCGCGCTGCCGCTGCTTGAGACCGGCGACGTGCTGGATATCGCCTCTGGTGATGGCGTGCTGGCCGAACTGGTTGCCCCGCATTCCAAGCGCTACATCTGCATCGATACCAGCGCGCGCGTGGTCGCCGCCGCCAGCGAGCGCCTGCGGCGGCTGCCCAATGTGGAAGTGCGCGAGGGCGACATGCATGCCCTGCCGTTCAAGGATGCCAGCTTCGACCTGGTCGTGCTGATGCATGCGCTGACCTACGCCAGCAAACCGGCGCAGGCGGTGACCGAAGCTGCACGCGTACTGCGCCCGGGCGGCCGCCTGCTGCTGTGCAGCCTGGCCCGCCACGAGCACAAGGCAGCGGTGGAGGCCTATGGCCACGTCAACCTCGGCTTCAGCGACAAGGAGCTGCGCAGGTTCGTCGACAAGGCCGGCCTGCAGGTGTCCAGCCTGGAAACGGTAACCCGCGAGAAGCGTCCGCCGCACTTCGAAGTGATTTCGCTGATCGCCAACAAGCCCTGAGCCAGAGACCGCCATGCCCGCCCTGCCCTGGTTGCATCCTGATCGTGCCAACGCCCTGCTCGACGCCCTGCGCGAGCGGATCCTGATCATCGATGGTGCGATGGGTACGATGATCCAGCGCCACGGGCTGCAGGAGCAGGACTATCGCGGCGAGCGCTTCGCCGGTGGTTACGACCATGCCCATGGACCCGGCTGCGACCACGCCGCGCCCGAGGGTCACGACCTGAAGGGCAACAACGATCTGCTGCTGCTGACCCGGCCGCAGATCGTCGCCGACATCCACACCGCCTACCTCGAGGCCGGTGCGGACCTGGTCGAAACCAACACCTTCAATGCAACCTCGGTCAGCCAGGCCGACTACCACCTCGAGCACCTGGTGTACGAGTTGAACAAGGCCGGCGCTGCGGTCGCGCGCACGTGCTGTGATGCAGTGGCCGCAACCACTCCGGGCAAGCCGCGCTTCGTGATCGGGGTGATCGGCCCGACCAGCCGCACCGCTTCGATCAGCCCCGACGTCAACGATCCCGGCTTCCGCAATACCAGCTTTGACGAGCTGCGCGACACCTACCGCGAAGCCATCGAGGGCCTGATCGACGGCGGCGCCGATACCCTGATGGTCGAGACCATCTTCGACACGCTCAACGCCAAGGCCGCGCTGTATGCGCTGGAGGAAGCGTTCGATGCGCGCGGCGGGCGGCTGCCGGTGATGATCTCCGGCACCATCACCGACGCTTCCGGTCGCACCCTGTCCGGGCAGACCGCCGAGGCCTTCCACGCATCGCTCGCCCACGCCCGACCGTTGTCGATCGGCTTGAACTGCGCGCTGGGCGCCGATGCGATGCGCCCGCATGTGGAAACCCTCTCGCAGGTCGCCGACTGCTATGTCAGCGCCCACCCCAACGCCGGCCTGCCCAACGCGTTCGGCGAGTACGACGAAACTCCTGAAGAGATGGCCTCCACGCTGCGCGGCTTCGCCGAGGATGGCCTGTTGAACCTGGTCGGCGGCTGCTGTGGCTCCACCCCCGAGCATATCCGTGCGATTGCCAATGCCGTGGCCGGACTGCCGCCGCGCGCACTGCCCGGCACCCGGGAGCAGGCCGCATGAACGTTGCCGCCACCGTCCCGCACTTCCCGCCCTACTGCTGTTGAGCCGACGCCTGCCATGACGCCTGTCCGCCCTACCCGCCTGTCCGGCCTGGAACCTCTGGTCATCACCCCGGACCTGCTGTTCATCAATGTCGGCGAACGCACCAACGTCACCGGCAGCGCGCAGTTCCGCAAGCTGATCAAGGAAGGCCGCTACGAGGAGGCGGTGGACGTGGCCCGCCAGCAGGTGGCCAGCGGCGCGCAGATCCTCGACGTCAACATGGACGAGGGCCTGATCGATTCGGAAGCGGCGATGACGCGCTACCTCAACCTGATCATGTCCGAGCCGGACATCGCACGCATCCCGGTGATGGTCGATTCCTCCAAGTGGAGCGTGATCGAGGCCGGCCTGAAATGCCTGCAGGGCAAGAGCGTGGTCAACTCGATCTCGCTGAAGGAAGGCGAAGCGCTGTTCCGCGAGCACGCGCGCAAGGTGCTGCGCTATGGCGCCGCGGCAGTGGTGATGGCGTTCGACGAGGCCGGGCAGGCAGACACCTGTGCGCGCAAGGTCGAGATCTGCACACGCGCCTACCGCATCCTGGTCGACGAGATCGGCTTCCCGCCGCAGGACATCATCTTCGACCCGAACATCTTCGCCGTCGCCACCGGCATCGAAGAGCACGACAACTACGCGGTGGACTTCATCGAAGCCACCCGCATCATCAAGCAGACCCTGCCGCACTGCCATGTCTCCGGCGGCGTCTCCAACGTCTCGTTTTCGTTCCGCGGCAACGAAACCGTGCGCCAGGCCATCCATTCGGTGTTCCTGTACCACGCGATCGCCGCCGGCATGGACATGGGCATCGTCAACGCCGGCGCGATGCCGATCTACGACGAACTGGAGCCGGACCTGCGCGAGCGTGTCGAGGACGTGATCCTCAACCGCCGAAGCGATGCCACCGAGCGCCTGCTGGAGATCGCCGAGCGCTACAAGGGCAGGAAGGGCGCGGCGAAGACCGAAGATCTGGCCTGGCGCGAAAAGCCGGTGGCACAGCGATTGGCGCATGCCCTGGTACACGGCCTGGATGCCTTCGTCGAGGAAGACACCGAACTGGCCCGGCAGGCCTCCAGCCGCCCACTGGACGTGATCGAAGGACCGCTTATGGACGGCATGAACATCGTCGGCGACCTGTTCGGCGCCGGCAAGATGTTCCTGCCACAGGTGGTGAAATCCGCGCGCGTGATGAAGAAGGCCGTGGCCTACCTGCTGCCTTACATCGAAGCGGAAAAAGCGCGCAGCGGTGACACCGCCAAGAGCAACGGCAAGATCATCATGGCCACGGTGAAGGGCGATGTGCATGACATCGGCAAGAACATCGTCGGCGTGGTCCTGGCCTGCAACAACTTCGACGTGGTCGACCTCGGCGTGATGGTGCCGGCGCAGAAGATCCTCGATGCCGCCCGCGAGCACAACGCCGACCTGATCGGCCTGTCCGGGCTGATCACCCCGTCCCTGGAGGAGATGAGCCACGTCGCCCGCGAGATGGAGCGCCAGGGCTTCGACCTGCCGCTGCTGATCGGCGGCGCGACCACTTCGCGTGCGCATACCGCGCTGAAGATCGACCCGCACTACAAGGCGCCGACGGTGTGGGTGAAGGATGCATCGCGCGCGGTGGGCGTGGCGCAGTCGCTGATCTCGCGTGATCTGCGCGAGGCCTTCGTTGCCGCCAACGAAGCCGACTATGCCGAAATCCGTGCACGCCACCGCAACCGCGGCGACGCCAAGCGGCTGGTCACGCTGGAACATGCGCGCGGGCAGAAATTCCAGGGCGGCTGGGACAACTACACTCCACCGGCACCGAATCAGCCCGGCCTGCACGTATTCGACGACTATCCCCTGGCCGAACTGGTCGACTACATCGACTGGACGCCGTTCTTCCAGGCCTGGGAGCTGGCCGGCAAGTTCCCGGCGATCCTCACCGACGAGATCGTCGGCACCCAGGCCAGCGAGCTGTACAAGGATGCCCGTGCGATGCTCGAGCGCATCGTCAGCGAGAAGTGGCTGACGGCCAAGGCCGTGTTCGGCCTGTGGCCGGCCACCAGCATCGGCGACGATGTCCGCGTGCAGCACCCGCAGGGCGAAACCACCCTGCACTTCCTACGCCAGCAGGTGGACAAGCCAGCCGAACGCCCGGATTTCTGCCTGGCCGATTTCATTGCACCGGCCGACAGCGGAAAGCAGGACTGGATCGGCGCCTTCGCCGTCACTGCCGGCATCGGCATCGACGCCCACGTCGCGCGCTTCGAAGCCGAGCACGACGATTACAACGCGATCCTGCTGAAAGCACTGGCCGACCGCTTCGCCGAGGCGCTGGCCGAGCGCCTGCACCAGCGCGTGCGTACCGAATTCTGGGGCTACGACCGCGCCGAGACGCTGGACAACGAGGCCCTGATCGACGAGCAGTACCGCGGCATCCGTCCGGCCCCGGGCTACCCGGCCTGCCCCGAGCACAGCGAGAAACGCCGCCTGTTCGACCTGCTGCAGGCTGAGAAGAACGCGGGCATGGAATTGACCGAGAGCTTCGCGATGCTGCCCACGGCCGCTGTCTCGGGCTACTACTTCAGCCATCCGCAGAGCCAGTACTTCGTTGTCGGGCGGCTCAGCCGCGAACAGGTCACCGACTATGCCCGGCGCAAGGGCGTGGACCGTGCCCAGGCCGAACGCTGGCTGGCCTCCAATCTCGACTACGACCCCGAATGAGGCGGTAGCGCCGGGCCATGCCCGGCGTCATCTCCCGTCCGCCGGGCATGGCCCGGCGCTACCGTGCATTATTCCCGCGATGACCGTTCCCGTTGCCCGCCTCTCAAGTTTCTACCTGTTCTACTACGCGGCGCTCGGCGCGTTCACGCCGTACTGGAGCCTGTTCCTGACCGCGCGCGGGATGAGCGTGACCGCGATCAGCGTGATGATGGGCCTGTGGTACGCCACCCGCGTGATCGCACCCAGTGCCTGGACCTCGCTGGCGGCCGCATCACCGCGACCGATCCGCCTGCTGCGCGTCGGCTGCGTGCTGACCCTGCTCAGCTTCGCTGCCTTCCTGCTGCCACTGCCGCAGCCGTGGATGTACCCGGCGATGATCGTGTTCTGCTTCTTCTACAACGCGGTGATGCCGCAGTTCGAGTCGATCACCCTCACCCACCTGGGCAACGACAGCCATCGCTACGGGTTGATCCGGGTCTGGGGCTCGCTCGGTTTCATCGCCGTGGTCACCCTGTTCGGCTGGCTGATCGAAGGCGATGGCGCCGGCAACCACGCCGGATTGTTGCCGTGGATGATGCTGCCCCTGTTCGTGCTGCTGGTTGCCTCGGCCTTCAGCAACCACTACGCGCGCGACATCGGCAGGACGGCGGATGATGCCAGCGGCTTCTGGCAGATCGTGCGCCGACCGCCGGTGCTGGCCTTCTTCCTGGCCGCCTTCATGGAACAGCTGTCGTTCGGCCCGTACTACACGTTCTTTTCGGTCTACATGGACCACCACGGTTACCGCACCACCACCCTCGGCCTGCTGTGGACCATCGGCGTGGTCTTCGAAGTGGGCGTGTTCTTCACCATCGGCCGCTTCTTCCGCCGCTACGACGCCAGCTGGATGCTGCTGATCGCACTGGTCAGTTCCTGCCTGCGCTGGGCCGTGACCGCACTGTTCCCGGAGAACCTGCCGGTGATGCTGCTGGCGCAGACCGCGCACGCGCTGGGTTTTGCCGCGTTCTTCGCTGCAGCGATGCAGATGCTGGCGACCTACTTCCCCGGTCGTCTCAACGGCCACGGCCAGGGACTGCTCTATGGATTCTCGTCGGGTGTCGGCGGTGTGCTGGGCGCGCTCATTGCCGGCCAACTGTGGAAGATCGACGACGGCCGCACCGCGTTCCTGGCCGGCAGCGGCTTCGCCTTGATTGGCGCCCTGCTCTGTTTCTTCGCGCTGAGCCTGCCGCTGATCCGTGCGCGGCGCAGCACTGCGTGCACCCGGTAACGAAAACGCCGGGCAATGCCCGGCGCTTTCATCACGCAGCAGATGCAGTTACCAGACCAGGTCGTCCGGCACCTGGTACTGCGGGTCCGCGTACGGATCTTCCTCGGCCGGCGCATTCGGATCGACCTTCAGCGCCACCGACGGGGCGAACACCGCCTCGGACTGTGCCAGCACGTCGGCGGTCACCAGCAGGTAGCGCCCGTTGAGCTGGACCACTCCAAGCTCGCCGGCATTGAGCGCGGTCAGCTGTTCGGCGGTCACATAGATGCGCTTGATCTTGCCGCCATACGGGAAGTGGCGGGCGATGTCGGCCGCTTCCGAGTTCAGGCTCTTGTCCTTCAGCAGTTCTTCCAGCTTGGCCTTGGCCTCGCGGCGTACGCGCGCCTCTTCCTGTTTCAGACGCTCGGCCTCGATGCGCTCTTCCTTTTCGCGTTGCGCGCGGATGGCATAGGCCTTGGCCAGGTCCATCTCTTCGGCGCTGCGCGGCGTGCGCGGGCCCTGCTGGCCCGGGCCACGTGACTGGCCGGGCTTGCCCGGGCGACCGTGGCCATGCCCACGACGCTCGCCGGGCTTGTGCTCGCCCTTGCCAGCGCCCTGCGGCTTTCCATTGCCGTTGCCACCCTTGCCCTGCGGGCGACCGTCACGGCGGGGGCCATCATTCTTGCGCTCGGGCTTGGGCGCGGGCTTGAAGCCCAGGCCCATCAGCTGGTCGCGGAGGGTATCGCTCATAGGATTCGGATCAGTAGTGCGGCGGCGGCGGTTCGCTCGCCGGATCGGAAGAATTCAGCGCGTTGCGGACCTTGCCCAGGTCTTCCAGCAGCACGCGCAGCACGTCGGCGTTGCGCATGCCCTGCATGCGGGCATCGGCCAGCGCATCGCTCAGTTCGGCCAGCGCCTGTTCCTGGAAGGACACGCGCATTTCCAGTTCGACCAGGCGCGCTTCCAGCGCCTGCTCGCGTTCGGTTGGCAGCAGATCAGACATGCAGCGAGCGCCCCCGGCCAATGCCGTAGTACGCCAGGCCCGCCGCTTCCACATCCGCCGGCTCGTACAGGTTGCGGCCGTCGAACACCACTGCGTCCTTCAACTGCTCGCGCAGCATCTGGAAATCGGGGCTGCGGAACTGCTTCCACTCGGTCACCACGACCAGTGCATCGGCACCCTGCAGCGCCTCGTCGGCACTGCTGCAGAACACCAGATCATCGCGCTCGCCGAAGATGCGCTGCGACTCGTGCATCGCTTCCGGATCGTAGGCACGCACCGTCGCGCCGCCTTCCCACAGCTGCGCCAGCAGGCGACGACTGGAAGCTTCGCGCATGTCATCGGTATTCGGCTTGAACGCCAGGCCCCAAACGGCAAAGGTCTTGCCACGCACACCTTCGTCTTCACCCTTGTCGTAATGACGCTGGATGAGGGCGAACAGATGGCCCTTCTGCGCATCGTTGACCGCTTCCACGGCGTTCAGCAGCTTCGGCTCCAGGCCGGCCTGCTGCGCGGTGCGGGCCAGCGCCTGCACATCCTTGGGGAAGCACGAGCCGCCGTAACCGGCGCCCGGGTAGATGAAATGCCAGCCGATGCGCGGATCCGAGCCGATGCCCTGGCGGACCTGCTCGACATCGGCGCCGACACGTTCGGCGATGTTGGCGATTTCGTTCATGAACGAGATCTTGGTCGCCAGCATCGCGTTGGCGGCGTACTTGGTCAGCTCCGCCGAACGTACGTCCATTTCCACCACGCGGTCGTGGTTGCGGTTGAACGGCGCGTACAGGCGCCGCATTACCGCCACCGACTCGGCGCTGGTCGCGCCGATGATGATGCGATCCGGGCGCATGCAGTCGGCGACAGCGTCGCCTTCCTTCAGGAATTCCGGGTTGGACACCACATCGAAGGCGATGTCCGCGCCACGTGCCGCCAACTCTGCGGCAATGGCGGCACGCACCTTGTCGGCGGTGCCCACCGGCACCGTCGACTTGTTGACCACCACGGTCGGCACGCTCATGTGCCGCCCGATGGTGCGGGCCACAGCCAGCACGTACTGCAGATCGGCGCTTCCATCCTCGTCCGGCGGCGTGCCGACGGCGATGAACACGACCTGGCCGTGGCCGATCGCGGCCGCGGCATCGGTGGTGAACGCCAGCCGCGACGCGGCGTGGTTGGCCTTCACCATCGGCTCCAGGCCCGGCTCATAGATCGGGATGATGCCCTGGTTGAGGCCATCGACCTTGGCCTGGTCGATATCGACGCAGACCACCTGGTGGCCGACGTCGGCCAGGCAGGTACCGGTCACCAGCCCTACATAACCGGTACCGAAAATCGCAACGCGCATGTCCGTGCAGGCTCCGTGGTCGCTTACGGCAGGACGCCCAGCAGCTCGACGTCGAAGGTCAGAGTCGCGTTCGGGCCGATCGGGCCACCCGGGGTGCCGTTCTCACCGTATGCCAGCTCACCCGGGATCCAGAAGCGGTACTTCGACCCGACCGGCATCAGCGCGACGCCTTCGGTCCAGCCCTTGATCACCTGGTCCAGGCCGAACTCGGCCGGCTGGCGACCATAGGAGCTGTCAAACACGGTGCCGTTGAGCAGCTTGCCTTCGTAGTTCACGCGCACCTTGCTGCTCGGCAGCGGGCGCTCGCCGCTACCCGGACGGATGATCTGGTACTGCAGGCCCGACGGGGTGGTGACGACGCCTGGCTGGGTCTTGTTCTTGGCCAGGAACGCGTTGCCTTCCTCGCGGTTGGTCTGCGCAGCGGCGGCGGCCTTGGCCTGCATCTCGGCCTGCTTGCTGCCCATGAAGGCCTGAATGGTGGCGGTCGCGTCTGCTTCCGTCATCTTCGGCTGGCCCTTGCTCAGGCCTGTGCTGATCGCGTCAAACAGCGAGGCGACGTCGATGTCGTCCTTCAGCTGTGCCAGCGACGGACCGACCGAGTACGAACCGATCATCTGCGACACTTTGACGCGATCGACCTTCGGCGGCTGCGAACCCGGCGCCATGCCCGGCACCTGCTGGCCACTTCGGGCCATCACGACCTGGCGCAACGCGGCATCGGTGGCCTTGGCCTGTTCCTGGGTGATCTGCGGCTGCAGGCCTTCGAACGAACGCTCCACGGCAGTGCGCAGCGCGGCCACATCGATCTCATCGGCGATCGGGGTGAACGACTTGGCGACATCAAGGCCGATGGCGTAGCCGAGCTTCTGCTTGGGGGAATTCAAGGTTGCGGTCTCCTTGGCGGCTGCGGGGGCAGCCGGTTGTTGCGACAGAGCGACACCCGAAGTGCCCATCGCCAGAATCAGAACCGACGCCGCGGCGCCGCGCATTCCCATCTTCATTCGCTGCATTCCTGGAAGTGTCTGGGCGCCGACGTCGGCGCGAAAAGAAACATTGTCGCACGCATGCCGTCGATGTCGAGGCATCCGTGCCGGATATCAATGCGTGGCGGCTGCGGCCAGCGCCTTGTCGATGGCGGCGGTCAGCTGCGGATCGTCCGGCGTTACCTTGCTGGCGAACTGGGCGATGACCTTGCCATCGCGGCCGACCAGGTACTTGTGGAAGTTCCAGCCCGGCGCCACGCCGGTGGCCGCGGTCAGCCTCTGGTACAGCGGCGTCGCCTGTGCACCGACGACATGCACCTTCTCGAACATCGGGAACCTGACGCCGTAGGTGAGCGTGCAGAAATCCTGGATCTGCTTTTCGTCACCGGGCTCCTGGCCCTTGAAATCGTTGGACGGGAAACCGAGCACGGCAAAGCCGCGGCCGGCATAACGCTTCTGCAGCGCCTCCAGGCCTTCGTACTGAGGGGTATAGCCGCACTTGCTTGCGGTATTGACCACCAGCAGTACCTGCCCGTGGTAGCGCTGCTGCAGGTTGACCTGCTGCTTGCTCGCGAGTGGGCGGTACTCCAGGTCCAGCAGATCGGCCGCCAGCACATGCGCGGAACCGGCCAGGCCGGCCACCAGCAGGGTCAGCAGGGACAGGCCGCGCAGGCGGCGCGGGATAACGGTCGGCAGGGGCATCGAGAGCGGTCCGCGGTAGCCATTCACAGGGCCGGCCGGTAGCGGCCGGGAATCGGCCGAACTATAGCACCGCCCCCCGCCCCCCCCTTGTTGCGGCAAACGCCAGCGGCTTTGCGCGGCGTGGCGTCTTCCCGCTGGCCTTACCAACGACGGCACAGTGATGACATAGCATGGACAACACTGAATGGCAGGCGGAACTGGATCAGCCCGTACATCAAATTTATTTCCCTTTCCAATCAAATGGATAAGTGGATATTTCAGCAATTTGACCACCCCTGCCATCAGTTGGGGACGGCAGGGGCTTGCACCCAGGCGTGCCGGTGTTATAGTTGCATACAACACCAGTCACCTGAGACAGGGGGAAGCCATGAACGCCCGCATCCGTCGCAACCTCACCGCCCCCGCGGCCGCTGCTGTTTCGACCCTGATCGTGCTGGCCTGGCTGGCCACGCCCACCACCCCCGCCTCTCCCGACAGTGCGCAGGATGCAAACGCTGCACCGGCCGGGAACGCCGCTTCCTCCCCCTCTCCCCCGCGTCGGCTGCACAGCTCCCTGTCCATGCCGTATTTCTCGTTCGCCCAGCCGCTGACCCCACGGAGCTGAATATGAGCGACATCCAGTGGAGCGACGGCGCTCCCATCTACCGTCAATTGAAGGAGCGCGTGATCGCCATGATGCTCGACGGAATCCTGAAGCCGGGCGATGCCCTGCCTTCGGTGCGCCAGGTGGCCGCCGACTATCAACTCAACCCCATCACCGTTTCGCGCGCCTACCAGGAACTGGCCGATGAAGGCCTGGTCGAGAAGCGCCGCGGCCTGGGCATGTTCATGACCGAGCAGGCGGCCACGCAGCTGCGCAGCAGCGAGCGCGAGCGCTTCCTCAACGAAGAATGGCCCGCGGTGCTGGAGCGCATCCAGCGCCTGGGCCTGAGCCTCGACGAATTGCTGCCCCAGGGGAACGTCTGATGAACAGCACTGCAAGCGAACCAGTCATCACCGCGCGAGGCCTGCGCAAGGCCTACAAGACCACGGTAGCCCTCGACAACGCCAGCTTCAGCATTCCGAGCGGGCGCATCGTCGGCCTGATCGGCCCCAACGGCGCCGGCAAGACCACCGCACTGAAGGCCATCCTCGGCCTCACCTCGGTGGAAGGCGACCTGAGCGTGCTCGGCCGCGATCCGCGACTGCATCGCGACGAGCTGATGAATGACATCTGCTTCATCGCCGACGTCGCCGTGCTGCCGCGCTGGCTGAAGGTGCGCGAGGCGATCGACTTCGTCGCCGGCGTCCACCCGCGCTTCGACCGCGCCCGCTGCGAGCGCTTCCTGGCCAATACCAAGCTGCAACCGAAGCAGCGCGTGCGCGAACTGTCCAAGGGCATGATCGTGCAGCTGCACCTGGCGCTGGTGATGGCCATCGACGCCCGCATCCTGGTGCTGGACGAGCCCACTCTCGGCCTGGACATCCTCTATCGCAAGGAGTTCTACCAGCGCCTGCTGGAGGACTATTTCGACGAACAGAAGACCATCATCGTCACCACCCATCAGGTGGAAGAGATCGAGCACATCCTCAGCGACGTCATGTTCATCCGTGATGGCCGCATCGTGCTCGACGCGGACATGGACGATGTTGGCCAGCGCTACACCGAGCTGCTGGTCAACGCCGACCAGCTGGAGACCGCACGTGCGCTGAAGCCGATCGACGAGCGCAGCCTGGCGTTCGGCAAGACCGTGATGCTGTTCGATGGCGTGCCGCGCACCCAGCTCTCCACCCTTGGCGAGACCCGCAGCCCGGGCCTGGCCGATCTGTTCGTCGCCATCATGAAGGGGACCTACGCATGAATGCCGTCAACCACCCCGTCAGCCCGATGGGCACCCTGCGCTGGCTGCTCAAGCGCGAGTACTGGGAGAACCGTGGCGGTTTCCTGTATGCACCGCTGATCGCCGGCCTGATCTCGCTGGTGATGAGCACCGTCGGCATCGCCTTCGGCCTGTTCGCCCTGCACCGGGCCGCGCGTGATGGTGGCCTGCACATCGACGGCGAAGACGTGAACATCAACGGCCTGGACCTGGCCCTGCTGACCCGCGACATCAGTGCCAAGGACCTGGCTGACCTTGGCAACGGCCTCGACCTGACCCTGGTGCTCAGCTCGGCCTGGCCGTTCCTGGTACTGGCCTTCGTGGTGTTTTTCTACTGCCTGGGTGCCCTGTACGACGACCGCCGCGACCGCAGCATCCTGTTCTGGAAGTCACTGCCGCTGTCGGATACCCAGACCGTGTTGTCCAAGGTGATCAGCGCACTGATCGTGGCCCCACTGATCGCGGTGATCGCCGGCATCATCACCATGTTCGGCTTCATGCTGGTGATCAGCATCGTCGCGCTGATGCACGGCGGCAGCCCAATGACCCTGATCTGGGGCCCGGCCAGCCCGCTGACCCTGGCCGCCGGCCACCTGGCCTGGATCCCGGTCTACGCCCTGTGGGCCCTGCCCACCGCCGGCTGGTTGCTGCTGTGCTCGGCCTGGGCCCGCAGCAAGCCGTTCCTGTGGGCGGTGATGCTGCCGCTGTTCGCAGGCGTCATCGTCAGCACCACCAAGGTGATGCCGCTGATCGGCCTGACCACGGGCTGGTTCTGGCAGAACATCGTTGGCCGGCTGCTGCTGGGCGGCGTACCGGGCACGGACCTGGTGTATCGCCTCAGCGCCGAGGAAGGCACGCGTCGCGACCTCGAATCGGTGGTCAGCCTGATGTCGCCGGCCTCGCAGCTGAAGTCACTGGCGATGCCGGAACTGTGGATCGGTGCTGCCGTCGGCGCCGTGTTCATCGTCCTTGCTATCCGTCTGCGCAAGCGCGCCGGCGAGATCTGATTCCATCCACCCGGAGGCACCACCCATGCGTTCCCTGCTCGCCTGTTCTGCGTTGTTGCTGTTGCCGCTGTCGGCGCTGGCCGCCGATGCTCCGAACTGCAAGTTCACCGCTGCCCGCGCGCTGAAGCTGGACGTGGCCGGTGCCAAAGCGGTGGTGTTCGAGGTCAACCAGCATGACCTGAAGGTGGTCGCCAGCCCCGGCGGCGGCCAGTTGGATGGCCGTGCCTGTGCGTCCAGCCAGGAATGGCTGGAGCAGCTGGTACTGGACCAGCGCAAGGTGGGCGACAAGCTGGTGGTGAGTCTGCGCCGCGAGGGCCGTGACAGCGGCATCAGCCTGGGCAGCAGCTATGCCTGGCTGGACATCCGTGGCAGCGTGCCGGACAACCTGCCGCTGCAGTTCAAGGTCGGCTCCGGCGATGCCAGCGTGGACAACGCGCAGTCGCTGAGCGTGGATGTCGGCTCCGGTGATGCCATCGTGCGTGGCACCCGCGGCAGCATCCATGCAGCGGTGGGTTCGGGCGACCTGGACATTGACGGCGGCAGTTCGCTGAACCTGCTCTCGCTGGGTTCCGGCGACGTCAAGGTGCGCAACATCGGTGGCGATGCGGTCACCGGCACTGTCGGTTCGGGTGACCTGAAGATCAGCGATGTCCGCGGCAACGCACGACTGGACACGGTCGGTTCCGGCGACATCGGGTTCAAGCGCGTGCAAGGCAACGTCGAGGTCGGTGTGGTCGGCTCGGGCGATGTTGATCTGTCCGACATCGGCGGCAATGTGCATGTGCGCAGCCACGGCTCGGGGGACATCCAGGTCGATGGCGTGCGCGGCAGCCTGACCGTCGACCACAGCGGCAGCGGCGATGTCGGCCACCGCAACGTCAGCGGCACCGTCACCCTGCCCCGTAAAAAATAACCGCTACGGACCGATCGAGGAAACTGCCATGAATCTGCTGCGCGTGCTGCCTGCCACCCTGCTGTGCTTGCCGCTGATCGCCTGCGGCGGCACTTCTTCCGCGCCCGACAAGACCGTCGGCAAGAGCGTCGCCGAGGCCACCAGCGGCGTCGGCCAGACTGTCAAGGAGGCCATGGACGATGCCCGCAAGGACATCACGCAGGGCAACATCAAGATCTCGGCCGACAAGCAGCCGCGTGCCGAGATCACCCCGGATGGCCACCTGCTGATCGACGGCAAGGACGTGCCGGCCAACGAAACCCAGCGCCAACGGCTGCTGGAATATCGCGGCCACGTCGTCGCCATTGCAATGGACGGCATGGATGTCGGCCTGGCTGGCGCCAAGCTCGGCGCCAGCGCTGCCGGCGAAGCGCTGAAGGGCATTTTCAGCGGCGACAGCGAAGGCATCGAGAAGCGGATCAACGCCGAGGCCGAGAAGATCGAGGCCCAAGCCAAGCGCATCTGCAACCGCATGCCGGCGATGCTGGCCAGCCAGCAGGCACTGGCGCGTGAGCTGCCGGCGTTCAAGCCCTACGCAACGATGGACCAGAGTGACGTCGACGACTGCGGCAAGGACACCGTGGTCCAGCGCTAGGCCTGTGACAGATCAGCGCACCCGGCCGGCAGCGGCGCCCCGCTGCCGTCCGTAGCGTGCCGACCGGCTTACAATGGCGGCCCCGGACGCCCCCGAACCGAATGCCATGAAGAAGTTGTTCCTGCTGCTGGCCGCCCTGCTCTGCCTGGGCCTGGTCGGCTGTGACAAGGATTACCGCAACCACCGCGCCGAGCGCGGCAAGCCCAAGATTTCCGTCAGCGAAGGCATGGTGACCGTGCGTCGCCCGCCGGCACCGAACATCATCATCCTCGGCGATGGCACGATGAAGGTTGACGAGATCCAGATCCCGCTGGACCAGGGGCAGAAGCAGATGCTGCAGACGATGTTCGGCAGGCTGCAGGTGCTGCGCCAGAACACCCTGGTCGCCGCCCCGGCCGATCCCAACATGCAACCGGTGAAGATCCAGCCGCCGGAGGGCATGGAAGTGATTCCGGCGGACCTGATCCAGCGCATACCCGAGTTCAAGGATTACACCGACACGTTCGGCAACATCGTCGCCGACCGTCGCTGAAGCAGAAACGCCGCCCCAGGGCGGCGTTTCCTTTTGTAGAGCCGAGCCCATGCTCGGCTACTGCCCGGAATCTGAGCCGAGCATGGGCTCGGCTCTACAACCAGCAGATCAACCGCCGGCGCCACCACCGCCAGCCTGGATGCCACCTGCGGTCAGTGCGGTCGGATCCAGCAGGCGCCGCAATTCGGCCTCCTTCAGCCCGCTGTCTTCCAGTGCCACGTCCAACACCGGGCGCTGTTCCTTGTAGGCACGCTTGGCAATGGCCGCGGCCTTCTCGTAGCCGATGATCGGGTTCAGTGCAGTAACCAGGATCGGATTGCGCGCCAGCGCTTCGGCCACGCGGTCCTCGCGCACCTTCAGCCCGGCGATCGCGCTGTCGGCCAGCAGCCGCGACACATTCGCGAGCAGGCCGATGCCATCGAGCAGGTTCACCGCGATCAGTGGCAGGGTGACGTTGAGCTGGAAGTTGCCGGTCTGTCCGGCCACGGTGATTGCCGTGTGGTGGCCGATCACCTGCGCGCAGGCCATCACGGTCGCTTCCGGAATCACCGGGTTGACCTTGCCCGGCATGATCGAGCTGCCCGGCTGCAGTGCCGGCAGTTCGATCTCGCCCAGCCCGGCCAGCGGACCGGCGTTCATCCAGCGAAGATCATTGGCGATCTTGATCAGCGCCACGGCCAGTGCATTGAGCTGGCCCGACAGTTCCACGGCATCATCCTGCGCGGCCAGGCCTTCGAACTTGTTCTCGGCGCTGTCGAACTTGAAACCGGTCTGTTGCTTCAGTGCCTTGGCCACCTGCGCGCCAAAACGCGGGTCGGCGTTGATGCCGGTGCCGATGGCGGTGCCACCCAGCGGCAGGCGGCGCACGCGCTTGAGACTGTCTTCGATGCGCTCCTGCGCCGAGGCCAGCTGTGCCGACCATGCGCCGAACTCCTGCTCGAAGGTCAGTGGCATCGCGTCCATCAGGTGGGTACGGCCGGTCTTGACCACCTTGCGCAGGCTGCGCCCCTTCTTGTCGAGAGTCTTGCGCAGGTGCACCAGCGCCGGCAGCAGCTGTTCGTGCGTGGCCAGCACCGCCGACACGCGCAGCGCGGTCGGAATCACGTCGTTGGAACTCTGCCCCTGGTTGACGTGGTCATTGGGGTGCACGGCGGTCTTGCCGGACGTGCCAGCACGGTTGGCCAGGGTGGCGATGACCTCATTGGCATTCATGTTCGACGACGTGCCCGAACCGGTCTGGTAGACGTCGATCGGGAAGTGCGCGTCCCAGTTGCCGACGGCCACTTCGGCAGCAGCGGCCTGGATGGCCTTGGCCACAGACTTCGGCAGATGTCCCAGCTCGGCGTTGACGCCGGCGGCGGCGCCCTTGACCAGGCCCAGGGCACGGATGAAACCGCGCGGCATGCGCTGGCCCGACACCGGGAAGTTCTGCACGGCACGCTGGGTCTGCGCGCCCCACAGGGCGTCGGCAGGCACCTGCAGCTCGCCCATGCTGTCGTGTTCGATTCTGAAACCCTTGCTTGCAGCTTTGCTCATTGCATCAACTCCGCACTACTTCAGTTGGGGAAAGGGAAGCGGCGGCTGGCAGGGTGTCGCTTCCCGGGCTGGCGGCTGCGCCAACCATACTCCCTTGCCCGCAGCGTGGGATGACGAGGACGGGCCAGAACGTTCCGTCCGCACGGCCGTGTTGTAGAGCCGAGCCTGCGCTCGGCTGGCCCGTGGGCGCTGGATTACCCGGAGCAGCCGAGCGTAGGCTCGGCTCTACAGGGCACGCCTGCCCGGCACGTCGTAGAATATGGCCCCCGCCGCTCGTCCCAGCCCTGCCGACATGTCCGATTCCGCCCTGCTCGCCCTGTCCCCGCTCGATGGCCGCTATGCCGGCAAGGTCGACGCGCTGCGCCCGATCTTCTCCGAATACGGCCTGATCAAGGCCCGCATCACGGTCGAGGTGGAATGGCTGCTGGCGTTGGCCGCCGAGCCGGGCATCGTCGAGCTGGCGCCGTTCTCCGATGCCGCCGTCGCCCGCCTGCGCGCGCTGGCCGCCCGTTTCAGCCCGGCCCAGGCCGCGCGTGTGAAGGAGATCGAGCGCACCACCAACCATGACGTCAAGGCGGTGGAGTATTTCATCAAGGAACAGCTGAAGGATGACGCCGAGCTGGCCCCGGCACTGGAATTCGTGCATTTCGCCTGCACCAGCGAAGACATCAACAACCTCAGCTACGGCCTGATGCTGGAACAGGCCCGCCGTGAAGTGCTGCTGCCGACCCTGGATGGCATCGCCAGCACCCTGCGCACCCTGGCCCACGCCCAGGCCGGCCAACCGATGCTGTCGCGCACCCACGGCCAGACCGCCTCGCCGACCACCCTGGGCAAGGAACTGGCCAACGTGGTCGCTCGCCTGGAACGCCAGCGCCGGCAGATCGCCGCGGTCGAACTGACCGGCAAGATCAACGGTGCGGTCGGCAACTACAACGCCCACATCGCCAGCTACCCGGACGTGGACTGGCCGGCCTTCGCCGAGCGCTTCGTGACCGGACTGGGCCTGGTATTCAACCCGTACACCACGCAGATCGAGCCGCACGACAACGTGGCCGAGATCGGCGATGCCGCACGCCGCGCCAACATCATCCTGATCGACCTGGCCCGCGACATCTGGGGCTACATCTCGCTGGGCTACTTCAAGCAGCGCCTGAAGGAAGGCGAAGTCGGCTCGTCGACGATGCCGCACAAGGTCAACCCGATCGACTTCGAGAATGCGGAAGGCAATTTCGGCATCGCCAACGCCCTGTTCGAGCACTTCAGCGCGAAGCTGCCGATCAGCCGCTGGCAGCGTGACCTGACCGATTCCACTGTGCTGCGTGCGCTGGGCACCGCGTTCGGCCACAGCCAGGTGGCGCTGGATTCGCTGGCCAAGGGCCTGGGCAAGCTGGAGGTGAACCCGCAGCGCCTGGATGCGGATCTGGACGCGGCCTGGGAAGTGCTGGCCGAGGCCGTGCAGACGGTGATGCGCCGCCATGGCCTGCCGAACCCGTACGAGCAGCTGAAGGCGCTGACCCGCGGCCAGGGCATCACCTCTGAGTCGATGCGGGCATTCGTGCAGGAGCTGGAGCTGCCGGCGGATGCGAAGCAGCGTCTGCTGGACATGACCCCGGGCAGCTACACCGGCCTGGCCGAGTCGCTGGCGAAGAAGATCTAAGGGGGTTGCTTGCGGCGGCGGCCGCGGGCGCTGCCTGCGGCAGGCAACGGCAACCGCGACGTCAAAAGCGGCTCTGGGTTGCTGCGAGCTGGGCGGGGCGGGTTGGGTTCGCGGGGGACGCCGTGAATCCGTCCGTGGAGGCTTGGCAGCCGCATCCATGCGGCTGACACCCCCGCGAACCCAACCCGCCCCACCTCTGACAGATTCCCGGTGACGGATCGAAGAGCATTGGGTTGTCGGGACGGAATTTGAAAGAGGGACGCGGCTTCGCCGCGTCCCTCTTTGTTTGAGGGTCTTTTGTAGAGCCGAGCCCGTGCTCGGCTGCTTTGGGACGTGGGCAACAGCAAGCCGAGCGCGGGCTCGGCTCTACACGAGCAAGCGCAGCGCGCGACCCGCTTTTGCCTTGCTTTTCTTCTTCCATTCCGTGGCGGGCCGCGCAGGAAATTGTCAGGGGCCGGGCGGGTGGGCTGTGCGGGGGCGTGAGCCGCATGGATGCGGCGATCGAGCTTACATGGACGTACTTGCAGCGTCCCCCGCGCAGCCCACCCGCCCGGCCAAGCCCATGAAGCCGGTCGACTAACAGTCGACCCTACCAAGATGTCGCCACGAGGGGCTCCGCCGTTGGCCGGAACCCCGCGACAAACCACCGCACGTGCGCAATCCCCACGAACGGCGGACAATGGACTCCTTGGCGGCCCGCCACGCCGCCCCTCCCGCTTTCCGCTGCAAGGATTCCCCATGGCCGCCCGCAAGTCCTCCGCCCCCCTCATCGAAGTCACCGCCCGCCCCGGCCAGCCGCTGGGCATGGCGCCGGCCACCTTCCTGCGCGACTTCTGGCAGAAACGCCCGCTGCTGATCCGCAACGCCTTCCCCAACTTCCAGACCCCGGTGCAGCCGGAAGACCTGGCCGGGCTGGCCTGCGAGGAAGGCGTGCTGGCGCGCCTGATCGAGCACGACAAGACCCGGGACGGCTGGCGCGTGCGCACCGGCCCGTTCCAGGAAGACGTGTTCCCCGCCCTGCCCGACCACGACTGGACCCTGCTGGTGCAGGACGTGGACAAGTGGGATCCGGACGTGCGCGCCCTGATCGAGCACTTCAGCTTCCTGCCGCGTTGGCGCATGGATGACGTGATGATCAGCTTCGCCGCCACCGGCGGCTCGGTCGGCGCCCATGTCGACCAGTACGACGTGTTCCTGCTGCAGGCCCACGGCCACCGCCGCTGGCAGATCGACGCCAGCGAATCGATCAAGGGCAGGCAGCCACCGCTGGGCTTCCGCCCGGACGTGGAACTGAAGCTGCTGAAGGTATTCAAGCCGACCCACGACTGGGTGCTGGCGCCGGGCGACATGCTGTACCTGCCGCCGAACGTGCCGCACCACGGCGTCGCCGAGGATCCCTGCCTGACGTTCTCGTTCGGCATGCGTGCACCGTCCTCGGCCGAACTGATCAGCGACTACCTGGACACCCTGATCGCCGATGCCGACGAGAACATCCGTTACCAGGATGCCGACCTCAAGGTGCCGGCCGACCCGAACGAAATCGACACGGTGGCGATGGCGCGGGTGATCACCGCGCTCAATGCCATCCGCATGAACGACCCGGACAAGCTGGGTGACTGGTTCGGTCGCTTCATCACCACCTACCGCGCCGCCGGCGAAGTGATGGCCCACCAGGCCGCACCGGCACCGGAGGAAGTAGTCCAGGCGCTGGCCTCCGGCCTGCTGCTGCAGCGCCACCCGTGGGCACGCCTGGCCTGGCGCCGGGCCAAGCGCGGTGCCAGCCTGTACGTCAGCGGCCAGGACTTCGCGCTGCCGGTGAAGGACGCCCAGCGCCTGGCCGGCGCCGAGCAGCTCGACGCCGCCGCCTATCGCGGCCTGTCCGACAAGGGCCGTGCCGTGCTCCAGCAACTGCTGGTCGGCGGCGTGTTCCAGCTGATCGACCCGAATGAGGTGTACGAGGCCGAAGACGAGGACGACGGCGAGGATGCCGTAGTGCTCGGCGAGGTCGTTGAAGGCCGTGACCGGGTGGATGCGATCGACGCCGACGCGGTGTCCGACGATGTCCACTCCGTGACCGTGCACGACGACGGTATCGAGGTCATCGTCAACTTCGAGGACGACGAAGACGACGACAGCACTGGCCGGGCCTGAGCGCTCACAATGATCCGGGTCCAGCAGGTCAGCCACGCCGACGCCCACGTTGCCATCCACAACGTGCGCCAACGCGTGTTCGTGCAGGAACAGGGCATCGCTGCGGAACTGGAACGCGATGCGCTGGACCCGGTCAGCGTCCATGTGTTGGCACTGGACAGTGACAACCAGCCGGTCGGCACCGGTCGGCTGGCCCCGGACGGCCGCATCGGCCGCATGGCCGTGCTGGCCAGCCATCGCAGCCACGGGGTCGGTGAGGCCCTGCTGGAGGCACTGGTCGAGGCCGGGCGCAGGCTCGGCCTGGCCGAGCTGCACCTGCACGCCCAGCTGCCCGCCCGCGAATTCTATGCCCGCCAGGGCTTCCTGCCCGAAGGCGAGGTGTTCGAGGAGGCCGGCATCGGCCACCAGCAGATGCGCCGCCGGCTGGGCGCGGCCAGCGCGATCGACCGCCGCGCCGAGGCGGTGGCCATCACCACAGCCATCATCCACCGCGCCCGTCGCCAGCTGTGGCTGCACAGCCGCCAGCTGGACCCGGGGCTGCTCGACGCGCCCCCGGTACAGGCCGCCCTGCGCCGCTTCGTCACCGCCCGCCATGACAAGCAGCTGCGGGTGATCGTGCACGATGCCGCTGCGATCGCCTCTGCCGGGGCACCGCTGCTGGCGCTGGCCCAGCGCCTGCCAAGCGTGATCCAGTTCCGCGAGGTCAGCGATCCGGTCGACCGCGCGCTGGCCTCGGCCTGCCTGCTCAACGATGCGGGCGACTTCTACTTTCGTCTGATCGGCCATCGCCTCGACGGCGAGGCCGGCATCGCGCTGCCGGCACGTTCGCAGCCGTTCGAGCAGCAATTGCAGCGCGTCTGGGACCGTTCGCGCGATTGCAGCGAACTGCGCGCGCTCGGCATCTGAGCCGGCACCGCTGACCCAACCTGTCTGGAACCGGCACCAGCGGACGCGGGATACCTGTGGTGGTGCCCCTTCGTGTCCCGTTGGGGGTACAATTTGGCTGTTTGAACGCGCCCGCGCAGGGCTATTCATCTTCCTGCCGGGTCCTTCTGAAGCCATACCCCACAAAGCGAATCAACACCCTCCATCGTGGACAATCAACTGAAGCAGTTTGCGCAATCTTCGCAACTCGCCGGCGGCAACGCCTCCTATGTCGAGGACCTGTACGAGCAGTACCTGGTCTCCCCGGATAGTGTCGATCCCAAATGGAAAACCTACTTCGATGGCTTCAAGGGCCGTGAAGCAGGTGACATTCCGCACTCGGCCGTCATCTCCCACATCGCGGACGCGGCCAAGGATGCGCTGAAAGCTGGCACCGGCAGCGGTGCGGGCGACGAGCGCGAGCGCAATGTCGGTCGTCTGATCACCGCCTACCGCTCGCGCGGCCACCTGGACGCCCGCCTCGATCCGCTGGGCCTGGCCGCGCCGGTCAACACGCCGGACCTGGGCCTGCCGTTCCACAGCCTGTCCGATGCCGATCTCAACAGTGAGTTCAGCACCGGCGGCGTCGGCGGCCAGCCGCGCATGAAGCTGCGCGACCTGCTCGCACGCCTGAAGGCGACCTACACCGGCTCGATCGGCGCGGAGTTCATGCACATCTCCGAGGTCGAGCAGCGCCAGTGGATCTACAAGAAGCTGGAAGCGGCCGGTGGCAACTACCAGCTGGACGCTGACACCCAGCGCCGCACCCTGGAGCGCCTGACCGCGGCCGAAGGCCTGGAGCGCTACCTGCACACCAAGTACGTCGGCCAGAAGCGCTTCTCGCTGGAAGGCGGCGACTCGCTGATCCCGATGATGGACACCATCATCCGCAGCGCCGGCAAGGATGGCGTCAAGGACGTGGTGATCGGCATGGCCCACCGCGGCCGCCTGAACGTGCTGGTCAACACCCTGGGCAAAAATCCCCGCAAGCTGTTCGACGAATTCGAAGGCAAGTTCGAACACGACGAGCACGCTTCGGCCGGCGACGTGAAGTACCACATGGGCTTCTCCGCCGACGTGGCCACCGACGGTGGCCCGGTGCACCTGGCACTGGCGTTCAACCCGTCGCACCTGGAAATCGCCGACCCGGTCGTGGCCGGTTCCGTGCGTTCGCGCCAGGAGCGCCGCAAGGACACCGCACGCAAGCAGGTCATGCCGATCCTGATCCACGGCGACGCGGCCTTCTCCGGCCAGGGCGTGGTCATGGAGCTGTTCCAGATGTCGCAGGCCCGCGGCTTCGCCGTCGGCGGCACCGTGCACATCGTGGTCAACAACCAGGTCGGCTTCACCACTTCCAACCCGCTGGATACGCGCTCCACGCGCTATGCCACCGACGTGGCGAAGATGATCGCCGCCCCGGTGCTGCACGTGAACGGCGATGATCCGGAAGCCGTCGTGTTCGCCGCGCAGCTGGCCTTCGAGTTCCGCCAGAAGTTCGCCAAGGACGTGGTCATCGACCTGATGTGCTACCGCCGTTGGGGCCACAACGAGGCCGACGAGCCGGCGATCACCCAGCCGCTGATGTACCAGGTGATCCGCAAGCACCCGACCACCCGCGAGATGTATGCCGAGCAGCTGGAAAAGGCGGGCGTGATCGCCGCCGGTGCCGGCAAGGCCATGGTCGATGCCTACCGCGAGAAGCTGGACGCGGGTGAAGTGACCACCGAGCTGGCCAAGGTCGAGAAGACCCCGCCGAGCAGCCCGCTGTTCGTCGATTGGCCGAAGCTGCTGGAAGGCAAGCTGTCCGATCCGGTCTCGACCAAGGTCGAGAAGAACAAGCTGGTCGAGCTGGCCAAGCTGATCAACACCATCCCGGACGAAGTGCAGCTGCACTCGCGCGTGGCCAAGGTCTACGACGACCGCCGCAAGATGGCCGCCGGCGAGATTCCGGGCGACTGGGGCTTTGCCGAGAACCTGGCCTACGCCACCCTGCTCGACGAAGGCCATGCGCTGCGCCTGGTCGGCCAGGACGTCGGCCGCGGTACGTTCACGCACCGCCACGCGATCCTGCACGACCAGAAGACCGACAACTACTACATGCCGCTGCGGCAGCTGGTGGATTCGCCGGAGAAGGCCACCGTCATCGACTCGCTGCTGAGCGAAGAAGCGGTGATGGCCTACGAGTACGGTTTCTCCACCACCGATCCGAACACGCTGTGCATCTGGGAAGGCCAGTTCGGCGACTTCGCCAACGGTGCCCAGGTGGTGATCGACCAGTTCATCGCCGCCGGTGAAGCCAAGTGGGGCCGCATTTCCGGCCTGACCCTGCTGCTGCCGCATGGCTATGAAGGACAAGGCCCGGAACACAGCTCGGCGCGCCTGGAGCGCTTCCTGCAGCTGTGCGCCCTGGAGAACATGCTGGTTGTCGTGCCGTCGACCCCGGCGCAGGCCTTCCACATGCTGCGTCGCCAGCTGCACATGACCACCCGCAAGCCGCTGGTGGTGATGTCGCCGAAGTCGCTGCTGCGCCACAAGCTGGCCGTGTCGACCCTGGACGAACTGGCCAATGGCGAGTTCCAGCACCTGATCGGCGACGCCAATGCCGATGCCAAGAAGGTCAAGCGCGTGGTGCTGTGCTCGGGCAAGGTCTACTACGACCTGCTGGAAGACCAGACCAAGCGTGGCCAGGACGACGTGGCGATCATCCGCGTGGAGCAGCTGTATCCGTTCCCGCGTGCGCTGCTGGCTGCCGAGCTGAAGAAGTACGGCAAGGCCACCGACGTGGTGTGGACGCAGGAAGAACCGCAGAACCAGGGCGCGTGGTACCAGATCCGCCACCACCTGCAGTTCTGCCTGGCCGATGGCCAGAACCTGCACTACGCCGGTCGCGCACGTTCGGCGTCGCCGGCTGCCGGTCACATGGCTGACCACGTCCGCGAGCAGCAGCAGCTGATTGCCGACGCACTGGTCAACCCGTTCAACGACACGTTCGCTGAATAATCCTCCCCCTATTTAGAAGACAAACCAGGAAGCTCCCGCAATGGCCACCGAAGTCAAAGCCCCGGTACTGCCCGAATCCGTCGCCGACGGCACCATCGCCACCTGGCACAAGAAGGTGG
Source organism: Stenotrophomonas sp. X (assembly GCF_055721025.1). Taxonomy (NCBI): domain Bacteria; kingdom Pseudomonadati; phylum Pseudomonadota; class Gammaproteobacteria; order Lysobacterales; family Lysobacteraceae; genus Stenotrophomonas; species Stenotrophomonas sp. X. The sequence continues at coordinate 2,734,096 of NZ_CM146756.1, forward strand.
GCGACGCCGTCAAGCGCGACGAAAACCTGCTTGACCTGGAAACCGACAAGGTCGTGCTGGAAGTGCCGTCGCCGGTTGACGGCGTGCTGAAGGAAATCAAGTTCAAGGAAGGCGATACCGTGACCTCCAGCCAGGTCGTGGCGATCATCGAAGAAGGCGCCGTGGCTGCGGCTCCGGCTCCGGCCGCTGAAGAGAAGAAGGCTGAAGCCGCACCGGCCGCCGCTGCTCCGGCCGCTGCCGCCGCTCCGGCTCCGGCTGCCAAGTCGGCCGCCGACACCCTGCCGCCGGGCGCCCGCTTCACCGCCATCACCGAAGGCGTGAACCCGGCCGACGTCGACGGCACCGGCCGTCGTGGTGCAGTGACCAAGGAAGACATCGTCAACTTCGCCCGCAACGGCGGCGCCGGCAAGGCCGGTGGCGCACGTCCGGAAGAACGCGTGCCGATGACCCGCATCCGCAAGCGCATCGCCGAGCGCCTGATGGAGTCGAAGAACTCCACCGCCATGCTGACCACCTTCAACGAAGTCGACCTGTCCAAGGTGTCGGCGGCGCGCAAGGAGCTGCAGGACGAGTTCGTCAAGGCCCACGGCATCAAGCTGGGCTTCATGAGCTTCTTCGTGAAGGCCGCTGCCAACGCGCTGCAGCGCTTCCCGCTGGTCAACGCCTCGATCGACGGCGACGACATCATCTACCACGGCTACTCGGACATCTCGATCGCCGTGTCGACCGAGAAGGGCCTGGTCACGCCGGTCCTGCGCAACGTCGAGCGCATGTCGTTCGCCGACATCGAGAAGACCATCGCCGACTACGCCAAGAAGGCACGTGACGGCAAGCTGGGCCTGGAAGAACTGCAGGGCGGCACCTTCACCGTGACCAACGGCGGCACCTTCGGTTCGCTGCTGTCGACCCCGATCATCAACCCGCCGCAGAGCGCCATCCTGGGCATGCACGCCATCAAGGAGCGTCCGATCGCCCAGAACGGCCAGGTCGTGATCGCGCCGATGATGTACCTGGCGCTGTCCTACGACCACCGCATCATCGACGGCAAGGACTCGGTGCAGTTCCTGGTGGACATCAAGAACCAGCTGGAAAACCCGGGCCGCATGCTGTTCGGCCTGTAAGAAACCTCCCGCCCCTCCGCGCCTGCGCGGAGGGGTTCTGGTAATGCATCAAGGAATAATTCAATGGCTGAACAATTCGACGTCGTCGTCATCGGTGCCGGCCCGGCCGGTTACCACGCTGCCATCCGCGCGGCCCAGCTAGGCCTGAAGACCGCCTGCATCGACGCAGCGCTGGGCAAGGACGGCAAGCCGGCCCTCGGCGGCACCTGCCTGCGCGTGGGCTGCATCCCGTCCAAGGCGCTGCTGGATTCCTCGCGCCAGTTCTGGAACATGGGCCACATCTTTGGCGACCACGGCATCAGCTTCAAGGATGCCAAGATCGACGTCGAGGCGATGATTGGCCGCAAGGACAAGATCGTCAAGCAGTTCACCGGCGGCATCGGCATGCTGTTCAAGGCCAACAAGGTCGCCACCTACTACGGCTTCGGCCAGCTGCAGCCGGGCAACGTGGTCAAGGTGAAGCAGCACGACGGTTCGGAAGTCGAGCTGAAGGGCACCAACGTCATCATCGCGGCCGGTTCGGATTCGATCGAACTGCCGTTCGCCAAGTTCGACGGCGAGACCATCGTCGACAACGTCGGCGGCCTGGACTTCACCGAAGTGCCGAACCGCCTGGCGGTGATCGGTGCCGGCGTGATCGGCCTGGAACTGGGCAGCGTGTGGAAGCGCCTGGGCGCTGAAGTCACCATCCTTGAGGCCATGCCGGAGTTCCTGGCGGCTGCCGACGCCGAAGTGGCCAAGGCCGCTGCCAAGGAATTCAAGAAGCAGGGCCTGGACATCAAGCTCAATGCCAAGGTCTCCAAGACCGAGATCACCGGCAAGGGCAAGAAGAAGGAAGTCATCGTCACCTACACCGACGCGGAAGGCGAAAAGACCCTGACCGTGGACAAGCTGCTGGTGGCCGTCGGCCGTCGCGCCGCCACCAAGGGCCTGCTGGCCGAAGGCACCGGCGTGAAGATCAACGAGCGTGGTCAGATCGAAGTCGATGCGCACTGCCACACCGGCGTCAACGGCGTGTGGGCGGTCGGCGACTGCGTGCGCGGCCCGATGCTGGCGCACAAGGGCTTCGAGGAAGGCATCGCGGTGGCTGAGCTGATCGCCGGCCTGCCGGGCCACGTCAACTTCGACACCATCCCGTGGGTCATCTACACCGAGCCGGAACTGGCCTGGGTCGGCAAGACCGAAGCCCAGCTGAAGGCCGAAGGCATTCCGTACAAGGCCGGCAGCTTCCCGTTCGCCGCCAACGGCCGTGCAGTGGCGATGATCGAGCCGGCCGGCTTCGTGAAGATCCTGGCCCATGCCGAAACCGATCGCATCCTCGGCATGCACCTGGTTGGCGCCAACGTCTCCGAACTGGTGCACGAAGGCGTGCTGACCATGGAGTTCAGCGGCTCGGCCGATGACCTGGCCCGCATCTGCCACGCCCACCCGTCGCTGTCGGAAGTGATCCACGACGCCGCGATGGCGGTCAGCAAGCGCGCCATCCACAAAGCGAACTGATCTGCATCATGGTAGGTGCCGACCGTTGGTCGGCACTCACCTGCAGAAGAAAAACCCCGCCTCGGCGGGGTTTTTTTTGTTGGCTGCCCTGGTGTAGAGCCGAGCCCACGCTCGGCTGCGCATTTGGTGGTCCGTGATGGCCTAGCCGAGCATGGGCTCGGCGCTACGCCTTTCCAGCCGGCTTCTTCGGTGGATCCTCACAGACCCGATGCTGCACCACCGTCTCGCCGACCTTCCATTCCTTGGTGACCCGGCAGCGCTCCCTGGCCTCGGGTACCGCCAGAGGCTTCGCCCCCGCAGCATTCGCTTCGTCGGCACCGGCTGCCTGCTGGCGCTCCAGCCACACCGAAGGCAGTGCTGGAGGTGCGGCCAGTACCGGGCCGGCCAACAGGGCCAGACCGACCAGCACCACCGCCCTCATGCGGGCACCGCCCGGCCACCAAGCAGGCGCGCGGGCAGCATGAACAGCGCGCGCAGGAACGCGAACAGCGCCGAGAAGGTGATGCCGACCAGTCGGAACGGCAGGCTCAGCAGCCACACGAACGGCCAGGCGATCAGGGCGAGGATCGCCAGCGGCCAGCACAGTACGAACAGCAGGCACCACACGCCGAGCGCGAACAGGGTCTTCATCACGGTCTCCTTGGGGCGGCACCCTGCCGCCTGCGGACACCTTGGCGCCCTGCCCTGGCGCCGGCAAACGGTTTGCGACGAAACCGGGCTGGGGGCGATGAAACCGATCCAGCGCAGTGCAACGCCAAGCCCACGCCCGGCTGCGCTTCGTGGCAACCGCATGGAACCCGCGCTGACAGTGGCTCCTGCCGGTGCCTTGGCTCTCAGCGCCCGGTGGCGGTTGCCGGCCAGCGGCCGGCGTGACTGTTATTCGAACGAACCGACCGAATCGTGGGCCAGGTTGTCGAAGCGGGTGTACTCACCGAAGAACTTCAGCTTGCACGAGCCAGTCGGGCCACCACGGTGCTTGCCGATGATGATTTCGGCCAGGCCCTTGTCCGGCGAGTTTTCCTTGTTGTAGTAGTCGTCGCGGTAGATGAACACGATCATGTCCGCGTCCTGCTCGATTGCGCCCGATTCGCGAAGGTCGGCCATCACCGGGCGCTTGTCGGTACGCGTTTCCAGCGAGCGGTTGAGCTGGGAAAGCGCGATCACCGGCACGTTCAGTTCCTTGGCCAGTCCCTTCAGCGAACGCGAGATTTCCGAGATTTCGGTCGCGCGGTTCTCGCTGTTGCCCGGCACGCTCATCAGCTGCAGGTAGTCGATCACCACCAGGCCCAGGTCATGCTCGCGCTTGAGGCGGCGGCACTTGGAACGCAGCACTTCAGGCGACACGCCCGGCGTGTCGTCGATGAAGATCTTGGTCTCCTTCAGCATCTTGATCGCGCTGGTGACGCGGCTCCAGTCCTCGTCTTCCAGCTGGCCGGTACGCAGGCGCTGCGCGTTGATGCGGCCGTTGGAGGAAATCAGGCGCATCGCCAGCTGCGATGCCGACATTTCCATCGAGAACACCGCCACGCCCTTCTTCGACTTGATGGCCGCGTACTCGGCGATGTTCAGCGCGAAGGTGGTCTTGCCCATTGCCGGGCGCGCCGCGAGGATGATCAGGTCGGTCGGCTGCAGGCCAGCGGTCATCGCATCGAAATCGTTGTAACCGGTCGGCAGGCCGGTGATGTTGCCGCCGTTCTCGAAGCGGTTGCGCAGCTCCTCGAAGGCATCCTTCAGTGCACCGGGCATGGCCACGAAATCGGTACGGCCACGCGCACCCTGTTCGGCGATTGCAAACACGCTCTTTTCCGCCGAGGCCAGCAGCTCGCTGCTGTCACGCCCCTCCGGCTGGAAACCGTCGTTGACGATGTCGGTGCCGACCTGGATCAGCTGCCGCAGCACCGCCTTGTCGCGCACGATCTCGGCGTAGGCCACGATGTTGGCAGCTGACGGCGTGGTACTGGCCAGTTCGATCAGGTAGGCGCCGTCCCCCACCAGTTCCATCTTGCCCTGCGATTCAAACCACTCGCCCAGCGTTACCGCATCGAACGGCCGTTCGCGCTCGGACAGCTCGCGGATCGCACGATAGATCATCTGGTGATCGCGACGATAGAAGTCGCTTTCGGTCAGCTGGTCGTTGACACGGTCATACGCCTCGGGCGCCAGCATCAGGCCACCCAGCACCGCCTGCTCGGCTTCCACCGAATGGGGTGGTACCCGCAACTGGTCGATGCGCGACTCGTCGCGATCGCGATCGAAGCCATCACCGCGCTCTCTGCGGTTGGAACGGAAGCCGGGACGAGCGGACATGCTGCGGTGTTTCCTGCAAAAGTGGACCAGATGAGTGTAGGCATGTGCCGACCCCGGCAGCCATGGACAAACCTGTGGATAAGCCGTGGGAAAACGGGGGATATCCGCCGGTACCTGGCCAGACTGGCGTGAGGGCGTCGCACTGCCTGCGACGGACGCCGTTGCGGCGCCCGAGCGGGACATTATCGCAGATCAACGCTCGGGGTCGGATCCCCTTCGACGCAGGGGACTCTGACCCCGCAGGCGTCAATCGCCCTTGACGTGCACTGCGATCAACGCCAGGAACCGGTCCACGTAACCCTGCAGGAACTTCTGCGTGCCTTCGTTGTGGATCTTGCCGTCGGCATCGATCAGGCCGTCCTTGAAGTGGATGAATGCCTCGGGCTGGCCCAGCACATGCATGTCCAGGAAGGCCAGGCAGTTGCGCAGGTGCTGCTGGGCCACGGCGGTACCGATCTGGCCGATGGAGGCGCCGATCACCGCCGCCGGCTTGCCGGCAAACGCACTGTCACCGTACGGGCGCGATCCGATATCGATGGCGTTCTTGAGCACGCCAGGCACCGACCGGTTGTACTCGGGTGTCACGAACAGCACCGCGTCGGCGGCGCGCACCTGGTTCTTCAGCCGGGTGCCCTGCGGCGGATAATCGGCGTCGAAATCCTGGTCGTACAACGGCAGATCGCCGATCTGCACGTACTGGAAGCGCGCGCGATCACCGGCGAGCTTCTCCAGCGCATGGGCCAGCTTGCGGTTGCAGGAATCCCTGCGCAGGCTGCCAACGAACACGGCGATGGTGGGGACGGACATCGGGACATACTCCTCACGGTGCGGGAGGCCCAGCCTAGTCGCCAGGCCCGTGCCATCCGGTGAAGATCAGCCGCCGGTCACGCCGGTCACGCCGGTCACGCCGGTCCGCGCCTGCCGCCAATGCGCCTGCCAGGCCTGGAACATCAGCACGTTCCACAGGTGGGTATGCCACTTGCGCTGCCCCCCCAGGAACTGCTGCCACAGCGGCTGCACCGCCGCCGCCGACAGCACGCCCTCACGCTCCAGCCGCGCCGGCTGCAGCAGGTCCTCTGCCCAGGGTCGCAGGTCGCCCTTCAACCAGTCACTGACCGGTGCGCCGAAGCCGCGCTTGGGACGGTGCACCATTGAATGCGGCACGTAACGGCCCAGCACGCGCTTGAGCAGCACCTTGCTGGTCGTCTCACTGCGCTTGAAGCCCAGCGGCAGCGACCAGGCGAACTCGGCCACGCGCCAGTCCAGCAATGGCGCGCGCGCCTCCAGACTGACCGCCATCGAGGTCCGGTCGACCTTGCACAACAGGTCATCGGGCAGGTAGGTCACGAAATCGGCCAGCATCATCGCATCGGCCGGTGTCCCCGCGCCGTGCAGCGGATCGGCCAGGTCGTAGAAGCTGCCGGCGGCCTGCGCGCCGGGCACCGCCGCGGCCGGGTCGCGCCAGCGCGAGATGCGGTTGCGGTAGACGTCGCCGATGCCACGTGCGCCGGTCTCGGCCAGCAGCGCCGCCAGGCCACCTGTCCGCGAGGCCTCGCCCTGCTGCTGCGAGCGTGCGCCCATCCAGCGCCGCAGCGGCCCCGGCACGCGTCCGAGCATCTGCCAGTTGCGCAGCGCGCGTACATACCGGGTGTAGCCGAAGAACAGCTCGTCGCCACCGTCGCCGGACAGCGCGACGGTCACGCCCTGCCGCGCCAGCCGTGCGACCAGCGCGGTCGGCACCTGCGACGCATCGGCAAAAGGCTCATCGAACATCGCCGGCAACTGCGGCACCACGGCCAGCGCGTCGGCGCCACTGACGTACAACTCGGTGTGATCACAGCCGAGGTGAGCCGCCAGCTCCCTGGCCAGCGGTGCTTCGTCATGTCCCGAGTCGGTGAAGCCGATACTGAAACTATGCACCGGCTGTCCGCTCTGCGCCTGCATCAGCGCCGCCACCAGCGATGAGTCCGTGCCGCCGGACAGGAATACGCCGACCGGCACGTCGGCCACCATGCGCAGCGCCACCGCATCACGCAGCAGCGTGTCCAGCTGTTCCTCGGCCTCTTCGATGCGGCCCTGGAACGGGGCGGCCAACGCCGCCTGCATGCGTGCGCGCGCATCCCAGTACGGGCGCTGTGCCTGCTCCGGGCGGTGTGCCGCGGCGCCTGCGGCCACAGCCGCTGCATCCAGCCGCAGCACCCGGCCCGGCATCAGCTTGTAGCAGCGCTGGTGGATGCTGTGCGGCGCCGGGATGTAATCCAGCCGCAGCAGCAAGGTGAGCGCATCGCGGTCGATGTCGTTGTCGAACGCCGGGTGTTGCCAGAGCGCCTTCAGTTCCGAACCGAACACCAGCGTGTCGCCGGCCCAGCCGTAGTACAGCGGCTTCTTGCCGACGCGGTCGCGGGCCAGCCACAGGCAACGCTCCTGGCGGTCCCACAGCGCGATGGCGAACATGCCGTTGCAGCGCTGCAGGGTATCTTCCACGCCCCACTGCAGGATCGCCGCCAGCAGTACTTCGGTGTCGGAATGGCCGCGGAAGGTGTGCCCCAGCGGCTCCAGCTGTTCACGCAGAGCCGCGAAATTGTAGACCTCGCCGTTGTAGGCCATCACGTAGCGGCCGTCCGCCGAGGCCATCGGCTGGTGGCCCAGCGGGGACAGATCAAGGATGCTCAGGCGCCGATGCGCCAGCGCGATGCCCGCCTCGGCATCGACCCAGCTGCCGCCATCATCCGGCCCGCGATGGTGCAGCGCCTGGCCCATGGCCAGCGCCTGCGCCTGCAGCGCCTCGGCCGACGCCAGCGGCGCCGGCAACAACATTCCCGCCAATCCACACATGCATCAGGGTTCCTGCGCCAGGTCGAGGGCGGCGCCAATCACCGCATTGTCGCTTGGAAGCCCGAACATTGCTGCCCCTGCCAGTGGCGTGTAGGTGTCGGCGCCACAGACGCGGCGCAGCGGCAGGTGACCAAAGCCGGCCTCGACCAGCGCCGTGACCACGCCCTCACCCACTCCGCCGCTGTGGCGGCCTTCGTCCAGCACCAGCACCCGCCGCGCGCTCGCGGCCTGGGCCGCGATGAAGCCGGCGTCCAACGGTACCAGCCAGCACAGGTCGACCACCCGCACCTGCCAGCCCAGCTGCTGCTCGATCGCCCGCGCCGCGCGCAACGCCATCGGCACGCCATTGCCATAGGTGTAGATCACCAGGTCTCCGGCCTCCGGTGCATAGACCCGGCCCTCGCCCAGCACCAGCGCCCGGCCCTGTGCCGGGTAGTCGAACAGCCACTGGCCATCCCCCGCTTCGTGCAGGTCCTTGCTCATGTACAGCGCGATCGGCTCCAGGAACACCGCCACGCGCCCATCCACCCGCGCCAGTGCAGCCAGCGTGCGCAGCATCATCACCGCATCGTCGCCGCGCGAGGGGCAGCCGACCACCAGCCCGGGGATGTCGCGCAACGCGGTGATCGAGTTGTCGTTGTGGAAGTGCCCGCCGAAACCCTTCTGGTAGCCCAGCCCGGCCACCCGCACCAGCATCGGGTTGCGGTACTGGTCGTTGGAGAAGAACTGCAGCGAACAGGCTTCACCACGCAGCTGGTCGATGGCGTTGTGCAGGTAGGCCAGGTACTGGATCTCCGGAACCGGCAGCATGCCCAGGTTGGCCAGGCCCTGCGCCATGCCCAGGATCATGGTTTCATCCAGCAGCGTGTTGAACACCCGGCGTGGGCCGAAGCGGCGCAGCAGATCCTTGGTGACGGTGTACACACCGCCCTTCTGAGCCACGTCCTCGCCGAACAGCAGGCTCTGCGGATACTTCGCAAGCAGTTCCTGCAGGCCGTGGTTGATCTGGATCGCGAGATGCCGTGGCGCCTGTCGTTCCGGCAAGGCCTCGGCACCGCCATAGAGTGCCTCGCGCGCTTCGTCGGCGACCTCGCGCCGGGCTTCGGCCTGCACCGCCGCGGGCGTATAGGGTGCCAATGGCGCCATGACCTCCTGCAGCGACTGCAGCTTCGCACTGCCTTCGGCATCGGCAGCGGCGGCCATGCAGCGCGCGCGCATCGTCTCGTAGGCCACTTCGATGGCGGCTGCATCCATCCAGCCCGATTCCAGCGCGATCTGCGCCGAGCGCAACAGCGGATCCTGCGCCTCGGCCGCGCACAATTCCGGCAATGCACGCCATTCCACCTCGAAGTCGGTGCCGGCGTGGCCCATCAGGCGCGTGGTGCGCAGATGCAGGAAGGTCGGTCGCCGCGTCCGCCGGCAGTGGTCCACTGCGGCCTGCACCTGGGCGTGCCCGGTGGCCAGGTCGAGGCCATCGGCAAGGAAATAGTCCAGCCCCGGCTGGTGGCTGAAACGCTCGGCAATCCAGCCGTCCGGCGTCTTCACCGAGATGCCCAGCCCGTTGTCCTCGCAGACGAACAGGATTGGCGCCGGCAGTTTCTGGTAGGCCGCCCACATCGCGGTGTTGAATGCGGTCTGCGCAGTGGCATGGTTGGCCGAGGCGTCGCCGAACGAGCACAGCACGATGCTGTCGGCCGGAATGGGAAGCGCATGGCCCAGCCGCTTGCCGCTCTCGATGGCCAGCGCGGTGCCCAGCGCTTTCGGCAGGTGCGAGGCGATGGTCGAGGTCTGCGGCAATACCCACAATGGCTTGCTGCCCCACACCTTGTGCCGGCCGCCACTGGCCGGGTCATCGGCGCTGGCCGCGAATGAAAGCGCCGCATCGCGCAACGGGTCGATGCCCGGCACCTGGCGCGAGCGCTCGAGCATGAAGGCGCCGGAGCGATAGTGCAGGAATGCGGGGTCGGTATGCCGGCAGGCCCGCGCCAGCAGCGCGTTGCCTTCATGGCCGGACGACCCGATGGTATAGAAGACCTTGTTCTGCACGCGCAATACGCGCGCCATCAGGTCCAGCTGGCGGCTGGCCAGCTGCGAATCGAACAGCTCACCGAAGGCCGCAGCGCTGAGCGTGCTGCCCGGCAGGATCGGCGCGTCCGGCGCAGGACATGCGCGCGGTGTGCCTCGCCAGCCACGCACCGCGTCGAGGAAATTGGCGTCGCACACTTCGGCGCGGTTGAGCACGCGCATGCGCGCAGGAATCGGATCTGGAACCACAGCAAACATCGAACACCCTCCGTGTCGTTGTTGCGTTCCACCCGGCAGCGCCGGGCGCTATCCTGTGGGATCAGGCGGCCTCGAAGCGCGCGCGCACCTCGGCGGTCACCGCTGGCATCGCCACGAAGCGCGGCTGCGCACGCACGCGCTGCAGCCAGGCGCGCACTTCCGGGAAGGGCGCCAGGCTGATGCCGCCCTCGCCTGCCACGTCGGTATAGGCGAACAGCGCAATGTCGGCGATGCCGTATGCGCTGCCGGTGAACCACTGCGCTTCGCGCAGGTGCTGCTCCATCACGGCCAGCGCGGTGGCGGCACGCTCGTGCAGGCGTGGCAGTTCAGAACGGCGCGGTGAATCGGGCGGTGTCCAGCCGCGGATGAAGCGCGCTACCGCCACGCATGGCTCGTGCGTGTACTGCTCGAAGAACATCCAGCTCAATGCCTGCGCGCGTTCCCAACCGTCGGTAGGCAGGTAGGGCGTCCCTTCGGCCAACCAGAACAGGATCGCATTGGATTCAGTCAACACGCGGCCATCGTCGCGGACGATCAACGGCACCTTGGCGTTGGGATTGAGCGCAAGGAACTCGGCGGTGTGGGTCTGGCCATGGGCACTGTCCACTTCCACCCAGCGGTAGCGGCTGCCGAGCTGCTCCAGCAGCAGGCGGACCTTGTGGCAATTGCCGGACACCGACATGCCATGCACCGTCAACGGGACGCGCTCTTCCACCATTGCCTGATTCCTCGGATCCGGCCGGCGGCCAGCTGCACGCAGTCTGGCAAGCCCGCCGGTGAATGCCAAGCGCGGATGCAGCATGCGGACAATCTGTAGAGCCGAGCCCATGCTCGGCTGCTGTGCGCCAAATGCAGCCGAGCATGGGCTCGGCTCTACAACGGCGAACGGCGCTGGCGCCATTGTTCGCGCGACTGGCCCCAGATCTGCATCGGCTTGTCGTTGTACGGCGGCGGCAATTCACCCATGCGCAGCAGCGTGCTGCCGAGCTTGCGCGCGACCGCCCTCGAGTTGTCGTTGTTCTCGGCGATGGTGTGGATCACCTCGTCCCAGCCCAGCGTGTCGAATGCCCAGTCGATGGCGGCAACCGCCGCTTCCGGTGCATAGCCCCGGCCCCAGCTCGCATGCCGAATACCCCAGCCGACCTCGGTTCCAGGCCAGTCCTGCGGCTGCCACGGTCCCATCCGGCCGATCCAGTCACCGCTGGATTTCTCGATCACGCTGAACATCGAGAAGCCGAACAGCTGCCAGGCGCCGGCCAGGCTGCAGAAGCCGCGCCATGCCACCGAGGGCGGTTGAACACCCCCCAGGGTGCGCATCGTTTCCTCGTCGGCACAGAATGCCAGGTACGGTTCGTAGTCCTCGCGCAGCAGCGGGCGCAGGATCAGCCGCTCGGTTTCCAGGCGCAGGTCGAAGATGCTCATGCCGACTCCTTGTCGAAGGGGGGCATCCATCATGGTCGATTCCCTTTCCCCACGGATGAATGCCCGTGCGCACAACGAAACGGGCCGGCATGAGCCGGCCCGTCGGGTGCAGCAGGGTGTTCTGGATTACTGGCGCGTGGCCGCAGTGGCGCCGGCAGCAGCGGTCTGCGTGACCAGCTGGCCATCGACCACCGGCAGGCGATCGCTGGCCGGCTTGTTGTCCATGCGCACGGTCTTCTCGGCGCCATCATAGCGATAGGTCACGTTGTAGCCCTTCACCACATCATTGGTACCCATGGCGATGCGGCTGCCCGGCTTGCTGGCCATGCGCATGGTGCCGGTGGTGCCGTCTTCGTTGCGATAGGTCACGTTGTAACCGGTGACGCGGCTCGACTCGGACGTTGCGGTTTCGGTGTGGCACTGGCGCTCGGTACGATTGACCACGCGACCGCCCACATGGCGCTTGTCGATCTGGTTGCCGATGAAGCCACCGGCCACCGCACCGGCTGCGGTCGCGGCCTTCTTGCCGTTGCCGCCACCGACCTGGTTGCCGAGCAGGCCACCCACCACCGCGCCGACCACGGTACCGCCGACGTTGCCATCACGCTCCGGCAGGCGTTCCTGCACCGTCACGTCCTGGCAGACCTCGTGCGGGGTCTGGGTGGTGGAGGTCTCGCGCACCGGATCGGTGCCGATCACGGTGGCATAGGCCTTCTGCTTCTCGGTGATCGGGTCGACCTTGAGCACATCGGCATATTCCAGCCCGCGCGGCGCCGACGGGTCGAGCTTGTCACCACGTACGCCATCGTCGGTGGCGTTGCCATCGACCAGGCGCGACTCGCCATTGGGGGTTGCGGCGCTGATGGAGTCGGGCGATTTGTCGCCACTCTTCATGAAGGCGGCGGTGGCGATGCCACCCACCAGCAGCGCGCCCGCTGCGACCAGGACAGTTGTAGTTGTGCTTTTCATGACCTGCTCCTTGCGGACCATCCGCAACGTTCTCGGGACAGATTGCAGCATGCGCTGCCTGAACGGAATCTCCACATTTCCTGCTCATTCCTGTAACCCATTCAGCATCGGGAAATGCAGGGCCCGTGGTAGCGTTTGCATATTCCCCACGAGGATCCCCGCCATGGCCAACCCGATGCTGCTGCCAGTACTGCAGTGGGCGCGCCGGCTGCGCTACCCCACCCTGTTCAAGCTCACCGCCGGCCTGTTCGTGCTGACGCTGTTCATCCCGGACCCGATCCCGTTCATCGATGAGCTGGTGCTGGGCTTCGGCACGCTGCTGCTGGCCAACTGGAAGAGCCGCAACGCCACCACGCCACCGCCGCTGGAACAGCGTTGAGCGTGCTGGTCGACAGCCACTGTCATCTCGACGCGAGCGCGTTCGACCCTGACCGTGCCGCGGTGATCGAGCGGGCGCAGGCCGTGGGTGTGCGCCAACAGGTGGTGCCAGCGGTCACCGCTGCCAGCTGGCCGAAACTGCGCGAGGTCTGCCAGCAGGCGCCCGGGCTGTACCCGGCCTTCGGCCTGCACCCGATGTTCCTGGCCGATCACCAGCCTGGGCACCTGCCACTGCTGCGCCAGTGGATCGAGCGCGAACGCCCCTGCGCGATCGGCGAATGCGGCCTCGACTTCTTCGTCGAAGGACTGGATGCCGAGGCTCAACAGGCGTATTTCATCGGCCAGCTGGAACTGGCCCGAGAATTCAATCTGCCGGTGATCGTGCACGCGCGACGCGCGGTGGATGCGGTGATCGCCGCGATCCGTCGCGTCGGCGGCCTGCGCGGCGTGGTGCACAGTTTTTCCGGCAGCCCCGAACAGGCCGCGCAACTGCACAGGCACGGCTTCCTGCTGGGTCTTGGCGGTCCGCTGACCTACGAGCGGGCGCAGCGCCTGCAACGGCTGGTACGCGGGATGCCGCTGGAGCAGCTGCTGCTGGAAACCGACGCGCCCGACCAGCCCGACGCAGGGGTCCGCGGCCAGCGCAACGAACCGGCACGGTTGGCAACCATTGCCCGGCACGTGGCCGCGCTGCGCGGAATAGAGCTGGAGGCCCTGGCACAGGCCACGACAGAGAATGCACGGCGGCTGTTCGCGCTGCCGGCAACGTAAAGGCGGGGGCCAACCTTGGCCGGCACGCTGTAACGACCGCGACGAACCCGATGCCGGCCAGCGGCCGGCACTACCGTCACGCGTCGGCGTAGGCCTCTGTCACCTCGGTTTTCGCCTTCTTCGGCTCCAGCAGCATCTCCAGCGCCTTGCCCACCGCCGCAAAGGCGAACGCGCCGGTGATGTGGGTCGCCGCGCCCAGACCGGCGCCGCAGTCCAGCTTCAACGCCGCATCGGCACCCAGGTTCGGACGAATGCCGCAGACGCTGCCATCGGCCTGCGGGTACTTCACATTCTCCAGCGAATACACCGCCGGCACGCCGAAATAGCGCTTGGCGTTCTTCGGGAAGTTGAACTCGCTGCGCAGCTTCTTGCGGATCAGCGCCAGCATGGCGTCGTGCTCGGTGCGCGAGACATCGCGGATACGTACCAGGGTCGGGTCGGTGCGGCCACCGGCAGCGCCGACGGTCAGCAGCGGCAGCTTGCGGCGACGGCACCAGGCGATCGTCTCGACCTTGACCCGGAAGCTGTCGCAGGCGTCGATCACCAGATCGAACCCGCGGTCCAGCAGCTCAGCCATGTTGGACATCGTCAGGAATGCCTGCACGGCGTCGACGTCGATCCCCGGGTTGATCGCACGGCAGCGCTCGGCCATCGCCTCGGCCTTGTTGCGCCCGTAATTGCCTTCCATCGCCGGCAGCTGCCGGTTGGTGTTGGACACGCAGATGTCGTCGGCATCGATCAGGGTCAGATGACCGACCGCCGAACGGGCCAGCGCCTCCACCACCCACGAGCCGACGCCGCCCATGCCGACCACCGCCACGCGACTGCCCTGCAGGCGCTCGAGCGCACCCACGCCATACAGCCGTTCGATGCCGGCGAAGCGTTGTTTGACCTGTTCGTTCATCGGGCTATTTTAACGTGCAGGTGCCAGCGCCCAAAGCACGTCGGCGTCGAACCCACCGTTGCACGCCTGGAGAGCCCGCATGAACGCCAGCCCGCCCCGCCGCCTGTCCCCTGCCCATCGCTACCTGTTCGTACTGTGCCTGGGCCTGCTGATCGGCTTGGTCGCCACGGTAATGGTGGGCCGCGCCCTGCAGGCGCGTCGCGACCCGTTCCCGGACAGCCTGATGCAGGTGATGCAGCGGCAGTCGCAGCTGCTGCAGCCTGGCCGACAGCGTGCCGCGGCTGCAGGCACTACGCCTGTTGTCCAATGACCTGGACCTGGCGTTCCCCGGGCTGAAGGACAGCACGCAGTTCCAGCAGCACGCCAGCCGACTTCGCGGCAACCTCAACACGGCGCTGGCTGCACCGCCAGGCGACTGCAGGGCCTTGGCCCAGCTCGTGGAAACGCTGCAGGCCGATTGCCGGGCCTGCCACCAGGATTTCCGCTGAGGCGCGTTCATCCTGCAGCCGGGCATCGGGTGCGTGGTTGGCGCGTTGTTCACGTTCAAAGGGAGAGGATTCGTCCACCCTGCTGCATGACGCAGTACCACCCAACATACCCGCCTTCACGGCCAGGAGACGCCCCATGAAGATCCAGCTCATCGCCGCCAGCGCCATCGCTACCCTCGCGCTGGCCGGTTGTGCCACTTCGCCCGGTTACAGTGGCGGTGGTTACAACAACGGCTACAACAACGGCGGCTACGGCAACAACGGCGGCTACAACCAGGGCCGCTGCGCGGACTGTGGCATCGTCACCCGCATCAACACCGTGCCCTCGGGCCGCACCGCGCCCAGTGCGACCGGCGCGATCCTCGGCGGCATCGTCGGCGCCGTGGCCGGCCATGAAATCTCCGACCACACCGGTGGCAGCCGTGGCAACAAGAACATTGCCGCCGCTGCAGGCGCGGTCGGTGGCGCCCTGGCCGGCAATCAGATCCAGAAGAATGTGACCAGCGATACCTACGACATCAGCGTGCGCATGGATGATGGCCGCACCATCGTGGTCAACCAGCGCGACCTGGGTGGCATCCGTGAGAACACCTATGTGCGCGTGGTCAACGGCAAGGTCATCCTGCGCTGACCTGCAGCGGGCCAAAGGCCAAGAAAAAGGCCCGCTTGCGCGGGCCTTTTTCGTGCCGGAGGACGGCAGGTGTTACATCGGCTGGACCTTGTCAGCCTGCAGGCCCTTCTGGCCCTGCACGACTTCAAAGCTCACACTCTGGCCTTCCTTGAGGCTCTTGAAGCCTTGGGTCTCGATGGCGCGGAAGTGCACGAACACGTCCTCGCCATTCTGGCGGCTGATGAAGCCGAAGCCCTTCGCATCATTGAACCACTTTACGGTACCGGTCTCGCGATCAGCCATCTCACTAACTCCCTTTGACTCTCTCTTGTTGTTGGAAACGCCTGGTGGGCGGCTGACAAGCAAGGGGGAAGCGAGGTGCATCGATGCAGCGGATCGGGAAGATCTTGCTTCATCAGGCCACGATCCACGGTGACCTTGCCAAGCTCAGCGACTGCAACTTAACCCGGCCAAAACGAAAAAGCAACTGGCAAAATCTTTCACTGTCAACCCCAAAACGGACTCCATACGGGACAGCATGGGACTCTCATTCATCTTGTATCTGCTAGCGGTCATTTTTGTCCTGATAGGCATCGCCGGCATCATCCTGCCGGCCCTCCCGGGCATCCCGCTGGTGTTCATTGGACTGCTGCTGGCCGCCTGGGCCGACGGCTTCGCCCACGTCGGCTGGCCCACCCTGGTCGCGCTCGGGGTACTGACCCTGCTTTCGCTGCTGGTGGACGTGCTGGCCACGGTTGTCGGCGCGCAGCGTGTCGGCGCCAGCCGCAAGGCGCTGTGGGGAACCTTCGTCGGCAGCATCGTCGGCCTGTTCTTCATGCCCATCGGCCTGTTCGCGGGACCGCTGGTCGGTGCCCTGCTCGGCGAGTACTGGCACACCCGTGAACTCGGCCGCTCAACCAAGGTCGGCCTGGCCACCTGGCTCGGCATCCTGCTTGGCCTGGCACTGAAACTGGCGGTTGTGATCGCGATGCTGGGCCTGTTCGCGTTCGCCTGGTTCTTCTGAGCCACTTGGCCTTCACGCCACGCGCACGCTGTGACCGTGCATAAACCGTGGGGCTGGCCGCGATCCGGCACAGCCGCCACACTGTGTGATTCCCGAATTCATCGAAGGGCCTGCTGCAATGACCCTCCCCACGCTGTTTCCCCGTCTGGCGCCGCTGGCGCTTGCCCTGGCCAGTGCACCGCTGGCTGCGCAGGAGTTCGCGCCTACCGCCGATGCCTCACCGGCCGCCTGCGCGGCAATTACCACCGACGCGGCCCGGCTGGCCTGCTATGACCGCCTGTTCGGGCATACCCCGGAGGCTACCGCCGCCGCTGATGCTGCCGCCGAAGCGGCTGCGCAGGCCCGCCGCGAAGAACGGCAGACCGCGCGCGTGAGCCAGGGCGAGGAAAAGCTGCGCGAGCGGGTGAGCGACCTGTTCCGCCCGGCAACGCCGGACAGCGCGCTGGCCAACGCCGGCCGCGGTTCGCTGCTGGACAGCCGCTGGGAACTGGCCGAGGACTCCAAGCTGGGGCCGTTCCAACTGCGCGCCTACAAGCCGGTGTACCTGCTGCCCGCCTTCTGGACCAGCGATCGCAACACCATGCCGCACTCGCCGAACCCGGCCAACAGCGTGACCACCCCGCAGGTACTCGACAGTGCCGAGCTGAAGTTCCAGATCAGCTTCAAGACCAAGATCGTCGAGAACCTGTTCGGCGACAACGGCGACATCTGGGCCGGCTACACCCAGAGTTCGCGCTGGCAGGCCTACAACAGCGAGGATTCGCGCCCGTTCCGCGAAACCAATTACGAGCCGGAAGTGATGATGGTGTTCCGCAACGGCTACTCGATCGGTGGCTGGCGCGGGCGCATGACCGGTATCGCGCTGAACCACCAGTCCAATGGCCGCGCCGACCCGCTGTCACGCAGCTGGAACCGGGTCATGCTCAACATCGGCCTGGACCGCGAGAACTGGGCGCTGGTGCTGCGTCCCTGGTACCGCATTCCCGAAAGCCGCAGCGAAGACAACAATCCGGACATCGAGGATTACATGGGCCGCGGCGACGCCACCCTGACCTGGAACCGCAATGGGCATGAGGTCTCGCTGATGGCGCGCCATTCACTGCGCACCGGAAGCCGTTCGCACGGTGCGCTGCAGCTGGACTACGGCTTCCCCATCAGCAACCTGCTGCGTGGCCATGTGCAGGTCTTCGACGGCTACGGCGAAAGCCTGATCGACTACAACCACAAGGCCACCTATGTGGGTGTGGGCGTGTCTCTGCTGGAGTGGTTCTGATGGACGTGACGATCTGGCACAACCCGGCCTGCAGCAACTCGCGCGGCGCACTGAAGCTGATCCGCGATGCGGGCTTCGAGCCGGTGGTGATCGACTACCTGGGCAACCCGCCGGACGCAGCCACGCTGCGCCAGGTACTGGCCGAATCCCGGCTGCACGCACAGGAACTGGTACGCAGCAAGGAGGCGCTGTTCGCCGAACTGGGCCTGGACGGCGCCGACGACGCCACGCTGCTGGCGGCGATGAGCGAACACCCCCGTTTGATCAATCGCCCCGTGGTGCGCACGGCCAAGGGCACGCGGCTGTGCCGCCCACCGGAAACAGTGCTGGAGATCCTGTAACCCGAAAAAGGGGACGGAGGGAATTAAGTCGTATGTGCACAAACGACTTAATTCCCTCCGTCCCCTTTTTTGGTTACCGCCAGTCGGTGATGCCTTCGCGGCGGTAGACCTCGGCGAACGCCGGGCGCGCCTTCATCGAGGTGGCATGCGCCTTCAGCACTGGCCAGGTGTCGCTGGGCCTGGGCATGTTGCGCGACCAGCGCATCAGCATCACCAGCATGTAGTCGACCACGCAGGGCGTGGCGCCCAGCAGGTACGGGCCGTGCGCCTGCAGGTGAGCGGCAACGTGCTGCCAGGCCGCTTCGAGCCGCTGACGCGCCCTCTCGCGGCTGGCCTCGACGTTCGCCTCGCCGGCCATTTCATGCGGATAGAACCAGGCCCGATAGGCCGGCTGCAGCGTATTGGCACACCAGAACATCCAGCGGTAGGCATCGCCACGCTGCGGCGTGCCCGGCACCGGGAGCAGGCCGGCCTCCGGGTGGCGATCGGCCAGGTACAGGGCGATGGCCGCCGCTTCGGTCAGAACCAGGCCATCGATCAACAGTGTCGGCACCACACCGGCCGGATTGAGCGCCAGGTACTGCGCCGACTTGTGCTCGCGCGCGTCGAAATCCAGCAGCACCAGTTCATGCTCGATGCCGAGCTCGATCAGCAGCCAGTGCACGACCAGCGCGGCGGTACTGGTCGAACCATACAGCGTGGTGCTCATGCGGAAGATCCTGTGCGGGTGGATCAGCCGATTATGCGCCCACGCGCGCGATCATTGCTCAGCCGCAGCTGCTCATGCAGGAATCCCGGCGCTCGCCACAGGACATCATCGGCGCGCGCATCGCGCAGTCGTGCGTCTTCAGTTCGCAGGCACGGCGCAGGTCCGGATTGTCCACGTCCTTGCAGCGCTTGTCCGGCGCCGGCACCACCTGCTGCTCGCAGTTGCTCTGGCGGCTGCCGAGGGAGTCATTCTGCGCCATGCAGCTGCGATAGCCGGCCTGGCACTGCACGCGGCATTGCGCCGATGCGGGGAAATCCGCGCCTTCGTACGACGCCGGGGTGCTGCAACCGGCCAGGGCCAGCAGCACGCCTACCACGATGAACCGATGCAGGGCCATGGACACGTCCTGTGCGAGGGTGTTCCGACCGTAGCAGAACAACCGCTACCGGAACATCAATATTTTTGCCCATACAACAACGGCGCCACAGGAGCGCCGTTGTCTGGTCCGGGATGGAAGGCTTACTCCACAACCACCGGAATCTTGCCGATGCGGGCCTGCCATTCGCGCGGGCCGGTCTTGTGCACCGATTCGCCGGTGGAATCCACCGCCACGGTCACGGGCATGTCCTGCACGGTGAACTCGTAGATCGCCTCCATGCCCAGGTCGGCGAAACCAACCACCTTGGCGGCCTTGATGGCCTTGGACACCAGGTAGGCCGATCCACCAACGGCCATCAGGTAGGCCGACTTGTGCTTCCTGATCGCCTCGATGGCGGCCGGGCCGCGCTCAGCCTTGCCGACCATGCCCAGCAGGCCGGTCTGTGCCAGTACCTGCTCGGTGAACTTGTCCATGCGGGTCGCCGTGGTCGGGCCGGCCGGGCCCACCACTTCGTCGCGCACCGGATCGACCGGGCCGACGTAATAGATGAAGCGGCCCTTCAGGTCGACCGGCAGTTCCTCGCCCTTGTTGAGCATGTCGACCATGCGCTTGTGCGCGGCATCGCGGCCGGTCAGCAGCTTGCCGTTGAGCAGCAGGGTCTGGCCCGGCTTCCAGCTGGCCACATCTTCCGGGGTGATCGTGTCCAGGTCCACGCGGGTGCCCTTGGACGCGTCATAGGTCAGCTTCGGCCAGTCTTCCAGCGACGGCGGGTCCAGCATCACCGGGCCACTACCATCCAGGGTGAAGTGCGCATGGCGGGTGGCGGCGCAGTTCGGGATCATCGCCACCGGCAGGTTGGCCGCATGGGTCGGATAGTCGTTGATCTTGATGTCCAGCACAGTGGTCAGGCCGCCCAGGCCCTGCGCGCCGATGCCCAGCGCATTGACCTTCTCATACAGCTCCAGGCGCAGCTCCTCGATGCGGTTGGAGGCACCACGGGCCTGCAGCTCGGTGATGTCGATCGGTTCCATCAGCGCCTCCTTGGCCAGCAGCATCGCCTTCTCGGCGGTGCCACCGATGCCGATGCCGAGCATGCCCGGCGGGCACCAGCCGGCGCCCATGGTCGGCACGGTCTTCAGCACCCAGTCGACGATGGAGTCGGACGGGTTGAGCATGGCGAACTTGGTCTTCGCTTCCGAACCACCGCCCTTGGCGGCAACGATGACGTCGACCTTGTTGCCCGGCACCACCTTGACGTTGACCACGCCCGGGGTGTTGTCCTTGGTATTGATCCGCTTGCCGGCCGGATCAGCCAGCACCGAGGCGCGCAGCTTGTTGTCCGGATGCATGTAGGCGCGGCGAACGCCCTCATTGGCCATGTCTTCCACGCCCATGGTGGCGTCATCCCAACGCACGTCCATGCCGATTTCCAGGAACACGGTGACGATGCCGGTGTCCTGGCAGATCGGGCGGTGGCCTTCGGCGCACATCCGCGAATTGATCAGGATCTGGGCCATCGCTTCCTTCGCGGCCGGCGACTCCTCGCGCTCGTACGCGGCGGCGAGGTTCTTGATGTAGTCGACCGGGTGGTAGTACGAGATGTACTGCAGCGCGTCGGCGATGGACTGGATGAGGTCTTCCTGCTTGATCGATGTCACGGCTTGCTCGCTTGCTCGAGGCTGGCGGGGGTAATCCGCCCATTTTACCCCCTCCCCCGGCCCCGGGGTGGTCGTGCTGGCCGCTGGCCGGCAAGATTCCCCCGACGCTCTGTCACGCCACGCGCCACTGCGGCGTCCTTGCCCACATGAACGCCGAAACCGTTTTCCAGACCCACCGCCCGCGCCTGATGGCGCTGGCCTATCGCCTGCTCGGCAGCCGCGCCGACGCCGAAGACGTGGTCCAGGACGCCTGGCTGCGCTGGTCCGGCGCCGGTCCGGCCAGCGTCCGCGACCCCGAGGCGTGGCTGGTCACCACCACCACCCGGCTCGGCCTGGACCGCCTGCGAGCGGCCAAGCGCGAGCGCGCGCACTACGTCGGCCCATGGCTGGCCGAACCGCTGGCGGTCACCCTGGAGCCGGATCCGGCGCCCGGTCCGGCCCAGCTGCACGCGCTGGCCGACGATGTGTCGGTCGCCTTCCTGACCCTGCTCGAACAGCTCGGCCCCGAAGAACGCGCCGCCTTCCTGCTGAAGGAGGCCTTTGACCACGACTACCGCGAAATCGCCGACCTGATCGGCCACAGCGAAGCCAACTGCCGGCAGCTGGTGCATCGCGCCCGGCAGCGGTTGCAGGCCGGGCGGCCGCGCTTCAACGCCGACGCCATCCAGCACCGGCAGTTGCTGACGCGCTTCATGGATGCCTCGCAGCGCGGCGACAGCGAGGCGATCCAGGCCCTGCTGCACGCCAACGCGCTGCTGGTCTCCGACGGCGGCGGCGTGGTTACCGCCGCGATCCGCCCGCTGCTGGGCGCCGAGCGCATCGGCCGCCTGTTCTGGGCCATCGCCCGCCGCGGCGCGGTGCATCCGGCGCAGCTGGGCTACGTCAACGGCGAACCGGCGATCCTGCGCTTCCACGGCGAGCGCCTGCACTCGGTCACCACCATCGAAGTGGTCGATGGCCGCATCGCCAACGTGTACAGCGTGCTGAATCCAGAAAAATTGCCGAAGGTTGTCACGCACCACAACGCTGCGGCGTCCTTGTGATGAAGGCGGCCATCGTGGCCGCCGCGGAGCCCACGATGTCCGATCACACTTCTCCCCGCGTCCCCTACACCCGCCTGGCTGCCGATGCCTTCAAGGGCCTGCTGGCCACCAGCCAGGCGGTGCATGACAGCTCGATCGATCCGACCCTGATGGAACTGGTGTTCCTGCGCGTGTCGCAGCTCAACGGCTGCGGCTACTGCATGGACATGCACGGCACGGCGCTGCGCAAGGGTGGCATCGAGCCGCGCAAGCTGGATACCCTGCCCGCCTGGCACGAAAGCCGCTTCTTCGATGCGCGCGAACGCGCAGCACTGGGCTGGGCCGAGGCGCTGACCCGCTTGACCGACGGAGCGCCGTCGCAAGCGGCGTTCGATGCACTGGAACCGCACTTCGATGCGAAGGGCATCAGTGACCTGAGCATGGGCATCGCGGTGATCAACGCCTGGAACCGCCTCGGTGCGGGGTTGCTGCCGCCACTGCCGTAACGGGGGGCTGGCCGGGATGCCGCCCGGCACCCCAGAGGCAACAACCAGAGCAACATCAAAAGCCGGCGCTACTGTGGGTTGGCGGGGTGGGTCCACGCCACGCGTGGATGCGGGAGGGTCGGATCCCTTCGCTTCGCGAAGGGCTCTGACCCGATCCAGGCTGGTGGGGTCAGATCCCTTTGCGTGGCAAAGGGATCTGACGCCGGTGCCGGCCACACGGCTGCACTGACCCCCTCTGCACGTAGCAGGCGCGCACAATACGCGCATGCCTGCTCCCCCCACCGCTGGCGCTGCCGCCGCGAAGAAACCCAGCCTGCGCCAGCGCTTCAGGGCGATGCGCAATCTGCCCCCTTTCCTGCGCATGGTCTGGAAGACCAGTCCGGCGCTCACCCTGGCCAGCCTGGGGCTGCGCCTGATCCGTGCCCTGCTGCCGGTGGCGATGCTGTACGTCGGCAAGTTGATCATCGACAGCGCCCTGCACCTGAGCCAGCACGATGCCGGCTTCCCGCCGCTGGGCGAGGCGCTGTCCAGCGGCCTGCTCAATCCACTGCTGGGCCTGCTGGCACTGGAATTCGGCCTGGCCATCGCCTCGGACCTGCTCGGCCGGCTGGTCAGCTACGCCGACGCTCTGCTTTCCGAACTGTTCGCCAACGCCACCAGCATCCGCCTGATGGAACACGCCGCGACGTTGGACCTGGAGGATTTCGAAGACCCGGACCTGCAGGACAAGCTGGACCGTGCGCGGCGCCAGACCATGGGCCGGATGAACCTGATGAGCCAGCTGTTCGGCCAGGTGCAGGACGCGATCACCGTGGCCAGCCTCGCCGTCGGCCTGCTGGTCTACGCGCCGTGGCTGATCCTGCTGCTGGCGCTGGCACTGGTGCCGGCCTTCATCGGCGAATCGCACTTCAACGCGGCCGGCTACAGCCTCAACTTCCAGTGGACGCCCGAGCGCCGCCAGCTCGACTACCTGCGCCAGCTGGGCGCCAGCGTGGAAACGGCCAAGGAAGTGAAGATCTACAACCTGCACCGCTTCCTGGTGGAGCGCTACCGGCGCCTGTCGGTGGCATTGTTCCAGGCCAACCGCGCCCTGGCACGGCGCCGCGCGTTCTGGGGCACGCTGCTGGCTGCGCTGGGCACGCTGGGGTATTACACCGCCTACGCCTACATCGCATGGCGCACGGTGCGCGGGGACTTCTCGATCGGCGACCTGACCTTCCTCGCCGGCAGCTTCCTGCGCCTGCGCCAGCTGCTGGAAGGCCTGCTGATCGGCTTCTCGCAGGTGGCCAGCCAGGCGCTGTACCTGGATGACCTGTTCTCGTTCTTCCAGATCCAGCCGGAAATCCACTCGCGCGATGGGGCCGTGCGCGTGCCGCAACCGATCCGCCAGGGCTTCGTATTCGAGAACGTCGGCTTCCGCTACCCCGATGCCGAACAGTGGGCGGTGCGCCATCTGGATTTCCAGCTGCACGCCGGCGAAGTGCTGGCCCTGGTCGGCGAGAACGGCGCCGGCAAGACTACCCTGGTGAAGCTGCTGGCGCGGCTGTACGAACCGGACGAAGGCCGCATCCTGCTCGATGGCCGCGACCTGCGCGATTACGACCTGGATGACCTGCGCGCCAACCTCGGGGTGATCTTCCAGGACTTCGTGCGCTACAACCTCAGCGCCGGCGAGAACATCGGCGTCGGCCAGGTCGAGGCGATGGACGACCAGGCACGCATCGCTGACGCGGCGCGACGCGGCATGGCCGAGGAAGTCATCGACGACCTGCCCGGCGGCTACGACCAGCAGATCGGCCGCCGCTTCAAACAGGGCGTGGACCTGTCCGGTGGCCAATGGCAGAAGATCGCCATTGCCCGCGCATGGATGCGCAATGCGCAGGTGATGATCCTGGATGAGCCAACGGCAGCGCTGGATGCCCGCAGTGAGTTCGAGGTGTTCCAGCGGTTCAGGGAACTGGCGGATAATCGCACCGCAGTACTGATTTCCCACCGCTTTTCCTCGGTACGCATGGCCGATCGCATCCTGGTGCTGGCCGATGGCCGGATCGAGGCCAGCGGCACCCATGCGCAGCTGATGGCGCAGGGCGGCCGCTATGCAGAGCTGTTCGAGCTGCAGGCGGCGGGTTACCGCTGAGAACGCCTCTCGTTCCGCCCAATGAGAACTTGTCTCATTTGAGATAGAATCACCCCCGACGACTTTCGATAGATACGCCCATGTCCTCCGCTTTCGGCGCCGAAACGGTGCTTGAGGTCCGCCACTGGACCGATGCCTACTTCAGCTTCACCACCACCCGCGACAGCGGTTTCCGCTTCGAGAACGGCCAGTTCGTGATGATCGGCCTGGAAACCGAGGCGCGACCGCTGCTGCGCGCCTATTCCATTGCCAGTGCCAACTGGGAAGAACAGCTGGAGTTCTTCAGCATCAAGGTGCAGGACGGACCGCTGACCTCGCGCCTGCAGCACATCAAGCCGGGCGACAAGGTACTGGTCGGCAAGAAGCCCACCGGCACCCTGCTGATCAGCGACCTGCATCCCGGCAGGAACCTGTACCTGCTGGGCACCGGCACCGGCCTGGCGCCGTGGCTGTCGGTCATCAAGGACCCGGAAACCTACGAGCGCTTCGAGAAGGTGATCCTGTGCCACGGCGTGCGCTACGAGAAGGACCTGGCCTATCGCGATTACTTCGAGAAGGAACTGCGTGAGCACGAGTTCCTCGGCGAGATGATCGGCGACAAGCTGCTGTACTACCCGGCCGTCACCCGCGAGCCGTTCGCCAACCAGGGCCGCCTGACCTCGCTGATGGAAAGCGGCGAGATGCAGCGCACCCTCGGCCTGCCGGAACTGAGCCCGGAAAACGACCGCGCGATGATCTGCGGCAGCCCGCAGATGCTGGCCGACCTTCGCACCGTGCTCGATGCCCGGGGTTTCCAGGTTTCGCCGCGCATCGGCCAACCGGGCCACTACGTGTTCGAACGCGCGTTCGTCGAGAAATAACCCATCGCATCTGTAGAGCCGAGCCCGCGCTCGGCTGCTTTTCCGGCTGACTTCGAGGGCGCGCGCTGCGCGCAAGCCGAGCGTGGGCTCGGCTCTACAGCAGCGCTTCGATCGCGCTGCGCAACTGCTCCGGCCGGGTGGTGGGCGCATGCCGCGACACCACCTGCCCCTGGCGATCGACCAGGAACTTGCTGAAATTCCACTTGATGCGGGCACTGCCGAGCAGGCCACGCTTTTCGTGCGTCATCCAGGCCCACAACGGATCAGCGCCCTCGCCGTTGACCTCGATCTTCTCCGACAGCGGAAAGCTGACCGGATAGTCCAGCGAACAGAACTGGCGGATCTGCGCCGCGTCCCCCGGCTCCTGCGCGCCGAACTGGTTGCACGGGAAGCCGATCACCACCAGGCCGCGTTCGCGGTAGTCCTGCCACAGCTGTTCCAGCCCGGTGTACTGCGGGGTGAACCCACAGCGGCTGGCGACGTTCACCAGCAGCAACGGGTGGCCCTGATAACGGGCCAGCGCCTGTGGATGGCCGTCGAGGTCACGGAAGCTGAAATCGTAGGCGGTGGTCATGGTGGCGGGCCGAGGGCGGTGAATGCATGGTACCCGCGCCCGGAGCCGGCAACATGCCTTTTGACACAAGTGCGGGCGCCGCCGGCCGGGTTACCCTCGGGCCCTTGTTTGCCTTACCGGAGTTCCTGCCTTGACCACCCGCCTTGCCCTTGCCGTGGCCATGTCCCTCGGCCTTGCCCTGCCCGCCTTCTCGGCCAGCGCCGTCACCCCGGCTGCCAGCACCCATGCCCAGCAGGCCAATCCGTTCTTCGCCGAAAGCCCGCTGCCCCTGCATTATCCGCAGTTCGACAGGATCAAGGACAGCGACTTCGCCCCGGCCTTCGACGCCGGCATGGCGCAGCAGCTGAAGGAAGTGGAGGCCATCGCCAACAACAAGGCCAAGCCGACCTTCGACAACACCATCATCGCCCTGGAAAAGAGCGGTGACATCCTCGACCGTGCGACCACCGTGTTCTTCAGCCTGGTCGGTGCCGATACCAATGACACCCGCAAGAAGTTGCAGGCCGACTACTCGGCGAAGTTCGCCGCGCACAGCGATGCGATCGCGCTGAACGGCAAGCTGTTCGCCCGCATCCAGGCGCTGTACGACACCCGCGGCCAGCTGGGCCTGGACGCCGAAGGCGTACGCCTGGTCGAGAAGTACTACGACAACTACGTGCGCGCCGGTGCCAAGCTGTCCGAGGCCGACAAGGCCAAGCTGAAGGAGATGAACGCCGAGCTGGCCAACCTGGGCACCAGGTTCAGCCAGAACGTGCAGTCGGAAGTGAACGCTTCGGCGATCACCGTCGACGACGTCAAGGAGCTGGACGGCCTGTCCAAGGAGCAGATCGCCGCCGCCGCCGAAGCTGCCAAGGCCCGCGGCCAGGACGGCAAGTACGTGATCACCCTGCTCAACACCACCGGCCAGCCGCCGCTGACCAACCTGGCCAACCGCGCCCTGCGCCAGAAGATCTACGAAGCGTCGGTCAGCCGTGGCAGCCGTGGCGGTGAGTTCGACAACACCGCGCTGGTCTCGCGCATCATGCAGCTGCGTGCCGACAAGGCCAAGCTGATGGGCTTCCCGAACTTCGCGGCCTACAACCTGACCAACCAGACCGCCAAGACCCCCGAAGCGGTCAACGCGATGCTGGGCAAGCTGGCTCCGGCCGCCGTGGCCAACGCCAAGCGCGAAGCTGCCGACCTGCAGGCGATGATCGACCAGGAACAGAAGGCGGCCGGCAAGCCGACGTTCAAGCTGGAACCGTGGGACTGGGCCTTCTACAGCGAGAAGGTGCGCCAGGCCAAGTACAACTTCGACGAGTCGCAGCTGAAGCCGTACTTCGAAATGAAGAACGTGCTGGAGAACGGCGTGTTCCATGCCGCCAACCTGGAATTCGGCCTGACCTTCAAGCAGCGCACCGACCTGCCGGTCTATCACGATGACGTCACCGTCTACGACGTGTTCGATGCCGACGGCAGCCAGCTGGCGATCTTCATCTTCGACCCGTATGCACGCGCCTCCAAGCGCGGTGGTGCGTGGATGAACTCCTACGTCTCGCAGTCCAAGCTGACCGGCTTCAAGCCGGTGGTCGCCAACCACCTGAACATCCCGAAGCCGCCGGCCGGCCAGCCGACCCTGCTGACCTGGGATGAGGTGAACACCACCTTCCACGAGTTCGGCCACGCCCTGCACGGCATGTTCTCCAACGTGAAGTACCCGTACTTCTCGGGCACCTCGGTGCCGCGTGACTTCGTCGAGTTCCCCTCGCAGGTCAACGAGATGTGGGCTGACAACCCGGTCATCCTGAAGAACTACGCCAAGCACTACCAGAACGGTTCGGCGATGCCGCAGGCGCTGCTGGACAAGGTGCTGGCGGCGGCCAAGTTCAACCAGGGCTTTGCCACCACCGAGTACCTGGGTGCAGCCATGCTTGATCAGCGCTGGCACCAGATCGGCGCCGACCAGGTGCCGGCGGCCAAGGACGTGATGGCCTTCGAGCGCGCCGCGCTGGAGAAGGACGGCATCTACTACGCGCCGGTTCCGCCGCGCTACAAGACCCCGTACTTCAGCCACATCATGGGTGGCTACTCGGCCGGCTACTACGCCTACATCTGGTCGGAAGTGCTCGACGCCAACACCCAGAAGTGGTTCAAGGACAACGGCGGCCTGAGCCGCAAGAACGGCGACCACTTCCGCGCCACCCTGCTGTCCAAGGGCGGCAGCGTCGACGCGATGCAGCTGTTCCGCGATTTCGCCGGCCACGAGCCGCAGATCGAACCGCTGCTGGAAAAGCGTGGCCTGACCGGCGCCGGCAACTGATCGCCTGCGCGCTAGCGTGAAACGAAAGCCGCCCGGGAGACCGGGCGGTTTTTTTGTTGTGGTTGGGGTCAGAGCCCTTTTCTGTGAAAAGGGATCTGACCCCGGGGTCTCCGACCCCGCGCTGGCTTCATCGTGGCGCCACGTATCCGCCCGGCACGCCTTCCGGCGATAGCACCAGCTGCCACAGCTGCGCGTGCCGGCAGCGGAAGGTGGCCATCGACCCGGCCAGGTAGAAGCGCCACATGCGGCGGAAGTGCTCGTCATAGCGCGCATCCAGCCGTGGCCACGCTGCTTCCACGTTGCGCCGCCATGCCTGCAGGGTCAGGTCGTAGTCGGTGCCGAAGTTGTGCCAGTCTTCCAGCACGAAACGGCCTTCGAACGCCCGGGTGATCTGCGCCGCCGACGGCAGCATCGAGTTGGGAAAGATGTAGCGCGCGATCCACGGATCGGTGCGATGCCGGGAGATGTTGGTGCCGATGGTGTGCAACAGCAGCAGGCCGCGCGGCGACAGGCAACGCTTGGCCACCTCGAAGAAGCCCGCGTAGTTCTTGTCACCGACGTGCTCGAACATGCCGATCGAGAAAATCGCATCGAACGGTTCGTCCAGCTCGCGGTAGTCCTGCAATCGGATCTCGATCGGCAGACCCGCGCACAGGTTCCGCGCGAACTCGGCCTGCTCCTGCGAAATCGTCACGCCGACGCCACTCACACCGTAGCGCTCAGCGGCGAACTTCAGGGCTTCGCCCCAGCCACAGCCGATGTCCAGCACACGCTGACCCGGGCGCAGCCCCAGCTTTCGGCAGACCAGGTCGAGCTTGGCTTCCTGTGCGGCGTCGAGATCATCGGCGTTGCGCCAATAGCCACAGCTGTAGACCAGGCGCTGGCCGAGCATGGCCTGGTAAAGATCGTTGCCCAGGTCGTAATGACGGCGCCCGACCTCGTAGCTGCCCTGCCCCGCCTGCAGGTTGAACAGGCGCGCCTTCAGCGCATCGGCCACTTCGCGCCAGCCGTGCACCCGTTCATCCAGGTGCGCCTGCATCAGGTGGACGAGGAATTCATCCAGGACGTTCGCATCCCACCACCCTTCCATGTAGCTCTCGCCCAGGCCGAGCGAGCCTTGGCCCATGACCCGCGCGAAGAAGCGCGGGTCATGCACCTGGATGTCCTGTGGCTGGGTACCGCCGATGCGGACCCCGGCTTCGTGGAGCAGGCCGGCGACCCGCTCCTGCAACCCTGTATCCACGTCACCTCCTCGACTGCGGTCAACCGCGTGCGAACAGCTCCACGTAGTCCTTGGCCACGTGCGGCAACAGCACCGCCGCCGGTACATCGGCGGTCTGGGTGCCGTCCGAGTATGGACCCACCTGGTACGGAGGGAAAACAAAGCGCAGCGCGGTGATCTGCCCCTTGTCGTCGGTCAGTGGCTGGAACTGGCTGAAATTGTCGGCCTGCGGGCCAGTACCGTCGGCGATCATGCGCGATGCGTTGCGCAGCGATTCCTGCAGCTGGGCCGGGTCCATGTCCTCGCCGCTGAGCCGCGTGGCCACGCGTTCGCGCAGCTGGTCGGCGACGAACTCACTGATCACCTTCCAGCCCTTGGCATCGGCCACCAGCTTGTCGGCGCTGAGCATCTGCTGCTGCGCCGGCAGCCACACGAAGCGCGCCACCAGCGGTTCGCCATGGGCGCCACCGGTATAGCGGCTGCCATCGGCACTGACCACCACCAGCTGCGGCGTTTCCAGCAGCTTCTCGAAGCTCAGCGACAGCTCGTAGGGCATGGTCGGCTTGTCGTTGCCAAGCCCGTCCAGCGCCTGCTGCAGGTCGCTGCGTGCGCTGGTGGCATAGTCCTGCAGCGCGCGCGCCAGGCCGGGGTAGCGGTCGATACCCGCCGGGTAGCTGATGCCCACCACCTCACGCTCGTTGTTCTCGATCACGTCGCGCAGGTCCAGCGGCGCTTCCGTGGCCGGCGTCTCGCCGGCGGCGGTGGCTTCGGCGGCGGGCGCCGCGGCGGGCGCCGGTGCCGGCTCGCTTTCACGCTGGCAACCGGCCAGCAACAGCACGCCCACCACGCCGGCCAGCACGCTGCCGTGCAATGGCCGGTTGTTTCCAATCTTCATCGGGATCCCCTGTTCATGTTTGTACATCATCGCCTGCCATGGCTGAAGCGTGGCCCGCTGGCACTCAGCCAACGAGCAGGTCGTGGTACTCCTCGTGCCGCTGCAGGAAAGCCTCGGCGTAGGAACATGCCGGCACCACCTTGTACTTCTGCTCGCGGGCGAAACGCAGTGCCACGCGGGTCAGCTCACCGGCGATGCCACGGCCGGCGATCGGCTCGGGCACCTCGGTGTGGGTGATCACCATGCGCTTGCGCTTGATCTGGTAGTCCAGCACCGCCAGCTGTCCTCGCACACGGGCGGTGAAGCGGTGGTTGGCCAGGTCGTGTTCGACCTCGTAGGCCAGACCGGGGGGCGTGACCGAAGCCATGGAACTGTCTCCTGCGGCGACTGCGTGGATGGTGCGCAGCCGGGCGCCATGATCGCGTGAAGCCTGAACAGGGGCAAGTCCAGTCCATTCACGTCAGTTTTCGCCCTCAAGCTGGAGGCGGGCCGGCCGCTATCGCCTATGGAGGGGTACGGCCAGGCTGGCACGACCCTTGCGACCGTTGACCATGCGCACCACCGTGGAGGCTCCCATGCACGCCAGCAATTCCCATTCCGATACCGACCGCGCCCTGCTGGAGGGCCTGCTGCAACTGGCGGTGGAAGGGCAGACCGAGGATCAGGATTTCCAGCGCATCGGCGAGGAAGTGTTCGCCCGCCTGCTGGATACCTACGGCCACACGACCCAGGCCTGAAACCGGATACGCCGGGGCCGGATCCACAGGATCCGACCCCGGCACGCTTCAGCCGCCCAGGCGGAAGGTCGGGTTGGAGAGTTCGCGCAGGAAGTGGTTGAAGATGCTCGGCTGCATGGCCAGCATGAAGATCACGCCAAACGCCGCACCTGCCAGGTGCGCGCTGTGGTTGATGCGGTCGCCGCCGCGCTTGTCCATCCAGATGCTGTAGCCGACGTAGAACGCGGCATAGATGATCGCCGGTGCCGGGATGAAGAACACCAGGATGATCGACCACGGCTTGATCAGGATGAAGGCGAACAGCACCGCCGACACCGCACCGGATGCCCCGAGGCTGAGGTAGTTCGGATTCTTCTGGTTCTTCAGGTAGCTGGGCAGGATCGAGACCAGCAGCGCGCCGATGTAGAACGCCGGGTAGGTCAGGTAGCTGCCGGTCAGCTGCACCATCACACTCTCGATGAATCCCCCGAAGAAGAACAGGGTGATCATGTTGAAGATCAGGTGCGACCAGTCGGCGTGGATGAAGCCATAGGTCACCAGCCGGTCGTACTGGCGATGGCGGTCGACGGCCGGCGGCCACAGGATCAGGCGATCGGCCAGCTTGCGATTGTTGAACGCCATCCACGACAGGATGGCGGTGATGGCGATCAACAGCAGATTGACAGGGGTCATGTCAGGCTCAGGCGCTACGGTAGTTGTCGACCATACGATAGCGTTTCGCGTACCAACCGAAGGCCAACGCCGCGACGAAGGCGAAACCGGCGAAGAAGAACATCAGGAACGCCGCTTCGCTCAGGCCCGTACTGGCAATCCTGTGGGTCACGGCATCGTTGCGCACGGCAGCGTTCGACAGCAGCACCCACAGGTTGCCGATGGTGGTGGTCAGGTTCCAGAAGCTCATCACCACGCCCTTCATCGCCTGCGGCGCCTGGCTGTAGGCGAACTCCAGGCCGGTGGCCGAGACCAGCACCTCACCGAAGGTCAGCAGCGCATACGGCAGCATCTGCCAGAAGATCGACATGGCATTGCCGCCGTCCATCACCACCTGGATGCCGCCGACCACGATCCAGGCCAGGCCGCTGAAGGCGATGCCGGCGGTCATGCGGCGCAGCGCGGTCGGCTCAAAGCCGAAGCGGCGCAGGGCCGGGTACAGCACCAGGTTGTTGAACGGAATCAGGATCATCACCAGCAGCGGGTTCAGCGCCTGCATCTGCGAGGCGGTGAACCAGCTCGGCATCTGCATCTGCTGGCCCTGCAGGACCCAGGTCGAGGCCTTCTGGTCGAACAGCGAGAAGAACGGCGTGGTCAGCGCGAAGATCACCAGCACGCGCAGCACCGAGCGCACGCCTTCCACGGCTTCGGCCGGATGCTGGCCGCGGGCGCGATCGAGCTGCAGCCAGGTGCCACCGCCGATGCCCGCCAGGATCGACACCAGCGCCAGGCACAGGCAGATCACGATGCCCAGCGAGCCGACCAGGCCGAACGAGGCCGCCGCCAGCGCCAGGCCGAGCGCGGCGATCACCAGGCCCGGACGGCCCTGGCCGGCCACGCGCGTGGTCAGCGCGGTACGCACCACGTTGGCGAACGAATGCGGATCCTTCGGCGGCAGCGGCACCAGCACGTAGCGCTTGCGGCCCAGCCAGAACACGAAGGTAGCAATGAACATCAGGATGCCCGGGATACCGAACGCCCACTGCGGACCCCAGTTCTTCAGTGCCAGCGGGATCAGCAGCGAGGCGAACAGCGAGCCGAAGTTGATGATCCAGTAGAAGGCGTCGAAGACGATCTTGGCCAGGTGCTTGTTGCTCTGGTCGAACTGGTCGCCCATGAACGAGGCCACCAGCGGCTTGATGCCACCGGCACCCAGCGCGATCAGGCCCAGGCCGAGGAAGAAGCCCTCGCGGCTGTTCTCGAACAGCGCCAGGCACAGGTGGCCGGCGCAGTAGACCAGGCTGAACCAGAGGATGGTGTGGTATTTGCCGAAGAACCTGTCGGCCAGCCAGCCACCGAGCAGCGGGAAGAAATACACGCCGATCATGAAGCTGTGCATGATGTCCTTGGCTTCACCGGCACGGCCTTCCGCAGTGATTTCCTGCAGCAGCAGCGAGGTGATCAGGAACTGCACCAGGATGTTGCGCATCCCGTAGAAACTGAACCGTTCGCAGGCCTCATTGCCGATGATGTACGGAATCTGGCGCGGCATCTTTCCTTGGCCGGCGATGGGGGCGACTGCGTCGTGGCTCATCCTGTAAGGCATTCCTGCAAAGCGAAAGGCGCAAGGTTACCGGAACCGGGGCTTGCGAAGCACGCTGCAGGGCTGCATGACAACGGTGCCAATCCATGGCAGGCAGTGCAGGCCCTGCCGGAAGTCACGGCACCTGCACGACAAAAGCGTAAACTTATCGTTATGTGCCCCCTCGCCCCCGCCCGCCTCCTGCTCAGCTGCCTTGCGCTGTTGCTGGCATTGCAGGCGCAGGCACGACCACAGGCGCCGGCCGCCGTTGCCAGTGAGAGCGAACCTCGGCAGCTGACGGTCGCCGCGCTGGAGCTGCCCAGCCGCGATGACGCGCAATGGAAGCAGCGCCGCGAGCAGGTCGCACAACTGCTGACTGACCTGCAGCCGGACGTGATCTCGGTGCAGCAGGTGCTGCAGCAGCAAGGCCGCAACCCGGCCTGCTGGCTGGCCAGCCGGCTGCGCTACAGCTGCGACTTCGTCACCGCCGACCCACCCAGCCAGCCACTGCGCCATGGCAATGCCATGCTTACCCGGCTGCCGGTGAGCGAGGACGGCGTGACCCTGCTGCATCCTCCCGGCACCTTCAGTGCGGCCGGCATGATGCGGCTGAAGCTGGGCGAGGCGCTGGTCAACATCTATGTGGCGCGGCTGCGCCCGGACCCGGACGAGGCCACTGCCCGCCAACACCAGACCAGCGACCTGATGACCTGGATCGGCGCCACCGCCGAAGGCATGCCCAGCCTGATCGCGGGCGACTTTTCGGCCAGCACGGTGGAGCTGGTGCGGAGCACGCCCGGCTTCCAGCCGGCACGGCGCAATCCCGGCGGCCGCCCCGAGCCGCCTGCGGCCAGTGGCGGCGGCGCCAGTGGCCACGGCTTGGACGTGCTGTTCCAGGTCAAGCACTTCGGCGGCATCCGCCAGCAGCCGATCCTGCTGCCCGCCGACGGCGACCTGCCCGGACTGCGCCTGGGCGTGTTGGCAACCCTGCGCCTGCAGGACGCTACGGCCACGGCGGAATAGGTCGTGCCGGGATCCTGCAACAGAAAAGGCCGGGGTCTCCCCCGGCCTTTCCACTCATCCCGTCACCGCGATCAGGCGATCGCTTCCTGGTAACGGCGCTCGACTTCATTCCAGTCGATGACGTTGAAGAACGCGCCGATGTATTCCGGGCGGCGGTTCTGGTACTTCAGGTAGTACGCGTGTTCCCACACGTCCAGGCCGAGGATGGGGGTGTTGCCTTCCATCAGCGGGCTGTCCTGGTTGCCGGTGCTCTCGACCACCACCTTCTTGTCCGGGGTCACGCTCAGCCACGCCCAGCCGCTGCCGAAACGGGTCAGCGCCGCCTTGGTGAAGGCATCCTTGAACTTGTCGAAACCGCCCAGGTCCTTGTCGATGGCCTTGGCCACGTCACCCACCGGGTTGCCACCTGCGTTCGGGGCCATCACGGTCCAGAACAGCGAGTGGTTGGCATGGCCACCACCGTTGTTGCGAACCGGACCCTGCAGGTTCTCCGGCAACGACTTGAGCTTCTTCACCAGCTCTTCGACCGGCAGGTCAGCGTATTCGGTGCCTTCCAGCGCCGCGTTGACGTTGTTGATGTAGGTCTGGTGATGCTTGGTGTGATGGATTTCCATCGTCGCCGCATCGATATGCGGCTCCAGCGCGTCGTAGGCGTAGGACAGCTTGGGCAGGGTGTAGGCCATGATGCATCTCCTGATTGCGAGGGCACCCGACGATGTCGGGCGGTGCGCCGTGAATGATGGGGACAGACCCGCAGATTACCAAGGGGGATGTAAAGGAAATTGCGTCCTGCCAGTGAGCACGACGGCAATTGTTACGCAGCAGTGACGCGGCGCCCTCCTCATGCGCCATGCAGCGCGCAGGCGCTACAGTGCGTGTACCACCCTCGCCCGCCCCTGCCCATGCGCAACCCCCGGCTGCTGATCACCGCCATCGCCCTGCTGCTGCTCGGCCTGGTCGCCAACCATTTCCTGCAGCGGCCGCCGGCGCCACAGTTCGCACCGGACCTGCAGGGAACACCGACCGCACGGGCCCCTGCCACGGCCACGCCCGGACGGGACAACGGCCTGCCCGCGTTCCTGCCCACCGAAGCACGCCAGACCATTGCCCTGATCCAGCGAGGCGGTCCATTCCCGCACCGCCAGGACGGCACCACCTTCGGCAACCGCGAGCAGCAGCTGCCGCAACGTCCGCGTGGCTACTACCGCGAGTACACCGTCGACACCCCCGGTGCACGCACGCGTGGCACGCGCCGCATCGTCACCGGCGGCGATCCGCCGGAGGCGTGGTACTACACCGACGACCACTACGAATCGTTCCGCAGCTTCACCGTACCGGCCCAGGGAGCGCAGTGATGAGCCACGATGATTTCGGCCTCGGCCTGCATGACATCAACAATGCCGGCGTCTATGCCATCGACAGCGATGACATCGGCGCACTGGCCGCAGCGATGCGCGATGCCAGCCTCAAGGTGATCCGCATCGATCTGGAGGGCGTGACGGACAAGCGCACCCTCCTCGCCCGGCTCGCCGCGCAACTGGATTTCCCGGCCGGTTTCGGCGGCAACTGGGATGCACTGTCGGACAACCTGCGTGATCTGCAATGGCTGCCGGCCAACGGCTACGCGCTGTTCCTGTGCGATGTGGACGCGCTGCGCGCCGCCGCACAGAGGGACTTCGACACCCTGCTGGACGTGATGGATGAAGCCAGCCGCGATTGGGTCGGCCGCGACGTCCCGTTCTGGGTGTTCCTGTCGCAGAGCGCGTAAGGGCAACGCCCTGATAGAGGCTGACCTTGGTCGGCATGGGCGTGCCCCCCATGGATCATCCACGCATGGCGTGGATCTACCCGGCGCAGCTGGATGCACAGTAGATCCACGCCATGCGTGGATGCGCCGTCCTAGCGGCTCCCGTTGTCTTCCTGCAGTTCCTTCTTGAACGGGATGTCCGGCGGTGGTCGTGCCACGGCCGGCTGGTCCTGCATGTTGGGGTTGGTCAGGCCGCAGCCGCCACCGGCCTGCAGGATCGAAATGACGCAGGAGATCTTCGAGTTGGTGCCCGGCAACGGAATCTCCATCGCCTTGACGCCCTTGCGCACCCATTCGGCCAGCAGCGATTCCTGTGGCACCCAGTACTTGTCGAACGACGTCGGCGTGTAGTCGTACGGCGGACGTTTCAGCCATGTGCCCGATTGCGCGATGCGCTCCTTGCTCCAGCCGTCGTTGGCGCCACCGGGCGCACCGCGCTCGGCATGGCCATCGCCGTCCTGGCCTGGCACGCGCACGCTGCCATCGGCATTGAACAGGCCATTGCCCTTGCCGGCACTGCTGGCCTGGCGGGCGCCACTGCTGGCACCGTCACGGTTACGGCTGGAGGAACCCCAGTCGTCGCCCTTGGCAGGCGTGGCCCAGTTGCCTGGATTGGGCGCCGGGCGCGCTCCGGCGTTTGCCGGTGTGCTGCCGGAGG
The DNA here is from genome assembly GCF_055721025.1 of Stenotrophomonas sp. X. Classification (NCBI taxonomy): domain Bacteria; kingdom Pseudomonadati; phylum Pseudomonadota; class Gammaproteobacteria; order Lysobacterales; family Lysobacteraceae; genus Stenotrophomonas; species Stenotrophomonas sp. X. The sequence goes on from NZ_CM146756.1 coordinate 2,771,041, forward strand.
CCGACGGACGCGTGCTGCTGCTCGTCTGCGCCGCGCTGCCTTGCGCCGCAGCCGCAGGCGTCACGGAGGCACTGCCACTGGAGGATGCCGGTGCCGCCGCCGGTGCCGGGGCCACTTCACGCTCCCGCACCTGTACATCACGACCGGTGGGCGCGCGTACGGCGGGCTCACGCCCGGCCACCGCCGCCATCCGCACCTGCGGATCGGCCACGGCCTGCACTTCACGTTCACGCACCTGCACGTCCTGCTGTGGCACGCGCACCTGCATTTCAGGGCTGCGCAGCGGTTTGGGCGCGACGGGCGCTTCGACGATGCTGACTTCGCGTTCGCGCACCTGGATGTCACGCACCTGCGGCGTGCGCACGGCCAGTTCCGGGCTGCGCATCTGGCTTGGCGTCGGCGGCGCCTGCACCGGCTGCACGCTGCGCTCGCGCACAGCGGGCGTGCTGTCACGTGGTACGACGCTGACTTCGGTTCGCGGCACGCTGACCGGCGGCACCACGAAATCCGTGCTGGCCTGCGCCACCTCGGTGGCCTGGACCGGTGAAGGCGGCGGCGCGGCAACCGGCGCCGGCTCGGCTTCGGCTGGCGGAGGAGGAACACTGGCGGTCGGCGCGGATGCAGGGGAAGATGCGGCGGCTTCGGCAGCCGCCGGACGCGGGGCAGGAGCTGTGGCGGCGTCCGCCTGCTGCCCCGTCGCAACCCGACCTGCCGCAGCGGCCGCAGCGACTTCGGCGCCGGGCTGATCACCCCCGCCTTCCTGGGTCGCGCGGCCGACGAACTCCACCTGCACGCGCTCGCCCTCGGCGCCCTCTTCGTCTGGCGCAGTGGTGCGGATCACCGCCACCCACAGCAGCAGCATGAAGAACAGCAGGTGCAGCAGTGCGCTGATCAGCGCCGAGGTCCAGCGCATCCAGCGCTGGTCGCGCGGCGCAGCGTCCCAGTCCTGCCAGAACAGACGGCGCAACGCCTGCCACGGTGACAACTGCGGCGATTGGCCTGGCCGGCCGGGCAGCGGACGCGGCAGCAATACCGCAATCACTTCGCTGGCATGCAACGGCCGCGGCAGCGGCCCCAGCGAGCGCAGCCACAACGCCCAGCCATAAGGCAGGCGCGTGGTCTTCTCAAGGACGGCGCGGGGCTGCTGGCGCGCCAGCAGCAGATCGATGAGTTGCTCGGCCCGGGTCAGAGGCACGCGTCAGCGATCAGGCGACGTTGTCGCGCGGGATGTACGGCGCGTGGCCGCTGTCGTGGTCGGTCGCGTCGCGCACGGCGGTCACGCCCGGCACGCGGCCCATCAGGGTCTTTTCGATGCCCTGCTTGAGCGTCACGTCGGCCATGCCGCAGCCCTGGCAGCCACCACCGAAGCGCAGCAGCACCACGCCGTCGGCCGAGACTTCCTGCACGGCCACCTTGCCGCCATGCGAGGCCAGCTGCGGATTGACTTCGTTCTCCACCACCCAGTGCACGCGCTCGACCAGCGAGGCCGCATCACCGGGCGCTTCACCCTTGATGCGCGGCGCCTTGATGGTCAGCTGCTGGGCACCGGCGGTGCCGGCGACGATGTCGATCTCGGCACCGTCGAGCCAGCCAACGCTGCCGGCATCGACATAGAGGGTGAAGCCATCGCAGTCCACCGCCCACTCGTCGCCCAGCAGGTCGGCGGGTTCGGCGAATTCCAGCCGGGCGTCGGCGCGCGGGGTACCGGGGTCGACCGCGCTCAGGCGCACGCCCATGCCAGGCACGCCCTCGCGTTCGATCAGCTTGCGGAAATGGGTCTGGGCAGTGTCGGAGATCTGGATCATCAGGCTATTCTAGCCAAGTAAGCGTCAGCCGCTCATTCGGTTTATACACCGTCCGGCGCATTGTTCAGTCAACACGAGGTGGAGATTCCCATGGCCGACCTGATTCCACTGGCCCAGGCCCGTTGCGTGCCACGCAAAGGCAGCGACCACAAGCTCGGCGAAGCCCGCCTGGCCGAACTGCTGCCGCAGGTTCCCGGCTGGGAACTGAGCGAGGGCGGGCAGGCCCTGACGCGCACCTTCCGCTTCAAGGATTACTACGCCACCATGGCCTTCGTGAACGCGCTGGCCTGGATTGCCCATCGCGAGGACCACCATCCGGACCTGGGCGTGCACTACGACCGCGCGGTCGTGCGCTTTTCTACCCACGACGTGGGCGGTCTGAGCGAGAACGACTTCATCTGCGCGGCAAAGACTTCGGCCCTGACGGAGCAACTGCCATGAACGTACGCTTGCTGAGCCTGTCCCTGATCGCTGCGACCGGCCTGGCCGGCTGCGGCTCGTCCGAACCGCCGGCACCACCGCCGCCACCGCCGACCGAAGTCGCAGCGGTGAAGACGCCGCCGCCGCAGTACCCGCTTGAACTGGCCTGCATGGGCGTGGGCGGCACCAGTACGTTCAAGGTGACCATCGGCACCGACGGCAAGCCGAGCGAGGTCGCCCTGCTGACTGGCGCGGGCAACCCGCAGCTGGACGAACTGGCCAAAACCGCCGTGCAGGGCTGGCAGTTCAAGGCCGCGACACGCAATGGCCAGCCGGTGCCGGCCACCATCCAGGTGCCGGTCAGCTTCAACCCGCCGCAGCCGAAGCCGGACCAGTGCTTCGCCATTGAAGAGCGCCTGCGTCGCGGCGGCTGATCGCACGCACCCGACGAGGCCAGCCGGCGCCCGCCTCGCCCTCGCCGCCCCGGCCCTGTCCGGGGCGGTTGTCTGTTGACCAGGACTGCGTCGGTAGATGCTGCAGATTCCCCCCGAAAACATCTGGATTGCGCTGGCGGTCACCCTCGCGGCCGGCCTCGCCACTGCGATCGGCAGCCTGCTGGTGCTGTTCTCGCGCCGCCCCAACCCGCGCCTGCTGGCCTTCGGCCTGGCCTTCGCCGGCGGCGCGATGGTCTATGTGTCGCTGTCGGAAATCCTCAACAAGTCCATTGCTTCGTTCGCACTGGCCCATGGCGAGCGCACCGGTTTCACCTACGGCACCCTGGCGTTCCTGCTGGGCGTGATCGTGATCGTGCTGATCGACCACTTCATTCCCAACCCGCATGACAGCCTGGACAAGCAGGATCCTGCGTTCCGCGAGAACAGCCGCGAGTACCTGAAGCGGGTGGCGCTGCTGACTTCCGTCGCGATCACCGCGCACAATTTCCCGGAAGGGCTGGCGACCTTCTTCGCCACGCTGGAAAGCCCGTCGGTGGGCATGCCACTGGCCTTTGCGATTGCCATCCACAACATCCCCGAGGGCATCGCGATCGCGGTGCCGGTGTACTTCGCCACCCAGAACAAGGCCTATGCGTTCAGCGCCAGCCTGCTGTCGGGCCTGGCCGAGCCGGTGGGCGCCGCGCTCGGCTACTGGTTGCTGTCCGGGTCGCTGTCGCACGCCACCTTCGGCTGGGTGTTCGGGCTGATTGCCGGCGTGATGGTGTTCCTGGCGCTGGATGAGCTGCTGCCGGCCGCCAAGCGCTATGCGAAGGGCCACGAGACCGTTTATGGGCTGGTGGCGGGCATGGGCACGCTGGCGATCAGCCTGGTGCTGTTCAAATGGTGAGGGGTTTGCGGCCGACGGGCTGAGCCCCCTCGCGGCTGGTACGTCCCACAGTATCGACAGGTCACGGGCGGGTATGGGCCTACGCTGCGGATGTCCGGGTCCGCCTTGTAGCGAGCCGAGCACCGCAGGTCCGGCGAGGGCGAAGAGGCGCGGGTGTCTGAGCGCAGCGAGTTCCGCGCCGTCCCTCGGCGGACCGAGGAGCGCAGGGCACCGGCGCGCGGCGCCGGCTCGCGGATGGCGGCGTGTTTCTTTGGTTACTTTCTTTGCACGAGCAAAGAAAGTGACAAGCCCACTCTCCGCAGGGAAGCGACGGCGCCGACCGAGCACCCGGCGCCGCCGAACCGCCGTCAGCGCAGGCGGTCCAGCGCCTCGACCAGCTCATCCGCCAGCGGCGCGTTCAGCACGTACGGGCTCTTCCCGTCGTCCAGTGCAAACTCCAGCGAGGCCGCGTGCAGGAACAGGCGCTTCAGCCCGATCTGCTCACGAAGCCGCTTGTTGACCGCAGGATCGCCGTATTTGTCGTCACCGGCCACCGGATGGCCCAGATGCTGGGCATGCACGCGGATCTGATGGGTGCGGCCGGTTTCGATGCGCACCTCGCAGTACGACTGGCCGCCGCGGCGCTCCAGCACCCGGAAGTGACTGATCGATTCCTTGCCGATGGCATTGACCTGTACATGGCGCTCGCCGCCCTGGCGCAGGCCCACGTGCAGCGGCGCGTCGACGGTCATCACGCCGTCCGGCATGCGGCCGGCCAGCAGGGTCAGGTAGCGCTTGCGGATGCCGGCGCCGTGGTCTTCACGCAACAGCGCCTGCAGTTCGCTCAGCGCCGAACGCTTCTTGGCCACGATCAGCAGGCCCGAGGTGTCGCGATCCAGCCGGTGGACCAACTCCAGTGTCTGTCCCGGGCGCAACGCGCGCAGGGTCTCGATGGCACCGAAGCTGATGCCGCTGCCGCCATGGCTGGCCACGCCGGAGGGCTTGTTCAGGGCCAGCAGCCGGGCGTCCTCGAAGACGATGGCCTGCTCCAGGCGCCGCATGAACGCCTCTGGCGGGCCGGCCTTGTCTCCTTCCTCACTGAGACGGACCGGCGGCACACGCACCTCATCGCCCGCCTCCAGCTTGCGCTCGGCCTTGGCGCGGCCGCCGTTCACCCGAACCTGCCCGCTGCGCACCAGCTTGTACACCAGGCTGCGCGGGGCTCCCTTCAGCTGGCCGAGCAGGAAGTTGTCCAGGCGCTGGCCGGCGCGGTCGGCGGGAACGGTGATCATGCGCACGGAAGGCTTGTCGCCAGCGGGTTTGGTCGGGTCTTGGGCGGTCATCAGGCTGTTTATTCTGTTACACTCGGGGGGGCGAGATAAGGGATTGATTTCGTTGGAAGTTACTCAGGGCCAGAAGCCCAGCTTCCGACGAATCCGGCACAGTGCGCGACCACCGCCCGCGGGGCGGCCATGTTAGCGGCTCACCGGCCTTCCCGGCCATCGCCGGATGCCTGACACGCAACCGTGCTGAACATGTCCCGCGTGGCGCTCCAGCCTGGCTGACAGCTGCCTGCGGCCCTGCAACACCCAAAACCCATAAGAGTGAAGCGCTCCCGCGGCCTGCCGTGGTGTCGTAGCGCTGGAAACCCAAGCCGCCCTCCCCGCGCTTGCGCGAATGGGCGGCGAGCCGTGTCCAGAGGCGAAACCCCATGGCGTTCCGCGCGGTAGCCGCTTGCGAGGAACGCAACAATGAAGCGAATGCTGATCAACGCCACGCAGGCTGAAGAGCTGCGTGTTGCCATCGTGGATGGCCAGTCGTTGTATGACATCGACATCGAACAGCCGTCGAAGGAACAGAAGAAGTCCAACATCTACAAGGGCCGGATCTTCCGCATCGAGCCCTCGCTGGAAGCCGCCTTCGTCGAGTACGGCGGTGGCCGCCATGGCTTCCTGCCGCTGAAGGAAATCTCCCGCGACTACTTCCAGGCCGGTGTCGACCACAACAAGGCCGGCATCCGCGAGCTGCTGAAGGAAGGCCAGGAGATCGTTGTCCAGGTCGACAAGGAAGAGCGTGGCAACAAGGGCGCCGCCCTGACCACGTTCATCTCGCTGGCTGGCCGCTACATGGTGCTGATGCCGAACTCGCCCAGCGCCGGCGGCGTGTCCCGCCGCATCGAGGGCGAAGACCGTGCCGCGCTGAAGGAGGCCCTGGACAAGCTGAACATTCCCGACGACATGGGGGTGATCATCCGTACCGCCGGCGTCGGTCGCGATGCGGAAGAGCTGCAGTGGGACCTGGACTACCTGCTCAACGTCTGGCGCGCCATCGCCGAAGCCGCGCTGAGCAAGCCGGCCCCGTTCCTGATCTACCAGGAATCGCGCCTGATCGTGCGCGCCCTCCGTGACTACCTGCGCGCCGACATCGGCGAGATCCTGGTGGACACCGAGGAGATGTACGAGCACGCCCGCGAGTTCATGCAGCAGGTGATGCCGCAGACCCTGCGCAAGCTCAAGCACTACAAGGACGACATCCCGCTGTTCAACCGCTTCCAGATCGAGTCGCAGATCGAAGGTGCCTACGAGCGCAACGTGCGCCTGCCGTCGGGTGGCTCGATCGTGGTCGACCAGACCGAAGCACTGACCGCAGTCGACGTGAACTCCTCGCGCGCCACCAAGGGCAGCGACATCGAGGACACCGCGTTCCAGACCAACCTGGAAGCGGCCGAGGAAGTGGCCCGCCAGCTGCGCCTGCGCGACCTGGGCGGCCTGGTGGTGATCGACTTCATCGACATGGCCTCCAACAAGCACCAGCGCGAGGTCGAGAATCGCCTGGCCAACGCGCTGAAGTACGACCGTGCCCGCGTGCAGGTCGGCCGCATCTCGCGCTTCGGCCTGCTGGAAATGAGCCGCCAGCGCCTGCGCCCGAGCCTGGGCGAATCCAGCCAGATCGTCTGCCCGCGTTGCGACGGCCACGGCCGCATGCGCAGCGTCGAGTCGCTGTCGCTGTCGATCATCCGCGTCGCCGAAGAGCACGCGATGAAGGAGAACACCGGGCAGGTGCTGGTCCAGGCGCCGGTGGAGATCGCCAACTACCTGTTGAACGAGAAGCGCAGCGCCCTGCGCGAGATCGAGCAACGCCACGAAGCGCCGATCGTGATCGTCGCCGACGAGCAGCTGCACACCCCGCACTACGCGGTCACCCGCCTGCGTGAGAACGAGCTGGGTGAAGAGAGCAGCAAGCCCAGCTACCAGCGCGGCACCCCGCGCAAGCTGCCGGTGCACGCCCTGACCAAGGGCCAGCTGAACATCCCGCCGCCGGCAGTGACCCAGGTCAAGCACACCTCTCCCGCCCCGGTGCGCGAGGAAGCGGCTCCGGCTGCAGCCGCTCCGGCTGCGGTCGTGGCAGCGCCCGTGGCGCCGGCTCCGAGTGGCGGCGTGATCGGTTGGCTCAAGCGCGTGTTCGGTGGCGAGCCGGCACCGGCGCCGGCTCCGGCCGCCCCGGCTCCGCGCCAGCAGCAGGACGGTGGTCGCAAGGACCGCAACAAGGATCGCAACAAGGATCGCAAGGACCGTCGCGACGAAAACCGTGGCAACGGTGGCAACGGCAACGCGCAGCAGCAGAAGGATGGCGGCAACCGCAAGGACCGTGGTGAGCAGCGCAACAAGGACGGCCGCAACGGCAACAACGGCAATGCCCAGCAGCAGCCGCAGCAGGGCAGGCAGAAAGAGCCGCAGCAGAAGGATGGCCAGACGCAGCCGCAGCAGCAGAACAAGACGCGCAACGAGCAGCAGGGCCAGAACCAGAACCAGCCGAAGCTGAAGCAGCCCAAGCAGCCGCGCCAGCAGCAGGACGGTGACAAGCCGGCCGAGAAGCCGCAGCGCAACGTCGCCGAAGCCCCGGTTGAAGGTGTGACCGCGGCAGCAGCCGTGGCCGCCACTGCCGTCGCCGCCAATGTGGTGACCGCGCAGGAAGCCACTGCACCGGTCGCCCCGGTTGCCCCGGTGGCCGCCGCTCCGGTGGACGCAGTACCGGTCGAGAACGCTGCCGGCGAGGCCGAGGTGGTTGCGGTTGCCGGTGAAGAGACTGCAGCCGACGCCCATGGCGAGCAGGCTGGCGAAGGTGCAACCCGCCGCCGTCGCGGCCGTCGTGGCGGCCGTCGTCGTCGTCGCGGTGGCGCCGAGAACGCTGCCGGTGGTGACGGCCTGGGCGATGACCAGGACGAGGGTGACGAGGGTGATGACGCCGAGGGCGTCGAGCCGAACGTCGACAGTGCCGCCCCGGCCACTCCGGTCGCCGCCGCACAGCCGACCCGTGCGCAGCCGGAATTCGATTTCGATGACGAAGCCGAACCGGTTGCTGTCGAAGCCGAGAAGCCGGTCCGTACTGCCGCCGCTGCTGTCGCCGCACCGGTGGCGGTGGTGAGCAGCGCCGTGGTCGAGACTGCCGCACCGATCACCGCCGAAGTGCCGGCGGCGGTTGAAGCCGCAGCCAAGGCAGAGCCGGTGTCCTCGCCGGTGCAGACCAGCATGCTCGATGCCATCGACGCAGCAACCCCGGCGCAACCGGTGGCTGTTGCCGCACCGGCGGTCGAAGCAAAGCCGGTCGCGGTGGAAGCAGCCCCGGTGGCTGAAGTCACTCAGGCGATCGAAGCGAAGCCGGCGGCAGTCGAGGCTGCACCGGTGGCTGAAGCCAAGCCGACCGCTACCGAAACCGCTCCGGTGGTAGAAGCCAAGCCGGAGAGCGTTGACGCTGCTCCGGTGGTTGAAGCCAAGCCGGTCGTCGAGACCGCGCCGGTGGCCGAACAGCCGGTCGCTCCGGTGGCAGTTGAAGCTGCACCGGTGGAAGCTGCGGCCCCGGTCGCCGATGCAGTGGTGACACCGTCGATCGATCCGGTCGCCGATGGCCACGCCGATGCGGCAGCCCAGGCGGCCGAAGCCAAGGCCGACGAAGAAGACGAAGAAGGCGCCAAGCGCACGCCGCCGGCGAACTGATCGCGCTTTGATCGCGTGAAAAAACGGCGGGGATCGATGATCCCCGCCGTTTCTGTTTTTGCGCCGGGCGCGTGCAGTGCTCTGGTAGAGGCCAACCCTGGTCGGCGCCGTTGTTGGAGCGAACGCGGACACGTCCGTGCCAACCAAGGGTGGCACCTACCAGGACATCAGTGCGCCGGAGCGAATTGCAGGCGGGTCCACACGCCATAATGGTCCGAGGCCCAGCGACCGCTGTCATCGGGCTGGTCGAACAGGAGCTTGGCCTCACGTGCGACCATCGCGTCCTGCTGGAAGAAGATGTGGTCGATCCGCGAGGCCACCGGGTAGTAGTGCCTGTTCAGCGTACTGGCCCTGGCCAGGTCGGTGTTGACGTGCACGCTGCCGTAGCTGTCACCGTAATGGCTGCGCAGCTCGCTCAGGTCACTGGCATCGACCAGCGCGTTGAAGTCGCCCGCGATCACCACCGGTGCGCCGGCCGAGGTGCTGGCGATGAAGCGCTGCAGGTCCTCGACCTGGGTGCGACGGATGCGCTGGCCATTTTCGTCGCTGCGCTCGTTGAAGTGGGTGGCATAGACGTTGACCGCCTTGCCGTCCACATCGATGCGCAGATGGGCGACCGTCCGGTAGTCGTCCAGCGGCTGTAGCAGGTGCTCACCCTGGGCGAGGATCGGCCGCCGGGTCAGCAGCGCATTGCCGTAACGTTTCGGCGCACCCACCGGATCGGTGGACACGAATACGTACTTGTAGCCGAGTTGGCTGGCCAGCCACTGCGCCTGGTTGCGCACGTTGCGGCGCTGGATCACCTCCTGCAGGGCAACCGCATCCGGCTGCAGGCGCTTGAGCTCGGCCAGGATGGTGCGGCGGCGGCTCGGCCAGTCCTCGCGGTCGTGATGCAGGTTGAAGGTCACCATGCTCATGCCTGGTGCGCTGGCGATGTCAGCCGCTGCCGCGGCGGTTGGCACGGCTGCCATCACGGCACCCGGCAATGCCAATGCAATGGCCAGTCCCAAGGCACGCACGGCCGTGCGTACCCTTCCCCCCTGCTGCTTCATCGTTACTGCCCCTTGCGTTCGGCGCGGCGCACCGCGCCCGGTACATCGATCTCGACCCGCGCCGGCAGCTGGCGCACGTGCAGTTCCCTGTCGGTCCATTCGGCCGCTTCGCCGTTGATGGTCGCCTCGCCCGGATCACCGGCGTACGGCCACGGCAAGACCACGCCACCGACAGGTGGCACCAGACCCGGCTGCACCTCCAGCACCAGCTGCTTGTCGCTGCGCTGCAGGCGGTAGTTGAGCTGGCCCTGCGGCGTGCGCAGGCCCTGCACAGCGATGCCCTCGCCCTGCAGCCAGGCGGTCGGAATGCCGGCGGCCAACACCAGCGCATCGTCCATGTCACGGCTGTAGGCGAACATGTCCAGGGCCGAGCGCACGAAGTCCGAGGCGACCCAGGCATGCGGCAGGTCACCGACGAAGAACGGCTTGCGCGGCGTGCGCGAGACCACTTCGGCCCACTGGTTCCAGGCCTGCGGCGCACGGTCCTTGAAGAAGAACTCAGTCGCCTGCCAGGCGCGATCGCGCCAGCCAAGGCGGACGAAGGCGGCCACGTTGCGCCACTCGTAGGGCGTGTAGTCCTTCCACTCGCGCTTGCCGTCCCGACGGGCCACGAATTCCTTCCAGTAGCGCTCGAAAGTGGCACCGAGCGCCTGCTGCGGAAGGCGCCCCTGTTCACCGCCCGGAGCCAGCGCAATGGTTGTCGAGGTCGCATCGAAATCGCCCAGCTCGGCCGAGCCCGGCAGGTAATCGATGTTGTGCTGCTGCATCGCCGACAGCAGCGAGGCCTGCAGGTCATCACGGAACTGGTCACGCGATTCGGCAATCTGCATGGCTTCGACCTTGCCCAGCTGGGCCGCCAGCGATGCCGCATCCTTGTAGCCGCGCAACGCCCAGAAATTGTCCCAGTACGAATGCATCGGCTTGGCCGAATAGCCTTCGTGGCTGATCGAGGCCGGCATCATGCCGTAGAAGGCCGGGTTGCGCGCACGGTTCTCTTCGGTACGCTCGCTGGCGCGCAGCTGCTCCATGTAGTTGTAGGCGCCCTGCACATGCGGCCACATCAGTTCGGCGAAGGTGCTGTCACCGGTATAGCGCCCATACTCGGCAATGCTGTAGATCAGCTCGCCATGGCTGTCGTTCTCCGGCACCGGATCGCTGCCACGTGCATCGACACAGCACGGCACCTTGCCGTTCTCGAACTGGAACGGCGCATACCAGTTGATGTAGTCACGTACCGCGTCGCTGCGGCCCATGCGCAGCAGGCCTTCGGAAATCATCGCGCCATCGCGGATCCAGCTGCGTGCGTACGAGCGCGTGCCCGGCTGCAGGCGCGGGCCGACCCGCGAGATCAGCATGTGCGCCACGGCGGTGCGCAGGGTATCGACCAGTGCCTGGCCCGCAGCCGGTACCTGCAACGAGACCACCCCCAGCTTCTGCCGCCACTGCTCTGCGACCTGTGCCTGCGCCTTGGCCACATCCAGCGCCTGCGGCGCCCAGCCTCCGGTCTGTGGCAACACCACCGCCACTTCTCGGCTCTGGCCAGGCTCCAGCTTGATCGTATACAGCAGCGCACCGGACGCCATGCCGGTGCTGTCCTTCACCGCCGTGCTGGCCGGGTATTTCCCGGAGGCCAGATGCATCGCGTCGAGCTTGCCATCGAACGTGCTGGCAAAGCGCGCATCCGGCACCTGCAACGGATAGATGCGCGGCTCACCGTTGATGCGCACCAGCTGTTCGCCCACATCCAGCGCATCGATGCGACTGAAGCCGCCGACGGTATTGAGGAACTGGGTCGGCGGGTTCACCTGCCACGGCCGGATCGCCAGCGCCAGGGTGTACTCGTGCGCCACCTTGTCCGGATTGCTCAACCGGTAGCGGCCGATCAGCTGCGCGCGCTCCGGCGTGCCCTGCACGAAGCTGGTTACCGCCAGGCCGGCCTTCTCATGCACCCAGTCGACATTGGCGATGGGCAGGTAGCGATCCTGCAGCGACTGGGTGATGGCCACCGTCGACCAGTCCAGCAACTTGCCGTCCACGCGGATGAACGGCTCGATGCTGAAACTGCCCTTGGCCGGTTCCAGCGCACCGTCCTCGCTGATCAGTGCCTGCTCCTGGCCGCCATCGAGGCCGAGCAGGGTCCAGTACGGCTGTTCGCCCACATATGCACGCGGCAGCAAGCCGCGCGGCAGGTCGGCCGCCACCGAGGACAGGAATGCGTTCGGCGTGGCCGCGAACGCCAGCGGCTTGAGCGTGATGTCACGGATGCCATAGCGCCAGTTCGGGCCATCGTGCAGATCGAAGCGCACGTAGCGCGCGTCGGTATCCGGCAGCGCCAGCCAGTCGCGGCCGCCCGCACCGCCGGTCACCTCGCGCACGGTGCGCCAGTCCCGGCCATCCTCGGACGTCCGCACGGTGTAGCGATTGGCTTCCAGGTTCGGCAGCCAGTCAATCACCGCACCGCCGATCTCGCGGCTCTTGTGCAGGTCCAGGCTGATGGTCTGCTGCTTGACCCCGCCACTGATCCAGAACGTATCGCTCTTTCCGTCAATCATCCGGTCCTGCAGCGCGGTGGCGGTGTCGGCGATCACCGATGGCACCAGCGCCGAATCATCCTGCGGCGGCAGGCCCTGCAGGGTCAGCTTGTCGAAGCACACCGTGCCGCGGCCGCCGACCTTGCTGTAGATCGTGAACTCGACCGCAGCGCTGCGCGCCATCTCCTTCTCCGGCGATGGCCCCCATGCCTTGTCGATCTGGCGACGGCGGTATTCGGCCGGCGTCCACGCCTTGGGGAAGCTGTAGCCCGGACGGTTGACCCACCAGACATTATCGCCGCTGGCATCGATCAGCTTGAACTGCAGGTCGTTGCCCGGCGAATCTCCCCGCAGCTGGAAGCCGAAGCGGTAGTTGGCCGGGTACTCGATACCGAGCGCGCGGCGGATGCCGACGTAGCCCGACACCTTGTGGAAATCGTAGTCCAGGCACAGCGCGCGGCCGCCACCGGCACCGCTCACCGGCCGCAGCGAACCGCTGACCTGGTCTGACAGCACCAGCTTCCAGGCGCCGATGTCGTCGAAATCGTCCAGTACCTTCGGCGCCGGCAGTGCCGGTGGTGCGGCGATCGCCAGGGAAGTCCACAACAGGCCCAGTCCAACGGCGATCGCTCGCTTCATCCCTTGACGCTCCCCAGCAAAAGACCTTGGATGTAGTACCGCTGCAGCACCAGGAACAGTGCCAGCACCGGAACCACGGTGACCACCGCGCCAGCCATCATCATTTCCACGTCCATGATGTGCTCGCGCGAGAGGGTGGCCAGCGCCACCGGCAAAGTGTAGTGCTCCTGGTCGGTCAACACGATCAGCGGCCACATGAAATCGTTCCACGCACCCATGAAGGTGAAGATCGCCAGGGTCACCAGTACCGGCTTGAGCATCGGCAGCACGATCTGGAAGAAGATGCGCAGCTCCCCCGCGCCGTCTATGCGGGCCGCTTCAAGCAGCTCGTCCGGGATCGAACGCGCGTACTGGCGCACCAGGAAGATGCCGAACACGCTGGCCAGCGCTGGCACGATCACGCCGCCAAAGCTGTTGACCAGGCCCAGCTGCTTCATCAGCAGGAACAGCGGCAGCATCGCCACCTGCGCCGGGATAACCAGCGCTGCCATCAGCACCTGGAACAGGCGTTCGCGGCCAACGAAGTTGAGCTTGGCGAAGGCGTAGCCGGCCATGGTGTTGAGCAGCAGCGAACCCAGCGTGATAGCCAGCGACACCAGCAGGCTGTTGGCGAAGTTGCCGCCCATGCCGGTGCGCGCGAACAGCTCGTGGTAGTTGTGCGTGGTGATGCTCGAAGGCAGCAGTGGCGGCGGGAAATGACTGGCCTCGCCCTGCGGCATGAACGAGACCGAGAGCATCCACAGCAGCGGTGCAAGGCTGACCAGGGCCAGCACCAGCAACGCACCATTGATCATCCACGGATACCAGCGCGACTGGCCGATTTCACGACTCATACCAACTGCCTCTTGCGGCCGAAACGCAGCATCACGGTGGTCACCGCCAGGATGATCAGGAACAGCAGGAACGCCACCGCGGAGGCGCGCCCCAGGTTCCACCACTTGAAGCCTTCCTCGAACATGAAATACAGCACGCTGACGGTGCTCTGCAGCGGATCGCCACGGGTCATGACATACGGCTCGGCGAACAGCTGGAAATAGCCGGACACGGTGATCACGCCGACCACCAGCAGTACCGGGCCGAGCATCGGCAGGGTGATGTGCAGGAACTGCTTCCAGCGCGAAGCGCCGTCGATGCGCGCGGCTTCGTACAGGTCATGCGGGATCGCCTGCAGGCCGGCGAGGAAGATCACCATGTTGTAGCCGAAGTTCTTCCACACCGCGAACAGCATGATGGTCGGCATCGCCCAGTTGGGATCACCCAGCCAGTCGATCGGACTGATGCCCAGATGGCCCAGCCCGTAGTTCACCAGCCCATAGCTGGTATGGAACAGGTAGCGCCAGATCACCGCCACCGCCACCAGCGTGGTCACCACCGGCGCGAACAGTGCCGTACGGAACAGGGCCTTGAAGCGTGCGGCCGGTGCGTTGAGCAGCATGGCCGCGCCCAGCGACACACCGATCGACAACGGTACGCCGATCAGCACGAAGTAGGTGGTATTCCACAGCGACTTCCAGAACATCGGCGTCTGCAGCAGGTCGATGTAGTTGCCCAGGCCGACGAAGCGCAGGTTGCTGCTGTCGGCCAGTGCATAGAGGTCGAAGTCGGTCACGCTCAGCGCCAGCGCCGAGGCGACCGGCAGGCCGAAGAACACGCCCAGCACGATCAGCGAGGGGCCGGCGAAGATCCAGCCGGCCAGCGAAGTACGTTTCATTGCGCGCTCCCGGCGGCCACTGCGCTGCTCGATTGCGGCGACGGCGCGCGCTCCTGCAGGCGTTGTTGTTCATGCATCCAGCGGCGCTTGGCCAGCACCTTGTCCACGCGCTGGTCCAGTTCGGCCACGGCCTTGTCCTGCGGCAGGCCACCGCGCACCACCTTCTCGGTGACAATGCGCATTTCCTGCACGATGCGCTCCCATTCGAGCACCTTCGGCGTCGGCTTGACCCGCTCCAGCTGATCGCGGAACGCGGCGGCCAGCGGGTCGTTGGCCAGCGACGGCGCGTTCCAGGCGCTGCGGCGTGGCGGCAGGTCGCCGATGATCGAATGGAAGCGCGCCTGGATCTGCGGGCGCGACAGGAATTCGATCAGCTTCCAGGACGCCTCCTTCTGCTGCGACTTGCGGAAGATCACCAGGCTGGTGCCACCGGCGATGCCCGCGCCCGGACCGTCGGGCCCCGGCAGCGCAGCGGTGCCCCACTGTCCTTCCAGTTCCTTCGGCTGCAGTTTCTTGAACTCGCGGATGTTCCAGGGGCCGGAGATGTAGAACACGTTGAAGCCGCGGAAGAATTCATCCCAGACGTTGGAGATCTGCGTCTCGGACATCTTCGGCGCCCAGCCCTGCTCGAACATGTTGGCGTAGAAGGACAGCGTGCGGCGGAATCCCGGGCTGGCGAAATTGCCACGGGTATCGTCGTCGCGCAGCAGCGGGTCGGGCTGCTGCAGGGCCAGCGACAGCTGCTGCTCGAACTCGTTGATCGGCATCAGCACCGCGTAGCGGTTCGGACCCTGCATGCGTTTGATCGCCGCCATCTGCTCGTCCCACTCGGCCCAGGTACGCGGCGGGTGGTCGTAGCCGGCCTTGGCCAGCAGGTCCTTGCGGTAGTAGATCAGGCGCGTATCGACGTACCACGGCACGCCGACCAGCTCGCCGTGGATCACGTTGGTATCCCAGATGCCCTGGAAGTAATCTTTCGGATCGACCACAGTGGAGCGCTGCACGAACGGCTGCAGCGGGGTCAATGCATCGAGTTCGGCGAACTCCGGCACCCAGGTGTTGCCGAGCTGGCACACGTCCGGCAGGCCGTCGGCGGCGAACGCGGTCAGCAGCTTTTCGTGCGCGGCGGTCCACGGGATGTTCTGCACATCCACCTTGATGCCGGGATTCTCGGCCTCGAACTCGTGGATCAGCTCGCTGACCACCTCGGCTTCGCGGCCCATCGCCCAGAAGCGCACGGTGGTGGTGCCCGGTTCGGTGCGGGCGCAGCCGGCCACGGCCAGGGCGGCCAGGGCAGGCAGCGCCCAGCGGCGCAGGCGGTCGATCCAGTTCGGCATCGGGTTACTTGCCCTGGCCTGTGGTGCGGTTGGCATTGTTCTTCTGTTCCTGCGCGGCAGCCGCGCGTGATTCGGCGATACCCACCGCGCGTGCTGCCGCGGCCTTTTCGTCCTTCTGCAGTTCCAGCGGCTGGAACGACCCTTCCGGCGCCAGCCAGCCACCGCTGAATCCGGCCCGCTCCAGGCCCTTGCGGATGTACGGATTCTTCTTCATCACTTCCCAGACGAAGTCGTTGCGGTAGTTGGCGATCATGGTCAGGATCGGCCCCTGGTCGATGGCGATGTAGTCGCTGGCGACCCAGCCGCGATCCGGCACCAGGCGACCGGTCTTGATCGGGATGTCGTAGTTGAAGCTGGGATTGAACGAATCCAGGAAGCCGTAGCTGGAATAGATGTAGTCGCCGTAGCGTTTGTGCATTTCCAGCGTGGCCGGGATCACCTGCTCGGGCGCGAACACCACCGAGGCGATCGCCGCAGTCGGGGCAATGGTGCCGTCATCGAAGTTCTCACGCAGGCCGGCGCCGCGCGAGGAGTAGTGGCGGAACTGGCGCTGTTCGCCGCGGTACTCCTGCGTGGTGTTCTGCGGGCCATCGCTGGCGGTCAGGCCCCACACGTTCTCGCCATAGTCCTTCCACTGCATCGGGTTGGCGATGGCGTACTCGCGCTGGGCCAGCGCGGCCGAGCGGCTGTTGAGGAAATAGGTGCTGCCGCGCTCGCGCATGTACGCGTCCTGGATATCGCGGAAATCGATCCAGACGTGGCTGTACTGGTGGCCGAACAGCGGGCCGAAGGACAGGTATTCCTGGCCCTGGTAGACACCCCAGTCGTTGTCATAGGTGCGCGTCCACACCGTCCACGCGTCCGGGCTGACCGGGTGCGTGGGCGAGCCCAGGGCGAGGATGTAGACCATCATCGCCTCGTTGTAGCCCATCCAGTCGTGGTCGATGAAGCCGCTCTCCGGGAACCAGCCCATCGAGATCAGCGGTGCACGCTGCTGCAACCACGGCCAGTCGACCTTCTTGTACAAGGTATCGGCGATCTGGCGGATTTCCTTTTCGCGCGGATCGTCACCGTCGTAGTACGACTGCGCGAACAGCACGCCCATCATCAGCAGTGCGGTATCCACCGAGGACAGTTCGACCCAGCTGTCGTAGCGACGGCCTTCCTGCATGTCCAGGAAGTGATAGTAGAAACCCTTGTAGCCCGCCTTGCCGGTGCGCTGCGGGCCCATCGGCACGTCGCGGAAGAACTTCAGCGTGGTCAGGGTCCGGTCGATCGCCTGGTTGCGGCTGACCCAACCGTTCTCGATGCCGATCGGATACGCGGTCAGCGCGAAACCCACCGACGCGATGCTGGCGAATGGCCGCGACGGATAGCGATCCGGGGTCAGACCATTGATCTCGTTGGTGGTGTCCCAGAAGAACTGGAAGGTGCGGCGCTCGATGTCATCGAACAGCGGCGGCAACTCCGGCTTCATCGGCCGCGGCGGTGCATCGGCCTCGATCAGGATCACCGGCGGGCGCGGCTTGGCAGGTTCCTGCTGGGCCGGCTGGCAGGCGGCCACCGCCAAGCACAGCATTGCGGCGGACAACAGATGGCGTGCCTGCATGGCGCGGTTCCTCCGGTGGTCTGATCGATGGGAAAGCATACCGTCCAATGATCTGAAATCGTTTACAAGATGCGCTCTTAAAAAACCACGAAAAACGTGGTTTGACACCGCGATCATTGCCCACGCCGCTGCCCCCCCCCTGCCCGGCAGCGGCGTGGGCAATGGACCGGCACGGGGCCGGCCATTGCCGTTCTCACACAATCGATGCCGCCGGCGGACCGGCGGCATCGGATACAGCAGCAGGCGGCGCCGCTTAGAAGCGGAAGCCCACCTCGGCCTTCACCTGGCGCGGAGTGCCGATGATGTCGCCGGTCTCGTTGTAGCTGGCCTGCAGCTTGCCGTTGGTCTTGACGTAGTTGTAGGTGGAGAAGTTGTCGAAGTTGAACACGTTGATGATGTCCAGACGGGCGTACAGCTCGGTGTTGCCCGCCAGCTTGAACGTCTTCGTCGCCTGCAGGTCGACCGAACGGTAGCCGAAGATCTTGCCACCCACCAGGAACTTGCCGGTTGCGTTGGGCACGGCCGCCTGCGGGGTCGGCAGGGTGTAGCCGCTGGCCTGCATCACCGGGTACCAGTCGTTGACGGCGGTCGGGGTGGCCAGGGTGATCTTGCCGCCGAAGGTGATGCCCCAGAAGCCCGCGTACGAACCGGTCACCACCAGGCGGTGGCGCGGTGCGCCGTTGGAGCGGATGGTCGGGTAGTCACCGATCAGGCCGCGATCGAACGCATACTTCTCGTTGATGTCGCGGTTATGGCGCGCGGTGGTCCAGGTGTAGGCGATCGAGGTACCCCAGCCGCTTTCCTTGGTGAACGGCTTCTGTGCCGACAACAGGACCTGGGTGGCACGGGTCTTGATGCCCTGCTGGCCGATGATCAGGCTGCCGAAGCCCGGCACGTTGCAGCTCCAGGCCTGGCTCAGGCCCGGGGAGGTGCCACCACACAGGCGCGGATCATCGAAGAACTGGCCGGTCGGGTAGCGGTTGCCCAGGGTGAAGGCGAAGCCGTCGTAGCTCAGGGTGCGAGCAATGGTGGCGTCGGTCAGCCAGTCGCCGATCTGGTTGCTCATGCCCAGGCTGAACTGATCCGAGTACGGCGCCTTCAGCTTGTTGTTCAGCAGGTCCACTTCCAGGCCGGCATTGCTGGTCGCGCCGACCAGTGCCTGCAGGTTGCCGATCCCGTTGAGCAGGTTCGGGTTCCAGTCATAGCAGGCGGCCTGGCCGTTGATGCAGGCGCCGGTGGCCGGATTGCGGAAGTAGATGGTCGGCTGCGGCAGGGCCAGCTTGGTGGTTTCCAGCTGCAGGTTGTCGAACAGGTCACGGTCGTAGGAACGGCCGGCACCACCGTGGATCACGTGCTGCTCGTCGGCGTTGATGTCATACGAGAAGCCCAGGCGCGGCTGCCAGGCGTCCTTGAACGCCTTGCGGTTGTGGCCGTTGCTGATGTAGTCGCTGATGTCCAGGCCGCCCAGTGCCAGCGAATCGGCATAGGTCTGGCCAGCGGGGGCGCGCGGATCCTGCGAATAGATGGCGTCGACCACCTGCTGCGGGGTCACGAAGTCCAGGTAGGACGGGGTCTTTTCGTAGTCCCAGCGCAGGCCGATGTTCAGCTGCAGGTGATCGTTGACCTGCCAGTCGTCCTGGATGAACACGCCGTACTGTTTGGACTTCGAACGCACTTCACCGGACACGCCGGTCACGCCGGTCACCGGCTTGACGAACTGCGCCTTGTACGGAATGGAATCGGGGAAGTCCGGATCGCCCAGCGAGTAGGTGAAGGTCGGATTGATCTGCGCCGCATCGGACGCGTACAGATCGATCGCCTTGTACTTCACGCCCATCTTGATGGTGTGGTCACCGGCCCACTGGATGCCATCCAGGGTCAGGTTGTCTTCGATCGACCAGCCCTTCTGGCCCTTCACCTGCGAATCCAGTGCCGAGGCGCCACCGATCTTCACGATCGTGCGGTCTTCGGGGCCGTCCGGTGCGGTGTAGGTGATGCCGTTGGCCAGCGTAAGCGGGGTCGGGTTGTTGAACGAGTCTTCGTGGGTGACCATCAACTCGTTGTAGTAGCGCTCACCACTGTGGTTCCAGCGCAGGGCATAACGACGGTCGGTGTTGACCACTTCACGGCCGGCTTCCGGCGAGGTCTGGCCACTGAACTGCGACTGGGTTTCGTCGCGGTCCTGGAAGGTCAGCTCGATGCGGTCGTTGTCGGTCGGCTCGAAGTCGATCTTGCCGAAGATCAGATCCTGCTGGAACGGCTGGCTGGCCGGGCCGAGGCCGGCGGCACCGGCCGGCGGCAGCAGGCCGGCAGCGCCGGTGACCGCGCCATCCGGCGCGATGGTGACCGGCAGGTCGAAGCGCTTGGCTTCGTAGGTCACAAAGAAGTGCGCCTTGTCCTGGATGATCGGGCCGCCCAGGGCGAAGCCGTATTCCTTCTCGGCCGAGACCATCTTCTCCTTGCCGCCCTGGCGCTCGGCCGGGGTCTTGGCACGCATGTCTTCATCGGTGTAGCGGTAGAACGCCTCACCCTTGAACTCATTGGTACCGGACTTGGTCGCAGCCGTCACTGCGGCGCTCGACACCTGGCCATACTCTGCCTTGTAGTTGCCGCTGATGACCTTGTATTCGCCGATGGCCAGCTGCGGGAACGGGTTACCGGCGCTGCCGGACTGGCCGGCCACGCCGCCGCCCTTGACGTAGCTCTTCTGGCCGACGCCGTCGATGTAGACGTTGGTGCCATCTGCATTGGTGGCGCCGCCGCGCAGCGAGGTGTTGCCCTTGGCATCGCGGGTGAAGATCAGGCCCGGCACCGCGTCAGCGAACTCCAGGAAGTTGCGCGACACCTGCGGGGTGGTCTGGATCTGCTGCAGGCTGACGGTCTTGCCAACTTCGGAGGTGCGCACTTCCTGCAGCAGGGTCGGCGCAACAACGTTGACGGTGTCCAGGTTGGTGGCCGCGGTCGAGCCCGGGGTGCTGCTGGCTGCGCCAGCGAAGTTCAGCGTCGCGGTCGAAGCCACGGTGACGGTGACCTTCTGGGTCTGGCCGTTGGCGACCACGTTGTACGTGCCCGGATCAAGGCCCATCAGCGAGTAGCTGCCGTCGGCGCGGATGGTGCCACGGCGGACGGTACCGGTGGCCACGTTGGTGGCGGTCACTTCGGTGCCGGCCTGGGCACCGGCAACCTGGCCGCGCAGGCTGGCGTTGGCCGACTGCGCCATGACGTTCGGGGCGGCAGCCAGCATCAGGCAGCTGACCAGAGCGGTGCTCAGCAGCCGGCGCGCCGGCATGCGGAAGGTGGTATGCATCATCAACTCAATCTCCGGGTGGCGGTAACCGCTTGCGCGGTCCCTGCGATCAGTCAAAAAAAAGAAGAAACGCCTCTGGCTTCAACGGCCGGATGGCGGAGTGGTGGAATCGCGAACAATCAAGCGGGGAACCAGGGTCTGCTTGTCCCCTGCCCCATCCGTGGAGGTGCCGTCCATCAACTGCATCAGGCGCGTCATGGCCCGGTCGCCGAGCTCGGCGATGCTGACCTGCATGGTGGTCAGCGACGGGTGGACGAAACGCGCCAGTGGAATGTCATCGAAACCCGCCAGGGCCACATCGGCCGGCACACGGACCCCTGCCTGCGTGAACGCATACAGGCAGCCCAGGGCCATCATGTCGTTGGCGGCGAATACGGCATCGGGCAGCGCTCCGGCTGCCAGCAACTCCTGACCGGCACGATGGCCGGAAGCTTCGTCGAAATCACCGGGCAACTCGATGCCTTCGGCGCCACCGCCAGAAGCCGCCAGCGCGTCACGGAAGCCGCGCAGGCGCTCGCGCGCGTCGAAGTTGAGGTCCGGACCAGAAATGAAGGCAATGCGGCGGTGGCCGGCATCCAGCAGGTGGCGGGTCATCGCCATTGCGCCGGCGTGGTCGTCGATGCTCAGCACCGGGTGGTCCTGCCCGGGCAGATAGGTGTTGATCAACACCGTCGGCAACGACTGCGGCAGGTTGTCGGTCAGGAAGCCCGGACTCTCGGCATAGGGCGAAAGCACCAGCAGGCCGTCGACGCGGCCGCGCATGGCACGCAGGGCGGCGCCCTGCTGTTCCTGGTCACCGTGGTAGCTGGACACCAGCAGGTGCTGGCGGCGATTGCGGGCCACCCCGTCAATGCCGCGCATCAGCTCGGAGAAGAACTCGCCGTAAAGGTCAGGCAGCACCACGCCCACCGTATTGGTGCGGCGGCTGCTCAGGCTGCGGGCGGCGGCGTGCGGGGTGTAACGCAGCCGTGCGGCCACCTCCAGCACAAGCTGGCGGACCGGTTCGGCGACATTTTCATGCCCGTTGAGCGCGCGGGAAACCGTGGCCACGGAGACCCGGGCTTCGCGTGCGACGTCTTTGATTGTGATAGCTGCCTTGTTCACGAAGCCGCCCTCCACGGCTTGGACCTACCAGCATTGGCGCGGAATGTAAGCGTTTCCATCCAGGCTTGTAAACAGTCCGTTAGGCGAATGTCCCGAAATGGACATGAAAACCTGTCCGTGGCGAGGCCATGAAGGACCCGCCAGGACGGCGTGGGACAAGGGCTCAGCCCTGTTCTGACGGGGTCTGCGCGCGGATGGACAACGCGTGGATATCGGTCTCCATCATCGACCCCAGCGCGGCATAGACCGCGCGGTGCCGGGCAAGCGGCCCCAGCCCGGCGAAGCGCTCACTGACCACATGCACGTTGAAATGGCCGCGCCCGTCGCGCGCACCGGCATGGCCGGCGTGACGATGGCTGTCGTCCTCGATCTCCAGCACGCTCGGCGCCAGCGCCTGCTGCAGCGCATCACGGATCCGCTCGATCCGTTCCGCGTTCACGGCAGCACCTTGCGGAACGGCCGGACCTGCACGCGGGTGTAGACGCCTGCAGCCACGTACGGGTCGGCATCGGCCCAGGCCTGGGCCTGCGGCAGCGACTCGAACTGCGCGATCACCACCGAACCGCTGAAACCGGCCGGGCCCGGGTCTTCACTGTCCACCGCCGGGCATGGCCCGGCCAGCAGCAGGCGTCCCGCGTCGCGCAGCGCATGCAGCCGCGCCAGATGCTCCGGCCGCGCCTGCAGCCGCTGCGCCAGCACATCCCGGCCGTCATACCCTTCGATCACATACCACACCGGCATTTCCTCGCTTGCGTTGTCGGGTCCGCCGATTCTAGCCAATGCAGCCCCTGCCCCGGTCCGGCTGGACACTGGCGCAGCAAAGGCTTACCCTAGACTCCATTGCACGTGGCTGGATGCAGCAACCCGTCGGATTCTGCGGCCACGCAGCCCCCGACGACAGATCCGCTGCTTCAAACCGGACCACCTGGCCGGGCCACGTAGACGACCTCCCCGTAGTTCTGTCGCTGCCGTTTACTGCGGCGCGTCCTGCTGTTTGATATGTGTGGAATCGCGCCGATCCCGGCGTGTCTGGTGCCCTGGGGCTCCGTGGCGTTGGCCCGGCGAACCCGGTGCCGCGACTGGTCCGTTGCAATCCTGATGTCCATTAGATGACTTCCGAACTCGCGCTCGACGCGAACCCGCCAACCCGGCCGCCCGCCCCCCAGCAGCAGGAAATGCCGCTGGCCGTGGTGCATGGGCAACCGGTCCTGCAGATCCCGCAGGACCTGTACATCCCGCCGGACGCGCTGGAAGTCATCCTGGACGCCTTCGAAGGCCCGCTGGACCTGCTGCTGTACCTGATCCGCCGCCAGAACCTGGATGTGCTGGACATTCCCGTGGCCGAAATCACCCGGCAGTACGTGGAATACATCACCGTGATGCGCGAGCTGCGCTTCGAGCTGGCGGCCGAGTACCTGGTGATGGCCGCGATCCTGGCCGAGGTGAAGTCGCGGATGCTGCTGCCGCGCCCGGTCAGCGAGGAAGGCGATGAGGCCGACCCGCGCGCCGAGCTGGTGCGCCGGCTGCAGGAGTACGAACGTTTCAAGCAGGCCGCCGAGGACATCGACGCCCTGCCCCGCCAGGACCGCGACACCACGGTGGCGCATGCCTTCATGCCCGAGCGCGCCACGGTGAAGCTGCCGCCGCCGGTGGACCTGAAGGAAATGCTGCTGGCCCTGCACGACGTGCTCAAGCGCGCCGAGCTGTTCAGCGGCCACGCCATCAAGCGTGAGGCACTGAGCGTGCGGCAACGCATGGGCGAAGTACTGGGTCGCCTGGAAGACGGAAAGTTCTATCGTTTTGAAGGGCTGTTCACCGCCGAAGAAGGCAAGCTGGGCGTGCTGGTCACGTTCCTGGCGGTGCTGGAACTGGCCAAGGAACAGTTGCTGGACATCGTCCAGGAAGAACCGCTGGCGCCGATCTACGTGAAGTCGCTGGCCGCTGGAAACACCAACGCGCCGCTGCAGTTCAGCAGCGAGTTCGACGACAACGACGTCGCCAATGCCAACGAGTGAGCGCTGACTGCCGATGGATCAATCGCTGATCGACCGCATTGTCGAGGGTGCCCTGCTGGCCTCCAGCCAGCCACTCACCCTGGCCCAGCTGAAGGACCTGTTCCCGGAAGAGGAACCGGCACCGCCGGGCAGCATCGAACGTGCGCTGGAGCGCCTGCGCGAGGCCTGCGAAGGTCGTGGCGTGGAACTGGTCGAGGTCGCCTCCGGCTTCCGCTACCAGGTCACCAGCGAAGTACATGGCTGGATCAGCCGGCTGTGGACCGAACGCAAGACCCGCTACACCCGCGCCACCCTGGAAACCCTGGCGCTGATCGCCTACCGGCAGCCGATCACCCGCGGCGAGATCGAGCAGGTGCGCGGCGTGGCGGTCAGCAGCAACATCATCCAGGCACTGGAAGAACGCGAATGGATCCGCGTGGTCGGCCACCGCGACGTGCCCGGCAAGCCGGCGCTGTTCGGCACCACCAAGGGCTTCCTGGACTACTTCGGGCTGAAGCGGCTGGACGAACTGCCGCCGCTGTCGGAACTGAAGGACCTGGGTGAGCTGGAACCGCAGCTGGCCCTGGACCGTGATGCACCGGCCGTGGCCGGTGCCGAGGGTCCGGACATCTCGGCCGGCGCCGATGGCGTTGCCGCGAACGATGACGCCGACCTGGCCGGCAGTGACACCCCCGATTCCGCCAATGCAGCCCCTGCATCGGCCTCCGATGAGCAAGCACCTTCGCCCCTCGATGATGGGCACCCCGATTCCGCGCCGGGCGAGCGCGCGGTGCCAGTGAACGAACGCGAAGACAACGCCGTCGCGATGACGACCGTGGCTGTTGACCAAGCCGATTCCGAACCAGAGGCCGACCTCGAAACCGTCGGCCGGAGCAAAACTGATGAGTGACACCCCCCGTAACAAGCTCTCGCTGAAGCGCGAAGCCACCTCCGAACAGTTCAAGCTGGAAGAGCGCCTGCACAAGGTGCTGGCCCAGGCCGGCCTCGGCTCGCGCCGCGCGCTGGAACAGCGCATCGCCGAAGGCCTGGTCAAGGTCAACGGTGAAGTCGCGCAGACCGGCATGTCGGTCAAGAGCGGCGACAGGATCGAACTGGATGGCCGTGGCTTCGTCGCCACTGCCCTGGCCGAGCCGTCGCGCGTGCTGGTCTACAACAAGCCGGAAGGCCAGGTGACCACCCGCGAAGATCCCGAAGGCCGCCCGACCGTGTTCGAGTCGCTGCCGCCGCTGAAGGGCGCGCGCTGGATCGCGATCGGCCGCCTGGACATCAACACCACCGGCCTGCTGCTGGCCACCACCGACGGTGAGCTGGCCAACGCCATGATGCACCCGTCGTTCGAGGTCGAGCGCGAGTACGTGGTGCGCGTGCGTGCACCGGAAGGCGAGGAAAAGGTCTCCGACGCCATCGTCGACCGCCTCAGCCGTGGCGTCGCACTGGAAGACGGTCCGGCCAAGTTTGATGAGATCGAACGCATCGGCGGCACCGATTCCCACGACTGGTTCCGCGTCGTGGTGAAGGAAGGCCGCAACCGCGAAGTGCGCCGCCTGTGGGAATCGCAGGGCTGCCAGGTCAGCCGCCTGAAGCGCACCCGCTATGGCAAGGTGAGCCTGCCGCGCGAACTGGCCCGTGGCCATTCGGTGGAACTGGGCACCGCTCAGGTGGAAGCGCTGCGTGCGCAGCTGAAGCTGGAAGAAGGCGCTCCGTCGGCATTGACGCTGCAGCCGGTGATCGGCCAGCGCCGCGCCGCAAAGACCACCGTGCGCGTGCGCGAAGGTGGCCGCGGCAATGCCTATGTCAATGGCCACAACACCGCTGACGAAGGTCGCGAGCTGCGCCGTTTCGACAACGTCCGCGAAGACCGCGGCCGTGGTCGCGGCGGCAAGGGTGGCGGCTTCAAGGGCGGCCTGACGGTCAGCGGTGAAGCAGCAGCCAAGCAGTCGCAGAAGCCGTTCAAGCAGCGCGCGCCGAAGAATGACCGTTCGCTGCCGGAAGGCAATCCGGCCGCGTTCCGCACCTGGTACGTGCCCGATGGCGTGAGCACTGGCCCGAGCGGGCACCGCAATGCCGGCCCGGGCGCACGTGGCCCGGGTGCCCGTGGTCCGGGCGCGGGCGGCCAGGGCCGTCCGTACGGCAAGCCGAAGGGCCCGGGCGCCGCCGGCGGCCAGGGCCGTGGCGGTTTCGGTGGTGAAGGCCGTGGCGGCGCAGGCGGCCAGGGTCGTCCGGCCGGTGCCGGCAACCGCTCGCAGGGCCAGGGCAACAAGCACCCGTACGGTCATCCGGGCAACGCTCCGAGCTTCCCGTCCGACCATGCAACCCCGGGTTTCAACCCGTATGGCAGCCCGAAGCCGGCACAGGGCGCCCGTCCGGGCGGTCGTGGTCCGGGTGGTGGCAACCGTGGCCCCGGAGGTAACCGCGGCCCCGGCGGTCCGGGTGGCAACCGTGGTCCCGGCGGCAACCGCGGCCCGGGCGGCCCGCGCCGTAGCGGCCCACGCGGCGGCTGATCACAGGCCACGCTGAAATGAGAAACCCCGGCCCAGGCCGGGGTTTTTCTTTAAAAAGGGGACGGAGGGGATTAAGTCGTTTTCGCCACGCCATGTGTCGAAGGGGCGAAAACGACTTAATCCCCTCCGTCCCCTTTTGCGTGGCGCTGGAAAGCGGCGGGCGTGATGCCGGCCATGCTGCGGAAGAAGGCGATGAACGGGCTCTCGGCGGAGAAGCCAGTGTCCTGCGCCACATGCGCGACGCGATGCCCGAGCAGCAGCAGCTCCATGGCCCGCATCAGGCGCCATTGCTGGCGCCAGGCCTGATAGCCCATGCCGGTATCACGTTGCATCAGCCGGCCAATGGTGCGCACGCTCAGACCCGCGCGCTCGGCCAGCTCGCCCAGTTCGGGCGGCAGCTGTTCGGCCAGCGGCAGGCAACGTGCAATGCGTGGATCACGCGGCAAAGGCAGGTCCATCGGCGCCACCGGTGCAGCGGCGATTTCCAGCACGCACAACGCCAGTTGATGGTGTGCGCGCGGCAATTGCCAGTCATGGTCGAATGGTGCCTGCGCGATCGGCTCCAGCAAGGCCTGCAACAGCGGACCTACGCCGATGATCGCCGGTTGCCGGGGCAGCTGGGCCGACAGGGTGGCGTCGAAGTACAACGAACGGTAGTCGACCGCCTGGCGCATCTGCGCGCGATGGCGCAGCCCGCCCGGAATCCACGCCGCGCGCGCAGGCGGCAGCAGGCTGATGCGATCACCGTAGGTCAGGCGCGTACAGCCCTGCCGGGTGTAGAGCAGCTGCGCACGTGCATGCTGGTGCCAACCCGAATCGTGATCCGCCAGTGACGCCGCGATCCCCAGCACCGGAGCGCTCCAGGCATCAGCGTCGAAGGGCGCGTCCGGCTGCAACCAGGCCATGTCCGATTTCATATATCCAATGACAGGATGGAGAGAGTGCGCCATTGCAGGCACGACCACAATGCGCGGCCCTGTTCGTGGAGCGCCCGCATGTCGCGTCGCCTGTTGTTGCTCACCATCGCGCTGCTGATGTTTCCCCAGCTGGCGCAGACCCTGTACAGCCCGGCCCTGGCCGATCTGGCCAAACGCTTCGCCCTGCCGCCGGGTACCGCAAGCCAGGCCATGAGCCTGTATCTGTTCGGCTTCGCTGCAGGCGTGCTGCTGTGGGGGCGCCTGGCTGATCGTATCGGTCGTCGCCCAGCCCTTCTCTGTGGCCTCGGCGTCTTTGCCGCGGCTGCACTGGGCGGCCTGCTGGCTGGCAGCTTCGGCCCGGTGTTGCTGGCCCAAGCGCTGGCTGCGGTCGGCGCCGCCGCCGCTTCGGTGGTCACCCAGACCGTGCTGCGCGACCATCTGCAGGGGCCGGCGTTGCCGCAGGCATTCTCCTGGATCGGCATGGCCCTGGCCCTGAGCCCGGCCATCGGCCTTGCACTGGGCACGCTGCTGGTCGCCGCCCATGGCTACGTCGGCGTACAGTCCGGCCTGCTGCTGATCGCTGCCCTGCTGGCAGTCGCATGCCTGGCGGGCCTGCGTGAAAGCCGCCCTGCACATATCCCGCACACACCCATGCTGCCGCTGTTGCGGCAACTGCTGCGCGATCGCTGGATCTGGTCACACGCGTTGCTGGTGATGGCCTTCAACGTGGCGATGTACAGCTGGTATGTACTCGGCCCCTTCGTGTTTGCGCGTCTGCACTGGCCAGCCGTCTGGTTCGGCACCAGCGGCGCGGTGCTGGCACTGGGCTCGGCACTCGGCGCGTGGAGCAATGGCCGCCTGCTGCGTGCAGGCGTTGCCACAACCACGCGCATCCGCATCGCCGCAGGCCCGGTCCTGACGGGAGGCTTGCTGGCGGCGCTGCTGCATGATCACCCTGCCCTGGTCGCGGCGATGGTGCCGGTAGTGACGGGTTTTGGCCTGGCCATTCCCAATGTGCTCGGCCAGGCCCTGCGCAGCTATCCACACTGTCTCGGCAGCGCAGGCGCGCTGTTCGGCCTGCTCTACTACCTGTTGATCGGTGCGGCAATGGCGCTGGTCGGTGCAGTGCAGATGCTGGCACCGACCGTTATCGTGTGTGGCCTGCTGGCCTTGTGGCTGCAACGGCGGCGTCCCGCTGCGACCTAGGAATTGCTGCAAATGGAGCGCACTGTGCGCGGCTTCCAGGAACGGCTTTGATTCGCTGGCTATCGTGCGCGCTGTCCTACCCAAGGCAGATGCCCATGATCACCATCACCGCCGAGCAGGCCCGCGCCAATGCTGGCGCCGCCAAGCGCCCGATCGAACTGTTCTACCGCGACCTCGACAACGCCATCCAGGCCGGCTCGGAAAATGGCCGCCGCTACATCGTGTTCGGCTTCAGCCAGGTAATGGCCAGCGAGCAGCTCGTCGAAGACGCGGTCGCACAATTGCTGAAAAATGGTTTCGATGTCGAACGGCTGTTGAGCGACTCCGAACAGCACTACATCCGCATCAGCTGGGGAACTGCCGAGCCGACGCGCCTCAGCGCCGGCTGATGGTGAAGGCGGCGCCGTCCACGCCCAGGTCCCAGCCCTTGCCGGTACCGGACAGGGCCAGCGAGATGTCACCCTTGGTCATCACCTGCGCGTTGCTGGACTTCACGGCACCCGCATGCGCACCAACCGAGGCGTAGGTGCCCAGCAGTTCGTTGACGCTGACGGCGCCAGTGAAGCTGCCACGGCCATTGGTGATCTTCGACTTGCCCACGGTCAGGCCGCCGCCCTTCACTTCGATACGTACCGGCATGCTGGCGCCATTGCTGCAGGTGACGGTGCCGTTGCCGGAGGCGGTCTTGTAGATCAGCGACCAGCCGGACAGGTTGTAGCGCAGCTGGCAATCGAGATTGCCGGCAGCGTGCGCAGCCGGGGCCAGCGTTGCAGCAGACAGGGCCAGCAGCACGGCGAAAGGCTTGTTCATGGCAGGACTTCCAGTTCGGTCGGACTGACGGCGAATCTAGCAGCGCGCGCGTGCACGTTGGATGCAGGCGCGCGCGCTGGTGCGGCGTTGTTCAGGCCGTGGCTCAGGCCTGTTCGTCCAGGTGGAAGGCATCGGCATCGAGCATCGCCGGGAAGCGCGCGCGATGCGCGGCCAGGGCATCGGCCGAGATGGTGGTGGTCACCACCTGTTCGCGTTCGCGGATCTCCACCTGCGGCTGGCCGAGGAAGTCGATCACCGCGCTGTCGCCGGCGTAGTGCAGCTGGTTGCCGTCCACGCCGACGCGGTTTACCGCCGCCACGAAGCACAGGTTCTCGATCGCGCGCGCGCGCATCAGGGTCTTCCACGCATAGGCGCGCGCCGACGGCCAGTTGGCCACGAAGATCTGCAGATCGAAGTCCAGCTGCTGCGGACGCTCGACGTTGTAGCGGTTGCGGCAGAACACCGGGAAGCGCAGGTCGTAGCAGACCTGCGGATTGATCCGCCAGCCCTTCCATTCCACGCTCAGGCGCTCACGGCCGGCGGCATAACGCTCGTGCTCGCCGCCGTAACGGAACAGGTGGCGCTTGTCGTAGTACTCCAGCGTGCCATCGGGCGTGGCGAACAGCAGGCGGTTGTAGACGCCTTCGCCATCACGCAGCTGCACGCTGCCGATCACCGCCGCGTTCAAGGCCCTGGCCTGCTCGCGCACCCAGGCCACGGTCGGGCCGTCCATGCCTTCGGCCTGGGCAATGGCCTCGTTGGAGAAACCACTGGTGAAGGTCTCCGGCAGGATCACCAGGTCAGTGGTGCCGGCCAGCGGTGCCAGCAGCGCGCCGTAGTAGGCGCGGTTGCCGGCCGGGTCGTGCCAGCGGGTGTCGCCCTGGACGAGGGAAATGCGCAGGTCCTGCATGTCCACGCCTCCGCTCACAGCAGGCGCAGGCGTTCGATCGCCGCGTCCATGGTCGCTTCGTTCTTGGCGAAGCACAGGCGCACCAGGCGCTGGCCGGCCGGAGAAGTCTCGTAGAACGGCGACAGCGGGATGGCGGTCACGCCCTTCTCGATGGTCAGCCACTTCACGAACTCATGGTCCGGCAGGTCGCTGATGGCCGAGTAGTCGACCAGCTGGAAGTAGCCGCCCGGTACCGGCAGCGCCTTCAGGCGGGTGCTGGCCAGCTGCTCGCGGAAGCGGTCGCGCTTGGCCTGGTAGAACGCGCCCAGTTCCAGGTGGTGTTCCGGCTCATCGCGGATCATCGCGGCGAAACCGTACTGCGCCGGGCCGAAGCTGGTGAAGGTGTTGTACTGGTGCACCTTGCGGAACTCGGCGGTCAGCGCCGGCGGGGCGATCGCATAGCCGATCTTCCAGCCGGTGCAGTGGTAGGTCTTGCCGAAGCTGGAGATCACGAACGCGCGCTCGCGCAGTTCCGGGTAGCGCAGCGCTGACTCATGGCGACGGCCGTCGTAGATGATGTGCTCATACACTTCATCGGAAATCAGGTAGATCTGCGTGCCGCGCAGCAGTTCGGCCAGCGCCTGCATGTCCTGCGCCGACAGCATCGCGCCGGACGGATTGTGCGGGGTGTTGACGATCAACATGCGGGTGCGCGGGGAGATCGCTGCACGCACGCGATCCCAATCGACGGCGAAAGTCTGCGGATCGAGCGACACATGCACCGCCTTGGCGCCGGCCAGGTCGATCGCCGGCTCGTAGCAGTCGTAGGCCGGGTCGAGCACGATCACTTCCTCGCCCGCACGCACCACGGCGTGGATGGCGTTGAAGATGGCCTCGGTGCCGCCGCTGGTGACGGTGATCTCGCTGTCCGCATCCACCTGCGCGCCGTAGCAGTCCAGCGCCTTCTGGGCGATGGCCTGGCGCAGCGGGGCCACGCCGGTCATCGGCGGGTACTGGTTCAGCCCGGCGGCCATCGCCTTGGCCGTCTCATCGATCAGGCGCTGCGGCGCGGAAAAGTCCGGGAAACCCTGGCCCAGGTTGACCGCGCCGTGTTCGGCGGCGAGCTGGGACATCACGGTGAAGATCGTGGTACCGACCTTGGGCAGCTTGGTGGTGGGTTGCATCGGCCTGGACTGTGGGGAACAAGGCCTCCGAGTTTACGCAATCCGCGCGTCGGTAGTGCCGGCCGCTGGCCGGCAACCTCGGCTGGCAGATGGCGAAATTGCCGGCCAGCGGCCGGCACTACCCTGTGAATTCACCGCTACAATTGCCACCGCACTCCGGCATGAAGACCCCTGCCCCTTGAACACCCCTGCATTGCTGGCCGCCAGCGGCCTGAGCTTCTCCCGCAATGACGAGCCGGTGTTCGGCCCGCTGGACTTCCATGTGGACGCGGGTGAAGCCCTGCTGGTGCAGGGTGGCAACGGCGCCGGCAAGACCACCCTGCTGCGCGTGCTGGCCGGCCTGGCCCGGCCCGGGGCCGGCCAGGTGCGGATCGACGGCAAGCCGGCCAGCAACGCCGAGCGTGCGCGCTATGTCGCCTATCTCAGCCACCTGCCGGCGCTGAAGCCGGACCTCGGCACGCTGGAGAACCTGCACTTCCTGTGCGGCCTGCACGGCCGTCGTGCGCGGCAGATGCCCGGCAACGCGCTGGCCATCGTCGGCCTGGCCGGTTACGAGGACACTCTGGTACGCCACCTGTCGGCCGGGCAGAAGCGGCGGCTGGCACTGGCGCGCATCTGGCTGTCGCCGGCGCCACTGTGGCTGCTCGACGAACCCTACGCCAACCTCGACCTGGAGGGCATCACTCTGGTCAACCGGATGATTTCGGCGCACCTGCGCGCCGGTGGCGCTGCGCTGGTCACCACCCACGGCGCCTATGCCGCACCGCCGGTGCGCACCCGCCAGCTCGACCTCGGCGGTGCCGCATGATCGCGCCGGGCACCGAACCAGGCCTGTGGCAGACCGCAGGCGCCCTGCTCAAGCGCGACCTGCGCCTGCTCTGGCGCCGCCGCGGCGACGCGCTGCAACCGCTGCTGTTCGCGGTGCTGGTGGTGGTGCTGTTCGCGCTGGCCCAGGGTCGTGAGCCACAACTGCTGGCCGCTACCGCCGGCGCGGTGCTGTGGCTGGCCGTGCTGCTGGCGGGACAGCTGTCGCTGGATTCGCTGTTCCGTTCCGACGCCGAAGATGGCTCGCTGGAACAGTGGCTGCTGGCGCCGGTGCCGCTGGCCTGGCTGGTACTGGTGCGCGTACTGCTGCACTGGGCCACCACGGCACTGCCGTTGATCGTGGTCAGCCCGCTGCTGGCCGAAATGCTGCATCTGCCGCATGACCAGCTGCCGATGTTGCTGGCATCGTTGCTGCTGGGAACGCCGTTGCTGAGCCTGATCGGTGGCGTGGTCGCTGCACTGACCGTCGGCATCCGGCGCTCTGGTATTCTCGTGGCGTTGCTGTCGTTGCCGCTGTACGTGCCGGTGCTGGTGTTCGGTGCAGGCAGCCTGGCGGCAGCCGGACGCGGGCAGGATCCGGTCGGTGCGCTGCTGATGCTGGGCGCCGCCCTGCTGGTCGCGCTGGTGCTGGCGCCGCTGGCCACCGCCGCTGCAATACGTATTTCTCTGAGTTGACCGAGCTGAGAGCCAATCCACCCCTGCTGGATAGCCGCCACGCATGAATCCGATTGTCCGCTGGTTCCACCAACTCGGTTCGCCTCCCACGTTCGACCGTTTCGCTGCCCGCTGGTCGCGGGTGTTCTACCTTGCGGCAGTGCCGGTGCTGCTGGTCGGCATGTGGCAGGCGCTGCTGGTGGTGCCGCCGGAAGCCAAGCAGCTGGACAGCTTCCGCATCCTCTACATCCACGTGCCCAGTGCCTGGATGAGCCTGTTCGTGTTCGCGCTGATGGCGCTGTATGCCGCGATCGCGCTGATCTGGCGGATCAAGGTCTGCGAGATCCTGGCCATGGCCTGCGCGCCGATGGGCGCCGGCTTCACCCTCATCACCCTGCTGACCGGCAGCATCTGGGGCAAGGGCACCTGGGGCACCTGGTGGGACTGGGACCCGCGCATGACCAGCGAACTGGTACTGCTGTTCCTGTACCTGGGCGTGATCGGCCTGTACCACGCCATCGAGGACCGCCGCAGCGCTGCGCGCGCCGCCGGCCTGCTGGCCATTGTAGGTGTCAGCCTGCTGCCGGTGATCCGCTATTCGGTGGACTGGTGGGGTGGCCTGCACCAGCGCCAGTCGATCAACGTGTTCGGTGAATCGGCGATCAGCAGCGCGATGATCGCGCCGCTGTGGTGGATGGTGATCGGCACCAAGTTCTGGTTCGCCGGTTCGGTGCTGGCCAAGGCCCGCGCCGACAATCTCGACCGCGAGGCCGGCAAGGCCTGGGTCGGCGGCCGTGTCGATGCCGCGCGCGCCTCACGGGAAGCCCAGCCATGACCCACCTGCCCTATGTGATCGGCGCCTACGCCGTATTCGTGCTGGTGCTCGGCGCCGATGCCCTAGGTTCGTGGCTGCGCCTGCGCGTGGCGCGCCGGCTGGCACTGGCCCGGCAGCAACGGCAGCAGACCCGCGCTGGCAGGCAGGACGCTGCGACGCCGCTGTCGACGGAGCTGGAACGATGACCCCGGTGCAGCGTCGCCGCCTGGTATGGGTGCTGCTCGCCCTGCTCGCCTCCGGCCTGGCCACCGCGCTGGTGGCGATGGCGCTGGAGCGCAACATCGCCTACCTGTACACCCCTTCGGAAGTGCTGCGCGGCGATGTCGGTGCACAGTCGCGTTTCCGCTTGGGCGGCATGGTGGTGAAGGGCTCCTTCAACCGCCCGGTCGGCTCGCTGGAGGCGCGCTTCGACGTGACCGACGGCGATGCACAGCTGGCGGTGACCACCTCGCGGATCCTGCCGGACATGTTCGCCGAAGGCACCGCGGTGGTCGCCAGTGGCCGCCTGCAGGACGGTGTCTTCGTCGCCGACGAAGTGCTGGCCAAGCACGATGAGAAGTACGTGCCGAAGGAAGTGGCCGACAAGATGGGCGATGCCCATCGCAAGCACGACGTGCCGGTGACGGCCCCCGAGGTGCGCTGAGTGCTGCCCGAACTGGGTCAGATCCTGCTGTTGTGTGCGTTGCTGGCCTCGCTGCTGCAGGCCGGCCTGCCGCTGGTCGGTGCGCATCGCAACAACGCGGCATGGATGGCAGTGGCGCGGCCTGCCGCCTTCGCGCAGCTGCTGCTGTTGGCCGGCGCCTTCGCGGTGCTGACCGCCGCGTTCGTGCAGCAGGATTTCTCGGTGCGCTACGTGGCCGAGAACTCCAATTCGCTGCTGCCGCTGATCTACCGCTATTCGGCGGTGTGGGGCGCGCATGAGGGCTCGCTGCTGATGTGGGCGCTGGTGCTGGCATTGTGGACCGGCGCGGTGGCGCTGTTCTCGCGGCACCTGCCGGCACCGGTGCAGGCCCGCGTGCTGGCAGTGATGGGCGTGGTCAGCGTCGGCTTTCTCGCCTTCCTGATCTTCACCTCCAATCCGTTCCTGCGCCTGAACCCGGCGCCGCTGGAAGGCCGCGACCTCAACCCGCTGCTGCAGGACCCGGGGCTGATCATCCACCCGCCGATGCTGTACATCGGTTACGTGGGCTTTGCGGTGCCGTTTGCGTTCGCGGTGGCGGCATTGCTGGAAGGTCGCCTGGATGCACGCTGGCTGCGCTGGACGCGGCCGTGGACCAACGTTGCCTGGGGCTTTTTGACCCTGGGCATCGCACTGGGCAGCTGGTGGGCCTACTACGAGCTGGGCTGGGGCGGCTGGTGGTTCTGGGACCCGGTGGAAAATGCCAGCTTCATGCCGTGGCTGGTCGGTGCGGCACTGATCCATTCACAGGCCGTCACCGAAAAGCGCGGCACCTTCGGCAGCTGGACCCTGCTGCTGGCGATCGCCGCCTTCGCGCTGTCGCTGCTGGGCACCTTCCTGGTGCGCTCGGGCGTGCTGACCAGCGTGCATTCATTCGCCGCCGATCCTTCGCGCGGCCTGTTCATCCTGGTGTTCCTGTCAGTGCTGGTCGGTGGCAGCCTGCTGCTGTACGCGCTGCGCGCCAGCCAGCTGAGCGTGGATGCCGATGATCCGCGCCGTGGCTTCACCGCCACCTCGCGCGAGACCCTGCTGCTGGCCAACAACCTGCTGCTGGCCACCGCCTGCGCGATGGTGCTGCTCGGCACGCTGTACCCGCTGCTGGCCGATGCGCTGTCGCTGGGCAAGATCTCGGTCGGTCCGCCCTACTTCGGCAGCCTGTTCCTGCTGCTGATGGCACCGATGATCCTGTTGCTGCCGTTCGGCCCACTGGTGAAATGGCAGCGTGACCAGCCCTCGCGCGCCTTCGCGCTGCTGGCACCCTGGCTGGGCCTGGCAGTATTGCTGGGCGCGCTGGCCTGGTGGCAGGCACCGCAGAATGGCTGGAAGGCCGGTATCGGCGTCGCCGCTGCGGCCTGGGTCGCACTCGGCACCGCACGCTTCGTCTGGCAGCGCCTGCGCGGCAATGGCCGCTTCACCGCCGAGATGCTCGGCATGATCGTCGCCCACGCCGGCATCGCCGTGTTCCTGGCCGGCGCGCTGCTGGTGGAGGCGCTGAACGTGCAGCGCGAAGTGGCGCTGGCGCCGGGCCAGCAGCTGGTGGTCGGTCGCTACGAAGTCCGCTTCGAAGGCGTGGACCATCGCGAAGGGCCGAATTTCATCGCTGATCGAGGCCACCTGCGGGTGTTCCGCAACGGCCGCGAGCAGGCCCTGCTGCATCCCGAGAAGCGCCAGTACGCCAGTGGCGGCCAGGTGATGACCGAGGCCGGCATCGATGCACGCTTCGACGGTGATGTCTACGTGGCATTGGGCGAGCCGCTGGGCAACAATGCATGGGCGGTCCGGGTGCACATCAAGCCGTTCGTGCGCTGGATCTGGCTCGGCGCGCTGCTGATGGCCCTGGGCGGATTCATCACCGCCGCCGACCGCCGTTTCCGTCGTCCGTAGGAGTTCCCATGTCCGAGTCCCCCGCCCCGCGCCCCTCCCGCCCGCTGCCGCCGGTAGCCATCGTGATCGGCGTGCTGTTCTTCTTCGGCCTGCTCGGGCTGATGATCTATGGGGTGATGAAATCGGGCGACCCGCAGCGCGACGTACTGCCGTCGGCACTGATCGACAAGCCGGCGCCGGCGTTCGCGCTGCCAGTGCTGCATGACCCGGAAATGATCGTACACAGCGACGAGCTGCGCGGCGCGCCCTATCTGCTGAACGTCTGGGGCAGCTGGTGCGCGGCCTGCCGTGAGGAACACCCGGTGTTGACCCGCTTTGCCGAGAGCAAGCGCGTGCGCGTGATCGGCTACAACTGGAAGGATGATCCGACCGACGCGCTGCACTGGCTGGAACAGCTGGGCAACCCGTTCATGGTGGTGCTCAGTGACGTCGAGGGCCGCACCGCGATCGACTGGGGCGTGACCGCCGCACCGGAGACGTTCCTGGTCGATGGCAGTGGCATCGTGCGCTGGAAGTACAGTGGCGCGATGACCCAGCGCGTGGTCGACGAGAAGCTGATCCCGGCACTGGAGAAGATCGAGAAGGCCCAGGGCAGTGCCGGCAACACCCTGCAAACGGCGCCCTGAACCCATGCGCTGGCTGCTGGCGTTGCTGCTTCTGATTCTGATGCTGCCGCTGGCGGCGCTGGCCCAGCAGCCGCTGCACGATCCGCAGCCGCTGCAGTTCCGCGATGATGCCGAGGAACGCCGCTTCCATGACCTGGCCGCGCAGCTGCGCTGCGTGCAGTGCCAGAACCAGTCGCTGGCCGATTCGAACGCGCAGATCGCCCAGGACCTGCGCCGCGAGGTGCTGCAGCTGATGCAGCAGGGCCACGACGACGCGCAGATCAAGCAGTTCCTGGTCGCCCGCTACGGTGAGTTCGTGCTCTATCAACCACCGTTGCAGCCGGGCACCTGGCTGCTGTGGGGTGGCCCCCTGCTGGTGCTCGGCGCCGGTGCACTGGTGGTGCTGGGCATCGTCCGCCGGCGTGGACGCACCGTCGGCGCGGCGCCGGCCGGCAAGGCCGATGAAGGAGACGGATGGTGAACCATTGGCTGCCGGTGCTGGCTGGCCTGGTTGCTGCGCTGATGGCAGCACTGGTGCTGTGGCCGTTGCGCCACCACGGTCGTCGCGGTTTCGTGGTCGGCGTGTTCGCACTGGGCGTGGCCGGTGCCTGCCTGTACCTGCTGGTCGGTGATCCGCGTGCAGCACAGGTACAGCCGACGCCGTCGGTAGCCACCCTGCGCGATGGCGTGCAGGCCCTGCAGGATGCACTGGAGCGTGACCCACAGCGGGCCGATGGCTGGGCGCTGCTGGGCCGGTCGCAGGCCGAACTGGGCAACGCCGCAGCCGCGGCGGACGCCTTCGCACGTGCCGCCGCTCTCGCCCCGGAAGACCCCGGCGTGCTGGTGGAAGCGGCGCAGGCACGTGCGCAGGCCGATGCCGGCAAGCAGTTCGATGACACCGCGATGGCCTGGTTGCAACAAGCGCGTGCACAGGCACCCGATGCCGAGCGCGCCAGCTGGCTGCTGGGCATCGCCCTGCGCCAGCGCGGAAGGAATGCCGAGGCCGCGGATGTGTGGAGCGGCCTGCTGCCACGGCTTGAGCCCGGCGCCGCGCAGGCGCTGCAGGCGCAGATCGCCATTGCCCGCGAGGCCGCCGGCCAGGCGCCCGATGCTGGCGCTGCGGCGCCACCGGCGCAGCTGCAGGTGCGCGTGCAGCTGCCGGCACTGAACAACGCCGAGTGGCCCGCCAGCACCCAGGTGTTCGTGCTGGCCCGTGCCGTCGGTGGCCCGCCGATGCCGGTGGCCGCTCGCAAGCTGCCGCTGAGCGGATTCCCGGACACGGTCGGGCTGGGCGACGGTGACAGTCCGATGCCAACCGCACCGCTGTCAGCCCATCGCGAAGTGGAAGTACTGGCACGCATCTCACCCACCGGCAGCGCCAACCGCAGCGAGGGCGACCTGCAGAGCGTTCCGGTGAAGGTAAGCCTGCCGCATGAAGGCGTGGTGGAACTGCGGTTTCCCTGACTTGTAGAGCCGAGCCCACGCTCGGCTGCGATTGGGTTGCCGGCGCCCGCCAGCCGAGCATCGGTTCGGCTCTACAGCAGATCCACGCCATGCGTGGATACGACGGTCCGGTCCGCGTGCACCCGCTGCTGGAAACCAGCGTGTCGCCAGCTCCACATGCCGCCCCGCTAGAATGCGTGCATGACCGAATTCATCCCGCCCGGCACCCGCTTCCACGCCCTGCCTTCGCCGTTCCCGTTCAAGCGCGGTGGCGCCCTGCACGGCGCGCGCGTGGCCTACGAGACCTGGGGAACGCTGGCGGCCGATGCCAGCAATGCGATCCTGATCGTGACCGGCCTGTCCCCAGACGCGCATGCAGCGGCCAACGAGGCCAACCCGGCACCGGGCTGGTGGGAAGCGATGGTTGGCCCCGGCAAACCCATCGATACCAACCGCTGGTTCGTGGTGTGCGTGAATTCGCTGGGCAGCTGCAAGGGCTCGACCGGCCCCGCTTCGCTCAACCCGGCCAACGGTCAGCCCTACCGCCTGGACTTCCCCGAGCTGTCGATCGAAGACGGTGCCCGCGCCGCCGTCGACGTCGTGCGTGCACTAGGTATCGAGCGGCTGGCCTGCGTGGTCGGCAACTCGATGGGCGGCATGACGGCCCTTGCCATCCTGATGCTGCATCCGGGCATCGCGCGCAGCCACGTCAACATTTCCGGCAGCGCGCAGGCGTTGCCGTTCTCGATCGCGATCCGCTCGCTGCAGCGCGAGGCGATCCGCCTTGACCCGCGCTGGAATGGCGGCCACTACGACGATGCCGAGTACCCCGAGTCCGGCATGCGCATGGCGCGCAAACTGGGCGTGATCACCTACCGCTCCGCGCTGGAGTGGGATGGCCGCTTCGGCCGCGTGCGGCTGGATTCGGACCAGACCGACGACGATCCGTTCGGCCTGGAATTCCAGGTGGAAAGCTATCTGGAAGGCCACGCACGGCGCTTCGTGCGTTTCTTCGATCCCAACTGCTACCTGTACCTGAGCCGCTCGATGGACTGGTTCGACCTGGCCGAGTATGCCGACGGCGACGTGCTGGCCGGGCTCGCAAAGATCCGCGTGGAGAAGGCGCTGGCGATCGGCGCCAACACCGATATCCTGTTCCCCGTGCAGCAGCAGCAACAGGTTGCCGATGGCCTGCGCGCCGGCGGTGCCGATGCGCACTTCATCGGCCTGGAATCGCCGCAGGGCCACGACGCCTTCCTCGTCGATTTCGAGCGTTTCGGCCCGGCCGTGCGCGGCTTCCTCGACGCGCTGTAAGTGGCGTGGCGGCGTAATCTCGCGCTGGCTGCCTTCGGCGCGTTGATCGCGCTGATGATCAGCGGCGTGCTGCCGCTGTGGCTGGGCGGCTGGTGCGTGCTGGCCAGCGCAGTGTCGTTCGGCCTCTATGGCCATGACAAGCGCGCGGCGCAGCGAAAGCAGTGGCGGATTCCCGAGCGCACCCTGCAGCTGCTGGCCTTTGCCGGTGGTTGGCCCGGCGCGCTGCTGGGCCAGGCGATGTTCCGCCACAAGCACCGCAAGGCCGCGTTCCAATGGGTGTTCTGGCTGTGCGTGCTGGCCAACGTGGCCTCGATCGCGGTACTGCTGCGCGAGTTCTCGCGATAGCCAACCTGTAGAGCCGAGCCCATGCTCGGCTGCCTCTGCTCTACAGTAGATCCACGCCACGCGTGGACATGCCTCGATCAGAGTTCGCGGATCAACACCCCATCACGCAACCGGTACTGCGCATCGACCACGCCTTCGGGCAGGTCGTCGTGGGTGATCATCAACAGGCTGCGCCCGTCCACCAACCCGGAGAGATCGTGCAGCAGCGCACGTGCGGTATCCACGTCCAACCCTTCGGTTGGTTCGTCCAGCAGCAGGATCGGCGCGTTGCGCAGCAGCGCCCGCGCCAGCGCCAGCCGTCGCGCCTGGCCGGCCGACATCGTCGCGCCGTTCTCGCCCACCCAAGCCTGCAGGCCCCCGTTGCGCTCGGCCCAGTCGCCCAGGCGCACGCGACGGAGGACCGCCCACAAGGCGGCGTCGCTGGCATCGGGATCGCCCAACCGCAGGTTTTCTGCCACGCTGCCGGCAAACACCGGTGCGTTCTGTGGCAGCCACGCCAGTTGCTGGTGCCACTCAGCCTGGGCGACGTCGCGCAGATCGCGGCCACCATAGGTGATTCGCCCCTGCTGCGGATCCCACAGCCGCAGCAGCAGGCTGGACAGCGTGGTCTTGCCACTGCCGCTGTCGCCGCGGATGGCAATGCGTTCGCCTGGCGCCAGGGTCAGCTGGAGACCGGACAGCACCGGCCGCGCCGCGCCCGGCCACTGGAAATGCACATCGTCCCAATGCACGCGCGCGGCTTGCGGCACCGGCTGTGGCACTTGCGGATCGTCCACCGTCGGCGGTTGCTCGACGATCGCCTGCAGGCGATCTGCGGCAATGCGCCCGGACTGCAGCGACTGCCAGGCCAGGCCCATGCCGGCCCACAGTTCAA
The DNA here is from genome assembly GCF_055721025.1 of Stenotrophomonas sp. X. Taxonomy (NCBI): domain Bacteria; kingdom Pseudomonadati; phylum Pseudomonadota; class Gammaproteobacteria; order Lysobacterales; family Lysobacteraceae; genus Stenotrophomonas; species Stenotrophomonas sp. X. The sequence goes on from NZ_CM146756.1 coordinate 2,811,850, forward strand.
TCAACGCCACGGTCAGGAACACGAGGCCCGCCGCCATCTCCGGCGCGATGCGCTGCCGTTCGGCGGCGTGCAGGGCCAACGCCAGCATCGCCACCAGGCCCAGCCCGGCCACCAGGCCGTGCAGGGTCGAGGCCGCGATCAGGCGCCAGCGACGGCGGCGGTCGCGCGAGACCAGCTGCTTGGCTGCCACGCGTACCTTCAGCTGCCACGCGGCATCGGCATGCAGCGCGGCCAGATCTCCCGCCCCTTCCAACCCTTCAAAGGCCGCGGTGCGCAATGCGGCGCGATGCGCGGCGCGGTCGGCTTCTTCATCATCGTGGCCACGCACGCCCAGCCACGGCACACCGAAGGCGATCAGCAGCGCCAGCACCGCCAGCAGCACTGCCGCCGACGGCAGGATCAGCGCCGCCGATGCAACCGCCACCACCGACAGCGCACCCAGCGCCACCAGCGGCCCGATCGCCCGTACCAGCAGGCCATCCACTTCGCCGATGTCGCCCAGCAGTCGCGCCAGCAACTCGCCGGTACGCGTAGCCCCCAGCCGTGCCGGCGCCAGTGGCAGCGCGCGGCGGAAGAACCAGACGCGCAGATCGCGGGCGATGCGCAGGGTGGCATCGTGGCCCACCAGCTTTTCGAAGTAGCGCGACACGATGCGCGCCATGGTCAAGCCACGGATACCCGCAGACGGCGAGAAGAAATTGAATCCCTGCCCCAGGCCTGCGGCACCGGCCAGCGCGGCCGCAGTGAGGAAACCACCGGACAGGCCCAGCAATGCAGTGCCGGCCAGCATCGTGGTCCACAACAACAGGATCGTCAGCAACAGGCGTGGACGATGACGCAGGAACACCGCGCGCAGCGAATCAGGCGAACGGCTCATGCGCGCACCGCCTGTGCCGGTTCCACCAGGCGGCCTTCCGGCAACAGCAGGCAACGATCGGCCCAGGCGATCACCGCCGGGCTGTGGGTGGCGACCACCACGCTGCGGCCACGTGCATATGCGGCCAGGCTGCGCAGCAATGCCGCTTCGGTATCGGCATCCAGGAACGCGGTGGGTTCGTCCAGCAGCAGCACCTGCGGATCACGCAGCAGAAGGCGGGCCAGGCCGATGCGACGCGCCTCACCACCGGACAGGCCGAAGCCACGTTCGCCGATCACCGTATCCAGCCCCTGCGGCAGGCGCTGCGCAAACTGCAGTACCTGCGAAGCCTCGGCCACCGCGCGCAGGCGCGCATCGCTGGCGCCGGGATCGGCCAGGCGCAGGTTGTCGGCGATGCTGCCGTGGAACAGGTACGGACGCTGGCTGGCATAGGCTACCTGCACGCCGGGACGCACCTGCAGCTTGCCGGCACGCGGCGGCAGCCAACCGGCCAGCGCCTCCAGCAACGTACTCTTGCCGGACCCGCTGGGACCGACCAGGGCCAGGCGCTGGCCCGGCTCCAGCAGCACGTCCAGATCCTGCAGCACATCGTGCGGCGCGCCCAGCGGACGCAGCACCAGACCCTGTGCCCGCAGCGGCGGCAGCGCGGCCTCGGCCGGCTCCACCGCCAGCGGCGCAGCTTCGTTCTCGATCAGGCCCTGCTCATCGGGCAGCGACTGCAGCAGGCGCTCCACCTCGGCAGCGGCAGCCAGCGCATTGGCACGGTCGTGGTAGTGGGCGGCCAGCCGTCGCAGCGGCGCATAGAATTCCGGCGCCAGCAGCAGGCAGAACAGGCCCGCCCCCAGCGTCGGTACCGTTGCATGCAGCGACATCATGCCCAGATAGCTCAGCCCGAGGTACAGGGCGACCATCGCCACGCTGACCGAGGCGAAGAACTCCAGCACCGTGGACGAGAGGAAAGCGATGCGCAGAACCTTCAGGGTACGCACGCGCACGCCTTCGGCAGCCGCTTCGATCCCCTCCAGCTCAGCCTCGCCGCGGCCATACAGGCGCAGCAGGCCCAGGCCCTTGATGCGGTCGGCGAAATGGCCGCTCATCCGCGCCAGCTCACCCAGCTGCGCGCGGCCGGCCGCTTCGGCCCCCCAGCCCACCAGCATCATGAAGAACGGTACCAACGGTGCAGTGAACAGCAGGATCAGCGCCACCACCCAGTCGACCCAGGCTACGGCGGCCAGGATCAGCAGCGGCACCACCACCACTTCGGTGCGTACCGGCAGGAAACCGCTGTAATAGCTCTCGATCGCATCAGCGTGATGCAGCATCAGTTCGCCCAGTTCGCCGGTGCGGCGCTGGCGCAGCCACAGCGGCCCATGGCCAAGCAGGCGTCCGAACACGCGTTCACGCAGGGCCAACCGCGCGGCATCGGCCACATCACCGGCGGCGGCCTGGGTGGCGCTGCCCAGCAGCGTGCGCGCCACCAGGATCGCCGCCAGACCGCCCAGCACCGGCAACCCCGAGGCCAGCGGCGCGCGATCCACCAGCACCTGCTGCACCAGCCAGGCGATGGCGGCCGCCTGGCCGATCAACAGGGCACCGGACAGGCTGATGCACAGTGCCGCCAGCTGCTGGCGGCCTCGGGCGGAATGGGCCAGATCGGCCAGCCACGCCGCGCGGACACGACGCTGGCGGGCAGTTTCGGCCTCCGGGGACAGGGCGTCGGGGGTGGTTTCGGCGGCGCTCAAGGGGTCTTCACGGGCAACGGGGGAGACACGGCATTGTAGGCGCAGGCAATGGCCGACCTCTGCGGCCAGCGGTCGCAGTCTTCATCAGGTTGGCATACGATCAACCGGGGCATCTGTTCATACATTGATCTGGATCAAGGCTGTTTGAAGTAGTCGGTCACATCATTCACGTCGTAGACCACCCTTCCCGCCACCTGCAACGGCACTATCCCACGAGGTAGCCAGGCCATGATTGATCAGACAGTCGTAGAACTGTCGCGGCTGCAATTCGCGCTGACCGCGATGTACCACTTCCTATTCGTACCGCTCACCCTCGGCCTGTCCTTCATGGTGGCCATCATGGAGAGCGTGTACGTGATGACCGGCAAGGAGATCTGGCGCAGGATGACCCTGTTCTGGGGCGTCCTGTTCGGCATCAACTTCGCCATGGGCGTCGCCACTGGCATTGTCATGGAGTTCCAGTTCGGCATGAACTGGTCCTACTACAGCCACTACGTGGGTGACATCTTCGGTGCGCCGCTGGCGATCGAAGGCCTGATGGCCTTCTTCCTGGAAGCCACCTTCGTCGGCCTGTTCTTCTTCGGCTGGAATCGCCTGACCAAGGTCAAGCACCTGATGGTGACCTGGCTGATGGCGTTGGGCACCAACCTGTCGGCGATCTGGATCCTGGTGGCCAATGGCTGGATGCAGAACCCGACCGGTGCGGTGTTCAACCCGGAAACCATGCGCATGGAAGTGGTCGACTTCATGGCGGTGGTGTTCAACCCGGTGGCGCAGGCCAAGTTCGTACACACCGTCAGCGCCGGCTACGTGACCGGTGCGGTGTTCGTGATGGCGATCAGTGCCCTGTTCCTGCTGCGCAACAAGCACAAGGACCTGGCCCGTCGTTCGTTCGCGGTGGCCGCAGCGTTCGGCCTGCTGTCATCGCTGTCGGTGGTGGTGCTGGGTGACGAGAGCGGTTACGCCGCCAGTGAACACCAGAAGATGAAGCTGGCCGCGATCGAAGCGATGTGGGAGACCGAGCGTGCGCCGGCCGACTTCACCGCCTTCGGCATCCCGAACCAGGACACCCACCAGAACGACTATGCGGTGAAGATCCCGTACCTGATGGGCCTGATCGCCACCCGTTCGTTGAACCAGCCGATTCCAGGCATCCTGGAACTGGTCGAGCGCGCCGAACACCGCGTGCGCGGCGGCCAGCTCGCCTACGGCGCGCTGGAACGCCTGCGTGCCAACAAGAACGACGTGGAAGCGCGCGAGATGTTCGACCGCCACTGGCAGGACCTGGGCCACGGCCTGCTGCTCAAGCGCTACCGCGATGACATCCTCAACGCCACCCCGCAGGAAATCTCGCAGGCGGCGATGGACACGGTGCCGCGCGTGATGCCGCTGTTCTGGACCTTCCGCGTGATGGCCGGCCTGGGCTTCTACCTGATCGCCTTCTTCGCGCTGGCCTTCTACTACTCGTGCCGCAACAACTTCCAGGACAAGCGCTGGTTCCTCAAGCTGGCCCTGTGGACGCTGCCGGCACCGTGGATCGCGATCGAGTGCGGCTGGTTCGTGGCCGAGTATGGTCGCCAGCCGTGGGCGGTCGATGGCGTGCTGCCGACCTTCTATGCGGCATCGGGCCTGGCCCTGCATGAAATCGTGCTGACCCTGGCCGGCTTCACCGCGATCTACACCGCGCTGATCGTGGTCGAGATCAAGCTGATGCTCAAGGCGATCCGCAAGGGTCCGGACGAGTTGCTGCCTTCGCTGCAGTCGCCCCAGCCGCATGCTTCCCACAATGCCTCGGCGCCGGCCGCCGGCCAGGCCTGAGGCAGGAGAACCAAGATGGACTTCATTCTTCTGGACTACACCACGCTGCGCGTGATCTGGTGGCTGCTGCTCGGCATCCTGCTGATCGGTTTCGCCGTGATGGATGGTTTCGACCTGGGCGTGGGCACCCTGCTGCCCTTCGTCGCCCGCACTGATGCCGAACGCCGCCGGGTGATCAACACCATCGGCCCGGTCTGGGAAGGCAACCAGGTGTGGCTGATTCTGGGCGGTGGCGCGATCTTCGCCGCCTGGCCGCCACTGTATGCGGTCAGCTTCTCTGGCTTCTACCTGGCGATGTTCGTGATCCTGTTCGCCCTGATCCTGCGTCCGGTCGGCTTCAAGTTCCGCAGCAAGATGCCCAGCGAACGCTGGCGCAACACCTGGGACTGGGCGCTGTTCATCGGTGGCTTCATTCCCGCACTGATCATGGGCGTGGCCGTGGGCAACGTGCTGTTGGGCGTTCCGTTCCATTTCGATGACAGCATGCGCATCTTCTACACCGGCTCGTTCTTCGGCTTGCTGATGCCCTTCGCGCTGCTGGCCGGCCTGCTCAGCGTGTCGATGCTGGTCGCCCACGGTGCGGCCATGCTGGTGATCAAGACCGACGGCCCGGTGGCCGATCGTGCGGCCCGCTTCGGCAGCATCGCGGCAATCATCGCCTTCGTGCTGTTCGCAGTGGGTGGCGCCTGGGTGGCCTTCGGCCTGCCGGGTTACCAGATCACCTCGCAGGTGGTTACCGATGGCGCCACCAATCCGCTGCTGAAGACCGCCGAACTCGGCGCCGCCGGTGGCTGGATGCGCAACTACAGCGCGATGCCGGCCACGATCCTGGCCCCGCTGCTCGGCCTGGCGGGCCTGCTGGCCAGTGCGGTGCTGCTGCGTGCCCGTCGTGGTGGACTGGCCTTCATCGCCTCCGGCGCGGCCATCGCCGGCATCATCCTGACCGTCGGCTTCGCCATCTTCCCGTTCCTGCTGCCGTCCTCGAGCCAGCCCACCTCCAGCCTGACCGTGTGGGATGCCTCGTCCAGCCACCTGACCCTGTGGATCATGCTGCTGGCCACGGCGGTGTTCCTGCCGATCATCCTCGCCTACACCACCTGGGTGTACCGCGTGCTGAAGGGCAAGACCACCACCGAAGAGATGGGCAACAACCCGAACGCCTACTGATTGCCGGTGTGCCGGCCGACGGTCGGCACACCCTTGAACAAAGGAGATTGACCATGTGGTACTTCGCCTGGATTCTCGGTGCCGGCCTCGCCTCGACGGTGGCCATCCTCAACGGCATGTGGTTCGAAGCCCGTGAGCAGAACCGCATCGAGAACGAAAATCGTCGCTGAGCTGTAAAAAAACCTTGCCGCCTTGGCCTTCACACGGTATCTTAGGCGGCTCCTTCGGGGTGTAGCTCAGTCTGGTAGAGCGCTACGTTCGGGACGTAGAGGTCGCAGGTTCGAATCCTGTCTCCCCGACCACTCACGTGGTCGCATTGAAGCCTGGTGAAGTCATCCAGGCTTTTTTGTTCCCTGAGGTGGCACTGCTTCGGCGGTGTGAAGAAAACAGCATTCACCCCTTGCCGCCATCGGGGTGAATCGCTAGAATAGGCGGCTCCCTTCGGGGTGTAGCTCAGTCTGGTAGAGCGCTACGTTCGGGACGTAGAGGTCGCAGGTTCGAATCCTGTCTCCCCGACCACTTCGGTGGTCACCAAGAAGCCTGGAAGACATCACTGTCCTCCGGGTTTTTTTGTACCCCGCGCCAGGCCGCCCGCATGACGGGACCTTGCCGGAGCGCACACGTACAATGGCCGCGCTGCCGGCCCACCTGCAGCCCCCTCCCCCACCTGCCGCTTCGGCGTAGACCGATGCCGGCGCTGCATGCCATTGCCGCGGCGTGCGACACCTGCAAGGACCACCGATGAGTTCCTCCACTTCCGATTCGCCGTCGCTGCTGCACGGTCGCGTCCTCGCGTTTGCCGCGATCCTGCTGGCAGCAGTCAACCTGCGCACTGCGGTCACCTCGATCACCCCGCTGCTGGACGTGCTCGGCCAGCAGTTCGGCTTCGGTACCACCATGACCGGCGTGCTGGGCATGCTGCCGACCGCCTCGTTCGCGCTGTTCGGCGTGGCCACGCCGGCACTGGCGCGGCGCCTGGGCCTGGAACGCACTACGCTGCTGGCGATGCTGATGGCGATGGCCGGCCTGCTGCTGCGCTCCAGCGCCGGCAACGTCGGCACGCTGCTGCTGGGCTCGGTAATCGCGCTGGCCGGCATGGGCATCGGCAACGTGGTGGTGCCGCCGCTGGTGAAGCGTTACTTCGCCAACAAGGTCGGCACCATGAGCACGCTCTACATCAGCGTGCTGCAGCTGGGCACGATGCTGCCGGCGCTACTGGCAGTACCGATGGCCAACGCTGCAGGCTGGCGCGTGTCGCTGGGCATGTGGGCGCTGCTTGCACTGGCCGCCGCGCTGCCGTGGCTGCTGCTGGCCAGGCGCGCACCGAAGCCGCTGGCCGACGCCGCCGATCCCACCGCGCAGCCGCACGGCAAGGTCTGGCGTACGTCGCTGGGCTGGAGCATGACGCTGATGTTCGGCATGACCTCGCTGATGACCTATTCGATGTTCACCTGGCTGCCGCGCATCGTGGTCGAGGCCGGTGGCACGCCCGCGTTCGGCGGCGTGATGGTGGCCGTCTTCTCGGCACTGGGCCTGCTGCCGTCACTGGTCATTCCGTCGATGGCGGTACGCATGCAGAACCCGTTCCCGCTGGTGCTGATCGGCTTCTTCTCGTTCGTGATCGCCTTCACCGGGCTGCTGCTGGCGCCGATGAAGGCGCCCCTGCTGTGGGCCTGCCTGCTCGGCGTCGGCCCGTCCACCTTCCCGCTGGCGCTGACCCTGATCAACCTGCGCACCCGCACCCCGGCCGGCTCGGCCGCGCTGTCGGGCTTCATGCAGGGCGTGGGCTACAGCTTCAGCTGCCTGGGCCCGTTCCTGGTCGGCTGGCTGCATACCGTCAGCAATGGCTGGACTCTCCCGTTCAGCTTCCTGTTCGGCTGCGCCACCTTGATGCTGTGCGCCTCGTGGGTCGCCTGCAAGCCCCGCAAGCTGGAAGATCTCTGGTAGCCCGGCCGGGGCCGCCAGACGGCCCCGCCTACCGCTCGTCAGACACCGGGCAATCTTGACGCCGAACTGACAATTCCGGGCGGATAGTGCCCACGAATGCCCTTCCTTGCCGCGTGCCGGCATCGGGCATGGGGGCGGCAGCGCCGCCCAGGCCACCACTCGGTGTGCGGGGGACTCTCGTTTCAGACAAGACATTGCAGGTCGCTGTCCGGGTTGTATCCGTCTTCAATGGGCGGGAACGCACGAAGGGAGTGACGCGGGCCACGGCCACGCCAAATACTGGCATGCGACTTGCGTCACATTTTCACAGGTTGTCTGGTTCGGAAGCCAAGGGGGTCCCCAATGGTCGTCCACCGCCGGCTGGCGCTCTGCGTCGGCCTCGCATGCACCGCTCTGGCCTGGGCCAGCGGCGCGGCTCCGACCGACCGCGACGCGGCCCTGGCCGAGATCGGCCGCTACCGCGACCAGGCCCGCTGGCTGGATGCGCTCGGCGCAATCGAGCGCGCCAGCCAGCAGCAGCCCAACGACGATCTGCTGTTCAAGCTGCGCGTGCTGACCCTGGGCGACATCGGCAATGCCTGGCGCGCCTGGGAGCTGTACCAGCAGCGGCCGCAGCTGTTCGACGACGCCCAGAAGCAGCGCCTGGAAGGCGACTACCTGGCCAAACTCGTGGTCTGGAGCCTGGCCTACAGCAGCAGCGAGGACAGCCGCCTGGAAGAAGCCGAGTCGACCCTGGCGCGCATGCAGCGCTACGTCGGCGGCGAAGGCACCCCACCCTCGCAGGCCCCACTGCGCATCCGCATGGACCGGCTGATCCTGCTCAACCGGCTGGGCCGCCATGTACAGGTGCGTGAGGAAGCACGAGCCCTGCAGGCCGAAGGCCACACCCTGCCCGACTACGTGCTGCCTGCCGTGGGCGATTCGTTGATGGGCACCCTGCACCCGGAAGAAGCCATTCCGGTACTGCAGGCGGCCGTCGCTGGCGATCCGGCGCGCGACGCCTCGCATTCGGAACTGGCCTACGCCTACCTGGAAAGCGAGCAGCAGGAAAAGGCGATCGACCTGCTGCAGGCATGGCGCGACAAGGAGCCGGCGTGGCGCTGGAGCAATGGCAAATCACCGTACGCGAACTGGTCACGCTACGAGGCCGATCTCAACCTGGCAATGGTGCGCGCTTACAGCGGCGACCTGGTCACTGCGCAGCACGATCTGGAGTCGATGGTGGACATCGCACCCGGCAACGGAGGCCTGCAGAGTGCGCTGGGCAGCGTCTACATGATGCGCGGCTGGCCACGAAGGGCACTGCAGCGACAGCAGATGGCACACGCGCTGGACCCGCGTGACATCGAACCGCGGCTGGGCATGGAAGAGGCCTACGTCGCCCTGCAGCGCGACGACCTGGCGCGGCCGCTGCACGATGACCTGGTCGCACGCTATCCCACCCAACCGGCTGTCGAACGCATGGACCAGGCCTGGCGTGCGCATCGCGGCTGGCAGCTGAAGGCATGGACCGACATCGGCCGCAGCTCCGGTGGCGGTGGCACCTCGCCACTGGGCAACAACGATCGCCACTACGGTGTGGAAGTGGAGACACCGATCCTTGATGACCGCTGGCGGTTGTTCGCCCTGGCCGACCGGCGCTCGACCGATTTCCAGGACCAGCGCATCGATCCCCTGTGGCTGGGTGCGGGCGTGCGCTACCGCTTCGGGCAGCTGGATGCGGAAGCGGCCGTTCTGCGCGCCAACGACCACATCGGCGATACCGGCCTGCGGGCCGGCGTCGGCTGGCAGTTCAACGATTACTGGCACGCCGGCCTGGTGGCCGCGCGCAATGATCCAGAAGCCTCGATGCAGGCGCGCGCGGCCGGCATCACCGCCGACAGCGTGAGCGCACAGGTGGACTACCGGCGCAGCGAGCTCACCCACTGGACGTTCGGCGCCAGCCGCTTCCGCTATGACGATGGCAACCACCGCGAACTGTTCAGCACCCGCCTTGAACAGCGCCTGCTGACCCGCCCGCGCTGGCTGATCGATGGCCTCGCCAGTGCCTACACCAGTCGCGGCAGCCGCGACGATGCGCCCTACTTCAACCCGAAGCGCGACCGCATGGTCGAGATCGGGCTGCGCATCGACCAGCAGCTGTGGCGGCACTACGAACGCCACTTCCGCCACCGGCTGACAGTCTCGCTGGGCGACTACTGGCAGGACGGCTTCGGCAGTGCGCTGGTGCCGTCGGTGTCGTACATGCACGAATGGCAGCTGGGTCCGGGCCGCGTGTTCGAGTACGGCGTGCGCTGGTCGCGGCCGGTCTACGACGGCCACCGCGAGCGTCATATCGGCTTCGAAGCCGCACTGCGCTGGGGAGACTGACATGGCCCGCATCCTGCGACTGATCGTGCTCCTGCTGCTGGCCATCACGCCACCGGCCTTGGCGCAGCAGGCCGCGCATCTCGATGCGATCGACAATGGCCTGCTGATCCTCAGCTACCACGACATCCGCGACCAGGTCGCGGCCAAGGGCGATGCCGATACCTATGCGGTGAGCACGCAGAACTTTGCCGCACACCTGGACTGGCTCGGCGCGCATGGCTATCACCCGGTCTCGCTGTCGCAGGTGATCGATGCCTCGCAGGGGCGGGCCACGCTGCCGCCCAAGCCTGTGCTGCTGACCTTCGATGACGGCCTGCGCAGCGTCTACGACAAGGCCTTCCCATTGCTGCAGGCCTACCGCTACCCGGCGCTGGTGGCGGTGATCACCGACTACGTGGAGATGGCTCCGGGCCGCACCATCGACTACGGCTACCGGCCGTTCGGCCGCGATGACTTCGTCACCTGGGCGCAGCTGAAGCAGATGCACGACAGCGGCCTGATCGAAGTGGCCAGCCACACCGATGACCTGCACCACGGCGTGCTCGCCAATCCACAGGGCAATTCAACGCCCGCCGTGGTCACCCGCATCTACAGCCCAGCCACGCACAGGTACGAGACTGAAACGCAGTATGAGCAGCGCCTGCGCGCCGATCTCTCGCGCAGCGTGCAGCGCATCAAGCAGCACCTGGGCGTGCGGCCGCGCGCCATCGTCTGGCCATACGCCGCCTACAACCAGTTGAGCAACGACATCGCCGAACAGCTGGGCATGCCGGTGTCCTTCGATCTGGAGGGCCGCAGCACGCCGGTGGCCAGCGACCTGCATGGCCTGGCGCGCTTCCTGGTCAGCGACAACCCGACCGTGGAGGGGCTGGCCTACGAGCTGCGCCGCGATGTCGCGCTCGATGGCATCCGTGCCCTGCAGATCGACCTGGATGATGTCTACGACGCAGACCCGACGCAGCAGGCACGCAACCTCGATGCGCTGGTCGAACGGGTCAAGCGCATCGCGCCGACGCACGTCTACCTGCAGGCATTCGCCGATCCGGATGGCAACAATACTGCCGATGCGCTGTACTTCCCCAACCGGCACATGCCGATGCGTGCGGACCTGTTCAGCCGCGTTGCCTGGCAGCTGAAATCCCGCGCCGGCGTGAAGGTCTACGCATGGCTGCCGGTGCTTGGCTTCGAGCTGCCCGACCCGGTGCAGCGCAAGGCGCTGGCGATCCGCAACGGCGATCCCGATGGCATGTACCGGTTGGACTTCACCAACCCGAAGGCCCGCCAGATCATGCTCGACATCTACGAGGACCTGGCGGTCAATTCCTACTTTGAAGGCCTGCTGTTCCATGACGACGGCTACCTGCGCGACACCGAGCTGCCGGCACTGGCAGCCGGCGGCGATGGCAGCGCGCGCACGCAGGCGCTGATCAGCTTCACCCTGGCGCTGCGCGACAGCGCGCAACGCTGGCGCCCGAAACTGGCCACCGTGCGCAACCTGTACGCTGAGCCGGTGCTGCGCCCGCAGAGCGAGGCCTGGTTCGCGCAGCGCCTGGACCTGTTCAACAAGGCCTATGACCAGACCGCGCTGATGGCGATGCCGTGGATGGAAGGCAGCCAGCACCCCGAGCGCTGGCTGGACCAGCTGCTGGCCGCAGTACGCGCACACGACCCGCAGCTGCAGCACACCCTGTTCGAGCTGCAGACCGTCGATTGGCGCAACGGGCAACCGATTCCCGCCGAGCGCCTGCGCGCACAGATCCGCCAGTTGCAGGCGCAGGGCGTGCACCACTTCGCCTGGTACCCGGACGATTTCATCGCCGACCAGCCCTCCACCCGCGATGCCCGCGCGGCGATGTCCGCCGGCACCTTCCCGTACCCGGAGAAGTGACATGGACATGCATCCGCTGCTGCAGGTCCTGTTCCAGTTCGCCTTCTACTACCCGATGGTGATGGCCTTCTTCTGGATGTCCGGCGGCCTCTACTACTACTACCGGCGCGAACGCCACTCGCGGCCGCGCAACGACCCTCCATTGATGGTCGATCCCCCCTTCGCGAGCCTGCTGGTGCCCTGCCACAACGAGGCAGAGAACCTGGATGACACGCTCACTGCGGCGCTGGCCCAGCGTTACCCCGCCGACTACGAAGTGATCGCCATCGATGATGGCAGCAGCGATGACACCGGCGCGCGGCTGGATGTGCTGGCGGCAAGGCACCCGCGGCTGCGCGTATTGCACCTGGACCGTAACCTGGGCAAGGCCAATGCGCTGCGCATGGGTGCACTGGCCGCTCGCTCGGAGTACCTAGTGTGCATCGACGGCGATGCAATGCTGGAGGAACATGCGCTGCACTGGATGGTCTGGCACCTGGTCAGCGGCAACCGGGTCGGTGCGGTCACCGGCAACCCGCGCATCCGCAACCGCTCCACCCTGCTCGGACGCCTGCAGGTGGCCGAGTTTTCCTCGATCATCGGCATGATCAAGCGCGCGCAGCGCGTATACGGGCGCATCTTCACCATCTCCGGGGTGATCGCCGGCTTCCGCCGTACCGCCCTGCACCAGGTGGGCTGGTGGTCGGATGACATGGTGACCGAGGACATCGACATCAGCTGGCGCCTGCAGCGCGCGCACTGGGACATCCGCTACGAGCCCAATGCGCTGTGCTTCATCCTGATGCCGGAGACCCTCAAGGGCCTGTGGCGGCAGCGCCTGCGCTGGGCCCAAGGCGGCGTGGAGGTGATGCTGCGTCACGCGCGCTCGCTGCTGCACTGGAAAGAGCGGCGCATGTGGGGCGTGCTGCTGGAGTACGTGCTGAGCGTGATCTGGGCCTACACCATGTTGTTCATCGTGCTGCTGTGGGCACTGGGCAAGTTCATCGAGCTGCCGCCGCAGCTGCATATCGCCAGCCTGCTGCCGCAGTGGCATGGCGTGATCCTGGCGCTGGTCTGCCTGCTGCAGTTCGCCAGCAGCCTGATCATCGACCGGCGTTACGAAACACAGATTGGACGCAACTATTTCTGGGTCATCTGGTACCCGATGGCGTACTGGCTGATCAGCCTTTCCACCACCCTGGTGGCGCTGCCGAAGACACTGCTGCGCCGTCGCAGCAAGCGCGCCACCTGGACCAGCCCTGACCGGGGGATCCGATGAACGCGCAACGCCCGTCCAACCGCTTCGACTCACGGATGATCCGCAAGCCACACCGCCAGCCGCGCTTCCAGCGCACCGCCTGGGGATTCGTCACTTTGGCGTTCTGGGGCTTCTACTTCTACCTGTGGGCGCCCCTGGTGACCCTGTTCTCGTGGTTGGTTGGCGGCCAGCTGGCCTGGCAGCAGTTGTACGAACGGCAAAGCCAGTTCGATCCCTACGTGCTGGTGGCATTGCCGCTGATGCTGTTGTGCGCCAGCGTGCTGCTGATCGGTTGGGCCGAGTACAACCGTGCCCGCTTCCGTGGCCGCGAGCGCCGCCTGCCGCGGCCACTGGCCAGCCTCAACGAAGTAGCCGCCGATCTGGGTGCCAGCACCGGGCTGGCCGAACGCCTGATGAGCTGCAAGGCCGCCACGCTGCACATGGATGATCACGCACGCCCGGTCGGCATCCGCCGCGAGGTGGTGTAGCCCGACAACCCAGTGGGGTCTCGCCCCTGGTCGGCGCTTGTGCCTGATGGGTGCCGGCCTTGGTCGGCACCGGGGTCTGCCGCGAAGAACATCCACGCATGGCGTGGATCCACTTATGTGCGCGTCTGCCCTTCGCCACGCACCACGAAACGTTCGACAGTGAGCGCTTCCAGACCCATCGGGCCATAGGCATGCAGGCGCGTGGTGGAAATGCCGATTTCGCTGCCCAGGCCCAGCTGGCCACCATCGGAGAAGCGCGATGAGGCATTGACCATCACCACCGCCGAGCGCAGCGCAGTAACGAAACGCTCGGCATGGCCGGCGTCTGCGGTCGCGATCACTTCGGTGTGATCGGAGGTATAGCGGCGGATGTGCGCGATGGCCGCATCGAGGTCGTCCACCACGCGCACGGCCAGCACAAGGTCGAGGAACTCGGCAGCGTAGTCCTCCTCGGTCGCCGCCGTGCTGCCCGGCAGCAGCGGCTGCGCCTGCGCATCGGCGCGCAGCTGCACGCCGCGCTCGCCGAGCGCCTGCGCCACGCGCGGCAGGAACGAATCGGCTACGTCACGGTGTACCAGCAGTGTCTCCAGCGAATTGCAGGCGGCTGGCCGGCTGCACTTGCCATCCACCAGCAGGTCGATGGCCTTGCCCAGGTCGGCGCTGGCATCCACGAACAGATGACAGACGCCCTTGTAGTGCTTGATCACCGGTACCCGCGCATGCTCGGCAACGAAACGGATCAGGCCTTCGCCACCGCGCGGAATCGCCAGGTCGATCAGCTCATGCAGCTGCAGCAGTTCCAGCATTGCCTCGCGGCGCAGGTCGGTGAGCACGGTCACGGCGGCCGGCGGTACGCCGTTGGCCTTCAACGCACCGGCGAGTGCCTGCGCGATCGCGGTGTTGGAGTGAATTGCCTCGGAACCACCACGCAGGATCACGCCGTTACCCGCCTTCAGGCACAGCGCCGCGGCTTCGGCGGTCACGTTCGGGCGCGCCTCGTAGATCATCGCGATCACGCCCAGCGGCACGCGCACCTTCTGCACGCGGATGCCGTTCGGGCGCACGTCATCGCGGGTGACCTCGCCGACAGGATCTGGCAATCCGGCCACTTCGCGCACGGCTTCGGCCATCGCGAACAGGCGCGGCGGGTCCAGTGCCAGACGATCGAGCATGGCGCTGCCCACGCCCTTCCCGCGCGCGGCGGCGAGGTCACGTGCATTGCCGGCCAGGATCAGTCCGGCATTCACCTCCAGTGCCTGCGCCATCGCCAGCAGCAGCGTGCGTCGTGCCGCACTGTCCAGGCCGGCAACGATCTGCGCCGCATCACGGCAGGCACGCGCCTGCGCTTCGATCTCGCTCATCGGTGTGTCCTTCAATCCGGTCATGGCAGCACCAGGTCGTCGCGATGGACGACGCTGCCGCCGTAGTTGTAGCCGAGCACGGCCTGGATGTCGCGCGAATGGTGGCCGGCAATCCGGCGTACGTCGTCGGCAGCATACTGGCTGACGCCACGGGCCACGCAGACACGGCCCTGCGGCGCGTTCCAGCACACCTGTACCATATCGCCGCGGCGGAACACGCCCTCTGCACCGGTAATGCCACCGGGCAGCAGCGAGGCGCCCTTCTCGCGCATCGCCTGTGCCGCACCGGCATCGATGACGATCACGCCCTCGGCCAGCGGTGCATGCCGCAGCCAGTGCTTGCGGGCGGCCTCGCGGCTGCGTGCGGCATGGATGCGGGTGCCGAACAGGCGATCCTGCGCCAGCGCGCGCACCACGTCACCGCTGCGGCCATTGAACAGATAGGTTTCGATGCCCAGGCGCCCGGCCTTCGCCGCCGCCTCCAGCTTGGTGCGCATGCCGCCGGTACCGGCGCGCGAGCCGGCGCCGCCCGCCATCGCCAGCACCTCGTCACCCAGCTCCGGCACGTCGTGCAACGGCCGCGCATCGGCCACGGTGCGCGGGTCGGCGCTGTACAGGCCATCGATATCGGTAGCGATGAACAGCGCATCGGCGTCGACCAGCGCCGCCACGGTGGCAGCCAGGTTGTCGTTGTCGCCGAGCTTGAGCTCATCCACCGACACGGTGTCGTTCTCGTTGACCACCGGCAACGCGCCCAGGCGCAACAGTTCACTCAACGTGGCGCGTGCATTGAGGTAGCGGCGGCGGTTGCGCAGGTCGTCGTGGGTCAGCAGCACCTGCGCCACCGGGCGCTCGAAGAAGCGCTGCCAGAGCCCGATCAGCTGGGCCTGGCCGAGCGCGGCCAGGGCCTGCCGCGCCGCCATCGCCGCGCCAGGCTCATCGGCCCGAGGCAGGATTGCGCGCCCGGCAGCGACCGCGCCGGAAGACACGATCACCACCTCGCGCCCGGCCAGGACATTGGCCGAGACGAACTGCGCCAGGCCCAGCGCGTGGCGTGGCGACAGGCCGCCGCCATCAGCTGCCAGCAGGCTGCTGCCAACCTTGAGCACCGCACGCCGCCACGGCGGCAGCGCTTGTTCGGGGAACGGCGAGGCGACGTGGGCAGCGTGCTGGATCATCGGTCAGGCTCTCAGCGGGTGTTCCATTCGTGCACGGTCAGGTCGGAGGCCTGCATCGTCACCAGTGGATCGGTGGCGACGATGGCCTGCGCCTGCGCCAGGCTGTCCACGTTGCACAGCACGTAGGCGCCACCGCTGCCATCGGCGAAGCCACCGGTCAGCTGCAGCTTGCCCTGCGCCTGCAACGCATCGAGGAAATCACGATGCGGCTGCACCGCTGCATCGTTGAAGTCCGGCCGGCGCATCGCCAGCACCAGATACACCGTGGCCGCCATCAGGACAACGCCTGCCAGCGCGCGCGAAGTTCGTCCAGGCGCAGGTCAGCGGCCGAGCCCGGCGATACACGCGCAGCCAGGCTGCCTTCCGGCGTGCGTCCCTGCCCTGCACTGTCGGCACCGGCCGCAGCCGCCTTGTAGGCCTCGCGGAACGGCACACCGGCCACGGCCGCTTCCACCGCCACGTCGGTGGCATACATGCCCGAATCGATCGCCGCACGCAGCCTGTCATCGCGCCATTCCAGGTTGGCCAGCAGCGCCGGCAGCAGCTCCAGCGCGGCCAGGCCACGGCCGAAGCCGTGGAAGATGGCACCCTTGGACGACTGCAGGTCGCGATGGTAGCCGGACGGCAGCGACAGCAGCTGCTCGATCTCGGTGCGCGCAGCGGCGACGCTGGCGTGGGTGGCGCGCATCAGCTCGATCACATCCGGATTGCGCTTGTTGGGCATGATCGAACTGCCGGTGGTGTACTGCGCCGGCAGCGCGACGAAGCCGAACTCGGCGCTGGTGAACAGTGACAGGTCCCACGCAATGCGGCGCAGGTCCAGCGTGGCGCCACCGAGCGCTTCCAGCGCGGCCAGCTCGAACTTGCCACGCGACAGCTGCGCGTAGATCGGCGAGACCTGCATGCGCGCGAAACCGAGCGCGGCGGTGGTGTGCTCGCGGTCCAGCGGCAGGTTCACGCCGTAGCCGGCGGCGGTGCCGAGCGGATTGGCATCAACCAGCGCATGGGTGTCACGGGCACGGATGGCATTGTCGATGAAGGCCTCGGCCCAGCCCGCCCACCACATGCCGGCCGAGGACACCACGGCCCGCTGGATGTGGGTATAACCGGGAATCGGCAGGTCCTTCTCGGCCTGCGCGCGGTCCAGCGCGACCTTTGCCACTTCGGTGCTGAGCTGGGCAACGCGCTGCAGCTTTTCCTTCAGCCACAGGCGCGTGGCGACCAGGATCTGGTCGTTGCGGCTGCGGCCGGTGTGGATCTTGCGACCCGCATCACCAAGGCGTTCGGTCAGGCGCGCTTCGATCGCCGAGTGGCCATCCTCGTACTGCGTATCCAGCACGAAGCGGCCTTCGCGGAAGTCCTGCGTCAGGATCTCCAGTTCGCGCAGAAGTCCGGCAAGCTCATCGGCACTGAGGATGCCGATGTGCTGCAGGCCCTGCGCATGCGCGGCGCTGGCAGCGATGTCATGCAGGAAGAACTCGCGGTCGAGGATCACGTCGTCGCCGGCGAGGAAGGTCTGGATCTGGGCGTCGACGGCGACGCCGGGCTTCTGCCAAAGAAGGTCTGCCATGGGGGCTCCGGAATGCGTGTTCAGTGCGGGATCGACGTCAGTTCGTCGATGCCCAGCGCGAGGTTGAGGTTCTGCATGGCCTGGGTGGCCGCGCCCTTCAGCAGGTTGTCCAGCGTCGCCACCACCACCACGCGCTTGCCGCCCGGCGCGAGCGTGAAGCCACCGACCTGGGCACCGTGGCGGCCGGCGATGCGGCTGACCCACGGCGCTTCGTCCACCACCTCGATCAGCGGTTCGCCCGCATAGGCCTGCTGGAAGCGCTCGACGATCTGCTCACGGGTCTGCACGCGGTTCAGCCACAGGTTGGCGGTCAGCGTGATGCCCCGGAAGTGCGGCGCGACGTGCGGCATGAATTCCACGGCCACGCCCAGCTGCACCGACACCTCGCGCTCGTGCACGTGGTTGGTCAGCGCGTACGGCATCAGGTTGTCGGCCAGCAGTTCGACGTTGTTCTTGTCCGACGGCGTGGTACCGGCACCGGAGTAGCCGGAGACACCGAAGCACTGCGGCGGACCGGCCAGCAGGTCCAACAGCGGATGCACCGCCAGCTGCATCGCGGTGGCATAGCAGCCCGGGTTGCTGATGTGCTTCTGGCCGTTGTAGCGGTCGCGGGTCAGCTCCGGCAGGCCGTAGTACCAGCTGTTGTCGAAACGGTAGTCGGCCGAGAGGTCGACGATGACGGTGTCCGCCTTCGCCGCTTCCAATGCGGCCACGAACGGCGCGGCCAGGCCATTGGGCAGGGCCAGGATCACCGCGTCCACGCCCTTGGCCGCCACCGCATCGGCGTCCAGGTTCTCGTACTGCAGCTCGCCCTGGAATTCCGGGTGGTGGTCGGACAGGCGCTGCCCGGCGCGCTCGCGCGAAGAGACGAAGGCCAGTTTCAGGCGCGGATGCGCGGCCACCAGCTTGATCAGCTCGGCGCCGGTATGGCCGCGGGCACCGACGATGCCCAGGGTAAAAGTCGAATCGTTCATGCGTGACTGTCCAGGCGGTACTGCAGGTGGCGCTTCACGCCCTGCCATTCCGCATCGATGATGGAGAAGATGACGGTGTCGCGCGGCGTGCCGTCGGCGTGCCGCTTGTGGTTGCGCAGCACGCCATCCTGCTTGGCGCCGAGGCGGGCGATGGCGGTGCGCGAGGTGACGTTGAACCAGCTGGTTTCCAGCACCACGCTGATGCAGCCCATGGACTCGAAGGCGTGCTGCAGCAGCAACAGCTTGGCCTCGGTGTTGGCGCCGGTGCGCTGCACGCCCGGCGTGTACCAGGTGTAGCCGAGGCTGAGCCTGGGCACGCTGGCATCCATGTCGTAGAAGCGCGTGCTGCCGATGATGTCACCGGCGGCGTCGCGGATCACGAACGGCAGCACCTTGCCTTCGGCGTGCGCCTGCAGCGCGGCCTGCACATAGTGCTCGACCTGCTGCGGTGACGGCACCTGGGTGTACCAGAGCTGGTCCAGGCCGCTGCCTTCGAGGGCAGCGCGCAGGCCGGGGACATGCTCAAGCTGAAGCGGCTGCAGCGCCACGTGCTGGCCGCGCAGGGTAGGCACCGTGTTCCACACGTCAGGAGGACTCATCGCTCACCCCAGCAGGCTCGGCGCGCGCTGGGCGCAGTGGTCGACATAGGTCTTGATGCGGTCGATGCCATCGGCACCGAACCAGAACACCTTCCAGTGATCCTGCTTGTAGCAGCCATCGGACTCGGCGTAGTAGAAGTGGTTGATCGGGTTGCCGTGGCGCGAGCGCCAGAACAGCTGCGGGGTCTCCTCCAGCATCACGTTCCAGACCGCGCGGCCCAGGCCTTCGCCCTGCGCGTCGTCGAGCACGGCGAACTTGTCCAGGTACACGCCTTCGGCCTCGTCGGTGAGGATCACCGCAGTGCGGTAGTTCTCGCTGACATAGGCACGCAGCAGCCTGGTCTTTTCGAAGTAGTCCGGCACCAGGGTGCGGCCGAAACTGGATTCGATCAGACCCTTCAGCCGTGGCAGGTCGAGCTCGCTCCAGGCGGTGGCGCGCAGCACTTTCTCACCCTTGCGCACCAGCGTGCCCGAGCCCTTGTGGGTGAACAGTTCCTTGGCCAGGTCGGCCGGGCGAGTGATCGACACCGACGACTCCAGCGGCAGGCGGTCGAGCAGGTCCTTGATCTGTTCGATCTTCACCTTCATGCCGCCGTGGATCCACGGCTGCGCGATCAGGTGATCGTATTCGGTGGACAGGTTGATCGAATCGATCACGTTGCCCGCCTCGTCCAGCAAGCCACCGGTGCCGGTCAGGAAGATGATCTTGTACGGCTGCAGTTCCTGCACCAGCTCGTTGGCGGCAAAGTCGGCGTTGACGTTGAGGATCTGGCCACCGGCAGTTTCACCCAGGCTGGTGATGACCGGGATCGAGCCGGCACGCAGGCTGGCCTCGATCGGTGCCAGGTTGACCTTCTTCACTTCGCCGACCAGGCCGTAGGTGTCCACGTCCAGGTACTCGGCCTCGAACACGCCACCGGTAATCGAGGTGGCACGTGCGCCGTTCTGCTGCAGCGCCTCGACCAGGCGCAGGTTGGACTGCTGGAACACCCGGCGCACGATCGCCAGTGCTTCCGGCGAAGTCACGCGCAGGCCGTTCACGGTCTGCTTCTCGATGCCGGCCGCCGACAGCTCGGCATCCAGCTGCGGGCCGGCGCCGTGCAGCACGATCGGGGTCAGCCCGACTTCCTGCAGGAACGACAGCGAAGAGGTCAGCGCGTCGAGATCGTCGCGCAGCACCGCGCCGCCGACCTTGACCACGGCGAAGCGCTTGGCGTCCAGCTGCGAGAAGCGCTTGAGGTACTGGCTGATCTCCTTCGCGCTGGCCATGCTGGAAAGCAGGCGCACGATGGTCTGGCGGGTCTGGCGGTGGGGCTGGAGGGCAGGAGACATTTCGGTTTCGTCACAGGCGGCGGTCGCCGCGTTGCAGTTCCGCCATGCCCGGGGCATGGCGGCGTTGTAGGGTCGATCAGGCGCCGGCGGCGATGATCCGGTGCACGGCGTCGGCGTAGCGCTGCAGCTGGTCCAGCGTCACGAACTCATCGGCGGTGTGGGCCTGGGCAATATCGCCCGGGCCAAACACCAGGGTGGTGTAACCAGCGGCCGAGAACAGCGACGCCTCGGTCCAGAAATCCACGGCATTGCCGATCGGCAGCTCCAGCGCATCGGCCACGTCGCGCGCCAGCAGGCGGCGGTTCTCGGCCTCGGCGATGTCACCGGCGGGCAGGCTGGGACCACGGAACGTCTCGGTGAACATGGCGGCTTCCGGCTCGGCGAAACCGGCAAAGGTCGCCAGCAACGCATCGATATCCATCGACGGCAGCGGACGGAAACCGAAGCGCACTTCGGCAGCGGGCGCGATCATGTTGGCCTTGATGCCACCTTCGACGCGACCGATGTTGAAGCGCAGACCGGTCAGTCCACCGAAGCGGGCCGAGGCCTGCGATTCCACATGATCCAGCGCGCGATTGCCCCAGCGCATGGCCTGGTGCAATGCGCTGGCAGCCGCATCCTGCTTGCCCGACGCATGGCCGGCACGGCCGGCGAACTGCATCAGCACCGAGCTGATGCCACGATGCGCCAGCACCGCTTCGCTCATGGTCGGTTCGGCCACGAGTACGGCTTCATACGGCAGGCCACGGGCCAGGAACGCGGCGATGCAGCGCGGGTCGTTGGCTTCCTCGTCGCTGGAGAACAGGAAGGCGGCATGGCCATCGCTGGCATTGGCCGCCGCCACCAGCGCAGCGGCCGCGCCCTTGATGTCACACACGCCCAGGCCGACCACACGGTCGTCCAGGCGGCGCATCACATGCGGATCGGCACTCCAGTGCGGCGAGTCCGGTACGGTATCCAGATGCACGTTGAACAGGTACTTCGGCGTCCCACGCACGGCGTACAGGCTGACCGCACCCGCGCCATGGTCGATCACCTCGACGTTGAAGCCGGGCAGGTTCGCGCGCAGGTAATCGAAGATGCCACCGGTGGTGATCGCACGCGGCGGGTTGCGGGTGTCGAAGGACACCAGGGCCTGCAGGTGATCGAGCGTCTGTTCAAGCATGAAACAAAGATCCTGTGGAATTCCGCCAGGCATGGCCCGGCGCTACCGTGATGCGTCTGGTGGAGAGCCCCCTTCTTGTTGAAGGGGGCGCGCCAACGGCGCAGGGTTAAGGTGGAATGCGCGGGAGACGCGCGCGCAATTCAATCGCTCAGCGATTGACTTGCGCGTAAAGCGTCGAACTCATGCCGAACAGCTTGATGAAGCCTTCAGCCTCTTCCACGCCCCAGTCGGCCGACTGTGCGTAGGTGGCGCCCTTGGTGTTGAGCAGGTGCGGCGACTTCACCGCCACCGCATCGACGCGGCCACCGCGGGTTTCCAGCACCACTTCGCCGTTGACCTTGGCCTGCGAGGACTTCAGGAAGGCTTCGATGTCGGTCTTCAGCGGGTCGTGGTAGAAGCCTTCGTACACCAGCTCCACCCACTTGCGTGCCACGTCCGGCTTGAAGCGGTTCTGCTGCTTGGTCAGCACGGCATCTTCCAGCGCGCGGTGCGCGGCCAGCAGCGAGACCAGGCCCGGGGCCTCGAACACGATGCGGCCCTTCAGGCCGATCACGGTGTCGCCGGTGTAGACGCCGCGGCCAACGCCGTACGGGGCGAACAGCTTGTTGAGCTGGGCCAGGATCTGGTCGCCCGGCAGCGCCTTGCCGTTCAGTTCGACGGCTTCGCCTTCAACGAACTTCAGGGTCACGGTCAGCGCCTGTTCCGGCCACTCGCTGCGCGGCGAGCACCAGCCACGCGCACCTTCGCCCGGGGCTTCCCAACGGTCGATCTCGCCGCCGGACATGGTCACGCCCAGCAGATTCTCGTTGATGGTGTAGGCCTGCTGCTTGGCGCGCACGCCGAAGCCGCGCTCTTCCAGGTACTTCTGCTCGTAGGCGCGGGTCTGGGTGTGTTCCTTCTGGATCTCGCGGATCGGCGCGATGATCTGGTAGTCGCCCAGTGCCTTCACGGCCAGGTCGAAGCGGACCTGGTCGTTGCCCATGCCGGTGCAGCCGTGGGCGATGATGTTGGTACCCAGCTCGGCAGCACGCTTCAGCGCGGCATCAACGATCAGGTAGCGGTCCGAGACCAGCAGCGGGTACTGGCCCTGGTAGCCTTCGCCGGCCCACACGAACGGCTTGACGAAGCCTTCCCAGATGGCCGGGCCACCATTGACGGTGACATGGCTGGTCACGCCCAGCTCGGCGGCACGCTTCTCGATGAAATCGCGCTCTTCATCATCCACGCCGCCGGTGTCGGCGAACACGGTGTGCACGTTGTAGCCACGCTCCTGCAGGTAGGGCACGCAGAAGCTGGTATCCAGGCCGCCGGAGAAGGCGAGAACGACGTCTTTGTTGCTCATGGGGAGGGTATGTCCTGGTAGCGCCGGGCCGTGCCCGGCAGAAATGATTGAATCGGAAAAAATCAGCGCCCGGCAACGGCGGCCATGATCGCCTTCTGCACGTGCAGGCGGTTCTCGGCTTCGTTGATGGCGATGCACTGCGGCGAATCCATCACCGCATCGGTGGCTTTCACGTTGCGGCGCAGCGGCAGGCAGTGGCTGAACACCCCGTTATTGGTCAGCGCCATCTTCCGCTCGTCCACGATGAAGTGCTTGAACTGGTCGCGGATCGGCTTTTCCGGTTCCCAGTTGCCGAAGAACGGCAGCGCACCCCAGCTCTTGGCGTAGACCACGTCGGCGCCGGCGTAGGCGCTGTCGATGTCATGGCTGATCTTCAGCGAACCGCCGCTCTCGGCCACGTTCTGCTCGGCCCAGCCCATGTAGCGCTCGTCGAGGATGTAGTCGGCGGTCGGGCACAGCAGGGTCACGTCCATGCCCATGCGGGTGGCGATGGTCAGCGCCGAGTTGGCCACGGCGGTGTTCAGCGGCTTGGGGTGGTAGGTCCAGGTCAGCACGTACTTCTTGCCGCGCAGGTCCTGGGTGCCGAAGTGCTCCTGCAGCGCCATGATGTGGGCCAGCTCCTGGCACGGATGGGTGATGGTCTCCATGTTGATGACCGGCACGGGCGAGTACTTGGCGAAGCTGTTGAGGACGATGTCCTGGCGATCGTAGGCCCAGTCGATGAACTTGGGGAACGCGCGCACGGCGATGATGTCGCAGTAACGGCCCAGCACCTTGGCCACCTCAGCGATGTGCTCTTCGGTATCGCCGTCCATCACCGTGCCGAGGTTGAACTCGATCGGCCACGCATCCTTGCCCGGCTGCAGCACCACCGCGTGGGCACCGAGCTGGAATGCGCCCAGTTCGAAGCTGGTGCGGGTACGCATGGACGGGTTGAAGAACACCAGCGCGATCGACTTGCCCTTGAGCTGGTCGCCGAGCTTGTTGCGCTTGAACAGCGCGGCCTGGGTCAGCAGCGCGTCGAGATCGCTGCGGCTCCAGTCCTGGGTGTTCAGGAAGTGCTTGGGGGACATCATCTTTCCTTGCGTGGCGGCGCCGGGTTCGACGCGGTGGAAGGGAAAACAGGAAGCAAAGGTGAAACGAAAAGGTTGCAGTTGCAGCTTTCAGAACGCGGAAACGAAAAAACCCAGCCGGCGGGCTGGGTTTTTTTCGGACGAACAGCAAAAAGCTCCGGTTACCCAGCGAGAATGTGGGGTTCCGGTCGACGCGCACGCGAGGTCATGCCCGACGCCTGTCGGGCTGCGCTGCTGTCGTGCTGGAAGTCGGTGAGCTTCATGGCCGAATATCTTTGCATGCAGCCGTGACCGGCGCAAGGGGCCGGGGTCGCAGAATCAGGGATTGCCGGCGGCGCCCTGCTCCGGACCCACCCAGGGGGTGATCGACACCCGGATCTTGAGCCGGTTGCCCGGGTCTTCCGGCAGCCGCGACCGATACTTGGTGCCCTTGTAGACGTAATCCACGTCGTAGGCGATGGGCCGGCGGAATTCACGCCCCACCGGAACGATGCGGCAGTCGCGGGTCAGCATCGGACCGGTGTTGGCCGGCGCCGGGGCCGGCGACTCGGTTCCGACCTCCTCAACAACCTCCTCATCGCTGCGCTTGAACATCGAGCGCACCGAATCCCAGAAGCGGCTGATCCGGCCCTTGTCCTCGACCGGCTCCTCGCCGGTCACGTTCACCGGGGCCAGGGTCCGGGTCGACACCGGCTCGCAGTGCTCCTCGGTACGGGTCGCGCGCAGGGTCTGGAACACCGGCTCGACGTTCAGCACCTGGGCGTAGTCGAACTTCACGTTCTCCACGATCACCACCCGGTTGCGGGGCTCGGCCTCCTGGGCCAGCACCACGGCGGGCAGCGCCGACAGGCAGGCCAGGGTCAGCAACGCGGTGGATTTCATTGGCGACGGGAGCAAGGACACGGCAATAGTGTAGGCAGTGGCGAGCGCAAGGGGCTGAACATTACCCGTCCACGCCGCTCCTGCCCACCCCACCCTGGACGGACCCGGCGTCCACCGGTGGCAGCCAGTGCCCCCAAAGGGGGCCGACACGTTCTAAAATCACAGGCTTGTCCCCCAGCCACAGCCCCATGACCCTGCGCCTGCACAACAACCTGACTCGCCAGCTCGAACCGTTCACTCCGCTCGACCCGGCCTGTCCGACCCTGTATGTGTGCGGCCCCACGGTCTACAACTACGTGCACATCGGCAACGCCCGTGGCCCGGTGGTGTTCGGGGTGCTGGCCGACCTGCTGCGGCGCCGTTTCGGCGCGCTGCGCTACGCCCGCAACATCACCGACGTGGACGACAAGATCAACACCGCCGCGCGCGAGCAGGGCGTGCCGATCAGCACCATCACCGGCAAGTTCGCCGCCGCCTACCGTGAAGACATGGCCGCGCTGGGCGTGGTGCCGCCGGACATCGAGCCGGAGGTGACCGCGCACATGCCGCAGATCATCACCATGATCGAGCAGCTGATCGCCAATGGTCATGCCTACGCCGCCGAGGGTCACGTACTGTTCGCGGTGGCCAGCTTCGACGGCTACGGCAAGCTCTCGCGCCGTGACCCGGAAGAAATGCTGGCCGGTGCCCGTGTCGACGTGGCCCCGTACAAGCGCGACCCGGGTGATTTCGTGCTGTGGAAGCCGTCCAGCGACGACCTGCCCGGCTGGGAATCGCCGTGGGGCCGGGGTCGTCCGGGCTGGCATATCGAATGCTCGGCGATGGCCGCAGCCCACCTGGGCGAGACCATCGACATCCACGCCGGCGGCGTCGACCTGCAGTTCCCGCACCACGAGAACGAGATCGCGCAGAGCGAATGCGCCCACGGCGGCAAGATCTTCGCCCGCTTCTGGCTGCACAACGGCATGCTCAACTTCGGCGGCGCCAAGATGAGCAAGTCGCTGGGCAACATCGAGCGCGTACACGACCTGGTCCGCCAGCATCCGCCGGAGGCGCTGCGCCTGGCCCTGCTGTCGGCCCACTACCGGCAGCCGCTGGACTGGTCTGATGCGCTGATCGAACAATCGGTGCGCACCCTGGACCGCCTGTACGGCACCCTGCGCGAGCTGGCGTCGATCGAGGCCACGGCAGTGATCCCCGCCAGCGTCGAAGCGACCCTGGACGACGATCTCAACACACCCCAGGCGCTGGCCGAAGTGGCCCGCATCGCCGCCGACGCGCGTCGTGCCACCGACCCGGCCGAACAGGCGCGCCTGAAGGGCGAACTGCTCGGTGCGGGCCTGGTGCTGGGCCTGCTGCAGGCCGACCCGGCGCAGTGGTTCGGCACCGCAGCGGGCGACGAGGACGACGATGCCCGCGTCCAGGGCCTGATCGACGAGCGCGCCGCGGCCAAGAAGGCACGCGACTTCGCCCGTGCCGACGCCATCCGCGACCAGCTGGCCGCCGAAGGCATCGTGCTGGATGACACCCCGCAGGGCGTTCGCTGGTCGCGCAAGCGCAGCTGACCTGCCCTGCCCCGTGGCCGGTCCGCCGGCCACGCCCCACCGTAGAGACTGTTGTGACCGACTCCCCGTTCCCGCTTGAACCCACCGCCGCCGAGGCCCAGGCCGCCATCGCCGAGGAATTCGGCTTCTTCGGCGACTGGTCCGAGCGCTACCAGTACCTGATCGACCTCGGCCGCAAGCTGCCGCCCTTTCCGGAAGAATGGAAGACCGAAGAGCATCGCCTGCTCGGCTGCCAGTCGATGGTCTGGATCGTGCCCGAGGGCAACGCGCAGTCGCTGCGCTTCCATGCCATCAGCGATTCGGCGATTGTCTCCGGCCTGATCTTCCTGGCGCTGCGCGTGTACTCCGGGCGCTCGGCGCAGGAGATCCTGGACACCGAGCCGAGCTACATCCAGGACATCGGCCTGGCCCGCCACCTCTCGCCCACCCGCAGCAATGGGGTGGCGGCGATGCTGGCGTTCATCCGTGAGACGGCGCAGGCGCAGCTGCAGCGCGACCCGTCGTGAGCGAACCCGCCACAGCCGAAGACAGTGCACTGGGCCTGCTGTCCCGCCCCGGTTTCGCCAGGCTGCTGGCCTACCGCATCTTCGCGATGCTGTCCTACCAGGTGGTCGCGGTCACTGTCGGCTGGCACATCTACGAAGTCACCCGCAATCCGTTCTCGCTGGGCCTGATCGGCCTGGCCGAGGTCGTGCCGTTCTTCTGCGTGGCTCCGTTCGCCGGTTACCTGGTGGATCACCTTCCGCGCCGTCGGCTGGGCATGGTCGCCTGTTGCGGGCTGATCGCCACTGCACTGGTATTGACCAGCGTAGCCATGGGCTGGCTGCCGATTGACGGCGTGTGGCCGATCTATGCGGCCATCGCGCTGACCGGCATGGTCCGCGCCTTCCTGTCGCCGATCTACAACGCCTTGTTCGCCCGCGTGCTGGCCCGTGACCAGTTCGCCCGTGGCGCTGGCCTGGGCGCGGTGGTGTTCCAGGCCGGCATGATCGCCGGCCCGGCACTGGGTGGCGTGCTGGTCGGCTTCGGTGGCAAGGGTCTGTCCTACGCGGTGGCTACGGCCTTTGCGCTGGTGGCGATGGCCTGCCTGGCCACGCTGGAGGTGGAAGAACCGGTGCATACCGGTCCGGCCGCACCGATCTTCAAGAGCATCGCCGAAGGCGCGCGCTTCGTGGTCGGCAACCGGATCATGGTCGGCGCGATGGCGCTGGACATGTTCTCGGTGCTGCTGGGCGGCGTGGTAGCGATGCTGCCGGCGTTCCTGCACGAGATCCTGCACCACGGCCCGGAAGGCCTCGGCATCCTGCGCGCGATGCCGGCGCTGGGCTCGGTGTGCGTGGGCCTGTGGCTGGCGCGCCACCCGCTGCAGCGCAATGCCGGCCGCGTCCTGCTGTTCGCGGTGGCCGGCTTCGGCCTGTGCGTGATCAGCTTCGGGTTGTCGCAGCACTTCTGGCTGTCGGCGCTGATCCTGCTGTTCTACGGCGCGTTCGATGGCGTCTCGGTGGTGATCCGCTCGACCATCCTGCAGTTGGCTACGCCGGAAGAAATGCGCGGTCGCGTATCGTCGATCAACGGCATCTTCATCAGTTCGTCCAATGAGCTGGGCGCGTTCTATGCCGGCACGATGGCGAAGCTGCTCGGCCTGGTGCCGGCGGTGGTGCTGGGCGGATTCGCGGTGCTGAGCGTGGCCGGGATCACCGCGTGGAAGAACCCGACATTGCGGAAATTGAATCTTCGCGACCTGCAGTGAACCTGTAGAGCCGAGCCCATGCTCGGCTGCGTATTTCCGTGCGCCCACGCAGCGGTTGCGCCGGGCCGCGCCCGGCGGGCTTCTTCCGCGACCGCGGCGGGGTGTACCTTTCTTTGCTCGTGCAAAGAAAGTAACCAAAGAAACGCTCCGCCATCCGCGAGCCGGCGCTGCGCGCCGGTGCCCTGTGCTCCTCGGTGAATCAGGGGACGGCGCCGAACTCGCTGCGCTCAAACAGCGGCGCCTCTTCGCCCCTGACTCCCCTGCGGTGCTCGGCTCGCTACAAGGCGGACCCAACAGCCGCGAGCGCACGCATGACCGCTCCTGTCGGCCTGAGCCGAGCGTGGGCTCGGCTCTACATCGGCCGCGCACGCAGGAAACCGTCGAGAGCCTGCGGGTGGGTCCGGGCAGGACCGTCCGCGGCATGGATGCCGCGGCCGAGCTTACAGGGATGTACTTGCAGCGTGTCCTGCCCGGACCCACCCGCAGGCTCACGCCGATACCCGCAAGGCGCCGCTCTACGCAACCAACACGAACCCAACAAAAAACCCGGCCGAAGCCGGGTCTTTCGCATGACCAGACAACGAACTGGAATCAGTCGCCCTGTTGCTTCTGCAGGTGCTCCCAACGCTCCTGGGCGTCGATGGTGCGCTCTGCGGTGAGGCGCGCTTCCAGGCGCTCCAGGCCGATTTCTTCGCCGGTGTCGACGCAGTAGCCGTAGTCGCCTGCTTCCAGGCGCTTCAGGGTGCTGTCGATCTTGCCGATCAGCTTGCGGTAGCGGTCGCGGGTACGCAGTTCCAGCGAGTTCTCGGTCTCGCGGGTCGCACGCTCGGCTTCGTCGCCGATGTCACGCACTTCCTCGCGCAGGTTCTCGATGGTCTGCTTGGACTCTTCCACCAGGTCCGCGCGCCAGTTCTGCAGGCGCTGGCGGAAATACTCCTGCTGCAGCGGGCTCATGTATTCCTCTTCCGAGGACGGCTTGTAGCCAGCCGGCAGGATCGGGCGGCCAGTGGCCTCGTCGGTCTTGTACTCGACCACCTTGTACTTGCTGCGCGGGGCCGGCGCTGCCGAGCGGGCGGCGACGGCCACGGCAACCTTGCCGACAGGGCGCGACGCGGTCTTCGGGGCGGAATCGGATTTCACGGCGGTTTTGGCAGGCGATTTCGAAACGGGCACGGGATTCTTGGATTGCGGGGCCTTCGAAGCGACAGGAGCGGCGGCCGGGGCCGGCGTTGAGGCCGGTTGGGCTGCCGCCACTGCCACGGTCTTGGCCGGGACAGGCTTGGCCGGAGCCGGCTTGGCAGCAGGCTTCGGTGCGGACTTCACTACTGGGGCCGGGGTCGGCTTTACGGCCGGCGCGGCAACGTTCTTGGCAACCTTCTTTACAGCGGCAGGCGTGGCGGCCGGTTTAGCCGCAGCGACCTTCTTTGCTACGGGCTTGGCGACCGGCTTGGCTGCAGCCTTCTTCACCACCGGCTTGGCGGCGGCCTTCTTCACCGGCGCGGCCTTGCTGACGGTCTTCTTCACCGGCGCCTTCTTGCTGGCGGCGGCTGGCTTGGCCTTGGCGGGCGCAGCGGCCTTCTTCGCCACCGGCTTGGTTGCCTTGACCGGCGTTTTCTTTGCGGTGGCCTTCCTGGCCGCCGGTTGCGAGGACGCTGCCTTGGTCGCCGGCTTGCTGGCCGGCTTCTTGGCAACGGGCTTTGCCGCCAACTTCTTCACAACAGGCTTGGCGGTTTTCTTGGCGGCCGTTGCGGCCTTCTTTGCAGTTTTTTTAGCAGCCACGAAACGCTCTTCCTTGGATTTCCCGGGGCCCGGGAAAGCGGGCCTTTATAGCCTACCCGACCCGCAGCAGCAACCTTGGCACCCTGCTCCATTCAGTCCTGGAGCCAAGGCGCCCTGGAGGGCAGTCCGACGAACACGGACCGCCTTGCGCGGTACGGAACCTGGCCAGCACCCGACGGTGCTGGTACCGGTCGCAGGCCATCGGCGACATGCGACCAACGCCCCATCCTGCACAAATGCGTCCTTCATGCCAACTGGCATAAGATGACTGGGTGATCTCGCGCCTGCTCATTGCCCTGCTGCGCTTCTACAAGCGCTTCATCAGCCCCCTGCTGGGGCCGCGCTGCCGTTTCGTGCCGAGCTGTTCTGAATACGCGATGGACGCCATCTCGCGGCACGGCCCGCTGCGCGGCAGCTGGTTGGCTGCGCGCCGGCTGGGCCGCTGCCATCCGTTCCATCCCGGCGGCTTCGATCCCGTGCCCGAGTCCCCCAACGCCCCCTCTTGCCGTTGCACAGGAAAACACTGACATGTCCTCCACCCTCATCACCAACGCCCGCATGGTCAACGAAGGCCGCACCTTCGATGGTGACCTGCGCATCGAGAACGGCCGCATCGCGCAGATCGGCAGTGGGCTGGCGCCGCGCGACGGCGAGCAGGTGGTGGACGCGGCCGGGCGCTGGCTGCTGCCCGGCATGATCGATGACCAGGTGCACTTCCGCGAACCGGGCCTGACCCACAAGGGCGACATCGCCAGCGAATCGGCGGCCGCCGTGGCCGGTGGCCTGACCAGCTTCATGGACATGCCCAACACCAACCCGCCGACGCTGGATTCAACCATCCTGGAAGCCAAGTACGAGCTCGCGCGCGGCCGTGCCTGGGCCAACTACGGTTTCTACCACGGTGCCAGCAATGACAACCTGGACGCGATCCGTGCCCTGGACCCGAAGAAGGCCCCGGGCGTGAAGGTGTTCATGGGTGCTTCGACCGGCAACATGCTGGTCGACAACCCGGAAACGCTGGACGCGATCTTCCGCGAATGCCCGACCCCGATCATCACGCACTGCGAAGACACGCCGATGATCGATGCCAACCTCAAGGCCTTCCAGGAAAAGTACGGCGATGCGCTGACCCCGGACATGCACCCGGACATCCGTTCGCGCGAAGCCTGCATCAAGTCGACCCGCCTGGCGATGTCGCTGGCACGCAAGCACGGCACCCGCCTGCACGTACTGCACATCTCCACCGCCGATGAGCTGGCGCTGTTCGAGAAGGGCCCGCTGATCCGCGCCGATGGCAGCCGCAAACAGATCACCGCCGAAACCTGCGTGCACTTCCTGCACTTCGCGCGCCCGGACTACGCGACCAAGGGCAACCTGATCAAGTGCAACCCGGCGATCAAGGAAGTGTCCGACCGCGAGGCAATCACCGCTGCCTTGGCCGATGACGTGCTGGACGTGCTGGCCACCGACCACGCGCCGCACACCTGGGAAGAGAAGCAGAAGCCCTACGCGCAGGCGCCGTCGGGCCTGCCGCTGGTGCAGTACGCGCTGGTGGCCGCGCTGGAGCGGGTGCACGAAGGCAAGCTGACCCGCGAGCAGGTGGTGCAGAAATTCGCACATGCGCCGGCGCAGCTGTTCGACGTGGAAGAACGCGGCTTCCTGCGCGAAGGCTACTTTGCCGACCTGGTGCTGGTGGAGGACGTGCCGTTCACCGTCAAGCGCGAGGACGTGCTGTCCAAGTGCGGCTGGTCGCCGTTCGAAGGCACCACTTTCCGCTCGCGCATCGCCTCCACCTGGGTCAACGGCCAGCTGGTGTGGGACGGCAGCAAGCTGGTGGGTGAGCCCGCCGGCCAGCGCATGACCTACGACCGCTGATGCGTTCGGCACTGATGATCGGGGCGCTGCTGCTGGCCGCGCCCCTGTTTTCCTCTTCCTCTGCTCAGGCGCAGGATGGCATCGGCAGCCTGATCGACAGCCGCGTGGTGTTCCCGGCCAGTGCCTCGCAGGGCGCGCTGGTGATCGGCAAGGTGCCCGCAGGCAGTCGCGTGCAGTACGCCGGCCGCCAGCTGCGGGTGAGCGGCTACGGCAGCGTGGTGTTCGGCATCGGCCGCGACGAGAAGGGTCCGCTGCGCGTACAGGTGCAGCGCCCCGATGGTGGCAGCGAGACAGCCACCATTGCGGTAACGCCGCGCGACTGGCCCACCGAGCGGGTGAACGGCGTGCCGCCGAAGACGGTCAACCCGCCGCCGGCGATTGCCGAGCGGATCAAGCGCGAACAGGCGCAGGTGACCGCCGCACGTGCCCGGGATGACGACCGCACCGACTTCACCCAGACCTTCATCTGGCCGGTACAGGGCCGCATCAGCGGCCGCTTCGGCAATGCGCGCGTCTACAACGGGCAGCCGGGGGCCGGCCACTCCGGCATGGACATCGCGGTGCCGACCGGCACCCCGGTGAAGGCACCGGCGGCCGGCATCGTGACCTTCGCTGGGCCGGACCTGTACCTGACCGGTGGCACGCTGCTGCTCGACCACGGCTTCGGGGTCAGTTCCAATTTCCTGCACCTTTCGCGCATCGACGTAAAAGTTGGCGACCGTGTGGAGCAGGGCCAGGTGATCGCTGCCGTCGGCGCCACCGGCCGTGCCACCGGCCCGCACCTGCACTGGGGCATGAACTGGTTCGACACCCGCATCGACCCGCTGCTGGTGCTGGAGCGGAAGTAACGCCCATCGCCCGGTGCGGTGGTGAGCCGCTGTTGTAGAGCCGAGCCCACGCTCGGCTGTCGCGCAGAGATGAGCCGAGCATGGGCTCGGCTGTACAGACAGCATTCAATCAACCGCGCGAGGTAGCGCCGGGCCATGCCCGGCGGAGCGCGGGATCAACCGCGGGCAGCCCACCACACGCGCAGCAACGTGCGCACCGGGGTGGCTTCGATTGGCTTGCCTGCGGCCTGCGCGGCAACGCGGGCGCGCGCCAGGCTCGACCACACGCGCCGCGGGCGCGGGCCCGGCACGCGGCTGCCCCATCCTTTCAGCAGGTACTGGGCCCAGCGCTGCGCGGCCGTGCTGGAATCCTCATCCAACAGGCTGCGCGGCACACCGGCTACGCCGGCATCCTGCAGGCGCTGGGCCAGCGTCTGCAGCTGCACCGCACGACCGGCGCCGGTGCGCGGCTTGTCGGCAAACAAGGCCGCTTCCACTGCGGCCACGGCCTCGGCGTAATTGGCCAGCGCACGCTCGGCACCGGCTGCATCCAACGCAACGGTACGCGCTTCAACGAGGTCCGGCAGCGCTTCGGCCAGTTGCACCCACGGCGCACGCACCGGCTCCAGCAGACGGCCCAGTGGATGGCGCGAACGATGCCCTGCCCAGCTGCGCAGTTCCTCGCCCCACCACGCCAGCTTGGCATCGGCCGGCAGCGGATCGCCGCTGGTGTTGAGCATGTCGTCAAACTCCTGCAGCAGCGCAAACCACGCCACTGCGAGCTCGCGTTGCGGTTCGGCCACGAACGGAGCGGCCACCGACCATTCCGGCCAACGGCTGCGCCACTTGTCGAGGAAACTGTCCAGCGCGGTACTGCTCACTACGGGATTCCTTACAGCTGGGCCGGGGCTGCCGGCCGGGTCGGCCAGAGACTGGCCAGTTGCAGAAGTTCAGCGTTCTCGACCAGCACGTCGGCCTGCCAGGCCAGGGGATCGTCGCTGTGCAGGCGGTAGCCCCACAGCGCCGCCACCGACGGCATCGCGGCAGCACGTGCAGCGATGATGTCGCGCTCGTCATCGCCCACGTACACGCAGTCTTCGGCGGCCATGCCAATGGCCTGCGCAGCGTGCAGCAGTGGAAGCGGGTGCGGCTTGCGCTCGGCCAGGCTGTCACCGCCGACCAGCACCGCGCAGCGCTGCTGCCAACCATGCTGCGGCAGGATCAGGCGCGCCAGGTACTCCGGCTTGTTGGTGACGATGCCCCATACCGTACCGGCCTCATCCAGCGCGGCGAGCATGCCGGCCACGCCGTCGAACAGCACCGCGTGCTGGCCGATCAGCGCTTCGTAGCGCTGCAGGAATTCCGGGATCAATGCATCGCGCGCAGCGGCATCCAGGTCCGGGAAAGCGGTCCCGACCATCGCGCGCGAGCCCTTGGAGACCACCGGCCGCAGCTGCGCCGGATCGATCGCTGCCCGGCCCCGCTCGGCCAGCATCGCATTGCAGGTGGCGACGAAGTCCGGCGCGCTGTCCAGCAACGTGCCATCCAGGTCGAACAGCACCGCACGCGGGAAGCGGGCGGAGGTCATGCCGGCTTGACCGCGTAGGCCAGGTAGTTGATGTCGGTGCGGCTGCTCAGGCGGGCATGGTTGCGCCACGGCTCGTAGGCCATGCCGCTGACATCCACCAGCTGCAGGTCGGCCTCGCGCAGCCAGCGCGCCAGCTCGGCCGGCTTGATGAATTCCTGGTAGTGGTGCGTGCCCCTGGGCAGCAGCCGCGCCACATACTCGGCGCCGACAATCGCCACTGCGAACGCGGCAGCGGTGCGGTTGATGGTCGACAGGAACAGGTGGCCGCCCGGCTTCAGCAGGTGCTTGCAGGCGTCGATGATCGCGCCCGGGTCTGGCACGTGCTCCAGCATTTCCATGCAGGTGACCACGTCGAAACTTCCCGGCTGCTCGGCGGCCAGATCCTCGGCGGCCTGCACGCGGTAGTCGACCTTGGCGCCGCTTTCCAGCGCATGCAGGCGCGCGACCTTCACCAGTTCCGGGGCCAGGTCGATGGCGGTGACGTCGGCGCCGGCCTGCGCCAGTGCTTCGCTCAGCAGCCCGCCACCGCAGCCGATGTCGAGCACGCGCGCGCCACGCAACGGCACGCGGTCGGCCACGTACTTCAGGCGCACCGGGTTCAGCGCATGCAGCGGCTTCTGCGGGCCGTCAGCGTCCCACCAGCGGTTGGCCAGCGCGGCGAACTTGTCCAGCTCGGCCTGATCGAAATTGGAGGAAGCGTGAGGGGCAGTCATGACGGGTCCTTGCGGCGCCAGGGATCAGGCGCGGATATGACGGATGCGCTCGCGCCACTGGCGCGCGTTGGCGATGATGCCCGGCAGGTCCATGCCGACCAGCTCGCGCTGCACCAGCTTCGGCTTGCCGGCGATCCAGACGTCGCTGACCTGCTGGCGGCCGGTGGCATACACCAGCTGCGACAGCACGTTGTGCAGCGGCTGGGTTTCCAGCGCCGACAGGTCGACACAGACCAGGTCGGCCTGCTTGCCGACTTCGATCGAACCGATGCGGTCAGCAAAGCCCAGCGCACGGGCGCCGCCCAGCGTCGCTGCGCGCAGCGTGGTCGCCGCGTCCAGCGCGGTGGCATCATCGGCCACGGCCTTGGCCAGGATCGCCGCGGTGCGGTTCTCGCTGAACATGTCCAGGTCGTTGTTGCTGGCGCAGCCATCGGTGCCGATCGCCAGGTTCACGCCGGCGCGCTGCAGGGCGCAGGCCGGGCAGAAGCCGGAGGCCAGCTTCAGGTTCGATTCGGGGCAATGCACGACGCTGACGCCGCGTTCGGCGCACAGGTGGATTTCCGCATCGGTCAGCTGGGTCATGTGCACCGCGATCAGGCGGTCGTTGACCAGGCCGAGCCGATCCAGCCGCGCCAGCGGGCGCTGGCCGTGCAGCTTGATCGAATCGGTGATCTCCTGCGCGGTCTCGTGGGTATGCAGGTGCACCTGCATGTCGAGCTGGTCGGACAGCATCCGCACCCGCTCGAAGTTGGCATCGTTGACCGTGTACGGCGCATGCGGCGCGAACGCGGTGCCGATCAGCGGATCGGTGCGCCACTGGTCATGCAGTTCACCGGCCTTGGCGAAGTATTCGTCGTCGGTCCTGGCCCAGGCGGTGGGGAAATCGATGATGACCGCGCCAACCAGTGCGCGGAAACCGTGCTTCTTGTAGACCGCAGCCTGCACGTCGCCGAAGAAGTAGTTCTCGTTGGCACAGGTGGTGCCGCCGCGCAGCATCTCGGCGATGGCCAGGGTGGTGCCGTCGGCGACGAACTCGGGGCCGATCACCGCCGCTTCCACCGGCCAGATGTGCTGCTGCAGCCAGGTCATCAGCGGCAGGTCGTCGGCGACGCCGCGCAGCAGGGTCATCGGGTTGTGCGTGTGCGCGTTGACCAGGCCCGGCATCAGCGCCGACTCGGGGCGGCTGACCACCTGCGCGGCACGGAAGCGTGCGCGCGCCTCGGCACGCGGCAGGATGGCCACAATCTCGCTGCCACGCACGGCAACGGCATGGTCTTCCAGCACCACCGCATGCGGCTCGATCGGAACGACATGACCGGCTTCGATGAGCAGGTCGCAGGCTTCGGGGAGGTGCGGGCTATCGCTCATGCGGGCTCACTGGCTATTGGAGAAGGGCCTGGCGGGAGGCGGTAGCGCCGGGCCATGCCCGGCGGCTGTCCGCTGCGGCGCCATGGGCGCCAGCAACGGGTCCGGGCGGCGCCCGGAAAGCCGAGCGCGGGCTCGGCTCTACAGTGAGGTCGGCCAACCGCCGGAACCTTATTTGACGCGTGCGGAGTATTCGCCCGAACGGGTGTCGACACGGATCACTTCGTCCTGGTTGACGAACAGCGGCACGCGCACCACGGCACCGGTTTCCAGGGTGGCCGGCTTGCCGCCGCCGCCCGAGGTGTCGCCACGGACGCCCGGATCGGTTTCGGTGATCTTCAGTTCGACGAAGTTCGGCGGCTGAACGAAGATCGGCTCGCCATTCCACAGGGTGACCACGCAGGACTCTTCGCCCTTCAGCCACTTCTCGGCGCCGCCCATGCCGGCCTTGGTGGCCTGGACCTGCTCGAAGGACTCCGGATCCATGAAGTGCCAGTATTCGCCGTCGCTGTACATGAAGTTCATGTCGGTATCGACGACGTCGGCTGCATCCAGCGAGTCGGTCGACTTCATGGTCACTTCCTGGGTACGCCCGTCCTTGATCAGGCGGTACTTCACGCGGGTGAAGGCCTGGCCCTTGCCCGGCTTGACGTATTCGGTGTCGATGATGACGGCCGGTTGGTTGTTGACCAGGATCTTCATCCCGTTCTTGACGTCGTTCATGCCGTAGCTGGCCATGCGTAAACTCCTGAGTGGCAGAAACGCCGCGGGTGCGGCGAGCCGTTAGAATGGAAAGCCCACCGGATGCCGGTGGGCGACTGTTTTTCTGCCCCCATGATAACCGCAGGCCCCCTCTCCATGCAGCTTTCCGCCTTCCCCCGGCCCCAGTCGCCAGGCGCGCCCGCGCGCTGGCAGCAGCTCTGGCGCCAGGCGCTGCGCGACCCGCACGCCCTGCTGGCCCGGCTGCAGCTGGACCCGGCGGCGCTGGGTGTCTCGGAGGCGGCCATGAACCAGTTCGCATTGCGCGTGCCCGAGGGCTTCGTGGCCCGCATGCGCGTGGGCGATGCGGCCGACCCGCTGCTGCGCCAGGTGCTGCCGATCGGCGAGGAAATGCGCCCGGCGCCCGGGTTCAGCTTCGACGCGGTGGGCGATGGTGCCGCCAGGAAGGCTACCGGGGTGATCCAGAAGTACCGTGGCCGTGCCCTGCTGGTCGCCACCGGCAGCTGCGCGATCAACTGCCGCTACTGCTTCCGCCGCCACTTCGACTATGCCGCGGAAAACGCTGCCAAGGGCGGCTGGCAGGAGGCCGTAGCCGCCATCGCGGCCGACCCGGACATCGACGAGGTGATCCTGTCCGGCGGTGACCCGTTGTCACTGGCCACGCACAAGCTGGTCGAGCTGACCGACGCCCTGCGCGCGATTCCGCATATCCGCCGCCTGCGCATCCATACCCGGCTGCCGATCGTGCTGCCGGAACGCGTGGACGATGAACTGGTGTGCTGGCTGGGCAGCCTGCCATGGCCGCTGGCGATCGTGGTCCACGCCAATCACGCCAATGAATTCGACGCCAGCGTGGACGCGGCGATGGCCCGCCTGCGCGGCGTCGGCGCCCAGCTGCTGAACCAGGCGGTACTGCTGCGCGGGGTCAACGACAGCGTGCAGGCCCTTCAGGACCTGAGCGAGCGCAGCTTCGCCGCCGGCGTGCTGCCCTACTACCTGCACCAGCTGGACCGGGTCGAAGGCGTGGCCCATTTCGAAGTGGATGATGCCCAGGCCAAGGCGCTGATTGCCGGCCTGACCGCACGCCTGTCCGGTTATCTGATCCCGAAACTGGTGCGCGAGCTGCCGGGCGACCCGAGCAAGCGCCCGCTGTAATCCGGGGGCGGGGTCAGATCCCTTTTC
Organism: Stenotrophomonas sp. X; assembly: GCF_055721025.1. Taxonomy (NCBI): domain Bacteria; kingdom Pseudomonadati; phylum Pseudomonadota; class Gammaproteobacteria; order Lysobacterales; family Lysobacteraceae; genus Stenotrophomonas; species Stenotrophomonas sp. X. The sequence continues at coordinate 2,850,224 of NZ_CM146756.1, forward strand.
CTGCGGAAAAGGGATCTGACCCCAGGACAACGGCAGCAGGTCAGAGGCCCGATTCGATCATCCGCACCACTTCGGTGGCCGTCACCGGGTGGCTCAGCCAGTAGCCCTGGCCAAGATCGCAGCCGCGCTGCACCAGCAGTTCGAACTGCGCCTGCTGCTCGATGCCCTCGGCCACCACCGTGATGCCCAGTGCGTGGGCCATGGCGATGATCGCCGTGGTCAGCGCCAGATCGTCGGGATCGCGCTGCATGTCGGCCACGAAGCTCTTGTCGATCTTCACGCCGTCCACCGGCACTTGGCGCAGGTGGCTGAGCCCGGAGAAGCCGGTGCCGAAATCGTCCAGCCAGACCTTCACGCCGGTGCGGTGCAGCTTGTCCAGCAGCTGCGCGGCAACCATTTCGTCGCCGATCACCGCGGTTTCGGTCAACTCCAGGTGCAGGCGCGAAGCCGGCAGCCCGGACTCGTGCAGGCACTGCGCGACCAATGCCGGCAGTTCACCGCCGCGCAGCTGCCGCGGCGACACATTCACCGACACGAACAGATCATCGCCGCCCGCCCCGCGTGGCCACTGCGAGGCTTCCATGCAGGCCGCACGCAGCACCTTCGGGCCGATGAGCTCGATCAGCCCGCTCTGCTCGGCCACTTCGATGAACACCGACGGCGGAATCGTGCCCAGGGTCGGATGCTGCCAGCGCAGCAGCACTTCCACGCCGACCATGCGCCGGTCGCGCATGCGGAAGATCGGCTGGTAGGCCAGGCGCAGCTCGCCGCGCTCCCAGGCCCCGCGCAGCTCCTGCTCCATGTGCACGCGGCGCTCGACCGCGTGGTCCATCGCACGGCTGTAATAGCGGTAGCAGTTCTTGCCGGCCATCTTGGCCTGGTACATGGCGATGTCGCCGTTCTTCAGCAGCGTGGTCGCATCAGCGGCATCGTCCGGGAACAGGGTCACGCCGATCGAAGTGCCCAGGAACAGTTCCCGGCCCTGCACCACCAGCGGCTTGCCCAGCTCGCGCACCAGCACTTCGGCCAGCAGCCGTGCGTTGGCCGCCACGTCGCCATCACCGACCAGGATCACGAACTCGTCGCCGCCAAAGCGGGCCAGCAGGGCTTCATCGCCACCGGCCTCGGCAACCGCACTGCCGATGCGCTGCGCGAACTGCAACAGCGCTTCGTCACCGGCCTCATGGCCCAGGGTGTCGTTGACGCGCTTGAAATCGTCGATGTCGGCAAACAGCAGGCCCAGCCGATGATTGGATGCGCGCGCGGCCATCAGGCGATGGTCCAGCGCTTCCCGGAATGCCAGCCGGTTGGTCAGCCCGGTCAGCGCATCGGTATAGGCCATGCGCCGCACCTCGCGGTCATGCCGGGCGATGGCATCGCGCATTCGGGCGAAGCCGCGCACCAGCTCGCCGACCTCGTCGTCGCGGGTGTTCTCGGCCAGCGGCGCCTGGTAGTCGCCAGCCTCGATGCGGCGCGCCGCAGCGGCCAGGTCCCGGATCGGCGCCACCAGGGTGCGCTGCACGTACAGGATCACCACCACGCCGATCACCACCAGCAGGCCCAGCATCAGCAGCAGCCAGCCCAGGTGGCGGCTGCCGACCTGCTGCAGGCGCTCGCCGAGCGTGGCATTGGCGGCCTGTTCGCGCTGCTGCACCTCGTCCAGCGCCATGCCGACGCGGACGCCGCCGATGCGCTGGTTGCCGACCATGATCGGCATGGTGTTGTCGAGCACCTTGGGCGATTCCTGCACCACCAGTGCCTGCGCCACCGCGGCCTTGGGGGCCAGCGGGTCGGTCATCGGCTGGCCGAAGCCGGACACCTCGATCGAGCCGTCATGCACCAGCCGGCCGCGTTCGTCGAACACCAGCACATAGCGCACGACCGGTTGCCGTGCGGTGTTGCGCACCAGCGCACCGACCTGATCCAGGTCGCGGTAGTACAACGGGTTGGCCAGCGCGTCGGACAGCTCGCGCGCCATTGCTTCGCCGCGGCTGCGCACGCTGCGGTCGAACAGTTCATGGATGACGCCACCACTGAGGTTGCGCACCTCGCCCTGCATCGCCGCCTGCCGCCCCAGCAACACCGCCAGGATCGCCACCACCACGACCATCGCCCCGCCCATCGCCAGCAGGAACCGGGCCTGCATTCCCGAGCCGAGCCACTTCATTCCACTTCCATCCGCACGCGCGTCAATCCTTGTTTCAATTCATCCAGCCGCTGCTGCGCATGCGCATCGACGCGGTGGAAACCGGAAGTGCCGAAAAACCGATGCAGCGCCCCCTGTGCCTGCGGGTCGCTGGCCGCCTGCAGCAGGACGTCCTGCAGCCGGTCACGCACCCGCGGGTCAAGGTCGGCGCGAACCATTTCCACCGCCCGCGGGTAGGGTTCGGTGCGCAGCAGTTCGCGGAAGTCGCGCCGGAATGCCGCAGGCATCCGTCGCTCGTCATTCCAGTCCACGCTGCTCACCGCCCCCACTTCGACCATGCCCTTGTGCACGAACGTGGCGATGTTCAACTCGCTACGTGCGAACACGTACCCCACGCTGTCCCGGCCCGGCACGTCCCACACACCGGCCAGGATCTGCGGCGCCAGCCCTTCCTGCAGCAGCGTCATCACCGGCACCAGGTAGGCACTGGTGGACGCCGTGTTCTGCAGCGCCAGGCGATGCCCGCGCAGGTCCTGGATCCGCTGGATCGGACTGTCGCGACGCACGAAGAACACGGTCTGGTACTCACGCACGCCGTTGCGCTCGGTCAGCAGCAGCGGCCGCGCGCCACTGCGCTGGCCCAGTGCCACCGCCGTACCCGACGTTTCCGTGACCCAGTCGACCCGCCCCCGCCGCAGATAGCTGGCCATCTGCTGCGGGTCGCGTGCCATCAGGATCCGCCCTTCGGTGATGCCGACGTCGTGCATGCGTGCCACTACATAGTCCAGCAACGGTTGCAGCTGCTCGTAATGGGCCTTGGGATCATCGCTGATCCGGCCCAGCACCAGCACCGGGTCCGGTGCTGCATGCACCGTCCCGGCCAGCAGGATCATGACCAGGCTCAGCAGTCCCCTCTGCACTGCCCTTCGCAGACCCGACACAGGCTTCATCCCCCCTGGGTATCCGGACAGACTACCCGAAAAAATGAGAACGTCGTCAGCTGTCCTTGTTGCCCGCCTGTGCCAGCCGCGCCATCCGCTGGGTGTCGGCAAGGATGCCGCGCAACAGGCGCACTTCCTGCTCGCTCGGCTCGCTGCGCAGGAACAGCCGGCGCAGCTTGCGCATCGCCGATTCCGGGGCGCGGCCCTTGTGGAAATCGATCTCGTCCAGCGTGTCACCGAGCTGGGCGAAGAAGCTCTCCATCTGTTCATGGCTTGCTGCCTGTTCGCGGAAGCCGGGCTCGGCATTGGGGGCCGGCTGCGCGCCCAGCAGCTGCATGCGCGTTTCATAGGCCAGCACCTGTACGGCGGCCGCCAGGTTGAGCGAGCTGAACGCCGGGTCTGACGGGATGTGCACTGCGGCGTGGCAGAGCTGCAGCTCCTCGTTGGTCAGGCCAGTGCGCTCACGGCCGAACACCAGCGCCACCTCGGCGCCCTCGCCCGCCTTGGCCACCGCACGAGCGGCGGCATCGGCCGGCAGGTACTCCTCCAGCTGCACGCGGCGGGCACGCGCGGTGCAGCCCAGCACCAGGCGGCAATCGGCCACGGCCTCGGCCAGGGTGGCCACCACCGGGGCGTCCCCCAGCACATCTTCGGCACCGGCCGAGCGGCGGAAGGCCTCCTCGTCCAGCGGTTTCTCGGGGGCGACCAGCACCAGGCGGGCCAGGCCCATGGTCTTCAGGGCACGGGCGGCGGCCCCCATGTTGCCGGGGTGCTGGGTACCGACCAGGACGAATCGGAGGCGGGTGGCGGCGGGAAACTGGGACATGAACAGGGAAAAGGTCGAGCTGGACGATGACCAATGGTAAACTGTGCGGCCGGCCACTGCGCCGGACCCGCTCTTTTCCCCCGCCAGTCCATCTCTTCTGCCTTTCCGGGAGCCCACGCCATGCAGAAACCCGCCGTCACCGTCATGGTCAAGGCCGCCCGCCTCGCCGGCAACGTCCTGTTGCGCAACATCAACAAGCTCGAGGCACTGAACGTGGTGCAGAAGGGCCGGATGGACTACGCCAGCGAAGTGGATGCGGACGCGGAAAAGGTCATCGTCAAGGAACTCAAGCGCGCTTACCCGGACTACGGCATCTTCGGCGAAGAAGGTGGCGTGCAGGGCGAGCGCCGCCAGATGTGGGTCATCGACCCGCTGGACGGCACCAGCAACTACCTGCGTGGCGTGCCGCACTACTGCGTGTCGATCGCGCTGGTCGAGAACGGCGAGCCGACCGACGCGGTCATCTTCGACCCGCTGCGCAATGAACTGTTCACCGCCAGCCGGGGTGCCGGCGCCGTGCTGAACGACCGCCGCATCCGCGTGGCCGACCGCAAGGATCTGGAAGGCACGATGATCCACACCGGTTTCGCCCCGCGCGAGCGCAGCCGCGCCAGCGCCCAGCTGAAGGCGGTCGACGCCCTGCTGGTGCACGGTGAGGACATCCGCCGCACCGGTTCGGCGGCACTGGACCTGGCCTACGTGGCCTGCGGCCGTGCCGATGCCTACTTCGAAGCCGGCGTGAAGGCGTGGGACATCGCTGCCGGCCTGCTGCTGGTCCGCGAGGCGGGCGGCAAGGTCTGTGACTTCAAGGGCGCGACCCTGGGCCGCATGGACAACCGTGGCCCGGAGACCCACCAGATCGTGGCCGGCAACCTGAAGGTGGCCGAGTCGCTGCAGAAGGTGCTGGTGAACACCGGTTACGCGGCGGAGTTTGACGCGAAGTTCTGAGGTTCCGTGTAAAGCGGTTCATGGAGACGGCGCCTGCGAGGGTGCCGTTTTCGTTTGTGCGCACGGAGATTCGTTTCCGCGACCGCGGGGGGTGTCACTTTCTTTGCGCGCAAAGAAAGTAACCAAAGAAACGCTCCGCCAGCCGCGAGCCGTCGCTGCGCGCCGGTGCCCTGCGCTTCTCGGCGAATCAGGGGACGGCGCCGAACTCGCTGCGCTCAGACACCGGCGCCTCTTCGCCCCTGATTCGCCTGCGATGCTCGGCTCGCTCAAGGCGGACTGGAAGATCAAGATCAAGAACAACAGCATCCACCCGTCGCGAAGATGTACTGGGTGCAGCTGTGGCATTTGACCTTGGGTCCGCCTTGAGCGAGCCGAGCACCGCAGGTCCGGCGAGGGCGAAGAGGTGCGGGTGTCTGAGCGCAGCGAGTTCCCGCACCGTCCCTCGACGGGCCGAGGAGCACAGGGTACCGATGCGCAGCATCGGCTCGCGCCCCGGCGGCGTGTTTCTTTGGTTACTTTCTTTGCACGAGCAAAGAAAGTGACACCCCTCCGCGGTCGCGGAAACGACTCTCGCCAGGTCGTACCCGGCGCCACCAATGCATCGGCGCGCAAACAAAAACGCCCGGCGCGAGGCCAGGCGTTCCTGCACTACCGTGGAAACACGGAGGCTTACGCCACCGTCGACGCCCGCAGCGCGGCAATGCGCTCTTCCAGCGGCGGATGGCTCATGAACAGCTTCTTCGCCGTCGAACCGGCAATACCGAACGCGGCGATCTGGGTCGGCAGCGTGCTCTGGCCATGGTTGAGCTGCAGGCGCTCCAGCGCGGCGATCATCTTCTGGCGACCGGCCAGCGCGGCACCGCCGGCATCGGCGCGGAACTCGCGGTGGCGCGAGAACCACATCGAGATCATCGTGGCGAACAGACCGAACACCATCTCCAGCACGAACACGATGATGTAGTAGGCAAAGCCGCGGCCGCCGCCTTCGCGGTTGCCCGACAGCGCGCTGTCGATGATGCCGCCGACCACGCGGGCCAGCACGATCACGAAGGTGTTCAGCACGCCCTGCAGCAGCGCCATGGTGATCATGTCACCGTTGGCGACGTGAGCGATCTCGTGGCCCAGCACGGCTTCAGCCTCGTCTTCGCTCATGTTGTGCAGCAGGCCGGTGGACACCGCCACCAGCGCGTTGTTGCGGTTGGCACCGGTGGCGAAGGCGTTGATCTCCGGGCCGTCATAGACCGCCACTTCCGGCATGCCGATGCCGGCGGCCTTGGCCTGGCGCTCGACCGTGGCCAGCAGCCAGCGCTCGGTCTGGTTGCGCGGCTCGGTGATCACCACCGCACCGGTGGAGCGCTTGGCCATCCACTTGGACAGCAGCAGCGAGATGAAGGAGCCACCGAAACCGAAGATGCCGGCCATCACCAGCAGGCCGCTCATCGAACGCGCGTCCACGCCCAGGATCGACATGACGATGCCGGCCAGGATCAGGACCGCGAGGTTGGTCGCCAGGAACAGGGCAATACGGGTGAACATGGGAAAATCCGGCTCGGAAGGGGTCGATATCCGTCAATTTGCGGTGCGCTCAGCTTGAATTCAAGCGCCAACCTGACCGACGATTCAGCCTGCATGACCGCCATTGTTCCCTGCGGCCGCTTCGCGCCCTCGCCGACCGGCCTGCTCCACCCCGGATCCCTGCTTGCCGCCTTCGGCAGTTGGCTGCTGGCCCGCCACCACGGCGGCCTGTGGCGGCTGCGCATCGAAGACGTTGACCCGCCGCGTACCGTGCCCGGCGCCGCGCAGTCACAGCTGCAGGCACTGGCTGCGTTCGGCCTGGTCCACGACGGCCCGGTCCTGTGGCAGAGCGCTCGAGGCGAGGCCTACCAGGCCGCGCTGGACGTGCTGCTGGCCAGCGACCAGGCCTTCATCTGCCACTGCAGCCGCAGCGAACTGGCTGCCAGCGGCGGCATCCACCACCGCTGCGTTGCGCGGCAACCGCGACCGGACCCCGCCGTCCGCTTCCGCGTGCCACCGGGCAGCGCCGTGCACTTCGACGATGGCCTGCGTGGCCCGCAGCAGCAGGACGTGCATGCCGAAGTCGGCGACTTCGTGCTGCGCCGTGCCGACGGCTGCTGGGCCTACCAGCTGGCGGTGGTGGTCGATGACGCCGCGCAGGGGGTGACCGAAGTGGTGCGCGGCGCCGATCTGCTCGATTCCACCGCGCGGCAGATCCTGCTGCAGCAGGCGCTGGGCCTGGCCGTGCCGCGCTACTGGCACCTGCCGCTGCTGCTCGACGCCCCCGGCCACAAACTGTCCAAGTCGCTGGCGTCGCTGCCGGTGGACAGTACACGGCCGGTGCCGGTACTGCGCGCGCTCTGGCAGCTGCTGGGCCAGGCCCCTGCCGCACTGGGCGGCGCCGATGACCGGGATGCGCTGCTGCACGCTGCGCAACGGGCATTCGACCCGGCTCGACTGCCGCGGACCGACATCCTGTTGCCGGCCGGCGCACTTTCCGCGCCGATGTTGCAGAATCCCCCTTCCCCCATCTGATTCCCGGACAGCACTCCATGACATCTCGCGTCGCACTGGTCACCGGCGGAACCGGCGGCATCGGTACCGCCATCTGCCAACGCCTGGCCGACCAGGGCCACCGGGTCGCCACCAATTACCGCGACGAGGACAAGGCCCGCGCATGGCAGCAGGCGATGACCGAGCGCGGCTACAACGTGTCGATCTTCCCGGGCGATGTGTCCGATCCAGGCAGCGCCGAGGCGCTGGTGCGTGCGGTCGAGGCCGAGCTGGGCCCGGTCGAGATCCTGGTCAACAATGCCGGCATCACCCGCGACACGACGTTCCACCGCATGCGCGCGGACCAGTGGCACGATGTGATCAACACCAACCTCAATTCGGTGTTCAACGTCACCCGTCCGGTCATCGAAGGCATGCGGCGCCGCGGCTGGGGCCGGGTCATCCAGATCAGCTCGATCAACGGCCTGAAGGGCCAGTACGGCCAGGCCAACTACGCCGCGGCCAAGGCCGGCATGCACGGCTTCACCATTTCGCTGGCCCGCGAGAACGCCGGCTTCGGCATCACCGTGAACACCATTTCGCCCGGCTACGTCGCCACCGACATGGTGATGGCGGTTCCGGAGGACGTGCGCGCCAAGATCATCGCCGATATCCCCACCGGGCGCCTCGGCAAGCCGGAGGAAATCGCCTATGGCGTGGCCTTCCTGGTGGCCGAGGAAGCCTCATGGATCACCGGCAGCAACCTGGACATCAACGGCGGCCACCACATGGGCTGGTAAGCCGCGCAGGGGCCGCTGCGGCGTGCGCTGACGGCCCCTGCCGATGGTCATGCTGCGCAGCACGCAAACCCTTGCTGCGCAACATGATCGCTGCTGAAAGCCAAGCCTGGCGGGGGTTGGGGCGGTTGCAACCGCTGCTGCACTGCGCCATGCTGCGCGTCTACTGTGACGAGTACCGCTTCATGGCTGCGACCCGCATCATCAAGAAGTATCCGAACCGCCGTCTCTACGACACCGAGATCTCCAGCTACATCACCATCGAGGACGTGCGCCAGCTGATCCTGGACGGTGAAGACTTCGAAGTCCGCGACGCCAAGAGCGGCGACGACCTCACCCGTTCGGTCCTGCTGCAGATCATCGCCGACCAGGAACAGGACGGCGAACCGATGCTGTCCACCCAGCTGCTGAGCCAGCTGATCCGCTTCTACGGCGATTCCCTGCAGGGCTTCATGGGCAACTACCTGGAGCGCAGCATGCAGGTCTTCCTCGACCAGCAGCAGCAGTTCCGCCAGCAGATGGGCAACCTGCTGGGCCAGACCCCGTGGGCGATGATGAACCAGCTGACCGAGCGCAATCTGGAGCTGTGGCAGGAATTCCAGCGCAGCATGGGCAGCGGCTTCGGCGGCCCGCGCCCGGGCGGCACCGGAACGGGAACCGGCAACAAGCCCGGCGAACCCGGCACCGGTACCGGCACCGGCACCGGCGGCAAGACCCGCCGCTGAGCTGCAGCAACGGCTGATACGAAAACGGCGCGCCCCTGGCGCGCCGTCTTGTTTGGCATCGCGCCAACCGTGCGTCAGCGTTTGGCCTTGCACCCCGTGCACACGCGCTCGACCTTGTAGCCCTTCGCCCTCAGCTTCTCGACCACGCCATCACTGCCCAGCAGGTGCAGCGTGCCGACCACGACCAGCGTACCGCCCTGCCCGGCCTGCAGGTACGGCTGCAGCTTCGGCACCCAGGCATCGTTGCGACCGGTGTTGATGCGCTGGTACAGCTGCGGATACTGCTGGCGCATCTCTGCCGCCATCTTGGTCCACAGCAGGCGCTCGTCGCCGCGACGCCATGCATCATGCAGCAGCCGCGCCTGCTCATCGGCCTTGCCGGCCTGGTCCAGTGCTTCGGCCAGCATCTGCCGCTGTTCCTGCACCGTCATCCCGTCCAGCATGCCGATCTGGGTATCGATATCTTCCAGTCCCGCGGTCTTGCGGCCGGTCTTCTGCGCGCGCTCCATGAAGTGGCGGTCCAGGCCCAGCGCCGGGTCCAGGCCCAGCTTCTGCATCTGCCCGATCGAAATGCTCAGACCGACGAACCAGGGCTTCATGCCCTGCATCTGCGCCAGCGGCAACTGGTTCTGGGCAGCAAAGGCCTGCAGCTTCTGCCAGGTGGCCGCATCCAGATCACGCTTCAGCTCGCTGCCATCGGTGCGGGTCGCAGCCTGCACCATGCGGCTGGCCAGCTGGGGCGATTGCATGTCTTCCGGCGACAGTTCGAACACCACCCGCTGCGAGGCTTCGAACGCCTGCTCGACATCGGGCGACAGCGGGTAGTCCTGTGGCTTCAGCAGATGGAACGATCCCAGCAGGTACACGCGTGCATCGCCCGGGCCGGTGACTTTCCACAACAGGGGTACCGGCGGCTTGGCCGCCGTTGCGGCCGCGGCCGCGGCAGGGCTGGCCTGGCCATCGCGGGCCGTGGCCAGTGGCGCCACTGCGCAGGCCGCCAGCAGCAGCGCGGCACGGAACAGGTGTTTGATCGGCATGGTCAGCCTTCTCCTTCAGGCAGGTGGTAGGCCTTCTCGCCCGCTTCCACGCGCAGGTCCAACCGGTTTTCCGGCGGCGCCAGCGGGCAGGTCGCGTAGGCGGTGAACGCGCACGGTGGGTTGTAGGCATGGTTGAAATCGATGCGCACCGTGCCGTCTGCAGCGGGGGCCTCGGTATCCAGATAGCGCCCGGCCGGATAGCTGCCGCGGCCGCTGGTGCGGTCGGCGAAGATCAGGAACAGTGGCTGCCCGGCCGCACCGATGGCCTCCAGGCGCCAGCTGCGGCCATCACGTTCGAACTCCACCGCACCGGCATTGGGCATCTCGGTGGTCAGGCCAGTGATGTCGACGATCGGCAAGGTCTTCCCCGGCGGATGCGCGATGAAGCGCGCCTGCACCTGCCAGTCCGCGCCGCCAGGCCAGTACTGCAGGCCGGCGAAATCACGCCGCGCCGGTGCCTCGGCATGCTTGACCCGCAGCGCGTCCCGTGGCCCCCGGCGGATGATGCTGAGCTGGCCCTTGCCGCCATCGAAGGCCAGCAGCGTCGGCTGCGCGTCCTTGTCGGTGTCGACGCGGATGCGGCCACGCACCGGCTGGCCGTCGTGGCTGACATCGACACCGGCTTCAGGCGTGAACCACCACTGCGTCCCGTCGCGGCGCAGCAGGCCCAGCCTGTCCGGGCCAACCGTCAGGCGGATGCCGTTGGTGGCGCCGCTGCCAACGAAATGGGATTTGTTCTGCAGCCAGTGCAGGCCGACCAGGGCCGTCCAGCCATCGGGCCGGGTCAGGTCCTGGTAGCGCGCTACACGCCATTGCTGCTGCGCGGCCGCGTAGGCCGGATCTTCAGCGACCGTCGGCGCCGGCGGAGCTGCCGGGCTGCAGGCGGCCAACACCACGGCGGCCAGCAGGCCCGCCACTCCCCGATAACGCATCGATGCTCCCCTCAACGTCCGCGCAGGAACCAGCGGTCGATCTCCGCCAGCGAAAAACGGGCCCAGGTCGGTCGGCCGTGGTTGCACTGGCCGGACCGTTCGGTGATTTCCATGTCGCGCAGCAGCGCGTTCATTTCCGGCACGGTCAGGCGCCGGTTGGCACGCACCGCGCCATGGCAGGCCATGGTCGACAGCAGCTCGTCGCGTGCACTGGCCACGCGGCGGCTCTGGCCATGCTCGCGCAGGTCGGTCAGCACGTCGCGCAGCAGTCCTTCCGGTTCGGCATGCGCCAGCAGTGCCGGAATGCTGCGCACGTGCAGCGACCCGGGGCCGGCCCGGGTCACCTCGAAGCCGAGCGCCGCCAGTGTGTCGGCTTCGCTTTCGGCGGTGTCGGCCTCGCGCTCGCCCACCGCCAGCGTGATCGGCACCAGCAACGGCTGCGACTGCAGGCCGATGCCATCGTGCGCATTCTTCAGGCGCTCGTAGCCGATGCGTTCGTGGGCCGCATGCATGTCGACCACGATCAGGCCTTCAGCGTTCTCGGCCAGGATGTAGATGCCATGCAGCTGCGCGATCGCGTAGCCCAACGGCGGTACACCCGCGTCGGCACTGGTCACCGGCAACCCGTTCTCGCTCGGCATCGGCGGCAACGCCGCTGCGCGTTCGGCACCGGCCGGCGTGGCATACAGCGCGGCGTAGGCGGCCGGTGCATCGGCCACCTGCAGGCCCAGCGGCTGCTGCGGACGCCAGCCTGAAAATCCGCCACCACCACCTCCCGAGCCGGGCGCGGCCCCACGCACCAGCCCGAACCCCGACGCGCCGGCGCTCGATGCCGTCGGGACGGCGGCGGCGTCCGCCGGATGTGCGGGGCCGGCACCGATCTCCTGCGCCGATATGCCGGCACGGGTATCGGCCAGCGCATCCTTCAACGTGCGATAGACGAAATCGTGGACCAGCCGCGAATCGCGGAAGCGCACCTCGTGCTTGGCCGGATGCACGTTGACGTCGACGCGGGTCGGATCCAGTTCGAGGAACAGCACATAGGCCGGCTGGCGGCCGTGATACAGCACGTCGCCGTAGGCCATCTTCACTGCGTGGGCGACGCTGCGGTCACGCACTGAGCGACCGTTGACGTACAGGTACTGCTGGTCGGCGCTCGCGCGCGAATAATGCGGCTGCGCAATCCAGCCATGCAGGCGCAGGCCGGCGCCACTGTGGTCCACGCGCACGGCCTGGTTGGCGAAATCCTCGCCCAGCGTTTCGGCAAGGCGTGCATCGGAATACAGATCGCCTGGCTTGTAGCGCCGCGAGGCCTTGCCGTTGTGCGACACGCGCAGCTCGACATCCGGCCGTGCCAGCGCCAGCGAACGCAGCCACTCTTCGATATGGCCCAGTTCGGTACGCTCGGCGCGCAGGAACTTGCGCCGCGCCGGCACGTTGTAGAACAACTCACGCACTTCCACCGTGGTGCCCGGCGCATGCGCGCGCGGGGTCACCTCGCCGATCTTGCCGCCTTCGATCTGCAGTGCCGAACCGTGCTCGTCGTGCGCGCGCCGCGAGCACAGGGTGAAGCGGCTGACCGACGCGATCGACGGCAGCGCTTCTCCCCGGAAACCGAGCGTGGCCACCGATTCGAGATCGTCAAGATCGGCGATCTTGCTGGTGGCATGGCGCGACACTGCCAGTGGCAACTGCTCGGGCGCGATGCCACTGCCGTTGTCGCGGATGCGGATCAGGCGCACGCCGCCCTCTTCAAGATCGATATCAACTCGGCTGGCGCCGGCGTCGATCGCGTTCTCGACCAGCTCCTTGACCACCGACGCGGGTCGTTCGACCACTTCGCCGGCGGCGATCTGGTTGATCAGGATCTCCGGCAACGGCCGGATCGGGCGCGGATGGGTAGCAGACGTCATGCGGGGATGATAACGGAGCGGCCGAGGGTAGAGTCGAGCCATGCTCGACTGACGGGCTACCGGCAAGGCCCAGTCGAGCGCGGCTCGACTCTGCAGAAAGCAGAAACCCGCCTTCGGCGGGTTATTTGCTGCCGCCGGCCATGGTGGCTGCGGCGTCGATCTCGGCCTGCGCGCGGGCAGCATACAACGTGCCCGGCGGCGGTTGGCGGCTGAAGAAGGTGTGCACACCATCCAGCACAGCGCCAGCGACCTTGCGCTGGTAAGCCGGGTCCGTCAGGCGGCGCTCTTCATCCGGATTGGAGATGAACGCCGTTTCCACCAGCATCGCCGGCATGTCCGACGTGCGCAGCACCGCGAAATTGGCGCGCTCGATGTTCGGCTTGTGGTTGTTGCCGATCCGCTTCAGGCCGCCCAGCACGTGGCCGGCGGCGTCTTCGGACGCCTTCATGTAGCCGCTCTGCGCCAGGTCCAACAGCACATTGGCAAGCGTGCCCTCGGTCTGCTGCAGGCGAACGCCACCGACCAGATCGGCCGCGTTTTCCTTGTCTGCCAGCCAGCGGGCGCGCTGCGAAGAGGCACCCTTGGTCGACAGCACGTACACCGACGAACCCGTGGCCGAGCGGTTCTCGGCCGCGTCGGCATGGATCGAAATGAAGATGTCCGCCTTGTTCGCACGCGCCTTCTGCGCACGCATCGGCAGCGGGATGAACACGTCGCTGTCGCGCGTCAGGTAGGCCTTCAGGCCCGGCGTGGCGTTGACCTGGCGGGCCAGCTCACGCGCCACGGCCAGGGTGACATCCTTCTCGCGCTTGCCGGTCGGGCCGATCGCACCCGGGTCCTGGCCACCATGACCGGGATCGATCGCCACCACAAGATGGCGCATGCCGGGCTGCATGCGGATGCGCGATGCATCGCTGGGCATGGCCGGACGCGGCGGCTCGGCCGGCGTCGGTGCCGGTGTAGGGGCCGTTGCCGGCGGCGTGGTCACCACCGCAGCAGTGCGCTGGCCGGCGAGGATTGCAGCCGGCGAGGATGAAGGCGTGCTGCTGGCCGCGACGCCTGCCGCAGCAACCTGGGCCGGCGCGCTGGTCGGTGCGGGGGTCGGCGTGGCGGGTGCGGCGGCGCTGGCGCTGGCCTGCTGCTGCACCTGTGCGGTCAGCAGGGCGGTGGCCCGCGCAGCATCGGTGCGTGACTGCGCGTTCTCGGCCGGCGTGGGCGCGACTGAGCCCCCCACAGCGGCCGCCTGCGGCTGCACCGCCGGTGGCGTCGCCGGGCGGCTGGTGGCCATGGCAGGGCCATCACCCGGCCATTCGATCACCAGCTTGGATTCATTGCCCTCGCGCTGCATCTGCGGGCGGAACGGCGCCACCGATTCGGCAAGGTCGAACACGACACGGAAAGTGCCCGGGACCGGCTGTCCGGTACGCACCGCCGTGACCACGCCCTGCGCGGCCGGCATCTTCAGGTTGCGTACGGCGCTGGAGTCGGGGAAATCGACCACCAGGCGGTTCGGGCCGGCCAGCGACAGGGTCTTGTAGCCGCCACTGCCGACCAGTGAGATCTCGGCACGGGTGCCGGTCGCGCCGGTGTTCAGCAGCACCTGGCGGACTTCACCCGCCCACGCACTGACGCTCGCCAGACCCAGTCCGACGGAGGCACAGATGGCGATGAGACGGTTCCCCGGGCGCATGGCTCAGAATTCAATCACCGCGCTGAACGGAATGCAACACCTTTTTCCTTAATAATCCGTAACCTGCCGATCTTTGTTCTCGTCAGCCGACAGAAATGGCCTGCAAGTCGCCCCCTTGGGGCAGCCGTTTCAGCCATTCATGTCCAACGTCGCTGCCCGCGGTGAGACTGGCGCGGCGCCCATGTCCTTCGATCTCCAGTGCCACCACCAGGTCGGTCGGCGGCAGCGCGCCGGCGCCCCGTTCCGGCCATTCCACCAGCCACAGCACCGCGCTGCCCTCGTCCAGGCCGAGGAAATCCAGCTCACCGGCCTGGCCGATGCGGTACAGGTCCAGGTGCCACGCCTCACCGCCACTGGCCAGCGGATAGCGCTCGACCAGGGTGTAGGTGGGGCTGCGGATCGCGCCCTGCACGCCCAGCGCCCGCAGCAGCGCGCGGGCCGTGGTGGACTTGCCGGCGCCCAGGTCGCCGCGCAGTTCGATCAGCGCCTGCGGGGGCCGGGTGGCCGCCAGCCACTGCCCGAGCAGTTCGGTGGCGTCGCTGTCGGCAAGGAAGAAATCGGTCATGGGAAGCGTTCCGGGTTGGCCAGTCGCCGCAGCGGCGCCAGCAGATCAGTAGGAAGCAGGCCGCGTGCGCCGTCAGCGGCAGCCGCGTCGCCGGCCAGCGCATGCAGCAGCGCGCCCGCCGCTGCGGCATCGAAGGCGGCCAGGCCCTGCGCACGCAGGCCGGCGATGATGCCGGTGAGCAGGTCGCCCATGCCCCCCACGGCCATGCCGGGATTGCCGGCGGCGATCAACCGGGGCGTTTGCCCGGGCGCCGCCACGATGCTGCCGGCGCCCTTCAACACCACCACCGCATGGAAACGCTCGGCGAGCGTCTGCGCACAGGCGTAGCGATCGGCCTGGATGTCGCTGGTGCTGCAGCCGAGCAGGCGTGCGGCCTCGCCCGGGTGCGGTGTGAGGACGGCGCCGGGCAAGGCACGCGGATCCTGCGTCAGCAGGTTCAGCGCGTCGGCATCGACCACCAGTGGTCTGGCGCTGGCCAGCACCCGCGCAAACAGTGCGCGTGCCCATTCGTCCTGGCCCAGACCGGGCCCGATCGCCACCACCTTGGCCCTGTCAAGCAAGGCCGGCAGCGCTTCGCCGTCTTCCAACGCGTGGGTCATCGCCTCGGGCAGCCGAGCCAGCAGTGGACCGACGTGGTCGCGGCGGGTGCCCAGGCTCAACAGCCCCGCCCCTGCGCGCAAGGCGGCCTCGGCTGCCATGGCGATGGCACCGCCGCTGCCGTGGTTGCCGCCGACGCACAGCACGTGGCCGGATTCACCCTTGTGGGTATTGGCGCGGCGCGGCGGCAACAGGGCCGGCAACCGTGCCTGCGTCCAGTACTCCACGGCAGGCGACACGCTTTGCCATGCGGCCGCGGGCAACTGCAGGGGTGCCAGGGCCTTGTGCCCGCAATGATCCAGCGCGTCGCCGGTGTACAGCCCGCGATGGGCCACGATGAACTGCAGGGTCCGCGCAGCGCGTACTGCCGCGCCGGGTACCGCACCGCGGTCGGCATCGACGCCACTGGGCACATCCAGGGCCAGCACAGGTGCCGCCTGCGCATTGATCGCAACGATCAGCGCCTGCGCCGCGCCCTCCGGCGCGCGATCGAAACCCAGCCCGAACAGGGCATCGACCCAGAGGTCGGCCTCGGGCAGCGCGCCGTCGAACTCGGTGATGGCGCCGCCGTCGGACCTGAACTCCGATGTTGCACGCTGCGCCAGCGCGGTCGATGGCGCCCGGCCCGGCAGGGCGATCACCCTCACCTCGCGCCCGGCCTGCAACGCGTGGCGAGCCAGCACGAGGCCGTCGCCGCCATTGTTGCCCGCACCGACCACCACGCCGATCCGCTGCGCCTGCGGCCAATGCTGCAGCAGGCACTGCCAGGCGGCCTGGCCGGCCTGCGCCATCAGTCCCCAGCCAGCATCCCCCGCCAGGGTGGACGCCTGGGCATCCAGCGCACGCGCGGCAGCGGAATCGAACAGATCGGCGAGGTTGGCCATGCAGGGATTTTATACTGGTGCGCATGTCCCTCGCCCCCTCCCCCGTCGATCCAGCCCAGGCCGTGCAGCGCATCCGCGAACTGGCCCGCGCGCATGGCTTCCAGCGCTGCGGCATCGCCGGTATCGAGCTCGGCGAGGACGAGGCGCACCTGGCCGACTGGCTGGGCCAGGGCCTGTACGGCACGATGGACTGGATGGCGCGCCACGGCACCCTGCGCGCACGACCGGCCGAGCTGTTGCCCGGCACTGTGCGCGTGATCTCGGTGGGCATGGACTACAGCCACAAGGATGACACCGAAGCGTGGGCGACGCTGGCCGACCCGGGCCGCGCCTACGTGGCGCGCTATGCGCTGGGCCGCGACTACCACAAGCTGATGCGCAACCGCCTGCAGAAGCTGGCCACGCAGATCAACGACGAAGTCGCGCCACTGGGCTACCGCGTGTTCGTCGATTCCGCCCCCGTCCTGGAGCGCGCACTGGCCCGCAACGCCGGGCTCGGCTGGATCGGCAAGCACACCTGCCTGATCGACCGCCATGGCGGTTCCTGGTTCTTCATCGGCGAGATCTACATCGACATCCCACTGCCGATCGATACGCCGGCCACGGCGCACTGCGGCACCTGCACGCGCTGCATCGATGTCTGCCCGACCCAGGCCATCACCGGCCCGCAGCGGCTGGACGCGCGGCGCTGCATTTCCTACCTGACCATCGAACACGACGGCGCCATTCCCGAACAGATGCGCCCGCTGATCGGCAACCGCATCTATGGCTGCGACGACTGCCAGCTGGTCTGCCCCTGGAACAAGTTCGCCAAGCGCACCGACGAAGCCGATTTCCGTGCGCGCAACAACCTCGATACCGCGCGCCTGGACCAGCTGTTCGCCTGGGACGAAGCCGAGTTCCTGCGCCGCACTGAAGGCAGCCCGATCAGGCGCAGCGGCCATGAGCGCTGGCTACGCAACATCGCCGTGGCGCTGGGCAATGCGCCGTCCTCGGCCGAAGCGCTGGCTGCGCTGCAGACCCGCATCGACGATCCCTCGCCGCTGGTGCGTGAACACGTGCAGTGGGCACTGGGCCAGCACACAGCGCGCTGACGTGCGATCCTGAGCCCCCGTTCCGCCCGCAGCACGCCGTTTCCATGCAGCCACGCAACAACGACATCCTCACCCCCAGCCAGCTCAACACCCTGGCCCGCGACCTGCTGGAAGGCAGCTTCCCGGCGATCTGGGTCGAGGCCGAACTGGGCAGCGTGGCGCGTCCTGCCTCCGGACACCTCTACTTCACCCTGAAGGACGCGCGCGCGCAGCTGCGTGCGGCGATGTTCCGGATGAAGGCGCAGTACCTGAAGTTCGTGCCGCGCGAAGGCATGCGCGTGCTGGTGCGCGGCAAGGTGACCCTGTACGACGCCCGTGGCGAGTACCAGATGGTGCTGGACCACATGGAGGAAGCCGGCGAAGGCGCGCTGCGCCGCGCCTTCGAGGAGCTGAAGGCACGGCTGGAGGCCGAGGGCCTGTTCGACCCGGCACGCAAGCGGCCGCTGCCGGCGCACGTGCAGCGCCTGGCCGTGATCACCTCGCCCACCGGCGCCGCCGTGCGCGACGTGCTGAGCGTGCTCGGCCGGCGCTTCCCGCTGCTGGAAGTGGACCTGCTGCCAACCCTGGTACAGGGCAGCAGTGCCGCCGCGCAGATCACCCGGCTGCTGCAGGCCGCCGATGCCAGTGGCCGCTACGACGTGATCCTGCTGACCCGCGGTGGTGGTTCGCTGGAAGACCTGTGGGCCTTCAACGATGAAACACTGGCCCGTGCGATCGCCGCCAGCCGCACGCCGGTGGTCTCGGCGGTGGGCCACGAAACCGACTTCAGCCTGAGCGACTTCGCCGCCGACCTGCGTGCACCAACGCCCTCGGTGGCGGCCGAGCTGCTGGTACCCGACCAGCGCGAACTGGCCCTGCGCCTGCGCCGCACGGCCGCCCGCATGGTGCAGCTGCAACGGCATGCGATGCAGCAGGCGATGCAGCGCGCCGACCGCGCCCTGTTGCGCCTGAACGCCCAGAGCCCGCAGGCACGACTGGACCTGCTGCGTCGACGCCAGCTCGATCTGGGCCGGCGCCTGCATGCCGCGTTCAACCAGCAGCAGGAGCGCCGTGCTGCGCGCCTGCGTCACGCGTCTGCGGTACTGCGCGGGCATCATCCACAGCGCCAGCTCGACACGATGCAACGCCGCCTGGCCGCCCTGCGCGGACGACCGCAGGCAGCGATGCAGCGTCTGCTGGAGCGCGATGCACTGCGACTGCGCGGACTGGCGCGTTCACTTGAAGCAGTCAGCCCGCTGGCGACCGTGGCGCGTGGCTACAGCATCCTGACCCGCAGCGATGATGGCACCCTGGTGCGGAAGGTTGATCAGGTACAGCCCGGTGACGCCCTGCGGGCCCGCGTCGGCGACGGCGTGATCGACGTGCAGGTCAAGTAGAGGGGGGTTCGGCAGGGCTGCGCCCTGCACCCGCAGAGGCTTCAAGCAACGGCCGAAGCAACAGCAAAAGCTGGCATTCCGCGGGTTGGCGGGGCGGTGCCGGAGTGCGGGGACGCCGCAAGTACATCCCTGTAGGCTTGGCAGCCGCATCCATGCGGCTGACACCCCGCACTCCGACACCGCCCCACCTCTGACAGTTTTCCGCGATCGTGTAGATCCACGCCATGCTGGATGACTCTCCATCGGAATCGAATATTTCGAATCGAGATCGAAAAGCATCCACGCATCGCATGGATCTACCGTGTCGACCAAGGTCGACACCTACCAACAGCAGCAGAAATCTGTCGAAGGCGGGGTGGGTCCGGTTGCGGGGGCGTGAGCCGCATGGATGCGGCGACCGAGCTTACATGGACGTACTTGCAGCGCCCCCCGCAACCGGACCCACCCCGCCATCCCACGGAATGCACGCTGTTGCTGTTGCTCTGGCTTCGGCAGGTGCAGGGCGCAGCCCTGACGAACAACCCCCTACTTTGCCTGCTCGCAGAACTTCTGCCGGTACTCGAGCGCCTTCGGCATCAGTGCCTGCAGGTTCTGGATGCGGGTGCCCGGGTTCGGGTGGGTGGAGGCGAACTCCGGCGGCGCCTGGCCGCCACTGGCCTGGCCCATGCGCTGCCACAATGGCACTGCCTCGCGGGGATCGAAGCACGCCGCTGCGGCCAGCATCAGCCCCACTTCATCGGCCTGCGTCTCGTGGCTGCGTGCATAGGGCAGCAGATAGCCGTAGCCCATCGCCGACATCATCATCTGTTGCTGCTGCGCATCCATGCCGCTGGCGGCACCGGCCATCTGCCCGATCTGGGTCAGCTTCTGCTGCGCCATCCGCTGCGCACCATGGCGCAGCAGCGCGTGGGCGATCTCATGGCCCATCACCACCGCCATCGCATCACGCGTACGCGCCACCGGCACCAGGCCGGTGTAGACCGCCATCTTGCCGCCCGGCAGGCAGAACGCATTGGCCTGCTCGGACGGGATCACGTTCACTTCCCACTGGAAATCCTGCGCGAAATGCGCCGGCTGCACGCCGTGCTCCTGTGCCAGCGCGGTCTCCACCACATCCACCTTGGCGATCAGGCGCTGCGCGATGTCGCGCACATCGCGCGCGATCGGCGCATTCGGATCCATTGGCCGTTCCTGCGAGAGGATCTGCTGGTAGGCCTGCAGACCGAGCGCGGTCTCCTGGCGCGCATCCAGGCTGCTGTCGATCATCACCTTCTCGCCAGTGTAGGGATCGACGGTGCGATTGGAGAACCAGTAGAACACCGCATAGCCCGCCGCCAGCAGCAGCACCCACCAGCGGATGTTGCCGAACAGGCCGCGTCGCTGCGGGCCTTGGGGCGAGCGGGAAAAGGGATCGTTGCGCATCGGTGGTCTTCCAGCAGACCCCGCCGGCTGGCGGGCACGGCGCAATCTTAGTGCGCGGACGCCAGCAGCGGGTGAAGCCCGATGCCGCTCAGATGCCGCGCACCAGACGGAAGCCGATGCGCGCATTGGTGGTGTCCGAATCCTGCGATTGCCGCCAGGCCGCACGGGTCTGCTCGGGCGCATTGGCCCAATTGCCGCCCCGGATCACCCGTGACCGGCAGCCCGGGTTGAACCAGGCGACACCGTCGGACGGCGCACGCCGGTAGCTGGCGTGCCAGCAGTCGGCCACCCATTCGCTCAGATTCCCGGCCATGTCGTGCAGGCCGAAAGCATTGGCCTGGAAACTGGCCACCGGCGCCGGTCCCCACCAGCCATCGCCATAGCCGATGAAAGCGTTGTGCCAGTGCCGACCCGAAGGCGAGACGTCCTTGCTGCCGGTGAAGTTGCCGCTGCCCGGCGGCGGCGTACCCGCGTCTCCCCAGGGGTAGCGGCCACTGCTCCCGGCGCGCAGCGCATATTCGAATTCGGCCTCGCTCGGCAGCCGGTAGCTGCGTCCGGTCTGCTCGGACAGCCATGCCGCGTAGTTCTCGGCATCCCGCACGCTGACATGCATCACCGGCGAGTTGCCCAGTGCGCGCGCGCCATCGTAATCCGAACGCCAGTCGACGCCGCTGCGGCGGATGAAATTGCCGCTGCGCTCGTCATAGACCACCGAGTGGCCGCGCCGGGTCGCACGTGGTCGTGCATTGGTCGACTTCACATAGCGCTCGAAATCGCCGACGGTAACCTCGGTGATCGCCATCGCGAAGCCGCGGTCAAAGCGAACGTAATGGGAGGGGCGCTCGGCGTCGGTGGAGCCGGGCTCGGCATCACCCGCGCCCATCTGGAAGCCGCCATGCGGCACAACCACCATCTGCGGACCGCGCCCACCATCACGCATCGCGTCGCTGAACACCTGACCCGGGCGGAAGCTGCCGTAATGGGTGGCCAGATCGATGCGTTCGCGCAGCTGGGCCACCACCGCATCCCCCGGCAAGGCGATGCGCAGGGCCTCGGCCAGCTTTTCGCGCGCCGGCTTCAGCCCCTGCGGCGTCGCCAGCTCGCGCAGGCCCTCATCACGCAGCTGCAGCAGCGCGGCGGCGCGGATCTGCTCGATGCGCTCGAAGGCATCGGCAATGGTCGGTGACGAGTCACGGACCTTGCTGGCTTCGGCCAGCCAGGTGCCCGCACTGGCAAAGTCGCGCACGCGCGCGGCGTCCTCGGCCCGGCGGATCAGGCCACTTTCGGCCGCCGCCAGGCCCTGCCGCGCCCGGCTGTTGTGTTCGTCCAGAGCCAGCGCTTCACGGAAGTTGCCGATCGCACCGTCACCGTCCTCACCGATCCGCCCCGACCGCAGGTCTTCCTCGCCAGCACGGTTATAGGCCACCACGCGCTGGGCGAGCTCCACCCGGCCCTGCAGCGCGCGCACCTTCTCATCCTTCGGCGCCAGGGTCAGCAGCACCAGTGCCTGGCGACTCGCCTCGGCCAGCGCCTCGCGCTGCCGCAGTGGCCGAACCAGCAGGGCATCGGCCTGCTGCTGCAGGCGCTGGCGAGCACGCTGCAGGCCGCTGCGGGCGAGGCGGTCATCCGGGTCTTCCTCCTGCACCGCCAGCCACAGCGGAACCGCCGCGTCGGCGTCCTCGTACAGGTGCCCTTCGCTGAACGCCTTCTCGGCTGCGCGGCGCAGCTGGGCGACGCTGCGGCCCTGCCGGTCGACCCGTGGCGGTGTCCACCGCTGCACGTCCTCGGTGGCATCCTCACCGGCAATGGTGACGCTGCCCTGCCCGGCCCCCGGTGTCGGCTCCGCCAGTGAGCCTTCCTGCGGCCGCGCGTCTTCGCCAGCAGCCGGCCCCGGCTCCGGTGTCGCCGAGGGCGACGGTGTGCAACCGGCCGTGGCCACGGCCAGAGCGGTGCACAGCACGGACGACAGCGGAAAACGCAAGCAGGATCTCCTTCGGCACGGACGCGGACCGACGTTAGGCTATTCTCCCCTGCCTGAGCAAACCCGAGTAGTAGGCCCTGACCCGTGGCAACCTGGATCACCACCCCCGCCGAGCTGGATGCGTACTTCCAGCAGCGTCCGGCCCGCATCGGCCTGGACACCGAATTCATCCGTGAACGTACGTTCTGGCCGCAGCTCGCTCTGGTGCAGATGGCGGTCGGGCAGGACATCCTGCTGATCGATCCGCTGATTCCCGGCATGACCGAGGCACTGGCGCCCTGGCTGGCCGATGAATCGATCACCAAGGTGATGCACAGCGCCAGCGAAGACCTGGTTGCCTTCAAGTGGGCCTGCGGCGTGTTGCCGCGACCGCTGTTCGACACCCAGATCGGTGCCTCGCTGGCCGGTATCGGTGGCGGCATGGGTTACCAGAAGCTGGTTGCGGAGATCACCGGGGTGGCGCTGGCCAAGGGCGAAACCCGTTCGGACTGGATGCGCCGTCCGCTCTCGGAATCGCAGCTGCAGTACGCCGCCGACGACGTTGAGCACCTGTTCGCGCTGCATGACGCCATCGATGCCAAGTTGCAGGCGCTGGGCCGCCAGCAGTGGCTGCACGACGACGGCGAGCGCCTGCTGGCCAGCGTCGCCAATGACGAGGACCGCTGGCCGCATCTGGCGATGCGCTCAGCGCAGTTTCTCGATGCTCCCGCGCAGCGCCGCCTGCTGCGCCTGCTGCGCTGGCGTGATGTGCAGGCACGCAGCAGCGACCGCCCGCGAAGCTGGATCCTGGACAACGAACTGGCCGCCACGCTGGCACGCACGCCACCGGCCGATGCCGCCGCGCTGGCCACGCTGTTTGAACAGTTCCCGAAGGCACCGCGCAAACTCGCTGGCGCCGTGTGGCAGGCGCTGGACACACCGCTGGCCGATGAGGCCGAGGCACCGCTGGCATTGCCCGCCAACGACACCAACAAGCAGGCACTGAAGAAGCTGCAGGACGCGGTCGCCGAGCGCAGCCGCGAACTGGGCCTGCCGGATGGCGTGCTGGCCTCGCGCAAGCATCTGGAAAGCTACCTGGAGCGCCGCCAATGGCCGGCCGCACTGGCCGGCTGGCGCCAGCAGGAGCTGGAGTCGCGGCTGCAGGCGCTGCTGCCGGCACGTTGAAGCGCCGAGCACGGCGCCGGATTGCGATCCGGCTACCGTCGAAGGCCATGAAAAAGGGCGACCCGGATCACCGGGCCGCCCTTTGCATTCCAGCAGTTCGATGGCGGGAAGACCCGCCACCGTGGCAACGCCTTACCAGTTCATGTTCAGCGAGACACCGACGGTGCGCGGTTCGTTGTAGACCGCAGCCATGTAGTTCTCGATCACACCCTTGAGGTTCTTCTCGTTGGTGATGTTGCGCGCGAACAGCGCCACTTCGTAGGCACCGTAGTTGCCCGAGTAGCCGATCTTCAGGCCGCCTTCGAAATCACCCTTGGAGTTGAACTCCTTGCTGTCGTACAGCACGAAGCTGGTGTAGCCCTGCTTGTTCCAGTCGGTGGAGACGAACATGGTGCCCGCGTCGCTGACCGGGAAGTCGTAACGGGCGGCCAGGTTGACGTTGTACTTCGGCGCGTTCGGCAGCGGGTTGCCGTCGATCTGCGCGAAGGTGTTGGCACCGACCTTGATGGTCGGGTCATTCACCGTGCACACCACCTGGCCGTTGAGGCCGCAGACCTGCGCGTAGACGCGCTTGTCCTTGATCTCGCTGTGCAGCAGGCTCAGGCCGGCGCTAAGGGTCAGGTTCGGGATCGGGCGCAGCTCCATGTCCGCTTCGAAACCATAGGCCTTGGCCTTGTCGGCGTTGAACAGCACGCCGTTGCCGTCCGAATCGTTGCCGTTGAGCTGGATGTCGTTGACGGTGTAGGTGAACGCGGTGGCGTTCAAGCGCAGGCGGTTGTCCCACAGGCTGCTCTTCACGCCCGCTTCCCAGGACAGGATGGTCTCGGAATCGGCGGTGGTGAAGTCGGCATTGAACACGGCCGAGCGGCCCTGGATGGTCGGGCCGCGGAAGCCGCGGGCGACCTTGGCATAGACGCTCACGTCCGGCGTGATCTGATACATCGCGCTCAGATCCCAGCTCGGGGTGGTGTCGGACATCTTGACGTCGGTGCGGCCCTTGTAGGTGACCACGCCAGCGGCAGTGTCAGCCGTCTTCAGCAGGCGGGTGTGCTTCTCGTCCCGGGTCTGGCGCAGGCCGGCCGTGACGGTGAACTTGTCGGTGAAGGCATAGCTCAGCTGGCCGAAGCCGGCCCACGAGGTGTTCTTGTTGCGCAGGCGCACCCAGTTGTTCGGGTTGCGGGCCGCGCCCTGCAGGAACCAGGCGCGCTGGTAGAAGTCGGTGGTGTCGCTGCCGTTGAAGTAGAAGGCACCGGCCTGCCACTGCAACGCGCTGTCGTCATGGCTGGCCAGGCGGAATTCCTGGGTCCACTGGTCCAGGTCACGGATGCGGCCCATCGACTGGCCGTAGCCGTTCGGCACGCCGTTCACCGGGAAGTTCACCGCGGCGCCACCGTCGGTGTCGCCACGGCTGTAACCGGAGGTGGTCTCGTAGGCGGTGATCGAGGTGAAGTCGATCGCGCCGAAGTCGTAACGCGCCTTCACCGAGCCGCCGTAGGTCTTGTAGGCCTGCGGGTTGTTGTCGGCTTCGTCGTAGGCGACCTGGTCGCGCGGCACGTCGGTCTTGTTCGAACCCTTGGTCAGCGCACCGCGCAGGAACAAGGTCGAGGTGCCTTCGTAGTCACGGGCGTGGGCCGAGGCCAGGATCGAGAACTGGTCGCTCGGGGTCAGCAGCAGCTGCGCGCGTACGTTGCGGTCATCGAAGCCGCCCATCGCGTTCTTCTTCGGGCTGACCGTGCCGTCGGCGCTCGGGCCCTTGTAGGTGTTGTCGACGTAGTCATCGCGGTGCTGGTACAGCGCCGACACGCGGAACGAGGCGATGTCGTTGATCGGGCCGCCGAAGCCGCCGTCGATCGACACGCTGTTGTAGGTCGCGTAGCTGGCGCTGACCCGACCGGTGTAGTCCTGGGTCGGCTTCAGGGTGTCGAACTTGACGATGCCGGCGGTGGTGTTGCGGCCGAACAGCGAGCCCTGCGGGCCACGCAGCACTTCCACCTGGTCCACGTCATAGACCGGGTTGGACTTCAGCACCACGTGCTCCAGCACCACATCGTCCTGGATGATCGACACCGGCTGCGAGGCACCCAGGTAGAAGTCGATATTGCCCAGGCCACGGATATAGAAGCGCGGGAAGATGCGGCCGGTGGTGGTTTCCGCATACAGGCTCGGCACGCGGCCGGACAGTGCCAGCAGGGTGTCGTCGCCGCCGGCGGTGAAGTCGCGCATGCGCTCGCCCTGCACCACGCCCACCGAAACCGGCACTTCCTGCAGGTTCTGCTCACGGTGTTCGGCGGTCACGGTGATCGTGTCCAGGCCGGTCGGGGTCGGCGCGCTGTCCTGCGCGGCGGCACCGAAGCTGCCGACCAGGGCCAGGCCGGCACAGGCCAGAGCCAGCGGATGGCGGCGGAAGGAAGCGAAGGAAGAGGACAGACCCGACAGGCGGCGGGAATCGGAATGGGAGGGCATGGAATGCTCTGAGGAGGCGTCCGTGCGGCCTGCGCGAGCCGGGCGGCAAAAAGGGGGAAAACTGCGCAAGCGGCCATTATCCCCCAAATTGTTACGATTTCGTTGCGCGGCACCCGAACCCGGCGAAACAAGCGGTTTCGGCACAGTCCGCCGGCACCACCTTGGGGTCAGCTCCGTTCTCCCAAGGAAAACGGATCTGACCCCGAAGCTCCTGGCAGCCGGGTCAGCGCGACATCGACCCTCGCAAGTCGCCCGCATGCGCGCTGCGAAACCAGCTCTCGCTTTTACTTCTACGGCGCCACGGCTTCGCGGAACGACTGCTCATTGCTGCCGCCCCCGGCATTGCCTTGCGCAACGCCTGGTCTCTGTCGAATTCGCCCTGCTGCGCCAAGCACTGGCCCGAATCCGGCCGGCACGGCGGTGGATCCAGGCCTTGCGTCGTCCCTGCCCGGTGCTTGGCAAGCCCGGCAGGCAGCGCTACACTGCAGCCTTGCCGTGGGGCCATAGCTCAGCTGGGAGAGCGCGTCGTTCGCAATGACGAGGTCAGGAGTTCGATCCTCCTTGGCTCCACCACTATTCAGAAGAACCCGTAGATCCTGGCGATCTACGGGTTTTTTCTTGTCTGGAATCCGCCTAGCCGGGTTCCTGGCCGCCATCCTTGCGGCGCGGGCTGCGCGAATGCGCATCGCGCACCTGTTGATCGCGCTGCCCCGGCCGCTGCTTGGCCACATCGTCCTGCTTCCTGTCCTGGCGGCTTTCCTGGATACCCTGCTTCGGGTCCTGATCCTTGTCTGGCTCGTTCATCTGATTGCTCCCTCATCGGCATCAGGCCGACGTTCTGCCCCACGCTAGAGGCCGGCGGGTAATCCACAGGTCAGTCCCGCGCCAACAGCGTGTGCACGAACCCACTTGCTGCGACGGTGAACACACGCCCAGAATCCGATGCAGCACGAATTCCGCGGACACCCATGCCCCCGCCCGCCCAGCACGCGGCACCCACCGTGCCGATGAACTTCAATCCAACCGACGGCAGCATCCAGCTCGGCACGCTGCCGAACCTGATCTGTCCCAGCCTCTCACTGCAGGAGGCGCGCATCGCCTTCGCCACGCTGACGCATGGCGAGCGCGATGTCGGCACCGGCTATCACTGGCTCAGCCTGCAGCGGCTCAGCCTGGGCGGTGCGCCCGCTGGCATCAGCCTGGGCTTCCACGGGCAACAGCTCGACATGGTGACGATGGGTGTCGATCTGCCTGATGCGACACTGGAAGACGGCTGGCCGACCCAGGCCGCGATCGATGCCGAAGTCGCTTTCATGCGGCGCATCTTGGCCACGGCACTGGGGCGCAAACTGGCAGGCGGCCACGCCCGCTTCAGCTGGGGCGAGGCCTGGGCCCGGTTCGACCCGAAGGGATTCATGGCCAGCAGCGGCATCCGCTACTCGCCTCGCACGTGACGGCGCTCAGGTTCGGGTGATCGACACGCCGCCTTCAACGCGCATTGCGGTACCGGTAACGAAGCTGCTTTCATCGCTGGCCAGGAACAACGCCGCATTGGCGATCTCTTCCGGCTCGGCCATGCGCTTGAGTGCATGCAGCGAGCGCACGAAATCACGCGCATCACCGGTCGGTGCCGCCTGCCGGCCCATTTCGGTATCGGTGCCACCGGGCAGCAGCACGTTGCTGCGCACGCCGCGCGCGCCGTACTCGGCCGCGATCACCTGGCTCAGGCCGATCAGCCCCGCCTTGCTCGACGCATAGGCCGCCATGCCCGGGAAGCCGACGGTGTGGCCGACGAAGGTGCCGACAAACACCAGCGAGCCACCGCCGCGTGCCAGCAACGCCGGCAACTGGGCGCGTGCGGCGTGGAAGGCGGCATCGAGATTGGTGGCCATCACCTCGCGCCACGCATCCACCGGGAACTCTGCTGCCGGTGCACCGGGCCCGAGCATGCCGGCATTGTTGAGCGCGATGTCCAACCCACCGAATGACTGCTGGGCCAGTTCCACCAGCGCCGGTGCCGTGGCCGGATCAGCCACGTCCGCGGCATGCACCACCACCTCGCCACCGGCGGCGCGGATCTGCTCGGCCAGCACCAGCAGCGGCTGTGGGCGTCGTGCATTGAGCACCAGCTTTGCCCCTTCGGCAGCAAAGCGCAGCGCGCTGGCGCGGCCGATGCCAGCACTGGCACCGGTGATGAGGGCGATCTTGTTGTTCAGGCGCATGAGGGTGGTACCGGTTGTGGAGTGACCGCCACGATGCCGTGCCTCCGGCCCACCAACACTCCGTTTCCGGGCGTCCCGACCCGGTGCAGGAAACGGAGTTTCCGTAGAACCGGCACGTGCCAGAATCCATCCATGGACAGCACCGCCACCACCGCTCCCGATGCCCGCGTCGAACGGGTCTGCCGCCATCTGCAGGCCAGCCTCGACGAGCCCTCGCTGCAGGCGTTGGCCGCCATCGCCGGCTGCAGCCCGACCCGGCTGCATCGCCTGTTCAAGCAGGCGACCGGGTTGACCCCGAAGCAGTACGCTGCAGCGCTGCGCGCCGATCGCCTGCGCAGCGAACTTCAGCAGAAGGAACGCATCACCGAC
Source organism: Stenotrophomonas sp. X (assembly GCF_055721025.1). Classification (NCBI taxonomy): domain Bacteria; kingdom Pseudomonadati; phylum Pseudomonadota; class Gammaproteobacteria; order Lysobacterales; family Lysobacteraceae; genus Stenotrophomonas; species Stenotrophomonas sp. X. The sequence continues at coordinate 2,878,824 of NZ_CM146756.1, forward strand.
GCCTTCCACGATGCCGGCTTCGGCTCCAGTGGACGCTTCTACGAGAACGCGCCGAAGCTGCTGGGCATGACGCCGAAGCAATGGCGTGCCGGTGGTCGCGGCGAAGTCATCCACTTCGCGCTTGCCGAAAGTTCGTTGGGCAGCGTGCTGGTGGCCAGCAGTGCCACCGGCGTGGTCGCGATCCTGCTCGGCGACGATCCGGACGCGCTGCTGCAGTCACTGCAGCAGCGCTTCCGCCAGGCCGAACTGGTCGGGGCCGACAGCGGCTATGAGCAACTGGTGGCACAGGTGGTGGGCCTGGTCGAGGATCCCTCGCGAGGCGCCACGCTGCCGCTGGACATCCGCGGCACGGCTTTCCAGCAACGTGTATGGCAGGCGCTGCAGCAGATTCCGCGCGGACAGACGGCCTCATATGCCGAAATCGCCGCGCGTATCGGCGCGCCGCGATCAAGCCGCGCGGTGGCACGCGCCTGCGCAAGCAATCCGCTGGCCGTGGCGGTGCCCTGCCACCGGGTGGTGCGCCGCGACGGCGACCTGTCCGGCTATGCCTGGGGCGTGGCACGCAAGCGCGAACTGCTGCGCCGGGAAAAGGTCGCCAACGGCTGACGCGACCCGCAAGCCGCCGACCTTGTCCGGCACCGGCCAAGCCCTCAGTCCAGCTTCACCATCAGCTTGCCGAAGTTGTGCCCCTGCAGCAGCCCGAAGAACGCCTCCGGTGCATTTTCCAGCCCTTCCACCACGTCCTCGCGGTACTGGATGCGGCCCTCACGCAGCCACTGCGCCATCTCGCGCTCGAAGTCCGGCCACAGGTGCTTGAAGTCGTGCGCGATGAAACCGCGCACGGTCAGGCGCTGGCGCAGGATCTGGCTGAACAGCGCCGGCAGGCGGTCCGGGCCAGGCTGCGCGACACCACGATTGTTGTAGGTGGCGATGGTGCCGCACACCGGAATGCGGGCGAAGTCGTTGAGCAACGGCAGCACCGCGTCCAGTACATGGCCCCCGACGTTCTCGAAGTACACGTCGATACCCGCAGGTACCGCCGCGCGCAGCTGCTCGGCAAAATCAGCCGCGCGATGATCCAGCCCCACGTCCACGCCCAGCGTCTGCAGATAGGCACGCTTAGCCTCGCCACCGGCGATGGCTACTACGCGCGCGCCCTGCAGCTTGGCCAACTGCGCCACGGTCGCGCCGACCGGCCCCGTTGCGGCGGCCACCACCAGCGTCTCTCCCGGCTGCAGGCGGGCGATTTCATGAAGGCTGGAATAGGCGGTGAAGCCCGGCATGCCATACACCCCCAGCGCCGTACTCAACGGCAGCCCGGCCAGGTCCAGGCGGCGGCCCAGCGCCTTGGCCGGCAGCACGGCGTGGGTCTGCCACCCGCCCGGCGCCAGCACCCGTTCGCCCACTGCGACCCCCTCGGCCCTGGATTGCACCACCTCGGCCACGGTCTGGCCTTCCATCACAGCCCCCACTGCCACCGGCGCGGCATACGACGGTCCCTCATCCATGCGTCCACGCATGTACGGGTCCAGTGAGAGGTAGCGATTGCGCAGCAGCACCTCGCCGTCGCCCAAGGGCGGCAGCGCGGCCTGCTCCAGGCGGAAATTGGCTGCGGTGGGCGCCCCCTGCGGACGCGACGCCAGCACGATGCGGGTGGTGGTCGATGAGTCGGACATGACGACGGTCTCTGCTGTTGCCAGCATCAGGAAAGGAACGCCGACACTACGCTGCAGCGTTCCCCCATGGCGGTCACGAAAACAGCGTTCCATGTCCGGTATCGGTGCCGTCCACGCGCAGGCCGCGCCTCGCCGCGTTTGTCGATCACCGTGGCCCGCTGAATTCCGCCGCACGCGATGATCACCGCGCCGCCGCGCCCGGTTGAATCGGCATCCAGCGCGCCCCCGCTCCGGGACGGCGGATCAAGTACTTGCGCCTGCGCAGACGGCAATGTGAAGGTTTTTTGCCAAAATGCTTGCCGTAGGCGGCTGACCTCCGTAATATGCGCGTCCTTGGCAGCGACCTCGCTGCAATGAACTACGTGGCCGAGTAGCTCAGTTGGTAGAGCAGGGGATTGAAAATCCCCGTGTCGGCGGTTCGATTCCGTCCTCGGCCACCACGTTCGACAGCCTGCAGAAATGCAGGTCTTTTTTTCGGGAATCGCGGTTGATCGTGATTGCCACACCGTTTGGCCGAGTAGCTCAGTTGGTAGAGCAGGGGATTGAAAATCCCCGTGTCGGCGGTTCGATTCCGTCTTCGGCCACCATCTTTCGAGACCTGCAGAGATGCAGGTCTTTTTTTGTCCGTGCTTCGCGCACTGCACGAGTGGCGGATGCGGCGCCTGCGCACACCCCCGGTTGACGAAACATTTACACCGGCATGCGCGGCGGCACCTACGCTCCAGACTCCTGCCTGGAGCCTGACGATGCCTCTGCGCCCCGCCCTGTTCGCCTGCCTGCTGCTGGCCGCTTTCCCGGTGATCGCCACTGAACCTGTGCGCGCGGTCGAGCGCCTGGACATCGATCGCTACGCCGGCCAGTGGCACGAGATTGCGCATCTTCCGGTCTCGTTCCAGAAGCAGTGCGTGGGCGAGATCACCGCCAACTACGGACTGCGCAGCGATGGCCGCATCAGTGTCACCAACGCCTGCCGCAACGGCGACGGTGAGCGCGTGGTCGCCGAAGGCGTGGCACGCGCGGTGGCCGGCCATCCCGGCCAGTTGCAGGTGCGCTTCGCGCCGGACTGGCTGAGCTGGGTCCCGCTGGTCTGGGCCGACTACTGGGTGCTGGCGCTGGATCCGGACTATCAGTGGGCGCTGGTCGGTGAACCGGACCGGAAGTACCTGTGGATCCTCTCGCGCCTGCCGGAAATGGATCGCGCACGCTTCGAAGCGCTGAAAGAAAAAGCCGAGGCCATGGGCTACGACCTGCGCCCGCTGCGCCTGATGGCCCCGCTTCGCGATACGCCCGCCGATTGAACCGCGTCGCAACCGCGGCGCCGCGCACGCCCGGCCACCATCTTCACGCGCTACCCTCTGCGACGGGTCGCCACAGGCGATCCAAACGACCATACGCCGTAGTATGCTTATTCAAACGCACCCCTCCAGAGGACTTGCGCCCATGCTCCACCGTTTCCGTATCGCCTTGATTGTCCTGTGCACCCTCGCCCTTGTTGCCTGCAACAACGGCATCGTCAAGCGTGTTTCGGAACCGGCGGCCAGCCTGCAGCAGCTCACCGTGCGTGCCGACGGCAACTGGACCGTGGCCCTGCGCCTGCAGAACTTCAGCTCGATGCCGATGACCTTCGATGACGTCTCGCTGGCGCTGACCGTCGGCGACAACGAAGCGGGCACCCTGCAGGCCAAGCCCGGCATCTCCATCGGCGGCACCTCCGCCGACGTCATCAACATCGACCTCGTGCCCAGCTCGGCCGCGCGCCTGGTGGTGGCCGATGCGCTGGCCAGCAACCGCACCCTGGCCTATGGCCTTAAGGGAACGGTGGCGGCCACGCCGCAGGAAAAGAAGCAGCGCAGCTTCGACATCAGCAGCCGCAGCACCCTCAACCAGGCCCCCGGCCTGCCCGGCGTGCTGCGCTGAACCCGCCTTTCGTGGCGGCGCCCGGCGCCGCTCTCCCCTGCCCTGATCAAATCGAGACGTACCGATGAGCAGCTACACCGCCCCGCTTTCCGACCTCCGTTTCGCCCTGCACGACGTGCTCAAGGTCGAACCCCTGTTCGCCCGCCTGGGCTTCACCGACGCCACCGCCGACGTGGTCGATGCCGTGCTGGAGGAAGCCGGCCGCTTCAGCGCCACCGTGCTGGCCCCGCTCAACAGCGTCGGCGACGAGATCGGCTGCGTGCTCGACCAGGCCACCGGTGAAGTGACCACCCCGCCCGGCTTCAAGCAGGCCTACGACCAGTTCGTCGATGGTGGCTGGACCGGCCTGACCGCCTCGCCGGAGCTGGGCGGCCAGGGCCTGCCGCACACCCTGGGCGTGCCGCTGAACGAAATGATCAACGCCGCCAACCTGGCGTGGGGCAACTTCCCGCTGCTCTCGCACGGCGCGATCGAAGCATTGAAGCAGCACGGCGAGGCCTGGCAGCACGAGGCTTTCCTCAAGCCGCTGATCGAGGGCCGCTGGACCGGCACCATGTGCCTGACCGAACCGCACTGCGGTACCGACCTCGGCCTGCTCAAGACCAAGGCCGAGCCGAACGCCGATGGGAGCTATTCGATCACCGGCACCAAGATCTTCATCACCGCCGGCGAGCATGACCTGACCGGGAACATCGTGCACCTGGTGCTGGCCAAGCTGCCCGACGCTCCCCCGGGTGCCAAGGGCATCTCGCTGTTCGTCACCCCGAAGTTCAAGGTCGACCGCGACGGCAACGTCGGCGAGCGCAACGCACTGCGCTGCGGCTCGATCGAGCACAAGATGGGCATCAAGGGGTCGGTCACCTGCGTGATGAACTTCGATGGCGCGCAGGGCTACCTGGTCGGCCAGCCGCACAAGGGCCTGCAGGCGATGTTCACCATGATGAACACCGCGCGCCTGGGGGTCGGCCTGCAGGGCATCGGCCTGTCCGAGCGCGCCTACCAGAACGCGCTGAAGTACAGCCGTGAGCGCCTGCAGTCGCGCGCCCTGAGTGGTGCCAGGTTCCCGGACAAGCCGGCCGACCCGATCCTGGTCCACCCGGATGTGCGTCGCATGCTGCTGACGGTGAAGTCGCTGGTCGAAGGCAGCCGCCTGCTGGCGCTGCACGCCGCAACCCTGATCGACGTCGCCCACCATGCCGAAGATGCGGCCGAGCGCGAGCGCGCCGACACCCTGGTGAGCTTCCTGACCCCGATCTCCAAGGCCTGCCAGACCGAATGGGGCATCGAGAACACCTACAACGCCCTGCAGTGCTTCGGTGGCCACGGCTACATCCGCGAACACGGCATGGAACAGCTGGCCCGCGATGCCCGAATCACCACGCTGTATGAAGGCACCACCGGCATCCAGGCGCTGGACCTGATCGGCCGCAAGACCGCGTCCAGCCAGGGCGCCGGCCTGAAGCTGATGCTGGCCGAGATCGAAGCCTTCGCCAAGGAACACGAGGGCAACGAAGCGCTGGCCGAGTTCATTGGCCCGCTGCGCGCCAAGGCCGCCGAATGGGGCAAGCTGACGATGGACGTGCTCCAGCGCGCGGCCGGCAATCCGGACGAACTGGGCGCGGCCAGCTACGACTACCTGTTCTATTCGGGTTACGTGGTGCTGGCCTACTGGTGGGCCCGCAGCGTGGCCGCCGCCGATGCCAGCGCGCACGGCGCCGCCTTCGCCCAGGGCAAGCGCGAGACTGCGCGGTTCTACTTCGCCCGCGTGCTGCCGCGCACCCTCAGCCACGCCGCCGCGATCCAGTCCGGCGCCGCCCCGCTGATGGCGATGGACGACGAGCGATTCGGCGTCTGAGCCGGGCTGCCGCCCGGCACCCGCGGTAGTGCCGGCCGCTGGCCGGCAACCGCAACAGCAACAGCTGCATCCCGGTGGATGGCGGGGCGGTGTGGCCTGGCAGGACACACCGTAAACCCATCCATGGGGCTCGATGGCGCCATCCATGGCGCCAACGGTCCTGCCACCCCACACCGCCCCGCCTCTGACAGTCCCCCGCGATCTGCCGTAGATCCACGCCACGCGTGGATGAGAACCACCGGAATCCATCTGGAGAAAAGCCCCCCTTTGTTAAGGGGGGCGCACCGACAGGTGCGGGGGATAGGAGGAATGCGCGGACCTGAATGTTGACGATTTGTGTATCGCCTGTCGGCGATACACAAATCGTCAACATTCAGGTATAAGCTGTTCTCCCGATGGAGACAGACACTACACGCTTGGGTCTGATCGAAGCCGGAGCTCCGTTTTCTGCTCCGGGCGCCGAAGCATCGCCCAACGCCACGACGCTGCATCGCCCCGGTTCGGTCCGGCTGCTCTCGCTTGATGCCCACGGACGCGTACTGGACTGGATCACCTGGCAGGATGCGGCCTGCCTCTACGCCCGCGAGGCAGTGGCCTGGACGCTTGGCGATCCCTGCCTGCACATCCACGGTGGCACCAACCGCTTCAGCGGCCTGCAGAGCGGCATGGACCTGCACCCGATCATCGCTGCCCGCGGCCACGCCCGCTCCCGCGCGATCGACCCGACGCCGAACCTGACCAACCAGGCCCTGTTCGCCCGCGACGCCCATCTGTGCATGTACTGCGGCCAGCAGTTCACCCGCCCCACGCTCACCCGCGACCATGTCATGCCGCTGTCCAAAGGTGGCCTGGACTGCTGGGAAAACGTGGTCACCGCGTGCTTCCACTGCAATTCGCGCAAGAGCGACCGCACCCCGCAGCAGGCCGGCATGCCCCTGCTGGCAGTGCCCTACCGGCCCAGCTGGATCGAGCACCTGATCCTGTCCAACCGCAACATCCTGGCCGACCAGATGGCCTTCCTGAAGGCGCAGTTGCCCAAGCGCTCGAAACTGAGCACCTGAACGCCCGAACATGCAACCCTCACCGTCCTGTCACGGACGGCGGCGTTTGCTTGCCCCACCCCCGTTTGAGGGCGAAAATGGGCGTTCAGAAAAAGTGCGAACATGATGATCGACTCTGCCCGCTATCCCCGCCTCGCGCGCATCCAGACACCGGATGACCTGCGCACGTTCGACGAATCCGAATTGAGGGCGGTCGCCGACGAACTGCGCGCCTACCTCATCGAATCGGTGGGCAAGAGCGGAGGCCACTTCGCCGCCGGCCTGGGCGTCATCGAGCTCACCGTGGCCCTGCACTACCTGTACCAGACCCCGGTCGACCAGCTGGTGTGGGACGTCGGCCATCAGACCTACCCGCACAAGATCCTGACCGGCCGCCGCGACGAGATCCATACCGTCAAGCAGAAGGACGGTGTCGCGCCGTTCCCGAAGCGCGAGGAAAGCGAGTACGACACCTTCGGCGTCGGCCACTCCTCCACCTCGATCTCGGCCGCGCTCGGCATGGCCATCGCCCGCCAGTCCGAAGGCGACGACCGCAAGGTCGTGGCGGTGATCGGTGACGGCGCGATGACTGCCGGCATGGCGTTCGAGGCGCTGATGCACGCTGGTGGCATGGAGCCGGAGCCGAACCTGCTGGTGATCCTCAACGACAACAACATGTCGATCTCCGAGGCAGTGGGCGGCCTGACCAAGATGCTGGGCCGAGCGACCGGCAGCCGTACGCTCAACGCGCTGCGCGAAGGTGGCAAGAAGATCCTCGGTGACAAGAAGAACAACCCGGCGCGTTTCGTGAAGCGCTGGGAAGAACACTGGAAGGGCATGTTCGTGCCCTCCACGATGTTCGAGGAGATGGGCTTCCACTACACCGGCCCGATCGACGGCCACGACATGCCGGCGCTGTTGTCCACTCTGAAGACGCTGCGCGCCTCCAAGGGCCCGAAGCTGCTGCATGTGATGACCACCAAGGGCAAGGGCTACGAGCCGGCGGAAGGCGATCAGATCGGTTACCACGCCGTGGGCCCGTTCGATCCGGACAAGGGCCTGGTGGCCAAGGCCGGGGCCAAGAAGCCGACCTATACCGATGTATTCAGCGACTGGCTGTGCGATGCCGCCGCCGCCGAGCCGCGCCTCTACGGCATCACCCCGGCGATGCGCGAAGGCTCCGGCCTGGTGCGCTTCAGCAAGGAGTACCCCCAGCGCTATTTCGACGTGGCGATCGCCGAGCAGCACGCGGTCACCCTCGCCGCCGGCATGGCCACCCAGGGTGGCAAGCCGGTGGTGGCGATCTACTCCACTTTCCTGCAGCGTGCGTACGACCAGCTGGTGCACGACGTGGCGATCCAGGATCTGGACGTGCTGTTTGCGATCGACCGCGCTGGCGTGGTCGGTCCGGACGGCGCGACCCACGCCGGCAACCTCGACCTCAGCTTCCTGCGCTGCGTGCCGAACATGGTGGTGATGGCACCCTCCAATGAAGCCGAGTGCCGGCAGATGCTCAGCACCGGCCTGCAGCACCCGGGTCCGGCTGCCGTGCGCTACCCGCGCGGTACGGGTACCGGCGTTGCGGCCGGCACCGACCTGTCGACCCTGCCGATCGGCAAGGGCGAGCTGCGCCTGCAGGGCAACCGCATCGCCCTGCTTGCCTTCGGCAGCACCGTGCCCGCCGCCGAGCAGGTCGGCCGCGAACTGGGCCTGAGCGTGGTCAACATGCGCTTCATCAAGCCACTGGATCGCGAGCTGGTGCTGGCCATGGCCGCCCAGCACGAGGGCCTGGTCACGATCGAAGACAACGTCGTGGCCGGCGGTGCCGGTTCCGGTGTCGGTGAACTGCTCAATGCCGAAGGCGTGCTGCGTCCGATCCTGCACCTGGGCCTGCCCGACAGCTACCAGCACCACGCCAGCCGCGAGGACCTGCTGGCCGAAGCCGGTATCGATGCGGCCGGCATCCGCGCCGCCGTGCTCAAGCGTTGGCCACAGCTGGCCGCAGGCAGCCCGCCGCTGAGTGCCGCGGGCTGAGGCCGATCAGGAATCCACGCATCACGGGAAGGTGCAGCCGAAGGCTCGCACCTTCCACGGTGGAAGCAGGTGGTTCCACGCCATGCGTGGATGGCCGAACCCCGCAGGCCTGCCCCGGCAGGCGCCCCACGCTCAACCGTAACTGACCGCTTCCACGAACGCCCCGCTGGCCTCCACGCGCACGGCGGCGCGCTGCCCGGTGTCGACGAAGTGCAGGCGGGCCAGGGTCTCGGCAAAGTCATAGGCTCGTGCGCCATCACGGAACTCGATCGGCTCCGGCCTATCCGGGTGCAGCACGCGCCACTGGCGCTGTTCGCATTGCAGGCGGATCAACATGCAGCTCACTCCTTGAGGCAGCGTATCGACGGCGGCGCGATGCTGATGCCGGCTACGGCAATCGACATCACCGGGAATCAGGGCACGCAAGGCGCCCTGCTCACAGACGATACGGCGTTCAAAATGTGAGATGTATCAGATTATTCTGATTTTCACGGGTTGAACCCGTAAAGCTCAGTTCACCTGGAACTGCGCCCTGCAGCCATCGCTCACCCAGATGCCGCGGCGATCCCAGCCCCAGCTCTGGCCTTCGATGCAGGCACTGCGCGAGTCCTGGCGGATCAGGCGCACGCCCCGGCGGATGCGGGCATCGCAGTACTCCTGCCGGTGGCCATTGGAATGGCAGGTGACCACATCGCCACCACCCCATCCACTGCCGTTGCCCCAGCCGCCGCCATTGCCGCCCCAGCCGCCGCCGCGGCGGTATTCACCGACGAATTCGGCACGGCACCCCTGTGTGACCCAGACGCCGTTGCGCGACTGGCCCCAGGTCTCACCTTCCACACAGGGCGAACCGGACAATTGGCGGATCAACCGCGCGCGGCCATCCAGGCGGCACTCATTGCTGCGGTTCTTGACCGACTCGCAGCGCACGATGCCACTGCCATCGCGGCCGCCGTAGCGGTCGTCGTCGTAGCCGTAGCCGTAGCCATAGCTCTGCGCCTGGGCGCCGCCGGCGGCCGCCAGCATCGGCAACAGGGTGCAGGCCAGGGTGCGCCAGGTGAGTGCCTTGCCCATCGAGATCTCCAGATGAATACGATGGCGCAAGCATCCGGGATTCACGGCCCGGCGCACAGAGGGAGGCGCGATGGCAGTTGTTCCCCCATTCAAACAACTCAACCGGACCTGACTGGACCGCCGTGAACTCATGGGCCCCCGTTTGCTGCCCCACTGGCCATGCCACCGGCATTGCCCAGGCGTTCCTCGAACGCATAGGCGAACAGCTCGGCATCATTGCTGATGCCCAGTTTCCTCATCGCCGAAATGCGTTGCCGGCTGATGGTACTGACGGTGCGCCGCAGCTTCCCGGCGATCTCTGTGATCGAAGGTCCCGACACATACAGCCGCAGAACCTCCAGCTCCTTGGGCGACAACACCGAAAGCGATCGCTCACGCCCACCCTCCTGCAGGCAGTGCGCCAACTGGGGGTCCAGGTAGATCCCCCCGCTCAACACGGTATCGACCGCCTTGCGGGTGCCATCCACGCAACTGCACTTCCACACCAGTCCGCGCACACCGGTACGCATTGCCATGTTCAAGGTGGTGGCGTTGGTGACCATCGTGACCAGGATCACCGGCACCTTGGGGTAATTGCGACTCAGCGCCTGCAGCATCGCCTGACCGTCCGAGCGGCCGACATCCGGCATCGAAAAATCAGTCACCACCAGATCCACCGGCTCTTCGGCCAGGATGGCCAGCAGGCTTTCTGCACATCGCGCCTCCGCCACCACGCGATGCTGCCCACCGGCCTCGATCACGATGCGCGTGCCTAGCAAGACCAGTGGATGATCATCCGCAATGGCAATTCGAGTGAGCATGCTGATTACCCGTCAATAGTCACGCCGCAGTGCGCAGTGGAGACGCTAGTAATCATTCCAGGTTACGTCAACTTAATAATCGCTCACTGCAATTGATGTCATTGCAGCAGTAACTTCCGGCCAATTCCATTAATTGCAGAGAGCATCAAAAATACGAATGACACAGCAGTTTTCCCAATAGTTTCATTCCAGAAAGCCAGCGGGGCCGCTTACAAAGTCACCTCCGATCACTCGCCGCACTGGACACCCCATGGTCCGATTCCGTCGTCAATCGTTTGAGGATCTGCAAGAGCCCTTTGAAGCAGAGCCACTGGCGCCGGCCGCATTGCCAACTGCCGCATTGCCGTTCGTACAGCAGTTGCGACTGCATCTGGCGAGCGACAGCACGCCGTCGCGGCGGCCGGCCCATGCCGCGATCATTCACGACGGGGCCACCGTGTGCTGGCTGGACGCCAGGAACGACCGGATGATGACCACCGCACCCGCGCCGATCACGCTGACACTGCTGCAGAGACTACTGGGCGACGCAGACTCTCGACTGAGCCTAGTACCGGTGACACAGGAGGTCTTCGTGCAGCGTGCGACGGTGTGCAGCAATGTTCCGCTGCGCCTGACGCTGTGGAACGTTGCCCTGGTCACGGACGGGCACGGCGTGCCGATCCCGCCCCTGCAAGACTGCACGAAGTTGCGCCTGCGGCGTTGGCCAGACTTCCGCATCCTGGCCCATCGTCCCGATCACTTCCGACTGTGCGCGCTGCTGATCAAGCAGGGCGCGTCCGTGCGCGCATGCTGCGACATCCTGGATCTGCCACGCCAAACCGTGCAGTCGTTCTTCAACGCAGCGTTCCTCACCGCCTATGCCTTTCCCGTCGTGGGCGAGGACGCACCTGTGCGCCCCTCGCCCGCCGACGGCCTCGTCAATCTGTGGCGACAACTTCGCATCCGCTGGAGTGCATGACCGTGCGTGAGCACAAGATCGTAGTGATGGGCCCACTCGGCGCGGGCAAGTCCACCCTCGTGCAGACCCTGACCCAGGGCACGGCGGTGGTGACGGAAGCCCGCAATACCGACCCTTCCGTGGGCAAGCAATACACCACCGTGGCCATGGACTATGGCGACATCGACCTGCCAGGCGGCGACCGCCTGCGCCTGTACGGATCGCCGGGGCAGGAACGTTTCTCCTACATCTGGCCGATCCTGCTGGCCGGTGCAGAAGGTGCCATCGTTCTGATCGATGGCAGCGCCAGCGTGGGCGCCACGCTGGCCGGGCGGCATCTGCGAGCTATCGCCGAAAGCGCACCGGGGCTGCCCGTCGTCATCGGCTTCACCCGATGCGGTAGCACCGATGATCCGGTACAGCCGCACTGGCAGGACTGGTTGCAGGACCATGCGCCACACCTGCCGGCATTGCCGCTGGACCCACGCGACATGGCGCAGGCCATCATGGCGATGGACCTGCTGATGAGTCAGATCGAATGCAATGCCACGGCGGCCGCCCATGAATGACATCGACCGCACATCGGCACTCGACGCGCTGGTACACAATGTCACCGGCATCCAGGCGCTCGTCGTTGCCAGCACTGATGGTTTCGCACTGGCCCAGGCCGGCCCGAAGGGCCATGTCGCCGATCGCCTGGCCGCGATGACCAGCTCGATGCTCGGCCTGGCCAGTGCGCTGGGTCGCGAACTGCACTTTGGTGAACTCGACACACTCATCCTCGATGCCGCCAACGGCAAGGTTTTGATGCTTGCCATTCCCGGAACACAGCCCCGCCTATTGATGACCGCATGCGACCACAGCTGTGTCATCGGCAACGTGCTGTGGCATGCCAAGCAGTGCGTACGGGCCCTGACCGACAACCCGAACTGATGCATGCCCTCTCACTGATCAGACGGCTCTTCAACTCCTCACACCCGCAACGGACCACTGAAATGAACATCGCCATCAACAAATGCCTGGACACGCTCATGCAGATCAACGGCGCACAAGCCGTTGCCCTGGTCGACTACGAAAGCGGCATGCTGCTGGGTGAAGCCGGCTCAGGCGTGGACATGGAACTGGCGGCCGCAGGAAACACCGAGGTGCTGCGCGCCAAGATGAAAGCGGCTGAAGCGCTGAAGCTCAACGACAGCATCGAGGACGTGCTGATCACTCTGGGTCGCGCGTACCACGTGCTGCGCCCGGTGTCGGCCAAGAAGGGCCTGTTCTTCTATGTGGTACTGGATCGGCAGAAGGCCAATCTAGCTCTCGCCCGGCGCATGGTGCTGGACGTGGAAAGCTCGCTGGCGCTGTAGCGCACGACAACGATAGCCAGGGGATGCGAATGCCGGGGCTGCTCTGGGGAGAGCGGCCCCGGCCTGTGGTTGCACCGCGCGCCCTTCTCGACAACGGGAGCCGCCCTCCATGCGCCCTCGATCAACCACACAGGCGGCACCTCGCCGACGCCACTACCGGCCCTGGGCGTCGGTCTGCATCGTCGCCGGACTGACAGCCGTCTACGCGCTACTGTTGTGTGCGCCCTCGGCAGATGACGCTACCGGCCGCACCCGGCCGCGCGACGCGGCCAGCGTGCTGGGCGGCGCCATCGCCGCCGTGGAAAGCAGTTACGCCGAAGGTGATCTCACCGTGACCGACCAGCACCTGGGACTGCCTGCCAGCGCCGCGCATTGCGTGCACCTGCGCGCCTCGCTCCCCGACACCGGCCGCGCGGTGCTGACCTGCGATCTGCGCCAGGACGGCCGCCTGCAATGGTGGCGAACCCCTGCCGGAGAATGGCGATGCAATGCGGGCAAGGCCGATGTGCAGGCAGTGCCTGGGCCATGCCCAACGCAATTGCGGCGCACTTTCTGATTATTCGCAAAACAGTCGCGCGGCCATTCAACACGCTCGACTTTACCAGTTCTTGAATATACCCACTGCCGTGCACGTGATTTCCTATGACTGCGCCACGAATGCTTGTTTCCGGGCCAGACCAATGAAACCACCACGCCACAGAGGATTATCATGAACACCGCAATCGGCCGTACACGCCACGCAGGCAAAAGCGCATCCCGGCAGAAGGGCTTTTCCCTTATTGAACTCATGGTGGTGGTGGCGATCATCGGGATTCTGGGGATGATTGCCCTGCCGCAGTATCAGCGGTTCGCGGCCAAGGCAAAGTTGGCGGGCGCCCTCGCAGAAGTTGCCGGTGGAAAAGTTGGCGTTGAATCACTCCTCGCCGAGGGCAGCGAGGTCACCACGCCGGCATCGATTGGCCTGCCCGAGTCAAGCTCCCGCTGTACCTGGATTACGGTGACAAGCGATGTCACGAATGGAGCTACGAGCATCAACTGCGAGCTCAAGAACGACGCTGCAATCGGCAGTGGCAACCTGACCTTGAATCGCGACTCGCAGGGAGTCTGGCTCTGCAGGAGCGACATTTCAGACCAGAGCCTCCTTCCCCACGGTTGCCAGGGCTGATCGCACGCGCATGCCACTACACAGATTGCCAGGAACGTTGATTTCCTGACGAAGGAACCGATGAAAATGAAAATATCAAAGGCTGGCTGCGCATCGAACCACGCACACCACCAGCGCGGGTTCTCTCTGATCGAACTCATGGTGGTCCTGGCCATCATCATGATTCTCTCGCTGATCGCAGTCCCGCAATACAAGAAGTTCTCTACCAAAGCCAAGCTGGCGGCGGCCCTGGCCGAGCTGGCCAGCGGGAAGGCTGGAGTGGAGGCGTGGCTGGCCGAACGGGGGGATTTCTATGGCTCGGACAACCGCAAGCTGGGAGTACCGGAGAGCAGTGAGCGCTGTGAAACCATCACGGCAAAGTATCGTGCAGATGGCGGCTTCGAGATCGATTGCCTGCTGCGATTCGATGCTGGCTACAACGTGGGGACATGGCGGCGCAATCTGGTGCTGATCATGGACACGCGCAGCCGTGAATGGCGCTGCTGGACTGCCATCCCCTATTACGACCTCCTGCCCAAAGGCTGTGGCTCCGACAATCCATAGCCTGCTATGCAGATACTTCAAGCTGTTCACGCTTTGCCACTCCAGTCAGGCAGTGGCGCCTGCGAAAGCCGGCCGTCCCCCCTCCCCTCCCTCGTCATCGCCGATGCAAACCCCTGGATCCGACGCGAACTGATACGCAGACTCCAGCCCCATCTGGACGGCAGAACCCTCGGCGAAGCGCGTTCGCCCGCAGAGGTTCTGACCCAGATCGCCAGCCCGCGCTGCAACGCACTGATCATCGATCCCTGCATGCCGACTGTGGGCCAGGCTGACGGCATGCCACTGCTGCGCCGCATCTGCTGCCTGCGCAGGGATCTGCTCATCCTCGTGCTGGCCCAACAGCCCTTGCGCGTACTGCAGGATCGCGCCCTGCCGGCACAGATCGGTCATGTCTATGCCAAAACGGTGAATCCATCGTGGCTGTGCCATGTCGTAAGCCAGGCACTGCACGGGGAATCCTCCGGCGTTACGCCACCGGCGCAGGACGCAGGCCGGTAACCGGCCCCGAGGCGGTTGCCATCGCCTCGAAATGCACGGCATCCACGCTGCTACCCAGCGCCTCCACGCGCACCGTGCTGCCCTGGCCGGTCCGGCGATGGTGGGCGCTGGCCAGGCCAACCGCGGCATCGAACGCTGCGGCCCCGGAGTTGAATGCTTCGGCGACGCCTGCGGCCGGATCCAACAGGGACCACTGCGCGGCACTGCACTTGACGGTAATGACCATGGGACGCTCCTTCTGGGAAAGGCGCAGGGGGCACTAGACCCTCTGCTGATGCCGTCACCCTAGCCATGCCATCAGGGTGGTCCCATCAGAAAAGTACGAAAAGTCCGCGCCAGTGCGTCAGAACCCCACCCTCATCACATCCCTGAGTCCGTTTAGCCCGTTCATTCCGTGATCCTTGTCACGGAGTCAGGCTGGCTTCACACTACCGTCATCAACAGGGGCCCCTTCCACATGCGCACCTTCTTCTCGCACCAGCGTTCGACGTTGCTGAAGTTCTACTTCGTGGCCAGCTATCTGATCCTGATCGAAGAGTTGATCCGCGCCGCCGTGCATTGAGCGCTTGCTGACGGGCTATTTGCGACAGAAAATGTCGCTTTACGCACGGAGCTCGCGCATGAAGGTGCTTCTTCTGATTCCAGCGCTGCTGGTTCTGGCCGGCTGTGCCAGCCAGGACACGGCGACCGCGCGCGCTCATGCCGCTGAGGCGTCGCCAGCGACGCCGGTGGTGGGGGGCGACCGTGATGCGCACGGCTGTATCGGCTCGGCCGGCTATCAGTGGTGCGAACACAGCCAGCGCTGCGAGCGCCCTTGGGAGTTGGCACAGGCGCAGGGCCTGGCCAACACGGCCGAGGCCATCGACGCGTACTGCGCCAAGCCCGCCAGCCCGACGCGCAAGTGAGCACGCCCTGCCATGGCTGAGCTGACTCCCCTGCCCGATCTCGCCCGTGGCCGGTATCGCCACTTCAAGGGCGGCGAATACGAGGTGATCGATATCGTCCGCAGCAGCGAGACGTTGGAACCGATGGTGCTTTATCGCGCACGCTATGGCGAAGGCGGCCTGTGGGTACGCCCCTATGCGATGTTCATCGAGCAGGTTCCGGGCGAACACGGCCCGCAGGCGCGCTTCGCTCGCATCGACGATTGATCCGGTGCGACCCGCAGTGACCCGGAGCCCGCGATGAACCCCTATATCTACCTGGCCGCCGCCATCGTGCTGGAAGTGATAGCCACGTCACTGCTGAAAGCCTCGGACGGCATGAGCCGGCTGTGGCCGACAGTGGGCGCGCTGGTTGGCTATGGGCTGTGCTTCTACCTGCTGTCAGTCACCATGAAGTCGGTGCCGACCGGCATCGCCTATGCAATCTGGTCCGGCGTCGGCATCGTGCTGATCTCGCTGATCGGCCTGGTGGTGTTCAAGCAGCGGCTGGATGCACCGGCATTGATCGGGATCGGCCTGATCTGCGCCGGCGTACTGGTGATCAATCTGTTCTCGCGCAGCAGCGCGCACTGAAGACGCTGCTGCGCGACCGGCGCTAGCTGACCTTCTTCGCCACGCTCATGCCGATCAGGAACAGGACCACGGCGATGATGATGCCTGCCCAGAACAGGAACTTGGCGATGCCTACGGCGGCGCCAGCGATGCCGCCGAAGCCCAGCACGCCCGCGATGATGCCGATGATGGCGAAGATGATGGCCCACTTGATCATGTCAGTCCTTTCCCCGCAGGGAATGCAAACGGTGCGATCAGGCTAGGCCGCCACCGATGCGGCGCCCGTGAACGGGCCGCGTGTGCGGCGTGAATCAACGCGGCCGGAAGCGCAACAACGCCACTGCGAAAGCCAGGAACACGCTTCCCACCAGCCGCTCGAACCAGCGCCGTGCGAATGGCTTTGCAAGCCAACGGCGCAGGCCGTGGCCACCGGCCGCATACATCACGTACCAGAACAGTTCGCAGGCCGCGAAGGTCGCCACCAGCACGCTGTACTGCACGGCCTGGCTGCGCGACGGATCGACGAACTGTGGCAGGAACGCTGCGGCGAACAGCAGTAGTTTGGGATTGCTCAGGCCAACCCACAGGCCGCCGCGGAACACCGTTCCTGCGCCATGTACCGGCGCCAGTGTGACCTCTGCAGCATCGACCACTGCGGGTGCGGGCCGGCAACTGTCACGCCAGGCCTTGATGCCGAGCCAGGCCAGGTAGGCCACACCGAGATAGCGCAGCACCTCGAACAGCATCGGCGAGGAATGCAGCAGCGCACTCAGGCCCGCTGCGGAAGTCGCCAGCACCAGCAGCATCGCCAGCAGGCAGCCGGCCATGGCCGGCACACTGCCGCGAAATCCCAGCCCGACGCTGCGCCCAAGGATGTGCAGCATGTTCGGCCCAGGCGTCCCGCACAGCACGAAGACCGTGGCCAGGAACCACCACCAGGTATGCAGGGCCATATCGGGCGTCCACTTTCAGAACATCCAACCAGCATAGAGTGCGCCGGCCTGGCGCGGCACACACAGTGCAGCATGGATGCGGTGGTTACAGAGGCAGGCTCAGGCCGCGAGCGCGTCGCGCCGTACCAGTACCTGGTCGATCAGGCCCCATTCGCATGCCTGCTCGGCGCTCATGAACCGATCGCGGTCCAGGGTCTGTTCGACCTCCTCGAAACTGCGTCCGCAATGCCGCGCATACAGCTGGGTGATGCGATGCTTGGTGCGCTGCATCTCCTCGGCGTGGATGAAGATGTCCGAAGCCTGGCCCTGCACCCCGCCCAGCGGCTGGTGCACATGCAGGCTGGCATTGGCCAGCGCCGCGCGGTGACCCGGCTCGCCGGCCATCAGCAGGAACGAACCCATCGACCGCGCGGTGCCCATGCACAGCGTATGCACCGGGGCCGAGATGTATTGCATCGTGTCATACATCGCCAGGCCGCTGGAGATCACCCCGCCCGGCGAGTTGATGTACAGATGGATCGGCTTCTCCGGATTTTCAGATTCAAGGAACAGCAGTTGCGCGCAGACCAGCGCCGATACGGTGTCATCGACTTCGCCGTTGAGAAAGATGATGCGCTCGCGCAGGAGCCGCGAGTAGATGTCATAGGAGCGCTCACCGCGCTCGCTGCGTTCCACCACCATCGGTACCAGCTGCATTCTGTCCCGCATGTGCCTGCTCCCTGTAGCGTTCGATCCAGGCGCCGGCTCACGCCGCGCGCATCACCGTGCGATGGTCATCGTTGGACGCCGGCGGTATCAGCGCGCGCCGGTCGGTGAGCCGATGCACGATGGTCAGCACCGTTCCCCCATCCTCATCAGCGCGCAGCCGGAAACACACCAGGCTGTGCAGATGTGGGGGCTGTGCATCGCGCAAGCGGAATCCGAGCTCCCGCCCCTCCTCGAACAGGCAGGGCTGTGGATCGGCAAGATCGGCGGCAGGCAACCAGCGCTCACGCAGTGCCGGATCGAACAGTGCGCGCCAGACCCGTTCCGGTGGCGCAGGCAACCGCTGCTCCATCACCAGCGCGGGAGCCGCTTCCTTCAGAACATCGTCCATCAGTCCATCTCCTCCAGCAGGTTCTGCAGTGCGGACATCCGCGCCGGCCAGTAGGCCCGGTACCGCTGCAGCCAGCGACCGATGTGGGCCAGCCCGCGCGGATCGACTTCATAGTGGACGAAACGTCCCTGGCGCTGCTCACGCACCAGCCCTGCATCGCGCAGCACTGCCAGGTGCTGGGACATCGCAGACTGGCTGATCGCAATGCCCTCGCGTAGCGCGCTGGCATGTTGCCCGCCATCGGCCAGCTTTTCGAAGATATGGCGGCGGGTGGGGTCGGCCAGCGCCTTGAACAGGGCGTTCTCGATCATGGCCTACACATTAGCAATCACTAATGTGTCGTGCAAGTCCCGCATCGGTTGTGCTGCAATGACGGCTCCCTGGCATGGAGCTGAGCATGAAGACCCTTGGCCTGATCGGCGGCATGAGCTGGGAAAGCTCGGCGCAGTACTACCGTCTCATCAACGAGGCGGTGCGGAACCGCCTCGGTGGCGCCCATTCGGCGCAACTGCTGCTGTGGTCGGTGGATTTCGCCGGCATCAAGCAGTTGCAGCACGATGGTCGGTGGGATGTGCTGGGCAACCACATGCTCGATGCCGCGCGGCGACTGCAGGCCGGTGGCGCCGAGCTGCTGGTGATCTGCACCAACACCATGCACACGCTGGCCGACCGGATCGAAGCTGAGTGCCGGTTGCCCCTGCTGCATATCGCCGACCCGACCGCCACGGCGATCCTGCAGGCAGGCATCCGCAAGGTGGGACTGCTCGGCACCGCCTTCACCATGGAACAGGCGTTCTACCGCGACCGGCTGCAGGACCGCTTCGGGCTGCAGGTACTGGTTCCGGAGGCTGATGATCGCCGCTGCGTGCACGACATCATCTACCAGGAGCTGATCGCCGGCGTGGTCAGCGAGCACTCACGGCAGGCCTACACCGGCGTGATCGCGCGCCTGGTCGCGCGCGGCGCCGAAGCGATCATCCTCGGCTGCACCGAGATCATGCTGCTGGTGCGCCCCGAAGACAGTGCGGTGCCGTTGTTCGACACCACCACCCTGCACGCGCTTGCGGCGGTGGACGCGGCGCTGGCCTGACCGCGCGCGGCGTCAGCCTTCGCCCTGGACTTCCAGTGCGGTGATCAGCCAGTCGACCACAGCCTTCGAATCACACAGGAAGAAGATGGCATCGCCCGAACGCGCTTCGGTCAGCAGCCGATAGACGGTAATCGCCACCGCCGACTGGTTGGCGATGAACACCTCCGGGCTGCGCGGCCCTTCGCTGTGGCCGGCCACGGCGTGCAACGCCTTGCGCGCAGCCACGGTGGCGGGCGGGTCTGCGCTGCGGGTCAGTTCCGGCCCGCGCAGGCCCCACGCAATGAACACATGCTTGCCCTTGAACGTGGTGTCCAGGACACGCACCTGCCCGGCCTCTGCGCCAGCCGAGCGATGAATGACGGTACTGCTGATCAACGCAACCCCCTGTGGTCGTCGTGGTCCGCGCATCCTCCTCCGCAAGCCGGCTGCACGCCAGTGACGGCAGCCACAGGCTGCGCCGGCATGCGTGGGAGACATGTAAGAAGGTGTAAGCCGATGCGATCGGATGTGCCGCGATGATAAGGGATGTAAGGCCCTGCATGGGCCGGTGCGCACTACTAAATCCCCACTGAGCCAGCGCCGGAACGATCCGTTCCGACGGCCTCGGGCTGGTCCATTCTTGCGGCCCATTCCCCCTGCCGAGGCTCTCCATGACCCATCGCCTGTTGCCGCCCATTGCCACCTCCGCCCTGGCCCTGCTGCTGGTGGCCACCACGGTGGCCGCCCAGGACTACGACAGCGATCACATTCCGCCGCTGCGTTGCGAGTCGCAGTTCAACAAGACCCAGCAGTGCCCGATCGAAGGCCGCATGCGCATGGCCAGGCAGCTGTCGGTCACCCGCTGCGTCGAGGACCAGAACTGGGGCCAGAGCCGCCGCATGCTCTGGGTCACCGAAGGCTGCCGCGCTGAGTTCGTGGCAGACGAACAGGGACGCGGCCGCTGGCCGGGGCGCGGCCGGGATCGTGATCGGGATGACGACGGCGAGCGCCTGGTCTGCGAGTCCTACGAGCAGAAGGACAAGGAATGCCGCATCCGGGTGCGCCATGAAGTGCGCCTGGTCAAGCAGAAGTCGGTGACGCCGTGCGTCGAGGACCGCAACTGGGGCTGGGACCGCCGCGGGGTGTGGGTCAGCGACGGCTGCCGTGCCGAGTTCCGCGTGTATTGACTGCCGACCACACGCTGGCTTTGGCGGATACGCAGACACGGCCGACGTGATCGATGGACTGGGCGCATCCAGTCCAGGAGCCTGCGATGGCACCACCCGATCCTTCCTCGACGATGCTGCATATCCGCGAGGTGATGCCCGCCTCGGGTTTCATCGACAGCGGCATCGGGCATGGATTGGACGAAGGCGATCCGGAGCTGATCTACCGCTTTTCCGGCAGCTGATCGAGATACGTGGTCACCTTTGCGTCCAGCAGGTCCATCAACACCGGATCCATGCAGCGATAGTCGTCGGGGATGTCCAGGCAATGCAGGCGCTTGTGTTCCAGCAGGCGCGCGTATGCGGCCCGCAGGCGATGCTGGTGCTTGGCCTCCATCACGAAGATGACATCGGCCCAGCGGATATCCGCCGGGCCGATGGGGCGTCGTGCATGCGGGCTGGTGCCGGCCGACAGCGCGTTGAAGCCGGGCCGCCGTCGCCACATGGCTTCGGCGGTCGGGCTCCGCAGCTGGTTGCGGCTGCAGACGAACAGCAGGTTGATCATTCCTGTTCCTGCAGTTGCCGGGCGCTGAGGACCGGATAGGCGAAGCCCAGCTGGCGTGCACGCGCGAGCTTGGCATCGCGCGTATACAACAGCTTCCAGCTCTTCTCGGGCTTGTAGCGGTAGGCGGTCGTGGCGCGGTCGCCACCACGATTGCGGGCCTGGCTGCGACGCCAGGCACGGTTTCTTGCAGATTCCATGATGTGTTCTCGTGAGTACCGGGTTCAGCAGCCGCAGTAGTACGAGTGGCGCGCAGCATACACCGCACGCACAAAAAAGCCCACGCATCGCTGCGCGGGCTTCTTGATTCATCACAGTGGTCGGGACGGCCGGATTCGAACCGACGACCCTCTGCCCCCCAGGCATCGTTCCAGATAGGCCCATCCCGTTGATCTGTAAGGGTTTCAGGCCTTCGCAGGGCATCCCAAAAGTGCAAATTGCGCCCCAATCCGATCAATCACTTACGAGCCGATAGGGTGCATATGGCGGCTCTACCCGACGCCATCCGAACGGCGGCGATGCGATCCCCCCTTCAGCCAATCCCCTTCCCTGTCCCGCCAATCGAGGATCTTCTCCGGGTGCTCCCCGCCGCGCCCCGTATCTAGCGCCCCACGGCCAGCATCCCCTTCCTCGGCGAGCGTACATGCAGCGGATCGCGACGAGCCTAGGCAGGTGTCACGAACTGCTGCCCGTCGGCGTCCTTGCTTCGGGTGGGGCGATTCCGGCCCCACAGATACCCGAAAAGGACCCATTAAAATGAATCGAGCGAACTGGTTCGTAGTCTCTCCCGAGGGCGCCAAAGCCGTGGGGCAACTGCATCACTTTGTGACCGCGAACACATCTCTGCCGCCGAAACTGGTGCATCTGGTGTTTTTGCGTGTGTCGCAGCTAAACGGCTGCGCCCACTGCATCGACATTCATACCCGTGATCTGCTTAAGGAAGGCATGCCGTTCGACACAATCGCTCTCCTACCTGTTTGGCACGAGGCCGCCTATCTATTCTCCGAACAAGAGCGCGCCGCACTGGCATGGGCAGAGGAAGTGACGCTCGTGAGCGAAACCCATGCATCTGATGAGGCGTACGAAAAAGTAGCCGCAGTATTCGGCGAGAAAGACCTGGTCGACCTCACGCTCACCATTGCGGCCATGAACGCGATCAACCGGATGGGCGTGAGCTTCAGATTGAAGCCCCGCGCCAAGCCCGCTGCGGAGAAGTAGCGTACGGCACGCCGGAGATCGTCCTGGCTTTGTCCGGGCCGAGGCGCTCGTAGGAACCATCGGTGGCCTACTCACCGCAAGGAACGGGCGGAGCAAGCCCCGCCCACATAGTGCCTTAACCCTGGACTTCCGCCCGGAAGGCAATCTCAATCAGCTGCTCGGGGAAGGCCAACGCCGAGACCCCGATCAGGTTGCTGGCCACCTGCGGCACCGGCTGGCCATACACGGCCGGCCGGACTTTGCTACTGGCCGCGAAAGCGGCCGGAACGTCGATGACGAACAGCGTTTCCTCGACCACGTCCGCGATCGACCCACCCAGCTCTGCCAGCAGCACCTGCGCGTTCTCGTAGGTGCGCCTCATCTGGGCTTCCATGGTATCGAAGTTGGCGGGCTTGCCGTCGGCCCCCAGCTCCGCCGGCGCAACCAGCTCGCCCTGCGGCGTGTGCGAGAGCTGGCCGGACACGAAGATCGTGTTGTTGACGCGGACGGCCTGTACGTACCCGTAGGCCGATTCCCACGGCACTCCGAAGCTGGCGGTCTTTCGATTGGTAGCGTTCATCATTGCTCTCTCTGGTGAAAGGGCAAGTGTGGCAAGCATTTTGAGTCGACCGCCTCCCCTGAACGGGGGATCAGATTCGAGCGCGGGACAGCTGCTCTCTACCTGCCTTGACCCACGCCTTCATCGGATCCCTCGCCCTGGGCTTGGTCTCCTTCGGCGGTCGGCGCGGTTCGAGCGCTGCCTTGATCCGCTCGATTTCCCTCGCGCCGGCCTCGGCCAGACGCCGGGCCTGTTGCTGCTGCTCGCGCGTCGGCGGCAGGCCTGGCAGCGGCGGCTCGGGCTGGATCGGAGTGCTGTCGGTCAGCCGGGCGACCGCCTGGCGCAGGGGAAGATCGGGATACAGCCTGGCCGCGCACCAGCGCTCGGCGTACCGCTTCGCCTGCCGGACGTTGGCCGCGCGCACTTCCTTCACCTGCCACATCTTCTGGCCTTCCATCCATAGCCGGACCCCGGGACCGCCGTCGGGCGTGACGCTGGCCGTCTCCCGGCCGTTGTACCAAAGCGCCCAGCGCTCGCCGGTCTGGACCCAGCCAGAGGGGATTGGGGCGGTGCGGAAGCCGTGGGAAGAACGCATGGCCGGAAGGATACGGCTGGTGACGGTGAAGTTTGCCGACGTGCGCGACGGCCACCTGTGGGTAGTGCCGTCGAAAACCGAGGGCTCGACGAACGTTCGACTACAGATCGCCGTGGCCGGGCCGCTGCTCGACCTGCTGGCCAGGTGCCGCGATGACGTGGTTTCGCCGTTCGTGATCCACCGCCTGCCGGAAAAGGCCAGGCCCAGCGACAAGCGCGCGAAGGACCGAGCGCACCACACGCAGGTGCTGCCCGAGCAGCTGTCGCGTGCGTTCGCAAAGGCACGCGATGCTGCCGGCGTGGGTGGCGAAGCACCGCCAACATTCCATGAGATCCGCAGCCTGGGTGGCGCGCTGCTGCGCGATGCGGGCTGGACCACGGAACAGATTCAAGCGCTGATGGGGCACGGCAACGCATCGATGACCGAGCATTACCTGGGTGGCCACGAAGCGCCGTGGCAGTCCGTTACCACGGGTATCGCGCTGCCGCGATAGTGGTGGAATAGTGGACACGTAGTGACCACAACGAAAAAGGGCCTGCACCGTATGGCGCAAGCCCTTGTTCTATCGCTGCTTTTGGTCGGGACGGCCGGATTCGAACCGACGACCCTCTGCCCCCCAGGCAGATGCGCTACCAGGCTGCGCTACGCCCCGACTGATGCTGCGATGTGCCCGCCAGTGCGGCGGGCCGTGAAGTATAGCGGATTACGATGGAAATAGGATCAGCGGCGCAGCAACTGCAGCACTTCTTCCAGCTCCATGCGCACCTGCTTGATGATCTGGTTGCTCAGCGCCGATTCCTCGCGGGCATCGGGACCCTCCAGGCGCAGGCGTGCACCACCGATGGTGTAGCCCTGTTCGTACAGCAGGCTGCGGATCTGCCGCACCATCAGCACGTCATGGCGCTGGTAGTAGCGGCGGTTGCCTCGGCGCTTGGCCGGCTCAAGGCTGGGAAACTCGGTTTCCCAGTAGCGCAGGACGTGCGGCTTGACGTCGCACAGCTCGCTGACTTCACCGATGGTGAAGTAGCGCTTGGCCGGGATCGGCGGTAGTTCGCGATTACTGCCCGGATCCAGCATAAGCTTCCACCCTCTCCTTGAGCTTCTGGCCCGGACGGAAGGTGACCACCGTACGGGCGGAAATCGGAATTTCCTCGCCGGTCTTGGGGTTGCGACCCGGGCGCTGGTTCTTGCGCCGCAGATCGAAATTACCGAAGCCCGACAGCTTCACCTGACGTCCCTGTTCCAATGCTTCACGCAGCACATCGAAAAACGCGTCGACGAATTCCTTGGCTTCCCGCTTGTTCAGACCGACTTCGTCGAACAGCTTTTCCGCCATCTCCGCCTTGGTCAATGCCATTGCCTGCTACCCCCGAGTGCTGCCCGCTCAGCCGCGGATCCGGGCGTGGTGTTCACGCTCGATGGCAGTGACCGCCTCGGCCACCACCGCATCCACGTCGCGGTCCGTCAGAGTGCGCGACTTGTCCTGCAAAATCAAGCCCATAGCGAGACTCCTGAACCCCGGCTCGACGCCCTGGCCAACATAGCGATCGAACAGGTTCAGGTCGCGCAGCAGCGGGCCGGCGGCCTGGCGGACGGTCGCGGCCAGATCGGCCCAGGCGACCTGTTCAGGCACCAGGAACGCCAGGTCGCGACGCACCGCCGGGAAGCGCGACAGCTCGCCGGCACGGGGCAGGCGACGGGCGGTCAGCGGTTCCAGATCCAGCTCGAAGGCGTAGACATCGGCCTCGATATCCATCGCCTTGGCCAGGCGCGGGTGGATCTGGCCGATCCAGCCGATCGCCACGCCATCGCGGAACACCTCGGCCGACCGCGCCGGGTGGCCGTAGGCACGGGCCGACGGGCGGAACTCCAGTACCGCACCACTGGCAGCCGCCAGCGATTCCAGGTCGCCCTTCAGGTCATGGAAATCGACCTTGCGGGTCGGCAGGCCCCACTGCACCGCCTGCGCCTCACCGCAGACAGCTGCCGCCACGCGCAGGGTTTCCAGCGGTGCCGGTTGGCCATCTCCGGCCTGCTGGGCGAACACGCGGCCGAGCTCGAACAGGCGCACGCGGCCGAGCTGGCGGGCGGCGTTGCGGCCCAGCGTGGCGACCAGGCCCGGCAGCAGCGACGGACGCATCACCGCCAGTTCGGCCGACAGTGGGTTGGCCAGTGGCACCAGGCCGTCGCGCAGCTGCCACTGGGCCAGCAGTGCGTCGTCGACGAAGGCGAAATTGACGGTTTCCTGCAGGTCGCGGGCGATCAGCTGGCGGCGCACGCTCAGCGCGTCCAGCTGGGTCTCGCTCGGCATCGCCACGCGCGAGGCACCGCCCGGCAGCGTGGTCGGGATCTGCTCGTAACCGTGGATGCGGGCCAGCTCTTCGATCAGGTCTTCTTCAATGGCGATGTCGAAGCGGCGGCTCGGCGCGGCGACCTGCCAGCCCTCGGCCGTGGCAACCACGACCATGCCCAGCGCGCGCAGGATGCGCTCGATTTCGGCATCGTCGATGGTGATGCCGAGCACGCGGGCGATGCGTGCGCGGCGCAGCACGATCGTCGCCGGCTGCGGCAGGTCATCGGCGCGCACGGCCTCGGTGACCGGCGCCGGGGTACCGCCGGCCAGGTCCAGCACCAGGCGGGTGGCGTATTCGATGGCGGTGCGCGGCAGTGCCGGATCTACGCCACGCTCGAAGCGGTGGCCGGCATCGGTGTGCAGGCCCAGCTTGCGGCCACGGCCCATGATCGCAGCCGGCGCGAAGTGCGCGGCTTCCAGGAACACGGCGGTGGTTGCGTCGGTGACACGGGTGTCGAAGCCGCCCATCAGGCCAGCCAGGCCAATCGCACGATCGGCGTCGGTGACCACCAGGAAGCTGTCGTCCAGCGCAGCATCGCGGCCGTCCAGCAGCTTCAGCGTCTCGCCCGCGCGCGAACGGCGCACGGCAATGCTGCCCTGCAGGGTGCCGAGGTCGTAGGCATGCATCGGCTGGCCCAGCTCCAGCATCACATACTGGGTGATGTCGACCAGCAGCGAGACCGGACGCACGCCACTGCGGCGCAGGCGCTCGGCCATCCACAACGGGGTTTTGGCGGCAGCATTGACGCCCTCGATGACGCGGCCCAGGTAACGCGGCGCTTCGGCGTCAGCGTCGAGCTGGATGCTCAGCTCCCGGCTGCCGACCGCCGGAATGGCGTCAGCGGCAAAGTCCAGCACTTCGCTGCGGGTGGCGGCGGCGACGTCGTAGGCGATGCCGCGCAGGCTGAAGCAGTCGGCGCGGTTCGGGGTCAGCTTGATCTCGATGCTGGCGTCCGGCAGGCCCAGGTACTCGACCAGGGCCTGGCCGACCGGGGCGTCATCGGGCAGCTCCAGCAGGCCGGAGGCATCGTTGTCCAGGCCCAGCTCCTTGGCCGAGCACAGCATGCCGTTGGACTCCACGCCGCGCAGCTTGGCCGGCTTGATCTTCAGCTCGCCGATCTGCGCACCCACCATGGCCAGCGGCGCGACCAGGCCAGGGCGCGCGTTCGGTGCGCCGCAGACGATCTGCAGCAGTTCGCCCTGCCCGGCATCGACCCTGCACACCTGCAGGCGATCAGCTTCGGGATGGCGCACGGCCTCGACGATGCGCGCCACGACAACGTGATCGAGGCCTTCGCCCAGCGCGGTCACGTCTTCCACTTCCAGGCCGATGGCGGTCAGCACTGCACTCAGTTCATCGCGCGAGGCGCCGGTTGGGACATGGCTGCGCAGCCAGTTTTCGGAGAATTTCATGGTGTCACCCTGGTGGGCCCGGCGCATGCGCCTGGGCCTGCGAATTTAGGAGCAGCCGAGCATGGCTCGGCTCTACATGGTTGCGGCTTACGCGAACTGTTTCAGGAATCGCACGTCGTTCTCGAAGAACGCGCGCAGATCGTTGACGCCGTAACGAAGCATCGCGAAACGCTCCACGCCCATGCCGAACGCGAAGCCGGTGTAGCGCTCCGGATCGATGCCGACGTTGCGCAGCACGTTCGGATGGACCATGCCGCAGCCCAGCACTTCCAGCCAGCGGGTGCTGCCGTCGGGCTGCTGCCAGGCGATGTCCACTTCCGCGCCCGGCTCCACGAACGGGAAGTAGCTGGGGCGGAAACGCATCTCGAAATCGCGCTCGAAGAACGCGCGCACGAACTCGGCCAGCGTGCCCTTCAGGTCGGCGAAGGTCGAATGCTCGTCGACCAGCAGGCCTTCGACCTGGTGGAACATCGGCGAGTGGGTCTGGTCGCTGTCGCTTCGGTACACCTTGCCGGCGGCGATCATGCGCAGTGGCGGCGCGTGGTCGCCCATGTAGCGCACCTGCACGCCGGAGGTGTGCGTGCGCAGCAGGCGGCCGTCGCCGAAGTAGAAGGTGTCGTGCATGGCGCGCGCCGGATGGTGCGGCGGGAAGTTCAGCGCCTCGAAATTGTGCCAGTCGTCCTCGATCTCCGGCCCTTCCGACAGCTCGTAGCCCAGCCGGCCGAAGATGCCGGTGATGCGCTCCAGAGTGCGGGTGATCGGGTGCAGGCCGGCACGGTCGCCGTTGCGGCCCGGCAGGGTGATGTCGATGGCTTCGGCGGCCAGGCGCGCATCCAGCGCCGCGTCTTCCAGCAGCGCCTTGCGCTCACCCAGCGCGCGGGTCAGCGCGTCGCGGGCCTGGTTGATCGCTTCACCAGCGGCCTTGCGCTCGTCCGCCGGCAGGGCGCCGAGCTGCTTGAGCTGCGAGGTGATGCTGCCACTCTTGCCAAGCAGGGCAACGCGCAGCTGTTCCAGCACGTCGGGGCTCTGTGCGGCGGCCACATCGGCCAGCGCCTGGGTGGTGAGGGATTGAATGTCGCTCATGGGGGGCCGGAACTCCAGTCGATCTGCCATCGCGATGCGCGAAGGGCCGACCCCTGTCGCCACCGCCGTCCCCGCGCTGCCGCCATGGCCTCGCCGGAACCCAAAAAAGAATGGGGAAGGACTTGCGCCCTTCCCCATGCATTGCCTTGACCTGACACCGTTCCGAGTGAACGGTTACGGCATCGGGAAGGACTTATGCCGCCAGCGCGCCCTTGGCCTTTTCGGCCAGCGCAGCAAAACCGGCTGCGTCGTGCACGGCGATATCAGCCAGGACCTTGCGATCCAGGGTGATGCCAGCCTTCAGCAGGCCGTTCATGAAGCGGCTGTAGCTCAGGCCGTTGATGCGGGCAGCCGCATTGATACGGGTGATCCACAGCGAACGGAAGTTGCGCTTCTTCTGCTTACGGCCGATGTAGGCGTACTGCTGTGCCTTGATGACCGCCTGCTTGGCGACGCGGAAGACCTTGCGACGGGCGTTGTAATAGCCCTTGGCGAGATCCAGAATCTTCTTGTGGCGGCGACGCGCCTGTACGCCACGCTTAACTCGTGCCATTTTTCAGTTCCTCAGAGGTAAGGGAGCATGCGGTCCAGACGGCCTGCGTCTTCTGCACGGACATGGCCCGTCTGACGCAGATTACGCTTACGCTTGGTCGCTTTCTTCGTGAGGATGTGGCTACGGTTGGCGTGGCCGCACTTGTACTTGCCCGAGGCGGTCTTGCGGAAACGCTTGGCCGCTGCCCGGTTGGTCTTGATCTTGGGCATTGCAATGTCCTTGATGGGATATGACCCTGGTTTCTGACTGATCTGGCGGCGGCCTGGGCCGCTCTTTCCGTCCTGCCATGATCGGCGTACGACCCGTCCTGGGTGGGTCGAGCCGGGCATGATACAGGCAAAACCGCCCTGTCACCAGCCCCTGCAACCCTTTCGCCGGCACTTCACCGGCCTCCTGCAAAAGCAAAGGGACGCCAGCGGCGTCCCCTTACCCTGAACCATTCAGCCAGGCGCCCGGAAGGCGGCCGGTCAGGCCTCAGGTCTTCTTCTTCGGCGCGATCATCATGACCATCTGACGCCCTTCCAGGCGCGGACGGGATTCGATGACGATGTCCTCGCCCAGATCGGCCTCGATCCGGTTGGCCATTTCACGACCCAGTTCCTGGTGGCTCATTTCACGGCCACGGAAGCGGATGTTGACCTTGATCTTGTCGCCTTCTTCAAGGAACCCGCGCATCTTGCGCAGCTTGATCTGGTAGTCGCCCTCGTCCGTGACCGGACGGAACTTCACTTCCTTGATCTCGACCTGCTTGGTCTTCTTCTTGGCCTCGCTGGCCTTCTTCTGCGCTTCGAACTTGAACTTGCCGAAGTCCATGATCTTGCAGACCGGCGGATCGGCCTGCGGCTGGATCTCGACCAGGTCCAGGCCTTCATCTTCGGCCATGGACAGCGCTTCGTCGCGCGACAACACGCCGATCATTTCTCCGTCACTGCCGATCACGCGGACGCGCGGCACACGGATTTCCTGATTCTTGCGGTTCTGTTTGTTGTCAGGGGTGCTGATATTACGTTCTCCCAAGGGTATCGAACCGGTCCGGGTGCCTGTGCGCCCGGACCGGACCTTTGCTTACGCGCCCTCGGCCTGGAGCCGCTCGATGAAGGCCTGCAGGCTCATGCTGCCCAGGTCTTCGCCAGAACGCGTACGCACCGCTACAGCCCCATTCTCCTTCTCGCGGTCACCGATGACCAGCAGGTAGGGCACGCGCTGCAACGTATGCTCGCGGATT
This sequence comes from Stenotrophomonas sp. X, assembly GCF_055721025.1. Lineage (NCBI taxonomy): Bacteria > Pseudomonadati > Pseudomonadota > Gammaproteobacteria > Lysobacterales > Lysobacteraceae > Stenotrophomonas > Stenotrophomonas sp. X. Next base: position 2,909,041 of record NZ_CM146756.1, read on the forward strand.
TTATAGCCGATCTTCTCGTTACGCAAATCCGAGCTGACGCGGAAGCCTTGCTCCGCAAGGGTTTTGGTCACGCCCGAGACGTAGTCGGCCTGGGCGTCGGTGATGTTGGCCACCACCACCTGGGTCGGCGCCAGCCAGGCCGGGAACTGGCCGGCATGGTGCTCGATCAGGATGCCCAGGAAGCGCTCCATCGAGCCGACGATGGCGCGATGCAGCATGACCGGGTGCTTCTTCTGGCTGTTCTCGTCCACGTACTCGGCGCCGAGGCGACCCGGCATCATGAAGTCGACCTGCATGGTGCCCAGCTGCCAGGTACGGCCGATCGCGTCCTTCAGGTGGTACTCGATCTTCGGGCCGTAGAAGGCACCCTCGCCCGGCAGCTCCTGCCACTCCACGCCACAGGCGGTCAGTGCCGAGCGCAGCGCGCCTTCGGCCTTGTCCCAGGTGGCGTCGTCACCCAGGCGCGATTCCGGACGCAGCGCGATCTTGATCTGGATCTCGTCGAAACCGAAGTGCCGGTATACCGCCAGCGCCTGCTGGTGGAAGGCCGTCACTTCCGACTCGATCTGGTTTTCCGTGCAGAACACGTGGCCGTCGTCCTGGGTGAAGCCACGCACGCGCAGGATGCCGTGCAGCGCGCCGGACGGCTCGTTGCGGTGGCAGGAACCGAACTCACCGTAGCGGATCGGCAGGTCGCGGTAGCTGTGCAGGCCCTGGTTGAACACCTGGATGTGGCCCGGGCAGTTCATCGGCTTGACCGCGTACGTGCGCTTCTCCGATTCGGTGAAGAACATGTTGTCCTGGTAGTTGTCCCAGTGGCCGGACTTCTTCCACAGGCTCACGTCCAGGATCTGCGGGCAGCGCACTTCGCCGTAGCCGCTGTTGCGGTAGACCTTGCGCATGTACTGCTCGACCACCTGCCACAGTGCCCAGCCCTTCGGGTGCCAGAACACCAGGCCCGGGGCTTCTTCCTGCAGGTGGAACAGGTCCTGCTGCTTGCCGATGCGGCGGTGGTCGCGCATCTCGGCTTCCTCGATGCGCTTGATGTACGCCTCGAGCTGCTTCTTGTCGGCCCAGGCGGTGCCGTAGATGCGCTGCAGCTGCTCGTTCTGCGCGTCGCCGCGCCAGTAGGCGCCGGAGATGCGGGTCAGCTTGAAGGCCTTCAGGAAGCGCGTGTTCGGCACGTGCGGGCCGCGGCACATGTCCACGTATTCCTGGTGGTAGTACATGCCCATCGCCTGGATGTCGTCGGACATGTCTTCGATCAGGCGCAGCTTGTAGTCCTCGCCACGGGCCTTGAAGATCTCGATCACCTCGGCGCGCGGCGTCATCTTCTTGATGACGTCGTAGTCCTGGGCGATCAGTTCACCCATGCGCTTCTCGATCGCGGCCATGTCGTCCGGCGTGAACGGGCGCTCGGAATAGATGTCGTAGTAGAAGCCCTCGGCGATCACCGGGCCGATCACCATCTTCACGTCCGGGTACAGCTGCTTGACGGCGTGGCCGACCAGGTGGGCGCAGGAGTGGCGGATGATCTCCACGCCCTCCTCGTCCTTGGCGGTGATGATGCGCAGGCTGGCATCGTGGTCGATGACGTCGCTGGCATCGACCAGCACGCCATCGACGGAACCGGCGATGGTGGCCTTGGCCAGGCCGGCACCGATCGACTGGGCGACGTCCATGACGCTGACGGGATTTTCGAACTCGCGGCGGCTGCCGTCGGGAAGGGTAATGTTGATCATCGCATTGGCTTCGTGCGGGCCCGCGGGGCGGGCTGGAAAGCGTTCCCGGGCCGCGGCCCGGGCAATAAAAAAGCGCCGCGAGGGCGCCTGGAACACAGGGCCTTCGGGGGCAGGTCAACAGTGGGCGGTGGTAGTGCTCATGTCGCACGCTCGGCCGGCGCTGGGCGCGGGCCACCTTGTTCCAGTCAGGAGTCTGCGACGATCTTAAACCAGCGCACCGGAAAGCCCAAGGGCTGCCGTACGGTCCGCTGAATGGCCGGCGCTGGCGGCGTGAAAACGCAATGATTACCATGTCCGCGCAGCCCGCCCCGTGCCAGCCTGCCCGCTTCCCCCAGGACCTCGTGATGCGCCACCCGCTCCGACCGGCTCCCGCCGGCCCCGCCCGTGCCCCGCGTTCGCCGGCCCACTGCCGCGGCGCCCGCCCGCAATGATCACCGTCGGCCTTTCCACTCTGGGCTTCTGCAGCCTGGGCATGCTGGCAGCGATGTTTTCGGCACTGGCCTTCTATGCCGCCTCGCCGCACTGCCGTTGGCCGCGCCTGCGCCGCGCCGGTCGCCTCGGCCGCCAGATCGGCCTGGTCGCCGCGGCTGCCGCATTGTGGCTGTGGATGGCCGAACTCGGCTTCGCTGCCGGTCTGGTGGCGATGCTGTGCACCTGGATGCTCGCCGCGATGCTGCTGCCGGCGCTGGCCGCCTGGCATCGCCCGGGCACGGAATCGCCGTGATGTGGTCGCGCGCCATCGCCGGCATCATCGCTGGCTTCCTGCTTGCGGCCGCCGCGACCGGCCTGCTGGCCTGGCTGCCGCCCGGCCCGTGGCAGCGCGCACTGGTGCCGACCCTGATCGCCTTCATCCCGTTATGGATGCTGGCCGCCCTGTGGGCGTTCAGCTTCCGCAGCGCACTGCGCGCCTGGCTGGTTCTGGGTGGCAGCGCCGCAGCCGGCTTCGCCGTGCTCGGGCTGCTGCGCCTGGCCGGCGCGGTGCAATGAGAGCTCCCCCATGAAGTTCAGTTCGCAGACGCTGCGCACATTCACCACCCTGCACACCTGGGTCGGCCTGGTCGCCGGCTTCGGCCTTTTCGTGGCCTTCTATGCGGGTGCGCTGACCCTGTTCCATCACGACCTGCCGCTGTGGCAGACCCCGGGCGCCGCCACCGCCTTGCCGGCGGGCCTGGACGATGCGCAGTATCTGCTGGAAGACGTACTGGCGACACACCCGGAGGCCCGCCGCCACGTTGGCATGACCTTCCCCGGTACCGAACACCCGCAGCCCCTGGCGTACTGGCAGGCCGACGACGGCAGCTGGCGCTACGCCTGGCCGGGCCAGATCGCCGGCAGCCCCGCGCCGCCGCAGACCGGACTGGCCGAACTGGTCAACGAATTGCACTACAGCCTCGGCCTGCCGGTGGCCGGCATCTATGTGATGGGCGTCGTCAGCCTGCTGTATGGCATGGCGCTGCTGAGCGGCCTGGTGATCCACCTGCCTAGGCTGTTCGGCGACCTGTTCGCGCTGCGCCCGGGTCGCAACCTGAAGCAGCTGTGGCAGGACGCGCACAACGTGATCGGCGTGCTCAGCCTGCCCTTCCACCTGATGTTCGCGGTCACGGGCGCCCTGCTGTGCCTGGCGTTCGTGCAGATGGCCCTGCTCAATCCGCTGATCTACGATGGCAAGGCGCTGCAGGCGGTACCGACCGCGATGGACACTGCGCCGGTGCGCGATGCCAGCGGAATTCCGGCGCCACCGGGCAGCCTGCGCGTGCTGCATGCGCGCGCACTTGAAGTGGCCCGCGCGCAGGGCGTGGCCAACTTTGAACCGGCCTACCTGAAGCTGGCCAATGGCGGCGATGCCAACGCCACGATCGAGATCACCGGCGAGGCCAGTGGCACCCTCGGCCCGCTTGGTGCCGTGGCATTGGACGTGGCCAGCGGCGACCTGCTGGCCTCCCAGCTGCCGGGCCAGCGCGATGCCAACCACGCCACGCTCAGCGCCGCCTACGCGCTGCACTTCGGTGAGTTCGGCAACGGCGTGGTGGTCTGGCTGTACTTCCTGCTCGGCCTCGGCGGTGCGTTCCTGTTCTACTCCGGCAACCTGTTGTGGATCGAGTCGCGGCGCAAGCGTCGCCAGCCGCAACAGCCACGTGCCGGTGTGAACATGGCGCGGGCCACGGTCGGCGTGTGCATCGGCCTGTGCGTGGCGATCTCGATCGCGTTCGTCACCGCACTGGTGCTGGAGCGGCTGGCACCGTCGGCGGTCGACCACGGCATCCGCTGGGCCTGCTTCGGCAGCTGGGCAGCCTGTGCGCTGTGGGCTGCACTGCGCCGTCCCGCGCAGGCCGCGCGCGAACTGCTGTGGGCCGCAGCGATCAGCACTGCACTGGTGCCGGTCCTGCACGGTGCACTCAATGGTGACTGGCTGTGGCGCGCCGCCGGGCGTGGCCAGTGGCCGCTGTTCTGGGTCGATGCCATCGCGCTGGCCATGGCCTTCGGCTTCGCCCGCCTGGCCGTCGCCAGCCAGCGCCGCGCCCGCAACGGCGATCCGAACAGCGTCTGGGCGAACTGAAGCGTCGCCGGGCATGGCCCGGCGCCAGCAGGCGACTCAATCGCCGATACGCGCCTTCTGCCACGGGCCGAGCATGGCGTTTAGCAGGCTGGCCTGCTCGTCGTCGCCGGTCAGCTCCCACATGAACACCCCGGCCAGGCCCTGCTCGCGGGCGAACTGCGCACGCAACCCGATCGAGCGCGGGTCTTCATAGCTGATGAAGACCTTCTGTTCGGCGTTGTACAGCCACGGGCTCTGCGCCTGCGGCTGCCAGTGCCTGGTCCAGCCCGGCTGGTCGAGATAGCGCGCCTTGATCACCCGCCAGTCGCCGGCGTCGGCCGGTGCGCTGTAAGGCTGATACAGGCCATCCGGTGCATCGCCGGTGACCTTGAAGCCGCGCCCGTAGAACGGCACGCCCAGCACCAGCTTGTCGGCCGGCACGCCATGTTCACGGTAGTACTGCACGGCGCCGGCCACGTTGTTCCAGCGGCGCAGCTCCGGCGCCAGCGGATCGGCCGGCACCTCATGCAAGGGAGCATTGAAGGTCGACACCGACGAGAAGCCGGTGCCCATGTCGTAGCTCATCAGGTTGATGAAATCGAACACCCTGGCCAGCGCCGGCAGGTCGTAGCTCGCCGCCGGATCATAGGGGCCATCGGTCTGCAGGCGACCGGCGGCCAACGCGGCGGTCAGCAGCATCGGCTGGCCAACCTTACGACCGCGCGCATCGAGTGCCTGGCGGAAGGCCTGCGCAAGCCGGGTCAGGTTGGCGCGATCCTGCGGGCGGTGTGCCAGCTCCTTCGGCCCACCACTGACCGGGAATTCCCAGTCGATGTCCACACCATCGAAGCTGCCTGCATGGCGCTCGAAGAACAGCGCCATGCATGAGTCGACCAGGCGCTTGCGGCTGGTTTCGGTCAGTGCCGCATCGGAGAAGCCGCCTGCGCCCCAGCCGCCAATGGAGATCAGCGTGCGCAGGTGCGGGTGCGCCTTCTTGAGTTCGGCCAGTGCGGCGAAATTCTTCGGCGCTTCCGCACCGACCGTGCAGCGGCCGTCCTCGATGGTGGAGAACGCGTAGAACAGGTGGGTCAGGCGCTCGGCCGGAATGCTCGACACCGGATAGCGCTCGGCCGATCCACCCGGGTAATAGGCGCCGAAGATCGGCGGCTGCGCGGGCGTTGCGTGCGCGGCAACGGGCACGGCACCGGCAATCAGCACGGCAAGGACGGCCACGGTCTGGCGGAACATGGGATCTCCCGGTTCAAAGGCGCCGCCACGTTAGCAAACCGATGGGGCTGCGGTACGGATGTCGCGGCATGTCGTCCCATGGACAGGCGCGATCCGTGCAACGGTGACAGAACGATGGCTGCGTGGCGGCGATCATGCACTGCAGCAGGACATGCAGCGACCTGGATGAGCGTCTCTTCACAACATCGAGGCAAAGAAAAAGCGGGCCGAAGCCCGCTTTTTCATTTGCGAAAGCGTGAGGACCAACGGTCCTCACCCACCGCACGATCAGCAGTACCGATTATTCGGCGCTGGCGCCTTCGCCTTCTTCGACGGCCTTCATCGACAGGCGGATACGGCCCTGCTTGTCGACTTCCAGCACCTTGACCTTGACCACATCGCCTTCCTTCAGCTTGTCGCCGACCTTCTCGACGCGCTCGCTGGAGATCTGCGACACGTGGACCAGGCCGTCCTTGCCCGGCAGGATGGTGACGAACGCACCGAAGTCCATGATCTTGGCGACCTTGCCTTCGTAGATGCGGCCCGGCTCGACGTCCGAGGTGATCTGCTCGATGCGGGCCTTGGCAGCCTGGGCAGCGATGGCGTTGACCGACGCGATGACGATGGTGCCATCGTCCTGGATGTCGATCTGGGTGCCGGTTTCCTTGGTGATGGCCTGGATGGTCGAGCCCCCCTTGCCGATCACTTCGCGGATCTTGTCCGGGTGGATCTTGATGGTCAGCAGGCGCGGCGCGTAGTCCGACAGCTCCTCACGCGGAGCGGTCAGGCCGTGGGCCATTTCACCCAGGATGTGCAGACGGCCAGCCTTGGCCTGCTGCAGGGCCTGCTTCATGATCTCTTCGGTGATGCCTTCGATCTTGATGTCCATCTGCAGGGCGGAAATGCCCTCAGCGGTGCCGGCCACCTTGAAGTCCATGTCGCCCAGGTGATCTTCGTCACCCAGGATGTCGGACAGGACCACGAAACGGTCGCCTTCCTTGACCAGACCCATGGCGATGCCGGCCACCGGGGCCTTCACCGGCACGCCGGCGTCCATCAGCGCCAGCGACGAGCCGCAGACCGAGGCCATCGACGAGGAACCGTTCGACTCGGTGATTTCCGAAACGACGCGGATGGTGTACGGGAAGGCTTCCAGCGACGGCATGACAGCCAGCACGCCGCGCTTGGCCAGACGACCGTGGCCGATTTCGCGGCGCTTCGGGCCCATCATGCGGCCGCACTCACCCACCGAGAACGGAGGGAAGTTGTAGTGGAACAGGAAGTTTTCCTTGTACTCACCGGCAACGGCGTCGATGACCTGGCCGTCACGGGCGGTGCCCAGCGTGATGGTCACGATGGCCTGGGTTTCGCCACGGGTGAACAGCGAGGAACCGTGGGTACGCGGCAGCACGCCGGTCTTCACGGTGATCGGGCGGACGGTGTCCAGCGCACGGCCGTCGATGCGGACCTTGGTGTCCAGCACCGAGTCACGCATGGTGCGGTATTCCAGTTCGCCGAATTCCTTCGACAGCTCGGCCGGGTTCCAGCCTTCGGCGGCCACACGGCCGGCCAGGGCTTCGAACACGTCCTTCTTGATCGCCGAGATGGCGTCACGGCGCTGCAGCTTGTCACGCACCTGGAAGGCTTCGCCCAGGCGCGGGCCGATGGCTTCCTTCAGGGCGGAGATCAGCGCGTCGTTCTTGGCCGGGGCTTCCCAGGTCGACGGCTTGGTGCCGGCTTCGACGGTCAGCTCGTTGATCGCGTTGATGACCTTCTGCATTTCGCGGTGACCGAAGGTCACGGCGCCCAGCATCACTTCTTCGGACAGCAGCGCGGCTTCGGATTCGACCATCAGCACGGCGTTGGAGGTACCGGCAACGACCAGTTCCAGCTGCGAGTCAGCCAGTTCGCTGACGGTCGGGTTCAGGATGTACTCGCCGTTCTTGTAGCCGACCTTGGCAGCGCCGATCGGGCCCATGAACGGGGTGCCGGCCAGGGCCAGCGCAGCCGAGGCGCCGATCAGGGCCGGGATGTCGCCGTCCACGTCCGGGTTCAGCGACATGACCGTGGCGATGATCTGCACTTCGTTCTTGTAGTCTTCCGGGAACAGCGGACGGATCGGACGGTCGATCAGACGCGAGATCAGCGTTTCCTTCTCGGTTGCACGGCCTTCACGCTTGAAGAAACCACCCGGGATGCGGCCGCCGGCGTAGAACTTTTCCTGATAATCGACGGTCAGCGGGAAGAAGTCCTGGCCTTCGCGCGCGCTCTTGGCGGCGACGGCGGTGACCAGCAGTACGGTGTCGTCCATCTTGACGATGACCGCACCGCTGGCCTGGCGGGCGACTTCGCCGGTCTCAAGCGTGACGGTGTGCTTGCCGTACTGGAAGGTTTTGGTGATTTTTGCCACGGAGGGTGTCCTTGGGGATGCTGTCTGCGAATTTGGACCGTCGGCGACCCTTGCCGCCAGCGGGTGGCCGGATCGTTCCGGCCTGAATCGGGGATTGCGGTGCTACAAAACAAAACCGCGGCGCATCGCTGCGCCGCGGGGGATTCGTTGCTTAGCGACGCAGGCCAAGCTTTTCGATCAGGGCCTTGTAACGCTCGACGTCCTTCTTCTTCAGGTAGTCGAGCAGGCTGCGACGGCGGTTGACCATCTGCAGCAGGCCGCGGCGGCTGTGGTGATCCTTCTTGTGGGTCTTGAAGTGGCCGGTCAGCAGTTCGATGCGGGCGGTCAGCAGGGCAACCTGGACTTCCGGGGAGCCGGTGTCAGCGGCGCTGCGCTTGTTGTCTTCAATGACCTTCTGGGTGTCGATCGACATTTCTTTTTTCTCTGTGATGCGTGGCCGGCAGGAACGCGCTTCGCGCACCGCCAGGCTCGCCGTGGACTACGAGGATGAAACCTGCGGGAGGCAGGTTGCCGGAAAACGGCCGCGAAATTGTAACGGCCAGGGGCTTCCGGGACAAGGACCGGGGCTGAACCACCCTGCCCCGGTCAGAGGTTGAAACGGCGCTGCGGGGCCAGCAGGCCACTGTCGTCGACCTGGCCCAGGCCCTGGACAGCATCGTCCGGACCGAACACGGCCACCAGGCCATGCGGCCAGGACATGTCACGCTGGCGCTGGCCGACGCAGAAACGGTGAGCCTGGGCGGCGTCGAGGTCGACCCGCGGATACTCGGCCAGGCCGGCCGCCAGCGGCAGCAGCAGCGCGTCCATGCCCGCCTCGTCGCCGGCCTCGGCCATCACCCGCAGCTGGTCCAGGGTGACCATCACCGGTTCACGGAACGGCTCGACCCATAGCCGGCGCAGCGCACTGATATGGGCGCCGCAGCCCAGGCGTTCGCCGAGGTCGCGTGCCAGGCTGCGGATGTAGGTGCCGGAGCCACAGGTCACGCGCAGCCGCAGCCGTTCCGGCTGCTGCTCGAGTACCTCGATGGCGTGCACCTGGACCTCGCGCTCCGGGGCCTCGATGGCCTCGCCGCGGCGGGCCTTCACATACAGCGGTTCACCGCCCTGCTTCAGCGCCGAATAGATCGGCGCCCGCTGGCGGATGTTCCCCGTCAGTGGTGCCAGCGCAGCCTGCAGGGCCTCGGCGCTGATCGCCGGCACCGGACGCTGCAGCAGCACCTGGCCCTCGGCATCATCGGTATCCGTGGTCTGGCCGAGCACGATCTCGGCATCGTACGCCTTGGCCGAACCCAGCAGCAGGCCGGCGATCTTGGTCGCCTCGCCGAAGCATAGCGGCAGCAGGCCGGTGGCCAACGGGTCGAGGCTGCCGGTGTGGCCACCCTTCTCGGCACGGAACAGGCGGCGCGCCACCTGCAGGGCGGCGTTGGAGCTCATGCCGGTCGACTTGTCGAGCAGCAGGATGCCATCCAGGCGGCGGAACTGAATTCGGGTCATGACAGATACGGGTAGCGCCGGGCCATGCCCGGCGAGCGCGAAGCGCGGCCAGCGTCCGGCCTCGCACGGTCAGAATGAAAAGACGCCGGGCATGGGCCCGGCGCTAGCTTATTCTTCGTCGCTCTCGCGACGCTTCTCCGCGGCCAGCGTATCGGGCAGGTCGCGCAGGATGTTGTCGATGTGCTCACCACGGTCGACCGAATCGTCGTAGTGGAAATGCAGCTCCGGCACGTGGCGCAGCTTCATCGCACGGGCCAGGTCCATGCGCAGGCGGTAGCCCAGCTCCTTCAGGCCGGCCACGGCTTCAGCCGAGCGTTCCGGCATCAGGGCGGTGACGAACACCTTGGCATGGGCCATGTCGCGGGTGATTTCCACGTCGGACACGCTCACCGAGGGCAACCCGTGCTCGCGCACGGCGTTGTGCACCAGGGTGCCGAGTTCACGGCGCAGCTGGGCGGAGACACGGTCGGTTCGATGGAAAGTCTTGGGCACGAGCAGCTCTTGGTTCAGTTGTCGCCCGACCAACGGTCGGGCACTACAGGTACATGGTAGGGCCCGACCGTTGGTCGGGCCACCTTGCAGCATTACAGGGTGCGCGGCACTTCGATACGCTCGAAGCACTCGATCTGGTCGCCTGGCTTGACGTCGTTGTAGGCCTTCACCGCGATACCGCATTCGGTACCGTTGCGGACTTCCTCGACGTTCTCCTTGAAGCGACGCAGCGATTCCAGCTCGCCCTCGAAGATCACCACGCTGTCGCGCAGCACGCGGATCGGCTTGTTGCGCTTGACCACGCCCTCGATGACCATCGAGCCGGCAACGGCGCCCAGCTTGGAGCTGCGGAAGACGTCGCGGACCTCGGCGATACCGATGATCTCTTCGCGGATCTCCACGCCCAGCAGACCGGATGCCACCTGCTTCACCTGATCGATCACGTCATAGATGATCGAGAAGTAACGCAGGTCGACGCCGTTGGATTCAATGATGCGACGGGCCGAAGCATCCGCACGCACGTTGAAGCCGATGACGGTGGCCTTCGAAGCAGCCGCCGAGTTGGCGTCCGACTCGGTGATGCCGCCGACGCCGGAGTGGATCACGTTGATGCGGATGTCTTCGTTGGACAGCGCGACCAGTGCCTGGCTCAGGGCCTGCACCGAACCCTGCACGTCGGCCTTGATGACCAGGTTGAGCACCTGCTGGCCCTCGCCCTTGCCCAGGGTCGCCATGATGTCTTCCATGCGGCTGCCAGCGGTGGCGACCAGGCGCGACTCACGGCGCTTGGTCTCACGCTGCTGGGCAACATCCTTGGCCAGGCGCTCGTCCTCGACCACCACGAAGTCGTCTCCGGCTTCCGGCACACCGGACAGGCCCAGGACCTGCACCGGGATCGACGGGCCGGCGAACTCCGGCTGCTTGCCGGTTTCGTCGAACAGCGCACGCACGCGGCCGTACTGGATACCGCACACCAGGTAGTCGCCCTTCTTCAGGCGGCCCTGCTGCACCAGCACCGTAGCGACCGGGCCGCGGCCCTTGTCCAGCGACGATTCGATCACCACGCCCGAGGCGCGGCCTTCGTCGACGGCCTTCAGTTCCAGCAGTTCGGCCTGCACCGACACCGCGTCCAGCAGGTCGTCGATGCCCAGGCCGGTCTTGGCCGAGATCTCCACCATCTGGATGTCACCACCGAACTCTTCGGCCACGACCTGCTCGGAGAGCAGCTCGTTCTTGACCCGCATCGGGTCGGCACCGGACTTGTCGATCTTGTTGATCGCCACGATCAGCGGCACACCCGCCGAACGGGCGTGCTGGATCGCTTCCTTGGTCTGCGGCATGACGCCGTCGTCGGCAGCAACCACCAGCACCACGATGTCGGTCAGCTTGGCACCGCGGGCACGCATCGAGGTGAACGCGGCGTGGCCCGGGGTATCCAGGAAGCTGATGACGCCCTTGGGCGTTTCGACGTGATAGGCACCGATATGCTGGGTGATGCCGCCGGCTTCGCCGTGGGCAACCTTGGTGCGGCGGATGTAGTCCAGCAGCGAGGTCTTGCCGTGGTCGACGTGACCCATGATGGTGACCACCGGCGGGCGCTGCACGGCTTCGCCCTGGTTTTCACCGGTCGAAGCAAGCAGCGCGTCTTCGGCATCGTTGTCGTTGGCACGGATCGCCTTGTGGCCGAGTTCTTCGGTCACCAGCGCAGCGGTGTCGTGGTCGATGGACTGGGTGATGGTCGCCATCACGCCCATCTTGAACAGCGCCTTCACCACCTCGCCGCCCTTCAGCGCGAGCTTCTGCGCCAGGTCGGCCACGGTGATGGTCTCGCCGATCGCGACTTCACGCACGACCGGGGCGGTCGGGCGTTCGAACGCGTGCGGACCGGCATTGTTGCCACCACGCGACATGTCGCGACGGCCACCGGACTGGTTGCGGCCACCCGGACGTCCACGCGAATTGCTGTTGTTGCTGCTGCCGCGACGCGCACGGTCGGCGGCCGACAGGTGCATCTGGCCGGCAAAGCGGTCGCCCGGGCCACGCTCGTTGCGCGGCGCGCTGCGGTTGTTGCGCTCGTCGTTGCGCGGCGGCGGCGGCGGAGCACCACGCGGCGCAGCCGGGGCGGCGGCCGGGGCGCGCGGCGGGCGCGGCGCGGTTTCGTCGATCGGAGCACGCTTGGGCTTGCTGGCGGCCAGTGCCTCGGCCGCCTTGGCCGCAGCCGCAGCTTCCTCGGCAGCCTTCTTCTCGGCTTCGGCGCGTTCCTTGGCGGCGGCCTCTTCCTCACGGGCACGGACGATGGCCTCGTCGCGCAGACGATCCTTCTCGGCCAGGGCCTGCTGTTCGGCGAGGTTGCGCGCACGCGACTCTTCCAGCTTGCGCAGGATGTCGGCGCGCTCTTCGTCCGGCGTCATGGCGCGAGCACCATCCTTGACGTAGGTACGCTTCTGGCGCACCTCGACATTCACGGTCGTCTTGCTGCGACCGGAATTGACCGTCACTTCCTGCTGCTTCCGGCGGTTGAGCGTGATCTTCTTCGCAGACTGATCGGTCTCTTCCGGGGCCTGCTCGGGCTTGCCGTGCGAACGACGAAGGAAGCCCAGGAGCTTTACCTTCTCGGAGCTGGTCACGACCTGGTCGGGACCGCTGAACTTCATGCCGGCACCGGCCAGCTGTTCCAGCAGTTTTTCGACCGGCGTGTTGACCAGTTCGGCAAGCTTGCGGATGGTGGTTTGCTGCGACATTCGGATCCTATGATCTTGTGGGCGCCCCCCCGCATCTGGAGGTGGCGCGGATTCTACGCCCTGAGCGGCTCAGGGCCCTGTTCATTGCCGGCTCATTCGCCGCGTTCCAGTCGGGCGATCTCCTCGGCACGGGCGGCCAGGATCAGCGCAGCGGCGCGCGCCTGATCCAGTCCTTCGATGCCGAAGTCCATGACCTCGTCGGCGGCCAGGTCGGACAGGTCCTCGCTGGTACGCACGCCGTGGCCGGCCAGCGCATATGCGGTGGCTTCGTCCATGCCCTTCAGGGACAGCAGGTCCTGCGCCGGCTGGCCGTCTTCAAGGCCTTCCTCGACTGCCAGGGCCTCATTGAGCAGCGCATCGCGGGCACGAGCGCGCAGCTCTTCGACGATGTCCTCGTCGAAACCTTCCACGGCCAGCAGTTCGCCGACCGGGACATATGCGATTTCCTCGACGGTGCCGAAGCCTTCGCTGACCAGGATGCCGGCGATTTCCTCGTCCACTTCCAGCTTGTCCATGAACAGCTGGCGGGCGGCAGCCTGCTCGGCCTCCGACTTGGCAGTGACCTGGTCCTGGGTCATCACGTTGAGCTGCCAGCCGGTCAGGCGGCTGGCCAGGCGCACGTTCTGGCCGCCCTTGCCGATCGCCTGGGCCAGGCGGTCTTCGGCAACGGCCAGGTCCATCGAGTGCTTGTCCTCATCGACGATGATCGACTGCACTTCGGCCGGCGCCATCGCGTTGATGACGAAGTTGGCCGGGTTGTCGTTCCACAGCACGATGTCCACGCGCTCGCCATTGAGCTCGTTGGACACGGCCTGCACGCGCGAACCGCGCATGCCGATGCAGGCACCGATCGGATCGGTGCGCTGGTCGTGGGCCAGCACGGCGATCTTGGCGCGGTCGCCCGGATCGCGGGCGCAGGCCTTGATTTCCACCAGACCCTGGCCGACTTCCGGCACTTCCAGCTTGAACAGCTCGATCATGAACTCCGGCGCGGCGCGGCTGATGAACAGCTGCGGGCCACGCGGCTCCGAGCGCACTTCGGCCAGGTAGCCGCGCACGCGGTCGCCGGCACGCAGCACGTCGCGCGGAATGCCCTTGTCCTTCGGAATGAAGCCTTCGGCATTGCCACCGAGGTCGACGTAGATGTTGCCGCGCTCGGCGCGCTTGACCACACCGGTGATCAGCTCACCCACGCGATCCTTCCATGCATCCACGACCTGCTGGCGCTCGGCTTCGCGCACGCGCTGGACGATGACCTGCTTGGCGGCCTGGGCAGCGATGCGGCCGAAGTCCGGGTTCTCGATCTGCTCTTCGATGTAGTCGCCGACCTCGACGCCTTCGGCCTCGTCGACGGCGTCCATCAGGCGGATCTGGCGATCCGGGGATTCCATGACCACGTCATCAGCCACCACTTCCCAGCGGCGGAAGGTTTCGTAGCTGCCATCCTTGTGGTCGATGACCACGCGGGTCAGCACTTCCTCCTCGGGATAGCGCTTCTTCGCTGCCGAGGCCAGGGCGGCCTCGATGGCATCGAAGATCACTTCGCGCGGCACGCCCTTCTCGTTGGCGACTGCGTCGACTACCAGCAACAGTTCCTTGCTCATTGGCTCACTCCGCGCGCGGCTTCTTTGCCGCCGGCTCGTTGGAAGAAGAATTCGTGTTCGGCTTCGGACGCTTCGGTGCCGGACCGGTCGGCTTGCTCGGGGCCAGCCCCAGCGCCACCCAGTCGGGCATGATCCGTGCCTTGTCGATGTTGTCGGCCGACACGACCACTTCAGCCTTGTCGACGATGAAGGTGACGGTGCCCGCGGCCTCGTCGATCGCTTCGATGCGGCCCTGCAGGCGACGACGGTTGTCCTGCGGCAGCTTCAGCGTGACCTTGGCCGATTCACCCTGGTGGCGGCCGAACTGCTCCAGGTTGAACAGCGGGCGGTCCACGCCCGGCGAGGACACTTCCAGCGTGTAATTGCCGCTGATCGGGTCTTCGACGTCCAGCTGCGCCGAGACTTCGCGGCTGACCCGCTCGCAGTCGTCGACATTGATGATGCGCTCAGGCTGTTCAGCCAGCGGCACGTCGATGTAAAGGCGCAGGGTCGCACCGCCGGGGGCCGGCAGATACTCAACGCCCAGCAGCTCCAGGCCCAGCGACACAACGGTCGGGGCGAGCAGATTCGCGATGTCGGTTGCCTTGTCGCTCACAGCCTGCCTTGATCTCTTTGGTTGGGTGCCGGCCTTGGCCGGCGTGGAAACATGACGCCCCGGAAACGACAAAGGGCCCGTTGGGCCCCTTTTCCGGAAAGACTCCGGTGACTGGATTCCGGTTGCAACCTGCATCGCCTGCCGGTTGCGGCCCTCCTTCCGGGTCCGGACTCCCGCTCGGAGGCCGCCTTCAGGGGTACTGCTAGGCCGCTGATGATAGCGGCTGCACCGCGCTGGTGCAAGGTGCGGGGCTACCCCGAAGCGTCCGCTGCGCTCGCCGGGCATGGCCCGGCGCTAACACCGTGCGGCGTACGGGTAGCGCCGGGCCAGCCCAAAGAAAAACGCCCTCGAAGCAGGACTTCGAAGGCGATCTTCTTACTTGGTAGCGGGGGCAGGATTTGAACCTGCGACCTTCGGGTTATGAGCCCGACGAGCTGCCAGACTGCTCCACCCCGCATCAGAAGCGGAATTATGAGCGATGGCTCCAAAAACTGCAAGCCTTCCCTCATTCATCAAACCGGTTGGCGCCGATCGGAAGTTGGTAGCGGGGGCAGGATTTGAACCTGCGACCTTCGGGTTATGAGCCCGACGAGCTGCCAGACTGCTCCACCCCGCACCGGAAGTGTTTGAACTGCTGCCCTGCTCTTTCGAGGAGGGCTACCGCAACGATGTTCTGGCTGAACCGCTGCAGTGACAACTCAGGCTGCGCATATTACACGAATCGCGCAGCTTTGTGTCAACTTTTATGCAAGATGCGCAAATGCCTGCTGGCACCAGACCATGATCGGGTTCCAGGCCAGGCCCAGGGCCAGCAGCGCCAGGGCATTGACGCCCAGCACCACACCCAGCACGCGGTCGTTGCTGCGCGGCATGGCCTCGCCCACCGGCTCATCGAAGTACATGACCTTGATGACGCGCAGGTAGTAGAAGCAGCCGACCACGGCGCACAGCACGCCCAGGATGGCCAGCCACAGCAGGCCGCCGTTGACGGCCGCGCCCAGCACCGCCAGCTTGGTCCAGAAGCCCAGGAACGGCGGGATGCCGGCCAGCGACGCCATGATGCACAGCACCAGGCCTGCCATCCACGGGTTGCGGGCATTGAGGCCCTTGAAGTCCTCGATGTTCTCGGCTTCAAAGCCGGCACGCGACAGCGCGATGATCGCGCCGAAGGCGGCGGTCGACATGATGGCGTAGGCCAGTGCGTAGAACAGCGCAGCGGCATAGCCCTGCGCGCCACCACCGGCGATGCCCATCAGCAGGAAGCCGATGTGCGAGACGGTGGAGAACGCCAGCATGCGCTTGAGATTGCTCTGCGCGATGGCCATCAGGTTGCCGATGACCAGCGAGACTGCGGCCAGGCCGGCGATCAGCAGCTGCAGTTCGGTCGACAGCGGATCCACGCCCATTTCCAGCAGGCGGTAGGCCATGCCGAAGGCGGCCAGCTTCGGCGCCGAGCTGATGAACAGCGCGATCGGTGCCGGGGCACCCTGGTACACGTCCGGCAGCCACATGTGGAACGGTGCCGCACCCAGCTTGAAGGCGACGCCGGCGATCATGAACACCGCACCGGTGATCAGCAGCACGCGCTCTTCCGAGTGCGGGATGGCGTCACGGATGACGTCCAGGTGCAGGCTGCCGGTCGCGCCGTAGATCAGCGACATGCCGTACAGCAGCAGGCCAGAGGCCAGCGAGCCGAGCACGATGTACTTCATCGCCGCTTCCGAGGCCAGGCCGTTTTCGCGGTTGCTGGCGACCAGGGCGTAGGAGCACAGCGCCAGCAGTTCCAGGCCCAGGTAGACCATCAGCAGGCTGCCGGCCGACACCAGGATCATCATGCCGGCGGTGCCGAACAGGATCAGCACCGGGATCTCGCCCTGGAACAGGTTGCGGTCACGCAGATAACGCCAGCCATAGACCAGGGTCAGGCCGCTGAGCAGCACGATCCCGGTCTTCATCACGTCCGCGGCGGTATCGCGCACGAACATGCCATGGAAGACCTCGCCCTGCCCGCCCACGCCGGTGGCCAGCATGAACAGCACCACGGCCAGCGCAGCGAGCGAGAACAGGTGGGTGACGATCTTGTTCCGGTTGCTGACGAACAGGTCGAGGATCATCAGGGCGAAGGCGCTGCCGATCAGCACCAGCTCGGGAGCGAGCGGTGGCAGGTCAGCGGCGGTCAATGGCAGCAGCGGCGAGGTGGTCATCATCAAATCCTGGAATTACAGCAGCTTGCTGGATGCGATCTGCATCGCCAGCTTCGCGATCGAGGGCTCCATCAGGTCGGTCAGCGGCTTGGGATAGATGCCCAGGGCCAGCACGCCGATGGCGAACACGCCCAGCACCAGCCATTCGCGGCCGTTGATGTCCTTCAGTTCGGCAACATGGCTGTTGGCCACTTCACCGAAGAAGATGCGCTTGTACAGCCACAGGGTGTAGGCGGCGCCGATGATCAGGGTGGTGGCCGCGCCCAGCGCGATCCACGGATTACGCTGGAAGGCCGAGAGGATGACCATGAACTCGCCGACGAAACCGCTGGTACCGGGCAGGCCCGCGTTGGCCATGAAGAACAGCATGGCGAAGGTGGCGAACCACGGCATCACGTTGACCACGCCGCCGTAATCGGCGATGCGGCGGCTGTGCATGCGGTCGTACAGCACGCCGACGCAGGAGAACATCGCGCCGGACACGAAGCCGTGCGAGATCATCTGCACCATGGCGCCCTGCAGGCCCAGGCGGGCGGCATCGGCGTTGCCGGCTTCACGCACCAGCCACAGGGCGATGAAGGTGCCCAGGGTGACGAAGCCCATGTGCGCGATCGACGAATAGGCGATCAGCTTCTTCATGTCGTCCTGCACCAGGGCGACCAGGCCAACGTAGATCACCGCGATCAACGACAGCGCGATCACCAGCCAGGCCCATTCCTGCGACGCGTCCGGGACGATCGGCAGGTTGAAGCGCAGGAAGCCATAGCCACCGATCTTCAGGGCGATGGCGGCCAGGATCACCGAACCGGCGGTCGGCGCTTCCACGTGGGCATCCGGCAGCCAGGTATGGACCGGGAACATCGGCACCTTGACCGCGAAGGCGATCAGGAACGCGAAGAAGATCCAGGTCTGTTCCTTGGCCGACAGCGGCAGTGCATACAGGTCGGCCAGCTGGAAGCTGCCGCCCTTCATGTACAGGTAGATCAGTGCCACCAGCATCAGCACCGAGCCGAGGAAGGTGTACAGGAAGAACTTCAGCGCAGCGTAGATGCGGCGCGGGCCGCCCCAGACACCGATGATCAGGAACATCGGGATCAGCATGGCTTCGAAGAACACGTAGAACAGCATCGCGTCCGTCGCCGCGAAGATACCGACCGTGACGCCTTCCAGGATCAGGAAGGCCGCCACGTACTGGTTCACGCGCTTGTCGATGGCGCTCCAGGCGCCGATCAGGGCAAGCACGCTGACCAGGGTGGTCAGCAGGATCAGCGCCACGGCAATGCCGTCCACGCCCAGGTTGTAGCCGATCTTGTACGCCGGGATCCACGCATGGGTCTCGACGAACTGCAGACCGTCGATGCCCGCGTTGTAGCCGCTCAGCAGCGAGAGGCTCGCCACGAACGTCAGCACCGCTACGCCCAGCGACGCCCAGCGGGCGGTCTGCGCATCACGGATCGCGAGGATCAGGGCGCCACCGATGATCGGCAGCCAGATGAGGACACTGAGTAGAGGCCAGTTCGACACGTCTTCTTATTCCGTACAGGTCATCAACGCAGGTAATGCATCAGCACGCCCAGCAGGGCAATCAGGCCGATGATCATCGCGAAGGCGTAGTGATAGAGGAAACCGGATTGGGTACGACGCAGCACGCCGGCTGCGACGTCCACAACACGTGCCGAGAGATTGACCACGCCGTCGACGATGTTGCTGTCGATCCAGCGCGAGACCTTGCCCAGCTTGACGCTGCCACCGGCAAAGCCATCGATCCACAGCTTGTCGAAGCCGTACTTGTTTTCCAGCACCGACACCAGCGGAGCGAAGGCCTTGCGCGCCTTGCCCGACAGGTCCGGCTTCCACAGGTAGAACAGTACGGCCAGCAGGAAGCCCGCGACGGTCAGCATGAACGCCGGAGCCATCATGCCGTGCAGCGCGAAGGCGACCGGGCCGTGGAACTCCTCACCCAGGAAGCCGATGGTGTTCTTGGCCGGATCGTAGAAGTCGACGATGCCGGTGAAGAACGTATGCGCCTGGCCCTTGATGGCATCGTGGGCATGGTGGCCGGCCCAGTCGGTGCCGTACAGCATCGGACCGATGCTGAAGAAACCGATGGCGATCGACGGGATGGCCAGCAGGATCAGCGGCAGGGTCACCACCCACGGGGTTTCGTGCGGCTCATGCGGACCGTGGCCATGGCCGTGGTCATCGTGATGCGCATCGCCGTGGTGGGCGTCAGCGGCGTGGTGATCGTCATGGCCGTGACCATGATCGTCATGATGCACGTCGCGGAAACGCTCCTTGCCGTGGAAGGTCAGGAACAGCAGGCGGAAGCTGTAGAAGCTGGTGACGATCACGCCACCCAGCACTGCCCAGTAGCCGTAGGTGGCCACCCAGTTGTTGGACAGGTGCGCGTGCAGCTCGGCGGCCTCGATGATGGTGTCCTTCGAGTAGAAGCCGGAGAAGAACGGCGTACCCACCAGTGCCAGCGTACCGATCCACATGGTGATGAAGGTGATCGGCATGTACTTGCGCAGGCCACCCATCTTGCGCATGTCCTGCTCGTGGTGCATGGCAATGATGACCGAGCCGGCACCCAGGAACAGCAGCGCCTTGAAGAAGGCGTGGGTCATCAGGTGGAACACGGCTGCCGAGTAGGCCGACACGCCCAGTGCAACCGTCATGTACCCCAGCTGCGACAGCGTGGAGTACGCGACGACGCGCTTGATGTCGTTCTGCACGATGCCGATCAGGCCGGTGAAGAACGCGGTGGTGGCACCGATGAACAGCACGAAGTTCAGCGCGGTCTGCGACAGCTCGAACAGCGGCGACATGCGGGTGACCATGAAGATACCGGCGGTCACCATCGTCGCGGCGTGGATCAGTGCCGAGATCGGGGTCGGGCCTTCCATCGAGTCGGGCAGCCACACGTGCAGCGGGACCTGGGCCGACTTGCCCATGGCACCGATGAACAGGCAGATGCAGATGACGGTGGCGATCGACCAGATCACCGGCTCGTTCAGCAGCTGCATGCCCAGGAGGGTGCCGTCCCAGATCTGCAGCTGGGCGCGCGGGTCGGACAGCATGCCGGCCTGCGAGAACACCTGCGAGTAGTCCAGGGTGCCGAACACCCAAAGCACGCCGGCGATGCCGAGCAGGAAGCCGAAGTCACCGACGCGGTTGACCAGGAACGCCTTCATGTTGGCGAAGATCGCGGTCGGGCGCTTGAACCAGAAGCCGATCAGCAGGTACGACACCAGGCCCACCGCTTCCCAGCCGAAGAACAGCTGCAGGAAGTTGTTGCTCATCACCAGGGTGAGCATCGAGAAGGTGAACAGCGAGATATAGCTGAAGAACCGCTGGTAACCCGGATCGTCCTGCATGTAGCCGATCGTGTAGATGTGGACCAGCAGCGACACGAAGGTCACCACCACCATCATCATCGCGGTCAGCTTGTCGACCATGAAGCCGACGTGGGCCGAGTACTGGCCGACTTCGAAGAACGTATAGATGTTCTGGTTGAACGGCTGCGCGCCGCCCCACATCAACTGGTAGAACGTGTACATCGACAGGCCGCAGGCCACCGCGACGCCGAGGATGGTGATGGTCTGCGCGCCGAAGCGCTTGACCTGGCGACCGAACAGGCCGGCGATGATGCTGCCGAACAGCGGTGCGAGCACCACTGCGATCAACAGACTCTTGGAGAGAGTGATTTCCATCTGTGGATCAGCCCTTCAACGAATCGACTTCGCCGACATTGATCGTGCGGCGGGTACGGAACAGGGTCACCAGGATCGCCAGGCCGATGGCGGCTTCCGCGGCGGCGACGGTCAGGATGAAGAACACGAACAGCTGGCCGGACGGATCGCCCAGCTGGCGCGAGAAGCCGACGAAGTTGATGTTCACCGACAGCAGCATCAGTTCGATCGACATCAGCAGGACGATGACGTTCTTCCGGTTGAGGAAGATGCCGGCCAGGCTGATGGCGAACAGCACCGCGCCAAGCGCAAGGATGTGGCCAAGGGTAATCACGGCTGGGTCTCCTCGCCGGTGGCCGGCTTGCTGTTGCTGTGCACGACCGGTGCTTCGGCACCCATCTTGACCATGCGCAGGCGCTGGCCGGCCTTGACCATGGTCTGCTCGCCCGGGTTCTGGCTCTTGACGCCGGTACGGCGGCGCAGGGTCAGCATCACGGCGGCAACCACGGCCACGGTCAGGATGACGGCGGCGAACTCGAACGGCAGCAGGTACTCGGTGAACAGCGTGCGTGCCAGCCAGGTGATGTTGGAACTGTCGGCGGCGACCGCAGCGGCGTTGTCGGCCGGGAACGGCGTGACCGAGCGTGCCTTGACGCCGATCAGGATCAGCATCTGCGCCAGCATCGCCACCGCGACGATGAGGCCGACCGGCAGGTAGCGCACCCAGCCCTCACGCAGCTTGGTGGGGTCGATGTCCAGCATCATCACCACGAACAGGAACAGCACCATCACCGCGCCGACATAGACCAGCACCAGGGCCACGCCGAGGAACTCGGCACCCACCAGCAGCCACACGCAGGCAATGGAGAAGAAGGTCAGCACCAGGCAGAGCACGGCGTGAACCGGGTTGCGCACGCTGATCACCGCACCGGCCGAAACCGTTGCCGCGATGGCGAACACCCAGAAAGCGATATTTACCCAATCCATCTCTCGACCTCAGCGGTAAGCGGCATCGGCGGCACGACGCTCGGCGATCTCGGACTCGAGACGGTCGCCAAGGGCGAGCAGCTGCGGCTTGGTAACGATGTTTTCGCCACGGTTCTCGAAGTGGTACTCGAGGATGTGGGTTTCGACGATCGAGTCCACCGGGCAGCTTTCTTCGCAGAAGCCGCAGAAGATGCACTTGAACAGGTCGATGTCGTAGCGGGTGGTGCGGCGGGTGCCGTCCTCGCGCTTGGCCGAGTCGATGGTGATGGCCAGCGCCGGGCACACCGCTTCACACAGCTTGCAGGCAATGCAGCGCTCTTCGCCGTTGGGATAACGGCGCAGGGCGTGCAGGCCACGGAAGCGCGGCGACTGCGGGAACTTCTCCATCGGGTACATCATCGTGTACTTCGGCTTGAAGCTGTACTTCAGCGTCAGCCAGAGGCCGGCCAGCAGTTCGAGCAGCAGCAGGCTCTTGAAGTAATGGGTAATCCTGTTCATCACTTAGACGCCCTTTTGAATCACGCCGAAGAACACCATGACGGCGGTAACCGCGATCCACAGAATGGCCAGCGGGATGAAGACCTTCCAGCCCAGGCGCATGATCTGGTCATAGCGGAAGCGCGGGAAGCTGGCACGGAACCAGATGTAGGCACTGGCGAAGAAGAACACCTTGACGAACAGCCACGGTGCACCGCCCTTCCAGATCCAGTCGACCAGCGGCGAGACGTTACCCAGATCAACCCAGCCCTGGACCGGGCTCAGCCAGCCGCCGAGGAAGAAGATCGAGATCAGGAAGCTGATCAGGATCATGTTCGCGTATTCGGCCAGGAAGAACAGGGCGAACGCACCGCCGGAGTACTCGACCATGTGGCCGGCAACGATTTCCGATTCGCCTTCCACCACGTCGAACGGCGCGCGGTTGGTTTCAGCCACGCCCGACACCCAGTAGATGACGAACAGCGGGAACAGCGGGAGCAGGAACCAGTCGAAGAAACCGGAGCTGCCGGCCTGCGCAGCGACGATGTTGCTCAGGTTCAGGCTGCCCGAGGCGATCATCACGCCGACCAGGGCGAAGCCCATGGCGATTTCGTAGCTGATCATCTGCGCCGAGGCGCGCATGGCACCCAGGAACGCGTACTTCGAGTTCGATGCCCAACCGGCCAGGATGATGCCGTAGATGCCCAGCGAGGTCATCGCCAGCAGGTACAGCAGGCCGGCGTTGGCATTGGACAGCACGATCTGCGAATCGAAGGGCACCACCGACCAGGCCGCGAAGGCCGGGGCCAGGGTGATCAGCGGGGCCAGCAGATAGATCGCCTTGTTGGCGCTGCTCGGCTGGACCACTTCCTTGAACAGCAGCTTGAAGACGTCGGCGAAGGCCTGGAAGATGCCCATGCCCACGTACATCGGGCCGTGGCGGACGTGCATCCAGCCGATCAGCTTGCGTTCCCAGACCACGTAGAAGGCCACCGAGATGATCACCGGCACGGTGATCACCAGGATCTTCAGGATGATCCAGATCAGTGCGCCGATGTCACCGAGGCCCAGCAGCCACTGGTGCAGCGGGTCGACCGCGTTCAACAGCAATTCGTTCATGCAGCCACCACCGATACGCGAGCGGCACCCAGCGGCGCGGTCGCGCCGTGGCCCGATTCAATCCAGACCGAACCCGCAGCGACGCGGGCGTCGACCACCACCGGCAGGGTGGCCTTGCCGGCATCGGTGCCGACCTTGGCCATCTGCCCTTCCTGCAGTTGCAGGCGAGCGGCATCTTCAGCGTTCAGCACGATGCGCGGGGCGTTGTTGAGCGGATGCGACTGCAGCGCCGGCGCGCGACGGACCACCGCATCGGTGCGGTAGATCGCGGCGGTCGAAGCCACTTCCAGGCCTTCGCCGGCAACCGCCGGCTGCGCCGAAGCAGCGACGGTGACCGACACCGGGGCCAGGCTGGCACGCAGGCCGGCCAGGTCGGTGAAGTCGAAGCCGGCCAGCGCCATGTCGCCGCCCAGTGCGCGCAGCACGCGCCAGCCTTCGCGGGCCTCGCCCGGCAGCTTGCCGCCGGCACGGGCCGACTGCTCGCGACCATCGAGGTTGGTCAGGGTGGCATCGATTTCCGGCAGCGCACCAATCGGCAGGATCACGTCGGCAACGTCGCGGGTCGAGGCGCAGGCGAACTGGCTGAAGGCCACCACCTGGGCACCGGCCAGCGCCTTGCGGGCGGCCGGGGCGTCGGCGAAGTCCAGGCCCGGCTCGAGGCCGTACACCACGTAGGCCTGGCGCGGCTGCGCCAGCATCGCGGCGACGTCCTTGCCGGCCGGCAGCACGCCGGCGCGGGTCAGGCCAACGGCGTTGGCGCCCTGCGGGATGCGGCACAGCTTGGCACCGGTAGCGGCAGCGAACTCACGCGCGGCAGCGCGGATCGCGGCAGCCTGCGGGTGGTTCTCGGCGATGCCACCAACGATCAGCACGGTGTTGTTGCCGCCCTGCACGGCCGAACGCAGCTCGGCGTTGGCCAGCGCGTCGACGAACTTCGACGGGGCAACGATCTGCTTGCCGGCGACACTGAAGGCGAAGTCGAAGTCCACCGGATTGACGACGTGGATCTTCGCGCCCTTGGTGGTCTGCGCCTTGCGCAGGCGAGCGTGCAGCAGCGGCAGTTCGTGGCGGATGTTGCTGCCCAGGACCACGATGCGGTCGGCGCCCTCGATCTCAGCCAGCGGCAGGCCGAACACTTCGGCGGTTGCGGCGTCGGAGAAATCGCGGTTGTTGATGCGGTGGTCGATGTTGCCCGAGCCCAGGCCCTTGGCCAGGCGGGCCAGCAGTGCGCCTTCCTCGTTCGAGGTCGACGGGTGCACCAGCACGCCCAGGTTGTCGCCCTGGTTGGCCTTGAGGATTTCGGCGGCCGCGGCCAGGCCTTCGGCCCAGCTCACTTCCTTCCACTCGCCGTTGACCTTGCGCAGCGGCTTGACCGCACGGTCTTCGCTGTACAGGCCCTGGTGCGAGTAGCGGTCACGGTCGGACAGCCAGCACTCGTTCACGGCTTCGTTGTCGCGCGGCACGGTGCGCAGCACTTCGCCGCGACGCACGTGCAGGAACAGGTTCGAACCCATCGCGTCGTGATAGCCCAGCGACTCGCGCGCGGTCAGTTCCCACGGGCGGGCGCGGAACTGGAACACCTTGTTGGTCAGCGCGCCGACCGGGCAGACGTCGACGACGTTGCCGGACAGCTCGGTGGTCAGCGGCTTGCCGTCGAAGGTACCGATCTGCAGGTTCTCACCGCGGTACATGCCACCCAGTTCGTAGGTACCGGCAACGTCGGCGGTGAAGCGGACGCAGCGGGTGCACTGGATGCAGCGGGTCATCTCGGTGGCAACCAGCGGACCCATGTCCTCGTCAGGCACCACACGCTTGCGCTCGTTGAAGCGGCTGACCGAACGGCCATAGCCCAGCGACACGTCCTGCAGCTCGCACTCGCCGCCCTGATCGCAGATCGGGCAGTCCAGCGGGTGGTTGATGAGCAGGAACTCCATCACCGAGCGCTGGAACTTCAGCGCCTTCTCGCTGCGGGTGGCGACCTTCATGCCGTCCATCACCGGGGTGGCACAGGCCGGCGCCGGCTTCGGCGACTTCTCCACGTCCACCAGGCACATGCGGCAGTTGGCGGCGATCGGCAGCTTCTCGTGATAGCAGAAGCGCGGAATCGGAATGCCGGCCTTGTCGGCCGCCTGGATGATCATCGAGCCCTTGGGCACGACCAGCGACTTGCCATCGATCTCGATGGTGACGTGATCGGGTGGGACGCTCGGATTTACGGGTTGCGCGCTCATGCAGCGGCTGCCTCCACCTTCTTGCCGTCAACCATCGAATGACCGTTGACGATGTAGTACTCGAACTCGTCCCAGAACTGGCGCAGGAAGCCCTGGATGGGCCATGCAGCCGCTTCGCCGAACGCACAGATGGTGTGGCCTTCGATCTGCCCGGCCACTGCCTTCAGCTGGTGCAGGTCTTCCATCGTGGCCTTGCCGGCGACGATGCGCTCCAGCACGCGGTGCATCCAGCCGGTGCCTTCACGGCACGGGGTGCACTGGCCGCAGGATTCCTTGTGGAAGAACTGGCTGATGCGGCAGGCGAACTTGACGCAGCAGACGCTGTCGTCGAGCACGACGATCGCACCCGAGCCCAGGCCGGAGCCCAGCGCACGGATGGTGTCGTAGTCCATCGGCAGGCCCTTCAGCTCGGCCGCGGTCAGCACCGGCATCGACACGCCGCCCGGGATCGCGCCCTTGAGCTTGCGGCCCGGACGCAGGCCACCGGCCATTTCCAGCAGGTCGTCGAAGGTGGTGCCCAGCGGTACTTCGAAGTTGCCGCCGTTCTGCACGCAGCCGGACACCGAGAAGCACTTCGGGCCGCCGTTGGCGGTCAGGCTCAGGCCCTTGAACCACTCCGGGCCGTTGCGGATGATCGCCGGCACCGAACCGTAGGTTTCGGTGTTGTTGATCGTCGACGGCTTGCCGTACAGGCCGAAGTTGGCCGGGAACGGCGGCTTGTAACGCGGCTGGCCCTTCTTGCCTTCCAGCGATTCCATCAGCGCGGTTTCTTCGCCGCAGATGTACGCGCCGGCGCCCAGCGCGCCGTAGATGTCGATGTCCACGCCGCTGCCGAGGATGTTTTTGCCCAGCCAGCCGTTCGCATAGGCGTCGGCCAGGGCCTGCTCGAAGTGCTCGAACGGCTCGTGGTGGAATTCACCGCGCAGGTAGTTGTAGCCCACGGTCGAACCGGTGGCGTAGCAGGCGATCGCCATGCCTTCCACCACCGAATGCGGGTTGTAGCGCAGGATGTCGCGATCCTTGCAGGTGCCCGGCTCGGATTCGTCCGAGTTGCAGAGGATGTACTTCTGCATGTTGCCCTTGGGCATGAAGGACCACTTCAGGCCGGTCGGGAAGCCTGCGCCACCGCGGCCGCGCAGGCCCGAGGCCTTGACCATCTCGATGACCTGCTCCGGCGGGATCTTCTCTTCGAGGATCTTGCGCAGGGCAGCGTAGCCACCGGTCTTCAGGTAGCTTTCGTACGACCACGGGGTGTCGTAATGCAAGGTGGTATAGACCACCTGGTGCGGCAGCGGCGCGGGGCCGACCGGACCCTTGGATTCGTGGTGATGTGCCATGCCCTTACTCCAGCCCGTCCAGCAGCTCGTCGACCTTTTCCAGGGTCAGACGCTCATGGTAGTGACCGTTGATGACCATCATCGGCGCGCCACCGCAGCCGGCCAGGCACTCTTCCTCGCGCTTGAGGTAGACGCGGCCGTCAGGGGTCGATTCACCGTGCTTGATGCCCAGCTTCTTCTCGCAATGGCGCACGATGTCCTCGGCGCCATTGAGCCAGCAGCTGATGTTGGTGCAGATGGCCACGTTGTTGCGGCCCACCTTCTCGGTCTCGAACATCGAGTAGAAGCTGGCGACCTCGTAGGCCCACACCGGCGGCAGGTCCAGGTACTTGGCCACGCCGGCGATCAGTTCGTCGGTCAGCCAGCCCTGGTTCTGCTCCTGGGCCGCATGCAGGCCCTGCAGCACGGCAGAGCGCTTGCGGTCCGGCGGGAACTTGGACAGCCAGTGATCGATGTGAGCGCGGGTCTTGTCGCTCAGCACCACCATCGGGTCGACGTCGCGCGCCGCCTCGAAATTACCTGTCGCCTTCATCGGCCGACCTCAGCGAAATGCATAACGTGAAATTCCAGAAACTGCGGCGCCGGCTTGCGCCGGCTGCCTGCAGCGGGCGTTGGCGTGGCGGACGGCATTACCGGTCAACCTCGCCGAACACCAGGTCGTAGGTGCCGATCATCGCCACCACGTCAGCCAGCATGTGGCCGCGCACGACCGAATCGATCGAGGACAGGTGGGCGAAGCCCGGCGCACGCAGGTGCACGCGGAACGGCTTGTTGGCGCCGTCGGAGACCAGGTAGCAGCCGAATTCGCCCTTCGGGGCTTCCACCGCCGAGTAGGTCTCGCCGGCCGGCACGCAGTAGCCTTCGCTGAACAGCTTGAAGTGGTGGATCAGCGCTTCCATGTCGTCCTTCATGTCCTCGCGCCTGGGCGGAGCGACCTTGAAGTTCTTCACCATCACCGGGCCCGGGTTGGCCTTCAGCCACGCCACGCACTGCTTGATGATGCGGTTGGATTCGCGCATTTCGGCAACGCGGACCAGATAGCGGTCATAGCAGTCGCCTTCCTTGCCCAGCGGGATGTCGAAATCGACGGCATCGTACTTGGCGTACGGACGCTTCTTGCGCAGGTCCCAGGCAATGCCCGAACCGCGCAGCATCACGCCGGTCATGCCCCACTGGTGGGCCAGTTCGGGCGTGACCACGCCGATGCCGACGGTACGCTGCTTCCAGATGCGGTTGTCGGTCAGCAGGGTTTCGTATTCGTCGATGCGCTTGGGGAACTCGACGGTGAAGTTCTCCAGGAAGTCCAGCAGCGAACCCTCGCGCGAAGCATTCAGCTGCTTCAGCGCCTTGCCCTTGTGCCAGCGCGATTCCTTGTACTTCGGCATGTGGTCCGGCAGGTCGCGGTAGACACCGCCCGGACGGTAGTACGCCGCGTGCATGCGCGCGCCGGAAACCGCTTCGTAGCAGTCCATCAGCTCTTCGCGTTCGCGGAAGGCGTACAGCATCACCGCCATCGCGCCCAGGTCGAGCGCGTTGGAGCCCAGCCACATCAGGTGGTTGAGGATGCGGGTGATTTCATCGTACATGGTGCGGATGTACTGGGCACGCTCCGGCGCCTCGATGCCCATCAGGGTCTCGATCGCGCGCACGTAGGCGTGCTCGTTGCACATCATCGACACGTAGTCCAGTCGATCCATGTAGCCGATCGACTGGTTGAACGGCTTGGACTCGGCCAGCTTTTCGGTACCACGGTGCAGCAGACCCACGTGCGGGTCGGCGCGCATGATGGTTTCACCGTCCATTTCCAGGATCAGGCGCAGCACACCGTGAGCGGCCGGATGCTGCGGGCCGAAGTTCATGGTGTAGTTGCGGATTTCCTGCCGGCTCTCGGCGGCGTTGCTGGCGAATGCTTCGCCGGCCTGGTGTACGTGGCTCACTTCACTGCCTCCTGCGCGCGCTCACCTTCTGCGGTCTGCAGACGGGCGTCGTCGCGGATCACGCGCGGCACGCCGACACGCGGCTCCACCGAGGTGACCGGTTCGTAGATCACGCGCTTCTTCTCTTCGTCGTAGCGGACTTCGACATTGCCGATCAGCGGGAAGTCCTTGCGGAACGGATGGCCGACGAAACCGTAGTCGGTCAGGATCCGGCGCAGGTCCGGGTGGCCTTCGAAGATCACGCCGTACAGGTCGAACGCCTCGCGCTCGAACCAGTTCAGACCCGGCCAGATACTGGTCAGCGAGGACACCACCGGCAGCGCTTCGTCAGGAGCGAAGCAGCGCAGGTGCATCATCAGGTTGTGCTGGTAGGAACGCAGCTGCGCGACCACGGCGAAGCGCTGGGTCGGCATGTGCTGCGGGCGGGCACCGTCGGCACCGTTTTCCTCGGTGGGGAACTCGCCCCACGCGAAGCGGCCCTGGGCCTTGCCTTCGACGCCTCGGCTGAACCCCTGCGAGGACACGTCAGCGGTGTCCCATTCGTCGGAGCCATAACCGAGGTAGTCGACGCCGCACAGATCCACGGCCTGCTCGAAACCAAACTCGTCACGCAGCGCCAGGGCGGTGGCGTGCCACTCGGCGGCAGGCACTTCCAGCGTCACTTCGCCGCGGGGTTCGACCACGATGACCTTCGCACCAGCGAAACGTGCGGAGAGTCGGTCGATGAAGGATGCTTGCTCTGCCATGGGGGCTTGGCGCGCTCTAGTCAGGTGAAGGGGTCAGCGGGCGATGGTCTGTGTACGCCAGATCTTCTTCTGCAGCTGCAGGATCCCGTACACCAGCGCCTCGGCAGTCGGCGGGCAGCCCGGGACGTAGACGTCCACCGGCACCACGCGATCACAGCCGCGCACCACAGAATAGGAGTAGTGGTAGTAGCCGCCACCGTTGGCGCAGCTACCCATCGAGATGACCCACTTCGGGTCCGGCATCTGGTCGTAGACCTTGCGCAGCGCCGGGGCCATCTTGTTGACCAGGGTACCGGCCACGATCATCACGTCGGACTGACGCGGCGAAGGGCGGAACACTACGCCGTAGCGATCCAGGTCCAGGCGCGCGGCGCCGGCGTGCATCATCTCGACGGCGCAGCAGGCCAGGCCGAAGGTCATCGGCCACATCGAGCCGGTACGCGCCCAGTTCAGCAGTGCGTCGACGCTGGTGGTGACGAAGCCCTTTTCCAGCAGCGGGTTGTCGCCTTCCGGCCGCAGGATGTCATCAACCCGGCCTTCCGGCGACGGATTGTTCATGAGGCCATCGAGAGTCTGAATCACTCCCATTCCAGCGCTCCCTTCTTCCAGACGTAAATGAAACCGAGGAACAGCATGCCGACGAACAGGCCCATGGTGACCAGCGAACGGGCGCCCAGTTCCATGAAGACCTGGGTCCACGGCACGATGAAGATGATTTCCAGGTCGAAGACGATGAACTGGATCGCGATCAGGTAATAGCGCACGTCGAACTTCATGCGCGCGTCTTCGAAGGCTTCGAAGCCGCACTCATACGGCGACAGCTTTTCCAGATCGGGGCGGCGGGGACCGAGGAATCGACCAACCAGCATCAGCGTAACGCCGATACCGGTGGCAACGATCAGAAACAGCAGAGACGGCAAATATTCGGCCAGCACAGCGATTCTCTCTTGCCTCTGCCGCTGCGCCTGCAGGCGCTTTGGCATGGGGGAGTGGACGGGAACCTGCCTGGCGCCTTGCGCGCCAGACGAACCCGCTTTACTTACAAATGGTGCCCAAGAGGGGACTCGAACCCCTACGACTTGCGTCGCTACCACCTCAAGGTAGTGCGTCTACCAATTCCGCCACCTGGGCAAACGATCACATCAGACTATCTTTCCGATGCGCCGCGTATTGTAACCGGCTTCAGTCTTTCTGGGAGCCTTCCGAAGGCTTTTCTTCACCAGAAACCGAAGATTCCGCCTGAGCCGGCACATTGGCGGCCGGAACCGGGGCTGCCGGGACCGCATCGGCCTTCGGGACGGCCGGCAGCTCGCCCGCCGGAGCCGCCGGAGCGGTCGCTGCCGGGGCGGACATCAGACCCAGGTCCTGGTCGGCCGCCGGACGGGTGCCGTGACCGGCATACCAGGCCATGAAGAGGCTGATGCCAAAGAACACGACAGCCAGCCACTTGGTCGACTTGGACAGGAAGTTCGAGGCACCACGCGCACCGAACACCGTGCCCGAGGCACCGGCACCAAAGCCCGAACCTGCCGCCGCACCCGAGCCACGCTGCATCAGGATCAGCGCGATCATGGCCACAGCGACCAGCACGTAGACGACATTGAGGATCAACATCAGCATTGGAAACCGCCCTCGGACAATACTTCTAGGATTAGTTCGCGGCCGCCGCCCGTGCGATGGCCAGGAAGTCCGCGGCCACCAGGGAGGCGCCGCCGACCAGCCCACCATCGACATCCGGCTGCGCGAACAGTTCCCCGGCATTGTCGGGCTTCACGCTACCGCCGTAAACAATGGGCAGTGAATCGGCGATTCTAGCATCGATACGCGCGACTTCGCCACGGATGAACGCGTGCACCTGCTGTGCCTGCTCCTTGCTGGCGGTACGGCCGGTGCCGATGGCCCAGACCGGCTCGTAGGCGACCACGGCGTTGGCGAAACCGGCCGCACCGACCAGTTCCAGCACCGGCGCCAGCTGGCTGGCGATGACCGCTTCGGTCTGCCCGGCCTCCCGCTGTTCCAGGGTCTCACCCACGCACAACACCGGGACCAGGCCGGCATGCTGGGCGGCGGCGAACTTGCGCGCGACCAGCTCGCTGCTTTCATGGTGATACTGGCGGCGCTCGGAGTGGCCGACCAGGCCATAGCGGGCCCCGACCTCGACCAGCATGGCTGCGCAGACCTCGCCGGTGTAGGCGCCCTTCTCGTTGCTGCTGACGTCCTGTGCACCAAAGGCCAGGCCGGTCGCGCCGAAGTCCTCGACCAGCTCGCCCAGGTACGGCAGCGGCGGCAGGATCACCACGTCCACGCCCTCCGGCGGCAGCCCGGCGACCACCTGCCCCAGCAGTTCATTGGCGAATTGACGGCTGCCGTGCAGCTTCCAGTTTCCGGCGACGATCTTGCGGCGCATGAGCGGGTGGCTCCTGTGTGAAGTCAGCCGGTCATGATACCCGTTACGGCAAAAATCCGTTTCCGTGTAAGCGGTTACATGGATTTTCAGCCAACGGCGCAGCCCCTCGTGGCGGGAGTTTGGTTGGGTTGGTCGCGGAAAGCCCGGTTGGATTGGCGGGCTTGGCCGGGCGGGTGGGGATGGCGGGGGACGCCTCATGGATGGGTCCACGGCGTCCCCGCCATCCGACACCTCCCCGCCTCCCCACGGAACACCCCAGAGCCGCTTTGGCTTTGGCTTTGGCCTCTGCGGGTGCAGGGTGCAGCCCTGCAAAGAAAAAGGCCGCCTTTCGGCGGCCTCACTTCTCTTTACTTCAGCTTGATCTCGCGCAGGCGTTCCTCGAGGAAGCCGTGGGCGGTGATCGGCTCCGGGTACCGGCTCGGGTTCTCCGGGGTGATGCACGAGGGCAGCACGTCGATCAGGAAGTCCGGGTTCGGGTGCAGGAAGAACGGTACCGAGTAGCGCGGCTGGCGCGCCAGTTCGCCCGGAGGATTGACCACGCGGTGGATGGTCGACGGATACACATGGTTGGTCAGGCGCTGCAGCATGTCGCCGATGTTGACCACGATGGTGTCCGCGTCCGAGGTGAACGGCACCCATTCGCCGTCGTGCGACTGCACTTCCAGCCCTGCGGCACTGGCACCCACCAGCAGGGTGATGAAGTTGATGTCGCCATGAGCACCGGCACGCACGTTCGGGATGTCGTCGGTGGTGATCGGCGGGTAGTGGATCGGGCGCAGGATCGAATTGCCGAAGTTGGTCTTGTCGGCGAAGAAATTCTCCGGCAGGCCGATGTGCAGGGCGAGCGCCGACAGCACGCGCGACCCCAGGTTGTCCAGCGCCTGGTACAGGCCGTACCCCCGCTCGCGGAAGCCCTCGACTTCGGTCGGCCACAGGTTCGGCGCCATCACGTCACGGTACTTGGAGTCGTCGGCGATCTCGCGGCCGATGTGCCAGAACTCCTTCAGGTCGAAGTGCTTGGAGCCCTTGGCGGTCTCCACGCCGAAGGGGGTATAGCCGCGGGCCCCGCCGCTGCCAGGCACGTGGTACTTGCGCTTGACCTCTTCCGGCAGGGCGAAGAAGGCCTTGAAGGCATCGTAGGCCGCGTCGATGTCGGCCTGCGGGATGCCGTGGTTGCGGATGCCCGCGAATCCCCATTGGCGATAGGCCGCGCCCAGCTCGGCCACGAAGGCCTCGCGGTCGCTGTCGAAACGGGTGATGTCGAGGGTGGGGATCTGGCTCACAGCGGTTCCTGGCTTGTCATTGGGTCTGGGGGGCCAGCGCATTCATGGCCCGCCTGAACATTGTGACAGATCGCCCGGGGGACGCCACTCGATACGAAGAAACAAACCGATACAATGCGCGACCCGCGCGCGGATTAACGCTTCCGTCACGTGGGGCCCGACCTTTTCCCCGCTCCCTGAATCCGCTTCGCCATGTCTGCAGCCGCCCCTGCCGCACTCGCCCTTGAAGGCTTCACCCGGCGTTGGCGCCGGCTGGCCTGGTGGTCGCTGTTCGTCGCCGGCAATGCGGTCCTGGCTGCGGCGATCGCACTGGGCAACGTGCCGCTGCGGGACAATCCAGGCGGCAGCGCGGGCCTGGCCTACCTCGCGATCGCCCTGCCCGGCCACCTGCTCGCGTTCGGCGCGCTGGCCGGCCTGCTGCCGTTGCTGCTGGGGCTGTGGCCACGCACTGCCCGTACGCTGAGCATCAGCGCCGTTCTCCTGCAGGGCCTGTGGCTGTGCCTGCTGCTCGTCGACGCCAAGGTGTTCACCCTGTATCGCTTCCACCTCAACGCCATGGTCGTGAACATGGTGTTCGGCGGCGCCCTGCAGGACCAGGTCGCCCTGTCCTGGAAGACCTGGCTGCAGGTCGCGCTGCTGGTCGCCGCGGTCTTCGCCGCCGAAGGCCTGCTGGCCTGGGCGTGCTGGAAGCTGCTGCCGGCAGTGCCGCGCCGGCGACGGGTGCTGCAGACGTGGGCAGCGGTCGCGCTTCTGATGGCCGGCGGCCAGGTGGCCACCGCCTACTACGACGCCCGCGGCGACCGCGATGTGATCGCGCAGTGGAACTACCTGCCGTGGGCGCAACCGATCACCGCCAAGAGCTTCATGCGGCGCCTGGGCGTGGTCAGCCAGCAGCAGGCCGGCCTGCCCGACCCGCGCCATGCGCAGCTGCAGTACCCACTGCACCCGCTGCGGTGCCAGAACCCGCATCGTCCCAATGTGCTGATGGTGGTGCTGGAATCGCTGCGCCAGGACGTGCTGACACCGCAGCTGATGCCCAACACGTCGGCGCTGGCGCAGGACGCGCGCGTGTTCGACCAGCACTTCAGCACCGGCAATGCCACCCGCTACGGCCTGTTCGGGCTGCTGTACGGCCTGCCCGGTGGTTACTGGCCAAGCATGCTCGACGAGCAGCGCGGCTCGCAGCTGTTCCAGGTGCTGGGCCAGCAGGGCTACGACCTGCACCTGTACGGCAGTGCGCCGTTGTACAGCCCGGAATTCGATCGCACGGCATTCGCCGATGTGCGCGACCAGCTGCACCAGGGGCCATCGGCACTGAAGTCCGACGGCCGCGACCGCGCGATCATCAGTGCACTGCAGCAGGACATCCGCGCCAGCCAGGCGGCGCAGCGCCCGTGGTTTGGCTTCGTGTTCCTCGACTCCACCCACGCGCCGTACCACATGCCCGATGGTTACCCGCCCGTGGCGACGCCGATGGCTGCGGACATCGACTTCCTCAAATTCGGCCCGGAGCATGACCCGACGCCGGAACTCAACCGCTACCGCACCGCCGTGCACTACGCAGACAGCCTGATCGGCTCGCTGCTGGACGACCTGCGCGCACAGGGCCTGGCCGAGGACACCATCGTGCTGGTCACCGGCGACCATGCCGAAGAGTTCAACGACCTCAAGCTGAACTATTGGGGCCACAACGGCAACTTCTCCGACTACCAGCTGCAGGTCCCGTTCGTGCTGCATTGGCCAGGCAGGGCCGCTGGCCGCGACGCCCGCACCAGCTCGCACGAAGACTGGGTACCGACACTGATGCGCCATGCGCTGGGCTGCGAGAACGCGCTGAGCGATTACAGCACCGGCCAGGACCTGCTGGCCGAACCGCAGGGCCCGCGTGCCCTGGTGGTCGAAAGCTGGTCGCAGCGCGCGATACGCCATGGCGACGCGATCTACGTGTTCGACAAGTTCGGCAACGCCACAGCGCTGGACCGGCACTACCTCCCGCTGCCCCAGCAGTCCCCTGATGCGGCTGCCGTACGCACTGCATGGGAAGCGTTGACCCGCTTCCGCAATCGTTGACCTTCAAGGATCGATCCCGCATGAACCGTCCGCTGCGCATCCTGCACACCGAAGCCGCCAAGGGAATGGGCGGACAGGAGATCTACATCTTCCGCCACATGCAGGTGATGCGCGCGCGTGGCCATGAGGTGGCGCTGCTGTGCCAGCCCGAAGCGCGACTGGCCAAGCTGGCACGCGACGACGGTTTCACCGTGCACACCCTGCGCATGGGGGGCCTGCTGCGCCTGCTGCGCGGCATCTGGTCGGTCTCGCGCCTGGTGCGTCGCGAGCGCTACGACGTGGTCAACACCACCAGCCGCCGTGACGCGCTGATCGCCGCCGCCGGTGCACGCCTGGGCGGCACACCGCTGGTAATACGCTCGCGCCACCTGATGAGCCCGGTCAACTCGCTGCTGACCTATACCGGCCTGCCGCACCGGGTGATGACCGTCAGCAGCTTCGTCAAGCAGCTGCTGACCGAGCGCGGCATTCCGGCCGAGCACATCGGTATCGTGCCGCCAATTGCAGTCCCGCCGCGCTGGAGCGAGATCCGCAAGGCCGATCCCTGGCAATGCCTGCAGGAGGTGCGCGCGGAGGTGCGCGCCGAGCTCGGTTTCGGCGAGCAGGACATCGTGGTCGGTTGCGTGGCGGTGCTGCGCGGCCCCAAGGGCCATGCCGACCTCCTGCAGGCGATGGTGCCGCTGTGCAGGACGCATCCGAACCTGCACCTGGTGGTGATCGGCGATGGCCAGCCGGTCATGGATCGGCTGCAGGCGCTGCGCGACGAGCATGGGCTGCAGCAACAGGTCCACCTGCTCGGCTATCGTGACGGCGCGTGCCGGCTGATGGCCGGCTTCGACATCTTCGCGCTGGCTTCGCACAAGGAAGCGGCCGGTACCGTGTTCCTGGAGGCCGCCTATGTCGGGGTACCGATCGTGGCCACGCGCGTAGGTGGCGTGCCGGAGATGGTGGTCGAGGGCAGCAATGCGATCCTCACCCGATTGGGCGACAATGCAGCCCTGACAGGCGCACTGCGCCTGCTGGTGGAAGATCCGGAACGGCGGCGGCAGATGGGCCGCGCCGGGTGGGACTGGATGCACGGCGCGCACCGGTTCACCCCCGATGGCCACGGTGAGACCACCGAACACTACTACCGCCAGTGGCTGAAGGAGCTGGGACATGGCTGATGCCCGAACCGTACCGGTGCTCATGCACCACCACGTCAGTCCGTCGCCGGGCATGATCACCGTGTCACCGGAGAATTTCGAAAGCCAGATCGCCTGGTTGGCCGGCAACGGCTGGACTTCGCTGACACTGGACCAGTACGCCGGCTTCCTGGCCGGCAAGCCGGTGCCGCGCAAGTCGATCGTGATCACCTTCGACGATGGCTACCTGGACAACTGGGTGTATGCGCACCCGATCCTGCAGAAGTACGGCATGCACGCAGTGGTGTTCGTGGTCACCGGCTGGATGGGTGAAGGCCCGGAGCGGCCCCACGCGGGGCTTGCCGGGGCAGTGCTGCCTGCCACGCCGGACCACCGCGGT
The DNA here is from genome assembly GCF_055721025.1 of Stenotrophomonas sp. X. Taxonomy (NCBI): domain Bacteria; kingdom Pseudomonadati; phylum Pseudomonadota; class Gammaproteobacteria; order Lysobacterales; family Lysobacteraceae; genus Stenotrophomonas; species Stenotrophomonas sp. X. Next base: position 2,945,896 of record NZ_CM146756.1, read on the forward strand.
TGCGAAGCGGCGATCTACGAGCAGAACCGCAGCGACGACGTGATGATGCGCTGGAGCGAAGCGCGCGCAGCCATCGCCGCCGGCACCTTCGAAGTGCATTGCCACACCCATACCCACACCCGCTGGCTGCGCCGCGACGACCTGGACCGCGCACAGCGCCGTGCGGGCCTGAGCCACGACTTGGCAGTCTCGCGCGAAGTCCTGCGGGACAAGCTCGGCGAGGTGTCCGATACGCTGTGCTGGCCTTACGGCGATTTCGACCAGGACCACATCGAGGTGGCACGCGAGCACGGCTTCCGCTACCTGCACACCACCCACCCGTTCGGCCGTAATGTGGTCGGCGGCGATCCGGAACGCATCTACCGCTTCGCGATCCGCAACCGCCCGGCGAGCTGGTTGCGCAAGCGCATCGCCCAGAGCTACACCCCCCTGATCGCGCCGCTGTTCAATGGCTTCAAGGCGCGGCAGAAGAAGATGGTGCCGGGGCCGTGAGCCTCGCGCAGCCTTGCCGCCTGAACGAAAAAACGCCCCGGCATTGCGGGGCGTTTCTGTTTGGGCAAATGCACAGCTGCCTCAGGCGGCGGCTTCACGGACCGCTGCAGACAGGCGCTCCAGCGTGTCCTGCATCAGCGTTGCATCATCGGCCTCGACCGTGACACGCACCACCGGCTCGGTACCGGACGGGCGCAGGAACGCACGGCCACGGCCGGCCACTGACTGCTGCGCGACGGCCAGCGCGGCCTGCACGCTGTCGGCCTGCACGGTGGCCTTGGCCGAGACATTGCCCAGCCGCACGTTGACCGTCTTCTGCGGCACCCGCAGCAGCCCCTTCAATGCCTGGCGCAGGGTCTGCCCGCTGTTGCGCAACGCCACCAGCACCTGCAGCGCACTGACGATGCCGTCACCGGTGGTGGCCCGATCCAGGCACAGCAGGTGGCCGGAGGCTTCGCCGCCGAGCACCCCACCGCCTTCGATCAGCGCCTGGTGCACATAGCGATCACCCACATTGCTGCGCACGAACGGAATCTGCAGATCGGCGAAGGCCTTCTCCACGCCGTAGTTGCTCATCAGCGTGCCGACCACCGGGCCGCGCAGGCGGCCTTCGGCTTTCCATGCCCGGGCCAGAATGTAAAGCAGGTCGTCGCCGTCGACCGGGTTGCCCTGGTCGTCGGCCATCAGCACGCGGTCGCCGTCGCCGTCGAAGGCAATGCCGAGATCGGCGCGGGTTTCGCGGACCTTGGCCGCGAGATTGTCGATATGGGTGGAGCCCACGCCGGCGTTGATGTTGACGCCGTTGGGCTCGGCGCCAATGCCGATCACCTCGGCACCCAGCTCGCGGAACAGCAGCGGTGCGATCTGGTAGGTGGCGCCGTGCGCGCAGTCCAGCACCAGGCGTACGCCACGCAGGTCGAACGCGCGCGGCACGCTGGCCTTGCAGAACTCGATGTAGCGGCCGACCGCCTCGCGGCCACGCGACGCCTTGCCCAGCTTCTCCGATTCGACGGTGGTGAAAGGAACGTCCAGCGCCGCTTCGAGGGCAAGCTCGGTGGCATCGTCGAGCTTCTCGCCCTGGGCGGAGAAGAACTTGATGCCGTTGTCGTAGTGCGGGTTGTGCGAGGCACTGATGACGATGCCGGCATCCACGCCCAGCGTACGGGTCAGGAACGCCACCGCCGGCGTCGGCATCGGCCCCAGCAGCTGCACGTCGGCACCGGCGGCCACCAGGCCGGCTTCCAGCGCCGCCTCGAACATGTAGCCGGAAATGCGGGTGTCCTTGCCGATCACCACGATCGGCCGGCGCCCGTCCTGGCCGCGCTGGGCGACCAGGACACGGCCCAGCGCGTTGCCCAGGCGCAGCACGAAGTCGGCCGAGATCACGCCCTGGCCGACCCGGCCACGGATGCCATCAGTACCGAAGTACTTGCGGCCTCCCATCAAGCCACCTCCGGCGCCGGCTGACGGCCCAGCATCGCCAGCAGGTCGGACAGGCGGTCGCGCAGCTCGCGGCGATCGCAGATCTGGTCGATGGCACCATGTTCGAGCAGGAACTCCGAGCGCTGGAAGCCTTCCGGCAGTTTCTCGCGCACCGTCTGCTCGATCACGCGCGGGCCGGCGAAGCCGATCAGCGCCTGCGGTTCGGCGATGTTGATGTCGCCCAGCATCGCAAAGGAGGCCGAGACACCACCGGTGGTCGGATGGGTCAGCACCGAGATGTACGGCAGCCCGGCTTCACGCAGCTTGCCCAGCGCGGCCGAGGTCTTGGCCATCTGCATCAGCGAGAACAGGCCTTCCTGCATGCGGGCGCCACCGCTCTGCGAGAAGCACACGTAGGGCGCACCGATCTCGACCGCGGTTTCTGCGGCCAGTGCGAAACGCTCGCCGACCACCGAGCCCATCGAGCCGCCCATGAAGGCGAAGTCGAAGGACGATGCCACCAGCGCACGGCCCTTGAGCAGGCCGCGCATGGCGATCAGCGCGTCGTACTCGCCGGTATTCTTCTGCGCGATCTTGATGCGCTCGCTGTACTTCTTCTGGTCCTTGAACTTGAGCAGGTCGGTCGGCCCCAGGCGCGCACCGATCTCGGTGGTGCTGTCGGCGTCGAACAGGGCGGCCAGGCGCGCGCGCGCGCGGATCGCCATGTGATGGCCGCACTTCGGGCAGACTTCCAGGTTCTCTTCCAGTTCCGGACGGTACAACGCGCTGCCGCAGTTGCTGCACTTTTCCCACAGGCCCTCGGGGACACTGCGCTTCTTGCTGGGGGTGTTGTCGGTGCGGATGCCGGACGGCATCAACTTGCTGAGCCAACTCATGCGGGAGGACACTTCCGTTCAGGGCGGCCCGGGGGCCGCAAAGGCGGACAGTCTAGCTCCGCTTTCCCCGCCCGTGCACCCCCTTGCCAGCCGCGGGGAAGCCGGAAAAAACCATGCTGGGACGTACGTTTAGGTGCTGGGCGGTGCCCGCCGCCGGCCGGCAGCCTTTGCACGCCAGCCATCAGGAGGACGCCGGCCAGCGGCCGGCAGTCCTGTTACGCGTCCAGCGCCTGCCGCAGCGGGGCGAGGAAGGCCCGGGCGCGCTGCACCGCGTCTTCCGCCGAGCCCGCTTCCGCCAGCGCCGCCACCAGCGCGCTTCCGACCACCACGCCATCGGCCTGGCGGGCCATGGCCGCGGCACTGGCAGCATCCTTGATGCCGAAGCCCGCCACCACCGGCACCGACGCGCGCGCGCGCAACGCCTGCAGGCGGGTACTGGCGGCATCGCTGTCCAGGCGCTCGGACGCGCCGGTGACACCGGCAAAGCTGACGTAGTAGAGATAGCCACGGGCCAGCGCCAGCAGCTTGCCGGCTCGCGCCTCGCTGGTGGTCGGCGACGCCAGCAGGACCAGCGCAAGGCCGGCTGCGTCGAACGCCTGCTGGGCATCGCCCGCTTCTTCCGGCGGCAGGTCGACCAGCAGCACGCCGTCCACGCCGGCGTCGACGGCGGCCTTGGCGAAGGCCGCGTAGCCATGGATCTCCACCGGGTTGAGGTAGCCCATCAGCACCACGGGGGTCTGCGCATCGCGTTCGCGGAACTGCGCCACGGCCTGCAGGACGTAGCGGCTGCCGGCGCCGCGTGCCAGCGCGCGCTCGGAGCTGCGCTGGATGGTCGGGCCATCGGCCATCGGGTCGGAAAACGGCACGCCCAGTTCGATCACGTCGGCGCCGGCCTCGACCAGTGCGTGCATGACCGGAACGGTCGCCTCCAGCGAGGGATCACCGGCGGTGACGAAAGGAATCAGCGCCTTGCGCTGCTGTTCGCGCAGACGCAGGAAGCAGGCATCGAGTCGGGATACGGACATGTCAGGTACATCCTTCGATCAGGTCAACGGCGCCGCTGGCGCCCCAGTACATTCGGGAGATGGTGCCGTCGACGATCTCCACGCGGATCGCCAGGTCGGAACCGGGGTCCTGCCAGAGCAGGCTCTCACCGGCCTCCGCATCATCGTCATAGGGTTGCGTGGAAACGCCCTTGGGCAACTGCTGGAGTGCCTGCGCGCGTGGCATGCCCAGATGAAGGCCAAACGGCCCCGGCTGCAGCACCACCTGGCCGGAATCGTCAATGGGGGCCAGGTCGAAGCGCACCACGTCGCCGTCCTGCACCATCATCGCCACGCCCTCGGGCAGCGTGCCGCGCTCGTAGTACTCGCAACGCCCAGCGGTCGACTCGCCCAGCCCGGCCGAGTGCCACTGCGCCTCGCCCTGCAGTTCGCTGAAGGGCTGGCCGATCAGCACCTCACCGGCATGGTCCAGGGCCACCGACACCACCGCCCGGGCCGCCTGGTCCTCGCCGCCATCGCCTGCCGTGGACATCGCCGCGTCCTCGATCGGGCGATATGCGACCTCATCGTCGTTGCTGGCCGGTTCGCGTGCCGGGGCGATCGCCGCAGGGGTGGCCGGGGCCGGGGCAAGCACCGGTGGATCGGGCGGCGTGCAGCCGCCCATGCCGATCACCAGCACCAGCGCCCCGCCGTGGCGCAGCACGTGATTCACAGCACCAGCCCTTCGCGCGCGGCGATGGTGTGCACGTCCTTGTCGCCACGGCCGGACAGGTTGCACAGCACGATCTGGTCACGCGGACGCTCACGCGCCAGCTTGATCGCCTGTGCAAGTGCGTGGCTGGACTCCAGTGCCGGCAGGATGCCCTCGGTATGCGCCAGCAGGTGGAAGGCCTGCAGCGCTTCTTCATCAGTGATGCCGAGGTAGCGCGCACGGCCGGTATCGGCCAGGAAAGCATGCTCCGGGCCGACGCCCGGATAGTCCAGGCCGGCCGACACCGAGTGGGTCTCGATGATCTGGCCGTCGTCGTCGCACAGCACATAGGTGCGGTTGCCATGCAGCACGCCCGGCCGACCGGCGGCGATCGATGCGGCGTGGCGGCCGGTACCGATGCCGTCGCCGGCGGCTTCGGCGCCGACGATCTCGACCTGGCGATCGTTGAGGAAGGCGTGGAACAGGCCGATGGCGTTGCTGCCGCCGCCGACGCACGCGGTGATCGCATCGGGCAGGCGGCCGTACTCGGCCAGCATCTGCTCGCGCGCCTCGCGGCCAACGATGGCATTGAAGTCACGGACCATGCGCGGATACGGATCCGGGCCGGCCACGGTGCCGATGATGTAGAAGGTGTCCTGCACATTGGTCACCCAGTCGCGCATCGCTTCGTTGAGCGCGTCCTTCAGGGTGGCCGAGCCGGAGGTGACCGGCACCACCGTCGCGCCAAGCAGCTTCATGCGGTAGACGTTGATCTTCTGCCGCTCGATATCGGTGGCGCCCATGTACACCACGCATTCCAGGCCCAGGCGGGCGGCAACGGTGGCACTGGCAACGCCGTGCTGGCCGGCACCGGTCTCGGCGATGATGCGCTTCTTGCCCATCCGCGCGGCCAGCAGCGCCTGGCCGATGGTGTTGTTGATCTTGTGCGCGCCGGTGTGGTTCAGGTCTTCGCGCTTGAGCAGGATCTGCGCGCCGCCGACATGGTCGCTCAGGCGCTGGGCGTGGTAGATCGGGCTCGGCCGGCCCACGTAGTGGGCCAGGTCGCGGTCGTAGGCCGCCTGGAATGCCGGATCCTGACGGGCCTGGTCATAGGCCTGGGCCAGTTCCTGCAACGGACCCACCAGGGTTTCGGCAACGAAGCTGCCGCCGTAGCGGCCGAAATGGCCCTGGGCATCCGGGAAGGCGTGGTAGTCGGCAATGGGGGAGGCAGACATGGAGGCGACCGCTGGTTCGAGACAGGTGGATACTCTAGCGCACGGGTCTTGACCGGAAAATGGATATTATCTGGCGCATATCGTCAGGAAATCTCACATGAGCCGTTCCCTTCTGCCGCCACTCAATGCGCTGCGTGCGTTCGAAGCCACCGCCCGTCTCGGCGGCGTCGGCCGCGCCGCACACGACCTGCATGTCACCCACGGTGCGGTCAGCCGGCAGCTGAAGCTGCTGGAAGACCATCTCGGCCTGGCGCTGTTCCAGCGTGCCGGTCGCGGACTGCGCCTGACCGCTGCGGGCACGCGGCTGCAGGCAGCGTGCAGCGAGGCCTTCGGCGGCATCGAACACTGCGTGCGCGAACTGCGGCGGCCGGCAGCGGCCCCGGCGCTGGTACTGGGCTGCAGCGGCAGCGTGCTGGCGCGCTGGATGATCCCGCGCCTGCCTGCGCTGCAGGCCGCCCTGCCCGGCGTGCGCCTGCAGTGGTCAGCGCTGGATGGCAGCTTCACCGAGGCACAGGCGGCACTGGATGCGGTATTGCTGCTGGCGCAGGGGCCGTGGCCCCGCGGCTGGCAGGTGCGTGAGCTGGCGCCGGAACGGGTCGGCGTGGTGGTGGCGCCCTCGCATCCGGCAGCGCAGCGGCTGCGGCATGTACCGCCCTCGGCGCTGCTGCAGGAGACGCTGCTGCACACCAGCTCACGGCCGCAGGCGTGGCCGGCGTGGGCGCAGGCGCACGCTCTGGACCCCGCGAAGCTGCAGCTGGGCACGGCCTTCGAGCATCTGTATTACCTGCTGGAGGCAGCGGTGGCCGGGCTGGGCCCGGCGATCGCACCCGAGCCACTGGTGGCCGAGGATCTGGCAGCGGGCCGGCTGGTCGCACCGTGGGGGTTTGCCGCCACTGGCGGCTTCTGGGTGCTGGCGCGACCGGACGGACCACCTGATGCGCGCGTGGATGCGCTCGCCGACTGGCTGGGCCAGCAACTCCGCTGACAACAAAAAGGGGACGGAGGGAATTAAGTCGCAAGTGGCACAAACGACTTGATTCCCTCCGTCCCCTTTTTTCAGCTGGCGGTCGGTGTGGCCAGGCGCTGCTGCAGGTCTTCGCGCAGGCGCGACAGCTCCGCTTCCGCCTGCTGCCGCTGCTGCATCCCTTCGCGATGGATGCTGCGCACTTCTTCCACCGTGGCGATCAGCTGGTCGTGCACATGGCGCAGCGTGGCCACGTCGATCACGCCACGCTGGTTGCTGCGCGCGGTATCCACCGAGGCCTGGCGCAGCAGGTCGGCATTGCGGCGCATCAGTTCGTTGGTGGCGTCATCGATGGCCGTGGACAGTTCGACCGCAGCCTTCTGTTCGCCCAGCGAGAGCTGGATGGCGAACTGGCGCTTCCACGACGGAATGGTGATGTCGCGGACGGTGTTGAACTTCTCGATCAGCTGCAGCGCGTTGGCCTGGATCAGGCGGATCATCGGCAGCGACTGATCGGCCGCATGCTGCATCAGCTGCAGGTCGGACACGCGCTTTTCGAGGAGGCGGATCGCGTTGTCGACTTCGCTCTGGCGGATGCGCTGCTGCGGATCCTCACTGCCCTGCCCGGCCAGCTGTTCGGCCTGCAGTTCGGCCAGCCGCTGCTTGCCGGCTGCCGCATACAGTCCAAGCGCACGACGCTCTTCGCGGACGATATCGTGCATGCGGTCGAACTCGCCCACGCGCTTGCCCATCAACGCCTGCTGCACGCCAACGTCGGCCAGCAGCTGTTCGATCTGCGCGTTGGTGTCGCTGAACTTCTGCACCAGCTCGTCCTTGGAGGCGCGCATGCGGTCGATCAGGCCACCGATCACCGGCACCTTCGAACGCTGGGCGAAGCCATCCAGCTTCAGGCTGCGCGCGATGCGCACCACCTCGCCCAGCTTCTCGCCACTGGCATCCAGGTCACGATTGCGGACCTGGTCCAGCAACTGGCTGGAGAACGCGGCGGTGCGCGTGGCCGCCTCGCGGCCGAACACCTGCAGGTTGCCCGGGCGCAGATCGTCCAGTTCCAGACGGATCTCGGCGATGCGCGGCAGATCCTCGCGTACCAGTCCCAGCGCCTGCAGCGCACCTTCATCGAGCGCAGTGGCGGTGGTCGTGCCGGGTACGAGGGCACCGGGGGTCTGGCTGTCCTGGGTCATCGGGCAGTCTCCTTGCAGTTGGGTAAGCGGCAGCGGCGGCCGGCTCAAGGCAGTCTAGCCTGAGCCGCGGCCACCTCGTCATCGATCTGTGCGTGCAACGTGGCAGCCTTGCCGGCCAACGCAGCGCCCGCAGCGGCCTGGCCCGCCAGTGCAGCCTGCCGCCAGGCTGGCAGCAGCACGTCATGGATGCGCGCGAAGCGTTGCAGCAGCATGTTGTCCTGGTCCTGCAGCAGCTGCCATTGGCCGGCTTCCAGGCGGCGCAGCGAGGCCAGCCGGCGAAGATGGTCCAGCCGGTGCGACAGCGCGGCCTGACCGGCGATATCCAGCGTCGTCAGCCGCGACGCAGCCAGTTCGGCCCAGCCGTCCAGCGCCGCGGCCGCCGCGGAATGCTCAACGATGGCCATGGCCCGCAGCTGCATGTGCTGCTGCAGGTGCTGGGCCTGCTCACGCGCCTGCAGGGCCAGTACGCCCAGCTGCGACTGCAGCGCGTGCCCTTCTGCTTCGCGAGCGACATCGCGCCCCAGCAGACGCCCCCACCAGCCTTCCTGCTGCCGGATCTGCGCCGGGTTGCCGGCCTGCAGGGCCAGCGCGATGCGCGCAAGCGCGGCCACCAGGCGCTCGCCCGCATCCGGTGGCAACGGCGTTTCGCGCCGCGCCAGCGCCTGCAGCAACGGCGCACCATAGTCGGCCAGCGCAGCGACATCGACCGTATCCGGCAGCATCGGTGGCGGCAGTGGCACGCGCGTGGTCACGGCAGCGGCGGCGGCTTCGGCGTGGATGCCGGCATGCCATCGCCGTCTTCCGGTGGCAATGACTCGCCGTAGAAGTGGCGCATCAGCGCCTCATCCAGCGCCCGCTCCTCCGGCGTCGCGGCGCGGCGCACGCGCGCGCGCTGCGCCACCACAGCGCTCGGCGTGCCCCGCTCGACCTGCTGTCGCGCCCAGCCGGCGAACGCGGCCAGGGTCTGCGACACCTGCACCTGCTGCGCCTGCGATGCCGCCAGCAGCTCCACCAGCGGCGCCAGGCCCGCCTGCAGGTCTTCGGCCAAGGCCGTGGCCGGCACGCCGGGGGCTGCCGCGACCGGCGCCGGCGCAGCGGCCGGACGCGCCTCTGAAAGGCGATGCAGGGCCTCCAGCAGCGCCGGCCACGGCGCCGGGTCCGCAACGGCGATCGCTTCCGGCGCGGGCGGTGGCAGCTGCAGCGCGGTGGCGATATCGGCCAGCTGCGCCACCACGCGCCCGCCGACATCGCTGTCGTCGGCCCCCATGGCCTTGTTGCGCAGGAAGTCGCGCTTGATCTGTGCCCAGCGCTGCGCCTGCGTGTCATCCAGTACGCCGCGCAGTTCGGCCAGCTTCAACAGGTTCTCTTCGGCACCGGTGGTCAGCAGCTGCGCCTCGCCCAGGTAGTGGTCGGAGATCAACTGCTGCAGTTCGTCCTCGTTCATCACCGGGGAGATCTTCTCGGCCAGCTTGTTCATGTTGCGGTAGCTGCCTTGCAGGCGGAACGGCGGCTCGGTGCGGTAGCGGTCGTCCTGTGCGGCGCTGGCGATGTACTGCTGGTTGACCCGGTAGACCACGTCACGCACACGCAGCATGCGCTGCAGGGTGGCGGTGATCTCGTTGATCTCCGCGCTGCTGTAGGCGTGGCTGAGGCCGTTGGTCGAGACCTCCTTGCCCATCGCGCGGTCGACCAGTACATACAGGTCGGCCATGTCGCGCGTGGCCAGCTGCGCCAGCACCGGATTGGAGGTCAGGCTGTTCTCGATGTAGCTGAGGGTGAAGGCGGCCTCCATGCCACCGAGCACGTCACCGAGGTTGTAGATGTCGGCACGGTTGGCCAGCATGTCCGGAATCTTGAACACCTCGCCGGACTCGGTGTACGGGTTGCCGGCCATCACCACGCAGAACTTCTTGCCGCGCATGTCGTAGGTGCGGGTGCGACCGCGCCACACGCCCTCGATACGGCGGGTGCCATCGCACAGCGAGATGAACTTCTGCAGGAACTCGGGATGGGTGTGCTGGATGTCGTCCACATACAGCATGGTGTTGTTGCCCATTTCCAGCGCCAGGTTGAGCTTCTCCAGCTCCTGCCGCGACGTCGCGTCCGGTGCCTGGGCCGGGTCCAGCGAGCGCACCTCGTGGCCCAGCGCCGGGCCGTTGATCTTCATGAAGACCAGGCCCAAGCGGTGCGCCACGTATTCCATCAGCGTGGTCTTGCCATAGCCCGGGGGCGAAATCATCATCAGCAGGCCCATCAGGTCGCTGCGCTTGTTCTCGCCGACCGTGCCCATCTGCTTGGCCAGGTTGTCACCGATCACGCCCAGGTAGACATCGTTGATCAGCTTGTTGCGTACGAACGAGGACAGCGGCCGCGCCTTAAACTCGGAAAGCCGCAGGGTCTCGCGCTCGCGACCGATGATGCCCTGGCGCAGCGCCTGGTAGGCATGGAACGCTGGCACGAAATGACGCAGGTGCTGCTGCAGGCGCGCGAGGAAATCATCCAGCGATACCACCAGCGCGCCATTGCTGATGCGTGCGTGTTCACCCAGCAGGCCATTGACCTCCGCCTGCAGTGCGGCATCGCTGGCACGGGTGCGCAACTGGCGCTGCACCAGCAGCAACGCGGCGGCTTCGTCGACATAGCCGGCATGCTGGGCATGCGCCGGCATCCGCGCCACTGCGCGCAGCCACTGCCCAGCCAATGACCAACGCGTAGCCAGTGGATCCTGGCCGCGCTGCATGGCACGCTCGACCGCCTCACGCTGCCCCGCCTGTTCCAGCTGCTGGGCCAATGCCTCCAGCAGCGCCACCGCGTGGCGGCTGCTGCTGAACACCGGATCGCCCGCCGCCAGTTCTTCGCCCAGATAGGCGGCTGCAGCCTCCGCGGCATCGGCATCGAAGGGCAACGCGTGGGACTGCGCATACCCCAGCAGCGCCTCGGCCATTTCTGTGCGCAACGCCAGACGCCCTTCGTCGGACCCCAGCAGGCGTGCCAGCGCCTCGGCGCCCACCTGCCGCGCCGGCCATTGCGCCACCGCCTCGCGCCGCTGCTCGGCGGCCCAGAACAGCAACGCCAGCGCACGTATCCGTGGTGCATGGCGCAGGCTGCCAGCGGCCTGCTGCAAGGGCAGCAACGCACGCAGGATCAGCGCGGCATCATGGTCATGGATGCCACGCTCATAGCCTTCGCGATAGCGCGGCGCGGCGAACGCACGCACACGCTGATCCAGTGCTTCCGGGTTGGCCACGTCGTGCTGCAGCGCAGCCAGATCGAGGCCATCGCGCCCCTCCTGCGCGGCCAGCAGCAGGCTGCCGGCCAGATACTCGCCGCGATACAGCGTGGGCGATTCCGAGTCGAGGGTGACCGGCCAGAACGGCTTGAGTGCGTCCAGCTCCGGATCGTGCAGGGTCTCCAGGAAGTCGGTGCCGGTCAGATGGATGGCCAACGTATCGCCACGCGGCAACAGGGTCAGGTCCAGTGCCTGCGTATTGACGCTGAAGCGATGACGCGGGCCCAGCCGTACCACGTTGCCGCCGGCTTCGTACAGGTCACTGCGGTCGCGCAGCTGGCGCACCGCCTGGTCACGCACGCCCTTCAGCCGCGCCTCGATGTCGTCGGCCTTGACGTTGTCGTGCAGCGTACGCAGGCGCTCGGCCAGCTCACGCAGCTTGAGGATCAGCGGATCACCGGCAAAGAACGCGTTGAGCTCATCGGCGGTGGCGAAGCGCTCGGTGCGCCTGGCCAGGCCGTCGAGGATCCGATTGGCCGCATCCAGTACCGAACGCGCCTTGCGCTGGCGGTCATCCAGCAACGCCTGCTTGTGCGTTTCGAAGGCCTCGACCAGCTCTTCGCGCTTGCTCAAGATGTCGCCGAGGAACTGCTCGTGTTCGCCGAACTGGCTCTCCAGTTCCTCCAGCTGCACCAGCAGGCGTGACAACTGCTCGTCGGCACGTTCGGGGTCGGTGGACAGCGCCAGCGCGCTGGTGATCGACTGCGAGAACAGCGCGAACTGGGCGGCGAACTGCGCCACGGCCTCGGCCGAACCGAGTGACCTGCGGCGCTGGTCAGCACGCGCGCGCGCCTGGTTGAGGCGACCGTACAGCACCGAGATCGACTCGACCACGCGGGTGCGGGCAGTGGCATCGTCCACCTTCAGGCCGGCCATCAGCTCGGACAGCATGTCCAGGTCGGACGCCATGCCACGCAGGCCTTCCAACTGCTCGTCCAGCTGGCGCGCCGTCTGTGCCTGCTGCGCGGCATCATCCAGCGCCTGCAGGCGCGTGGCCAGCGGCGCCAGCGCTTCCTCGCCGGCGAGGAAGTCTCCGGTGGCGGCGCCAACACGGTCCTGTGCCTCCACCAGTTCGACGGTCATCGCCTCGATGCGCGCGGTGTCGATGTAGCGCAGCTCGCGGAGGGTCAGCAGCCGCCCGCGCAATGCGGTGATCGCGTTGAGGGCCTCGACGAAGGCCTGCACCTCGCTCCAGTTCTGCGGTTGCAGCCGGCCCAGCAGCGCCTTGTGCGCGGCCTCGGCCTCCCCCATCGCCTGCGCCGATTGCTGACGGATCGACTGCACCTTCTCGTACTCGTCCAGCACTGATTCGCCGGTCGCGCTGATCTGCCGCAGCAGCGCCTCGGCGCCATCGCAGGCCGCGTCACCCAGCCAGTGGTGCGCATCGAACAGGCGCCGCGTATCGGCCACCAGGCGCTGGTAGCGCTGTACCGACACGTCCTGGCCATCGATCTCGCGCGCCAGGTTGAACAGGTTGGAAATGCCGCGCACCAGCTCGGCGTTGCCGATGCGGCCCATGAACGTGTTGCCGGGCGGCCGGTTGGCGGCGAACTCGTCACTGCTGAACGGCGTCTGCCAGACCTGCATCGGATGGATGCGGGTCGGTTCGCTGCCCTCGGCATGGAACAGCACCATGCGACCGTCCTGCATCAAGGCGTAGCCATGGCCGAACACCGGGTTCTGCAGCACGCGCTGGATGGTGTTGTAGACGAACAGCGCCGAGCGCCCGCCTTCGCGCTCGTAGAAGATGTACAGCACGTCCTCGCCGTTTGGCGAACGGATGCTGCGCTTGAACTGCATGCCGGCCATCGAGGCATCAAACGCCTTGTGCTCGCCGCCCTGCAGGTAATAGCCACCCGGGAAGATCACGCCATGGTCTTCGGGCAGCTGCACGCAGGCCTGCACGATCGCATCATTGCGCACGATGCTGCCGGTCAGCGTGTTGTAGATCAGGCCGCGCCATTCGGTCTCGCGGTACGGCAGCACCTTCAGCAATACCAGCGAGCCGACCCGGGCGAACTCGAACTGGGCGTCGTCCAGCGACTGCGTGCTGTCCTCCACGGGTTCGCTGTAGATGCCCTGCCCGGTTTCGGTGTTGTTTTCGACCTTGATGGTGAGGTCGCCGCCGGTGGTCTCCACGAACAGGGTGTCGAGGATGTTCAGGTGCGAATGGCGGCCGTTGACCGCCAGGTCGCGGGTCGCCCGGGTCCATTCGAAGTCGAACGGCGGCGGCAGTGCGATATCGCGCTCACCGCGCGCATCCAGGTAGGTCAGCTCGCCGTCGCGCGACAGCGCCCAGCGGAACACGCGCACGTCGCTGCTGCGCTCGCCGATCTGGAACGAGGCCAGCAGCTTGTCGCCGACCACGATCAGCTGCAGGAGGCGCGCGTGCTTGTAGTAGGCATACAGCTCGTTGAAATCGTGCACGAAGCCGGGCTGGTCGAGGAAGCTGCCCTTCAGTTCCAGCGCAGCGACGTCGTAGCCGTCGCTGCCCTGCACCAGCCGGTACAGGCCGAACACATCCTCGATGCGGGTCTGGGTCTTCAACCCGATGAACACGTTGTAGCCGAACAGCAGGCGGTCCGGGCCCACCTGCACGATGTCACGGCCGACGCAGTTGTTGTCGCTGCGGATGCGGAAGCGCCCGACCACCTCCAGGCGGCTGTCGCCGAACTCGGCCAGGCGCTGGCGGTTGAGTGTTTCGGCCAGGCCCTGCAGGCGCTGGCCCTGCTCGGCCAGGCGGCGGCGCAGGACTTCGTAGGCGCCGCCCTGGGCGACAGCCTGGTCGACGGTGCTGCCGCCGGCCTCCGGCGCAGTGGATTCGGCGGACGGATGGGTTTCAGACATCAGCAGGTTTCCGGCTCACGGGCGGACGGCCGCGGTTGCGGCCGGCGCGGGCGGGCGATGGCGGCGGCCATCGCCCGATGCATCAACGGGCGCTGTCGACCACGGTAGCCGATACGGTCGGTACCGCTTCGGCATCCTCGGCGATCTGGCGCGGCGCCGGTTCGGCCACGGCCACGCCCAGGTAGCGCTGCATCAGCTCCTGCACGATCGGGCTCTTGCCGGCGAAGCCTTCGATCGACTTGCCCAGCGACACCGCCTTGACCAGGTTCTCGAACATGCCGCCGTCGCCACCGACCAGGTCGATATCGGCGTTGCGCAGCGCGCTGGCGATGACATTGGCGTTCTCGCGCGAGACTTCCTTGCCGGCTTCGATCGAGGCCAGCGCCTGCTTCAGGCTGTTGTCCAGCATCATGCGGAACTCTTCATGGCCACGTGCCTGGTCACTCAGCGAGGCGATGGCTTCGAACTTGCGCACCAGGCCCTCGGCCTCGGCCAGCAGCTTCTTCTGCACCACGCCGGCTTCGGCATTGCCCAGCGACTCGGTGGCGGTGGCACGGGCCAGGCCCATCTTTTCCTCACCCTGCGCCTGCGCCTGCAGGGTCTCGGCCAGAACGCGGGCTTCGTTGCTGCCCTGCTTCAGGCTGGCTTCGGCCTTGGCTTCGATCACGCGGGCCTCGGCAATGCCGACCTTCTCGATGGCCAGCGCCGAAGCTTCACGCACCTGCGCTTCGGCCAGGCCCGGCGCTGCCTGTTCGGCACGCAGGGCATCGGCCAACAGGCGCTTGGCTTCGGCCTGCTTGCCGGCCGCTTCATGCTCGGCCTGGGCCAGCGTGGTCAGTTCCACCGCGCGATGCTTTGACGCGGTCTCGCGCGCCTGCGCTTCCTTGACTTCGCGCACCAGCGCTTCCTGCGCCTTGGCCTCGGCTTCCAGGATCAGCACCTGCTTCTGGCGGTCGGCCTCGGAGACTTCGCGCACTTCCTTGATGCGCTCCTCTTCCTGCGCCACGGTCTTGTCGATGGAGATGCGTTCACGGGTGATGTTGGCCACGTCCATCTTGCCCTGCTCGACCACCTTGTCACGCTCCACGCCCTGCAGCTGCACTTCACGATCGGTGGTGACCTGCTCCAGCTGGCGTGCGCGCTCCACGCGCTCGGCCTCGATGGCCACGGCACGCTGGCGGTTCTGCTCGGCTACTTCCACTTCGCGTAGGCGGTTCTGGTCCCGGATCTCGATCAGCTGCTGCGCTTCGATACGGGCGTTCTCGGACAACTGGCGCTGCTCCTCCTGCACCTTGGCGGTCTCGGCCTCCTCGCGTGCGCGGATGGTCTCGATCTCGCGCTTCTGACGTGCTTCGGCTTCGGCCTGCTGGCGTTCCAGGGCCAGCAGCGCTTCGCGCGCTTCCACGTTCTTCTTGGTGATGGCGAGCTTCTCGTTCTGCTCCAGCTCGTTGGTCACCACGTTCTGCGCGGCGGTCAATTCGGTGATCTTGCGGATGCCCTGCGCATCGAGAATGTTGAACTGGTCCAGCAGCGACTTCGGGGTCTGCTCCAGGTAGTCGATCGCCACGTCCTCAAGGACGTAGCCGTTCAGATCATTGCCGATCACCGCGATGATCTCGTCGCGGAACTCCTGGCGCTTCTCGAACAGTTCGGTGAAGTCGAACTTCTTGCCGACCGTCTTCAGCGCTTCGGAGAACTTGGCGTTGAACAGCTCGTCGACCGCATGCTTGTCCGATGCACGGTCGGCACCGATGGCCTTGGCCACGCGCAGCACGTCGGCCTGGGTCTCGTTGACCCGCAGGTAGAACGCCACGGCGATATCGGCACGCATGTTGTCGCGGCAGATCAGGCCTTCCTTGCCGCGGCGGTCGATCTGCAGCGTGATCAGGCTGATCCGCATCAGCTCGGCGCGGTACAGCACCGGGATGATCAGCGCACCGGTGAAGTGCACCTTGGGCGTGGAGCTCATGTCGTTGACGATCAGGGCCACGCCTTGGTCGACCTTGCGGTAGAAGGCCTTGAACAGGCCGGCCAGGCCGAGCAGTGCGACCAGCAGCACGGCTACGCCGATCAGGAAGGGGGCCATGGTTGCCAACGTCATCAGTGATTCTCCTTGTTGCCCGGAAGCAGGTTGTCCTGGAAGTCGAGGGCGACCGCGTCGGCGCGGACCACCCGGTAATGGTGTTGATCAGCCACGTGTTCGACCAGCACGATGCGCTCGCCACGCTGCAGTTCGATCTCGCTGCGCACCTGCAGCACCAGTCCGGCGCCGCCATCGTCGAAGGTGGCGTGACCGCTGCGGGCATCCACCTTCGGCGAGGCAACCACGCCGGTACGCCCCAGCAGCGAGGCCTGCGCCACCGGGCGCAGGCGCAGCAGGAACCTGCGGACGGGGCGCAGCAGCAGCGCGGTGAACGGAACCGCCGGCAACGGCGCCAGAAGGGCCACGACCGCACCGATCGCCCAGCGCAGCAGGTCCGGCAGCGGCAACAGCACGAACAGATGGACGAAATAGGTGACGATCCAGGCGAAGAAACCCAGCAGCGTCACCACAAGCATGAGGGGAACCCCACCCAGGCCCCAGCGCGCCAGCAGCGCGGACAGTCCCTGCAGATCATGTGGGTCGCCATGCAGCGCCCCATCGGCGCCGGCATCGCCAAACCCGTCGTCGACCAGGCCGAAGGCCGCCAGTGCCCAATACAGCACCGCCACCGCCAGCACGATGCTGTACGGCAGGGTCGGGAAACCGAACACGACGGTGAGGAACTCCTGCATCGCTTGCCTTCCTGGGCTGTGGGCGGCGGCCGCCCGTTCGGGGCGCGCCATGCACGTCCCGTCGATCCCCGCGCCGACCCTCATGGCAGGCGCGCTTGGGTCCATCCTATGTGAAGAATGCGTGCAGGCTCAAATCCAAGTCCAAATTACGGCAAATAGTGACGCCAATCACTCAAGAACCGTGCAATCGGCGCGGCGCACTTCCTCGACGAAAGTACGCATCCTGTAGCCGTCCTTGATGCCCGGCTCCAGTTCGATGCCGCTGGAGACATCCACGCCCCACGGCAGGGTGGCCAGCACGGCGTCGTAGACGTTTTCCGGATTCAGGCCACCGGCCAGCAGGAACGGCCGGTGCAGGCCGGTCGGAATGCGGCCCCAGTCGAAGGCCACGCCGGTGCCGCCACCGCCGCCCGGGGCATGGCTGTCGAACAGGAAGCCGGCGGCGCTGGGATAGCGCAGCTGCAGGGTGCGGGCGTTGATCTCTTCACGCCCGCCCATCGCGATCGCCTTCAGGTAGGGCATGTTGAAGCTGCGGCAGAAGCCCTCGTCTTCCTCGCCGTGGAACTGCAGCAGGGTCGGCCGTACCGTGCGCAGCACCTCGCGCACCTCTTCCTTGCTGTTGTTGCGGAACAGCGCCACCACGTCGACCATGGGCGCGATCGCCTGGCGCATCGCGCGCGCTTCGGCCGGAGCGACCCGGCGGCTGCTTTCACGGGCAAAGATGAAACCCACCGCGTCCACGCCCAGCTCACCGGCCAGGCGGACGTCGCCGGCCCGGGTCATGCCACAGAACTTGATGCGTGTGCGGTAGTAGGAGCGGCTCATAGCGTGACCTCGGCGGGCAGGTGCCAGTTGTCGGGGTACAGGGGCCCAAGGAACACCAGGCCCTGCGGCGGTGCGGTGGGACCGGCTACGGTGCGATCGCGCCCGGCCAGCAGTTCGGCGATCCATTCCACCGGCTTCTCGCCACTGCCCACCAGGATCAGCGATCCGACGATATTGCGGACCATGTGATGAAGGAATGCATTGCCCTGCACGGCGACCTCGATCACCTCGCCCTGGCGGCTGACCTGCAGTGACTGCAGCTCACGCCGGGCGTGCAGCGCCTGGCACTGCACCGAACGGAACGCGCTGAAATCGTTCTCGCCGAGCAGGGCCTGGCCGGCGGCGTGCATCAGGGTCTCGTCCAGCGCGCGGCGCTCCCAGCTCAAGGTCTGCCGGTCCAGCGCGGGCCGCACTTCGCGGTTGAGCAGGCGGTAGCGGTAGCGGCGTGCGCGCGCGGAGAAACGCGCGTGGAAATCCTCGGCCACCGGCACGCACCAGCGCACTGCGATCGAGCGCGGCAGGCGGGTGGTAGTGCCCAGCATCCACGCGCGCGGATCGCGCACCACGTCGGTATCGAAATGCACGACCTGGCACTGGCCGTGCACGCCGGCATCGGTGCGGCCGGCACAGACCACCTGCAGCGGCGAATCGGCCACCGACGACAGGGCCTGCTCAAGGCTGGCCTGCACGCTTGGGCCGCCCTCGCCGAGGTTCTGCCAGCCCCTGAAATCGCTGCCGTCGTACTCGACGCCAAGCGCGTAACGCATGTGCTACCTCAGATGTTGCGGGAGGGGCGGCGCTCAGGCCGGATCGCGTTCGGACCACACCGCCAGTTCGTTGCCACCGGGCTCAACGAACTGGAAACGGCTGCCACCGGGGAAGGAAAACACCGGCCGCACGATCTCACCGCCAGCGTCAAGCACCGCCGCTTCGATCGGTGCCAGCTGGTCAGCGTACAACACCAGCAGTGGCGCACCGGCATCGCTGGCCCGCAGCGGCTGGCCGCGGAAGAAGCCGCCCTGCAGGCGACCGTCGTCGAACGCGGTGTAGTCGCTGCCATAGTCGACGAACGACCAGCCGAACGCCTTCTCGAAGAAGGCGCGGCTGGCCGCAGGATCCGTGGAAGCGAATTCAACGTAGTCGATGCGGCGCTCGCGGCTCATGACGGGGTCCTTGTCGGCAGGGTCGATCACGGCAGGCGGGCCAGCAGTTCGCGGGCCTGGGCCTGGCAGTGCAGGTCGCCGCCCTCGGCCACTTCCTGCAGCAACGTACGCGCGGTCTGGGCATCGCCCAGGTCGAGGTAGGCGATGGCCAGCTCAAGGCGTTCCTGCCCGGCGCGCGGCGCCCAGCCGGCATCGCCGGCCGGCGCCGCAGTACCGTCTTCATGCGCCGCCGCGGCCAGCGCGTCATGCGGCGCTGCGCCTGAAACCTCGCCGTCATGGTGCTCGGCCGGCAGGTCGAACACGCCGCGGAACTGCGGCTGCTGTTCGGCGTGCAGCGCGTAGTCCGGCACTGCCACCTCGCCAGGGGCCGCCTGCGCGAGCGGCTCATCCTGCGCGGCGGCGGCCGGCGCGGAATCCTCCTGCGTGGCCACCGGCTCGTCCCAGCGCGGCAGGTCGGTCACTGCCTCGGGCAGCTCCATCACTTCGTCATCGCGCAGCGTCTGCGCCTGCCAGTCAGCCTGGGCGGCGACGTCGGCGACCGGTTCGGCAGCCGCGTCATCCTGCCCCCCGGTTTCGCTCGCCCAAGCCGGCATCGCCGGCTCCTGGCGGCCTGCTTCGGGCACCACCGACGACCACGAGGACTGCTCGGCCAGCGTATCCAGCGCCGCGCCCGCCGGTACCGCAGCGGCCAGGCCGGCGGCATCGTCTTCGTCGCGCAGCGGCGGCAGCGGCGATGGCTTGCGACGACGCAGCAGCCAGGCTGCACCGGCCGCCAGCAGCAGCACCGGCAGCCCCAGCCAGTACCACGGCGTTGCCGCATCGCGGGTATCCGGTACCTGTGCCAGGCGCTGCTGCGCGGCGGCCAGGTCGTTGTCCTTCATCGCGATCAGCGACTGCTGCTGTTCCTTGAGTTTTTCCAGGTCGGCGACGCGCTGCTTCAGCTCGCCAATCTCGGCATCGCGGGTCGCGATGTCCTCGCGTGCCTGGCGCAGTTGTTCGTTGCCCAGCATGTCACCCTCGCTGCCGGCTCCAGTGCCGGTGGTTGTGCCCGCGCGCGCGGCGTCGGAAGCCAGCGCCGGGGCGATTTCAAGTCGTGCCCCATTGGCCGCGGCCGGGGAAGAAGCGTTCGTGGTTGCCGCCGCGGCCACCGGGGCGACGGTACCCGCCGGTTGCGGCACGGTGCGCGCCTGCCGCCACTGCGCTGCATGCTCGCGCACCAGCGCTGCGGCCTCGGCGGCATCGACCGCCGCCAGTGCATCGCTGCCGGGCATGCGCAGTACGGCGCCTTGCTTGAGCAGGTTGACGTTGCCGCGGATGAAGGCCTCCGGGTTGGCCCGCAGCAGGGCGATCATCGCGCGGTCGCGGCTGACCTGGTTGCCGCGGGCCACCGCGCTGGCGATCTGCGACAGGGTCTGCCCACGCTGGACGATGACGCTGCCATCGGCTGCCTGCGCGGCAGCGGCGGGTGCATCCCCTGCACGCGGGCGAGCCGATGCAGGTGCCGGCGCTGCCGCAGTGGACGGCGCAGGTGCGCTTGCGCTCTCCGCAGCGGCCGGTGCCGGTGCAACGTCACGGACGATGGTGTTGGAGAGGGTACCGGCCGGCGCGACGATTTCCGGTTCGGCCACCGCCAGTGCGCTGGAGGGCGCATCGATCAGCGCCGAGTATTCGCGCACCAAGCGGCCCTGGCCCCAGTCGGCCTCGATCAGGAAGCTCAGCGACGGGGTTTCGACCGGCGTCTGCGAGGTCACCCGCACCACCGCCCTGCCCTGCGCATTGCGGGTCAGTTCGAACTGCAGCTCGCTGACCAGCCCGGCCGGCCGCTGCAGGCCAACGCGTTCGAAGGTGACCGCAGAGGCCAGCGCGACGCGCAGGTTCTCCAGTTCGGATGGATCGGCCGAGACTACCGGGATTTCGGCCAGCAGGGGCTGGCCCGGCTTGGACAGGACACGGATGTCACCCAAGCCCAGGGCAAGCGCCGAACTGCTGGCCAGGGCCAGCAGCGCGGTGGAAAGATAGAGGAGCGGGCGCTTTGCGCCCCTGGCCCGTTTATTCATGGCGACACTATAAAGCGTGCGGACCGGGGTCCGCACCCATGTAGAGCCGAGCCCATGCTCGGCTGCATGGCCTGAGCCGAGCGTGGGCTCGGCTCTACAGAAAAGGCCGGGCATTGCCCGGCCTCTCCATCAACGCTGTTCGGCGGCGACCAGCTCGGCCAGCTGCACGGCGTTCAGGGCAGCGCCCTTGCGCACGTTGTCCGACACGATCCACAGGTTCAGGCCACGCGGGTGCGACAGGTCCTCGCGGATACGGCCGACATACACCGCATCGGTCCCCGAAGCATGGGTAACCGGAGTCGGATAGCCACCGGCCTCGTGACGATCCACCACTTCGATGCCCGGCGACTGCTCCAGCAGCGCGCGCGCTTCAGCGACGGTGACCTTGTCGCGGGTCTCGATCGCCACCGACTCGGAGTGGCCGTAGAACACCGGCACGCGCACCGCGGTCGGGTTCACCAGGATGCTGTCGTCACCGAGGATCTTGCGGGTCTCCCAGATCAGCTTCATCTCTTCCTTGGTGAAGCCATTGTCCTGGAAGTCATCGATGTGCGGGATCAGGTTGAAGGCGATCTGCACCGGGAAGCGCTGCGGATCGATCTCCTGGAAGCTGAGCAGCTGGCCGGTCTGCTTGCCCAGTTCTTCCATCGCCGAGCGGCCACCGCCGGACACCGACTGGTAGGTGGACACATTGATGCGCTCGATACCGTACTTGCGGTGCAGCGGCGCCAGCGCCACCAGCATCTGCATGGTCGAGCAGTTCGGGTTGGCGATGATGCCGCGCGGACGGTTGGCGACCTGTTCCGGGTTGACCTCGGACACCACCAGCGGCACGTCATCGTCGTAACGGAAGGCCGAGGAGTTGTCGATCACCACCGCACCGGCGGCGGCGAACTTCGGTGCGTATTCCTTGGACACGCTGCCGCCAGCCGAGAACAGCGCGATCTCGACACCGGTCGGATCGAAGGTGGCCAGGTCCTGGACCTTGACCTTCTGGCCGTTGAATTCGATCTCGCCACCGGCCGAACGCTCGGAGGCGAGGACGCTCAGGGTGCCGACCGGGAAATCACGCTCGGCCAGGATCGACAACATGGTCTCGCCAACGGCGCCGGTGGCACCGACGACGGCGACGTGGAAACTGCGCTGTGCATTGCTCATGGGGAACTCTCACGAAAACGGGAATGGGGGAAAACACGCACGACAGCTGGGTTCGGGGAACCTCCTCAAGCGGGGCGCGCGGAGGTTCCCTATCGTTTCCCGGTTTTTTTGCCCAGCATCACGCGCGCGGCCATCGCCGCGTCAGCGTTGATCGCGCTCGGCATGCGCGACGGGCCACCATCCAGGCCGAGCCCGGCAGCCAGATTATCCACGGCCAGCTGTACCATCGCCGTGCGCGTGCCCAGCGAGGCGCTGCCGATATGCGGCGTGAGCACCACGTTGCGCAGCGCCAGCAGCTCCGGGCGCACCTTCGGCTCGCCCTCGTACACATCCAGGCCAGCGGCCGCCAGGTGGCCGTTGGCCAGTGCGTCGGCCAGCGCCAGTTCGTCGACGATGCCGCCGCGGGCGATGTTCACCAGGGTTGCCGTCGGCTTCATCTTCGCCAGGGCAACCGCATCGATGATGTGATGCGAGGCCGGCGTGTAGGGCAGCACCGTTACCAGATGGTCGGACTGTGCCAGCAGTGTATCCAGGTCCACGTAGGTCGCGCTGAGCGACGCCTCGGTATCGGCCGGCAACCGTGAACGGTTGTGGTACAGCACCTTCATGCCGAAACCGTGCGCGCCGCGGCGGGCGATGCCCTGGCCGATGCGGCCCATGCCAAGGATGCCCAGTGTGCTGCCATGAACATCCGCGCCCAGCATGGTCTGGAACGACCACTGCTGCCACTGCCCGTCACGCAGCCAGCGCTCGGACTCGGTGATCCGGCGCGCGGTTGCCATCAGCAGCGCGAAACCGAGATCGGCGGTGGTTTCGGTCAACACGTCCGGCGTGTTGCTGGCCAGGATGCCGGCGGCGCTGAGCGCGTCGACATCCAGGTTGTTGTAGCCGACGCCGACATTGGCGATCACCTGCAACTGCGTGGCATTGGCCACCTGGGCCGCACCGATGCGCTCGTTGAGGGTGATGATCGCGCCGTCGGCGCTGGCCAGCTGTGCAGCGATCTGGTCCGGCGACCAGGCGGTGACGGTGTCGGTGCTGCGCAGCTGCACGCGATCGCGCAGCGGCGCGATGGCCGCCTCGATCAGCGGCTGGCTCACCCACACGGTCGGCCGCGTGTCAGCCATCGATCTGCCCGGGAATGCGCGGGGTGATCGTGCCGACATCGCCGCACTGCGCGCGATGACGCAGCGCCTGATCCATCAGCACCAGCGCCACCATCGCTTCGGCGATGGGCGTGGCGCGGATGCCGACGCAGGGATCGTGGCGGCCGGTGGTGACCACCTCGACCACGTTGCCGTCCGTATCCAGCGACGGGCCCGGCAGGCGCAGGCTGGACGTCGGCTTCAGGGCGATCGACGCAACGACCGGCTGACCGGTGGAGATGCCACCGAGGATGCCGCCGGCATGGTTGCTGGCGAAGCCCTGTGGCGTCAGCAGGTCACGGTGTTCAGTGCCCTTCTGCGCGGCGCTGGCGAATCCGTCACCGATCTCCACGCCCTTCACCGCATTGATGCTCATCAGCGCGGCGGCCAGTTCGCCATCAAGCTTGCCGTAGATCGGCTCGCCCCAGCCCGGCGGCACGTTGTCGGCGACCACGTCCACGCGCGCACCGACCGAGTCGCCAGACTTGCGCAGCGCATCCATGTACGCCTCCAGCTCGGGCACCTGTGCGGCGTGCGGCCAGAAGAACGGATTGTCTTCCACCGCCGACCAGTCGAAACCGGCCGGGGTGATGTCGCCCAGCTGCGACAGGTAGCCACGCACGGTCACGCCGAAACGCTCGGCCAGCCACTTCTTGGCGACCACGCCAGCGGCCACGCGCATGGTGGTCTCGCGCGCCGAGGAACGGCCACCGCCACGCGGATCGCGGATGCCGTACTTGTGCCAGTAACTGTAGTCGGCATGGCCCGGGCGGAACTGCTGGCCGATATTGGCGTAATCCTTGCTGCGCTGGTCGGTGTTGCGGATCAGCAGCGCGATCGGGGTGCCGGTGGTCAGGCCCTCGTATACGCCGGACAGGATCTCGACCTCGTCGGCCTCGCGCCGCGCGGAAGTGTGCCGGCTCTTGCCGGTCGCACGGCGCTGCAGGTCGTGGGCGAATTCGGCCGCGTCCAGCGCCAGCCCCGGAGGGCAGCCATCGATCACGCAGCCGATGGCCGGCCCGTGCGACTCGCCGAACGTGGTGACGGTGAACAGCTTGCCGAACGAATTGGAGCTCACGGGCGCTGCGCCGCCAGTTCGGTGATGCGTGCGCTGTGGGCGATCAGCTCGCGGCATTCGACCGCAAAGATGCCCATCTGGCCAACCTTGAACTCGATCCAGGAAAAATCGACTTCCGGCAACAGCTTGACCAGATGCTGTTCGGACTCACCCACTTCACAGATCAGCAGACCGTCTTCGCTCAGGTGCAGCGGGGCGTCGCGCAGGATCTTCAGCACCAGGTCCAGGCCATCGTCACCGGCACGCAGGCCCATTTCCGGCTCGTAGGAATATTCCTGCGGCAGGGCATCAGTCTCGTCGTTGGTGACGTACGGCGGGTTGGTGACGATCAGGTCGTAGTGGCGGCCGGTCAGACCATTGAACAGGTCCGACTTGATCAGGGTGACGTTGTGCGCCTGCAGGCGCTCCTTGTTCTCCTCGGCCAGCGACAGTGCGTCGTCACTCAGGTCGACGCCGTCCACTTCCCAGTTCGGGTAGTAGTGGCCCATGGCGATGGCGATGCAGCCCGAACCGGTGCAAAGATCCAGTGCACGGCTGACATCGCGGCCGGCCAGCCACGGTTCGAAACCACATTCGATCAGTTCGGCGATCGGCGAGCGCGGCACCAGCGCGCGCGCGTCACTCTTGAAGCTCAGGCCGGCGAACCAGGCCTCACCGGTCAGGTAGGCAGCGGGGATGCGTTCGTCGATGCGGCGCTGGAACAGCTCCAGCACGCGCAGCTTTTCGGCCTGCAGCAGGCGTGCCTGGCCGTAGGCCGGGCCGAGGTCGTGCGGCAGGTGCAGGCTGTGCAGCACCAGTTGGGTGGCCTCATCCAGCGCATTGTCGTAGCTGTGCCCGAAGGTCAGCCCGGCTTCGTTGAAACGGCTGGTGCCGTAGCGGATCAGATCGATGATCGTGTGGAGTTCGGCGGCCGTTTCAGCGGTCATGGCGGTACTGCGGGCAAAGTGGCCCCCGATTATAGGGGCTGGCGCCCGCGGCAGCATCCGTTGCGACGGAAACGATCGGGCCGCAGCCGGTATGATGGAGCCCATTTCGTGCGGGAGCCCCCATGTTCAATCGCAACGCCGGCATCATCCTGCTGATCGCCCTGGCCGCGGGGCTCGGCCTGCTGGCCGCCCAGCAGGTGTTCGCGCCGAAGCCGCCTGCCAACGCCCCGGCCACCGAAGCGATCACCCTGTACCCGCAGCCGCGTGAACTGCCCGACTTCAACCTGGCCCAGTCCGACGGGACCCGCCTGATCCCGGGCGAACTGAAGGGCCACTGGACCCTGGTGTTCCTGGGCTTCACCTTCTGCCCGGACGTCTGCCCGACCACCCTGGCCGAGCTGGCCGGCGCGCAGAGCCAGTGGGAGGCCCTGCCCGATGGCCTGCGCCCGCGCGTGCTGTTCATCTCGGTCGACCCGGACCGCGACAGCGCCACCCGCCTGGGCGAGTACGTGCACGGCTTCCACAAGGACACCCTGGCCGCCACCGCCGATATCCCCTCGCTGGAGCGCTTCGCCACCTCGCTGGGCTTCGTGTTCCAGAAAGTGCCGGGCAAGCATTTCGACGAGAACGCCGAGGATTACACCGTCGAGCATTCGGCCAGCCTGGCCGTGCTCGACCCGCAAGGCCGCCTTGCCGGCCTGGTGCGCCCCCCGTTCAATGCGCCGGCGATCGCCCGCGACCTGCACAAGCTGACCGAGAAAACCGCCCCATGAGCCTCACCACCGCCCTGACGTACGCCCTGCCCCATCGCCTGCTGTCCTCGATGGCACGCTCGCTGGCGTACTCGGACGATCCGCGCGTGTCGCGCTGGCTGATCGACACCGTCACCCGCAAGTTCAACGTCAACCTGGACGAAGCGGCCAACCCGGACCCGCGCAGCTATGCGACCTTCAACCAGTTCTTCACCCGCGCGCTGAAGCCGGGCGCGCGCGTGGCCGATGCCGATCCGCGCAGCCTGGTGATGCCGGCCGACGGCCGCATCAGCCAGCTGGGGAAGATCGAGGCCGGCCGCATCTTCCAGGCCAAGGGCCAGTCGTTCACCGCCGCCGAGCTGCTGGGCAGCGACGAGGACGCCAAGCCGTACAACGACGGTCTGTACGCCACCGTGTACCTGTCGCCGCGCGACTACCACCGCGTGCACATGCCGTGGACCGGCACCCTGCGTGAAACCGTGCACGTGCCGGGCCGCCTGTTCAGTGTCGGTCCTGCGGCCGTCAACGGCGTACCGCGCCTGTTCGCACGCAACGAGCGCCTGGTCTGCCACTTCGACACCAGCTTCGGCCCGATGGTCAGCGTGATGGTCGGCGCGCTGCTGGTGTCCGGCGTGGAAACCGTGTGGAGCGGCGAGGAGATCCCGGCCTACGGCGATCGCATCACCCGCAAGGACTACCGCGGCAAGGGCATCAAGCTGGAGCGTTTCGCCGAGATGGCACGCTTCAATTACGGCTCGACCGTGGTAGTGCTGCTGCCGCCGGGCGTGGCCGAATTCGCCCCGCAGCTGGGCGCCGAAAGCCCTGTGCAGCTGGGCCAGGCCCTGGCAAAGCTGCGCTGACCGTAGATCCACGCGACGCATAGATGGATTCAACGGGATGCCGGCCAGCGGCCGGCACTACCGGGTCTGTAGAGCCGAGCCCATGCTCGGCTGCCGGCATGAACAGCCGAGCATGGGCTCGGCTCTACAGTCAGAAGCGGATTACTGCAGGACCGGGGCCGGGCCGACGTCCATGCCGTCGTAGTCTTCCACGCCGTGCTCCGCCGCCAGCGCCGCGAATTCCTGGTTGCGGCGGTCCAGCGAGGCTTCGTCGTGGATTTCCACGCGCTCCACGTGCAGCACGTGGAACGGCGCGTCGCCCTCTTCCGGTTCCTGCTCGAAGAGTTCCACGAAGGTGTAGCCCTGTGCCTGCAGGTGTTGGGCCAGCGCCTGCAGCGGCTCGGCACTGGCGTGGACGAAGAAATACCCCCACAGCAACGGGCCGTTGATGTCCCAGTCGGTGTTCTCGCGGAGGTTGGCGAACAGGTTGCGGGTGGCTTCGAGGTCCATACAAATTCCAGTGGTCTTGGGAATTACTTGTCGCAGCCCTGCAGCTTCAGCGTCTGGCCCTGGCGCAGGCTGTAGGCCGGAGCCTTCAGGCCGTTGGCGCGGGCCAGGGTCGGCAGGTCGCACTGGAACTTGGCGGCGATGGCGCCCAGGGTCTCCCCCCGGCCCACCTTGTGGCTGCGCGCCGGCTTCGGCCGGGCGGCCGGCGCCGGGCGCGGTGCCGCCACTGCAGCCACCGGTGCGGTCGGCACGCTGGTGGATGCAGCCGCGTCGGCCACCGGCACCACGCCGCCCACCGCCACGCTACCGGTATAGCTCGACGCGGCCGGGCGCTTGATCGCCGCGTTGAGATCAGCGGTGATCAGCGTGCGGGCGAGGTCGGCACGCGGACCACTGACACAATTTCGCTGGTACAGGCCGGCGATGCGGGTGGTGGCGTTGATCAGCGTACCGGCCGGAATCCAGCCATCGGCCTCATAGCGCGGGTTGAGGTTGCGCAACGCACGCATGTAGCCATCGCGGGTACCGTGGCTGCCCAGGCAGATGGTCAGTTCATAGATGGTGGTGGACTTGGCCAGCCGCAGCGTGGCCGGCTGCGCGCTGATCTTCGGGAACTCCACGCCGTACTGCTGCGGGTGCAGGAAGATCCATGCCGCGGCAATCACCATCGGCACGTAGTCCTTGGTCTCGCCCGGGAACTGGTTGTAGACGCTGTCGGTCCAGAAGCTCTGCCCACCGCTCTGCTTGAACACGCGCGCAGCACGGCCTTCGCCACCGTTATAGGCGGCCACCGACATTTCCACGTTGTTGTTCAGTTCGCGCAGGCGCTCGTTGAGGTAGCTGGCGCTGGCCTCGGCGGCGCTGCGCGCGTCGAAGCGGGTATCGAAGCCGGTGCCGTCCGGGCCCAGGCCGAAACGGCGGCCAGTGGCTGGCATGAACTGCATCAGGCCGGCGGCGCCGGCGCGCGAGGAAGCATGCACACGGCCATTGGATTCCTTGGCCATGATCCCGAACAGCAGCGCCTCGGGCAGGCCGCGCTTTTCCCACTCCGGCCACATCACCGCGCGCAGGTTCTGGTAATTCTCGTAGCTGGTCAGCAGCGCCGGGCGCATGTCGGTCAGCCAGCGGCGGATGCCGGCCTGCACCGCCGGGTTGTACTCGACCATCGTGTCGAAGGCGTGCCGCTTGTCGTTCAGCAGCGCGGCAGCGCGCGCGGCCTCGGGCACGTCGGCGGTGAGCGGCCCGATGTGGTCCGGGTCGGCTTCCAGGCGATCACCGCCCTCATCGGCCACGTCATCGCTGGCGGCGGCATCGGCGTCGTGCTTGAGCAGCCGCTTGTAGCTGGCCAGCAGGGTCCCCATCTGGCAGCCCTTCTGCTTCACGCAGTCGTTGAGGACATCTTCCATGTCCTCCAGCGCGGCATCAGCCTCGTTGCTGCCCTTGGGATCGGCGTTGGCGACCAGCAGCAGGGCGTCGCCGTAGCGCTTTTCGGCGGCGGTCATGCGCTGCTGCAGCGCATCCACCTTCACCTTGTCCCGGGCCGAAACCCGCTGTGCGTGGGCGTCGGGCGCCAGGGAAACCAGGCCAGCCAGGGCCAGCAGCGGCCAACCGCGGGAAATCAGGACAGGAACGGGCATTGATGGCACTGTGTGCAAAACAGGCAGGCAGAGTAGCGGCGCCGCCAAGGTCCGGGCAAGCCGACCTTCGGACCGTCACTGCCGGCGGTTAACATTGGGCTATTCATCACAAGGGCTGGACAATGGATCCGATTCTGCTCGGCAAAGGCATTACCGACGATATTGCCGTCACCCTGCTGCCGAAACTCGGCAACCGCCACGGTCTGGTGGCCGGCGCCACCGGTACCGGCAAGACCGTGACCCTGATGACCCTGGCCGAGGGCTTCTCGCGGCTGGGCGTGCCGGTGTTCCTGGCTGACGTGAAGGGCGATGTGTCCGGCCTGGCCGTGCCCGGCACCGGTGCCGAGAACCTGCTCAAGCGCGCGGCCGAGATCGGCGTGGCCGACTATGCGCCGGCCGCCAGCCCGACCATCTTCTGGGACCTGTACGGCAAGCTCGGCCACCCGGTACGCACCACCGTCAGTGAGATGGGCCCGACCCTGCTGTCGCGCATCCTCGAATTGAACGACACCCAGGCCGGGGTGCTCGATATCGTATTCAAGCTGGCCGACGACCGCGGCCTGCTGCTGCTGGACATGGACGACCTGCGCGCCCTGCTCGGCCTGGTCGCCGAG
This sequence comes from Stenotrophomonas sp. X, assembly GCF_055721025.1. Lineage (NCBI taxonomy): Bacteria > Pseudomonadati > Pseudomonadota > Gammaproteobacteria > Lysobacterales > Lysobacteraceae > Stenotrophomonas > Stenotrophomonas sp. X. The sequence goes on from NZ_CM146756.1 coordinate 2,975,414, forward strand.
GAGCGCAAAGACATTTCCACCGAGTACGGCCTGGTCAGTGCGCAGTCGATCGCGGCGATCCAGCGTTCGGTGCTGCGCCTGGCGCAGGACGGTGGCGAGAATTTCTTCGGCGAACCGGCGCTTGAACTGGCCGACATCATGCGGGTCAACCACGACGGCCGCGGCATGATCGGCATCCTCGCCGCCGACCAGCTGGTGCTCAAGCCCAAGCTCTATTCCACCTTCCTGCTGTGGCTGCTTTCGGAACTGTTCGAGCAGCTGCCGGAAGTGGGCGACCTGGACAAGCCGAAGCTGGTCTTCATCTTCGACGAGGCGCACCTGCTGTTCGATGATGCACCGCCGTCGCTGGTGCAGCGCATCGAGCAGGTGGTGCGCCTGATCCGTTCCAAGGGCGTGGGCGTTTACTTCTGCTCGCAGTTCCCCGACGACGTGCCAGGCAACATCCTCGGCCAGCTCGGCAACCGCGTGCAGCACGCGCTGCGCGCGTTCACCCCGCGCGACCAGAAGGCGGTGAAGACCGCCGCCGAGACGTTCGTGCCGAACCCCAAGCTGGACGTGGCCAAGGTATTGAGCCAGCTCGGCACCGGTGAGGCCCTGGTCTCCACGCTGCAGGACAAGGGCGTACCGATGCCCGTGCAGCAGACGATGATCGCGCCGCCGCGCTGCCGGATGGGACCGATCACCGAGGCCGAGCGTGCACAGGTACGCGCCGGCAGCCCGGTCGGCACCCGCTACGACACCGCGATCAACCGCGAATCGGCCGCCGAGTTGCTGGCCCAGCGCGCGCAGAAGACGGTCGAGCAGGCGCAGGCTCCCGCCGCCCGCAGCCGCGAGCAGGACGAAGCGCAGGAAGGCGGTTTCGGCCAGGCGATCAAGGATGCGATCTTCGGCACCAAGCGCCGCCAGGGCATGATCGAGACCATGGCCAAGCAGACCACGCGTACCGTCGGCACCAAGCTGGGCAACCAGATCGTGCGCGGCATCCTCGGTGGCATCTTCGGCGGCAAGCGCTGACCTGCCACTACTGGGGTCGGAGCCCTTTCCGCTGGAAAGGGCTCCGATCCCACTTCCCCATCGCTTCCCCTCGAAAAGAAGTCGTATTGCATGTCGCGTTGGCGTCCCCCCGCAGAAAAAAGCACGGCCCTGATCACCGCCTCGGGCCATGCCCGGTTGAAGGCCGAACTGGATGAGCTGTGGCGGTTGCGACGGCCGGAAGTAGTCAAGGCCCTGGCCGCTGCTGCAGCGGAAGGCGACCGCTCCGAGAACGCCGAGTACACCTACCGCAAGAAGCAGCTGGGCGAGATCGACCGCCGCGTGCGCTACCTGACCAAGCGGCTGGAATCGCTGCGCGTGGTCGACACCACGCCGACCGACCCGTTGGCGGTGTTCTTCGGCGCATGGGTGGAACTGGAGAATGTGGACAGCGGCGACACCAGCCGCTATCGCATTGTCGGTCCGGATGAGACCGATGCGGGCCTGGGCTGGATCAGCATCGATTCCCCCCTGGCGCGTGCGCTGCTGAAGAAGCGGCTGGATGATGAGTTCTCGGTGGAGCTGCCTGGTGGGCAGTTCACCTTTGCGGTGATCGGGGTGGAGTACGAGCCTGTGTAGCGTCGAGCCATGCTCGACCTCGCCGCCGTTGTAGAGCCGAGCCCATGCTCGGCTGATGGGCAACGCAGCCGAGCATGGGCTCGGCTCTACAACGGTGGTGGGTACGTACGCCCTGCACGCAGCGGGCGGAAATAGTCGGCATTGCGATAGAAGGCGGAATCCTGCACGTCATGCCAGCCGGGAACACCGGCCAATGGTAACGGCCGCAGCTGCAGCGGATCGGTCACCGCCCTGCCCTCGGCAATGGCAGCGCTCACCACGTCGACACAGGCAGCATCGGCATCGCCCTGCACTACCACGCACTTGCCGACCAGCAATCGCCCCGGCAGCAGTGCCTGTTCCATCAGCGCATGCCCGAATACCACAGTGATGGCGATGTCACCGCTCTGCCAGTTCACCGGGTCAAACAACGCGGGCCAGTCGTGTGCATCCCAGGCAGCCAGCAGTGAGTCATCGCACACACGCACGATCACGCCGGTTTCGTCGAACTGGGTCAAGGCGGCCTGCGCGCGGTTGCGCTGGCCGGGTGGCATCGCCTCGATATGCAGGCACTGCCGCACGTTGAGCGCTCGCTTCAGCTGCGGCTGTGAGGCCCACACCAGCACATTGAACAGATCGTGCCAGTTGCCGGCACGGGTGGCGATGCGTCCCTGCGCGATACGCTCCTCGTAATGCAGGCCATCGGCCAGCAGCGCGGCGTCCTGTTCAACCAGGCGCTTGCCAGGCACGGCCAGGCGTGCATCGAGCGCCGCGATGGACGGCCATGCGGTGCCGTCCAGCAGGTCACGGAAGTCCTGAAGCCCGGCAAACAGCGGGTGCTCGAACCGCCGTGCAGCTACCGCCGCACGTGGCGGCGGTACGAAGCGCCGTGAACCGCCGCCGTTGCCGGTGGCGGCCGTCGCTGCGATCACAGCACCTTGAGGTCGAACGCCGGACGGGGGGCGGCCGCCAGTGCGTCACCGTACAGGTCATGCTCGTCGCTCTCGGTGATCTCCACGTCGACGAATTCGCCCACGCGCAGCGGCACCTGGTCGGCATTCTGGATGTGCACCAGGCCGTCGATCTCCGGGGCATCGGCCTTGGAGCGGGCCACGGCGATGTCGCCTTCGATGGCGTCGACCAGGCACTGCTGCACGGTGCCGATCTTGGCTTCCAGGCGCGCGGCGGAAATCTGCGCCTGCTTCTCCATGAAACGGGCCAGGCGTTCCTGCTTCACCTCTTCCGGCACGGCGTCAGGCAGGTCGTTGGCGGTGGCACCCTCGACCGGCGAGTAGGCGAACGCACCGACGCGATCCAGCTGCGCTTCGTCAAGGAACGACAGCAGTTCCTCGAACTCGGCTTCGGTTTCGCCCGGGAAGCCGACGATGAAGGTCGAACGCACAGTGATGTCCGGCGCGATACGGCGCCAGTTCTGCACGCGCTCCAGGGTCTTCTCCACCGCGCCGGGGCGCTTCATCAGGCGCAGGATGCGCGGGCTGGCGTGCTGGAACGGGATATCCAGGTACGGCAGGATGCGGTTCTCGGCCATCAGCGGCACCACTTCGTCCACGTGCGGATACGGGTAGACGTAGTGCATGCGCACCCACGCATCCAGCTCCGACAGGCCTTCGCACAGCGCCTTCAAACGGGTCTGGTAGGCCTTGTCGCGCCACATCTTTTCTGCGTACTTCACGTCCACGCCGTAGGCCGAGGTGTCCTGCGAAACCACCAGCAGCTCGCGCACGCCGCCACGCACCAGGCGCTCGGCTTCACGCAGCACCTCGTCGACCGGGCGCGAAACCAGCTTGCCGCGCATCGACGGAATGATGCAGAAGCTGCATTTGTGGTTGCAGCCCTCGGAAATCTTCAGGTACGCGTAGTGCCGCGGGGTCAGCTTGATACCGTAGTCGGGCACCAGGTCCACGAACGGATCGTGCTTGGGCGGCAGTGCTTCATGCACCGCTTCCATCACGCTCTGGTAATCCTGCGGGCCGGACACCGCCAGCACGTTGGGGTACGCCTCGCGGATCTGCTCCGGGCGCTTGCCCAGGCAACCGGTGACGATCACCTTGCCGTTCTGGTTCATCGCCTCGCCGATCGCGTCCAGCGACTCGGTCACCGCAGAATCGATGAAGCCACAGGTGTTGACCACCACCACGTCGGCCGAATCGTAGGACGGGACGATGTCGTAGCCTTCCGAGCGGAGCTGGGTGAGGATGCGCTCGGAATCGACGAGGGCCTTCGGGCAGCCAAGGCTGACGAAGCCGACTTTGGGGTTCAGCTGGGACATGGAAATCGCGGGACTCTGGGGGCCTGGGCCCCTGCCGCCATGGCAGGGGTTCCTGGGGGCCGGGGCCTGAAAGGGCGCCAGTATACCGGGGTTGGCGGCCGCGCTCTGAATGCCCAGCCGACCGATCCGGCACAGCCACTGACGCCGCGCTAACCGGCGCAGCACCGACAATGCAGTTCTGTTTCCAGCAACGAGGAAGATGACGATGGCCGAGTGGATCACCCTGGATACGCATCACGGCCCGGTACGGGCCTGGCAGGCCCTGCCGGAGGGCACCGCGCGTGGCGGCCTGGTGGTGGTGCAGGAAATCTTCGGCGCCAATCCGCATATCCGCAGCGTGGCCGAGCGCTTCGCGGCGGAAGGCTATGCGGTGCTGGCGCCCTCGTTCTTCGACCTGCTCGATGGCCCCGACGCCGATCCGGACGCGCTGCCCTACGACGCCGACGGCGTGAAACAGGGCCTGGAACGGGTGGCAGCGCTGGGCATGGAGAAGGCACTGGAAGTGGTACGTGCGGCGGCCACCCGGCTGGCCCCTTACGGCAAGGTGGGCACCGTCGGCTACTGCTGGGGTGGCACGGTGGCGATGCTGTCCGCAGTGCGCCTGGGGCTGCCGTCGGTCAGCTACTACGGCGCCCGCAACGTCCAGTTCCTCGATGAGACACCCAAGGCACCGGTGATCTTCCACTTCGGCGCCCAGGACCGCAGCATCCCACCGGAAGCCGTGCAGGCCCACCGCGAGAAGCTGCCGCAGATGACCACCTACGTCTATCCGGCCGATCATGCCTTCAACCGGGAGGTCGGACATGCGTATGATCCAGACAGCGCCGCCTTGGCGCTGCAACGCACCCTGGACTTCTTCTCGGAGCATCTTGGATGAGCGAATTCGAACTCGATTCACGCCTGGCCGCCGATAGCGTGCTGGTGGCGGAAGGACCGTTGTCGCAAGTGCGGCTGATGAACGACGAACGATTCCCCTGGCTGGTGCTGGTACCGCGCCTGGCCGGGGTCACCGAGTGGATCGAGCTGGACGGCGAGCAGCAGGACAAGCTCCGCACCGAGCTCAACCGCGCCTGCAAGGCCCTGAAGGGCTCCGACGGGGTGGAAAAGATCAACATCGGGGCGCTGGGCAATATCGTGCGCCAGCTGCATTTCCATGTGATCGGCCGCCATGACGGTGATCCGGCCTGGCCGGGCCCGGTCTGGGGCAGCGGCCCGGCGCACCGCTACGAGCCGGCGGCGCTGGACCAGCATGTCGCCTACTGGAAGGAACGGCTAGGATATCCGGCCCTGTCCTGAGCCTTCGCCGACCCGATGCGATTCAACCTCGTTGCCGCCGTCCTGCTGATCCTGATCGGCCTGTTCATGCTCGCCAGCAATCTCGGCTGGACGCACCTGAACCTGTCCAAGCTGCTGCTGACCTGGTGGCCGGTGGCCCTGGTGGGTGTCGGCATCGCGATGCTGTTCGGTCGCGGCAAATAAGGAAGGCGGCGCATTGCGCCGCCTTCCTTCATGTGGAGCCGGGCCATGCTCGGCTGCCCTGCATTGAAGCCGAGCATGGCTCGGCTCTACAAATCGCCTGCAATCTTCAGGTCCGCGGCAGGGTCACGCCGGTCTGGCCCTGGTACTTGCCGCCACGGTCGCGGTACGACGTCTCGCAGATGTCGTCGGCGGCCGCCTGGAAGAACAGCATCTGCGCCACGCCTTCGTTGGCGTAGATGCGCGCCGGCAGCGGTGTGGTGTTGCTGAATTCCAGGGTGACGTGGCCTTCCCATTCCGGCTCCAGCGGCGTCACATTGACGATGATGCCGCAGCGCGCGTAGGTGCTCTTGCCCAGGCACACCACCAGGGTATCGCGCGGGATGCGGAAGTACTCCACGGTACGCGCCAGCGCGAAGCTGTTCGGCGGGATGATGCACTCATCGCCGACGATATCCACGAAGCTGCCCGGATCGAAATGCTTGGGATCGACGATCGTCGAGTTGATGTTGGTGAACACCTTGAACTCGCGCGAGCAGCGCACGTCATAGCCATAGCTGGACGTGCCGTAGCTGACGATGCGCTGGCCGTTGGCCTGCTTGACCTGCCCGGCCTCGAACGGCTCGATCATGCCGTGCTGCTCGGACATGCGGCGGATCCAACGGTCACTCTTGATGCTCATGCTTTGTCCTGGGGGTACGAGGGGGCGCGAGGATTCTAGCAGGGGGCCGGCCTGCGCCGGCGGCCCCTGCCCCGGCACTTACAGCAGCGAGGACAGGATCGGGATCGAGGCCCGCGGGCGCTTGCCGACTTCCTCGATCAGGCGCTGCGCGGCATGGCGATAGGCCTGGGCCGGTGCCGAATCCGGCTGGGCCACGGTGATCGGCGTGCCTGCATCGCCCTGCTCGCGGATGCCGATCTGCAGCGGCAGCGACCCCAGCAGCGGCACGCCGTACTGCGCGGCCATGCGCTCGCCGCCACCCTCGCCGAACAGGTGCTCGATGTGCCCGCAGCTGCTGCACGTGTGCACCGCCATGTTCTCGACGATGCCCAGCACCGGCACCTCGACCTTCTCGAACATCTTCAGCGCCTTCTTCGCATCCAGCGTGGCGATGTCCTGCGGCGTGGTGACGATCACCGCACCGGCCAGCGGAATCTTCTGGGTCAGGGTCAGCTGGATGTCACCCGTGCCCGGCGGCAGGTCGATCAGCAGGAAATCCAGGTCGTCCCACAGGGTATCGTTGAACAGCTGGGTCATCGCCGAGGTGGCCATCGGGCCGCGCCAGATCATCGGGGTGTCTTCTTCGATCAGGTAGCCGATCGACATGGTGTCCACGCCGAACGCACGCAGAGGCTCGATGCTCTTGTTGTCCGGGCTTTCCGGGCGGCCGTACAGCCCCAGCATGGCCGGCACGCTGGGGCCGTAGATGTCGGCGTCGAGCACGCCCACCCGCGCACCGAGCTGCTGCAGCGCCACGGCCAGGTTCACCGAGGTGGTGGACTTGCCGACGCCGCCCTTGCCCGAACCGACCGCGATGACATTGCGGATGCGGGCATGCGGCGTAAGTCCCTTCTGGACCTGGCTGGCATGGGGACGGCGGGGAGAACTGTTCACAACGAGCACCGGCGGAGTCAGGGGGATAACCCAGCATCATACAAGCTGGACGTAACCTGACTGAAATTCAGGATTGCGACGGATTCGTGCACAGATTGTTAAGTTCATGTTACGTTCGATCAGCACTGTTTTGAGCTGCGGAGCCCGCTGTTGCGGCCCGCGCGATGGCGCATGCGCAGTGCCGTTTTTGTTTTTTGCTCTCCATTGGAACTACATGAAACACGTCAGCAATACCGCACGTCGCAACACGCTCGCCGTCGCCCTGCTTTCCGCTCTGATGGCCGCCTCCCCGGCAATGGCCCAGGACAAGGCGACCAACCTGGACAAGATCACCGTCACCGGTTCGCTGATCCCGCAGACCCAGGTCGAAACCCAGACCCCGGTGATGTCCATCACCGCCGAAGACATCCAGACCCGCGGCTTCAGCAGTGTTGCTGAAGTGCTGCAGCAGTCATCGCTGACGACCGGCGGCCTGCAGGGCGGCCAGACCTCGGGTGCGTTCACCCAGGGCGCCGAAGCCGCCGGCATGTTCGGCCTGAATCCGGGCTACACCAAGTACCTGATCAACGGCCGCCCGATGCTCTCGTATCCGGCGCTGTACAACGGCAGCGAGTCGTTCAACAACATCAGCGGCATCCCGATCGACATCGTCGAGCGCATCGAAGTCCTGCCGGGCGGCCAGTCGTCGCTGTACGGCTCGGACGCGATCGCCGGCGTGGTCAACATCATCCTGAAGGAACGCATGGACGGCGGCACGATGTCGATCCGTGGCGGTACCTACACCGAAGGTGGTGGCGGCAACATCCGCTTCAGCGCCGCCAAGGGCTTCAACGCGTTCGACGACCGCTTCCACGCGCTGGTCAACGTGCAGATCGAGAACGGCAGCCCGATCTGGGGCTACCAGCGTGACATCACCAAGCAGAACAACCCGGTCGGTTACACCGCGCAGCTGCCGTCGAACGACTTTGCCGTCATCGGCAACGCCGACAACAAGCTGTACATGATGGACCCGACCCGCTGCGCCAACGTGGCAGGCCTGTACGACGGCACCACCACCGTCGGCAAGCGTGCATCGGGCGAATCGTGCGGCTCGGTGTACAGCGCCGGCTACAAGACCCTGAAGAACGGCAAGAACAGCGGCCAGTTCTACTCGTCGATGACCTTCGACGTGAACGACAACTTCCAGCTGTTCGCCGACGTGCTGTACAGCAAGGAAAAGACCGAGTTCACCTCCGGCTCCAGCGCCCTGTGGTGGGGCACCAAGTCGGTGATGGGCGGCTTCTACGACCAGGGCCTGGGCAAGGTCGTGAACCTGCAGCGCGCCTTCGCGCCGGAAGAAATCGGCCCGGGCCACTACAACAACATCCTGAACTCCGATGAGAGCCGTTCCTACCAGGTCACCCTGGGCGGCAAGGGCATGGTCGGCGACTGGGACTACAGCGCCAGCTTCACCCGCGGCGAATACCGTCTGGACCAGAACCGCTTCGCGCGCTGGAAGGACAAGATCGAAGGCTTCTTCGGCGACACCGTGCTGGGCCCGCGCCTGGGCACCACTGCTGATGGCTTCGGCATCTACAACCCGAACTACACCGCCTTCTACTCGCCGATCACCCCGGACCAGTTCGCCAGCTTCACCGGCTATGGCACCCATCGCAGCAAGACCTGGCAGAACCTGGGTCGCGTGCAGGTGACCAACGGTTCGCTGTTCTCCCTGCCGGGCGGCGACGCCGGCCTGGCCGTGGTGCTGGAAGGCGGCAGCGAAGGTTGGGATTACTCGCCCGACCAGGCCTTCGTCGATGGCAACGCCTGGGGCGCCACCGCCGTGGCCGGTGCCGGCCACCGCAGCAACTACGCGGTGACCAGCGAACTGCGCATGCCGGTATTCGAGTCGCTGACCATCAGCGCCTCGGGCCGCTATGACGCCTTCAAGATCGCCGACAAGACCGTCGACAAGGCCACCTACAGCATCGGCCTGGAATACCGTCCGGTGGAAAGCCTGCTGCTGCGCGGCAAGTACGGCACCGCGTTCCGCGCGCCGACCCTGTCCGATGCCTTCCAGGGCATGAGCGGCTCGTTCGCCTCCGGCCAGAACGACTACTACCGCTGCAGCCAGATGGGTTACGCGCTGCGTGACGAAGCCTGCTCGTTCTACAAGACCACCTCGGTGTACAGCGAAAAGTCCGGCAACCCGGACCTGAAGCCGATCACCGCCGACGTGTGGAGCGCAGGCGTGGTGTGGGCCCCGGTGAGCAACTTCTCGCTGTCGGTCGACTACTACAACTGGAAGATCAAGAACGAGGTCAAGACCCTGAGCACCGACCAGCTGCTGCTGGCCGAGTACCAGTGCCGCAACGGCCTGCCGAACAACACCTCGGCCAGCTGCCAGAACGTGACCGACTGGGTGTCCCGCGACGCCGGTGGCAACCTGACCCGCGTGTACACCCCGAAGCTCAACGTGGCCAGCCAGAACCTGGAAGCGGTGACCGTCGGCGCCAAGTACCAGCAGGACCTGGGCCGCTTCGGTTCGCTGATGTTCTCCGGCAACTACACCAACATGCTGAAGCGTGAAGTGGTGGCCCTGCCGGGTGCGCAGAAGCTGGACCTGCTGAGCGATCCGTACAACATGTGGTACTACGACAACTTCGCCAAGGTACGCGGCGACGTGTCGGTGGGCTGGGCCATCTCCAAGTTCACCACCACCGTGTACGCCAACTACGTCGGCAGCACCCCGAACTACCTGGCCTACACCGGCCGCAGCTACGACTACGTCCACTCCTCCGGCGCCAAGGCCGGCAAGTGGGGCTCGTACACCACGTACAACATGAGCCTGAACTACCAGGCACAGGACGATCTGACCCTGTCGCTGATGGTCAACAACGTGTTCAACAAGCTGCCGGAAGGCCAGCGCTACAACTACCCGGGCAACGAATCGACCCCGTTCAACGACGGCTTCTACAGCGTCTACGGCCGTCAGATCTCGGCCCAGGTCAAGTACGACTTCTGATCCCGTCGTATTCCGGACCGCGTGTCTGGACCAGGCCCCGCTTCGGCGGGGCCTTTTTTTTGCACCACTGCCCGCTCCCTGTCCGGCCTGTAGCAGAAAGTGTGATCCACAACGCACAAACATCCGGGTTCCCGGCAGCGCTGATCCAAGGCAACGCATTGATCTACAAGGCATATCCGCCATGCCGACATGCTCCCTTGCACGCCGCAAACTTTTGAAACATGCCAAAACAAGTCGCCTTATCCATTGATTCTGAAGCGTTTTTTCATCTCCCAACGGCACCTTGATGTGACAGCCCTGTGTTGGCAGCGTTAACGACGTGTTACGGTCGACCTGAATGGAGTCACACTGAACGAATTGTTAATGCGCAGGGAATGCGCCGCCAAGACATTGCTCACTACGGGGATCCACCATGTCTCGCCAACGTTCCACGCTCTCGCGCCACCCTCTGACCCTCGCCCTGCTCGGCACCCTCCTGGCCTCCGGCACCGCCCTGGCCCAGGACGGCAATGCGCCGACCCAGCTTGATCGTGTGACCGTCACCGGGTCGCTGATTCCGCAGACCGAGATCGAGAACCACACGCCCGTCCTGACCGTCACCGCCGAGGATATCCAGACCCGCGGTTTCACCAGCGTCGCCGATGTCCTGCAGCAGTCCTCGCTGTCCACGGGCGGCCTGCAGGGTGGCCAGACCTCCGCATCCTTCACCCAGGGCGCCGAAGCGGCGGGCATGTTCGGCCTCAGCCCGGGCTATACCAAGTACCTGATCAACGGCCGCCCGATGCTCTCGTATCCGGCGCTGTACAACGGCGGCGATACCTTCAACAACATCAGCGGCATCCCGATCGACATCGTCGAGCGCATCGAGATCCTGCCGGGTGGCCAGTCGTCGCTGTACGGCTCGGACGCGATCGCCGGCGTGGTCAACATCATCCTCAAGGAGCGCATGGATGGCGGCGTGCTCAATGTGCGCGGCGGTGCCTACAGCGAAGGAGGCGGCAACAGCTTCCGCTTCAGCGGCGCACGCGGTTTCAACTCCAAGGATGACCGCTTCCATGCACTGGTCAACGTGCAGTATGAGAAGACCAGCCCGATCTGGGGTTACCAGCGCGACCTGACCAAGGTCAACAACCCCGACGGTTACAGCCCGCAGTACGTCTCCAACGATTTCCTGGTGCTGCTGCCGGCCGCCAACAACCGCTACGCGATGATGGACCCGAACCGGTGCGCCAACGTGGCGGGCCAGTTCGACGGCACCACCGTGCTCGGTACCCGTCCGACCGGCCAGGCCTGCGGCTCTGTCTACGGCACCGGGTACAAGACCATCAAGAACGGCAAGGAAAGCGGGCAGATCTACAGCTCGGCCACCTTCGACGTGAATGACAATTTCCAGCTGTTCGGCGACGCGCTGTACAGCCTGGAGGAGGTCAAGTACGCCACCGGTTCCGGCTACACCTGGTGGGGCACCTCCTCGGGCTGGGGCCGCTTCTACGACCAGGCCAGCGGCCAGTACATGAACCTGCAGCGCGTGTTCGCGCCGGAGGACATCGGCGGCGGCGGTTACCGCGACATCATGAACACCGACCGCAACAAGGCCTACCAGGTCACCCTCGGCGGCCGCGGCACCGCAGGCAACTGGGACTACAGCCTCAGCTTCACCCGTGGCGAGTACAAGCTGACCGAGCGCAATTTCGTGCGCTGGAACGACCCGATCAACGACTACTTCGAGCAGCGTGTGCTGGGCCCGGTGCTGGGTACCACCAGCACCGGCTACAACATCTACAGCCCGAACTGGGAAGCGTTCTACGCACCGCTGCCCGCTGGTGACTTCCAGAGCTTCACCGGCTACAGCTACAGCGAAAGCCGCACCTGGCAGAACCTGGCCCGCGCCCAGGTCACCAATGGCTCGCTGTTCAAGCTGCCGGGTGGCGATGCTGGCTTCGCCGTGGTTCTGGAAGGCGGCAGTGAAGGCTGGGATTACACGCCCGACCCGGGCCTGATGGATGGCAGCGTGTGGGGGACCACCGCCGTATCCGGTGCCGGCCATCGCAGCAACTATGCGGTGACCACCGAACTGCGCATGCCGCTGCTGGAAACGCTGACCGTCACCGGCTCCGGCCGCTATGACGCCTTCAAGATCGGCAGCAACACCGTGGACAAGGCCACCTACAGCGTCGGCATCGAGTTCCGCCCGATCGAAAGCCTGTTGTTCCGCGGCAAGTACGGTACGGCGTTCCGCGCACCGACCCTGTCCGATGCCTTCCAGGGTCGCAGCGGTTACTACGCCAACGGTTCCACCGACTACTACCGCTGCGGCCAGCTGGGCTACGACCCGGCCAACACCACCGGCTGCCCGTACGACAGCGTCTCGGTGTTCGGCACCCGCTCGGGCAACCCCGACCTGGAGCCGATCACCGCCGACGTCTGGAATGCAGGCGTCGTGTGGGCACCGATCAACAACCTGTCGCTGTCGGTCGACTACTACAACTGGAAGATCAAGAACGAGGTCGATACGCTCAGCTCCGACCAGCTGCTGCTGGCCGAGTACTACTGCCGCAACGGCCAGTCCAACAACACCTCGGCCAGCTGCCAGAACGTCGATGACTGGATCACCCGTGATGCATCGGGCGTGCTCGACGAGATCTACACGCCGAAGATGAACGTCGCCCGCCAGAACCTGGAAGCACTGACCGCCAGCTTCAAGTACGTGCAGGACATCGGTCGCTTCGGTTCGCTGCAGTTCTCGGCCAACTACACCGACATGCTCAAGCGCAAGCTGCAGCCGCAGCCGGGTGACGAGTTCCTGGACCTGCTGCACGACCCGTATGCGATGTGGGTGTATGACTCGTACGCCAAGGTACGCGCGGACGGCTCGATCGGCTGGGCCAAGGACAACTGGACCACCACCCTGTATGCCAACTACATCGGCAAGACGCCGAACTACATGGCTTACGTGGGCAACGGCTATGACTACGTCCACAGCTCCGGCTACAAGGCAGGCAAGTGGGGTTCCTACACCACCTACAACCTGAGCGTGAACTACCGCGCGATGGAAAACCTGACCCTGTCGCTGATGGTCAACAACGTGTTCAACAAGATGCCGGACAATCAGCGCTACAGCTTCGCCGGCACCAGCGGCCAGCCGTACAACAACTACCTGTACAACGCCTACGGGCGCGCGATCTACGTGCAGGCCAAGTACGCGTTCGGCGTGAAGTAATCCCGCAACCGCAGTAACGGAAAAGCCCCGCCATGGCGGGGCTTTTCCGTATCCGGCCTGAGCGGATGGAAGAACAGGCCCTGGTGGAACAGGGCCTGCCCATTCCCGGCCCCAGCGGAGCTGGCACTTGGGCTCATCGAACGCATCCACGCCCTCCACGAACGGCACAAGCACGTTTGCCGCCTGACCACAATTCTTCGGCATGTAGCCGTAGAAACCGAGTGCAACTTGGCCGAATCGGCCCATACCCCGGTTGTAGAAACCTATCGATCTCGGCCGACTGCTACAACTGCAAGATCGAGAACGGAGTTGATGCAGCCAGCATAGACCCGCTGCTGCTGGCCGAGTACTACTGCCGCAACGACTTGCCGAAGAGCTCCTCGGCCACCCATCAGGACGTGGCCGACTGGGTCGTACGCGATTCGGCCAGCAACCTGAGCTCGCTGTGCCCCCCCGAAGATGAGCCTGCCAGAACCTGCAGGCCCTTGCCGTCGGCTTCACGTACTTGCAAGACATCGGCCGCTTCGGTTCGCTGCAGTTCTCGGACAACTACACCAACATGCTGAAGCATGAAGTGCAGGTGCAGCCGGGTGAGGACTTCCAGGACCTGCTGGGCAACCCGACGTCGATTTGGAATTACGAAAGCTACGCAAAGGCACGCTCCGACACATCGACGACCTGGTCGCCAAGCGGGGGGATCGCCACGCTGCAGGCCAACTACGGCAGCTTCCTCCGCCCCTCTGATGAACACCGCTCCTGGACGGATGATGAAACGCCTATTTGCGCAAAGTGGCCCATCCCACCACGTTCAGCTTCGCGTCATCAAGTTGTGGCCGGCAGATCACAATTGATATTAAACGATTGTATTTGTTGCACTTTCAGCCAACTTCGAAGTGCACCCAGTACCATTTTGTGACATTTGTATGCATTTCTCGTTAAGGCCGTGTTAGGTTCCATGAACGACGCCCGTTATATGAACTTAGGTGTAACGAACGGACGGAACAGCACGCTTCAATTCATTAGGGGACCCATAACGATGACGTACAACCGCCCACCTGGCCGTCACCCGCTCAGCAGCGCCCTGCTCGTCGGTCTGCTCGCCGTGGCCGCAGCACCTGCCTTCGCGCAGGAAGCCTCCTCCAATCCGATCGACCTCGATCGCGTCAGTGTGACCGGCTCGCGCATTGCGCGTACGGGCTTTGTGACCCCCTCGCCGGTCACGGCCATCACCGCCGAGGAGATTCGTGCCACCGGTGCGAACAACATCGGCGATCTGATGACGCGCCTGCCAGCGCTGACACCGACCTACACGCTGGGCAACTCGACCCGCTTCATCGGCACCGCCGGCGTGGGTCTGATGGACCTGCGTGGCATGGGCACCTCGCGCACTCTGGTGCTGGTCAATGGCCGCCGCCACGTCGGCGCGACCTCGGGCTCCTCGGCCGTGGACGTCAACACCATCCCGGTGGAATGGATCGAGCGCGTGGAAGTGATCACCGGTGGTGCCTCGGCCGTGTACGGCGCCGACGCCGTGGCTGGCGTGGTCAACTTCATCATGAAGAAGTCCTTCGACGGCGCCGAAGTGCGCGGTCAGACCGGCATGGCCAGCGAAGGCGGCTTCAACCGCTCCTTCATCAGCGCCTCGGCCGGCACCGACTTCGCTGGTGGCCGCGGCAACGCCGCCGTCGCCCTTGAGTACAGCAAGCAGGACCGCTTCGTCCGCACCGACCGCGCCATCGGCAACGAGTTCCTGGTGTCGGTGCGCAACCCGAACTACGACAGCAGCAAGCCGTCCAGCGAAAGCAACCCGGAAACCGTGCTGGCAGGCCCGGGCGGCAATCACTCGATCTCCTTCGGCGGTACCTTCAACATCGGCACCTTCAACCCGAACAATCCGGCTACCTGGGGCAACCGCTACCAGTTCAACCCGGATGGCACCTTCCGCAAGCAGCGCTACGACGGCACCGTGGTCAGCGCAACCAGTTGCGTGAACTGTGATTTCGCCGACCTGAACTCGGTTGCCGACCTGCAGCCGAAGTTCGACCGCAAGAGTATCAACACGGTCGTCAACTTCGACCTCACCGACAACCATCGCCTGTACTTCGAAGGCAAGTACACCGAAACCGAGTCGGACTTCCTGGCACAGCCGTCGTTCGACCAGACCTTGCGCATCCAGCGCGATAACGCTTACGTGTCGCCGCAATTGCGTGCACTGATGACCAGCGCCGGCCTGAGCCAGCTAACCCTGAGCCGCTTCAACGTCGACGCCGGCCAGCGTGGTGAGCACGTGGAGCGCAACACCCAGCGCTTTGTGCTGGGCATGGAAGGCAACCTGACCGAGAACTGGACCTACGACGTTTACGGCAACTGGGGCCAGAGCGAAGTCAAGCGCTGGAACCTCAACAACCGTATCAACGAGCGTTGGCAGGCTGGCCTGGATACCGTGGTCAACCCGGCCACTGGCCAGATCGTCTGCCGCACCACGCTGAACCCGAACGCGACCAACCCCAACAACGGCAACCGCGTGTACTCGCAGTTCGCCCGCGAAGGCTGCGTGCCGTTCTCGGTGTTCGGCAACGGCGCGGTGACCCAAGCCGCACGTGACTGGATGAACGTCAATTCGTTCAACTACTCGCGCCTGCAGCAGTCGGTGTTCAGCGCGTCGCTGGCCAACGGCTCGCTCTTCAGCCTGCCGGCCGGTGATGTCGGCGTGGCCGGTGGTGTGGAGTACCGCCGCGAAAAGAGCCGCGAGATCACCGATCCGCTGGCCGCGCAGGGCCTCACCTTCCTCAACGCCATTCCCAACCGCATGGGCAAGTACGACGTGCGCGAGGCCTTCGTTGAAACCACAGTGCCGCTACTGGCTGACATCCCGGGCATCTACAACCTGACCCTGGACGCCGCAGGCCGCTGGTCGGACTACAGCAGCATCGGCAAGACCACCACTTGGAAGGTGGGCCTGGACTGGACCATCATCCCGTCGCTGCGTGCCCGCGGCACCCTGTCGCAGGCGGTGCGCGCACCGAGCATCGGTGAGCTGTACAACCCGCAGAGCGAAAACTTCGCCACGGTCAACGACCCCTGCAACTACCTGGCCACCAACCCGAACCGCCCGAACACCGCGGCGGACCCGGCACTGCGCCAGGCCAACTGCTCGGCGCTGGGCGTGCCGGTCGGCTGGGTCGACACCTACACTGCCACCCGCCCGGGCGTCAGCGGCGGCAATCCGGACCTGAAGCCGGAACGCGCACGCAGCTTCACCTATGGCCTGGTCTGGCAGCCTGATTTCCTGCAGGGCTTCGGCATGTCCGTCGACTACTGGTGGATCAGTCTGAAGGACGCCATTGGTGCGGTGACCGCGCAGACCAATGCAACCCGTTGCGTGGATTCGCCGGGGGGGATCAACAACAGCTTCTGCGGCTTCATCGAACGCGCACCGGTGGGCGGCAAGACCGATGCTGGCGGCCGCACCTTCCCGGAATACTCGATCAGCCGCTGGGTTGCGCTGAACGAAAACCTCGCCCGCTCGCGTCGCGTCGGCGTCGATCTGGAAATGGACTACCGCTTCAAGCTGGCCGAGGGTGACACCGTCATCCGCCTGGTGGGCACCCGTCTGCTGCAGTCGCGCGAGTGGGCCTTCCAGGCCTTCCCGAACGAGTACGACGAGAACGTCACCTGGGTGACCGATCCGCGCTGGCGTGGCCAGTTGCAGACCAAGTACTCGCTGGGCCAGTGGCGCGCGTCGTGGGACATGACCTACGTCGGCCCGAACCTGCGTGTGCAGCCGAAGAGCTACCAGGCCAACCCTGGACAGACCAGCCCGATCCGCAACGGCTCGTACACGTACCACAACTTCCAGTTCGGCTACCGCTTCCCGGGTGACAAGATCGACGTCTACATGGGCATCGACAATGCCTTCGACAAGGATCCGCCGGTGAACTACTTCGGCTCCGACGTCGGTTCGGCGATGTACGACAACATCGGCCGTTACATGTACATGGGCGCCACCTACAAGTTCTGATCCATCCAGAACCGCAACACCCGACAGACCCGGCTTTTGCCGGGTCTGCCTTTTCCGGGCCCGGCAAAAGCCCTTGCGCCCGACCATGACCTTCGACACCCTTGCAGGCCTGGCCGGCGGCGTATCGTTCGGCCCACGGTCGCACCTGCGGCCACTCCCTGACTCACTCGGCCCGGAGGCCATTCAAGTGACCCGTACTCCCAAGATCGTGCTGCTGACCCTGGCCGTTTCGGCCGCGCTGGTCGGCTGCGGCAAGACTGAAACCCCGGCCAAGGACGCCGCCGCCTCCGCCCCGGCCACCGCCGAAGCCACCACCTATAAGCTGGACGAGAGCAAGCTGCCGGCCTACAACGCCTTCCAGCCGAGCGACCTGGACACCACCAAGGACGCCTGCACCGCCTTTGGCGACTACGTCAACAGCAAGTGGCTGGCCGCCAATGAAATCCCGGGCGACCGCACCAGCTGGGGCGCGTTCACCATCCTCGACGAGCGCTCGGTGGCCGTGCAGCACCAGCTGGCCGAACAGGTCGCGCAGGTCAAGAACCCGAACCACATCGAGAAGATCGTCGGCGACCTGTGGGCGACCGGCATGGACGAAGCGAAGATCAACGCGCAGGGCATCGAGCCGCTGAAGGCCGACCTGGCGGCGATCGACGGCCTGCAGGACAAGGCAGCGATCGCCAACTACCTGCGCACCAGCGCCGCCAAGGGTGACAACGTCCTGTTCGGCTTCGGTGCCGAAGCCGACTTCAAGAACTCGGCCATGAACATGGCCTACGCCAGCCAGGGCGGCCTGGGCCTGCCGGATACCACCTATTACACCGATGCCAAGAACGCCGACAAGCTGAAGGCCTACCAGGCGCACGTCGCCAAGGTGCTGGAGCTGTCCGGCGTCGCCGCGGCCGACGCGGCCAAGCAGGCCGAGGATGTGGTCAAGTTCGAAACCCGCCTGGCCAAGGCTTCCAAGTCGCGCGTCGAGCTGTCGCGCAACGTCGAGCTGTACTACAACCCGGTCACCCTGGCCGACGCCGACAAGCTGACCCCGAACTTCAGCTGGACCGAGTTCTTCAAGTCGCAGGGCGTGGCCGCACCGGAGAAGTTCTCGCTGGCCATGCCAGCTTTCCATGAGGAAGTGAGCAAGGCGCTGGGCGATACCGACCCGTCGGTGTGGCGCGCCTACCTGCGCTTCCACACCGTGGACAGCGCCTCGCCGTACCTGGCTGACGCCTTCGTGCAGGAGAACTACGAGTTCTACGGCAAGACCCTCAACGGCCAGAAGGAACAGAAGCCGCGCTGGAAGCGCGTGCTGGGCACCATCGAGAATGATGCAGGTGAAGCCTTCGGCCAGCTGTACGTGAAGGTCGCCTTCTCGCCGGAAGCCAAGGCGAAGATGGAAGAACTGGTGAAGAACCTGGCCGCCGCGCTGAAGGACCGTATCCAGGGCCTGAGCTGGATGAGCGACGAAACCAAGGCCAAGGCCATCGCCAAGTGGGAGACCTTCACCCCGAAGATCGGTTACCCGGACAAGTGGCGCGACTGGTCGGGCCTGCAGACCCAGCGCGACAGCTTCCTCGGCAACGTGCGCGCGGCCAACGAGTTCAACTACAAGTTCAACCTGTCCAAGATCGGCAAGCCGGTGGACAAGACCGAGTGGGGCATGACCCCGCAGACCGTCAACGCCTACTACAACCCGCTGCAGAACGAGATCGTGTTCCCGGCCGCCATCCTGCAGCCGCCGTTCTTCGATCCGAAGGCCGACGACGCGCTGAACTACGGCGGCATCGGTGCGGTGATCGGCCATGAAATGACCCACGGTTACGACGACCAGGGTGCACGCTTCGGGCCGACCGGCAACATGGAAGACTGGTGGACCCCGGCCGACAAGAAGAACTTCGAAGGCCTCACCGGCAAGCTGGTCAAGCAGTTCGACCAGTACAAGGTCGACGGCCAGGCGGTGAACGGCCACCTGACCCTGGGCGAGAACATCGCCGACCTGGGTGGCCTGGCCACCGCCTACGACGCGCTGCAGAAGGCCTCCGCCGGCAAGGAAGATGCGAAGGTCGATGGCTTCACCCGCGACCAGCGCTTCTTCTTCAACTGGGCCACCGTGTGGCGCACCAAGTACACCCCGGAAAACGCCAAGGTCCGCCTGGCCACCGATCCGCACGCCCCGGCGCAGTTCCGCGCCATGGGTGCGCCGTCGAACCTGCCGACCTTCGCCGCCGCGTTCCAGTGCAAGGCCGGTTCGCCGATGGCCCGCACCGGCGAGCAGCAGGTGGTGATCTGGTAAGCAACGGCTGACGTTGCGGCATACCTGCAAGGGCCCGGGAATTCCCGGGCCTTTGTTTTTCACAGCGCCCGTCATCCGCGCATGGCCCACGCCGTTGGTAGATGCCGACCTTGGTCGGCGCACGGCTCGGCGGAGCCACCGTGATGCGTGCATGCCGCGCCCATGCCCGGCTTGCTATAGTGCGCGCGCCCTCAATCCATCACGGATTCGTTCCACATGCCCAACTTCCGTCCGCTTGCCATCGCCCTGGGCATCAGCCTGGCGACTCTGCTCCCGACCCACGATGCGTTTGCCGCCGCCAAGAAGAAGGCCTCACGCGCCCCGGCGGTCAGCGCCCAGTGCAGCGACTTCTACGACGCCACCAATGCAGGCTGGCTGAAGGCCAACCCGGTGCCGCAGACCGGCGCCACGACCGCACTGGGCCAGCTGGTCGACCGCAGCCGCCAGCAGCAGCGCGACCTGCTCGACGCCGCGATGAAGTCGCCGCAGGGCAACGTGCAGAAGCTGCTGGGTGACTTCTGGGCCAGCGGCCTTGACGAAGCCGCCGTGGAAGCGGACGGTTCCAATCCAATCGCCCCGCTGCTGACCCGCATCAACGCCATCAAGAAGGCCAAGGATGTGCCGGCCTCGATCGCCGCGCTGCACCAGGTGGGCATCCCGGTCGCCTTCAACTTCGGCCCTGACGTCGACCTGAAGGCACTGGACCGCCACATCGGTTACTTCATGCAGGGCGGCATGGGCCTGCCGGATCCCGCGTTCTATACCCGCACCGACGCCGATACCGTGGCGCTGATGGGTCGCTACCGCAACTACGTCAAGCAGATCCTGGCGCTGACCGGCACCCCGGCGGCCAAGCTGGATGCCGAATCGCAGGCGGTGATCGCGCTGGAGACCGAGCTGGCGCGCAACGCGCAGTCGCTGGCCGGCATCAACAACCCGTTCAACAACTACGCGCCGATCTCCACCAAGGAGCTCAACAGCCGCTACCGCAACCTGCAGCTGGACGCGTTCCTGAAGGCACAGGGCGTGGATGACGATCTGGTCTCGCTGGCCGATCCGGGCCTGTTCAAGCAGCTCGACGGCATGGTCACCAAGCTCAAGCCGGACCAGTGGAAAGCCTACCTGCGCTGGCGCGTGGGCGATTCGATGGCGCCGTACCTGTCCAAGGCCTACCGCGACGCCGAGTTCGAATTCCGTGGCCGCGTGCTGCGCGGCGAAACCCTGCCACCGCAGCGCTGGGAAAGCGTGCTCGATGCGATCAACGTGGCCGCCGGCCCGATGGTGGGCCGCGAATATGCCGCGCGCTACCTGTCCGCCGAAGATCGTCGCCAGGCGGCGTGGATCGTCGACAAGCTGCGCGAAGTACAGATCGAAGCGGTCAAGAACAACAGCTGGATGAGCGCCGAAGCCAAGGCTGAAGCGCAAGCCAAGCTGGCTGCGCTGAAGATCGAGATCGGCACGCCGCTGCGCGACCTGGACTACAGCGTGCAGCCGATGGGGCGCGGCTCGTTTGGTGGCAACATGCTGATTGCTTCGACCTGGCGCCACCGCGAGGAAATGAAGCGCATCGGCAAGGGCAATGCCGACCGTCGCTGGGATGTGCTGCCGCAGCAGCCGTCGCTGGCCTACGACCTGGCGCAGAACCGCCTGATCGTCACCGCCGCGATCCTGCAGGGCCCGGTGTTCAACGCCAAGGCCGACACCGCCGACAAGTTCGGCAGCTTCGGGGGCCTGGTCGGCCATGAGCTGACCCGTGCGATCGATGCCAAGGGCGCTCTGGTCGATGCCAAGGGTGAGCTGCGCAGCTGGTGGACCCCGGCCGACAAGACCGCCTGGACCCTGCTCGGCAATCGCGTGGCCGCGCAGTACAGCGCCTACGACTTCCCGGGCGTGAAGGGTGCCAAGGTCAACGGCACGCTGACCCAGGAAGAGAACCTGGCCGACATCGCCGGCCTGGAACTGGCATGGGCGGCGTATGCCGCGCAGGAGCCGAAAGCCAAGCAGGCACAGCAGCAGGGCTTCTTCCGCGCGTGGTCGGCGCTGTGGGCGCAACAGCTGTCGCCGAACGAGGCCGTGCGTCGCCTGACCGCCGACATCCGTGCACCGGGCCTGTGGCGCAGCAACGGCACGCTGGCGAACCTGCCGGCGTTCGGTGCCACCTTCAGCTGCAAGGCCGGGCAGCCGATGCAGCGCAGCGAAGCCGACCAGATCAAGGTCTGGCGCTGAGGTCTGATGGTTTGTTATTGATGAAAGGGCGCCTCCGGCGCCCTTTCTATTGCGGAAACGGAGGGAAAAAGGCCCTGACGGATCAGGGCCAAACCAACCCTTGCGGCGAGAGAGAACCGCTGTTCGCGCAGGTCAGAAGTCGTATGAGGCACTCAGGCGCACTGTCCGCGGTGGTGTGAAGTAGCTGCCCATACCGTAGATGTTGGAGACCGTGTCCGGTCCGGTCTGGTACTTGGCAGTGGACTGCAGCTGGCGCCGCTGGTTGAGCACGTTGAAGATGTTCAGTCCCAGGCCAAGCCGGTTGTCAGCAAACCCGGGGCGATACATCACGCCCATGTCCAGCTGCGCCGTCCACGGCTGCCGGCCCGCGTCGCCGGGACGCGAAGGCTTGCCATTGCAGTAGTGGTAGGCCGAGCCGTAGCCATTGAGTGGATCGGTCTGATCACTGCCGTAGTAGCCCAGACAGCTTTTCGGCATGCCCGACATCACCCGAACCGTGGCAGAGGCTGTCCATTCGTCATCGATCTGGTAGGCACCGAACGCCTTGAACTGGTGCCGGCGATCATTGGCGAGGTAGCCGCCGGCGTACTCCATCAACGCCGCCGCATCCCAGTCTTGGGTCTTGGACACATCGCTCTGGCCGATATCCGATCTCACCTGCCCTTCGGTGTTGCCGAAGCTACGCGACCAGGTGTAGTCCAGGCGGCCGGACCAGCCGTCGGACATCGGACGTTCGATGAACAGATCCAGTGCCACATACTGGCGCTTCGCCTTCTTGCCGTCGTAGCCCCAGTCTGTCGAACTCATGCTGACCGGCGTGTAGCCGGAGCCATCACGGTGCCGCAGCTGGAAAGTGTTGGTGGCACCCGGATTGAAGATCACGCAACCAGGCAGATCGAAAGTGTCGGCATCCAGACCCATGCCTGCAAGTCTGTCGACGAAGCGGTCTGAATCGCAGGTATCGTCAATGGCCGACTGCAGCTTGCGGTAGGTGACCTTGGCACCGCTGTTCCAACGGCTGCCCAAGGTTTTCTCGAAGCCCAGGATCAGCTCGTCCTGGTACTGCGACTTCAGGTCGGTCGGCGCGACGGCCAGCGGATCGGGCGCCTGCCCGTACTCGCCATTGGCCGACACCGGACCCGGCCCCAGTGGTGTGAGGCCGGTCGGGTTGCCGTTGGCGTCGATGCCGGTATAGGCGAAGTATTCGCGCGTGTAGGTCGATGCGGAGGCGCCGCGGATAGCCACGCTGTTGGGCAGCGCCAGGTAGTAGCGGCCCAGGTTGGCAAACAGCTTCAACGAAGCATTGCCGAATACATCCCAGCTGGCGCCCAGGCGTGGCGCCCACTGGTCGCCGCTCTCCACGTAGGCGCGGCCGTCGCTGTTGAAGTTGGTGAAGCGGTCGTTGCGAAGGCCAAGCGTCAGCAGCCAATCGGGTGTCAGCTGCCAGCGGTCTTCCAGGTAGTAGGCCCGCTGCTTCACCGACATGCTGGTGGTAGTGGAGAAAATGTACTTCTGCACGAAATAGCCCTCGCCCCCCGGCGGGGCGATGCCGAAGCCCGGGCTGGGCGATGCGCCCGGATTGCCACGCGAATAGATCCAGGCATGACCGGGGCCTGTCATGGACTGCCCTTCGTTGTTGGCCCGGTAGGTCATGTTGTCGACGCCGGCAGTCAACTCGTGGTTGCCGATGCGGTATTGCAGGTCCATGCGCAGCCCGTGGGTCGTGCTGCCCGCATCAGGTGCCTTGCTGTAGAGATCGGGCTGATCGTTGCGGATCGGCGTGCCACCGTTCAACGAGGGATCCTGGTTGCCGGCACCACTGATATAGGGGTTGCCCGAGTCCAGCGGATTGAATTCGAGGTTGCTGGTACGCGCGCGCCCCCACACGGCACTGAAGGTCAATGCATCGTTGAGGTAACCGGTGTACTTGAAGATATCGACGTCGGTACTGGACTTGACCAGGTTGGGGAACGTACCGGTGCGATCCCCCTCGGACAGCGTCTTGTAGTCGAACTCCCGGTAGTAGCCAGCGGTACGATCTGTGTCCTGGAAGCGGGTGTACTCCAGCGTATTGCTGTCGTTGATGTTCCAATCGATCTTGCCGTAGAACTTCGGCGTGTCAACGCGGTAGTGGTTGCGCACCTGCTGCGCGGCGGCTTCGTTGGCGGTTGCAACGCCTTCGCGACGGTTCGATTCGGCAGCTAGGTGGATGAACAGCCTGTCTTCGATCAACGGGCCACTGGCATAGCCGCTGTAGGTCGTCGTGGTTGCCTTGTCACCGCGCCGGTAGCGATACAGCGTGCCCGGCTTGGACGGATTCTCGAAGGCATATCCTTCCGGAAGGGCCATGTCCGGGTAGTGCACCGATGCCGGAGACTCGGCCAGCCCGGCCGGCGACCAGGTGACCTGCGCACCGAACCGCCACGCGTTGGTGCCACGCTTGCCGACCTGATTGATGACACCACCGGTGGAACGGCCATACGCCGCGCCGTAGCCGCCGGTGAAAGTTTCCTGCTGGTCGATGGAGCCGTACGGCAGGCTGATGCCGCCCAGATAGTTGAGCGGGTTGGTGACGTTGAAGCCGTTGAGGTAGTACGCATTCTCGGTGACGCTGGCGCCGCCGAACGACAGCACCGAGCGCGAGCCATTGCTGAAGGAGCCACTACCAGCGACCACGCCCGGCGCCAGCAGCGCGATGGATTCAGCGCTTCGCCCCAGCGGCAACACGTCCAGCTGCTCGGAGGTGATGACCGACTTAGAGACGGTGTGGGTCACATCGATCTTCGGCATGTGGGCGACCGTGACATCGACCGCATCAAGCGTGGTCGCCGGGCCTTGTGCGGCGAAGCTCACTTCGGTACCGCTGCCCACGCGCAGCTGCACATCATCGCGCTGTTCGATGATGCGCCCGTCGCGCTGCAGGCTGATGCTGTAGCGCCCCACCGGCAACGCACCGAAGCTGTAGCGCCCCTGGGCGTCGATGACGGCCGTGCGCTTGAGGCCACTGTCGCTCTGCGCAATGACGGTCGCGCCTTCGGAGCCGCTAGCATTGCCGTACAGCGTGCCGGTCGTGCTCTGCGCGGCAACGCTGCCAACGATGGAAAACAATACTGCCGAAAGTGCGCTGCGCTTTAGCACGCGATGTATGGATGCAACTGCCATGAATCCCTCTCCGTTGATGGAACTACCGGGGAGTTATAGGCACGGTTCTGCCGCGCAAGGCAGTGCTGCAACCGGCGATGAATCGGGTGGAATACGCCACGATGCAAGCCTCGACGCGGCCCATGGTTCAATCCATGCACTTGAAAAGCCTGGATATTCAGTGGACCAAGCAACGACAGGTACGGATGCACGACGCACGCCACGACAGACAACATACGTCACGCCACAGTGCTGACGCACAACATGCAGCGTCCAAAGCGACAGCATGTCGTTCCGATTCCGACACACCCGCTGCAGACATGCTCGCCTGCGTCACCCGTCACGCAGGCTGCAGCGTGCCCCGGTAAGGCACGATGCACCTGACCAGCGGCGCGCCGATTTTCTACATCGAACACGAACTGCCCGTCCACGTCGTACTCGAAGCTGATGTCGCCAGGCAGCAGTGCGCGTGGCAGCGCGATGCCCAGCAGCGGCCAGCGTCGTGGCATCAACTGCAGGCGCCCCCACCCGCCACCAGCGCAAGGCCGACCGAGACCGCGCCGAAACGCTCGACCAGCGGCGCGTCACCACGACCACGGCCCTTGGTCTGCAGGGTCGGGCCGCTCGGCCTGCAGCGCCGGCGCCAGAGTACGCCAGGCCACCAACAGCTCCAGCTCCGGCAGGTCCGTCAGCAGGTGGATCAGCCGCCCACCAAGCACCCCAATCCATCCAGGATCAGGGGCTGCACGCTTCGTCCTTCGTGCTGCCGTTGCCGGGAACTGCTTTCCCCTGCGCTGCAGCACGATGCCGCATTAACACCAGGCGTGCTATCGCTGCGCCTTCGTCCGCTGCGGAGCCCGACCATGGCACACAAGAACACGATCTGTATCTGGTACGACAACGGCGCGCTCGAGGCCGCCACCTTCTATGCCAACACCTTTCCCGACAGCGCGGTGAGCGCTGTCCACCACGCCCCGGGCGACTACCCGGACGGCAAGGAAGGCAACGTACTGACGGTCGAATTCACGGTCTGCGGCATCCCCTGCGTCGGCCTCAACGGCGGCACCGCGTTCAAGCACAGCGAAGCCTTCTCCTTCCAGATCCAGACCGAGGACCAGGCCGAGACTGACCGCTTGTGGGACGCCATCGTCAGCAACGGCGGACAGGAGAGCCAGTGCGGTTGGTGCAAGGACCGATGGGGCGTTTCCTGGCAGATCAGCCCACGCATGCTGATCGAAGCGGTGACCAGCCAGGACAAGGCACTGGCCAAGCGCGCCTTCAATGCGATGATGCCGATGAAGAAAATCGACATCGCCACCATCGAAGCGGCAATCAAAAAAGGGGACGGAGGGGATTAAGTCGTTATTCCCCATTGCCTGTGACCCCATGCGGATTGCGACTTAATCCCCTCCGTCCCCTTTTTCCGAGGTGCTGATGTCCTGGGATGCGATCATCATCGGTGGCGGCCACAACGGCCTGGTCTGCGCGGCCTATCTCGCACGCGCTGGCAAGAAGGTGCTGGTGCTGGAACGTCGTGGCGTTCTCGGCGGCGCGGCGGTCACCGAGGAATTCCACCCCGGGTTCCGCAACTCGGTGGCGTCCTACACGGTGTCGCTGCTGCAACCAAAGGTAATCGACGATCTGCAGCTGCATGCGCATGGGCTGCGCATCATCAATCGCCCGGCCAACAACTTCCTGCCATTGCCGGACGGCCGCTACCTGCTGTCCGCACCGGGCCGCACCCAGGCCGAGGTCGCGAAGTTTTCCGAGCGGGATGCACAGCGGCTACCCGAATACGAAGCGCGCCTGGAGATCTTCGCCGACGTGCTGCGCGCCTGGGCCCTACGCGCGCCGCCGGACCTGGGTGCAGCAGGCGGTTGGCGTGCGCTGCCCGCCCTGTGGCAGATGGGCCGTCTCGGTCGTGAACTGGCCACGCTGGATGCCTCGCTGCGGCAGGAGCTGCTGGACCTTTTCACGCTGTCGGCGGCCGAGTACCTGGACCGCTGGTTCGAAAGCGAGCCGATCAAGGCGCTGTTCGGCTTCGATGGCATCGTCGGCAACTACGCAAGCCCCTATACACCGGGCAGTGCCTACGTACTGCTGCACCACGTGTTCGGCCAGTGCAATGGCATGAAAGGTGCGTGGGGCCATGCGATCGGTGGCATGGGCGCGATCAGCCAGGCCATCGCCACTGCCGCGCGGGAGGCCGGGGCTGAGCTGCGCGTGGATGCCGGTGTGCAACGCCTGCTGATCGAGCAGGGTCGTGTCGTGGGCGTGGCGCTGGCCAACGGCGAAATCCTGCGCGCACGCGCGATGATCGCCAACGTCAATCCAAAGCTGCTGTACGAGCAGATGCTGGCACCGGAGCAAGTACCGGACGCGACGCGCGAACGCATGGTGAACTGGCGCTGCGGTTCCGGCACGTTCCGGATGAATGTCGCGCTGTCGCAGCTGCCGGACTTCCGCGCTCTGCCCGGTCCCGGCGATCACCTCAGCGCCGGCATCATCATGGCCCCAAGCCTGGATTACATGGACCGTGCCTGGCTGGATGCGCGTCGCAATGGCTGGTCACGCGAACCAATCGTGGAAATGCTCATTCCCAGCACGCTGGACGATTCGCTGGCGCCGCCGGGGAAGCACGTCGCCAGCCTGTTCTGCCAGCACGTGGCGCCCGTGCTGCCCGGTGGGCGTCACTGGGATGATCATCGTGAAACGGTGGCCGATCTGATGATCGCCACCGTTGAACGGTATGCGCCGGGTTTCGCTGGCAGCGTACTGGGCCGCCAGGTGCTGTCACCGCTGGATCTGGAGCGCACCTTCGGCCTGATCGGCGGCGACATCTTCCACGGAGCGCTCAGTGCCAACCAGTTGTTCTCGGCACGGCCGATGGTTGGCCAGGCTGGCTATCGTGGTGCCCTGCCCGGCCTGTATCTGTGCGGGTCGGGAACACATCCCGGGGGCGGCGTGACCGGCGCGCCAGGTCACAATGCGGCGCAGGTGGTGTTGCAGGATCTGTGAGGGCGTGCCAACCAAGGTTGGCACCTGCAGCGTCAAATGATCCTTCGGATCATTTGACGCTGCGCAGATGGTTCGGGCGATTCGGCGGGCCGGGTGGGCGGCGCTTGTTGAACGGCGGCTGCCCGCGCCAGTAGCGGATCAGCAACCAGCCGAACAGCATGCCGCCGAGGTGCGCGAAGTGGGCCACGCCTGGCTGCAAGCCGGTCATGCCCAGCACCAGTTCGCCCACGCCAAACAGGATCACGAAGGTCCGCGCCTTCATCGGGATCGGCGGGAACAGCAGCATCACCCGCTGGTTGGGGAACAGCATGCCGTAAGCCAGCAGCAGGCCGAACACGCCGCCAGAGGCCCCCAGCACCGTGGCTGGGTTTTCCAGCAGCGTGCCCACCAGCAGCTGGCAGACGCCTGCACCGGCCACGCACACCAGGTAATACAGCAGGAAACGCTTTTCGCCCCAGGTCTGCTCCAGCGGCGCGCCGAACATGAAGACCGCCAGCATGTTGAAGAACAGATGCATGAAGCTGCCATGCAGGAAACCGTAAGTCAGCAGCTGCCACGGCTGGAAGTTGCCACCCGGCGAGAACGCATCGAAGCCCTGCTGCAGCGGTTGCAGCATGAACGGCTCGAAGGTCTGCATGCCGAGCAGGAACGGCTGCTGCAGCAGGAACAGGATCGCGTTGGCGATCAGCAGGGCCTTGGTGACGGTTGGCAGTCGCGGGAACATGGGAGCACCGGCATGGAACGGCCTCCATCATAGCCGCAGCATCGTGTCTTGTTGGCGACCCGCGGGTCCGGCCTGTTCAGTCGCCAGCGATGCTCAGCGCGGGCCCCAAACGGCAGCATCCAGCGCTACCGCCGGATCGGTCGTGGGCATCCGCACCCGGCCGTTCTCAACCACCACGCCCTCGGCACGCAGCCGCTGCGACTGCTCGCGCCAGCCCGCCGACCCTTCTTCCATGGCGATGCGCCCATCCGAGCGCAGCACGCGGTGCCAGGGTAGGTCCGGGTCGTCGTTCTGGCCCAGGATGCGCGCGGTCAGGCGTGCACGCCCGGGCAGGCCCGCGCGCATCGCCACCTGGCCGTAGCCCATCACCTGCCCCGCCGGGATCGCGCGGATCACCGCCAGGATGCGCGCGCGCGCCTGCTCCGGCGTCAGCGCCGCAGGCGGGTCACCAGCAGAACGCCGATCAGCACCAGCACGGTGCCGGCGATCTGTGCCGGCCCCATCGGTTCGTCGAGCAGCCATAGGCTCATCACGATGGTGGAAACAGGGCCCAGCATACCGACCTGTGCGGCCAGCGACGAACCCACGCGCTGCACCGCCAACATGATCGCCAGCACCGGCAGCACCGTGCAGACAGTGGCATTGACCAGCGACAGCCACTGTACCGGCGCCGGTGCCTGCCACAGCAGTGGCAGCGGATGGGTCACCGCGAAATGCAGCAGCACCAGCACGCTGGCCACGCAGCTGGCATAGGCGGTCAGCCGCACTGCACCGATGCGCGCGACCACCTGCCCGCTGCCGAACAGGTACAGCGCGTAGCTGAGCGCACTGCCCAGCACCAGCAGGCTGCCGACGATGATCTGGCCGCCCTCGCGCTGCAGGTCGTGCCCGAAGGCCAGCAGCACGCCGAGGTAACTCAGCACCAGCGCGCCGATCTGCCAGCGTCCCGGCCGCTGGCGCGCCAGCAGCACGTTGATCAGCAGCACCAGGGTCGGGTTCAAGTACAGGATCAGCCGTTCCAGCGTCACGCTGATGTACTGCAGGCCCTGGAAATCGAGCAGGCTGGACAGGTAATAGCCGGTGAAGCCCAGCCACAGCACGCGGGCACGGTCGGCCCAGGACAGCGGCGTGGCCCGGCGCGCGGCCCACAAGGCCATCAACGCGAACAAGGGCAGCGCCATCAGCATGCGCAGGGCGAGCAGCGTGGTGGCATCGACGCCGTGGCGCAGGCCGAGCTTGACGATGATGGCCTTGCCGGAAGCAGCAATGGCGCCGATCGCAGCCAGGCCGATACCCCCCAGCGCGATGCGGGGGGAAGCCGTAGCGATGCGGGAAGCGGGCGTGGACATCAGGACGACAGCGGGCCGCGCAGAGCGGCCCGGTAAGGCGTGGGGGCGCCCATTGTCGCACGGGCGCCCTCGGTGCCCTGTAGAGCCGAGCCTGCGCTCGGCTTCGCCAAGCCTGGGCGAAAAGCAGCCGAGCGTGGGCTCGGCTCTATAACTGCGGGCTCAGCGCATCAGCACCACTTCCTCGGCCGAGGTCGGGTGGATCGCCACGGTGTCGTCGAACTGGGCCTTGGTCGCGCCCATCTTCACCGCCACCGCGAAGCCCTGCAGTATCTCGTCGGCCGCTTCGCCCAGCAGGTGGATACCCACCACGCGCTCCTCCGGGCCCGCGCAGACCATCTTGAACAGGCTGCGCTGGGTGCCGTTGGCCAGCGCCTGCAGCATCGGGCGGAAACGGCTGTGGTAAACGCTCACCTGGTCAAAACGCGCGCGTGCTTCCTCTTCGCTCATGCCCACTGCACCCAGCGGCGGATGCGAGAACACCACGCTGGCCACGTTCTCGTAATCCATCTTCGATTGCGGACGTCCACCGAACAGCCGGTCCATCAGCCGCCGCGAAGCGGCCACCGCCACCGGGGTCAGGCCGACCTTGCCGGCGATGTCACCGACCGCGTGCACGCTCGGCACAGAGGTAGTCTGCCATTCGTCCACCTGCACCTGCTCGTGCTCGCCGATGCCGATGCCGAGCGCTTCCAGACCCAGGCCCCGGCTGTTGCCGCGGCGGCCGGTGGCAAAGAACACCGCATCGAACACGCTGTCGATCGGGCCGTCATGGCCGAAGGCACGCACGCGCTCGCCATCGCGCTGCAGTTCGCGCAGGCGATAGTCGAAGTGGATCCGCACGCCCTGCTGCTTCAGGTTCTCGGCCAGTTGGTCGGTCAGCTCGTAGTCGAAGCGCTCCAGCAACCGCTTGCCCCGCACCAGCAGGCTCACCTTGCTGCCCAGTGCCTGCAGCAACCCGGCCAGTTCCACCGCGATGTAGCCGCCACCAATGATCGCCACCTCGGCCGGTGCCGCACGCAGATCGAAGAAATCATCGGAAACCAGGCCCAGTTCCGCGCCGGGAATATCCGGACGCAGCGGATGCGCGCCGGTGGCGATCAGGATGTGCTCGGCGCTGTAATGCACGCCGTCACTGCAGGCCACGGTATGCGCATCGAGCAGACGGCCGCGCGCAGGGATGCGCACCACGCCGGTTTCATCCAGGCGCTTGTGGTAGCTGGTGTGGATGTTGGTGATGTAGGCCTGGCGATGGATCACCAGCTCCTTCCACGACAGCGCCGGGCGTGCCTCGACATCGAAGCCCATCGCATTGGCCAGGCCGATGCGCTCGTGCAGATCGGCCGCCAGCCACATCGCCTTCTTCGGCACGCAGCCAACATTGACACAGGTACCGCCCAGTTCGCCCGGTTCCAGCATCGCCACGCGCTTGCCATGCTGCGCTGCACGGATGGCACCGGCCAGGCCGGCGGAACCGCCGCCAAGGACGATCAGGTCGTAATCATAAGGTGCAGTGCTCATCGGAATCGCTCGGGTCGGTAAGGGGCAGGATCGATCGCTGGCGTGCGGCCGCACACGAGATCGGCGATCAGCTGGCCGGTGCCGGCGCTCATGCTGATGCCGAGCATGCCATGCCCCGCTGCAAGCCAGACGTGAGGATGCGCGGGCGCGCGGCCGATCAGCACAGCGCGCGCCCATCGCTCACCCCTGCTCCGTCCTGCGCCGCATCGGTGGCCACTGCCGATAGGTCATCGCACGCCATATCCACTCGATCGGGCCGAAGCGGAAATGGCGCAGCCACAGGTGCGAGAAGACCACCTGCGCGGCAAACAGCAGCAGCGCGAACAACAGCTGCACGCTGCGCGGCATCATCTCGAACCTGCCCAGGCCATAGTGGTAGAAGGTCCAGGTACACAGCAGCGACTGGCCAAGATAGTGGGTCAGCGCCATGCGCCCGACCGGTGCCAGCCAGGCCAACCGCGCACGCCAATGCACGATCCACGCGAGGTAACCCAGGCACATCGGCAGGCCACCGATCGTCACCAGCGCCATCGCCGCCGTCACCGGCAGGCCGTAGGCACCCGGCGCCAGGTAGGGCTTCCAGGCAACACCCAGCAGCGTGACCACAAGGCCCAGCGGCAGTGCCCCCCAACGCAGCACCGCGTACAGCCGCGGAAAGCGCTCCGGCGTCGCCAACGCGCCGCTGCCGGCGAACCAGCTGCCGATCAGGAACATGCCCAGCACTTCCGGGCCGGTGATCAGCAGCGCGCCCATCGAGGTGCCGAACTCGCTCAGGCGCTGCACAGTGGCCTGCGCCCAGCTGCCCTGCCCGTACACCTGCCGCTGCAGGTCGATGCTCTGCTGCGCCTCGGCAAGCATGCCCCGCACCTCGTCGGCCGAAGCCATCGACACCATCGCGCCCACCAGCAGCATCAGCGCAACGCCGCCCAGATAGACGATCACGCCCATCCACGGCAGCCAGCTGCGCGGCGCCTCGCGGCAGGCCAGCAACGGCAACGAGACCAACGCGTACATCACCAGGATGTCGCCGGACCAGACCAGCAGCGCGTGGCACAGGCCGATCAGCAGCAAGCCAGCGCTGCGGCGCAGGTAGAACGGGGTGAAGTCGCGCCCGGCGGCCTCAGCGCGCTGCGCCATCACCGCGAAGCCGGCGCCGAACAGCAGCGAGAACAGGGTGAAGAACTTGCCCTGCACGAACACGTACACAAAGGCATCGGCCCAGTAGTCGATGCCCCGCCAATGCACGTCGATGCCGGTGAAGGCCAGGTCCAGCGGTCCGCTGAAGGCCTCGATGTTCATCAGCAGGATGCCCAGCAGCGCGGCACCGCGCAGCACGTCCAGCACGGCGATGCGTTCGCCGGAAGCGACCGGCTGCAGGGAAGGAGAAGCGGCGTTCACGGGGCGTCCGTCAGGCAGGTCCGCCATTATGCCGCCGGCCCGTACGCCATGGATGGCCGCGCCGTGTTCCAGAAACGCAACGGCCCGCCGAAGCGGGCCGCTGCATCCATCACGATCGTGCTGCGATCAGTGCTGGTGACCGCCGTCGCCGTGGACGTGGCCGTGGTCGATCTCTTCCTTGCCGGCTTCGCGCACGTCGACGATCTCGACGTCGAAGTGCAGGTCCTTGCCGGCCATCGGGTGGTTCAGGTCGACGTCGACGACGCTCATGCCGACCTTCTGCACGGTCACCGCACGCGGGCCGAAGTTGGTCTGCAGCACGACCTGCTGGCCCGGAGCCAGCTTGGTGTTGCCGAAGTGCTTCTTCGGCACGCGCTGGGACAGGCCTTCACGACGCTCGCCGTAGGCATCGGCCGCCTTGACGTCGACGTTGAAGGTCGCGCCGGCTTCCTTGTCCATCATGGCGTTTTCCAGGCCCGGGATGATGTTGCCGTGGCCGATCAGGATCGCCAGCGGCTCGCCGCGGTCCTTGGACGACTCGATCGGCTCCTGGCCGACTTCGGAAACGGTGTAGTGGAAGCGGACAACGCGGTCTTTTTCGATCTTCATGCGCAACTCTGTCTGGATCTGCCGGAGGCAGGCGGGTTGGGGCGGGTTGTCGCCCGGCGGGGACGCCGCCATCATGACGGCCAATCCAAGGTGGCGCATTATCCGGAGATCATGCACATCACGCCAGTTTCGTCCGGCCCGCGCCGGTTTCTCGCCCCGGCCCTGCTGCTGGCCCTGCCCGTGTTGATGACCGCCTGTGGCGGCGGCAAGGCCACCCGCCCGGCGCCGCCCCCGCCGACGGCGAACTGGCCGAAGACCGTGCCGGACAACCCCGAGGCCGCCAACTCGGTGCTGATGCGGGCCATCAGCCTGGTCGGCACGCCGTACCGCTATGGCGGCAACACCCCGGATTCGGGCTTCGACTGCAGCGGCCTGGTCGCCTATGTCTATCGCGAGATGCTGGACCTGCGACTGCCGCGCACCTCGCGCGACCTGGCCGCGGTACAGGGCCCGAAGATCGATCCGCAGCGCCTGGCCACCGGCGATCTGGTGTTCTTCGGCAGCCGAGGCAGCGTCACCCATGTCGGCATCTATGTAGGTGAGGGGCGTTTCGTGCACGCGCCGAGTACCGGCGGGACGGTACGCCTCGACTCGCTCAGCGGCCCCTACTGGAAAGACCACTACACAGGGGCGAAACGCGTTCTTCGCTAAAATGAACAGGCGATATGTTCAAAACTGTGACGCCCATCACTATGAAACTAACGGTTTACTAACGGAATTTTTAACTTATTGCCGCTTTTACAGGGCATGATGCCCCATCGTTTTTTTCCTGTGACCGACGCGTGACGACTGACGACCTGAAAAGCGAAGGCCAGACTTCCGTATCTTCACGCAGTGCCCGCCCGTTGTTGCTTGGCCTGGCACTGTGCCTGACCAGCCTTCCGGCCTGGTCGCAGACTGCTCCGAACCGTTCCGATGTGCCCCCGGCCCCGGTGGCCGAAAGCGCCGCCCGACCGGCCGCCAAGGCCGAGGCTGCCGCTCCGCAGCGCAGCCGCGTCGATGCCGCCGCCAGCGCCACGCTGGCCGCCCTGCTGCCGCACCTGGCCGCCAACGACACCATTCCGCTGATGGACCGCTCGGCCGTGGTGGCCGGCGACCTCAGCCGCCTGCTCGCAAACTACGACACCAGCAGCGCCGCCAATGGCAGCGTTGTCGGTACCGCCGCCGACAACGGCAAGGTGCAGTCGCTGCTGCGCCGCGCGATGACCCTGCTGGGCACCCCGTACCGTTGGGGTGGCAGCAACCCGGACAGCGGTTTCGACTGCAGCGGCCTGGTCGGTTATGTGTTCCGTTCGGCGCTGGGCATCGAGCTGCCGCGCGTCTCGCGCGAGATGGCCCACGATGACAACGCCGAACTGATCAACGACCGCACCGCGCTGGCTGCCGGTGACCTGGTGTTCTTCGGCCGCAAGGGCCGCGTCGATCACGTCGGCATCTACGTGGGCGACGGCCGCTTCCTGCACGCACCGAGTTCGGGCAAGGACGTGCGCGTGGACACCCTGCTCAGTGGCTACTGGGGCAACAAGTTCATGCAGGCCCGCCGGGTCGACCTCTGACCCGCTGGCGCTACGGCGCCGCCTGAAAGACAAAAAGCCGCTGCCCCGCAGCGGCTTTTTTGTTTGCGCCCCCGGTAGGTGCCGACCTTGGTCGGCATCGCGCCGCCTGCCCTGGTGGGTGCCGACCGTTGGTCGGCACTGCCTCCATCCACGCATGGCGTGGATCTACCAGGACCCGCCTTGGCCGCCACCGCGCCAACCAGCTCCCAAACAAAAGGCCCGCCGGGTCAGGGCGGGCCTTTTACATCTCCACGCAACCTCAGCCGCGTGGCGGAGTCGGGTCAGGATCGTCCACGCCCACATTGCTGGACGGATTGTCATACACCGCCTGATCGAGCAGCCCGGTCTCCTTGGCCACGAGCACCGGCACCAGCATCTGGCCGGTCACATTCGTCATCGTGCGCATCATGTCCAGGATGCGGTCGATGGCATACAGGTAACCGATGGTCTCCAGCGGCAGGTTCGCCGCGCTCAGCACCACCGTGGCCATGATCACCGCAGTACCCGGCACGCCGGCGGTGCCAAAGCTGCCCAGCACCGAGGCGATCAGCACCACCACGTACTGCTCCGGGGTCAGCGGCACGCCGCTGTACTGCGAAATGAACACCGCGCACAGCGCCGGATAGATCGCGCCGCAGCCGTCCATCTTGATGCTGGCGCCCAGCGGCACCGCGAACGAACCGTAGTCCTTGTTCACGCCCAGGTTGTGGGTGATCGAACGCAGCGCCACCGGCATCGCAGCGAAGCTGGACGAGCTGACGAACGCAACCTGCATGCCCGGTGCGGCGCCACGGAAGAACTTCAGCGGGTTCAGGCCGTGCGCCAGCAGCAGCGCGCTGTAGACCACCACGATGTGCAGCGCACAGGCCACGTACAACGCCAGCACGAAATGGCCCAGCGGCAGCAGCTTCTCGAACCCATAGCTGCCGACCAGGCCTGCGATCAGGCCGAAGGTGCCGATCGGGGTCACTTCCAGCACGAAGCGGGTCACCTGGATCATGATGTCGCTCATCTGGCCGACCAGCTTGCGCGCCTCGGTCACCTTCTCGCCCAGCTTGACGATGGCAAAGCCCACCAGGCCGGCGAAGAAGATCACCGGCAGGATCGAGCCGCGACCCGCGGCCAGCACGGTCTCACCGGCCGCGTTGACCTTGGTGCCGATGCCGGACAGCGCATAGAAGACGTTGGCAGGCACCACGTCCAGCAGCACCTGCACCACGCTGGGCACTTCGCGCGGCACGTAGTTGCTGGCCATGGACAACTGCAGGCCACCCGCGCCGGGCTGCAGCACCGTACCCACGGCCAGGCCGACACACACTGCCAGCGCGGCGGTGATCACGAACCACAGGAAGGTGCGCCCACTGAGCGCGGCCACGGACTTCTGCCCGTGCAGCGACGAGATCGCGTTGATGACCGCGAAGAACACCAGCGGCACGGCGATCATCTTGATCAGGGTGACGTACAGCTCACCGAGCGGGCCGAACCACGTTTCCGCGGCCGGGCCGAGCGCCCAGCCGGCCAGCGCGCCGAGCACGAAGCCACCGACCACGCGCTGCCAGAACGGAATCCGCAGCCAGGCAGAGACCAGCTTCATAGGCAATCCAGAGGGGAAGGAAGGGATGCTGGCACGATAGCCCAAGGCAGCCCGCAGAACGACCGCCTGGCCGGCAAATCAGTGTGTCATCGGCGTGCCTTGCTGGGGCGGGCATAATGAATGTCCCGTTACAGTTTGTGAGATCCCAGCGTCCATGCGTCGTTCCGTCTCCCTGTTGGCCGCCTGCGCCACCACCCTTCTGCTGGGCGCCTGCGCCAGCACTGCCCCCGCGTCCGCCCCGGCCGGCCTGAAGGTCGCCGTCGATCCCGTCGCCCATCCGGCCGGCGAGACCCCGCAGTGGTGGTACCGCAGCGGTGCCGCCCAGGCTGCGGCCAATGGTGCGATGTCCGGCAAGGCGAAGAACGTCATCCTGTTCCTCGGTGACGGCATGAGCCTGACCACCGTGGCCGCCTCGCGCATCTACGAGGGCCAGCGCAAGGGCGGCTCCGGCGAGGAGAACCTGCTGTCCTGGGAACGCTTCCCGGCAACGGCGTTCAGCAAGACCTACAACACCGATTCGCAGACGCCTGATTCGGCCGGCACCATGACCGCCATCACCACCGGCGTGAAGACCCACATGGGCGCGATCGGCGTCAGTGCCGGAAGCCGCACCGACTGTGCCGACAGCCTGTCCAAGGGCCTGCTGACCTGGCTACAGCTGGCCGACAGCGCCGGCCTCGCCACCGGCGTGGTCTCCACAGCTCGCCTGACCCACGCCACCCCGGCTGCCACCTACGCGCACTCGCCCGAGCGCAACTGGGAAAACGACACCGACCTGACTGAAGCAGCCAAGGCGGCCGGCTGCAAGGACATCGCCCAGCAGCTGCTGTCGACCTCGCGCTATGGGCGCGGCCCGCTTGTCGCCCTTGGTGGCGGCCGTGGTGAGTTCACCACCGTGGAAGAGCGCGACCCGGAATACGACGACAAGGTCGGCCAGCGCCTGGACGGCCGCAGCCTGGTCCAGGAATGGCAGCAGGCGCATCCGCAGGGTGCCTATGTCTGGAACAGCAAGCAGCTGGCCGCGGCCGCAAATGCGCCGGCCATCCTTGGTCTGTTCGAGCCGGACCACATGCGCTACGAGTACGAGCGCCCGCAGGATCCGGGCGGTGAGCCGAGCCTGGCCGAACTGACCGCAGCGGCGATCAAGAACCTTTCAAGGCACCCGGAAGGCTACGTACTGATGATCGAAGGCGCGCGCATCGACCACGCCAATCACAGCGGCAATGCCTACCGTGCACTGACCGAGACCGTGGCACTGTCCGATGCGGTGCGCGTGGCCAACGAGCTGACCTCGGCCGACGACACCCTGATCATCGTCACCGCCGACCACTCGCACACGCTGAACTTCGTCGGCTACCCGGCACGCGGCAACCCGATCCTGGGCAAGGTGAAGGACAAGGGCGGCGAAGACGGCGCCGGCAAGCTGGACTACGCCCTGGACGGCACCGGCCAGCCGTACACCACGCTGAGCTACGCCAACGGCCCAGGCCACACCGGCAGCAGCAACCAGCAGCCGGCCGGGCCGAAGCGTTACCCGCACAACCCGAGCAGCTTCGAACCGGCCAACGGTCGCCCGAACCTGCGCGAGGTCGACACCGAGCATCCGGACTACATGCAGGAAGCGCTGGTGCCGATGAAGTCCGAATCGCATGGTGGTGAGGACGTCGGCATCTGGGCACGTGGCCCGGGCAGCAAGGCGATCCGCGGCACGCTGGAACAGAACGCGATCTACCACATGATCGTGCAGGCCACCCCGGCCCTGCGCGAGCGCCTGTGCCAGGCCGGCACCTGCGATGACAAGGGCGTGCCGGTGCAGTTGCCGGCACCGACGGCCTTCGAACGCAAGGCCGAGGCCAAGTGATCGCGCGGCGGGCCCGCCCTGCCCCTGCCAGCGGCCGCTTTGCGCGGTCGCTGGCAATGCTTGGCGTGCTGGTCAGTGCCAATGCACAGGCACAGGCACCGGCATGCAAGCTGCTGACCGACGAACACGGGTTGTGGCCGCTCCCCAACTGCGAGGTGGTCGATCACCGGCTGAAGATCAGCGCCGATACGCTGAAGGACCTGAACTACGACGACCACGGCCTGGCCGTGGTGTATGCCGACCAGGGCTTCCACTACGTCGACCGCGCGGGCCGCAGCCTGCCGGTGCTGACCTGGGACAACGGCCCGGAAACGCCGCAGGAAGGCCTGCTGCGCGGCCGCGTCGGCAGCCGCGTCGGCTACTTCGACCTGAAGTTCCGCCAGGTGGTGCCCGGCACCTTCGATTTCGCCTGGCCATTCCAGGATGGCGTGGCCGAGGTCTGCAACGGCTGCCGGCGCGGCACGCCGGATGCCGATGGCCACACGCCGATGGAAGGCGGAGAGCGGTTCCGCATCGACCGCTCGGGCCGCCGGGTGAAGTAGGTTTTTCTGCAGGGCTGCGCCCTGCACCTGCAGATGCAACGGCAACGGCCGAAGCAACAGCAACAGCGTGCATTCCGTGGGATGGCGGGGCACCGTGGGTGTGCGGGGACGGCGCAAGTACGTCCATGTAGCCTTGGTCGCCGCATCCATGCGGCTCACACCCCGCAAACCCACAGTGCCCCGCCTTCGACAGTTTTCCGGTGGCCAGTAGATCCACGCCACGCGTGGATGAAATCTGTCAGATATCGAAATAAATAGGGGTCAGATCCGTTTTCCGCAGGAAAACGGATCTGACCCCAAGAGCAATTCCGACAGTTCGCAGGAATCTGTCGAAGGCGGGGTGGGTCCGGTTGCGGGGGCGTGAGCCGCATGGATGCGGCGACCGAGCTTACATGGGTGAGGGCGCTTTGCTTGCGAAGCATTGCTTCGCAAGCGCCCGAACGCACAGCCGCCAGCGGCTGGGCCGGGCCCCGGAGGGGGACTTGCAGCGCCCCCCGCAACCGGGCCCACCCCGCCAATCCTCAGGAAACCAGCTTCGGCTGTTGCTTCGGCTCTTGCAGCGGCCGTGGCCTCTGCAGGTGCAGGGCGCAGCCCTGCCAAGTAAACCCCACCCTATACTTGCCGGCGTGACTGCCTTCCCTGCCCTCGTTCCGCTCGATGCGCCGCTGCTGGTGGGCTACAGCGGTGGTGTCGACTCGACCGTGCTGCTGCACTGGCTGTGGCGCTGCGCACAGGCCTCCGGCACGGCGCTGCGTGCGGTGCACGTGCACCATGGCCTACAGGCCGATGCGGACGGCTGGGTGCTGCATTGCCAGCAGCACTGCGCGGCACTGGGCATTGAACTGGCCGTGCATCGCGTGCAGATCGACAATCGCGCGGGCCTCGGCCTTGAAGGCGCGGCGCGGCAGGCGCGACGCGCCGCCTTCGCGGCCGAACTGCGCGACGGCGAAACGCTGGCACTGGCGCAGCACCAGGACGATCAGGCCGAGACCTTCCTGCTGCGTGCCCTGCGCGGTTCCGGTATTGACGGCCTGGCGGCGATGTCCGCACACAGCCACATTGGCGGGCATCCGTTATGGCGCCCCCTGCTGCCGGCAACGCGCAACGCGCTGCTCGACTACGCGCGCCAGCACGCGCTGCGCTGGATCGAAGACCCCAGCAATGGCCACGACCACGCCGATCGCAACTTCCTGCGCCTGCAGGTGCTGCCGTTGCTGCGCCAGCGCTGGCCGCATGCGGCTGCGGCATTGGCGGGCAGCGCAATGCACTGCGGGCAGACCCGTGCTCTGCTGGACGAGGAAGACGCCGAGCTGATCGCCCACCTGGAAGTGGCACCACGCGTGCTTTCGCTGCAACTGCTGCGCCAGGTGTCACCGGGGCGTGCCGCGCGCGTGCTGCGCGCCTGGGTGATCGGCCACGGTGCCGCCCCACTGCCGGCCACGGTACT
This sequence comes from Stenotrophomonas sp. X, assembly GCF_055721025.1. Taxonomy (NCBI): domain Bacteria; kingdom Pseudomonadati; phylum Pseudomonadota; class Gammaproteobacteria; order Lysobacterales; family Lysobacteraceae; genus Stenotrophomonas; species Stenotrophomonas sp. X. The sequence goes on from NZ_CM146756.1 coordinate 3,015,903, forward strand.
GCAGCAGGGTCTGCACGAACTGCTGCCGGCCGGCAACGATCGCCAGGCGCGGGTGCGCTGGCACGAGCATGCCATCCAGCAATGGCGCGATCACGCCTATCTGCTACCCGCGCAGCTGCCATCGCTGCCCTACGGATGGCAGGCCGAATGGGATGGGCGTGCCCCCCTGCCGCTGCCCGATGGTGGCCAACTGCGCCTGCAGGGCGCCGTGGCCTTCGAACGCCCGCTTCAGGTCCGTGCGCGCGTGGGCGGCGAGCGCATCGTGCTGCCCGGTCGCCCGCATTCGCATGCACTGAAGGACTGCCTGCAACGCGAGCACCTGGCCCCCTGGCGGCGCGCCCAGCTGCCGCTGATCTTCGATGGGCCACAGTTGCTCGCTGCCGGCGACGTGGTCATTGCGGCCCCTCTGCAAGCCTGGTTGCAGGCCCAGAATGCTCAGCTGCAGTGGCGTCCCGGCGGCTGGTGAATTGACCCCCGCGCGCAGCCCGTCCACACTTGCCGCATGGCCAAGAAGTCCCCCGAAAACGCCTCCCCGGTCGCCCAGTTCGAGCAGTCGCTCGAATCGCTGGAACAGCTGGTGGAGCAGATGGAAACCGGCGAGCTGAGCCTGGAAGCCTCGCTCAGTGCTTACGAACGCGGCGTCGGTCTGTACCGCCAGTGCCAACAGGCGCTGGAACAGGCCGAACTGCGCGTGCGCCTGCTCAGCGATCCGGCGCAGCCGGAAGCATCCGAGCCTTTCGATCCGCCCAGCCATGACGGCTGAGGTTCTGTTCGCGCGCTGGCGCGATCGTATCGAAAGCCAGCTCGACGCCGCCCTGCCCTCGCCCGCCGAAGCACCGCAGCGCCTGCACCAGGCCATGCGCTATTCGGTGCTTGGCGGTGGCAAACGCATGCGACCGCTGCTTGTGTACGCCAGTGGCCATCTGTTTGGCGCGCAGCCTGAACACCTTGACGCAGCGGCGATGGCCGTCGAGCTCATCCACGCCTATTCGCTGGTGCACGACGACCTGCCGGCGATGGACGATGACGCGCTGCGACGCGGCAAGCCGACCACCCACATCGCCTTCGACGAAGCCACCGCGATCCTGGCCGGCGACGCCCTGCAGACCCGCGCCTTCGGTCTGCTGGCCGATGCGCCGCTGCCGGCCACGCTGCGCGTGGCCTGCCTGCAGACCCTGGCCCACGCCTCCGGTGCCTCCGGCATGTGCGGCGGCCAGGCGCTGGACATCGATGCCACCGGCCAGCAGCAGACGCTGGCGGCGCTGACCCGCATGCATGCGCTGAAAACCGGCGCGCTGATCCGCGCAGCGGTGCGCATGGGGGCGCTGTGCGGCCAGGCCCACGAACCACAGCTGGCCCAGCTGGACGGCTTCGCCGGCGCGCTCGGCCTGGCCTTCCAGGTCCGCGATGACATCCTCGATGTCGAAGCCAGTTCCGAACAGCTGGGCAAGACCGCCGGCAAGGACCAGGCGCAGGACAAGAGCACCTTCCCCGCGCTGCTCGGCATGGACGGTGCGAAGGCGCAGCTGCGCGAACTGGCCGCACGCATGCAGGCCACGCTGGCCGACTATGGCGAAGAAGCCGATGCGCTGCGCGCGCTGGCAACGCTGGCGGTGGAACGCGATCACTGATCGCTGGCGTGACGTTGGCGCCAAACAGGAACGCCCGGCAATGCCGGGCGTTCCTGTTTGCGCATGCAGACGGTATTACTTGACCAGGCGCAGCGCGAACGGGTAGCGGTAGGCTTCGCCGTTGTTGGCCTTCACAGCGGCGATGATGCAGAACACCAGGTTCAGGATGCCGACGATCGGCGCCAGGATGCCGCCGATGATCACGATGGTCAGCACGATGCAGATCAGCATCGCAATGGTGATGGTGATCTGGAAGTTCAGCGCTTCCTTGGCCTGGTCTGTCACGAAGGACTTGCTGGCGTCATCCTTGTTGATCAGCCAGATGATCAGCGGGCCGATGAACCAGGTGAAGATGCCCAGCAGGTGCGCGGCCAGCGCCATCGTGCGCTGGTCGGCCGGGGCATTGGTGGTTGCCGGCGGCGGCGGGACGTTATCGAATTCACTCACGACAAAACTCCTTTTCATTGGGTGGTCTTGACCCACCAGCACCAAGCTGGATGCGTCAGGCGGGCATAGCTTACGCCATCGATGCCATCAATCATTACCGGCAATGGTCATCCGCCCCAGCAGGATCGAGCCGGTCCGGATGTGCGAGCGCGGGTCGACGTCGCTGCCGACCGCCTCGATGCTGCTGAACATCTCGCGCAGGTTGCCGGCGATGGTGACGCCGTCCACCGGGTACTGGATCTCGCCATTCTCGACACGGAAGCCGCCGGCGCCGCGCGAATAGTCGCCGGTCACCCCGTTCACCCCCTGCCCCATCAGCTCGGTCACCAGCAGGCCGTCACCCATCTGCCGGGCGATCTCTTCGAGCGAGCCAGCATTGGCCGCCAGCTGCAGGTTGTGCACGCCGCCAGCATTGGCGGTGGTCTGCAGGCCCAGCTTGCGCGCCGAATAGCTGCCCAGCACATAGCGCTGCAGCACGCCGTCACGGACCAGCGCCGAAGCACGGGTGGCCACGCCGTCGCCGTCGAAGGCGGCCGAGCGCAGGCCGCGGCGCAGGTGCGGCAGTTCGTCAATCTGCATCCACTCCGGGAACAGGCGCTGGCCGACGCTGTCCAGCAGGAAACTGGCCTGGCGGTACAGCGCGCCGCCGGACACTGCCGACAGCAGGTGGCCGACCAGGCTGCGCGCCACTTCCGGGGCGAACAGCACCGGCATGCTGCCAGTGGCCAACGAACGCGGCTGCAGGCGGGCGATGGTGCGCTCGGCGGCGCGACGGCCGACCAGGCCCACGTCTTCCAGGTCCCCCTGCGCCAGCGCGCTGGTGTACCAGCCATCGCGCTGCATGCCGTCGCCCTGCCCGGCGATCAGCGCGCAACCTATCGAATGGTGGGTGCCGCGCTCACGGCCGAAGAAGCCGTGCGAATTGGCGTACACCGACAGGCTCTGCATGCTCGACACGGAAGCGCCATCGGAATTGCGGATCTGCGCATCGGCCTCGCGGCCAGCCGCCTCGCAGGCCAGGGCCAGGTCCACCGCCTCATCGGCCTGCAGCGCCCACGGGTGCCAGCCATCCAGGTCCGGGAAGTCGGTGGCCATCAGTGCGGCCTCGGCCAGGCCGGCGGCCGGGTCATCCTCGGTATGCCGTGCGATCGCGCAGGCCTGCTCGACCGTAGCGGCCAGGCTGGCCTCGTTCAGGTCGCCAGTGCTGGCACTGCCCTTGCGCTGCCCGAAATAGACGGTCACGGCGATGCCACGGTCACGGGTGGACTGCACGGTCTCGACCTCGCCGAGGCGGACATTGACCTCCAGGCCGCGGTCCTCGCTGCAGCTGACCTCGGCCTGGCTGGCGCCCAGCGCGCGGGCGCGGTCGAGCAGCTGCTGGGAGAGGTCGGCCAGCCGTTCCAGCCGGGCCAGGCTGTCGTCGCCGACGGCCACTTCAGGGGCGATCACGTTCAATGCTTTATCCTGTACGGGTTGGGCCCGGCATCACGCCGGGCGACTTTTTTTGAAATCAGGTAGGGACGATGCGCGGACGCGACGAAGAAACCGGTGAATTCCACGACAAGAGCCGCAGCCAGAACCGGCGCGATGCACTCGACGTGCTGGCCCTGGGTGAGAAGCTGGTGTCGCTGACCCCGGCCCAGCTGGCGCGCCTGCCGATTCCGGAAGACCTGCTGCCGCACATCGCCGAGTGCAAGCGCATCACCGCCCACATCGCCCACAAGCGCCAACTGGCGTTCCTGGCCAAGCACATGCGCCGCGAAGAAGAGGCCACGCTGGATGCGATCCGCGATGCGCTCGACGCCAACAGCGAAACCGGCCGCCGCGAAGTGGCGATGATGCACCGCGTGGAAGACTGGCGCGACCGCCTGCTGGCCGAGGGTGACAAGGCGCTGGCCGCTCTGCTCGATGACTATCCGCAGGCCGACCGCCAGCAGCTGCGCACGCTGGTACGCAACGCGCAGGCCGAGAAGGCCAGGAACAAGCCGCCGCGCGCTTACCGCGAGATCTTCCAGGTGCTGCGCGGCCTGATGCTGCCAGCCGCGCTGGGCCTGAAGGCCGGCGCCGAAGACGCCGACCACATCGGGACCGGCGAGGCCGACGAGGACTGAGTCCCCGTCGGCCCGGGCGGTTGCTGTGGCCATCGCCACGCTCAGGCCTGGGTACCGCCGACGGTGACGCCCTCGATCAACAGCGAGGGCTGGCCGACACCCACGGGCACACTCTGCCCGTCCTTGCCGCAGATGCCCACGCCCTCGTCCAGGGCCAGGTCATTGCCGACCATGCGCACCTTCTGCATGGTTTCCGGGCCGTTGCCGATCAGGGTCGCGCCCTTCACCGGCGTGGTGATGCGGCCGTCCTCGATCAGGTAGGCCTCGGTGGCCGAGAACACGTACTTGCCACTGGTGATGTCGACCTGGCCACCGCCGAAGTTGACCGCGTACAGGCCCTTCTTCACCGAACGGATCATCTCCTGCGGGTCGTGCTCGCCGGCGCGCATGTAGGTGTTGGTCATGCGCGGCATGGTCAGGTGCGCGAACGATTCACGGCGCCCGTTGCCGGTCGGGGCCATGCCCATCAGCCGCGCATTGAGGCTGTCCTGCATGTAGCCGACCAGGATGCCGTCCTCGATCAGCGTGGTGCACTGGCTGGGGTGGCCTTCGTCGTCGATGTTCAACGAACCGCGGCGGCCGTCGAGGGTGCCGTCGTCGACGATGGTCACCCCCGGTGCCGCCACACGCTCGCCGATGCGGCCGGCGTAGACGCTGGTGCCCTTGCGGTTGAAGTCGCCTTCCAGGCCGTGGCCGACCGCTTCGTGCAGCAGCACGCCCGGCCAACCCGGGCCGAGCACCACCGGCATCATGCCGGCCGGCGCCGGCACCGCTTCCAGGTTCACCAGCGCCTGGCGCAGCGCTTCCTGGGCGAGGGCTTCGGGGCGGCCGCTGGCAAACAGGTCTTCGTAGCCATAACGGCCACCGCCCCCGGCATAGCCGGACTCGCGACGGCCGTTGTGCTCGACGATCACCTGCACATTCAGGCGTACCAGCGGACGCACATCGGCCGCCAGCACACCGTCGCTGCGGGCGATCAGCACCGTATCGACGCCGCCGGACAGGCTCACCATCACCTGCTTCACGCGCGGGTCGGCGGCACGCAGGTAAGCATCCAGGCGCTTGAGCACCTCGACCTTGGCTTCGTTGCCGATACCATCGATCGGGTCCAGCGCCGGGTACAGTGCGCGCGCATTGCCGCGCAGCAGCGATCGCCCGGACTGCGCACCGCCCTCACGCGAGATCGCGCGCGCCGACTGCGCCGCCGCCAGCAGCGCGTCGGCGTGGATGTCATCGGAGTACGCAAATCCGGTCTTCTCGCCGGAAATCGCACGTACACCCACGCCTTGCTCGATGGAATGGGCACCGTCCTTGACGATACCGTCTTCCACGCTCCAGCTCTCGCGGCGGGCGTGCTGGAAATAAAGGTCGCCGAAGTCGACACCGGGGCCGAGCAACTGGCCGAAGGTGCGCTCCAGGCCAGCGGCATCCAGGCCGCCGGGGCGCAGCAGGCGGTCTTGGGCAAGCGTCAGGGCGATATCAGTCATGGTCTCGATCTGGGGGTGCGGGGGCGCTCAGGCAAGCCCCGTGAACAGGGAACCGCGCTCAGCGCGAGCGCGGCAGGTCGGTGACGGTCGGCGGAATGGCCGGTGCAGACGCCGGCACGGGCGGTGATGGGGTCTTGTCGCGGCTGCGCTCGATCACTTCCACCTTCGGTTCCTTCCATGGACCGGTCACCTTGTAGGTTCGGGCGCCAATCTCGCCCAGCGGCTTGGACAATACCGCATTGGTGGCCGCGCCCAGCGCGGCACCCACCGGGCCGCCGGCCACCGCACCGACCACGGTCAGCAGGTTGCCCGCGCGCGGGTTGACGTCGATGGTCTGGTCGAACCGCTGGTTGCGCAGGTCGGCCTGGCCACGGATGGTGATGTTGGCCGCCGGGCCTTCGATCAGCACCTTGTCGGTGCGCGCCATGCCCTGGCCGAACTGCATGCTGCCGTCGATCTGGTTGAACGCGAAGCCCTTGGAGAAGAAGTCGCGGAAGTCGAACATCAGGCGCCGCGGCAGCTGCGCGACGCTGAGCAGGCCCAGCACGCGGCCGGCGCCTGGCTCCAGCTCCAGCAGCTGGCCATTGCGCGCGTGCAGGTCGAGGCTGCCCTGCAGATTGCCCAGCTGGAAGTCCGACGGGCCTCCGCTCCACGAGGCCTGCAACTGCGCCTGGCCGGAACCGCCGCGCAACTGGCCGCCGTAGTCAAGATTCTGCATCAACCCACCCAGATCCTCACTGCGCACCTGTGCGATCAACTCGGTTCGGGCACCGCCGGTCCGGCCCAGCCAGCGACCGCTGATGTCGATCTCCTGGTCCGGCGCACGGAAACGCAGCTCATCCACGTTCAGGCCGTTGGCCAGCGGCCGCGTGCGCAGCACCGCCTGGCCCAGTACCACCTTGCCGAACTTCAGGTCGGCAATGTCCAGCGCGAACGGCGGCAGCTTGGCCGGATCCATGTCGTTGGCGCCGGCCTGCACCCGCGCCGGCGCAGCCGGCGCCCCCGGTGCGGCTGGCAGCGACTGCCAGTGCACGCGGTCGAGCTGGCCACTGATGGTGCCGCCCTCCGCATTGGGAACGGTCAGGCGCCCGGCCAGCGACGGGCCGTCCAACCGCACATCCAGTGCCTGTGGACCCGGGTGCAGCTGCAGCCGGGTCTGCTCGAACACACCGCCGATCAGCTTCAACTGGCCGACCTGGACGTCCACCGCTCGCAGCGGCATCGCATCGTCGTCCCCGCCGCCCCGCGCCAGGCCGATCCACTCCATCGCATCCAGCGTCGCGCTGCGGCCATTGACCGTCAGCCCGCTCGGCGGCGGCTCACGATCAACATGATCACTGCCCAGCGTGACCTGCACGCCGGTCTGGTTGTTGTGGCTGCGTGCGGCCAGGGCCAGGCGCTGGCCGAAGGCCACATCGATGCGGCCGGCACCCATCGGCAACTGCGCGGCCACCGTGGTCGCCAGCGCTTCGGCGGCCGGCTTGTCCAGTGGTGCCGGCAGGTCCAGCCGCGTGCCGACCAGGTCCGAACTCAACCGCAGTTCACTCGGCGGCGCGGGCGCCCCCGGAGCCACCTTGGGCAGGTTGACCGCGATGGTCCACGCTGAAGTGCCGGTGATGTAGGGCTTGAGCCAGGTCATTTCCGGTGCGCGGTCAATCAGTACGCCCGCATCAAGATGCGCCGTCAGCTTCGATTCGAAGGCCCGCGTGCTGTCGTGCACGTAGCCACCGGCGCGCAGGCTCAGGCGGCCATCCTGGCCGAGGTGGCGCACCGCCAGTTCCTCGGCGCCGAAGCCGCCATTGCTGTAGCGCGCCTGCCCTCGCATGTTGTCGAAGGCCAGCTGGAAGCGCTTGTCGACCAGCTTCACGCCGGTCAGGTCGACCGTCCCCTGCAGATGACCACCGCCTTCATCGTGGTGCAGCGGCTGCAGCAGATCGAAAGTCACATGCGCCGGACCACTGGCAACCAGGTTGTCCAGGGTATCGCCATAGTCCTTGTGCAACGGGCTCTGGCGCAGCATCGCCAGCAGCTTGCCGGCCTCGCTCGGCGCGTCGGCGCGCACGTACAGCGGCTGATGGCCGAAGTCCGGAATGCCGGCTTCGAATTTCTGCACCGCCACGCCCGCCAGATCGCCACGTCCACGCATCTCGAAGCCGGGGCCGATGAAGGCGATATCGGCATCGACCTGGCGCATCAGCGGCCAATCGTGCTGGAAGCGGATGTCGCCATTGCTGATGTGGCCGGTGGCCTCGAAGCGGCCATCGTTGTTGTCGAACGGCCAGTCGTCCAGGTCACCGGTGACCAGGCCGACACCGCCACGCACCTGGCCGCCGGCCAGTGCCATGTCCAGCCAGTCGGTGGCGCCCTTGCTCATCTTGGAGTGGATCCAGAAGCGCTTGGCCGCCGTCATCGGCACGTCGTCCAGCTTGGCGGCCAGCTGCAGCCACGGCCGCGTGCCGTCGCCCTGGAACCAGACGCCGCCGCGCACGTCGGCCGCGTAGTCGGTGCCCTCCACGCGCATCGCCGGCGTTCCGATCCGCCAACCGCCGCCCTCGTCGCGCCACCCCACGATCTGTCCGGCCAGATGCAGGTCATGCCGCACGCCAAAACCGGTCGGCCAATCGAACTGCAGCTGCCGTTGCGGCTGCAGCTGCAGGCTGAAGCCATCAGCATCGCCTTCGAAACGCCCCCCGAGGCCGCGCAGGCCCGGAGAATTGCCGACGCTGGCAAAGCCCAGCGACTGCAGTTCGCCCTGTGCCCGCAACGGGCCATCACGCTCGCCGGCCAACTGCAATCGGCGCACCTCCAGCTGCGGCCGGGACAGGAACAGCCAGCGCCGCAGTCCCGGTTCAAGGAGATTGCTCAGGGCCAGCCCTCGCAGCGCGGTGCCGGCCTGCACCGCACCGGCGTTCACCCGCAGCTGCTTGCCGATCTGCAGCTGCAGGCCATCGAGCTGCTGTTCGCCATCTTCGGTCTTCAGGCGCAGGCGCGGCACCTGCAACGCCCAGCCATCGGCCTGGCGCTGCCAGCGCAGGCGGGCCTGCAGCCGCTGCAGCTGCAGCTGTGGCGCTGCCACGCCGGGCATCGGTGCACCGTCGACGCGCACGTCCCGCAGGTCCGAATCGGTGGTCAGCGCGACCGGCGCGAAATCACGCAGGGTCAGCCACAGGTTCAGCTCGCCCTTGCCCTCGCGGAGGCGCACGCCGCCGGCCGCCAGCAAGGGCGACCAGGCATGGAAATCGACCGGGTCGGCGCCGAGCCAGGCCTGGCCGTTGCCGCGCGCACGGTCCACGTCCAGTACCGCGGTCAGCGGCAGCGCTTGCGCATCGGCCCAGGCGCGTACACCCACGCGCAGGCGATCACCATTGACCCGCATGCGCAGGTCGATGCGCGGCAGCGTGGTGTCGATGCCGATCCCCGGCGCGTGCACGCCCAGGCGGCCGCCGATCACCTGCAGCTCGCCGAGCCGGCGCAACGCATCCAGCGGATCCCCCCCGTTGTCGGATTGCGGCAACCCGCGCACCGACCAGCGTCCGTCTTCGCCCTGCTGCAGGTCCAGGGCCAGGCCACGCAGGCGCAATTCGGTCAGCGAGCGCCCGGGCAGCAGCCCGCTGTACATCGATACCAGCACCTCGGCCTCGCCGATCGCCAGGCCCTGCCCGGCACCGATGCGCAGGCCCTTCAGCTGCAGCAGCGGGCCACGACGGGTCCAGGTCGTCTGCAGCTGGTCAAAACGCACCGGCTGGCCAGCCCGCTCGCTCAGCCAGGCGGCGATCCTGTCGGGATGACGCTCGGCCAGCGGCAGCAGTTGGCTGAAGGTGCCCACCAGCAGTGCAAGCCCGACCAGGCCCACCGCACAGGCGGCAATGAAATGACGGCGGATCCTTCGCAGTCGCAGGCGCGGCGGCGCGCTCATCGGCCACCGCCGGCCTGCAGCCGGCGAGGATCAGAGCAGAACAACATCGAATTGCTCCTGCAGGTACTGCTCGTCCGCCTGGAAGCGGATGCTTTTGCCGAGAAATTCCTCCAGCTCAGCCACCGCCGAGGACTCCTCATCGGTGATGCGCGCGACCACCTTGGTCGACGCGATGACCAGCAGCCGCGCGGCATCGAACTGGCGCACGGCGCGGGTGATCTCGCGGAAGATCTCGTAGGTCACCGTCTCGGTGGTCTTGATGCTGCCGCGGCCACTGCACTGCGGGCAGGTTTCCGACAGCTGGCGCTCCAGGCTTTCGACCGTGCGCTTACGGGTCATTTCCACCAGGCCCAGCGGCGAGAAGTCGTACACCGTGGTCTTGGCATGGTCGCGGGCCAGCGCCTTTTCCAGCGTGCGCAGCACCTGGCGGCGATGCTCTGCATCATCCATATCGATGAAGTCGATGATGATGATGCCGCCCAGGTTGCGCAGCCGCAGCTGACGCGCCACTGCCTGCGCCGCTTCCAGGTTGGTGCGGAACACCGTTTCTTCCAGGTTGCGCTGGCCGAGGAACGAACCGGTATTGACGTCGATGGTGGTCATCGCCTCGGTCTGGTCGATCACCAGGTAGCCACCGGACTTGAGCGGCACCTGCTTGTCCAGCGCGCGGCCGATCTCGTCTTCCACGCCGAACATGTCGAAGATCGGGCGATCGCCGGAATACAGCTCCAGCTTTTCGGCCAGCACCGGCATGTACTTGGCGACGAAGGCCTGCAACTGGCCGAACGTCTCCTTCGAGTCCACCTTCACCTTGTCCACGTCCTTGCGGATCAGGTCGCGCACGGACCGCAGCGGCAGGCTCAGGTCTTCATAGATGATGCTGCACGACGGCGCCTCGCGGCCGCGGCGCTCGACCACGTTCCACACGCGCGACAGGTAGGCGATGTCCTCGGCGATGGCCTCGGCCGGCTGCCCTTCGGCGTTGGTCCGCACGATGTAGCCGTAGCCACCGTGCTGCGCCGACAGTTCGGTCACCAGCGCCTTCAGGCGGGCGCGCTCGGTTTCGTCTTCGATGCGCGCCGACACGCCCACCACCTTGGACTGCGGCAGCAGCACCATGTAGCGCGAGGGAATGCTGATCTGCGTGGTCAGGCGCGCGCCCTTGGTGCCGATCGGGTCCTTCACCACCTGCACCACGATGTCCTGGCCGTCACGCAGCAGCTCGACGATCGGCACGCTGGCCGGCGGTGGCAGGGTGGTGTTCTCGGTGTCGGCGCTGGCCACCGGCGCCGGCCGCACCACGTCATTGGCGTGCAGGAACGCCGCGCGCTCCAGGCCGACTTCGACGAAGGCGGCCTGCATGCCGGGCATGACCCGCTGCACCTTGCCCTTGTAGATGTTGCCGACCACACCACGGCGCCAACCGCGCTCGATGTGAAGTTCCTGCAGCATGCCGTTTTCGATCACCGCGACACGGGTCTCGCGCGGGGTCACATTGACCAGGATTTCCTCAGACATCGGCAGCCTCCCTGGCGGCATCGGCAGTGGGGACCGGCACGCCACAGCGCGCCAGCAGACGATCGGTATGCAGCAGCGGCAGCCCCATCACGCCGGAGTAGCTGCCGGAAAGGTGTTCGATCCAGCGTTCGGCCCCACCCTGGATGGCGTAGGCGCCGGCCTTGTCCAGCGGCTCGCCGGTGGCGACATAGGCGGCGATGTCGGCGGCATCGATCGGGGCGAAGGTCACTTCGGAAATGACCAGCTCGCTGTCCAGGCCGCCCGCGCCGACCACCACCACGGCGGTCATCACCTGGTGGGTGCGCCCGGCCAGCCGCGCCAGCATCGCCCGCGCGTCAGCGGCATCGACCGGCTTGCCGAAGACCTCGCCGTCCAGGACCACCTCGGTATCCGAACCAAGCACCCGCGCCTGCGGGTCGTCGGCCAGCACCCGGGCCAGCCCGGCGCGCGCCTTGTCGGCGGCGACCCGGCATACATACTGTTCGGCGCTTTCAGTGGCCGCGCGCTGCTCGACGACCTCCAGGTCAAGGGCCTGGAAGGGGCGTCCGAGTCGGGCCAGCAGCTGGTTGCGTCGGGGGGAGCGGGAAGCAAGATAGAGCATCGGCACAGCATAACCTGAGGCCGCCACCTGAATCGTCGGCAACCCGTTACGGAACGCGTACAACCCCGAACAGGCTCACAGCGCGTTCATCGCTACGACACCACCCTCACCGGCACAACAAGGAGATCCCATGCGCCTGACCGCCACCCCGCTGCTGCTTGCCCTGTCCCTCGCCCTTGGAACCTCGATGACTGCTCATGCCGCTCCGTCGTCGCCGTCGATCGCCGCCGCGGCCGAAGGCACCCTGCTGAACATCTCGGCCAACGCCGAGGCCACCCGCGTGCCGGACGTCGCCACCCTGTCGGCAGGTGTGGTCACCCAGGCTGCCGACGGCAACAGCGCGATGCGCCAGAACGCCCAGCAGATGGACAAGGTGCTGGCCGCGATCAAGGCCGCCGGCATCGCCGAGCGCGACGTGCAGACCAGCGGCGTCAGCCTCAACCCGCAGTACCGCTATGCCGACAATGAGGCACCGAAGATCACCGGCTACCAGGCCAGCAACACGGTCAGCCTGAAGGTCCGCGACATCGCCAAGCTCGGCAAGGTGCTCGACGCGCTGGCCGCGCAGGGGGCCAACCAGATCAACGGTCCGCAGTTTGAGATCGACCAGCCCGAACCGGTCTATGACGAAGCCCGCCTGGCCGCCCTGAAGAAGGCCCAGGCCCGCGCCCAGACCTATGCCAGATCGCTGGGCCTGCAGGTGCGCCGCATCGTCAGCATCTCTGAAAACAGCAACGGCGGTTTCCGCCCGATGCCGATGATGCGCACCATGGCCGCCGGTGCGGCGATGGACAAGGCTACCCCGGTCGCACCGGGTGAATCGACCGTCTCGGTCAACCTGGACGTGGTGTTCGAACTGGGCCGCTGATCGCGCCCGGCACGGCCGACACAGGCGGGTCCCGCAGGGGCCCGCCTTTTTCGTGTATTCCAGCGGCGTTGGCTGAAGGCCAGCCCAACGCGCATGCCCCTGCCTCTAGGCAGTGGCCGCCATGCCGCGCTACTGATGGACTGCCAGCCGCGTGCGGCAACCCCGCCACGGACCCTGGTGCGTTGAGGACTTCGTCACTGGCATGGAGGTGGATCATGGTTCGTACCTATCCCGTTGCATCCCCGCACTTCGACCCCGCCCGCGTAGCCGCCTGGAGTGCAGCGATCGCCCTGCACCTGCTGGCCTTCCTGTTGCTGCTCATCCCTGCGACCTACCAGGCCGTGCAGGCCCCGCGTGAAAAGAGTCCGGTCCGGCTGATCGAGAAGATTCCGCCACCGCCGGCGCCGCCGGTTCCGGTCCCGCCAAAAGAGATCGTCCAGGTGGTACCGAAGCCGCGGACGCAGCCGGTGGTACCGCCACTGCCCGCACCCACCGCGACCGTGGAAGAGACCCAGGGCATCGCATTGCCGGCCGCCGAACCGGCTCCGCCGCAATTGGCGCCCAGCATCGACACCTCCACCCCGCTGGCCGGCGCCCAGCTGCAGTACCGCAGCGCTCCGCCGCCGGCCTATCCGATCCAGTCCCTGCGCAACCACGAACAGGGCACGGTGCTGTTGCGGGTGGAAGTGGACACCCGTGGCCAGCCGGTCGCGGTCAGCGTCGAGCGCAGCAGCGGTTCGCGCAACCTGGACCAGGCCGCCCGCCAGCAGGTGCTCAAGCACTGGCGCTTCGAGCCTGCCCAGCGTGACGGCGTGGCGGTCCCGGCCATCGGCATGGTGCCGGTGCAGTTCTCGCTGCCGGACTGAGCGTCCCACCGGCCCGGCCCCGCGCCGGGCCGGCCCCTGCCACTGCCCGGCAAATGCGGACATGCCCGAGCCAAGCGTTACTGATTAAGCAAAAATTCACGTCTTCGTCACCTGCTGGAAACCTAGATTGGCGCGTCCCGGTATCGATCCGGCGACAGCCCTCAACGCTACGGTTTTCCAGTTAGGAGAGAAGCTGTGAAACACCCGATCCAACGGCCCGCCAGCCGCCGCCGCACCACCCTGGCATCGTCCATCACCCATATCCTTGCTGGCAGCACCCTGCTGCTGGTCGGCGCCGTGGCTTCTTCCTCAGCCTTTGCACAGGAGCAGGCCACCAACCTCGACCGCATCACGGTCACCGGCTCCAACATCCCGCGCACCAACACCGAGACACCGTCGCCGGTGCAGGTGGTGACCCGCCAGGAAATCGACCGCACCGGCAAGACCACGGTCGCCGAGTACCTGCAGACCCTGACCGCCGACGGCGCAGGCTCCATTCCCAAGACCTTCGGCAACGGCTTCGCCGGTGGCGGCGCCGGCATCTCGCTGCGTGGCCTGGGCGCCGGCTCGACGCTGGTGCTGTTGAACGGCCGCCGCATGGCCACCTACGGCCTGGCCGATGACGGCCAGAAGGTCTTCACCGACCTCAGCACCATCCCGCTCGATGCCGTCGAGCGCGTGGAAGTGCTCAAGGACGGCGCCTCGGCGATCTATGGCTCCGACGCCATCGCCGGCGTCGTCAACATCATCCTGCGCAGCGACTTCCAAGGCGCCATCCTGCGCGGTTCCTACGGCATTTCCGGTGACGGCGATGGCGATGCGAAGAAGGCGACCCTTACTGCCGGCACCGGCGACCTGTCCAGCGATGGCTGGAATGCGTTCTTCAGCCTGGACGTCGGCAAGACCGACGCGATCAAGATCAGCGACCGCAAGAACCGCAAGTGGATCGGTACCGGCGATATCCGGCGCTGGGGTTACGACGCTGCAGACGCGCAGTTCCTGGGCGGCGCCTACCTGTCGGGCGGTACCGCCGGCGGCGTGGGTCCCAATGGTTCGGTGTTCGACGCCACCGGCCATCTGGTTGCCCTGCCGGGCTGCGCCGGGCTGACCACGATTCCCGGGCAGAGTGACGCGACCGCACAGGCCCAGGGTTGCCTGTGGGATCCGGCGCAGCAGTACCGCGACCTGAGCCCGGAAGAGAAGTACGTGAACGTGTTCGGCCGCGCCAGCTTCGCGTTTGGTGAAGGCGGCGAGGTCTATACCGAGATCGGTTACTCGAAGAAGGAAACGATCTTCAGCAATACGCCATCCGGCGTATCCGGCGGCTGGGGCTACCCTGGCGGCCCGGTCAACGCCAACAGCGGTGCCGGTGCGACCCAGCTGTATGCAGGTCATCCGGACAACCCGCTGCCCACCGCGGCCCGCCTGCGTTACAGCGCGTGGGACGTGGGCCCGCGCGTGACCGACAATACCAATGAGTTCAACCGCTTCCTGGTGGGTGTCAAGGGCAACTGGGGCGACTGGAGCTACGACACCGCCTACCTGCATTCCGGCACCGACCTGGTCAACAAGCGCACGGGTTTCCTGCGTTATGACGCAGTACGCTGCGTGCTGGGCAATCCGGCCTGCCCCTATGGCACCTGGCGCATCGGCGACAATGCCTCGCAGACGCCGCAGTCGGTCTACGATGCCATCAGCCCGACCATCAGCGCGCGTGCCAAGTCGAGCCTGGACATGTTCGACTTCACCATCTCGCGCAGCCTGATGGATCTCAAGGGCGGTCCGCTGGGCCTGGCCTTCGGTACGGAGTGGCGCAAGACGAGCAACAGCCTGACGCCGCAGACCTTCACCGATATCGGCCAGATCATCGGCCTGGGCTACTCGGCCTACGACGGCACGCAGAATGTGTATGCCGGCTACGCCGAACTGTCCGCACCGGTGCTGGAGCAGTTGGAACTGAGCGCTGCGGTCCGCTACGACAAGTACGAAAGCGGCGAAGGCAAGGCCACGCCGAAGCTGGGCGTGAAGTGGACCCCGGCAGACTGGATCGCACTGCGCGCCAGCTACGCTGAAGGCTTCCGTGCGCCGAACCCGGCCGAGAACGGTGACGGTGGCTTGGCCGCTTTCTCCAACGCCCGCGATCCGGTGCGTTGCGCCATCGACCCGGCCAACGAATGCACCGCGCGCTCGGTGGCGATCATCACGCGGCCGAACAAGGACCTGAAGCCGGAAGAGTCCAAGAGCTACTCGGTGGGCATCGTTCTGCAGCCAACCTCGACCACCTCGCTGACTGTGGATGCGTGGGAAATCAAGCGCACCAACGAAATCGCGCAGGGCAGCACGGCCGACGCCATCGCCGCGGGCAACGTTCTCCGCGATGCCAACAACATCGGCGGAGTCGCCAACAGCGGCACCATCCTGGCCGTCAATACCGCCTACGTGAATGCCAACTCCTCGCGCGTCCGCGGTATCGACACCGACATCCGCCAGACCTTCGACATCGGCCCGGGCCAGCTGGAAATGGACCTGCAGTGGAGCCACGTGCTCAAGTTCGAGCGCACCGAGGGTGATACCACCGTCGACTATGTGGGCACCCACGGCAACTGCGACGTGACCAACTGCATCGGCACGCCGAAGGACCGCATCAACTTCGGCACCACCTGGAAGCAGGGCCCGTGGAGCATCAGCGGCGTGGCCAACTACATCAGCAAGCTGGAGAACAAGGACCGCCGCGGCGGTGACTACCTGGCCTTCTATGAAGACGGCGAGCCGGTAGAGAAGATCTCCTCGTTCACCACCTTCGATCTGTCCGGCCGCTGGAACATCACCGAAGCCTTCGAGCTGAACGCTTCGGTGCAGAACGTGTTCGACCGCATCGCGCCGCTCGACCCGAGCACTTACGGTGCAGTCAATTACAACCCGCTGCACTTCAGTGGTGCGATTGGCCGCTACTTCACTGTCGGCGCCAAGTACACGTTCAAATAATCCCGCTGCTGTGTTTGCTTCGAAGGCCCGGGCTGTTGCCCGGGCCTTCGTCGTTTCCTGGCTGTTCGTTGTCCATGCCGGCTCCCGCACACCCGGCCTTGCAGCCATGTTCACGAGTACATGGCTAGGGTGTGCTCGCGGCATCCGGGCCGCAGGGGATCTCAATGGCCACGACATCGCAACGCCTCGGCCTGCCGGCGTTGACTGCACTGGTAGTCGGCTCGATGGTCGGCGCCGGTATCTTTTCGCTGCCGCAGAACGTCGCGCGCAGTGCCGGTCCGGCCGCCGCGATGATCGGCTGGGCCGTCAGTGGCGCCGGCATGCTGATGCTGGCCTTCGTGTTCCAGGCCCTGGCCAACCGCCGTCCGGACCTGGACACCGGCATCTACGCATATGCACGCGAAGGCTTCGGCAACTACATCGGCTTCTCCGCGGCGTGGGGCTACTGGGTCGCTTCGGTACTGGGCAATGCCAGCTTCTTCGTGCTGATCTTCAGCGGCCTGGGCCATTTCATGCCGGTGTTCGGCGAAGGCAACACGCCAGCCGCCGTGGCCGCTTCGTCCGTACTGTTGTGGACCGTCCACCTGCTGGTGCTGCGAGGCCTGCGCACCGCCGCCATCGTCAACGGCCTGGTGACGGTGGCCAAGCTGCTGCCCATCGCACTGTTCCTGGTGCTGGCCGCCGGCGCGTTCCGCATGGAGGTGTTCCGCGCCGACTTCTTCGGCACACCTGCGCTTGGCGACCTCGGCCAGCAACTGCGCGGCATGATGCTGGTCACCGTGTGGGTGTTCATCGGCATCGAAGGCGCCAGCATCTATTCGCGGCGTGCCGCGCGCCGTGCCGACGTCGGCCGTGCCACGGTGATCGGTTTCCTGGGGGTCTGGCTGCTGCTCGTCCTGGTCAGCCTGCTGTCGATGGGCGTGCTGTCGCAGGCCGAACTGGCCGGGCTGCCCAACCCGTCGATGGCCTATGTGCTGCGCGCCATCGTCGGCGAATGGGGCGCGACGGTGATCATCGCCGGTTCGATCATTTCGGTGCTGGGCGCGTTGCTGGCCTGGGTGCTGCTGTGTGCCGAAGTGCTGTATGCCGCCGCTGGCGACGGCACAATGCCCGCCTTCCTGGGACGCGAGAATGCGCGTGGTGTGCCGGCCAATGCATTGTGGTTGAGCAACGGGCTGATCCAGCTGTTCCTGCTGCTGGTGCTGTTCAATGCGGGCAGCTACACCGGCCTGGTGCTGCTGGCCGCATCGATGAGCCTGGTGCCCTACTTCCTGTCCACCGCGTTCGGCGTGCAACTGGCCTGGCGCGGGCAGTCCTACGCGGGTGAGCCACGCGTGCGCTGGCGCGATTTCGTGGTCGCGCTGCTGGCCAGCGCCTACGCGCTGTGGCTGGTGTATGCCGGCGGCCTGAACAACCTGCTGCTGTCGGTGCTGCTGTACGTGCCCGGCGTTGTTCTGTTTGCGCAGACCCGGCGCCAGCGCGGCGAGCCGGTTTTCACGCGCTGGGAGTGGGGGCTGTTCGGCGCGATCCTGGCAGTAGCGATCGCCACGCTGGTAGCGTTCTGGAAGGGCCGGATCACGCTGTAGCGCCGAGCGCGTGCCCGGCTTGGAGGATGCAGCCGAGCATGGGCTCGCCGCCACAACACGGCAAAAAAAAAACCTGCATCTCGCGATGCAGGTTTTGCAAGGTGGCGCCCGAAGTTGGACTCGAACCAACGACCCCCTGATTAACAGTCAAGTGCTCTAACCGGCTGAGCTATTCGGGCAGACGACTAGTATAACCACTCTTCACGCGCGATGGTAGGGGTGATTGGCAATCATTGCGGCAGCCCGATACAGCTGCTCGGCCACCACCAGACGCACCAGCATGTGCGGCAGCGTCAGCGGTCCGATCGACCACTTTTCGTCGGCCAGCGCGGAGACCTCTGGCGAATGCCCTTCCGGGCCACCGATCAGGAAGGCGAGGTCCCGGCCCTGCCCCCGCCAATGCTCCAGGCGCTGCGCCAGCTGCTCGGAACTCAACTGCCGCCCCGGCACGTCCAGTGCCACCACGTAAGCGTTCTTCGGCAGCGCGGCGATGACCCGCTTGCCTTCATCCTCGGTGGCACGGCGCGGATCGCGCCCCTTGCCGCGCAGGCCGGGTTCGATTTCCACCAGCTCGAACGGCAGCCAATGCGACAGCCGCTTCTGGTATTCGGCGAACCCCTGCGCGACCCAGCTGGGCGCGCGTTCACCGGTGGCGATCAGGCGGGCTTTCATCAACGGTCCTCCAAAACGTCGACGGCGCCATCGGCGCCGTCGAAGGGATGCGTCAACGTGCGGCTCAGGCCACTTCGTCGTCGCTGGACGGCGGCTGGTCGCCGACGGTCCACAGGCGCTCGAGCGCGTAGAACTCACGCACGCGCGGCAGCATCACGTGGACGATCACGTCGCCCAGATCGACCAGCACCCACTCCGCTTCGCGCTCGCCTTCAACACCCAGCGGCATCACGTCGATGTTCTTGGCGAAGCGCACGACTTCATCGGCAATCGACTTGACGTGGCGGGTCGAAGTGCCCGAAACGACGATCATGTAGTCGGCAACGCTGGACCGGCCGCGCACGTCGATCTCGACCAGGTCCTTGGCCTTCAGGTCTTCGGTGGCTTGGCGGACGCTGGCCAGCAGTTCCGGCACGGACGGCGGCGGGCTGGGCAGATCGACCTTGATGGTCTGGGGCTGGGTCTGGTTGCTCAAAATGGATCGACTCGATAAACGTGGGGCGATTATACGGGGATGGCGCGGCCGCGCCATTCACGCCGTGCCCGGGCGGTACAGCCCGTGTGCAGAGACATAGTCGGCTACGGCCGGTGGCAGCAGTGCGCGCCAGGGACCGCCAGCGGCAATCTGCGAGCGCACGGCGCTGGCCGATTCCTCGCGCAGTGGGTGGTGCAGGCGCAGGATGCGCCCGGCCGGGCTGGCGAACAGGGCCTGCTCATTGTCGGCCCAGCGCCCTTGCAGGGCGCGCCCCAGCTCGCCATCGATCGACGCCTGCAACGGACTGCCCGGTCGTTCGGCCACCACGAAGTGGGCCAGATCGAACAGGGCCTCCCATTCGTGCCAGCCGGACAGCCCCAGCAGGCTGTCGGCGCCCACCAGCCAGGCCAGCGGCCGGCTCGGGCCCAGCTCGCCACGCAGCTCGCGCAGGGTGTCGACGGTGTACGACGGGCGACCAGGGCAGCGGGTGGCACGATCCAGTTCGCGACGGTCCAGCAGCAGCCCCGGCTCGTCGCCGATGGCCAGCGACAACATCGTGCAGCGCTGCTCAGCGGTGGCACCGGGCACCGCGCGGTGCGGCGGATCGGCGGCCGGCAGCATGCGCACGGCGACCTGCAGTTCATCACGGGCCGCACGCGCGATCGCCAGGTGCCCGAGGTGCACTGGATCGAAGGTGCCCCCGTAGTAGATCCGCAGGCTCATCACTCAGGCCCGCGCCAGCAGGCGCACGGCACGCGGTTCGGCCACGGCCACCAGCAGGCGTTCCAGCGCCAGCCAGGCGTCGCCGTCAGCGCGCCCCTTGGCAATGCGGTCGACCAGCCCCGCCTCGGCCACGAAGCGCTCCCAGCGCTTGCCTTCCGGGTGCCGCTGCAGCGCGCGCTTGTAAGGCGCCTGCCGCGATTCCCAGATGCCACGCGATTTCATTTCAGCGGCCAGGTTGCCACCACGCGCCTGCACGCGGGCCAGGCCTGCGCCCGCCAGCAGTTCGCGGATCACGATCGGCATCAATGCGGCCACCGCCTCCCCTTCACCGCGCAGGCCGGCCAGCATGCGCAGCACCGCCGGCGGCTGGCCGGAGAACGTCGCCTCCACCAAGCGGAACACGTCGTAGCGGGCAGCGTCAGCCACCAGCGACTCCATCCGTTCCACATCCAACGGCTGGCCGTCGGCCAACAGCGCCAGCTTGTCGATTTCCTGGGCGGCGGCCAGCAGGTTGCCCTCCACCCGCTCGGCCAGGCGCTGCACGGCGGCCGGGTCGGCACGCAGGCCCTTGCCGCGCAGGCGGCGCTCGATCCAGTCCGGCAGTTCGTGTGGCTTGATCGCCCAGGCCACCGACAGCACGCCGATGCGGCTGACCGCCTCGGCCCACTTGCCCTGGTGGGCCTTGCTCCATTCATTGGCGGTGATCATCAACACCACGTCCGGCGCCGGGTTGGCGCAGAACTGGCTGATCACCTCGGCGCCCTCCTTGCCCGGCTTGCCGCTGGGCAGGCGCACCTCGACCAGGCGGCGGGCGCTGAACAGGCTGGGCGCATTGAAGCTGGCGTCAAGCTGGTTCCAGTCGAAATCACGCCCGTCGGCGTCGAACACTTCGCGTTCGCCGATGCCCGAGGCGCGCGCACGCGCGCGGATGGCATCTGCGGCCTCCAGCACGCGCAGTGTTTCCGGGCCTGCGATCAGGTATACCGGCGCCAACGCCGTGTCAGCGCCCTGGCTGGCCAGCTGCTCCGGACGCAGTTCCATCGTCGCTACCGCTCAGTGCTTGACGGCGGCGGCCGGCTCTGCCGGCACCGCGCCCTCGATCGGCTGGGCCTTCGGCGCGGACAGGCTGCCCCCCTTCTCGATCTCGGCGCGGACCACGCTGTCGATACGGCGGATGATCGAGGCGGACATTTCCCGGCGCAGCTCCGTGGCCAGGATTTCGCGTTCGGTGGTGGTGCCGGTGGCGTCGGTCGGCGGCGACACGTAGTCGCGCGACAGCTCGATCACCTGCTGCGGCACCAGTTCGCTGCCATCCTCGCGGCGGAAGATGAAGATCACCGCATAGCGCAGGCTGTACTCCTGCGCACGACCCTGCGAGTCGATGGCGATCGGGAGGTCACCCCAGCGCTCGGACAACACCTGCAGCTGGGTACTGGGTTCCTTGCTGTCCTCATCGGCCAGCCTGGCACCGGAGGCCAGCAGGCTGCGATTGAGCAGCTTGACCAGTTCACTGTACGGGGCGGTGGAGACCACCTTCACCGGGGCGGTGTCGGTCGGCAGCATCAGCTTGTTGCGCAGATGGAAGCCGCAGCCGGCGAGGCCGAGGACAAGAACGAGGGCAAGCAGGATTCGGGTCATGGAGACAGTCTGGCGGAGCCGGGCGATCACGGCAACACACAGCGTGCCCGAAGCCGCGTGAATGCAGGGCCATCAAGCACCCGGCCCTGCTTCTGGAAAGGCACCGGCCACCGCGCGGGTGGCCGGTGCGAGGTACATCAGGCGGCGACGATGTTCACGATCTTGCCCGGGACGATGATGATCTTGCGCACCGTCAGGCCTTCCATGAACCTGGCCGCGTTGGGCTCGGCCAGCGCCAGCGCCTCGACCTGCTCGCGCGCGGCATCGGCCGCTACCTCGATGGTGCCACGCAGCTTGCCGTTGACCTGCACCGCCAGGGTCAGCGCATCGCGTACCAGCGCACTGCTGTCGGCCTGCGGGAACGGCTGGTCTTCCAGCAGCGTCTCGCCATGGCCCAGCACCTGCCAGAGGGCGTGGCTGGCATGCGGCGTGATCGGGTTCAGCAGCAGCACGACGGCCTGCAGCGCTTCCTGGCGCACCGCGCGGCCCTGCTCGCTGTCGTCCTCGAACCTGGCCAGCGCGTTCATCAGCTCCATCACCGCTGCGATGGCGGTGTTGAAGCTGTGGCGGCGGCCGTAGTCGTCACCGACCTTGCCGATGGTTTCGTGGGTCTTGCGGCGCAGCGCCTTCTGGTTGGCATCCAGTGCTGCAACGTCCAGCGCCGGGGCGGCACCGTCGGCAGCATGCTTCTGCACCTGGGCCCACAGGCGGCGCAGGAAGCGCGCCATGCCGTCCACGCCGGCCTCGTTCCACTCCAGCGACTGCTCCGGCGGCGCGGCGAACATCGAGAACAGGCGCACGGTGTCGGCGCCGTACTTGCCGACCATCGCCTGCGGGTCCACGCCGTTGTTCTTCGACTTGGACATCTTCTCGGTGCCACCGACCACCACCGGCTGGCCGTCGGCGATCAGGGTGGCGCCGGTGATGCGGCCGCGCTCGTCACGCTGCACTTCCACATCGGCCGGGTTGATCCAGTCCTTCGAACCGTCCGGATTCGGGCGGTAGTAGGTCTCGGCGATCACCATGCCCTGGCACAGCAGGTTGCGCGCCGGTTCGTTGCTGTCCACCATCCGCGCGTCGCGCAGCAGCTTGTGGTAGAAGCGGAAATACATCAGGTGCAGGATCGCGTGCTCGATGCCACCGATGTACTGATCGACCGGCAGCCAGTAGTTGCCGCGCTTGTCGACGGCGTCACGGGCACCCGGCGAGGTGTAGCGGGCGTAGTACCAGCTCGACTCCATGAAGGTGTCGAAGGTGTCGGTCTCGCGCTCGGCGGCGCCACCGCATTCCGGGCAGGTGGTCTTGCGCCATTCCGGGTCGGTCTTGATCGGCGAACCGGTCCCGGAGAACGCCACGTCCTCCGGCAGTACCACCGGCAGCTGCTCCTCCGGCACCGGCACCGCACCGCACTTGGCGCAGTAGATCACCGGAATCGGGCAGCCCCAGTAGCGCTGGCGGCTCACGCCCCAGTCGCGCAGGCGGTAGTTGACGCGGCGCTGGCCCTGGGCCTTGCGCTCGAAACGTTCGGCCAGCGCTTCGAACGCGCCCTGGAAGTCCAAGCCGTCGAATTCGGCCGAGTTGACCAGTTCGAAGGCACGGCTCTTGTCGCTGTACCAGTCCTGCCAGCGGCTGCCGTCCCAGGTGCGCTCTTCCTCAGTGCGCGGATCCTTCAGCGCGATGACCTGCTTGATCGGCAGCCCGTACTTGTTGGCCACTTCATTGTCGCGCTGGTCATGGCCCGGCACCGCCATCACCGCGCCGGTGCCGTAGCCCATCAGCACGAAGTTGGCGACCCACACCGGGACCGGCTCGCCGGTGACCGGGTGCAGCGCGCGCAGGCCGGTGTCCATGCCGCGCTTTTCCTGGGTCTCCAGCTCGGCCTCGGACACACCGCCCTGCTTCAGGTCGGCCAGCAGCGCGGCCAGTTCCGGGTTGTTCTTCGCCGCGTGCAGCGCCAGCGGGTGTTCGGCGGCGATCGACACGAAGGTCACGCCCATCACCGTGTCCGGGCGGGTGGTGAACACGCGCAGCGGGTCCAGCGCGCTGCCGTCGACATCGCGCACGTCGAACTGGATTTCCAGGCCTTCGGAACGGCCGATCCAGTTGCGCTGCATGGTCTTGACCGATTCCGGCCAGCCGTCCAGCTCGTCCAGGCCATCCAGCAGCTCCTGAGCGTAGTCGGTGATGCGCAGGAACCACTGCGGGATCTCACGCTTCTCCACCAGCGCACCGGAGCGCCAGCCGCGGCCGTCGATGACCTGCTCGTTGGCCAGCACGGTCTGGTCGACCGGGTCCCAGTTCACCACCGCGTTGCGGCGATAGGCCAGGCCCTTGCGCATCAGGCGGGTGAACATGCGCTGCTCGTGGACGTAATAGTCCGGACGGCAGGTGGCGAACTCGCGCGACCAGTCGATGGCATAGCCCAGCGATTTCAGCTGGCTGCGCATGTGGTCAATGTTCTTGTAGGTCCACGCCGCCGGCGCGGTCTTGTTCTTGATCGCGGCGTTTTCCGCCGGCAGGCCGAACGCGTCCCAGCCCATCGGCTGCAGCACGTTGTGGCCGGTCATGCGCTTGTAGCGGCTGATCACGTCGCCAATCGTGTAATTGCGCACGTGGCCCATGTGCAGCGCACCGGACGGGTACGGAAGCATCGACAGGCAGTAGTACTTCGGCTTGTCCGAGGTCTCGTCGACCTCGAAGGCACGGGTGGCGTCCCAGTACTGCTGGGCGGCGGATTCAACCTGCTGCGGGTCGTAGGCGTTGGTTTCAGCGCTGGTCATGGAACACGCGGATGCGGCGGCAAAGCGGTACAGCGTACCGCAGTGCGGCAAACGTCTCCAATCCTGCCTGCTGGGGGGGGGCGCCGCGATGCCCCGGGAGCCGTCTCAGCGTTGGCGCGACAGCGGCAGTGCGGTGGCCAGCCAGGCCACCCAGCAGGCGAACGCCAGCCGTTGTGCCAGCGGCGCCGGCAGGACGCCCTGCAGGGCAAACGCGGCCACCGCAGCCAGCATGCCGCAGCCCAGGGCCAAGGCGCCCAAGGCGCGGCCATGCGCCTGACGCAGCTGTGTCGTGCCCAGCAACAGGGTTCCGGCGACGAAGCCCAGCACCCAGATCATCCAGGCACTGGCATGCAGCTGGCTGGCCGGCCCATGCAGATCGTCCACGTCCAGCGGCAGCAAGCCCATCGCGGCAAAGCCCAGGCCAGCCAGCAGCAGCATCTGGCTGCCGACCCTCGGTGCCCAGCCGGCAGTGGCGGGCAGGCTGCGGCGCAGGCGCTCAGCCACCACAGCGGCGAGCACGCCGGGCAGCACAAAGCCAAGCAGATTGAAGGCCAGCGCATGCGGTACACCCCGCGCACCCAGCAGCGCCACCGGGTGGCGGGCCTGTGCGTAGCCCTCCAGGCCGGCACCGAAGCCAGACACAGCCAGGACGAACACGACTGCAGCAAGCAGTCCCAACCAACGATCAAGCCGGACCATGGACATTGCGCGCAGTCACCCGGAAAAGAATGGATCAGCGCATTGTCGCGGCAGCGACGCGGTGCGCCAAGCGCGCGACCGAGGCCGGGTGCTTCCGGCGCACCGCGACCACCAGGCCGGTCAGCTCCGGAAAGCGGGTGATCCACGAGCTGCACTGCGTGCCACGCCCCCGAGGCCGTCGCGCGCGATGTGATGGCAGGGTTGAGACGGACATCGATCGTCACCATAGAATCGGTCTCCAGATGCCAAGCGATGCTTTCCCCATGACCGAGACGACCTACGTATTCGACGCCACCACTGCTACCTTCGAGGCCGAAGTCCTGCAGAAGTCGCTGCAGACGCCGGTGCTGGTCGACTTCTGGGCCACCTGGTGCGGGCCGTGCAAGACCCTCGGCCCGATGCTGGAAAAGCTGGCTGCCGAGTACAACGGTGCGTTCGAGCTGGCCAAGGTCGATGTCGACAAGGAACAGCAGATCGCTGCGGCCTTCCAGATCCGCTCGGTGCCAACCGTGTTCCTGGTCAAGGGCGGCCAGCTGGTGGACGGCTTCCCGGGCGCCATTCCGGAAGGCCAGCTGCGTGAGTTCCTGGCCCAGCACGGCATCGTACCGGCCGATGTGGGCGATGCTGTCCCCGAAGATGACGCCCCGCTGGATCCGCAGGCGCAGGTCGATGTGCTGCGTGCGCAGATCGCCGCCGAGCCGGACAAGGATGAACTGAAGCTCGACCTGGCCCTGGCCCTGCTGCAGATCGGTGGCGTGGACGAGGCAGGCACCCTGATCGACGGCCTGCCTGCCAACCTGGCCACCGACGACCGCGCCGTGCGTGCCCGCGCCCGCCTGGCCTTCGCCGCCGCGCTGAAGGATGCCCCGGCCGCCGAGGTACTGGACGCACGCATCGCCGCTGACGGCAAGGACCTCAAGGCCCGTCACCTGCGCGGCGTGCAACTGCTGCTCGGCGGTCATGACGAGGCCGCGCTGGCCCAGTTCCTGGAAATGCTGCGGATCGACCGCGGATTCGAGGAAGGCCTGCCGCGCAAGGCGCTGATCGACGCCTTCAATGTGATCTCCGACGAGGACCTGGTCGGCCAGTACCGCCGCAGGATGGCGTCGCTGCTGTTCTGAACGGGAACCCGCTCCGTTCAGAATCCCTGCACTGAACGCGGGCAATAATGCCCGCGCTGGTGGCCATGCGGTCGCCACGATCCGTTCGGGGGGATGAGGTCGGGGCCATGGGGTCTTGCAGCTGCACCCCCGCATTGCCGGGATTGCAAACTGTGACCGTCGTCCGCTCTCTGTCGTTCGCCATGCATTTAACGGGCGCTCTGCTCTGCGCCCTCTTCCTGATGCCCGCCATTGCCGGCGCCCAGGACTGGAACTACCGGGTCCGGCCCGGCGATACCCTGTGGGACCTGGGCGGGCTCTACCTGAAGCCCACGGTACGCTGGCAGCAGCTGCAGCAGCACAACCGCATCGACAACCCCTACCAGTTGCCGCCGGGCCAGCTGCTGCGCTTCCCGATCAGCTGGCTGCGCACCGAGCCGGCGCCGGCCCGGGTGCTGTCCGTGCGCGGCAAGGTCGCGCTGGCAGGCGCCGATGGCACGGCGACCCGCGCGCTCCAAGCCGGCGAACAGCTGCATATCGGTGACACCGTGGAGACCGCAGGCGATTCCAGCATCACCCTGGAATTCGCCGATGCCTCGCGCCTGCAGCTGCGCGAGTACTCGCGCCTGCGCCTGGACCAGCTGAGCCGTTACGGCCACACCGGCATGGTCGACACCCGACTGCGCCTGCAGCAGGGGCGAGCCAGCAACCGGGTGACGCCGGCGCGCGGCCCCGCCTCGCGTTACATCATCGATGCGCCCACCGCGACCAGCAGCGTGCGCGGCACGGTGTTCCGGGTCAGCGCCGGGGATAACGGGCACGTCGGTGCCACCGAGGTCCTGCAGGGCAAGGTGCAGGTCGGCAACTCCCATGGCCAGCGCCTGGTCCGGCCGGGCCAGGCGACCCGCAGCAGCAGTGCCGATGCGGCGCCCGCTGCGGTCTCCGCACTGCTGCCGGCGCCGGCGCTGCGCAATGACGTGCTGCGCCTGGCGCCGCTGCCGACCGTGCTTGCCTGGGAGCCGGTCAATGGCGCCGATCATTACCGGGTGGAAGTGGTGCAGGCGGCAACGCCGGAGATCCTGCTGTTCGCCGCCACCACCGCCGACACCCGGCTGGCGATCGGCGATCTGCCGCCTGGCCAACTGCGCATCCTGTTGCGCGCGGTCGACGCCCAGGGGGTCGAAGGCCTGGATGCCAGCGCCGATTTCGAGCTCGGTGACCAGCCACCACCGCCGCTGACCGTATCGCCGCTGCATGGGCAGACGATCAACAGCGACCGCCCGCGTTTCCGCTGGAGCCAGGCCCCCGGTGCGCGCAGCAGCGTCCTGCAGATCGCCACCGAACCCAGCTTCCTGCAGCCCCTGCAGGAGCAGGCCACCCATGCGACCGACCTGCGCCTGGCGCAACCGCTGCCGCCCGGCCAGTACTACTGGCGGGTGGCCTCGCGCGATGGCGAAGGCCGACAGGGCCGCTATGGCCAGGCGTTGCCGCTGCAGCTGAGCAATGAACCGGTGGACCCGGCCCTGCAACCACCCGAGGCCGCACACGGCGAGCTGACGCTGCGCTGGCAGGCCGGCAGCGAGGGCCAGCGCTACCGGGTGCAGGTGGATCGCCGCGGCGACTTCAAGGCACCGCTGGTCGACGAAACCGTGGACCAGCCGCAGGTGAGCTTCAAGCGCCCGTGGAGCGGCACCCTGCATGTACGCGTGCAGTACATCGACGATGACGGCCACGCCAGCGCGTTCTCGCCTGCCCAGCAGGTCCCGCTGCCGTGCCGCCTGTGCTACGGCGCGGGTGGCGGTGCCCTGCTGCTCTGGTTGTTGTTGTGAGGCGCTCGCCGCTGCCATGGTCGAAGCGGATCCTGCTGGCCCTGCTGGCCGGCGTGCTGACCATCGTTGCCAGCCAGGGACAGTGGCTGTGGCGGCAGGACGAGGCGGCCTATGACGCGTTGGTCGGCAACTGGGAGTACCGCCCCGATCCCAGCGTGCTGATCGTCGCCATCGACGAAGGCAGCCTGCAGCGCATTGGCCAGTGGCCCTGGCCCCGCTCGGTGCATGCACGCCTGCTTGACCGCCTGACCGATGCCGGCGCCGAACGCGTCGCGCTGGACCTGATGCTGTCCGAACCGGATCGCCGTGACAGCCGACAGGATGATCAACTGGCGGCCGCCATCCGACGCAATGGCCGGGTGGTGCTGCCGGTGCTGGCCGCGCCGGCGGCCGGCGACCGCATGGCCGAGGAGATGCTGCCGATCCCACAGATCGCTGCCAGTGCTGCCGCCATCGGCCACACCGATGTCGAGGTGGATGGCGACGGCGTCGCCCGTGGCGTCTATCTGCACGCAGGTATCGGCCAGCCGCACTGGCCGGCACTGGGCCTGGCACTGGCCGACCTGCCTGCCGGTGCCGTACGCGGCCTGCCCGATCCCGACCCGGAACTGGGCTCGCCCTATCAATGGCGTCGCGACGATTACGTTCGCGTGCGCTACGCCGGCCCCCCCGAGCGGCTGCCGCAGGTGTCCTATGCGGACGTTCTCGATGGCCACGTGGACATGGCGATGCTGCATGGCCGCCGCATCGTAGTTGGCATGACGGCCAGCGGCATCGCGCCCCGCCTGCTGACCCCGACCACCCGCGAGTTCTGGATGAGCGGCAGCGAGTACCAGGCCAACATCACCTCGATGCTGCTGCAGCACAGGCAGATCGATGTTCTACCGCATGCCTGGCAGCACGCCATCAGCGGTGTGCTGGTGGCGCTGTGCGTGATCCTGCTCGGCCTGCGCCTGCCCTGGCTGGTCGCGCTGTGTTCGTTGCCAATGCCTGCCCTGCTGAGCTGGCTGCTGCTGCGCACGAGTGACCTGTGGTGGGCGCCGGCCAGCGCGATGCTGGGCGTGACGCTGGCACTGCTGGTCTGGGCGGTGTGGCGGGTCTCGGCCTGGCACCGCCAGGCCAACCGCGACGCCCTTACCGGCCTGGGCAACCGCCTCCGCTTCGAGCAGTCGCTGCAGCAGGAATGCGACGCAGCGCGGCGCAGCGGCAAGCCATTGAGCCTGGCGTTGATCGACGTCGACCACTTCAAGCGCCATAACGATCGCCACGGGCACCAGGTGGGCGACCGCGTGCTGCGTGATGTCGCCCGCCTGATCGGCGCCCATGCGCGCCGCCCGCGCGACATGGCGGCACGCTACGGTGGCGACGAATTCGCGCTAGTGCTGCCGGATACACCGGCCGAGGGCGCACGCCAGGTGATCGAGGACCTGATTGCCTGCGTGCGCGCATTGCCGGCGCCGGGCGATGGCAGCGACGATACCGTCACGCTCACCATCGGCGTATTCACCCGCGTGCCCGACGGCGAACTGCAGCCCCACCATTTCGTGGAAGGCGCCGACACCGCCCTTTATCAGGCCAAGGCCAACGGCCGCGACGGGTACATGATCGACGGCCCATGAGGCAGGACATGCACGCCGCCGTTGAACACACGCCCGGGGTGCAACATACGCATGCGAATGGTTAGACTGGGCACCTCGCCTCGCGCCCCGGACCCGCATGAACGCCCGCCTGTTCCGCTTCGGCATCAACCTGTGGCCACCGTTCCTGTTCACCGGCATCCATGTCACCCGCATCACGCCCGATTACCGGCAGATCGACGTCGAGCTGCGGCTGCGGCCGTGGAACCGCAACTACGTCGGCACGCATTTCGGCGGCAGCCTGTTCGCGATGACCGACCCGTTCTGGATGCTGGGCCTGCTGCACATCCTCGGCCGTGACTACTACGTGTGGGACCGGGCCGGTGCGATCGATTTCCTCAAGCCTGGCCGGGGCACGGTGCGCACCTCGTTCCGCATCGACGATGCGCTGCTGGCCGAACTGCGTGCCGAAGCAGCGGGCGGCGAGAAGGTGCTGCGCTGGTTCAGCAACGACGTCGTCGACGACAGCGGCGAGGTGGTCGCCCAGGTGCGCAAGCAGGTCTATCTGCGGTTGAAGCCACACGCGCGCTGATCCGGCGCGGGCGCTGTCCTCTGCTGCCCTGCCAGGGAGGCTCCGATGCGCCCGTATGCGCGTGTGCACCTGCGGTGCGACGCGGAGCGAAGGCGGCCGCGAGGATGACGAGGACAGCGCGCACTGGCCGCCGCTGCTCAGTCGCGCGCGGCGGCGGCCGGGGCGTCCCCTGCCACCATCGGTACCGACAACCATGGGCTCTCGTCGGCGCTGCGCGGCGCTGAGCGCCGCGGTACCTGCAGGCGGCGGCCATCGGCCGACAACTGCGGTGTGCGCACCTGCGAGCGGAACTCGGCAGGCAAGCGCTTCAGCGCATCCACAGGGTCCTCGGCCTGCTGTCGCAGCCAGCGTTGCGCACCGATCAGCCGCACCATCGCGGCAGCATCCTGGGGCCGTGACGAATAGGCCGGATAGGCCGGGCCCGCGATATCGGCCAGCACGCACCCCATGACGTTCGACAGGCAGCCGAAGTCATGCTGCGGCGGTGCCGGCACCGGCAGCGGGCGATCCGCCTCCAGCGCGGTCATCGCCGCCGCGCCACAGGCCCAGCCCAGGTTGCCCGCCACACGCGCCAGGGTGCTGCTGCGATCGAGTACCAGCACGCCACCGAACTCCTGCGCCGAGGTTTCGATCGCAGCCCTGCTCATCGCATACTCGCCCTGCATCGCACGGCACAGGCTCTGTTCGGCGGCCCGCATCGGCTTCATCGCCTGCTCGCATTCCGCTGGCAGCGGCTGGTCGGCCGGCAATTCGACCAGCATGTCGGCCAGCAACTGGGCATTGGCCTGCACCAGGCTGGCACCGATGATGCTCTCCACCAGGTAGCTGCCGCCCGTCACCAGCCGGCGGCCCAGCTGCAGCCCGCGGCAACTGCCACGCAGCGCACCGTCGATATCACCCTGCACATAGGCCAGCGCGCGTGCGCTGGTGGCGTCGATCACCAAACCATAGGTCGGCATCGGCACGAGGATGCCTTCGCCTTTGGGCCGGAACGGCGACACGAAGTGATCCGCATCGGCCAGCTGGTCCAGGCGCGCATGCAGCTGCTGGTGGCCAGCGTGGGCATCGACGAAGCGCTGCGGGTCCGCGCGCACCTGGGCGAGGCAGTCACTGGCGGTCGGTCCGCAGCTGGCCGAAGGCCGTGATTGCAGCTCGACGTGGTCCTCTGCCAGCTGCGGACGGGCGCCGCCATTGCCGTGCGGATCCGCCTCCCAGCGCTGTACGTCCCGGGCCAGCGCCTGATCGCGCTGGCCCGGGTCGAGATCGTCGAACGCGAGTGTCCACAGCAGCGCAAAGCCGTTGCAGCCATCAGCGGGCAGGCGGGCCTGCAACCGCTGCTGGGCCTGCAGCCGTGATTCCGGCACGGGCCACATGCGCGAGGCACACCACACCACGATGGCCAGCACCAGCAGTCCTGCCAGGGCCCAGCCCAGTCCGCGCAGAATCTTCAACACAGCTTCCCTTCCATGCATCGCTGCCGCAGTCGATCCCCCAGCGTAATCGACCGGCTGTGGCCGCTACAATGCGCGCATGTCGCTCGAAGCCCCCGCCCTGGTCCCCCGCCCCTCCCTGCAGCGCCTGTTCCTGACCGGCCTGCTGACCCTGCTGCCGATCTGGCTGACCTGGGTCGTGGTCAAGTTCGTGTTCGTGCTCCTTTCGGGCATTTCCAGCCCATTGGTGGTGCCGCTTTCCGAGCAGATCGCGACAAGCTTCCCGCATTACCTCGGCTGGGTCCGTGCCGAGTGGATCCAGAACACCATCGCCCTGCTCGCCACCCTGCTGGTGATCCTGGCGGTGGGCGTGGCCAGCCGCCGCGTGCTCGGCCAGCGCCTGCTGCGCTGGGTCGGCGCGGTGATCAAGCGCATTCCGCTGGCCAGCATCATCTACGACAGCGCCAAGAAGCTGCTGGACATGCTGCAGACCGAGCCGGGCAGCACCCAGCGCGTGGTGCTGATCGATTTCCCGCACCGCGACATGAAGTCGGTCGGGCTGGTCACCCGCGTGATCAAGGAACACGGCACCGACCGTGAACTGGCCGCGGTGTACGTGCCAACCACGCCGAACCCGACCTCGGGTTACCTGGAGATCGTGCCGGTGGAGCTGCTGACCCCGACCGACTGGACCGTCGACCAGGCCATGAGCTTCATCATTTCCGGCGGTGCCGTCGCACCGTCCAGCGTTCCGTTCACGCGCGCAGGCGAACGCAGCCAATGACCACCGAGGCGCCAATCGAGCGCCCGCTGCAGGACCGCGCGGTCCTGCTGTTCATCGTGCTGGCCGCGTTCTTCTGCGGCAACGCCGTGCTGGCCGAACTGATCGGGGTGAAGATCTTCGCGCTGGAAGACACCCTCGGCATCGATCCGCTGAACTGGAACCTGTTTGGCCAGACCGGCTCGCTCAGCTTCACCGCCGGTACCCTGCTGTGGCCGGTGGTGTTCATCATGACCGACACGATCAACGAGTTTTTCGGCAAGCGCGGCGTGCGCTTCATCTCGTGGCTGGCTGTGGTGCTGATCGCCTATGGCTTCCTGTTCGCCTTCGCAGCGATCTCGCTGGCGCCGGCCAGCTGGTGGGTCACCTCGATGGACGGCCACGGCGTGCCGGACTACCAGGCGGCATTCGCAGCGGTGTTCGGCCAGGGCATGTGGACCATCGCCGGTTCGCTGGTGGCCTTCCTGCTCGGCCAGCTGATCGACGTGGCCGTGTTCCACCGCATCCGCCAGGCCACCGGCGAGCGCCACGTGTGGCTGCGTGCGACCGGATCCACCGCGATCTCCCAGGTGGTGGACAGCTTCGTAGTGATCTGGATCGCCTTCGTGCTCGGCCCGCAGCACTGGCCGACCTCACTGTTCCTGGCCGTCAGCAGCGTCAACTACATCTACAAGATGGGCTTTGCGATTGCCTTGATTCCACTGCTGTACCTGATGCGGCGTGCGATCACCCGCTACCTGGGCGCAGACAGGGCCGCCGCGCTGCGCGCCGCCGCCGCGGCTGACTGAAGCCCCAGCGACGGCAAGCTGACTGCGCCTTCACGCTGGCCGTACGCGGCCGGATCGTGCAAGCTCCACGGTCTGTGTTCCACGGAAGCTCCTGATGCCGCATCGCACCCGCGCCCTGGCCGCCGCCATTGCCGCGTTGTTCCTGTTCAGTGCCGTACCGTCGGCCGAAGCAGCGAAGAAAAAGGCCAGCCGCCCTGCCGCCGCGCAGACCCGCCAGGCTGCCAAGCCCAAGGCCAGGCCCGCCCGCGCCACCGCGCCGGCGCGTGGCAGCTCGGCGCGCCGCGCCGCGCCGCGCCCGGTCGCGCCGGCCCGAGCCGTACCCAAGCAGGTGCAGCTGGAGCGCCTGTACGACGAGTACTGGGATGCCTCGATGCGGTTGAACCCGCTGCAGGCCACCTTCCAGGGCGAGGCCCGCTACAACGACCAGCTGCCCAACATCCTGTCCGCCGCCTGGCGCCAGCAGTCGCACGACTTCACCACGCAATGGCTGGGCAAGGTCGAGAAGCTCGGCAGTGACGGCCTGCAGGGCCAGGACCTGCTCAGCTACGAGATCTTCGTGCGCGACGCGCGCGCATCACTGGCCGCCGAGCGGTACCCGAGCTGGATGATGCCGATCAGCCAGTACTACAACATCGGCAGCATCATGGCGATCCTCGGCTCCGGTGCGGGCGCGCAGCCATTCAACACCGTGCAGGACTACGACACCTGGTCACGCCGTTCGCTGGGTATTCCCGAGCTGTTCGACCAGGCCATCGACAACATGCGCCAGGGCATGAAGGCCGGCGTGGTACAACCACGCGACCTGATGGAAAAAGTGCTGCCGCAGCTGGATGCTGTGATCAAGCCGACCGCCGAGGAGAGCATTTTCTGGTCGCCGATCCGCACCATGCCGAACACCATCCCGGCTGAGGACAAGGCGCGCATCAGCGCTGAATACAAGCGCATGATCGAGCTGCGCATCATGCCGGCCTACCGCGCCCTGCGCGGCTTCATCGCCACCGAATACCTGCCGGCCACACGCACCAGCAGCGGCCTGGGCGCATTGCCCGATGGCCAGGCCTGGTACGCCAACCTGATCGTGCAGACCACCGCCAGCGACCAGACCGCCGCACAACTGCATGCGCTGGGCGAACAGCGCGTGCAGGAACTGCAGGCGCAGATCGCCACGGTGATGAAGGACGCCAAGCTGCGCGGCTCTCCCACCAAGCTGCTGCGCAGCATGCGCAACGACCGCCAGTTCCAGTACGGCGACGCCAACGCGCTGATCAACCGCTACCGCCAGGTGCAGCAGCAGGTCAGCGCACGCCTGCCGCAGGTGCTGGATACCTTGCCGCAGGCACCGCTGGAGGTCCGTGCGGTGGAACCGGAACGCGCACTGACCGCCGCCGCTGCCGCCTATCAGCCGTCGGCGGCCGGTCAACCGGGCGTGCTGTACATCAACACCCGCGACCTGCCCAGCCGCAAGCGCTGGAACGTGCCGGTGCAGTACCTGCATGAAGCGATCCCGGGCCACCACGTGCAGCTGGGCCTGCAGCAGGAGCTGGCCAAGCTGCCACGCTTCCGCCGCCTCGGTGGCGATCTCGCCTTTGTCGAAGGCTGGGGCCTGTATGCCGAAACGCTGGGCGAGGACCTGGGCATCTACACCGATCCCTACGACCGCATCGGCTACCTGTACTCGCGCCTGCTGCGCGCCGCCCGCGTGGTGGCCGATACCGGCGTCAATGCACAGGGCTGGAGCAAGCAGCAGGCTGTCACCTACCTGCAGAAGACCGTGGACATGAGCAGCGACGACGCCAGTGCCGAAGTCGAGCGGATCATGGCCCAGCCCGGCCAGGCGCTGTCGAACGTCGCCGGCCTGACCACCATCGTTGCCCTGCGCGACAAGGCCAAGGCACGCCAGGGCGCCGCCTTCGACCTGCGCCGCTTCCACGCCGAACTGCTGAAGGACGGCTCGATGCCGCTGGACGTGCTTGACCGCAAGATGGAACGCTGGATGGTTCAGCCGGCCAGCACTCCGCCCACGCCTTCACCTTGACCCTTCCGGAGCCGCCATGCGTCCTGCCGTCGCCCTGTTCGCCGTCGTGCTGGGCCTGCTGCCTTCAACGGGTATCGCCGCACCGGTGCTGACGCCACCGGATGCGGGCATCGACGGGCTGATGCAGGCCTACGACGGCCAGGTACCCGGCGCTGCAGTCCTGGTGCTGCACGACGGGCAAGCGGTGTTCCGCCGCGGCTACGGCCTGGCGGTGGTGGAGGACGGCACCGCGGTCACCCCGGCCAGCAACTTCCGGCTGGCCTCGGTCAGCAAGCAGTTCACCGCTGCGGCGGTGCTGCTGCTGGTGGAGGATGGCCGGCTTGGGCTGGATCAACCCGCCCGGCAGTGGCTGCCCGAACTGCCACCGGCTGCGGCGGCCATCACGATCCGCCAGCTGCTCTCGCACACCGGCGGCCTGCTCGACTACGAAGACCTGATGGATCCGGCTGACACTCGGCAGGTGCATGACGCCGACGTGCTGGCCCTGTTGTCGCACGAGGACCGCCTGAATTTCGCACCCGGCACGCAGTACCGCTACAGCAACAGCGGCTATGCACTGCTGGCACTGATCGTCGGCCGCGCCTCCGGCCAGGATTTCGCGGCCTTCCTGCAGCAGCGCATCTTCCGCCCACTGGGCATGGTCCACACCGTGGCCCATCAGGACGGTGTCGATACCATCGCCGCACGCGCCTATGGCTACAGCTGGATCGATGGCCGCTGGCAGCGCACCGACCAGAGCGCCACCAGTGCCGTGCTCGGCGATGGCGGGATCTACTCCTCGCTGGACGACCTCGCCCGCTGGGATGCGGCGCTGTACGACGACCGCCTGCTGTCGAAGGCCTCGCGCCGCGCGATGTTCAGCCCGGCCACATCGACATCCGAACCGGATGTGCCGCACTACGGCTTCGGCTGGCGCCTGAACGGCCCGGTGCAATGGCACAGTGGCGAAAGCATTGGCTTCCGCAATGTGATCGTGCGACACCCGGAAAAGCACCTGACCGTGATCGTGCTGACCAACCGCAACGCCCCCGAACCCTATCCGCTGGCACTGAAGATCGCCCAGCGCTGGCTGGACACCCTGCAATGAACACTGGTTCCGACGCCCTGCTGGGCATCCACCACGCGGCACTGATCTGCAGCGATTACGCGCGTTCAAAAGACTTCTACGTGCGCATCCTCGGCCTGCGCGTGCTGGCCGAGAACCACCGCGCTGCGCGCGATTCCTGGAAACTGGACCTGGCCCTGCCCGACGGCGGACAGCTGGAACTGTTCTCGTTCCCCTCGCCACCGCCCCGCCCCAGCCGCCCGGAGGCCCAAGGCCTGCGCCACCTCGCGTTCCGGGTCGCTGCGCTGGAGCCGTTCATCGAACGCCTGGCCAGCCACGGCGTGGACTGCGAACCGATCCGCGTGGACGAATACACCGGCCGCCGCTTCACCTTCTTCGCCGACCCCGACGGCCTGCCGCTGGAACTGTACGAAGTCGGTTGACGGCCCTGGGGTCAGATCCCTTTTCCGACGGAAAAGGGATCTGACCCC
Organism: Stenotrophomonas sp. X; assembly: GCF_055721025.1. Lineage (NCBI taxonomy): Bacteria > Pseudomonadati > Pseudomonadota > Gammaproteobacteria > Lysobacterales > Lysobacteraceae > Stenotrophomonas > Stenotrophomonas sp. X. The sequence goes on from NZ_CM146756.1 coordinate 3,052,574, forward strand.
ATCGCCGCCACCGGAAACGTCATCCACGCGTGGATCTACCGTGTCGACCAAGGTCGACACCTACCAACAGCACACGGAACCTGTCGAAGGCGGGGCGGGTCCGTTTGCGGGGGCGTGAGCCGCATGGGCCCGAGGCATGCCTCGGGCGGGTTGGGCAGGACGCCCAACCCCGGTCTTGCCGTGTGCGCAGGATTGCGCACACGAGCAAGCGGCGACCGAGCTTACAGGGACGTACTTGCAGCGCCCCCCGCAAACGGACCCACCCCGCCATCCCACGGAATCCCGCCGTTGCTGTTGCCGTTGCCTCTGCGGGTGCAGGGCGCAACCCTGCAACGCGCCCCTTCCCCATACTCCGCCGAATGGGTATACAGTCGACCCATGCCGGCACCGTGCCGGAATGAACCCTGGGAGGGGACCATGCGCAAGACCTTCAAGACCCTGCTGCTGGCATTGCCGCTGTGCCTGGCCGCACTTTCGGCGCAGGCCGCCGACGGCGCCGCCGGCCGCTGGAAGACCATCGACGACAAGACCGGGAAGGTGAAGTCGATCGTCGAGATCACCCAGGCCCCCAACGGCACGCTGACCGGCAAGGTGGTCGACATCCTGCACTCGGACAAGGGCCCGAACCCGGTCTGTGACGGCTGTGAAGGCGCCAACAGGAACAAGCCGGTGAAGGGCATGACCATCCTCTGGAACCTGAAGGCCGACGGCGCCAACAAGTGGTCCGGCGGCACCATCCTCGACCCGGCCAACGGCAAGACCTACAAGTCGAAGATGGAACTGCAGCCCGGCGGCACCCGGCTGGACGTGTCCGGCTGCATCGCCTTCATCTGCCGTGCGCAGACCTGGCAGCGCGAATAAGCGCTCCGCACCTGCTTCAACCCCGTGACCCGGCCCCGGCCGGGTCACGTCGTTGCGGGCATGCGATACTCTGCGGTTCCCCTCGGCTTCACCCCGCGACCATGACCCGTACCGCGCTCGTCACCACCGCCCTGCCCTACGCCAACGGCCCGCTGCACCTGGGTCATCTGGTCGGCTACATCCAGGCTGACATCTGGGTACGTGCGCGGCGAATGAGCGGCGGCAGGACCTGGTTCGTCTGCGCCGATGACACCCACGGCACGCCGATCATGCTGGCCGCGGAAAAGGCCGGAGTCACCCCGGAAACCTTCATCGCCAACATCCAGGCCAGCCACGAACGTGACTTCGCCGCCTTCGGCGTGGCCTTCGACCACTACGACTCGACCAATTCGGCGGCCAACAAGGCGTTGACCGAGCAGTTCTACCTGAAGCTGGAAGCGGCCGGCCACATCAGCCGCCGTTCGGTCGCGCAGTTCTACGACCCGGCCAAGGGCATGTTCCTGCCCGACCGCTACGTCAAGGGCATCTGTCCGAACTGTGGCAGTGCCGACCAGTATGGCGACAACTGCGAAGTCTGCGGCGCGACCTATGCACCGACCGACCTGAAGGAGCCGCGTTCGGTCATCTCCGGCGCCACGCCGGAAATGCGCGATTCGGAGCACTTCTTCTTCGAGGTGGGCCACTTCGATGCGTTCCTGCGCGAGTGGCTGGCCGGCGATGTCGCCCTGCCGGGCGTGAAGGCCAAGCTGGGCGAGTGGCTCAATGCCGAAGGCGGCCTGCGCGCGTGGGACATCTCGCGCGATGCGCCGTACTTCGGTTTCCAGATTCCCGGCCAGCCGGGCAAGTACTTCTATGTCTGGCTGGACGCGCCGATCGGCTACCTGTCCAGCTTCCAGACCCTGTGCGGCAGGAACGGTGAGGACTTCGAAGCGCACCTGCGTGCCGGCACCGCCACCGAACTGCACCACTTCATCGGCAAGGACATCGTCAACTTCCACGGGCTGTTCTGGCCGGCGGTGCTGCACGGAACCGGCCACCGCGCGCCGACCCGCCTGCACGTCAACGGCTACCTGACCGTGGACGGCGCCAAGATGAGCAAGTCGCGCGGCACCTTCGTGATGGCCCGTACCTTCCTCGATGCCGGCCTGGAGCCGGAAGCGCTGCGCTACTACTACGCCGCCAAGTCCGGCGGTGGCGTCGACGATCTCGACCTGAACCTGGGTGACTTCATCGCCCGCGTCAACGCCGACCTGGTCGGCAAGTTCGTCAACCTGGCCAGCCGCTGCGCCGGCTTCATCAGCAAGCGCTTCGACGGCCAGCTGGCCGCGCAGCTGCCCGATGCGGCGCAGTACCAGCGCTTCGTCGATGGCCTGGCGCCGATCCGTGAAGCCTACGAGCGCAACGACCCGGCTGCGGCGATCCGCTTGACCATGACCCTGGCCGACGAAGCCAACCGCTACATCGACGACGTCAAGCCGTGGGTCATCGCCAAGCAGGAAGGCGCCGATGCGCAGCTGCAGGCCGTGTGCAGCCAGGGCCTGAACCTGTTCCGCGTGCTGGTCACCGCCCTGAAGCCGGTGCTGCCGGCCACCGCCGCGCAGGCCGAGGCCTTCCTGGCCGCGCCGGTGAATGACTGGACCGAGCTGGCGCAACCGCTGCTGGGACACCGCATCACCGAGTACACCCCGCTGTTCACCCGTATTGACCCGAAGAAGATTGACGCCATGATCGACGCGTCCAAGGACACCCTGCAGCCGGCGGCTGCCGCTGCCCCCGCCGCCAAGCCGGCCGCCCCGGCTCCGGCCCCGGCCAAGGACGAAGCAAAGAGCGCCGACGCCCCGGCCTACATCGGCATCGACGATTTCGCCAAGCTCGACCTGCGCATCGGCAAGGTGCTGGTCTGCGAGTTCGTGGAAGGTTCGGACAAGCTGCTGCGCTTCGAACTGGACGCCGGCGAGCTGGGCAAGCGCCAGATCTTCTCCGGCATCCGTGGCAGCTACGGCGAACCGGAGAAGCTGGTGGGCCGCAGCGTGGTGTTCATCGCCAACCTGGCCCCGCGCAAGATGCGCTTCGGCCTGAGCGAAGGCATGATCCTGTCGGCCGGCTTCGACGGTGGCGCACTGGCGCTGCTGGACGCCGACAGCGGCGCGCAGCCGGGCATGCCGGTCCGCTGATGCCTGCAGCGGGCGTGGTTACGGCCACGCCCGCCGGCAGCTCCGGCCCCGGGAGGCAACGCGATGGGAAGCAACGCAATGGAACTGGCGCTGTTCGACTTCGACCACACCGTGACCACTTGCGATACCTATGGCCGCTTCCTGCGCCGCGTGGCCACCGCCGAACAGCTGGCACAGGCATGGTGGAAAGTCGGGCCGTGGCTGGCCGCGTACAGGCTGAAGCTGATCTCGGCCGAACGCATCCGTGCACGCGTCACCCGCCTGACCTTCAGTGACCGCCACAGCGATGACATCGCCACGCTGGCCGCAGGCTTCTCGCGCGAGTTCCTGCCCGACGTGGTGCGCCCGGAAATGCTGGAGCAGATCCGCTGGCACAAGGAACAGCGGCACACCGTCGTGATCGTGTCCGGCTCGCTGGACCTGTACCTGCGGCCGTGGTGCGAGCAGCTGGGCCTGCAGCTGATCTGCAACCGGCTGGAAAGCCAGGACGGCCGCCTGACCGGCCGTTACGCCGGTGGCGACTGCGGTCCGCGCAAGGCCGAGCACATCCGCCGCCAGTTCGATCTGTCGCGCTACGTGCGCATCCATGCCTACGGTGACAGTTCCGAAGACAAGCCGATGCTGGCGCTGGCCCACGAGCGCTGGTTCCGCGGCAAGCCCCTGAAATAACCCAACGCGCAGCCTTCGCCACGCATGAGCCTGATCCCGCCCCTGACCGAACGCCTCGACCGCCTGCTGCCGCAGACCCAATGCGGGCAATGCGGCTATGACGGCTGCCGCCCGTATGCGCAGGCAATGGCACGTGGCGAGGCGGGTGTGGACCGCTGCCCGCCGGGTGGCGACGCCGGTGCACGGGCGTTGGCGCAGGTGCTGGGTGTACCGGCGATTCCGTTCGATCGTTCGCGCGGCGAGCACAAGGCGGCTCAGGTGGCGTTGATCGTCGAAGCCGACTGCATCGGCTGCACCAAGTGCATCCAGGCCTGCCCGGTGGACGCCATCGTCGGCGGCGCCAAGTACATGCACACGGTCATTGCCGACCTGTGCACCGGCTGCGAGCTGTGCATCCCGCCGTGCCCGGTGGACTGCATCGAGCTGCTGCCCCTGTAACAGGGGTCAGATGCCTTTCCGCAGGAAAGGGACCTGACCCCATCCCGCAGTTACGGCACCGCTGCCGTCACCACGATCTCGACCTTCCACTCGGCGTGGGCGAGCTTGGCTTCGAAGGTTGCGCGGGCCGGGGTCGCGCCCTCGACCACCCACTCGTCCCACGCCTTGTTCATGCCGTCGAAGTCGGCGATGTCGGCCAGGAACACTTCCGCACGCAGCACGTGCTGGCGATCGCTGGCGACCAGCGCCAGCAGCTTGTCGATCTCTGCCAGCACCTGCCGGGTCTGGCCGGTGATGTCCTGGCTGGTGTCTTCCGGAATCTGGCCGGAGAGGTAGGCGACCTTGTTGTACACGGTCATTTCGGACATGCGCGGTCCGACGTCGTAACGCTCCATCATGGGCGTGGCTCCTGCGGGTGATCAGGCCCGCATTGTCCTCCAATCCGGTCAACGGTGGGTGCACGGGTCCCCCGCGCGACACGTCACTACCCGGCTCCGACACATCCGCTGGTCAAATGGCGGCGACAGGCGCACGATGCGCCACGCCCCGCGTTGACACCGCACTCGCCCCTCCTGACGCACCCTTGCGCCGATGACCGCAGCCACCAACCCCGCCGCCGCTTCCTCCACCCCGGCATGGAAGCGGATCCTCACCATTGTCGTTCCCCTGCTGATCCTGTCGCTGGCCCTGCATGGCCTGGCCAGTGAATTCGATGAGCACGGCTACCGCGCCATCCGCCAGGCGTTCCGCCAGCTCAGTGGCCTGCAGATCACGCTCACCGTGGTGCTCGGCCTGGCCAGCTACGCCTGCCTGATCGGCTTCGATGCCATCGGCCTGCGCCGCAGCGGCATCCGCGTGCATCCGGCACGCATCTGCATCACCGCCTTCCTTGCGCATACGCTGGGCCAGACCGTGGGCTTTGCCGCGCTGACCGGCGGCGCAGTGCGCCTGCGCGGCTACCGCAGCGCCGGCCTGGACCTGGCGCAGATCGGCCAGGTGGTGCTGATGAGCACGCTCGGTTTCGTGTTCGGTGCGTGGCTGTTGATCAGCGTGGCGCTCTGCATGGAACCGGCGGCAGCGGCGTTGGCATTGCCACTGAATCCCGATGCCGTGCGCATCGTCGGCATCGTCGTCCTGCTCGCCTATCTGGGTACCGTGCTGCTGGTCGGTCGCGATGGACGGCAGTTCAGCGTGTTCGGCCATGTGTTGTGGCTACCCGACCGCCGCACCATGCTCGGCGTCACCGTGCTCAGCGTGATCGAGCTGGTGCTGGCCAGCGCCGCGTTCTATGTGCTTCTGCCGGACTCGACGCCGACCGGCCTGCCCGGCTTCGTCGGCCTGTACCTCGTCGCGGTACTGGCCGGCCTGGTCTCGACCGTGCCGGCCGGCCTGGGCGTGTTCGAATGGAGCCTGTTGAAGCTGTTGCCCCAGGTGGCACCGGCGGCGGTGCTGGCGGCCGCGTTGATCTACCGCGTGACCTATTACGTACTACCGCTGGTGCTGGCCACGTTGCTCGCCCTTGCCCCCGCGCTGCGCCAGCCGCTGCAGGCCAGTGCCGGGGCAACCCGCGCCGGCTGGAACGCACTGCGCCCATGGTTGCCGCAGATCATCGCGCTGGCGGTGTTCAGCATCGGCGCCGCGCTGGTCATCGACGGCACCCTGCCCACGCCACGCCGGCACCTGGTGAATGCCTCGCTGCCGATCCTGGAAACCTCGCACCTGATCGGCAGCCTCAGTGGTGTCGCGCTGCTGCTGATCGGGCAGGGCCTGGCCCGGCGCAGCCACGCGGCGTGGATGCTGGCGATGGCGGTGTGCGTGGTCACCCCGCTGCCGCTGTGGCTGCGCGGTGGCCAACCGTTGATCGCCGTCTCGGCGGTGCTGGTGGCGATGGCGCTGTGGGCCGCGCGCCGCGAGTTCTACCGCCAGGGTGCGCTGCTGGATGAAGCCTGGTCCTGGCCGTGGCTGCGCAACCTGGGCCTGGTGCTGGTGGCAGTGACCTGGCTGCTGTTCTTCACCTACAGCCATGTCGAATACCAGAACGAGCTGTGGTGGCAGTTCGCGGTCTCCGGCAACGCACCGCGCGCGTTGCGCGCGTTGCTGGTGGTGGCCATCGCGCTGGTGATGTTCGGCCTGGCGCGGCTGCTGCACAGCACGCGTAGCCCGCTGCCCGCCGCCGATGAAGCGACGCTGCAATCGCTGGCGCCGGTCCTGGCCGGTGCCACCGACACCCAGGCCTGCCTGGTGCTGACCGCTGACAAGGCAGTGCTGCGCGATGAAGCGAAACTCGGCTTCGTGATGATGCAGCGCTATGGGGGTTCGCTGATCGCGATGGGCGACCCGGTCGGCCCGCCGGACGTCGCCCGCGCATTGATCTGGCGCTTCCGCGAGGAAGCCGACCGCCTCGGCCTGCGCCCCGTCTTCTACCAGGTCGGCGAGTCCTACTGGCAGACCTACCTTGACCTCGGCCTGGGGCTGGTCAAGCTGGGCGAAGAAGCGATGGTGCCGCTGCATGATTTCGGCCTGGAAGGGCGCGAGCGCGCCGACCTGCGCCAGGCCTGGAACCGGGGCAAGCGGGGTGGCCTGTCCTTCCGCGTGGCGCCCGTGGAGGAAATTCCCAGCCTGCTGCCGCGCCTGCACGCGATCTCCAACGCTTGGCTGGAAGACAAGGCCGGCGACGAAAAGGGCTTCTCGCTCGGCAGCTACGACCCGGATTACCTGGTGCGCTTCCCGGTGGCGCTGGTCGAGGCCGAAGGCCAGATCGTGGCCTTCGCCAACCTGTGGCAGGCACCGGCCGGCGCCGAGCTGTCGGTGGACCTGATGCGCCACGTCAGCCATGCACCGAAGGGCACGATGGACTTCCTCTTCATCGAGCTGTTCCTGTGGGGCCGCGCACAGGGCTATGCACGTTTCTCGCTGGGCATGGCGCCGCTTTCCGGGCTGGCACAGCATCGTCTGGCTGGCCGCTGGAACCGCCTGGCCGGCCTGCTGGCGCGGCATGGCGAACGTTTCTACGGGTTCAGTGGCCTACGCCGCTTCAAGTCGAAGTTCGATCCGCAGTGGCGGCCGCGCTATCTCGCCGCGCCTGGCGGCATGCACCTGCCGGCGGCGCTGCTGGACGCCACGCGCCTGATCTCTCTGGACCCGCGGCGCAACTGACGACCCGCACCACCCGGCAGGTGTCGACCTTGGTCGACACGCCAGCGCCAACACGCTGACGGGCGTGGCCCGGCGTTACCGTGGCTCGTTCTGGTGGGTGCGAACCGTTGGTTCGCACGCTCTCCGCTTCACGCCCCGCCCTTGAGGATCACTTCGGCCAAGCGATCGTAGTCCCCCCCGAAATGGTGATCGCCCGGCAGCTTCACCTTCCTCACGCCGTCATTGTCCGGCAGGTCCGGGCACAGTGCGTCCTCGTCCTTGTCGCCGTACACGCACAACGTTTTTTCCGCCGGCAGCCTGGCCACCTCCGGTGCGATCGGCAGACCATCGCCGCCACCGCCCAGCCAGTTGCTGACATGGAATTCGAAGTCGGCCTTCCTGCCCACCGACAGCAGCACGATGCGCTCCAGCGCCTCGCGGGTACCGGCATCGAGCTGGTTGATGGTCGCCGGCAGCACGTCGGCGCCCTGCGAGAAGCCAATCAGCATCACCTTGTCGCGGTGCCACTGCTGGCGGTAGTGGTCGATGATCTTCTGCAGGTCAGCGGCGAAGCCCTTCGGCGTGCGCTCACTCCAGAAGTAGCGCAGCGAGTCGATGCCGACCACGGCCACGCCGTGCTCGTTGAGCGACGACGCCACGTCCTTGTCCAGGCCGGCCCAGCCACCATCGCCGGAAACGAATACCGCCAGCGTATCGCCGCTACCGGTCGCCGGTACTTCCACCACCGGCAGGCCTTTCAGCGCGGCCGGCGGCGGTGCCAGACTGACCCCGGCCTGCGCGCCGATCACCCGCGCCGCGGCGACCAGGCCCGGCGACGCATCACCGCGCGCGGTGCGCTTGAATTCGCGCGCCATCGCCACCTGCTGCACGAACTGGCTGGCCTCGCCCACCTTGCAGCCGTGATCGCCAGCGGCACTCAACCACGGAAAATTCAGTTCGGCGGGCTGCAGCGTGTTGTGCTTCACACCATCGCCGCAGACCATGCGCTCATGGTTGTGGTCCGGGCAGAAGCCGGTGGTCAGCAGGCCGGCAAACACCTGGGTGTCGGCCTGCGCCGCGAGCGAATAGGCCATCTCGGCACCCTCGCCGTCACCGCCGACCAGCGGCAGGTGGTAGCCGGGCAGATGCAGGGACGCCTGCAGCCAGCGCGAGAAGTTCTCGACGTCACCGGCGCCGAACGAACAGGTCGGGTTGCCTTCGCGCTTGAGCACGCCGCGCAGGTGCGCGATGTCCACGGCGGCGACCATCGCACCGTCGGCACGCAGGGCCTCGATCGGCAAACGGCTGGTATCGCCACCGGGAGTCGGTTCGTGGAACCAGATCACCACCCGCTGCGGGGTACCGGCCGGCATGTGCACCGGAATCTGCTCGAACCGCCCATGGCTGAACTGCTGCACGGCCGCTGCCGCTGTTGCCGGCAGCGCGGCCAGCGCCAGCACCACACCCATTGCCCTGCCCAGCCCTGCACGCTTCATATCGCATCCCCGATGGAATGCACACACGATACGCTGCCTCCACGTGCACGGCACGTACCGGTGCAGGCCGTTGGGGTTTCAGCAGGCAGCGGTGCGCCGGCTGCGACGGTACAGGGCCAGCGCCAGGTACAGCAGCCAGCCTGCGATCACCACGATCACGACCTTCTGGCCCAGCCCGCGCGGCGGACCGGCGCGCCACAACACATGCAGCCACAACAGTACGAACGCCAGCCAGGCCCAGCCCCAGAGCAGGCCCGCGGCGGACTGCCAACCCGGTTCGCGGCGCAGGTACCAGGCCTGCAGCAGCATGCCGACGCTGGCACACAGGAACGCGGTGTTGGCCGCCAGCCCATGGATGAACGGTGCCAGCAGCGGCGTCGCTTCCGGCAGCCAGCTGTCACCGATGGCGACCGTGGCCAGGCCCAGTGCCGAGACAGTGAACAGCAGCGGCGCCGCCGCGCTGCGCCGCGGGCCGATGCTGCCCCGGTAGAGGCTGATGCCGAGCAGGGCGATCGCCAATGCCAGCAGGCAGTAGGCCGCGCGCAATGCCAGCCCCCACGGCCCGTGCAGATAGAGGCTGAGCGTGGCCCGCACCCAGTCCAGATCGGTGCGTGCGAACTGGGTCCACAGCGCGGTGGCCACGAACAGCAGCAGCGCCGCCAGCGCCAGCAGTGCCGCTGGGCGCGCGCGGCTCATGCGGACGCCTCCGGGTGCCGCGCCAGCCATTCGGCCAACGCCTTGCGATAGCGCTGCAGCTCGTCGGCATACAGGTCCAGCACGCACAGCGGGCAACCGCTGCCGCAGCATTCGTTCGGACCGGGCTCTTCCGGCGGCAACGGGCGGGGATCGGGATCAGGGACAGACACGGTTGGAAGCGGCAATCGGTGGAAACAGGCCCCAGTGTACCGGGCTGGTTCAGCGGCCCAACTGCCGGCGCAGGTTGTCGCGCGCGGCCGCGTCGAGTCGCTGGTGGAAGAATTCGCTGAGGAAGATGCGCGGTGCACGCAGCAGGCCCTGCAGGAAACGGCGGCGGCCGGCGCGATACAGGAAACCCGGCACCACGCCCTTGTACTCTTCGGCCACGCCGCGGTCATAGGCGCTGAACACCGGTTCCGGCGCGGCCAGGATCGCCATGTCGCAGTCCAGGAACAACGCGGCCTCGGCATCGACGTCGTCCGGGCCAAGCTCGCCATGGCGGGCAGTCAGCAGGATCAGCTGCTCGACCCGGGCCGCGTCGACCGTGGCAAGTTCCGGCGCCTGCGCGATCACTTGCAGGGCCAGCTGCGCCGAACGCGCCTCGTTGTCCTTTCGCCCCGCCACATAGATCGCATCGTGGTAGAGCGCGGCCAGGTAGACCTCGGCCGGCTGCTGCCAGCCTGGACCGTCGGCAACCTCCTGGCAGTGCTGCAGCACCGCACGCACGTGGCCGAAGTGATGGTAGGCACGTGGTGGCGTCGCATAGCTGTCCTGCAGCGCCTGCCACTGCGCCGGAGCGAGCGTCAGCGGGGAGAAGTCCATGACCGGATCATCCCGCCTGCGCCGGTGGCGGGCAAGCTGGCCATTTTTTCACCACACCCTCACAACGTCCTTCGCACGGGGCCCCAACGCGGTTGTCCACAGCTTTGTCGAGCGCTGGTCCACACCGGCTGTGGATGAACGCGCGGACCGACCAGCGGTCACTGCAGGGGTGCGCGCACAGGTCTACACTCGCCTCAGGCGGGAGCGCCCGCCGCTGCCGGGAGCCGTCATGTACCGTCCTGCCGCCCGATCCGTTCTGCTCGCACTGGCCACATTGGCGGCACCCTCCGCGATCGCCCTGAACCCTGGCGCGAACGAAGTCCCTGCGCTCACTGCCAGCACCGCTGCGCCGACGATTCCGACGCCGCAGCAGGTGTTCGCGATTCCACCGGCCATGCTCGATATGCTGCACACCCAGGTAACCCGTCGCAGCTATTCGCGCGAGCAACGCCTGCAGGCGCTGGTGGAGATGATCTTCGACCGCCATGGCATGGATCTGCAGTACGACGCCGACGCGACCCTTACCGTCAGCGAGATCTGGCAGCAGCGACGCGCCAACTGCCTGGCCTTTACCCTGATGTTCGTGGCGCTGGCACGCGAAGCCGGCATCCAGGCGCGCGTGCAGGAGGTCGGCCAGGTGGTGTCGTGGTACCAGGACCAGGCCCAGGGCCTGGTCTACAGCGTAGGCCACGTCAATGCCGGGGTCGGCTTCGCCGGCCGCTTCGCCACCGTCGATCTGGATCGCAATGTGCTGTACGACCGCCGCGGGCCGCTGCCGATCAGCCAGGCGCGGGCGTTGGCGCACTTCTACAACAATCGCGGCGCCGAACGCATGGCCAGCGGCGACCTGGCGGGCGCACGTACCTTCTTCGATACCGCGCTGGCGCAGGACGGCAGCTTCGCTGCCACCTGGAACAACCTGGGTGTGCTGGAAAACCGCACGGGCGATACCGCCGCCGCGCGACGGGCACTGGAAAGGGCGCTGCGACTGGACGGCCGCCAGGATGCTGCACTCACCAACGCCAGCGCCCTCTACCGCAAGCTCGGCATGATTGCGCAGGCCCAGGCACTGGAGCAGCGGTTGCAATCGGTGCAGCGCGAAGACCCGTTCGCGCAGTACCTGCTCGGAGCCGAGGCCGAACGCGCCGGGCAACTGCAGCAGGCGATCCGCTATTACCGGAAGGCCGTGCGCCTGTACGACACCGCGCACCAGTTCCACTTCGGGCTGGCGCGGGTCTATTTCCTGGCGGGCCAGCTCAAGCACGCCGATCGTGAGCTGCTGCGTGCACAGGAACTGGGCGGGGCGCCGCAGCAGGCGCGCTACCAGGCCAAGCTGGACAGCCTGGCCCGCTGGCGCGCACGGCAGCAGGCCAGGCGCTGAAGGCCGGTCAGGCCTTCTTGAGGAAGCAGGTCTTCAGGACCAGGCCCTTGATCTTGTCCGAATTGCCTTCGATGTGCTCGGCATCGTCCTCGACCAGGCGGATGTTGCGGATCACGGTGCCCTGCTTGAGCGGGATCGAGGAGCCCTTCACCTTCAGGTCCTTGATCACGGTGACGGTGTCACCGGCCTGCAGGGTATTGCCGTTGCTGTCACGCACGACCAGGGTCGAACCGGCACTTTCCTCGGCGGTCCATTCGAAGCCGCAGTCGGCGCAGATCCACAGCGCGCCATCGGCGTAGGTGTTTTCCAGGGTGCACTGCGGGCAGGCAGGGGCAGAAGACATCAGCAAGTACCTCAAAGTGAATCAACAGCCGCCATTGTAACCGCCCGGCTCCCCTGGCCTTTTCCGGGCAGTACGCCGCGACCTCCTTGACCCGGCCCGGAACAGGAAACTGCGGGACCTTGCAGTCGGCGGCGAACTGCAGCAGAGTGCGCGGCCCCTGATCGCCCCCGGAACTCCCCATGCGCCTCGGCATCGACTTCGGTACCAGCAACTCCGCCGCCGCCATCGTGCATGAAGGGAAGCTGCTGCCGATCCGCTTCGGCGACGCCGAGCAGTTCCGGACCAGCGTGTACTTCCCCGGCGTGGTGCCCGACCCGGATGACTTCCAGCTCGATGACGGCCAGGAGCACCAGCTGCAGCAGATGATCGACAGCGCTGCGCGTGCGGCGCGCGCCGCCGGCCAGGAACGCACGCCGCAGGCGCTGCGCCGCGAAGCCCTGCGCGCGCTGCGCCGGGAATGGATGGAGGCCCGTGCCGGCAAGGAACGCAGTGCCAGTGACCTGCTGCAGAATGCGGTCTACGGTGACGAAGCGCTGGAAGCCTATTTCGAGGAACACGAAGGCAACCTGGTGCAGAGCCCGAAATCGATGCTCGGCTACAACCTGCACCCACGCGCCAAGCAGACCATCACCGGCATCGCCGCGCACATCCTCGAGCACATCCGCCTGACCGCCAGCGCCCAGCTCGGCCAGCCGCTGCGAGCGGCCCTGCTCGGGCGTCCGGTGCAGTTCCGCAGCTCGATCGGTGCGGCCGGCAATGACCAGGCGCTGGACATCCTGCGCGAAGCCGCCCGCCAGGCCGGTTTCGACCAGATCGATTTCCTCGAGGAACCGGCTGCGGCGGCCATGCACTATCACGCCGAAAGCCGCGAACGGCACCAGGCCGTGATCGTCGACATCGGTGGCGGTACCACCGATATCGCCCACGCCGAAGTCGGCGGCGACGACGCCCCGCGCATCCACCGCGCCTGGGGCATCGCCCGCGGCGGCACCGATATCGACCTGGCGCTGAGCCTGTCCAGCTACATGCCGCTGTTCGGCCGCGGCATCACCCGCGTGCCCGCCCATCACTACGTGGAAGCGGCCACCGTGCAGGACATGACGCGCCAGCGTGACTTCCGCCAGCACAAATACGATCACGTCGACGATCCGTGGCGCGCACGCCTGCAGGCCCTGCAGGACACCGGCAATACCGCCCGCCTGTACCGCGACGTCGAGCGCGCCAAGATCGCCCTCAGCGCCGCCAGCGAACATCGCAGCACGCTGGACTACATTGCCCGCGACCTGCATGTCGACAGCAGCGCCGACGGCCTGGCCGCAGCCGCCCATGGTTATCTGGAGCAGATCCGGGAGCTGCTGGCCCAGGTCCGCAGCGACATTGGCGGCGATCCGGACGCGGTGTTCCTGACCGGCGGCATGTCCCGCGCCGGGTATCTGCGCCAGGCCGTTGCGAAGGCCTTCCCGGGCGCCCGCATGGTCCACGGCGAGCCCTCGCTGGGCGTGGTCCAGGGCCTTGCGCTGACGGCAGCCAGCCAGGATTAACAAAACGTTACGCGATCCAAGTTACCCTTGGTCGGCTAGAACCCTGCTGTACCTTCCATCGGCCACGCCGGTGTGTGTCCACGGTGCAGCCTGGCCCGCCCTGCGGGCCTAGCGGCCATGCCTTCCTGGCTCGTTCATGGTCCGCGTACCACCGGAGCCGCCATCGAGACCCGCTTTGGGCACCCGCCAGGCCCCTGAGGCCTTACAACCTGACGCAGCACATGCACCCATCGACTGCCGCCGTTGTGACGCGGTCTGTTGCCGGCTGCCCGTGTTGCTGCAGCCCGGCGACCACGTGCCCGGCCAGTTCCTGTCACGCGACACCCACGGCCGTGCCGTGATGGCGCGCAACGAGGAAGGCTGGTGTGCGGCGATCGATCCCTATCACCTGCGCTGCACGATCTATTCGCAGCGCCCGGCGATCTGCCGCCAGTTCTCGATGGGCGGCAGTGACTGCCGCCGTGAGCGGCAGGACTACCTGCGCCAGGCCGATGCCTGGGCGCTTTCCTCCCCTTCCACCTGACAGGAGCAACCATGCCCCGCAAGGCAAAGACCCCCGCGAAGGCCAGCAACAGCATCCGCAGCGAACGCAAGGGCGCGGCCGCCAGCACCGTGGTCAGCAGCGATTCGATCGCTTCGGACCTGGCAGCGTTCCGCAAGGCCGGTGGCAAGATCGAAGTCCTCGGCACCACCTGGGCGCTGAAGAAAGCCAGCTGACCCAGTAGCGACCGCGGCGGCGCTGCCGCCGCGGCCTGCCGGATCGCGCTCAGCGATCCAGGCTTACCCGAACACTGCCCGAATGCGACTGGATGCGGATATCACCGTCGCCGCTGCCCAGCCGTGTATCAAGATGGCTGCCGGGGCCGTAGCGCGGCCGCTCCACCTGGCCAGCATCGCTGTTGATCGACCCGCTGAAGCTGTTCACCGACAGCTGCGCCGAGACGGCGCGCGGCAGGCGCAGGTTGACCGACGCACTCACCGATTCGACATTGATACGGCCACCCGGCGCCAGCCCGGCCGCCGACAGGTCAATGCTGCCCGATACGGTTTCCACCGCCAGCCGCTGCACCCGCCCGGCATCGACGTCGACCCGGCCGGATACCGTCTGTGCACCGATGTCACCGGACACGCCGCCACCGGCTTCGATGCGGCCGCTGACCGTGTTCACGTCCAGCTTCGGCGTCTGCAGGCGTGCGCTGACGCTGCCACTGACCGTATTGAGCTTGCTGTCACTGCTACGACCGGAGGCGCTGAGGCTGCCGCTGACGGTGTCGGCCTGCAGGCGGCGCACGTCGATGCCACTGATGTCCTGGCTGGCACTGACCGTGCTCAGCAGCAGTTCCACCGAGCGCGGCACGTTCAGCACCAGCGTTGCGCCGCCGTTGTTGCTGCGACGCGGATATTCGATCTCCCAGCGGACGCGGTTGGCACTCTTTTCCTGGCGCAGCTGCAGGCCATCACTGAGCGTACCGGTGAGCTGCACGTCGTTGCGGTCCCAGCCACGCACGGTCACCTTGCCGGCCACGTTGCTCAGTTCGATGCGGCCGCCGGCGGCCAGGTTGTGGCGTTCGTCGATCCGGGTGTCAGCCAGGGCCACCGCGGGCAGCAGCAACAGCGCGGCGCAGCAGGTCATCAGGGTTCGTGTCATCGGGGGTCTCCTCAGGTCGTCAGGCCGGACTCGGCGGCATAGGCCGCCTGCCGGGTCAGTTCCAGCCGCAGCGCATAGGTGCGCTTGAGCTGGCCAAGCAGGTGAGGCGCACGTGGGTCCTGCGCCAGCGCGGCCTGGATCTGTGCCGCGCTTTCATCCAGTTCGTGCAGCGCCGGCTGCCATTCCGGTGCCCGGCCTGCGGGCAGCGAGGCCACCGCCTGCCGGTACTGCTCGGTCATCGCCGCTGCCTGCAACTGCAGCGTGGACGGCACCGGTATATCCGGCTGCGCATGCCGCCAAGGGGCCACGGCGTAGATCGCCAGGCTGGCAGCCAGGGCAGCGCCGGCCGTCAACCACCAGCGGCGCCGCGAACGCGTTGCCAGCGCCACCACGTTGCCCGTTGGCGCGGGCGCTTCCTGCGGTTCACGCGGCGGCAGCCGGGCAGACAGGCGTGCCCAGCCATCGGCGGGTACATCGCGCTCGTTTGGCAGCGCGCGCAGCCGGGCCAGCAGATCGTGATCGGAATCGTGTTCGTGTGTACTCATGTCATGTCTCCCAGCCGTGCGCGCAGCAGGCCGCGCGCACGATGCAGCTGTGCCTTTGAACTGCCGACGGCCATCTGCAGCTGCTCGGCGATTTCCTGGTGTTTCCAGCCTTCGATGTCGTGCAGTACCAGTACCGCACGCGCCCTCGGAGGCAGCGTCGCGAGTGCGCGCTCCAGGTCGCGCTCGGTACCGGCGCAACGGTCGTGCACCGATAGCTCATGCAGGCCGCCGTCGACCTCCTCCAGACTGTCGTGGTCCTGCCCGGCGGCGCGCCCGCGCAGTTCCATCAGTGCGGCGTTGACGCCCAGCCGATGCAACCAGGTCGACAGGCTGCTTTCGAACCGGAACCCCGGCAGCGCCTTCCATGCCTGCAGGAAGGCTTCCTGCAGGGCATCCTCGGCACGCGCCTGCTGGCCCCCGCACAGGCGCCACAGTACGGCGAACACGCGCGGCGCATGGCGCCGGTACAGCAGTTCGTAGGCCGCAGTGTCACCGGCGGCGGCCGCCCGCACCAGGGCGGGTTCGTCGACAGGGGCGTGGGCGGCAGGCGGCGCTGGCATGGTGGTGTCGAGCATATCGCTTGGATGCGGCGACCCGGAAAAAGGTTTAGAGCCGATTGCCATCGCCGATCAAGGCCATGCAACCTTTTCGACGATGGCTGCATCCATGCAAGGTCATTCGAGAAAACACCTCCAGGGAGTTCCGCCATGTCCAGCCCATCCTGCGCCGCCCTGCTGGTAATCGTCGCTTGCGTCGTGCTGCAGGCATCGGGCCTGTCCTTCCGGTTGTGCCCCGACAACGGCCGCGCCTGCCTGCAGCAGGATCGCGAGGAGCTGGTCTGCCTGGCGTGGTCACCGATGGTCGAAACCCCGGCACGCGCCGGGTAACATCGAGGCCGTTCCCGCCACCTGTTTTCGCCCCCATGATGTTGTCGCTGAAGGATCACCTGCCGGCCTGGAGCCACCCATGGCTGAACTACGCGGGCGTGGCCCTGCAGATCGTGCTGGTGCTGCTGGTCGCCTGGCTGCTGCGGGTACTCGCCCGTCGCCTGATCCGGCGCTTTGCCGAGCACTACACGCTGCCACCTGAAATGGTGATGGGCGCGCGCCGGATCACCAGTTTCGTGGTCTATTTCAGCGCCCTGCTGTATATCCTCAGCCTGCTCGGCGCGAAGCCTTCAGTGCTGTGGACCGCGTTCACCGGCTTCGCGGCCGTGGGCGCAGTGGCCTTCTTCGCGGCCTGGAGCGTGCTCTCCAACATCTTCTGCACGTTGCTGATCTTCACCACTCGCCCGTTCCGCCTGCATGACTACATCGAAGTGCTGGAGAACGGCGAGAAGCCGGGCCTGAAGGGCCGGGTGATCGACGTGAACCTGATCTACACCACACTGCAGGAATCCGGCGACGGCCACGAAGGCACGGTGCTGCAGTTGCCGAACAACCTGTTCTTCCAGCGCACGGTGCGCCGCTGGCGTGACCCGGCGCAGGCGCCCGGCGGCATCCAGGGCGACGGCTGAGGGTGGGGTTTTCGGCAGGGCTGCGCCCTGCACGCGCCGAAGCCTTCAAGCCAAGGCAACAGCAACAGCAAAAGCTGGCATTCCGTGGGGTGGCGGGGCGGTGTCGGAGTGCGGGGACGCCGCAAGTACGTCCTTGTAGGCTTGGCAGCCGCATCCATGCGGCTGACACCCCGCACTCCGACACCGCCCCACCTCCGACAGATTTCCGCGATCGGGTAGATCCCGCCGTGCGTGGATAAATTTCCATCGAAATCGAAAATTTCGATATCGGAATGATTTGAGCCGAGCATGGCTCGGCTCTACAGAAGAACGGACAGATCGCGGAAATCTGTCGAAGGCGGGGTGGGTCCGGTTGAGGGGGCGTGAGCCGCATGGATGCGGCGACCGAGCTTACATGGACGTACTTGCAGCGTCCCCCTCAATCGGACCCACCCCGCCATCCCACGGATAGCACGCTTTTGCCGTTGCCGTTGCCGTTGCTCCAAGCAGGTGCAGGGCGCAGCCCTGCCGAACAACCTTTACCTCAACTGGCTGTCCTTGCTGCCACGCCGGTTGTAGCCGGCATGCGCCTGTTCTTCGTCGTCATGCGCCTGCTGGCACGCCACGCACAGCCGGACACCGGGCACGGCCTGGCGCCGCGCCAACGGGATCGGCGCGTCGCATTCCTCACAGTGTTCAAGGCCCGGGCCCTGCCGCAGCTGGCGTCGCGCGCGGGCGATCGCATCGTCGATGGTGGCGTCGATCTGGTCCTGGACCGCGCCGTCTCCCGCCCAACCGGTAGCCATGGCCATCCTCCGCAGGTGTGTCGCCTGATATGGAGACAATACACCCCGGCAAAAAGGCACGCCTTAATGTAGAGCCGAGCCACGCTCGGCTGCTCTTCAGGAAGACGAACAGAGCGCGGATGGGTTCGATCAAGCCGATTGCGACTTAATCCCCTCCGTCCCCTCTTTGCTTACCAGATCAGGTCGTCCGGCACCTGGAACTGGGCGTAGTAGGCGTCGTCCTCGGCGTTGCCGGTGGAGATCTCGGCGGTCGAGCCCGGCTGGCCGTGGTCGACGATGATCGCCTCCGGGGTCCGCTCGCGTACCTTCTCGGCGGCGGCGCGCGGCAACAGGGCGTAACCCTCGCCATTGGCGACGATGACCAGCACGCCCACCGACAGCGCCTTGCGCAGCTTGGGGTCGATCAGCAGGGTGCGGATCGCCGCGCCATCGCTGAAGCGATACTCGTCATCGCCCTTGTGGGGCACTGCATGGGCCGCGATGATCTGCTTCGCCTGCGCCTTCTGTTCCGCCTGCCTGGCCTGGGCATTGCGCTCGGCGGCCAGCGCACGGTCGCGCTCGACCTTCTCGGCACGGGCACGTTCAGCCTCACGCTGAACCTCGGCCGAGGCCGATTCGGCCTTGCCCTGGCGGGCCTTGGCCTGCTCCCGCGCGGCGGCGCTGGCCTGCGACTTCTTGGCCAGACCGGCCTTGAGCAATTGTTCCTGCAGCGCGTTGGGCTTTGCCATGGTCGGTACGTACCGCGTGTAATCTTGGATGCTTCCATTCTACCGACGCCCCGCCGCCCCTGCATGGCAGTCCTGAAGTACCTCACCGGCTACCCCGAACCCCTGGTCGCCCAGGTCAGCGAACTGCTGGCGCAGGGCAAGCTCGGCCCCTGGCTGCAGCAGCGCTATCCCGACCCGCACGAGGTGCGCAGCGACCGCCAGCTGTACGACTACACCCAGGCGCTGAAAGATCGCTACCTGCGCAAGTCGGTGCCGCTCAACAAGGTCTGCTACGACAACACCCTGGAAGTGATCAAGCACGCGCTGGGTACGCATACCGCCATTTCCCGCGTGCACGGCAGCCGCCTCAAGGCCAGCCGCGAGATCCGCATCGCTACGGTATTCCGCCAGGCGCCAGCGGCGTTCCTGCGCATGATCGTGGTGCATGAGCTGGCCCACCTGAAGGAAGCCGACCACAACAAGGCCTTCTACCAGTTGTGCCAACACATGGAACCGGATTACCTGCAGCTGGAGTTCGATACCCGTCTGTACCTGACCGAGCTGGCCAACCGCAGCCAGCGCTGACCGGCCGCAGCGGCTACACTGCCCGCCCCCTGCCCGACCTGCCCGCCATGGAACCGATCCGTCTCGACAAACGCCTGTCCGCCCTGCTCGGCATCCCCCGCGGCGAAGCGCGGCGCTATATCGAAGGCGGCTGGGTAACGGTTGACGGCGAAGTGGTGGAACAACCACAGCGCCCGGTTGATGAAGCCGCGCAGATCGTCGTGGCCGAGCAGGCCAGCGATGAAAAGGCCGAGCGGGTCAGCATGCTGCTGCACAAGCCGGCCGGCGTTGCTGCTGAGACCCTGTGTGCGCTGGTCAGCAGTGACAGCCGCAGCGAACTTGATGCCAGCGACATCCGTCCGTTGCAGCGCCATTTCCACGGCCTGCAGCTGGCCGCTGCGCTTCCGGCCAGCGACAGCGGCCTGGTGGTGGTCAGCCAGGATCCGGCCACGCTGGCCCATCTACAGCGCAATCTGGGCCGCACCGAACAGGAATACCTGATCGAAGTGGCCGAAGGCGGCCCCGAGCGAGGACCGTGGCTGCTGGCGCGGCTGCAGCAGGAATCCGGCGGCGCGAAGGTCAGCTGGCAAAGCGAGCAGCGCCTGCGCTTTGCCGGCAAGGGGCTGACCGCCAAGGGGCTGCGCGTGGCGGTGACCGCCGCCGGGCTGCAGGTGCTGGCCGTGCGCCGACTGCGCATCGGCCGCGTGGCATTGGGGCCGCTGCCGCCGGCGCAGTGGCGTTACCTGGGCAGCGACGAGCGGTTCTGAGGCCTGCGGGTCAGGGCCCTTTCCTGCGGAAACGGGCCCGCCCCCATCGTGACGCCCCCGGGGTCGGATCCGTTGCCGAAGGCAAGGCCGCTGACGCCCTATCGATCCTGCAGGCATTCCTTCACGCAGGGCGTGGATCTACCATCGAGGCATGAGCCTGCCCATGCCCCTGTGGCGACGCCTGTTGCGCGTCGCTGCAATCATCCTCGCTGCGCTGTTGCTGCTGGTCCTGTCCGGGCTGCTGCTGGCCGACCATCTCACGCCACAGGCACAGGGCGCGCCCTCGCATGTACTGCCACTGCAGCCGGCGCAGACCCGCATCGACCAGCAGATCGTGCCGCTGCAGGACGCGCATCCCGGGCAATCAGGCGTAGCGTTCCTCAGTGATGGCATGGATGCCTTCGCCGCGCGCGCGATGATCACCGCGCACGCTGGCCGCAGCCTGGACCTGCAGTACTACATCTGGCACGACGACCTGATCGGCCACCTGATGGCCAAGGCGCTGCATGACGCCGCCGAGCGCGGTGTGCGCGTGCGCATCCTGCTCGATGACATGAATGCCAAGGACAAGGACGCGCTGATGATGGCGCTGGACCGGCACCCCAACATTGAAATCCGCCTCTACAACCCGTTCCGCAACCGGACCGGCATCCTGCGCATGGTGGAGATGGTGCAACGCTTCTTCAGCGTGAACCACCGCATGCACAACAAGAGCTGGATCGCCGATGGCCGCGTCGCGATCGTCGGCGGCCGCAACATCGGCGAGGAGTACTTCAGCGCGCGCACCGATGTGAACTTCCAGGATCTGGACCTGCTGGTCGCCGGCCCTGCCGTGGAGCAGGCCAACCGGATCTTCGACGACTACTGGAACAGCGAGGCCGCCATTCCGGTATCCGCGCTTGCCTTCCATACCGATGCGCAGCTGCGCCTGCTGGTGCGCGAATCGGATCATGAGGCGCAGCGGGACGTGGCCCGGCCCTACCTCGCGCGCGTGGCCGAATCACGCCAGCGGCAGCGCCCGAGTCCCGAGCCATTGCACTGGAGCAGTGCAGTGCGCATCGTCTCGGACCCGCCGATGAAGCATCGCAGGGATGATCGCGCTGCCTGGCTGGTGTCGACCCTGATCAGCGAGCTGCAGGCCGCCCGGCACAAAACGTTGTTGATCTCGCCCTACTTCGTGCCAGGCAACGAAGGCCTGGATGGCTTTTCGGCCATGGCCGGGCGGGGCGTGCAGGTCGGCGTGGTGACCAACTCACTGGCTGCCAACGACGTCGCCGCCGTGCACGGCGGCTACATGAGCTACCGCGTGCCGTTGCTCGAAGCGGGCGTCCACCTGTACGAACTGAAGGCGCAGGGTCAGTCCGGCGATGCCGGCATGTTCGGCAGCAGCGGCGCGAGCCTGCACACCAAGGCGTTCGTGGTCGACGACCGCCGCGGCTTCGTCGGCTCGTTCAACCTCGACCCGCGCTCGGCCTACCTCAACACCGAAATGGGCGTACTGTTCGACGACCCGTTGCTGGGGGCGCGGCTGCGCGATGAGTACCTGCGCCTGGCAGACCCCAGGCATAGCTGGTGGCTGGCGCTGGACGACCGTGGCCGGTTGCGCTGGCTGGAGCGCGAGCCGCCACCGCACTGGGTCGAGGCCGAGCCAGGGGCAACGGCGCGCAAACGCTGGTTGTCGCGGGTGATCAGCTGGCTGCCTGTCGAATCGCAGCTGTAGCACTCAGGCCGCCGGGCCGGCCTGGTCCTGTCCGGCCTCATCCAGCGTTTCCACGCTGCGCCCATGCAGGCGCCGCCAGATCCAGCGCAATGCATGCGGCGGCGCTGAAGGCAGCTGCTCCAGCAGCGCCAGCATGCGGCTCTGGCTGGCATGCCCATGGCGGCACAACAGGCTGGCCGCTGCGGCGGCGCTGGCCAGGCGCAGGCTGTCGGCCAGCGCCCCTTCTGCATCCACCGCCAGGGCCTGGTGAACCGGCTCAGGCAGCTCCCATGCGGCGGCCACCCGCTGCGCCAACGGTAACGACCACTGCTGCAGCAGCTGCAGGGCCAACGCCGGCTCCACGGCCTCGCCGCGGGCCTGCGCTTCCTGCAGCAGCTGGCGCATTACCAGTGACGCGCCCAGTCCCTGCACCAGGCCCAGCCACTGCGCAGCGAAGGCATCACCGAAGGTGACCGTACGTGCGTGATCGGCGGCCGCGCGCGAGGCCAGCAGCGCGTGCTCCCAGATGATCGCGCTGAACTGCGGGAACACTTCGCACTGCACCTGCATCACCGGCTGCACCAGTACCGCGCTGATGATCTGCCGCACGCCTTCGGTACCCACCAGTGTCACCGCCCGCTGCAGGCTTTCAACCGGGCGCTCATGCACCTTGTAGGCCGGGCTGTTGGCGATGCGCAGCAGGTTGCCGGTCAGTACCGGGTCCTGGCCGATGATCGCGGCCATCACCCGCGCTGAGGCGGCATCGTCGTTGACGGTCTGGATCAGCTGCGGCAGCAGTTGCGGCCGGCGGGGCAGCTGCCTGGCCGCCCAGTTGCGGTCCTGCAGCGCGCGCGCCACCGCCTCGCCCAGCCCTGCGGCCTGCACCGGCGTGGATTCACCGGCCAGACGCGGGTACAGGGCCAGCGCATGCAGGCCACGTTGCAGATGTGCAGCGATCTCGGCCGGGGGCAGCGCCTCGCCCTGCAGGCTCGCCGCTGCGGCGGCCACCGCCTGGCGGGACGCAGCAACCAGCCGCGACGGTGCCGCCCCGGTCGAACGCGCCAGCCAGACGCGCAGCGATCGCCACCAGGCCGCTGTCATCGCCGCCTGCCCTGTCGTTGTGGTGCCCTTGCCGTCACTGACCGCCTGCCTCTTCACGCGAATCCGGCCACCCGCCGTCGTCGCAGCATCGGCCGCATTTTCATCTTCTTTAACTGCAAGGCATGCGATGTCGACGGCACCGGCCGGGGGAATGGACTAGAATGGCGCCGCGCGACCCGTCCCCCAGCCATGACGACGTCGCTTTTTTTGTTTTGGGACCCTACCGTTCACTGGCCGTTCGCTGCAGTTCGCCGCTGTTCGCGCCATCGGAGACGCCATGCTATTCGAAACCCTCGCCACCACCGGCCACGAACAAGTGGTGTTCTGCCACAACCACGATGCCGGCCTGCAGGCGATCATCGCCATCCACAACACCACCCTGGGCCCGGCCCTGGGCGGCGTGCGCATGCGTCCGTATGCCAGCACCGACGAGGCGCTGGCCGACGTGCTGCGGCTGAGCCGGACGATGACCTACAAGAATGCGCTGGCCGGCCTCAACGTCGGTGGTGGCAAGGCGGTGATCATCGGCGACCCGAAGGTGGACAAGACTGAAGTACTGTTCCGCGCCTTCGGCCGTTATGTCGACTCGCTGGGAGGGCGCTACATCACCGCCGAGGACGTCGGTACCGACGTCAACGACATGGAGAACATCTACCTGGAGAGCCAGTTCGTGACCGGCGTGCACCAGGTCCATGGCGGCTCCGGCGATCCGGCCCCGTTCACCGCCTACGGTGCGCTGCAGGCGCTGATGGCGGCGATGCGCTTCAAGTTCGGCCATGAAGAAGTGGGCAAGACCAGCATCGCAGTGCAGGGCCTGGGCCACATCGGCATGGAGCTGGTCAAGCTGCTGCGCGATCGCGGCGCCAAACTGTATGTCACCGACCTGGACAGCGCGCTGGTTGATCGCGCGGTCAGCGATTTCGGCGCCGAAGCGGTCAAGCCGGACGAGATCCACGAAGTGAACGCCGATGTGTTCGCACCGTGCGCGCTGGAAGGCGCGATCAACGCCGACACCTTGCCGCGGATCAAGGCGAAGATCATCTGCGGTACCGCCAACAACCAGCTGTCGAGCCTGGAAATCGGCGATGAACTGCATGCGCGCGGCATCCTGTATGCGCCTGACTACGCGGTCAACGCGGGCGGCGTGATGAACGTGTCGCTGGAGATCGATGGCTACAACCGCGAACGCGCGATGCGCCTGATCCGCAGCATCTACCACAACCTCACCCGCATCTTCGAACTGTCGCAACGCGAGAACATCGCGCCGCAGCGGGCAGCCGACCGCATCGCCGAAAGCCGTATCCTGTCGATCGGCAAGCTGAAGATGCCGCTGGGCCGCAGCACCCCGCGCCTGGGCAACCTGCGCGGCGGCTGAGCCTGCCGATGTCGCGCCGGGCCTTGCGACCCGGCGCGACCGCCCGTTCAGAAGCCGGTGCTGTAGCGCAACGCCGCCTGGCGCGCGCCTTCGCCTCCGACGCGCTGGTCAAAGCCCAGGCTCAGGCGGCCGTTGCGGCCCCACCACGACTCCAGCGCCACGCCGAACAACGCACTGCCTCGCGGCGCGTTCCAGCCCGCCAGTGGCGCCCATGCATCAACGCCGACGAAACTGGCCTGCCAGTCCGCATCGGCACCATCGAGCCGCTGCTGCCATTCGGCATGCCCGCGCAGGGTCCAGCGCCCCCAGCCACGTTCGCCGCGGATACCGGCCAGCATCTGGCTGCGCAGTACGCGGTTGGCATCGCCACGCAGGCCGAAGCCGAACCCGCCCAGTTCGTTGAAGGCATCGGTATCCACGCGCGTCGTGCTGGCGCCCAGATACGGTGTCAACGACGCACCCGCGTTGCCGAAGCGATAGCCGCCTTCGACACTGGCACTGCTGAAACGTCCGCCGTAACGTGCAGAGACACCGTAGGCGCCGGCGCCCAGCAGCAACTGGCGATCCAGCGCACGGGTGAACTGGCCGCTGCCGACCTGCGCCAGCGCATAGCCCCGGCCCAGGTTCCAGCCGGCGTACAGCTGCGCCTGCGCCTGGCGATCACGCCCACGATCACCGCCGAAGCCACTGCCACCATTGCTGCGGGTTTCGCCGAAGGCCACACCCATCAGCCCATTGCTGCCCAGCGGCAGGTCCTGGCCGGCCATCCAACCACGGCTGTCGGCGGCATTGCCGGCGAAACTGCCCTGCCCGGCTTCGCCGAGCGCGCTCTGCCAGACCCCGCGCAGGCTCGGCGCCGCCTGCACGCGATCGAAGCGCTCGGCGATCGCGCGGCGTGACATGTCGATGCTGTCGAAGGTGGCCGACTCGGCCCGCGCATGCGCCTGTCCGGACAGGCTCTGCAAACTGGCCTCGAGGCCTTTGCTGCCACCGCCGGTCCACTGCAGCGCACCGGCGGCCGTACCGAAGGCCGAGCCCTGCAGCGTCGTATCGCCATCAAGCGCGCTGAACGCACTGTCCACGCGTTGCGCAGCCGACTGCGCCGAGGCCGTGAGCCCGGTCGCTGCCGCCGTGACGCTGACCTGGGTCAGGTTCAACCAAGCGTTGTTGCTGTCATAGCCATAGCTGCTCTGCAGCAGCGACAGGCCCTGCAGGCCGCTGGAGGTGGCCGGGCTGCTGAAGGTGCCGCTGAGGCCGCCGGCGGCGTGGATCAGGTCCTGGCGGCTGCCGTTCTGCGGCACATAGCCGGAGACGAAGCCGTGCACGCGCACGCCCCCGTTGATCGTGGCGCTGCCGGTGACCTGCAGCGCATTGGCACCCAGTGCGATCATCAGCTGTGCACCGGCCTGCTGGGTGTAGTTGCCCTCGATGGTGCCGGTGGTGCTGCCGGTGGTGAGGAACACGCTGCTGCCGTTGACCACATTGCCGATCACGCGCGGCGTACCGCCATTGAACTGCAGGCCGGTCGAATCCGGATCGGGCTGCGCCAGGATCGTCACGTTGGAGCGGATCACGCTGCCGTTCTGCAGTGACAGGATGCCGCGCTCGATGCGGGTGGCGCCGCTGTAGCTGTTGTTGCCACCCAGCACCAGGGTTCCCCCGCCCTGCTTGACCAGGCCACCGCTGCCGACGATGTCGTTGCTCCACAGCGAGCCACTCGATGGCGCATCGACATTGGCCACCACATCGCCCCAGTCGAAGCGCCCCGGCCCCTTGATCGCCCGCGAGATGTCGAGCAGACCGTAGCCGAACACCGCATCCACGCCGGGCGCACCGATGTCCTTGGCGGTGCCCAGCAGGGTCTGCCGCACCAGGTTGTTGTCGAAGTACGGGTAGCGCTGCCAGACCAGGGCGGCGGCGCCGGAAATCAGCGGGGCGGCGAAGGACGTGCCGTAGTTCCAGTAATAGCTGCCGCCGTTGGCATCGGGATAGACCGCGCTGCCCGGCGCCGCCAGGCAGTAGCGCGCGGCTTGGCCGCAGGCATTGGCGTAGCTGGCCAGCGTGCCCGGTGCATACGGATCCACCGCAGTGGCCACCAGCCAGCCGCGCTCCAGATCGGCCGCCGGCAGCGAGCCGGCAACGCCCAGCTGGCTGGGCAGCGCGGCCAGGCTGCTCGGCTCGGGGCGCGCATCGTTGCCGGCCGCGAACACCACCAGGCCGCCATGATTGATGACGAACGGCCGGTACTCGGCCGCCACCTGCGCGGTGGTCGGCAGGTCGGTCCAGTACAGGCCGCCCCACGAATTGTTCATCACCTTCACGTTGTAGCTGATCAGGTCCTGGTGGACCTGCGCCACGCCCAGTGGGCCGCTGAAGGAATTGCCCTTGCCGCTGCCGTCATCGACGGGCGGCTTGTCGGCGATGATCCGCGCCGAAACGATCTGTGCGCCGGGGGCGATGCCGCCCGGCCAGGACCCCACCGGAGCACCCGCGGCCAGGCTGGCCACCGCCGTGCCGTGGCCCACCACGTCGTCCACCTGCAGGTTGTTGCGGGCGGGGTCGATGTAGTTGAGGTTGGCGACCACGCGCCCGTTCAGCGCCACTGCGTTGCGCTGCACGCCCGAATCGACGATGCCGATGCGCACCCCCTGCCCGGTCAGGCCAGCGGCCTGTGCGGCACGCGCATTGGTCACGGACAGGTGCGCGTCGAAGGCCGGCTCCTGCGGCTTGGCCGGAGGCGGGGTGGTCGGCGGGGGCGTGGTCGGGGGCGTCGGGGTGGTCGGGGGTGGATCGATGCGGACATTGCCGCCGCCTCCGCCGCCACCACATGCCGTCAATGCCATCGCCAGCGCCGACGCCAGCGCCGACCTCACCATCATCGTGCGTTCCATCGATTCCTTCCCATGAACGTTGGCCTGCCTACATCCCGGCAGGCGTGCGGTGCCGCCCAGCGGCGGCCCTCCCCGACCCTCTATACTTGGGTCGACCCCCACGCAGTCTGCCGGGAAATCGCGGCGCTTCCAACGTCCTCGGTCTCCTTTCCGAACATTGCTTACGCATCAACGAGATTGCCATGTCCAACATCGTCATCGCCGCCGCCAAGCGCACCGCCATCGGCTCCTTCCTCGGCCAGTTCAACGGCGTGCCGACCCCGACCCTCGGCGCGGCCGCCATCGCGGCCGCTCTGGAACAGTCGGGCGTGCCGGCCAGCGACGTCTCTGAAGTCCTCATGGGCTGCGTGCTGCCGGCCAACCTCGGCCAGGCGCCCGCCCGCCAGGCGGCGATCGCCGCCGGCATTCCGCTGTCGACCGGTGCCACCACCCTCAACAAGGTATGCGGCTCGGGCATGAAGACCATCATGCTCGGCCATGACCTGATCAAGGCCGGTTCGGCCAGCATCGTGGTTGCCGGCGGCATGGAATCGATGTCCAACGCCCCGCACCTGCTGCCCAACTCGCGCACGGGCAACCGCTTCGGCAACTTCCAGGCGATCGACCACATGGCCCACGACGGCCTGGTCAACGCCTACGACGGCAAGGCTATGGGTGAATTTGCCGAGTGCGCCGTGGACAAGTACCAGTTCAGCCGCGAGGAACAGGACGCCTATGCGATCGAATCGGTCAAGCGCGCACAGGCCGCACAGGCCAATGGGGCATTCGCCGACGAGATCGTCGCGGTGAAGGTCGCCACCCGCAAGGGTGAGGTCGAGGTCGCCACCGACGAGCAACCCGGCCGCTCCGACATCGCCAAGATCCCGACCCTGCGCCCGGCCTTCAAGAAGGACGGCAGCGTCACCGCCGCCAGCTCCTCCAGCATCTCCGACGGCGCCGCTGCGGTGGTCCTGCTGACCGAGGAAGACGCCAACGCACGTGGCATTACCCCGCTGGCGCGCATCGTCGGCCACGCCACCCATTCGCAGGAACCGGAGTGGTTCACCACCGCCCCGATCGGCGCGATCCGCACGCTGCTGGCCAAGACCGGATGGTCGCTGGACCAGATCGACCTGTTCGAAATCAATGAGGCCTTCGCCGTGGTGGCGATGGCACCGATGCGTGAACTGGGCATCCCGCACGACAAGCTCAACGTGAATGGCGGGGCCTGCGCACTGGGCCATCCCATCGGTGCCTCCGGTGCACGCCTGGTGGTGACCTTGGTCAACGCCCTGCGCACGCGCGGTGGCAAGCGCGGCATTGCCACCCTGTGCATCGGTGGCGGTGAAGCAACAGCCATCGCCATCGAATTGATTTAAAAAGATTTAACGACGATTTCGCAAAAATGAATGCGGGATCGCTTGACACCCAATCTTGGCTTGTCATCATGTTGTCGGCGCGCAGCATGCGCGTTGCCTAATTCTAACGACGAGGATTTACACAATGAGCATCAACAAGCTGCTGGTCGCGATGTCCCTGGCTCTGGCCCTGGCCGCCTGCTCGAAGCAGGAAGCTGCCCAGGACGCCGCTGCTTCGGCCAACGAAGCCGCCACCGAAGCCCAGGCTGCTGCCGACCAGGCCGCCGCTGCCGGCGCCCAGACCGCCGACGCTGCCCAGCAGGCTGCCAACACCGCCGCCACCGCTGCTGACGCTGCGACCGACGCTGCTGCCAGCACCGCTGCTGCCGCGACCGACGCTGCTGCTGGCGAAGCCAAGGACGCTGCCAAGGCTGCCGAAGCTACCGCTGAGCAGGCCAAGGACGCTGCTGAAGAAGCCAAGAAGTAATAACTTCTTTCTTCAAGCTGTTCTGGAAAAGCCGCTGGTTCGCCAGCGGCTTTTTCTTTGGCCTGCTGCCTGCGCACGCGCCTCGGATCGCGACCCCGTCTTCACAACGGCATGAATAGGCTGGCGTCCCCATCCATTGCAGTACCGGAGACCGCCATGAAGATTCGCCCGATCACCACCACGCTGCTGGCCGCCTCCCTGCTGCTGGCCCTGGCCGCCTGCAAGGGTCCGGAAGCCGAACAGGCCAAGCAGGACGCGCAGCAGGCCGCCGACAGCGCCGGCGCGGCCGCCCGTGACGCCGTGGACAAGGCCGCCGAAGCCACCCGCAACGCTGCCGACAAGACCGCTGCCGCTTCCGAGCAGGCCGCCGCCGATACCCAGCAGGCACTGGACAAGGCCGCAGACGCCACCG
This sequence comes from Stenotrophomonas sp. X, assembly GCF_055721025.1. Classification (NCBI taxonomy): domain Bacteria; kingdom Pseudomonadati; phylum Pseudomonadota; class Gammaproteobacteria; order Lysobacterales; family Lysobacteraceae; genus Stenotrophomonas; species Stenotrophomonas sp. X. The sequence continues at coordinate 3,081,964 of NZ_CM146756.1, forward strand.
CAAACGCCGCAGACAAGGCCAAGGTTGCGGCCACCGACGCCGCTGCACATGCCAGCGACGCCACTGCGGACGCCGCACAGAAGGTTGCTGACAAGGCCCGTGATGTCGCCAATGACGCCAAGGCCAACGCCGCCAAGGAAGAAGCCAAGCACTAAGGCGTACCGGCAGCCGGGCATCGGCTCGGCGCCACAGGAAAAGCCGCGGCACTGCCGCGGCTTTTCTGCTTTTCGCTCTCTGCTCTTTCGGTTGATTCCGTGCTGGACGCGTACGGAAAGTGTCCAAGGACGCGCGGGTAGGTTGCGCAGGGGCGTAAGCGCCATGGATGGCGCGCCCGAGCCTACAAGGACGTATTCACGGCGTCCCCTGCGCAACCTACCCGCGCGGCCCACCCATCAGTATCAGCGCCCACCACGAGGGGCTTCGCCGTTGGCCGCCCTACGGCAGCGCGCGCGCCAGCATTGCCGACAGATCCACACCCGCCGGCAGCGTCCCGAACACCAGCCCATGCTGCCCTTCCAGCCGGCTGCGCACGAACGCTTCAGCCATTGGACTGCCCGCCCGCAACATCAACGCTGCCTGCAATAGCAGCGCAGTGCGCTCGCAGAAAAGCCTCGCCTGCGACTCATCCGGTGCCGATGCCGCTGCCCAACGCTGCAATGCCGCTGCGTAGCGCGCATCACGATCGGCCACCGCTGCCAGCTCGGCGCGCAGCGCCGCCAGTGCCTCCGGTTCACGTGCCAGCGCGCGCAGTACGTCCAGGCACTGGATGTTGCCACTGCCTTCCCAGATCGAGTTCAACGGCGCCTGACGGTACAGCCGCGGCAGCATCGATTCCTCCACATAGCCTGCGCCGCCGAGGCATTCCTGCGCTTCGTTGACGAAGGCCGGTGCGCGCTTGCAAAGCCAGTACTTGCCCAGCGCCGTTCCCACCCGTGCCAGCGCAGCTTCGTTGGCATCCACGCCTGCGCGATCCACCGCGCGTGCGATGCGCATCGAAAGTACCGTGGCTGCTTCCGATTCCAGCGCCAGGTCGGCCAGCACGTTGGTCATCAACGGGTGCTCGACCAGCAGCTTGCCGAAGGTGCGGCGATGGCTCGCGTGGTGCAACGCCTGCGCCAACGCCATGCGCATTTCCGCCGCTGCGCCCAGCATGCAATCCAGGCGGGTCATCATCACCATGCCGATGATGGTGGCCACGCCACGCCCCTCCTCGCCCACCCGCCATGCCTGCGCGCCGCAGAACTCGACTTCGCTGGAGGCATTGGCCCAATCGCCGAGCTTGTCCTTCAACCGCATCAGGCGGAACGCGTTGCGGTCACCGTCGGCCAGCCAACGCGGCATCAGCAGGCAGGTCAGTCCTCCCGGCGCCTGCGCCAGCACCAGGAAGCCATCGCACATAGGTGCGGAAAAGAACCACTTGTGGCCGACAAGGCGATAGCGCTCACCATCGATCGGTTCGGCGCGCGTGCTGTTGGCGCGCACATCCGAGCCGCCCTGCTTCTCGGTCATGCCCATGCCCAGGGTGATGCCGGCCTTGTCAGCCACCGGCACGTCGCGCGGGTCATAGACCGGCGCTGCGGCCTTGCGTGCCCACTCGGCCAGATGCGGCTGCGTGTGCAGCACCGCTACCGCTGCATGGGTCATCGTCAAGGGGCAACTGGTGCCGGCCTCGGCCTGGTGGTGCAGGTAGCTCAACACCGCACGCGCGACGTGCGCGCCGGGTTGCGGTTCGTGCCAGGACAAGCCGGCGACACCGTGCGATTTGGCCGTTTCCATCAACTGGTGATAGGCCGGGTGGAACTCCACCGTATCGATGCGATGACCCTGCGCATCATGCGTGCGCAGGCGTGGGCGATCGCGGTTGGCATCGAAGCCGAGCCGGTACAGCTCGTCGCCGGCCAGCGCGCCATAGACCGCCAGGCGTGGCGCGAAGCTGCCAGCGCCTTCGCGCTGCACGGCTTCCATCAGCGCCACGTCGTCAGTCCACAACTGGCGCCCCGCGAACGGTGGCGGCTGGTTCAACACCACATGGGTTTCGTAGGGCGCGTCGCTGCTGAAGCTCGGTCCACTCATCCGGTCCATCCTGGCGGCAAGAGGTATGCGGTCCGATTGTGCCGCATGACTTGCCAAGCCCGTGTTCAGGCCGGTTCTCACCCTGTGCACGAGCGGCAGGCCACAGTGACCGCATGGCAGCCAACGACGATCTGGTGGTGTTGCGCCCGGAAGGGCTGTACTGCGCCGCCGGCGATTTCCACATTGATCCCTGGCGACCGGTAGCGCGCGCGGTCATCACCCATGGCCACGGGGATCACGCCCGCCCGGGCATGGGCGAGTACCACTGCAGCGAAGGCAGCCTGCCGATCCTGCGCTGGCGCCTGGGCGATGTGCCGGTGCAGGCGCACGTCGAGGGCGTGCCGTTCCGCCTGGGCCGGGTACAGGTATCGCTGCATCCAGCTGGTCACGTCCTGGGATCTTCGCAGGTGCGCATCGACGACGGGCGGCAGCTCTGGGTCGCCTCCGGCGACTACAAGCGGCAGCCTGACCCAACCTGTGCGCCTTTCGAAGTGGTGCCCTGCGATACCTTCATCACCGAAGCCACCTTCGCCCTGCCGATCTACCGCTGGCCGGACACTTCGGCCGTCGCTGCGGAGATCGTGGCGTGGCGCCGCGAATGCGAACAACGCGGCGAGGCTGCGATCCTGCTGTGCTATGCACTCGGCAAGGCACAACGGGTGCTGGCCGAGCTGCGGCCGCTGGACGATCGGCCGGCCTGGCTGCATGGCGCCATCGCCAATGGCGTGGCGGTGTACCGGCAGGCCGGCGTACCGATGCTGGAGACGCTCACCGTGGCCGAACAGGGCCGCCAGCCCGATGCCGCCGGCCAGTTGATCCTCGCCCCGCCCTCGGCTGCGGGCACGCCCTGGATGCGCCGCTTCGGCCGTCACCAGCTGGGCTTCGCCTCGGGCTGGATGCAACTGCGCGGCAACCGCCGCCGCCGCAACGTTGATCGTGGCTTCGTCATTTCCGACCACGCCGATTGGCCCGCACTGCTGCAGACGATCGAACAGACCGGCGCGCAGCGGGTGATCGCCACCCATGGCAATACCGATGCGTTGATTCCGTTCCTGCGCGAGCGCGGCGTGGCTGCCGAAGCCTTCCGTACCGATTTCGGGAGCGAGGAATGAAGGCCTTCGCAGCGCTCTACCAGCGCCTGGACCGCAGCACTGCCACGCTGGACAAGCGCGTAGCGCTGGTCGACTACTTCCGCCAGGCAGGCGCGCACGATGCGGCGTGGGCGCTGTACCTGCTCAGTGGTGGCAAGGTGGGCGGCACGCGCAGGAAGATCGCCGCCAGTGGCGAACTGCGCGCCTGGATTGCCGAGGAATCAGGGTTGCCACCGTGGCTGGTGGAGGACAGCTATGCGCAGGTGGGTGACCTGGCCGAAACGCTGACCCTGCTGCTGGACGACCCACCGAACCCCTCGCCTGACCGGCCCCTGGCCGAATGGATCGAACAGCACCTGCTGGCGGTGGCCAACCAACCCGAGGCGATGCGCCGTGCGGCAGTCGTGGCCGGCTGGCAGCAGCTGTGCAGCAGCGAACGCCTGGTGTTCAACAAGCTGCTGACCGGCGCCCTGCGCGTTGGCGTCTCGCAACGACTGGTGCAGCAGGCGCTGGCCGAATGGTCCGGCCTGGACATCGCACGCATCGCCCAGCGCATGCTGGGCGAGTGGGTGCCCTCGCCCGGGCTGCTGGCCCAGCTGCTGTCGCCGGATGAGCTGCCGCTGGACCGGCAGCAGCCCTACCCGTTCTTCCTCGCCTCGCCACTGGAGGGCAACCCTGCCGAACGACTTGGCGCGATCGATGACTGGCTGCTGGAATGGAAGTGGGATGGCATCCGCCTGCAGCTGCTGCGCCGGCGCGGCGAGGTCGCCTTGTGGTCACGCGGCGAAGAGCGGCTGGATGGCCGCTTCCCCGAGATCGAACAGGCGGCGATGGCGCTTCCCGATGGCTGCGTGCTGGACGGCGAGCTGCTGGCCTGGGACGAAGCCGCGGACCTGCCGCGTGCCTTCACCGCGCTGCAGACGCGCATCCAGCGCCGAAAACCCGGTGCGGCCACCCTGCGCAACACGCCGGTGCGGGTGCTCGCCTATGACCTGCTTGAACTCGATGGCGTGGACCTGCGCGAACGTCCGCTGCAGCAGCGGCGCGCGCGTCTCGCCGAGGTCGTCGGTGCACTGAACGATGCACGGATCCAGTTCTCACCCGGCGTTGTCGCCGACGACTGGCTTCAGGCGGCGGCAATGCGCGACGTGGCACGCGAACGCGGCGTGGAAGGACTGATGCTGAAGCGGCATGCCTCGCCCTACCAGGCCGGACGCCGCCGTGGTGACTGGTGGAAATGGAAGGTCGATCCGCTCACCATCGATGCGGTGCTCCTGTACGCGCAGGCCGGCCATGGGCGGCGCAGCACGCTGTACACCGACTACACCTTCGGCGTCTGGGACGGCGACACGCTGGTGCCGGTGGCCAAGGCCTATTCGGGCCTGGATGACAAGGAAATCCTCGCGCTTGATCGCTGGATCCGCGCCAACACCCGCGAGCGCTTCGGCCCGGTGCGCAGCGTTCGCGCCGAACACGTCTTCGAGCTGGGCTTCGAGGCGGTCAACCGCAGCAGCCGGCACAAGTCGGGCATCGCTGTGCGCTTTCCGCGCATCCTGCGCTGGCGCCACGACAAGCCCGCCAGCGAAGCCGATCAGCTGGCCACGCTGCAGGCATTGGCACGATGAACCGCAGCCAGGCACTGCGCCGGCTGGAAGACTGGTTCGCGTCCAGAGGCTGGCGCTCACTGCCGTTCCAGCGCGCGATGTGGCGTCACTATCTCGCCGGCGAATCCGGACTGCTGCACACACCCACAGGCAGCGGCAAGACACTGGCGATGTTCGGAGGGCCGCTGCTGCAGGCCATGATCGACCCGCCGCCCTCCCCCCGCCGCGCCAGCGCGGTACGCCCGCTGCAGGTGCTGTGGGTGACCCCCTTGCGCGCCTTGGCCAGCGACACCGCGCGCGCGCTGCAGACCGTGGTCGATGGGCTGGGGCTGGGTTGGCGTGTCGGCCTGCGCAGTGGTGACGCCAGCAACCGCGAGCGGCGCCAGGCGCGCGAAGGCCGCATCGACGTACTGGTGACCACGCCAGAATCACTGGCGCTGCTGCTGAGCTATCCAGATACGCTGCCGCGCATGCAGCGGCTGCGCTGCGTGGTGGTGGACGAATGGCACGAACTGCTGGGAAACAAGCGCGGCGTCCTGCTGCAGTTGAACCTGGCGGTGTTGCGCGATACCACGCCGGCATTGCAGCTGTGGGGACTGTCAGCCACCCTGGGCAATCTGCAGGAGGCGCGCGACGTGCTGCTGCCCGGGCGACCGGAAGCACCGATCGTGCAGGGCGTACGACCGCGCCCACTGAGCGTGCGCAGCCTGCTGCCAGACCCCGGCGAGCGCTTCCCATGGGCGGGGCATCTGGGCCTGGCACAGCTGCCACGCGTGCTGGAGGCGCTGATGCAGGCACGCAGCAGCCTGCTGTTCACCAACACCCGTGCACAGGCGGAACTGTGGCATCAGGCGCTGGCGGCGGTCTGGCCGGAAGAACCGGACACGCTTGCGCTGCACCACGGCTCGCTGGATCCGGCGCTGCGCCAGCAGGTGGAGGATGGCCTGCGCGCGGGCGCGCTGCGCTGCGTGGTTGCCACCTCCAGCCTCGACCTGGGTGTCGACTTCCCCGAGGTTGAGCAGGTCCTGCAGCTGGGCAGCCCGAAGGGCGTGGCGCGCCTGCGCCAGCGCGCCGGACGCGCACGCCACCGCCCGGGTGCCAGCGGCGCCATCCTGTGCGTGCCCAGCCATGCGCTGGAACTGGCCGAGTACGCTGCGGTGCGCCGTGCCTTGGCTGAAGGTGTGGTCGAAGCGCGCAGGCCGCCGACGCTGTCGCTGGATGTGCTGGCCCAGCACGCGGTCAGCCGCGCACTGGCGGGCGGCTTCGACAGCACTGCGCTGCTGGCACAGGTCCGGCGTACCCATGCCTTCGCGTCGCTCGGCGACGACCAGTGGCAGGCCGTGCTCACGTTCATCGTGCAGGGCGGGCAGGCGTTGGCCCAGTACCCCGATTTCCACAAGGTCGTGCGAGATGCCGATGGGTGGTACCGCATGCACGACCGCCGCCAGGCGCTGCGTCATCGGCTGTCGATCGGCACCATCAGCAGCGATGGCAGCGTGCGCGTGCAGTTCCTGCGCGGCGGCAGCCTGGGCGCCGTGGAGGAGCAGTTCGCCAGCCGCCTGCGCCGTGGCGACCGCTTCCAGTTCGCCGGGCGCCTGCTGGAGCTTGTGCAGCTGCGCGACATGACCGCCTTCGTGCGGTTGGCACGAGGGCGCGGAGACGGTGTCGTGCCACGCTGGCAGGGAGGCCAGTTGCCGCTGTCGATGCCACTCGGACGTGAGCTGGAGTGGGTACTGTCCGGTGCTGACGACAGCGCCGAATCACGCTGGCTGTCGCCCTTGCTGGCACTGCAGCAACAGTTGTCGGCGCTTCCCGGCCCGGGCCACCTGCTGGTGGAAGAGGTGCGGCGTCGCGAAGGCCAGTTCCTGTTCGTCTATCCCTTTGCCGGCCGCCACGTGCATGAGGCGCTGGCCGCCCTGCTGGCGCTGCGCTGTACCCGCCGGCAGCGCAACAGCATCGGCTATGCGGTGAACGATCACGGCCTGGTGCTGGCACCGGCACAGGCCATCGATCTGGACGCGGCGCAATGGCGGGCGCTGTTCGCCTCCGATCAGCTGCCGGATGACCTGCGTGCTGCGGTGAACCTGGGCGAGCTGGCGCGTCGCCAGTTCCGCGGCATCGCACGCGTCGCCGGCCTGCTGGTCCCCAGCCTGCCCGGTGGCATGCCACGGGCACTGCGCCAGCTGCAGGCGTCCGCGGGACTGCTCTACGACGTACTGCGCGAGCACGACCCGGATCACCTGCTGCTGGCGCTGGCGGAACAGGAAGTGCTGAATGACAGCCTCGACATGCCGGGGCTGCAACAGGTACTGGCCAGGATTCGGATGCAGACCCTCTCGGTGCAGCGCCCGGCGTCACTGACGCCGTTGGGTTTCCCGCTGTGGGCCGAACGCCTGCGCGGGCAGTTCAGCAACGAAGACTGGCGTACCCGGGTGCAACGCGTGGCCCAGCAGCTGGAGCGTCGGCATGGCCGATGAACTGCCGCTGCTGCGCGCAGGCGAGCCGCTGGTGCTGCTTGGCGCGCGTGCACTGTACTGGCCCGCGCGGCAGGCACTGCTGCTCGCCGACCTGCACCTGGGCAAGGCCGATGTCTTCCGCCGCGCAGGCATCGCGCTGCCCGGCGGCGGTACCGGCAAGGACCTGCAACGCCTGCAGGGGCTGCTGGACGCGCGTGCCTGCCGCGAGGTGTGGATCCTGGGCGACATCCTGCACGGCCCGGCGCATCGTGCTGCGTGGTACCAGCAATGGCTGGGATGGCGCGAACGCAATGCCGCACTGGACGTGCATGTCCTGCGCGGAAATCATGACCGGCAGCTGCCGCATGCCGAGCTGCAGGTGCAGATCCACGACGAAGTACGGTTGCCACCGTTCCTGCTTCGGCATGAGCCGGTGCCCGATGCGGAGCTGCATGTGATCGCCGGGCATCTGCATCCACAGATCGCTTTGCCTCCGTTGCGGCGGCGCTTCCCCGCATTCTGGCTGCGTGACAGGATGACGCTCCTGCCGGCCTTCTCCGCGTTCACCGCCGGAATCGTTCCTGTTCCCGCTGCCGGCGAACAGATGGTCGCCTGCGTGGACAACGGCCTGGTGGCACTGCCCCTGGCTTGAATCAGGCCGGACGGATATCCAGCTGCGGCATCAGCTGGAACTCAGGCGTGTCCTCTTCCCGTCGCCGCGGCAATGCCTGGATCGCCGCCAGCATCTCCTGCGCGCAGGTGCGGATGCGCGTGTGGTGCTCCGGCGACGCATGACTGATCAGGCTGCCGACATGGAACTCGAACACGTCCTCCAGTACGTCGGGCTGGTCCTCGTGCAGCATCTGCAACAGACCGCGCAGCTTGCAGATTTCCGATTCCAGCTCCTCGACCGCGAACAACATGGCATCCTCCTCTTCGACAACAGGCGGCACATCCGGGCCGCAACAGGCCGCGACGGCAGCGCCTCCCGGGCCACGCGCGATGTTGATCACGGAAAGGAAAACGGGCGACGCGCAATCGCGTGCAACCTACTTCTCGCATATGCGCAGTGAGGCAACCGTTAATTCACGTGACGACGCGTTTCACGCAGTGGCTGTGATCGCGTTGATGCGAGGCACCTGCGCCGCAGTGGCCAGCGCGTCGACGAAAGCCGGATCCAGCGCGAGCGAACCGAACCAGCCATGCTGGGTACCGCTGAGCACACGCAGCATGTGACCACGTCCACCCGGCAGGCGCCCCATCGGGCCGAGCAGCACGTCGCGCGCTTTGGCCCAGGCATCGCGATCGGACTGGAACAGCGGCGTCAGCCAACGGCTCCAGCGCTGGTAGACCGCAACGTGTGCCCTGCGCTGCGCCTGGTAGGCCTGCAATGCCGCGGCACCGCCACCATGCGCGCGCAAGGCATCGCGCAGCGCCAGCGCATCGAGCAGCGCCATGTTCACGCCCTGGCCCAGCTGTGGGCTCATCGCATGCGCGGCATCGCCGGCCAGCACCATGCGGCCGTGATGCCAGCGCGTCATCACCGCGTCGCGGTAGACGGCCCGTGCCAGTTGGCCGGCATCACGCAGATGCGCGAAGCGTGCACTGGCCTGCGGCCACAGCGCATGCAGTTCGTCCAGCCAGGGCGTCATGCCGTCGGCCTGCCAACGTTCGAAATCGGCGCGTGGCAGGCTCCAGAAAAAGCTCAGGCGCGGCGTGTCATCACCGGGCCGCGTACCGACCGGCAACAGCCCGATCATCTTGCGCGCGGCCACGTAGCGCTGCCGCAGCTCCTGCAGGTGTGGCCAGTCTTCGGCCGGCAACAGGCACCACAGCGCACCCCACGGATACACGCGATCCAGTCCGTTACCGTCTTTGATCGTGCCGCGCAGCGTCGAGGCCGCACCATCGGCGGCCACCACCAGGTCGAACGCACCGTGCAGGCGCCCTTCGCTGTCACGCAGGCGGCCGTGCTCGGCATCCACTGCGGCGATGCTGACGCCGGCATGCAGCTGGCCCGCACCTGCACGCGCATCATCCAGCAACGAGAACAGGGCGCCGCGCTGCATGCCAAGGCCGTGCAGGCGCGCGTCCAGGCCGGCGTAGCGCATGTCCATCACTGCGCGTTCGCACGGCGTATCGCCGTACAGGCGATGCACCGGCGCGGCATGCGCGCGCACGGCGTCAAGCAGGCCCATCTGCCACAGCACCTGCAGGCCGCTGGGCTGCAGCAGGAAACCGGCGCCAACCGGTCCCGGCGTGGGCACACGTTCGAAGATCTCCACCTCGTGGCCATCACGGGAGAGCAGGATGGACAATGCCTGTCCAGCGGTGCCGTAGCCGATCACGGCGATGCGCAGTCGTTCCTTCATGGGCGCATTGTGCCCGAGCGCAAATCCGGATGCCCAGCGGGGCCCCGCCCACGGCAGCGCAATTCTTGTCGCAGCGCAAAAAAAAACCCCGCCGGAGCGGGGTTTTCAACGCACTGTCGAGTGGATCACTCGGCCGGCGTGATGTTCGAAGCCTGGGCGCCCTTCGGGCCCTGGGTCACGTCATAGGTGACACGCTGGCCTTCCTGCAGGCTGCGGAAGCCCTTGGAGTTGATGGCGGAGAAGTGCGCGAACACGTCGGCGCTGCCATCCTCCGGCGAGATGAAGCCAAATCCCTTGGCGTCGTTGAACCACTTGACGGTACCGTTCGGCATGGTGATGCGAGACCTTATGCAATGAATGGGTGGTGTACGCTGAACCCGCGCACAAGCTGAGTATGCAAAGCTTGCTCGGGGAAGACAATCACCCCCGCGCCAATTCGCCCACCAGTTCCGGAAGTCCGTTGCTGGCCGCCTGCACATTGGCCAGCACTTCGGCCATCGTAATCTCCTCGCCATCACCGCAGCCGGCGGCCCAGTTGGCGATGATCGCCAGGCAGGCATAATCCAGCCCCAGCTCCCGCGCCAGTGCGGCTTCCGGCATGCCGGTCATGCCCACCAGATCGCAACCGTCGCCGCGCATGCGGGCGATTTCGGCGATCGTTTCCAGGCGCGGGCCCTGCGTTGCGCCATAGCAGCCACCGTCATGGACCGTGACACCGGTCACTTTGGCTGCCGCCAGGATCTTGCTGCGCAGCATCGGCGTGTACGGATGGCCGAAATCGACGTGGACCACGTCGGAGCCTTCTTCTTCACAGATCGTGCTGATGCGGCCCCAGGTGTAGTCGATGATCTGGTCCGGGCAGGCGAGCACGCGCGGACCGAAGTTCTCGGTGATGCCACCCACCGTGTTCAATGCCAGCACCCGCTGCGCGCCCAGCTGCTGCAGCGCAGCCAGGTTGGCTCGGTAGTTGATCTTGTGCGGCGGCAGCGAATGCCCCTCGCCATGCCGCGCCAGGAACGCCACGCGATGGCCGAGCAGCGTGCCCACGCGCACCGGACCGGACGGGCGGCCGAAGCGGGTGTCGACCTCGTGGGTCTGCACGTCGTCAAGCTTGGCCAGGTTGTAGACACCGGTACCGCCGATCACGGCCAGGGCGATCTGTTGCATTCGAAGCACTCCATGAAAAGACGAACGCCGGCACCCGAGGATGCCGGCGGCAGAAGAAGACGCGCCGCGGGCGGCTGCGCCGTTATTCCTTCATCGCGTAGATGGCCGGCACGCAGCGCAGGGTCTCGTTGACGTCCATGCCGAAGCCGAACACGTAGCGGTCCGGCAGCTCGATGCCCGCGTAATCGGCGGTCACGTCAGGCAGCGCACGGTCGTGCTTCTTCACGGTCATCGCAGCGATGCGCACATCGGTCGCGCCCTGTTCCAGGCACCAGGTGCGAACGCCCTGCAGGGTGTAGCCCTCGTCGAGGATGTCGTCGACCAGCAGCACGCGGCGGCCGAACAGCGAGGTGGCCGGCTTGTGCTTCCAGACCAGGTCACCGCCGGTGGTTTCGCCGCGGTAGCGGGTGGCATGCAGGTAATCGAACTGCACGTCCTGGCCGCGCGCGCCCAGTTCCAGCGCCAGCTGGCCGGCGAACGGCAGCGCACCATGCATGATCGACAGGAACAACGGCACCTCGCCCTTGTAATCGCGCGCGATGGCGTCGGCGATAGCAGCGATGGCCTTGTCGATGGTGGGGCGGTCGACCAGCAGGTCAGCCTGGGCCAGGGCCTGGGAAATGGTGAGGTTGGGCATCAGACGGTTCTTCCAAGGGTTTCAAGCAGACGGGATTGGGTGTCGCCATGGCGGGCATCGGCCAGCAGGCCGTCCCAGCCGAGTGCGCCGCGGCCGAGCAGGCCCAGCAGCGCAGCAGTATTGAGGGAGCGTCCCTGCACCGCATGCAGGGCTTCATCGACCAGTTCCGGATGGCAGACCAGCACCACGTCGCAGCCGGCGTCCAGGTGCGCGTGCACGCGTGCCGGCACGCCGCCGGCGCTGTGCGAGGCGGCCATGCCGATGTCATCGGAGAACACCACGCCGCGGAAGCCGAGTTCGCCGCGCAGGATGTCCTGGATCCAGCGTGGGGAATAGCCGGCGGGCTCCGGTGCCACCTGCGGATAGATCACGTGCGCCATCATCACCGCATCGGCACCGGCGGCGATGCCGGCCTGGAACGGCACCAGGTCCTGCGCGCGCAGTTCGTCCAGTGCGCGTGGATCGATCGCGGTATCCACGTGGGTGTCTTCCAGCACGGTGCCGTGGCCAGGGAAATGCTTGAGCGTGGCAGCCATGCCGACCGCGTGCATGCCGCGCACATAGGCTGCGGTGAACGCGGCCACGACCTGCGGGTCTTCACTGAAGGCGCGGTTGCCGATGGCGCGGTTGCCGCGGCCAAGGTCGACCACCGGGGCGAAGCTGAGATCCAGGCCGCTGGCGCGGACTTCACTGGCCATCAGCCAGGCATGCTGCTCGGCCAGCGCCAGGGCCTGCTGCGGGTCGGTGGCGTACAGGGCACCAATGTCCTGCAGCGGCGGAAGATCGCTGTAACCCTCGCGGAAGCGCTGTACGCGGCCGCCCTCCTGGTCCACGCAGATCAGCTGCGGGCGCGGGGCAGCGGCACGGATGGCCGCGCTCAGATCGGTCACCTGCTGGCGCGAGGCGAAGTTGCGCTTGAACAGCACCACTCCGGCCACGGCGTCGTGCTGCAGCCAGTCACGTTCCTGGGCGGTCAGTTCGGTGCCGGCAACGCCGATCAGCAGCATGGTCGATCTCCACAACGCGCGCCCGCATGGCGCAGTGCCGCATTGTCGCAGAACCGGCCGACAGGCGCAGTGGTCAGAAAAAGGGGACGGTCAGACCTTGCAGCCGTCCGGGCCGCAGGCCTCGTCGCCGTCAGCCGGGGTGGCCGGGGCGCCCTGTTCGGCCGCGATCTGCTGCAGGGCCTGGGCGAACGCCTCGGGTGGTTGGGCCCCGGAAATCGCCCACTTCCCATCGATGACGAAGGTCGGCACCGAAGAAATGCCCAGTGCATGGGCCTGCGCCAGCTTGGCTTCGACCTCGGCCAGCCCGCGGTCGGAGGCCAGCATCTGCGCGATTTCACCACCGTCCAAGCCGCCCGCCACGCCGGCCTTCACCAGCACTGCGGTATCGGCCAGGTTCTGGCCATGCTCGAAGTGGGCGCGGAACAGCGTTTCACCCACCGCATCCTGCACGCCATGCTGGCCGGCCAGCCACAACACCCGATGCGCCGGCAGTGTGGTCACCCGCACCTGGCCCTGGTTGAAATCCATCGGCAGCCCCTCCGCGCGTGCGGTGGTCTGGGTCTGGCCGAGGATCTGCTCGGTGCGCTCGACGCCCCCGAACTTGCGCGCATAGGCCTCGCGCAGCGGCACCGGGGTGTCGTCCGCATCCGGGTCCAGCTGGAACGGCTGCCAGTGGATATCGAGGTCAGGCGCATTGGCGCCCAGCAACTGCACGCCCTGCTGGAAACGATGCTTGCCAATCCAGCACCAGGGGCAGACCACGTCGGAGTAGATGTCGATTCTCATCCGAACGACATGGGGACCGCCTTCCTCGATAAAAGGGGACGGAGGGGATTAAGTCGCTTTCCGCACAGGCGGGGTAAAGCCGACTTAATCCCCTCCGTCCCCTTTTTGGGGGTTCACCACTGTGAATACGGGCGGCTGGCCAGGGCAACGTTGTAGTAGCGGGCGTCATCGGTCACTTCGGCGCCGACCCAGTCCGGCAGGTCGATGGCCTGGTCCGCGCTTTCCAGCTCGACTTCGGCCACCACCAGGCCGGCGTTGTCACCGAGGAACTCGTCCACTTCCCAGGTCAGGCCGGCGTGTTCGACCAGATGGCGGCGCTTGTCGATCAGGCCGCCGACACACAACGCCAGCAGTGCGCGCGCGTCCTCCACGGGGATCGGGTAGTCGAACTCCTGGCGGGTGTGGCCGAGGGTGCGCGACTTCAGGTTCAGCGCGGCGTGGTCGCCTTCGATGCGCACGCGCACCGAGGCGTTCTGGGTGCCGCGGTCGAGCGCGCCCATGTCGTTGATGTAGCCCTGCGCCATCGGGATCACCCGATGCGCGGCGGTGCGCCAGCCATCGCTGCTGACCAGGAATTTGCGTTCGATTTCGATGCCCATGGCGCAATTATGCGCCACGGGTGATGACAGCTGCTCAGCGCTTTTCGAATACCGCGATGCTTTCCACGTGCGCGGTGTGCGGGAACATGTCCATGGCACCGGCGCTGACCAGGGTGAAGCCCTGTTCGTTGACCAGATAGCCGGCATCGCGCGCCAGCGAGCCCGGGTGGCAGCTGACGTAGACGATACGCTTGAACTGCTTCAGCGGCAGCTGCTGCAGCACTTCGATCGCGCCCGAGCGCGGCGGATCCAGCAGCAGCTTGTCGAAGCCCTGGCGCATCCACGCCGTGCTGCGCTGGTCCTGGGTCAGGTCGGCGCTGAAGAACTGCGCGTTGGCCAGGCCGTTGCGCTCGGCGTTCTCACGCGCACGCGCCACCAGGCCTGCATCGCCTTCCACACCCACCACTTCACGCACACGGCGGGCCAGCGGCAGGGTGAAGTTGCCCAGGCCGCAGAACAGGTCCAGCACGCGCTCGTCCTTACCCGGCTGCAGCAGGTCCAGGGCGTGGGCGATCATCTTCTCGTTGAGCTTGGCGTTGACCTGGATGAAATCCAACGGGCGGAACGCCAGCTCGACATCCCACGGCGCCAGCCGGAACGACAGCGGCACGCCCTGCCCGTCCAGCGGCTGCACGGTGTCCACGCCGCCGGACTGCAGGTAGATCACGAACCCATGCTGCTGGCCGAAGGCAGCCCAGGCCGCGCGGTCCGCATCGCTGAGCGGTTGCAGGTGGCGCACGGTCAGCACCACCGCCTGGTCACCGGCGATGAACTCGATCTGCGGGATGTCGCGCTTGCCATCGAGCGTTTCAATGAAGGTGGACAGCGCCTCGACCTTGGTGCCGATTTCCGGAATCACCGTCAGGCATTGGCTGAGGTCGGCGACGAAACGCGGATCCTGTTCACGGAAGCCGACCAGGGTCTTGTCCTTCTTCTCGACCCGGCGCACCGAGAAGCGGCCCTTGCGGCGGTAACCCCAGCTCTCGCCGACCAGCGGCGGCAGCACGGTGCCCGGCTTCACATGGCCGATCCGCTCCAGGTTGTCCATCAGCACGCGCTGCTTGGCGACGATCTGCTGGGCCTCGTCCAGGTGCTGCAGTACGCAGCCGGCACAGGTGCCGAAATGGGGGCACTTGGGGGTCACCCGCTGCGGCGAGGCCTGCAGCACCTCCAGCGTGCGCGCCTCGTCGAAATGGCGGCTGCGGGCTGTCTGTTCGGCCATCACCACCTCACCGGGCAGGGCGCCGCTGACGAAGGTAACCTTGCCGCCCTCGCCTTCACGGCGGGCGACACCGCGACCATCATGGCTGAGGTCGAGGATCTCGGTCTGGAACGGGGTACGGTCGGTGCGGGAGCGGGATCGGGCCACGTGGCAACAGGCTGCGGGCAAAAATGGGGGCGTATTGTCGCAGATCCTGACCGATGGGGCCCGGACCCGCTTGCGCCCGTGGCCGCCGTGCTTGATGATTGGGACAGCTGACATGGAGGCAGCCCTGATGCAGATGACCCCGCGGGCCACACGGCCCCGCTTCCTGCTTGTCGAGGACGACATCATCAGCCGCGGTTTTTTCAAGGCGGCGTTGGAAACGTTACCGGCGGATGTGGATACCGCAGATTCGCTGGCCAGTGCCCTGGCCAGTGCCGAGCCCGGCTCGCATGACCTGTGGCTGATCGACGTCAACCTGCCGGACGGCAATGGCGCGCAGCTGTTGCGTGAGTTGCGCCGTTCACATCCCGACACGCCGGCACTGGCACATACCGCCGACGGCGATGCCTCCATTCACGCCCGCCTGCGCGAAGCTGGTTTCAGCGACACCCTGGTCAAGCCACTGGGCCGCGACCAGCTGCTGAAGGCCGTGCGCCGAGCGCTGGTCAACAGCCCGGCGGGGATCTTCGTGGCACAGGCCCCGGCCGCGGTCGAACTGGCCGTACAGGACTGGGACGAGACCGCAGCCCTGGCAGCGCTCAATGGCCAGCGCAACCACCTGATCGCACTGCGCGAACTGTTCCTGGCCGAGTTGCCGGGCGTGCGCGACGCGGTCGAGCAGGCGGTCGACCAGCACGACGAGCGCCAGTTGCG
This sequence comes from Stenotrophomonas sp. X, assembly GCF_055721025.1. Lineage (NCBI taxonomy): Bacteria > Pseudomonadati > Pseudomonadota > Gammaproteobacteria > Lysobacterales > Lysobacteraceae > Stenotrophomonas > Stenotrophomonas sp. X. Next base: position 3,097,836 of record NZ_CM146756.1, read on the forward strand.
CAGCCAGCTGCACCGGTTGCAGGCTAGTTGTGGCTTCGTCGGCGCGGCACGGCTGGGGCGCGCGGTGCGGCAACTGCATCACGCGCCCGAGTCCGGGCAGGCCCAGGCGGGGTTCCGCGAAGCGGTGGCGGCCCTGCTGCATTGAGGGTTGCTCGGCAGGGCTGCGCCCTGCACCCGCAGAGGCTTCAAGCCAAGGCAACAGCAAAAGCTGGCATTCCGTGGGCTGGCGGGGCGGTGTCGGAGTGCGGGGACGCCGCAAGTACGTCCCTGTAGGCTTGGCAGCCGCATCCATGCGGCTGACACCCCGCCCTCCGATACCGCCCCACCTCTGACAGTTTTCCGCGATCGGGTAGATCCACGCCATGCGTGGATGAATCTCTGTCAGATATCGAAATCAATCTGGGGTCGGATCCGTTTTCCTGTGGAAAACGGATCCGACCCCATGCCATTCCGACAGCTCGCAAGAATCTGTCGAAGGCGGGGTGGGTCCGGTTGAGGGGGCGTGAGCCGCATGGATGCGGCGACCGAGCTTACATGGACGTACTTGCAGCGCCCCCCTCAACCGGACCCACCCCGCCTCCCCACGGATAGCCAGCTTCTGCCGTTGACGTTGACTCTGCAGGTGCAGGGCTGCAAGCCCTGCCGAACACCCCCTACCTGCGGGGCGCGAGCTGCTCGAGCATTTCCCAGGACTTCAGGCCGCGTGGCCCCAGGTGATGGGCCAGCACCCGCCGCATCGGCAGGCGCAGGCTGGCCAGATCGGCGGCATCCGGCTCTTCGTCAGCCGCCAGCGCCAACAGCGCCGACCCGGTGGCGGCTGCCCGGCGCTCCCCGCCGCGCTCGCTCAGCAGGCGCTGCGCACCCTCCTGCGGGTCCAGTTCGTAGCGTGCCGCCGGGTCGATCGGCTGGCCATCGCTGGCGCTGTCCAGCTCGAAACCCAGGCCCAGTGCAGACAGCAGCTCGCGTTCGAAACGGCGCAGGGTCCAGGCCAGGCCAGCGCCCACCGCCAGCCGCGCACGCGCCTCGCCGTAGGCGAGGTACAGCTCCGGCAGCGGGTCCTGGCGCGGGGCCAGGCGCAGGGTCAGCTCGCTCAGGTAGAAACCGGCGAGCATCGCCTGCCCGACCAGGCGTGGCGCGGCATCCAGCGCCTCGGCGCCACGCAGCTGGGCCAGTTCCCCCCGCTGCTGGGCACTGAAGCGGATCCACTGCAACGGCTGCAGGGCGGCGCGCAGCACCTGGCCCTTGGCAGTGGACACGCCACGCGCAAGCAGGCCGATACGGCCATGCTGCGCGCTCAACACTTCGACCAGCAGGCTGGTCTCGCGGTAGGCCCGTGCGTGCAGCACGAAGCCGGTGTCGTCCTCGATCATCATCGAAGCGACTACAACGCCTTACTCGTAACCGAAGGCCTTCAGCGCGGCCTCGTCGTCGGACCAGCCTTCACGCACGCGCACCCAGGTTTCCAGGAACACCTTGGCCCCGAACAGACGCTCCATCTGCAGGCGGGACTTGGCGCCGATCTCCTTCAGGCGAGCGCCGCCCTTGCCGATCACGATGGCCTTCTGGCCTTCACGCTCGACCCAGATCACCGCACCGATGCGCAGCAGGTTGCCGTCCTCGGTGAAGCGCTCGATCTCGACAGTGGTGGCGTACGGCAGTTCCTCGCCGAGCTGGCGCATCAGCTGCTCGCGCACCAGTTCACCGGCCAGGAAACGCTGGCTGCGGTCGGTGATCTCGTCCTCGCCGAACATTGGCGGGGCTTCCGGCAGCAGCTTCAGCACGTCGCGCACCAGCGCTTCCAGGCCGTTGCGCTTCTGCGCGGAGATCGGATGCACGGCGGCGAAGTCGCGACCCTCGGTCACCTGCTGCAGGAACGGCAGCAACGCGCCCTTTTCCTTCAGGCGATCGATCTTGTTGACCACCAGCACCACCGGGATGCCGGCGTCGCGCAGCACGTTGAACGCCAGGCTGTCCTCTTCATCCCAGCGACCGGCTTCGATCACCAGCAGGCCGGCATCGACGCCTTCCAGCGAGCCACGCGCGGCGCGATTCATCACCCGGTTCATCGCACGCTTCTGCACCTTGTGCAGGCCGGGGGTGTCGACCAGCACCAGCTGGCCTTCCGGATAGGTGGCGATGCCCAGCAGGCGATGGCGCGTGGTCTGCGGACGGTTGGAGACGATGCTGACCTTGGCGCCGACCAGGGCATTGGTCAGGGTCGACTTGCCCACGTTCGGGCGGCCGATGACGGCCACGCTGCCGCAATGATGGGGAGTTTGTTCGCTCACTTGGAATCCAGTTGTTCTAGGACGGCCGCAGCCGCCTGTTGTTCGGCAAGCCGCCGCGAGGCGCCTTCGCCCTCGGTGCTGGCGGCCGGGTCGGCTACGTTGCAGCGTACCCGGAAGTGCTTGGCGTGGTCGTCACCGGATTCTGACACCAGTTCATACTGCGGCAACGGCTTCTGTCGGGCCTGCAGCCATTCCTGCAGGCGGGTCTTGGGGTCCTTCTCGGGTCGGCCGGAGGCCGGCAGTGCCTCGATCGAAGCGCTGAACCAGGGCAGTACCACCGCCCGGCAGGCCTCGAAACCGGCGTCCAGGTAGATCGCAGCCACCACGGCTTCCACCGCGTCGGCCAGGATCGAATCACGACGGTGGCCACCGGACTTCATTTCGCCCGGGCCCAGGATCAGCCGCTCGCCCAGCTCCAGGCTACGTCCAATCACCGCCAGCGCGCCCTCACGCACCAGTTCGGCGCGGGCACGGGTCATCGCGCCCTCGTCAGCCTTGGGCCAGCGTCGGTACAACGCCTCGGCCGCCATCATGTTGACGATGCTGTCGCCCAGGAACTCCAGGCGCTCGTTGTGTGGCGCACCGGCGCTACGATGCGTCAGCGCCTGCTTGAGCAGCGCCGGGTCGCGGAAGGGATGACCGATCAGATCACCACGTTGGAAAGGTTTATTCGGCACCGCTTCGGGTCAGGTCCTGGGATGAATCGAATTTGCCAACCACGTCCAGGTTGCCGACCAGCGGACGGCGCACTTCGTAGTTGACCTTGAGGGTCCAGCCATTGTCGCGACGGTCGAACTTCACGTTGGCCGGCTTCACGTTTTCCGAGTAATTGATGTACAGGCGCTTGAAGAACAGATCCTGGATCCGGGCCGGCTCCATGCTGCCCACACCCGGCTCCTTGGCCAGGCTCTTCATCGCCGAGCGCACCGCGTAATACTCCTGGTACATCGGGAACAGCTTCATGCCGATGTAAAGGAAGAAACCCACCACGATCAGGACCGCCAGGAACGAGGTCAGGGTCATGCCACGCTGCGTGTTCATCGTCTTCATTGCGTTCTCCCCAGATACGCGTTGGATGTGAAGGTACTCAGTTGATGCTCGAGCCGATCCGCGACGGCTCGAAGCCATCCTTGCAGAACCAGCCCTGGCAGTTCAGCCAGATCAGGAAGGCCTTGCCGCGCAGGTTTTCTTCCGGCAGCAGGCCCCAGAAGCGGCCATCGTCGCTGTTGTCACGATTGTCGCCCATCACCAGGTACTTGCCGGCCGGTACAGTCCACTGGCCCTGGCCACGCGGATAGTCGGTCTCCAGCACGGTATGGGTACGGCCCGGCAGGTGCTCGACCAGCAGGTTGGCGCCCTCGCCCTGGCCCTTGTGGCCGGCATAGATGCCCTTGTTGTCGTACTTCAGCGGTTCGCCATTGAGGATCACGCCGTCGCCTTCGAAGACCACGGTGTCACCCGGCACGCCGATCACGCGCTTGATGAAGTTCTCGCCCTTGGCCGGGTCGTTGTCGCTGTGGCCGGGAAAGTGGAACACCACCACGTCGCCGCGCGACGGCTCGCCGAAGGGGACGATCTTGGTGTTGCTGATCGGCAGGCGCAGGCCGTAGGAAAACTTGTTGACCAGGATGAAATCGCCGATCAGCAGGTTCGGCATCATCGAGCTGGACGGGATCTTGTACGGCTCGGCGATGAAACTGCGCACGATCAGCACGATCGCCAGCACCGGGAAGAATGCACGCGAGTAGTCCACCAGCACCGGCTCGGTGTCGAGCAGGCCCGCGCGCTGGGCGCGGCGCTTGGCGAGGTACAGCTTGTCGGCGAGCAGGATCAGGCCCGAGGCCAGGGTCAGCACGACCAGGAGGATCTCAAACAGTTTCATTCAGGGTCCTTTGCAACGTCACCAGACGACCGGCCCCGCGAGGCCGGTGCGGGCTTACTTGTTGTCCATCTGCAGCACGGCCAGGAACGCTTCCTGCGGGATCTCCACGCGGCCGACCTGCTTCATGCGCTTCTTGCCTTCCTTCTGCTTTTCCAGAAGCTTCTTCTTGCGCGAGACGTCGCCACCATAGCACTTGGCCAGCACGTTCTTGCGCATCGCCTTGACCGTGGTGCGGGCGATGATCTGCGAGCCGACGGCGGCCTGGATGGCCACGTCGAACATCTGCCGGGGGATCAGGTCCTTCATCTTCTCGCACAGCTCGCGGCCACGGCGGTCGGCGTGGCTGCGGTGCACGATCAGCGACAGTGCGTCGACCTTGTCACCGTTGATCAGCACGTCGACGCGCACGAACGGGCCGGCGTCGAAGCGCACGAAGTGGTAGTCCAGCGAGGCATAGCCACGGCTGACCGACTTGAGCTTGTCGAAGAAGTCCAGCACCACCTCGGCCATCGGCAGCTCGTAGCTGATCTGCACCTGGCTGCCCAGGTAGTTGATGCCGATCTGGCTGCCGCGCTTTTCTTCGCACAGCTTGATGATGTTGCCGATGTATTCCTCGGGAGTGAGCACATTGGCGCGGATGATCGGCTCGCGGATCTCCTCGACCTGGTTCACCGGCGGCAGCTTGGCCGGGTTGTCCATGTTGATGACCGAGCCGTCGGTCTTCAGGACCTCATACACCACCGTCGGCGCGGTGCTGATCAGGTCCAGGTTGTATTCGCGTTCCAGGCGCTCCTGCACGATCTCCATGTGCAGCATGCCCAGGAAGCCACAGCGGAAGCCGAAGCCCATCGCTTCGGAGCTTTCAGGCTCGAAACGCAGCGCGGCATCGTTCAGGCGCAGCTTGTCCAGCGCTTCGCGCAGGTCCGGGTAGTCCTCGGCATCGACCGGGAACAGGCCGGCGAACACGCGCGGCTGCATTTCCTGGAAGCCCGGCAGCGGCTTCGGCGCCGGATCGCCGGCCAGGGTGAGGGTGTCGCCGACCGGCGCACCATGCACGTCCTTGATGCTGGCGGTGACCCAGCCCACTTCACCGGCACGCAGCGCCGGCAGCACCTTGCGCTTGGGAGTGAACACGCCGACGTTGTCGACCTGGTGGTTGCGGCCGGTCGACATCACCTGCAGCTTGTCACCGGCCTTGATCTCGCCCTGCATCACGCGCACCAGCGAGACCACGCCCAGGTAGTTGTCGAACCACGAGTCGATGATCAGCGCCTGCAGCTTGTCGGTGTCGCGCGGCACCGGCGGCGGGATGCGATGGACGATCGCCTCCAGCACGTCCTGCACGTTGAGGCCGGTCTTGGCACTGACCGGCACGGCGTCGGAAGCGTCGATGCCGATCACGGCCTCGATCTCGGCCTTGGCGCGCTCGATGTCGGCGGTGGGCAGGTCGATCTTGTTGATCACCGGCACCACTTCCAGGCCCTGCTCCACTGCGGTATAGCAGTTGGCTACCGACTGCGCTTCCACGCCCTGCGCCGCATCGACCACCAGCAGCGCGCCTTCGCAGGCGGCCAGCGAGCGGCTGACTTCATAGGAGAAGTCGACGTGGCCGGGGGTGTCGATGAAGTTCAGGTGATAGGTCTGCCCGTCCTTGGCCAGGTACGGCAGTGACACCGATTGCGCCTTGATCGTGATGCCACGCTCGCGCTCGATGGGATTGGAGTCGAGCACCTGCGCTTCCATCTCGCGGGCCTGCAGGCCACCACAGAGCTGGATGATGCGGTCGGCCAGCGTGGACTTGCCGTGGTCGACATGGGCGATGATGGAGAAGTTGCGGATGTTCCGCATCGAATCAGAAGACATAGGTGGCGGCGGCGCGCGGCGTCGTCAGGGTAACGGTCGATTATCGCATGCCCGGCGCCCGGCCGCGAAAACTGCCTCATCGGACCGGGGCCAGAACGGCCGAAGCCCCGCCGGGGCGGGGCTTCGGGGGCCGCGCCGGCGCCGCCGAAGCGGCCCCGGCAGGAGCCTTACTGGCCGGCCTTCACCGCCACGAAGGCGCTGTTGCCGTTGGCCGTGCGGACCAGCAGCATCACCACGTCGTCCTTCTTGAAGCTGGACAACGCCCGGTTCAGGGCATCCACGCTGCCGACCGCAGTGCGGCCGACCTGCAGGATCACCATGCCCGGCGACAGGCCGGCATCGCGTGCCGCCTGGCCCTTGACCCCGGTGATGCGCACGCCTTCATTGCCGTTGAGCCCCAACTGCTTGCGCTGGGCCGCGTTCAGGTCGCTGACGTCCAGCCCCAGCAGGGCGTTGGCACCGGTCTGCGGAGCCGCCTCGCCACCGCCAGCCGACGGCCCGCGGGCATTGGCCTGCCCGTCCTCGCTCAGTGCGGTCAGCGTGGCACTAAGCTCATGCGGCTTGCCGTCGCGGTAAACCACCAGGTTCACCTTGCTGCCCGGCGCCATCGCACCGATCAGCGGCGGCAGGTCGGACCAGCTGTTGACCGCGCTGCCGTTGACCGAGCGGATGACATCGCCCACCTGCACGCCGGCCTTGGCGGCCGCACTGCCAGCCACGATCTGGTTGACCAGCGCGCCGCGGCTGTCGGGCAGGCCCAGTCCCTGCGCCTTCAGCGAATCGATCGGTTCGACCACCGCGCCGAGCTGGCCGCGGGTGACCTTGCCGCTCTTCTTGATCTGCTCGACCGCGCTCATCGCCAGGTCGATCGGGATCGCGAAGCTGATGCCCATGTAGCCGCCGGAGGCCGAGAAGATCTGCGAGTTGATGCCGACCACTTCGCCGCGGGTGTTCAGCAGCGGCCCACCGGAATTGCCCTGGTTGATCGCCACGTCGGTCTGGATGAATGGCACGTAGCGCTGGTCCGGCCCCCCCGTACTGCGACCAACGGCGCTGACCACGCCGGCGGTAACGGAATGGTCGAGGCCGAACGGCGAGCCGATCGCGACAACCCATTGACCCGGCTTCAGGGTGTTGGAATCGCCCACGCGCACGGTTGGCAGGTTCTTGCCATCGATCTTGAGCAGGGCCACGTCGTACTGCTGGTCGCTGCCCACCACCTTGGCGGTGAACTCGCGGCTGTCGCCCAGCTTAACCTTCACCTCGCTGGCGTCGGCCACCACGTGGTAGTTGGTCAGTACGTAGCCATCGGGCGAGATGATGAAGCCCGATCCCATGCCACGCCCCTTGATGCTGGGACCGCCATCCTGCCCACCCGGCCCCTGCCCCGGCATCGGGAAGTCAGGGCCGAAGAAGCGGCGGAAGAACTCCGGCATGTCATCGTCGCCCATCGGGCCGCGCGAGGCCTGGCGGTTGTTGCGGACGATGGTGGTGTCGACGTTGACCACGCCCGGGCCGACCTGTTCGACCAGGTTGGTGAAGTCAGGCAAGCCACTGACCAGCGGTTGTGCAGGCGCCCGCGGCGCCGCGGCCGGCGCAGGCTGGGCCGGGGCGGCAGGCGCCGGCGCCTGCGCGCAGGCCACCAGGGGAAGGGTCAGGGCCAGCAGGCCAATGGCCTGCGTGCGAAGTCGGGGAGTCATCGGACGGCAACCTCCGGGTCGGATGGAAAGAGGAATACGGGCCCCGCCGACGGCGGGGCGTGAAGGCGCCCGGCTCAGTCGCGCGGGCGCGGCGGCACCGGCAGGTCGTCCTGCAGGCGCGGCTCGAACGGGTAGAACGCGACACCGCCGGCGCGGGCCGGGAAACTGGCATTGAGCGCACCACCCGCGGTCGGCGCCAGGCTGGAGCGCGGCCACGGCCGGGCCTGCAGCCCGCCGACCTCACCGAATGGCAGGTTGTGGTTGGCGGTGGCCGGTACGGTCGGAGCCAGCGGTGCCTGCAGGGCGGCGATGGCGCGCTGCGGAGCGTCATCGCGCTGGGCGGCACGCGCGGCCTGCTGGCTGCGGGTTGCACTGGCGCGGCGGGCGTCCTGGCGACGGCTGGTGGCAGCCATCGCCACAGCCGGCGCCGCCGCCACGGCCATCGCGGCGGTATCCACCGATGCTTCGGTCACCGGGGCCGGCGCGGTTGGCGCCGGCGGCAGTTCCGCCTGGCTGGCGATCACCTGCGGCGCCAGCGGTACACCCGGTGTGGCCTCCTTCAGTTTCTCGCCGCCGATGAACAGCGCGACGGCGGCCACCGACGCGGCCAGGGCGGCGCCGCCGCCCCAGGCCCGCCAGCCACTGCGACGTACCTGGCGACGCGGCTCGGCCTGTGGCGCCGGCTCGGCCGCGATGGCGGCAGCCACGGCGGCACTGAACCCGGCCGGAGCCAGTGCCGACGCCTGCCCGCGCATCACGTCGCCCAGCAGCTGCCAGCGCTCCTGGCAACCGGCCAGCTCGGGGTCGTGCTCCATCCGGCGCAGCAGGAAACGCGCTTCATCGGCGCCCAGCTCGCCATCGACCAGGGCCGACAGCTGCTCGCGATGGCGCTGGTCCAGGCGCTGCCCGGCGGGCGATTGATGGTTCTGCGATTCGTTGAACGGGTTACTGGTCATACGCGGCTCTTCTCACGGGTGGCGCTGCCGATGTCCAGCAGCGGCCGGAGTTCGGTGTCGATCGCCTCGCGCGCCCGGAAGATCCGTGAACGCACCGTGCCGATCGGGCACCCCATCTTCTGCGCGATATCCTCGTAGCTCAGGCCTTCCACCTCGCGCAGGGTGATCGCTGACCGGAGTTCTTCCGGCAGCGCGTTGACGGCCTTCATCACCGTCTGTTCCAGCTCCTGGCGCATCAACTCGCGTTCGGGCGTGTCGGTGTCACGCAGGCGCGTACCACTGTCGAACTGTTCGGCATCGCCGATGTCGATGTCATCGGTCGGCGGCCGTCGATTGTGTGAAGCCAGGTAGTTTTTGGCGGTATTCACGGCGATTCGATGCAACCAGGTTGAGAACTGGGCATCGCCACGGAAACTCCCGATCGCGCGGTAGGCACGGATGAAAGTGTCCTGGGCGACGTCCTGACATTCGCTCCAGTCGGCGATGTAGCGACCGACCAGGGCCACCACCCGATGCTGGTACTTGCGCACCAGGACATCGAAGGCGGCACTCTCGCCGTGCTGCACGCGCCGGACCAGTTCCAGATCCAGCTCCTGTGGTGTATCAACCTCGGCCATGAGGGGCCGCACTCCTGTCAGCCCAACCGACGTCGGGCAATGAGACTGCCAATCCCGGGAAAAGTTCAGTCGCCGATCACCTGGCGCCGCACCAGCTTTTAACCACCGTTCCGTTAGCGTCCCGGTCCACGGCCATGGATCCGGGGGCGCCACTCCCCTGCTATTGGGATTTGACGCGGGGGAAACAACCTCTGGATCATAGCCGCTTCTCCATACACAACCGGATGGAACGTCCATGCTCTCAGGCTTCGATGGTCTCCGCTTCAGCCACTGGCACCCCGAGATCCGCGACGACGGCGTGGTGGTTCTCTCCCTGGATCGTCAGGACAGCAGCGTCAACGCGATGTCGCAGGACGTGCTGCTGGAGCTGGGCGACCTGCTTGAGCGCATCGCGCTGGACCCACCCAAAGGCGTGGTGGTCCAGTCACTGAAGAAGGCCGGCTTCATTGCCGGTGCCGACCTGAAGGAGTTCCAGGAATTCGACCGTCGCGGCACTGTCAACGACGCGATCCGTCGTGGCCAGGCGACCTATCAGAAGCTGGCCGAGCTGCCCTGCCCCACCGTTGCGGCGATCCACGGCCACTGCCTGGGCGGCGGCACCGAACTGGCGCTGGCCTGCCGCTACCGCGTGGCGTCCAATGACAGCAGCACCCGCATCGGCCTGCCGGAAACCCAGCTGGGCATCTTCCCGGGCTGGGGCGGCAGCGCCCGCCTGCCGCAGTTGGTGGGCGCGCCGGCGGCGATGGACATGATGCTGACCGGCCGCACCCTGTCGGCCTCGGCCGCGCGTGGCATCGGCCTGGTCGACAAGGTGGTGGCGCCAGCGGTGGTGCTCGACACCGCCGTCGCGCTGGCGCTGTCCGGCACCACCCGCCCGTTCAAGCAGCGCGCGACGGCGTGGGCCACCAACACCTGGCTGGCACGCAGGCTGCTGGCGCCGCAGATGGTCAAGCAGGTCGCACGCAAGGCGAAGAAGGACCAGTACCCGGCGCCGTACGCGCTGATCAGCACCTGGCAGCGCAGCGGCGGCAAGCCGATCCAGGCCCGCCTGGACGCCGAACGCCGTGCGGTGGTGAAGCTGGCGAGCACGCCGACCGCGCGCAACCTGATCCGTATCTTCTTCCTCACCGAGCGACTGAAGGGCCTGGGCAGTGGTGATTCCGGCATCCGTCACGTGCACGTGGTCGGCGCCGGCGTGATGGGCGGCGACATCGCCGCGTGGGCCGCTTACAAGGGCTTCGAGGTGACCCTGCAGGACCGCGAGCAGCGCTTCATCGACCCGGCCATGGAACGCGCGCAGGCGCTGTTTGCCAAGAAGGTGCGCGACGAAAGCAAGCGCCCCGCCGTGGCCGCACGCCTGCGTGCCGACCTGGAAGGCAATGGGGTTGCCGAAGCGGATCTGGTGATCGAGGCGATCATCGAGAACCCGGAAGCCAAGCGTGCGCTGTACCAGACGCTGGAACCGAAGATGAAGCAGGACGCCCTGCTGACCACCAATACCTCGTCGATTCCACTGGTGGAACTGCGCGATCACATCCAGCGCCCGGCGCAGTTCGCCGGCCTGCACTACTTCAACCCGGTAGCACAGATGCCGCTGGTGGAAATCATCCACCACGATGGCATGGCGCCGGAGACCGAGCGCCGCCTGGCCGCGTTCTGCAAGGCGCTGGGCAAGTTCCCGGTGCCGGTGGCCGGCAGCCCGGGCTTCCTGGTCAACCGCGTGTTGTTCCCGTACATGCTGGAAGCCGCCACCGCGTACGCCGAAGGCATCCCGGGCCCGGTGATCGACAAGGCCGCCGTGAAGTTCGGCATGCCGATGGGCCCGATCGAACTGATCGATACCGTCGGCCTGGACGTGGCCGCCGGTGTCGGCCGCGAACTGGCGCCGTTCCTGGGCCTGCAGATTCCGGCCGCGCTGCAGACGGTGGAACCGGACAAGCGTGGCAAGAAGGATGGCCAGGGCATCTACACCTGGGAAAACGGCAAGCCGAAGAAGCCGGACGTGGCCAGCGACTACCAGGCCCCGGCCGACCTGGAAGACCGCCTGATCCTGCCGCTGTTGAACGAGGCAGTGGCGTGCCTGCACGAAGGCGTGGTGGCCGATGCGGACCTGCTGGATGCCGGCGTGATCTTCGGCACCGGTTTCGCTCCGTTCCGCGGCGGTCCGATCCAGCACATCCGTGCGGTCGGTGCCGATGTGATCGTCGAGCGGTTGAAGGCGCTGCAGCAGCGCCACGGCGACCGTTTCGCCCCGCGCCCGGGCTGGGACAACCCCGTCCTGCGCGAACCGGTGGTCTGAGTTCATCGGCCGGGCCTGCGGCCCGGCACCCGCAGAGGCAACGTCAAATGCCACAGCAGAAGCCAGAGCCAAAACGGCTCTGGCTTTTCTGTTTGTTGGGCGGGGCGGTGTCGACCTTGGTCGACACGCTTGATCCACGCCATGCGTGGATGCGAGCGAAGCGACCGGCGTTTGCTTTTGATTTTCTTTTTCTTCTCCGTGGCTGGACAGCACACGGAAACTGTCAGAGGCCGGGCGGGTGGGTGGCGCAGGGGCGTGAGCCGCATGGATGCGGCGATCGAGCTTACATGGACGTACTTGCAGCGTCCCCTGCGCCACCCACCCGCCCGGCCAAGCGCGGCTTCTGCTTTTGCTTCTGCCTTCAGCGCCCCCCCCCCACAGCCACGAGGGGCTGCGCCGTTGGCTGGAACACCCTGTTACCCATACGAGGCATGTCCCCGTCACAGCCGCATGCGATGCTGATCGCCTGATCCCTGCCAGCGAGAACGCCCGCATGACCACCATCATCGCTCCGCGCGTGCACGACATCGGCGGCCTCGAAGTCCGTCGCGCCGTCCCCACCCTGCAGGCGCGCAGCATCGGTTCGTTCGTGTTCGTCGACCAGATGGGCCCGGCACTGATGCACCCCGGCACCGCCATCGACGTGCGCCCGCATCCGCATATCGGCCTGGCCACGGTCACCTACCTGTGGTCGGGCGCGATCGGCCACCGCGACACACTTGGATCGGACCAGGTGATCCGTCCTGGTGACGTCAACTGGATGACCGCTGGTCGCGGCATTGCCCATTCCGAGCGGACACCGCAACCGGACCGCGACCATGACAACCCGATCCACGGCATGCAGACCTGGGTCGCGCTGCCGAAATCGCACGAGGAAATCGAGCCGGCGTTCTATCACCATGCTGCGGCCACCCTGCCCGAGCAGCGCCGCAACGGCGCCTGGCTGCGGGTGATCGCTGGCCGCGCCTATGGCGAGGAATCGCCGGTGAAAGTGTTCGCCGATACGCTCAATGTGGCGATCGATCTGGACGCGGACGCGGAAATCGACATCGACGACGGCCACCGCGAGCGCGCGCTGTACATCCTTGAGGGCGATGCGCAGTTGGATGGCGTGGACATCCCCGCACAGCACCTGGTCATCCCCGAAGCCGGCGCACGCGGCCGCCTGCGCGCAAAGACACCGGTAAAGGCGATGCTGTTCGGTGGCGAGCCGCTGGATGGCCCGCGCCACCTGTGGTGGAACTTCGTGTCCAGCTCGAAGGAGCGTATCGAGCAGGCCAAGCACGATTGGGAAGCCGGTCGCTTCGGCACCATCCCCGGCGACGACAAGGAGTTCATCCCGCTGCCGCAGTACTGAGCATCGCGTGTTGCACACAGCCGAGGGTGTATTCCTGCACCCGGCGTTGACGCTACAGTCACCCGCTGATCATTGAAATGTGACATAAATCACACTTTCGACCGTCAAAGGAGTGCAACACATGAGCATGGGTAAACGCTTGTCCGCCGAATTCCTCGGCACGTTCTGGCTGGTTCTGGGTGGCTGTGGCAGCGCGGTGCTGGCCGCCAAGTTCGGTGGTGACGGCAATCCGCTGGGTATCGGCTTCCTCGGCGTGGCGCTCGCCTTCGGCCTGACCGTGGTGACCGGCGCCTATGCGTTCGGCCATATCTCCGGTGCGCACTTCAACCCGGCAGTCAGCGTCGGCCTGTGGGCGGGTGGTCGCTTCCCGACCAGGGACCTGGTGCCGTACATCATCGCCCAGGTTGCGGGCGGCCTGCTGGCCGGCTTCATCCTGCTGCAGATCGCCTCCGGCGCCAGTGGCTTCGCCATCGACGGCAGCCAGGCCGGAGCGTTCGCCAGCAATGGCTATGGCACGCTATCGCCCGGTGGTTACAGCGTGGCGGCCGCCTTCCTGTGCGAAGTGGTACTGACGGCGGTGTTCCTGATCGTGATCATGGGTTCCACCCACGGCAAGGCACCGGCCGGATTCGCCCCGCTGGCGATCGGCCTGTCGCTGACCCTGATCCACCTGATCAGCATCCCGGTCACCAACACGTCGGTGAACCCGGCCCGCTCCACGGCCGTGGCCTTCTTCGCCGGCAGCGGTGCGGTCAACCAGTTGTGGCTGTTCTGGGTCGCCCCGCTGCTGGGTGGCGCGATCGGTGGTCTGATCTACAAGTGGATCGGCAACGACCGCTGATCCCCGCAGCACCCATTGCGGTCGACCGTCGGCCGCAATGGTTGCGCTTGCAACCGCGAATTGTGCGATTGCTCACGTTCCGTTAAGGTTGAGTTGACCGTCCGTGCACATGCCGGATGGGGGGCATCCGGGGATGGGATGCCATGGTCGCCGGCTCTGCTGGCGAAGCCAACCAATTCATCACCTTGGGGGATGCATGAAGTTCGTGCCTGTCATGTTGTCGAGCCTGCTTTTCGCTGCGGCCCAGGCCGCCGCGCAGGCGCCGTCCGAATGTCCTTCGCTGCCGGCCAGCAGCGGTCTGCAGTGGCAGCAGCAGGTGCAGGCCGATTTCCTGGTCTGCCGCGCCAGCACCCCTGATGGCCGGGAAGTGCTGAGCCTGATGCTCAGCGCGCGTGACCCGTCCATTCCGCTGAACCGCTCGCTGCGGCAGGAAAAAGGCAGCTTCGGCGGTGAATCGCTGTACTGGTACCAGCCCGACCTGGGCGGCCAGCAACCGCCGGGGTATGCCGAACGGCGCATCAGCGTGGTCAAGCTCGACAAGGGGCGTTACGCGCAGATTTCGCTGTATCCGGACAGCGCGCAGGAGCTGGGGTCACTGCAACAGCTGGCGCAGGGCATGAGCCTGACCCCGTCGGCCGTGGCCGCCGGGCGCTGAGGATGACGGGGATGACTGCCTGGCAGCATCCCCGCAGCGCGCCCCGATCCAACGGTAGTGCCGGCCGCTGGCCGGCACCCCGATCCGCCTCCATGCGAGGCAGTTGCCGGCCAGCGGGCGGTACTACGTCAGAACTTGCCTTCCTGGAAATCGACGAAGGCCTGCATCAGTTCCTGCCGCGTGTTCATCACGAACGGCCCGTGGCGCATCACCGGTTCGCGCAGCGGACGGCCGGCCACCAGGATCAGGCGCGCGCCTTCATTGCCGGCCGAGATGTGCAACTGCTCGCCACCGCCCAGCACCGCCAGTTCCTGGCGAGCGACGTCGCGCGCGGCGTCCTGCTCACCCACAGTCACGCCACCTTCGAACACGTACGCAAAGGCGTTGTGCCCTTCCGGCAGCGCGTAAGTCCAGGCACGGTCGGGCGCCAACGTGATGTCGAGGTAGAGCGGGTCGGTGGCCGGTTGCACGATCGGGCCGCGGGTGCCATCGACCGTGCCAGCGATCACCTTCACCTCCACGCCCGCTTCCGGGTGCACCACGGGAATCCGCTCAGGCACGAACTCCTGGTACTTCGGCTCGGTCATCTTCTCCTTCGCCGGCAGGTTCACCCACAGCTGGAAGCCACGCATCTGCCCGCTTTCCTGCTCGGGCATCTCCGAGTGCACCAGGCCGCGGCCAGCGGTCATCCACTGCACGCTGCCCGGGGTCAGCAGGCCTTCGTTGCCATGGTTGTCGCGATGCCGCATGCGCCCGTCGAGCATGTAGGTGACGGTCTCGAATCCGCGGTGCGGATGCTCCGGGAAACCGGCGATGTAGTCCTCGGCGCGGTCGGTGCCGAATTCATCAAGCAGCAGGAACGGATCGAGGTCGGGCAGCGTCGGGCCACCGATGACGCGGGTCAGGCGCACGCCGGCACCGTCGGAGGTGGGCATGCCACGGATGGTCCGCAGCACGCGGACCGGTTCGGGAAAGCTCATGGCGACTCCTGTTGGATGGATGCCACTGAAGATGGACGCCGCACGGCCACACGCCAATGGACGGCGCCGCAACCGATTGTTCCATCCCTGATGTTCGCTGCACGTCAGCACAACAAGCGTACGACCAAAGTACTACCGCCGATTCGTCCTGTGCCAATTGACCCTGTCGAGGGCACGCGGGACTCTTTGACTGTCTTTCCGGGAGAGAGCACCTCATGAAAGGGTTTTCCAAAATAGGCTGGGCGGCCCTCGCCCTGCTCGGCGCCTTCTGTCTGGGCACCGTGGCCCTGCGCCGCGGCGAACACATCAATGCGCTGTGGATCGTCGTCGCCGCGGTTTCGCTGTACCTGGTGGCCTACCGCTTCTACAGCCTGTTCATCGCCAACAAGGTGATGCAGCTGGATCCGACCCGGGCCACCCCGGCGGTGATCAACAACGATGGCCTGGACTACGTGCCGACCAACAAGCACGTGCTGTTCGGCCATCACTTTGCCGCCATCGCCGGTGCCGGCCCGCTGGTCGGCCCGGTCCTGGCCGCGCAGATGGGCTACCTGCCTGGACTGCTGTGGCTGGTGGTGGGTGTGGTGCTGGCCGGTGCGGTGCAGGACTTCATGGTGCTGTTCCTGTCCAGCCGTCGCAACGGCCGTTCGCTGGGCGACCTGGTAAGAGAAGAGATGGGCCAGGTACCTGGCACCATCGCGTTGTTCGGTGCGTTCCTGATCATGATCATCATCCTGGCGGTGCTGGCGATGGTGGTGGTCAAGGCGCTGGCCGAAAGCCCGTGGGGCATGTTCACGGTAATCGCGACGATGCCTATCGCCATCCTGATGGGCGTGTACATGCGCTATATCCGCCCCGGCAAGATCGGCGAGATCTCGGTGGTCGGCCTGATCCTGCTGCTGGCCGCGATCTGGTACGGCGGCAAGGTCGCCGCCGACCCAGTGTGGGGCCCGGCGTTCACGTTCACCGGCACCCAGATCACCTGGATGCTGATCGGCTACGGCTTCGTCGCATCGGTGCTGCCCGTGTGGCTGTTGCTGGCCCCGCGCGACTACCTGTCGACCTTCCTCAAGATCGGCACGATCATCGCGCTGGCCGTCGGCATCCTGATCGTGATGCCGGAACTGAAGATGCCGGCGCTGACCCAGTTCGCCGCCAGTGGCGACGGCCCGGTGTGGAAGGGCGGCATGTTCCCGTTCCTGTTCATCACCATCGCCTGCGGTGCGGTCTCTGGTTTCCATGCGCTGATCTCCTCCGGCACCACGCCGAAGCTGCTGGCCAATGAAGCGCACATGCGTTACATCGGCTACGGCGGCATGCTGATGGAATCGTTCGTGGCGGTGATGGCGCTGGTCGCGGCCTCGATCATCGATCCAGGCATCTACTTCGCGATGAACAGCCCGGCGGCGGTGATCGGCGCCGATGCGGCGTCGGCGGCGCACTACATCACCAACACCTGGGGCTTCACCATCACGCCGGAGCAGCTGACCGCGACCGCGGCGGCGATCGGCGAGCCGACCATCCTGCATCGTGCAGGTGGCGCACCGACACTCGCGGTGGGCATCGCGCAGATCCTGCACGAAGCGATCCCCAGTGGCAGCGACGCAATGATGGCGTTCTGGTACCACTTCGCGATCCTGTTCGAAGCATTGTTCATCCTGACCGCGGTGGACGCCGGCACCCGTGCCGGACGCTTCATGCTGCAGGACCTGCTGGGCAACTTCGTCCCGGCGCTGAAGAAGACCGAGTCGTGGACCGCCAACATCATCGGCACCGCCGGCTGCGTGGCGCTGTGGGGCTACCTGCTCTACACCGGTGTGGTCGATCCGTTCGGCGGCATCCAGACCTTGTGGCCGTTGTTCGGCATCTCCAACCAGATGCTGGCCGGTATCGCGCTGATGCTGGGCACGGTAGTGCTGTTCAAGATGAAGCGCGACCGCTATGCGTGGGTTACCGCAGTACCGGCAGTGTGGCTGCTGATCTGCACCACCTACGCCGGCTTCATCAAGATCTTCGACAGCAACCCGGCACAGGGCTTCCTGGCACAGGCACACAAGTTCCAGGCCGCGCTCGCCAGCGACACCATCACCGCACCGGCCAAGTCAGTGGCGCAGATGAAGCAGATCGTGGTCAACGCCTACGTCAACACCGGCCTGACCGCGCTGTTCCTGCTGGTGGTGGGCGCAGTCCTGGTGTATTCGATCAAGACCATCCTGGCGGCCCGCCGCAATCCGCAGCGCAGCGACCGCGAGACCCCGTACGTGGCGCTGAAGCCGCATGAAATGGTGGATCTGTGATGAGCACGCAACTGGTTCCCGCCGGCCAGTACCAGGCCCACCGCCGCATCTGGCGACGCCTGGTGCAGACCGCACGACTGTGCTGTGGCATTCCTGATTACGACAACTACGTCCGGCATATGCTGGAAAAGCATCCGGACCAGGAGCCGATGGACTACAAGACGTTCTTCCGCGAGCGCCAGGAAGCGCGCTACGGCGGACGCAATGGTGGCCGCTGCTGTTGAGGGCCGGGACGGCCTTTTCGCAGGCAAAAGAAGGCCGAGCGCGTGCTCGGCCCTACACGGGCAGAGCGGGTTCGCGGCGCACGCCGCGAACCCGCAACAGGAACGTCCGGTCAGAACTCAGGCGCCGGCCATCCACTTCAGGATCAGGCCGGTGACATAGGCCAACCCGGTACCGGTGGCATAGCCCACCGTCCCCAGCAGCACCCCCACCGGCGCCAGCGTCGGATGGAAGGCCGCGGCCACCACGGGAGCCGAGGCGGCCGCCCCGATGTTGCCCTGCGAACCGATCGCGAAAAAGAACAACGGCGCGCGCAGCAGCTTGGCCACCACCCACAGCACCAGCACATGCGTAGCCATCCAGATCGCGCCGAGCAGGAACAGCCACGGCCGATCCAGCAGCGACAGCAGGTTCATCTGCATGCCGATGCAGGCGATCAGGAAGTACAGGAACACCGTGCCCAACCGCGATGCGCCTGCGGCTTCCAGCCGGCGCGCGCGGGTGAAGCTCAGGCCCAGGCCCATCGCCGTGGACAGCAGGATCACCCACACGAACTGGCTGTCCAGGCTGAACTGGCTGGCCCAGCTGACGTTGGCCTTGAACCAGCCCGACAGCGGTGCGGCGATGGCGTGGGCCAGGCCGACGCCACCCAGTGCCACGCCGACGATCACCATCAGGTCGGTCATGCTGGGAATGCGCGCGTTCTGTGCCTCGTAGGCGCTGATGCGTGCCTTCATCTCGTCGATGGCGCGCGTATCGGCCCCGTTGCGGGTGTCGATCTGCTGCGCGCGGTTGGCCAGGAACAGCAGGATCGCCATCCACAGGCTGGCGCAGGCCACGTCGACCACGGCGAACTGGCCGAAGGTGGTGGCGTCGGTGCCGAACACCTCACGCATGGCGACCATGTTGGCGCCACCACCGATCCAGCTGCCGGCCAGCGCGGCCATGCCGGCCCAGGTATCACCGGCCACCGTTTCCGGATGGATCAGCTTCATCAGCTGGAAGGAGACGATCGCACCGAGCATGATGCCAGCGGTACCGGCACAGAACACAAGCAACAGCTTCGGCCCCAGCTTGATGACGCCCTTGAGGTCGATCGACAGCGTCAGCAGGACCAGCGCGGCCGGCAGCAGCACGTCACGCGCGACCGGGTTGTACAGCGAGGTGTTGTGGCCATCGATGACACCGGCGGTGTTGTAGATGGCGGGGATGAAGTAGCACAGCAGCAGTGCCGGCACCCAGGCGAAGATCTTCTTCAACAGCGGGGTCGGACCACTGGCGGCCCAGAAGATCAGGGCCAGGGTGGCGGCAATCAGGCCCAGTCCAACGATATCGTTGCTGATCAGGGCAGTAGCGGGTTCGGTCGGCATGGGATCCTCTGTCGATCGAAGGAGCGGGAAAAAAAAGCGCCGCATGAAGCGGCGCAGGTCGAGATTAACATTGTCTTCACGTCGGGTCATGCCGCAGCGCGGAGCAGGTCGGCCGTCCGATCAAGCGGGGCGCGAAGCGCCGAAGTCCAGGGTGACACGCGTCCCGCGCGGTTGGCGGGGCTGCAACTGCAGCGTCCAGCCCAGGTGCTCGCACAGCCGCGCGATCAGGTCCAGGCCGATGCCACTGCCTCGATCGGCACGCTCGCCGCGGGCCATGCGCGCGTGGATCGCCGCGATCTCCTCCGGGCTCATCCCGTGCCCGGGGTCCTGCAGGGTCAGTACCGCCGACGAACTCAGCTGCAGCTCGATATGGCCGCGGCCGCTGTTTTCGATGGCATTGCGCAGCAGGTTGCCGATCGCCGCCTGCACCACCGCCAGCGGCGCGACGATATCCACCGGCGCAGCCTGGATGCCGATGCTCAGGTCCTTGTCGCCGAGCAGGTAGCGATGGTCGTCGACGATCTCCGGCAGCAGCTGGTCCAGTGCGATGCGCTCGGCACGCGCGGCCAGGCGCGCGGGATCACGCGCCAGCACCAGCAGCAGCTCGATCAGCTGCTCCACGCTCTGTGCCGTGCGCAGCACCCGCTGCATCTGTTGGCGGGCACGTTCGGGCAGGCCCGGTTGCTCCAGCGCCAGCTCGGCTGCACCGGTCATCACTGCGATCGGCGTGCGCAGTTCGTGGCTGGCGGTACTGATGAAGACCCGCTCACGCTCGACGAACTGCTCGTTGCGGTCCAGGTAGTCGTTCAGCGCATCGGCGATGGTGTGCAGCTCGGAACTGCCGCGCGGGTCGACCTCGATGCGCTGGCCCTGAACGCCCGGCCGCAATGCGCCGATGTGCTGGGCCAGCAGGCTCAACGGGCGCACCATGCGTTCCATGCCGAAGGATGCCATCAGCACGGTGACGAAGATCATGATCACCCCGGCCAGCATCACCCAGCGCGTGGCGAACTGCTCCAGGTCATGGAAATCGGAGATGTCCAGCGCCAGCGCGACCCGTCCCATCGACCGGGTCTCGCGCACCATCACCGCCGTCTCCCGGCCTTTGATCATCACGCCGTCGTGAAGGCCCGGATGCAGCGTACGCAGGCTGTCAGGCAGGTTGACTGCATCGAAGCGGTACAGGCTGAGCGTGTCCGAATCCTGCCAGCGATAGTGCGGTTCATGCTCGACGTGCTCGACGATGCTGTCCAGTTCGGAATTGAGCAGCGCGCGCCAGGCGGCATGTTCGGCGTGTTCGTGCACGTAGTTGCCGACGCTGAACACAGCGATCGACAGCAGGGCCAGGTAGCCCAGCAACCACCACACCACGCGCCGGTACAGCGGGCCCGGCCTACGCGCCTTCATCATCATCCTTGCCTGCATCGGCGGCCGCGGTCACCGCAAGGCGGTAACCAACCCGCGGCAGGGTGTGGATCAGCTTGTCGGCAAACGGACCATCGACGCTGCGGCGCAGCTCATAGACATGCGAGCGCAGCAGGTCACCATCCGGTGGCTCGTCGCCCCACAGGGCGAACTCCAGCTGTTGGCGGGTGACCGCACCGGGGCTGGCGCGCATCAGCACCTCCAGCAGCTTGCGGCAGGCCGGGTAGAGGTGGAGCACCTGACCACCCCGCTGGGCTTCGAGGGTCGCCAGGTCAAGCACCAGGTCGCCCACCTGCAGGCGCTTGCGCGGGTTCCGGCCCTGCGCACGCAGCAGCAGCGCCTCCAGCCGAACTTCCAGCTCGGGCAGGGCGAACGGCTTGGTCAGGTAATCGTCGGCACCCGCGCGGAAGCCGGTGATCTTGTCCGGCAGTTCGTCGCGCGCGGTCAGCATGATCACCGGCACCTCCGAAGCCTGCTCGGCGCGCAGGCGACGCAGCACCTCCGGCCCCTCCATGCGCGGCAGCATCCAGTCCAGGATCACCGCGTCGTAGGGATGGCTGCCGGCCAGGTGCAGGCCGGTGATGCCGTCCGGGGCCACGTCGAGCACGTGCCCGCGCGACTCGAAGTAGTCGAACAGGTTGGCCACCAGCTGGCGGTTGTCCTCGATCACCAACAGACGCATGCACGAAACATCCACGGAAGTTCGTACCATGGTAGCGCTGCCCATGTCGGAATGCGGTCGTCCCGGCCTCCTCTGACGCTTTTCCAACCCCCGCCACCTCAGAATGGCCGTTTTTGCTCCCGGAGCCTGCCGTGCCCGTAGCCCTGCCCCGCCGTTGGCGCCTGCCCCTGTTGTGGCTGTTGATCGTTGCTGCGCTGGCAGCGGGGATCGGCCTTCGGCAGCCGCAGCCACCGGACGAGCCGCGCTTCGTGCTGGCGGCCCGCACCATGGTCGAGAGTGGGCAATGGCTGCTGCCGCACCGGGGCGTGGAGCTGTATGCGGAGAAGCCACCCGTCTTCATGTGGCTGCAGGCGGCGGCCTACGAGATCGTCGGCAGCTGGCAGTGGTCGTTCCTGCTGCCGTCGCTGCTGGGCGCCCTGCTCAGCCTGTGGTTGGTGTCGGATCTGGCACGCCGACTGTGGTCACCGCGGCATTCCCTGTACGCCCTGGCGGCGCTGTTCTGCACCCTGCAGTTTGGCCTGATGGCCAAGCGCGCGCAGATCGACATGGTGCTGGTCGGCATGACCACGGTGGCCCTGTGGGGCTTGATGCGCCACCTGTGCGAACGCCGCAACCTGGCTGCCTTGTGGCTGGCGGGGTTCGCCGCTGGCCTCGGCACGGTGACCAAAGGCGTGGGTTTCCTGCCGCTGCTGATGGTCCTGCCGTGGTTCGGCTGGTGGCTGTACCAGCGTCGCCGCGGGCGCAGCGTTGACGGCCCACACCCGGCAACGCTGCTGTGGCTGATCCCGGCCTTCCTGCTGGGCGTGTCGGTGTGGCTTGCGCCGCTGGGCTGGGCCCTGCTGCACACGCCCAGCGCCGAACTGCAGGCCTACGCGCATGAGCTGTTGTTCAAGCAGACCGGTACCCGCTATGCCAACGCCTGGCACCATCGCCAACCGGCCTGGTACTACCTGCAGGTGATCCTGACCCTGTGGCTGCCGGGCAGCCTGCTGCTGCCGCTGCTGTTCAAGCCGTGGTGGCGCCGCATCCGCCGGGGCGACCGCCGGCAGTGGCTGCTGCTGGGCTGGGCGCTGCTGGTGCTGGTGTTCTTCAGTGCCAGCCCGGGCAAGCGCGAGGTCTATGTGCTGCCGATGCTGCCTGCGATGGCACTGGCGGTTGCGCCGTTGTTGCCGGGCTTGCTGCGCCGGCTGTGCGTGCGCCGCTATTTGTTCGGCTACAGCGTGGTGCTGATGCTGGCCACCGGCGTGCTCGGCGTGATGCTGATGACCGAGCACCCGTGGGCCTTGGCGCAACTGGAACGCCGGGCCATGCCCGATACGCTGCTGCCGGTGCTGGGTGATGGCCTGCTGACCTTCGCCATCGCGCTGGCCACGTTGGCCGTCTGGTTGCGGGTGCGCCGCGCCACGACACTGGTGCTGCTGACCCACGGCATGCTGTGGATGCTCTACGGCCTGGTGCTGATCCCGGCACTGGATCCCTACGCATCGGCATCGGCGCTGATGCGCCGCGTCGGCGCGCGGATCGGTCCGGACGCCGAACTGGCGCTGGTCGCCTGGCGCGAGCAGAACCTGCTGCAGGCTGACCGCCCGGTACGCGAGTTCGGCTTCAAGCGGCCCTGGGCCGAGCAATGGCACGATGCCGGCCCCTGGCTCGCCGAAGCGCCGGACAAGCGCTGGCTGCTGGTGCTGGACGAGGCGATGAGTCCCTGCGTGGATCCGGCCAAGGTGATCGACATCGGCATGGCCAACAGGAATCGTTGGCAACTGCTTCCCGGTACGGCCTGGGACCCGCAATGCCACGCCGAACGGGCCGGCTCGACCGCCGAAGAAGACTGAACGTTGACTCGTGCCGGGGAAATCATTAACCCGGCGCGAACGAGCGTCCGACCCTTCTCCGACATGCAGGTGACGAGCATGGCTGCGGATTCCCGAACCCACCTTCCCTCAGCATGCCCGTTCGTCCCCTTGATTCGATCGCGCCGCTTGCGACATCGCCACTGGCGTCAAGATTCGCCGTAACTCACTTTTGGCTGCCTGTCGCAATCGGTCTGCCCGTGTTTGCGCTGCTGATGGGGTTCGGCGGCGACCAGTGGGTGGCCGATCACCTGTTCCGCCTTGAGGGCAGCCGATGGGTGCTACAGGACGCCTGGATCACCCGCAGCGTCGTGCACAAGGCCGGTAAATGGTTGAGCACTGCGGCGGCGCTGGTCGTGCTCCTGCTGTGCTTCCATCACTGGCGTAAAGGACGCGATCACACCCTGCGGTGGGCGCTGCTTTATGTCGTACTTGCCCTGGCGCTGGGCACCGGCGTGATCTCCCTGCTGAAGTCGCTGGTGCCGATGGAATGCCCTTGGGACTTGCTGCGCTACGGCGGCCACCAGCCATTTATCGGGCTTTTCACCGCACGCCCCGCTGGCATGGCCGCGCAGGCCTGCTTCCCGGCCGGGCACGCCAGTGCCGGCTACGCCTGGCTGTGCCTGTACTACTTCGCCCTGCTATGGCGCCCGTCGTGGCGCTGGGCCGGGTTGTGGATCGGCCTCGGCGCCGGTTTGGTGTTCGGCATCAGCCAGCAGCTGCGCGGAGCGCATTTCCTTTCGCATGACGTCGCCACTGCATTGATCTGCTGGCTGCTTTCGCTCGGCCTCTATCTGATCGTCAAGCGCGTCCTGACACACCGTCAACTGAACCATGCCAACCGCCAGGAGGCAAACGCATGAGCGCATCGGTCCAACGGCCCGCCCGCCTCCCCGCCCTTGCGGGTCTGCGCCACTGGCGGCCGCAGCTGTCCACCGAAGCGCTGATCGCGCTGACCAGCCTGTTCTTCGCGGTGGCCGGCAATGGCCTGTTCTGGCACAGCGCGATGGCCAGCCATCCAGGCAGCCTGCGCTACGCGCTTTCGCTGCTGCTGTTGCTGCTGGGTGCTCACGGCGTACTGCTGGGCATCCTGGTCTGGCGCTGGAACGCCAAGGTGGTGATCAGCCTGTTGCTGCTGGTGACCGCATTCGCCGCGCACTACATGAGCCGCTACCACATCTACCTGGATGCGGACATGCTGCGCAACGTGCTGGCGACGGACCCCAAGGAAAGCCGCGAGTTGATGACCGTGTCGCTGCTGTGGCCGGTCCTGTTGCTGGCCGTGTTGCCGATGGCGGTGTTGTGGCGCGTGCAGCTGCGTCGCCGCAGCTGGGGCCGCAGCCTGTTGTGGCGTCTGGGCTTCCTGCTGGTGGCCGCGGTGACCGCCGTCGGCGGCGCGTTGATCTCGTTCCAGGACGTCTCGGCACTGATGCGCAACCAGCGCGAAGTGCGTTACCTCGCCACTCCGGCCAACGTGCTGCTGGGCATGCCGCGTGCGCTGCGTGGCGACAACCCGGTGCAGCGCGCACCGAAGCTGCCGATCGGCACCGACGCCAAGGCCACTCCGCGAGCGCCGGCCAGCAAGCCGCGCCTGCTGGTGATCGTCATGGGCGAGACCGTGCGTGCGCAGAACTGGGGCCTCAACGGTGGCCGCAACACCACCCCGGAACTGGCGCAGGCCAGCGTGATCAATTTCCCGGACATGCATTCCTGCGGCACCAGCACGGAGGTCTCGCTGCCGTGCCTGTTCTCGCCGTGGGGCCGCCACGACTACGACGAGAAGAAGATCCGTGCGCACCAGTCGCTGCTGCACGTACTCAACCGCGCCGGCATCGCGCCGCTGTGGCGTGACAACCAGTCCGGCTGCAAGGGCGTGTGCGAGGGCCTGGACTTCCAGTCATTGTCCGACGCCACCACACCCGGCCTGTGCGCCGATGGCCGCTGCATGGACGAGATCCTGCTGCAGGACCTGGCCACCCAGGTGCGGGCCAAGCCCGGCGACCGGGTCGTGGTGCTGCACCAGCTGGGCAACCACGGCCCGGCCTATTTCGAGCGCTATCCGCCCGCGTTCCGCCGCTTCACCCCGACCTGCGACACCCGTGACATCGGCCGCTGCTCGCGCGACGAGATCACCAACAGCTATGACAACGCGGTGTTGTACACCGATCATTTCCTGAGCAAGACCATTGCTACCCTGCAGGGCATGCAGGATTACGACACGGCGATGATCTACCTGTCCGACCATGGTGAATCGCTGGGCGAGAAGGGCCTGTTCCTGCATGGCGTGCCGTATGCGATCGCACCGGCCGAGCAGACCCGCGTACCGATGACGATGTGGTTCTCGCCGGGCTTCGCCAGCAGCCGTGGGTTGGACCTGCAGTGCGTGCGCAAGCGTTCGGCGGCCTATACCGACCACGACAACCTGTTCCCGTCGGTGCTGGGCCTGATGCAGGTTAAGACGGCGCTGTACGAGCGCGATCGCGACGTGTTCGCCAACTGCGAAGGTTGAGGGGTGTTTGGCAGGGCTTGCAGCCCTGCACCTGCGGTAGTGCCGGCCGCTGGCCGGTAGCCTCGACAGCGACAGCGACAGCGACAGCAACAGCAAAAGCTGGCATTCCGTGGATTGGCGGGGTGGGTCCGGTTGCGGGGGACGCAGCAAGTACGTCCATGTAAGCTCGGTCGCCGCATTCATGCGGCTCACGCCCCCGCAACCGGACCCACCCCGCCTTCGACAGATTTTCGCGATCTGTCGGAACGACGCATTGCCCTGGTGGGTGTCGACCTTGGTCGACACAGTAGATCCACGCCATGCGTGGATGACCCATTCGATATCTGACAGATGTGTCGACCAAGGTCGACACCTACCGACAGCACACGGAATCTGTCAGAGGTGGGGCGGTGTCGGAGTGCGGGGTGTCAGCCGCATGGGCCCGAGGCATGCCTCGGGCGGGTTGGGCAGGACGCCCAACCCCGGTCTTGCCGTGTGCGCAGGAAAGCGCACACGAGCAAGCGGCTGCCAAGCCTACACGGACGTACTTGCGGCGTCCCCGCACTCCGACACCGCCCCGCCAAACCACGGATCGCCCGCTGTTGCTGCTGCTTCGGCCTTTGCCCTTGCTTGAAAGCCTCTGCGGGTGCAGGGCGCAGCCCTGCCGACTTCCGCCACTTGCGGTGGCAGCGACGGCCCACTAGCCTTCGGCCGTCGTTCACCACCCAAGGACCGCCCGTGAAACACCGTCATCTCCTGCTGGCCTCGGCAATCGCCGCCGCCACGCTGGCCCTGGCCGCCTGCAAGAAGGAAGCTGCCCCAGGCACCGATACCGCCAGCAGCAGCGCTCCGGCCGGTGAAACCGCCGACCAGTTCGTGGCCCGCATCAATGCCGAATTCAAGGCCGCTTACCCGGAGATGACCTCGGCGCAGTGGCTGTCCTCCACCTACATCAACGGTGATTCGGAACGCATTGCGGCCAAGGCCAACGAGCGTTCGCTGACCCAGCTCAACAGCTGGATCGAACAGGCCGCCAAGTTCGACGGCAAGCCGATGAGCGAGGACAGCAAGCGCGCGATCCACCTGCTGAAGCTGATGTCCTCGATGCCTGCACCGCGCGACCCGGCCAAGCTGGCCGAGCTGACCCAGATCGCCACGCGCATGGAAGGCAGCTACGGTGCCGGCAAGTACTGCACCGATGCCAATGATCCGAACTCCTGCCGCCAGCTGGGCGAGCTGGAACAGGTGCTGGCGCGCAGCCGCGACTATGACAAGCAGCTCGACGCCTGGCAGGGCTGGCACAGCACCACCAAGAGCATGCGCGGCGACTACCAGAAGTTCGTCGGCCTGGTGAACGAAGGCGCCAAGGGCATGGGCTTTGCCGATGCCGGCCAGATGTGGCGCAGCGGCTATGACATGCCGCCCGAACAGATCGGCCCGGAAACCGACCGCCTCTGGGAACAGGTCAAGCCGATGTACGAGCAGCTGCACTGCTACGCACGCGGCAAGCTGGACAAGACCTACGGCAAGGACAAGGCCGAAGTGGGCAACGGCCTGATTGCCGCGCACCTGCTGGGCAACATGTGGCAGCAGGACTGGTCGAACCTGTGGGACCAGCTGGAACCGTACCCGGGTGCCGGCAGCCTGGACATCACCGCTGCACTGGAAAAGCAGTACCAGACCAACCTGAGCGCGGCGCTGGCCAAGGCCGGCAAGGACGCCAACGTGGCGGCCCAGTACAAGGCGCAGCGCGAAGCCGAACTGCGTACCGCCAAGCAGATGACCGAACGCGCACAGGACTTCTATGTGTCGCTGGGCATGCCGTCGCTGCCGCAGTCGTACTGGGAACGCACCCAGTTCATCAAGCCCGACGACCGCGATGTGGTCTGCCACGCCAGCGCCTGGGACATGAACATGGAAGGCGATGTGCGCACCAAGATGTGCATCAAGCCGAACGAAGAGAACTTCACCACCATCTACCACGAGCTGGGCCATATCTATTATGACCTGGCCTACAACCCGCTGCCGCCGCTGTTCCAGGGCGGTGCCAACGATGGCTTCCATGAGGCGATCGGCGACACCATCGTGCTGGCGATGACGCCCAAGTACCTCAGCTCGATCGGCTTGGTCGATGCACCGACCGAGAGCCGCGAAGCGGTCATCAACAACCAGATGCGCATGGCGCTGTCGGGCGTGTCGTTCCTGCCGTTCGGGCTGATGATCGACCGCTGGCGCTGGGGCGTGTTCGATGGTTCGATCACCGCCGACAACTACAACAAAGCGTGGTGGGACCTGAAGGCCAAGTACCAGGGCGTGGCCCCGGCCAGCACCCGTGGCGAGGAATTCTTCGATCCGGGCGCGAAGTACCACGTGCCGGGCAACACCCCGTACACCCGCTACTTCCTGGCCCGCATCCTGCAG
This sequence comes from Stenotrophomonas sp. X, assembly GCF_055721025.1. Lineage (NCBI taxonomy): Bacteria > Pseudomonadati > Pseudomonadota > Gammaproteobacteria > Lysobacterales > Lysobacteraceae > Stenotrophomonas > Stenotrophomonas sp. X. The sequence goes on from NZ_CM146756.1 coordinate 3,126,032, forward strand.
TTCCAGTTCTACAAGGGCCTGTGCGATGCGGCCGGCTACAAGGGCCCGCTGCACGAGTGCACCTTCTACGGCAACAAGGAAGCCGGCCAGAAATACTGGGCGATGCTGAGCAAGGGTGCCAGCCAGCCGTGGCAGGCCACGCTGAAGGAGCTGACCGGCACCGACAAGCTCGATGCCGGCCCGATGATCGAGTACTTCACTCCGGTCAACGAGTGGCTGAAGCAGCAGAATGAAGGCCAGATGTGTGGCTGGCAGGCCAACGCGGCCCCGGCGGCGAAATGAGAAAAGGGGCGGATCCGCAAGGATCCGCCCCTTCTCCGTGTTGTAGAGCCGAGCCATGCTCGGCTGCGTTTCCACCGTGCTGCGCACGGCAAGCCGAGCACGGCTCGGCTCTACAGATTCGGCGCGATCAGCTGTCCTTCTTCGCCGCCATCGCCGCGGCCAGTTCCGCCTTGAATTCCTCGAAGGTCTGGCCCTTCTCTTTCGCTTCGGCATGCGCGGCGTCGCGCAGCGCATCGGAGTACATCAGGCGCACCGGCGTGCCGTTGCGCTCGTGCAGTTCACCTGCCTGCATGATCAGCGCCAGTACCTGTGCGGCGGAGTCACTGTGGCCGGCGATGCGGCCGTCCATACCCAGCACCCATTCGCCGTCGCGGCGCACGACACCGGCCAGCAGGGTGCGCTGCGCGTCGCGCAGTTCGGCATGCGGCTCCACCGGCGAGGCCTGGGCAGCGGCCTTGTTGGCGGCCTGCTTTTCCTGGCGACGGCGCTGGTCGCGGCGGGTCTTGGAGCTGGTGGACATGGTGCGGTACCGCTGCGAAGGGGGGCGCAAGGATAGCGCACCCCGCCCGCAGCGCTGCTTCACGCGTGCTCGATCCAGTCCGGTCAGTCCAGCACCTTGCCATGCCGCCAGTAGCCCATGAAGGTGATCGCGCGGCGGTCCAGCCCGCAATCGCGCACCAGGTGGCGGCGGATCGCCATCACCGCCCCCGCCTCACCCGCCACCCAGGCATACAGCGGACCGGCCACACGGGTATCGGCCTGCTCCCAGAGGATCTGCGTATCGACGTCGATCTCCTCCAGCGCATCGCCGGCAGCCACGCTCGAGGTCGCTGCCAACCGCGCCTGGACCGCCTGCAGCAACGGCTGTCCGTAGGCGGCCTGCCCGCGCGGCAGCCAGACCAGCTCGGCGCTGGAGGGCGCCTTCAGGTGCACCGCATCACCGGCCTGCGCCACCTCCAGCAGCGCCAGCGTGCGCGGTGGGTCGACCATGGCCGCCAGTTCCTCAAGAATGCCAGCCACCGCCGGTAGCGCGGTTTCATCGGCCACCAGCAGCACCTGGCCGACGCCGGCCGGCGGCCTCCATTCCCAGCCTTCGCTGCTGTCGGCACAGTCGGCATCGGGGGCCAGCAGCACTACGCGGTCGCCCGGTCGCGCGTGGATGGCCCAGCGCGAGGCCGGCCCGGTCTCGCCATGCAGCACGAAATCAACATCGACTTCGCCCAGCTCTGCACGCAGCTGGCGGATGGTATAGGTGCGCATCGGCGGGCGCTGATCGTCCGGCAGCGCCCGGTAGCGGGGGTACCAGTCCTCGCCGCTGGGCACCTGTGGCAGGTCCTGCCCGGGCAAGGGGAAGAACACCTTGATGCGCTGGTCCGGGCCTTCGGTCTTCATCCGCGCCACGTCGGCGCCGGTGAACACCATGCGGTCCAGGGAAGGGGAAAGAACGCGGCGCTCCTTCAGCGCCACCTCGAACAGGCGGTAGGTCTGCTGCGCAGCCATGGCGAAACCTCATGCAACGACATTGGGTCGGCTGGCTGTCGTGCACCCACGCACCGGCTGGCTGGAATGCCCAGCCTAGTCCGGCCGTTCCCTGCCGCAAGTGTTTCGGGCATCGCGGCCCACCCTACCCCTGCGCGCTGCTCAGTGACCCGTGCAGGCTGCCCGCGCCGCGCGCTCGCGCTGGTGTTCCCAGTACCAGAACACGAAACCGGCGCCGAAGAACGCCGCCTGGCCCAGTGCCAGGTGCAGCGGGCTGCCGCTCAGCAGTGGTGACACCACGCCGGCCACCACGGTGCTGATCATCAGCTGCACGAAGGCCTGCAGCGACGAGGCCAGGCCGCGCTGATGCGGGTACATGTCCAGCACCGCCAGCGCCAGGATCGGGAAGATCAGCGCCATGCCCATGCCACCCAGGAAGATCGGCAGTACCGCCCATGGCAGCACGAACTGTGGCGACAGCACCACGTAGCCAACGTTCAACAGCACTGACAATGCGCACAGGCCGAAACCAATGGAGACCTGGCGGGTGGGCGTGGTGTGCCCGGCCATGCGCCCGGACAGGAATGAGCCGGTGGTCATGCCGCCGATGGTCGGGATGAACAACCAGGCGAAACCGCCCTCGCCCAGGTGCAGGTGCTGCATCACGAACACCGGCGCCGAGGAGATGTACAGGAAGATTCCACCAAAGCCGATGCTGCCGGCCAGTGCCAGGCGCAGGAAGCGAGGGTTGAAACCGATGCGCACGTAATCGCGCATCAACGCGCGCGGCGACAACGGCACGCGCGCTTCGACGGGATGGGTCTCGGGCAGGTAGCGTGCAGTGGCCGCCAGCAGGACCAGCCCGAACACCACCAGGAACCAGAAGATCAGCGGCCACCCCGCGCCACTGAGCAGGATCCAGCCACCGATGATCGGCGCGATGGCCGGGGCGATGCCGAACAGCATCGACACCTGGCTCATCAGCCGCTGGGCATCGTGGCCGTGGTACAGGTCGCGGATCACCGCGCGGCCGACGATCATGCCGACACCCGCCGACAGGCCCTGCAGCGCACGGAACGCCAGCAGCGTGGTCAGGTCGGTGGACAGCGCGCAGCCCACCGAGGCGCCGACGAACACCACCAGGCCACCGAGGATCACCCGCTTGCGGCCCCAGGCGTCGGACAGCGGACCGTGCGCCAGGCTCATCAGGCCGTAGAACAGCAGGTAGACGCTGATGGTCTGCTGCACCGCCACCTCGTCCACCGCCAGGCGCCGGGCCAGCTGCGGGAAGGCCGGGAAGATGGTGTCGATCGAGAACGGGCCGAACATGGCCAGGCCGGCAAGCAGCAGGGCCATGCGGCGGGTGGAGGGAGCAACAACGGCGGTCATGAGAAAGGCGTCCGGCAGGGCCATGCGTGGCACGCACGGCGGGCGCCGGTCCCCTTCTGCAGGGACGGCGCCAGATGAAGTCGGGTATCCGGCCATCATAGGTGGGGATTGCGCCCGATGCCATGCAGCGATGCACAAAACGCACGTCCGGGCCATCGGCCATTCAGCCGCGGGGCCGTGCCGGGAGGCGGCCCGCGGGCCCGCAACGGGCTATAATCCGCCGGCAACACGGTGGGAGAAGCGGAACACCGCTGCCGAAGGCGCAACGCCCGTAATCGCTCAGGCCCGATACCACCCGTAACAGAACTCTGGAGAGACCGGTTCGATCCGGCGCCGAAGGGGCACGAAGCTGCGGTTTTCCGCGCTTCCAAACTCTCAGGCAAAAGGACAGAGGGGCGCCCCGCAGACCGCCGACCGGCGGCTTGTGCCCGTGCGTGTGCCCTTTCCTGACGGATCCTTCGCCATGTCCCAGAACACCCCTTCCCTGCGTGAGCTCGAGCACCACAATGCGTTCGTCGAGCGTCACATCGGCCCCAACGATGCCGAGATCGCGCAGATGCTCGACGTCGTCGGCCACGCGTCGCTGGATGCGATGACCGATGCCATCGTGCCGGCCAAGATCAAGTCGCCGGCGCCGCTGGCGCTGCCGGAGTCGATGACCGAAGTGCAGGCACTGGCGAAGATCCGCGCGATCGCCGACAAGAACACCGTGCTGCGCAGCTTCATCGGCCAGGGCTACTACGGTACCCACACCCCGAACGTGATCCTGCGCAACATCCTGGAAAACCCGGCCTGGTACACCGCCTACACCCCGTACCAGGCCGAGATCTCGCAGGGCCGCATGGAAGCGCTGATCAACTTCCAGACCCTGTGCGCCGACCTCACCGGCATGGAGATCGCCAACGCCTCGCTGCTGGACGAAGCCACCGCCGCCGCCGAAGCGATGACCCTGGCCAAGCGTTCGGCCAAGTCGAAGTCGGACACCTTCTTCGTGCACGACGCCGTGCACCCGCAGACCCTGGAACTGCTGCGTACCCGCGCAGAACCGATGGGCATTGTGCTGCGCGTCGGCACCCCCGCCGAAGCACTGGAAGCGGAAGCCTTCGGCCTGCTGCTGCAGTACCCGGACACCTTCGGCCAGGTCGGCGACTACAAGGCGCTGGTTGATGCCGTGCACGCGCGCGGCGGCCTGGTGGCCGTGGCCACCGACCTGCTGGCACTGACCCTGCTGGCCGCCCCGGGCGAATGGGGCGCGGACATCGTGGTCGGCAACAGCCAGCGTTTCGGCGTGCCGTTCGGCTTCGGCGGCCCGCACGCCGCGTTCATGGCCTGCCGTGACGCCTACAAGCGCTCGATGCCGGGCCGCCTGATCGGTGTCTCCATCGATGCCCAGGGCAACCCGGCCTACCGCCTGACCCTGCAGACCCGCGAGCAGCACATCCGCCGCGAGAAGGCGACGTCGAACATCTGTACCGCACAGGTGCTGCTGGCGGTGATGGCCTCGATGTATGCGGTCTACCATGGTCCGGAAGGCCTGACCCGCATCGCCCGGCGCACCCACCGCCTGGCCTCGATCCTGGCTGCGGCACTGCGCAACGCCGGCGTGCAGGTCGGTGGCGACTTCTTCGACACCCTGCACATCACCGGCGTGCATGCCGATGAGATCCACGCCAAGGCACGCGCCGCCGGTTACAACCTGCGGGCGATCGACAGCGACTCGGTCGGCATCAGCCTGGACGAGACCGCCACCCGCGCCGACGTGGTCGCGCTGGCCGCCGTGTTCGGCGCGCAGGCCGACGTCGATGCGCTGGACGCCAGCACCGCCGACGCGCTGCCGGCCGGCCTGCTGCGCCAGTCCGCGTTCCTGACCCATCCCGTGTTCAATACCCACCACAGCGAGCACGAGCTACTGCGCTACCTGCGTTCGCTGGCCGACAAGGACCTGGCGATGGACCGCACGATGATCCCGCTGGGCTCGTGCACCATGAAGCTCAACGCCACCGCCGAGATGATCCCGGTGACCTGGCCGGAGTTCTCGCAGATCCACCCGCTGGTGCCGGCCGACCAGGCGCTGGGCTACAAGGAACTGATCGACACGCTGGAAGCGATGCTGGTCGAATGCACCGGCTACGACGCGGTCAGCCTGCAGCCGAATTCCGGCGCACAGGGCGAGTACGCCGGCCTGCTGGCGATCCGTGCCTACCACCGATCGCGCGGCGAAGGCCACCGCGACATCTGCCTGATCCCGGACTCGGCGCACGGCACCAACCCGGCCTCGGCGCAGATGTGCGGCATGAAGGTCGTGGTGACCAAGACCGATGCCAACGGCAACGTCGACGTCGAGGACATCCGCCTCAACGCCGAGAAGTACAGCGACCGCCTGGCCGCGATCATGATGACCTACCCGTCCACGCACGGCGTGTTCGAGGAAGAGGTGGTCGAGATCTGCGAGATCATCCACAAGCACGGCGGCCAGGTGTACACCGACGGCGCCAACATGAACGCCCTGGTCGGCGTGGCCAAGCCGGGCAAGTGGGGTTCGGACGTTTCGCACCTCAACCTGCACAAGACCTTCTGCATCCCGCACGGCGGTGGTGGCCCGGGCGTGGGCCCGTGCGCGGTCAAGGAGCACCTGGCCCCGTTCCTGCCGGGCAAGCTGGGTGACAACGGCCCGGTCGGCATGGTCAGCGCGGCCAGCTTCGGCAGCGCTTCGATCCTGCCGATCAGCTGGATGTACATCGCGATGATGGGCCGCGAAGGCCTGCGCAAGGCCACCCAGGTCGCGCAGCTCAACGCCAACTACATCGCCAAGCGCCTGGCTCCGCACTTCAAGACCCTGTACACCGGCCGCAACGGCCTGGTGGCGCACGAGTGCATCCTGGACGTGCGCCCGCTGGAGAAGACCAGCGGCATCGGCGCCGAGGACGTCGCCAAGCGCCTGATCGACTTCGGCTTCCACGCCCCGACCCTGAGCTTCCCGGTCGCGGGCACGCTGATGGTCGAACCGACCGAGAGCGAGTCGCTGCACGAGCTGGATCGCTTCATCAACGCGATGATCCAGATCCGAGAGGAAATCAGCGCGATCGAAGACGGCCGCCTGGACCGCGAGGACAACCCGTTGAAGAACGCGCCGCACACCGCCACCGCGGTGACCGCCAGCGAGTGGACCCACGCCTACCCGCGCGAACTGGCCGCCTTCCCGCTGGCCAGCCTGAAGCAGAGCAAGTACTGGCCGCCGGTGGCACGCGTCGACAACGTGTACGGTGACAAGAACGTGATGTGCGCCTGCATCCCGGTCGATGCCTACAAAGATGATGAAGTCGAGGCTTGATTCCTCACTGCATCGATAAAGAAAACGGCCCGCGCAAGCGGGCCGTTTTCATGAGGGCGTGTGAACCAAGGTCCACACCCACAATTACCCGATCACGGGTCCGGCATCTGTCCCAGGCTCAACTGCCACGATACGCCGAAGCGGTCCTGCACCCAGCCATAGCGGTTGCTGAAGTCGTAATCACCCACCGGCATCAACCAATGGCCGCCCTCGCCCAGCACGCGTGCCGCACGCTCGAACTGCTCGGCACCGGAGCACTCGACGAACAGCGAGATCGACGGGCTGAAGGTGAAGTCGTGCACATCCAGGCTGTCGAAGCACAGGTAGTGGGTGCCACCGAGCAGGAAGATGGCCTGGCGGACCTGTCCGGGTACGCCGGCGCCGGCCTCCTCGGGGTGGCGTTCCAGGGCCAGCAGGCGGAAATCGGCAAAGGCTTCGGCGTACAGGGCCAGCGCGGCCTCGGCCTGGCCGGTGAACATCAGGAAGGGACGGCTGCGCAGCATGCGGTACTCCTGGTCGACGGGCCGCTGGCGGCCCACACGATCAGGATGGCACGGCGGATGTATGCCGGCTGTAGAGCCGAGCCCGCGCTCGGCTGGCGGCCACGCGAACAGCAGCCGACCACAGGGTCGGCTCTACAGAAACTACAGCAACCGCAGCCGACCACAGGGTCGGCTCTACAGAAGCTACGGCAACAGCAGCCGACCGTAGGGTCGGCTCTACAGCTTCAGTCACGCCTCGCGCATGCGCCGGGCGATGGCGCTGCCGGCGGCGATGGTGGCGGTCAGCGCCACCATCGACAGGAACTGCAGGCGGGTGTGCGCCTCGCTCAGCAGCAGGCCGAAGATCAACGCCAGGATCGCCAGCGCGCAGCAGGTCAGCCACGGGAAACCGGCCATGCGGAATGGCAGCCGGGTACCCAGGCGATCGGCGCGGCGGCGCAGCACCAGCTGCGAAACCAGCGACAGCGTCCACACCAGCAGGCAGGTGGAACCGACGATGTTCAGCAGCACCGGCAGCACCCGGTCCGGGAACAGCAGTTCCATCACTGTGGCCGCAAAGCCGAACAGCACGCTGGCCAGCACGGCGATGACCGGCACCTGCCGCGGATCGGTCCAGCCCAGCACGGCCGGTGCTTCGCGGCGCTGCGCGAGCGAATACATCATGCGCGAGGCGCCGTAGAGGTTGGCATTGAGTGCCGACAGCAGCGCGATCACCGCGATCAGGGTGATGGCGGTGCCGGCGCCCGGAATGCGCGCGATGTCCAGCACGGCGGCGAACGGTGACTTCAGTGCTTCGCTGGTCCAGGGCACCACGGCGATGATCACGCTCAGCGAGCCGATGTAGAACACCAGGATGCGCCAGGCCACAGTACGGATGGCACGGGCGATGCTGCGTTCGGGATCTTCGGTTTCGGCCGCCGCAACGGCGACGATTTCGGTGCCGCCGAAGGCAAAAACGACAACCAGCAGCGCCGCACCGATCCCGGCCAGGCCCTTCGGTGCGAAACCGCCGTGTCCGGTGAAGTTGCTCAGGCCAGGTGAGGTCACCTGCGGCAGCCAGCCCATCAGCAGTGCCACGCCAATGGCAATGAAGGCCAGGATCGCCGCCACTTTCAGGATGGCGAACCAGAATTCGAACTCGCCGAAGTTCTTCACCCCGAGCAGGTTGATCGCAGTGAAGAACAGCATGAAGGCCAACGCAGCCATCGGCACCGGCACCACCGGCCAGACCGTGGCAAGCAACCCGGCCGCACCGACCGCCTCGGCGGCGATCACGATCACCAGCTGCACCCACCACAACCAGCCGACCGTGGCGCCAGCGGTGGCGCCCATGGCATCGGCGGCGTACACCGAGAACGCGCCGCTGGTCGGTTTGGCCGCCGCCATCTCGCCCAGTGCGTTCATCACGATGATCACCAGCGCGCCAGCGACCAGATACGAGACCAGAACGGCCGGACCGGCCGCCTGCACACCGACGCCCGAGCCGAGGAACAGGCCGGCGCCGATGGCACTGCCCAGGCCCATCATGATCAGCTGACGGGGCTTGAGCGAATGTCCGAGGCGGGACGGCGAAGCGGTCGGAATCGAATTGGGCATCGGCGGGGCTGGCGGCGGGCTACAGGGGCGACACCTTACCCTGTCCCAGGCCCGCGGGGATAGGCACAGCGCAGCAGGGGGCTCAGGCCAGTGCGGGCTCGCCGACGTTGCCGCCGATCCGGGCGCGATAGGCGCGCGGCGAGAAACCGGTTTCAGCCTTGAACTTGCGGGTGAAGGCGCTCTGGTCGCTGAAACCGCAGGCCTGGCCGATGCAGGCAATGCTGTCGTCGCCATGCAACAGGTGCATGGCCATCTGGATCCGCAGCCGGGTCAGCACCTGCTGCGGGGTCATCTGGAACACTTTGCGGAAACTGCGCTCCAGCTTGGACAGTGAGAAGCCGGTGATGTCCAGCAGGGTCTGCATGCGCACGTTCTCGGCGTAGTGCGCGTTGAGGTGGGCCAGCGCCAGCCGCAGCTGCTCGTACTGGGCGCCCAGGCTGTCCTTCTGGCCCAGGTCGCGGGAAATGCCGATCAGGCCCTCGATGGCGCCATCGACCAGCAAAGGGCGCTTGCAGGTCAGGCACCAGCCCGGTTCGCGGTTGGCGAACAGGTGCAGCTCCATCAGGTTCTCGATCACCTCGCCGGACAGCACGCGGGCGTCCTGGTCGACATAGTCCGCGCTGAGGCCGGTCGGGTAGATCTCGGCCGCTGTGCGCCCGATCACGTCCTTGCGCGCGCGCAGGCCCAGCCGTCGCAGCATGGTCTGGTTGACGTGGGTGTACCGCCCCTGGCGGTCCTTGATGAAGAACAGCACGTCCGGGATGGCGTCGAACAGGGCTTCGATGTCGGCGGGCTCGACTCGCATGGGGCAAGCATACCCGAGCCTGCTTTTGCCCGTACGTTCACCTTTGCCGGACCTGGGTTTAACGGGTTCGGTTCCAGTGTCGTGGTTCCCTTGATGATCCGGAGCCTCCCCCATGGCCGCCAGCAAGCCGACCGGCAAGCGCGCAACCGAAAACCACCCCCGCGGCAACGGCGATGAACTGCACCCGCGCGCCGGCGGCAGCCACCCGGCGATGACCACCGATCAGGGCATCCCGGTGGCAGACAACCAGAACTCCCTGCGGCAGGGACCTCGAGGACCCACGCTGCTGGAAGACTTCATCCTTCGCGAGAAGATCACCCACTTCGATCACGAACGCATTCCCGAGCGCATCGTGCACGCACGTGGCAGCGCGGCACATGGCTACTTCGAGTTGACCCGGTCTCTGGCCGCCCACACCCGGGCGCGCATCCTGACCGAGGTAGGCGTGAAGACGCCCGTGTTCACCCGCTTCTCGACCGTGGCCGGCGGCGCAGGGTCGGTGGACACTCCGCGCGACGTGCGCGGCTTCGCGGTCAAGTTCTATACCAAGGAAGGCAACTGGGATCTGGTCGGCAACAACATCCCGGTGTTCTTCATCCAGGACGCCATGAAATTCCCGGACCTGGTGCATGCGGTGAAGATGGAACCAGACCGTGCGTTCCCGCAGGCGGCTTCGGCCCACGACACCTTCTGGGACTTCATTTCGCTGATGCCCGAGTCGATGCACATGATCATGTGGGCGATGAGCGACCGCGCCATTCCGCGTTCGCTGCGCATGATCGAAGGCTTCGGGGTGCACAGCTTCCGCCTGCTGAACGAGGCGGGCGAGTCGACGTTCGTCAAGTTCCATTGGCGGCCAAAGCTGGGCATCCAGTCAACGGTCTGGGACGAAGCCTTGAAACTGCAATCGGCTGACAATGACTTCCATCGCCGCGACCTGTTCGAGGCCATCCAGCGCGGTGATTTCCCCGAGTGGGAACTGGCGGTGCAGCTGTTCACCGAAGAAGAAGCCGACGCGTTCCCGTTCGATCACCTGGACCCGACCAAGATCATTCCCGAATCGCTGGTACCGCTGCAGGTGATCGGGCGCATGGTGCTGGACCGCTGGCCCGACAACTTCTTCGCCGAGACCGAGCAGGTGGCGTTCTGTCCGGCCAACGTGCCGCCGGGCATCGACTTCAGCAACGATCCACTGCTGCAGGGCCGCCTGTTCTCCTACCTGGACACCCAGCTGCTGCGGCTTGGCGGCCCGAACTTCCATCAGATCCCGGTGAATGCCCCGAAGTGCCCGTTCGCCAATCACCAGCGCGACGGCCACATGCAGATGCAGGTGCCCAAGGGCCGCGTCGCCTATGATCCCAGCTCGCTGCAGGAGGACTCGCCGCGCGAGACGCCCGCAGGTTTCCGCAGCCATGCCAGCGCCGACGATGGCCGCAAGGGCCGCACCCGCGCGGAGAGCTTCGGCGACCACTACAGCCAGGCCCGCATGTTCTTCCGTAGCCTTGAGAAGCCGGAACAGGCGCATCTGGCATCGGCACTCGTGTTCGAATTGTCCAAGGTGGAAACACTCAAGGTGCGGGTGCGTACCGTCAGCCACCTGCGCAACATCGACGAATCACTGGCGCAGCGCGTAGCCGATGGGCTCGCGCTGCCTGCACTGCCCGACCCCGCGCCGACCGCCACGCCGGCGCAGGACATGCCTGCCGCTCCCGAGGTGCGCGTGATCGGGCGCAACAAGCCCACCCTGCAAGGACGCAGCATCGGCATCCTGTTTGATGAGGGCTCCGACGCGCGCGTGATGGCCAGCCTGAGCAAAGCGGCCCGGAAGGCGGGTGCAGACGTGAAGCTGGTCGCGCCCAAAGTAGGCGGCGCCACGCTGAGCGATGGCGCGATGCAGGCGGCGGATGGGCAACTGGCGGGCACCCCATCGGCTGTGTTCGATGCGGTCGCCGTGGTGCTCAGCCCAGAAGCCGCGAAGGCCTTGTCGAAAGAGAGTGCAGCCATCGAGTTCGTCAGCCAGGCGTGGGCGCACCTGAAGGCCATCGCCAGCGACGCAGGCGGCCAGGCGCTGCTGAAGGCGGCGCGCGTCGGAAACGATGCCGGCATCGTCGAAGCGGAAGACGCCAAGGCCTTCCTGACGGCGGCCGCCACCCGCCAGTGGGCGCGTGAACCCAAGCTGCGCCTGCTGGCCTGACTACTACAACAGGAGAACCGTCATGCCCCGTGGTGACAAATCCGCATATACCGACAAACAGAAGCGCCAGGCCGAGCACATCGAGGAAAGCGAGCGCGAGCGCGGTGCCAGCGAAAGCACCGCCGAACGCATCGCCTGGGCCACCGTGAACAAGCAGGACGGTGGCGGCAAGCGTAGCGGCAGCGCACGCAAGGGCACGAAGAAGGCGGCCAGCAAGGCGCCTGCCAGGAAGTCGGCCGCAAAGAAGGCCACGCCCAAGGCGACGGCCGCGAAGAAGGCGCCTGCGAAGAAGGCGGCGGCAAAGAAGGCACCGGCTCGTAAGACCGCCACCAAGAAGGCCGCAAAGAAGACAGCGGTCAAGAAGGCCGGTACAGCCGCCTCGCGCAGTGCTGCAGCGAAGAAGGCGGCCAAGACCCGTGCGGCGAAGAAGACCGTGCGCAAGGTGGCGGCCAGGAAAGCGGCACGTACCCGCGCCCGCAGTTGAGCGCATCGTTCAACGCGGCAACGTCCTCATCCACGCGGCCACTTCGGCTGCAGCTGCGTCGGCACGTGCCTGCAGCAGCAGATGTGGCCCCTCCAACGACACATGGCGGGCATCGGGCAACAGGGCCTGCAGCTCGGCCAAGCTGGGCGGCCACAGCAGGCGGTCGTGGCACGCGTGCAGGCACAGCGTCGGCACCTGGATTGCCGGCAGCAATGCACGCACGTCGACCCGCAGGGTCGCCGCGGCGCGTTGCCGCAACGTGCGCGTCGGAGTCCTGGCCAATGCATCGCGCAGCATCGACGTGTGCCCGCGGGTGCACCACGGCCCCAGCAACAGGCGCGCCAGCAATGCCACGGGAGGCAGCGGCCAGGCCGGCGACAGCAGGGCTGCGCTGGCTGCCGGCAGTGGCACCGGCCGACGCGCAAAGGTCGCGGCAAGCACCAGTCCGCGCAGCCCGGTGGGTTGGCGCGTGGCCAGTTCAACAGCCAACGGGCCCGAGAAAGACTCGGCGAGCAGGATGAAGGGACGACTGGGCAGCTGCGACCACAGCCGTTGGGCAAGCGTGGCGTGATCCTGCGGTCCCTGCGCGGGCAGCGTGATCGCCTGCGTCGTCAGACCATAAGCCTGGAGTGCCGACAGGAACGGGGGCGATAGCCTGCTGGAGCCATCCAGACCGGGCAGCATCAGCACGTGCTGCGGCGCGGCCGATGCAGGGAAACAGATCGGCGTTTCCTCGCTCCCGATTCCCATGCCACCTCCTTTGCTGGCAAGCATCACCCACATCGGCAGGCAACGGAACCCCTGCTCCGGCTGTCCTGCTGCTTTGCCGGCCAAGGTTGGGCAATACTACCCGCTCTGCCGCGGGACGCGGCTACCCGGGAGAGCCGTTGATGCGATGGACCTGCGCGTTGGCCATGATGGCCATGATGCTGCCACTGGACAGCTCCGCCAGCGATGGTTGGATAAATGGGGATGGCAAGGCATTGGCGGAGACCGATGCCATGAAATCCAGCGGCGGCTTCGCGGCATCGCTGCTGGTCACTTCCGATGCCGACTGGCGGGCCAAGTGGACGACCCCGCAGGAGACCACTCCCCGCTTCAACGAGGCCGACGAAGTCCACCCGGGCGGTGAGTTGTTCCTGCTGACATTCCTCTCCAACCCGCAACTGGACGAAAACCGCGTACCCAAGGTGCACTGCGATCTGCGCATGCTGCGCCCGGACGGCAGTACCAGTATCGACGAACGCGATGTTCCCTGTTTCACCGCCGCCCTGACCGGCCCGCCAAACCTGCTGTACATGACCAACCTGCACCTGAGGTTCGTCGCCGAGGCCGGTGATCCGAAAGGCACGTGGACTGCGCAGGTGGTGGTCCGGGATCTGCTGCGGAAAGTGAGCCTGCCGCTGCAGGCCCGCTTCGACGTCCGTTGAACCGGGGCATGCGGATGAAGATGCGGCGACTCCTGAGCTGGACCGGTCTTGCGCTTTGCGTGGTCTACCTGCTGTTGACCGCATGGCTGGTTCACGGCGCGCAGTCGGAGGGGGACCCGAAGGGTACCTATATCCTGATGGCGCTCCCCATCACCCTGCAGTCTGCCGCACTCGATGCCATCGGCGCAGGCGGCCTGCTGCGTGGCAAACCCTGGTCGACCGCATATGCAGTGCTGGTTCCGCCGACACTGCTGTTGCTGTACGCAGCCGGCTGGCTGATCGAACGCTCAGCCCGCGGGCGCTAGCCCGCGGCATCGTTCCGGTGGGTGCATCGACGCCCTGCATGCGGGACATCGCAGGCAGGGCGCCATCCAGTATCCAGTTACAGGTCGCTTACGCCGCCCGCGCCGGCATGACCGGCATGCGCGGCCCCTGCTCCAGCTGGAATACCGCCACTGACGTGGTCAGTGCATGCGCCTGTTCTTCCAGCGCGCGGCTCGCGGCAGTGGCTTCTTCCACAAGCGCGGCGTTCTGCTGGGTCACCTGGTCCATCTGCACCACCACCTGGTTGACCTGCTCGATGCCGGCGGCCTGTTCCTTGCTGGCCGCTGCGATGTCGCTCATCAGCTGGGTGGTGCGCGAACTGGCCTGCGCCACGCGTGCGATCGCGGCTTCCGATTCAACGGTCACCGCCAGGCCACTCTTCACCTTGGAAGCGGCGTCCTCGATCAGTTCCTTGATCTCCTTGGCGGCGACACCGGCACGCTGTGCGAGCGTGCGCACTTCGCTGGCGACCACGGCAAAGCCACGGCCCTGCTCGCCTGCGCGCGCAGCTTCCACTGCGGCATTCAGCGCCAGGATGTTGGTCTGGAACGCGATGCCGTCGATCACCGTGGAGATTTCCGAGATGCGCGCCGAGGACTGATCGATTTCGCCCATCACCGATGCCATCTGTGCCATCGCCTGCTCGGTCTCGCGCACGGCGGCACCGGCGGCATGCGCTTCGCTGTCGGCCTGACGCGCCAGTTCGGCGTTCTGGCGTACGGTGGAGGTCAGCTCCTCCATCGACGCGGCCGCTTCTTCCAGATTCGCAGCCTGCTGCTCGGTGCGGCGCGACAGGTCGTTGTTGCCGGCGGCCAGTTCCTGGGCCGCGTTGTTGATGCTGTCGGCAGCCACCTGGATGCCGCGGACAATGCCGGTCAGCTGCGCGGTGGTGGTGTTGGCATCGTCGCGCATGCGCGCAAACACGCCTTCGTACTCGCCCTCCATGCGTGCGGTCAGGTCGCCATGCGAGATCGCGCGCAGCACGTCGGAAACATCGGCGATGCTGGCCTGCGAACTGGCCATCATGCCGTTGAGGTGCTCGACCATCGTCTTGAACTGGTACTGGAACGCAGCGGCATCGCCACGCATGCTGAAATCGCCGGCGCGTGCGGCGCGGGCCAGTTCATCGATCTGCGCGTTGATCGCCATCAGGCTCTGCTTCACCGCCGCCAGGGTGCGGGTCAGCGTGCCCTTCTCGCCCGGGTAGTCCGGCAGGTCGCGGCTGAGGTCACCCATGGCGTAACGCTGCATCACCTCGGCCATCAGCAGTTCCACCTGCACGTGCGACTCGACCAGGCTGTTGGTGGCCTGCACCATGCGGCCGAAATCACCGGGGAACGCACTGGCGTCCATGCGATAGCGGATTGCACCGGCCTCGTGCTGCTCGGCCATCTGCAACTGCGCGCCGATCGCCGCCTGCACACTCTGGCGCACGCTGGCCATCGCCTCGCCCAGCTGGGTCAGTTCGTCACGGCCGCCGAGGCGGAATTCCTGATCCAGCTGGCCCTTGGACAGGCGCTCGGCCAGGTTCACCGCGCGGGCCAGCGGGCCGGTCAGGCTGCGCCCGATCATCACCGAGGCACCGATGCCGACCAGCAGCGCGACGCCGCCCAGCACCAGCAGCTGGAGCAGGCTGCGCTCACCCAGGCGGATGGCCTCGGCGGCTGCCTCACGGCTTTCCTTCTCTTCGAAATCCACGCCATCGGACAGTGCCTTGTTCCAGCCGTTGGCCGCTTCCTGCACCGGGCCCAGGGTCAGTGCCACGGCACCCGGGTAGTCGCCCTGCTCCATCAGTTCGCTGGTCTGCTTGTTGAGCGGGCGCGCGATGGCACGCTTGGCCGCGATGGTTTCCGCGATGGCCTTGCCCTCCGCATCGCCTGGCAGTGCCTGGTAGGCGGCCCAGCTGGCCTCATAGCGCTTGACCAGATCGGCAATGCGCTTCTCATCGCTGCCGCGGTCTTCGCCCTGGCGGATCAGCATTTCGCGCCGCACCACCATCATCTGGTTGTTGGCGTCGAGCATCTGCGACAACAGGCGCACCTTGGCCACGCTGACGTCGACCACCTGCTGCATCGCGCGCTTCTGCACGACACTGGCGGTGGCGCCGGTGGCCACCACGGCGGCCACCAGCAGCAGCAACAGGCCAAAGCCCAGCCCAAGACGCCAGGCAACCCTGACGTTCCTCAAGTAGTTCATGGGGGTATCCAAAACGGGGGGATGTGGCCTTATCGGCGGCCCGGCAGGCAATCTTGATCGCCGCCCATCGACGGCGTCGGCCACCGTTCACCTTGGTGAGTCCCCGTCCCAGCGGCACCTGCCGGTGCCAGCCGGCCGCAATGACATGTCTGCTCATGCGGGTATCAGATCCCTTTCACGGCGGCTCCGCACCGTCTGCGGGCAAGGTGGCGGCGTACCTGCTGGAGATCCCAATGCGCTCATCTGTGTCCCGATCCACCCTGCTCGCAATCTCGCTGCTGGCATCACCTACCTTCGCGCAGGCGCCGCCGCCCGGACTGCCCGCCCCCATTGCCGAGAAGGCTGGCCCGGACACCGCGGTGCGCTCCGCACTGCATGCCCAGGTGCTGCTGGATCGTGCGAACTTCTCTCCAGGCCAGATTGATGGTGAGGTAGGCAGCAACCAGCGGCGGGCGGTGTCAGGCTTCCAGGCGGCGCACGGGCTGACCGTAACGGGTGAGCTGGACGACGCCACCTGGAAGGCTCTGCAGGCCGATACGATCACGCCGCTGGCCAGCTACACGCTGACTGCCGAGGATGTCGCCGGGCCGTTCCAGGCGGTGCCGAAGGGCCCCGCCGCACAGGCCAAACTGAAATCGTTGGGCTTCAACAACGTCGAAGAGTCGCTGGGCGAACGCTTCCACGCATCCCCTGAGCTGTTGAAGCTGCTCAATCCGGGCGTGGATCTGAGCAAGGCCGGCAACCGCATTCAGGTGCCCAACATCGCACCATCGGCGCTACCGAAGGCAGCCAAGGTGGTCGTCGACAAATCCGACTCGACCCTGCAACTGCTGGATGCCCAGGGCAAGGTGATCGCGCAGGTGCCTGTCTCATCCGGCAGCCAGCATGATCCGCTGCCGATCGGCGAATGGAAGATCCTGGGCGTTTACCGCGACCCGCCGTTCCACTACAACCCCAAGCTGTTCTGGGATGCGCGCAAGGGCGAAAAGAAGGCGACGCTGCCGCCGGGCCCGAACAATCCGGTCGGCCGGGTCTGGATCGATCTGTCCAAGCCGCATTACGGCCTGCATGGCACGCCTGAACCCGGCCACGTGGGCAAGACCGAGTCGCATGGCTGCGTACGCATGACCAACTGGGATGCACTGCGCGTGGCTGATGCGGTGGATGAGTCGGTGCCCGTGGTGATGCAGGAGTGAGTCGATGCGTCTTCCGCAACTGATTGTGCTCGGTGTTCTGCTGGGATTGGGTGCAGGTTGGTGGCTGCACCGCGATATGGATGAGCCGGTGGCCGACGCGCTGCCGGAAGCGCCATCGACGGTGGCCACCGCGCCGGTGACGGAACCGGTAGCGCCAGGTGCAACAGCCCCACCCGCCTCCACCGCGCCGCCGGCCGCGCAGGCTCCGGATGCACCGCCCGGGTTACTGCTGCCGGTGCAGGGCATCCTGCCCTCGCAGCTGCGCGATACCTTCACCGATGCACGCAGCGAGGGCCGCGTACACGATGCCATCGACATCATGGCCGATGCCGGTACGCCGGTGCTGGCGGCGGCCGATGGCACGGTGGAGAAACTGTTCGACAGTGAGCGCGGCGGGCTGACGATCTACCAGTTCGAGCCCAGCGGGCGCTGGTGCTACTACTACGCGCACCTGCAACGCTACGCCGATGGCCTGGCCGAGAAGCAGGTGATCAAGCGCGGGGAGGTGATCGGCTACGTCGGCAGCACCGGCAATGCCAGCGCCGAGGCCCCACACCTGCACTTCGAGGTGCATGTGCTGGGGCCGGAAAAGCAGTGGTGGAAGGGACAGTCGATCAATCCCTATCCGCTGCTGAAGTCGGCGGCACTGATGCCCGGCGCTGCCAGCGCCGCAAGGTGAACGTGAACACCGCCAACGCCCCCCCGGGAATCAGCAGGAACAGTGCCGCCACCTTCCAGAAAAAGAACGGCCACAGCCAGACGTAATCCAGGTCGGTCAGCTTCAGCAGGTCCAGCGGGGGCTGCAATTCGATCACGGCCGCCCTGCCCGCCAGCGCCGGGTCCACCTCCAGTACGGTTACCCGCAGCCATGAGCGTCCGCGTGGCAATGCATCACCGCGGCCATATCCAAAATAGGACGCCATGAGCCCGCTGGACTCAACCGATGCCAGCCTGCGGTTGATACCCTGCCCGGCCACTCCCGAACGCTCTCCTGCGCGGAAGTCCCCATGATCGGTGGGAGTGTCGATGCGCAGCAGCACTTCAGGGTCAGCCTCAGTACCGTCTGCGGCATACCGCAGTCGCAGCCGCAGTTGGTCATCAATGAAGCGGTAGACCGTCACCTCGGCCGTCGCGCCGGGGCTGAGCAGCAGCGGCAGGGTCTGGGTACGCGAGGCCAGATGGTTGGCGATGGCGCCGAGCGCCAGAACCGCGCAGGCGATGACCCACAGGCTCCACAACACCCACAGGGTGACCCGCACCACGGTCTCGCCTTTCACGCTGACATCCTGGTCATCGCCTCGCTTCCTCGCCGGCACTGGCGACACAGTAACGAAAAAGCCCCGCGTTCGCGGGGCTTCTTCCTTCTGCGACGCCAGGCATGGCCCAGCGCTACCGGTCACGCACTCAGGCAAACGGATCCTGCAGGACCATGGTGTGGTCGCGGTCCGGGCCGGTGGAGACGATGCTGATCGGGCAGCCGGCCAGCTCTTCCAGCGAACGCAGGTAGGCGCGTGCGGCCGGCGGCAGGTCGTCCCACTGGGTAATGCCGTGGGTGTTCTCGCTCCAGCCCGGGAACTCCAGGTACACCGGGGTGCATTCTTCCCAGCCCTGTGCGTCCAGCGGCGCGTACTCGGTGCGCTTGCCGTTGTATTCGTAGGCGATGCAGACCTTCAGCTTTTCCATGCCGTCCAGCACGTCCAGCTTGGTGATGCACAGGCCGCTGATGCCGTTGATGGCCACGGCGCGCTTCAGCGCGACGATGTCCATCCAGCCGCAGCGACGCGGGCGGCCGGTCGAAGCGCCGTACTCGGCACCGCGGTCACGGATGCCCTGGCCGACTTCGTCGTCCAGTTCGGTCGGGAACGGGCCGCCGCCGACGCGGGTGGCGTACGCCTTGGCAATGCCCAGCACGTAGTCGATCGAATCGGCGCCGACGCCGGAACCGGCCAGCGCACCACCGACGGTGGTGTTGGAGCTGGTGACATACGGGTAGGTACCGTGGTCGATGTCCAGCAGCGCACCCTGCGCGCCTTCAAACAGCACGCGCTTACCCTGCTTGCGCAGGTCGTGCAGGATGCCGGCCACGTCGGACTTCATCGGCTGCACGTATTCGCCGAACGCCAGCGCTTCGTCGAAGGTCTTCTGGAAGTCGACCGCATCGGTGTTCAGATACTTGGTCAGCACGAAGTTGTGGTAATCCAGCGCGGTGCGCAGCAGTTCTTCCAGCTGCTTCGGGTAATGCAGGTCGGCGATGCGGATGCCGCGGCGCGCCACCTTGTCTTCGTAGGCCGGGCCGATGCCACGACCGGTGGTGCCGATCGCCTTGCCACCGGCAGCGCGCTCGCGCGCCTGGTCCAGGGCGATGTGGTACGGCATGATCAGCGGCGCGGCCGGGGAGATCTTCAGGCGCGAACGCACTTCCACGCCGGAGGCTTCCAGCTCGGCGATTTCCTTCTGCAGCGCGGCCGGCGAGATCACCACGCCGTTGCCGATCAGGCACAGCGCGTCGTCACGCAGGATGCCCGACGGGATCAGGTGCAGGACGGTCTTCTTGCCGTTGATGACCAGGGTGTGGCCGGCGTTGTGGCCGCCCTGGAAGCGCACGACAGCGCCGATTTCCTCAGTGAGCAGATCGACGATCTTGCCCTTGCCTTCATCGCCCCACTGGGCACCCAACACTACGACAGACTGACCCATGACGGGCTCCTCGATTTGTTGCGGCCATCGGGGCCGCGGACGGGTAAACCGTGGCGGGGCTGGCCAGCACCTGGAGGGCGGCTCCAAACGGGGAGCAGCCGGCGATGGAAGGCCCAGACACGGAAAAAGCCGAACGGGGAGGCCCGTCCGGCTTTTGTGCATTATCCGGGTTTCCGGGGTCCGGTGCCACCTTTCCGACCGGCGGCTTCACCGGCCGGTCAGGCCGGCGTCTCATGTAGAGCCGAGCCCATGCTCGGCTGCCTTCCCGCCGCTGCGCGGCGCCGCCCGAGCATGGGCTCGGACGCTACAGGGCGGGGTCAGTGCCGCGCCCACCACAGCAGGCTCAGGCCGGCCAGCAGCACCAGCCCGCCGAAGCTGCGCAGGGCCGGGCTGGGCAGGTCCAGCAGGCGCTCGGCCATGCGCTTCCAGGCGAACGGCGCCACGAACAGGAACAGGCCTTCCAGCACCGCGACCAGGCAGACGGCGGCGAACAGATCTTTCATGGGGGACTCCGGAAAAAGCACGGGGCCCGGCGTCTGGCCGGGCCCCGTGGGGTACTGCCCTGCGACCTCAGCGGTCGTTCTTCAGGTACTGCAGGAACGGGTCGTTCTTGTCGAGCACAATCACGCCGTTGCCGTCGGTCATGGAGCCACGGTAGGCCTCCAGGCTGCGATAGAACGCATAGAACGACGGATCGGCCGAGCCAGCCTTGCCATAGATGCGGGCCGCCTCGGCATCGCCTTCACCGCGCAGGCGCTGTGCATCGCGCTCGGCCTCGGCGATCAGCACGGTGCTGTCGCGGTCGGCCTGGGCACGGATGGTCAGCGACTGCTCCTCGCCCTCCGCACGCAGCTTGGCCGCTTCCTGCTTGCGCTGGGCGCGCATGCGCTCGTACACGTCGTTGATCACCTGGCTGTCGGTCGGCAGGTCCACCTGCTTGATGCGCAGGTCGATCATCTGCATGCCGAGGCCGGCCACCGCCTCGTTGATCCCCTTCAGCTGCTCGGCGATCAGCTCGCTGCGGTCGCCGGACACCAGCTGCTGCAGGGTGCGCGAGTTGATCTGGTTGCGCAGCGAGTCGGTGATGATCGGCGCCAGGCGGGCGTTGGCCACACGCGGGTCGCCGCCGGTGGCACGGAAGTAGTCACCTACGTTGGAGATGTAGCCGATGGCGAAGAAGTCGACGCTGACGTCCTTCTGCTCGGCGGTGAAGTAGCGCGCAGGCGCGGTGTCGAGCACCTGGAAGCGGCGGTCGAAGACCTTCACCGTTTCCACCACCGGCACCTTGAAGTGCAGGCCCGGCTTGATGTCCGAACGCACCACCTTGCCCAGGTTCAGCACCATGGCGGTCTGGTCCTCACGGACCACGTACACCGAGCCGAGCAGGCCCAGCACCACCGCCACGATCACGGCGATCCAGATAGGACTCTTCATCGGCTGCCCTCCTCACGGCCGCTCGGTCGCCCGGTCGGGCGGCCCACCGGCCGGCCCGGATCACGGGAAGCTTCCACCGCTGCACCCGGCAGCGATGGCATCACCACGTCCGGGTTCGCCACTGCGGCCGGGGCCGAGGTGGTGGGACGGGTATCGCCGGTCATCGGCACGTAGATCAGCTGGCGGCCATCGCCGCCGATCACCTTGCGGTTCTCGCTCAGCACCTGCTGCACGGTTTCCAGCCACAGGCGCTTGCGGGTCACTTCCGGGGCGTCCTTGTACTGGGCCTGCAACAGGCTGAAGCGCTGCGCGTCACCCTCGGCCTTGGACACCGCAGCCTGCTTGTAGCCTTCGGCGGTGGTACGGGCGCGCGAGGCCTGGCCTCGGGCTTCCGGCACGACCTTGGCAGCGTAGGCCTGGGCTTCGTTGATCAGGCGTTCCTTGACCTGCTGGGCACCGTTGACTTCGTCGAAGGCCGGCTTCACTTCTTCCGGCGGACGGGCGTCCTGCAGGGTCAGGCCGGTCACGGTCAGGCCGGTCTTGAACGCCTTCAGCAGTGCCTGCAGGCGCTCCTCGGCAGCCACGGCCAGCGGGCCACGATTGTTCAGTACAGCGTTGAGGTCGGCACGGCCGACTTCCTCGCGCACCGCGCTCTGCGCCGACTGCTCCAACACCTGGTTGGCATCGACGGTGCCGAACAGGTACTGCTGCGGGTCGTCGATGCGGTACTGGACGTTCAGCGAGACGTTGACGATGTTCTCGTCCCGGGTCAGCACCGGCACCTGGATCGAGAACGTCTTGATCTCGGTGGCGTTGACCTTGGTGACCGATTCGATCGGCCACGGCAACTTGAAGTTCGGGCCGGGCTGCAGGATGCGCGAGAACTGGCCGAAGCGCAGGACCACGCCACGCTGCTGTTCACCGATGAGCTGGAAGCTGGAGAACAGCACCAGCAGCACAACGGCCGCCACCACCCAACGCACGATGCCGCCGTCGAACAGGTCCTTCAGCGGCCCGGGCAATCCGCCCCAGCCACCACCATTGCCACCGCCGCGCGACCCGAACGGCCCGCGTCGATTGTCCTCGGGGCCTTGTCCGCCCTTGTTGCCGCCGGGTGTATTCCAGGCCATGCACGCTCCATCAAGATGTGGGCTGCGGCGCGGGCCCTTCCCGCGGCGCCAGCCGTGAAACCATTACTGATCATACAAGATGGGGCGGATTGGCAGGATCGAAAGGGGGGCAACGGGGTAAGGTGGCGTTTTCCTCGAAGTCAGGCAATGCCGATGGCCCCCACCACCCCATTCACCGCCTTCCGCATCGAAAACGACGACGCCGGTTACCGCAGCGGCCTGGCCCAGCTCAAGGTCGAAGACCTCAGCCCCGGCCAGGTTCTGATCCGCGCCAGCTGGTCCTCGGTCAACTACAAGGACGCCCTGGCCGGCACCGGCAAGGGAAAGATCCTGCGCCGCTTCCCGCTGGTGGGGGGCATCGACGTAGCCGGCACCGTGGTCGCCAGCACCGATCCGGAATGGCGTGAAGGCGACGCGGTGCTGGCCACCGGCTGCGGCCTCAGCGAGACCCGCGACGGCGGCTACAGCCAGTATGTGCGGCTGGAATCGCGTGCGGTGATCGCCCAGCCGGCCGGGCTGAGCCCACGCGAGGCGATGGTGCTGGGCACCGCCGGCTTCACCGCGGCGTTGGCGCTGCTGCGCATGCAGGACAACCGGCAGAGCCCGGAGCTTGGACCGCTGGCGGTCACCGGCGCCAGCGGCGGTGTCGGTGCGCTGGCACTGTCGATCTTCAGCCGCGCCGGCTACACGGTGCATGCGATCAGCGGCAAACCCGACCAGACCGGTTTCCTGCACGCCATCGGCGCCACCGAGGTGCTGCCGCGTGAGGCCTTGGCCGACACCGGCCCACTGCAATCGGCGCGTTTCGGTGGGGGCCTGGACAATGCCGGCGGCGCCATGCTCGCCAGCCTGCTGGCGCAGACCACGCCCTACGGCAGCGTGGTCAGTGCCGGCCTGGCGGCCAGCCCGACCCTGGACATGACGGTGATGCCGTTCATCCTGCGTGGTGTGTCGCTGCTGGGCGTGTCTTCGGCCAATGCGCCACGCGGGCTGCGCGAGGACGTCTGGGCGCGACTGGGCAACGAATGGAAACCGCAGCACCTGGACCGCATCTGTACCGCGGAGGTCGGCCTCGATGGCCTGCCGGCCGTGTTCGAGCGGATGCTGGCGGGCGGATCGCTGGGCCGCACCGTGGTGCGGATCGACTGAACGTCGCAGGCAGGCGACGGACGGCAGATGCGCCCCTCCCGCCGGTAATGAGCCCGCACTACACTGCGGGCATTACATGGGGAACAACATGGCACGCATTCTGATCGTCGACGACTCACCGTCGCAGCTGTTGGGGATACAGCGCATCGTCGAGAAGCTCGGGCACCAGATCCTGACCGCCACCGATGGCGCGGCCGGGGTCGAAACCGCCAAGGCCGAGCTGCCCGACCTGGTCCTGATGGACGTGGTGATGCCCAATCTCAACGGCTTCCAGGCCACCCGCACCCTCGCCCGCGACGAGGCGACCCGGCATATCCCGGTGATCCTGGTGACCACCAAGGACCAGGACACCGATCGCATGTGGGGCATGCGCCAGGGCGCCAAGGCCTACATCACCAAGCCGTTCTCGGAAGACGAGCTGTCCGAAGTGCTGGAGCGCGTGTTCGCCGGGCAGGGCTAAGCCGTGCGCGGTAGTGCCGGCCGCTGGCCGGCAATCAAACCTCTGCCGGCCAGCGGCCGGCACTACCGGAAGGCGTCTCAGATCGTCTCGCCAAACGCCTTGGCCAGGTTCCGGTAGGCCTTCTTCTGCGCCTCGTCGGTCGCGGCCGGGGCCACGATCTCGATCTCGACGATCTGGTCGCCCTCCGGATTGCCCGGCAGGCCCCGCCCGCGCAGGCGCAGCTTGCGCCCGGCATCCGAATCGGCCGGGATCTTCAGTTCCACCGCGCCGCCCAGGGTCGGCACGCTGATGCTGGTGCCCAGCGCGGCCTGCCACGGCGTGACCGGCAAGGTGTAGAGGATGTTGCGACCATCGACCTCGAACTGCGGGTGTGCGGCGTACTCCACTTCCAGCAGCAGGTTGCCGCCATGGTTGCCCTGCCCCGCCAGGCGGATCACCTGCCCCGGACGGATGCCCTTGGGCACGCGCACGTCCAGCTGCTTGCCGTTGACGGTGATGCGCAGGCTGTCGCCGCTGTAGGCCGCTTCCAGCGGGACCGACAGCTTGGCGCGGGTATCGCGGTTGGGCGCATGGCCCTGGCTGCTGAACCCCGGGCCAGGGCCGGCACCGCCGCGCTGGCGCGCGAACAGGCTTTCGAAGAAGTCGCTGAAGCCGCCGTTGGCGCCACCACCGCCGAACACTTCCTCGAAATTGAAACCACCGGCGCCGCCGTAGTTCGGCGGCACGTTGAACTCCTCGCCTGGGCGATAGCCCTGCGCGCGCAGCTGGTCGTAGGCCGCGCGCTTTTCCGGATCGCGCAGCGCCTCGTAGGCCTCGTTGACCGCCTTGAACTTGTCCTCCGCCCCGGCTTCCTTGCTGACGTCCGGGTGGTACTTGCGTGCCAGCCGCCGGTAGGCGGTCTTGATCTCCGCCTCGCCCGCGCTCGGTTCCACCCCCAGGGTGGCGTAGTAATCCTTGAATTCCATCCAGCTACCTCGATCTGCTTCGGCCGCGCCGGTGGCGCCGCCCCGGGTTCATTCTACGCGCCGGCGATGCTCCGCCGCCCCTCGTGCGGCGCCAGTGAGGCCGACTGATCCTGCGCAATGCGGTTGCCATCGCCCTGCCCCAGGCTATGGCTGGAAGCCCGCTCCGCAAAGCCTGAAGATGGGGCCTGCACGCCGGTTTTCCAATGTCTTGACGTCCCTGTCCCATCCGGCCCACTACGCTGCCCCAGCAAGGAGTTCCCCCATGACCATCCATGTCGGCGACCGCATTCCGGAAGTGACCCTCAAGCGCATCCGCGAGGGCATTGAAACGCTTGATACGCATTCGCTGTTCGACGCGCGCAAGGTGGTGCTGTTCGCCGTGCCCGGCGCGTTCACGCCGACGTGCTCGGCCCGCCACCTGCCCGGCTACGTCGAGAAATTCGAGGCCTTCCGCCAGCGCGGCATCGATGTCTACTGCATGGCCGTCAACGACCCGTTCGTGATGAAGGCCTGGGCCGCCGATCAGCACGTGCCCGACGGCCTGCTGATGCTGTCCGACGGCAATGCCGAACTGACCCGCGCGCTCGGCCTGGAGCTCGACGCCAGTGCCTCGGGCATGGGCATCCGCGCGCGCCGTTTCGCCCTGTACGTGGTCGACGGCGTGGTCCGCGCCGCCTGGGTTGAACAGCCCGGTCAATTCGAAGTGTCTTCGGCCGACTACGTGCTGGAGCACCTGCCCACCTGATCTCCCACCGCAAGAGGAAACGGCCAGCCATGTCCAGCAAGCCAGCCAAAGCCCCCAAGCCCGCCGCGCAGATTCCCGGCATCAGCGAGCGCACGGCCCTGCGCGAGCGCGCCCGGCGCAACATCGAGGATGGTGCGATCACCGACAGCTACAGCGCCGACCGCAAGGTGGTGATCAAGCTGCTCAACGACGCACTGGCCACCGAGTACGTGTGCGTGTTGCGCTACTACCGGCACTACTTCATGGCCAAGGGCATGCTGGCCGACGCGGTGAAAGCCGAGTTCCTTGAACATGCACAGCAGGAACAGGCGCATGCCGGCAAGCTGGCCGAGCGCATCGTGCAGCTCGGCGGCGAGCCCGACTTCAACCCGGATACGCTGACCGCGCGCTCGCATGCCGAATACAAGGAAGGCAGCGACCTGCGCGACATGGTCCGCGAGAACCTGGTGGCCGAACGCATCGCCATCGACAGCTACCGCGAGATGATCAACTTCATCGGCGACCGCGATACCACCACCAAGCGCATCCTCGAAGAGATCCTGGCGCAGGAAGAGGAACACGCCGACGAGTTTGCCGACCTGCTGGACGGGTGGATCGGGGAATAGCGGTTACGCCACACGCTCGCTGCCATCTGCCGCGTTGTAGAGCCGAGCCCATGCTCGGCTGACTGCACCACGCACGTCGCAAGAGCAGCCGAGCATGGGCTCGGCTCTACAACAGCGTCGCAAATATACGGAAAGCGGTGACCAAGGTCGGCACCTACCGCAGCACGTTGAACCGTACCTGGGTCCACGCGCCATCTGCCGCCAGCGCGGTCAGGGTATGTGCTCCCGGATCGGCGAACTCGCGCTGCATCAACTGCGCGCCGTGGGTCTGCGCGATCCAGCGTCCATCCAGCAACCAGTCCACCGCCTGCTCGCTGCCCAGCGCGCGCAGCTGCAGGCGTACGCCATGTTCGGCGTTGGGTGCACGCGCCAGTGCGGCGCCATCATTGAGGCCATCGATGTGCAGCGCGACGCTGGCCTCCCGGCCATCATCACGGCAGTCCGGCGACAGCGCCGGCAGCTGCGAGGCGTCGCGCGTGGCCTTGGGCAGCCACGGCGACAACAGCGCCGGCCAGCGCGCGATCTCACGCGCGACTTCCTCATGCGGCAAACGGCAATCAGCGGAGACACGCAGACCGGTCCGCGCATCGGCCAGGTAACGTTGACGCCCCGGCTGCCAGCGCCGCGCCTCGCGCTCCGGGAAGGTCGGCGGTGCGGCGCCATCGAGCAGGTAGGCCGGCATCCTGCGCTGGCACAGTGCAGCCGGCAGTCCCTCGGCACGTTCGCCAGTGGGCCAGCAGATGTCTTCCTGGCTGACACTGGCCGGCATCGGCGCGGCCGCCGAATCACCACGCTGGCGCGGCAGGCTGTCCACCACTTCGAACATCAGCGGCAGCGCGGTGACCGCGCCGTACTGGCCCGGCAACGGAGTACCGTCCGGCCGGCCCACCCACACGCCCACCGTGTAGTGGCGGGTACTGCCGATCGCCCACGCATCGCGGTACCCGTAACTGGTGCCGGTCTTCCACGCCACGCGCGGGCGGCCACCGACATCGAACGTCCCGGCGCTGTATCCCGGGCGCGGGTTTGATTCGAGCATCTCGCGCACGATCCAGCTGGCGCCCGGCGAGGCCAGGCGCCGCTCGATCATGGGCTCGTCGTCGGTATAACGCACGCGGCCGGCGATACCGCTCCGGTTGAGCGCGGCGAACGCGCCGACCAGGTCTTCCAGGCGCGCGCCGGTGCCGCCCAGGATCAGCGACAGGTTGGGCGTACTGCCCGGCGGGAAGCGCAGCTGGATCCCGGCGTGCGACAGGCGGGCAGCGAAGCGCGCCGCGCCGACCCGCTGCAGCAGGTCCACCGACGGTACGTTGAGCGACAGCCGCAATGCGCTGGAGGCACCGATGGGCCCATTGAAGGCCATGTCGAAGTTGCCGGGGCGGTAGCTGCCGAAACTCTGCGGTGCATCGACCAGCAGGCTTTCCGAATGGATCAGGCCATCGTCCAGCGCCATCGCGTACAGGAACGGCTTGAGCGTGGAGCCTGGCGAACGCCAGGCCTGCACCATGTCCACGTGACCCAGCCGCTGGCGGTCACCGAAGGACAATGTGCCGACATAGGCGCGTGCCTGCAGGTTCCGGTTGTCGACCACCAGCAGGGCCGCGGAGGTACGCTCGGGCAGCGTCGAGAAATAGCTGGCCACGCGCTCTTCCAGCGTGCGCTGCAGGCCGATGTCGATGCTGCTCTGGATGCGTGCCTGGCCCGGATGCGCCGAATGCAGGCGCTGCGCCAGCAGCGCGGCGTGCAAGGGAGGGCGCAGCGAACGCGCCACCACATTCTCGACGCGCGCATCCTCCACTTCTTCCGGTGTCCACGCGCCCAGCTCGGCCATG
Source organism: Stenotrophomonas sp. X (assembly GCF_055721025.1). Classification (NCBI taxonomy): domain Bacteria; kingdom Pseudomonadati; phylum Pseudomonadota; class Gammaproteobacteria; order Lysobacterales; family Lysobacteraceae; genus Stenotrophomonas; species Stenotrophomonas sp. X. The sequence goes on from NZ_CM146756.1 coordinate 3,154,258, forward strand.
CGTGACAGGACCTTGTCGCGCGCTTTCTGCGCAGCTTCCGGATGGCGGTCCGGGCGCAGCCGGCTAGGTGCCTGTGGCAGCACCGCCAGCAGCGCAGCCTCGGCATGCGACAGCTGCGCCGCCGGCTTGCCCAGATAGGCCCAGCTGGCCGCTTCCACGCCTTCGATGGTGCCGCCGTAGGGTGCACGCTCGAGGTACAGGGCCAGGATCTGCTGCTTGCTCAGGTGCACCTCAAGCTGCACCGCACGCAGCATCTGCTTCAGCTTGCCCCACGGGGTGCGTGAGTGCGGATCGAGAATGCGCGCGACCTGCATGGTCAGGGTCGAACCACCGGACACGATGCGGCCGCCGCGCAGCAGCTGGCCGCTGGCCCGCAGGATCGCCAGCGGGTTGATGCCCGGATGGCGCCAGAACCAGCGGTCTTCATAGGTCAGCAACGCCTGCAGGTACAGCGGTGAGACGCTGTCGATCGAGGCCGGATAGCGCCACACGCCCTCGGCATCGGCAAACGCGCGCAATGGCGTGCCGTCGGCAGCCACCACCAGTGTGCTGGTATCACGCTGCTTCGGCAGCGGCGGCGGGAAGGCGAAATCCAGCACCAGCAGCAGCGCCAGCGCAGCGGCCATGCCCCAGCGCAGCCACGGCCACAGCGGCCGCCACCGGCGGCGCAGGGTCGCCAGCCGGGTCATCATCGTGTTCTTCATTGCGGGTTGCCAGCAGGACGGGCCGCGCCGTCGCGGCCCGTCCGCGCGGTCACGGCTGTACCACCGTGATCGTGGTCGGGTTGCTGCGGCCGACACCGCGCAGCTGCGGCCGGTACATGTCCTCCACCAGTGGCGGCGGCACCGAGTAGGTACCCGGGGTCACCGCGCGCACCAGGTAGAACACGTTGGCCTTGCTGCCACGCGAGAGCTTCAGCGCAGCCACGTAGCGGTCGTCGCGGAACTCCTCGTGCTTGGTATCGGCGGCCTCACCCCGGTCGCTGATGGTGATGCCATCGACCACCACGTCGGCCCACTGCTTGGCATCGCCCAGGTTGAAGTTCTCGATCTCCAGGCCCGCCGGCAGCAGGTCGGTCAGCAGTGCATCGGGCATCGTGGTGTCGGCGGTGACGGTGACGCGCACGATCAGCGCTTCGCCTTCCTTCAGCGGACGCGGCGACCACGGCTTGCCATCGGTACCGAAGTAACTGCGTTCAATACCCACTACGCTGTTGTCCGGTGCCGGTGCACTGCGCGGGATACCGGCCACGTCGATGCTGGCGAACATCGGCGGTTGCCCCTGCGGGGTGAAGCGCACGCCACTGGCCAGCTCGCTGGCGCTGAAGTTGCGTCCGAACAGCTTGCGCTCGGCGATCGCTTCGGTGGTGCCACCGATCACCAGCTCACCGGCTACCAGCGCCTTCTGGTTGGCGGCGAGCGCCTTGCCGAGGCGGGCAATCGCCACCTGCTCCTGCGTGCTCAGCCACATCCAGCCGGCATTGCGGCGCGCATCCAGGCCACGACCGAGGTCGACCGCGCGCGCGTCCCAGGCCGGCTTGGCCAACTTGTTCTCGTGGGTCAGCGCGATCATCAGCGCGTCATCGCGGATCGCGCTGCCGTAGTCGCCGAAGTACGACGGGCGCTCGCTGCTGGACTTGGCGAAGGCCGCCGCCAGCGCGGCCTGGCCACGCTTGGCATCGCCCTGCAGTGACAGCGCCACGCCCAGGTGGACCAGCGACAGGCCGCCCACCGCCTTGCTGCGCTCGTTGTCGTACAGCGTGCGCAGGGTACCCAGCGGCGCACGGTTGACCCGGGCCAGCACGTAGCCCGAATAGGCCTGGTTGGCGAACTTCAGCTTCTCGCGGTCATCCTGGCCGTAGAACTGATTGCCGCCGGACAGCAGATCCTCGCTCAGGCGGTTGAGCGCCTTCTGCAGCACGTTGTCAGGCACCGCAAAACCGGCGTCCTTGGCATCGAGCAGGAACTCGGTGATGTACGGCGTCAGCCACGGGTTCACGTAGCCGTCGTCACCCCACATCGAGAAGTTGCCGTTGGCCACCTGCATCGACGCCAGGCGACCGAACGCACCTTCCATGCGCTCGCGACGGGTCTTGGCATCCAGGCCGTCGGCACCGAGCATCGACGACGTCGCCTGGTCCAGGATCAGCGCCGCGTAACCCTTGCTGGTGGTCTGCTCGGCACAGCCATATGGATAGTTCAGCGCGCCCTGCAGTGCACTGGCGAACGGAATCGGCGGCAGCGGGCTGACCAGCAGGCGGGCATTGACCGACTCGGACATCAGGCCATCGGTCAGGCTGTTGTCGAGGCTGACCGCCGCCAGTGGATCGAGCGTACGCACCTGCGAACGCAGCACCTGCGGCCACGCCGCACGCACCGGCAGGTCGTAGCGGCGATCGGCCTTGAAGCCGTTGCCGTCCACCCGCACCCTCACCTTGGCCACGCTGTGGCCTTCGCGTGCCGACAATGGGAAGCTCAGCGTGGTCTTGGCGTCGGCATTCAACTGCACGCTGCGGCTGCCCTCGCCCAGGTTCAACGGGCCCTCGGTTTCCACCTTCACGTTGAACTGGCCCGGCTTGCCGGTGAAGTTCTGCACGTCCAGGGTCACGGTGCTGCGGTCGCCCGGGGCCAGCACGCGCGGCATGCTGGCTTCGGCCAGGATCGGTGCGCGCACTATGGTTTCCACGTCGCGCTTGCCGTACTGGTCATCGCTGTAGACCAGCGCCGACACGCGCAGGGTGCCGTTGAAGTCCGGCACTTTCAGCCGGATGCGGGCATTGCCCTTGGCATCCAGCTGTACCGGGCCGGAGAACAGGTCCACGGTCTGCACGCGCGCGGTCGGGCGCTTGGCCTGCGGCAATGCCTGCAGCGCCATGTCGCCGCCGAACTTCAGCTTGCCGCTACCACCATCGAAGCTCTCGATCACCCGGCTGTAGATGTCGTAGGCATCGATACCGAGGCGACGCTGGGCGAAGAAGTGTGCACCGGCGTCGGGCACCGGGAAACGGGTGATGTTGAGGATGCCCACGTCCACCGCCGAAACGGTGACGTGCGCGGTCTTGCCGGCCAGCTGCGGCGCACTGACGGTTACCGGCAGGTCCTGCTCGGGCCGCATCTGCTTGGGCGCGACCAGGCCGACGGCCACTGTGCGGCCCTTGCGGTCCATCGGCACATGCACCACGCCCACGGCACGGGCCGGGGTGATCTTGCTCGGCGCACTGCCGCCACGGAACACCAGCGCAGTGATGTAGACGTCGTGGCGTTCCCAGTCGGCGGTGACCGGAATCTTGAAGGTCGACCCCGGCTTGGCCTCGATGTCCTGCACGTACAGCATGCGGTCGGTCTCGACCATCAGGATGCCCTTGCCGGCGTGCGGCGGGGTCACCGTCACCTCCAGGGTGTCACCGGCCTTGTAACCGGTCTTGTCCAGGCCCAGCTTGACCTTGTCCGGGCGTGCATCCAGGCCACGGTTGTCATCGCCCCAGCTCCAGCCGGCACGGAACGGGTAGCGGCTGGTCAGGCCGGTGGACGGATCGAACACGTCCACCCGGTACTCGCCCCACTCCACCGGGAAATCAAAGGCGACCGCGCTGTTGCTGGCATCGACGGTTCGGGTTTCCTTGTTCTCGAAACGGCGGGTGAAATCGTAATCCCAGCGGTTGTCGTTGAAGGTCCAGTGGTAGTCGCGCAGCTCGCGCACCAGGGTGATCTTCAGGCCCTTGGCCGGCTGTGGCGTACCAGCGGCATCCACGCGCATCAGCTCGAAGCGCGCGTTGCCGTTGGAATCGGCGCCGTCTTCGGGATTGAACAGCGGCCGCACGCCGACCAGCGCATTGGCCGGCCACATCACCCGCTTCAGGGTGCGGGTGACTGTGCGGCCGCCGGTTTCATACAGGCTGCCGGACAGCACCACGGCGATCGGCGCCTTGGCCTTGGCGGCCTCTTCCGGCAACGCCACATCCTCGCGCAGCTGGCCATTGGCCGGCAGCGTGGTGTCGATCACGTCCTTGGCCTCGCGCGGCAGCTGCAGGGTCGGGTCACCGAAGAAATAGCCCGGCAGGCCTTCCACCGGCTTCTGTTCGGCGGCCACCGCCATGCGTGCGGTGAAGCGGTTGCCATCGGCTGGTGCGCCATACAGGTAGGCGCCATTGGCCTGCAGTCGCAGGTCCTCACCCGGCTTCAGCGTCTTCTGCGCGCTGTCCAGGTCCAGCTTCATGCGTTCGGGCAGGAACTCCTCGATGCGCAGGGTCATGCCCTGGATCGCTTCCTTGCTGGCCGGGTCGGTGCGGAACTCGACCTGCCAGCGGCCGGTCGGCGCCTCGGCGGGGATCACCTGCTCGAAATTGATGTAGCCCTGGTCGCCTGGCTGCAGGCGGGTCTCGCGGAAGGTCTTGCCGTCGGGCTGCTTCAGCCGCAGGAACACCGGTTGCGCCTTGACCGGCTTGCCGTCGTTGTTGCGCAGCAACGCGGACAGGCGCACGGTCTCGCCGGGGCGGTACAGGTCGCGCCCGGACCAGGCATAGACATCGAACCACGCGTTGTCGCGGCCGGCCACGGCGAACTCGCTCAGGTCCAGCGCCGGCTGGTTGAACGGCAGGAAGCTGGTGTCCTTGCCACTGCTGGCGACCAGCACGTGGGTGGCATCCAGGGTGTAGTTCAGCAGCGCATTGCCGTTGCCGTCGGTGCTGCCCTTCAGCACCACCTCGCCCTTGGCGTCGAGCACGCGCAGGTCGATGCCCTTCAGCGGCGCGCCGTCCTTGAGGCCGGCGGTATGGACGAACAGCTTGTCCTTGTAGGCGCGGGTATGCAGGCCGATGTCGCTGACCGAGAAGAACGCGGTATCGAACTCGCCCTCGTAGTCACCGGTGCGCTTGAGCAGGGCGAAGTACAGGCCCGGCTCCTGCAGTTCCTTGATGTCCTGGGTGGGCAGGTAGGTCAGCACCCGCTCGTTCTGCTTGCCGCCAAGGATGAAGCGGTTGACGTAGACCGGCTCGGCCAGCTTGTTGATCGGGCTGCGCTCGTAGTCGCTGCTCAGCTCCCAGCTGCCACGGCGGCCGCCGCGCTGGTACTGGCTGAAGAAGGTCGGCAGGTCCTTCTCGCGCACGCGCAGGAATTCGACGTCGACTTCCGGCACGTTCACCGAGACCACCGGCAGGCCACGGCTGTCCTTGGCAGGCAGCACGCTGCCCTGCGAGGCGAAGCCAACCACCGGCTTCAGCTCGCCGCTGAACACCTTCTGCTTCAGTTCCTTGCCCAGGCGGCTGCCATCGGCGGCCAGCAGGTCCGGCGAGACCACCAGGCTGAACTCCTTGCCGGCCTCGACAAACGGGTAGCGCAGGGTCAGGCCGTCATCGGACAGCGTCCAGCTGCTGTCTTCGGTGCCGACCTTCTCCTCGAAGCGCACCAGCGTGTCGAAATCCTGGGTGCCGACCAGCGGGCGCGAGAACTCCAGCGCCAGCGACAGGCCGTCATTCTTCTGGTCCGGGTAGGCGCGCAGCAGGGTGAATTCCTTCACCTGCTCGGCCTTGGTGGTGATCGCCTCGCCACTGGCCTTGGGCAACTGCCCGCTGTCGTTGCGGCAGCCGGCCAGGCCCAGCAACAGGCCTCCTGCCAGTACCGCCGCCGCCCATCCCCACCGCTTCCGCCGTGCCGGACCGCTCATGTCGTCACTCCTTGATCGAGGTGGTCATTATAAGCAGGCCGCGTCAAGGCGTTGGCGCCCCGGCGGTCGGAAACCCGGTTCCGCCCGGGACCCGGTAGCCGCCAACCTCGGTTGGCGCCCCCCACATGCCAACCAAGGTTGGCCTCTACCAGAGCGGCCCTACCCCGGCAGGTACAGGTCCACGTAGTCGGTCACCGGCATTGCCGCCAGCGCTACCGGGTCCAGTGATGCCGCCAGGATGCGCTGCTGCTGGACTGTCGGGAAGCGGTGGGCCAGGTGCCGGCGGAACTTGTCCATCAGCAGCGGAATGCCTTCCTCCCGGCGCCGGGCATGGCCGAGCGGGTACTCCACCAGTACCTCGGGCAGCTCAGTACCGTCGCTGAAGCGCACGCCCAGGCCATTGGCGATGCTGCGCTTGCCCGGGTCCAGGTAGTCGGCGCTGAGCTGCGGATCCTCATGGCAGGCCATCTTCGCCCGCAGGGCATCGATGCGCGGATCAGCTGCAACGTCGTCCTCGTAATCCTCGGCCACCAGCCGCCCGTGCAGCAGCGCGATGGCGACCATGTACTGGACGCAGTGGTCGCGGTCGGCCGGGTTATGCAGCGGGCCCTGCTTGTCGATGATGCGGATGCAGGCCTCCTGGGTCCGGATCGCGATATGCGCGATGTCCTCGACCCGCCGCCCCATCGCGCGCAACTGCTGGTGCAGCGTGATGGCCGCCTCCACCGCGGTCTGGCCGTGGAACTCGGCCGGGTAGCTGATCTTGAACAGCACGTTCTCCATCACGTAGCTGCCCAGCGGTCGCCCCAGCGTCAGTGCCTTGCCATGCATCGACACCGCTTCAAAGCCCCAGGTCGGCGCGCTGAGCACGCTGGGGTAGCCCATCTCGCCACTGGCCGCCATCAGCGCCAGGCGCACGCCACGACTGGTCGCGTCGCCGGCGGCCCAGCTCTTGCGCGAGCCGGTGTTGGGTGCGTGCCGGTAGGTGCGCAGGGACTGGCCATCGACCCAGGCCAGCGACAACGCATTGAGCATGCGCTCGCGATCCAGGCCGAGCAGCTGCGCAACCACGGCGGTGGTGGCCACTTTGACCAGCAACACGTGGTCCAGCCCGACCCGGTTGAAGGAATTTTCCAGCGCCAGCACGCCCTGGATCTCGTGCGCCTTGATCATCGCCAGCAGCACGTCGCGCACGGTCGGCGGGGGGCGCCGCAGGGCCTGCGCGTTGCGCCCCAGCCAATCGCAGACGGCAAGGATGCCCCCCAGGTTGTCCGAAGGGTGCCCCCATTCGGCCGCCAGCCAGGTATCGTTGAAGTCCAACCAGCGCACCATCGCGCCGATGTTGAAGGCGGCCTGCACCGGGTCCAGCACGTAGTGCGTACCCGGAACGCGCGCGCCGTTGACCACGCTGATGCCCGGCACCAGTGGACCAAGGAGTTTGCTGCAGGCCGGGAAGGACAGCGCTTCCAGGCCGCAGCCCAGCGTGTCGAGCAGGCAGTGGTGCGCGGTCTGGAACGCCAGGGGTGAGTCGATGCGCGCGTCGCGCACGTAGTCGACGATGCCCACCAGCAGCGCATCCCACGCTGCACGCTCGTTGGATGGGGTGTGGTTGTGGGACATCGTCGATCTCCTCGCCGGAAAGCAGGTCAGGCCGTGCGTCCCGGTAGTCGCCAACCTTGGTTGGCGCTTGCATGCCAACCAAGTTGGCATCTACCAGAGCACTATTCGGCCGGCACCCGCACCTTGCCTTCCATCAGCACGCGGGCACTGCGGCTCATGATGGCCTTGGTCACTGTCCACTGGCCGTCAACAAGACCGGCCTGCGCACCCACGCGCAACGTGCCCGAGGGATGACCGAAGGTCACCGCTTCACGTTCGCCACCGCCGGCCGCGCGATTGACCAGCGTGCCCGGAATCGCTGCTGCGGTGCCGATCGCCACGGCAGCGGTACCCATCATCGCGTGGTGCAGCTTTCCCATCGACAACGCACGTGCATGCAGGTCGATCGCCGAGGCCGGAATGGCCTTGCCACTGGACGACACGTAATCCTGCGCCGCTGCCACGAAGGCCACCTTCGGCGTGTGCTGGCGCGTGGCCGCATCTTCCAGGTTCTTGATCAGCCCCATGCGCAAGGCGCCGTAGGCGCGGATCTTCTCGAAGCGCTCCAGCGCCCCCTTGTCCTCGTTGATCGCAGGCTGCAGTTCGGTGCCGGTGTAGCCCAGGTCGGTCGCATTGAGGAAGATGGTCGGAATGCCGGCGGTGATCATGGTCACCTCGAAACTGCCCACGCCCGGCACGTCCAGGGTGTCGACCAGGTTGCCGGTCGGGAACATCGCGCCCGCATCGCCGTCATCGGACGGATCGATGAACTCCAGCTGGATCTCGGCGGCCGGGAAGGTCACGCCATCCAGCTCGAAATCACCGGTCTCCTGCACTTCGCCATCGCGCATCGGCACGTGGGCGATGATGGTCTTGCCGATGTTGGCCTGCCAGATGCGCACGGTGCACAGGCCATCGCGCGGCACGCGGGACGGATCGATCAGGCCGTTGGCGATCGCGAACGGCCCCACCGCGGTGCTGAGGTTGCCGCAGTTGCCGCTCCAGTCGACGAAGGCGGTGTCGATCGAGACCTGGCCGTACAGGTAGTCCACATCGTGGTCCGGCATCGAGGCGGTGGAGATGATCACGCATTTACTGGTGCTGGAGGTGGCGCCGCCCATGCCGTCGGTCTGCTTGCCATACGGATCAGGCGAGCCGATCACGCGCATCAGCAGCGCATCGCGTGCGGCGCCCGGCACTTGCGCGGCGTCGGGCAGGTCCTGCAGGCGGAAGAACACGCCCTTGCTGGTGCCACCGCGCATGTAGGTGGCGGGAATACGGAGTTGCGGGAGAAATGCCATGAAAGATCCCTTGCAATGAAAGACGGCCCGTTACCGGGCCGTCGGTTGCCTTACGCCACCTTGGCGCCTTCCAGGAAGTCCTGCGCGAAGCGCTGCAACACGCCACCGGCCTCGTAGATCGCCACTTCCTCGTCGCTGTCCAGGCGGCAGGTGACCGGCACGATCACGTCCTGGCCGTCGCGGCGGTGGATGACCAGGGTCAGCTCGGCGCGCGGGGTGCGCTCGCCGATCACGTCGAAGGTCTCGGTGCCATCGATGCCCAGGGTCAGGCGGGTGGTGCCCGGCTTGAACTCCAGCGGCAGCACGCCCATGCCGATCAGGTTGGTGCGGTGGATGCGTTCGAAGCCTTCTGCCACGATCGCTTCCACGCCGGCCAGGCGCACGCCCTTGGCGGCCCAGTCACGCGAGCTGCCCTGGCCATAGTCGGCACCGGCGATGATGATCAGCGGCTGCTTGCGGTCCATGTAGGTTTCGATCGCCTCCCACATGCGCATCACCTTGCCTTCCGGCTCCACGCGCGCCAGCGAACCCTGCTTCACGCTGCCATCGTCGTTGCGCACCATCTCGTTGAACAGCTTCGGGTTGGCGAAGGTGGCGCGCTGCGCGGTCAGGTGGTCGCCGCGGTGGGTCGCGTAGGAATTGAAGTCCTCTTCGGGCAGGCCCATCTTCGCCAGGTATTCACCGGCGGCACTGGAGGCCAGGATCGCGTTGGACGGCGACAGGTGGTCGGTGGTGATGTTGTCCGGCAGCACCGCCAGCGCGCGCATGCCCGACAGCGTGCGCTCACCGGCCAGTGCGCCCTCCCAGTACGGCGGACGGCGGATGTAGGTGCTCTGCGGGCGCCAGTCGTACAGGGGGCTGACCGCGGCACCATGCTCCACGCGCACATTGAACATCGGGTTGTAGACGCGGCGGAACTGCTCCGGCTTCACCGCGGCCTTGACCACGGCGTCGATCTCGGCATCACTCGGCCAGATGTCCTTCAGGCGCACCTCGTTGCCGTCGGCGTCCACGCCCAGCACGTCCTTCTCGATGTCAAAGCGCACGGTGCCGGCGATGGCATAGGCGATCACCAGCGGCGGCGACGCCAGGAACGCCTGCTTCGCATACGGGTGGATGCGGCCATCGAAGTTGCGGTTGCCCGACAGCACGGCCGTGGCGTACAGGTCCCGGTCGATGATCTCCTGCTGGATGGCCGGATCGAGCGCGCCGCTCATGCCGTTGCAGGTGGTGCAGGCGAAGGCGACGATGCCGAAGCCCAGCTTTTCCAGGTCCGGCAGCAGTCCGGCCTCTTCCAGGTACAGCTGCACCGCCTTCGAGCCGGGCGCCAGCGAGGACTTCACCCACGGCTTGCGCAGCAGCCCGCGCTCGTTGGCCTTGCGTGCCAGCAGGCCGGCAGCGATCACATTGCGCGGGTTGGAGGTGTTGGTGCAGCTGGTGATGGCGGCGATGATCACCGCACCATCCGGCATCAGGCCCTGCGCCTGCTCGGCCCTGCCCGCTGCCAGCTTGGCCTCGTCGGCGATGCCGCGCTCGGCCAGCTCGGCGGTCGCCACGCGCTTGTGCGGGTTGGACGGGCCGGCCATGTTGCGCACCACGCTGGACAGGTCGAAGCGCAGCACGCGCTCGTACTGCGCGGTGGCCAGGTCGTCAGCCCACAGCCCGGTGGTGCGCGCATAGTTTTCTACCAGTGCCACCTGCGATTCCTCGCGGCCGGTCAGGCGCAGGTAATCGATGGTCTGCCCGTCGATGTAGAACATCGCGGCGGTCGCGCCGTATTCGGGGCACATGTTGGAGATGGTGGCGCGGTCACCGATGGTCAGTGCCGCCGCCCCCTCGCCGAAGAATTCAAGGTACGCGCCGACCACGCGCTCCTTGCGCAGGAATTCAGTGAGCGCCAGCACCACGTCGGTGGCGGTGATGCCCGGCTGCGGCCTGCCGGTCAGCTCGACGCCGATGATGTCCGGCAGCCGCATCCACGAGGCACGACCGAGCATCACGTTCTCGGCTTCCAGGCCGCCCACACCGATTGCGATCACGCCCAGCGCATCCACGTGCGGGGTGTGGCTGTCGGTGCCCACGCAGGTATCCGGGAAGGCCACGCCGTCCTGCACGTAGACCACCGGCGACATCTTCTCCAGGTTGATCTGGTGCATGATGCCGTTGCCCGGCGGAATCACGTCCACGTTCTGGAACGCCTGCTTGGTCCAGTCGATGAAGTGGAAACGATCTTCGTTGCGGCGATCCTCGATCGCACGGTTTTTCTCGAACGCCTGCGGATCGAAACCACCGCACTCCACCGCCAGCGAGTGGTCGACGATCAGCTGCACCGGCACCACCGGATTGACCTTGGCCGGGTCACCGCCCTTGTCGGCGATCGCATCACGCAGGCCGGCCAGGTCAACCAGTGCGGTCTGGCCGAGGATGTCGTGGCAGACCACGCGCGCGGGGAACCATGGGAAATCGAGGTCGCGGCGGCGCTCGATCAACTGCTTCAGCGAGTCGCCGAGCGTGGCCGGATCGCAGCGGCGCACCAGGTTCTCGGCCAGCACGCGCGAGGTGTACGGCAGCGTGGCGTAGGCGCCGGGCTGGATCGCATCGACGGCGGCGCGCGCATCGAAATAGTCCAGCGTGCTGCCGGGGAGGTTCTTGCGGTAATCGGTATTCATGGGCTGGCGGAATGCTTGAGGCGGGCCGGGTGCCGGCAATGCGGCGGCGAAAGCACCCGGCCGGCACAGGGCCGGCCGGATGGGGACAGCAGGTGGATCAGACGCGCTTGTCGATGGCGACGAAGTCGCGGTCTTCCGGACCGATGTAGTTGGCGCTCGGGCGGATGATCTTGCCGTCGATGCGCTGCTCGATGATGTGCGCGCTCCAGCCGGCGGTACGGGCGATCACGAACAGGGGAGTGAACATCGCGGTCGGCACGCCCATCATGTGGTAGCTGACGGCGCTGAACCAGTCCAGGTTCGGGAACATCTTCTTGATGTCCCACATCACCGATTCCAGGCGCTCGGCGATGTCGTACATCTTCATGCTCGACTGTTCTTCGGACAGCTCGCGGGCCACGTCCTTGATCACCTTGTTGCGCGGATCGGAGACGGTATAGACCGGGTGGCCGAAGCCGATCACCACTTCCTTGCGCTCGACGCGGGCCTTGATGTCTTCCTCGGCCTCATCCGGATTGTCGTAGCGCTTCTGCACTTCGAACGCCACTTCATTGGCGCCGCCGTGCTTCGGGCCACGCAGTGCGCCGATGCCACCGCAGATCGCGCTGTACATGTCGCTGCCGGTACCGGCGATGACACGACAGGTGAAGGTCGAGGCGTTGAACTCGTGCTCGGCGTACAGGATCAGCGAGGTGTGCATCGCCTTCACCCACGATTCCTGCGGCTTCTCGCCGTGCAGCAGGTGCAGGAAGTGGCCACCGATCGAGTCGTCATCGGTTTCCACGTCGATGGCACGGCCGTTGTGGCTCCAGTGGTACCAGTACAGCAGCATCGAACCGAGGCAGGCCATCAGCTTGTCGGCAATGTCGCGCGCGCCCGGATGGTTGTGGTCATCCTTCTCCGGCGCCACGCAGCCGAGCACGGACACACCGGTGCGCATCACGTCCATCGGGTGTGCCGACGGCGGCAGTTCTTCCAGCGCGGCCTTCACCGCGGCCGGGATGCCACGCAGCGACTTCAGCTTGGCCTTGTACGAAACCAGCTCGGCGCGGGTCGGCAGCTTGCCGTGCACCAACAGGTACGCGATTTCCTCGAACTCGCTGGTGTTGGCCAGGTCCAGGATGTCGTAGCCACGGTAATGCAGGTCGTTGCCACTGCGGCCCACGCTGCACAGCGCGGTGTTGCCGGCGGCGGTGCCGGACAGGGCGACGGACTTCTTCGGCTTGAAGGTCGGGGTTGCGGTCGTATCGTTCATGTTTCCCTCCGAAACTTGATGGTGCAGGGTACTGCTTATTTCTTGGCGGCGAACAGCGCATCGAGCTGCTGCTCGAAGGCGTGGTAGCCGATGCGGTCGTAGAGTTCCTCGCGGGTCTGCATGGTCTCCACCACATTGCGCTGGTGGCCATCGCGGCGCACCGCCTGGTAGACGTTCTCGGCCGCCTTGTTGGCCGCGCGGAACGCCGACAGCGGGAACAGCTGGATCGCAACACCGGCCGAAGCCAGTTCATCGCGGCTGAACAGCGGGGTGGCACCGAATTCGGTGATGTTGGCCAGCACCGGCACCTTCACCGCGTCGACGAAGCGGCGGTAGGTGTCCAGATCGTAGGCCGCCTCAGCGAAGATTCCGTCGGCACCAGCCTCGACACAGGCGATGGCGCGCTCGATGGCCTTGTCCACGCCGTCCACCTGGATGGCGTCGGTACGCGCGATCAGGAAGAAGTCCGGATCGGTCCTGGCATCGGCGGCCGCCTTCACGCGGTCGACCATTTCACCCTGCGAGACGATCTCCTTGCCCGGACGGTGACCGCAGCGTTTGGCGCCGACCTGGTCCTCGATGTGGCAGGCGGCCGCGCCGGCCTTGATCAGCGACTTCACGGTGCGCGCGATGTTGAACGCGCTCGGGCCGAAGCCGGTGTCGATGTCCACCATCAACGGCAGGTCGCAGACATCGGTGATGCGGCGCACGTCCACCAGCACGTCTTCCAGGGTGTTGATGCCCAGGTCCGGCAGGCCCAGCGAGCCTGCGGCAACACCACCGCCGGACAGATAGATGGCGCGGAAGCCGGCGCGCTTGGCCAGCAGGGCGTGGTTGGCGTTGATGGCGCCGATCACCTGCAGGGGCGATTCGGCAGCCAGCGCCTCACGGAAGCGGGCACCGGCGGAGAAAGGGGCGGAAGCGGTCATGCGGCGATCCAGGTTGAAGTACGGGACAGACAGCGCAAGCCCCATGCCAAGCTGCAAGCCGTTGATTTCACGGGGACGACCGCCACGCGATAGTGAAACATATGAAACATTGAAACGGATGTATCATGAAACATCCCGTCGACCTCCCGCCGCCATGTACCCGCCCCGCTCACCCCTGCGCCATGCCGACGCCGACCCCGGTCGCCCCGTGATCTGGACGGTCAGCGTCTCTCGCCTGACCGGCCTGTTGGGCGACGTCATTCCCGAGTTCGACCGCCGTGCGCGCATCGAGCAGATCAACCTCGGCTTCGAGGAAGCGGTGGACGTGATCGGCCAACGGCTGCGCCGCGAGCACTGCGACGTAGTGATCGCCGGCGGCTCCAATGCGGCCTGGCTGCGCGGGCGGCTGGAGTTGCCACTGGTGCCGATCCAGGCCAACGGCTTCGACCTGATGGAAGCACTGGCGCGCGCGCGGCGGATCGCCAGCCGCATCGGCCTGGTCACCCACGCCAGCGACGTACCGGTGTTCAGCAACTTCCAGCAGAGTTTCGGCCTGGAGATCGAGCACCGTCGCTTCGTCACCCGCGAGGACGCACGCGATTGCATTGCCGACCTGCGTGCCAACGGCATTGAGGTGATCGTCGGCACCGGCATGGCCATTGACCATGCCGAGCAGGCCGGTCTGCCCGGCGTGCTGCTCTATTCGGCCGACTCGGTGCGGCAGGCGTTCGAACATGCGCTGGAGCTGACCCAGGCCCTGGCCCGCTCCACGGGCAGCCGGCCGCCCCTGCGCCGGCGCCCGACAGTACGCAGCGACGCGCACGAACTGCTCGGCGACAGCGACGCGATGGCGCAGGTACGCGCTCAAATCGCGCTCTACGCACCGCACGACAGCACGGTGCTGGTCACCGGCGAAACCGGCACCGGCAAGGAACTGGTAGCGCGTCAACTGCACGCCGCCAGCGGCCGTCGCGGGCGCTTCGTGGCGCTGAACTGCGGCGCCATCAGCGAATCACTGCTGGAAGCCGAACTGTTTGGCTACAGCGATGGTGCCTTCACTGGTGCACGGCGCGGTGGTCGCGTGGGCCTGGTCGAGGCCGCCGATGGCGGTACGTTGTTCCTGGATGAGATCGGCGAACTGCCGCTGCCGTTGCAGACCCGCCTGCTGCGGGTGTTGGAAGAACGTGAAGTGCTGCGCGTGGGCGCCACCGAACCGACGCCGGTCGACCTGCGCGTGGTAGCCGCCACGCTGCAATCGCTGGAGCAGCGCGCAGCAACAGGCAGCTTCCGTCGCGACCTGTATTACCGGCTGGCGGCGCTGCGCATCGCCCTGCCCTCGCTGCGTGCCCGGCGCGGGGACATTCCGCTGCTGGCACAGCACTTCTTCCGCCAGCTGCGCGGCATCGACGCGCCACTGGACGAAGCTGCGATGGCAATGTTGACCGCCGCTGAGTGGCCCGGCAACGTGCGCGAACTGCGCAATCTGGTGGATCGCCTGCGCATCCACTGGCAGCCGGCTGAAGGGTCTATTGATGCCGCGCGACTGCTGCAGCTTGCACCCGAGCTGACAAGCGAAGGCGCGACGGCACTGCCACTGGAAAGCAACGGCAAACGCCCGCCGCGTGCGCAGCTGGAAGCATTGCTGCAGGAACATCGCAATGACCGCGAGGGCATGGCACAGGCGCTGGGCGTATCACGCACCACGCTATGGCGCTGGCTGCGCGCGGAGGGGTTGTAGAGCCGGGCCCATGCTCGGCTGCGCGTGCGGAAACATCAGCCGAGCATGGGCTCGGCTCTACAACTGCAGCCCGCCGGCCAGCAGCAGCTCGATCTCCTCCACCTGCACCACCGGCATCCGCCATGGATGATGCGGCACGATGCCCTGCTCGAAGATGCGCTGCAACCGCTGCGGATCACGCGGCAGGCAGAACTCCAGGCGCACGCTGTCGACCACTTCGGTGCGCCCCGCCTCCCCCTGCGCGGGCGACGCACCCACCCGCGGGCGGAACTGCTCGAACCCCGGCGCCGACCACCACATGCCGTGCTCGTAGTCACCCCCTGCCAGGGCATCCACCGCAAGGATGCCCTGCTTCACTGCGTCCAGTGCTGCCGACGGCACGAACACCACCACGCGGTACAGCGGCAGGCGTTGCACCGGCCAGCCTTACGGATACAGCAGGCGCTTGCTCCAGCGCCCTTCGGCACCGGCTTCATAGCACCAGCGCTCGTGCAGGCGGAACTGCGCGCCGTACCAGAATTCGATACGGTCAGGCACTACCCGCAGACCACTCCAGCCGTCCGGACGCGGCACGTCCTTGCCGTCGAAACGTGCCTCGACCTCCGCCACGCGGGCATCGAACTCCTCACGCGTGGCCAGCGTCTTCGACTGCTGCGAGGCCCACGCGCCGATCTGGCTCATGCGCGGACGGCTGGCGAAATAGGCATCGGCTTCGGCATCGGCGACCTGCTCGACGCGACCCTCGATGCGCACCTGGATACCGGCCTCGCGCAGGCTGCGCCACAGGAACAGCAGTGCAGCCTGCGGATTGGCCTGCAGCTCCCGGCCCTTGTGGCTGTCCAGGTGGGTGTAGAACACGAAGCCACGCTCATCGAACGCCTTCAGCAGCACGGTGCGCGCCGAGGGACGGCCGTGCGTATCGGAGGTCGCCACGGTCATGGCGTTCGGCTCGACCTCGCGGCTCTGCCTGGCCTCTTCGAACAGGCTGGCAAACGTGGACAGGGCTTCGGCGTACAGGTCGCTCATGGTTGCGTTCTTCTCACACGGATTGGGCTATTGTGGCTGCATGGCCGCTGCTGCGTATATGCCCCAGGTGAAAGGATTCCCCGAAACATTGGCCGAACAGGCGCTCGATGATGCGCTGGGCAGCAGCGCAGCGGTTCCAGTATTGGCGATCAGCGGCCTGCAGGGGAGCGGCAAATCGACGCTGGCCGCGCAGGTCGTGGCCCGTGCCCAGGCGCGCGGCCTGAACGCGGCCACGCTGTCGATCGATGATGTCTACCTGACCCGCGCACAGCGCCAACGGCTTGCCCGCCAGGTGCATCCACTGCTGATCACCCGGGGCCCGCCGGGCACCCATGACCTGCCGCTGGCCCACGCAGTGCTGGATGCGGTGGCCGCGCGGCAGCCCTTCGCGATGCCGCGTTTCGACAAGCTGGCCGACGAACGCCTGCCAGAAGCGCAATGGCCGCGCCTGCAACAACCGCTGGACCTGCTGGTGTTCGAAGGCTGGTTCCTGGGCACGCCCGCGCAGGATGGCATCGCGCTGGACAGCCCGTTGAACGCGCTGGAGCGCGAGGCCGACGCCGATGGCCGCTGGCGGCGCTGGTGCAACCAGGCGCTGGCCCGCGACTACCCGGCGCTGTGGCAGCGCTGCGACCGGCTATGGTTCCTTCAGCCGCCGGACTTCTCGGTGGTACCGCGCTGGCGCTGGCAGCAGGAGCAGAACCTGCAGGCCGCGCAGCCGGGCCGGCACGGCATGAGCCGGCCACAGCTGGAGCGCTTCGTGCAGTACTACGAGCGGGTCAGTCGGCAGGCACTGCGCACGCTTCCCACGCTCGCCGACCACGTCGTGGTCCTGGACGGCCAGCGGCAGGTGCAGGCCGTGCGCTGAGCGCGGCTACTCCACCAGGAAGGTCACCCGCAGGTTGACCCGCCACTCGGTGATCTCGCCGCTGCCATTGGTGACCACCTTGGTCTCGTTCACCCAGGCGCCCTGGATGCCCTTGACCGTCTCGGAGACCTTCTTCAGCCCGCTGCGCACGGCGTCCTCCACGCTTTTCGGCGAGGAGGCGGTGATTTCGATGACCTTGGCGACCGTCATGGCCTGTACTCCGGCTGGCGCGGGAAACCCCGCAGGAACAGCTACCCTGACGTGAAGGACGTAAAGGCCAGGGCACGGAGGTGTTAGCATCACAGGGCATGAATCCTGCTCCGAACCTGATCCTGATCGGCCCGATGGGCGCCGGCAAAACCTGCATCGGCCGCCGCCTGGCCGAGCGCTTCACGCTGGACTTCGTGGACGTCGACCAGGCCATCGTCGATGCCGCCGGCGCCAGCATCCCGACCATTTTCGAGCACACCGGCGAAGCCGGCTTCCGCAGCCATGAGCGGCAGGCCCTGGCCCGCGTGCTGGAAGGCCGCGGCCAATTGGTCTCCACCGGCGGCGGCGCGGTGCTGGACCCCGGCAACCGCGCATTGATTGCCCGGCGCGGCTTCGTGGTCTACCTGCGGGTCGGCGTGGCCGCGCAGCTGGAACGCCTGGCCCGCGACAAGGGCAGGCCGCTGCTGCAGCGCCCGGACCGCGAGCAGGTACTGCATGATCTGGCCGCACAGCGCGACCCGCTGTACCGAGAACTGGCCGACCTCACCCTCGATACCGACCCGTATACCGCTGCCGACGCGACTGCCCAACTGGTAGTCAAGCTGGCCACGCAATGGCAGCGCCAGGACATGACCGCATGACTTCCCCCGCCCTGCTGCAGGTCGCCGTTGGCGGCGATCGCCCCTACTCCATCACCATCGGCGCCGGTGCCCTGGCCGATGGCGCTGCATTGGTTTCACACGTGCGCGGCCGCCATGTGCTGCTGCTCAGCGATAGCGAAGTGGCTCCGCGCTATATGGCGTCGGTCAAGCAGACGTTGTTGACCGCACGCCCCGACCTGATCGTCGGCGAGCACGTGCTGGCCGCCGGCGAAGCCTCGAAGACGCTGGCCGAATTCGGCCGTGCGATCGAAGCGCTGGCCGCGCTCGGCGCCACCCGCGACGCCTGCGTGTTCGCCCTCGGCGGCGGCGTGGTCGGTGATCTCGCCGGTTTTGCCGCCGCCTGCTGGATGCGCGGCGTGGACTGCGTGCAGCTGCCGACCACCCTGTTGGCGATGGTCGATTCGTCGGTGGGCGGCAAGACCGCGGTCGACATCCCTGCCGGCAAGAACCTGGTCGGCGCGTTCCATCCACCGCGTGCGGTGATCGCTGATACCCGCGTGCTGGCTACCCTGCCGCCGCGCGAACTGCGCGCGGGCCTGGCCGAAGTGGTGAAGTACGGCGCGCTGGGCGATGCGGTGTTCTTCGAATGGCTGCAGCAGCATGCCGATGCGCTGCTGGCCGGCGAGGATGCCACGCTGGCCGAAGCCATCGCGCGCAGCTGCCGGCACAAGGCCGCCATCGTCGAGCGCGATCCGTTCGAGAAGGGCGAGCGTGCCCTGCTCAATCTCGGCCACACCTTCGGCCATGCCATCGAGACCGAGCAGGGCTACTCGGCTCCTGGCCGCGATGCGCTGAACCATGGCGAAGCCGTGGCGGTGGGCATGGTGCTGGCGGCAAAGCTGTCCACCGACCTGGGCCTGGCCGACGACGCCGACCGCGCTCGCCTGCAGGCACTGTTGGAACGCCTCGGCCTGCCGGTGGCGATCCCGGCCGGGCTGGACCCGCAGGCCCTGCTCGGCCGCATGCGCCTGGACAAGAAGAATGTGGCCGGCCGCCTGCGCCTGGTGCTGTGGCGCGGCATGGGCCGCGCCGAAGTGGTGCCGGACGTGGATGAAGCGGCGGTGCTGAAGGTGCTGGGCGCGGGCTGACCTTTCCGCGTTCGCCGGGCATGGCCCGGCGCTGACGGATTGTGCTGCGGCATGAAGCGCAGCCGAGCGTGGGCTCGGCTCTACAGGTCCGTGCTGCCCCGGGACGATACAATCGGCGCCATGCACGTCTACCTGCAACATCCCGACGCCGGTGCGCAGGCACCGCGTTTCCTGCGCCTGAGCCTGCAGCCGGACCTGTTCGGCGGCTGGGAGCTGCTGCGCGAGAGCGGCCGCGTCGGCAGCCGCTCGCAGCTGCGGCGCGAGCTGTTCCTGCAGGCCGACGACGCCCGCCACGCCTTCGAGAAGGCCCGCGATGCCGAACTGCATCGCGGCTTCCAGATCCTTTCGCACGGCGACTGACGCCGCTGCTCCTCCCGTCCAAGGAATGCCCATCGTGACCAGCCCTCTCCGCAACGATCGCCTGCTGCGCGCCCTGCGCCGCGAACCGGTGGACTGCACCCCCGTCTGGCTGATGCGCCAGGCCGGCCGCTACCTGCCGGAGTACCGCGCGACCCGGGCCAAGGCCGGTAGCTTCCTGGCCATGGCCAAGACCCCGGAGATCGCCTGCGAAGTCACCCTTCAGCCGCTGCGCCGGTTCCCGCTGGACGCAGCCATCCTTTTCTCGGACATCCTCACCATTCCCGATGCGATGGGCCTGGAGCTGTACTTCGTCGAAGGCGAAGGCCCGAAGTTCCGCCACCCGGTGCGTGATGAAGCGGCCATCGCCAGGCTGGCCGTGCCGGACATGGAACAGGACCTGGGCTATGTGATGGACGCGGTGCGCCTGATCCGCCGCGAACTGGATGGCCAGGTGCCGTTGATCGGCTTCTCCGGCAGCCCGTGGACGCTGGCCTGCTACATGGTGGAAGGCGGCGGCAGCAAGGACTTTGCACGCATCAAGGCGATGGCGCTGAACCACCCCCAGGCCCTGCACCGCCTGCTGGAGGTCACCACTGAAGCGGTGATCGCCTACCTCGGCGCGCAGCGTGCGGCTGGTGCGCAGGCGCTGCAGGTGTTCGACACCTGGGGTGGCGTGCTGTCGCCGTCGATGTACCGCGAGTTCTCGCTGCGTTACCTGCAGCGCATTGCCGAGGGCCTGGAGCGTGGCGAAGGCAGCGGGCGCACGCCGCTGATCCTGTTCGGCAAGGGCACCGGCCTGCACCTGGAAGCACTGTCGCAGACCGGCGCCGATGCACTTGGCCTGGACTGGACGCTGGACCTGGACGAAGCAATGCGCCGCACCGGTGGTCGCGTTGCCCTGCAGGGCAACCTCGACCCGACCACGCTGTACGCCTCGCCGGATGCGATCGCCACGGCCGCAGCGCGCGTGCTCGACACCTATGCCGCCGGCAACGGCGGCTCGCGCGAAGGCCATGTGTTCAACCTCGGCCACGGCATGTCGCCGGACATGGACCCGGCGCACGTGCAGGTCCTGGTCGACGCGGTGCACGCGCACAGCCAACGCTGAGCATTCCGCATGCCATCACGGCGCGATGTTGATCGCGCCGTGACCCGCAGTGCGCGATCATGGCGGCCCCCACGCTGCACCGGCCACACCCCATGCCCACATCGCCATCGACCTACAACCGCCAGCGTCCCCTGCTGTGGCTGGTGTCCCTGGCGATCTTCATGCAGATGCTGGACTCGACCATCGTCAACACGGCGTTGCCGGCAATGGCAGCCAGCCTGGGCGAGAGCCCGCTGCAGATGCAGTCGGTGGTGTTCAGCTATGCGCTGGCGGTCGCCACGTTCATTCCCGCCTCGGGCTGGATCGCCGACCGCTATGGCACCCGGCGCACCTTCCTGGTGGCGATCATCCTGTTCACCCTCGGCTCGCTGGCCTGCGCGTTGGCCCAGCACCTGCACCAGCTGGTTGGCGCGCGCGTGCTGCAGGGCGTCGGCGGTGCGATGCTGCTGCCGGTCGGCCGGCTGGCGGTGATGCGCTCGGTGCCGCGCGAGGATTTCCTGCGCGCGATGAGCTTCATCGCCATCCCCGCGCTGGTCGGCCCGCTGATCGGCCCGACGCTGGGCGGCTGGCTGGTCGAGATCGCCTCATGGCACTGGGTGTTCCTGATCAACCTGCCGATCGGCGTGATCGGTTTCATCGCCGCGATGAAGATCATGCCCGACCACTACGCCAGCCATCGCACCCGTTTCGACCTGCGCGGCTACATCATGCTGGCCTTTGCGATGGTGGTGCTGTCGCTGGCATTGGACGGCATCTCGGGACTCGGCACCCCGCACGCGCTGGTGATGCTGATGACGGTCGCGGGCCTGGCTGCGCTGGTGGGCTACTGGCTGCATGCCGCCAATTCCACCGCGCCCTTGTTCTCGCTGGCCCTGTTCCGCGTACCCAGCTACCGCATCGGAATCCTCGGCAACCTGTTCTCGCGCATCGGCAGCAGCGCCATGCCGATGCTGATCCCGCTGCTGCTGCAGGTCGGCCTCGGTCTGGGCCCGATGAACGCCGGCCTGATGATGGTACCGGTGGCGGCCGCCGGCATGGTCTCAAAGAAACTGGCAGTGAAGCTGGTCGAACGTTACGGCTACCGCCGCGTGCTGATGACCAACACCGTGCTGGTGGGGCTGGCAATGGCCAGCTTCATCCTGATGACACCTGGCCAGCACCTGGCCTGGCGCCTGGTGCAGCTTGCATTCTTCGGCGCGGTCAATTCACTGCAGTTCACCGTGATGAACACCGTGACGCTGCGCGACCTTGACCGCGAATTCGCCAGTTCCGGCAACAGCCTGCTGTCGATGGTGATGATGCTGGCCGCCGGTTTCGGCGCCGCGGCGGCCGGCAGCCTGCTGGCCGCGTTCGGCAATCACCTGGACAGCAACAGCGCGACCGCCGCGCTGCATGCCACATTCCTGTGCGTGGGCGCGATCACCCTGACCTCGACGATGATCTTCTGGCAGCTGCCTGACACCAAGCCCGAACCGCGGCAGGTCGAGCACGTCGCGGAGTGAGGGTGGTTCGGCAGGCCCTGCGGCCCTGCACCTGCGGTAGTGCCGGCCGCTGGCCGGCAACAGCAACAGCCAAAGCGGCATTCCGTGGGTTGGCGGGGCAGTGTCGCAGTGCGGGGACGCCGCAAGTACGTGCTTGTAAGCTTGGCAGCCGCATCCATGCGGCTGACACCCCGCACTGCGACACCGCCCCACCTCTGACAGACTCCGGCGGCTCTTGATAGGTGTCGACCTTGGTCGACACATCTGTCAGATATCGAAATCGATCTGGGGTCAGATCCGTTTTCCTACGGGAAACGGATCTGACCCCACGCCATTTCGACAGCACGCAGAATTCTGTCGAAGGCGGGTGCAGGGCCGCAGGCCTTGCAGAACCTACCTACCCGTGACCCTGGCGATCGCTTCCACCAAGAGCTCACCAGTCACCGGCTTGCGCAGGAAGCCGCCGATGCCGGCCGCTTCCACCTGCTGCTGCAGGTCCGGATCGGTCCTCGCGGTCACCGCCAGCAGCGGCAGCATGTAGCCCTGGTTGCGCAGGTGCTGGGCCAGTTCGAAACCACTCAGGCCCGGCAGGTCCAGATCCAGCAGGCCGACATCGAAATCGCCGGCACTGATCTCGCGCAGCGCCGCCAGCGCATGGCCGGCATGCACCACCTCGTGGCCGCGTGCGCTCAACAGGCCACGCACCACGTCGGCCACGGTGGCATCATCCTCGACCAGCAGCACCCGCAGCGGCGGCATGTTCGCCGCTTCGTCGCGATGCCCCTCGGCCGATGCCTCGGCATCGCTGTTCACCACCAGCGGCAACGGCAAGGTCACGCCGAAACAGGTGCCCCGGCCCAGTTGGCTCTCCACCTGGATCCGCCCCTGCATCGCATGCGCCAGCTCGCGGCAGATCGCCAGGCCGAGGCCACTGCCACCGTACTGCGCCGCGGTACGTGCACCATCGGCCTGCTCGAAGCGACGGAACAGGCGCTGCTGCTGTTCCTGGCTGATGCCCGGGCCGGTATCGCGCACCTCGAAGTGCAGCGCGCGCAGCTCGCCATCGCAACGTGCGTGCAGGGTGATAGTGCCGCGGCTGGTGAATTTCACTGCGTTCGACAGCAGGTTGAGCAGGATCTGCCGCACGCGCATGGCATCACCGGTCGCCTGCAGGCCCGGCGGCAGCTGGTTGTCGAGGACGAAGCGCAGGCCCTTCTGCGCAGCCAGCGGGCCCATCAGCGCCGCCAGATCCTGCAACAGGCCATTCAACGCAAACGACTGCGACTGCAGTTCCAGGCGCCCGGACTCGATCCGCGCCAGGTCCAGCGCATCGTTGACCAGGTGCAGCAGGTGCTCGCCAGCATGCCGGATCGACTGCGTGTAGCCACGCTGCTGCGGGTCCAGTGGCGAGGCCAGCAGCAGCTCGCTCATGCCCAGCACGCCGGTCATCGGCGTGCGGATCTCATGGCCAAGGTTGGCCAGGAAGCGGGTCTTGGCCGCCGACGCCTGCTCGGCCAGTTCCTGCTTGTGCAGCGCCAGCTGATAGGCGTGGCGCCGCTGCAGGCGACGTCGGTACAACCAGGCAAACCAGCTGGTCAGCAGCAACCCGACCGACGCCAGCACCAGCAGGCCGGACAGGCTGCGCCACCACGGCGGCTGCACGCGGAATTCCAGGCTCTGCACCCGCGACCACACATGGTCGGCCGAGCGGGCCTGTACTTCCAGCCGGTAGCTGCCCGGCGCCAGGCGCGAGAACAGGCGCTCGCCGGCCGGGCCGACTTCGACCCAATCGGGGTCGTAGCCGGCCAGGCGGTAGCGGTACGTATTGGACGCCGAGTCGGCGAAGGACAGCAATCGCGCGACGATGCGCAGGTCGCGGTCGCCATCGGCGATCTGCAACGGCGCATCGTGGGTCATGTCCAGCACCTGCTCGTTGCGGCGCACTTCCACCCGCTCGATCACCAGCGGGGCGCGACGGACCGAAGGCCGTACCTGCTCCGGGTCGAACACCACCGCGCCCGCTGCCGTTCCGGCCACCAGGTGGCCATCGGCCGCTGCGATCAAGGTGTGTTCGCGGAATTCCTGGCTGGGCAGGCCGTCGTGCACGCCGTACAGGCGCACGCTCTGCCCATCGGCACTGACGCGTACCAGGCCGCGTGCGCTGGTCGCCCAGGCCACGCCCTGCGCATCCACCACCAGGCCGGAGGCGGAGATCGCCGGATAGCCCTGTTCGGCACCGACCACCGCCTGCCGTTCCAGCCGCCCCTGGCTCCAGCGGTAACGGGACAGTCGACCATCCTCGGACAACCAGACCTGACCGTCACGGCCCACATGCAACGCATGGATCGCCGTTGCCGGCGCGCCCGGCACCGGCTGGAAGCGCTCGCTTTCCGGCAGCCACTGCAGCAGGCCACGGCTGCTGGCCAGCCAGATGTGGTCCTGCGGCCCGCATTCCACATCAAGGTTGAGCTGGCCCTGCTGCAGGCCGCGCTGGCCATTGTCCAGCTGGCGCCGCACGTGGCCGTCGAGGTCGCGCTGCTGCAGGCCTGCGGGCAGCATCAACCAGAGGCTGTCGCCGTCGCAGGTCATCATTGCTTCGACCACCCCTTCCATCGCCGCATCTGCACCGGCATCACGGCCCCAACGACGCAGTTCGCGCCGTTGCGGGTCGTAGCGCACCAGCGCATCGGTCGATCCAATCCAGACCTGCCCACGCCGGTCCTCACGCACCGAGGTCAACCAGTGCATGCCGTTGACCCAGGTGCGATGCTGCTCGATCCTGCCGGTCTTCGGATCGAAGCGGTCCAGCGCGCCATGGCTGCCCACCGTCCAGACGCCGCCGTTGCTGGAGGGGCTGGTACCCAGCACGAGTGCATTGCGCAGCGAGCTGGGGTCGTCCTCCAGGCGCGACAGCACCGAGAACTGCCACCAGCGTGGCAGCAGGTGCCACAGCCCGGCATTGGTGCTGGCCAACCAGATGCCACCTTCGCGGTCCTCGTAGGCACCGGTCCAGTTCGGCCGTACCGGACCGCGCGCGATCGCGCTGTACAGCGGCACGGTCTGGTACTGGCCATCGACCGCACGCCCCAGCCCGGTGCGTGTATCCAGCCAGTGCCCGCCCTGCTCGTCGCGCAGCATCATGCCCAGCACCTGCTCGCCCGGCGGCAGCTTCCACGGGGGGGCTTCGAAGCGGCCATCCGGGCGGCGCACGGTGGCGCCGGCCATCGTGCTGATCCACAGGCTGCCATCCGGCTCGACGGTCAGCCCGTTGATCAGCAGGCTGGGGATGATGTCCGTACCGACACGCTCGAAGTCGGTCCCGGTCCAGCGCGCCACGCCATGCTTGGTGCCGATCCACAGGCTGCCATCGGCCAGCGTGGCCAGGTAGGGCACCGACGACGAAGGCAGGCTGCGCGGATTGTTCGGCTCGGGCAGGAAGCGCTGCAGGCGATCCTGGCTGTCCAGGCGGTACAGGCCGCCTTCGTGGGTACCGAACCAGATCGAGCCATCAGGCGTGCTGGCCAGGCTCCAGACCGTGTTGGTACCCATCAACGGCTGGCTGCTGCGGTCGTAGAAGTGCAGCTGGCGGCGGTCGGCCGACATGCGCACCAGGCCGGCGTTCTCGGTGCCTATCCACAACTGGTTGCGGGCATCGACCAGCACCGTCCAGATGCGGTTGTCACGCAGTCCATCCTCGGAACGCCACACGCGGTAGGTGCGGCCGTCATAGCGGGCCAGGCCATCGTTGGTGGCGATCCACAGGTAGCCGTAACGGTCCTCGGCCATGCGGTTGACGGTATTGGACGGCAGGCCATCGAACACCGTCACCTGCCGCGGGCTCGGAGGCACCGGCTGTGCCGCAGCGGGCAACGCGCAGCACAGGAGGACCAGCAGCAGCATCGCCGCCCGCAGATACACCACCGATTGCCTCCTCACGCTGGTCCTGATGATTCCCGCGCTGCGGGCGTCGGCATGGTAAACCGAAAGTCGCGCCGTTCACGCCCTGCGTCGGCGTCGTCACGCAGTCGCCTGTCGTTTCGCGCGCGCCTGGGCAATGGCCGTCACCAGCAGGTCGCCGGTCACCGGCTTGCGCAGGAAGCCATCGAAGCCTGCGGCCAGCACCTGGGTTTCGGCATAGGCATCGGAACGGGCGGTCACCGCCACCAGCGGCAGTTCATAGCCCATGGTGCGCAGCTGGCGGGCGATGGCCGTACCGTCCAGCGCGGGCAGATCGAGATCGAGCAGGCCGACGTCGAAACCATCGGTGGCGATCTCCGACAGCGCGCCCAGGCCATGCAGCACGTGGACCACCTCATGCCCGCGCACGCGCAGCAGGCCGGCGATGACCTCGGCCACCGTGGCATCGTCCTCGACCAGCAGGATGCGCAGCGGCGGCAGTTCCGGCAGGGCCGCCACGTCGCCTGCACTGTTGGCGGCCTGGCGCGTCCAGGGCAGGGGCAGGCGCACGCGGAACCGCGCGCCCTTGCCAGGCTGGCTGTCCACTTCGATGCGCCCCCCCATCGCCACCGCCAGTTCCTGGCAGATCGCCAGCCCCAGGCCACTGCCGCCGTAGCGCGACGCGGTACGCGGGCCGTCGGCCTGTTCGAAACGATGGAACAGGCGCTGCTGCTGCTCGGCGTTGATGCCCGGGCCGCTGTCATGGACTTCGAAACACAGGCCGCCCTTTTCTTCCAGGCGTACGGCCAGGCCGACGTGGCCGCGCTCGGTGAATTTGATCGCGTTGCCGAGCAGGTTCAGCAGGATCTGGCGCACGCGCATCTCGTCGCCACTGACACTGATCGGCCCGGGCGGGTCTTCGCCGCGCTGGAACACCAGCTGGCGTTGCTGCGCCATCGGCTGCATCAGGCCCTGCACCTGGTCCAGCAGCTCCCCCAGATCGAACGGGCGCAGGTCCAGCTCCAGCCGCCCGGCTTCGATCCGGGCCAGATCCAGGGCATCGTTGACCAGCCGCAGCAGATGGCTGCCGGCCTGCTGGATGGACCCGGCGTAGCCGCGCTGCACCGGATCCAGCGGGGTCGCCAGCAGCAGTTCGCTCATGCCCAGCACGCCGGTCATCGGCGTGCGGACTTCGTGGCCCAGCGTGGCCAGGAAACGGCTCTTGGCCTGCGAGGCCTGCTCGGCCAGCTGCTGCTTGTGCACCGTCAGCTGCCATTGCTGGCGGCGGCGCAACCGCGCGCGGATCGACCAGACCAGAACCACCACCAGCAACGACCCCAGCAGGATGTAGCCGAATATCGCCATGCCGCTGCGCCACCACGGCGGCAGCACCTTCACCTGCAACTGCTGCGAAGGCGTCCACGTGCCCCGGGCAGTCGCAGCCTGCACCTCGATGACATAGCGGCCGGTCGGCAGCCGCGACAGGGTGCGCTGGCCATCGCCCCCCTGCTCCACCCAATCCTGGTCGTAACCCTGCACGCGGAAGCGGTACCGGTTGCCCTGCGGGCTGGCATAGGACAGCAGCCGCGCATCGATCTGCAGATCGCGGTCGTCCGGTCCCAGCAGCAGGGTGCCGGTGAGCGGCAGCGGTTGCCAGCCGCGTGCGTCGTCGCGCCGCACACGCACTTCGGCGATCACCAGCGATGAAGGCGGCAGCACGGTGTCGTCGGCATTCACATCAAAGGCGACCAGGCCGGTCTGGGTAACCGCCAACACGCGGCCATCGGCATTCACCGCAGGTGGCCGACCGGTGAACTCGGCATCGGACAGGCCATCGCGTTCGTTGAACTGTTGCAAGCGCCGCGTCTTCGGGTCCCACCGCAGCAGGCCGCGCGGCGTCGTGGCCCAGAGCTGGCCATTGTCGGCCAGCGCCAGCCCCCCCATGGTCACCGGCGGCACGCCCGCACTGCCGTCGATGCGCTGGATCAGGCGCAGGCTCATGCCATCCCACTGGTAGCGCTCGAAGGCGCCTTGGCGCGCCAGCCACAACTGCTGCGGATCGATCCATACCAGATCGTAGATCGGGCCGCGCGACACGCCGGGCACTGCCTCGAAGCGTCCGGCCTGCTCACGCCAGATGCCCATGTCGCCCATCACCCAGGGCCGGCCATGGGCGTCGAAGCGGATCTGCTCGATCGGCGCATCGGCCGTCCCGCGGAAATGTTCCAGCGGATGACTGTGCAGCAGCCGGCCCTCTGCATCGCGCTGCTGCAGGTCCAGGCCCATCACCGACACCCACACCGTGCCATCAGGGGCCTGCCGCATCAGGTCGATGCGCTGGCGCAGGTCGGCACTGCCATCGATCCGCAGGTCACGCAATGCGCCGGTGGCCGGATCGTAGACGGTGATGCGGCCGCCGCGTCCCAGCCACAGGCGACCATCCGGGCGCGGCAGCACCGACCACACCACGCCGTTGCCGAGCTGCCGGTCGCTGGCCAGCAGACGCAGGGTGCCCTGCGCATCGAGCTGGTACACCCCTCGCGCCGAGCCGACGTAGTAGTTCTTCCCATCGCTGGCCGCGCTCAACAGGTACTGGCTGTCCAGGGGCTTGCCGTCGAGCTGGTTCCAGATCGAGAAGCGCCGCCAGTCCGGTGGCAGATAGGCCAGGCCCTGGGTCAGCAACGCCACCCACAGTCCGCCCTCGTGGTCCTGCAGCAGGTCAAGCACACCGCTGTGCGCGGTCAGGAAGCCGCTGCCGCGGTCCCCCTCCAGGCGGCGCAACGCCGCCGCATCCCCTCGCAACAGGCCATCGGAGGTACCCGCCCAGTAGCCCCCCTGGCGATCGGCCAGGACCAGGGCCGACCGCAGCTGGGCACTGTCGGCCCATCGCGGGCGACTGACCCGGTCCTGCCCATCGATGCGGTAGAGGCCATCGTTCTGGCTGCCTACCCAGATCGAACCGTCTGCATCACGGCTCAACCGGAGCACGCTCAGCCTACCCAGTTCCCGCGCGGCCACCGGCTCGAAGCCGCTGCCGTTCCAACGCGCCACACCGGCTTCGGTGCCGACCCACAGGCGGCCCCGCGCGTCGATCAGGCTGGTGAAGATGCTGTTGCTGGGCAGGCCACCCGGGTGCGCCGGATCATGGGTGTAGAGGCGCACGCTGCCGTCTTCGCCGAAACGGCAGACGCCATGGTTGTTGGTCCCGATCCACAACGCGTCGTCGACATAGGCCAGTGCCCAGAACTGCCCCTGGCAGGTGGAATTGACCGTACCGAAGGTCTGGAAGCGCTCGCGGTCGGCATCCAGGCGCGCCACGCCCTTGCCATTGATGCCCACCCAGACCCGGTCCAGCGGGTCGATCAGCAGGGTCTCGATCTCGTTGCCAGGCAACGAGCCCGGCTGTTCCGGGTCGTGCTCCCAGACCCGCAGGCTGTTGCCGTCATAGCGGGCGAGTCCACCATCGGTGGCAGCCCACACGTGGCCCTGGCGATCCTCGGCCAGCGCCACCACCATGCGAGACGGCAAGCCTTCGGCGGCACCGAAGCGGCGCAGGCGTGGTGTTTCTGCCATGTGCAGGGTCGCAGCCGCCGTGGCCATCGCCATCAGCAGCAGTCCCATACCTGCGATGCCACGGCACCACAGGCGCCAGCCGCTCGTCATCCTGAACCCCCTGTCCTGCGCCGATTGTCACACAGGGCCGGGGTCATGGCTGCAACAGCCTGTTTCCAGCGGCGGCACCACCACGAACTGTTGCACCCATGCACGCAACGTTGGCAGGGGGCTGTGCGTATGATCGCAGCGTCCCCTTCCGGAGCCCGCCATCGATGCGTCCCTGTCTGGCCCTGCTGCCGATGCTGCTCGCCACCGCCCCTGCCTGGGCGGCCGCTGACACCTATCGCCTCGATCCGGTGCACACGCGGGTGCTGTTCTCGATCGACCACGCAGGCTACTCGCAGGCCATGGGCACGGTATCGGGCAGCGAGGGGCGCGTGCGGTTCGATCCCGACAACTGGCGCGACGCCACCGTGGAAGTGGATGTCCCGGTGTCGCGACTGGACCTTGGTGATGCCAAGTGGAACCAGGCCACGTTGGCCCGCAGCCTGCTCGACGGCGAGCGTTTCCCGACCGCGCGGTTCGTCTCCACCAAGGTCGAGCCGATCGATGCCAGGCGCGCGCACGTGTCCGGCACGCTGACCCTGCGCGGGGTCAGCCAGGAAGTCACGCTGGATGTGACCCTCAACGCCATCAAGCGCTACCCGCTTCCCCCGTTCCGACGCACCGCCGGTTTTTCCGCCAGCACCACGCTGAGCCGGCGCGCGTTCGGCATCACCGCCTGGCCGGGCGTCATCGGTGATGCAGTACAGCTGAGGATCGAGGCTGAAGCCACCCTCGACCGCAGCGACGCCCCGGGAACTCCCGCTCCCGTTCCGCACTCCGACCCCAAGACGGCCCCCTAGAGGACCCCTCATGACCGCCAAGAACACCCCCGCCGCCTGGGGGAGTGTCAGCCAGATCCTGCATTGGTTGATCGCACTGCTGATCCTCGCCCTGGGCGTGGTCGGCCTGACCATGGGTGAACTGCCCAAGACCCCGAAGTACTTCTGGGTCTACACCGCGCACAAGTCGATCGGCATCACCGTGCTGGCGCTGGTGCTGTTCCGCCTGGGCTGGCGCCTGTACGCCGGTGCACCGAAGCCGGTGCCGGGCGTGCCCAGCTGGCAGGAGCGTATCGCCAGTGCCACCCACGTGCTGCTGTACGTGCTGATGTTCGCCATCCCGCTGTCGGGCTGGCTGTACGACTCGGCCAGCGGCCTGCGCCCGTTCCGCTGGTTCGGCCTGGTCGACGTGCCCAAGCTGAGCGGACCCGACCCGCAGGTTGTCGCGGTATCGCATGCCATCCACGAATACGGCTTCTGGCTGTTGATCGCGGTGGTGCTGGCCCATGCCGGCGCTGCCTTCTACCACCACCTGTTCCAACGCGATGCAACGCTGTCCCGCATGTTGCCGCGCGGCTGGCTCGCCTCCCCTCAGAAGGACTGACCGATGAACCTGAAACTGACCACTCCGGCCGCCGTGGCCGCCGCCCTGGCCGGCATGCTGGGCACCGCCCCTGCACTCGCCGCGGACTACGCACAGGCCCCGGGTGCCGGCTCGATCCTGGTGTTCGCCACCAAGTACGACGGCGAAGTGTTCACCGGCAGCTTCCCGGGCTTCGCCACCAAGCTCAGCTTCGACCCGGCCAACCCGGCCGCCGGCTCGCTGGACGTGGTGATCCCGCTGGCCGGTGCCAAGAGCGGCAACAGCGACCGCGATTCGACCCTGCAGGGTGCCGACTTCTTCAATGTTGGCAAGTTCGCCACCGCACGCTACACCGCCAAGGGCTTCCGCGCGGTGGGCAACGACCAGTTCGCCGCCGATGGCACACTGGAGCTGCGCGGCGTCAGCAAGCCGGTCACGCTGACCTTCACCTGGAAGCCGGGCACCCAACCGGTGCTGACCGGCAAGGCCACGGTCAAGCGCCTGGACTTCGGCGTCGGCGGCGGTGACTGGGCCGACACCAAGACCATCCCGGACGAAACCGCGATCAGCACGATCGTGAAGTTCGACGCGAAATGAGCGATGGGCCGGGGCACGGCTCCGGCCGCATCCTGTAGAGCCGAGCCATGCTCGGCTGCCGTCCAGGTCGCGCTGCGCGCGTCAGCCGAGCATGGCTCGGCTCTACAATGAGCTTTCAGCCAGCCACGCCTGAACCGTGGCGGCGTCGAACGGCCAGTCCAGCTCACGGTCGCCGCGTTCGTCGCGCAGCACCGGCACCCGCGCGCCGTAGCGCGCTTCCAGCGCCGGCTGGTCATCCAGGAACACCGATTCGAACTCCGGTGCCCGCGCCTTGGCCAGCTCGGCCAGGGCCATGTCACACAGGTGGCAATCGTCACGTTGGATCAGGGTCAACACCGGTCGGGCTCCCATGGCGGAAATGCTGCGCCGCAGCCATCGGATGGCCCGGCAAGCCGTTAGAATAGCGGCTTGTCCGGTACCCGCAGTTTGGCAACCATGGCTGTCAGCACGTTCGACGTTTTCAAGATCGGCATTGGCCCGAGTTCCTCGCACACCGTCGGGCCGATGAAGGCCGCCGAGCGATTCATCCATCGCTGGCTGCTCGACCCGGGCCGCCTGCACGAGGTCGCGCGCATCCGCGCCGATGTCTATGGCTCGCTGGCACTGACCGGCCGCGGCCACGGTACCGACAAGGCGATCCTGCTGGGCCTGGAAGGCCAGCGGCCGAACCTGATCGACCCGGACATCATTCCGGCCACGCTGGAGCGCATCCGCAGCAGCAAGCGCATCCAGCTGATGGGCCAGCACGAGATCGCCTTCGACGAGAAGCGCGACCTCGGCATGAACAAGCGCCAGAAGCTGCCGTACCACACCAACGGCATGCGCTTCACTGCCTACAACGCCGACGACGAAGTGATCGCCACCCGCGACTACTACTCGGTGGGCGGCGGCTTCGTGGTCAACCAGGACGACGCGGCCGATGATCGCATCGTGCCCGACGAGACCCCGCTGCCCTACCCCTTCAAGAGCGGCGATGAGCTGCTGGCGCAGACCGCGCGCAGCGGCCTGAGCATTGCCCAGCTGATGTTCGAGAACGAGAAGTGCTGGCGCAGCGAAGACGAGATCCGCGCGCAGCTGCGCGAGATCTGGAGTGCGATGCAGTCGTGCGTGGCGCGCGGCATCCGCGAGGAAGGCGTGCTGCCGGGTGGCCTGAAGGTGGGCCGTCGTGCGCCGGCGTTGTACCGCGAGCTGTCGTCGAAGCCGGAAGCGGCGATGCGCGACCCGCTGACCACGCTGGACTGGGTCAACCTGTACGCGCTGGCCGTGAACGAGGAGAACGCGGCCGGTGGCCGTGTGGTGACCGCGCCGACCAACGGTGCGGCCGGTGTGCTGCCGGCGGTGCTGCACTACTTCGACCGCTTCTGCCCGGGCGCGAACGAACAGCGCGTGTTCGACTTCCTGCTGACCTCGGCGGCGATCGGCATCCTCTACAAGGAAAACGCCTCGATTTCCGGCGCCGAAGTGGGCTGCCAGGGCGAGGTTGGCGTGGCCTGCTCGATGGCGGCCGGTGGCCTGGTCGCGGCACTGGGTGGCAACCCCAGCCAGATCGAGAACGCCGCAGAAATCGGCATGGAACACAACCTGGGCCTGACCTGCGACCCGATCGGTGGCCTGGTGCAGATCCCCTGCATCGAACGCAACGCGATGGGCGCGGTGAAGGCGATCAATGCCTCGCGCATGGCGATGCGTGGCGACGGCAAGCACAAGGTGTCGCTGGACAAGGTGATCAAGACCATGCGCGATACCGGCCGCGACATGCAGGACAAGTACAAGGAAACCAGCCGCGGTGGCCTGGCGGTGAACGTCATCGAGTGCTGAGTTGTAGAGCCGGGCACCTGCCCGGCTGATGGGGCAGGAGCAGCCGGTGGTGATCCCGGCTCTACATCGGACGACACCATCACCGCGTTCCGGTTAGGCTCGGGGCTCCCCCATCCCGGATTGCCCCATGCGCGTGATCGCTGCCGCCCTGCTTGCCTGCCTTCCGCTGACCGCCCTGGCCGCGCCCAGCTACGGGCCGCGCCTGGAGGGCTTCGACTACGGCTATCCGGTGAAGACCTTCGCGCTGGAATCGCAGCGGCAGCCGCTGGAGATGGCCTACCTGGACATCGCACCGAAGAAGACTCCGATCGGCGTGGTGGTGCTGCTGCATGGCAAGAACTTCTGTGCGGCCACCTGGAAGGAATCGATCAAGCCGCTGGTTGCCGCCGGCTACCGGGTGATCGCTCCGGACCAGGTCGGCTTCTGCAAATCCAGCAAGCCCGAGCGCTACCAATACACGTTCGCACAGCTGGCAGCCAACACCCATGCCCTGCTGCTGCAGCTGCAACTGGGCGACGTGCCGGTGCACCTGGTCGGTCATTCGATGGGTGGCATGCTGGCGGTGCGCTACGCGCTGATGTACCCGCAGGATCTGCGCAGCCTGTCGCTGGTCAACCCGATCGGTCTGGAGGACTGGAAGGCACTCGGCGTGCCGTGGCGCAGCGTTGATGCATGGTATGCCGGCGAACTGAAAGCCAGCTATGACAGCATCCGCCGCTACCAGCTGGACGTGTACTACGACGGCACGTGGAAGCCGGCGTACGAACCATGGGCACGCATGCAATCAGGCATGTATGAAGGCCCGGGCAAGCAGGCCGTTGCATGGAGCCAGGCGCTGGCCTCGGACATGGTGTTCAACCAGCCGGTGGTCTATGAACTGAAGAACCTGCAGGTGCCGACCACGCTGTTCATCGGCCAGAAGGACCGCACCGCGATCGGCCGCGACCTGGCGCCACCAGCGGTGAAGGCGACGCTGGGCAACTATCCAGCGCTCGGCAAGGCGGCAGCCGCAGCGATTCCCGGCGCCACGCTGGTCGAGTTCGCCGAACTGGGCCACTCGCCGCAGGTGCAGGACCCGAAGCAGTTCAACGCGGCGTTGCTGAAGTCCTTGAAGGCGCATTGAACGGCAGCCCTCCCCTGTAGAGCCGAGCCCATGCTCGGCTCATCCAGCAGGAGGGGATCTCGCCAGTAGCAGCCGAGCATGGGCTCGGCTCTACAAGAACTGTGCGCTCAGCCGACGATCCGCAGCACGTCATCCAGCAACGCGGCGGCGGTGACTTCCGCGCCCGCACCCGGGCCCTGGATCAACAGCGGCTGGCGACGGTAGCGATCACTGTGGATGGCGACGCGGTTGTCGGTCCCGGCACCCTGCGCCAACGGGTGATCAGCCGGCAGCTCGCGCAGGCCCACCTGCGCACCCTCACCGTCAACGCGGCCGACGAAACGCAACACGCGGCCGTTTTCGCGTGCCTGCTGCCAACGCGCCTGCAGCGGCGCATCCAGCTGCTCCAGCGCAGCCACTGCGCCCTCCAGCGGCAACGCGGCCAGCGATTCAGGTACCAGTGAATCCACCTGCACCTGCGAAGCATCCAGCGCCAGCCCGCTGCTGCGGGCCAGGATCAGCAGCTTGCGCCGCACGTCCTCGCCGGACAGGTCAAGCCGTGGATCCGGCTCGGTATAGCCGGCCGCCAGCGCCTCGCGCACCGCCGCCGAGAACGGCGACTGGCCGTCGTAACGATGGAACAGCCACGCCAGCGAACCGGACAGCACACCCTCGATGGCATGGATGTGATCGCCACCGGCCACCAGCGCGCGCAGGCTGCTCAGCAGCGGCAGGCCCGCGCCGACGGTGGCGCTGTCGCCATAGCGCGCACCACTGTCTGCGCAGCTTTCGGCAATCGCCTGCGCGCGTGCGAGCTGCGCACCACGGCCCAGCTTGTTGGCGGTCACCACATGCACGCCGCGCGCCAGCCACTGCACGTGACGTGCGGCCACGTCTTCGCTGGCGGTGGCATCGACCACCACATCGCCACGCTCCAGCCCTTCGGTGCTGGCCCACGCCGGCGAACTCTGGCCATCGCGTGGCGCACGTCGAGCCAGTTCCAGCGGCAACGCCAGGTCACGATCAATCTCCAGCGCAGTGCGCGAGTTGGCCAGCCATTGCACGCTGGGCAGTTCCAGGCCACGCGCCCGCAATGCCTGGTAACGCTGCACGAAGGCCGAGCCGACCGTGCCAGTGCCCAGCAGCGCCAGGCGTCCCACGCCCAGCGCAGGAATGTCGGCGGCGAGCGCGCTCATGCATCCACCACCTGTTTGCGGCGTGCGGCCGCATCGATCACGACTTCGGCGCGCTGCAGCGCGGCACCGAGATCGGCCAGCAGGTCGCGCTCGGCCTCGATGCCGACCGACAGGCGCAGCAGCCCTTCGCTGATGCCAGCGGCGGCACGTGCTTCTGCGGTCATCGCCGCATGGGTCATGGTGGCGGGGTGGGCGATCAGGCTTTCGACGCCGCCCAGCGATTCGGCCAGGGTGAAGCAACGCAGGCCATCCACGAATGCGCGCACTGCCGCGTGCGGATCTTCACCGGCGCAGTGCGCAAGCTCGAACGACAGCATCGCACCGAAGCCGCTTTGCTGGCGGGCGGCGATGGCATGACCCGAATGATCGGCCAGGCCCGGGTAGTACACCGTGCCGACCGCCGGATGCTGGTCCAGCAGGGCAACGATCGACGCAGTGTTTTCCTGGTGCACGCGCAGGCGCGCATCCAGCGTGCGCAGGCCGCGCAGGGTCAGGAAGGCATCGAACGGCGAACCCGTCAGCCCCAGCGCGTTGCCCCACCACACCAGCTGCTCGTGCAGTGCCGGATCACGCGCGACCACTGCCCCGCCCACCACATCGCTGTGGCCGTTGATGTACTTCGTGGTGGAATGCAGCACCAGGTCCGCACCGAACGAGAGCGGTTGCTGCAGCGCTGGCGACAGGAACGTGTTGTCGACCACCACGAGTGCGCCGGCCTTGTGCGCGGCATCGATGACGAAGCGCAGGTCGGTGATGCGCAGCAGCGGGTTGGACGGGGTTTCCACCAGCACCAGCTTCGGCTGGGTGGCCAGCGCCTGCGCCAGCGCGCGCGGGTCGGTCAGGTCGGCGGTGACCAGTTCGAAGTGGCCCTTCTTCGCCAGGGCGTTGAACAGGCGCCAGCTGCCGCCGTACGCATCATGCGGCACCACCAGGGTATCGCCCGGCTGCAGCAGCGCGTTCAGCACCAGGTTGATCGCCCCCATGCCGGTGGCGGTGACCACACCACCGACGCCGCCTTCCAGTTCCGCCAGCGCTTCACCCAGCAGGTCTCGGGTCGGGTTGCCACTGCGCGTGTAGTCGTACTGGCGCTTGTTGCCGAAGCCTTCGAAGCTGAAGTTCGACGACAGCACGATCGGCGGCGTGACCGCGCCATGCGCGGTGTCCCGATCGATGCCCGCACGGACGGCGGCAGTGGTGCGACTACAGGACGGCTCGTTGGCGTGCAGGCTCATGCGGACTCTCCAGAAGTGCGGAAGGCGGTGGCGAGGATCGCGTCGATGCGATCGGTTTCTTTGAGGAAGGCGTCGTGGCCATAGGGCGAACGCAGCACGCGCAGGCTGCCGCGCGGGCCCAGCCCTTCGACCAGGCCGACCAGGTCGGCCAGCGGCACCAGGCGGTCGCCCTCCACGGCCACCACCACGGTCGGCGGCAGGATCGCGGCGGGGTCGACACGGTGCAGGTCGATCGATTCGGACAGGCGCAGGTAGGCGGTCACCGGCGTGCGCGCGACGTACTGCGCACCCGCCGCATCGAGATAGTCTTCGGCGGCCACGCGTACGCGGCCATTGATCACCTCCGGCGCGGCGTCGAAGCGCTCGCCGAACTCTTCCGGCGTGCGGTAGCTGAGCATGGCGAACTGCCGGGCCAGGGCCAGGCCGTGGTCTTCACCGCACTGCAGCTGGCCAAGCGCGACCGCGCGGCGCTGCAGTGCACGCCAGGCGGCGGCATACGGGTGCGGGCGATGCGCACCGCTGGCCAGCACCAGCTGGCGCACGCGGGCGCGGTGGCGGATCGCGAACTGCTGGCCGACCAGCGCGCCATACGAATAGCCGACGAAGGCCTTCAGCGTGCGGATGCCGAGATGGTCCAGCAGCAGCGCCAGCGCATCGGCCTGGTCGGCAGTATCGATCGGCACATCCAGTGCACCGTCGGCACCGATGAAATCGAAGGCCAGCACGCGCAGTTGCTGCGGATCCAGCGCGCGGCCGCTACCCACAAGCGCTTCGGCCCAGCCCTTCTCGCTGAACTGTGCGTTGGAGGCCACGTGGCGATGCGCGGAAATGCCACCGGCCAGCACCACCACCGGCGCGTTGGCCGGGCCGACCCACTCATAGCGCAGGCGCACCGGGCTGGGGCCTGCATGACGCATCGACAGCACCGCGGCGAACTCACCGCGCTCGGCGTGCACGCGGTCTGCGACCGGCACGCTGACGGGGACAAAGGGTTCGGGGCGAACGGCGGTACTGGTGGCGAAGCTCATGGCGGGATCCGGTTGGGGAATCGGCCATCGAGCCTTCGCGGGGCCCGCGTTCGAGATGCACGTGGGGTGCATGGTTCGAACCATCTTTCGGTGGACGCCACGGTCCCCGCAGGATTTGGCACCTACGCAGACGCTTGCGCGCCTGCGGGCTGCCCCGGCTTCAAAGGGCCTGTCCCTCTGCCGGTCTCGATGGTGGAGCCACGATGCCAGCCCTTTCCGGCCCTGTCAATCCCTTCATGCGGATAAAGCGATAGATATCTCCAGAATCACTCTGCGAGGGCCGTCCCGGTCGCCCCGTTCAGGATCGGGTACAGTCCCGGCGGTCCTCTCGCTGGAAACGCCGATGCCGCGCCTGCCCCTGTCCTGCCTGCTGTTGCCTCTGCTGGCGAGCGCGACCGCACACGCCGGCGACTGGCGCCAGGGCTGGGGACTGGCTCCCCCTTCCACCCGTGCCACGCGCGCAGGCAGTGCCGAGGGCGGCGCCCCCATGGCCCGGTTGCGCCTGCAGCCGGTCGGTACGCAATGGCAGGCGCGGATCGACAACGGGCTGGCAGGGCCGCTGCAGATCCAGCTGCGCGCCGCCCCCGGACACCCGGTCGAAGGCCTCCCGGTCGAGTCGCTGATCCAGGGCGACAGCAGCGTGGTGGTCGGCCACCTGCCCGCCCCGATCAATGGCCGCATGCTGGACCTGCGCCTGCAGTCGGTACCGGGCAATCCGGCCGCACAGGCCGAGGATGTGGCCTATCGCCTGCCGTTCGATGCGGCCCGTCCACGCGTGGACCAGGCGCCGCAGGGCCGGTTCAGCCACGACGACGAGGAAAACCGCGATGCGGTCGACTTCGCGCTGCCTGAAGGCACGTTGGTGCTGGCCGCACGCGAGGGCACGGTGATGCAGATCCAGGATGGCTTCCGTGGCAACGGCCAGGACCGCGAGCGCGATGGTGCCCGTGCCAATTTCATCCGCGTGCTGCACAGCGACGGCAGCATGGCCCTGTACGGCCACCTCCAGGCCGGCGGCATGCGCGTGCGCCGCGGCCAGGCGGTGGGAGCCGGGCAACCGATCGGCCTGTCCGGCAACAGCGGCTACAGCACTGCGCCGCACCTGCACTTCGTGGTGCAGGTCAACCGCGGCATGGGCCTGCGCTCGGTGCCGGTGCGCATCTTCGCCGGGCAGGGCCAGCTGCAGTTCGCCCGCCACGGCGAGGCCGACGGCGGTATCGGGCGCTGACCGGCCCCGGCCGGTATAATCGGGCGCTTATCTCTTTGAAAAGCGCCCCGGGCGGGCGCCACTGCCATGTCCGAAGTCGCCAACGAAGCGTCGCGTCGCCGCACCTTCGCCATCATTTCCCACCCTGACGCCGGCAAGACCACGCTGACCGAAAAGCTGCTGCTGTTCGGAGGCGCGATCCAGATGGCCGGTTCGGTCAAGGGCCGCAAGGCCGCCCGCCACGCCACCTCCGACTGGATGGCGCTGGAAAAGGAGCGCGGCATCTCCGTCACCTCCTCGGTGATGCAGTTCCCGTACGAAGGCAAGATCGTCAACCTGCTTGACACCCCTGGTCACGCCGACTTCGGCGAGGACACCTACCGCGTGCTGACCGCAGTGGACTCGGCGCTGATGGTGATCGACGTGGCCAAGGGCGTGGAAGAGCGCACCATCAAGCTGATGGAAGTGTGCCGCCTGCGCGACACCCCGATCATGACCTTCATCAACAAGCTCGACCGCGAGGGCAAGGACCCGATCGAGCTGCTGGATGAAGTGGAGACCGTGCTCGGCATCCAGTGCGCGCCGGTCACCTGGCCGATCGGCATGGGCCAGCGCCTGAAGGGCGTGGTTCACCTGCTGACCGGCGAAGTGCACCTGTACGAACCGGGTCGCAACTTCACCCGCCAGGACTCGACCATCTTCCCGTCCATCGATGCGCCCGGCCTGGCCGAGAAGATCGGTGCGCAGATGCTGGCCGACCTGCGCGACGAACTGGAACTGGTGCAGGGCGCCAGCCATCCGTTCGATCTGGACGCTTACCGCGCCGGCAAGCAGACCCCGGTGTTCTTCGGCTCGGGCGTGAACAACTTCGGCGTGCAGCCGCTGCTGGACTTCTTCGTCGAGCATGCGCCGTCGCCGCAGGCGCGAACCACCACCGGCCGCGAAATCGCACCGGAAGAGAACAAGCTGACCGGCTTCGTGTTCAAGATCCAGGCCAACATGGACCCGCAGCACCGTGACCGCGTGGCATTCATGCGGGTCTGTTCGGGCCGTTTCAGCGCCGGCATGAAGACCTTCCACGTGCGCACCGGCAAGGAAATGAAGCTGGCCAACGCGCTGACCTTCATGGCCAGCGACCGCGAGATCGCGGCCGAAGCGTGGCCCGGCGATGTGATCGGCATCCACAACCACGGCACCATCTCCATCGGCGATACCTTCACCGAAGGCGAAGCGGTGACCTTCACCGGCATTCCCAACTTCGCCCCGGAACTGTTCCGCCGCGCACGCCTGCGTGATCCGCTCAAGCTCAAGCAGCTGCAGAAGGGCCTGGCCCAGCTGTCCGAGGAAGGCGCGACCCAGTTCTTCCGCCCGCTCACCAGCAACGACCTGATCCTGGGTGCCGTCGGCGTGCTGCAGTTCGACGTGGCGGCCTACCGCCTGAAGGACGAGTACGGCGTGGAAGCCACCTTCGAGCCGGTCAGCGTGACCACCGCGCGTTGGGTCCACTGCAGCAACGAGAAGAAGCTGGAAGAATTCCGCGAGAAGAACGCATTGAACCTGGCCCTGGATGCGGCCGGTCACCTGGTCTACCTCGCTCCGACCCGGGTCAACCTGCAGCTGGCCCAGGAACGCTCGCCGGATGTGCGTTTCTCGGCCACACGCGAAGCGGCGCACACCGTTTCGGCAGGCTGATGCCACGGGGTCGGATCCCTTTCCGCAAGGAAAGGGCTCTGACCCCGCCGTCGCAACGCAGGGATTCACCCACCATACGGTGACGGGCGTGCACATGCCGCCCATCGCGGCGATGATAGAGGGGTGCGGGTCCCCCTCCCCGCGAACGATGCCTACGCCATGTCCACGACTTCCGTTGCTTCGATCCGCGAAGAAATCGCCAGCGCCCTGACCCACGGCCTCGGTGCCGTGCTCGCCCTAGGCGCCGGCGCGGTGCTGATCACCCTGGCCGCAATCTACAGCGATGGCTGGCAGCTGGCCGGCGCCATCGTGTTCGGCATCGCACTGCTGCTGCTGTACACCGCGTCCACCCTGTACCACGCCATCCAGCACCCGGTCGCCAAGGGCCG
Source organism: Stenotrophomonas sp. X (assembly GCF_055721025.1). Taxonomy (NCBI): domain Bacteria; kingdom Pseudomonadati; phylum Pseudomonadota; class Gammaproteobacteria; order Lysobacterales; family Lysobacteraceae; genus Stenotrophomonas; species Stenotrophomonas sp. X. The sequence goes on from NZ_CM146756.1 coordinate 3,195,393, forward strand.
GCTCAAAGTGTTCGACCACTGCGCGATCTACGTACTGATCGCCGGCACCTATACCCCATTCACCCTGATCGGCCTGCGCGGCCCGTGGGGCTGGGGCCTGTTCGCCGCGATCTGGACCCTGGCCCTGGCCGGCGTGGTGTTCAAGCTGTTCTACACCGGTCGCTTCAAGCGCCTGTCCACTGCCATCTACGTGGCCATGGGCTGGCTGGTGATCGTGGCGGTCAAGCCGATGCTGGCCTCGATCGACGGCTGGACGCTGGGCTGGCTGCTGGCCGGCGGCCTGTCCTACACGCTGGGCACCTATTTCTACCACCGCGAATCGATTCCCTATTCGCATGCGATCTGGCACCTGTTCGTCATCGGTGGCAGCGTCTGCCACTTCGTCGCGGTCACCATGCAGGTGCTGTAGCACTGGCCCGTGCGCGGCGCGTGCACGCCGCGCACATGGACGCTTCGCGCCCCGTCCACGATGAGGGGGCAACCATGGCAGCGTGAATGCCGCCGCCTCCCCTGCCGCAAAGCGCACGAACCGCTGGCGCCTCCGCCGCCCCGGCCCGCGAGGCCGGCGCTGGTTGACGCTGCTGATCTTCCTGCTCGCGGCGATCCTGGTGCTGATCGCGCTGTGGGACTGGAACTGGTTCAAAGGCCCGGTCGAGCGCGCCGTGCAGGCCCGTACCGGCCGTGCACTGCACATCGGCCATCTGGATGTCGACCTCGGCCGGACCAGCACCATCCGTGCCGATGCGATCACCTTCGCCAATGCCGGTTGGGCGAAGCAGCCGAACATGGCCACGGCCGACCGCGTCGAGATCGACGTGCGCGTGTGGCCCCTGCTGCGCGGCAGCGTGCAACTGCCGGAAGTGCGCCTGACCCGACCGGACGTGCTGCTGGAAACCGCCCCACGCAAGGGCGAGCCGGGCAACTGGGACTTCCTCGGTGACAGCGCTGGCGGCGCCAGCCCGCAGCTCAAGCGCCTGCGCATCGACGACGGCCGACTGCAGTTCCTCGACGCACCGGGCCGTACCGACATCCGCGTGGGCGTGCGCAGCGGCCAGCCGAAGCAGGCCGATGCCTCGCCGCCGCTGCTGGTGCAGGGCAAGGGCCACTGGCAGGGCAACCCGTTCACCCTGCAGGGCGGAACCGAATCACCGCTGGAACTGACCAACAGCGACCACCCGTTCCGCATCCACCTCGACGGCCGCGCTGGCGCCACCCACGCGGTGGCCAGCGGCACGCTGACCAATCCGTTCCAGCTGCGCGTGTTCGACCTGCAGTTCGCACTCAGTGGCCAGGACCTGGCCGATCTCTACCCATTGCTCGGCATCGCCATTCCGCCGTCCCCGCCCTACGCGCTGAACGGACACCTGAAGCGCGACCACGACGTCTGGCGTTACGACGGTTTCACCGGCAAGGTGGGCGACAGCGACCTCGGTGGCAGTCTTCAGTTCGAGGTGGGCCGCGACCGTCCGCGGCTGACCGCGACGCTGGAATCCAGGCGCCTGGACTTCGATGACCTGGCCGGCTTCGTCGGCGCGCCACCGAAGACCGGCGGTGGCGAAACCGCCAATGCGGAGCAGAAGGCCGAGGCCGCGCGGGTGGCCGCGCGCGCGCGCGTGCTTCCGGACACGCCCTACAACCTCGGCAAGCTGCGTGCGATGGATGCCGATGTGCGCTGGAAGGCCCACCGCATCAACGCACCGTCATTGCCATTGGACGACATGGACGCCCATCTGCTGCTGGATGACGGGGTGCTGCGGCTGGCCCCGCTGAACTTCGGCGTCGCCGGCGGCGATATCCGCAGCACCATCCGCATGGACGCACGCCAGCCGCAGATCAGCACTGCGCTGAAGGCGAGCGTGCGCGGCGTTCAGCTGGGCCAGCTGTTCCCCGATGCCAAGCTGGCCGAACAGGCCAAGGGCGGCATCGGCGGTGAGGTGGACCTGAGTGGCCGCGGCAATTCGATCGCCGCAATGCTCGGCAGCAGCAGCGGCGAGGTCGGCCTGGCGATGGGCCGTGGCCATGTCGGCAACCTGGTGATGGAGCTGGCCGGCCTGGACATCACCGAATCGCTGAAGTTCCTGGTGACCGGCGACAAGCAGATTCCTCTGCGCTGCGCCTTCGCCGACTTCGGTGTGCGCGACGGCCTGATGACCAGCCAGGCGCTGGCGGTGGACACCACCGACACGATCCTCATCGGCGAAGGCACCGTCAGCCTGCGCGACGAAACCCTGGATCTGCTGTTGAAGCCGCGCCCGAAGGACAGGAGCATCCTGGTACTGCGCTCGCCGCTGCACGTTGCCGGCACGTTCAAGGACCCGTCGTTCCGCCCGGACTTCAAGGCGCTGGGCATCCGCGGAGCGGTGGCCCTGGCACTGGGCAGCATCGCCCCCCCGGCGGCGCTGCTGGCGACGATCGAGCTGGGGCCGGGCAAGGATGCCGACTGCGGTGGGCAGTATGCGAAGTAGGGTTACAGCGTTGTTCGCGGCGCCTCTTTTCCCGCGCGTAGAGCCGGAGCAAGGCGACAGGCAGGACACGCCGTAAATACGTCCCTGTAGGCTCGGTCGGCGCATCCATGCGTCTCACGGTCCTGCCTGCCGCCTTGCTCCGGCTGCGGACAGCTTCCTGCGCGCGGAACGAGAGCGAAATTCAAAGTCAAAAGAAAAAAGCAAAGTCAAAAGCTGTTGCCAACCAAGGTTGGCGGCTACCAAAGGCGAGCCACCACGCATGTGCGCACCGCGCTCGCAGGAACGTGTCCAGAGGCGGAGGGTGCGGCTGGGCAGGACCGTGAGGCGCATGGATGCGCCGATCGAGCCCCCATGGATGGGTTTACGGCGTGTCCTGCCCAGCCGCACCCTCCGCCTCCCAACGTATCAGGAAGGCGCTGCTTTGGCTTTGGCTTTGGCTTTGGCTTTGGCTGTGGCTTTGAGCTTCGAAAAGCGGGCCGGCGGGCCGCAGGCCCGCCAGCGACACCCTCACCCGGCAACGATGTACTGCTGCAGTTGATCCAGCTCCCGCCGCTGCGCATCGATCACCGACTTCACCAGGTCGCCGATGGAGATCACCCCCAGCACCTGCGCGCCCTCCACGACCGGCAGATGGCGGATGCGATAATCGGTCACCAACTGCAGGCAATGCTCCACCTGCTCGCCCGGCGACACCGTCACCACCTGCGACGTCATGATCTCTGCCACCGCCGTATCGCGCGAAGAGCGATCACGCAACACGATCTTGCGCGCGTAATCACGCTCGGACAGGATTCCCACCAGCCGCGGGCCGTCCATCACCAGCACCGCACCGATGCCCTTTTCCGCCATCAACCGGATCGCATCGATCACCGCCGCATCCGGCGCGACCGCATGTACTTCAGGAGACTTGCCGTCCAACAGTTGCCGTACCGTGGTCATCTGCCTGCCCTCCCAGGGTGGGTTGCGGGACCGAGTCTGCCACGGACGATGCTAGCCAGGCGTCAACCAGGTACAACGGCCGCTGCTTGGACTCCTCGTACAGCCGCCCCAGGTACTCGCCGATCAGGCCAAGCGCGATCAGCTGCACGCCGCCCAGGAATAGGATCACCGCCATCATCGTCGGCCAGCCCGCCACCCGGTCGCCATACAGCGCCGCCTTCACGATCACCCACAGGCCGAACACGAAAGCGACGGCCGCGGTTGCCAGCCCGAGGTAGGTCGCCGCCCGCAACGGCACGGTCGAGAACCCGGTGATGCCTTCGAGGGCGAAATTCCACAGCCGCCACAGGCTGAACTTGCTGCTGCCGGCCACACGTGCGTGGCGGTGGTAGGGCACGGCGATCCGCTTGAATCCCACCCAGCTGAAAAGTCCCTTCATGAAGCGGTGGCGCTCGCGCATCCCGCGCAGGGCGTTCAGCGCGCGCGGTGACAGCAGGCGGAAGTCCCCGGTATCGGCCGGAATCGGTGTCCGCGACAGGCGGCCCATCACCCGATAGAACATCGCTGCCGTGGCCCGCTTGATCCAGGCCTCGCCATCGCGGGCCATGCGCGTGCCGTAGACGTTGTCATGCCCTTCGCGCCAGCGCGCGACGAACTGCGGCACCAGCTCCGGCGGGTCCTGGCCGTCGGCATCGAGGATCATCGCCGCACCCTCGTGCACCAGATCCAGGCCGGCGGTCAGCGCCGCTTCCTTGCCGAAGTTGCGCGACAGCTTCAGCGCCGATACGCGTGCATCAGCCTGGGCCAGCCCGGCGATCACGTCCCAGGTGCGGTCATGGCTGCCGTCGTCCACATAGAGGATGTGACCGTCGATGTCGGGCATGCCGTCGAGCACCGCGCACAGCCGTGGATGCAGCAGCGGCAGTGCCAGGGCCTCGTTGTAGGCGGCGATGACGAAGGTAAGCCGTTCGCGGGTCATGGCCGGATTGTACGTTGCCGGCACGTGCCCGGCCCGTCGCCTGCCAATTGCAGCGCCGGGCTCAGTCCTCCGACAGATAGGACGCACCACCCAGCTGGCGCGCCTGGCGTTGGATCCACGCGGCCCGCCGCTGCACATACGGCCCAGGCTTTGCCGCGTTGTAGCGACGCGGTGCCGGCAACACCGCGGCCAGGCGCGCGCTCTCGGCCGGACTCAGCCGGGCCGCGTCCTTGCCCCAGAATTTCTGCGCTGCCGCCTGCGCGCCATACACACCATCACCGAATTCGGCAATGTTGGCGTACATCTCCAGGATCCGCTCCTTTGGCCACAGCGCCTCGATCAGCACCGTGTACCAGACTTCCAGGCCCTTGCGGATCCAGCTGCGGCCCTGCCACAGGAACAGGTTCTTGGCCACCTGCTGGCTGATCGTGCTGGCGCCGCGCAGGCGCCCGCCCCTGGCGTTGTGGTCGCGCGCCTTTTCGATGGCCTGCAGGTCGAAGCCGTTGTGGTCGGGGAAGCGCTGGTCCTCGGCCGCCACCAGCGAGATCGGCAGGCTCGGTGCCATCTGGTCGAGGTCGCGCCACTGGTAATGCAGCCGATAGGACCAGTCGGCCTCGCCCAGCGCCTCGCCATAGCGCCACAGCATCACCATGGACACCGGCGGGTCGATGAACCGCAGCACCAGCACCTGCAGACAGCTGAAGGCGGCCAGCAGCACCGGCAGCCACAGCAGCCGCTTCCAGCGCCAGCGTCGCCGGCGCGGCGCGGCGACCACGGCCTCTACCTTGTGCTGCTCTCCCGCTGCCCCCATTACTGGTGCATCCTTCTTCTGTCTGGTTGTCGGCGCATTATCCGGCAACCGCCCCCGTTTACGCGCGATGTGAGCCGATGACCGCCAACCCCGATTCCCTGATCCGTTTCCTGCTCCCCGACGCCGGCGTGCGTGGCGTGCATGTGCACCTGCAGGCCACCTGGCAGGAAATCCTGTCCCATGCCGCCTACCCGGACGCCGCTGCCGAACTGCTTGGCGAGGCCTGCGTCGCCTCGGCGCTGTTCACCGGCCACACCAAGATCGACGGGCGCCTGTCGGTGCAGCTGCGCAGCAGCACCGCGCTGCGCACCCTGTTCGCCGAATGCACCGCCGCCGGCACCCTGCGCGGTATCGCCCAGCTCAGCGAGGGTGGCGACGCACCGCGTGACCTGTCCCGCCTCGGTGATGACGCAATCCTCGCCATCACCATCGAGAACCCCGGCCTGGACGCGCGCGAGCCGCAGCGCTACCAGAGCCTGGTCGCGCTGACTGCGCCGGAACTGGACGAGGCCTTCGAGGACTACTTCCGCCAGTCGGAGCAGCTGCCAACCCGCCTGCTGCTGGCGGCCGACCGCAACGGTGCCGCCGGCCTGCTGCTGCAGAAGCTGCCGGGCGACGAAGGCGACGAGGATGGCTGGGCCCGCGCCAGCGCCCTGTTCGAAACCCTGGGCAAGGCCGAACTGCTGGCGACCCCGGCCGAGCAGCTGCTGCACCGCCTGTTCCACGAGGAGCGGCCGGAACTGCTGGGCGACAAGCCGCTGTCCTTCGCCTGCTCCTGCTCGCGCGAGCGGGTGGCTGGCATGCTGCAGTCATTGGGCGAGGACGAAGCCCGCGCGGCCGCCGAGGCCACCGGCGCCGTCGAGGTGCGTTGCGAATTCTGCGGGCGTGAGTATCACTTTCCATTGACGGAGTTCGGCATACTGTTCCACGGCGCCCAGGGGGCTGTAGCGGCGCCTGAACGACTTCAGTAAACGGCAGTCTTGTACCTGGGGAGGATCAAGGCTTGTTAAGAATTCATAAACACCCTAGGATCGAGTTCCCGTCCCCACGGGAACTTCCGTTGTCCGTCCCTGTCTGAACTGGTCCGATGCGTACCTTCCTGCGTCTACCGCTGGCCCTGCTGATCGCCCTTGGCGCGATCACGGGCGTGCATGCGCAGAGCAAGGACACCCGCACCGTGTTGCCGGTATGGAACAAGGGCAGCGGCAAGGTCGAGGCGCTGCTGTACCTGGAGCCGACCGGCGAACAGGCAGCCGGCGCCCGCTGGCATTTTGGCCGCAATTCGCTGGACGCGGCCTTTGGCCTGTCATCTGGCGATTCGCTGGGCCTGCTCTGCAACAGCAGCAGCGGCACCAGCATCAGCGGCCTGGCCAGCCATTGCATGCTGGCCAGCCTGGGCGACGAGGATGATCTGAACAGCCGTCGTTTCAGTGGTACCGCCGCGTTGAACCGGGGCAACAGCCGCTTGGGCATCACCGCCGGCACCGGCCGTGAAACCCTGCCCGCCTGGTTGTCGGGCTCGAACAAGACGCCCTCGCTGCGCGCCGAGCAGAACGATCTGACCGTGTTCGCGCAGAAGAACATTGGCCGCGAAGGCTTCGTCTCCATCGCCGGTACCTACGCCAAGGCACGCCTGGTACCGCTGGCCGACGCTTCGCCGGCCATCGTCGATCGCTGGGACAGCAAGAGCCTGAGCATCGGTGCCGGTTACGGCAACTTCACCGGCAGCATCATCGGCCGCGTGGTCGACGTGCCGGGCAAGCCCGGCAAGTTCGAAGGCCTGGGCATCGGCCTGACCTGGCGTACCCCGTGGTCTGGCCAGCTGACCGTCGGCGCCGAGAACGTGATCAGCCGCGGCAAGAATCCGTTCTCCCCGCGGAACGAAAGCAACGACGACGGCACCGTGCCGTACGTGCGTTACGAACAGGATCTCTGATCCCCTCAGTCAGGTTCAGCAACGATATTCCCGAAGGCGCCGAAAGGCGCCTTTTTGCATCTGCGTGCCAGCCTCGCACTCGCATGAGCGGTATCGACCGCAGAGCGTATCGACATATTGGGATACATATCAGTCGAAACTTTTTTCATCATTCTGCGTTAACAAACGAGGCAGATCAGCATGACCATACCAGCAACCCGTTGATTGGGCTTGGAAAAGCGCTTTTTTACCAAAATCACAGACTTCATTAACACAGCTTTAATTCTTGGCGAACGCCCGTTACTATCGGGTCAGCCTCGCGATTTGGGAGCGCTTTTTCGCTCCCCCGCCGGGCACTAACCCCAGCCAAGATTTCTTGGAGAGAGAGAGAGCCAATGAAACTCAAGTCCAGCCAGCTGCGTGACGCAGTTGTGATCGCGCTTGTCGCCGGTGCCACCACCGCGACGGCCCACGCCCAGGAAGCGACCAACCTCGACCGCATCGAGGTCACCGGTTCGCGCATCCGTCAGGTCGATACCGAAACCGCGCAGCCGGTGTTGAGCCTGAGCCGCGCCACCATCGAAAAGAGCGGCTTCAAGACGGTTGCTGACGTGCTGCAGAACATTTCTGCCGCCGGCAGCCCGGCCATCAGCCGTTCCGAACCGCTGTCCTCTGGTGAAATGGTCGGCGGCTACTACATCGACCTGCGCAACCTGGGTGCACAGCGCACCCTGATCCTGGTCGACGGCAAGCGCCTCGGCGCCAGCGTCAGCGGTTATCAGGACGTGTCGCAGATCCCGTCGGCGATCGTCGAGCGCATCGACGTGCTGAAGGACGGTGCTTCCTCGGTGTACGGTTCCGATGCCATGGCCGGCGTGATCAACATCATCACCCGCAAGAATTTCGAAGGCCTGGAAGTCAACGCCTACACCGGGCAGTACAGTGAAGGCGACGGCCAAAAGCAGAGCGCCGATTTCGTTGCCGGCTTCACCGGCGATCGCGGCTCGATCACCATCGGTGCCGAGTACTCCAACGAAAAGGCGGTGTGGGCAAAGGACCGCTGGTTCTCCGAATCGTCGCGCACCAATCGCCATCCGACCGCCGGCTGGACCTCGGTCAGCCAGTGGGGCTCGGTGTTCGACCCGACCGATCCGGACGCACCGTCGCTCACCCTCAATCGCGGCGGCAATCCTTACAACGCGGCGGATTTCCACGAAACCGACCTGACCCCGATCACCGGTGACGTAAGCAACTCCAACCAGCAGATGCAGCTGCTGACCCCGACAAAGCGTCGCAGCGTGTTCGCCAACCTGCAGTACGACCTTACCGACAATGTCCGTTTCAGCGGTGACCTGCTGTACACCCGCCGCGAATCGGAAGCGCAGGTGGCCGGTTACCCGCTGCAGTCCGAAGCCTACGCCAACCTCGGTTCCATCTGGTCGGCCGACAGCTACTACAACCCGTTCGGCCAGGATATGGCGTATGTCCGCCGTGGCTGGGAAGTGCCGCGCGTTTCCAACAACAAGCTGACGACGTTCCGCTTCAGCGGCGCGCTGCAGGGCTCGTTCCAGTTCAATGACAAGTACTTCGACTGGGAAGCCGGCTACCTCTACCAGAACTCCGAAAACAACCAGAGCCAGACCGGCAACTACAACGTCCTGGCTGCCAACGCCGCCACCGGGGCCTCGTTCTACAACCCGGCAACCGGCCGCGTGGAGTGCGGAACCGCAGCGGGCCTGGCTGCGGGCACCAACCCGGCCTACGGCCCCGGCGCCGGCGGCTGCATCCCGTGGAACCCGGCCATTCCGTTCGGCCGCACCGGTGATGGCGGCTTGACCGGCAATCCGGACCTGCAGCAGTTCCTGTTCCCGACGACGCACAACGTCGGCGAAACCACGATGACGTCCTACTACGCCAACATTGCGGGTAGCATCCTGACCCTGCCGGCAGGCGACCTGGGCTTCGCACTGGGTTACGAGTACCGCGAGGAGAAGGGCAACTTCAATCCGGACGCGCTGTCGCAGTCGGGTTACTCCACCGACCTGGCGGCTGGCCCGACCGGCGGCAAGTACGACGTCAATGAAGTGTACCTGGAGCTGAACGTACCGATCCTGGCCGACCTGCCCGGTGCCAAGGAACTGAGCCTGAGCGCAGCCACCCGCTTCTCCGACTTCAGCACCTTCGGCAACACGACCAACAGCAAGTTCGGCCTGAAGTGGCGCCCGATCGATCAGCTGCTGGTTCGTGCGACCTACTCCGAAGGCTTCCGCGCGCCGACCATCGCCGACCTGTACGGCGGCAGCTCGCAGTCCTTCGAGTACTTCACCGATCCGTGCGATACCTCGTTCGGTCTGGCCGCAACCGATGCCGCCACGGCCCAGCGATGCGCTGCCGCCCTGGGTGCCCTGGCCCCGAACTTCCGCCAGCTGAAGCAGGGTTACGTCCCGGCTGAAGGCCCGGATGAGCAGAGCCCGGTGCCGTTCACCTCCGGCTCCAATCCGAACCTGACTCCGGAAACGTCCAAGTCCAAGACCGTTGGCCTGGTCTGGAGCCCGACCTTCGCCCCGGGCCTGAACCTGAGCCTGGACTGGTTCAACATCAAGATCGAGAACACGATCGTTTCCGATACCCCGACGGATCAGCTGAACGACTGCTACGTTCTGGGCATTGCTGAGCGCTGCAGCACCTTCACCCGTGACGCCACGCTCGGCTACGTCAACAACCTGACCTACGGCAGCCGCAATGCTGGCTTCATCGAAACCGAAGGCTTCGACTTCGATGCAAGCTACCGCTATGCGACCGACACCTGGGGCAGCTTCAACTTCAACCTGCAGAACACCTACGTCACCAAGAACGTTCTGAAGACGGCCAATGATGACTCCCCGGTGCAGATCTACAATGGCTTCGGCAGCAACTTCCGCCTGCGTTCGAACCTGACCGTTGGCTGGGAATTCGGCGACTTCGGCATCACCTGGGGCACCCGCTACTTCTCCAGCGTGAAGGAGCGTTGCTACTACGCCACCGAGTGCTCGCTGCCTGACTACGGCTCGCCGGATCCGGCTCGCAACCAGGCGCAGAACAAGCGCGGCGCCACCACCTTCCACGACGTCCAGTTCTCCTGGAACGCGCCGTGGAATGCGACCATCGCGGTCGGTGCACGCAATGTGTTCGACCACTACGGCCCGCAGATGTACTCGGCGCCGAACTCGCAGTACTCCTACTACGGCGGCTACGACATCGGTCGCCTGATCTACATGCAGTACAAGCAGAAGTTCTGATCGGGAACCTGATCAGCTGATGCGGCAACGGCCCCGAAAGGGGCCGTTGTTCTTTGTGCGCCATGGACGGGCGCTGGCCAGCGCACAACAAAAAAGGCCGCAGCATCGCTGCGGCCTTCCTTCGAGATCATTTCCGGGCGCTCATCCGTTCGGGATCAGCGTCTCGATCAGGTGCTCGACGTAGGCCTCGAAATCCTCGCGCGCCTGCTTGGGCTGCTGCAGCTGCAGCGACAACTGCAGGAAGCCGACATACGCGGCGTACGCAAGGCGTGCGCGATGACGCGCATCGGTCGAGCTGAGGCCGGCCTGGCGGAACGAGGCGACCAGATAGTCGAGGCGACGCTGCGAGACCCGGTCGATCACCGGCCGCACCATCGGATGATCCAGGGCCTTCAGCAGCTCGCTGTAGATGATGTGCGGCTGCACTTCATGCGCCACCATCTGGAACAGCTGGCGCAGGCGCACGCGCGGATCCGGTACGTCTTCCAGGCTGCCGAACACCTGTTCCTGTTCGAACAGTTCCCAGCGTTCCAGCGCCGCCTGCAGCAATGCGTCGCGCGAAGGGAAATGCCAGTAGAAACTGCCCTTGGTAACGCCGAGCCGCCGTGCCAGCGGCTCTACCGCGACGGCGCCGACACCTTGTTCAGCAATCAGATCGAGGGCCGCCTGGGCCCAGTCTTCGGCACTCAGGCGGCTGTTGCGGCCGGCGCGCGGTTCGCCGGCGGAAGCGTCAGGTTGATTCATGGACTGATTTAACCATACGCCGGGGTTCGTTGCAGTACGCGGTTGCGGTCGAAACCGTCGCAGGCCCCTTGGAAGGGTCCCTCCACGCGCGTTCTGCAACGCACCATACCGTGCAGTATTGACTTCCCCTCGAAGCTCTCCATACTAGCAAGTATGGTTATGTCCCCCACTACCGCTGCGTTCCATGACCTGCGCCTGGACGCCGCCCATGGCGCCCGCCTGGCGGCGACCGTCAGCGACCATGGCCGGCGTGGCCGGGTCCTGTTCGCCCATGGCTTCGGCCAGACCCGCCACGCCTGGAATGCCACTGCCCGCGCACTGAACGCGGCCGGCCTGCAGACGCTGGCCTACGACGCCCGCGGCCATGGCGATTCCGACTGGAATGGCGCCGACCTGCCCTATCACGGCGAACAGTTCGCCGACGACCTGATCGTGTTGGCCGGCGAACAGCCGCGCCCGCCGGTACTGGTTGCCGCTTCGATGGGTGGCCTGTTCGGCCTGCTGGCCGAGTCGCGCTGGCCGGGCCTGTTCTCGGCCATGGTGCTGGTCGACATCACCCCGCGCTGGGATACCGCGGGTGTCGAGCGCATCCTCGCCTTCATGACCGCCCATCCCGACGGCTTCGCCTCGCTGACCCAGGCCGCCGACGTGATCTCGGCCTACATGCCGCACCGGCCGCGCAAATCCGAGCAGTCGCTGCGTGCGCTGCTGCGCGAGGACGGCCACGGGCGCTGGCGCTGGCATTGGGACCCGCGCCTGGTGGCCGAGCTGGCCCGCGACAGCGAACAGCACCAGGACGCACTGGCCGAGGCCGCACGCCAGGTGAAGTGCCCGCTGCTGCTGGTCAGCGGCGGCCGCAGCGACCTGGTCACGCCGCAGACCGTGGCCGAATTCCTGGCGCTGGCGCCGCATGCGCGCCATGTACAGCTGCCGCAAGCGACCCACATGGTCGCCGGCGATGACAACGACGCCTTTACCGCTACTGTGTTGGACTATCTGGACGTGTTGCCCGCAGCGGACGCTGCGGCTTCGTCCGCCACAAACGAGCACGTCACCGGAGCACGCTCATGAGCATCGTTCTTCCCTTCCTCGCCCTGCTGCTGGCAGGCGCCTTCGTCGCCTACCACCGCATGCGGCTGGTTACCTGGACGCTGATCAGCGTGGCCCTGCTGGCCGCCTGCTGGTTCATTCCCTACGTCAACCAGACCGCCACCATCGTCGCTGCGGCGGTGCTGGCGGTGATCGCCGTGCCGCTGCTGCTGCCGTTCATCCGCAAGCCACTGCTGACCGGCCCGATGATGAAGGTGTTCCGCAAGGTGCTGCCGCCGCTGTCGCAGACCGAGCGCATTGCGCTGGAAACCGGCTCGGTCGGTTTCGAGGGCGAGCTGTTCACCGGTGACCCGGACTGGAACATCCTGCTCAACTATCCCAAGCCGCAGCTGACCGCTGAAGAACAGGCCTTCCTCGATGGCCCGGTGGAAGAGCTGTGCACGATGGTCAACGACTGGGAAATTACCCACGTCCACGCCGACCTGCCGCCGGAGCTCTGGGCCTTCATCAAGAAGAACAAGTTCTTCGGCATGATCATCCCGAAGGAGTACGGTGGCCTGGGCTTCTCCGCGCTGGCCCATCACAAGGTGATCCAGAAGCTGGCCTCGGTGTCCTCGGTGGTCAGCTCCACCGTCGGCGTGCCCAACTCGCTGGGCCCGGGTGAGCTGCTGGTGCACTACGGCACCCAGGAACAGAAGGACCAGTACCTGCCGCGCCTGGCCGATGGCCGCGAAGTGCCCTGCTTCGGCCTGACCGGTCCGTTCGCCGGCTCCGACGCCACCTCGATTCCGGACTACGGCATCGTCTGCAGGGGCGAGTGGAACGGTGAGCAGGTGCTCGGCGTCAAGCTGACCTTCGACAAGCGCTACATCACCCTGGCTCCGGTCGCTTCGCTGATCGGCCTGGCCTTCCGCATGTACGACCCGGATGGTCTGATGGGCGACACCCGCGACATCGGCATCACCCTGGGCCTGCTGCCGCGCGACACCGCCGGCGTCGAGATCGGCCGTCGCCATTTCCCGCTGAACTCGACGTTCCAGAACGGCCCGATCCGCGGCAAGGACGTGTTCATTCCGCTGACCCAGCTGATCGGCGGCGCAGCCATGGCCGGCAAGGGCTGGAACATGCTCAACGAGTGCCTGGCCGTGGGCCGCTCGATCACCCTGCCGTCCACCGCCAGCGGCGGTGCCAAGGCCGGTGCCGCCGTGACCGGCGCCTATGCGCGCATCCGCAAGCAGTTCGGCCTGTCGGTCGGCCGCTTCGAAGGCGTGGAAGAAGCGCTGGCCCGCATCGGCGGCAAGGCCTACAAGATCAGCGCGCTGTCGCAGGCTACCGCCGCGGCGGTCGATCGTGGTGACGTGCCGTCGGTGCCGTCGGCGATCGCCAAGTACCACTGCACCACCATGAGCCGCGAAGTGATCTCGGACATGATGGACGTGATCGGCGGCAAGGGCATCATCCTGGGGCCGCGCAACTTCGCCGGCCGCAGCTGGCAGGCCGCGCCGATCGCGATCACCGTGGAAGGCGCCAACATCATGACCCGCAGCCTGCTGATCTTCGGCCAGGGTGCGATCCTCTGCCACCCGTGGGTGCTGAAGGAAATGAAGGCCGCGCAGGATCCGGATACCCGTGCCGGCCTGCAGGAGTTCGACCGCAGCCTGTTCGGCCACATCCGCTTCGGCATCTCCAATGCCGTGCGTTCGTTCTGGTTCGGCCTGACCGGCGCGCGCTTCGGCGCCGCCCCGGGCGACGCCTACACCCGCCGCTACTTCCGCAAGCTGGACCGTTACTCGGCCAACCTGGCGCTGATGGCCGACATCTCGATGATGACCCTGGGCGGCAAGCTGAAGTTCAAGGAATCGCTGTCCGGCCGCCTGGGCGACGTGCTGAGCCATGTCTACATGACCAGCGCCATGCTCAAGCGCTACCACGACGAAGGTGCACCGCAGGCCGACCAGCCACTGCTGGCCTGGGCCTTCCATGACAGCGTGCACAAGATCGAAGAGTCGCTGTCGGCCGCGCTGCGCAACTTCCCGATCCGTCCGATCGGCTGGCTGATGTGGGCGCTCATCTTCCCATTGGGCCGTCGTGCCGAGGCTCCGGGTGATCGCCTGAGCCGCCGCGTCGCCGCCCTGCTGATGGCGCCGAATGAAGCCCGCGACCGTCTCGCCAATGGCGTGTTCCTGACCCCGTGCGAGAACAACCCGGGCGGCCGCATCAACAGTTACCTGAGCAAGGCGATCATGGCCGAGCCGGTGGAGCGCAAGTTCCTGAAGGCGCTGAAGAGCAAGGGCATCGAGGCGCTGGACTTCAAGGCGCAGCTGGACGAAGCCGTGGCCGAGGGCGTGATCACCCAGGACGAGCGCAGCCTGCTGGAAGAGCTGCGTACGCTGACTCTGGACACGATCACCGTGGACGACTTCGACACCCACGAACTGCGCGCGGCCAGCTACTACGACCGCCAGCACAAGGACCCGCATTCGCAGGCGGCCTGATCGCCCGCGACACGCGTTGCCTCGACGGCGGGCCTTGGCCCGCCGTCGCTTTATCCGCCGACCGGAATCCTCCTCATGTCCACGCCCCTGCTCTCGCTCTACAACCGCCTGCAGCGCTGGCCTGCCGGCAACTGGCTGTTCTCGCGCGCGGTGTGTTTCAAGGCGCCTTACTTCGCCAGCATCGCGCCGCGCATCACCCGCCTGGAACACGGCCGCTGCGAAGGTACGCTGGCCGACCGCCGCAGAGTACGCAACCACATCGGCACGGTGCACGCGATCGCGATGTGCAACCTGGCCGAACTGACCGCCGGGTTGATGGTCGACGCATCGCTGCCGAAGGGCATGCGCTGGATCCCGAAGGGGATGCAGGTGCAGTACCTGGCCAAGGCGCGTGGCACGCTGCAGGCGGTGGCGCTGCCGGCACAGCCTATTGTTGTCGCGGCCGAGGGCTATGCGCTGCCGGTGACGGTGAGCGTGCGCGACCGTGCGGGCACGGAGGTGTTCAGCGCGGTGATCGACATGTGGTTGTCGCCGGCGAAGTAAGTTCCCGCGAACGGCGCAGCCCCTCGTGGGTGGACGCGGGATGCGGTTTATCGGTGGGGCCGGAGGGGTGGGGCCGGGCGGGGACGCCGCAAGTACGTCCGTGTAGGCTTAGCCGCGCCATCCATGGCGCGGATACCCCGCCCGACCCCACCCCTCCGGCCTCTGACAGATCTTTGCGGCGTCCACCCACGCAAGAGAAAAAAGAAGAGCAGAAGCAGAAGCAAGAGCGGCCCACCGGCCGCTTTTTGCTGTTGCTGTTGCTCTTGATCTTCTCTTTCTTCTCCGTGGGCTGGCCGCACACGGAACCTGTCAGGGGTGTGGCGGGTGGGCCGTGCAGGGGCGTTGGCGCCATGGATGGCGCCATCGAGCTTACATGGACGTACTTGCAGCGTCCCCTGCACGGCCCATCCGCCACACCCAACACATGACCCGCTCTACGCGACCAACCCACGAGGGGCTGCGCCGTTGGCTGGAAACTACGCTACCGCGCGAAACACCAACGCCAGGATCGCAGGCACCGCCTGGATCATGAAAATGCGCCGGCTCACGCTGTACGCACCATAGCACCCCGCCACCACCACGCAGGCCAGCGAGAACGTCACCAGCACCGGCTGATCGATCACCAGCCCCACCACGATGCCCGCCGCCAGGAAGCCGTTGTACAGGCCCTGGTTGGCCGCCAGCACGCGCGTGATCTCCGCCTTCTCCGGCGTGTTGCGGAAGGTCTTCAGGCCCAGCGGGCGGGTCCACAGGAGCATCTCAAGCGCCAGGAAATAGACGTGCAGCAGGGCGACCAGCAACGTCAGGATGAGTGCGATCCAGTACATGGGCAGTTCCTTGGACAGGGATGGGGGTCGGGCCCCGGGAAATCAGCGGTCGCGCGGCAGTTTCTTTTCTTCGCGCAGTACACCGAACGCGGCTGCGGTCATGCACGCGGCCACCAGCATGCCGCCGATGAACACCACGTGCGAGCCGAACAATGACAGGCCCTTGTGCACCCAGGCAAAGCTCAGGTCCGCACCGCGGTAGACCACGGTGTCGATCGCTGCGCCGGCCTTGTAGCGCCACTGCCGGTCCACGCGCGTGTAGATGGTCTCGCGCGCCGGCTTGGCCAGTGCGAATTCGCTGGCCCGGGTCATCACCTGCACTACCGCGACCATCAGCGGCATCGGCGAGGCCGCCAGCACCGAGAAGCCGATCAGGATCGCGAAACCGGGAATCAGCAGCGCCGGGGCGATTCCGTGCCGGGACAGCAACCAGCGGGTCAGGCCCAGCTGCATCAACAGCGCCAGCGCATTCACTGTCAGGTCGATGCGCGAGAAAAACGCGGTGGCGGCGCCTGCATCATTGAATGAGGCACGCACGATAGTGGCCTGCTGGTTGTACAGAAGGGTGCCAATGCCCACACCGAACAGCACCATGATCGCCAGCCAACGCAGCAGGGGTTCGCGAACGATCAGCTTGAGACCGTCGAGCACACTACCGCCCATCGGTTTTTCTCCCGACACCAGCCGCTGCTCACGCTCGCGCAGCACCGCCCAGTGCCGCAAGCGCCAGATGCAGAACAGGCAGACCATCAGGAATCCGGTGGATACCAGCATCAGGTTGGCAATACCCACCCGCTGCACCAGCACACTGGTGATGAACGGCCCGAGGAAGGCACCGATGGTGCCGGCCGCGCCGATGTATCCGTAGAAGGCACGCGCCTGCGCGTTTGAAAAGACGTCGGCCATGAAGCTCCAGAACACCGCCACCGCGAACAGGTTGAAGACGCTGATCCAGAAGAAGAAGGCCATGCCGCGCCCCGGCACGTTGCTATCGAACAACGCATAGAAAACCAGCAGAGTGACGATGAAGAACCCATACACCGCCGGCAGGAACACCCGCCGCGGGAAGCGGCTGACCAGCCAGCCGTACACCGGCTGCAGTACCAGCATGATCACGAACACGCAGGAGAACAGGAACTGCAGGACGAAGTCCTTCAGCGCAATGCCATGGCTGGCAAACCAGGCGATCAGCATCGGCGGGAACACGGTCTCCAGGTCGGCCGAGGCAGCCATCGCCTCACGCACCGGGCGCAGCACGTAGTAGCCGCTGAGCAGGCAGAAGAAGTACAGGAACGACCACCACAGCGCCGGCGACTCACGCAGTGCCGCCGTCAGCCCATGCAGCGGCCCCTTGCCCTTCACCGCGCTCACGCGGCGTCCCTCGCCAGAAGACGGCGGTTGGACAGCGGCATGGCAGGCTCCGGGGGCGGTGAAGCGCGTACGTTAGCCAATGCACTGCAACATCGCCAGCAGCAGCCACGCAGAAGGCTGCAACGCAGTGTCACGGCCCCACCCATACGACACGTTCCGATACATGCCTTCAGGGCGTCAAAATTCCAACTTTTTCAACGAGATGCGCATTCATCTTCGCTTTGTTTGTGCACAAGGGAAAAGCGGCGCTAGAATCGCCATCAGCAGTCGCGCACGGGTCCAACCGATGAAAAAGAACAGCCTGCGTCGCCCGATCCGTTCGGCGGCCACCGGTTTGCTGGGCATGCTGATGCCCGTTGCCTTGTCCACCACCGCGCAGACACCGCCGGCATTGCCGCCGATGCCGACCAACATCGAATCCGCTGCCGGTCCCACTGTCGCCCACACCCAGCCGGCGGCCTACCGCACCGGCCTGGTGCCGCGCGTGCAGGCCCCGGCGCCCGGCTTCAACGTCGCCAACATCGAATCGATGGCGCAGCAGCTCACCTATGGCGAACGCGTGCCGGGCATGGCCGTGGCGATCGTGCAGGGCGGTCGTATCCTCAGCGCGCGCGGCTATGGCGTCACCGACGTCAACAATCCGCTGCCGGTCGATGCGCACACCGTGTTCCGCCTGGCCTCGCTGTCCAAGGCCTTCGCCGGCACCATGGCCGGCCTGCTGGTCAACGACGGCACGCTGCGCTGGGACAGCAAGGTCACCGACTACGTGCCGGGCTTCCGCCTGAACTCGCCGGAAGCCACTGATCGCCTGACCGTAGCCGACGTGCTCAGCCATCGCGTCGGCCTGCCGTACAACGCCTACGACCGCGACATCGAGGGCAACGCCGAGTACTACGCGCTGACCCAGAAACTGGCCAACACCAGCCTGAAGTGCCTGCCGGGCGACTGCTATGCCTACCAGAACGTGGCCTTCAGCCTGATCGGCGATGTCGTCTACGCGGCCTCCGGCAGTTTCTACGAGCAGTCGGTCGAGCGCCGCATCTTCAAGCCGCTGGGCATGAACGATGCCAGCCTCGGCCTGGCCGGCATCCAGGCCAGCTCGCGCTGGGCGCGTCCTCACGTGCGCAGCCGCAACGGCTGGGTCTCGCTGACGCCGAAGCCGACCTACTACCGGGTGGCCCCGGCGGCCGGCGTCAATGCCAGCGCCAGCGACATGGCGCAGTGGCTGCTCGCCCACACCGGCCACCGCCCCGACGTGCTGCCGGCACCGCTGCTGGCCACCCTGCATTCGAGCCTGATCAGCACCCCCGGCGAGATGCGTTCGGGCTGGCGCCGCGAGCGCCTGCACTCGGCCGGCTACGCCCTGGGCTGGCGCACCTTCGACTACGCCGGCCACGACGTGGTGTTCCATGCCGGTGCCGTGCAGGGCTATCGCGGCCTGGTCGCGCTGCTGCCGGAACGCGATCTGGGCATCGCCATCATGTGGAATGGCGAAAGCAGCCTGCCCAGCGGCCTGCTGCCGACCGTGCTCGACTCCGCGCTCGGCCTGCCGGCGCAGCGCTGGCTGGACGTGGACACCGACTTCGGCAGCGACAACCTGATGGCCGAGGGCGCCAGCCCGGCGCAGCAGGACAAGCGCAAGGGCAAGGGCGCCTCGGGCAATCGTGCGGTGGCGTCGCCGCACTGATCAGGCGGGCTCGATCGTGTGTGCGAAGGGCGGCCCGCGGGCCGCCCTTTTTGTTGTTGTGTAGAGCCGAGCCGTGCTCGGCTGAGCGGAATTCTGGCGCAAGGCGGCCGAGCATGGGCTCGGCTCTACAGCTCCGCAGCATTAGTGCGCGAAGTAGTGCATGCCGCCGTCCACCGGAATCACCGCGCCTGTGATGTAGCCGGCCAGCGGCGAGGACAGGAACGCCACCAGTGGCGCCACTTCCTCGGGTTCACCGAAGCGTCCGATCGGGATGTTGCTGGCGATGAACGCACGCCGGCTTTCCTCGGTGGGATGCAGGCGTTCCAGGATCTGCGCGCTGTTGATGCGCCCCGGTGCAATCGCATTCACCGTAATGCCCTGCCCGGCCACCTCCGACGACAGCCCCTTGCTCCACAGATGCAGCGCCGCCTTCGCCGCAGTGGCCGCGTTCACCGCACGCGGTTCCATCGAACCGCTGAAGTTGATCACCCGCCCCCATGCCTGCGCCTGCATGCCAGGCAACAGCGCCTGGGTCATCCGCCGCGCGGCGGAAAAGTTCAGGGCGATCGCTTCCTCCCAGACATCATCATCGGCATCGACGCTGGTCGGCCGGGAGCCCCCTGCGGCGTTGACCAGGATGTCGACGCGTTGCAATGCCTCCCGGGATGCCTGCGCGATGTACCGGACGTCACCGGCCACGGTGACATCGCCGGCCACGATGACCGGTGCCACGCCGCCTTCGGCTTCGATCCGCGCCGCCAGCGCCTGCAGGGGTGCCCGCTGCCGTGACGTGATGGCAACGCGCACGCCCTGGGCCGCCAGCTGCCTGGCGACGGCGGCACCGATGCCGCTGGCCGCGCCCGTCACCAAAGCGGTACGGCCTGCAAGATTCAAGTCCATGGTGTTCTCCTGTTCGCATGGCCGGCCAATCCAGCCCTTGCACGACATGCTGTTTGATCACCCCTGATTGATAAACTCCGCGCAGGTTTCAGCATTCAACACCCGGGGTGTCAGATGAACCTGCTGGAAAGCATGCGGGTCTACGTGCTGATCGTGGACAAGGGCAGCCTCAGTGCGGCAGCTGCGGCGATGAACATCTCCGCGACGATGGCCGGCAAGCATCTGCGTGCATTGGAAGCACGGCTGGGCATGCAGCTGTTGAGCCGAACCACCCGGCGCCAGCACACGACCCCGTTCGGCCAGGATTACTACACGCGCTGCCGGGAAATCCTGCGCCTGGTGGACGAAACCGATGCGCAGGCGCAGCACCAGCACCTGGCACCGGCGGGCACGCTGCGCATCAGTGCACCCGTGATCTTCGGTACGCATGCACTGGTACCGGCGCTGGCCGAGTACATGGCGCGCCATCCGGATGTCCGGGTCGAAGCGACACTGACCGATCGCGTGGTCGACCTTGCCGAAGAGGGCTTCGAAGCGGCGCTGCGGATCGGCACGCTGGCCGACAGCAGCGTGCTGGTGGCACGAGCCCTGGCCCCTTATCGCCTGATGATGTGCGCCTCGCCGGCGTATCTGGCCAGGCATGGCACGCCACACAGCGTGCATGCACTTGCCGGCCATCAATGCCTGTCATTCGAACCGAGTGCACTTGCGCAGTGGCTGCAGGAGGACGCTGGCGAGCTCGACCACGTGCCCGACGGTCGACTGCAGATCAACAATGGCGAAGCGCTGCGTTCGGCGGCGCTGCATGGCCTGGGCATCGTCCTGCAGTCGACGCTGCTGCTGGCAGCCGATGTCGAGGCTGGACGACTTGTGCAGCTGCTCCCGGAGCACGGCCAGGCCGGTCGGCCGATGCACGTGGTCTATGCGCACGACCGTTACCACTCCACCCGCCTGCGCAGCTTCCTCGACTTCCTGGTGGAACGATTCCCGCCGGTAGTCACCCCACCAGGCGATCGAAGCCGCCCATAAAAAAACCCCCTCCCCGCTGGGCAGCCAGGGAAGGGGGTTTCAGGATGCGGCTATCGGGAAGTACTTAGATCAGCGGCGCCGGGGTTGCCGGCAGAGCGACCGGAGCGGCCTTCTTCTTGCGGGCGGCCGGCTTGCGCTTGGCAACCTTCTTCGCTGCCTTCTTCGGGGCGGCCTTCTTGGTAGCCTTCTTCGCGGTCTTCTTTACTGCCTTCTTGGCGGTCTTCTTGACGGCCTTCTTGGCAGTCGCCTTCTTTGCGACCTTCTTGGCCGGCTTGCGGGCCGTAGCCTTCTTGGCAGTCTTCTTGGTGGCCTTCTTGGCCGCCTTCTTCGCGGTCTTCTTGACGGCCTTCTTGGCAGTGGACTTCTTGGCGACCTTCTTCGCCGCCTTCTTCACTGCCTTCTTCGCCGTGGTCTTCTTGGCGACCTTCTTCGCCGCCTTCTTCACTGCCTTCTTGGCAGTCGCCTTCTTCGCGACCTTCTTCACTGCCTTCTTGGCAGCGGCCTTCTTCGCGACCTTCTTCACCGCTTTCTTGGCGGCGGGCTTCTTCTTCGCAGCTTTCTTGGTTGCCATGGGATGGCTCCTCGTCAGTGATAGGGAGTTGAAACGCCCAGTTGGATCAAACCCGCGGATGCTGCGTGCGGGGACCGCCGGCGCGTCAGGCGCGCCGTTACGGATGCGGCGATGCCCGCCTCGATCGGCGGAGCGGACATCGGAACGGGAGGTGCCTTGCATTTCTCCGGGGGAAGCGGGGCCGTGTCCACCGTCATCAGGGTCGCGGTGGTCTTGAAGGGGCTGCTTCGCATCGGACGATTGATTCTGCGCACTCGGTTGGGCAGGCAAGGTCTGCTGAGGCGAAACCTAATCACGGTTTTTTTTACTGTCAACAACCCCCGCGAAAAATTTTCACATCCGCGCCTTTCCGAGCGCCGTCGGCGCCACTGCTCTACGCGGCCCGCGATGGCAGTTGAAGCGTCGCGCAAGCGTGCTGCATGCACCGGCATCGATGCATACGTTGAACAAAAAACACTTGAAATAAGCACTCCGCGCATTTAGACACAGACTCGCAACGGCATCGCGCGTGCGACGTCGACGGTCACCGGCGCCGCCACCGACGCCAGCACAACGGCGCCGCAACAGGGGGCGAAAAGTTTTCACATCCGAGTGCGTCGGCGCGGGGCTGAAACGCGGATTTGCGCAAAACTGCGCACGCCCATCGGCACCGTTCGCCTGTCGGCTGATGCCACGCCGAGGGTGCGCAGCGAACCCCGCGTCATGAGTCCGGTGCAGTCGCCAAAACAAAAACGGCCACCCGAAGGTGGCCGTTCCAGAATCCGGAAACGACGACTCAGTGGTCTTCGTTCTCCAGGGCTTCGGCGTACGCGTCCGGGTCCAGCAGCTCGTTGACCTCATCGGCGTTGGTCAGTTCGACCACGAACATCCAGCCTTCGCCGTAGGCATCTTCGTTGATGGTTTCCGGCTTGTCGGACAGGGCCGAGTTGACCTCGACGACCTTGCCGCTGATCGGGCTGTAGACGTCCGAGGCGGCCTTCACCGACTCGACGACGGCGATCTGCTCGCCGGCCTTGGCGTCAGCGCCGACTTCCGGCAGTTCGACGTAGACCAGGTCACCCAGCAGGCCCTGGGCGTGGTCGGAAATACCGACGGTGACGCGGCCATTGCCTTCGACACGGGCCCACTCATGGGACTTGAGGAACTTGAGGTCGCCGGGGATCTCGCTCATGGGACTGCTCCAGAGATATGCAGGGGTGGAAAAAACGGGGCTAGTGTAACCAACCGGCCACCACTGCTGTCAGTGACGACCGGCACGTACGGATCAGGCGTCGGCGAGCACGCCGGGCTGCGCCTGGCCTTCCCGAACGAACGGGAACTTGACCACCCGCACCGGCACCTGACGGCCGCGGATGTCGACGGTGACCTCGCCGAGTTCACCAGCCGGCACGCGGGCGAAGGCGATACCCTTGGCCAGCGTCGGCGAGAAGGTGCCGGACAGGATCTCGCCCTGGCCGCTGGCCGTGGTGACCGTCTGGCCGTGGCGCAGCACGCCCTTCTCGTCCATCACCAGGCCGATCATCTGGCGCGCGGTGCCGGCGCTCTTCTGCGCCTCCAGCACGTCGCGGCCGATGAAGTCGCGGCCTTCGTCCAGCGACACGGTCCAGGCCAGCGCCGCTTCGTAGGGGCTGATCTCTTCGTCCATGTCCTGGCCGTACAGGTTCATGCCAGCTTCCAGGCGCAGGGTGTCGCGCGCGCCAAGGCCGGCCGGCTTCACACCCGCCGCCAGCAGGCGGTTCCAGAAGGCGACCACGGCGTCCTGCGGAAGCAGGATCTCGAAACCATCTTCACCGGTGTAGCCGGTGCGGGCGACGAACAGCTCGACGCCGTCATCGGACTGCACCTGCAGGGCGGCGAAGCGGCCCAGCTTGGTCAACGCTGCGCGGTCGGCTTCGCGGGCCAGGCCGATCACGATGTCGCGCGCCTGCGGGCCCTGCACGGCGAGGATGGCCAGGTCCGGGCGCTGCTCGACGGCGACGCCGAACGGCGCAGCCTGCTCGCGCAGCCAGGCCAGGTCCTTCTCGCGGGTGGAGGCATTGACCACCATGCGGAAGAAATCGTCGCCCAGGTAGTAGACGATCAGGTCGTCGATGACGCCGCCGCGCGGGTTCAGCATGCACGAGTACAGCGCCTTGCCGGTCACCTTCAGCTTGTCGATCGAGTTGGCCAGCAGGCGGCGCAGGAACGGCTTGACCTGCTCACCGCGCAGGTCGACCACCGTCATGTGGCTGACGTCGAACACACCGGACTCGCGACGCACCAGGTGGTGCTCGTCCAGCTGCGAGCCGTAGTGGATGGGCATGTCCCAACCCCCGAAATCGACCATCTTGGCGCCAAGGGCGCGGTGGGTATCGTTGAGCAGCGTCTTCTGGGTCATGACCGGGTCCGGCAGCAGAGGAAACAAGAATCCCCATTATCCCAGATCGGTCGCCCGCAGGCGTGCCGCAGCGCAGCGCCGGAGCTGTAGAGCCGAGCCCATGCCCGGCTGCTCTCCGTGTGGGAGCCGAGCGTGGGCTCGGCTCTACATGGGGCGGCCTGCGTCCTCGACCACCAGCACCGTGCCCTGCACGCTGCGCACCCGCACCCACGTACCCGCAGGCAGCTCCGGACCGCTCACCTGCCAGGACGCATCGTCAATGCTGACCCGTCCCTGGCCACCGACGATGCCCTGCTGCAGTACCACCTCGCGGCCGACCAGCTGCTCGGCGCGGCGGTTGAGCAACGGCGCATCGCTTGGCCGTGCCCGCGGCCGCCCCCAGCGCCGGTAGCACTGGATCGAGACCACACTCAGCAGAACGAAAGCGATCACCTGCCACAACAGCGGAATGTCACTGAACACCGCAACCAGTACGAACACCGCCGCCGCGCCAATGCCGATCCACAGCATGAACGCACCCGGCGCCAGCGCTTCGGCCGCGAACAGCAGCAGCGCCAACGCGCCCCAACCGACGACTTCCCAGCGCATGTCAGCCTCCGAGCGGCGGCGGCCGCTTGCCGGCGACCTTGTTGTCCTGGCTGGCCAGCGCCTGCTTCGCCAGTTCGGCCACGCCCGCGATCGAACCGATCACGCCACTGGCCTCCATCGGCATCAGCACCAGCTTCTGGTTCGGCGAACTGGCCAGTTCCTTGAACGCTTCCACGTACTTCTGCGCAACAAAGTAGTTGATCGCCTGCACGTCACCCTCGGCAATCGCCGCCGACACCACCTTGGTCGCCATCGCTTCGGCCTCGGCCAGGCGCTCGCGTGCCTCGGCATCACGGAACGCAGCTTCGCGACGGCCTTCGGCCTCCAGCACGGTGGCCTGCTTTTCGCCATCGGCGCGCAGGATCTCCGACTGGCGTGAACCCTCTGCCTCGAGGATCTGCGCGCGCTTTTCGCGCTCGGCCTTCATCTGCCGCGCCATCGCGTCCAGCAGATCCCGCGGCGGCTGGATGTCGCGGATCTCGATGCGGTTGACCTTCACGCCCCAAGGATTGGTGGCATGGTCGACCACGCTCAGCAGCTGGGCATTGATCACCTCGCGCTGGCTGAGCGATTCGTCCAGGTCCATCGAACCGATCACGGTACGGATGTTGGTCTGCACCAGGGCGATCATCGCCACTTCCAGGTTGGCCACCTCATAGGCGGCCTTGGCAGCATCCAGTACCTGGAAGAACACCACGCCGTCCACGCGCACGGCGGCGTTGTCCTTGGTGATCACTTCCTGGCTGGGCACATCCAGCACCTGCTCCATCATGTTCACCTTGCGCCCCACCCCGTACACGATCGGGATCAGGAAATGCAGGCCGGGGGTCATGGTGTGCGTGTAGCGCCCGAAGCGCTCGACGGTCCACTCGTAGCCCTGGGGCACCATCCGTACGGCCTTGAACAGGATCACCACGGCCACGAAGGCCAGTACCACGGTAAAGAACATGGTCGGGAACATCTTGCTTTCCTTATCGATGACGTCCAGGCCCCAGCATAGCGCGTGAAGGCCGCATTCACAGCGGAGCTACCAGGGCACCCGCCCACGCAGGATGTCGAGGAACATCACCCAGTCACCCATGAACGAGTACAGCGGATGGCGGAACGTCGCCGGTCTGTTCTTCTCGAAGAAAAAATGGCCGACCCAGGCGAACCCGTAGCCGCAGAACAGGGCGCCGAGCAGGAACAGCGGCTGGCCGCGCAGCAAGGCAGTGGCGACCAGCAGCAGGACCCCGCAACTGCCGATGAAGTGCAGCCGCCGCGATACCGGGTGGCGGTGTTCGCTGAGATAGAACGGATAGAACTCGCGGAAGCTGGCGAAGCGGGACATGAGCAGGCTCGGGGAACCAGGGTCGCCCACATCATGCGCCATCGCTGACCTTGTAGAGCCGAGCCATGCTCGGCTTGCGCGCGCCAGCGCGGTCGGAAGGAGAGCAGCCGAGCATGGCTCGGCTCTACACCGATGAGGTGCGCGGCCCGAACATGATCACCGCCATGCCGGCCAGGCACAGCGCTGCGCCCAGCAGGTCCCAGCGGCTGGGACGAATGCCATCGACCAGCCACAGCCAGAACAGCGCGGTGCCGATGTAGACGCCACCGTAGGCGGCATAGACCCGTCCACTGGCAGTCGGGTGCAGGGTCAGCAGCCAGGCGAACAGGGCCAGGCTGGCCGCCGCCGGCAGCAGCAGCCAGACGCTGCCTCCCTTGCGCAGCCACAACCATGGCAGGTAGCAGCCAACGATCTCGGCCAGCGCGGTCAGCAGGAACAGGCCAAGCGTTTTCACGCCTTCTCTGCTGCCTTGGCCTGCTGCCACAACGCTTCCTGCGCATCCAGGTCCAATGCGGCCAACGCCTCACCCTGTGCGTCGGCCTGCGCTTCCATCGCGCGGAAGCGACGCTCGAACTTGTGGTTGGCACCGCGCAGTGCAGCGCCCAGATCGATATCGGCATGGCGCGCCAGGTTGGCGCAGACGAACAGCAGGTCGCCCAGTTCTTCCTGCAGGCGCGCCTTGTTGCCAGCGATATCGCCGCGCTCGAACTCCTCGCGCAGCTCCTGCAGTTCCTCGGCGGCCTTGTCCAGCACCGGCAGCGGACCCGGCCAGTCGAAACCGACCTTGGCCGCGCGCGACTGCAGCTTCACCGCCCGCTGCCATTCCGGCAGGCCGCGCGAGATACCGGCCAGTGCGGAGGTGTCCTGCTCGCCCTTGGCGGCGCGCTCGGCCCGCTTGATCGCCTCCCAGTTACGCATCACCCCGTCGGCATCGTCGACGCTGGCCTCGGCGAACACGTGCGGGTGGCGGCGCTGCATCTTGTCGCTGATCGCGCGGGCCACGTCTGCGAAGGCGAAGCTGCCCTGCTCTTCGGCCATGCGCGCATGGAACACCACCTGCAGCAACAGGTCGCCCAGCTCGTCGCAGAGATCGTCAAGATCGCCGCGGTCGATCGCATCGGCCACCTCGTAGGCTTCTTCGATGGTGTAGGGGGCGATGGTCGCGAAGTTCTGCTCCAGGTCCCACGGGCAGCCGCCCTGCGGGTCGCGCAGGCGCGCCATGATCGCCAGCAGGCGCTCCAGTTCGTTGCTTGCGGCGCTGCCGGTGGTGGGGGTGTCGTGCGCGCTCATGCGGCCTCCAGGGTCAATCGGACAACCAGTCACGCCATGGCAGGCTGGTATCACCAAGGGCAATGAAATCGCCGTTCAACAGGGTCTCGCGGCGGTTGTAGCGGAACGGCTTGCCGGTCGCGGCCGACAGTACCGCACCACCGGCGGCGTGCAGCACGCACTGGCCCGCAGCGGTATCCCATTCGGAGGTCGGACCCAGCCGCGGATAGACATCCAGGCCGCCTTCGGCGATCCGGCAGAATTTCAGCGACGAGCCCTGCGCGATGGTCTCGATGCGGCCCATGCGCGCCAGCAGCGCCTCGGTTTCCGGCGAACGGTGCGAGCGGCTGGCGGCAACGCGCAGCGGAGCCGTGGCCGGCGTGCGGGTGCGCAGCACGGTGTCATGCAGGCCCTGCCGCCGATAGGCCAGTTCGCCGCGCATGGCATGCCAGACAATGCCGGTGACCGGCGCCAGCACCACGCCGAATGCTGGCGCGCCCTGGTAGATCAAGGCGATGTTGACGCTGAATTCGCCGTTGCGCTTGACGAACTCGCGGGTACCGTCGAGCGGATCCACCAGCCAGTAAGCGCCCCAATGGCGGCGCTGCTCCCAGCCCACCTGCGCCGATTCCTCGGACAGGATCGGCAGGTCCGGTGTCAGCTGCCGCAGGCCCAGCTCAATGACCTGGTTGGCCGCCAGGTCGGCCGCGGTGACCGGGCTGTTGTCGTCCTTGATCTGGACCTCGAAGCCATCGGCATACACCTGCATGATGGCTTGGCCGGCCTGCTGGGCGATGGCGATGGCGGTCTCGCGCAGGTCCGTCGTCAGCTTGATCATCGCGTTCCCTGCAGCCACTGGCGGGCAATGAACAGCGCCGCCAGCGAGCGTCCCTCGGAGAAGTCCTCGCGCAACATCAGCTGGTCCAGTTCGGCCAGCTTCCACGGCACCACTTCCAGTTCTTCCGGCTCGTCGCCGGCCAGTTTTTCCGGGTACAGGTCGCGCGCCACCACCAGCCACGACTGGTGGCTCATGTAGGTCGGGGCCAGTGTCATCGCGCGCAGCACGTCGACCCGGCGCGCACCATAACCAGCCTCTTCCTTCAGTTCGCGGTCGGCAGCCTGCTCGGGGGTCTCGCCTGCGTCGATCCTGCCCTTCACCAGCCCCAGTTCGTAACGATGCATGCCGGCGGCGTATTCACGCACCAGCAGCACGGTTTCATCGTCGAGCATCGGCACCACCACCACCGCACCGTGACCACGGCTGACCAGGCGCTCGAAACGGCGACGTTCACCGTTGGAGAACTCCAGGTCCAGATGCTGGCGCTGGAAGGGGCCGTTCTCCTCATCGGTGATCCGATGGATGATCGGCAAGCGACGGCCGGCACGGTCATCGTTCATGCGGAATCTCCGCGGCGACCGGCGGCTGCGCCGGGGCCGATAGAATGTGCAGGCAGCAACATGTTCATGAGCCCGAAATGCTAGCAGACCCGACCCCCTCCCCGCTGGCCCGCCACTGGCGGCAGCGCGACCTGCAGGTGCTGTGGCACCCGTGCACGCAGATGCGTGAGCATCCGGACACCCTGCCGCTGGTGCCGATCGCCCGTGGCGAAGGCGCGTGGCTGATCGACCATGAGGGCCACCGCTATCTGGACGCCGTCAGCAGCTGGTGGACCAACCTGTTCGGTCATGCCGAACCGCGCATCGGCGGTGCCATTGCCACCCAGGCCACGCAGCTGGAACAGGTGATGCTGGCCGGCTTCAGCCATGAGCCGGCCATCACCCTGGCCGAACGCCTGTTGGCATTGGCACCACGCCAGCCCGGCCGCGAGCCGCTGACCAAGGTGTTCTACGCCGACAACGGCTCGGCCGGCGTGGAAGTGGCGCTGAAGATGGCCTTCCAGTATTTCCAGAACCGTGGGGAGCCGCGGCGCACGCGTTTCATTGCACTGGAAAACGGCTACCACGGCGAGACCCTGGGTGCGCTGGCGCTGGGTGACATCCCGCTGTATCGCCGCGTCTATGCGCCGCTGCTGGCCGAAGCGCTGTTTGCGCCGTCGCCCGATGCCTACCTGGCCGAACCCGGCCAGAGCGCGGCCGACCGCGCGCGGCAGGCTGCCGACGGCCTGGCCACGCTGTTCGACCAGCATCCGGGCGAGATCTGCGCGGTGATCCTGGAACCGCGCCTGCAGTGTGCCGGCGGCATGCGCATGCATGACCCGGTCTATCTGCAGCGCGTGCGCGAACTGTGCGATGCCCATGGCGCGTTCATGATCGCCGACGAGATCGCCACCGGCTTCGGCCGCACCGGCACCCTGTTCGCCTGCGAGCAGGCAGGGGTGATGCCGGACCTGATGTGCCTTTCCAAGGGTCTGACCGGCGGCTTCCTGCCGCTGGCCGCCGTGCTGGCCACGCAGGCGCTGTACGACGCCTTCCTCGACGACTCGCGCGAGCGCGCCTTCCTGCATTCGCACAGCTACACCGGCAATCCGCTGGCCTGCGCGGCGGCACTGGCGACGCTGGACATCTTCCGCGACGACGATGTGATCGCCCGCAACCGGGGCATCGCGTCGGTGATGGGCACGCTGGCGGCACCGTTTGCCGACCATCCGCACGTGGCCGACGTGCGCCAGGCCGGCATGGTGGTGGCGTTCGAGCTGTCGCGCGACGGCAACAGGCGCACGCCGTTCGACCCGGGCCTGCGGCTGGGCCTGCACGCTTACAAGGCCGCCCTCAAGCGCGGCGTGGTGCTGCGCCCGCTGGGCGACGTGCTGTACTGGATGCCACCCTATTGCGTGGATGACGAACAACTGGAGCTGCTGGCACACACCACGCTGGCGGCCATCGACGAGGCGATTGCATGCGCGTGACCCGCTGCCCCATCGACCTGGCGCTGCACAGCGGCCAGACCGTGACCCTGCCGGAAGAGACGGCCAACCACCTGGTGCGGGTGATGCGCCTGCGCGAGGGAGACACCTGCGTGCTGTTCAACGGCGACGGCCATGACTACAGCGCCACGCTGACCGTGGCCGGCAAGCGCGAGGTACAGGTGCGCATCGATGCTGTGCAGGCCATCGATAATGAATCACCGCTGGCGATCACCCTGCTGCAGGGCATCGCCCGTGGCGAGAAGATGGACCTGATCCTGCAGAAGGCCACCGAACTGGGCGTGGCGGCGATCATTCCGGTCAACGCCGAGCGCACCGAGGTGAAGCTCGATGCTGCGCGCGCCGAGAAGCGCGTGGCGCACTGGAACAACGTGGTGACGTCGGCCTGCGGCCAGTCCGGGCGTGCGCGCATTCCGCGGGTGGGGCCTCCGCTGTCGCTGGCGCAGGCCGCGGCGGCGCTGCCGGCCGATACGCTGCGGCTGACCCTGGATCCGCGGGGCGCACATCGCCTGTCGACGCTGACGGCCGCTCCGGCAGGGGGCGTCGTGCTCGCGATCGGCCCGGAAGGGGGCTGGTCGCCACGCGACCGCGACCAGCTGGCAGCGGCAGGGTTCCAGGGACTGCAGCTGGGCCCGCGGATCCTGCGCACGGAAACGGCCGGGCTGGCCGCGGTCGCGGCGTTGCAGGCGCGGTTGGGCGACCTGGGATAAGACAGGTTCGTGGTAGTGCCGGCCGCTGGCCGGCATCCACGGGATCAGGAGGTTGCCGGCCAACGGCCGGCACTACCGCGACCAACGCGTCCAGGGCAGCAGCCGAGCGCAGGCTCGGCTCTACAGGGCCCGCGCCAGATTGCAGTTTCCTTGTAGAGCCGAGCCATGCTCGGCTCGGTGCCGGTCGGCAGCCGGCACTACCGTTTGGTAGATCAGGCCGCCAGTGAATCCAGGGCGGCTTCCAGTGCGTCCAGGTTCGGCAGCAGCGCACTCTGCTCACCCAGCAGCACGCGCATGTGCACGGTCTGCGGCAGGGTTTCTTCGGAGGCGTCGGCCAGCAGGCCGTCGCGCGGCACCGAGATCAGCTGCGGGAAGTTCTGCGTCAGCAGCGCGTAGTACGGGCGCTGCGCGTTGCCGCTGAGGGACTTCAGCACCACCACCTTGTTGTGGCCGGCCACCGTCTCTTCGCCCAGCCCCGAAAGGCGTGCGAACGACACCAGCGGCACCTGCCAGCCGTGCCAGCCGATCTCGCCAACCAGCCAGCGCGGCGCATCGGAGACCGGCTGCACCGGCACGCGCGACATCATTTCGGCCACGGTGGCATTGGGCAGCAGCACGCGCTCGTTGCCGGCCTGGATCAGGACGCCGCGGATTTCGTCATTGCTGGCGTAGCTCATGGTGCGTCTCCGTTGTCGTCCTGCTCACCCCAGCGCGCGGCAATCGCCTGCGCCAGTTCCTGCGGTTCACCGGCCACCATGCCGGCAGCCACCACGGCGGTGGCCGCCGCCGGGTCATAGCAGCCCTCGCCCACCTGCCCGGCCACCCACGCACCGGCGGCCGCCAGGTCCAGCGCCGGGCCTACGTGGGCTAGGTCGGCACCGCTGAGCAGCACCAGCGCGGTGTGTTCGGCCGGCAGCGAAGCGAGCGAAATACCATTGGCATCGCTCTGGAAATGCAGGCCATCGCTGGCCGCGCGCACGCCGATATCATCGGCCAGCACGTGCACCTCGCCCGGCACCGCGTGCTGGCCGGCCTCGGCCAGCTGCACCGGCAACGGCGAAACGCGGGACATCTGCTTGACCAGGTTGCCGTAGCGGCCACCATCCAGACGCATGTGCACCAGGACCGGCACGCTCAACGACGCGGGCAGTGCGCCGAGCAGGCGACGCAACGCATCCGGGCCACCGATGCCGGCCAGCACCAGCAGCGATGCGGCACGCGCACCGGCCGGGGCGGCGGCATCCAGATCGACCAGGCTCAAATGATCGGTATCGAACGAGGGCTGCGGCGCGACGACCGGCGCCACGGCTTCTGCCGATACGGGTGCTTCGATCGATTCCTCGACCAGCGACCAGGCGGTGTGATCGAAGGAGACCGGCGGTGTCGCGGGCGCCGCCGGTTCGGCCAGTGCCTGCGGCGCCGAAGGCGGATCCAGAGGCTCGGGCACGACCGGCTGCAGCGCCGCCAGGGCCTGCTCCAGCGCGATCGGTTCGTGCAGGTCTGCCGGTGGCGAATACAGGCCGTCGGCCGGAACGTCATCGGCCCAGCTCAGCGCCTGTTCCAGGTGTGGCCGCAGGGCTTCTTCCTGCGGCGCCGGCGCGGGCGCCGGATGACCAGGCTCCAGCTGCAGGCTGGGCTCTTCTTCGGCGCCCGGCGGCAACACCTGCTGGTGGCCGTGCAGCTTGGCGGCCAGGTGGCGCCCCCAACGTTGCGCCTCCCAGCCGTCGCGGCGGGCGGCCAGCTCAGCCTCATCGAACACCAGGGTCAGCCCCGGTGCCGAGAGCGCGGATTCCAACCGTTCCAGTGCGTCCTCGATGGCAGCTTCCAGCGCGATCACCACGAACTGCGGATCCGCGGCCTGCAGGACCTGCGGCTCGAGGCCGTTCGGATCATCTTCCAGGACCAGCTGTACATCGGCATGCGCCAGCGCCTCGCGCAGGCGTTCACGCGCCGCACCGGGGCGGGCCAGCAGGGCGACGGCCGGGGCCGGATGGGTTTCACTCACGGACACGGGCGATCCCCAGCAGGTCGTACACGTTTCGCATCAGGTCCAGTTCCTGGTACGGCTTGCCCAGATAACGCTGGACACCGATCTCGAAGGCACGCTGGCGGTGCTTGTCGCCGCTGCGCGAGGTGATCATCACGATCGGCACATCCCTGTATC
This sequence comes from Stenotrophomonas sp. X, assembly GCF_055721025.1. NCBI lineage: Bacteria > Pseudomonadati > Pseudomonadota > Gammaproteobacteria > Lysobacterales > Lysobacteraceae > Stenotrophomonas > Stenotrophomonas sp. X. The sequence continues at coordinate 3,228,320 of NZ_CM146756.1, forward strand.
GCGGATCGGCACGCATCACAGTGGCCAACTCGTAGCCGTCCATGCGCGGCATCTCGATGTCCAGCAACATCAGGTCCGGCACGCGCTCTTCCAACCGCTCCAGTGCTTCCACGCCATCGCGGGCGACACTGACTTCGAAGTTGTGGCGTTCGAGGATACGGCCGGTCACCTTGCGCATGGTCAGCGAGTCATCGACCACCATCACCAGCGGCACCTGGCGTTCGTCGCGCGGCGCATTGGCCAGCACCGGTGCCGTCGGATTGGCCAGGAAGCGGCGCACCAGCGGCGCGACGTCCAGGATCACCACCACGCGGCCATCGCCGGTGATGGTGGCACCGTAGATGCCCGGTACCGATGCGATCTGCAGGCCGACCGGCTTGACCACGATTTCGCGGTTGCCCAGCACCTGGTCGATCGCCACGGCTGCACGCAGGTCACCGGCACGGACCAGCAACAGCGGCACCTGGTCCTGGCCATCGGCACGCGCCGGGGCCTGCCCGACCAGGCTGCCGAGGTCATACAACGGATAGTCTTCGCCGCTGTAGCGGTAGCTGCTGTCGGCGGCCTCGAAACGTTCGCGCGACAGGCGGCCGATACCGCTGACCGAGGCCACCGGCACGGCGAAGGTGGTCTCGCCGATCTGCACGAACACCGCCTGGGTGACAGCCAGCGTCTGCGGCAGGCGCAGGGTGAAGCGCACGCCCTGGCCGCGCACCGACTGGATGTCGACCGAGCCGCCCAGCTGGCGCACTTCGTTGCGCACCACGTCCATGCCCACGCCACGACCGGCCAGCTGGCTGACCTGGTCGGCGGTGGAGAAACCGGAGGCGAAAATCAGGTTGTCCAGTTCCTGATCGTTCGGCTGCGCGTCGGCGGCCAACAGGCCACGGTCGATGGCGCGGCGGCGGATCGCTTCGCGATCGAGGCCGGCACCGTCATCGGCCACTTCCAGCACGATTTCCGAGCCTTCACGGTGCAGGCGGATGGCAACTTCGCCCTCTTCCGGCTTGCCGGCGGCGCGGCGCTGTTCCGGCGCTTCCAGGCCATGGGCCACGGAGTTGCGCAGCATGTGTTCGAGCGGCGCGACCATGCGATCGAGAACATTGCGGTCCAGTTCGCCGTGGGTGCCTTCCAGGGTCAGGTGCACCTGCTTGCCGGTATCCATGCCGGACTGGCGGACCACGCGGCGCAGGCGCGGCACCAGGCCATCGAACGGCACCATGCGCGCGCGCATCAGGCCGTCCTGCAGCTCGGAGCTGACGCGCGACTGCTGTTGCAGCAGCGAATCGTACTGGCGCGACAGATCGTCCAGCACCCCTTGCAGGCCGCCAAGGTCGGCCGCCGATTCGTTCAGCGCACGGCTGAGCTGTTGCAGCGTGGAGAAGCGGTCCAGCTCCAGCGGATCGAACTTCTGGTCTGCCTGGTCCTGCTCACGCTGGTAGCGGGCGACGATCTGCGCTTCGGTTTCCAGGTCGAGCCGGCGCAGCTGGTCGCGCAGTCGCGCGTTGGTGCGCTCCAGCTCGCCCATCGCACCGCGGAACGCGCCGAGCTGCTGCTCAAGGCGCGAGCGGTAGATCGCCACTTCACCGGCATGGTTGACCAGGCGGTCGAGCAGATCCGCGCGCACGCGCACCTGTTCCTGCTGCGGGCGTGCCAGCGGATCTTCATCGACCACGCCTTCGGCGGGCAGCGGTGCCGACAGCGGCGCGTCGAGCAGTGCCGGCGCCGGACTGGCGACCGCTGCCGAAACAGTTTCCGCGACGCTCGCCACGTTGGCTGCAGCTACGGCAGCCGCCGCTGCCGTAGCGAGATCGGTGGTCGTACGCACTTCGAACGCGTCGACCAGGTCCTGCGCCGGTTCCACCACGCGATGGTCGCCGGTGCGGGTGAGCAGCTGGTGCAGGCGATCGAATCCGCGCTCCAGCAACTGCACATCGCGGCGTTCGATCTCGGTGCGACCAGCGGCGACGGCTTCCAGCAACGATTCGATGCTGTGGCCAAGATCGCCGATGGCGTTGATGCCGGCCATGCGTGCGCCACCCTTCAGGGTATGCAGGTCACGCTGCAGGCCGGCCAGCACCTCGCGGTCCTGCGGCGCATCGCGCAGCTCGCTGATCAGGCCATCGCAGTGGTCGAGCAGGTCCTTGCCTTCCTCGACGAAGATGTCGACCAGCTCGCGATCGTAGACGCTGAAGTCGAGCGTATCGGCGTTGTCTTCCGGCACCGGGATGTCAAGGACGTCGGGTGCCACGGTTTCAGCCACGTCGGCGTCAGGCGCGCCAACGGCCGGGGCATCCGACACGGCATCGGCAGCTTCGGCGTGGACTTCCACCTGGCCCGGCGCGTCTTCCAGTTCGAAGAACCGGACCGGTTCGGCAGTGGCCGGCGCCGCGGCCTCCGCGATCTCCTCATTCACCGTCGCCGGGGACGGCTGATCGGCGCTCTCTCCTTCACCGATCGCCGCCTCCCCGCCGACGTCCGCATCCTCGGCAAAGGCTTCCGCCTCGCCCGGCGCGAGTTCGCTGGCCTGCAGGCCGAGCACGGACCATTGCCCGTCGTCGGCCAGGGGCTGCTCTTCGTCGATCACGTGCAGGCCGGCCTCGAGCGCGGCGTCCAGCGAGACCGGTTCTGCAAACCCCGGCGCAGCCATTTCATCCTGCAGGCTCGACAGCTCGCTGTCGAGTGGCAGTGCAGCAGGCGTCTCGAATGCCTCAGGGTCAGCGACGTGCACGTGATCGAACGAGGACGCATTCAGGTCAGATGCGACGGCTTCGACAGCATCCGGAATCTCTTCGGCATCGCGGTCGTCGACCGGCAGCGCACTCGCATCCAGGTACGGCGACAGATCGTCCACGACGGTCAAACCGGCATCGTCGGCCAACAGCGGCGCGCTTTCGGCCTCCGTCTCGACACCGTCTACCTCAACGCCCGGAACATCGTCGGCCACCTGGATCGATTCGACCACCGGTAGCGACGCCGCTCCCTCACCCGGTACCGACGGCCATCCGGCATCGAAGTAGCGCGAAAGATCGTCGCTGGCAGTCAGCTCACCGACCTCCAGCCCGCCCTCGCCCTCAATCGCCGCATCCTCGACCGGGGCTTCGGCGACATCGGCAACTGCCTGTGGTTCCTGCTCCGGCGCGACGGACGAAGGCGGTACCGCATCGGTTTCAGGCGCGATGGCTGCCGAGGCGTCCGCATCCCATTCCGCCGTCGGTTCGTCATCCAGCGCCAGCTCGGCTTCGTCGTCCTCCAGGCCCACCATCGGCCAGCGCGCTTCCGGCAACTCGCTGGCCAGCGCCTGCAGGCGCTGTGCCAGTACCTGTTGCGGTGCGATGCGCGGCTGTTCGGCCTGCAGCGCTTCCATCGTGGCGGTGATCGCCTGCGCGGTCGCATCCAGCGCGGCCACGCCTTCATCATTCGGCACCACCTCGGCGGCCAGTGCACGCTTGATGTAGGACTCGGCACCGCCGGTTACAGCCGTGATCTCGGGCACTTCGGTCATCGCGAAGGCGCCGTTCATGGTGTGCACTGCGCGCAGGAGTGCGTCGCTGACCGGCTGCGGTGCCTGCTGCGCCGAACGCAGCCAGTCCTGCAGGGTGGCCTGGTGGACTTCCACCTCGGCCTCGAGAATCTCGCGCAGCACGCTGTCGATGTTGGCCGGCGTGCCGGTGGTTTCGGCCTCCTCGGCGGTATCGGCCAGCGCCGAAGCGGCAATCTCCGCGTCGAGAATGCGGCTGATCTCGTCTTCGCCCTCGGCTTCGGCCAGCGGTGCGACCGGTGCAGTGGCCCCAGGCAGGGGGACGTAGTAGGTTTCCTCGCCTGCACCGACACGATCGGCGATGGCCTGCATGGCCTGCAGGTCGACGCTGATGCGCTGGCCATGGCGCAGCGCCGCGTTCAGCTGGGGCAGCGCCGCATGCGCGTTGTCGACCATCGCCAGCACGGCGGGGGATGCAGCGCGGCTGCCATCCAGCACGCGGTTGAGCATGCCTTCGATCTTCCACGCGAACTCACCCAGGGTGCGTGCGCCGACCAGGCGGCCACTGCCCTTGAGAGTATGGAAGATGCGGCGGATCGGGCGCAGCCGGTCCATGTTGTCCGGCTGCATCCGCCATGCCGGCAGCAGCGTGCCGAGATTGGCCAGCTCATCGTCGAACTCTTCCAGGAACACCTCGCGGATGTCCTCGTCGATGTTCTCGGCATCGTCATCGAAACCGGCGTCGAAGCCCGCATTGGTGTCAGCATCGGTCCCGGCAACGGCCGAATCCACCGCCTCCGGCGCTGCCGCAGCGGCCATCGCCTGTGGATTGAAGCCGGCAGCGGCCGCACTCAACTCGGCGAAGAACTGGGCGTCGGCCTCGCTGAAATCGATCGGCGCGATGGTGTCGATATCGATCACCGACACGGCCGGCGCCGAGGTTTCCGCTGCCGGGATGGGCGCTTCGATCGACGGCGGCGTGATCAACGTTGCCGGCAGGTCATCCGGGGCCTCATCCACCTCGGCCAGCACTGCGGGCGATACATCGGCCAGCGGCGGGACGACGGCATCGACGATCTCCAGCGAAGGATGCAACGCGGCGTCATCGTCCAGCGACAGCGTTTCCATCGCATGCAGCGACAGCACGTCGTCAGCGTTGTCCAGCGCGTCGGCATCGAAGCGGAACACCACGTCGTCGGCCACGGCAGCCGCATCCTGTTCGGCCGCCACCGGGTCGAATACCGGTGCAGCATCGAAAGCGGTCGCGGAGGAATCCACCGCGTCCGTCATCTCATCGATCACAGGCGCTGCGGTGTCCTCAAGCATCTGCGGCGCCTCGGACAGCGACCACTGCGGTGCACCGGGGTGGCCGCTGTCAGCCAGTTCGAAGCTGACCGGATCGAAACTGGCGAAGGTCGGGCTGCGCTCGTCATCGGCAGGCACGATGGCGTCGGCCTCCGGATGGAACGGCGCCAGCTCCCACTGCGGGACATCCGGCGCAGGTGCGCTGGACGCCGCGAAGACCAACGATGCCTCCGCATCGTCGTGCGTCGGCGACGGCGAAGCATCGATATCAGCCTTGCTGGCGGCCACGGCGGCCACGGTGCCCAGTGCGCCGAACATCAAGCGGTTGTCGGACACCATCGGCGCCGGCGAGGCCGGCGGCGGATCGAAGGTGAAGTCCGGCAGTGGCACCGGCACGTCGCCGGCAGCGGGCGCCGCAGGCTGCACCGGAACCTCGATGCGCTCCGGCTGCAGCGGCTCGGCCTGCAACGCAACCGGCTCACGTTCGACCGGCAGCAGTGCCGGCGCTTCCGGCGCGACGGCATTGTGCTCCGGCAGCGGCCAGTAGCGCAGAGCCTCGAGGCTGCTGCGGGTGATTTCGAGGATGTCCTCGCGGCCCGGGCGGCGGTCGCGCAGGGCTTCCAGGTAGTACTCCAGGCTGGCCATGGCATCGGCCAGGGTGTCCAGCTGGCGGCCACTGGGCACGCGCTGGCGGCCGATCAGTTCGGCCTCGATGTACTGCTGCACGCCGCGCAGGTAATCGGCGGCGGTACCCAGGTCGAGCATGCGCAGCGCGCCGGACACATCGCCCAGCAGGCGTGGTACATCCTGCAGCTCGGCATGGTTCCAGCTGGTTTCGATGAAGGCGACGAAATGCTCGCGGGCAGCGGCGAAGTTGGCGATGGCTTCATGCGCCAGCACCTCCACCGTGCGCCGGTTCTCGACCGCGCTCGGATCGTCCTCGCCACTGCCGCCGGCGCCCAGATGGGCAACCTGGTCGTCCAGCGAGGCATCGACGTACAGCAGTGCACCGGCAATATCCAGCAGCAGGTTCTCGTCAATCTGCTGGCGACCTTCAACCACGCCGCGCAGCGCATCGCGCTGCTGCACGACCACGCCGCGGGCCACGCCCAGGCCCATCATGCCCAGCGTGTCGGCCACGGCGCCAAGCTCGTTGGCCTGGGTCTGCAGCTGTTCCGGCGCACCACCGGTGCGCAGGTGCAGGTCAAGCGCATCCTTGATGCGCAGCAGTTCTTCCTTCACCGCACTGCCGACCGTGTCGAGCAGCTCGCGGTTGCGTCCGCTCAGGCTGCCACGGGCATGGTCCAGCTCGGCCTCGGTGGCGGTGACGCTCTCCGGCGCAAAGGCCAGCAGCACACTGTCAGTGACGCCTTCTTCGCCGCGCGACGCACGGATCTCGTTGAGCAGCGGCATCAGCACGATCGGAATGTCGCGATGGCCGTTCTGCAGGCGTTCCAGATAGTCGGGCAGCAGCACGCTGCCACGCATCAGGGTTGCGCAGGCTTCATCACGGTCGGCCACGCGACCAGCGCCGATGGCATTGGCCAGCTGCTCCAGTTCTTCGGCCACCATCGCCGGGGCATACAGCTCGACCATGCGCAGGGTGCCCTGCACCTGGTGCAGGTAGCCGGCGCAGATGCGCATGCGGCTGGCATCGGTCGGGTCTTCGGCGTAGTACTCGACCTCGTTGCGCACCTGGCGCAGGGTCTCGTCCAGCTCGGGCTTGACCCAGCCCAGCGCTGCGTGGCTCATCGCATCGCGCAGACTGCTCATGGACGCGCTCCGTTCGCCGCCGCGCGGTGGCCGCGCGAGTTCTGGCGTGGGGAATGGAAATGCTTCATCGACTGGTTCCTTGCTCGCCGCCCTGCCCGCGTCACGCCGGCAGCTTGAAGTCGGCGACCGAACGGCGCAGGTCCGCCGCCAGCTGCGCGAGGTGGCCGATCGACTCGGCGGTCTGTCCGGCACCCTGCGAGGTCTGCCCGGTGATCTGCCGGATCACGCCCATGGTGCGGGTGATGTCCGAGGCGGCGGCCGACTGCTGCTGGGCGGCGATGGAGATGTTCTTGATGAGGGTGTTCAGCGCGTTTGACACGCGTTCGATCTCGGTCAGCGCGGTACCGGCGTCCTCGGCCAGGCGCGCACCAGACACCACTTCGGCCGTGGTCTGCTCCATCGAGGTGACCGCTTCATTGGTGTCGGCCTGAATGGCCTGGACCAGGTTTTCGATGCGTCGGGTCGCACCCGAGGTGCGTTCTGCCAGGCGCTGCACTTCGTCGGCCACGACCGCGAAACCGCGGCCCGCTTCACCGGCCGACGCAGCCTGCACCGCCGCGTTCAACGCCAGGATGTTGGTCTGCTCGGAGATGTCGTTGATCAGTTCCACGATCGAGCCGATTTCCTGCGACGACTCGCCAAGGCGCTTGATGCGCTTGGAGGTTTCCTGGATCTGGTCACGGATCTGGTCCATGCCCTGGATGGTCTCGCGCACCACGCCGGCACCCTCGGCGGCGATCACCACCGAACGCTGTGCCACGTCGGCCGACTCGGCCGAGTTGCGCGACACCTGCTCGATGCTCGCCGCGATTTCGCCGATGCGGTCCGAGGCCGAGGTGATCTGGTTGGCCTGGTGCCCTGCGGCCTCTGCCAGCTGCATGGCGGTGGCCTGCGTTTCCTGGGTGGACATCGCGACCTTGGCCGAGGTGTCATTGATGGTGGTCACCAGGTGGCGCAGCTCGTCGACCGCGTAGTTGATCGCGTCGGCGATCGCGCCGGTCATGTCCTCGGTCACCGAGGCCTTCACCGTCAGGTCGCCCTCGCCGAGCGAGGAGATTTCGTCCAGCAGCCGCATGATCGCCTGCTGGTTGCGGCTGTTGAATTCCACCTGGGTCTGGTAGCGCAGTTCCTGCTCGCGCGAGCGGCTGCGCACGTTGGTGGAGACGAAGCCGATGATCGCGATCAGCGACAGCGCACCGGAGACCACGCCAATCCAGAAGTTCGGGAACAGGCGGGTGTCGGATACCGAGCCGAACGAGGAGAACGCGTCGAACAACTTGCGGCTGTCATCCAGCATGTGGGCCGAACCCTGGCCCAGCGCGGTGGCAGCGGACTGCGCCGCGAACAGCTGGCGCGAGCTGGCCAGGATCGCGTCGGCGTCCTGCTTCATCGCTTCCCACTTCTGCTGCGACTGTTCCAGCGCGGCCACGGCGGCGGCACCGCGCACGGCGGTGATGCCCAGTTCCTCGTTGCCGTTGCGCAGGCCGTCGAGCACCTGCGAGAACACGGTGATGTCACGTGCCAGCGCATCGCCGGAGGTCGCCGCGGCGCTGCCACCGGCACGCATTTCGGTCACGCGGCGGGCCATCGAACCGGCCACCACAACCTGCTGCAGCGCGCTGTACACCTGCGACGACGGCGCGCCGGAAGCGGACATCGCACGCACCAGCTCGTTCAGCTGGGCCTGCAGGCCCGGCACTGCGCCGGTGAAGTTGTTCGCGTTGCCGGCCAGCGCCAGCACGGCCGGTTCGCTGGCCACCAGCTGCCCGGCCTGCTTGCCCAGCGGCGCCCAGGTCTCGCCGAGGGTGGCGATGGCACCGGCTACGCCCGGCTCCTTGCCGTAGCGTCCCTGCAGGGTCGACACGTTCTGCTCGATCGCGTTGCGGGTGGCCTTGAAGGCGGTGAAGGCCTGGGCGTTGCCGCCGACTGCGTCACGTCCCTGGTTGGCCAACTGCTGCGACAGCACCTGCAGGTCGGCGGCCTTGGAGCCGGCGTCGGCAAGGCGGCTGCCCTGCCAGGTGGCGACGCCGGTGTTGACGCCGAACAGGATCATCGATGCCAGCAGCAGGAACAGCCAGAGGTTGCTGCCGCCCAGCCGCAGCTTGCCGGTCTTGGTGGCGTCCGAAGCAGTACTCATCGTTCAACCTCGATCTTCAATGCAGGGGGCGATGCCTGGCCTCAGGCCGCGGCTTGCCGGAATTCAGGGGTGCGCGACAGCAGCGAGAGCGAGAACACGCCCCAGTCATGGCCGTCGGCATGGAAAGCACGATCGACGAAATGCCCGTAGCGGCCTTCTGCCAACGTGCCCGCTTCGATCTGCTGGTCCAGCTCGAAGCTGCGCTGGCCGAACAGTTCATCGATGGTCAGTGCGACGTCGCCGCCGGCCTGGCGCATGATCAGCACGCGCTGGCCTTCCTGCTGCACGGTGCGCGTGCCTTCCAGGAAGTACTTCAGGTCGACCACCGGGAACAGGTTGCCGCGCAGGTTGCCCACGCCCAGCAGCCAGGGCTGCGCACAGGGTACCGGGGTCACCGGCGGCATCGGTACGATTTCCACCACTTCGCGGAAATCGGACACCAGCCGGCGCTGACCGACGCGGAAACCCACGCCACGCCACAGGTCCTGGGCAAACTGCTTTCCGGGCAGCTGCACCGCATGGGCCAGGCTGCGCCGTTCATAGGCTTCAAGGATGTCGAAGGGCGAGCGCATCAGGCCACCAGTTCGTTGATCCGCGCGATCAGTTCATCCTCGCGCGGCGGCTTGACGATGTAATCGGCGGCGCCCTGGCGCAGGCCCCAGGCCTTGTCGGTTTCCATCGCCTTGGTGCTGACGATGATCACCGGGATGTGCTTGATCGCCGCATCACGGGCCATCGCACGGGTCGCCTGGAAGCCGCTCATGCCGGGCAGGACCACGTCCATCAGCACCAGCTGCGGCACCTGGTCGCGGACCAGCTGCAGGCCATCCTCGGCGTTGTCCGCTTCCAGCACTTCGTGGCCGGCACGGCGCAGCCACTGGGTGAACACCGCGCGGTCGGTCGGTGAATCCTCGATCAGGACGATACGAGCCATTGTGCCTTTCCCCCCTGGTCAGGCGTTGACGTATGTGCGGATGGCACCCAGCAGTTCTTCACGCGTGAAAGGCTTCGTCAGGTACTGCTCCGAGCCGACGATGCGTCCCCGCGCCTTGTCGAACAGGCCATCCTTGGACGACAGCATGATGACCGGGGTCGCCTTGAACAGCTGGTTGCCCTTGATCAGCGCGCAGGTCTGATACCCGTCCAGGCGCGGCATCATGATGTCGACGAAGATGATCTGCGGTTGCTGGTCTGCGATCTTGGCAAGCGCTTCGAAGCCGTCGGTGGCGGTGACCACCTCGCAGCCTTCGCGCTTGAGCAGCGTTTCCGCAGTCCTGCGGATGGTCTTCGAATCATCGATGACCATCACCCGGAGTCCTGCGAGTTCCCCGCCCGCAGTCGTGTTTTCAGTCATTGCCTATCCCCAAGCGCACGGCCCGATCTCTGGCGGGGGCCGCTGCGAAAGCGTATCTATATCGCACTTTCCGCGCCCGCTTCAAGGCCGCCCCACGGCGCGGGGCATGGCCCCCTCCTGAACGTGACGGGTTTCGCAATGAGTGCGCGACCGCCGGGCGGACGCTGCGTTGCAGTATGGCAGGGAGGCGCGCGACCGGCGTTGCCGCTACCATCAACGCCTTGCCTGACAGGTGCGACCATGCCGTTGAACGTCATCGTGGTGATGGACCCCATCGCCCACATCAAGATCGCCAAGGACACCACCTTCGCCATGCTGCTGGAAGCCCAGCGCCGCGGCCATGCCCTGCACTACGTGCGGCCGGGCGGACTGGCCCTGGAAGGTGGCGTGGCGGTGGCCCAGACCGCGCCGCTGCAGGTGCGCGACGACCCGGCCGGCTGGTATGAGCTGGGTGAGTTCAGCCGTACCGAGTTCGGGCCCGGCCAGATCGTGCTGATGCGCAAGGACCCGCCGGTCGACGCCGAGTACATCTACGACACCCAGGTGCTGGACGTGGCCGCCGCTGCCGGTGCCTGCGTGGTCAACAACCCGCAGGGCCTGCGCGACTACAACGAGAAGCTGGCCGCGCTGCTGTTCCCGCAGTGCTGCCCGCCGACCCTGGTCAGCCGCGATGCCAAGGCGCTGAAGGCCTTCGCCCTCGAACACGGCCAGGCCGTGCTGAAGCCGCTGGACGGCATGGGCGGCCGCTCGATTTTCCGCAGCGGCCAGGGCGATCCGAACCTGAACGTGATCCTGGAGACACTGACCGACGGCGGCCGCAAGCTGGCGCTGGCCCAGAAGTTCATTCCCGACATCACCGCCGGCGACAAGCGCATCCTGCTGGTCGACGGCGAACCGGTCGATTACTGCCTGGCACGCATTCCCCAGGGTGACGAGTTCCGCGGCAACCTGGCGGCCGGCGGCCGTGGCGAAGGGCGCCCGCTGAGCGAGCGTGACCGCTGGATCGCCGGCCAGGTTGGCCCGGAGATGAAGCGTCGTGGCATGCGCTTCGTCGGCCTGGACGTGATCGGCGATTACCTGACCGAGGTCAACGTGACCAGCCCGACCTGCGTGCGCGAGCTCGACGCGCAGTACGGCCTGAACATTGCCGGCACCCTGTTCGACGCGCTCGAGGCCGGCCTGCGCTGATGCCGTCCGCACCCGCCGTTCTGCCCCCGCCGCCACGCGAAGCGCAACGGCTGGGGGCCACCATCGCACTGTCGGTGCTGGTCCACGCCCTGCTGATCCTGGGCGTGGGCTTCGCCGTGAAAGGCGATGCTCCGCTGGTGCCGACGCTGGAAGTGATCTTCAGCCAGACGCGCACCGCACTGACGCCAAAGCAGGCTGATTTCCTTGCCGCCGCCAACCAGGAAGGCGGTGGCGAGCACGACCGCGCACAGCGTCCGCGCGACAACCAGGCCGGCATCGTGCCGCAGGCGCAATCCGGACTCAGCCCGGTTCCCCAGCAACAGCAATCGGCCGCGCCGGTTCCGCCGCCCCAGGCACGGGTGGTCAGCAGCCGCAACGGACAGGACACGGTGGCACAGGCACAGGCCCAGCCAGCCCCGGAACGCCCCGAGCCGGACGCGCCGTTGAGTGCACGCGAGCAGCGCGATGTGGAGATGGCGCGACTGGCTGCCGAAGTGCATCTGCGCTCGGCGCAGTATGCCAAGCGCCCGAATCGCAAGTTCGTGTCGGCCAGCACGCGTGAATATGCCTATGCCAATTACCTGCGTGCTTGGGTCGACCGTGCCGAGCGCGTCGGCAACCTGAATTATCCGGACGAGGCCCGGCAGCGCCGGCTCGGCGGCCAGGTGGTGATCAGCGTGGGCGTGCGGCGCGATGGCAGCGTGGAGAGCAGCCGCATCCTGCGTTCAAGCGGGACGCCGCTGCTGGATGAAGCGGCGCTGCGGGTGGTGAAGCTGGCGCAGCCATTCCCGCCGTTGCCAAAGACCGAGGACGAGATCGACATCCTGCAGGTCACCCGTACCTGGGTGTTCCTGCCGGGCGGCACCCTGCACGACGATCGGTAGGGTTTTGTTGCCCGGGCCTGCGGCCCGGGACCCGCTGAAAGGCTAGAGCAACGGCAACAGCAACAGCGGCGGTTGGTGTACTGAAGCGTGGCGAGGCGGTGTCGGGCGGCGGGGACGCCGCAAGTACGTCCGTGTAGGCTTAGCCGCGGCATCCATGCCGCGGATACCCCGCCACCCGACACCGCCCCGCCTCTGACAGATCACGGCGCACCATTGCTTGGGTAGGTGTCGACCTTGGTCGACACACATCCACGCCACGCGTGGATGCGAGCGAAGCGATCCGCTTTTGACTTTGATTTTCTTTTTTGATTTTCCGTGGCGGACGCACACGGAAACTGTCAGAGGTCGGACGGGGTGGGTTCGCGGGGGTGTCCGCGGCATGGGTCGGGCGCATGCGCCCGACGGGTTGGGCAGGACGCCCAACCCCGGTCTTGCCGTGTGCGCAGGACAGCGCACACGTGCAAGCCACGGCCAAGCCCCCATGGGTGAGGGCGCTTCGCTTGCGAAGCATTGCTTCGCAAGCGCCCGAACGCCCAGCCGCCAGCGGCTGGGCCGGACTGGGGGTTCACGGCGTCCCCCGCGCACCCACCTCGCCCGGCCAAGCGCGGCTCGTGCTTTCGCGCTCCGCCACGAGGGGCTCAGCCGTTGGCCTTCGCCTTCGCTTCTCGCGCCGCCTGCTGCTCGACCAGGGTCAGTGCCACGTTGTCGCGCAGGTACGCCGGCTCGACCTTCTCCGGTGCGATCGCCTCGCCACGCGCGAACGCCGGCACCGCCAGTGCCAGTACGTCCGACGCGCGCGGCAAAGCGGCGGCATCGAATCCACGCAGGCCAGCCCCAAGTTGCGCCACCAGTGCGCCCTCGGCCGCGCCGAAACCGGTACCCACACCGTAGGCGGACAGCCCTTCCGGCAGCGCCACCGCGGCAGGCGCGCAGACGCGCTCGGCATCCTGCACGACCGGCAGGCCGTCCACGCGTTCGAAGCGCGCGACATAGAGTTCGCCCATCCGGGCATCGATTGCCGACAGGATCTGCGTTTCTTCCACCGGTGCCCGCAGCGCCAGCACCTGCAGCGTCGAAACCGGCAGCAGCGGGCGGTCCAATGCCAACGCGATGCCCTGGGCGATGGCGATCGCCAGGCGCACACCGGTGAACGCCCCCGGGCCGCGACTGAGCGCGATGCCGTCGAGCTGGCGACGGCTGATGCCGGCTTCGGCCAGCAGCGCCTCGGCCCATGGCAGGCTCAGGTCGGCATGCCGGCGCGGGGCGATCTCGAAGCGTTCCAGCACCTGCCCATCGACATGCAGGGCAACGGAGCAGGCTTCGGTGGCGGTTTCAAAGGCGAGCAGTTTCATCAGATCAGGTCAGAACAGGGGGAACGTGGCACCGGGAGCCGGCTCCGGGCCCGGCGCAACAGCGGCCGGGTCAGCCGCATCATCAGCCACGGGCACCCATTGTGGCGTAAAGAAGGCCTGCACATCGGCCAGGCTGCGGGTGCGGCGGAAGGGTGGTAGTGAATCCAGGAAGACCCGGCCATAGCCACGGTTGAGCAGGCGCGGATCGCACAGGACCAGCACGCCACGGTCGCTTTCGCTGCGGATCAGGCGACCGACACCCTGCTTCAGTGCGATCACCGCCTGCGGCAACTGTTCGTCGCGGAACGGATTGCCGCCCTGGCTGCGGATCGCCTCCAGGCGTGCCTCATACACCGGATCGTCCGGTGCCGCGAACGGCAGCTTGTCGATCATCACCACACTCAGCGCTTCGCCGACCACGTCCACGCCCTCGCGGAAACTGGCCGAGCCCAGCAGCACGCCATTGCCCGATTCACGGAAGCGCTGCAGCAGCGTCGCGCGCGGTGCCTCACCCTGCACGAACAACGGCCATGGCCCGTCGCGCAGTGCTTCGGCCGCCTCGCGCAATGCACGGTGCGAGGCGAACAACAGGAATGCCCTGCCCTGCGATGCCTGCAGCACCGGCCGAAGGGTCTGGATCAGCGCGGTTCCGAAGCCCCGTGCAGCCGGATCAGGCAGGCCTTCCGGGAGGTAGCACAACGTCTGCTCGGGCCAGTTGAACGGACTCGGCTGGACCAGGGTATGCGGATCGTCCAGGCCCAGGCGCGCGGCGATGTGGTCGAATCCATTGCCCACGGTCAGCGTGGCCGAGGTGAAGATCCATGCCGCGCGGCTGCGCTCGCGATGCTCGCGCAGCGGGCCGGACACATCCATCGGCGTGCGCTGGCAGCGGAAACCCCGCGGCGTGAGTTCGTACCAGAGCACATCGGTGGCACTGGCGTGGTCCGCCGGATCGGCATCGAAATCGAGGGTGGGTTCATCATCGCCCAGCCAGCGCTGCAACCGCGACACCGCCTCGCGCGCCCGCGCATGGCAGGCGTCCAGACCCGCCGCCGATTCGCGCAGCGGTTGAAGTGCCTGCTCCAGCGCCACCAGGCCGGCCATCACCGTATTGAAGCCGTCGCGGACCTGTGGCATGGCCAGCGCACGCCACTGCGTACCCCGCGGCGGCAGCCCCTCCATCGCCGAACGCAACGCCAGCAACGCCTGTTGCAACTGGTCGACAGGCTCCTGCAGCGCCGATTGTGCGCCCCCTACGCCGCGCGCTTCAGCCAGGCAGTCGCGACCCAGTTCCTGCCATGGGCGCATGCCGAAACCTTCGCCGAAGAACTGCGCTGCCAGTTCGGGCAGCTGGTGTGCCTCGTCGATGACAAAGGCCTGCGCCCCCGGCAGCAACTCGCCGAAGCCGTCCTGTTTCAGTGCCAGATCGGCCAGCAGCAGGTGGTGGTTGACCACCACCACGTCGGCGGCCTGCGCACGCTGCCGTGCGCGCACCACGAAGCAGTCGTCCCAGAATGGGCAATCGGTGCCCAGGCAATTGTCGACAGTGGAGGTGACCATCGGCAGCAGCGGCGAGTCATCGGCCAGGCCCTCCAGTTCGGCGATGTCACCGAACTCCGAGCGGCCGGACCACGCCAGGATGCGCTGGAACTGCGCGGCCTGTTCGGGACTGGAAAACCGCGGCTCGCCCCGCGCCTGCTGCAGTCGGTAGCGGCACAGGTAGTTCGCGCGCCCCTTCAGCAGCGCGCTGCGCAGGCCGACGCCCAGCGCCTGGCGCACGCGCGGCAGATCGCGGTGGTAGAGCTGGTCCTGCAGCGCGCGGGTACCGGTGGAGATGATGGTGCGCAGCCCGGACAGCAGCACCGGCACCAGATAAGCGAAGGTCTTGCCGGTGCCGGTACCGGCCTCGGCCAGCAGCAGGTCCCGCTGCTGCAGCGCATCGGCAATGGCTGCGGTCAGGTGCAGCTGTGCCGGACGCGGGACGAAGGCATCCAGGTGCGAGGCGAGCGCGCCGCCTTCGCTGAGGGCTTCGCGGCTGGCATGGACAAGGTCGGACATCAGAGGGAAAGGATACCCGGCCGGGCGCTGCCCGGCACCCGTTTCAAGCCGGAGCGCAGGCAAAGGCAACAGCAACAGCGTGGTTCATGGCTCTGGGTTGCTGCGTGTTTGGCGGGGCGGGAGGGGCAGGCAGGACACGCCGTAAACCCGTCCATGGGGGCTCGATGGCGCCATCCATGGCGCCAACGGTCCTGCCTGCCCCTCCCGCCCCGCCTTCGACAGTTTCTCGGTGACGGATGGACGTGCTTCGTGGCGTCGCGCTTGCTCGACTGGATTCAGAAGCGGTGGGTCGAACGGAAACAAGAAGGGGTCGGAGCCGTTTTCCTGCGGAAAACGGATCCGACCCCACAACGAGTGCGCGCAGCGCGCGACCCGCTTTTGATTTTCTTTTTCTCTTCCGTGGCTGGCAGCACACGGAAACTGTCAGGGGCCGGGCGGGTGGGCTGCGCAGGGGCGTGAGCCGCATGGATGCGGCGACCGAGCTTACATGGACGTACTTGCAGCGTCCCCTGCGCAGCCCACCCGCCCGGCCCAATCACATGACCCGCATTTTGCGGCCAGCCACGAGGGGCTGCGCCGTTGGCTGGAAACTCAGTACCGCTTGATCCCCGGCACCGTGCAGCCTTCAATCTGCGCATGCGCCGACACCGCGTTCTCCTTCTCACCGCGCGCCAGCCGCGACTGCTCGATCGTCGCCCAGTGCCGGCGGCACAGCGGCCCGGTCTTCGAGCCCAGATCCACGGCCTTGCGCGCGAACGTCTCCGCCTGTGCCCACTGCCCCTGCAGCAGCGCCAGTTCGGCACGCTCCTGCAGCACCGCCGGGTCACCAGCCACGATCTCCAGCGCATGGTCCAGGCTGCTGGCGGCACCGGCGAGGTCGTTGGCCTGGCGCTGCGCCTGTGCGGCCAGCCTCAGGTCTTCCACCTGCGAATCACGCAGCGGCTGCACCGACAATTCCTTGTCGTCCGGACCCGCTGCAGCATCCACGGCCGCCAGGCGCTGCGCCGGCGTGGTGGTGTCGACCGGTTTGACTACCGGCGGCGCGCTGCTCACGCAGGCGGCCAGGGCCAGACTTAGGCCGGTCAGGGCCAGGGGCTGCAGCAGGGTTCGCATGTTCATCGGCATCATCGGCTCGGGGGAGGAGTGGTGGCGGCAGGTTCGGCGGGTGCTTCCGGCTTGCGGTCCAGGCCGAACCAGCTGCGCCAGCCACCGCCCTCGCCTTCAGCCTCGCCCTGCCCCTCGGGCGACGCGGCCGGCGCGCACGGCGCATAGGCAGGCGCATAGCCCACCACGAACGGGAAACGACGCGCGCCGGGGCAGCCTTCATCGGTGCTGTTGAGACCGGTGGGAGCCACCGGCTGCCAATCCAGGCCCTTGTTGCTGACCCGCAATGGCGCACTCGGCAGGCGTTGGAAGATGCCCGACCAGACCCGCATCGCGCCAGTGGCGCCATACAGGCCGGCCTGCTGGTTCTGATCGTTGCCGATCCAGATCACCGCCAGGTGGTCGCCGGTGTAGCCGGCATACCAGCTGTCACGGCCATCGTTGGTGGTGCCGGTCTTGCCGGCTGGCTGCAGACGGCCGAGGCCATCAGCATTGAGCCGCTGCGCGGTACCACTGGCGACGACCTGCTGCAGGCCGACACTGATCAGGTTGGCGGCAATCGAATCGCCTTCCTGTGCCGGTGCCGGGGTCTTGTCGTAGCGCTTGAGCAGCTTGCCCTGCGGATCGAGCACGCCACGCACGGCGTGCAGCGGCTGGATCTCCCCCCCGGACGCGAGGAACTGGTACAGCTGCGCCATCGCATACGGGCTCTGGTCGGTCGAGCCGAGGATCACCGCCGGATTGGCCTCGGCCTTGATGCCGGCCAGCACATGGATCAGCTGGGTCACGCGCTCGGGGCCGACCTGCATGCCCAAGCGCACCGTCGCCTGGTTGTACGAATGCGCCAGCGCATCGATCAGGCGCACCGTGCCGTGGCTGCGGTTGTCGGCGTTGCCGGGGCTCCAGTTGCGGCCGCGGCCGAGCTGCACCGTCACCGGCGAATCATCGACCCAGCTGGCCAGCGAATAGCGGTCCGGCTGCGCCAGGGCCAGCAGGTACACGAACGGCTTGAGCAGCGAACCGACCGGGCGCTGCGCCTCGATCGCACGATTGAAGCCGACCTCGGACACCTCACGGCTGCCGATCACCGCCAGCACGTCGCCGTTGTGAACGTCGGTCAGCACCATGCCGGCCTGCAGTTCAGGGCGACGCTGGCTTTCCAGCGACTTGATGGTGCGGGTCACCGCGCCTTCGGCATAGGCCTGCGCGGACGGCGACATGCCGGTCATCACGCTCAGGCCCGCGCCCTGCAGCGCAGATTCCGGATAGTCATGCGCAAGCTGCCGGCGGACCAGGTCGACGTAGGCGGGGAAGCGGTTGGCTGCCACCAGGCCCGGTGTCTTGGGCACACCCAACGGAGCCTTCAGCGCGCGCTGGTACTCGGCATCGTCGATCAGCGTGGCCTCGTGCAGCTTGCCCAGCACGAAGTTGCGGCGATCCAGCGCACGTTCCGGGTTGCGCCGCGGGTCGTAGAAGGACGGCCCCTTGACCAGGCCGATCAGCAGGGCGATCTGCTCGGTCTCCAGCGACTGCAGGTCACGCCCGAACCAGAATTCGGCGCCGGAGGACATGCCATGGATCGCCTGGCTGCCGCGCTGGCCCAGGTACACCTGGTTGAGATACGCCTCGAAAATCGTGCGCTTGTCGTAGCGCGCTTCCATGATCAGCGCGTACAGCACCTCATTGAACTTGCGGGTGAGCGTCTGCTCCTTGCCGATGCCAAGCAGGCCGCTGCGGGCCAGCTGCTGGGTGAGCGTCGAAGCGCCCTGGCGGCTCTGGCCACCGGAACGGATCGTCACCCACACCGCGCGCGCGATGCCGGACAGGTCGATGCCGTGATGGCGATTGAAGTCCTTGTCTTCCACTGCCTGCAGGCCGGTCACCAGCAGGTCCGGCGCCTCGTCCATGCGGATCAGGCGGCGTTCTTCCTGCTTCTGGCCGTACAGCGTGGCGATGCGCGCCGGATCCAGCCGCGCGGCCTTCAGTGCCTTGCGGCTGTCGGCATCGCGCAGCGAGGCCACGCCGCCATCGGCCAGCGACAGCTCCACCCGGCGCGGCGCCACCCGGCCATCGACATCGTTGTAGCCACGACTGGAGATCACAAAGCGACCGCCGTTCACCGCATAGGTGGCCGGCTCCTTGCCCTGGCCGTCATCACGATAGGCGGAGGCGGCCAGTTCGGTCTTCAGCGTGGACGCATCCATCGCCTTGCCGGGGGTGAGCACCAGCGGGCGCGCATACACGCGCGTCGGGATCTGCCAGCGCAGCTCGCCGAAACGCTGGGTCACCTGCTGGTTCAGGTACAGCGTATAGGGAATGAGGAAACCCAATCCCAATGCGACCGCAGCCATGCTCCAGGTGATCAGCCGGCGCCGCCACAGCGGACCGCTGTCCTGCGGGTCGTCGTCGAAATCGTCGATGTCGTCGGAATCGTAGCGTCGGGGCACGGGAGAAACATGGCATGGGCGTCAGCGGAGTCTACCCCAGCCCATTTCCACAGGGCAGGTTCACCAAACCGCCTGTTCAGCGATTTTCCGGAGGCAATGGTCCGCCCTTGCCTCGAAGTCCATCCCACAGACCTCTCAGCATGAACCGCAACCGAATCCAGCGAGGGGCGAGGAACAGACCGTTGCCTGCCAGCTTCAGCAACAGGCGCGGCACATCCTGGGCAATCCACACCCGTGGCGTATAGGCACGTCCATAGAGCAGAACGCGATTGCGCATAATGAAGTAAAGGCGGAAGGGCTTGTGCACGATCACGCCATCCGGCTTCGTACGTGATGGCAGCAGCTCCTCGCCGATGCTATGGGTCATCTGCGCATCGCAGATGCCGTACAGAGAATAGCCCTGGCGCTTGGCCCTGAAACACCAGTCCATGTCCAGGTTGTCAATGAACAGGTCTTCGTCCATTGCACCAATATCCTGCAATGCCGACATCGGCACCAGCGAACCGGACGTGATGAGGAAATCGCAGGAGATGCGCTGACCCGCCCCCCCTCGCAACTTGTGGTTGAACGGGAAGCCAAAGCGAACGAACGGGGCAAGCATGCCACTGCGCGAATCGCGGAACTGCGGCCCGACAGCAGCCACGCGCTCTGCGCGGGTGAGTTCGATCAGTGCAGTCCCCAGGACATCCACCATCTTTGGCGCCAGCACACTATCCTGATCCATCAGCAGCACATAAGCGAAGCCGAGCGCCTGCGCCCGCTCATAGGCCCGGTTCAAGGCACTCCCGAGGCCAACGTTGTGCGCCGAGGCAACCACGCTGACCCCCCCCCTTCCGGCCAGCAGTTCGTCGACATCAACACCAGTGCTGCCATTGTCGAACACCACCAGATGCCCCACCTGCTGCAGCACACTGTCAACCACCCGCCGCAACAGGTCCGGCTCGGGCCCATAGGTGACGATGACAGCGCAGACAAGGGAGGCATCGAATGCGGGCCCCGGACCTGGCCCTTGCGGAATCACTGGATTCATGACGTCATGTCGCTGGCTGCGGAACGCAGGCTGTGTGAAAAACGATGAAAACGACCAAAGGCCATCTCCCGCCAAGCCTGCAGCAATAGCATTGACAGCAAGACTGACAACTCACTGCACCGCTTGAGCGTGACGCAGCGGCTGGACTATACCCGACCAGTGCGACCTGCACGAATCCTGTCGATATCAGCGTGGTGGCAGCTCACCACCGGCGCGGCGCAGGCGATCTTCAAACGCCGGCAGTTCGGCCAGATCCGGCTGCAGCAACCGCGCCTGTTCGGCGGCATGCGCGGCGAAGGCCAGGTTACCGTTACCGAGCCGCTCGCTGCCGATCGCCAGCCAGCGCTGGGCCAACCGCAGCCGCGCCGAGGGCAGTCCGGCTGCGGTCGGTGACAGGGTCTGCCAGGCCTGCAGGCAGGCGCCTGCCGCCTGCACGCGGTTCTGCCGCAGATTGTCGTCGAAGCAGCGTCGGCTGGCGGGCAGCAAGCGTGCGGCGGCTGCCTTCACCCGCGCATCGCGGGGAGCCAGCGACTGCGCTTCGCGCAACGCGTCGAACGCGCTGTGCCCGGGTGGGCTGATCCACTGCCCCGCGCGCTCGGCACGTTCGATCTTCCGCAGGTGGTCGCGCAGCTGGCGTTCGCGCTGCGCCGTGCTGACCGCGGGCTGCTGCAGAGCCCGCTGCGCCTGCTGCGCGCGCTGCATGCGCTGCGCCAGTTGTTGCTGGACTGCCTGCGAAGCCCCGAGCTCCGCCGCCAGGGCCGCATCACGTTGCGCCGCATCGAACTGGAAGTCGTCGGCGGACTTCTGGCTGCGTGCAACCACTGCCTGCCGGGTCTGCTCACGCCCGCGCTGCGCATTGGAATCATCGGCGGCCACCACCAGCACCGCCTGGAAACCCTTGGCCGCAGCTTCCAGCTGCTGCCGTCGCAACGCACGCTGCGCTTGCCGCAGGCGCCGGTCGGCCGCGCGCGCGAGGGCCTCCTCGCTCGCCGGCATATCGGCATGACCGGCATCAAACTGACGGGCACGACGCAGGAGCGCGGCCGCCTCGGCCAACTCCCCTCGCTCCGCCAGCGTGCGTGCGTGCAGCAGCAGGTCGCTCAGCGCATCTTCGCGCCCTTCCAGCGCCGGCAGGTTGTCCGGCTGCAGGACCAGGATGCGCTGGAACAAGGGCAACGCACTGCTGTCGCCGTCATCCAGGCGTCCGGCGGCGAACGCGTTACGCGCCTGCGCCAACAACGCACCAATACCGGCTCCGGCACTGCGTCGCGCCTGCAACTGGCGGGCGACCGCATCGGCGTCGCCCTGCGGCACCTGCAGCTCACGGGCCAGTGCCAGGGCCTGCGCGCTGCCGTCCAGGTCATCGGCCTGCAGGCGATCGCGCGCCTGTTGCAGCGCTGCCGCGCCGGTATTGGCCAGGCCCTGGCGCGCCTGCGGGCGATCACCATCCAGCGCCAGCGCCGCCTGGTAGCGCTCGCGCGCACCACTGCCATCGGCATCGCTCAGGCGCCCAGCCGCCAATGCACGATCCCCCTCGGCCAGCAGCTGTTCGATCTGCGGCTCATCCCAGAACCAGTCTGCCAACGGCTTGCGCAGCAGGACCAGCAGCACGAACACGGCCAGCGCTGCGAGCAGGGCCCAGCGCCAGATCCGGCGCGCATGGCGCGCCTGCAGCCACCACCAACGCCCCTCGCGACGGACACGGTCCAGCGCAGGATGTTCAGCGCCATGCGGGCGATGCGGGGGCTCGCGTTCCATGCGTGCAGGGTAGCCGGGGCAGCGTGAAGCTCAGCCGAGGCGACGCGCCTCGCTCACGCCCGGCAGCGCATCGAGCTTGCCCAGCAGCGTCGACAACTGCCCGTAGTCACTGACCTTCAGGCGCAGCCGCAGATGGGCACGGCCACTGTTGCGCACGTTGTCACTGTGGATGTCGAGCACGTAGGCGTCTTCCTGGGCGATCAGGTTGGTGATGTCCTTCAGCAGCCAGCGGCGATCGACCGCATCGACCACGACGTCCACCTCGTAGCCGCCCCCGGCCTGGCCCCACTCCACCGGCAGGATGCGCTGCGGGCTGCTGGCCGCCAGCCGGGCCAGCGCGGCGCAGTCTGCACGATGCACGGTGACACCCCGGCTACGGGTCAGGTAGCCGACGATCGGCTCGCCGGCCACCGGCTGGCAGCAGCGTGCCAGCTGCACCAGCAGGTTGCCCACGCCCTGCACGGTGAACTTGGACTTGCCCAGGTTCTCGCGGCGCGCGGTCGGCCGCGGCAGGGCCGGTGCGGGTGCGGGCTGGCTGGCGGCACGCTCCGCCTCCAGCAGCGCACGGCTGACCTGGTTCGGGCCGGTATCGCCCAGCGCCACCTGGATGTACAGGTCATCGACGCTGTCGGAATGGAACTTCTTCGCCGCCACAGCCAGGTCCGCGTGCTGCAGGCCCAGCCGCTTCAGCTCGCGCTCGAGCAGCTCGCGACCGGCCTGCACGTTGCGCGCGCGGTCCAGCTTGTGGAACCAGCTGCGCACCTTCTCGCGCGAGCGGTTGCTGGCCAGGAAGCCGTTGGCCGGCATCAGCCAGTCGCGGCGCGGATCGGCCTCCTTGCCGGTCAGGATCTCGACGCGGTCGCCGCTGCGCAGGCGGTAGGTCAGCGGCACGATGCGGCCGTTGACCTTGGCGCCGCGGCAGCGGTGCCCGACCATGGTGTGCACCTGGTAGGCGAAATCGAGCGGCGTGGCGCCCTGCGGCAGGTCCAGCACCTCGTCCTTCGGGCTCAGCGCATAGACCCGGTCCTCGGTCAGCTCGGCATCAAGCGCCCCGGCCAGTTCATTGCCCTGCCCGTCCTGCGCCTGTTCCAGCAGCTGGCGCATCCAGGTGATCTTGCGGTCGAAGGACTTCTCCGCGCCCTTGCCACCCTCCTTGTACTTCCAGTGCGCGGCCACGCCCAGCTCGGCCTGCGAGTGCATTTCATGGGTGCGGATCTGCACTTCGATGGTGCGACCTTCCGGGCCGACCACGGCGGTATGCAGCGAGCGATAGTCGTTGGCCTTCGGGCGTGCGATGTAATCATCGAACTCGCTCGGTACCGGTGCCCACAGCGCGTGCACCACGCCCAACGCGGCATAACAGGCGGCAACGTCGTCGACCATCACGCGCACCGCACGGATGTCATACAACTGGTCGAAGGCCAACCGCTTCTTCTGCATCTTCCGCCAGATGCTGTAGATGTGCTTCGGGCGGCCGCTGACTTCGGCCTTGATGCCCTGGGCGACCAGCTCGCGCGACAGCACCTTCTTGACGTTCTCGACGTAACGCTCGCGGGCGATGCGGGTTTCATCCACCTCGCGGGCGATGCGGCGGTAGGTTTCCGGTTCCAGGTGGCGGAACGCCAGGTCCTCCAGCTCCCACTTCAGCTGCCAGATGCCCAGCCGGTTGGCCAGGGGCGCGTGGATGTCGCGGGTCAGCTGGGCCAGCGCGCGCCGCTGCTCCTCGTCCAGCTTGTCGGCCGCACGCATCCTCGCGAGCTGGCGCGCCAGCAGGATCGGCACCACGCGCAGGTCGCGGATGATCGCCAGCAGCAGCCGGCGCAGGCCCTCACTGTTGCGCCCCGCCTCACGGCCGGCATGCAGCGCCCACACCGGATCGGCCGCGTCCTGGCCATCCAGCAGGCCGGTCACCGCCGCCTTGTGGTTGCCCAGCGGTAGCTGGTCCAGGCTGGCGCGCAGGCCCGGCAGGTCGAACAGCAATGCGGCCACCACCGCGCCTTCGTCGGCCGAGAGCATCGCCAGCGCATCGAGGGTATCGCCCAGCACCGACCAGCTGGCACGCATCTGGTGGTCGCAATCCGGCGCTTCCCAATGCTCACGCAGGGCCTGGCGCAGCGGAGCAGGCAGCACCGCTGCCGAGGGACGGTTCAACAAGGCATCCAGGCCGGGGACGGAAGCGCGGTTCACAGCATCGAGCAGGCAAGACAGAGGCCCCTACACTAGCGCCGGCGCCGTTCAGGGACAATCACTGCACCCACCATCACCCGGCATGAAGACATGCCGCTACACTCGCCCACACACCCAGGAGAGACCCGCCATGCCTTCGATTGCCCCGCGCGTCCGTCCACGGCTGCTGGCCTGTGCCGCCGTGCTGCTGTCCCTGTCCGCGCCTGCGCTGGCCCAGCGCGTGGTGGAGGGCGACCTGCAGCAGCAGATGTCGCCCTCCGAGTTCAAGGCCGCCGGGCTGGACAAGCTCAGTGCCGGTGAACTGGCCACGCTCAACCGCTGGCTGCAGGGCAAGGTCGAGGCGGCCACCAACCAGGCCGTCGCCGCAGCGCGCGAAGAAGGCCGCCAGGAAGTGATCAAGAAGAACCGCGGCTTCCTGGACTTCGGCAGCAGCGAACCGATCGAAAGCAACCTGCAGGGTGAATTCCGTGGATTCGGCCAGGGCCGCCGCTACGTGCTGCAGAACGGCCAGGAGTGGGAGCAGATAGACGCCACGCACTATTCCGGTGGCCGCAAGGACGCCCCGCGCGTCAGCATGCGCCCAGGGGTGATGGGCGCCTGGTATATGAAGGTGGACGGGGTGAACGTGCAGCCGAAGGTTCGCCGCACCAAGTAACGTCCGGGCATTCCGGCCGTGCCGGCTCCCTGCCCGGCCGGCCCCGGTCGCCCGAGGGGGCGACCGTGGCGCGCTCAGGCCTGGCGCAATGCAGCCACGCGCTGCGCCAGCTTCTTCGCCGAGATACCGGTGCGTGCACCCAGCTCCTGCGCGAACAGCGATACCCGCAGTTCTTCCAGATCCCAGCGCAGCGCCTGCCATTGCGGGCGATCACGCAGGCCCTGCTGCTCGCCCGCCGCCAGTGCTTCCAGGAACGGATGCAGTTCCAGCATGCGCGCCTGGTCGCGCGGCGGATCACGCTTGGCACGTTCGGTGCGCAGGATCATCGCCTTCAGGTAACGCGGGTACTGCGCCAGCGCGTCGGCCGGCGTGTCGCGCAGGAAGCCGGGGTGGATCAGCCCGGCCAGCTGCGCTTCCATGTCGTCCAGGTTGCCGCGCGCCCAGCCCATCAGCGGCGCCTCCAGCATCGGCTTCAGCTCCGCCACCAGCGCAAGGATGGATTCGGCCAGCTTCAGCCGCGACATCGCCTCGCCAAACAGGGCCTTGGCGGCATGCTCGCGGCGCTGCTCGAAGGCCGCTGCATCACGGATGTCTTCCAGGCCCTCGGCCAGCACCGCGTTCATCGCTGCATCGACCAGGTCACCACGCAGGCGCTCCTGCGATTCGATCGCGGCATACAACAGGCCGGTCTTGGCACCGACCGGCAACTGCTTGCGTGCCTGCTTCACCTTGTCGGCCAGGGCGATCTCCAGCAGGCGGCGCACGCCCAGCGGATGGGCGTCCTGCGCCTGCTGGCGGTCGGCGAAGATGCGCAGCGCCACGCTGTCGCCCTCGTCCAGCAGCGCCGGATAGGCCGGCACGCCGGCTTCACCGGGTACCTGCAGCGGAATCGGCGTGGCCGGGAACGTGCGCAGGCCGTCAGCCGCCATCTCGCGCCCGGCACGCGCGGCGAAGGCATCGCCAGCACGGCCACCGAATTTCGCGCGCAGCGCTTCCAGATCACGCGAGGTGGCCAGCACCTTGCCCTGTTCGTCGCGCAGCCGCAGGTTCATGTGCAGGTGTGGCTCAATCGAACCCGGCTCGAAATCCAGTGCGGTCACCGTCGCGCCGGTCGCACGTGATAGGAAACGCGCCAGCTCGCCGGTGATGGCATCGGCGCTGGGCTGCGGGAAGGCCTCGTAGAACGCGCGACCGAAGTCCGGCGCCGGCACGTAGTTGCGGCGCATCGCCTTGGGCAGGCTGCGGATCAGTGCCGAGGCCTTGTCGGCAACAAAGCCCGGCGCCAGCCAGCCCAGCTGCACCGGATCCAATGCGTTGAGCAGGTGCAGCGGCACGTCCAGGGTCACGCCATCGTCGTCGGCCCCCGGTTCGAAGCGGTAGTGCAGCGGCAAGCGCGCCTGGCCCAGCGCCAGGTACTTCGGATAGCGCTCCTGTTCGCTGCCCTCACCGGGCAACAGGTCTGCCAACGACCAGTGCAGCGCCTTGCGCTGTTCCGGCGCCAGCCCTTTCCACCAGCTATCCAGTCCCGCCGCCGAGTGGATCTGCGGCGGCACCCGGTCCAGGTACCAGCGTGCCTGCCAGTCTTCGTCGGCAACGATGCCGGCGCGGCGCAGCTTGGCTTCTTCCTCGCGCGCGACCTCCAGCACCTTCTGGTTGTCGGCGACGAAACTGGCGCGGGTATTGATCTCGCCGGTCACCAGTGCCTGGCGCACGAAGATGTCATGCGCCTCGCCCGGCGCGATGCGGCCGTAATGGACCGGTTTCTTCGGTGCCAGCACCAGGCCGAACAGGCTGATCTGCTCGGACGCCAGCACCTGGCCCTGCGCGCGCGACCAGTGCGGGTCGAAGTGCTTGCGCAGCAGCAGGTGCGGCAGTTCGGCGATCACCCAGTCCGGCTCGATCGCGGCCAGGATCATGCCCCATACCTTCTGCGTATCCAGCAGGTTGGCCACCAGCAGCCACGGCGGTGGCCGCTTTGCCAGCGCCGAACCGGGGAACGGCAGGAAGCGGCGCTGGCGTGGTGCCTGGAAATCGCCCTTATCGGTGCGGTGGCCGATCTGCGTCGGCAGGCCCGCCACCAGTGCCCGGTGCAGGGTCTGGTAGGCAGCAGCGCGTACACGTTCGCTGAAGCCGCCGCCGACGGGCGCCTGTTCCTTCTGCGCGCGCACGGCCACCGGTGCCGGTGCGGCCTCGGCCTTGCCTTCGCGGGCCAGGCGCGCGGCACGATGCAACTGGCCGCGGGTGGCCTTTACTGCGGCCGCGTCATCACGCGCCGGTGCCGGCGCACTGCTGCCGGCCAGCAACGGTGCCATCGACGCCTCGCTGGCCTCTTCCTTCCAGCCCAGTTCCTCGCACAGCAGGCGCAGCTGGCGATGCAGCTCGCGCCACTCGCGCATGCGCAGGAAGCCGAGGAAATGACGTCCGCACCAGTCGCGCAGCTTGGACTGGGTCAGGTCTTCATGGGCCTGCCGGTAGGCATCCCACAGGCGCAGCACGCCGACGAACTCGGAGCGGCCATCGGCGAACTGCGCATGCGCGCTGTCGGCCGCACCGCGCGCTTCCGGCGGGCGTTCGCGCGGGTCCTGGATGCCCAGGAACGAGGCAATCACCAGCATCGGCCGCAGGCAGCCGGCGGCCTGCGCGGCGACCAGCATGCGCGCCAGCTTCACGTCCACCGGCAGGCGCGCCATCTGCTTGCCGATGGTGGTCATGCGCCGCTCGGTATCGATCGCGCCCAGCTCGGTCAGCTGCTGCCAGCCATCGGCTACCGCGCGCTCGTCCGGTGCCTCCAGGAACGGGAACTCCTCGATGCGGCCCAGGCCCAGCTGCAGCATGCGCAGGATCACGCCGGCCAGGCTGGAGCGGCGGATTTCCGGATCGGTGAACTCCGGCCGCGCCTGGAAATCCGCCTCGGCATACAGGCGGTAGCAGATGCCTTCGGCGATACGACCGCAGCGACCCTTGCGCTGGTTGGCGCTGGCCTGCGAGATCGGCTCGATGTGCAGGCGATCCAGCTTGTTGCGCGGGCTGTAGCGCTTGACGCGGGCGAAGCCCGGATCGACCACGTAGCGGATGCGTGGCACCGTCAGCGAGGTCTCGGCCACGTTGGTGGCCAGCACGATGCGCCGGTTCGGCCCGGGGTTGAACACCCGGTCCTGGTCCTGGTTGGACAGGCGCGCGTACAGCGGCAGCACCTCGGTATTGCGGTACTTGCGCCGTTCCAGCGACTGGTGCGCATCGCGGATCTCGCGCTCGCCCGGCAGGAAGATCAGCACGTCGCCGCGTGCGTCCAGGCGGGTGATCTCGTCGATGGCCGACACGATGGCATCGTTGACGGTGCGCTCGCCCTGGTCTTCGCCCTCGCCTTCCAGCGCGCGGTAGCGCACTTCCACCGGGTAGGTACGGCCTTCGACGCTGATCACCGGCGCATTGTCGAAATGCTGGGCGAAGCGTTCGGTGTCGATGGTGGCCGAAGTGACGATCAGCTTCAGGTCCGGGCGCTTGCGCAGCAGCTGCTTCAGGTAGCCCAGCAGGAAGTCGATGTTGAGGCTGCGTTCGTGTGCCTCGTCGACGATGATCGTGTCGTAGTTCGACAACCAGCGGTCGCTGGCGATCTCCGCCAGCAGGATGCCGTCGGTCATGAACTTGATGCGGCTGTCGTCGCTGACCTTGTCATTGAAGCGCACCTGGTAGCCTACCAGCTGGCCCAGTTCGCTCTGCAGTTCCTGCGCCACGCGGCTGGCCACCGCACGTGCGGCGATCCGTCGCGGCTGGGTGCAGCCGATCATGCCGGCCTGGCCACGGCCTGCGGCCAGGCACAGTTTCGGCAGCTGGGTGGTCTTGCCCGAACCGGTTTCACCGGCGATCACCACCACCTGGTGGTCGCGGATCAGTTTGATGATCGCGTCGGCTTCACGCGCAATCGGCAGCTGCGGGTCCAGAGTAATGGACGGCTGCTGTTGCGCCCGCACCTGCCGGCGCTGCACCGACGCCTGCAAGGCCTGCTCGAAAGTAGCGGCCAGTGCCGCATCCTGCGGCTTGGCCTGGCAACGCGAGAGCATTCCCAGCAAACGGCCCCGGTCGCGGCTCATGGCGCCGTCGATGGCGGCGCGCTGTTGGCGCAGGCGGGGCGATGGATTTTTATCGATAGAGTTCATCAATCGGTTCGTTCAAAACTTTGAAAGCGACCAGTCATCACGACCGGTTTATTGTGAAGGCCAACGATTCCACAAGGAGGAACCCCATGGCGAAGACCAAGAGCACGACCAAGGCCAAGACCGGCAAGCAGAAGCTTGCAGCGGCGGCACCGTCGGCGCCGAACATCGATATCGGGATCACCCAGGGCGACCGCAAGAAGATCGCCGACGGTCTGTCGCGCTTCCAGGCCGACGCGTTCACGCTCTACCTGAAGACGCACAACTTCCACTGGAACGTGACCGGGTCGATGTTCAATTCGCTGCACACCATGTTCGAGACGCAGTACACCGAGCAGTGGGCGGCACTGGACGACGTGGCCGAGCGCATCCGCGCGCTGGGCTTCAATGCCCCGGGCTCCTACCGGGAATTCGCTGCGCTGACCTCGATCGCCGAGGAACCGGGCCTGACCGACAGTGCGGACTGGCGTGAAATGGTACGCCAGTTGGTGGTCGCCAACGAAGCGGTATGCCGTACGGCACGTGAAGTCCTGGACGTGGCGGCCAAAGGGGACGACGCCCCGACCGAGGATCTGATGACCCAGCGCCTGCAGACCCACGAGAAGTACGCCTGGATGCTGCGTTCCCTGCTCCAGTAAGAGTTGGGGGTGGTTCGGCAGGGCTGCGCCCTGCACCCGCAGAGGCAACTGCAACGGCCACGGCCGGAGCAAAAGCGGGTTTCCTGTGGGTTGGCGGGGTGGGTCCGGTGGCAGGGGACGCTGTAAACCCGTCCTTGGGGGCTCGGTCGCGCCATCCATGGCGCTCACGCCCCCCGCAACCGGACCCACCCCGCCTTCGACAGATTTCCGCGATCTGCCGGCAAAGCCATTGGGGTCAGATCCGTTTTCCGCAGGAAAACGGATCTGACCCCATTTTGTTTGTCGATATCTGACAGATGTGTCGACCAAGGTCGACACCCACCAACGGCCGCGGGAAACTGTCGAAGGTGGGGCGGTGTCTGATTGCGGGGTGTCAGCCGCATGGATGCGGCTGCCAAGCCTACAGGGACGTACTTGCGGCGTCCCCGCAATCCGACACCGCCCCACCCAACCACGAATCACCCCAGAGCCGGCTGTTGCCTTTGACGTTGCACTGGCTTGCAGCAGGTGCAGGGCGCAGCCCTGCCGAACCCCTACCCCTCGCTCCGGAGTAAACTAGCCGGATGGCTTCCCGTCCCGCGCACGACCTGCTTCAACGCGTCTTTGGTTACGACGATTTCCGTGGTCCGCAGCAGGACATCGTGGAGCATGTGGCTGCCGGTCACGACGCCCTGGTGCTGATGCCCACCGGCGGCGGCAAATCGCTGTGCTACCAGGTCCCAGCCCTGCTGCGTGACGGTTGCGGCATCGTCATCTCGCCGCTGATCGCACTG
The DNA here is from genome assembly GCF_055721025.1 of Stenotrophomonas sp. X. Classification (NCBI taxonomy): domain Bacteria; kingdom Pseudomonadati; phylum Pseudomonadota; class Gammaproteobacteria; order Lysobacterales; family Lysobacteraceae; genus Stenotrophomonas; species Stenotrophomonas sp. X. The sequence goes on from NZ_CM146756.1 coordinate 3,258,598, forward strand.
ATGCAGGACCAGGTCGAAGCCCTGCGCCAGCTCGGCGTGCGCGCCGAGTACCTGAATTCAACCCTGGACGCCGAGACCGCCGGCCGCGTCGAGCGCGAGCTGCTCGCCGGCGAACTGGACATGCTGTATGTCGCCCCTGAGCGGCTGCTGACCGGGCGTTTCCTGTCGCTGCTGTCGCGCAGCCAGATCGCCCTGTTCGCCATCGACGAAGCACACTGCGTGTCGCAGTGGGGCCATGACTTCCGCCCCGAATATCGCCAGTTGACCGTGCTGCACGAGCGTTGGCCGCAGATCCCGCGGATCGCGCTGACCGCCACCGCCGATCCGCCGACCCAGCGCGAGATCGCCGAGCGCCTCGATCTGCAGGAAGCGCGCCATTTTGTCAGTTCCTTCGACCGCCCCAACATCCGCTACACCGTCGTGCAGAAGGACAACGCCCGCAAGCAGCTGACCGACTTCCTGCGCGGCCACCGTGGCGAGGCCGGCATCGTCTACTGCATGTCGCGGCGCAAGGTCGAGGAGACCGCTGAATTCCTCTGCGGCCAAGGCGTCAACGCTCTGCCTTACCACGCCGGCCTGCCGCCGGAAGTGCGCGCCAGCAACCAGCGCCGCTTCCTGCGCGAGGACGGCATCGTGATGTGTGCCACCATCGCCTTCGGCATGGGCATCGACAAGCCGGACGTGCGTTTCGTCGCGCATACCGACCTGCCCAAGTCGATGGAGGGCTACTACCAGGAAACCGGACGCGCAGGCCGCGATGGCGAAGCCGCCGAGGCCTGGCTGTGCTACGGCCTGGGTGATGTGGTACTGCTCAAGCAGATGATCGAGCAGTCCGAGGCGGGCGAAGAGCGCAAGCAGCTGGAACGGGCCAAGCTCGACCATCTGCTGGGCTACTGCGAATCGATGCAGTGCCGCCGCCAGGTGCTGCTGGCCGGCTTCGGCGAAACCTACCCCCAACCGTGCGGCAACTGCGACAACTGCCTGACGCCACCGGCCTCGTGGGACGCGACCATACCGGCACAGAAGGCGCTGAGCTGCGTCTACCGCAGCGGCCAGCGCTTCGGTGTCGGCCACCTGATCGACATCCTGCGCGGCAGCGAGAACGAGAAGGTGAGGCAGCAGGGCCACGACAAGCTGAGCACTTATGCCATCGGCCGCGACCTGGATGCACGCACCTGGCGCAGCGTGTTCCGCCAGCTGGTCGCGGCCAGCCTGCTGGAAGTGGACAGCGAGGGCCACGGCGGCCTGCGCCTGACCGACGCCAGCCGCGACGTGCTGACCGGCCGCCGCCAGATCAGCATGCGCCGCGACCCGGCCAGCAGCAGCAGCGGACGCGAGCGCAGTGCGCAGCGCACCGGCCTGTCGGTACTGCCGCAGGACCTGGCCCTGTTCAACGCGCTGCGCGGCCTGCGCGCCGAACTGGCCCGGGAACAGAACGTACCGGCGTTCGTGATCTTCCACGACAGCACCCTGCGCAACATCGCCGAGCGGCGCCCGACCAGCCTGGATGAACTGGCCCGGGTCGGCGGCATCGGCGGTACCAAGCTGAGCCGCTATGGCCCGCGCCTGGTCGAGATCGTGCGCGAAGAAGGGTAGTGCCGGGCCAACCATGCGCTGGTACCCCTGTAGAGCCGAGCCCACGCTCGGCTACCGTTCCCGCAGAAGCAGCCGAGCGTGGGCTCGGCTCTACATTGGTGCAGGTCCAACCTTGAACCGGCCATTCAGCCGGAAGTGCATCCACAGCCGCTTGCGGCTAGATTAGCGCCATGTCCCTCGCCTCGACCCTGCTCCGTGTCGTGCTCATGCTCAGCCTGTTGCTCAACGGGCTGAACGCGGCCATGGCCCGTGGTCACGAAGAAATGGGGCGGATGGCCCACGCCGCAGCCGCTGCTGTTGATGGCGGCACTGCCGACTGCCACCACCACGCCGCCATGCAGGCCGACCCGGCCCCGCAGGCCAAGGCCCCGGCCCACGACGCCCACTGCCAGATCAAGGACTGCGTGCGCAGCTGCGCCCAGCACCCGCTGCTGGTGGTGCAGCCGTTGCCGTTCATGGCCGGACCGGCACTGTCGCTGGCCCCGCAGCCGATGCCGGCCACCGGCCGGCCGGCGCCGCCGCTGCCGCCGATCTCACGCCCTCCCATCGGCTGATTCCACACGCACCGTGCGCCCTGCGCACCGCAGCCGGCCGCCTGCCGGCGTCTTTACGTGTCTGGAGTCACCACCATGAATACCCGTATCCCCCGCGGTCCGGGCGCTGTGCCCATGCCGTCGCGCCGCCTGTTCGTGCAGGGCCTGGCCGCCGGTGGCGTGGTTGCCGGCATCGCCGCTGTCGGCGTGCCGCAGCGCGTGCTCGCCGCCGCCACTGCCGCCCCACGCCTGGCCGGCGCCCCCGCCGTGCTCAGCGACACCCGCATCGAACTGGCCATCGGCGAATCGCTGGCCAACTTCACTGGCCGCACCCGTCCGGCGATCACCGTCAATGGATCGCTGCCGGCACCGATCCTGCGCTGGCGCGAAGGCCAGACCGTGGACCTGTTCGTGCGCAACACGCTGGACCGCCACCCGACCTCGATCCATTGGCACGGCATTCTGCTGCCGGCCAACATGGACGGCGTGCCCGGCCTGAGCTTCAATGGCATCGGCCCCGGTGAGACCTACCACTACCACTTCGAACTGAAGCAGTCGGGTACCTACTGGTACCACAGCCACTCGATGTTCCAGGAGCAGGCCGGCCTGTACGGAGCGCTGATCATCGACCCGGCCGAGCCGGCGCCCTACCAGCACGACCGCGAGCACGTGATCCTGCTGTCCGACTGGACCGACATGGACCCCGGCGCGCTGTTCCGGCGCATGAAGAAGCTCGCCGAGCATGACAACTACTACAAGCGCACCCTGCCCGACTTCCTGCGTGACGTGAAGCGCGACGGTTGGTCGGCCGCGTTGTCCGACCGTGGCATGTGGGGGCGGATGCGGATGACGCCCACCGACATCTCCGACATCAATGCGCACACCTACACCTACCTGATGAATGGCACCGCGCCGGCCGGCAACTGGACCGGGCTGTTCCGCAGCGGCGAGAAAGTACTGCTGCGCTTCATCAACGGCGCCTCGATGACCTACTTCGACGTGCGCATTCCCGGCCTGAAGATGACCGTGGTCGCCGCCGACGGCCAGTACATCCATCCGGTCAGCATCGACGAGTTCCGCATCGCGCCGGCCGAAACCTACGACGTGCTGGTGGAACCGACCGGGCAGGACGCGTTCACCATCTTCTGCCAGGACATGGGCCGTACCGGCTTTGCCGCCGGAACGCTGGCGGTCCGCCATGGCCTGCAGGCACCGGTTCCCGCGCGCGACCCACGCCCGTTGCTGACGATGAGCGACATGGGGCACGACATGGGTAGTGGTGGCCATGGTGGCCACGACATGGCCGCGATGAAGGGCATGGAAGGCGGCTGCGGCGCCAGCATGGACCACGGTGCGCACGGCGGTAGCGATGCCGCCAGCAAGGCACCGAAGCACCCGGCCAGCGAACGCAACAACCCGCTGGTGGACATGCAGAGCTCGGCCACCGAACCGAAGCTGGACGATCCCGGCATCGGCCTGCGCGACAACGGTCGCCAGGTACTCACCTACGGCGCGATGCGCAGCCTGTTCGAGGACCCCGATGGCCGCGAGCCGAGCCGCGAGATCGAGCTGCACCTGACCGGCCATATGGAGAAGTTCTCCTGGTCATTCGATGGCATTCCGTTCGCCAGCGCCGAGCCGCTGCGGCTGAACTACGGCGAGCGCATGCGCATCGTATTGGTCAACGACACCATGATGCAGCACCCGATCCACCTGCACGGCGTGTGGAGTGATCTGGAGAACGCGCAGGGCGAATTCCAGCTGCGCAAGCACACCATCGACATGCCACCCGGCACCCGCCGCAGTTACCGCGTGCGCGCCGATGCGCTCGGTCGCTGGGCCTACCACTGCCATCTGCTCTACCACATGGAAGCGGGCATGATGCGCGAAGTGAGGATCGAAGAATGAGCCGCTCACTGCTTTCCCCCAGCCTGCTGGCCCTGGGCCTGGCCGCGGCATGGCCGGTGTTCGCGCAGTCGCATGCTGGCCATGACATGGGCGCGATAGATCCGCCCGCAAAGACCGCCAACGCGCCGGCCGAACCGGTCGATCATTCGAAGATGGATCATTCGAAGATGGACATGGGCGCGGCGGATCACGCCGGCATGGACCACTCCACGATGGACCACTCGAAGATGGACCATTCACAGATGGACCACGAGGCGATGGGTCACGGCACGCCCGCACCGATCGAACCGCGCGAGCCGATCCCGGTTCCCACCGATGCCGACCGCGCTGCCGCATTCCCACCGATCGCGCACGGTGCGATGGAGCATGCACCGCAGATCAACAGCCTGCTGCTGATCGATCGCCTTGAACATTGGGACGGCAAGAACAGCACCGGCCAGGCCTGGGAGGCCACCGGCTGGATCGGTGGCAACATCAACCGCCTGTGGTTGCGCACCGATGGCGAACGCAGCCGCGGCCGCACGGAATCGTCGTCACTGGAAGCACTGTATGGTCGCAGCGTATCGCCGTGGTGGGACGTGCTGGGCGGCGTGCGCCAGGACTTCCGGCCGGCCGACTCGCGCACCTGGGCGGCCATCGGCATCCAGGGCCTTGCACCGTACAAGTTCGAGAGCTCGGCAACGCTGTACATGGGTTCCGGCGGCCAGGTGCTGGCCAAGGCCGAGGTCGAGTACGACGTGCTGCTGACCAACCGCCTGATCCTGCAGCCGCTGCTGGAAGCCACCATCGCAGCCAAGGATGAACCGGAGTACGGCATTGGTCGCGGACTGAACAAGGTCGAAGCCGGGCTGCGCCTGCGTTATGAGTTCAGCCGCCGTTTCGCGCCGTACATCGGCATCAGCCACGAGCGCACGTTTGGCGACACCGCCGACTACGCCGGTGACCACGCGCGCGACACGCGTTGGGTGGCCGGCGTTCGCATGTGGTTCTGATCAGCGGATTGTGAGCAACCGCCAGCCCCGGCAAACGCCGGGGCCGGCTACACTGCGCCACGTTCCAATGCAGGCTCCGCCATGTCGCTGCAGATCCGCCGCGCCACCCTTGCCGATGTCGACGCGCTGTCGACCATCGCCATCACCACCTACAACGAAACCTGGGGCGACTCGTATCCGGCGCAGGAGCTGCAGGATTTCCTGCAGGCGCACTACAGCAGCGAACCGCAGCGCGCCGAGTTGTCCGACCCGCGCAGTGCGATCTGGCTGCTGTTGGACGGCGACAACGTGGTCGGCTACCTGGCCGCCGGTGCCAACACCCTGCCGCATGCCGAAGCCCGCGAGGGCGACATCGAACTGAAGCGCTTCTACATCCTGGCCGACTACCAGAACGGCGGCCACGGCGCGCGCCTGATGGACGCGTTCATGGCCTGGCTGGACCAGCCGCAGCGCCGCACCCTGTGGGTGGGCGTCTGGGAGGAGAACTTCGGCGCGCAGCGCTTCTACGCGCGCTACGGCTGCAGCAAGGTCGGCGAGTACGACTTCATCGTCGGGGATACGCGCGACCGCGAGTTCATCCTGCGCCGGCTGTGACCATGCTGCACATGTAGAGTCGAGCCATGCTCGACTGCTTTGGCAATAGCCAGTCGAGCATGGCTCGACTCTACAAAAGCGAAGCGCCTAGAAGTCGAACAACTCCGACAGGAAGCTGTCCTTCTTCTTTTTCTTGTAACCATGGCCGTACTGCTGGCCCCGGTTGTCCTCGTAGCGCTGGCCCAGGTGGCGGGTATCGCGATGCATCACCGGCGGCGGCGCAGCGGCCGGCTGTGCCTGCACAGGGGCGGGCGGCGGCACCGTAGCACCGGCGCCGGCACGTTCGATGATCTTGTCCAGCTCGCCACGGTCCAGCCACACGCCACGGCAACCGGGGCAGTAATCGATCTCGATGCCGTGGCGCTCGGCCATCTGCAGGGTCTGGGTCTTGCACACGGGGCACAGCATGGGCATGGCTCCTGAAGGTCTGGCAACGACTCTACCTGCCCACGGATGACTGTGCGGCAACACATGACCGATGGCGCAGGGACTTCCGGCGCGTGCCAGCGTCCCCGGCCGCCTTCCACACTGCACGCTGGTTCCGCAGGGAGTGCGTGCATGACCGTCCTGTCCCGCCTGCCCAACGCGGCGCGCCTGCTGCTGGTGCTGCTCGGCGTCGGCGTTGGCCTCAATCTGCGCGATGTCGCTGCGGCCGCAGGCGCACCGATTCCCGCCTTGCCCATGCCCTACGGCGGCAGCCTGCTGGACAACGCACTGGCCGTGCTGCTGGCACTGCTGCTGGCCGCACTGCTGCGCCCCCATGGGGTAGGCCAGATGGCCAGCCTGGGGCTGCGCGGCAACGGCTGGCGCGGCCCGATGTGGGTGCTGCTGGCCAGCCTGCCCTGCTGGCTGGGCCTGGCGCTGCTGGGCACGCCCAACACCGCACTGACCACCCTGGATGCAACGATGCTCGCCGTGCTGTTCCCACTGGCCGAGGAAGTGCTGTTCCGCGGCCTCGGCTTCGTGTTGCTGGTGAAGCTCATGCGTGGCCCGTGGTCCCTGCTTGCGCTGCCGCAGGCGCTGCTGTTCGGTTGGGTGCACTGGCTGGGCTTCGGCGGCTTCGACGGCGGCGGCACTGCCCTGTTCGTCGGCGCGGTCATCGCACTGGGCGGCTTCATCTTCGCTTGGCTCGACCATCTGGACGGCGACACCCTGTGGTGCGGCCTGGTGCTGCATGTATCGATGAACATGGCGTGGAACGCGTTCAGCCTCGACGACGCCGTCGCGCTGGGCTGGCAGGCCACCAGCCTGCGTATCGGCACCGCGCTGCTGGCGGTGGCGGTGCTGGCCTGGCAGGTACGCCGTCGGCAGCAGCATCGGCTGTAACGCCCACTTAGCCTGCCGTGCACGCCGGGATCACCCCCGGCTTGCGCATACTTGCGCGCCTTTTGCTCCCCTGTTGTCCGGAGTTGCCGCGTCATGTTGCTGTCCAAGCGCTTTGTGGAACCGCGCGTCCTGCTGATCGAGGACGCCGAGGAAACCCAGGAACTCAGCCGCCTCGCCCTGGAAAGCCAGGCCTGCCAGGTCACCGCTGTCAGCAGTGCCGAGGCCGCGCTGGGCCTGCTCAACGCCGGCGAGCCGTTCGACCTGCTGTTCACCGATGTCTGTCTGGGCGGGATCAGCGGCATCGAAACCGCCAACCGCGTGCGCGAGCATCTGCCGCAGCTGCCGATCCTGGTCACCTCCGGCATGGACCAGCATCATGTGCTGCCGCAGCTGCGCGCCGGCATCCACTTCCTGCCCAAGCCGTACAGCATGAGCGAGCTGCTCGATGCCATCCGCCTGTGCTTCCGCCATGCAGCGGATGCCACGTTGATGCCGCCGCCGCAGGCCAGCGCGGCCTGAGGCAATCATTCACGCATGGCGTGGATTGAACCTGCAATCAACCGCTGCTGTACGGTCCGGTACCCGGGAACACCTTCAGCAGCGCGCGGGTGATCATGTCCGGATACACCGTGAAGTGATCCTCGTCATCGATCACCATGTTGTCCACCGTCAACGAGCGCCCGCTGGCGCGCAGCTGCTCGGCGAATTCGGCGTTGTGGCGCAGCATGTCGTTGCGGGTGAAATAGCGCGGCTCCGGCTTCACCGTTTCGAAGCTGCCGATCGACAGCACCACCGTGGTCGGCTGCGTGGGCGCCTTGGCCTCGGCCTGCATGCGCGGCACCCGATGGTTGTCGAACCACAGCGACGGGCTTGACAGGATGTAGCTGTGAAACATGTCCGGGCGCGTGGTCAGCACGTAGGCACCGAACAAGCCACCATAGGAATGACCGGCATAGGCGCGCCGCGCCGGATCGGTGCGGTAGCGCGCATCGATCATCGGCAGTACCTGCTCAGCGAGGAAATCGCGGTAGTGCGCCGCGCCGCCGTAGCTGACGTCGTCGCTGTAGTCACGCGGATCGGTGCGCGCCGGATCGCTGGGCGTGTAATCGCGCGAGCGGCTCTGCTTGGACGTCAGGCCCTCCTGCGGCGGCAGCCCGACCAGGATGAAATCCTCCAGGTTCACGCCCTTCTGCCCCACCATGTTGCGCACGCTGCGCACCAGCGGGAAGCTGTACAGCGCATCGGTCACGTACAGCACCGGATAGCGCTTCTCCGGATGCGCCGCGTAGTCAGCCGGCAGTGCTACCCAGATCGGATAATCGCGGCCCACCGGATCGTGCACGCGCAGCGCTTCGGTATCCGGCAGCACCACGCCCGGCGCAGCGGTGGCCGCGCTTTCCTTCGCTTCATTCTGCGTTGCCGGTGGCGCCACCGACATCGCACAGCCACTCATGACCAGGCAGGCCGCCATACTCCATCCACGCACACGCTGCATCCACACGCTCCCATTGCGGGCGGCGCACCGCATGGCACCGCTGCCGCATCCTTGCATGGCGTGCAGCCCGGTGCCAGTGCGGTCAGGGCGAGGCCGGCGGTGGTGCCGGGAACAGCGTGCGCAGCGCCTGCATCGCGGCCGGATGATAGATCGTCGCGTGCGTTTCCTCCGGCAGTGGCAGGTACTTCACCAGCGGCGACGGCGAGGCGTGCTGCAGCAATGCGGCCAGTCGTGCGGCAGAGGCGGCCAGCTCCGGCTGCCCGCTGCTGGCCAGGAACACATGCGGCTGCGCACGCGTCACCGCAGGCAACTGATTGGCCGCTCCGGCCAGCATCGCGCCGCGGTTCCACCACAGGCTGGGATCCAGCGCGATGTAGCTGTTGAACAGCGCCGGTTCCTGCAGCAGCGTCTCAACCACGAACAGGCCGGCCAGCGACTCACCGATCAGCGCGCGCTCGTCGGTGGTCGGGTAGCGCTGGCGTACCTGCGGCATCAGTTCATCGCGCAGAAACGTGCGGTAGGCCGCGGAACCCCCAACGCGCGGCGCGATCTTCTGGTCCTGCGGATCGCTGCTGGGGCCGGTCATGTCGCGACGGCGCTCGGTGTTCTCGATGCCGACCAGCAGGAACGGGCGCATGCTGCCATTGCCGCTCAGCACCTGCACCAGTCCTGCCACGTGCAGGAAGTCCTCACCGATGCCGCCGTCGGGCATGTAGAGCACCGGCAGCAGCGCCTTCGGGTCCAGGCCCCAGGGCTGCGGGCGGTAGACATTGATGCGGCGGGTCTCGCCCAACGCCTTCGATTCGATGGTGAAGGTTTCGCCGATCACCAGCGGGGTTGCGGCCGCTGATTGTGCGGTCGGCGCCGGTTCGGCGGCCATCAACGGCGCGACGGAGACGGCGGACAACAACAGCGACAGCATGATCAAGCGCATGACGGGCCCCTTTCTCGGAAAGACGCTGAGCATAGCGTCAAGGCCAGGGTGGCGACTCCGCATGTCTGCACGTGTACAACGGCGCTGCGCGATGCTTGACGCGCCTCGAAGAATGGCTGGCATCCGGGTGCTACCCTGCATCGTTTCCTGCAAGGGGTTCGGATATGGGAGGTTTCAGCATCTGGCACTGGATCATCCTTCTGGCCGTGGTTCTCATCCCGGTCGGCATCGCTGCTGTCATCGCAGCGATTGTTCTCAAGCGAAGGTAGTACCTTCTCAGCTGCGGCATCCATTGTTTGCAGGGGGCTGCGCTGCGCCGCAAGCCATCAGCGCGTGGCCCGAACCTCCGGTTCTGCGGAACGGCCAGGCGTCGCGCGCAGCCGTGCAAGCCAACCCGATGCACTGGCCGGTCCGGTGCCGCCCCAGGACTGGACCGGGTAAGTACAATGCGCGGCAGCAATGGAGAAAAGATGAGCCAGCACGCCAGTCCACACCGCTTTCTGTCGCTGCAAGTTCTACGCGGCGTCGCAGCACTGGCCGTGGTCGTGTTCCATCTTCGGGGCGTCGAGATCAAATATCTGCCTGGCGAGGGGATCCTTGACGGGGTCGGGCGCTACGCGGACGCCGGCGTGGATCTGTTCTTTGTGTTGTCCGGCTTCGTCATGACCACCCTTACCGCCGGTCGTGAGGGAGGGATTGCCGCCGCCGGCACCTTTCTGATCCGGCGTGCGTGGCGAGTGCTGCCGCCGTACTGGATATTCACTACGGTGGTGGTGGTGTTGATGGCCCTGGTCCCGACGATGGTGAACTCTTCTTACCACGACCAGAGCATACTGGCCTCCTATCTGTTGATCCCGCATCAGCAACTGCCAGTGTTGACGGTAGGGTGGACTCTTGTGCACGAGGCCTACTTCTATCTGATGTTCGCCGTGGCGATCGCCTTTGTCCCGGCTCGAGCCCTGACCACGTTCCTGCTCGGGTGGGCCGCTCTGATCGGCGTCGCCCATCTGTTTGCACCGGCGGCCACTTCGCCAGCCCATGTGCTGGTCATCAATCCGCTCACCTTCGAATTCATTGCGGGTGCGCTGCTGGGCCTGCACTGGCGCTACCTTCCGCGCAGCCTTGGTTGGCCCTTGGCACTTGGCGGGGGAGCACTCGCGGTGGCCGCAGCCAGTCTTCTGTCCACCGAAGGCCCGTCGATCATGCCGGTGTGGACCCGGGTCATGCTGTTTGGCACGGCCAGCGCGCTCCTTGTCGCCGGGGCAGTGCTGATCGAAGCGCGTGCACGGCGAGCGCCACCGAACAGCCTGATCCTGTTGGGCGATACGTCCTATGCTCTGTACCTGTCCCATATCTTCGTGATCTCGGTCGCCGGCCGCCTATGGTCGATGCTGCTGCCCACAGGTGCCTGGTGGAATCACGGCCTCTTCGTCGCTGCGACCCTGCTGGCGTGCTGCGTGGTCGGCTATCTGGTGCATCGCGTGGTCGAGCGGCCGTTGCTGCTGTTGCCGCAACGGATGGCACAGCGCGGGCTCAGCAGGCCTGCATAGATCCAGGCCTTGCCGGGGGCGCCCGTGAAAGTGTCGTCTTTGAATCGTCACTGACGGCACGCACAGCGAATGGCATACAAAGCCAGCACGACACGTGCGCGCGTTCTCCATTGATGGCGGACGCGGAACTCGCCTCATGCCCCTCCGTTCGGGCCGGGTCATCCGCATTCCGCGCTTTGCGCCTTGTCTGACCCCAGCCGCCGCACGCCGGACGCCGGACGCCGAAGCAGGAACACTGCTCCATGATCCGGGCCATGCTCGGCCTGGTCCCTTCTCGGACCCATCCAGACTTGCAAGGAGGTTCACATGCTGGACCGCGCTGGCCGCCGGCTCGCCAACCTACGCCGATTGCCTGCTTGGCAACATCCAACCCGGGTTGTCCGACCGTGCGGTACAACTGATACAGCAGGCATGTGCTGCGAAGAATCCGGAGAGCCTTGCCGCAGCGATGGAACTGGAACGCAGGTTCAGTGAACAGCGGCAGGCCGAGTTCGCGGCGGCCCAGGCGCAGGCGGCACGTTCTGCAGATGCGGCCGCAACCGCTGCAAAGCAAGTCTCCGACGCGGCGGCCGCCAAAACGACGGCGGTAGGGACGCAGTAACGGCGGCGAACAGGTGCAACAGAAAAAGCGCCGCCAAGCGGTGCCTTTTTGAATGACTTGAGTCATTGACCGCAATGGTGGGCCGTGAAGGATTCGAACCTTCGACCAAAAGATTAAAAGTCTTCTGCTCTACCGACTGAGCTAACGGCCCATTGCACTGCCCCAGCCTTTCGGCGGGGTGGGCATTCTACCCTACTTTGGCCGGTCGCGTGAAACCCCGGTGTGTCGAGGATGCCGGCCAGCGGCCGGCACTACCAGCGGGCTTAAACCTTTCGGGCCATTGTCGCATCCCATCTGTGATCCTTCCCCGGAGCCACGGATGCGCCTGATCGCCAGCCTGCTTGCCGCCCTGCTGCCCTGCGCAGCCCTGGCCGCCCCATCCCAGGTCGTCACCGACGACATCGCCCGCTTCTGGGCCACCTATGACGCGGTGCGCGCCGAACCCGATGCCGAACGCCGGGTGGCGCTGGTCCAGCAGCGCTACATCGATCCGGGCAGCCCCGGCCTGCATGCGCTGATGCAGGTGCGCAACTACACCGCCCGCGAGTACGCCGAAGCCATGGAGTCATGGCCTCGCTTCTGGACGTCGGTACGGCCGTTGACTGCCAACGTGCAGCAGGCCAGCGCCACGCTGGAGCGGGATCTGGCTGCCTTCCACGCGCTCTACCCTGCACTGCGCCCGGCCACCATCACCTATGCGATCGGCGTCCTGCGCACCGGCGGTACCACGCTGGACGACAAGGTGCTGATCGGCGCGGAGATGGCGCTCGGCGATGAGCGCGTGGACGTGAGCGAACTGCCCGAAAAGATGCGCGACCGGCTACGGATCTTCTACGACAGCCGCCCCGGTGCGAACAACGCGCAGAACAACCTGCACGAATACGTGCATACCCAGCAGCGCGAGACCACCGGCAGCCTGGCCCAGTACGCGATACGCGAAGGCGTGGCCGAATACGTGGCAGAGCGCATCAGCGGGCGCCGCCCGGCGTTGCCGCTGTACACCTATGGGCCCGCGCACGAAGCGGAAATCCGCGCGCGCTTCCGTGCGGAGATGCACGGGGACAACCTGGACAACTGGCTGTACAACAGCGCGCGCAATCCGTTCGGGGTGAGTGACCTGGGCTACTACGCCGGCTACCGCATTGCGCAGGAGTACATGCGCCAGCAGGCCGATGAGAGAGCCGGCATCGCGCGGATGATCGAGCTGGACTATGCCGATCCGAATGCGGTGCGGGCCTTCATCGAGGCATCGGGATGGTTGCAGGCCCGCTAGGTCAAGGAGTGCGGACCAACGGTTGGCACCACCGAGGGAGTGATTGCCCCACCGGGGAAGCCGGCCAGCGGCCGGCTCTACCAGGCGCGGTCAGGCGTACCGCGTCGGGTCCGGCACGCCGGCTTCGGCGAAGCCCTGCGCGCGCAGGCGGCAGGCGTCGCAGTGGCCGCAGGCGGCGCCGTTGGCGTCGGCGTTGTAGCAGGACACGGTCAGGCCGAAGTCCACGCCCAGGCGCACGCCTTCGCTGACGATCTGGCCCTTGCTGAGGAACTGCAGCGGGGCATGCACCTTGATGCCGGCGCCTTCCACGCCCGACTTTGTGGCCAGGTTGGCCAGCGCCTGGAACGCGGCCACGAACTCGGGGCGGCAGTCCGGGTAGCCGGAGTAGTCGACGGCGTTGACGCCGCAGAAGATGTCATTGGCACCGAGCACTTCGGCCCAGCCCAGCGCCAGCGACAGCATGATGGTATTGCGCGCCGGCACGTAGGTGACCGGAATGCCGGCTCCGCCCGCCTCCGGTACGTCGATGTCGTCGGTCAGCGCCGAGCCACCGATGCTGCGCAGGTCCACGTCCACGGTCTTGTGCGCGACCACGCCCTGGGCCTTGGCCACGCGGGCGGCGGCATCCAGTTCGGAGGTGTGGCGCTGGCCGTAGCGCACGCTCAGGGCATGCACGGCAAAGCCCTGTTCCTGGGCCATGGCGATGACGGCGGCTGAATCCATGCCGCCGGAGAGAAGCACGACTGCCTTCTTCATGGGAAATCTTCCGGTTGGGAGGGGAAAGCCAGCACGCTGTCCCGCGCCGGAGCTACATCAGGGAACGCTGCGCCGGCTCATCGACCCGGCTCGTCGTTCCACAGGATTTTATGCAACTGCATCTGGAAGCGCACCGGCAGCCGGTCTTCGACGATCCAGTCGGCCAACTGCCGCGCGCTGATCTCGCCCTTGCTCGGCGAGAAGAACACGGTGCAACGCTCCACCAGGCCGTGCTCGGCGACCATGGCCTTGGCCCAGTCGTAGTCCTCGCGGTTGCAGATGACGAACTTGATCTGATCGCGGACGGTCAGCAGCGGCAGGTTTTCCAGGCGATTGCGGGCGGCTTCGGCCGAGCCCGGCGTCTTGATGTCAACCACGCGCGACACGCGCGGGTCCACTGCGCTGACATCCAGCGCGCCGGAGGTTTCCAGCGAGACATCCATGCCCGCATCGCACAGCTTCTGCAGCAGCACCAGGCAGCGCTTCTGCGCCAGCGGCTCGCCGCCGGTCACGCAGACGTGGCGGACGCCCTGGGCCAGCACCTCGGCCACGATGTCGTCGATGTCCCACCAGGTGCCGCCGTGGAAGGCATAGGCGGTGTCGCAGTACTGGCAGCGCAGCGGGCAGCCGGTCAGGCGCACGAACACGGTCGGCCAGCCGGCGGTATCGGCCTCGCCCTGCAGCGAGGTGAAGATCTCGGTGATCTTCAGGCGCGGCAGCGGCGACTGCACGATGTCGCTGGGGGTGGCGACGGCGTTTGACGGGGTAACGGCGGTCATGGCGGGTACTTCTTGGTGGGACACGTGGCGGGTGGGCTACCGTGGCCGGTAACGAAAACAGCCGAGCATGGCTCGGCTCTACAACAGCAACCGGACGGGTTTGCTGGTCCGGAAACGAAAGCAGCCGAGCGTGGGCTCGGCTCTACAGGGCACCTATTGTACGCCCGCTCAGCGGATCAGCGGATCTGCTTGCCCAGGCGGATGGACTGCAGACGGTCCTGCGCGGTGCGCGCGGCGTCCGAGCCGGGGTACTGCGCCACGACGGTCTCCAGCGTCTGCTGGGCCTGGTCGACCTTTCCCTCGCCGTACTGCGAGAGGCCGATCTTGAGCAGGCCGCCCGCGGCCTTGTCGTGGGTCGGATAGCGCGAGAGCAGCTCTCGGAACTGGGTCTCGGCCATCGGGAAATTGCGGGTGGCGTAGTAGCTCTCGCCCAGCCAGTACAGCGCATTCGGCGCGTAGACGCCGTTCGGGTACAACTCCAGGAAGCTCAGGAACAGCTGCGCCGAATCGTCGTACCTGCCGGCCTTCAACGCATCGAAGGCAACGTTGTAGGAGGTGCGCTCGTCGCCGGTGGCGGCAAGGCTGCCAGCATCACCATGGACGGAAGGCGGCCGCTCGGAAGTGGCCGCCGCTGCGGGTTTTGCCGGGGCCGGTGCGGCCTTCGGCGCGCTCGCCGGAACGGGCGGCAGGGCCGGGGCGGCATTGCCCCCTTCCAGCCGGTTCAGGCGGCTGTCCAGATCCAGGTACTGGTCCTGGGCGGACTGCTTGAGCTGGGCGTTGTCATGCTGCAACTGCTCGATCGAGGCCTGCAGGCTGGTGACCTGCTGCCGCAGCTGATTGATCTGGTTCAACAGGTCCTGGTTGGCACTGTTGTTGTACATCTGCTGCTCGAGCGCGCCGACACGGTCAGCCAGGCTCTGTCGCTGTGCGTGCGCCGGTGCGGCAGCCACGAGGGCTGCCGCAACGACCAGCATCAGTTTGATGCCAATGCGCATGGATTACTGCGCGGTGTAGACGATTTCGACGCGACGGTTCTGCGACCAGCAGGACTCGTTCGACTCGGTGCAGACCGGACGCTCTTCACCGTAGGACACGACGGTCAGCTGCGAAGCCGAACCACCGTTGGCCTGCAGGGCCGAGCTGACGCCGTTGCCACGACGCTCACCCAGGGCCTGGTTGTACGCGCGCGAACCGCGCTCGTCGGTGTGGCCCTGCAGGGTGATGCGCGAGGACGGACGGTCACGCAGGTACTTGGCGTGGCACGCCATGATGGCCTGGAATTCCGGCTTCACGTCTTCCTTGTCCAGGTCGAAGTAGACAACGCGCTGGCGCAGGCAGGCGTCGGTGTCCAGATCGCCCGGGCCGTACAGACCGGAGGTCGACGGACCGGTCGGGGTGGTGGTCGAGGTGCCGGTGTCGACCGGGGCTGCCGGCTCTTCCTTCACCTTCTTCGAGCAACCGGCCAGGACGGCCACAGACAGCAGGGAAACAAGCAGAACGCGGGTGGACTTGTTCATGGCGATACCTTTGTGGCTCCTAAGCCGATGAGGGGTTCAAGACAACGAAAATATTAACACTCTTTTAGCGCTGGGTACGGTATGGGGACCATGCCGGTTCGCGCACATCACCGTCAGCCAGAACCAGGCGCTGGCGAACCCGCGCATCGGCCGAAACGGCATACAACACACCACGGCCACCTTCGCGGGCGGCGTACAGCACCATGCTTGCGTTGGGCGCAAAGCTCGGCGATTCATCCAGCGAACCCGGAGACAGCGTGCTCCAGCGGGGCGACCCCAGCGAACTGTCCATCATCGCGATCTTGTAGCTGTTGCCCGAGCCCTGGGCGACGGCGATCTTCTTGCCATCGTAGGACACCGACGGCTTGGCATTGTAGTTGCCCTGGAAGGTCACGCGCTCGGCGCTGCCGCCGCCGGCACCGACCTTGTAGACCTGCGGACGGCCGCCGCGATCGGAGGTGAAGTACACCGCGCTGCCGTCCGGTGCCCAGGTCGGCTCGGTATCGATGGCGAAGTGGTTGGTCAGCTGGGTCAGCTGCTTGCTGCCCAGGTCCATCACGTAGATTTCCGGGTTACCGGAGCGCGACAGGGTCAGGGCCAGCTTGCGGCCGTCCGGCGAGAACGCCGGGGCGCTGTTGATGCCGCGGAAGCTGGTGACCAGCTCGCGTGCACCGGTGCCGATGTTCTGGATGTAGATGGCCGAATTGCCACGCTCGAAGCTGACGTAGGCCAGCTTGCTGCCATCCGGACTCCACGACGGCGACAGCAGCGGCTCGGCCGAGCGCACGATGGTCTGCGGGTTGAAGCCATCGGAATCGGCCACCATCAGCGCGTAGCGCATGGCGTCGCCCTTGCCACTGGCGGTCACGTAGGCGATGCGGGTCCAGAAGGCGCCGCGCACACCGGTAATCTTTTCGTAGATGGCGTCGGCCATCTGGTGGGCAACGTCGCGCATGGCGTTGCCACGGGCGGTCATCGCCAGGCCCAGCAGGCGCTCGCCCTTGGGCACGTCGAACAGTTCGTACTCGACGCGGTAGGCACCCGCACCGGCATCAAGCACGCGGCCGACCACGATGTAGTTCTGCTTCAGCGCGCGCCAGGTCGCGAACTGGATATCCCCCCCCCGCACGGGCTTCTCGACGATCTGCGCTTCCGGCAGCGTGCGGAACTGGCCCGAACGCTCCAGATCGGCACGGACCACGCCAGCGACGTCGGTCTGCGGAGCGGCCGACGAACCCTGATAGGGCATCGGCACGATGGTGATCGGCAGCGCGGAGGCATTGCCGCCGATGATGTCGATATCCAGCCCCTTCTGCTGCGCGACGGCAGCAAAGGGCAGCAACAGGGCCGCAAACACGGCAAGCCAGCGAGGCATCTTTTTCATGGAGCGCTCAATAAGGGGAAACCGGAACGAGGGATAACAAAGCGGGAGTGAACCGCTTCGCAATCATGAACCAAGGGTACGTGAATTCCGGGTCAGTTCCAGCCCGTCTTCTCACGCACCGTTAACGTCGTGGCTAACATCGCACCGTCTGCCCCGGTCACGCCGCCCCGGAGGACGGTGTTCGACAGCAGCCCACAGCCTGCCCGGTCGAGGCAAGCGCGACAACCGTGGGCGCGGGTGGCTCGAGAGCCGCCCCGGCCCGCCGCCTCAGCGATCCTGGGCAGTAAACGTGAAGTTGAGCGTGCGTGCGAACACCGACTCGAAGCCACGGTACGGCAGCGGCTGCGCGTTGAGCACGGCGGCCTCGATCGAACGCTTGCCGGCCTCGTCGTACGGGCAGTTCGGGCTGACCTTGGCCTGCATCACCGTGCCACCCGGAATCTGGGTGATGGTGATCTGGCAGCGCTGGCCCAGCGGCACCGTGTCCGGCCGCACCCACTGCGACAGCACCTTGGCCTGGATCGCCGCGGCGTACTTGGCCGAAAGATCATCGCTTTTGCCACCGCCACCGGCGGCCGGCTGGGATGCACCGCTGGCACCGGCGGCGGCACTGCCCGCGGCATTGCGCGCGGCGGCGACCTGGCGCAGCTTCTGCTCAGCCAGCTTGGCTTCCTTTTCGGCCTGTTCGCGGCGGGCGCGGATCTCGGCGATCTTCTTCTGCTTCTCGGCCTCGGCCTTGTCCGCGGCCTGACGCGCCTGATCGGCCAGCTTCTTCTTCGCGTCTTCTTCCTGCTGCTTGGCCAGGCGCAGCTTCTGCTCGGCCTCTTCCTGGCGCTTGCGTTCGGTCAGGTCGATCTGCTCCTGGCGGCGCTTGGCTTCCTGCTCCTGCCTGGCCTTCTCCTGCGAGATGGCCAACGCGCTGACCGCTTCCTGGTCCTTGGTATCCGGCTGCGCGACACGCTCCTGTGCCTGTTGCTGCTGTGGCGTGGGGGCGTCCTGTGGGCGCGGCTCGGGAATCGGCTGTGGCGGCGGAATGGTGTCTTCCGGCACCGGAACCGGCTCGGCCACCGGCGGCGGCAGGTCCTCCAGCTTTTCGGACTGGCGCAGGGCCTGGCGGGCGGCGGACGCCTCGGACGCGGACAGCGCCAGGCTGGCCTCCACCGACGGATCACCGGCGGCGGCGTCGGTGTTGCGCTCGGGCGACCAGAACCAGGCCACGATGAAGACCAGCGCGACCAGCAGGTGCACCAGCAACGCCAGCGCCAGGGGCAGGCCCCAGCCGGGTTCGCGCTGCTGCGGAGGTGGCAGGGCGTCAGCGTGCATCGGTGGCCAGGCCTACCTTGTCTACCTTGGCGCGCTTGATCACATCCATCGCGGCGATGACCTTTTCATAGGCCACGGCACGGTCGGCGGCGACGATCACGCGCACGCCCTTGTCCTGGGCGGCGATGCCGGCCAGGCGGCCCTCCAGTTCCTCGGCCGACACGGCGGTCGGTTCCTTGGCGTCGGGCAGCTTCAGGCTGAGCTGGCCGTCCTGGCGCACCGAGACGATCACCGGGTCCTGCTTGCTTTCCAGCGCCTTGGCGTTGGATTGCGGCAGGTCGACGTCGAAGCTCAGGGTGAGCAGCGGCGCGGTGACCATGAAGATGATCAGCAGCACCAGCATAACGTCGATGTAGGGGACGACGTTGATTTCCGATTTCAGCTTGCGGCGCTTGCGGCGACCGATGGCAGCGGACATGGCTTGGACTCCCGGGTCAGGCGCTTACTCGTCGCCAGCGCTCTGGCGCTGCAGGATGGAGCTGAACTCTTCGGCGAAGGTCTCGAACCGCACCGACATGCGCTCCACGCGGGTGGTGAAGCGGTTGTAGGCCCACACCGCCGGGATCGCCACGAACAGGCCGATGGCGGTGGCGAACAGGGCTTCGGAGATGCCTGGCGCGACGGCGGCGATACCGGCCTGCGCACCGCTGCTGATCATGTCGTGCATGGTCACCATGATGCCGAACACGGTACCGACCAGGCCCACATACGGGGCAGTCGAACCGATGTTGGCCAGCAGTTCCAGGTTACGCTCAAGCTGGTCCACTTCGCGGGTGTAGGTGGTGCGCATGGCACGCTGCGCGCCTTCCAGCTGCGCACGGCCATCCAGGCGGCGCTTGTCGCGCAGGCGGGTGTACTCGCGGAAACCAGCTTCGAAGATGGCTTCCAGGCCGGTCACGCTGCGGCTGCGGTCGGTGGCGGCGCTGTACAGCTTGCCCAGGTCGGCGCCGGACCAGAAGCGGTTCTCGAACTCGTCGGCTTCGCGGGTGGCCTGCTTGAACACGCGGGCCTTGCGGAAAATGATCACCCAGCTGACGAACGAGCCGACCAGCAGCAGCAGCACGATGATCTTCACCGGCAGGCTGGCCTTGGCCATCAGTTCGAGGTAGTTGATGCCGCCGCCGGTGGTGGCCTGGGCAAGGGTCTGTGTCGCGGCGTTGCTGACGTCGGCCGGCAGTGCCTCGGTGACCGTGGCCTGCAGGGCCAGGAGCGTTGCGATCATCCGTTGTTCCTCAGTGTTCGGATTCGGGGTGGAGGTGGGGTTGCAGCATGGCAAGGACGGCCTCGTCCATGCCACGCGGACGGAAACTGGCCGCTTCCAGTGCGGCGATGCGGACCCGGGCCGACAGCAGCAGCTCGCCGTCGCGCAGGATCTGCTGGTCGAAAACCATGCTGGCCTTCTTCAGCTGGACCAGGCGGGCGCTCACCTGCAGGGTGTCATCCAGCCGTGCCGGCCTGATGAAATCCATCTGCATCGAGCGCACCGCGAAGACCATCCCATGCTCGGCGCGCATGCGCTCCTGGCCGTAGCCGAGCGCACGCATCCATTCGGTCCGGGCCCGTTCCATGAAGGCCACGTAGCGGGCGTGGTAGACCACGCCGCCTGCGTCGGTATCTTCCCAGTAAATGCGTGTCGGCCAACTGAATAGTGGCTCAACCGACATCGGGAACCTCCGCGAACAGGTCCTGCGGCGGGTTCTTCGGCTTCAGGCCCATGTGCCGGTAGGCCTTGTGGGTGGCCATGCGGCCGCGCGCGGTGCGCACCAGGAAGCCCTGCTGGATCAGGTACGGCTCGACCACGTCTTCCAGCGTGCCGCGTTCCTCGGACAGCGCCGCGGCCAGCGACTCGATGCCGACCGGGCCGCCATCGAAGTAGTCGACCAGGGTCTTGAGCAGGCGCCGGTCGAGCTCGTCGAAGCCTTCCGGATCAACCTTGAGCATCTTCATCGCGGCCTGCGCCACGGCCTCGTCGATGTGGCCGCCCGCCTTCACCTGCGCGTAGTCGCGCACGCGGCGCAGCAGCCGGTTGGCGATACGCGGGGTGCCGCGTGCGCGCCGCGCGATCTCGCCGGCGCCGTCGGGGGTGCAGTCGATGCCGAGGATGGTGGCCGAACGGCGCACGATCCGGGTCAGCTCCTCGACGCTGTAGAACTCCAGCCGCTGGACGATGCCGAAGCGGTCGCGCAGCGGCGCGGTCAGCAGGCCGGCGCGGGTGGTGGCACCGATCAGGGTGAACGGCGGCAGGTCGATCTTGATCGAACGGGCCGCGGGGCCCTCACCGATCATGATGTCGATCTGGAAGTCTTCCATCGCCGGGTACAGCACTTCCTCGACCACCGGCGACAGGCGGTGGATCTCGTCCACGAACAGCACGTCGTGCGGCTGCAGGTTGGTCAGCAGTGCGGCGAGGTCGCCGGCCTTCTCGATCACCGGGCCGGAGGTCACCCGCAGGGCCACGCCCAGTTCGTTGGCGATGACGTGGCTGAGCGTGGTCTTGCCCAGGCCGGGCGGCCCGAAGATCAGTACGTGGTCGAGCGCGTCGCCACGCCCCTTGGCCGCCTGGATGTAGATCTCCATCTGCTCGCGCACCGGGGCCTGGCCAAGATAGTCGGCCAGGCGCTTGGGGCGGATGCTGGCGTCGGCGGCGTCATCCTCGCGGGTGGCGCCGGCGCCGATGATGCGGTCGTCGGTCATACCGTGATTATGCGGTAAATGGTTGCATTCCGGGGCCGGAAGCACGGTAGTGCCGGCCGCTGGCCGGCAACCCCATGAACACCGGTGGTGCGGCGGATGCCGGCCAGCGGCCGGCACTACCAGACCTCAGATCTCGACCTGGGCCCCGAGTTCGACCAGGCGGTTGCCGGGAATACGGAAGAAGCCCGTGGCCGGCGCGGCATTCCGATGCATCAGCGCGAACAGCTTGTCGCGCCAGATCGGCATGCCGCGGTTGGCGGTGGCCACGATGGTTTCGCGGCTGGCGAAGAAGGTGGTGTCCATCGGGTCGAAGTAGATGCCACCGTGGTCACACGAGCGCATCAGCGCCAGCGGCACGTCCGGGGTTTCCATGAAGCCGAAGCGCACATAGACGCGGTAGAACTCGTCGCCCACCGATTCGATTTTCAGCCGCTGCCCTTCCATCGCATACGGGATCGGCAGGGTCTCCACGTGCAGAAACACGTTGCGCTCGTGCAGCACCTTGTTGTGCTTGAGGTTGTGCATCAGCGCATGCGGGGCGACGGTCGGGTCGGCGGTGAGGAATACCGCGGTGCCCGGCACGCGTACCGGCGGTGCCAGCATCAGGCCCGGCAGGAAGGTATCCAGGCGGATGCCGTCCTTGCGGATCTCATCGCGCAGCAGCTCGCGGCCACGGCGCCACGTGCGCATCATGGTGAACAGGAAGATGCCCAGCACCACCGGGAACCAGGCGCCCTGCAGCAGCTTGGCACCGTTGGCGATGACGAAGCCGAGGTCGATGATGAAGAACACCACGCACAGCGGCAGCAGCCAGGCGCGCGCCTTCGGCCACAGCGAACGGGCCACCAGGGCCAGCAGCAGGGTGTCGATCAGCATGGTGGCCGACACCGAGATGCCGTAGGCCACCGCCAGGTTGGACGAGCTGCGGAAGGCCAGCACCAGGCCGATCACCATCACCGCGATGCCCCAGTTGATGCCCGGGATGTAGATCTGGCCGATGGTGTCGTGCGAGGTGTGCTTGATGCGCATGCGCGGGATGTAGCCCAGTTGCATCGCCTGACGCGAGACCGAGAACGCGCCGGTGATGACCGACTGGGACGCGATCACCGCCGCCATCGTGGCCAGGATGATCATCGGGTACAGCGCCCACGACGGCACTGCCTCGAAGAACGGGTTCTTCAGCGCCTCGGGGTGGTTGAGCACCAGTGCGCCCTGCCCCAGGTAGTTCAGCACCAGGCACGGCAGCACGAAGAAGTACCAGGCGTGTCGGATCGGCTTGGCACCGAAGTGGCCCATGTCGGCGTAAAGCGCCTCGCCACCGGTCACCGCCAGCACCACTGCGCCGAGGATGAAGATCCCATGCCAGCTGTGCTCCATGAAGAAGCGGATCGCCCACCACGGGTTGAATGCCTTGAGCACTTCCGGCGCATCGACGATGTTGTAGATGCCGATCGCCGCCAGCGAGATGAACCAGACCGATGTGATGGGGCCGAAGGCCTTGCCGATCTTCTCGGTACCGAAGCGCTGCGCCGCAAACACCATCAACAGCACCACCACCGTGATCGGCACGATGAAGGCATGCAGGCCCGGCGCGGCCACCTCCAGGCCTTCCACCGCACCCAGCACCGATATCGCCGGGGTGATCACGCCGTCACCGAAGAACAGCGACGCACCGAAAATGCCGAGGATGCCGACCACGTAGGCCGAGCGCGAGCCGTTGCGCAGCGTGCGCTGGGTCAACGCCATCAGCGCCATGATGCCGCCCTCGCCGTCGTTGTCGGCGCGCATGATGATGGTCACGTACTTCAGCGTGACCACGATGTTCAGCGCCCAGAACGCCAGCGACAGCACGCCCAGCACGGTGTCGTGGTCACTGTTGAGCCCGTAGTGCGGCGAGAACGCCTCCTTCAGCGTGTACAGCGGGCTGGTACCGATATCGCCGAACACCACGCCGATCGCACCGATGATCAGCGCCATGCCTCCTGCTGGAGGGGCGTGACCGTGGCTGCCGGAGGCAGCTGCGTGCGGGGTTTGACTGCTGGACATGGGACTCCTGGCGATGCTCAGGCGGTTCGTTGAAGGAAAGGGACGCGGCTCAGCGCAGCGCCGACTGCAGCGCCTTGCGGATCACGGTGGCTACCTCGTCGCCTTCATTGAAGGCGTCGCGGGCCATGCGTGCCGCTTCGGCCGGCTTGTAGCCCAGCTGCTGCAGGGCCACGGTGGCATCGGACAGCGGGTCGGCCGGGGCTGGGCCGCTGCCGGTGGGCAGCGCGCCGCCGGCGCCGAACTGGGCGGCGCGGTCACGCAGTTCCAGCACCATGCGCTCGGCAGTCTTCTTGCCGATGCCGGGGATGCGGGTCAGCGCGGTGATGTCACCGGCCTGGACCATGCGCGCGAACTCCTCGACGGAAACGCCGGACAGCACCGCCAGCGCGATCTTCGCGCCGATGCCACTGACCTTCTGCACGTCGCGGAACAAGCGCCGCTCACCCTCGCGCAGGAAGCCGTACAGCGAAACGCTGTCTTCCTTCTGCGCGTAGTGGGTGTACAGCGTGACCTCGCGGCCGAGCTCAGGCAGGTCGTAGAAGGTGCTCATCGGCGCCTCCAGTTCGTAGCCCACCCCGTTCACGTCCACCACCAGCCACGGCGGCGCCTTGTAGGCGACGATGCCGCGCAGTCGACCGATCATTGCGTGCAGCTCCTCATTTGCGGCCCCACGCCTGGCGGGCACTGAGCCCCAGGCGGTTGGCCGTTGCCCGTACGTGGGCATGGGTGATCGCCACCGCCAACGCGTCGGCCGCGTCGGCCTGCAGCTTGGTTTTCAGGTTGAGCATGAGCCCGACCATGTGTTGAACCTGTTGCTTTTCGGCGCCACCACGGCCAACCACGGCGAGCTTGATCTCGCTGGCGGCGTATTCGTGCACCGGCAGGTCGCGCAGCACCACGGCCGAGATCGCCGCGCCCCGGGCCTGGCCCAGCTTCAGCGCCGAATCGGGATTGCGGGCCATGAACACCTTTTCAATGGCCACTTCCTGCGGCTGGTACTCGCGGCACAGGTCGGCCAGGCCCAGCACCAGCAGCTTCATGCGCTGCGGGAAGTCGTCGGCGCCCAGCAGCACCAGTGGCTGGTGGTGCACGTAGGTGACGCGGCCGGCGGCGTCGACATCGATGATGCCGACCCCGGTCCGCTGCGAACCGGGGTCGATGCCGAGGATGCGGGTCATGCTGCACTCCTGGCGGGGCGGAACGGGATGCGCTGGCAGGCGTAGGGGGCTCATGACTGTCCGCAGTGACCGTTCAACGGCCCGCGCCCAGGCCGTCGAGGACGGCTCAGGCGTAGGCGTCGGCGCCGAGTTCGGCGTTGGAATACACGTCCTGCACGTCGTCCAGGTCTTCGAGCATGTCCAGCAGCTTCTTGACCTGCAGGGCGACGTCGCCTTCAACCTTGATGTCGTTGTCCGCGCGGAAGGTGATCTCGGCGTGGTCGGCGACATGGCCGGCGGCGGCCATCGCATCCTTCACCGCGTTGAACGCGTCAGGGCTGGTGACCACATCGATCGAGCCGTCATCGGGGTAGACCACGATGTCATCGGCACCGGCTTCAATGGCCGCTTCGGTGATGGCTTCCTCGTCGGCCCCTGCGGCGAAGCTGAGCACGCCCAGGCGCTTGAACATGAAGGCCACCGAGCCCTCGGTGCCCATGTTGCCACCGCACTTGCTGAACGCATGGCGGACATCGGCCACGGTGCGTACGCGGTTGTCGGTCAGGCAGTCAACGATCACGGCCACGCCACCCGGGGCGTAGCCCTCGTAGCGGACTTCCTCGTAGTCGACGCCTTCCAGCTCACCGGTCGCCTTCTTGATGGCACGCTCGATCACGTCCTTGGACATGTTCACGGCCAGGCCCTTGTCCACGGCCACGCGCAGGCGCGGGTTGTTGTTGGGGTCGCCTCCACCGCCGCGCGCGGCAACGCCGATCTCGCGGATGATCTTGGTGAAAATCTTGCCGCGCTTCGCGTCGGACGCGTTCTTGCGGGCTTCGATGGAGGGGCCTCTACCCATGGGTGCTACCGTCTGGCTGCTTCAGGATCAAGGCGCGGATTCTACCTGATCGGGCGCTGCAACCGTGTCTAGGCCCGTATTGTTGTAGAGCCGAGCCCATGCTCGGCCCAATGGGCCCGACGGAATGCAGCCGAGCATGGGCTCGGCTCCACAGGGCGGCCCTGCCTCCCCTGCCCCTATGCTGCCGCCGCGTCGCGGCTGTGGTCGAACTTGCCATGACGCAGGAAATGCGCGGTCTGCCGCGCGGCGTCTGGCGACACCACCAGGCCGCTGTGGCTGGTGCGGACCACGCAATGGTCGGCCAGGCCCGGCAGCCGGGTCTCGGCCAGTGCCACGGTGCCGTCGGAGGCATCGTCGATGGCACCCAACAAGCTGCCCAGACCATGCGGCACCGAGCCGGCGATCAGGCCAACCTCGGCCCTACCCTGCCAGTCCGGCAGGCCATCGAGTAGCAGCTCGCTGCTGCGTCCCAGCGCCAGGCCCCAGCCATGCTCGGACAACGAGCGTGCGGTGCCACTGCCGCGCAGCGGTGAACCCAGGCAGACCACCCGCTGCACCGGCAGCTGCGGATTGCGCCGCAGCGCTTCCAGCGCCAGCAACCCTCCCAGGCTGTGGCCGACCAGCGACAACGGCCCGGCATCGGCCAACCGTTCCAGCAGCTGGGGCACCGCCACGTCGGGACCACCGAACACCGAGGAGTAACCGAACGCGTGCACCTGGAAACCACGCGCGCGCAGGCGCCAGGCCAGCGGCCCGACCCAGGCGCGGGCATTCCAGATGCCATGCAGCAGCAATACGGGGGGAGTCATGCAAACAGCCTGGCGGTCAGCGGGGCAGGAACGTGAGGTGATTGAACACGCGCGCGCAGCAAGCGGCGGTGAACGTCAGGCCGCGCGCGGTGCGCGGCGCAGGATGAATTCAAGATCGTTGGTATTGCCGACCGGGAACAGGTACTCGCCGGCCTTCTCGAAACCATAGCGCGCGTAGAAGCGTTGCGCGCCGAAGTTCTCCGACCACACACCCAGCCACAGCGTGCGCGGGCCTTCGCGCTCCAGCCAGGTCAGCGCGGTTTCCAGCAGGCGGCTGCCCCAGCCGCAGCTCTGCTGCGCCTTGATCAGGTACAGGCGCTTGAGTTCGCCGTCACCGGGTTTCACATCCGGATGCGGCAGGCCACAGGGGCCGGCGGCGGCATGGCCGACCGCCTCCCCATCCAGTTCCAGCAGCCACACCGCGTAATCGGGGTGGGCCAGGATCACGCGCTGGCGCTCGACCGTGTAGGCCTCCTCCAGGAAGGCCTGCAGGTCCTGCGGCGGGTACAGATGGCCGAAGGTTTCGGTGAACGTGCGGGCGGCCAGCGCCGACAGGGTCGGCGCGTCGTCCACAGTGGCGCGGCGGATCGAATACATGCAGGAAGTTGACGCCAGGGCGAAGCGGGGGTCAAGCCTTTTCAGGCGACTCCGCTTCTTCTTCCTCGTCCTCTTCCTCGTACTCCTCTTCGTCCTCGTCCTCTTCTTCCTCGTCCTCTTCGTACTCTTCCTCTTCGTCGTCCTCGTAATCCTCGACGCCGAAGTCTTCACCGTCCCAACGGCCTTCGCCGTCGGCGACGAAGGTCAGGGCCATCGCCGCCGGGTTGGTACCGACGCGGACCAGCCAACCACCGAACACGCGTGCACGCTCGGTGACCAGGTTGGCCTCGGAGCCTTCATTGCCCAGCTTTTCCCACTCCAGCGAAAACGCAAACTCGGTCATTGCCTGGATCTCCTGATCAGTTGGTCTTGGGGCGAACCTGGATGTGCACTTCGGCCAGCTGCGCGTCGACGATCGGCGACGGCGCGTCGGTCATCAGATCCTGTGCACCGGTGGTCTTCGGGAACGGGATGACGTCGCGGATCGACTCGGTGCCGGCCATCAGCGCGGCGATGCGGTCGATGCCGAAGGCGATGCCACCGTGCGGCGGCGCGCCGTAGTTCAGCGCGTCGAGCAGGAATCCGAACTTGGCGCGGGCCTCTTCGGCGCCGATGCCGAGCAGCTCGAACACTGCGCTCTGCATGTCCGGACGGTGGATACGGATCGAACCGCCGCCGATTTCATTGCCGTTGAGCACCATGTCGTAGCCGCGCGAGACGGCGGTACGGGCGTTGGCGCGCAGGTCGGCGATGTCGTCCACGGCCGGTGCGGTGAAGGGGTGATGCAGGGCGACGTAGCGCTGTTCTTCCTCGTCCCATTCGAACATCGGGAAGTCGGTGACCCACAGCGGCGCCCAGCCATCGGCGATCAGGCCGAAGTCCTTGCCGGCCTTCAGGCGCAGTGCACCCATGAAGTCGGAGACCTTGTTGTAGCCACCGGCACCGAAGAACACGATGTCGCCGTTGCCGGCGCCAACATGGGCGACCAGCGCAGCGAAGGAAGCCTCGCTGAAGAACTTCTGGATCGGCGAGCTGACTTCGCCGTTGTCGGCGATCTTGATGTAGGCCAGGCCCTTAGCGCCGTACTTGGCGGCGTGCGCGGCGTACTCGTCGATCTGCTTGCGGCTCAGCGCTGCACCGCCCGGGATGCGCAGCGCGGCGACGCGGCCTTCGGCATCGTTGGCCGGGCCGGTGAACACTGCGAACCCGCTGTCCTTGACCAGTTCAGCCACGTCGACCAGCTCCAGCGCGATGCGCAGGTCCGGCTTGTCCGAACCGTAGCGGCGCATCGCCTCGGCCCAGGTCATGCGCGGGAAGCTGGCATCCAGCTGGACGTCGACCACTTCCTTGAAGATGGCGCGGATCATGTCTTCGACGAAGTCCTGCACGTCGCGCTCGCGCACGAAGGCGAATTCCATGTCCAGCTGGGTGAACTCCAGCTGGCGGTCGGCACGCAGTGCTTCGTCGCGGAAGCAGCGCGCGATCTGGTAGTAACGGTCGAAGCCGGCCACCATCAGGATCTGCTTGAACAGCTGCGGGCTCTGCGGCAGGGCGTAGAACTCGCCCGGGTGCATGCGCGCCGGCACCAGGAAGTCGCGGGCGCCTTCCGGGGTGGCCTTGGTCAGGATCGGGGTCTCGATGTCCTGGAAGCCCTTCTCGTCCAGGTGGCGGCGCAGGGCCTGTACCAGCTTGATGCGGGTGCGCTGCATGCGCTGCATTTCCGGACGGCGCAGGTCCAGGTAGCGGTACTTCAGGCGGGTTTCCTCGCCCGGGTTCTCGTGGGCGTGGAACGGCAGCGGCGCAGCCTTGTTCAGCACGGTGATGGCGGTGGCGATCACTTCCACCTTGCCGGTGCGCATCTTGTCGTTCACCGCGTGGCGGGCGCGCACGACGCCCTCCACCTGAAGCACGTCCTCGTAGCCCAGCGAAGCGGCCACGGCGAACACTTCGGCGTTGTCGACCTCCACGGTCACCTGCACGATGCCTTCATGATCGCGGAGATCGATGAAGCAGACGCCGCCCTGGTTACGGGCCACGTCGGTCCAGCCGGCGAGGGTGACAGTCTGGCCAATCAGGGTCTCATCGACCAGGCCGCAGAAGTGGGTACGCATGGGGGGAAGCTCCGCTGGAGAACGCCGGCACCGGATGGGGGCCGGAAAGCCTCGTATTCTGCGGCCGAGGCCCCGGCCGGGGCAAATCCGGCCAGTCACACCGGCTTGATCATCCCCCTCCCTATAGTCAGGCACCTGCCACCGTATGGGATGCCGCCATGAATCCGCTGTCCCTGGCCCGCCTGGCCGTGACCCTGAGCCTGGGCACCATCGCCACGCTCGCCCTGCCCTCCGCCCCGGCCGCCGCGCAAAGCGGGGTGATCCGTTGCGAGAGCCAGAACAATCGAGAACGCGTGTGCAATACAGGCTGGCGCAATGCGCAGCTGGTCCGCCAGCTGTCCGGCAGCGCCTGCGACGAGGGCCGCACCTGGGGCAGCCGCAATGGCAGCATCTGGGTCAGCAATGGCTGCCGCGCCGAATTCGTCGAGGCCCGTGGTGGCTGGGGCGGCGGCAACGGCGGTGGCTGGGGCGGCAACAACGGCCGGCCCGGCGAGACCATCCGCTGTGAGAGCCAGAACAATCGCGAACGCAGCTGCCCGGTCGGCTGGCGCAATGCCCGCCTGGTCCGCCAGCTGTCCGGCAGCCCCTGCGACGAAGGCCGTACCTGGGGGGTGCGCAATGGCGCGGTGTGGGTCAGCAACGGCTGCCGCGCCGAATTCGCCGAAGCTCGCGGCTGGGGTGGCGGGGGCGGTGGCTGGGGCGGCGGCAACAGCAACTACTCCATCACCTGCAGCAGCAACAACAACCGCACGCAGAACTGCGACTGGGATGAGCGCCAGGGCCGGCCGGTGCTGCAGCAGCAGCTGTCCGGCAGCGCCTGCCAGGAGGGCCGCAGCTGGGGCTACTCACGGGGCCAGGTGTGGGTGAGCAACGGTTGCCGGGCGCGCTTCGGTACGCGTTGAGTTGAGGGGTCGGATCCCTGGCCAGCGGCCGGGGCTCTGACCCGACCAGGTCTCCCGCATCCACGCATGGCGCGGATCTACTCGGTCGGGGGGCCTTTCCGGGGTCGGAGCGCTCCACAGGAGGCATCCGACCCCGCGATCACGGTGCGGGCGCTTTGTCGTCACCCCACGGCGGCGGCGGCAGATCGACCGGCTTGCTCAGGTCGAACTTCACGCGGAAGCGGCGGCCGTCCGGGCGGGCCAGCTCGTAGACGAAGGTCTGGTCCGGGTCGATCTCCATCGCCCAGGTGTTGTGCGTAGAGGCCAGCATGTCGGCACGACGGAACATCGCCACCGAATCGGAGTCGGCCGGGAACTGCTGCCGCTCGGCGGTGCCCGGTGGCGTGCTGTCGCCGCCATAGAGGGTGATCGCATCCGCGCTGCCATCCGGGTGGCGATGGTCGTGCTTCAGCCGCAGGCCATTTTCGGTACGGGTCAGCACCCAGGTGCGCGAATGGTCATCCCCCACATGGAAGGGAATCCGCAGTTCATGGGCGGGGTCGGCACAGCCGCGCACATGCATGACCAGGCGCTGCCCGGCGAACGGGTCCTTGCCGGTCGGCGCCGGCGTGTCCTCCACCACCCGGCCTTCATAGGCCTGGCCGCAATGCGCGGCGATGGCCGCCATGAAGGCATCGGCCGGTGCGGTCGCCAGATCATGGGCGACCGTATCGGAACGCTGCGAGCAGGCAGCGAGGCTGAGCAGGAGGGCGGAAGCGGCAACAACGGCAGGCAGTCTCATGCCCCAACCCTAACGACCCGGGCCGGTGCGCGCAAACCTTGCGCACCGGCCACGTCACCTCATCGGTGCAACCAGACCTCGCAACCGCCGACGTCCTGCTTCTGGCCACCGGCGGCATAGCGGCGGATGATCTCCGCCTGCCACTGCTCGCGCTCGGGGCTGCTGCCCACCTGGCTGGGGCAGTTGACCAGTGCGGCCAGCGGCAATCCCCCCAGTGCTGCGTCATCTGCAGCCAGCGATGCGAGCACGTCGTCCGATGCCCAGTCCGGAATCATCACCGCGCGGCGGCCGGAGAAATACGGCAGCTCGGAGGACCAGTCCTGACCGAACGCGACCACCACACCCTGCGCCGGGGTGCCGGTCCGGATGGCCTCGGCGATCTGCGAAACCGGTGTCGGCTCGCGTGCCTCCTTGATGTCCTTCAGCGACTTCACCAGGCCAAAGCCCACCGACAGCACGCACAGGAAGATCGCCAGCGCAACGCCACGGCGCGGCTTGCCCGCCGCTTCGGCCGCCAGCACCGTCGACCACAGCACCAGGCCGATGATCGACGTGGCGAACACGATATTGGCCGCCTGGTAGTAGGGATGGGCGATGTGCAGGTTGGTGAAGACCAGGAACGGCGCCAGGTAGGCCAGCAGCAGGACACCCACCGCCGAGCGCGTGCGCTTCTGCCACAGCCCGGCGATGACGAAGATCAGGAAGATCCAGTTGGAGCCGATCGCACCGGAGAAGCGCTTCTTGAACACCGTGCCCCACCAGGTAGCGGGATCCAGGCGCTGCTGCAGGGTGCCGTAATTCCAGGTGGACAGAGCATCGGAGGTGATCTGCCGGCCCAGCGCCGACTGCGCCTTCAGCGCATCGGCATGCTGCAACCACAGGCTGAGCGTGGCCAGCACGGCAAGCGCGGACAGGCCACCCCAGAACAGCAGCTGCCAATGCTGCTGCAGCCACCGCGGGCGCCAGCCGTGCTCGCGCAGGGCCAGCCACAGGAAGGCCAGTGCAACGAACGCGGCAAAGCCGAAGAACGAAGTCACCTTGATGGCCGCCGACAGCACCGCCGCGACGACGGCAACCAGGCCCACCCACGCGCGCGGCTGGCTGCGCAGGCGTGCCATCGCCCAGACAAAGAGCAGGCCAAAGAACACCGCGCTGGATTCCATCATCACCGAGCGCCCCCAGAACTGCGCGTACGGTGAAACGGCGAAGGCGCCGGCCACGCACAGCGCCAGCGTGCGATCAGGGCGCCATGCCAGCAGCGTGCGGTAGACCAGCCAGATGCAGCCGGCATGGAAGACGGTGGAGACCAGCCGCCCGCTGTTGTCGGCACTCATGCCGGTGACGCTGGACAGCAACGCCGCCAACCACTGGTAGAACGGGAACTCGAACGGGATCGACCAAGGCGCGCCCAGCACCGGGGTCACGTAGTCCAGCCAGGGACCGCCGCGCAGCAACCAGTCGATCGACAGAGCAGTCTGTGTCTGCCGGAAACCGGAGGCATCGACCGGGGGCATCGACCAGCTGCAGCCCAGCAGGACCAGCAGCGCGACCGCCGAGAACCACAACAGGATCTTGCCCGGCAACAGGCTGCGGTCTGGGTTGCTTTCCTGGGTCACGCCTGTTGCTCCTGGCTGTGGCCGCCCACGACAGGGCGCGCTTCACGGGCGCGCAGTGTCTGTGTTGGCACGCGGGAGTGCAAGCCGCTGCACGCGTCTGCGGCTCAGACCTGCGGTGGCAGCGGCGCCTTCGGCGGCTCGGCGTGGCTGACCTCGGTGGCCGCTACCGGTGCGGCCTCGCCCTCGCCCGCCGGTTCCTGCTCCACCGGATCGACGTCGAACGGCGTGCGGAACACCAGCGACGGCAGCAGCGTGGTCAGTGCGGCGTACAGCAGCAGCGCGCCGAACAGCACCGCCGGAATCTGGAAACGCTCGCGCATGATCGCCGCCAGCACCAGGGTGAAGATCAGGGTCGGAGCCAGCGCCAGCGAGACGCGCAGGCTGCTGCGGAAGCTCTCGCCGAACATCACCCGGCGCTGCAGCCAGACCACGCCGATGCGCAGCGGCAGCACCACCAGAGTGATCACGATGCCCAGCCCCAGCGCCTCGAAGCTCAACGCTTCGCTGGGCACCTTGGTGCCCGCGTTGAAGAAGTAGAACGGCACGAAGAACGAGGCGAACAGGCGCAGCGCGTGCAGGTTCTCGTGCGAGGCCAGCAGCGGCATGCGCTGGTGCAGCAGGCGCGCGACCAGGCCGGCGATGAACGCGCCCACCAGGTAATACACGCCCAGCAGGTAGGTGATGTAGGCCGCCACCATGCCGACCATCACCAGCAGCGAGAACTCCGAGCCCGGCGCGTGCGGCGCCACCCAGCGGCCCAGCGCGATGAACAGCAGCGGCAGGCCGACCATCATCGCCAGCAGCGCCAGGCTGGACAGCGCCATGTGGCCCGGATCGCCCGCCTGCAGCACGATGAACAAGGCAGCCAGCGCCAGCAGCTCACCGGCAATGGCCTTGCTGGTCACCCAGAACCGTTCGTCCTCGCTCAGGCCCAGCCGCGACAGCGAGTCCATGATGAAACCGGTCGAGGGCGTCAGCAGCGCCAACGCCAGCAGCCCGGCGGCCTGCCACGGCAATCCTGCGTAACGCCAGGCCAACCAGCCGACGCCGAACAGCGTGCCGGTACGGATCACCAGATGTGCCAACAGCGGCCACATGCCCCGGCGCAGCGCCTGCAGATCCACTTCCAGGCCGGCGAACAGGAACAGCGAGGAAATGCCCAGGGTGGCCAGCAGTCCGATCACCGCATCATGTGCCTGATCCCCCAGCCAGAGCATGGCGATGATGCCAAACAGCAGGCAGGTCAACGGGGCAGGCAGGCTGAAACGCTGCAACGCGCGTGGGATCACCAGCAGCGCGAAGATCAGCAACAGGTAGATCAGTTCATGGCTCATGGGGTCTTCCGTGGGGTTGGAACGCGCGCAGGATGCGCGCGCTGAACCGATACGGCAAGCCGTTTTCGAATGACCCCGGTTACCTCATCCGATCATCGCGTCGGCCAGCGCCCCCACCCGTGCAAGCACCGCTGCGCGCTGGTCGTCATCGACCGACGCGCCCTGCAGATAGGCGGTGACCACCCACACTGCGCCGCCCGCATGCGGCCACAGCACGGCGATGTCGTTGCGCGTGTCATCACCGTTGCTGCCGGTCTTGTCCCCCACCCGCCAGCGCTTGCCCAGCCCGGCGCGCAGGCAGGCATCGCCGGTCTGGTTGTCGATGAGCCAATCAGTGAACTGCTGGCGCGATGCCGGCTGCAGGCCATTGCCCACCGCGAAGCGGGCCAAGCTGGTGGCCATCGCGGCCGGGCTGGTGGTATCGCGCGGGTCTCCCTTCGCGAACAGATTCACGTCCGGCTCGTTGCGGTCATTGCGGGTAACGCTGTCGCCCTGCCCGCGCAGGAATGCCGTCAGCGCCGACGGCCCGCCCACCACCTCCAGCAGCAGGTTGGCCGCCGTGTTGTCGCTGGTGGTCAGCGTGCCCCGGCACAGGTCGCGCACCGTCAGGTCCTTGCCCACATGGCGGCGCGCCACCGGGGCGTAGGACAGCAGATCCTTTTCGGCGATGGGCACACGTGTGTCGAGCGAAACGCGGCCTGCATCGGCAAGGCTCAGCACATGGGCAACCAGCATCGACTTGAACGTGCTGCACATCGGGAAGCGCTCGTCCTGACGATGTCCGCCGATGCGACGGCCGTTACCGGTGTTCAGCACGGTGACGCCCAGACGGCCACCGCTGGCTTTCTCCAGCGCGGCGAAATCGGCGGCGTCGGCAATGGCGGCGTTCGCGGCGGATATGCCGGACGATGGGGAAACAGCTCGCGCCAACGCCGGGGCAAGCAGCGAGGAAGCAACGGCAGCACCACTGAACTGCAGGAATCGGCGACGGGCGAGCATAGGGGTTCTCCTGGTGACCGCTCGATTATTGGCGCTTCCCCTGCAGCCGACCAGCGCGAAAAATCAAGGCAAGCCATAAGTTGAACTCATGCCTGTCGTAACCAACTTGTTGAGATTTACGAAATTCCTTATTGAACGGTAGGATCAGCCATCACCATGGCTCACGGCTTTCCGATGCTGCACCCGACCCTGCCACTGAACGCGCTGCGTGCTTTTGAAGCCGCCGCCCGCCATCAGAACTTCACCCGTGCCGCGCTGGAGCTGTGTGTCAGCCAGGCGGCGCTGAGCCACCAGATCCGGGGCCTGGAAGACCGGCTCGGCATCCGCCTGTTCCATCGCCTGCCGCGCGGCGTGGCGCTGACCGATGAAGGCGCAGCGCTGTATCCGGTGCTCAACGAATCGTTCGAACGCATCTCGGCCAGCATCGCGCGCTACACCGGCGGGCCGGCCCGTGAAGTGCTGACGCTGGGCGTGGTCGGTACCTTCGCCACCGGCTGGCTGCTGCCACGGCTGGCCGCATTCGAGGCCGCGCATCCGGACATCGAGCTGCGCCTGCAGACCCACAACAACCGCATCGACCTGGCCGGCGAAGGGCTGGATCTGGCCATCCGCTTCGGTGATGGCGACTGGCAGGGCCAGGCCTGCACGGCGATCCTCGATGCGCCCTTCGCGCCGCTGTGCGCCCCGGCATTGGCGCGGCGGCTGAAGCAGCCGCGCGACCTGGCCACGCTGCCGTTGTTGCGTTCTTATCGCAGCGACGAATGGCCGCGCTGGCTGCAGGCGGCCGGCGTCAGCGGCGTGGAAGCGCGTGGGCCGGTGTTCGATTCCTCGCTGACGGTGGCGATGGCCGCCGCCGGAGGGGCCGGCGTGGCCTTGCTGCCGCTGCGCATGTTCGAGCAGGAACTGGCCGAAGGCCGCCTGCTGCAGCCGTTCGGCACCACGCTGGAGCTGGGCCGCTACTGGCTGACGCGGCTACGCTCGCGCGCCGAGCGCGAGCCGGCGAAGCGGTTCCGCGAGTGGCTGCAGGCGCAGGCATGATGTAGCGCCGAGCCTACGCTCGGCTGATTCATGTGCGAACCCGCGCTGCGCGCATAAGCCGAGCATGGCTCGGCTCTACAGAAGAGGCAGCTGGCCAGCGGCCGGCACTACCGATTACGACTCCAGCAGCTCCATCCACGCCGCTTCAGCCTTTTCCAGCTGCGCGGCGGCGGTTTCCCGATCGCGGCCGAGCACGGCCATGCGGCTGGCATCGGCATAGTTGGCCGGATCGGCCAGCTGGCGATCCAGTTCGGCCAGCGCACCCTCCAGCTCGGCCACCTTGGCTTCGGCCGCGGCCAGCTTGTGCGGGTTCACCGGCTTTTTCTGCACCACCTGTGCCACCGGGGCGGTCTTGACCACCACCGGCTCTTCCACCTGCTCCATACGGGCCTTCGTGCCCTGCGCCTGCGGACGGGTGCGCAGCCACGCGGCGTATGCATCCAGGTCACCGTCGAACGGCTCGACCACGCCATCGGCCACGCGCCAGTAGGTATCGCAGACCAGGCCGATCAGGTGGCGGTCATGCGAGACCATCACGATCGCGCCTTCGAAGGTGGCCAGTGCTTCGGCCAGCGCTTCGCGCATTTCCAGGTCAAGGTGGTTGGTCGGTTCGTCCAGCAGCAGCACGTTCGGCTGCTGCCAGGCGATCAGCGCCAGCGCCAGGCGTGCGCGCTCGCCACCGGAGAAACCATCGACCGGCTCGAACGCGCGGTCGCCCGGGAAATTCCACTTGCCAAGGAAATCGCGGAACGACTGGTTCGGCGCATCCGGGGCAATCTCGCGGAAGTGCTCCATCGGCGACTGGCCTTCGTGCAGCGACTCCACCGTGTGCTGGGCGAAGTAGCCGATCTTCAGGTCCGGGTGCGCCATGCGCTCACCGACGATCGGCGCCAGTTCACCCACCAGGGTCTTCACCAGGGTGGTCTTGCCGGCGCCGTTGGGGCCGAGCAGGCCAATGCGCTGGCCCGCTTCCAGGCCGAAGCCGACGTTGTGCAGGATCACCGCATCCTTGCCGTAGCCGGCCTCGACGTGGTTCAGGCGGATCAGCGAGAACGGCAGCTTGGCCGGCGGCGCGAACTCGATGCGGAACTCGCGTTCGGCACGCACCGCTTCGGTGCCGGCCAGCTTGGCCAGGCGCTTCATGCGGCTCTGCGCCTGCGCGGCCTTGCTCGCCTGCGCCTTGAAGCGGTCGATGAAACTCTGCAGGTGGGCGCGCTCGGCCTGCTCCTTCTCGTGCGCGATCTGCTGCTGGCGCAGCTGTTCGGCGCGCTGGCGCTCGAAATCGGTGTAGCCGCCCGGGTAGAGCTTGGCGCCGCCGCCGTGCAGGTGCAGGGTATGGGTGGCCACGTTGTCGAGGAACTCGCGGTCATGCGAGATCAGCAACAAGGTGCCTGGGTACTTCAGCAGCCACTGTTCCAGCCAGTACACCGCGTCCAGGTCCAGGTGGTTGGTCGGTTCGTCGAGCAGCAGCAGGTCGCTGGGCATCATCAGCGCACGGGCCAGGTTCAGGCGCACGCGCCAGCCACCGGAGAACGAGGACACCGCGCGGTGGTGCGTCTCGGCCGGGAAGCCGAGCCCGTGCAGCAGCTTGCCGGCGCGCGCTTCGGCGTCGTAGGCGCCCATCTCGGCCATCTTCGTGTGTGCGTTGGCCACCGCCTCCCAGTCTTCGCGGGCGGTTGCCGCGGCCTCTTCGGCCAGCACCGCGGCCACCTCGGTATCGCCGCCCAGCACGAAGCTCAGCGCCGGGTCCGGCAGCGACGGAGTTTCCTGGGCCACGCTGGCGATACGGACCTTGCCGGGCAGGTCGACGTCACCCTTGTCGGCCTCCAGTTCGCCCTTCACCGCCGCGAACAGGCTGGATTTGCCAGCACCGTTGCGGCCGACCACACCTACCCGGTAACCGGCGTGCAGGGTCAGGTCGACATTGGACAACAGCAGCCGCTCGCCGCGGCGCAAGGCGAAATTACGAAGGGAGATCATCGGGGGAGGGGTCCATATAACCGGATGGAATGTGCTGGTGAGCACTGTTCCTGCGACGCAATTCTAGCGTTAACGAATACTTGACGCGTCCCGGGATGCGCAGTGGCCGACGTTCCTCTCTCCCACGTCCTCGCCGCGCGCGTCCCGGGTCTCCTCCCCGCCGATGCCTGTCCGGGCTAAATGGTTGCTGCTGCAACGTTTTTTCCGATGACCGGCATTTGACAGGCACTGAATATCCCGTTAATTGCTGTATTGCGCACCGCAACAACCGCCGTCCGCCTCACCCCCGTGATGTCGATTCCGGTGCCGCCCCCGCCAACCGGAGCCCCATCCCGATGACCCGCAAGACCAGCCTGATCGCCGCCGCCGTCGCTGTCGCACTCGGTGGCTCTCCGTTCGTCGCCGCCGCCCAGCAGGCCGGCACCGCCGCCAACACCCTGGACACCGTGATCGTCACCGGCACCCGCGTGGCCGACCGCACCGTCGCCGAATCGCAGTCGCCGATCGACATCATCACCCCTGAAGTGCTGCAGTCCACCGGCACCAGTGAACTGGCCACCGCACTGTCGCGCGCCCTGCCCTCACTGAACTTCCCGCGCCCTGCGCTGACCGACGGCACCAGCGGCGTGCGCCCGGCGCAACTGCGCGGCCTGTCGCCGGACCAGGTGCTGGTGCTGGTCAACGGCAAGCGGCGCCACACCTCGGCGATGATCAACGTCAACGGCAGCATCGGCCGTGGCTCGTCGGCGGTGGACATCAACGCGATCCCGATCGCCGCGATCGAGCGCGTGGAAGTGTTGCGCGACGGCGCGTCGGCGCAGTACGGCTCGGACGCCATCGCCGGCGTCATCAACATCGTGCTCAAGGGCAGCGGCCGTGGCGGCAGCCTGGCCGTGGACTACGGCCAGTACTCCGCCGGCGACGGCAACAAGTACCAGCTTTCCGGCGATACCGGCGTCGAGTTCGGCAACGGCCGTGGCCGCGTGCACGTGGCCGGCCAGATCAGCCAGCAGGACGAGAGCAACCGCGCCGGCCCGTACCGCGGCACCACGCCGAATACCGGCAACTTCCCCAGCATCGGCCAGAAGACCTTCATCGTCGGCGACCCGCGCGTGGGCGCCACCGCCGCCTCGGCCAACGCCAGCTTCGATTTCAGCGACCACGTAACCGGCTACGCCAGCGCGCTGCTCAGCAACCGCGACATCACCTCGTTCGCGTTCTACCGCTCGCGCAACCACAGCGGGCAGAGCGCGCTGCTGGCGCAGACCTACCCGGACGGCTACGTGCCGGAGATCAACCAGTACTCCAAGGACCGCTCGTTGGTGGCCGGGGTCAAGGGCAACACCGACAGCGGCTGGACCTGGGACCTGAGCCTGAACCACGGCGAGAACACCCTCGATTTCCACACCCGCAACAGCATCAACTACAGCCTCGGTGCGACCAGCCCGCGCTCGTTCTACGACGGCACGCTGAAGTACCAGCAGGACATCTTCAACGCCGACCTGACCAAGTCGCTGGACTGGGGCCTGGCCTACCCGGTCACGCTGTCCTTCGGCGGTGAGTACCGCAAGGAGAAGTGGGACCAGAATCCGGGCGAACTGAACTCGTACACCGGCAGCGGCGCGCAGGGCTTCGCCGGCTTCACTCCGACCAATGAAGTGCATGCCGACCGCCACAACTACGCCGTCTATGCCGGCCTGGAAGCGGACCTGACCGAGAAGTTCTCGGCCGGCATCACCGGCCGCTACGAGGACTACTCGGACTTCGGCGACCGCTTCTCCGGCAAGCTGTCGGCGCGCTATGCGTTCACCGACAAGGTCGCGCTGCGTGCCACCGCCTCCAGCGGCTTCCGTGCACCGTCGCTGGCGCAGCAGGGCTACCAGGCGGTCACCAGCCAGTTCCTCAATGGCGTGTTCGTTGAACGCGGCACCTTCCCGACCACCAGCCCGGCCGCGCAGGCGCTGGGCGCCTCGCCGCTGAAGGCCGAGACCTCCACCTCCTACAGCCTAGGCTTGGTACTGCAGCCGGTCGAGCGCCTGTACATCACCGTCGATGCGTACCAGATCGACATCGATGACCGCATCGCGCTGTCGTCCAGCATCACCACCAACGCCGCCACCAGCGCCCTGCTGGGCACCCTCGGCCTGCCGCAGGTGACCGCGTTCTCGTACTTCACCAACGGCCTGGATACGCGCACCCGCGGCGTCGACTTCGTGTCCAGCTATACCGTGCCGTTCAGCGCCAGCAGCCTGGAGCTGACCGCCGCCTACAGCTACAACGACACCGAAGTGCGCCGTGTCGGCGGCACTCCGGCGGTGTTCGGCACGCTGGGCCTGACCCAGTCGCTGATCGGCCGTGATGAGATCGGTCGCATCGAGGACAGCTACCCGCGCGACAAGGCGATCCTGAGCGGCACCTGGCGTTCGGACCACTGGGAACTGGGCCTGGCCGCGACCCGCTACGGCAAGTTCACCGTGCGCAACTCGGCCACCGCGCTGCGCGACCAGACCTACGGCGATGCCTGGGTGGTGGATGCCTCGGCCAGCTACAAGCCGAGCAGCAACTGGACCCTGACCGTGGGCGCCGACAACCTGCTGGACAAGTACCCGGACCGCACCGAAGACCTGCAGAACTCCACCTTCGGCATGCTGCCGTACAGCAACTACTCGCCGTTCGGCTTCAACGGCGCGTATGTGTACGGGCGGATCAAGTACACCTGGTAAGCGAGGCTCTGGTAGTGCCGGCCGCTGGCCGGCAACCCCGGGCCGCATCTGGAGGAGAGCCCCTTCTTGTTGAAGGGGCGCGCCGAAGGCGGGGGAAGAGGAGAAATGCGTGGGCAAGCCCGCCGGCCACGGCACGTGGACGGCGGGTTTGCCGTATCTGGCCTCGTCGGTGAAAATCGGGGCATCCCCCCCGATTTCCTGCGAGTGCCGATGCACCATGACACCGACCTGATCAACATCGTTGCCGTTGGCCTGGGGCTCGCCTTCATCTTCGGCGCGCTGGCCAACAAGCTCCGCTTGTCTCCCCTGGTCGGTTACCTGGTTGCTGGCATCTGCGTAGGCCCGTTCACCCCCGGCTTCGTCGCCGACCAGGCGCTGGCCAACCAGTTGGCCGAACTGGGTGTGATGCTGCTGATGTTCGGCGTCGGCCTGCACTTCTCACTGAAGGACCTGATGGCGGTCAAGGCCATCGCCATCCCCGGCGCCATCGGCCAGATCGCGGTGGCCACCCTGCTCGGCTGGGGCGTGGCCTCGCTGATGGGCTGGCCGGCCATTCACGGCGTCATCTTTGGTTTCTCGCTGGCCACGGCCAGTACCGTGGTGCTGCTGCGGGCGATGGAGGAACGGCGCCTGCTGGAGACGATGCGCGGCAAGATCGCGGTCGGCTGGCTGATCGTCGAAGACCTGGCCTGTGTGCTGGCGCTGGTGATGATGCCGGTGATGGCCGGCGTGTTCGGTCCCGACGCGGCCAAGGAGTCGCACTCGCTGGGCAGCGTGCTGGCCGACATCGGCTGGACCTTCGTGCAGCTGGGCCTGTTCGTGGCGGTGATGCTGGTGGTCGGGCGCCGGGTCATCCCGTGGATCCTCGAACGAATTGCCGGTACCGGCTCGCGCGAACTGTTCACCCTGTCGGTGCTGGCAATTGCGCTGGGCGTGGCGTTCGGCTCTGCGATGCTGTTCGGTGTCTCGTTCGCGCTGGGCGCGTTCTTCGCCGGCATGCTGCTCAACGAATCGGAACTGAGCCACAAGGCCGCGCATGATTCGCTGCCGCTGCGCGATGCGTTCGCGGTGTTGTTCTTTGTGTCGGTCGGCATGTTGTTCGACCCCAACATCATCGTGCAGCACCCGTGGCAGGTGCTGGCCACCGTGCTGATCATCATGTTCGGCAAGTCGGCCGCCGCCTTCTTCATCGTGCGTGCGTTCGGCCATCCCACCAGCACCGCGTTGACCATCTCGGCCAGCCTGGCGCAGATCGGTGAGTTCGCCTTCATCATCGCCGGGCTCGGTGTGGCGTTGCAGATCCTGCCGAAGGAAGGCCAGTCGCTGGTGCTGGCCGGTGCGCTGGTGTCGATCATGCTCAACCCGCTGGTGTTCGGCCTGCTCGACCGATGGCAGGCCAAGCAGGAAACACAGCCGCAAACGCCGGAGCCGGAAGAGGCGACCGGCCCGTCACGGGACCTGCATGACCACGCCATCGTGATCGGCTATGGCCGGGTCGGCAGCGAACTGGCGCAGGTGCTGAGCGACCGTGGCGTGCCGGTGCTGGTGATCGATGACAACAAGGAACACGTCGAGGCGGCGCACGCCAAGGGCCTGGCGGCGATCCGCGGCAGTGCGGCGGCCGACCGGGTGCTGGCCGAGGCCCATCCTGAGCGGGCGAAGATTGCGGTGCTGGCGATTCCGCAGCCGCTGGAAGCCGGTGAGGCGCTGGCCAAGCTGCGTGCGATCAACCCGGACCTGACCCTGCTGGCACGCGCGCACAGCGATGCGGAAGTGAAGCATCTGCTGGAACACGGTGCCGATGGCACGGTGATGGCCGAACGTGAGCTGGCGTACTCGCTGGCGGAGATGATCATGTCCACACCGCCGTACCGGAATCTGGGGCAGCACAGTATCCCGGTGGTGTGAGAAGTGTGCTTGCGGCAGGGCTTGCAGCCCGGCACCTGCCCAAACAACAGCAACGGCAACGACAAGAGCAAAAGCTTGCATTCCGTGGGATCGCGGGGTGGGTCCGCTTGCAGGGGCCGCTGCAAGTACGTCCATGTAAGCTCGGTCGCCGCTTGCTCGTGTGCGCTGTCCTGCGCACACGGCAAGACCGGGGTTGGGCGTCCTGCCCAACCCGCCCAAGGCATGCCTCGGGCCCATGCGGCTCACGCCCCCGCAACCGGACCCACCCCGCCTTCGACAGTTCCCTGCTGCTGTTGGTGCATTGGGTCAGATCCGTTTTCCACAGGAAAACGGATCTGACCCCGGAAACAAAAAAATCCCCGGTCGACCCGCATCGACCGGGGATCTGGATCGCCACGTTGCCACGCCTTGGAGAGGCAGTTCCACCCTAGCGCATCGCGCCGCCGGTGGTGATCGCCTGTGGCGATATGCACCAAGCGCGCGGCTATCAGGCGGCGGCCAGGGCCTGCTCCAGGTCGGCGCGCAGGTCACCGATGTGCTCGATGCCGATCGACAGCCGCACGGTATCTTCGCTGACCCCGGCCTTGGCCAGCTCTGCCGCATCCAGCTGGCGATGGGTGGTCGAGGCCGGATGGGTGGCCAGCGACTTCGCGTCGCCCAGGTTGACCAGGCGGGTGAACAGCTTCAGCGCATCAAGGAAGCGCGCGCCAGCCTCGCGCCCGCCCGGCAGGCCGAAGGTCAGTACGCCCGAGCCATGCCCGCCCAGGTAGCGCTGCGCGGCGGCATGCTCGGGGTCGTCTGCCAGTCCCGCGTAACGCACCCAGGCGACCTTGTCGTGCGCCTTCAGGAACTGCGCGACGGCCAGTGCATTGGCGTTGATGCGCTCCATGCGCAGGGCCAGGGTCTCGATGCCCTGCAGGATCAGGAACGCATTGAACGGCGACAACGCGGCACCGGTATTGCGCAGCGGGACCACCCGCGCGCGCCCGATGTAGGCCGCCGG
Source organism: Stenotrophomonas sp. X (assembly GCF_055721025.1). Lineage (NCBI taxonomy): Bacteria > Pseudomonadati > Pseudomonadota > Gammaproteobacteria > Lysobacterales > Lysobacteraceae > Stenotrophomonas > Stenotrophomonas sp. X. The sequence continues at coordinate 3,301,716 of NZ_CM146756.1, forward strand.
CCCCAGTGCTTCGGTATAGACCACGCCGTGGTAACTGGGGTCGGGTTGGTTGAGGCGGGCGAAACGCTTCGGCTGCGCCGCCCAGTCGAAGCGGCCGGAGTCGATGATGGCACCGCCGAGGCTGTTGCCGTGGCCGCCCAGGTACTTGGTCAGCGAGTGCACGACGATGTCGGCACCGTGCTCGAACGGGCGCAGCAGGAACGGCGTAGCCACGGTGTTGTCGACGATCAGCGGCACACCCGCCGCATGCGCCACCTCGGCAATGGCGGCGATGTCGGTGACGTTGCCGCGCGGGTTGCCGATCGATTCGACGAACACCGCCTTGGTGCGCTCGTCGATCAGCGCGGCGAACGCAGAAGGATCGGCCGGGTCGGCGAAGCGCGCCTGGATGGCATACTGCGGCAGCGTGTGGGCCAGCAGGTTGAGGCTGCCGCCATACAGCGCGCTGGAGGCGACGATGTTGTCACCGGCCTCGGCGATGGTCTGGAGGGCATAGGTGATCGCGGCCTGCCCCGAGGCCAGCGCCAGCGCACCGATGCCACCTTCCAGTGCGGCCAGGCGTTGCTCCAGCACGTCGGTGGTAGGGTTCATGATGCGGGTGTAGATGTTGCCTGGCACCTTCAGGTCGAACAGGTCGGCACCGTGCTGGGTGTCATCGAAGGCATACGCCACGGTCTGGTAGATCGGCACCGCCACCGCGCGGGTGGTCGGGTCGGGACGGTAGCCACCGTGCACGGCCAGGGTTTCCAGTTGCCACTGCGGTTCGCTCATTGCACCAGGCTCCATCCGGGGAAACCGCCACCATAGGCCAGCTGGCACACGCCGCTGAAAGCTACTGGCGATGACGCCCGTACCGGCGGTTATCAGGTTGGCCGCGATTCAGGCAGTCGTCATGGGGCGTTGCTAGGCTGCGCCGCCGGGCGCTCCTGCCCGGGCACGGAGGCCCCACCCATGCAGCCATCGCCCTGGCATCCCACCACCAGCAGTTCGCCTACGTCGGTCATGCTGGTAGAGGACGACCGTCGCCTGGCCGAACTGGTGAGCGACTACCTCCACCAGCATGGCTTCGCCGTGCAGCACATCGCACGCGGCGACCTTGCCGGCGCCGCCTGCCGCCAGCACGCGCCGGAGCTGGTGGTGCTGGACCTGATGCTGCCCGGCCTGGGCGGCATCGACGTGTGCCGGCAGATCCGCAGCTTCTCCGATGTGCCGATCCTGATGCTGACCGCCTGCGAGGACGACATCGAACAGGTGCTGGGCCTGGAATCGGGCGCCGACGACTATGTGCACAAGCCCATCGAACCACGCCTGCTTCTTGCCCGGCTGCGCGCCCTGCTGCGCCGCCGCCACGGCAGCGGCAATACCGGCACGCCCAGCCGGCTGATGCACGGTGAACTGCTGATCGACCGCATGCAGCGTGAGGTACACCTGCACGGCGCCACGGTGGACGTGGGCACCACCGAATTCGAAATCCTGTGGCTGCTGGCCAGCCAGCCCGGGCAGATCCTGTCCCGTGACCAGATCCTGCAGGCGGTGCGCGGTATCGGCTTTGACGGCCTGGACCGCAGCGTTGACGTCTGCATCGGCAAGCTGCGTCGCAAGCTCGGCGATGATGCGCGCGAGCCGCGGCGGATCAAGACGGTGTGGGGCCGCGGCTACCAGTTCAATCCGTCGGCCTGGACGGCATGAAGCGGCTGTTCCTGTGGCTGTGGTTCATCACCGGCGCCTGTTTCCTGGCCTCGGTATTCTTCCTCAACCGGGTGCTCGACAGCATCTATACGCCTGTGCAGGATCGCGTTTTCGTCCAGCAGGTGCGCGGGCAGGTGTACGCCCTGCGCAGCGGCCTGGCCGGCCTGGACGGTAGCCAGCAGCGTGAGCGCCTGCAGCAGTGGCAACCGCACTATGGCATCGCATTGACCCTGCTCGACACGCCTCCCGCGCTGGCCCCGCAGGAACAGGCAGCCGTGCAGGCCGATGGCTTCATCGTGCGCGATCAGTACCAGCAGGTCCTGCTGCCGATCGAAGGCATCGACGGTCGCTGGTTGCACCTGCGCCTGCCTGGCGCGGTGCAGATGACCACGTACATGACCATCGCGGCCTACCTCAGCATCCTGCTGCTGGTCGGCGCCAGCCTGTACGCCTGGGTTCGCCTGCTCTGGCGCGATCTGGAGGCCCTGCGCGTGCATGCCGACCGCATCGGCGCCGGCGATCTGCAGGCACGCGCGCAGGTTTCGCCACGCTCGCAGATCCGGGTCATCGTCGATCACTCCAACCGCATGGCCGCACGCGTGGCCGAACTGGTGCAGCGCCAGCGCGACCTGACCCATGCGATCTCGCACGAACTGCGCACGCCGATCGCGCGCGTGGCCTTTGGCCTGGACCTGATGCAGGACAGCGATGACCGCGAGCGCCGCGAACGACTGGCGCAGGGCCTGCATGGCGACCTGGCCGAGCTCAACCGGCTGGTCAGCGAACTGCTGGCCTACGAACGGCTCGAGCATCCGGGCGAGGGCGAACCGATGCAGCGGATCGAAGCCAACGACTGGCTGCAGGCCTGCCTGGCCGATGCCCGCCGCGATGCCGAACGTGCCGGCCTGGTGCTGCGCGTGCAGCCCAGTGCCCTGCCTCGGCTGGACGCGGAACCGCGCCTGCTGCAGCTGGCGCTGAGCAATCTGGTCGGCAATGCCCTGCGCCACGCGCGCTCGCAGGTGGAAGTCTCGCTGGTCGGTGTCAGCGGCCGCGCCTGCCTGCGCGTGGATGACGATGGCCCCGGCATCGCCGAAGCCGATCGCGAGAAGGTGATGCGCCCGTTCACCCGCCTGGATGACAGCCGCAGCCGCGATACCGGGGGCTTCGGCCTGGGCCTGGCGATCGTCGGCCGCATTGCCGCACGCCACCACGGCGAACTGCGCATCGGTCGCGCCGCCCTCGGCGGCGCACGCCTGGAAATGCACTGGCCGCTGGCTGCCAGCTGAACGCCCACGGGCGCAATTACAGTTGATTACAACTCCCGCACAACTGCGGACGGATCGGTCGCCGGCGTATCGCCACGCTAGCGACCCTGCAGCACTCGCCGGATGCGCGCGCTGCTTTTCCTCCCATTGTCGAGAGTTTCCATGTCCCAGCTTCGCCGTTCCCCCACCCTGCTCTGCCTGGCCCTGTTGCCACTGTTCGCTGCCCCGATCGCCCACGCCAGGGATGACCACTGGACCTTCGAGCTCGCCGCCGGTGGTGGCGTGGCGCCGCGCTACAGCGGCAGCGAGGAGTACCGTGCGACGCCTTCGCTGTCCTTCGATGTCACCTCGCCAAGGGGCTGGTTTCTGGGCACCAGTGGCATCGGCTGGGGCACGACCCTCGGCGAGCACACCCGCGTGCGCGCCTATGTCGGTGCCAGCGGTATCCGCAAGGACAAGGATTCGCTGCTCGGCGGTTCGGACTTCCTGCGCGGCATGGGCGATATCGATACCCGTCCCCTGGTCGGTGTCTCGGCTGGATATACGCTGGGCGAAGCCGTGCTGAGCGGTTCCTGGCAGTTCACCCGCAAGGACGAGGACAAGGCTGAGAACGGACTGGCTACCCAGCAGATCCACCTGAACCTGAGCATGCCGCTGTTCGACCTGGCCGGTGGCGTGGTCAGCGGCAGCGTCTCCACCGACTACGGCAACCGTGGGTACATGCAGACCTGGTACGGCGTCAGTCCGGAACAAGCCGCGCGCACCGGCTTTGCCGAGCACAAACCGAAGGCCGGCCTAGTCAGCGCCGGTGTGGGCCTGAAGTGGAGCAACCGCGTGGGCCGTAATGGCAACTGGTACATCTCGGCCGAAGGCACGCGCCTGCTCGGCGATGCGGCCAACAGCCCGATCGTGCAGAAGGCCAACCAGTTCGGCGTGATGAGCGGCTATACGCACCGCTTCTGATGCATGAAGGACGCCGCTGGGCGCCCTCTTTCGCTGCGATCAGTGGCAGGCTTGTGCGGCGCCGCTGCCGCACAAGCCGACCTCTCGCAGCCAGCCGATCCACTGCACGACGTCGTCCTTCTCCGGCTCGGCGCGGAACGACTTCTGCACGGTGTGGAAGCCCTGCCTGCCCTGCATGCCCTTGATCCAGGTGAACTCCGGTTTGCCGGTGCCGGGGTTCAGCGGGCAACTGAGCATCAGCAGCGCGAATGGCCGTCCGCCCTCCTCGCCTTCGCGGATCCAGTGGCTCTGCGCAGCCGGACAGGCCATGCGCCACCCCGCCTCGATGATGCCGAGGAACTCGCGCGGACTTACATGGCCACTTTTCGGCGCATCATTGACGGTGACCATGTCGGTCCAGTCCTGCACGGTCTGGCCCTGCGGCACGTACTCGGTGATGCGGTTGCCTTGTGCGTCGGTGCTCTGGTGGGCCTGCTGGTAACCCTTCATCGTCGGCAGCTGGACCTGTTCGACGGCTGCGGCGTGTCCAGCAACTGCAGCGAGCGCCAGCGCCACGCAGAGTGAAACCCTGCGGGTAACGTCCATGCGGATCTCCTCGTCCTTGCGAAAGTGAAACGGGATCATTGTGCCTTGCTGAGGCTTTGGTGGCGCGCCAGCCATGGCAGGCGCGCCACCGGTTCAGGCCTTGGCGAAGACCAAATGCCCACCCTCATTGCCGACTTCGATGGTGTCACCGTTGACGAACGCGCCGGACAGGATCTGCTGCGCCAGCGGATTCTCCAGCTGCGACTGGATCGCGCGCTTCAGCGGCCGCGCGCCATACACCGGATCGAAGCCGACGTTGCCGAGCAGATCGAACGCCGCATCGGAGACCGCCAACTTCAGCCCGCGCTCGGCCAGGCGCTTCTCCAGCCCGCGCATCTGGATGCGTGCGATCTGCTTGATCTGCTGCTTGTCCAGCGGGTGGAACACGACGATGTCATCCAGGCGGTTGATGAACTCCGGACGGAAGTGCGCCTGCACCACGCCCATCACGGCCGCCTTCATCTGCGTGTAGGCCTCCGGGCTGTCGTCGGTGCTCATGTCCTGGATCTGATGCGAGCCCAGGTTCGAGGTCATCACGATGACGGTGTTGCGGAAGTCCACCGTGCGGCCCTGGCCGTCGGTCAGGCGGCCATCGTCCAGCACCTGCAGCAGGATGTTGAACACATCCGGATGCGCCTTCTCCACCTCATCGAGCAGGATCAGCGAATACGGGCGACGACGCACGGCCTCGGTCAGGTAACCGCCTTCCTCGTAGCCGACGTAGCCCGGGGGCGCACCGATCAGGCGGGCGACGCTGTGCTTTTCCATGAACTCGCTCATGTCGATGCGGATCATCGCGTCGGCACTGTCGAACAGGAACTCGGCCAGCGACTTGCACAGCTCGGTCTTGCCGACGCCGGTCGGGCCGAGGAACAGGAACGAGCCGGCCGGACGATTCGGATCGGACAGGCCGGCACGCGAGCGGCGTACCGCATCGGAGACGACCTTGATCGCCTCTTCCTGGCCGACCACACGGTTGTGCAGCACTTCTTCCATGCGCAGCAGCTTGTCGCGCTCGCCTTCGAGCATCTTGTTGACCGGGATGCCGGTCCAGCGCGAAACGACCTCGGCGATCTCCTCATCGGTCACGCGGTCCTGTACCAGCTTGAAGTCCTTGTGCTCGGCTTCCTGCGCGGCGGCCAACTGCTTTTCCAGCTGCGGCAACAGGCCGTACTGGATTTCGCTCATCTTGGCGAAATCCTGGCGGCGCTGCGCAGCTTCCAGTTCCAGCTTGGCCTGCTCGACCTGTTCCTTGATCTTGGTGGCGCCCTGCAGCGCCGCCTTCTCCGACTTCCAGATTTCATTGAGATCGGAGAACTCGCGCTCCAGCCCGTCGATATCGCTCTCCAGGTCGGCCAGGCGCTGCCGCGAGGCTTCGTCCTTTTCCTTCTTCAGCATCTCGCGCTGGATCTTCAGCTGGATCACCCGGCGCTCCAGGCGGTCCAGCTCCTCCGGCTTGGAGTCGATCTCCATGCGCAGGCGTGAGGCGGCTTCGTCCATCAGGTCGATGGCCTTGTCCGGCAGCTGGCGGTCGGTGATGTAGCGGTTGGACAGCGTGGCGGCAGCCACGATGGCCGGATCGGTGATCTCCACACCGTGGTGCACGGCGTACTTTTCCTTCAGCCCGCGCAGGATCGCGATGGTGTCCTCCACCGTGGGTTCGCCGACGAACACCTTCTGGAAGCGGCGCTCCAGCGCGGCATCCTTCTCGATGTACTTGCGATATTCGTCCAGCGTGGTCGCACCGATGCAGTGCAGCTCGCCACGCGCCAGGGCCGGCTTCAGCATGTTGCCGGCATCCATCGCGCCATCGGCCTTGCCGGCGCCGACCATGGTGTGCAGCTCGTCGATGAACAGGATGATCTGTCCTTCGTTCTTGGCCAGGTCGTTGAGCACGCCCTTCAGGCGCTCCTCGAATTCACCGCGGAACTTGGCGCCGGCGATCAGCGCGCCCATGTCCAGAGACAGCACGCGCTTGCCGCGCAGGCCCTCGGGCACTTCGTCATTGATGATGCGCTGGGCGAGCCCTTCCACGATCGCCGTCTTGCCCACGCCGGGCTCGCCGATGAGCACCGGGTTGTTCTTGGTCCGGCGCTGCAGCACCTGGATGGTGCGGCGGATTTCCTCGTCACGGCCGATCACCGGGTCGAGCTTGCCGCTCTCGGCGCGCGCGGTCAGGTCGATGGTGTACTTCTCCAGCGCCTGCCGCTGCTCCTCGGCATTCTCCGACTGCACGTTCTCGCCGCCGCGCAGCTTGTCGATGGCCGCCTGCAGGCGGGTCTTGTCGGCACCGGCGGCGCGCAGCGCCATGCCCAGCGTGCCACCATCCTCCAGCGCCGCCAGCACGAACCACTCGCTGGCGATGAAAGCATCACCGTGCTGCTGCGCCAGCTTGTCGGTCTGGTTCAGCAGGCGCCCCAGGTCATTGCCCATCGACACGTTGCCGGCCTGACCGGACACCTTGGGCAGTGCGTCCAGCGCCTCGGTCAGGCGCTCGCGCAGCACCGGCACGTTCACCCCGGCCTGGGCCAGGAGCGGGCGCGTGCTGCCACCCTGCTGGTCCAGCAGCGCGCTGAACAGGTGAACCGGTTCGATGATGCTGTTGTCGCGGCCCACGGCCAGCGACTGTGCGTCTGCCAGCGCCTGCTGGAAACGCGAGGTGAGCTTGTCCATCCGCATTGCGAATCCTCATCGGTCATCAGGGCCGGCCCGCGCCGGCGATGCTGGGAAGATGCGGCTGCCCCACCCCGTTTCAAGGGTGGCTGCGACTGCACCCCGTAGCGAGTCAGCCTGCGGCCAGCATGCCGGAACGGGTGTGGTCGGCGCGTTGATCCCGATCAGTTCGGCGCAGTGGACCGGTTCAGCGGGTGATCGCAGAGCGGAGCGCCCGCAGCTGCTGCTTGACCGCCCGCGCCTGCGTGGCGTCCATGCGCAACAGCGCCTTCTGCCCGATCGAGCGCGACTGCAGGGTGGGATCGACAAAGCGGTAACGGCCGCGCTCATCGCGCTGCACCAACGGCGCCTGCGCCAGTTCCGGGGTCTCCAGCAGATGGTCGATCACCGCCACCAGACGGTCGTTGAAGTAGCCCTCGGGCCGGCCCAGGTCGACGTAGGCCTGCTGGATCAACGGATAGAAGCGCTTGTACGCCGTAGCCGCTGCCGCTGGATCCAGCGCAGTAAAGGCCTGCACATAGGGCGCGTAACGCGCCGAGTTGCTTGCCGCGATGCGTTCCCCGCCCTCGCCAGGCTCGACCTGCAGGTTGCCCGGCAGCGGCCGTGCGGCCAGCGCCGTCGGCGGCACGCTTGGTTTGTCCAGGTTGTCGACCTGGGTGACCAGGCGCTGGATCAGGTGATCGCGCAGCAGCAGGGTCATCGGGCCCTCGCCCTGGAACAGCTGGCTCAATGCACCCCAGGCAGCCGTATCGCTGTCAGCCAGCTTCGGTAGCGCCGGATCAGCTGCGGCCTCGGTATCCAGCGGATGCTTGATCGTCGGTGGCGCTGGCGCGGGTTCCGCGGCCGCCTGCGGTTGTGGCGGTGCGCTGGTACTGGCGGGGGGCGATTGCACCGGCACCGAGACACCGTCTGCCAGGCTCTTCAGCTGATCGCGGAACAACCAACCGCCCGCGCCGCCGATCACCACCACACCCAGCACCCAGGGCCATACCGCCTTTCCACTCTGCATGATGCAGCACCTCGTTTCACACGCATGGAGAAGGTGTGACCCCACCGGTTCCAGCCGGTTCCCCGCCTGTTCCGCTGCCGTTCGGCTTCGGCCCGCGCCAAAGCCGCGCTCACGCCTGCTTTGCGTGCCGCGCGCGAGGCTGTGGGCCTTGTCCTGCGGAGACACTGCCATGCAGTACGCGCTGTATTACTGGACCGGCATCCAGGGCCGGGGCGAGTTCGTGCGGCTGGCGCTGGAAGATGCCGGCGCCGACTACATCGACATGGCGCGGGTGCACGGTGATGCGGTGATGCAGCCGTTCCTGGAGGGCCACAGCGAAGGCCCGCAGCCCTTCGCGCCGCCGTTCCTGAAGGCCGGTCGCCAGGTCATTGCGCAGGTTGCCGCGATCCTGGACTTCCTCGGCCCGGCGCTGGATCTGGTGCCGCAGGCCGCATCGCGGCGGATGCAGGCGCTGCAACTGCAGTTGACCATCGCTGACCTGGTGGCCGAAGTGCATGACACCCATCATCCGATCGCCGCATCGAAATACTACGAAGAGCAGAAGACCGAGGCCAAGGCACGTGCCGCGTCGCTGCGCAGCGAGCGCCTGCCGAAGTTCCTGGGCTACTTCGAACGGGTGCTGGCCGCCAACGGTGGCCGCCATGCACTGCGCGAGCATTCGTATGTGGACCTGTCGCTGTTCCAGTTGCTGAGTGGGCTGGACTACATGTTTCCGCGTCGCATGCAGGCACTGGCGCCCTCACTGCCCCTGCTGCGCGCGCTGCAGGCGCGGGTGGCGAAGCGGCCGAACATCGCCGCCTACCTGGCCTCGGAACGGCGGCTGGCGTTCAACACGGATGGCATCTTCCGCCATTACCCGGAGCTGGACGCCGAGCGGTAGTGCCGGCCGCTGGCTGGCAGAGCGCGCTGTGAGCATTCGCCGCCCGCAACACGCCCCTGTAGAGCCGAGCCATGCTCGGCTCAGCGCAGCCGAGCGCAGGCTCGGCTCTACAAGGTGGCAGAAGCAGAAGGGCCGGCAATGCGCCAGCCCTTGGATACCCATGAGCATGCCGGCCAACGGCCGGCACTACCGTGGGATCAGCTGTTCCCACCCAGCGGCTTCACCGGCTGCTTCTGCAGCGACAGCAGGCCCAGCAGCAGCGCCAGGGCCACGTAGGCGCCGGCAAACTGCAAACTGATGATGCGCGCCAATCCTTCCAGGTCCCACGGCAGGTAGATGCCGCCGCGCGGATCCACCGAGTGGATCAGCCCGAACAGGGTCAGTACCGCCGCCACCAGCAGGAAGCCGCAGGCACGGCGCAGGCGGCCATCGACCATCGCCGCCACCGCCGAAATCCACAGCATCGAGGTGATGATGAAGCCGTTGCCGAGGGTGAAGATCACCGCCAGCTCAGGCAGGCCGTGGCCGTCGAGCTTGGTCAGCAGCTGGGGCAGCTGATCCGGTGCGATCCAGCCGGGTGCCTTGATCGCCAGCAGGTAGGCCACCGAAGGCAGGAAACCGAACACCATCGCGCCGGTATGGTGGCGCGGCGTGGCCTGGAAGGCCTGGGTGGTGATGTCGATGGCCACGTACACGATGATCGGTGCCAGCACCGCCAGCGGCAGCCACTGCACCAGCCCGGAGATGATGCCGAGCATGCCGCCGATGCCGACGAACAGGCCGGTCAGCAGCGTATAGCCGCTGCGCGCGCCCATGTGCTTGTACGCCGGCTGGCCGATGTACGGCGTGGTCTGCGCGACGCCGCCACAGACGCCTGCCACCAGCGTAGCCACCGCTTCCACCAGCAGGATGTCGCGGGTGCGGTAGTCATCGCCGGCCGCACGCGCGCTTTCAGACACATTGATGCCGCCGACCACCATCAGCAGGCCGAACGGCAGCAGCAGCGGCAGGTAGGTCATCGCAGTGGGCAGGCCGTCGAGGAAGCCCAGCGTCGGCAGCGGCAGCACCACCTGCGGCGGCACCCACTCCGGCACATGGAATCCCGGCGCACCCAGCCCGGCCAGGCCCAGGCCGTAATACAGCACGGTGCCGAACACGAAGGCCAGCAGCACGCCCGGGCCACGCACCGGCAGCTTCCCCTTGGCGATCAGCACATACAGCAGCAGGCCCAGCGTGGTGAAGCCGACCAGCGGCGAGCGCAGCGTTTCCAGCAGCGGCAGCAGGCCCATCAGCACCAGCGCGATGCCGGCGATGGAACCCAGCAGCGCGGCACGCGGCAGCGCGCGGGTGACTGCTTCACCGAAGAACGACAGCACGAACTTGAGCACGCCCATGATGACCAGCGCCGCCATGCCCAGCTGCCAGGTGGCGATGCCCGCCGCGTGCGGGTCCATGCCCTGCTGCTTGAACGCGATGAAGGCCGGGCCAAGCACCAGCAGGGCCATGCCGATGCTGGTCGGGGCATCCAGGCCGAGCGGCATGGCGGTGACGTCGTCACGGCCGCTGCGCGCGGCCAGCCGGCGTGCCATCAGGGTGTACAGCAGATTGCCTATCAGCACGCCGAAGGCCGTGCCGGGGAACATGCGGCCGAACACCACGTCGGCGGGGAACTGGAAGATCCCGACCAGGGCCATGGCGATGAAGCCGAGGATGGAAAGGTTGTCGACGACCAGGCCGAAGAAGCCGTTGAAGTCGCCGGCGACGAACCAGCGACGCGGTGCGGCGGAAGCGGGAGCGGACATGGAAGGGGCGGTGGGGGTGAGGAGCGCCGATGGTAGGCCCAGCGGGGCCTGGGCGCCAATTCCGCGGTGGAATGATGGGTTCCAGCCAACGGCGGGGCCCCTCATGGCTGGGCGCGGGTAGAGTCGACTGTTACTCGACTGGCATTGCGAGTTGGGCCGGTCGGGATGGGCTGCGCAGGACACGCCGTAAACCCGTCCGTGGGGGCTCGATGGCGCCATCCATGGCGCCAACGGTCCTGCGCAGCCCATCCCGACCGGCCTCCCACAGTTTCCTGCGCGTGCCAGCCACGGAAGAGAATCAAAAGATCAAAGGCAAAGGCAGGCTCTCGTTGTAGCGCCGAGCCCATGCCCGGCTGCTGTACGCGAAACCTCCGAGCCGAGCATGGCTCGGCTCTACAGAAGATCATTCCGATCATTCTTTCGTTCATCCACGCATGGCGTGGATCTACCGTGTCGACCAAGGTCGACGCCTACCAACAGCAGCGGAAGACTGTCGAAGGCGGGGTGGGTCCGGTTGCGGGGGCGTGAGCCGCATGGATGCGGCGACCGAGCTTACATGGACGTACTTGCAGCGTCCCCCGCAACCGGACCCACCCCGCCTACTCACGGCAAACCTGCTTTTGACCTTGCTTCGGCGGTTGCCGTGGTTTCGGCGGGTGCAGGGCGCAGCCCTGCATCGACCATCCCCTACTTCTTCAGGAAGTTGTCCACCAGCAGATGCTTCACGTCGTCGAAGCGACCGTTCAACACCGCCTTGGCCGCATACAGCGCCGTGCCGGCGACCTGCTTGGCCTCGATCTGCGGCGGCATCACCAGCTCGGCGCGACTCGTGTGCACGTCCAGCAATGCCGGGCCGCGCTGCGACAGGAAATCCTGCACCGCTTCCTCCAGATCCTCGCTGCGGGTGACCGTGCGGCCATGGAAGCCGATCACTTCGGCCAAGCGGCCGAAGTCCGGGTTCTTCAGGTCGGTGTAGTTGTCCAGAAGGCCTTCCACCTTCTGCTCCAGCTCGACGAAGTTCAGCGAACCATTGTTGAACACCACCACCTTGATCGGCAGGTTCTCCTGCACCGCCGTCAACAGATCACCCAGCAGCATCGCCAGGCCACCATCGCCGGACAGCGAGATCACCTGCCGGCCGGGGAAGGCCTTCTGCAGCCCCAGCGCCTGCGGCATCGCGTTGGCCATCGTGCCGTGCAGCAGGCTGGTCAGCGTGCGGCGGCGGCCGTTCACGCGGATATGACGCAGCACCCACACCATCGGCGAGCCGCCGTCGGCGGTGAACAGTGCATCTTCGGTGGCGTGCTTCGAGAGCAGCGCGGTCAGGTGCTGTGGATGGATCAATTCGCCTTCGCCCGGCTGCTCCTCCTGTTCGCGATTCTTCAGCGCCTTGTCGCGATGCTCGATGCACTCGTCCAGGAAACTGCTGTCCTCGCGCGGCGGCAGCATCGGCAGCAACGCGTCCAGCGTAGGTGCGATATCGCCGACCACGCCGAGGTTCACCGGGTGGCGGCGGCCAAGGTGGCTGCCATCGCGGTCGACATGGATGATGGTGGCCTTGTCCGGGTAGAACTGGCCCCAGGCGAAGTCGGCGCCGAGCAGCAGCAGCGTGTCGCACGCCATCAGCGTGTGGAAGCCGGACTCGATGCCGAAGATTCCGGTCATGCCCATGTTGTACGGGTTGTCCGGCTCGACGAAGTCCTTGGCGCGCGAGGTGTGCGCGATCGGGGCCTGCAGGCGCCGGGCCAGTTCCAACAGCTGTGCGTGCGCGCCCTGGCAACCTGCACCGGCGTAGATGCCGATGCGCTTGCCCTGCCCCAGCAACTCGGCGATGCGCTGCAGTTCGGCGTCGGAGGGGCGCAGTACCGGCTGGGTGTAATGCACCGAGAACGGCACATCGTGCTTCACCTCGGCCTGGCTGATATCGGCCGGCAGGATCACCACCGCCACGCCACGGCGGCTGATCGCGGCCTGGCAGGCCAGGGCCACCACGCGTCGCGCCTGCTCCGGGCTGTGCACCTGCTCGCAGAACACCGTGCAGCTGCCATAGACCGACTTGAAATCCACTTCCTGCGGGAATTCCATGCCCAGCTCGCTGGTCACCACTTGGCTGGCGATCAGCACCATCGGCGCACGGTTGCGGTTGCTCTCGAAGACGCCGTTGATGAAGTGCAGGCCACCGGGACCACAGGAACCCGCGCAGGCGGTCAACTCGCCGCTCACCAGCGAATCGGCGCCAGCAGCGAACGCTGCCACTTCTTCATGGCGCACGTGCACCCAGGCGATCTCGCTGCCATGCATCGCATCGGTCACATGGTTGAGCGTATCGCCCACGATGCCGTAGCAACGGCGGACACCAGCCTGCTGCAGGGCGTCCACCACGATTTCGGCCACGCGCTTGCTCATCGGATACATCCTCGAACGGGGGAACGTTCGAGGCTAGACCTGATGAAGTGATGCCCCCGCAAAAAAGGGGGCGGAGGGAATTAAGTCGCTTGTGCCGCAAGCGACTTAATTCCCTCCGTCCCCTTTTTAGTCGTTGACGTTGATCCAGCCCAGCACGTCGCCGCGCTTCGGGCTGCGGTAGCGCAGCTTCACCCAGCCGTCCTGTTCATCCAGCAGTTCCACGCGATCGCCCTGCACCAGGTAACGCTTGGTGCTGGACGCACCAGGCCGGTCGAACAGGAACAGCCGCGCGGATGCCACGGTGGCCTGCTGGCCGCGCAACGGTCCATCCGGCGGTGCGCCCAGGCCATCGGCAATGGCACTTTCCAACACACGGCCGGCGGGATCATAGGTACGCCAGACTGCCAACGGCCCGTTCTCGTCGCGTTGTTCCCACTGCAGCGCGGCGTTCACCGTATCGCCCAGCATCAGCACGCTCTCGGCGCGGTACAGATAGAGTGTTGCGCCTGCAAAGCGATACTGGTCGGTGTACCACATCGGGCCGCTGCGGCAGCTGCTGGTCAGGGTGCGGCTGGGGCGGTCGACCATCAGGCCCATCAGCTCGCCGCAGCTCTCCCTGCCGTGGGTTTCAGCCCGCAGCGCGCGGAACCCGGCACTGGCGGGATCGAACCGGTACACCGCCACCGCTTCGTTGACCATGCCGACCGGGGCGCGTGCGACCAGTTCCGGGTAACCGTCGAAATCGACATCTTCGAGCGACCAGCGCGAATTTCCGTCGGCATCCGCCGCGCCGGCCAGCGTCTGGCGCTTGCCCGACGGTGACAGCTGCACCACGATGCTTCCGTCCTGCTGGGGATCGGCGTGCGCCTGCACATGCGCGGCCACCTGGAAGCGTAGCATTTCGCCCTCGTCCTCCGCCTGCGCCGTCGGTGCCAGCGCGCCGGCCAACACCAGGCCCAGCAGGCATTCCCTGTAGTTCATCATTGCTCCCTGCGGCACCGCGGCGGCACCTTCAACTCAGAACGATACCTCGACCGGCTGCCGCGACCACAGCACCGACTGATGCCTGGTCTGCTGCTTCCACGCCAGGCGGATCGCTTCGATATCGGCGCGGCGCTGCGGGGTGTCCTCGTGCAGCACCACCAGCACCTTGGTGCGCAGGCGGTTGGGCGCGGCATCGCCGCGGAACAGCCACTGGCCATAGGCATCAAACACGGTCAGGCCGTCCGGGAAGCGCGGGGTCACTTCCTTGTCCAGGAAGGCGCGCCACTGCGCGTCGCTGATGGTGTCGGCCTGCGGACGGTTGCCGGCGCCCTGCTCTTCGCCTACGCCGAAGTACAGCTCGCTGCGCACCCAGCCGTGGCCGGCGGACGGGCGTGCGGCATCGCCCTTCAGTTCGGCGGTGGTGGCCGTGGCATAGGCGCTGGGCGCCTGCGAAGAGAGGCTGGCGCAGCCGCTGGTGGCCAACAGCACGGCGAAGACGAGGCCAAGGTGTTTCATCGGTACAGCTCCGGGGAAGGGGACAAGGCGAGCCGGCAGCGTACAGCGCCACCGGCCCGGCGTGCTGATGCCAACCGGGCATCAGCTCATGCCGGACCGGCAGGGGCTTGCATCGGCACCGGTCATCACGCGAAGATAATATATCGCTTCATCCGGATGGATGTAAGTGAAACTATCTCCCCTTCCCCGCCGTCGTTGTTGCTGGAGCCCCCATGTCCGCCCGCCTGCCCGCGTCGCCGCTCGGCCTCGCCATCGCCCTCGCGCTTTCAACCGCCGCCGCCCCGGCGCTGGCCCAGGACGCCACCAACCTGGATACGGTGATCGTCACCGGCACCCGTGCCGCCGACCGCACCGTGCTCGAATCCACCTCGCCGGTGGATGTGCTCACCGCCGAGGACATCCGCAAGGCCGGCGTGGTCAACGGTGAGCTGGGCAGCGCGCTGCAGGCGCTGCTGCCGTCGTTCAACTTCCCGCGCCAGTCCAACTCCGGTGGCGCCGACCATGTGCGCGCCGCGCAGCTGCGTGGTCTGTCGCCGGACCAGGTGCTGGTGCTGGTCAATGGCAAGCGCCGCCACCACACCGCGCTGGTCAACACCGACAGCAAGATCGGCAAGGGCACCACCCCGGTCGATTTCAATTCGATTCCGGTCAGCGCGATCAAGCGCATTGAAGTGCTGCGCGATGGCGCCGGTGCGCTGTACGGCTCGGACGCCGTGGCCGGCGTGATCAACGTGATCCTCGACAACGGCGGTGACGGCGGCGAGATCGAGGCGAGCTACGGTGCCAACCACACCGACCTCAAGCCGATCGGCCGCACCCTCACCGATGGCCAGACCGGTAACCTCAGCGCCAAGGTCGGCACCTCGTTGGGCGAGGACGGTGGCTTCCTGCGCGTCGGCCTGGAATACAAGCACCGCAACGGCACCAACCGCGCCGGCTTCGACCAGATTCCGCCGTGGGACCAGACCCCGGGCAACCTGGTGCTGCAGGGCAAGCGCAACTATGTGCTGGGCGATGGCAAGAGCAAGGACATCAACCTGTGGCTGAACACCGAGATTCCGGTGGGCCAGACCTCGACGTTCTACGCGTTCGGCACCTTCAACCAGCGCGACACCGAAGGCGCAAACTACTTCCGCTATCCCGATGGCGATGCCAACTGGAAGCAGGTCTATCCGAACGGCTACCGGCCGATCTCCGAAGGTGAGAACCGCGACGTGCAGGCCGTGGCCGGCGTGCGCGGGCAGTGGAGCGAATGGAGCTACGACGGCAGCCTGGACTACGGCCAGAATGACTTCACCTATCGCCTGCGTGATTCGCTCAACGCCTCGCTGGGCCCGACCAGCCCGACCCGCTTCAAGACCGCCGATTACCAGTACGCACAGACGGTGGGCAATCTCGATCTGAGCCGCGTGTTCACCCAGAACGACAGCATCAGCCACACCCTGGGCCTGGGCGTGGAAGCACGCCACGAGCGCTACCAGACCCGTCCCGGTGACCCGGCCAGCTATGCGGCCGGCCCGTACACCGACCGCCCGACCGGTTCGCAGGCCGGTGGCGGCCTGACGCCACAGGACGCGGCCACCCTGTCGCGCGATGTGGCCAGCGCCTACGCCAGCCTGTCCAGCCAGTTCGGCGAGAAGTTCTCCACCGATCTGGCCGCGCGCTACGAGCACAACGATGACTTCGGCGGTGAACTGACCGGCAAGCTCGGCCTGCGCTATGAGTTCACCCCGGCGTTCGCGCTGCGCGGCGCGATCTCCAACAACTTCCGCGCGCCGTCGCTGGCACAGATCGGCTACGAGTCCACCTCCACCGGCTACAACGCAGCTGGCCAGCTGGTGCAGGGCCGCCTGCTGTCGGTCAACAATCCGATCGCACGCGGCCTGGGGGCACAGAACCTGAAGCCAGAGAAGTCGCTGAACACCTCGCTCGGTTTCACCAGCCGCATCGGCGAGCATTTCGACCTGTCGCTGGACTTCTTCCAGATCGACATCGACGACCGCATCGCGCTATCGGAGAGCATCACTGGCGATGCACTGACCGACTATGTGGCCGCCAACTACGGCGTCAGCGGCCTGCAGAGCGCCAGCTTCTTCGTCAACGCGGCCGATACCCGCACCCGTGGCGCCGAGCTGGTGAGCAACTGGCGCCAGTCGCTGGGCGATGGCCAGCTGCTGCTGACCGGCACCTATGCATATACCAAGACCACGCTGAAGAACGTGCTGGCCACGCCGGCCCAGCTGCAGGCGCTGGACCCGGACTACGTGCTGTTCGGCATCGAAGAGACCAACACGCTTACCGATGCCACGCCACGCACGCGCGGCAGTTTCTCGGCCGCATGGAGCAACGACCGCTGGTCGCTGAGCACCCGCGTGAACCGCTACGGCAGCGTAACCCGCGTGTTCAACTTCGGTGACGGCTACATCCCGCGCCAGACCTACCAGGCCGAGTGGCAGCTGGACGCGGAAGTGGAGTACCGCATCACCCCGCAGTGGAGCGTGGCCCTCGGTGGGCAGAACCTGACCGACAACTACCCGGATCGATCCAACAGCGATATCCACTACTTCGGCAACCTGCCGTACGACGTGCTGTCGCCGATCGGCAGCAACGGTGCGTACTACTACGGCCGCGTCCGCTATACCTTCTGATTGCTCTGGGTGTAATTGCCTTGGGTGGGTGCGGACCGTTGGTCCGCACTGCCCGGGTTCAATGCAGGCTGACCCTTTATGCCGACCAACGGTCGGCACCCACCGAAGCAAGGCCGTAGCCTGCCCTCGACCCCACGTACACGCCCACGCTGGCAAGCTGGGCTTCATGGCTGAACCGCTCCCCCTGCGTCCGCCACCGCCATTGCTGGACGATGCCTGTGCGTTGTTCCTCGATGTCGATGGCACCCTGATCGAATTCGCTGCGCGCCCGGATGCCGTGCAGCTGCTGCCGGATGTGCGTGAAGCCATCGGCCGCATCAGCGACCGCCTGGAAGGTGCCGTGGCACTGGTCAGTGGTCGCCCGCTTGAGCAGCTGGACAAGCTGTTCGCCCCGCTGCAACTGCCTGCCGCCGGCCTTCACGGCCATGAACTGCGTGGCCAGGATGGTCGTGTGCTGCGCGACGAACACGACGACGACACCGCCGAGTGGCTGCACGCGCTGCACCAGCAGGCGATGCGTTTCGCCCACGGCCATCCCGGCGTGCTGGTGGAAGACAAGGGCGCCGGCCTGGCCCTGCATTGGCGCGGCGCGCCACATGCCGCCAGCGATGTGCGCGCCTTCGCCGACCGCCACGTGCGCGGCCGCGCCGGCTACCGCCTGCAACCGGGCGACCATGTGGTCGAATTCGTCCCGGTCGGCACCGACAAGGGACGCGCCGTGCGCCGGATGATGCAGTACCTGCCCTTCCGCGGCCGCCTTCCCGTGTTCCTCGGTGACGACCTCACCGATGAATTCGGCTTCGACGCCGCCAACGTCCAGCATGGCTGGAGCGTGCTGGTGGGCGAGCGGGAACCCAGCAAGGCGGTGTTCGCGCTGCCCGACATACGCAGCGTGCACGCCTGGCTGCGTGAGAATGCCTATTGACCCGGCCACCCCACGGCCGCAACCGAGATGTACCGCGTGATGACCCAACCAGATCTTGATCTGGGCGTGGTCGGCAACGGCAGCTTCGGCGCCCTGGTCGACAAACGTGCCCGCGTTGTCTGGAGCTGCCTGCCCACCTTCGACGGCGACCCCACCTTCTGTGCCCTGCTCGGTCCCAACCAGCAGACCGGTGGCGACTTCGCCATCGAGCTGGAGGACTTCGCGAGCAGCGAGCAGGAATACCTGACCAACACCGCGATCCTGCGCACTGTGCTGCGCGACGCGCACGGCGGCGAACTGGAAATCCTCGATTTCGCCCCGCGCTGGCGCCAGAACGACCGTTTCTACCGCCCGGTCAGCCTGATCCGCCAGGTGCGTCCGCTGGCCGGCAGTCCGCGCATCACCGTGCGTGCGCGGCCACTGGCGGACTGGGGCGCGCGCGTGCCGGAGTCCACCTGGGGCAGCAACCATGTGCGCTGGATCCTGCCCGAGCATGTGCTGCGGCTGACCACCGATGTACCGGTGCGCTTCGTGCGCGACGGTCTGCCGTTCGTACTCAACCATTCCATCCACCTGATCCTGGGCGTGGATGAATCGCTCAACCGCTCGATCAGTGGCTATGTGCAGGAAGCCTTCCAGCGCACCCGAGACTACTGGCGCGAATGGGTGCGCTACCTGTCCATCCCGCTGGAATGGCAGGACGCGGTGATCCGCAGTGCGATCACCCTGAAGCTGTGCCAGTACGAGGACAGCGGCGCGATCATCGCGGCAATGACCACCTCCATTCCGGAAGCCCCCGGCAGCGTGCGCAACTGGGACTACCGTTACTGCTGGCTGCGTGATGCGGCGTTCGTGGTGCGCGCACTGAACCGCCTCGGCGCCACGCGCACGATGGAACAGTTCCTCGGCTACATCTTCAACCTGGCCACCACCGACGGCACGCTGCAGCCGCTGTACGGCATCGGCTTCGAAGCGAAGCTGGACGAAGATGAGGTCCCCAGCCTGTCCGGCTACCGCGGCATGGGCCCGGTACGGCGCGGCAATCTGGCCTGGGTGCAGCGCCAGCACGATGTCTACGGCAGCGTCGTGCTGGCGTCCACGCAGCTGTTCTTCGACCGGCGCCTGCAGGACCCGGGTGATGCGCACACCTTCGCCCGCCTCGAACCCCTCGGCGAGCAGGCCTTCGCCCTGCATGACGTACCCGATGCCGGCCTGTGGGAGTTCCGCGGCCGCACCGAGGTACACACCTACACCAGCGCGATGTGCTGGGCCGCCTGTGACCGCCTGTGCAAGATCGCCGTACGGCTGAAGCGCGACGACCGCGCCCACTACTGGCGCACACGTGCCGACACCATCCACGCGCGCATCATGGCCGAATCCTGGAGCGAAGAGCTGGGCCACTTCACCGATACCTTCGGTGGCCATCGCCTGGACGCCTCGCTGCTGCTGCTGGCCGACATCGGCTTCATCGACGCGATGGACGCCCGCTTCATCGCCACCGTCGAAGCCATCGGCCGTGACCTCAAGCATGGCAATTCGCTGTACCGCTATGTCGCTCCGGATGACTTCGGTGAACCGGAAACCAGCTTCACCATCTGCACGTTCTGGTACATCGATGCACTGGCGGCGATCGGGCGCCTGGACGAGGCGCGCGAGATGTTCGAACTGCTGCTGAGGCAGCGCAATCACCTGGGCCTGCTGTCGGAGGATCTGGCCTTCGACACCGGCGAGGCCTGGGGCAACTTCCCGCAGACCTATTCGCATGTCGGCCTGATCACCGCCGCGATGCGCCTGTCGCGGTCCTGGCAGGAGGCATCGTGAGTCGTCTGGTCGTGGTATCAAATCGTGTGGCCGTGCCCGGCGAGAACCGCGCAGGCGGCCTGGCGGTCGGCCTGCTGGCCGCCCTGAAGGAGCGCGGCGGCCTGTGGTTCGGCTGGAGCGGCAAGACCGTGAAGGAAGGCAGCGGCACGCTGCACCGGCAGAAGGACGGTGACATCGACTACGTCACCATGGACCTGAGCAAGCGCGAAGTCGATGGCTACTACAATGGTTTCGCCAACCGCACGCTGTGGCCACTGCTGCACTTCCGGCTGGACCTGGTCGACTACGACCGCGGCACCCGCGAGACCTACCACAAGGTCAATGCGCTGTTCGCCGACAAGCTCGCGCCATTGCTGCGCGAGGACGACATCGTCTGGATCCACGACTACCACCTGATCCCGCTCGGCGCACTGCTGCGCGAGCGCGGCATCGGCTGCCGCATCGGTTTCTTCCTGCACATCCCGATGCCGTCGGCCGACCTGCTGCAGGCCATGCCCGATCATCTGCGGTTGTTCTCCGCGCTGTACGCCTACGACCTGGTCGGCTTCCAGACCCAGCGCGATGCCGATCGCTTCCAGACCTACCTGCGCCTGTTCGGTGGTGGCCGCGTGCTCGACAACGGTGAGCTGGAAGCACCCGGTGGGCGCCGATTCCGCGCGGCGGCCTTCCCGATCGGCATCGACACCGAACTGATCGCGCGCCAGGCCGGCACCGCCGCGACCAAGACCGCAGTGAAGAACCTGCGCAGCAGCCTGCGGGACCGCCAGCTGGCGATCGGCGTGGATCGCCTGGACTACTCCAAGGGCCTGCCCGAACGCTTCCTCGGCTTCGAGCGCTACCTGCAGCGCCACCCCGACCAGCGCGGCTCGCTCACCTACCTGCAGATCGCGCCGGTCTCGCGCGGCGATGTCACCGAGTACCGGCAGCTGCGCAGCCAACTGGAACAGATCGCCGGCCACATCAACGGTGGCCACGCCGAGCCGGACTGGACGCCGCTGCGCTACGTCAACCAGAACTTCACCCATGCCACGCTCACCGGCTTCTACCGGGCGGCGGCGGTCGGCCTGGTCACGCCGCTGCGCGATGGCATGAACCTGGTGGCCAAGGAATACGTGGCCTCGCAGGACCCGGAGGATCCCGGCGTGCTGGTGCTGTCACTGTTGGCCGGCGCCGCCGACGAACTGAAGCAGGCACTGCTGGTGAACCCGCACGACCTCGACGGCGTGGCCGATGCGATCGCCACCGCAGCGACGATGTCGCTGAGCAGGCGCAAGGAACGCTGGCACGCGATGATGGAACATCTGCGCACCTACGACATCAACCACTGGCGCCGCAGCTACCTCGACGCACTCGAAGGCTGAAGAAAAAGGGGACGGAGGGGATTAAGTCGTTTGTGCACAAACGACTTAATCCCCTCCGTCCCCTTTTTCTCCAGTCCAGGAACCGCGCGACCTGTTCCGGTGCGGGTAGATGGCAGGTGTCATGCCGACCGAACCAGCGGTAGCGGTTGCGTGCCAGCGCGCGATACGCCGCATCACGCCAGCCGCGCGGCACGAGCCGCAGCACGCCGGCCAGGCGCCAGGCGCCGCCCAGCCCCGCAAGTACGCGCAGGATCGCATCGGTATCGGTCCAGGCATCCTGTGCGTCCAGCAGCAGGAACGACATCGGGTCCTGCGGATCCAGCCCGTGCGCGCGCAGCATCGCGCTGCCCTTCTGCCCCTGCATCGCTGCAAAGCGGTAGCGCCCCCTGCGGTCGAAACGCAGCAGGAACCGCACCCAGCGGTTGCACAGTGCGCACACGCCATCGAACACGATCACCGCGCTGCCAGCCTCGGCGGCAGCGTCACCGCGGTTCGAGCCAACCTTCATAGCGGATCAGGGCTCCGGCCCCGGGGCAGCGTCACATCGACCAGGAAAGTGTAGCGCTCGCCCTGCCAGGCTTCACGGCAGCGCACACCGCCGAACCAACGCGTCGGCAGCGGCAGCAGCCCGAACGCCCAGACCCGGCGCACCGACCAGTCGATACCACCGTCGCGGGCCCGCAGCGCGAACTCGAAGCGCACCGCGCCCAGCTGCTCGCGCAGATGCCCGTCGTGCGCCCACAGCCGCGACACCATTGGCCAGCGCCCGAACCGCCGCGCCCACTGCTCGCCCTGCCGGTAGCGGTTGAACGCCACCTCGGTGGGCAGCGCGTCACCGTCCTGTGGCAACCGCGCCAACGCAGCCAGCAGCGGCACCAGCCAGTGCCGCCCCCTCACGATGCAGGCCTGCCCTGCGTAGCGGCACGGCAACGGCGCGGCATGCAGCGCCTGCACCGGTCCTGCCAGGGTGACGAAGGCCGGCCCCAGCACACGCGCGAACAGCGGCGGAGTCAGGGCGCGATCCAGGCCAGGGTCGCCATGCGCCCGGTGCGACGATCGCGCCGATGCGAATACAGGTCCGGGTCGGCCATCGTCGACACCGTGCCGCCATACACCTGTGCCGGGTCCATCCCCGCAGACTGCAGGCGCTGCCGCGCCAGCGCGAACAGGTCCACTTTCCAGTGTCCGGGACGGGTCGCGACGAACGCCCGCTCAGCAGCGGGATCATGGCCGACGAAGGCGTGATAGACCTCCTCGCCGATCTCATAGTCGGACGGCCCGGCGGCCGGGCCCAACCAGGCCCGCAGCTGCGCCGGCGGCGTCTGCAGGGCGGCCACCGTGGCCTCCAGCATGCCGTCGGACAGGCCGCGCCAGCCGGCGTGGGCCGCGCCCACCTCGCTGCCGTCGGCGGCGGCGAACACCACCGGCAGGCAGTCGGCGGTCAGGATCGCCAGCACCACGCCCGGCACCGAGGTTACCGCCGCGTCGGCCACCGGCTCGCTCGCGCCGGGCACCGGCGGTGCATCGAAGCGCAGCACGGTGCTGCTGTGCACCTGGCGCAGCCAGTGCGGCGCCGATGGCAGCGCCAGCCCCTGCTGCAGCAGCTGGCGGTTGTGCTCCACGTTGGCCGGGGTATCACCATCGGCCGCGTGCCGGTTGCCCAGGTTGAACTGCGCGAACGGCGCCGGCGAGATGCCCACACCGTGCCGGCGCGTGGTCAGCGCATGGACGCCTGCGGGCGCCGGCCAGTCGGCCTGCAGCAACGGCAGCGCGGCCGCCATCACCAGCGGTCCCGCTCGCGGGCGGCGAAGGCTTCGCTGTCTTCGCGCAGCACCTTCAGCAGGTGCAGCATGTCCTCCGGCACCGGCGCGGTGTTGCGCACCGGTTCACCGGTGATCGGGTGCGTGAACTCCAGGGTCTCGGCGTGCAGGGCCTGGCGCTTGAAGCCGCGCAGCGCGGCCACCAGCTCGTCGCTGGCGCCCTTGGGCAGCTTCAGCGCGCCGCCATACAGCGGGTCGCCGATGATCGGATGGCGCACGTGCGCCATGTGCACGCGGATCTGGTGGGTACGGCCGGTTTCCAGGCGGCACTCCAGCGCGGTGTGTGCCCGGAAGCGCTCGCGCAGGCGGTAGTGGGTCACCGCTTCCTTGCCGTCCTCACGCACCGCCATCTTCAGGCGGTCGCGCGGGTGGCGGTCGATCGGGGCATCGGCAGTACCACCGGCCACCAGTGCGCCCATCACGATGGCCAGGTACTGACGGTGCACGTCACGTGCCGCCAGCTGCTCGACCAGCGCGGTCTGCGCTTCCAGGGTCTTGGCCACCACCATCACGCCGCTGGTGTCCTTGTCCAGGCGATGCACGATGCCGGCGCGCGGCAGCACCGCCACCGACGGATCGCGGAACAGGAGCGCGTTGACCAGGGTGCCGCTGTGGTTGCCGGCACCCGGATGGACCACCAGGCCCACCGGCTTGTTGATCACCAGCAGGTGCTCGTCCTCGAACAGCACGTCCAGCGGGATGTCCTCCGGCTGGGCGTCGGTCTGGGTTTCCAGCACCGCGTTGAGGGTCACCACCTCGCCGCCACGCAGCGGATCGCGCGGGCGCACCTGGGCACCGTCCAGCAGGACCTCACCGGCCTTGATCCACTCGGTCAACCGCGAGCGCGAGTATTCGGGGAACAGTTCGGCCACGACCGCGTCGAAACGACGGCCCGCAGCGGTGTCGGGGACGATGGCCTGGCGGGCCGATTCAGAGGGTTGTTCAGACATGGCAGGGGGCATTCTTTGAAATTTTGGGGTCCCGGCGGCCGGTTTCAGTCGCTGGACAGGACACTAGGCTATCATCGACCCTTCGTATTCCAGCCGCGTCCCGCCTCGACCCCATGATCCGACGCTCCGCCATGCTCTCCGCGCCCGTCCGCCTCACCGCCCTGCTGCTGGTGCTGGTCATCGCCGCAACCGGCTGCCATCGCGGCGCCAAGAAGGGTGATCGCCCCGATGAAGGCGTGCCGGTCGAACAGCTGTACGAGAAAAGCCACAAGCTGATGCAGGGCGGCAACTGGAGCGGCGCCGAAGCCAGCTTCCGCCGCCTGGTGGCCCAGTATCCGTACGGTCCGTACACCGAGCAGGCGATGATCGAAACCGCCTACGCCCAGTACAAGGCCGGCAAGCACGATGACGCGGTGTCCAGCATCGACCGCTTCATCCGTACCTACCCGACCCACCGCAACATTGCCTATCTGTACTACCTACGCGGCCTGGCCAACTCCAACCGCAGTACGGTTTTCCTGCGCCGCGTATGGTCGCTGGATGCCAGCCGCCGCGACCTGTCCACGCCGCACCAGGCTTACTCGGACTTCAACATCGTGGTTGATCGTTATCCGAACAGCCGCTACGCCGCCGATGCGCGCCAGCGCATGCTGGAGCTGCGTGACGTGTTCGCCCAGCACGAGCTGGACAACGCCCTGTACTACATGCGCCGCGGCGCCTGGGTGTCAGCCGTGGGCCGCGCCAACTACCTGCTGGAAACCTACCCGCAGAGCGCCTTCCAGTACGACGCCGTGGCCGTGCTGGCCGATTCCTACACCCACCTGGGCAACAAGACCCTGGCCGACGACGCCCGCCGCGTCCTGCAGCTGAACCAGCCGGACCACCCGTGGCTGGAAGGCAAGTGGCCGAAGTACCCGTGGATGATCCGCAAGCTGAACCCGTTCGCCGGCGAGAAGTCCGCCAGCACCGGCCAGCGCAACGCGCGACTGGAAAAGAAGTAAGCGAGGGCCCCGAAAGGGGCCCTTCTTCTTTTTAGAGTCGAGCCATGCTCGACTGCTTTCCTCGTCCGCGTCCCCGCACCGGGGCCGGCACCTAGGAATGCTACGAATCCACGGCGGATGCGACGCCGGTCGCAGCCCGCCCGGGCACGGCCATCCACACTGCAGCGCCACGGCCACACCGGCCATCACGGAGCGCCCCATGGCCTCACTGCCCTGCAGTATCCGCCCTCTGTCCTGCCTCCTCGCCATCGCGCTGCTGGCGCTGGCCTCGGCGCCGCCGGCCGCCGCACAGGGCGCACCGGGCGATCTGCTGTCCGCAGCCCCCTATCGCGCCACCTGGGTGCCGTCCCAGGCCGCCCAGGCCTACAAACTGCACTACCGCACCCCGGATCACCGCGGGCAGCTGGCCGAAGGCACCGGCCTGCTGTACCTGCCCGCCGGCACGCCGCCCATCGGCGGTTGGCCGGTGGTGTCGTGGGCGCATGGCACCCAGGGCATTGCGGATCGTTGTGCGCCCTCGGTCTCCGGCCCCTACCAACCCGAACGCGACGGGCGCTTTCTCGATCGGTTCCTGGCACAGGGCTATGCAGTGGTCGCCGCGGATTATCAGGGGCTCGGCAGCCCAGGCAGCCATGCCTATCTGCATGTGCGCACTGCCGCGCGCAATGCCATCGACATGATCAAGGCCAGCCGCCAGTACCTCGGCAACGGGACGCTGTCGCCGCGCTGGGTGTCGGTCGGCCATTCGCAGGGCGGTGCCGCCGCGCTCACGGCGGGCCACATGGCCCCCATCTATGGTGGGCCCTCGCTGCAGTACCGCGGCAGCTTCACCACCGGCACGCCCACCGCAGTCGAACTGACCGCGCTGGTGATGAAGCCGGACAACCGCACCGCCAATCCGGGCGCGCTCAACGCGTATCACGCGTATCTGCTCGATGGCCTGCTGCAGGTCGCGCCGCAGATCGACCGCGTCCTCAGCGACGCCGGCCGCGCCCGTGTGGCCGTGGCACGCGAGCAGTGCCTGGGCGAACTGGCCACCACGCTGGACGGCACCGACACCGGCAGCATGTTCACTGCGCCGCTGGCCAGCGTGCCGGGCATCTGGGCGGTGCTGTACGACTATCTCGGCGTACCGCGCCGCGGCTTCAGCCAACCGCTGATGCTGGGCCATGGCAGCCAGGACCGCGATGTGCCCTACCTGACCACCCTGCTGTACGCCGCTGGGCTGGCCCTGCGAGGCGAGCCGGTCGCGTTCCGGCGCTACCCCGTCGACCACCGGGGCACGCTGGACGCGGCGGCGGCCGATGGCCTGGCGTTCGTACGTGCGCGGTTTGAGGATGACCACTTCAACGACGCTGCGGAAACCGCCGGCCTCGAACAGTTGCTCGACGAAGCCCGGTAGATCCACGCCGAACGAGGATGATCTTCGACCATCGTGCGGACCAAGCTCCGCACCCACCGGAGAGGGGCCAACGGGTTGCCGGCCAGCGGCCGGCACGACCCGCCAAGCGCTGCCTCAGCCCTTGTAGCCGTTGCTGATCGGGTAACGCCGCTCGCGGCCGAACGCGCGGCGCGAGACCTTCGGCCCCGGCGCGGCCTGGTGCCGCTTCCACTCGCTGATGCGCACCAGGCGCAGCACGCGGTCGACCACGGCTGCGTCGTAGCCGGCGGCCACGATCTCGCCGCGCGACTGCTCCTGGTCGATGTAGCGGTAGAGGATGCCGTCCAGCACGTCATAGGCCGGCAGCGAGTCCTGGTCCAGCTGGTTCTCGCGCAGCTCGGCCGACGGCGGGCGGCTGATCACCGCCGGCGGGATCACCGGTGCGCCGCCCACGGTATTGCGCCACTTGGACAGGCCGAATACTTCGGTCTTGTACAGGTCCTTCAGCGGCGCGTAGCCACCGCACATGTCGCCGTAGATGGTGGCGTAGCCGACCGCGTACTCGCTCTTGTTGCCGGTGGTCAGCAGCAGGCCGCCGAACTTGTTGGCCAGCGCCATCAGGATCACGCCGCGGCTGCGCGACTGCAGGTTCTCTTCGGTCACGTCCGGCGCGGTGCCTTCGAACATCGGCGCCAGCGATTCCATCAGGCCCTTGAACGCCGGTTCGATCGACACAGCCTCAAGCTTCACCCCCAGCGCCCGGCACTGCTCGGCGGCCAGGTCGTTGGACAGGCCGGCGGTGTAGCGCGACGGCAGGCGCACGGCGGTCACGTTCTCCGCGCCCATCGCATCCACGGCCAATGCCAGCACCAGGGCCGAGTCGATGCCACCGGACAGGCCCAGCCACACCTTCCTGAAACCGTTCTTGCGGCAGTAGTCCTGGATGCCACGGGTCACCGCGCGCCAGGCCAGCGCGTCCATGCTCTCGTCGCCGTCGTCCATCCACACATGCGGCATGAAGCGGCGCGTCTCACCGTCATACTCCACCACCAGCCACTGGTCGACGAAGGCAGCAGCGGCCGGGTGCACCGTGCCATCACCATCCGCCACCACCGAAGCACCGTCGAACACCAGCGCATCCTGGCCGCCCACCACGTTGAGGTAAGCGATGGCCGCCCCGCTCTCGCGGGTACGCGCGGCCAGCACGGCGTCGCGCTGGGCGTGCTTGCCACGCTCGTAGGGCGAAGCATTCGGCACCACCACCAGCTGCGCACCCGCGCGCATGGTGTCGGCCAGCGGCTCGGCGAACCACAGGTCCTCGCAGATCAGCAGGCCGACCGGAATGCCATTGACCTCGAACACGCAGCTGCCACCATCCGGATCGACGTCGAAGTAGCGGCGCTCGTCGAAGACCGCGTAGTTGGGCAGTTCGCGCTTGCGGTAGGTCTGCTCGACCAGGCCGTCACGCAGTACGCTGGCAGCGTTGTAGACCACCGCGCC
This sequence comes from Stenotrophomonas sp. X, assembly GCF_055721025.1. NCBI lineage: Bacteria > Pseudomonadati > Pseudomonadota > Gammaproteobacteria > Lysobacterales > Lysobacteraceae > Stenotrophomonas > Stenotrophomonas sp. X. The sequence goes on from NZ_CM146756.1 coordinate 3,329,895, forward strand.
AGCCGCCTGTGGCCAGCCGACCACGGCGGTGATGCCACGGCAGGCGGTGGCGATGCGGGTCAACGCCTGCTCGCACTCGTACAGGAAACCCGGGCGCAGCAGCAGGTCCTCCGGCGGATAGCCGCTCACCGCCAGCTCGGGGAACATCACCAGCTCGGCGCCGTACTCATCGCGCGCCTGGCCGATCATCTCGATGATGCGCTCGGTGTTGCCGGCGACGTCGCCGACCGGGAAGTCGAACTGCGCCATCGCGATGCGGATCGAAGCCATGGGAATCCAGCCTGTGGTTGCAATGCTTCCATTGTAACGCCGGGGTCAGATCCCTTTTGCATGGCAAAAGGGATCTGATCACACGCCAGACGCAGAAAGGCCGCCCAAAGGCGGCCTTTCTGTTTCAGGCAACCGGCCAGCGGCCGGCTCTACAGCATCGTCTGCGCGAGGCAGCCGATCTTATTTCACCAGCTTGGCGATGGCAGCGCCCAGGTCGCCCGGCGAGCGGACCGTGACCACGCCAGCGGCTTCCATCGCGGCGAACTTGCCTTCCGCGGTGCCCTTGCCGCCCGAGGCGATCGCGCCCGCGTGGCCCATGCGCTTGCCGGCCGGAGCCGACGCACCGGCGATGAAACCGACGACCGGCTTCTTCACGTGGTTCTTGATGTACTCGGCGCCGGCTTCTTCAGCGTCACCGCCGATTTCGCCGACCATGATGATGCCTTCGGTCTGCGGGTCTTCGTTGAACAGCTTCAGGCAGTCGACGAAGTTCAAGCCGTTGATCGGGTCACCGCCGATGCCGATGCAGGTGGACTGGCCCAGGCCGACTTCGGTGGTCTGCTTGACCGCTTCATAGGTCAGGGTGCCCGAACGCGACACGATGCCGATCTTGCCCGGCTTGTGGATGTGGCCCGGCATGATGCCGATCTTGCACTCGCCCGGCGTGATGACGCCCGGGCAGTTCGGCCCGATCAGCACGGTGTCCGGGTAGGAACGGGTCAGCACGTTCTTCACGCGCAGCATGTCCAGCACCGGGATGCCTTCGGTGATGCAGACGATGACCTTGATGCCGGCAGCCGCAGCTTCCAGGATCGCGTCGGCCGCGAACGGCGGCGGCACGTAGATGACCGACGCGTTGGCGCCGGTGCTCTGCACGGCGTCGGCAACGGTGTTGAAGACCGGCAGGTCGATGTGGGTGGTGCCACCCTTGCCCGGGGTCACGCCGCCAACAACCTGGGTGCCGTACTCGATCATCTGAGTGGCGTGGAAGGTGCCCTGCTGGCCGGTGAAGCCCTGCACGATCACCTTGGTGTTCTTGTTAATCAAAACAGACATGGGAATTTCCTTCGGTGTCGTGGATCAGGCGGCGTTCTTGACCGCTTCAACGACCTTCTTGGCGCCGTCGTTGATGTTGTCAGCCGGGATGATGGCCATGCCGCTGTCACGCAGCAGCTGCTTGCCCTCTTCCACGTTGGTGCCTTCCAGGCGCACCACGACCGGAACCTTGACGCCCACTTCCTTCACGGCGGCGATGATGCCTTCGGCAATCATGTCGCAGCGGACGATGCCGCCGAAGATGTTGACGAAGATGCCTTCAACCTTGTCCGAGGACAGGATCAGCTTGAACGCTTCGATGACGCGCTGCTTGTTCGCACCGCCGCCCACGTCCAGGAAGTTCGCCGGCTCGCCGCCGTTGAGCTTGATGACGTCCATGGTGGCCATGGCCAGGCCGGCACCGTTCACCATGCAGCCGATGTTGCCGTCCATGGTGACGTAGTTGATGTCCAGTTCCGAAGCGGTCACTTCGGTTTCATCTTCCTGGGACTTGTCGCGCATCGCGACCAGTTCCTTGTGGCGGAAGTTGGCGTTGTCGTCGCTGTTGAACTTGCCGTCCAGCGCGTACAGGTTGCCGTCGTCCAGGATCGCCAGCGGGTTGATCTCAACCAGCGCCAGGTCCTTCTCGTTGAAGATGCGGTACAGGTTCACCATGATGTTGGCGAACTGGCCGGCCTGCTTGGCGGTCAGGCCCATCTTGAAGCCGATGTCACGGCCGTGGTAACCCTGCACGCCCTCGACGAAGTCCACGTTCAGGGTGTGGATCTTGTCCGGGGTCTCGGCAGCGACCTGCTCGATTTCCATGCCGCCTTCGGAAGAGGCGATGTAGCTGATGGTGCGGGTGCCGCGATCCACCAGGACCGACAGGTACAGCTCCTTGACGATCTCACCGGCGGTGGTCACCAGCACCAGGTTGATCGGCAGCTCGACGCCGGCGGTCTGGTAGGTGGCCATCTTGGTGCCGAGCATCTTGGCCGCTGCGGCCTTCACGTCGTCGACGGTCTTGCAGAACTTGACGCCGCCAGCCTTGCCGCGGCCGCCAGCGTGGATCTGCGCCTTGACCATCCAGGGGCCCTGGCCCAGCGACTGGGCGACTTCAACCGCCTCGTCCGGGGTCGCCGCGACCTTGCCGGCCGGGACCGGGATGCCGTATTCGGCAAGCAGTTGTTTTGCCTGGTATTCGTGGAAATTCATGCGTCACCGTGGGAATAGGAACGACCGCACGCAATTCCTCAGGGCCCCTGGAAGAGGCACCGGCACGGACCGCGGCGGGCCCACTATTGTGGCCGAGCCGGCGCCGGGGCGCAAAGAAGTCTGTACAAAACGCCAGACCCGGCCAGATTTCCGCCGTCATTCAGGCAGTTGCGCCCGGGGGCCGGCTGGCCAGCGGTATCCATCCCAGGCCAAATGCGCGATCCGCGCCGCACCGGCGGGCGCCTGCCGGGGGCCCTATACTGGTCAACCAGGGTGTGCAGCGTCGGGGGTGCTCGACGGCTTCCACCGCAGGCCACATCGAAGCGACGTACCGCCCGGCCTCAGGGGACGCCGGGCAGGCCCGCCGCAGATTCCAGACCCAGGCAGCCAGAAGGGGAGTTCCGGCGTGTCACCCAGTGCTTCATTGATCGACCGCATCGAATCGATTCCGCGGCGTGAGCTGTATTTCTTCGCGCTGTACCGGGTCCTGATCGCCTCGGTCATCGCCGCCCTGCTCTACAGCCCCTTGTCGGCCATGGTCGGCGAAGCCCACCACCCGCGGCTGGCCGACACCGTCGCCGCCATCTACCTGGTGCTGTCGCTGCTGGCCTTGGTGATCGGCCGCAACGAACGCTGGCTGCGCCCGATCGTGGTCAGCGGCGTGCTGGTGGACATCGTCGCCGCCACCCTGCTGTCACATGCCCTGCCCGGTGCCAGCGCCGGCATCTCGATGTCGCTGTTGTTCAACATCGCCGCCGCCGCCACCCTGCTGCCGCTCAGCCTGGGGCTGGGCCTGGCCCTGGCCGCCAGCCTCGCCACCGGCGTGGAATACACCTGGAAGCTGCTGGAAGGTGGTGACCCCACCCGTACCCTGGCCGAACTGGCGATGTTCGCCACCAGCTACCTGGCGCTGGCCTTCATCAGTTACCAGGTCGGCAGCCGCGCGCGCCGCAACCAGCAGCTGGCCAACCAGCGCGGCGACGAAGTAGCCAACCTGTTCCAGATCAACGAGCTGATCATCCGCCGCATGCGCACCGGCGTGCTGGTGGTCGACGCCGACAACCGTGTCACCCTGGCCAACGAGGCCGCCTCGATGCTGCTCGGTGACAGCGACGGCAGCGGCGAAAGCGGCCGCCTGGACCTGGCCAGCGCCGCCCCGGAACTGGCCCGTCGCCTGCAGCGTTGGCGCAACGGCTGGGCCCAGGACGAACTGCCGCTGCAGCTCAACCCCGACCAGCCCGAAGTGCAGCCCCGCTTTGCGCGCCTGCTGGCCGGCAGCGAGCTGGCCCTGGTGTTCCTGGACGACTCCAGCGTGGTCTCGCGCCGTGCCGAGTCGCTCACCCTGTCAGCAATGGGGCGCTTCTCGGCCAGCCTCGCCCACGAGATCCGCAACCCGCTGGCCGCGATCAACTACGCGGTGCAGCTGCTGGAGGAAGGCACCGGCTTCAACGAAAGCGACCGCCGCCTGCTGCAGATCATCCGCCAGCAGTGCCAGCGCACCAACGGCATCGTCGAAAGCGTGCTGGGCCTGGCCCGGCGCGAGCGCGCCACGCCCGAAAACGTCGACCTGGCCGCCTTCGTGCGCCGCTTCGTGCTGGAGTACAAGCAGGGGCAGACGCTGGAGACCGACAGCATCGAACCGATCATCAACGACACCTCGGTGCTGGCCCAGGTCGACAGCAAGCACCTCTACCAGGTGCTGACCGTGCTGGTGCACAACGCGCTCAAGTACGGGCGCATCGGCCAGCAGCCGGCGCGAGTGCGCCTGCGCGTGGCGCAGCACGAGCGCAGTGCGGTCATCGACGTGATGGATCGTGGCCCCGGCATTCCCGAGAGCGTGGCCGCGCAGTTGTTCCGGCCGTTCTTCACCACGTCCGAGCACGGCACCGGGCTGGGCCTGTACATCGCCCGCGAGCTGTGCCGGGCCAACCAGGCACGGCTGGACTACATCCCGGTGCCCGCCGGCGGCTCCTGCTTCCGCCTGGTGTTGCCCGGCCCGCATACGCTGTTGCCCACCTGATCTCCATTCTGTGCGTCAAACATTTGTCGCTTCCAGCCCCCTCGTTTATCTTTCACGCCCATGAACGAAACCCGCAGCGCCCTCGTCGTCGACGACGAACGCGACATCCGCGAACTGCTGGTACTGACGCTCGGCCGCATGGGGCTGCGCATCAGTACCGCAGCCAACCTTGCCGAAGCGCGCGAACTGCTGGCCAGCAATCCGTACGACCTGTGCATCACCGACATGCGCCTGCCCGACGGCAATGGCATCGAGCTGGTCAGCGAGATCGCCCAGCACTACCCGCGCACGCCGGTGGCGATGATCACTGCCTTTGGCAGCATGGACCTGGCGGTGGAAGCGCTGAAGGCCGGCGCCTTCGATTTCGTCAGCAAGCCGGTGGACATCGCCGTGCTGCGTGGCCTGGTCAAGCACGCGCTGGAACTCAACAACACCGAGCGCCCCGCGCCTGGCCCTGCCGCCGAACAGGGCGCACGCCTGCTTGGCGACTCGCCGGCCATGGACGTGCTGCGTACCACCATCGGCAAGGTCGCGCGCAGCCAGGCGCCGGTCTACATCCTCGGTGAATCCGGCGTGGGCAAGGAACTGGTCGCACGCACCATCCACGCCCAGGGCGCCCGCGCGGCCGGCCCGTTCGTACCGGTCAACTGCGGTGCCATTCCCGGCGAGCTGATGGAGAGCGAATTCTTCGGCCACCGCAAGGGCAGCTTCAGCGGCGCCCACGCCGACAAGCCCGGGCTGTTCCAGGCCGCGCATGGCGGCACCCTGTTCCTGGACGAAGTGGCCGAGCTGCCACTGCAGATGCAGGTGAAGCTGCTGCGCGCGATCCAGGAAAAGTCGGTGCGCGCGGTCGGCGCCGCCAACGAGGAGCCGGTGGACGTGCGCATCCTCTCGGCCACCCACAAGGACCTGGCCGAGCTGGTCGAGGACGGCCGTTTCCGCCACGACCTCTACTACCGCATCAACGTGATCGAACTGAGGGTGCCGCCGCTGCGCGAGCGTCGCCAGGACCTGCCGGAACTGGCCGCGTCGGTGCTGGCACGGCTGGCCCGCAGCCACGGCCGCCCGACGCCGTTGCTGGCGCCGTCGGCATTGGATGCACTGGCCCAGTACGCCTTCCCCGGCAACGTGCGCGAACTGGAGAACATCCTGGAACGCGCGCTGGCCCTGGCCGAAGAAGACCGCATCGGCGCCGACGACCTGCGCCTGCCGCAGCATGGCCCGCGCACGCCCGGCAGCGCAGCGCACGCCGAGGCCGTGGTGGACCTGCAGCCCGGCAGCGCCGCCCTGCCCTCGTACATCGAACAGCTCGAGCGCAGCGCCATCCAGCGCGCGCTGGAAGAAAACCGCTGGAACAAGACCCGCACCGCCGCGCAGTTGGGGATTACCTTCCGCGCGCTGCGCTACAAGCTGAAGAAGCTGGGGATGGAGTAGAGCCGAGCCCATGCCCGGCTGCGCGGTGGTCGGGACCGCGCCATCCACGCATGGCGTGGATCTATTATGGGACCCGTGGCCGATCATCCACGCATGGCGTGGATCTACTGTAGAGCCGAGCCCACGCTCGGCTGCTCTTCGGTACCTCAGCCGAGCATGGGCTCGGCTCTACCTCAGTCCTTGGTAACGCGGTTGATCTCGGCCAGGCTGGTGACACCCGCAGCAGCCTTCTTCAACGCCGACTGGCGCAGGTCATTCACCCCGATCTGCTGTGCGGCCTCGGCAATCTGCAACGCATTGCCGCCAGCCAGCACGATCGTGGCGATCTCGTCGGTCATCGGCATCACCTGGTAGATACCGGTACGGCCCTTGTAGCCCTCGGTGCACTCATCACAGCCGACCGCCTCGTACAGCTCGATACCCGCGTCCAGCTGTGCCTGGGTGAAGCCTTCGGCCAGCAGCGCATGCTCGGGCAGATTGGCCGGGCGCTTGCAGTTGTTGCACAGCCGGCGCGCCAGGCGCTGCGCGATCACCAGCGTCACCGAGCTGGTGATGTTGTACGGCGCGATGCCCATGTTCATCAGGCGCGCGATGGTCTGCGGCGCATCGTTGGTGTGCAGCGTGGACAGCACCATGTGGCCGGTCTGCGCCGCCTTGATCGCGATCTCGGCCGTTTCCAGGTCGCGGATTTCGCCGACCATGATGATGTCCGGATCCTGTCGCAGGAACGAGCGCAGTGCCGCGGCAAAGGTCATGCCGCGCTTGTTGTTCTGCTGCACCTGGTTGACACCGGGCAGGCGGATTTCCACCGGGTCTTCGGCGGTGGAGATGTTGCGCGTCTCGTCGTTGAGGATGCCCAGCGCGGTGTACAGCGACACCGTCTTGCCCGAACCGGTCGGGCCGGTCACCAGCACCATGCCGTACGGCTTGTGGATGGCTTCCAGGAACAGCTTCTGCTGGTCCGGCTCGTAACCCAGCTTGTCGATGCCGAGCTTGGCCGCGCTACCGTCCAGGATACGCAGCACCACCTTCTCGCCGAACAGGGTCGGCAGCGTACTCACGCGGAAGTCGATCTGCTTGGTCTTGGACAGGTTGAGCTTGATGCGTCCGTCCTGCGGCACGCGCTTCTCGGCGATGTCCAGCTGCGCCATCACCTTCAGGCGCGCGGCGATGCGCTGGTTCAACTTCACCGGCGCGCGCGCGACCATCTTCAGCAGGCCATCGATGCGCAGGCGCACGCGGTAGTCGTCTTCATAGGGCTCGAAGTGGATGTCCGAGGCGCCCTTGCGGATCGCGTCCACCAGCACCTTGTTGACGAACTTCACCACCGGGGTGTCATCGCCCTTGGCATCGATGCCGGCGTCGCCGCCCCCGGAAATGTCCTCGTCACCGCCGGACACATCCAGGTTACCAATGCCATCGTCGTCACCGCTTAGCGCGTCGCCCAGCGTGTCATGGCTGGCATGCCACTGCTCGAGCGTGCGGCGGATCTGGTCTTCATCGACCAGGATAGGCTCCACCACCAGATTGGTGTGGAACTTGATCTCGTCCAGCGAATGGGTCGGGTTGCTGGTGCCCACGAACAGCTTGCCGCCGCGCTTGAACAGCGGCAGCACGTTGTGCTTGCGCAGCAGCTCCTCGCTGACCAGGCTCATCGCGTTCTGGCTGGCGTCGAACGTGGACACGTCGAACAGCGGCATGCCGAACTCGACCGCATTGGCGGCCGCCAACTGGGCTGCCCCAACCACCTTGTTCTGCGCGAACCAGGTCGGCAGCGGCTGGCGGGCCGCGGCGGCCTTGGCCATCGCGTCGCGGGCGGAAGCCTCGTCCAGCGCACCATCCTGGACCAGGCGACGGGCCAGGCCGGTGATGCCGACGAGATTGGCGGTGGTTACGGCGTTCATATGAATCCTTGGCTCATCATGGGTCAGGCAGTGCGGCGCGCCCTCCAGGGGCACCGCACAGGGCAGCAGAACCTGCCGCGACCCACTGGCCGACGACGACGCCAATCCTTCAGCATGACTGCCTCGCCCGGCACTCCCAGCCCGGCAGGCACGATCCTGACTCCCCCCGGGATGATAGCCCCGTCAACGGCCCGCCAACATCCCATTGGCAAGCCGAAGTGTGATCAACAGCCGGTTGGGCGATAGCGCGCTTCGAAGGCGCTGCCGTCGCAGGTCCAGGTGCCGTCGGCTGCGCGGCGGAGGATGAGGTCTTTGCCGTTGACGGCAGGCCCCCCGAGCAGCGTACATCCGATGGTGGCCACTCCATCAGAGGCAAGTTGGGCAGATACAGCAGAGCAGCGCGTAGACGGGGCGATACCAACATAAGCTGGATCTACTAGCGTGCTATCACGACTATCTTGTACGACCGCCTCGATTGTCGTCTTGCCGGGTCTAATTTCAGCGAGCGCCGCCCCCAACTGTGCTTTGGCTGCATAGGCCTGATAGATCGGCAGCGCTACGGTCGCGAGTATCGCGATGATGGCAACCACAATCATCAGCTCGATCAATGTAAAACCTTTCTCGTTCACGACAATCCCCCTGTATTTCACGGCAATCCCCCACTGCCTTCGACGCGAAACTTGCAACTCAAAATGTACGAGGCGACAAAAGAAAGGCCCCGACAAGCGGGGCCTTCTTCAGCCAATCCAGATGGGATTAGCAGCCCTTCGGCTTGTACTTGTCATCTGCGGCGCCACCAGTGGTGCTGCATGCCCAGGTGCCTGCGGCAGCAGCGCGAGTCCACACCACGGTACCGTTATTGATCTTCGGATTACCCTTGAGCGTGCAGGTGATGGTCGCAGCGCCACTGGTCTCAATATTCGTAGTAATCGCGCAACGGGTGGTCGAAGCAGTGAGGCCGATCTTGGTCACATCCGTGACGTCAGCAGCCAGACCTTCGTTGATCAGCGTCTCGGCGTTGGTCTTGCCGGGGGTGATCTCAGCCAGGCCGGCACCGACCTGCGACTTGGCAACGTAGTCCTGGTACATCGGCAGGGCGATGGCGGCCAGGATGGCGATGATCGCAACGACGATCATCAGTTCGATAAGGGTGAAGCCCTTCTGGTTCTTCATTTTGGTACATCCCCAAGATAAGTGGTGGTTGATTTCAGAGCACAGGATCGGTCTGGCCAGCGGCCAGCTGAGCGGGTCCTGCCCCCTGCGGGTGGATCAACGCAGGTTGCGTGCCAACCCCGGCACGCCTCCCCCTGGATTTCCCCGCGCCCATGATGGCAGCTATTTCTCGGATGGGAACCCCCCGCATGCGAATCTGCGATGGACGCGGCAATGTGACGCAGTGCGTCACCTTTGGTCGGCACCCGGCACGAATTCGCATCATGGGCCCCTTGGCAACTGCCCAGACGGGCATGAACCCGCTACCATCGACGGCTAGACGCCCGCCTGGGGATGGCGGGTCTTGGGGAGCCGATATGTCTGTCAGTCGCAGTACGATCAAGAAGGAGCCCGTGGCGCGCAGCACCACGGAACTGCAACCGTTTGTCTGGGAGGGGACCGACAAGCGGGGCGTGAAGATGAAGGGTGAGCAGACCGCGAAGAACGCGAACCTGCTTCGGGCCGAGCTGCGCCGCCAAGGCATTAATCCTGGCACGGTCAAGCCAAAGCCCAAGCCGCTCTTCGGTGCAGCGGGTAGCAAGGTAACTCCGAAAGACATCGCCTTCTTCAGCCGGCAGATGGCCACCATGATGAAGTCGGGGGTACCAATTGTCGGCGCCTTGGACATCATCGGCAGCGGTCACAAGAACCCGCGGATGAAGAAGCTGGTTGAAACTGTCAAGACCGACATTGAAGGCGGCTCTTCGCTGTACGAAGCGATCAGCCGCCACCCTGTACAGTTCGACGAGCTGTACCGAAATCTGGTGCGTGCGGGCGAAGGCGCTGGCGTGCTAGAGACGGTGTTGGACACCGTGGCGACCTACAAGGAGAACATCGAAGCTCTGAAGGGCAAGATAAAAAAGGCCTTGTTCTACCCGGTCATGGTGCTGGCAGTTGCACTTATCGTCAGCGGCATCCTACTGGTCTGGGTGGTACCGCAGTTCGAGGATGTGTTCAAAGGCTTCGGCGCGGATCTGCCTGCGTTCACCCAGATGATCGTTAACCTTTCCCGCTTCATGGTTTCTTGGTGGTGGCTGATTCTGCTGATCAGCATAGGGGCGATTGGCGGCTTCTTCGCCGCCTACAAGCGCTCTCCGCGCATGCAACACGGCATGGATCGGCTGGTCCTGAAGCTACCGGTCATCGGGCAGATCATGCACAACAGCTCGATCGCCCGCTTTGCCCGCACGACCGCCGTAACCTTCAAGGCCGGCGTGCCGCTGGTGGAAGCTCTGGGCATCGTGGCCGGCGCCACCGGCAATACGGTTTACGAGCATGCCGTATTGCGCATGCGCGACGACGTGTCGGTCGGATATCCGGTCAACATGGCCATGAAACAGACCGCCCTGTTCCCGCACATGGTCATCCAGATGACCGGCATCGGCGAAGAGGCCGGCGCCCTGGACGCCATGCTGTTCAAGGTGGCCGAGTACTATGAGCAGGAGGTCAACAACGCCGTTGACGCGTTGAGCAGCCTTCTGGAGCCTGTGATTATGGTGATCATTGGTACCATTGTCGGCAGCATGGTCATCGGCATGTACCTGCCCATCTTCAAACTTGCCGCCGTTGTCGGATAATTACTGAATGGCATTTCTCGACCAGCATCCCGGCCTCGGCTACCCCGCCGCGGCCGCCCTGGGGCTGCTGCTGGGCAGTTTCCTCAACGTCGTCATCCTGCGCCTGCCCAAACGGCTGGAGTGGCAGTGGAAGCGTGATGCGCGCGAGGTCCTGGAGGAACCGGACTTCTACGAGCCCCCACCACCGGGGATCGTGGTCGAGCCCTCGCATTGCCCGCACTGCAAGCACAAGCTGAGCTGGTACGAGAACATCCCGCTGTTCAGCTGGCTCATCCAGGGCGGCAAGTGCCGCCACTGCAAGGCGCCGATCTCGCTGCAGTATCCGCTGGTCGAGGCCCTGACTTCAGTGCTGGTGCTGGCCTGCGTCTGGCAGTTCGGCTTCGGCTGGCAGGGTTTCGGCGCCATCGTGCTGACCTGCTTCCTGATCGCCCTGTCCGGCATCGACCTGCGCACCCAGCTGCTGCCCGACCAGTTGACCCTGCCCCTGATGTGGCTGGGCCTGATAGGCAACATCGACAACCTGTATATGCCGGCCAAGCCTGCCTTGGTCGGCGCGGCGGTGGGCTATCTGTCGCTGTGGATGGTCTGGTGGCTGTTCAAGCAGCTGACCGGCAAGGAAGGCATGGGCCACGGCGATTTCAAGCTGCTGGCCGCCCTCGGCGCCTGGTGCGGGCTGAAGGGCATCCTGCCGATCATCCTGCTGTCGTCGGTGCTGGGCGCCATCATCGGCTCGATCTGGCTGTATACCCGGGGCCGTGACCGCGCCACGCCCATCCCGTTCGGCCCCTACCTGGCCATCGCAGGCTGGCTGTACTTCATGTGGGGCGCGCCCGTGGTCGAGCAGTACCTGGTGTTGAGCGGACTGCGCTGAGGGGAATCCCCATGAGCCGGTATGTGGTTGGCCTGACCGGTGGCATTGCCGCCGGCAAGAGCGAGGTGACCCGGCGCTTCGAGGCGCTGGGCATCGTGGTGGCCGACGCCGACCTGGCCGCCCGCGCGGTGGTTGCTGCCGGCAGCCCTGCCCTGGGCCGCATCGCCGAGCGTTTCGGCGCCGACATGCTGCAGGCGGATGGCAGCCTGGACCGGGTGCGCCTGCGTGCCCACGTATTTGCCGACCCGGCCGAGCGGGCGGCACTGGAAGCGATCACCCACCCGGCCATCCGTCTGCTGATGCAACAGCAGTGCGAGCAGGCCGCCAGCCCCTATGCGATTGCCGCCATCCCGCTGCTGACCGAGGTCGGCGGCCGGCAAGCCTACCCGTGGTTGGACCGGGTATTGCTGGTGGATGCACCCGAAGCCGTGCAGCACGCCCGGCTGATGCAGCGCGACGGCATCGACGCCACGCTGGCCGACAAGATGATCGCCGCCCAGGCCAGCCGTGCGCAGCGGTTGGCACTGGCCGATGATGTGGTGGTCAACGATGGCCACCCGGAAGACCTGCAGGCGCAGGTGGAAGCGCTGCATGAGCGCTATCTAGGGTTGGCTGGGGGTTGAGCGGTCCGCATTGCGCGGAAGCGTTTTCACGCACAACTTGGATCTCCTGAGATATTTCACCCACTCATCTGGATCGGCCCCGGCGACCTTTTTCCCGCCTACGCCTTTCCGCAGATCCTTTTCCATGCCAAACCACAACGGAAGCAAAAGTGAACATCACTCCCGCGACAATCCAGGAAAATCCCATCAATTTGTTATAAGCCGACTGCCCGAACAAACGAATCAAGGCGCTATAAAGACCGCAGTTGGCCCGGCAAGGACCCGTCCCAATCAGTGCATCGTCCATGACTGCAATGCCATAGACGACCATCAGCACACCTACGAGACATCCGAAAAGACGCACGGCAACCATCTATCTTCCTGTGTGCGCACCAAAGACTCTGCTATGGACGCGAAGAACGCCAATCTCTTGGTGGATGAATCAAGCTCCTCAGCTCTACGGCTCAAGAATTCCTGATCGCCCTCGCTCGATCAAAGTGAAGTCGTACTCAGCGTCTGCACAGTGCAGCAGATCGAATCCAGGCGCTCGCAACAATGCACCTCGCCCGAGGTATCGCCATTCTTCCGCAGAAAAGCCAACTGCATAAGCCTCATCATCGATCACGGCAACTACGATCCCGCGCGATCCGCCACCAAGATCTACGGTGTCGCCAAGCAGTACCTTTTACCCATCCGGGTAGTTCATAGGAAGCACTCAGGAAAGTCCATGAATGTCGACGAGCTCAGAGCGGGCTTCGAGCTCAAGCATGCCTTCGGATAGCGTCATACGGGGCGGCTGATTCGGATGTCCAATTGTCCGCCACCAATAGGACCGAGCTAGACATACGGATCGAAATCCAATGAGACTCCACCAGACGCCATCAGTCTGATCACGTCACAAGAAAGACTAAAACCCGGCCACACCCCGCGCTGACTCGATAGGCGCACTCCCACCTGCAGCGCCCACAGCCTTGCCTCACCCTCCACCTTCTCAAGACCGCACTGCAACGCTTCAAGAACGCCCCCCTGGATGTCACCAGTTCTGTATTGCTGGCGCTCGACTCTGGAAAGGATGACTTCTTCACCACTTACAGGAGAGTCACCCACGAGGACGACAACCAGCTCAGGTCGCGCAGACGGAGCAATTTCCCCCTCCAATTCCAATCCATCTGCGCCGCCGTCTCCAGTCAACTCGGGATCAAAATTCAATGAGGCAGATATAGATGCCATCTTTTCAAGGGTTGCGGAAGAGAGATTTAGACACGCCCTATCTCCCTCGCCTGCCCGAACTCGCACGATGATTTCAGGAGCTTGATGGGTCGACTCAGCCAAGGTTGCCGCTCCGCGACATTCAATGACTTTCCCGATCAGAATATCCGCCGCGTCCAGCTCATTCACTTCCCGCGAGAATTGCGTCATCAGGTCATAGCTCGCACAACTAGCTACGGAAGCCATCAACTTTACTTCAATCCCAGGATGCATCACTTCCACCGATGATTGGCAAATTCCACGAATAGAACGGCAAACCGTATGAACACCAGAATGATGCAATTGAGCATGCGCGCATTGCAATCAACGTACTTTTACCAGCTCAGCCACATGTAGCGACGGCCTCCTTGCAAGCCATAAAAGTCTCGCGTTTCTAGCCCCTCTTAGCCCTATACCTACCACATCATCGTCCCCCAGGCCGGCCGCGCGCGGGAGTCGGCATCGGCCAATGATGTGGTGGTCAGCGATGGTCACCCGGGGGACCTGCAGGCGCAGGTGGAAGCGCTGCATGAGCGCTATCTCGGATTGGCTGGGAGCTGAGGCCGGGTTGCCGGCCAGCGGCCGGCACTACCGAACAGCATCCACGCATGGCGTGGATCTACCCGGCGCCAGCGTGGAACTGCTGTGGAGCCGAGCCCATGCTCGGCTGCGATCATCAAGCCGAGCATGGGCTCGGCTCTACAAAGTGTTCTGCATCCACGCATGGCGTGGGCCTACTCCAGCTGCAGGCGGGCATAACGGGCCAGTTCTCGTGCACCAAGCAGCAATCCATCTACGACATCCGGGCTGAGCTGCTGATGGGCACCGCCCTGCTCGCGGGCGGCTTCGGCGGCGTGCAGCACCTGCATGAGTGCATTCAAGCCGGCCAGGGTGCGGCTGAGACCGGCCATGGTGGCCGCCTGGGCCGGGCTGAGGCCCTCGGCCTCCAGCCGTCGGCCGTCGGCTGCGTCGCGGCCGTCCATGCGGGCCAGCAGCGCGGGCAGCAGATCCCTGGGATCATCGAGCAGGGTCTCGATGCGCTCGGCGACGTCGGCGGGGAGCAGGTCGGCGGCTTCGCCGATCAGTGCGTGCAGTTGGGGGAACAAGGGGCGTGCGGACATGGTGAATCTCCTCGCAGTCGGCGAGCCACCTGCGGATGCAAGGTGGCGGACGGTGCGGGTTGGCGTACCGGAGACCCAACAATTCAAAAGCTAAGGAAAAAGACTCCAGCGGATTCTGACGAATCCCCACGCACCATCCGCCGAAACGAGGCAGGTGATGCATTTTCCATGATGGTCGCTGCACATCTGGAGCTTTTGAATTGTCGGTTTTTTTCAGGACGCCAATCCCGGCCAGGGCACCTGCCCCGGCCGACCCATCTGGCCATCACGCAGCGCTGTGATCTGTAAGGAAATTCTCAAGCCGCAGCTGAGGCTACGAATGCGTGCATGTGGACACGCACGCGGCGTGGCGGCGGTCACGGTGATGTCGTGTTGGGCTTCTGGCGCATCACGTCTGCGAAGCTAATTCGATGGCACAAGCGACACAGGGCGCAACACGAACCCGGTGTAGAGCCGAGCCAATGCTCGGCTCCGGGAAGCCACCGCAGCCGAGCGCGGGCTCGGCTATACAAATGTGGAGCACCCACCAGAGTAAAGCCCCTTACAACGGCTTCGGCGAGAATGTCAGGGTGGCGATCACGCCGCGCTCGCCACCGGGGCGCACGCTCACCTGCCAGCCATACAGATCGCACAGGCGGCTGACGATCGACAGGCCGATACCACCGCCCTGCGAATGGCCGGCGTGCGTGCCGCGATAGCCGCGCTGGAACAGCTTGGCGGCATCCTCTTCGCTCAGGCCCGGTCCGCTGTCGGTTACCGACACCGAATTGCTGCCGACAAAGACGCGGACCTCACCATCCTGCGAGTACTTCACCGCGTTGCCGATCAGGTTGCCCAGCGCCACCGACAATGCGGCTTCCGGCGCATCGATCACCAGGTTGCGCTCGCCTTCCAGTGCCAGTTCCAATGGCTTGCCGCCCAGCTGTGCACGGTGGGCGTCCAGCAGCTGTTCGGCCACGCGGGCGACGTTGCTGGTGCCCTGCCCGCGTTCGTTGCGCGACAGCAGCAGCAGCGCGCCGATCAGGTCGCTGCACTGTTGTTCGGCGCGCTGGATGCGCTGCAGACGCTGCAGCACCTTCTCATCCAGGCCGGGCCGGGTCAGCAGCAGCTCGGTGGCGCCACGGATCACCGCCAGCGGCGTGCGCAACTCGTGGCTGACGTCGGCATTGAACTCACGGTCGCGCTGCACCACTTCGGTCAGCCGCGACGAATAGTCATCCAGCGCCTGCGCCAGCTGCCCCACTTCGTCATCGGGGAAACGTGGCGCCAGCGGCTCGGGCTCGCTCGTGCCGCCGCGATAGGCACGCAGCCGCGCGGCCAAGTCCGAAACCGGCTTCATCACCTTCGAGGCCGACCACCAGCCCAGCACCAGCGACAACAGGCTGAACACCAGCACCGACAGTACCAGCGCGCGGTTGAGCTGCTGCCCGCCGCGCACGCTGTCGGTCATGTCGTAGGCCAGGAATGCCCAGGCGTCGGGCGTCTTGCGCACGGCCAGCTTGTACGCATAAGGTTGCCCGCGCTCGTCCACCCCGGAGATGTTGTGGTTGCCATCGGGCAGCGCGGCCCAGTCCGGCTCTTCCTCGCGCAACGCCTCGAACTTGTCGGGTTTGACGAGGCGCGCACGCATCTGCTGCACGGGCAGGTCGGGGTTGCGATCCGGGCTCTCGTAGAACCGCCGCACATATTCGTTGATGTTGCGGTTCATCACGTCTTCGACCAGCTGGTTTTCCACGCGCATGCGGGCCCAGTTGGTGGCGAACGCGAACAGTGTCGTCAGGCAGAAGCCCAACAACACGAACGAGACGATGATGCGGCTGCGCAGGCGCCGCCGATACGGCGAACGCCGGCGCTCCCCCTTGGTTGCCACGGAATCAGGCTTCCGGGGTAGCGATGCGGTATCCGATGCCATGGCGGGTCTGGATCAGCGGCACTTCAAACGGCTTGTCGACCACCGCACGCAGGCCGTGGATGTGGACACGCAGCGAATCCGAATCGGGCAGCTCTTCGCCCCAGACGCGGGTCTCCAGTTCCTGGCGGGTAACCACGGCCGGCGCGGCCTCCATCAGGGCCTGCAGGATCTTCAACGCGGTCGGGTTGAGCTGCAGCAGCTTGCCCTGGCGACGCACCTCCAGCGTGTCCAGGTTGTATTCCAGGTCGCCGGTTTCCAGCACGCGGGTCTGCACGCCCTTGCCGCGGCGCGACAGCGCGTTCAAGCGCACTTCCACTTCCTGCAGCGCGAACGGCTTGATCAGGTAGTCATCGGCACCGGAATCGAAACCGGCCAGCTTGTTGTCCAGCGAGTCGCGGGCGGTCAGCATCAGCACCGGGGTCTGCTTGCGCGCCTCGTTGCGCAGCTTGCGGCAGACTTCAATGCCATCCATGCCCGGCAGGTTCAGGTCCAGCACGATGGCGTCGAACTCGTGGACCACGGCCAGGTGCAGGCCGGTCACGCCGTCGGCGGCGAAGTCCACGGTGTGGCCACGATCCTCAAGGTAGTCGCCAAGGTTGGCGGCGATGTCGCTGTTGTCTTCGATTACGAGAATGCGCACTGGGACCTCTGGTTCTTGAAGGGTCGTCGGGGGGCCAGGCCCACCTGCTCAGGATGCCCCTGTGCGGGTGGACGCGACGTCTACCTGCTGAACGATACAGGTTCCATTCTTAACATTTCGTACCGGAGGGACGACACCAGCAAACGCCCCCGGGACGAGCGCTCAGCGGCTGATGCGCTGCTGGTCGGTCAGCGCCTGGCGGCTGTCTTCCTGGGCCTTGCGACGCTGGGCCACGGTCAGGCAGACACTGGTCGGCATGTTGCTGCCGGTCAGGCGCTCGCGGCGGCAGATCATGCGGCTGTCGGCCTGGGCGCGGGTCATGATGGTGTTGACGATCTCCTGCTCGTTGAACAGGTCGTTGCGCTCCTGCGGGGCCAGCTCATCCACCTTCTCGCGGCCATTCATCTTGATCCGGATCCGGTTCAGCGCCTGCTGCACGCGGCTCTTGTCCTCCAGCCCGATCTCGCTGTAGTCCTCGCTGCCCATGGCCGTTTCAACGCGGCGGATCTGTTCGGATACCGGGGTGAAGGAATCCATCTGCACGGTGTCCTTCTGCGCCTTGGCCTGCACGGTGGCCACCAGGCCGAGCGACAGCATCAGGGCGAGCGTAGTGATGCGGTACATGACGAGCTCCATGTTCGTCCATGAATAGGGTCTCGACTTTACGGGCGCGCCGATGCGTCCACAAGGGACGCACGGCAGGGTGACCGATGGCGGCCTGCGACCGGCCCAACCACGGTTACGGCTTGTAGTTGTTGAAGCGCTGGTTGTCGTTGAGCGTCTTGCGGCTGTCTTCCTGCGCCTTGCGGCGCTGGGCCACGGTCAGGCAGACGCTCTGCGGCATGTTGCTGCCGGTGGTGCGCTCGCGGCGGCAGACCATGCGGCTGTCGGCATGGGCGCGGGTCATGATCGTGTTGATCACTTCCTGGTCGTTGAAGATCTCGGTGCGGTCCTGCGGGCTCAACTGCTCCACCCGTTCGTGGTCGCCCATCTTGATCTTGATGCGGCCCAGTGCCTGCTGCACGCGGCTTTTGTCTTCCAGCCCGATCTCGCTGTAGTCCTCGGTGTTGATCGCCGTCTCAACGTTGCGGATCTGTTCGGCCACCGGTGCGTTGGCGTCGAACTTTACCTGCCCTTTCTCGGGCTTGGCGTGCGCGGTGGTGGCCAGTGCCAGGCCCAGCATCAGGGCGAAGGGGGTCATGCGCTGCATCGTTACCTCCAGGTTCTTCCATGAGTGGAACATCGGCCCTGCGGTGCCACCGATACGCCGTTACGGCACCCCGGTGGACCGAAAGGCGGTGCGGTCAACGCCCAGCGGGCGGTGGGCTGAGCGTGTTGTAGCTGCGCTGGTCGTTGATCAGCGCCTTGCCTTTCTCTTCGATCCGGCGCCGTTCGGCCACGGTCAGGCAGCGGCTCCTGGGCATGTTGCTGCCGGTGGTGCGTTCGTACCTGCAGATCTGCCGGCTGTCGTCATGGCCACGCGCCATCAGGGTGTTGATGCGTTCCTGCTCGTTGAAGACCTCGGCCTGCAGCTGCGGCGGCAGCTCCTGCACGGTCTGGCGTTCGCCCAGGTGCTGGCGGATACGCGACAGCGACTGCTGCACCTGGCCGCGATCTTCGGCAGACAGCTCGGCGTAGTCGGGGGCGGCCAGCGCGGCTTCCACCTGGCGCATCTGCTCGGCGACCGAGCCCTGCCGGTCCATCTGTACGGCGACCTTCTCCGGCTTGGCGGCAACAGCGCCAGACAGGCCCAGCAGCAACGCGATCGTCATGATGCGGTACATCGCCAACCTCCCGATCCATCCCGGAACGAAGGGCCAACTCTACGACCGTCACGCGGCCTCCACAAGAGACCTTGGGCACAGAGCCGACAGGCATAAAAAAGGCCCAGACGGTGCACCCGCCTGGGCCTGAAGTCGTATCCCGATACCGATCCTGCTGAGAGGCAGAGCTGCGGTTCGCTGAAGCCTACGCCGACGCCGATTAAAGCCTCGTTAAAGCCTTGGCTCACTCACCCATGAGAATCTCAACCCCATGAATAATCAAGGTTTTTTGATCTTCTCTACGTGTTCGATGATGCGTGTGGCCACGTCGACCCCGCAGGCCGCTTCGATGCCTTCCAAACCGGGCGTGGAGTTGACCTCCAGCACCAGCGGGCCGCGCGCGGAGCGGATCAGGTCCACGCCGCACACCGACAGGCCCAACGCCTTGGCCGAACGCACCGCCACCTGCTGCTCGGCGCGGCTGGCCTTGGCCGCCACGGCGGTGCCGCCGGCGTGCAGGTTGGAGCGGAAATCACCCTCCGGTGCCTGCCGCTGCATCGACGCCACCACCTGGTCGCCCACCACGAAGCAGCGCAGGTCGGCGCCCTTGGCCTCGCCGATGAATTCCTGCATCAGGAAGTTGGCGTACAGGCCGCGCAGCGCTTCGACGATGCCGCGCGAGGCACTGGCCTTCTCGGTCAGGATCACGCCGCGCCCCTGGGTACCTTCGTTGAGCTTCACCACATGCGGCGGCGGACCGAGCATGGACAGCAGGTCGACGGTGTCATCGGGGTTGTCGCCGAACACGGTGACTGGCATGTCGATGCCCTTGGCCGCCAGCAGCTGGTGCGCGCGCAGCTTGTCGCGCGAACGCAGGATGGCATCGGACGGATTGGGCGTGCGTGCGCCCATCAGTTCGAACTGGCGCAGCACGGCGGTGCCGTAGCGGGTGATCGAGGCGCCGATGCGCGGAATGACCATGTCCACGCCGGTCATCGGCCGGCCCTTGTAGTGCATGGAAAAGCCATCGGCGGCGATGCGCATGTAGCAGCGCAACGGGTCGAGGATGCGCACGGTATGGCCGCGCGCGCGCGCCGCCTCGACCAGCCGACGGGTGGAATACAGGGAGCTGTTGCGGGACAGGATGGCGAGCTTCATCGCGGCGGGATCGGTCGGCAGGCGCGAAGCATAGCGCGGGCGTGTGGCGGGCGGATGATGCCCGTCGCCGACGATCTCGAGCGTTGTGGATGAAGCTTCAGCTGTCCCGTTCAGCACTGGCCTGGAAGCCACGGGCCGCTTCGCCCAGCGCCGCCACGCAGGCCATCTGCAGGGCAGAATTGCTGAACGCCTGCTGGTAGATCTGCTCGAGCAGTTCCGCGGCCTTGGGACCACCGGCACGCCCGAGCGCGCGCACGGCCTCAAGCTGCTTGTTCGAGCCGACGCCGGCTGAAAGAAAGATCCGATGGATGCGCTCGACGACGTCGTTCCGGCAGTTCATGGAAGGCAGCTCCTGATCAGTATCCGCTCACGCTAGCTGCTCAGTGCCGGCCTGCCCATGGGAAAAGTTTGAAGCGTTACGCGCCCCTCCGCAGCGCCTCTAGGACTTCTACGAAAATGTCGCTTTCGGCTGGAAGCAGGCGAGCGTGCCGATCACCATGGAAGCTCCTCCCAAAGCGGAAATCCCGATGTCGAAAATGGAGCAACTTGCACAGAAGCTGCAGCAGTCCGCACACGCGGAGCAGGCCAGGGCCGCCGCCGTCGAAAAGCAGTACCAGGACTGGATCCAATCGCTGCATGTGTTGTTCGACACCCTCGAACGGTGGCTGCAACCGTTGGTGCAGGCGGAGGTGGCCACGCTGCGTCGGGACACGGTCACCATCACCGAGAATCCGTCATCCGGGGAACTGAAAACCTACGCGGCCCCCGCACTGACCCTGAACGTCAATGGCAAGGCCGCCGCGATCAAGCCTCTGGCCCGCTTCTGCTTCGGCTGCCAGGGACGGGTGGATATTCTGGCCCGGGAAAACCAGTGGCACCTGACACGGCACTTGGAGCCGGACGAGGTCTGGTACCTGCACACGCATGATCGCGCCCAGGGACGCGTGCTGGACGCGGACGCGTTGGCCGCGGTGTTCGCGGCGTACTGAGGCGGTCTGAAGGAACCTGCGCGGCGGAAACGCGGCGCGGTCTTGAAGGATGGAGCGGGCGATGGGAATCGAACCCACGTCAGTAGCTTGGGAAGCTACAGCTCTACCATTGAGCTACGCCCGCAGTGCGCGGTGAAAGTCTATGCGGTTGGGCCGGTAGAGCGCAATGGTGGCCACCGCATCCGCGAGGGGTCGGAGCCCTTTCCCTGCGGAAAGGGCTCCGACCCCGGCGGTTGCTGCTTAGTTAGAACGTGCCGCTGAAGTTGGCGAACAGGGTGGCGTCCTGCGCACGCTTCTGGCCGGTCGACGCGCTCAGGCCGAAGTTGCTCTGGAGGCCGAACAGTTCGGTGCGGGCACCCAGCACGACGGTGGCGTAGTTCTTGTCGAACTTCAGGCCCGGCACGCGGTAGCTGCCCAGTTCCGGCAGGGTCTGCAGCCAGGCGCTGGCCTGCTTGGTGTCCTCGAACTCGTGGTCGTAGGTCACCTGCGCGTACGGCTTGAGGGTGCCGCCATCGAAGCGTGCCTGCCAGCCAATGCGGCCGACGGTCGAATCAACGTTCTGGCGGTCATAGCCCAGTGCAGTGGCCAGGGTGCCGGCCGCGGCGCTTTCGGTGTAACCGTCGATCTTCACCTTCTGCCAGATCACCGAAGCGATCGGGCCGTGGCGGAAGCCGCCTTCGGTGCCGAACTCGTAACCGGCGTTCAGGGCGGCGGTCAGGTTGCTGCCGTCCGGCGAACCACCGTGCTCACGGGTGGCCGGGCCGAGCTGGACCTTGCGGTTCACGTCATAGGACAGCCAGGTGTAGCTGACCTGACCGTTCACCCAGATGCGGTCGCTGTACCAGCCAGCGAACAGACCGGCCGTGGTGTCCTTCTGCGTGAAGTCGCCGCGGTTGTTGCCGAAGTCGGCGTTGAGGCGACCGAAACCGGCGAAGCCGCCGAACACCATGCCGTCGCGTGCCCAGTCGATACCGAACAGACCGGCCGGGGCCAGCCCGTCGTACAGGTCGGCGTGGTCGTAGCGCTGCAGGTCGCCCCGCACGCCACCCCACCAGGACAGGCCGTCAGCCGGACGACCGCCCAGGTGCATGCTGACCTGGTCGGCGCGCGAGCGGCCGATGGTCTGCGCCGAGTGGCTCAGCACCTGCTGCAGGCGCGGCGCTTCCAGCACCGAGACTGCGTACTGGCCCAGCAGCTGATGGCCAGCGGTGGTCGGGTGCACGCCATCGGCGAACAGGTAGGTGTTGGCCGCATCCGGGCTGACGTAGCTGGTCGGGTTGCAGGTCAGGATGCTCTGCGTCGAGTTGGCCGGATCGATCTTGCAGGCGGTGCTGGTGACGTTGGTGAAACCGTACATGCCCGGGTTGGCGGTCACTTCACGCAGGATGCTGAAGGTATCGAGCGGAATGAACTCGATGCCCGCCTGCTTCAGGCCACCGTACAGGGCCTTGTTGTAGCCGGCCGACAGTGCGGTGGCGGCGGCGGCATTGGGGCCGCGGAACTGTGGGGTGATGCCCACATCCGGCAGGTTCGGTACCAGCACGTACTGGGCGCCGGCCTGCTTCAGCGCACCCACCAGCGCGATATGGTCGGTGACCGCTGCGCCGATGATGCCCTGCACCTGGGCCTGCGAAGCGCCACCTGCCGCCGCACGGGTGGCCGCGAACAGATCATTGGCACCTCCCCATACGGTGTACAGGGCGTTGCCGTCAGCCTTGCCACCGTTCGCGGCAAGGTAGCGGGTTGCTTGCGACTTCAGCGACGGAATCACGCCCAGGCCACCGGCCTCGTCCACCGACACGCGGGCACCGCCGACTGCATAGTTGTCACCGCTCTGGCCGTTGCCGTTGGCGGCGCCATTGAGGCCATAGTAGTTGGCGACCTGCTGCGCCCACACCCAACCGGGGTTGGTGGTGAACTGGCCGGTGACCGGACGCACATCGGCCGGCAGCAGCGGGCGGAAATAGCCGGCGTCGGTCAGGCTGTCGCCGAAGAACACGGCCTTGGAATACGGGGATTCGCCTGCCATGGCCGGAACCGCGGCCAGCGCGATCGCGGCCGCCATCAGGGAGCGGATCGGGCGTTTGCTGAGCAGCATGTAAGAAACTCCTGTGGGGATATCGTTGAGGACCCGGCGGACGTACGCCGGCGCACGGTGAATGGTTTCACTGCGCCGCCTTTTGCTCACGCTGCGCCGCCGCATGGATTGTCGCCCGGCAGCGTCGGACAACGCTGTGCCGGGGCTGGCGGCCGAGGCAATTTGCAAGGGTTCCGATCCGCGAAGGCCATAGGCGACAATGCGGCGATGAACATCCAGCTCAACGGCGAACCCCGTACCCTGCCCGCCTCGGCGACCCTCCACGATCTGCTGCAGGCCGAGCAGCTGCTGCAACGCCGGGTCGCGGTCGAGGTCAACGGCGAAATCGTCAGCCGCAGCCGCCATGGCGAGCACGTGCTGGCCGAGGGCGACGTGGTGGAGATCGTGCACGCGCTGGGTGGGGGCTGAGACCTGCGCGGGTGTTCAGGGGTCAGATCCCTTTGCCGGTGGCAAAGGGATCTGATCCCACGCTCGCCCCGCCCTCTACGTGACCCCATCTTCAGGCGGATAAGCGATAATCGCGCCATGAACGTTCATGTCTCCCCCGATTCGCTGGTGATCGCCGGCAAGACCTATGGCTCGCGGCTGCTGACCGGCACCGGCAAGTTCAAGGACCTGGAAGAAACCCGCCTGGCCACCGAGGCCGCTGGTGCCCAGATCGTCACCGTGGCCATCCGCCGCACCAACATCGGGCAGAACCCGGGCGAGCCGAACCTGCTGGACGTGCTGCCGCCGGAGCGCTTCACCATCCTGCCCAACACCGCCGGCTGCTACACCGCCGAGGACGCGGTGCGTACGTGCCGCCTGGCCCGTGAGCTGCTGGACGGCCACAACCTGACCAAGCTGGAAGTGCTGGGCGACCAGAAGACCCTGTACCCGGACGTGATGCAGACCCTGAAGGCTGCCGAGCAGCTGGTCAAGGACGGTTTCGAGGTGATGGTCTATACCTCCGACGACCCGATCCTGGCCAAGCGCCTGGAGGAGATCGGCTGCGCTGCGGTGATGCCGCTGGCCGCGCCGATCGGTTCGGGCCTGGGCATCCAGAACAAGTACAACCTGCTGCAGATCATCGAAGACGCCAAGGTGCCGATCATCGTTGATGCCGGCGTGGGTACCGCGTCGGACGCGGCGATCGCGATGGAGCTGGGCTGCGACGGCGTGCTGATGAACACCGCCATTGCCGGTGCGCGCAGCCCGGTGCTGATGGCCAGCGCGATGCGCAAGGCGGTCGAGGCCGGCCGCGAGGCCTTCCTGGCCGGGCGCATCCCGCGCAAGCGCTACGCCAGCGCCTCCTCGCCGGTGGACGGGCTGATCGGCTGATGACCAATCCTTTTGACAGCGCAGGTTCCAAGGCCCCGCCCAAGCCCTTCACCGTGAGCGAGGGCCGCCGCGAGGTGCGCAGCTTCGTGTTGCGCCAGGGCCGTTTCACTCCCGCCCAGCAGCGCGCATTCGACGAACGCTGGCCGCGCTTCGGCATCGATTACAACGGCCAGCCGCGTGACCTGGACGCCACCTTCGGCCGCCCGGCACACAAGGTGCTGGAGATCGGCTTCGGCAATGGTGCCGCGCTGCGCTTCGCCGCCCAGCACGACCCATCGCGCGACTACATCGGCATCGAGGTGCACGCCCCGGGCGTGGGCCGGCTGCTGAACGCGCTGGCCGAGGACAATGCCGACCACGTGCGCCTGTACCACCACGACGCGGTGGAAGTGCTGCAGAACGAGATCGCCGACGGCGCGCTCGATGAAGTGCGCATCTACTTCCCGGACCCGTGGCACAAGAAGCGCCACAACAAGCGCCGCCTGCTGCAGCCGGCATTCGCCGAACTGCTGGTGCGCAAGCTGCGCCCGGGAGGCCGCCTGCACTGCGCGACCGACTGGGAAGACTACGCCGAGCAGATGTGGGACGTGCTCGACGCCACCGCCGGGCTGGTCAACCGCGCCGGCCCGCGAGGCAGCGTGCCGCGCCCGGACTGGCGCCCGCAGACGCACTTCGAGACCCGCGGCCAGAAGCTCGGCCACGGCGTCTGGGACCTGCTGTACGACCGCACCTGACGATCGCCTGAGGACGCCGCGCCCCACATGGATACCGCGCTGACGCTGACCAACGACATGAAGCTCGTGCTCGGGCTGGTCGGCTTCACGATGGCGATGTTCCTGTTCGAGCGCATCCGCGCAGACGTGGTCGCGCTGGTGGTGCTGGTGGTGCTCGGTGTCACCGGCCTGATCGCGCCGGAGGAGATCTTCGGCGGTTTCTCCGGTAACGCGGTGATGAGCATCATCGCCACCACCATCCTCGGTGCGGGCCTGGACCGCACCGGGGCGCTGAACCGGCTGGCGGCCTGGCTGCTGCGGCGCGGCCACGGCGTCGAGCAACGGCTGCTGATGATGACCACCGCCATCGCCGGCCTGAACTCGTCCTTCATGCAGAACCCGTCGGTGATGGCGTTGTATCTGCCGGTCGCCTCGCGACTGGCGGCGCGCACCGGGCTGACGATGCAGCGCCTGCTGCTGCCGATCTCGGCGGCGATCGTGATGGGCGGCGCGCTGACCATGGTCGGCAATTCGCCGCTGATCCTGCTGAACGATCTGCTGGCCTCGGCCAACAACAACCTGCCTTCCGGCCTGGCCACCATCGAGCCGCTGCGCATGTTCGCGCCGCTGCCGATCGGCGTGGCGTTGCTGATCGCTTCGTTGCTGTACTTCCGCTACTACGGTGACCGCAAGCTGATCGAAGAGGAAAGCCTGGTCAATGACGGGGTCACCCCGGCGCGCACCGAGAGCTACTTCGCCAAGACCTATGGCATCGAAGGCGATGTGTTCGAGCTGGTGGTGACCGCCGAGAGCCCGCTGGTGGGCATGACCCTGGGCGAGGCCGAGACCCTGCACGATGCGCCGCTGCTGCTGGCGCTGAAGACCGGCAACGACACTCGCCTGGCACCGCCGGCGGAGATGCGCATCTGGGTCGGCAGCGTGCTTGGTGCGATGGGACCGCGCCAGCAGATCAGCGACTTCGCGCAGAACCAGTTCCTGCGCATGTCCTCGCGCCTGAAGCACCTGGGTGACCTGTTCAACCCCAGCCGCGCCGGCATTTCCGAGGCAGTGGTGCCACCGACCTCGAACGTGATCGGCAAGAGTGCGGCCGATCTGCGCCTGCGCAAGGAGCGCGGCATCAGCCTGCTGGCGATCAACCGCGACAAGCAGGTGATCCGCGAGGACGTGCGCGACGTGCAGCTGCGCGCCGGCGACATGCTGGTGTTCCACAGCATCTGGACCGACCTGGCGCAGGCCGCGCGCAGCCGCGACTTCGTGGTGGTGACCGACTACCCGACCGGCGAGCAGCGCCCGCACAAGTTCAAGATTGCGATGGCGATCTTCGCGCTGACCATCCTGATCGCGCTGACCAGCAAGCTGCCGGTGGCGCTGACGCTGATGACCGGCGTGGCCGGCATGCTGCTGACCGGCGTGCTGCGCATGGACGAGGCGTATGCCTCGATCAACTGGAAGACGGTGTTCATGATGGCCGGGCTGATTCCGCTTGGCTGGGCGATGGACTCCAGCGGCGCGGCCGCGTGGGTGGCCGGCCATACCATCGACAAGCTGCCGACCGGCATTCCGGTGTGGGTGCTGGAGGTGGCGCTGGCGCTGCTGACCACGGCGTTCTCGCTGGTGATCAGCCATGTGGGTGCGACCATCGTGATGGTGCCGATCGCGGTGAACCTGGCACTGGCAGCGGGGGGCAACCCGACCGCGTTCGCCCTGATTGTGGCGCTGTCGGCGTCCAACAACCTGATGACGGCCTCCAACCCGGTGATCTCGATGATCACTGGCCCGGCCAACTACACCCCGCGCGAGATGTGGCGGGTCGGCGGCCCACTGTCGCTGATCTATACCTGCGTGGTGGTGCTGATGATCAACCTGATGCTCTGAGGGTTGGGTTTGTTGGCAGGGCTGCGCCCTGCACCCGCAGAAGCCGAAGCAACAGCTGGCTTCCTGTGGGATGGCGGGGTGGGTCCGGTTGCGGGGGCCGCTGCAAGTACGTCCCTGTAAGCTCGGTCGCCGCATCCATGCGGCTCACGCCCCCCGCAACCGGACCCACCCCGCCTTCGACAGTTTCACGCGGCTGATGGTGGGTGCCGACCGTTGGTCGGCACGGCTTTTGTAGAGTCGAGCCGTGCTCGACTGCTTCCGGCCTCAGGCCAGGTAAACCTGCCCGTCGCGCACGTCCACCGGCACCGCACGCAGGCGGTCACCCTTGCACGGGCCGGCAATGCAGTCGCCGCTGTCCAGCGCGAACGAGGCACCATGCGCGGCACACACCAGATGACCCTCGCGGCTCTTCAGGAACTGGCCCGGCGCCCAGTCCAGGCGGCGGCCGGCGTGCGGGCAGATGTTCAGGAACGCACGCACCTGCGCGCCGTCGCGGTACAGCAGCAGCGATTCGGCATCGCCATCGACCACCGCTTCGACCTCGGCAAACGCGCCATCGGCAATGGCATCAAGGGCGATCAGGGCAGCAGCGATAGTCATGGCGAAGGCTCGGACGGTAAACCGGAATTGTCGCATGCCTGCTCAGGTGACTGGCTGCGACATGAACACAAGTCATTGATCCGTAATAAGTACAGGCTATATTTAACGAGTTTTTCACTCAATGACAGTGGCGCGTCCCGATACTTTGGTTTCGCTGATCCCAGCCTATCGAGCCGCCATGTTCAATCGCGCATCCGCCTTCAACCAGTTCCGCACCCTGTTCGCGCCGCGTAAGCCGCGTCACCCGCTGGTGCGCGTTGCCGTGGGCCTGCTCGGCCTGGCGATCCTGGCCGCGATGGTGTTCATCGGTGTGTTCGTTGGCGCGGCGATGATCCTGGTCGGCCTGGCGTGGAAGCTGCTGGCCTCGCGCAAGCCGGGCGTTGCGCGTCCGGTTGACCCGACCGTGGTCGAAGGCGAGTACCGCGTGGTACGCAAGCCGGTGTTGCCGGCCTCGCGCTGATCCAGGCCTTCCGCGCCCGCTGACGGCGGGCGCCATGCGTTCTAGACTGCGGGCACGCCCTTCCTGGATGCCCGCATGTCCGATGTCTCCGATGTGATCCCTGCCGTAGCCCTGCCGCGTGTACCGGTAGCCGGTGGCGGCAGCTTCCCTGTGCACCGCATCTACTGCGTCGGCCGCAATTTCGCCGACCACGCCCGCGAAATGGGCGCGGCGGTGCCGGCGGCCGATGACCGCGGCCGCCCGATGTTCTTCAGCAAGCCGGCCGACGCCATCGTGGTCGGCCACGACGATGCCATCCCCTATCCGCCAGCAACCGCCAACCTGCACCACGAAGTGGAACTGGTGGTGGCGATCGGCCGCGACGCGCCCGCAGGCGAGCTGGCCGTGGCCGACGCCGATGCGCTGGTCTATGGCTACGCCGTCGGCCTAGACCTGACCCGCCGCGACCTGCAGGCCGCGGCCAAGGACAAGGGCCACCCGTGGGACGCGGCCAAGGGCTTCGACGCCTCCGCGCCGATCAGCGAAATCGTCCACGCCGAGGAAGTCGGCGACCTGGCCGCGCTGAACCTGTCGCTGGAGGTCAACGGCGAAGTGCGCCAGCAGGCACTGCTCGACCAGATGATCTGGAACGTGCCGGAGATCCTGCATGAGCTGTCCAAGCTGTGGCAGCTGCGTGCCGGCGACTTGGTGTTCATGGGCACCCCATCCGGGGTGGCTGCGTTGAAGCCCGGCGACCGCTTCAGTGCCCGCCTTGAAAACGTGGCCGAGCGCCACGGCGTGATCGCCGGCTGACATCACCTGCGCTACCCTGCGCGCTGTCCACTTCCCCACCGGAGAAAAACAACAATGGGAATGCTCACCGAGTTCAAGGAATTCGCCATGCGCGGCAACGTCATCGACCTCGCCGTCGGCGTGGTGATCGGCGCGGCCTTCGGCAAGATCGTGACGGCGCTGGTCGAGAAGATCATCATGCCGCCGCTGGGCTACCTGATCGGGCGCGTGGATTTCTCCAGCCTGGCCTGGACGTTGTCGCCAGCCCGGATCGGACCGGATGGCAAGGAGATCCCGGCGGTGGTGGTTGGCTACGGCGACTTCATCAACACCGTCATCCAGTTCGTGATCGTGGCTTTCGCGATCTTCATCGTGGTCAAGGCGATCAACCGGCTGTCTCGCAAGAAGGAAGCTGCCCCGGCGGCGCCGGCCGAAGAAGTGGTGCTGCTGCGCGAGATCCGCGACAGCCTGAAGAAATGAGGTATCGGGCGCCTATGGGCGCCCCTCCCACCTGTAGAGCCGAGCCCACGCTCGGCTGATCTGCAAAAGGCAGCCGAGCATTGGCTCGGCTCTACAGAAGCAGGCGAAAGCCCCGCCCCGGCGGGGCTTTCGCTTTGCCGGTCATGGCGGAAAACAGCGTTCGCGCCAGCCATGACCTCCCGCCCATGCGCCGGGCTGAACGACTGTTAAGCTCCAAGGCTTAGGTCCCTTCCCGGAGTTGTTCATGCGTCGCCGCGTCCTTGCCATCGCATCCTCCCTCGCCCTGCTGGCCGCCCCGGCCTTCGCGGCGCCGCACACCACTACCCTGCCCCCGGCGTCGCTGGCCACCGCCGCACAGCTGCGCGACCAGGCGCTGGCCGATGACACCGGCTGGAAGGTGGTCGAGTCGCTCACCACCGAGATCGGTCCGCGCATCGCCGGCAGCGAAGCCGATGCCCGCGCCGTGGCCTGGGCCGAAGCCAAGTTCAAAGCCCTGGGCTTCGACAAGGTGTGGAAGGAGCCGGTGACATTCCCGAAGTGGGAGCGGCGCAGTGAACACGCCGCCGTGACCGGCAGGAACCCGCAGCCGCTGCAGATTACTGCACTGGGCGGCAGCCCAGGCGGCACCGTGGAAGCCGAGGTGGTGCGCTTCGCCGACCTGGCCGCGCTGCAGGCCGCACCGGCGGGCTCGCTGAAGGGCAAGATCGCCTTCGTCGATTACCAGATGCTGCCGTTCCGCGATGGCCGCGATTACGGCCGCGGCGGTGCGATCCGCAGCAAGGGGCCGTCCGAAGCGATCCGCAAGGGTGCGGTCGGTTTCCTGATGCGCTCGGCCGGTACCGACTCGCACCGCGTGCCGCACACGGGTATCACCCGTTTCGATGACGGCCTGACCCCAGTGCCGTCGGCCGCGCTGTCGGTGCCCGATGCCGACCAGCTGGCCCGCCTGCTGGCGCGTGGCAGCACCACGGTGAAGGTGGCACTGGATTGCGGTTGGGATGGCACCGCCACCTCCTACAACGTGATCGGCGAGATCACCGGCCGCAGCCTGCCGAAGGAAGTGGTGGTGATCGGCGGTCACCTGGATTCGTGGGACCTGGGCACCGGCGCTGTCGATGACGGCGCAGGCGTGGGCATCACCATGGCTGCAGGCCACCTGATCGGCCAGCTCAAGCAGGCACCGAAGCGCACCATCCGCGTGATCGCCTTCGCCAACGAGGAACAGGGCCTGTATGGCGGCAAGGCCTATGCCGAGGCACACGCCAAGGACGTGGCCCTGCACCAGCTGGCCGCCGAGAGCGACTTCGGCGCAGGCCGCATCTACGCCTTCAATACCGGTTCGCCGAACCCGGAAGGCTCGCGCGAAGCGACGAAGCAGATTGCCGAAGTGATGAAGCCGCTGGGCATCGAGTACCAGGCCGACAAGGGGGGCCCGGGTCCGGACGTCGGCCCGCTGGCCGCCAAGGGCGGCGCGTGGGCGTGGCTGGCGCAGGACGGCTCGGACTACTTCCACCTGCACCACACCGCCGACGACACGCTGGACAAGATCGACCCGAAGGCACTGGCGCAGAACGTGGCCGCCTACACCGTGTTTGCCTACCTGGCGGCGGAAGCCGATGGCGGCTTCGGCAGCGAGGCCAAGGCGACCACGCCGCCGAACGAGTGATGCGCTGGCGCCGGGCCATGCCCGGCGAGTGCAGCGGGAAGAGCGGTGCGAACCGAGGTTCGCACCCACCGGGCAATGGCGTGGGTCAGAGCCCTCGCCCTGGCGAGGGATCTGACCCCGATCCTGTCAGCCCTCCCACACGCTGGTGTTGCGCACGCCCAGCAGTTTCGGGTTGAACAGCGGATCCTTGCCGGCCTGGCGATGCTGCTCGTAGTCGCGCAGTGCGGCCAGGGCAGGCCTTTGCAGCAGCAGGATGGCGATGATGTTCAGCCAGCTCATCAGGCCGACGCCGATGTCACCCAGCGACCAGGCCACCGTTGCACTGTTCACCGCCGAGTAGCCGGTCGCTGCCAGGAACAGCAGCTGGAAGACGCCCATCAGCCACGCCGTCGGCCGATCGCGGCACAGATAGCTGACGTTGGTCTCGGCCATGTAGTACAGCGCGAGGATGGTGGTGAACGCGAACGGCAGGATCGCCAGCGCCACGAACGAACGGCCGAAGCCCGGCAGCGCCGATTCCACCGCATGCTGCACGAAGCGTGGCCCGGCCTCGACGCCGGGCAGATTGCCCAGCAGCAGGCGCGCGTCATCGGGAATGCCGTTCACCGCCGGGTCGTAGACGTTGTACAGGCCGGTGGACAGGATCAGGAAGGCGGTCGCACTGCACACCACCATCGTGTCGATGTAGACCGAGAACGACTGCACCAGGCCCTGCTTGACCGGATGCGAAACTTCCGCGGCGGCGGCCGGGTGCGCCCCACTGCCCATGCCGGCCTCGTTGGACAGCACGCCGCGACGCACGCCCCACTGGATGGCAGTACCGATCATCGCGCCGAACGCTGCATCCACGCCGAATGCACTGCGCAGCACCAGCATGATCACCTCCGGCAGCTTCTCCGCGTTGAGCACCATCACCAGCGCCGTGACCAGCAGGTAGGCCACGGCCATCAGCGGCACCACCCATTCGGCCACGCGCGCAATGCGCCGCACACCGCCGATGAGGATGGCGCCCAGCACCACCAGCAGAACCGCGGTGGTGGTCATCACCGGTACGTCCCAGGCTTCGTTCACCGCACTGGTGATCGCATTGGACTGGGTGCCGGCCAGCATCGCGCCCGCCAGCACCGTCACCAGTGCGAACAGCACGGCATACCAGCGTTGGCCGAGGCCTTTCTCGATGTAGTACGCCGGGCCGCCCCGGTACTGCCCCTTGCCGTCGCGATCCTTGTAAATCTGCGCGAGCGTGGATTCGATGAAAGCACTGGACGCGCCGAGGAAGGCGACGATCCACATCCAGAAGATCGCGCCGGGGCCGCCGAAGGCGATGGCCATGGCGACGCCGGCGATGTTGCCGACGCCCACCCGGCTGGACAGCGAAAGGGACAACGCCTGGAACGGCGACACCCCGGCATCGGAGCGCTCATGGCGGAACATCAGGCGCAGCATGTCCGGCAATGCACGCAGCTGGATGAAGCGCGTGCGCACGCTGAAGTACAGGCCGGTGAGCAGGCACAGCACCACCAGGTAGGGGCTCCAGACGACGCCGAGGATCGTGTTGACGATGGATTCGATGTTCATCGGCGGCCCCTCAGAAGAACATGCCCAGGGCGACCTGGGGGCTGATGATGCGGCCGGCGTTGCGGCCGGCCACGCTGAACTCGACACCGGCGATCAGGCCCAGTGACGGGCTGAAGTGGTACTCCACGGCCGGCGCCAGGGTGACGCTGCGGCTGGCCGGGCGATGCTCTTCGATCCGTTCGATCGCACCGCTGCTGTTGCGTGCGAAGCCGCTGAGGCGCTGGCCTGTCTCGCGGCTGGCGGCCACCTCCATCACGCCCACCCAACGCGAATTGAAGCTGTACTCGGCGCCGACCGACAGGCCCAGCACCGACCCGCGGGAGATATGTCCCTGGAAGCTGTCATCGGTGCCGTAGACGCTGGTGCCGGATATGGCGGTGCGCGACGGTGCCGGCCCGGCACTGAGCTGGGCACGCCAGCGCACGGGGCGGTCATTGCCCAGCCACACGACCTGCTGCACGCCCAGCGCTGCAGTGGTGCGCTGAACGCCGTCGCCCTGCGCATCGAGCGGATTGCCGGCGATGCGATCGTGGCTGCCGGTGCTGAAACGCTGCACCAGCGCGACCGAGATGGCCGGACGGGTGCCATCGGCATTGGGCGCCTGCAGCAGGTACTGCAGCCGCGCGGTGGTGTCACCGGCACGGAAGCCGCTGCTGCGCGCACCGCCGGACTCCGAGCGCGATGCACTGAGATTGACCTGGCCCATCACCCGGTCGCTGAAGCCATAGATGATCGGCACCACAGTGGCCCATGCGCCGCTGTGCTCGGCACTGCGGCGGCGATCACCGTTGTTGTCGTAGTGGTCGCGACTGTCGACCCGCACCAGATAGGGTTCGATGTACCAGTTGCCCTGTGGCAGTCCGGCCGGGTTGGGGGTGATCAACGGGCCGGTGAAGTTGACGCCGTCCAGGCTGCGTTCTTCGGCCTGCGACGGGGAGGCTGCAAGCGCGCAAAGCAACAGCAGCAGGGATGCGCGCATCGCGTGGGGTTGGATTCGATGCATGGGAACCACTCCTGTTCGACGTTGGATGGACGTCCACCGTGCGATGCAGGATGCGGCTCAACAATGAGACAAATTCTAAAAGTGCGTACGCGTGCATCAAGCATGCTTGATGCATCCTGATCAGTCGCAATCAACCCATTTCATGGACTGCACCCGGCGTGCGATCCGCGTGATCATGTCGATGCTCCGAGGGATCTGCGCAAAAAACCCGGCCACGAGGGCCGGGTTTCAGATCGACACGCGATGAAACAGCCGCGTCAATCGTCGCGACGGCTCGCCCACTGCGCCAGCAGCACCGCCGTGGCCGAGGCCACGTTCAGGCTCTCCACCGCGCCGCTGCCGGGAATCGAGACCTGCAGGTCGCACGCACCCGCCAGGCTGCGGTCCATGCCTTCGCCTTCGGCGCCCATCACGTACACCAGGCGGGCCGGCAGCGAGGTGCGGAACACGTCGTCCCCCCCTTCCACAAGGGTCGCGGCCAGGCCGAAACCGGCGGCACGCAGCTGCGCCATCGCCAGGGCGGTCTCCGGCAGCTGCACCAGCGGCACCGCTTCGGCACCGCCCTCGGCCACGCGCGCGGCGGCACCGGACAGCGCCAGCGTGCTGCCGGCCGGCAGCAGCAGCGCCTTGGCACCGAAGTGGGCTGCCGAGCGCAGGATCGCGCCGAGGTTGTGCGGGTTACCCACGCCATCCAGCCACAACGCCAGCGCCGGGCCGTCACCGACCTGCTGCAGCCACTGCGCCAGCGGCAGTGCCGGGGCGCGCAGCATGTCGGCCACCACGCCTTCGTGATGGGTGGTGCCGGCCAGCTTGTTCAGATCGCCATCCTCGACCACGCGGTAGCCCACGCGGTTGGCCACGCACCACTTCAGCAGCGGCTGCAGGCGCGGAATGCGCGCCTCCAGCAGGTACAGCTTGCGCAGCGCCTGCGGCCGCACTTCGAACGCGGCCAGCACGGCATTCAGGCCGTACAGGCGCAGCTCGTCGCTGCCACCGCGCCCACCACCGCCCGTGGCCGGCACCTCCGGGCGCGGCAACGGCGTTGCGCGCGGCGGACGGGCGGACGGGCGGCGGTTGTTCCAAGGGTTGTTCACTTACACACTCTCCTGCTTGCGCTGGCGCCAGAAATCGGCGTTCTTGATGCCCAGGGCATCAGGGTCGAACACCGGATCCAGGCCCAGCTTCTTCTGTCGTTCGTAGTCACGCAGGGCCAGCATCGCCGGCTTCTGGATGATGAGGATGGCAATGATGTTCAGCCAGGCCATCAGGCCGACGCCGATGTCACCCAGCGCCCAGGCCAGGGTCGCATTATGGAACGCGCCGAACACCACCATGCCGATGATGCCCAGGCGCAGCAGCAGCACGGTCAGCGGCCGCTTCCTGTTGTGGTTCACATAGCTGAGGTTGGTCTCGGCCATGTAGTAGTACGCCATGATGGTGGTGAAGGCGAAGAAGAAGATGGCCACCGATACGAACGCCGAACCCCAGCCCGGCAGCACCGCTTCCACGCCGGCCTGGGCGTAACCGGCGCCTTCGGGAATACCGGCCAGGCCCTGGAAGATCGGCGCGGCGCCCTCCACCGGCGAGTACACGTTGTAGGTGCCGCTGGCCAGGATCAGGAACGCGGTGGCGGTGCACACCATCATGGTGTCGAAGTAGATCGCGAAGGCCTGCACGTAACCCTGCTTGGCCGGGTGCGAGACTTCCGAGGCGGCCGCAGCGTGCGGGCCCGAGCCCTGGCCGGCTTCGTTCGCGTAGATGCCGCGCTTGATGCCCCACTCCACCGCCAAGCCCATCATCGCGCCGAACGCGGCATGCGTGCCAAAGGCGCTCTTGAAGATGATGCCGAACATTTCCGGCACGCGGTCGTAGTTGATGATCATGATGATGATGGCCATCAGGATGAAGCCGGCGGCCATGAACGGCACCACCACCTCGGCGAAGTTGGCGATGCGCTTGACGCCACCGAAGATGACCACGCCCAGCAGCAGCGCCACCACGATGCCGATCCCCAGCTTCAGCGCCTGCACCGATTCCATGCCGAAGACCTGGCCATCGAGCGGACCGCACAGCGCGGTGCCACGGCAGGCGTTGATGATGCTGTCGGCGATGGCGTTGGCCTGCACGCCCGGCATCAGGAAGCCTGCGGCGATGATCGTGGCGACGGCGAAGGCCAGCGCATACCACTTCAGGCCCATGGCCTTTTCGATGTAGTACGCCGGGCCACCGCGGTAGCGGCCTTCGGCGTCCTTGGTCTTGTAGATCTGCGCCAGGGTGCATTCGACGTACGAGGTGGATGCGCCAAGGAAGCCCATCACCCACATCCAGAAGATCGCACCGGGACCGCCGAAGGCGATGGCGGTGGCCACGCCAGCGATGTTGCCGATGCCCATGCGGCCGGCCATCGACATGGCCAGCGCCTGGAACGAGGACACACCGGCGTCGGATTTCTCACCCCTGACGGTGAGGCGGCACATCTCGAAGAAGCCACGGATCTGCATGAAGCGGGTGCGCAGGCTGAAGAACAGGCCGGCGCCCAGGCACACGAAGATCAGTGCCTTGCTCCAGATGATGCTGTTGATGAAGTGTACGGTTGCTTCCACGCGCGCTCTCTCCAGTCGGCGGGTTGTAAGGACGTCCCGTCGGCTGGAGGGGACCGGTCGATTCTCCCTGATCGCAGGCCGCTGCGGTAGCGCTGTTTTGCAGAGCCGAGCCCATGCTCGGCTTGGGCCCCCGAGGGCAGCCGAGCATGGGCTCGGCGCTACAGCGGCCAGCCCGCGTGTTCAGGGCAGCTGCGTGCGCACCCGGGCGAAACGGCGCAGGTCGTGCAACACGCCGCGCTTGTAGACCGCACAACGCTCCACGCCTTCTTCCTGGAAGCCGTTCTTCTCCAGCACCCGGGCCGAGCCGAGGTTGAAGTCGACCACGGTGGCCTGCAACCTGAACAGGCGCAGCTCATCCATCACCCATGGGGCGAACAGGCCGACCACGCGGGTCATCAGGCCCTGCCCCCAATAGGCCCGGCCCAGCCAGTAACCCAGTTCGGCGGTATGCCCACGCTCGGCCACGCCCTGTTGGGCACCGACGCTGCCGCAGGCCTGGCCGTCGATCTCGATGGCCAGGTTCAGGGTGCCGGGAGCCAGCACGCGGCCGGCGAGGAAGGCCTCGCCATCCCCGCGCGTGTACGGGTAAGGGAAGCGGTCGCGCAGAC
Organism: Stenotrophomonas sp. X; assembly: GCF_055721025.1. NCBI lineage: Bacteria > Pseudomonadati > Pseudomonadota > Gammaproteobacteria > Lysobacterales > Lysobacteraceae > Stenotrophomonas > Stenotrophomonas sp. X. The sequence goes on from NZ_CM146756.1 coordinate 3,366,662, forward strand.
CGCGCGATACCTCGGCGTCGTTGGCGTGGCGCAGCAGGGAGTCCAGGTCATCCGGGCGCCAGGGGCGCAGCTGGAAACCGTCACCCTGTAGTGGCGGGGTCAGAGCCCTTTCCGTTCCGGAAAGGGATCCGCCCCGGCCGCCCCCGTCGGCGCGCGGGTCAGGCATGCCCGCCCACCGACGGCGATTCCGCTTCCTGCTTCTCCAGTTCGCGCTTCACCGCTTCCGGCGAACGAGTGTACGGCGCCAGCCGCGCGTAGAACGCCGGCACCACGAACAGCGACAGGAACGTCGAAAGAGTCACGCCGAAAATGATCACGATGCCGATCGTGCCACGGCTGGCCGAACCAGGACCACCGGCGACCACCAGCGGGATCGCGCCGACCACGGTGGCGATCGAGGTCATCAGGATCGGGCGCAGGCGCACCATCGCCGACTCGATGATCGCCTCGCGCACGCTGCGCCCATCGTCGCGCAGCTGGTTGGCGAATTCGACGATGAGGATGCCGTTCTTCGCGGCAAGGCCGACCAGCATCACGATGCCGATCTGGCTGAACAGGTTCACCGTACCGCCACTCACCCACAACCCGACCAGCGCGCCGAGTACGCCCAGCGGCACGGTCAGCATGATGGTGAGCGGATGGATGAAGCTCTCGAACTGCGCCGCCAGCACCAGGTACACCACCAGCAGCGCCATCGCGAAGGTCAGCAGCACTGCGCCGCCGGCGCTCTGGTACTCGCGCGATTCGCCCTTCCAGTTCACCTGTGCGTACTGCGGCAGCTCTTCCTGGGCTACGTTCTGTGCCCAGGCGATGGCCTCGCCCAGCGGATAGCCCGGCGCCAGGCCGGCACTGATGGTGATCGAGCGCAGTCGGTTGAAGCGGTTCAGGGTGCCGGCCTCGGCCACTTCACTCAGCGTGACCAGGTTGGACAGCGGCACCAGCTCGCCGGAGTTGGCGCGCACGCGGATCGCGGCCAGGTCGGCCGGGCTGGCGCGACCATCGCGACCGGCCTGCACCAGCACGTCGTACTCCTCGCCGTTGTCGACGAAGGTGGTGACGCGACGCGAGCCCATCATGGTTTCCAGCGCCGAACCGATCGCGGTGACCGGCACGCCGAGATCGGCCGCACGCTGGCGGTCAATGTTCACCCGCATCTGCGGCCGGGTTTCCTTGTAATCGGAATCGGGGCCGACCAGGCCGGGATTGTCGGCCATGCGCAGCAGGATGCGGTCGCGCCACTGCGCGATCTCGGCATATTCCGGGCCGCCCAGCACGATCTGGAACGGTTGGCCGCCGCTGCGCACCAGGCCACCACCCACCTGCGTGCGTACGCGCACGCCGCGGATGGTATCCAGTTCCTTCTGCAGGTCGTTGGCGACTTCGGGCGTACCCTCGCTGCGCTGGCGCCACGGCTGCAGGAAGATGCTGACGCGGCCGGTATGCATTTCCTCGCTGGCGCCCCAGCCGCCCGGCACGCGGGGGTTGGCACGCACGATCGGCTTGTCCGGGCCGACATGCGGTGCCAGCAGCGCTTCCACCTGCTGCACCTGCTGCACGGTGTAGTCGTAGCCGGCGCCTTCCGGGCCGTCGATCATGATCTGGAACGAACCACGGTCTTCGGCTGGCGCCAGTTCCGACGGCAGCAGCTTGAGCAGGCCCCAGCTGGCGGCCAGCGCAGCCACCATCACCAGCAGGTAGATCCAGGTGCGGTCGACATGGTGATCAAGCACTCGCCCATAGGCACCCGCAAGGCGTTCCAGGTTGCGGTTGATGAAGCCGTGCAGGCCTCGCGGAGCCTGCCCGGTATGCGGCTTGAGCAGCTTGGAAGCCATCATCGGCGTCAGTGTGAGCGCAACGAACGCGGACAACGCCACGGCAGCGGCCAGCGCCACGGCCAGTTCGCGGAACAGTCGCCCGGTGTTGCCTTCCAGGAAGCCGACCGGCAGGAACACCGCCACCAGTACAGCGGTGGTGGCGATCACCGCAAAGGCGACCTGCGCGGTACCGCGCTTGGAGGCCACCAGCGGAGGCTCGCCCAGGTCGATGCGGCGCTGCACGTTTTCCACCACCACAATCGCATCGTCCACCACCAGGCCGATGCACAGCACCAGCGCCAGCAGGGTCAGCAGGTTGATCGAGAAGTCGAACGCATACAGCGCGATGAACGCCGCCACCAGGCAGACCGGCACCGTCACCGCCGGAATCAACGCGGCGCGGAAGCTGCCGAGGAACAGCCAGATCACCGCCAGCACCAGGATCATCGCTTCCACCAGGGTGGCGTAGACGCGGTCCACTGCAGCTTCGATGAAGGTGGTGTTGTCGAAGGCGACGAAGATCTGCGTGCCCTTGGGCAGGGTCAGCGCCACCCGCTCGGCCTCGGCGCGCGCCGTGCGTGCCACGTCCAGCGAGTTGGCGGTGGAGGTCTTGACGATGCCCAGGCCGATGCCGGGCTCGCCGTTGCTGCGGTAGTACGCGCGGCGTTCGGCCGAGGCCAGCTCGATCTTCGCCACGTCGCCCATGCGCACCACGTAGCCGTCGCGGCCCTTGCCCAGCGGGATGGTCGCGAAATCCTCGGGCTTGATGTAGTTGCGTTCCACGCGCAGGGTGAAATCGCGGTCGGTCGACTCGATGCGGCCGGCCGGCAGCTCCACGTTCTCGTTGCGCAGTGCGGTTTCCACGTCGCCGGTGGTCAGCCCGCGCGCGGCCAGCTGGTCACGGTCCAGCCAGATCCGCATCGCATAGCGCTGGCGGCCGCCGATGCGGACCTGGGCCACGCCATCGAGGCTGGAGAAACGATCGACCACGTAGCGGTCGGCGTAGTCGCTCAGCTCCAGCGTGTCCATGGTCGAGGACACCATGTTGAACCAGATGATCGGGTCGGCATCGCTCTCGACCTTGGCAATCTCTGGTGGCCGCGCCTCTTCCGGCATGCGGTCGGCGACACGGCTGACCGCATCGCGCACGTCGTTGGCCGCCGCTTCGATATCACGGTTGGAGGTGAACTCGATGCTGACCTGCGAGCGGCCGTTGGTGCTGCGCGCGTTGATCGTATCGATGCCTTCGATGCCGGCCAGCGCATCTTCCAGCACCTGGGTGATGCGGCTTTCGATGACCGCCGCCGACGCGCCGGTGTAGTCCACCGACACCGAGACGATCGGAGGGTCGATGGCGGGCAGCTCGCGCAGGGTCAGGCGGGTGAAGGACATCACGCCCAGCACCAGCAGCAACAGGCTCATCACCACGGCGAACACCGGCCGCTGGATGGAGATGTCGGACAGCTTCATCCGCCGTGGCCCTCGGCCGCGACCGGCGCCGGCGCGTCAGCCGGTTTGGCGCCGGAGGCCGGTGCGGCGTCCTTCGCAGCAACCTTCAGGCCCGGGCGCAGCTTGCCGGTGCCATCGACCACGATGCGCTGGCCCGCTTCCAGGCCCTGCCGGATCTCGACCACGCCGGCACGGCGCGCGCCGGTGGCCACGTCCACCCGCTCGACACTGTCGTCGGCCTTGATGCGGTACACGAAGGTATCGCGGCCAACCTGTACCACGGCGATTTCCGGGACCACCAGCGCCGGGCGCTCGGGGCGGAACAGGCGCACGTCCAGCAGCATGCCCGGGCGCAATGCATGGTCGCCATTGGCGAAATCGGCGCGCACGGTCACCGCACGGGTGGCCGGATCGATGCGCGCATCGATGGTGCTGACCACGCCCTCGAAGGTGCGGCCCGGCCAGGCCACGCTGGTGGCACTGACTTTGTCACCAACACCCAGCGCAGCCAGCTCCACTTCCGGCACCTGGAAATCGACATGCATGTGCTCGATGTCGTCGAGCGTGGCGATGACCGTGGTCGGGGTCAGCAGCGATCCCGGGCTGACCTGGCGGATGCCGAGCACACCGGCAAAGGGCGCACGCACGCGTCGGTCACCAATGTCTGCCTGCATCTGCATCACGCGTGCCTCGGCGGCGTCGCGGATCGACTTCTGCGTATCCAGCGTGGCGCTGGAGACCAGACGCTGGGCGGCCAGTTCGCGCTGGCGCTTGTACAGCTGATCGGCTTCATGGAAGGTGGCCTGCGCCTGCACCAGTGCGGCTTCCTGGGCCTGCCCGCGCAGCGTCACGATCGGCGCACCGGCAGCAATGTGCTGGCCGCTCTCGAAGTGCACTTTCTCGACGATCTCGCTGACTTTGGCAGTGACGCTGATCGACTCGCGCGCCTTGGCCGTGCCCAGTGCCTGCAGGGTGTCGTTCCACTGCGTGGGCTGCACGACCTGCGCAGTGACCGGCACCGCTTCGCCCTGCCGACGTGCGGCGGCCTCCTGTTTGCCTGCGCACCCGGCCAGCACGGCCAGGCTGAGGCCGAGGGCCAGGGTCGAAGCGATACGAGCCAACATGAACGGTCCTGATTGATCCACGGTCGCCGAGTGTAGGCAAGTGCCCATAAAAGCGGTATGTGCCAAGCGTTTACCGGCGTGGAACCAAGGCTGCGATAGCGCCTTGAACCCGTTCCGTGCAAGGCTGCCATGGGCAGTGTCGGCGTGTGTCGGGGTGTATCCGGTGGTGCACCACCGCGGCCGTCATCGTAGAGTCGAACCTGCCCGACCGAGGGCGTCGGGCGGGGACGGATCCTGGCGGGGATCCGGCCCCGTTTTTTTTATGCCCGGCGGATCAATACCGGTAGTTCAACTTCATCCACACGCTGCGCCCCGGCTCGTTGATCCGCACCGGGTCGGCCGGGAAGCCGAAGTCGGCGCTGCCGGCCAGGTTCAGGTGCTCGCTGTAGGCGCGGTCGAACAGGTTGTCGACGCCGGCGCTGAGCTGCAGCTGCGAACTGAAACGGTACGCCGCATTGAGCGCGAAGGTGGCAAATCCAGCGCTCGGCCCGAGGTCCTGCGCGACCACGTTGCCCTGTCCATCTGCGACACGATGCTGATGGGTCACCGCACGCAGCAGCGCACCGGCGCTCCAGCGCTGGCCCTCCCAGTTCGCACTCAGGCGCGCTTCCAACGGCGGCATCTGCGGCAGCGGACGCTGCTGGTCGCGGTTTTCTCCCCAGGCATAGGCCAGCGTGCCGCCCAGCTTCCACTGCTCGGTCAGGCTCACTTCCAACCCGGCCTCGGCACCGGCAATGCGCGCCTCGACGTTGCTGGCCTGGCTCATGCCCATCATGCCGCTGCCGTGGTAGGTGAACAGGATGTAGTCCTGGATCTGCCCGGCATAGGCCGAGACCCAGGCCTGCACGCGCGGTCCCTTGTACTGCAGGCCCACATCGAGCTGGGTGGTGCGCTCGGGCTGCACGCCGGTGAACGCGTTCACTGCACCGGCCGGGCCATGGTTGGGCGAGAACAGCTCCCAGTAGTCGGGCATGCGCTCACTGTGACCGAGCCCGGCGTACCAGGTCAGGCCATCGGCCAGGTCCTGCTCGTAACGCAGGAAACCGCTGCCGAGCCACGCCTTGCGCTTCTCGCCGGCCGTTGGGTTGGGCCGGCTGCCCATCATTCCACGGATGGACTGCCGCTCATCACGCACGCTGGTGCGATCGATGCGCAGCCCGCTGATCCAGCGCTGGTCGGTGCCGGCGCCGAGGGTCAACTCGGTGAACACGCTATAGCGGCGGAAGTTGGCATCGGTCTCCCAGGCGGCCTGGCGGTAGGTGTCGCGGCCCATGCCCATGCGGCCACGATGGCGGCTGTCTTCGCCGTCCACACCCGCCACCAGTTGCACGTCCTGCCAGCCCCACTCGGAACTGACCCGGCCGCCCTGGGTACGGCGGTCCACGTTCGACGCCATCGGCATCGGCATCATGCTGTTGGGATTCGGCGTGCGCAGCGTGTAGTTGTCCATCACGTGGTCGGCCTCGTTGTAGTACACGTTGGCCTGCAGCGTGTCCCACGCACCCGGCAGGTTGCGCTTCTCGAAGCGCGCGGCATAACTGGTGCGTTCGAACGCAGCACCGTCCATGCCGCGCCCGGCGTAGCGCGCGATCGCATCGCCGGCACCGGCGGAGATTTCCAGCAGCGTGTCGGCATCCAGCGTCCAGCCGATCGCCACGTCACCGTTCCACTTGCGCCACTTCGATGGCACCACATCGCCGTGGCCGTCCTTGTAGTCATCGGCTTCGGAACGGTTGCCGCTGGCGCGCACATAGCCGGTCGGGTTGCCCAGGGTCAGGTCCAGCACCTGGTCGTTGCGGTTGCGCGAACCGACCAGCGCGCTGGCATCGGCACGCAGGCCCGGTTCCTCGAAGCGCGGTGTATCGCGTTCGAAGCGCACGGTGCCGGCCGAGGCACCTGCCCCCCAGCGCACGCTCTGCGGGCCCTTGATGATGGTCAGCCGGTCGAAGCTCTCCGGTGCGATGTAGGACAGCGGGTTGTCCATGCGCGACGGGCAGGCACCGATCAGGTTGCCATCGTTGCTGAGGATGTTCAGGCGCGAACCGAACATGCCGCGCAGCACCGGGTCGCCGTTGGTGCCGCCATTGCGGATGGCGGAGAAGCCGGGGACGGTCTTCAGGTAATCGGCACCGTCGCTGGCCGGCACAGGCTGCCGCGGCAGGCGCGGATCGGTCACCCAGTGCAGCGGCGAGGACGGTGCGGCGGCGGTGACCACCATCGTGTCGAGGGTGCGCGCCTGCTCGGCAGGCGCAGCATGGGCCAGTGACGCGGCCACGGCAAAGCCAAGGGCAACCGGCAGGCGCGCGCAGGCGCCCGCGGGGCGGGAAGTCATTTTCATCGGAACAGCTCCAAAGTACGCACGCGCGCACGGCGCCCGGTCAGGCGTCGTGCGGCAGATTCGATAGGGACATCAGCGGACGATGGCGGGGCGCGGTGGCCCACGTGCGGCGTGCGCCGGCCAACGCAGTGCCGGCAGCACCTGTTGCGACCACGGGAATACCAGCCGCGGCCGCCACAGCAACGGCAACAGCAGCACCAGCACCGCCAGCCACGGCAGCAGGCGCATGGCCAGCACGCAGTATTCGCAGGCTTCGCCGTGCATGGCGTGGGGGTCGGCCGGGCGGTTGGGTGCTGCCTGCGAAGCGCCATGCGGGTCGTGCCCGGCCATGGTCATGTCGTGCATGTCATGTCCCATGGCCGCGTGGTCCATGCCTGCCATCGCCGCGTGGTCCATCGGCGGCGCCTGCAGCGCGCGGCTGACCAGTGGCGCAAGCACCATCAGCAGCGTCGCCAGGACGGCGAGCTGGAGCAGAAGGCGCTGCGGGCGGGACAGGCGGGTCACCGCGCTAGTGTAGAGGCAGGTCCAGGGTTGCCCTGTGCGACGAACCGTCGCAGGAGGGGGTTCATCGGCAGGGCTGCGCCCTGCACCCGCTGCGAGCTGGAGCAACAGCAACAGCCGAAGCAAAAGCGGGCTTCCTGTAGGTAGGCGGGGTGGGTCCGGTTGCGGGGGACGCCGTAAATACGTCCATGTAGGCTCGGTCGCCGCTTGCTCGTGTGCGCTGTCCTGCGCACACGGCAAGACCGGGGTTGGGCGTCCTGCCCAACCCGCCCGAGGCATGCCTCGGGCCCATGCGGCTCACGCCCCCGCAACCGGACCCACCCCGCCTTCGACAGCTTCCCGCGATCTGCAGGAGATCCACGCCATGCGTGGATGAATCTCCATCGGAATCGAATATTTCGAATTGGAATCGAAAAGCATCCACGCATGGCGTGGATCTACTGTGTCGACCAAGGTCGACACCTACCAACAGCCATCGGGATCTGTCAGAGGCGGGGCGGTGTGGGCAGGCAGGACCGTTGGCGCCATGGATGGCGCCATCGAGCCCCCAAGGATGGGTTTAAGGCGTGTCCTGCCTGCCCACACCGCCCCGCCCCCCACGGAAGCCAGCTGTTGCTGTTGCTTCGGCTGTTGCCATTGATTCGGCGGGTGCAGGGCTGCAAGCCCTGCTCGACCAACCCCTCACACCGTGATGGTCTGGGTCAATGACTCCCACGTCGGGGGCACCGGCCACGCTGCGGCCTGGTTGCCATCCAGCACCCTGCGCAGGTCGCGCGGATCAATCTGCGGTGCCAGCACGTGCACCAGCTCCAGCGCGTAATCACGCAGCACGCGGTCGCGCGGCAACACCGCCCAGGCGATGCACTCGCTGATCGGATCCGGCGCCGGCCACGACCTCAGGTCTTCGTCATTGGAACTGACCGCCATCTCGGCCAGCAGGCCTACGCCCAGCCCCGTGCGCACGTAGGTCTTGATCAGGTCGGCATCGAGCGCGGTCAGCGCCAGGTCGGGCACCAGCCCATTGGTGGCGAAGGCGCGTTGCAGGGATGAGTTCGGTCGGGTTGAGGATTCGTAGCTGATCAGCGGCTGGCGGGCCAGCGCGGCCAGGTCCGGTGCGCGGCCGGCGCGGTCCAACGGGTGGCCCTTGGGTACCACCACCAGGCGTCGCCAGCGGAACAGCGGCACTGCGATGCCATCGGTCGGCTCACCGCCTGCGGTGCTGATGATGGCGATATCGGCGTCACCCTGGTTCAAGCGGTCCAGCGCGTCGGTTTCACCGGCCTGCTGCAGGTGCACGCTGACCTGCGGATAGGCCTGCTTGATCGCCGCCACCGCCGGCGGCAACACGAAGCGCGCCTGGGTGTGCGTGGTGGTCAGGATCAGCTGGCCCTGGCTTTCGCGCCGCTGGTTTGCCGCGTACGTACGGATGTTGTTGGCTTCGGCCAGCACCGCGCGGGCACGCGCGATGACTTCGGTTCCGGCCGGGGTAACCGACTCCAGGCTGCGCCCCTTGCGCACGAACAGCAGGAAGCCGAGCTCGTCCTCCAGCTGCTTGAGCTGCTTGGACAGGCCGGGCTGGGTGGCGTGCACGCGCGAGGCGGCCAGCGTGATGTTCAGCTCGGCGTCGGCGATGGCTACCAGGTAGCGCAGCTGGGTCAGCGTCATGGGCAGGCAGGCGGCATGGGGCGGAAGTCCACTCTAGGGTCAATTGCCGTCACCAGCTTATAACCAAAGGTTGTTTAAGAAAGGTATCTGGTCATTTCCGGGCGTCATATGCCGGCGCTACGGTCAGCCGGCAGCCGCTGGCCTGAACGGCCAGCCCTCCCCCCTTCGCCCGCCGTAACCCGGCGCGGCCCCGTTTCCGGAGCGCTCCCATGGCCCTGTACGACTCCATCCTCGATACCGTCGGCAACACCCCCATCGTCAGGCTGCAGCGCCTGGCGCCGCCACAGGTCAGCGTCTACGCCAAGGTCGAGTCGTTCAACCCGGGCGGCTCGGTGAAGGACCGCCTGGCACTGGCGATCATCCTCGATGCCGAAGCACGTGGCCTGCTCAAGCCGGGCGACACGATCGTGGAGGCCACCTCGGGCAACACCGGCGTAGCACTGGCGATGGTCGCCGCCGCGCGCGGCTACAAGTTCGTGGCCACCATGGTCGAAACCTTCTCGGTCGAGCGCCGCAAGCTGATGCGTGCCTACGGCGCCAAGGTGATCCTGACCCCGGCCGCCGAGCGCGGCAGCGGCATGGTGCGCAGGGCGGCCGAGCTGGCCGAGCAGCACGGCTGGTTCCTGGCCAGCCAGTTCGCCAACCCGGCCAACCCGGCGTATCACCGCAACACCACCGCTGCCGAGATCCTGCGCGACTTCGCCGGCAAGCGGCTGGACTACTTCGTCAGCGGCTGGGGCACCGGCGGCACGCTCACCGGTGTCGGCGAAGTGCTGAAGGTGGCACGCCCGCAGACCCGCATCATCGCCACCGAACCGGCCGGCGCCGCCCTGCTCAAGGGGGATGACTGGAAGCCGCACAAGATCCAGGGCTGGACCCCGGACTTCGTGCCGGACGTGCTCAACCGCGACGTGGTGGATGAACTGGTCTCGGTCGAAGATGATCGCGCGATCGCCACCGCGCGTCGCCTGGCCGCCGAGGAAGGCATCTTCGTCGGCATCTCCGCCGGCGCCACCGTAGCCAGCGCGCTGGACATCGCTGCCCGCGCTGAACCGGGCTCGGTGATCCTTGCGATGCTGCCGGATACTGGTGAACGTTACTTCTCCACACCGCTGTTCGCCGATGTGAACGAAGGATCCGACGACGACTGGCTGGCCGGCTTGCCGTAACAGCCGGGGTCAGAGCCTATTCCGTTCGGAAAAGGATCCGCCCCCTTCCCGCTTCAGCCTGCGTGAAGGCGTCGCCCGCCATCGTGCGCGAAGGCCGTTGGATCGCAGCGCGTGAGACGGTCATGACGCAGCATCGATGCCCTGTCCCCTACCGTGGGAACAGCCGGCGCAGATGCTGCGCGGATCACCTCACAGGCAGGAGACGGACGCATGAAGATCGAGGTTTGGCAGGGCGACATCACGACCCTGGCGGTGGATGCGATCGTCAACGCGGCCAATGAAACGCTGCTCGGTGGCGGCGGTGTAGACGGCGCGATCCATCGTGCAGCCGGGTCCGCATTGCGGGCCGAGTGCGAGCGGTTGCCCGAGCTGCGCCCCGGCGTGCGTTGCCCGACCGGCGAAGTGCGTGCCACCGGCGCTTACGCCTTGCCGGCACGGCATGTACTGCACACGGTGGGCCCGGTCTGGCACGACGGCCAGCGCGACGAGCCGGCATTGCTCGCCAACTGCTACTGGAAATCACTGCAGCTGGCCGAGTCGCTGGGGGTGCAGTCGATCGCCTTCCCGGCGATCAGCTGCGGTGTGTATGGCTATCCGCTGTACCAGGCGGCGCAGATCGCCGTGACCGAGACACTGGCCTGGCAGCGCAGCCATGCGCAACCGATGCGCATCGTGCTGGTGGCATTCAATACCGCAACGGCCAAGGCCTACCTGCAGGCGTTGAGCGCCGCCGGGCAAAGTGCTGACAGCGAACCGCGTGGGTCGCTGCTGCCGCCCCTGGGTGATGCGGGCTTTGCCGCCGCGCACTGAATCCGGCGGTCAGCGTCAAGGAAAGGCCGGGCATTGCCCGGCCTTTCCTGTAGCACCGTTGTCCACACTCCCACGGAGTGTGGAACACGTTCAACGGCTGGCAGCTTCCACCGCGGTGGCGTCATCGGCCACAGCAGCGGCGGCGTCGGCAGCGGCACTTGCCGCCGAGGCCGCAGCCTCGTCGGCGCTGGCGCCGTCCACCTGCACGCGTACTTCCACCATGCCCGCGCCGTTGCTCAGGCTGGACACCTCGACGGTGTAATGACCAGCCGGCAATGCTTCTTCCAGGCGTGCGTTGGTATCGTTGCCACCGTCATCGTCGGTCAGTTCGACATCGCCGCCAACCACGCGCAGCACGGTATCGAGCTGGCCGGAGATCGCATCCAACCGCACATTGGTCGGACGGTCCAACGTCAGCAGGAAGCGGCGGACGCCATCGTTGTCGAGCATCGTGTACACGCTGCCGGACTTCGGCAATACGGTGCCATCGCGATCGACCAGGTTGCCCGGCAGCTCGATGCGATTGGCCGACAAGGTGAACATGCCACTGACGCCGTCGCCGAGGCCGCGCGCGGTCAGCGTGTACTTGCCCGGCTTCAGTGACAGGGTCAGGCGCGAGTTGGTGCTGTCGCCGCCGTCGTCATTCTCGGCATCCACGCCCTGCCCGGAAAGCTTCAGCACCGGGTCGAAGGCATCCGAGACCAGCCGGATCTCGTACAGGCCCGCCTTGTCCACCTGCAAGGTGTAGTCCTGCGAGTTGCTGGCCAGCATATCGACGATCTCGCCACTGCCCACCAGCGGCTTGCCGTCATATGGCTTCAGCTTCTCGGCGCGAAGGCGATAAGGGCCGAACGCGGTCGGGCCATCGGCGTTGACTGCCACCTGGTAGGTACCACTGCCGTTGGCGCGGAAAGCCAGCGAGACGTCCCCCTCGCGCTCATAGCCGGTGTTGCTGGTGGATACCAGGCTGCCATTGTTGAACACGGCAATCGAACCGCTGAGGGCACCAGTAAGCTTCAGGCCGACCAGATCCCTGTCTTCCAGCTTGATCTGGTAGAGCTGGTGATGGCTGCCGTCGTTGAAGTTGATGCCGCTGCGCGAGGTGATCTCGCCGGAGACCGGCTTGTCGAAATCGAGCGACGCGGCCTTGCCCGCATCCGCGCCGCCGCCGATGCGGTTGCACCCGCCCGCGACCAGGACCGTGGCTACGGCCAGTGTGATTGCTGCCAAACGCATGTTGTTTCTCCTTGGCCTTCCATGTGGTTCCCACGCACCGGCCAGGCGCATGGGGGCGGAAAAGATACCCGCAAAAGCAAACGCCGGCGTGATGCCGGCGCTGCCTTGTTCATCCAGCGATGGGACGGATCAACCGTTCCACTTGCCCAGCGCCGCCAGGCCGTTGTCCCTGGCGCGCTCGTACACGGTCTTCTGGGCAGCAGCGTAGTTGCCCTTCATGTCCTTGGCCCACAGCTTCAGCGCGGCCTGCTGCATGGCGCGGCCGTAGGAGAAGCTCAGCGGCCACGGCAGGTTGCCCAGCTGGTTCATCGCGTTCAGGTGCTCGGTGGACTGCTCGTCGCTCTGGCCACCGGACAGGAACACCACGCCCGGCAGGATCGCCGGCACGGTGCTCTTCAGGCACATCACGGTCGATTCGGCCACTTCCTCGACGTCGGCCTGCTCATCGCAGCCCTTGCCGGAGATGACCATCGACGCCTTCAGGATGGTGCCTTCCAGCAGCACGTTCTGCTGGTACAAGGCGTCGAACAGCGAACGCAGGGTGGCTTCGGTGACTTCGTAGCAGGTTTCGATGTCGTGATCGCCGTCCATGATCACTTCCGGCTCGACCATCGGCACCAGGCCGCATTCCTGGCACAGCGCTGCATAGCGGGCCAGCGCATGGGCGTTGGACTCGATGCAGGTGCCCGACGGGATGCTCTCGCCGATGTTGATGACCGCACGCCACTTGGCGAAGCGCGCGCCCAGCTTGTAGTACTCCTGCAGGCGCTCACGCAGGCCATCGAGGCCTTCGGTCACCAGCTCGCCCGGGCAGCCGGCCAGCGGGTGCGCACCCTTGTCCACCTTGATGCCCGGAATCATGCCGTGGTCGGCCATGTACTTGGCGAACGGCACGCCGTCCTTGGTCGACTGGCGGATGGTTTCGTCAAACAGGATGGCGCCGGAAATGTGCTCGTTGAGCTTCGGCGTGGTCAGCAGCAGCTCGCGGTAGGCGCGACGGTTCTCCTCGGTGTTCTCGATACCGACGCCGGCGAAACGCTTGGCGATGGTAGCGGTGGATTCGTCGATCGCGATGATGCCCTTGCCCGGGGCGACCATGGCCTGGGCGGTTTCAGCCAGCTGTTCGATGCTCATGTACTTCCTGTGGCGGGTGCGGGAAAAACACAAGTATAGCCCCGCGGCCCGTTGCCTCGCCGTGGAGGACAGGATGGAAACGCTTCCAATGTCCGCACCGGACACGCCGTGTCCCGCCGTCGGGGGTCAGGGCCTCTGCGGGGGTCTGACCCCGGGGTCGGATCCGCAACGCGGCGCCGGCCCCAGGGCAGCACTACTTACAGGTCGCCCAGGCCGATGGCGCGGCCGTCCTCACCCACTTCCAGCAGGCGCAGGGTATTGGTGGCACCGTGGGTTTCCATGTGCTCGCCACTGGTGAACACGACGCGATCACCGGCCTGCAGCAGTTCCGATTCCACCAGCAGGCGGATGCTGCCGCGCGCGGCTTCGCGCGGGGTCAGGCCGCGGCTGTCGAAGTTGATCGGGAACACATCGCGCATCAGCGCCATCTGGCGGCGCGCGCCGTCATGGCGCGTCACCGCGAACACCGGCGCCTTGGCGCGGAAACGCGACAGGTAACGTGCCGTGCCACCGGATTCGGTCATCGCCACGATCGCGCGCACGCCCACGTGCTGCGACAGGAACATGGTGGCCATGGCAATCGCCTGGTCGGCACGTTCCAGGTTGCGCGGCGACGCGTTGAAGTCGGTCTCGGTCTGGAACTGGCGCTCGGCCCCCAGGCAGATGCGTGCCATCGCCTCCACGGCCTTGACCGGGTAGGCGCCAGCGGCCGTTTCCGCCGACAGCATCACTGCGTCGGTGCCGTCGATGACCGAGTTGGCCACGTCCAGTACTTCGGCGCGGGTCGGGATCGGGCTTTCCACCATCGACTGCAGCATCTGCGTGGCGGTGATCACCACCTTGTTCTGCGCCAGCGAGGCCTTGATGATCTTCTTCTGCAGGCCCGGCAGCTCGGCATCGCCGATTTCCACGCCCAGGTCGCCACGGGCGACCATCACCACGTCGCTGGCCTCGACGATTTCTTCCAGGTTCTCGATTGCCTCGGTGCGCTCGATCTTCGACACCAGCGCGGCATCACAGCCATGCGAACGGGCGATGTCGCGCGCATCGTTCATGTCCTGCGCATTGCGGCAGAACGACACGGCGATGAAGTCCACGCCGATCTTGGCAACGATGCCGATCAGCTCCTTGTCGCGCTCGGTCAGCGCACCCAGCGAGAGGCCGCCGCCCTGCTTGTTCAGGCCCTTGCGGTCGGACAACACACCATCGTTGAGCACGGTGTTGACGATACGGTCGCCCTGCACTTCCACCACCTGCAACTGCATCAGGCCGTCGTCGAGCAGCAGCACATCACCCGGGCCGACGTCCTGCGGCAGGCCAAGGTAGCTCACGCCCACCTCACTGGCAGTGCCCGGGCCGGCGTTCTCGCTGGCGATCAGGTCGAAGCGGTCGCCCGCCTTCAGCTGCACCTTGCCTTCGGCGAAGCGCTCGATGCGGATCTTCGGGCCCGGCAGGTCGGCCAGGATGCCCACTTCCACGCCCACGCGGGCCGCAGCGGCACGCACTTCGGCGGCACGCTTGGCCTGGCCGGACGGATCGCCATGGCTGAAGTTCAGGCGCACCACGTTGACGCCGGCGCGGAACAGATCCTCCAGCACGCCCGGCGGGTCAGTGGCCGGACCGAGGGTGGCAAGGATCTTGGTGCGACGCTGACGCTCGAACATGGTGGATGGGCCTCTCCCGGTAAAGAACGGAAATTAGCACATCCTTCACGCCGCATGTATACGGTTACAGCCTTGTGCCGCCTGACTTCGCGGGTCATGAAGCGGACATCGTCCGGACATACGCTGGCGCAGGGGCGGTTCTGTGGGGCCGAGCATGGGCTCGGCTCTACAGGAAGCTAGGCCAGCAGCGTTTCCAGCTGCGCCGGCTCACGTGCCAGCTGACTGGCACCGGCTTCCGTCAATTCCGCCTCTCCGCCAAAGCCCCACAGCACGCCGACACTGCGCAGGCCATGGTGGCGCGCGCCTTCGATGTCCATGCGCCGGTCGCCGATCATCCAGCACTGTGCCGGCTGCACCTGCAGCCGGCGCAGTGCCTCGCCGACCAGTTCCGGCTTGTGGCTGCGCGAGCCATCCAGGGTTGAACCGACGATCTCCTCGAACAGCCCACCGAACGGCAGGTGGGCGAGGATGCGGCGCGCGTGCGGCTCGTTCTTGGCGGTGACCACCGCCAGCCGGTGTCCACGGCCATGCAGCGTGCGCAGCGTGCCTTCCACCTTCGGGTACACCGTGTGCTCGCGCCAGCCTTCGACGTCGAAGCGCTCCCGGTAGTAGCCCACCGCCTGTTCCACCCGCGCCGGTTCGACGAACAACGGCGCGAAGGTGGTGCGCAGCGACGGACCGATCCAGCCCAGCAGGGTTTCCTGCGGCGGCACCGGATGGTCCATCTTCTGCAGCGCATAGGCGATGCAGGCGGTGATGCCCACCTGCGAATCGATCAGCGTGCCGTCGAGATCGAAGAACAGCACATCCTTGCCGCGCTCGGCACTCATGCGCCGCGCGCGTCGAGTGCGGCGACAGCCGGCAGGGTCTTGCCTTCCAGGAATTCCAGGAACGCACCACCACCAGTGGAGATGTAGCTGACGTCGCCGGCGATATCGAACTTGTCGACCGCGGCCAGGGTATCGCCACCGCCGGCGATGGAGAACGCCTTCGAGCCGGCGATCGCGCGGGCCAGCGCTTCGGTGCCCTTGCTGAAGGCTTCGAACTCGAACACGCCGACCGGGCCGTTCCAGACCACGGTGCCGGCCTTCTCGATCAGCTGCGTGTACTGCGCGGCGGTCTGCGGGCCGATGTCCAGGATCAGGTCGTCTTCGGCAACGGCATCGACCGCCTTCACTTCTGCGGCAGCGTCGGGCAGGAACTGCTTGGCGGTGACCACGTCAACCGGCAGCGGAATGTCGGCGCCGCGTGCCTTGGCATCGGCCACGATCTTCTTCGCGGTGTCCAGCAGGTCCGGCTCGTACAGGGACTTGCCGACGTTGTAGCCAGCTGCGGCGATGAAGGTGTTGGCGATGCCGCCACCGACGATCAGCTGGTCGACCTTGCCAACCAGATTGGCCAGCAACTCCAGCTTGGTGCTGACCTTGCTGCCGGCGACGATGGCCAACAGCGGCTTGGCCGGTGCATCCAGCGCCTGCGCCAGCGCGTCCAGCTCGGCCATCAGCAGCGGGCCACCGGCCGCGACCGGTGCGAAGCGGATGACACCATGGGTGGAAGCCTGCGCACGGTGCGCGGTACCGAAGGCATCCATCACGAACACGTCGCACAGGGCGGCGTACTTCTTCGACAGGGCCTCGTCGTCCTTGCCCTCGCCGACGTTCATGCGGCAGTTTTCCAGCAGCACCAGCTGGCCCGGCTGCACGTCGACGCCGTCGACCCAGTCGCGCACCAGCGGAACTTCGCGGCCCAGCAGCTCGGACAGGCGCTGGGCGACCGGTGCCAGCGAATCGGCCTCGCTCCACACGCCTTCCTTCGGGCGCCCCAGGTGCGAGGTGACCATCACCGCCGCGCCCTGCTCCAGCGCGCGCTTGAGCGTCGGCAGCGAAGCGGTGATGCGCTGTTCGGAGGTGATGCGGCCATTCTCGATCGGCACGTTCAGATCCTGGCGGATCAGCACGCGCTTGCCGGAGAGGTCGAGGTCGGTCATGCGGACAATGGACATGGGCAACTCTTTGGCTCGGGGACGGGATGCCGGTCTGCGGCAGACGGCCATTGTATCGGGTGCGGCTGGTGGGAGGGCCGATGCCTGCGGCAGGCAGAGGCGCAGGGCAAATGCAACAGCAACGGCAACGGCCAAAGCGCTGGCGCTTCGTGGTGCTGTGAGTGGGCCGGGGTGGTGTGGGCTGGCAGGGGTGTCAGCCCACACCGCCCCGGCCTCGACAGGCACCTGAGGTGATGCAGATGGCAAAGGGCAAGAGCGGTTTCTGGTGCCGGAGAAAAATGTAGAGCCGAGCCCGTGCTCGGCTGGGTCTATCGCGAACAGCAGCCGAGCATGGGCTCGGCTCTACAAAGAGCGCCCTGCCAAGCAGCTTTTGCTCTTCTTTTTTTCTTTCCGTGGGTGGACGCACACGGAAATTGTCAGAGGCCGGGCGGGGTGGGTTCGCGAGGGTGTCAGCCGCATGGATGCGGCTGCCAAGCCTACAAGGACGTACTTGCGGCGTCCCCCGCGAACCCGCCCCGCCCGGCCAAGCGCTGCTTTTGCTTTTGCTTTACGCGACCAACCGCCCACCCACGAGGGGCTGCGCCGTTCGCTGGAACCTATTCCGAAGGCGCAGGCTTCTGCCGAAGCAGGCTGAGCGCCAGGCCACCCACCACCAGTACGCCCAGGCCCAGCAACGCCCATAGCAACCACGATTTCCAATCGCGCTGCGGCTTCAGTGCTGCATCGCCGGCCAGCGGCTCCGGGCTGCCTTCCAGGCGCGCCAGTGTCGGCTGCCACGAAGGATCGTTGCGCTGCCGAAGTTCCTCGATCAGCACCCCGATCGGCGCGTCCGTGCGGCGCGCGGTCGCGCTGCCCACCGCCAGTGCGTAGGGCGCCGCACCCTGGCTCAGGAACACCAGCACTTCCGGCTGGTAGCCCAACCGCAGTGTCGGCGCGGTGGCGGTTTCCGCCGGATTCGCCACCAGTTTCCAGTAGCGGTCGCGGTGCACCCCGCCCAGCGGCTGTGCCGCCGACTGCTGGCGCTGGCCCTGCGTGCCCTGCTGCACCTGATAGGCGATCCACGGCGCGCTGCGACGTTGCCATTCCGCACTCTCGTCATCGCGGCTGAACAGCGTCCATTGCACGAGGCTGTTATCGGTGCTGGCCACATCGGCACGCGCCACCGGGAACCGGCCATCCATCTCGAAGGTGTACTCGCCCTTGCCCCTCGACGTCGGCTCCAGCGACAGCCATTCCCAAGGCAGCGTGGCCGGTGCTGGCGGCAGTTCCGCCAGTACGCCGCGCAGGGTCGGCAGGCGCGAGTCGCCCTGCGCCAGGATGCGCAGGTAGCGTGCAGCGCCGTCCACCTGCAGGCGGCGCTGCAGCAGGCGCTTGCCGGCGCGCTGCAGATCCACCAGCGGCACGTCGCGGCCAATCGATCGCCAGTGCTGCAGGTCGTCACTGGCATCCAGCTGCACCTGCGCCTGCAGCGGCTGGCCGCTGTCGGTCCAGTCCAGCACCAGTGCCGCCAGCGGCTGCTGGTCGAGCATGCTGGCGTCGATCAGCCAGCCGCCCTGCCCGCTCGCCGCTGCCCCGCCACCCACCCGCGCTTCGACCCGGCGCACGCGCCCATCGGTATCGCGCTCGGTCAGCAGCTGCAGGTCGTTGCGCTGGGCATCGGCCAGCGGCGGCAGCACGAACCACGGCAGTTCACGCTGCACCGGCGACTGCGCCAGCGGCTGGTCCGGCGCCAGCAGTGCCGACGGCAACAACTGGCTGGCCGCGTTGAACACCTGCAGATCGCTGAGATCGGCGGTTACGGCACGGCGGTAGATCGCCGGCTCCAGCACGATACGGTAGGCACCGGACTGCGCACTGGACAATGTAAGCGGCCATTGCTCGGCATACTGCGTGCGGTAATCAGCCGCCTGTACCACGACGGCGGCCAGCATGCCGAACATCGCCGGCAGCAGCGCCCTGCTCCACTTCCTCATTGCGTTTCCTCCACGGTCGGCGCCGCGCTTGGCGGTGCCGGTGCCAGATAACCCACTACCGTGCACAGCAGGCCGTAGGCGATGAACGATGCGATGCCCAGCAGGTTGCCCAGGTGCTGGCGATCGACAATAACCAGCTTGGCCAGCACCACGCCCATCAGCACGGCACCGACCATCCACAACACACGCTGGCTGCGACGCGAACCCCACACCCAGGCAATCACACCCAGCACGCTCCACAACACGGTCAGGCTGGTCTGCGCCAGGCTGAAGCGCATCATCGACGCATTCCACGCCAGTCCACCCCATTGGTGTACGCCATGCAGCACCAGGCTGGTCAACGCGAGGAAGGCCGCCAATGCCAGCAGCGGCATGCGGATGTTCAGCAATGCCTGCGGTGCCTCACTGCCGTACAGCCAGCGCGCCAGCAGCAACAAGCTCAGCCACTGGCCGATCTCCGCCGGATTCAGCACCGGCAGCCACAGCAGCGGTGCGGCGTCGCCCGGCAGCAGCTGGCCGAACAGCCAGCCGATCGCCAGCAGGCCGAACAGCACGCACTGCAGCGGGACGCGCACGCTGTCGAAGGCCGCGCCCAGCGGCCAGCGCAATGCGTTCCAGCGCCACAGCGACAGCGCCGCCATCAGCAGCCACGGCAAGGTCACCAGCAGGGTCGTCCAACCCTGCGCCAGGCCGGCCTCGCCACCACCCCACAAGGCCAGCAGCGAAAGCAGCGACGGCCACAGCAGCCACCACAGGAACTGCGCGATGCGGGCCACGGTATCGCCGCCCTGGCGCAGGCACAGCAGGGTCCGCACGCCCAGCACCGCGAACACCGCCCAGGCCAGCGCGCCATGACCAGCGAACGGCTGGTGGTGTGCATCGCTCTGCATCAGGGCCAGTGGGAAGCCCAGCGCGAGCATGGCCAGCGCAGTAACGCCCAGCGCACGCGCCGGCTGGCGACACTGCGCTTCGGCCGCCAGCCAGGCAGTGACCGCGGCCAGCACCAGCAACGCGTCCACTTCGGTGCGGTACGGGAAGAAGCGGGTGATCTCATGGACCAGGCCGCCCAGCCACCACAGCAGGCCCCACAGGTAATACACCAGTGCGACCTCATGACGCGGCCTGCGCTGGTAGCTCCACGCCGACGCGAAGCCGGCCAGGGCCAGCAGCAGCGCGCCAATGGCGGTCGGGTTGATCAGGAAGCGCAGGTCTTCGTGCCAGTGATCGCCACCGGCAACGAATGCGAATGCGGCGCCGATCTGCAGCAACGCGCCGGAGACCTGCGGCAGCCAGCGCTTCTGGCGCAGCCCCAACCACGCCAGGCCAGCACCTTCCAGTGCAAACACGGCGCCGGTGGCGCGCGCCGACAATGCCAGCGGCACCGCCAGCGTGGCAAACCCCACCGCGAGCACCGCATGCGACTGCGCCAGCATGGTGTACGACGCACGTGCGATCAGCGCCCGGGCCAATACCGCGTAGATCGCCGCCAGGCCCAGCGCGCACAGTGCCAGCGTCATCGGTTGCGCGTGCAGCATGCCTGCCTGCAGCGAGAACGCGACCAGCGGCGTGCCGAACACCAGGCTGCCATCGATCAGGTCACGGCGGCCGGCCGGCTGGCGACGCGCGTACAGCAGCGGTATCAGCAGGTAGAACACAAAGAACAGCGCCAGGAACGGCTCGGTGCTGCTGAACTTGTCCGGCGCGTACTGCAGCACGCCCCAGAAGGTGCCAATGCCGAAGGTGAAGGCGAAACCGAGCAGGTTCAGCGCGCGCCATGGCCGGAACCAGGCGATGGCGAAGATGCCCGCGTTGAGCACGGCGTAGTAGCTGAACAGCCCCACGTGGTTGCCACTGCCGGTGGACAACCACAGCGGTGCCATGAAGCCGGCCAGGATGCCCAGTACGGCCAGCGTGCGCGAGTTCTGCACCACCGCCAGCACGCACAGCCCGGCCACCAGTGCGATCGAACTGGCAAAGGCAAAGGCCGGCGGAATCAGGTCGAAGCGCTTGAACGCCGCGAAGATGGTCAGCAGCAGTACGCCGATGGCACCGCCCTGCAGCGCCAGCGCAAACAGCCGCCGGCGTTCGCGCTGGTGCCAGCCGAAGGCCAGCAGGCCCAGCGCAGCCACGGTGACGCCGGCCAGGCGCAGTTCGATCGGCAGCACCAGCCAGCCCTGGTCGCTGACGTACTTCAGCAGCGCAGCGACACCGGCCAGCAGCACCAGCATGCCGATCTTGACCGGCACGTTGCCTTCGGTGAACCAGCGCTTGACCGCACCGATGCCACGCTCGATGACATTGGGCAGTGCCGGTTCGGAAGGCAGCGGCGGCTGCACCGGCACCGGTGGCACCGGCGGTGGCGCAGCAGGACGGGGGACAGGCACCCCGGTGGGCGTTGCTTCGCGCACCGGTGGCTGCGGGGGCTGAGGCACAGCAGCGGCGGCCGGCCGCAGGAACGGTGGATCGGCGCTGGCAGCAGGTGCGGCCACAGGCCGTTCAGGCGCGGGTGCGGTGGCGGCCGGCCTGACGGCGGCCGGCGCGGCGGCCATCGCGCTTTCCAGCGCAGCGACGCGGCGGCGCAGGCCGGCAATCATCACCAGCGCGACCACCAGCAACAGCGGGATGGCCAGAAGAACCAGTACGACCAGGGCTATCAGTGCTTCCATTGCGTGCTTCCAATGCGATCCCGCGCCCCAGCGGCGGCGGTCGACCGCCCCATGCTACGACAGGGTGGGGCCCATAAACGACGAACCCCGGCCAGGCCGGGGTCCGTCTTCGATCCACACCGGCCTTACTTGGCGGCGATGACCTTGGCCATTTCCAGGCACTTGTTGGAGTAGCCCCACTCGTTGTCGTACCAGGT
Organism: Stenotrophomonas sp. X; assembly: GCF_055721025.1. NCBI lineage: Bacteria > Pseudomonadati > Pseudomonadota > Gammaproteobacteria > Lysobacterales > Lysobacteraceae > Stenotrophomonas > Stenotrophomonas sp. X. Next base: position 3,388,404 of record NZ_CM146756.1, read on the forward strand.
CACCAGCTTGACGAAGGTGCCGTCCAGGGCGATACCGGCGTCGGCGTCGAACACCGAGGTGCAGGTCTCGCCGCGGAAATCGGTGGCCACCACCTTGTCTTCGGTGTAGCCCAGGATGCCCTTCAGCGCGCCTTCGCTCTGTGCCTTCACTTCAGCGCAGATCTCGGCGTAGGTGGCTTCCTTCTCCAGCTCGACGGTCAGGTCGACCACCGACACGTCCGAGGTCGGGACGCGGAAGCTCATGCCGGTCAGCTTCTTGTTCAGTTCCGGGATGACCACGCCGACGGCCTTGGCCGCACCGGTGGACGAGGGAATGATGTTTTCCAGGATGCCACGGCCACCGCGCCAGTCCTTGTTGGACGGGCCATCGACGGTCTTCTGCGTGGCGGTGGCCGCATGCACGGTGGTCATCAGGCCACGCTTGATGCCCCACTTGTCGTTGATGACCTTGGCCAGCGGGGCCAGGCAGTTGGTGGTGCACGAGGCGTTGGAGATGATTGCCTGGCCAGCATAGGTCTTGTCGTTCACGCCGAACACGAACATCGGCGTGTCGTCCTTCGACGGGGCCGACATGATGACCTTCCTGGCGCCGGCATCGATGTGCTTCTGCGCGGTTTCCTTGGTCAGGAACAGGCCGGTGGCTTCCAGCACCACGTCGGCGCCGACTTCGTCCCACTTCAGGTTGGCCGGGTCGCGTTCCTGGGTCAGGCGGATCTTCTTGCCGTTGACCAGCAGGTCGTTGCCCTGCACCGCCACATCGGCCTTGAAGCGGCCGTGCACGGAGTCGTACTTGAGCATGTAGGCCAGGTAATCCGGCTCCAGCAGATCGTTGATGGCCACGATTTCGATGTCGTCGCCGAAGTTCAGCACCGCCGAGCGCAGGACGTTACGCCCGATGCGACCGAAACCGTTGATACCAACCTTGATTGCCATTTCTCAAGCTCCTGCAGCCGCGACGGGTGCGGCGGGATGGATAGGGCCCACAAGTCTAGCAGGCCGGGGCTGGCCACCGTGGGCCAGGCCGGGCCGCCAGCAGGTCGGCGGACAGGATTTGATCCGGATCAAAGCGTTAGCGCGGCGTGAGGCCGAGACTGTCGCCATCCACCCAGCAACGAGAACACCCCCATGCGCAAGACCTCCCCCCTGATCGTGGCCAGCCTGGCCGCCGCCCTGTCCCTCGCCGCCGCCCCGGCCATGGCCCAGTCCAAGGGCGACTGGACCGTTTCGGCCGGCGTGCACCAGGTGGCGCCGAAGTCGAACAACGGCTGGCTGGCCGGCGGCACCCTGAAGGTCGACGTCGACAACGACGTCAAGCCGACCATCACCGGCGAGTACTTCATCGCTGACAACCTGGGCATCGAAGTGCTGGCCGCACTGCCGTTCAAGCACGACATCAACATCAACGGCCTGGGCCGCGTCGGCAGCACCAAGCAGCTGCCGCCGGTGGTGACCGTGCAGTACCACTTCAACAGCAAGGGCAAGGTGTCGCCGTTCATCGGCGCGGGCGTGAACTACACCACCTTCTTCAGCGAAGACACCACCGGTGCATTGGCCGGCAGCAAGCTGAAGCTGCAGGATTCGTGGGGCCTGGCCGCGCATGCGGGCGTCGACTTCGCAATCGGCGAGAAGGGCGCCCTGCGCGTGGACATGCGCTGGATCGACATCGACAGCAAGGTGAAGTTGAACGGCGAGAAGATCGGCACCGTCAACATCGATCCGCTGGTCTACGGCGCGTCCTACGTCTTCAAGTTCTAAGCGGCGTGTTGATTGCGGGGGCTTCGCCCCCGCTCCCCCGCTGCACGCAGAAACCCTCGCAGCATGTTGCCCCGGTGATTGCCGGGGCTTTTTTGTGCCTGAGACTGAAGCGATTCCGGAGCTGGGGCGAGGCGGGGAGCAGAGCCTGTACATCCGAGGCGTAATGGTTGCCTGCAATTGCAAAAGGCGGATTTTGATCCTGCATTTGTTCTTGATGTTGCCTTTGACGTTTGCATCCGCCTCCGCGGCCATGTTGGATGGGGCTGCAGGGGCAGGCGCTGCGGGACCGTCCGCGGCATGGGCCCGAGGCATGCTTCGGGCGGGTTGGGCAGGACGCCCAACCCCGGTCTTGCCGTGTGCGCAGGACAGCGCACACGGGCAAGCCGCGGCCGAGCTTACAGGGACGTACTTGCAGCGTGTCCCGCAGCGCCTGCCCCTGCAGCCAGCCCACAGCAGACAGGAACGCGCCGCTCTTCAATCCACCTACCCCGCTAGAATGTGTGCATGAAAGCCCTGCACTCCCTGTTCCTCGCCGCCGCCCTGGCGCCGGCCCTGCTGTCCGTCTCCGCCCCCGCCCATGCCTGGGGCGCGCAAGGCCACCGCCTGGTTGCCGAAGTCGCCGACGCCCGCCTCAACCCCGCCGCCCGCGCCGAAGTGGACCGCCTGCTGGCCACCGAAGCGGACGCCACCCTGGCCAGCATCGCGCCCTGGGCCGACCAGCTGCGCGCCAAGGACCCGGGTCTGGGCCGTCGCTCGGCGGGCTGGCACTACGTCAACATCGCCGAAGACGACTGCCACTACGAAGCACCGAAGCACTGCAAAAACGGCAACTGCATCGTCGAGGCCCTGAAGGCACAGAGCGCCATCCTCGGTGATCGCAGCCTGACCGATGGCGAGCGCCTGCAGGCACTGAAGTTCGTCGTGCACCTGGTCGGCGATATCCACCAGCCGATGCACGCAGGTTACGCCCACGACAAGGGCGGCAACGATTTCCAGCTGCAGTTCGGCAACCGCGGTACCAACCTGCACTCGCTGTGGGACAACGGCATGCTCAACACCCGCAAGCTGGACGATGCCGGCTACCTGCCGGTGCTGCAGGGCCAGCGCGCGCCAAAGCTGGCGCGCCAGTCCAACCCGCAGCGCGACCCGCAGGCCTGGGCCGAAGCCAGCTGCCGCATCTCCATGCAAGCTGGCGTTTATCCGGCGTCGCATAAAATCGGTGACGAATACACCGAGCGCTACCGGCCGCTGGCCGAAGCGCAGCTGCGACTGGCCGGTGAAAACCTGGCGCAGTTGCTGAATCGCGTGCTAGGCACGCGCTGAGGAGAATTCCGATGCCGGTCCAGGTGCAGTCGTTCTTCCACCGTGACAGCAATACCTTCAGCTACCTGGTCAGCGATCCGGCCAGCGGTGAGGCGGCGCTGATCGACCCGGTCCTGGACTACGACCCGGACACCGACGCCAGCAGCGAATCACCGCTGCGCGGGGCATTGCAGGCCATCGAACAGCAGGACCTTCAGCTGCGCTGGCTGCTGGAAACCCATGCCCATGCGGACCATGTGTCGGCCGGGCGCCGGCTCAAGCAGCGCTTCCCGCACGCCACGCTGGCCATCGGTGAAGGCATCCGCGCGGTGCAGGCCACGTTCGCGCCGCGCTATGGCCTGCAGCTTCCGGCCGCCGATGAGATCTTCGATCACCTGTTCAGCGACGGCGAAACCTTTGCCATTGGCGAGCTGCAAGGACAGGTGATCGCCGTGCCCGGCCACACCAGCGACAGCATCGCCTACCTGATCGGCGATGCGCTGTTCACCGGTGACTCGCTGTTCATGCCCGACGGCGGCACCGCACGCTGCGATTTCCCGGGTGGTGATGCCGCGCAGCTGTACCGCTCGATCCAGCGCCTGCTGGTCCTGCCCGATGCCACCCGCGTGTTCGTCTGCCACGACTACGGCCCGGGCGGCCGCGACTTCGCCAACGAAACCACCGTCGGCGAACAGCGCGCGCACAACATCCACGTGCACGATGGCGTGGCCGAGGCGGAGTTCGTCAGCGTGCGCCAGGCCCGCGATGCCACGCTGGAAGAACCGAAGCTGATGCAGCCGGCGGTGAAGGCCAACATCCAGGGCGGAGCCTGACGCTCGTGTCTGCGCACGCCGGGGCAGCCCGGCGTTCCCGGTTTACATCACGGGCCACAAACGTTCATTTCCCTGCGTACGCACCACGTGCTGGCCCTTCACGATCTCGAAGGTGAAGGCGTACTGCAGGGTGACCGCCACCGGCTCGACGCGCTCGGCGCCGCGACAGTCGCCGCGGTCGGCAGGCACCTTGCCAGCCGCGAAGTGGCAGACCGCTGCGGACGAGTACTTCCACATCGCCACGGCCTCCTGCGCGGCCTGCAGCAGGGGCGCATTCTCGCCCGCAGCACCTGCCGCGCACTCCGGGCGATCGGTCAATGGCAGGCTGCGCTCGACGACGCCGTTGGCATCAACCACCACCTGCAGGCAGATCGTGGTCGGCGCCAGTTCCGCACGCGGGTCACGATCGCCGACCTCCGGGTCCGGTGCCGCGTACAACTGCGGCATCCGGTAGCCTTCGGTCGCACCCAGCGAATACGCCCGCAGCTGCCCACTGCCACCGTCCGCCTGCGGCTGCAGTCGCTGGTGGCCGACATTCTCGCTGCGGGAGTGCACCGTGGTCAGCCGCTCCTGGCTCGCGCATCCGGCCAACAGCGCCGCCGTCAGCAACAGCGGCGCACACTTCACTTCGCGTCCTCGGTGTCGTCCATGGCGAACGTGATCGGAATCTTCACTGCGCCTGCCACCGGCTTGCCGTTCTTCATCGCCGGCCGATAGGTCCAGCTGCGCGCTGCGGCGATCGACACCGCTTCGAACACGCCTGGATTGGTGGCACCAAGCACCCTGACATCAGCGGGATAGCCGCTGGCGTCCACTTCCACGCGCAGGTTCACCACGCCCACCTGGCGTTGCTCGAACGCGGACCTGGGATAGGAGGGCGGTGGCATCTTGACGACCTGGATCTCCCGATCCGTGACCGCCGCTGCCGGGCGGCCGGCCATCGCACCGCCCTGGCTGGCCCACGCTACTGCGCCCATTCCCAGGCACAACCCGACGACCAGCACCTGCCCCGATACCCACGGCAATGCCTTCCGCTTGGACTGCTTCAACATGGCGATACGCTCCTTCAACACGGGTTGGCTGCGCCAATGGCAGACCGCTGGCGCAACCGGGTGGACCAGCTGCGCCTTCAGCAGCGTGCCGGCATAAAGGCCGCGCAGCGTAGGCTGCGCGGCGATGGTACGGGCATCGCAGGCCAGTTCCTGGTCGCGCAGGAAGCGGCGTGCGGCCCAGGACAGCAGCGGGTGGAACCAGAACACCGCGCGCGCCAGCAGCAACGCGCCGTTGGCCCAGTGATCGCCATTGCGACGGTGGCTGCGCTCGTGCTGCAGGATCAGCCCCTGTTCCTGTGCGCTGAACTGTTGATCGAAGTCCGGGCCAACCACGATTCGCGGCCGCCACAGGCCAACCAGTGCTGGCAGGCCTGGATCACTACTGGCCTGCCAGCTGCCATCGGCGCGCGGCTTCAGCGGGCCCATGCGCCGTTCGAAACGACGCTGTGCGCGCAGGTCGCGCAGCAGGCAGATGCCCATGCCCAGCGCCCATGCCAGCAGCAACAGCGGTGCCCATGGCAGCGACGGCCCTGCCAGTTCGTCCACCGCCCCTGGCTCGACTTTCAGCGGCACTGTCGGCACGTGCTGCAACAGCGCAGCCTGCGGCAACGGCAGCAGCAAGGTCACCAGCAGCATCGGCAACAACCACCAGCTGCGATAAGCCAGTCCAGCGCCCCCCACCCACACCAGCAGCGGTCGCAGCACGGCCAGCAGGATCACCCCCATGGCCAGCCACACGCTGGCCTGCCACAGTCCACCGAGCAGCTCAGTCATGGTCCAGCTCCTGGATCAGCTTCTTCAGTTCGGCGATGTCCTGTGCGCTCAGCTGGCCGCGCTCGCTGAAGTGCGCCACCAGCGGCGCCACGCGCCCTTCGAAGACACGGCCGATGAAGTCCTGGCTCTGCGCCTCCACCCAGGCCTGGCGCTGCAACAGCGGGCGATACAGATAGCGCCGTCCATCGCGCTCGGCGGCGATCGCGCCCTTGGTCAGCAGGCGGTTGAGCAGGGTCTTGATGGTCGGCTCGGCCCAGTCACGGTGGGCCAGCGCGGCGACCACTTCGTCGGCACTACGCGGTGCCTGATGCCACAGCACCTCCATCACAACGGCTTCGGCTTCGCTGATCGGGGTCATGATTTACATCCGTAATCGACAGATCGATTACGCGCGTAATCGAACCGGCTGTCAAGCCCCTCGACTCCAGATTCATCGGCTTTGCGCCAGCATCGAGCCCTCCCAGCCGAGGCCTCGGATGAAAGCGCTTCCCAAGAAGGAATTCCCGGTCGAGCAGGCCCGCCGCTTCCTCGAACCCGGCCCGATCGTGCTGGTCAGCACCGCCTGGCGCGGCCAGCACAACCTGATGACGATGGGCTGGCACATGGTGATGGGCTTCTCGCCGTCGCTGGTCGCCACCTACCTGTGGAATGAAAACCACAGCCATGCACTGGCCGTCGGCAGTGGCGAGTGCGTGATCAACGTACCCGGCGTGGAACTGCTCGATACCGTGGTGGACATCGGCAACTGCAGCGGCCGCGAGGTCGACAAGTTCGCCCGTTTCGGGCTCGATGCGCTGCCCGCGCGCGAGGTCGGCGCGCCGCTGGTCGGGCAGTGCCACTCGAACTTCGAATGCCGCTTGTACGACGACAGCCAGGTGGCGTCGAGCAATCTGTTCATCTGGGAGATCGTGCGCGCCCATGTTGCGCCCCGGCCGAAACTGCCGCGCACGGTGCATTACCGCGGCGATGGGCAGTTCATGGTGTCCGGCGCAGAAGTCTCGCGTCGACGGCGGTTCAAGCCCGACATGCTGTAATGCCCGCACTCCCCCACACGCAGGACCGCCGCGCATGACCGAACACCTCACCGACCTGGACGCCGCCGTCGACTGGCTGTTTGCGCGCGTGGACGGGCCGCTGCGGATCGGGGCACCGCTGGCACTGGGCAAGCCGCATCGGCTGCTCAACGCCCTGTATGCGCGCGTCGAGCACGATCCCTCACGGCCGCTGCAGCTGTATACCGCGCTGTCGTTGAACCCGCCGAAGGCGCGTGGCAACGGCCTGGAGGCACGCTTCCTTGCGCCGTTCGCGCAGCGCCACTTCAGCGACGATTTCCCGCGCCTGGCCTATGCCGATGCGATCGCGCGCGACGCGTTGCCAGCGCACGTGCAGGTGGAAGAGTTCTACATGCAGTCCGGCGCCCTGCTCGGTTCGCGGCAGGCGCAATCCAGCTATACCAGCCTGAACTACACCCATGCCGCCGACGCGGTCGCGCAGCGCGCGCCGCAGGTGATCGTGCAGAAGGTGGCGATGCGGCCGAATGACCGTCGGCTTTCGCTGTCGTGCAACAACGACATCACCCAGGACACGCTCGATGCGATGACCGCGCGTGGCCTGCCACGCCCTTTGCTGATTGCCGAGATCGATCCGCAGCTGCCCTATCTGGGCGGCTCGGCGACGGTCGATGTGTCGTTCTTCGATCTCGTGATCACTCCGCCTCCGCCGTACCCGGCGCTGTTCGGGCTGCCGCGGCAGCCGGTCGGCGACGCCGACTACGCCATCGGCCTGTATGCCAGCACCCTGGTACGCGATGGCGGCACCCTGCAGATCGGCATCGGCACGCTGGCCGATGCCCTCAGCCATGCGCTGGTGCTGCGCCACACCGACAACGCGCGCTACCGCCGCGTGCTGCACGCGCTGGATCCGCAGCTGGCCAGCCACCCGCTGGTGCAGGAAATCGGCGGTGTGGATCCGTTCGAGGTGGGCCTGTACGGCTGCAGCGAGATGCTCAATGAAGGCTTCCGCCGCCTGGTGCAGACCGGGGTGATCAGGCGCAAGGTGCACGACGACCTGGCGCTGATGCAGCGCATCGAGAATGGCAGCACGTTGTCGATCGACCACGCCACCCTCGCCGCGGAAGGCGAGTACCTGCATGGCGCGTTCTACCTGGGCTCGCCGGAGTTCTACGAGTGGCTGCGCACGCTGCCGGAAGACGAATGCCGTGCGATCGGCATGCGCCGCATCAGCGAGATCAACCAGCTGTATGGCGGTAACGAGGCACTGGAGCGCCTGCAGCGCCGCCATGCGCGTTTCTTCAATTCCTGCATGATGGCTACCGCGCTCGGCGCGGCGGTATCGGATGCGCTGGACGATGGACGCGTGGTGTCCGGCGTGGGCGGCCAGTACAACTTCGTGGCAATGGCACATGCCCTGCCGGAAGCGCGCAGCGTGCTGATGTTCCGTGCCGCACGCGATGACAAGGGCCGCCGGGAATCGAACGTGCGCTGGAACTACGGCCACACCACCATCCCTCGCCACCTGCGTGACATCTACCTCAACGAGTACGGCATCGCCGATCTGCGCGGGCTGACCGACGAGGACTGCGTGCATGCGATGACCGCAATTACCGAAGCGCCCTTCCAGGGCGATCTGCTGCAGCAGGCACAGGCCTCGCGCAAGCTGCTGGCGGCATCCCAGCCCGACCCGCAGCGCCTGCAGCGCAACACGCCCCAGGCGCTGGCGGCGGCACTGGCACCATTCCACGCCGATGGCAGCCTGCCGGACTACCCGCTGGGCAGCGATTTCAACGAGATCGAGCAGGTGCTGGTCAAAGCGCTGGCGTGGCTGAAGGCCAACACGCAGACCCGCAGCGACAAGCTGCGCACCGTCTGGGCAGCGCTGCGGCAACCGGCCGGCGACGGCGATGCCGTGTACCTGCAGCGCATGGGCCTGCAGGCACCGAAAGACTTCGCCGAACGCCTGGACGCGCGGCTGCTGCGCCTGGCACTGGCACGCACCGCCTGAGAAAAGGGGACGGAGGGAATCAAGTCGTTTGTGCACATACGACTTGATTCCCTCCGTCCCCTTTTTTCTTCCGGCAACGAGAAAGGCCGGCTTGCGCCGGCCTTTCCTTCATCACTCCATGTCGCTGCTTACAGCGCCTTGGCCGCTTCCACCACGTGCGCCGTGGTGATGCCGAAGTACTTGTACAGCTGGTCGGCCGGGGCCGAGGCACCGAAGGTGTCGATACCGATCACCGCACCGTCCAGGCCGACGAACTGGCGCCAGAAACCGGTGACGCCAGCTTCCACGGCCACGCGCTTGCGCACCGCGTTCGGCAGCACCGATTCACGGTAGGCCGCATCCTGGCGCAGGAACACGTCGGTGGACGGCATCGAGACCACGCGGGTCTTGATACCGGCCGCATCCAGCTGGGCCTTGGCTTCGGTAGCCAGCGAGACTTCCGAACCGGTGGCGATCAGGATCACGTCCGGGGTACCGGCGGCATCGGCCAGCACGTAACCGCCGCGCTCGATCTGGGCGATCTGCTCGGCGCTGCGCGGCTGGTGCGGCAGGTTCTGGCGGCTGAACACCAAGCAGCTCGGGCCGTCCTGGCGGGTGATCGCGGCCTTCCAGCTCACCGCCGACTCGACCGCATCGCACGGGCGCCACACGTCGTTGTTCGGGATGTAGCGCAGCGAGGCCAGGTGCTCCACCGGCTGGTGGGTCGGGCCGTCTTCGCCCAGGCCGATCGAGTCGTGGGTATAGACGTGGATGGCGTGGGCCGGAATCAGCGCGCTCATGCGCACGCCGTTGCGGGCGTAATCGCTGAACACCAGGAAGGTGGCGTCGAACGGAATGAAGCCACCGTGCAGGGCCAGGCCATTGGCGATGGCGGTCATGCCGAACTCGCGCACGCCGTAGTACACGTAGTTGGCGTTGGCGTCGTCGCTGGCGACCGACCTGCTGCCCTTCCACAGGGTCAGGTTGGAGTGCGCCAGGTCGGCCGAGCCACCGACGATTTCCGGCAGCAGCGGCGCATAGGCTTCGATGGCCAGCTGCGAGGCCTTGCGCGAGGCGATCGTCGGGCCTTCAGCGGCCACCTGGGCGATGTAGGCATCGGCCTTGGCAACGAAGTCGGCTGGCAGCTCGCCGTGCGAGCGGCGGGTCAGCTCAGCCGCCTCTGCCGGATACTGGCTGGCGTACTTGTCGAACAGCTGTTCCCACTCGGCCTGACGCAGGGTGCCGGCGCCATTGGCGCGCCAGCCGTCGTAGATCGCCTGCGGGATCTCGAACGGGCCGTATTCCCAGCCCAGCTGCTTGCGGGTGGCTTCCAGCTCGTCCTTGCCCAGCGGGGCACCGTGGCTGGATTCCTTGCCCGCCTTGTTCGGCGAACCGAAGCCGATGGTGGTGCGGCAGCAGATCAGGGTCGGCTTGTCGCTCTGCGACAGCGCGGCCTCGATGCCGGCCTTGATGCTTTCCGGGTCGTGGCCGTCAACATCGCGAACCACGTTCCAGCCATAGGCCTCGAAACGTTCCGGGGTGTTGTCGGTGAACCAGCCCTCGACGTTGCCGTCGATGGAGATGTGATTGTTGTCCCAGAAGCAGACCAGCTTGTGCAGGCCCCAGGTGCCGGCCAGCGAGGCCGCTTCGTGCGACACGCCTTCCATCAGGCAGCCATCACCCATGAACACCCAGGTGCGGTGGTCGACCACTTCCAGCTCCGGGCGGTTGAAGCGCTGTGCCAGCAGCTTCTCGGCCAGGGCGAAGCCCACGGCATTGGCGAAACCCTGGCCCAGCGGGCCGGTGGTGGTTTCCACGCCCGGGGTCTCGTGGCGCTCCGGATGGCCTGCGGTGTGGCTGCCCAGCTGGCGGAACAGCTTGAGCTGCTCGATCGGCAGGTCGTAACCGCTCAGGTGCAGCAGCGCGTACTGCAGCATCGAACCGTGGCCGTTGGACAGCACGAAACGGTCGCGGTTGAACCAGTGCGGGTTGCTCGGGTTATGGCGGAGGTAGTCGTTCCAGAGGACTTCGGCGATGTCGGCCATGCCCATGGGCATGCCGGGGTGGCCGGACTTTGCGGTTTCAACCGCATCGGCGGCGAGGAAGCGGATGGCGTTGGCCAACTGGCGACGGGTAGGCTGCGTCATGGTTCTGTCGGAATCGGGAGGCGGCCGCGGACGTGCGGGCGGCCTATTGTCCCACAGACGCGGGGCCGGGTTCAGGCGTAGGACCAGATCCCTTGCCAGTGAAAGGGATCTGGTCCCGCCAACCCCTTACTTGGGCGCGGCAGCCTCGATCACGCCACACATCGACTTCTTCTGGAAGTCCTCGCCAGTGGCGTAGGTGGCCGGGGTGGTCTTGGTCACGGTGATCTTCGAACCCTTGCCCTCGGCTTCAACCAGCACGTTCCACGGCAGGGTGGTCTGGCCACCATTGAACTGGACGTTCTGTTCCAGGGTCAGCATGCCCAGGTCCTTGTCCACGCTGGCGACCTTCAGGCCCGACTTCACGCCCTCGATCTGGATACGCTTGAGAGCGTCGGCCGGGGTAACGTTGGGCACCACGTCCCAGGTGGTGAAGGTGCGCCCGGCGAAGAAGCTGCCGGTCTTGGTGTAGTTGGTTTCACAGGCCTTCTGGGCACTGGCGTCGAAAGCCAGCAGGCCCAGGGCGGCGACCATCACGTACGAAATCCTCATTTCTGCTCCCTTTCGCACGGCGCCAATCCCGACGCCTTCCATGCGTCGGGATAGTATCCATGGCATTCAGGGCGCGTTCAATCGAGGGGCGTGCCCAGCGCCGGTCCGTCATGGGACTCGCCCTTGGCCACCAACGTGGTCAGGGCCAGGTCGCCGGTCACGTTCAGGGCGGTACGGCACATGTCCAGGAAGTGGTTCACGCCCAGGATCAGGCCGATGCCCAGCGGGTTCACACCGACCATCGCGCAGATCATCGCCACCACCGGCAGCGAGCCCGACGGCACGCCCGCCGTGCCGATGCCGCCGAGGATGCAGACCGCCATCACCATGATCTGCTGGCCAATGCTCAGGTCCACGCCGAAGAACTGGGCCAGGAAGATCACCGTCACGCCCTCGAACAGGGCGGTGCCGTTCTGGTTGGCGGTGGCACCCACGGTCAGCACGAAGCGCGACACGCGCTGCGGCAGGCCCATCTGGTCCGCCACGCGCAGTGCGGTCGGCAGGGTCGCGTTGCTGGAGGCGGTGGAGAACGCCATCACCGTCGCTTCCTGGGTATCGCGGAAGAACGACAGCGGCGAGCGGCCGGACAGCCATACGGCAGTACCGTAGGTCACGACCATGTGCAGGCCGAGCGCCAGCACCACCACGCCCACGTACGCGCCCAGGCGGATGATCAGCTCGAAGCCGAACAGCGCGGCCAGATTGAACATGAAGCAGGCCACTGCATAGGGGGCCAGGCGGATGACCAGGTTGATCAGGGTCATCGAGATTTCGAACACGCCTTCGATGGCGCGGCGCAACGGGGCGACCTTCTCATTGTCGGTCAGTACCATGCCGATGCCGAACATCAGCGCGAAGAACATCAGCGACAGGATCGCGCCATTGTCCGACGCGGCCTGCAGCACATTGCTCGGCACGATCGACAGCAGCATGTCCATGCCCTTCGGCGTGCCATGGATGCCAGCGACGATTTCCTTGCTGCGCTCGGCGTTCTCCGACAGCATCATCGCGGCGACCTGCGGATCCACGCCGACACCCGGCTTGAGCAGGTTGACCAGCACCAGGCCGATGCCCACGGCAATGCCGGACAGCAGCACGGTATAGGCCAGGGTCTTCCAGCCGATGCGGCCCAGGGCGCGGATGTCGCCCATCTCCGACACGCCCATGATCAGCGCCGAGAAGATCAGCGGCACGATCAGCATGAAGATCAGGTTGAGGAACAGGCCCGACGCCGGGGTGGTGACGTAGTCCATGACCCACTTGGCACCGGCCTGCAGACCATCGACGCTGCCGCCCAGGGCGTGCACGATCAGTCCCAGGACCAGGCCGATCGCAAAGCCGATGCCCATCTTCCAATGCAGGGGCAACTTCTTCTTGTCGGCAGCAGCTGCTGTCATACGCGGGTTTCCTCGAAAAATGAATGCACTCTAACAAAGCGCGCAAGCGGCGCCGGTTCAGGTTCGCCGTGGTGGATACAGCGGCGCCAGGCCAGTTTCTGTGGCACCCGTGGCCGCCGACCAGTGCGGTCCGTCACGGAAGACCTCACGCAGGCGCGTGCGCAACGGGGCCAGTTCGCCCTGCCCGCCCCAGCGCGCCTGCTGCAGGTCCAGCAACACCTGGCGCTGGGCCGGGTCTTCCAGCCGGGCGATCACCTGCTCGATGCGTTCCACACCGGCCATCGCACACAGCCGTGCCTCCACCTGGTCGAAGCCTTCACCATCCAGCGCACGGCGCAGTTCGGCCAAGCCGGCACGCCCGCTCACTACGGTCGGCACAGAGGGCGTGCCGGCTGCAGGCGCCGCCACACGCGGGCGTCGGCCTCGCTGCCAGCCCCACAACAGGGTCAGCAGCCACAGCAGCGCCAGGCCAATGGCCGCCGCCATCCATGGCCACGGTCGCTCGGACAGGCCGCTGGCGCGTGGATCGGTCGCGGCGATACGCCCATCCTGTCCATCGCTGCCCGGCAGCGCGGCAGCGGTGTCGATCGGTGGCAGCGCTGCCGGCGAGGCAGTGGCGGCGCCGGTACCGGCCGCAACGGCCAGCGTCAGGTCCGGCAGCTTCGCTTCCTGTGCCTTGCCGTTGCGCACATCCCACCAGGGCAGGCGTGGTCCCGGCACCACCAGCGAACCCGGCTGGCGCGGCACAATCGAATAGCGGCGGGTGATCTTCAGGCGCGGCGTGCTGCCGTTGAAGGTCTCTTCGTACTGTGCCGGTTCGGCGAACACCTGCGCGTTGGCGCCGACATCCGGCACCGGCAGGTCGGTGAACTGTGCTCGGGTCGCGCCTTCGGCAACCGCTTCGACCACCACGTTGGCTGTCTCGCCGGTACGGGCACTGGTGGGCGCGCTGGTGTAGCGCAGCTGCAGGCTCTGCAGGGGCAACCACGGCTGCGGCGCCTGTGCCGGCTGTGCCTGCACCTGCAACGTGCGGTCTGCGCCGGTGGCATTCATGCGGCCATCGCCGCCCCCGAAGAAGTCATCGAAGAATCCTCCGGCGCTGCGCCCGCTGAAACGTGCACCGGACAGCCGCAACGCGCCGCTGCGCTCGGGGATCAGCAGGAAACGTCGTTCGACCACGTTGTAGCGGCGCCCGTTGACCTGGCGCACATCGGTGCGGTCGTCGCCCACCCGCTGCAACGACGCGCCCGCCGGGGTATCCAGCACCAGCTCGCCGGAGGCCAGCTGCGAGGCGAAATACAACCGCACCACCACGCCCACGCTCTGCTGCACGTACGGCGTATCGTCATCGACAACGGTTTCGATGAAGGCCATCGCATTGCTGTCAGGTCCGGCCACGGCGGCCGCATCGACCTGCAGCGTCAGCGGCGCGGTTCGCGCACTTCCCACCTGCAGGCCCGGTACCACCAGCGCACCGCTGCGCCGGGGGGTCAGCGCCACGCCATACAGGTTGCGCTGCTGCATGCTGCCATTGCTCCATTCCACCTGGCGGCTGCTGGTCTGGCCGCTCAGATCGAAGTCGGTGCGCAATGGCGTGAAGTCGGGAGCGCCCTGATCGCTCTCGACATTGAGGGTGACCGTATCACCCATCGCGATGCGGTCGCGATCCAGCCAGGCGCGTGGCTGCGCCCAGGCCAGCAGCGGCAGCCACAGCAGCAGCGCCGCCAGTACCGGCCGTGACCAGTGCCCGTGCATGTTGATCGCCCGCGTCATCGCCCTTCCCTCTTCCTGCGTTCGTTTTCCAGCTGGAACTTGGCCCGCAGCAACGCGCCCGGATCATCCGGCACACGCCGCATCCACGCTTCCACCGCCTGTTGCTCCTCGCGCTCGCGCGGCGTGCGGCCCTCAGCACCCGGTACGGGTCTGCCGTCCTTGCCAGTCTCGCCCTCGCGTGCCTGCCGCATCGCCTGCTGCATGCGCTGCCGCTGCTGCTCATCGGCCTGGGCCTGTGCCTTGGCATCCTCCACCTGTGGTGGCGCCTGCTGGCCATCGCGGCCGCGCTCGCCGGGCTGCGGGCTCGACGGGTTCTTGTTGTCACCCGCCTTGGGCTGCCCCTGCTGGCCCGACGGCGGCTGGCCCTGGCCGGGATTCTGCTGGCCCTGCTGCGCCTTCTGGCCCTGCGGGTTCTGCTGGCCCGGGGTATCGTTCTGCTGCTTCTGCTGCCCGTTCTGCGGTGGCTTCTGATGATCCTGGCCTTTGCCACCCGACTGCCTGCGCTTGCGCGCGGCATCGACCACTGCACGGTTGGCGACCGCATCGGCCATGCCGGGATGCAACGCCAGCGCGCGGTCGTAGGCGGCGATCGCTTCGTCGTAGTTGCCTTCGCGTGCCAGCGTGTTGCCCAGGTTGTACCAACCGGCATCGTTGTCGATGCCTTCGAAGCGTTTGCGTGCAGTGGTGAAGTCGCCGTTGCGGTAAGCCTGGACCCCCTCGGCCAGGCGCTGATGCTGCGCCTGGTCGCTACGCTTCCACAGCGTGCCCTGCGCGGGTTGCGAGGCCTGCGTCGCAGGTGCCTGCGCCTGCGCGTCATTCATCCATGGCACGAGGCCGACCGCGAGCACCGCCGCCAGCAGCGCACGACGGCGGAAGGCCAGCAATGCCAGCAGCATCACCGGCGGCAGCAGCCAGAAGCCTTCGTCACGCCACTGCTTGCCTTCGCCCGGCCGCTGCGCCGCCGTGCCTTCGCGCGCGTCGAGTACACCGAGCGCACGCAGATCGCTGTCATCGGCGGCGATGCGTGCATAGCGGCCGCCGCCTGCAGTGGCCACCGCGCGCAGGCTGCCCTCATCCAGCGCAGCCTGGCGGATCTGCCCGCTGCCATCGCGGTAGGCCGCACCGGCAGGCGTGCCCAGGCCCAGCACCGACACCTGCAGGCCCAGGCTGCGTGCCTGCGCTGCCGCCAGTGCAGCTTCACCATCCGCCTGGTCGCTGACCAGCAGGATCTGCCCCTGCAGCGCACCGATCTGCCGCATCAAGCGTGTCGCCCAGTCGATGCCGCGGTCGGCACGCTGGCCATCGCGCGGCATCACGTCCGGCGACAGCGCATCCAGATACAGCGCGACGTTGCTGCCGTCGTCGGTCAGCGGTGCCACGGTGTAGGCATCATCGGCATACACCACCAGGCCCACCTGCCCGCCCTGGCGCGCGCGCAGCAGCTGGCCTACTTTCGCGCGCGCCTGCAGCAGGCGCGACGGTGGCAGATCGGTTGCGCTGATCCGGCTGGACAGGTCCAGTACCACCAGCAGCGGTGCGCTGGCCTGGAACATCGGCTGCGTCTGCTGCCGCCAGCTCGGCCCGGCCATCGCCAGCGATGCCAGTGTCCAGCCCAGCAGCGGCGCCCATGGCAGGCGCACGCGACGCTTCGCACCGGCGGCCAGCAGATGTGGCAACAGATGTGCATCCACGGCCTGCCGCCACGCATCACTGCGTCGCTGCCGGTACAGCGCCAACGCGATGATCAGCGGCAGCGCCAGCAGCGCCCACAACCACTCGGGCCGCAGGAAGTGCAGCGCGTTCCAGTCGGGAAGATTCGAAGCAAACGCGATCATCGGCGACGCTCCGGCCACAGCCAGGCCAATGCACCCAGCAGCAATGCCAAGCCCAACGGCCACGCATAGCGTTCCTCGCGAGGGCGCAGGCTCGGGCCCTTTGCGGCCACTGGCTCCAGGCGATCGAGCTCGGCGTAGATCCCGGCCAGCTGCGCGGTATCACGCGCGCGGAAGAACTGGCCGCCGGTCATGCTGGCGATCTTCTTCAGGGTGGCCTCATCGACCGGATCCTGGTCGGTGGAAATCGGAATGCCGAACAACCGCATGCTGCCATCGCCGCCAAATGCGACCGTGTGGATGCGCACGCCCTCGGCGCGCGCCACTTCCGCGGCGCGCAGCGGTTCCAGCACACCGGCATTGCTGACACCATCGGTCAGCAGGATCAGCACGCGCTGTCCCTCCGGCTGGGTGCGCAGGCGCTTGACCGCCAGGCCGATGGCATCCCCGATGGCGGTCTCGCGCCCGGCCAGGCCGACCACGCTGTCGCGCAGCTGGTCGCGCACGCTGGCCAGGTCCGCAGTCAGCGGCGTGAGCGTGTAGGCGCGGTCACCGAAGATCAGCAGGCCGACGCGGTCGCCCGCACGACGATCAAGGAAGTCGGCAAGCACGGCCTTGGCTGCGGTCAGGCGATCGACCGCCTGGTCGCCCAGCACCATGTCGCCCTCGCCCATGCTTCCGGACACGTCCATCGCCAACATCATCTGTCGGCCCTGCTGCGGGGGTGTCATGGCGTCGCCCAGCTGCTGCGGTCGCGCCAGCGCGATGCATAGTGCACACCACCCCAGCCACAGCAGCAGCGTGCGCAGCCACGACACGTCGACGCGGCCACCACCGGACAGCGCTTCCAGCTCGGCGGCAGCGTAGGGAACGCGTAGTGCAGCACCCGGCGCTGCACGGCGCTTCCACCAGCGCATCAGCAGCGGCAACGGCAGCGCCAGCAAAGCCAGCGGCCACGCCAGCTGCAGGTCCGGCCATGGCCAGTAACTTGCCAGCAGGTTCATCGGCGGCGCTCCAGCAGCATCGCCAGGTAGCGTTCGCGGGCCCAGCTGCGTATGGCCGCCACCTCGCGGTTGTCGACGCGCGGGCGATAGGCGCCTTCGGCCAACAGGCTGCGGTGGTCATCGGCCAGCGTGCGCTGCGGGTCGAGGCGTTGCCACCAGGCGTCATCGCGCAGCGATTCACTGCCCGGCCGTGCATGGCGTGCGGCACGGCGCAGCAGTCCGGCGATGGCCGCCAGTTCGGCCGCAGCGTCGGGGGCGGTTGCCAGTTCCTGATCGAACAGCTGCAACCAGCGCTGGCGACGGCGGCGACGTCGCCACATCACCACGGCGATCACCAGCAGCACCAGCACGACCACCGCGCCGATCATCAGGTAACCGGGGGCTGGCGGCCACCATGACGGTGCCGGCGGCAGCTGCACATCGCGCAACGGCAGCGCGGCGCTCATGCCGGCACCTCGGTCGGCGACGGCGCCAGCCAGGCGTCGCTGGGCGCATCGGAGGACAGCACCTGCACGTCGACGCGGCGCGCGCCGAGCTGGCGCCGCAGCTCCTGCAGCGGCTCGACAAAATGCGCCTGCCAGTGCGCCTGCACTTCGCTGCGGCGCAGGTCGAGACCGATGCGCTGCTGCGCGGTCTGGAACTGCAACGCCGCCGACGGTGGCCGCAGCTCCAGTGGATCGACCAGCAGCACCAGGCTTAGGTCGTGATGCTGGGCCAGCGCGCTCCAGCGCGCGGGCGGAATGCGGATGGCCTGCTGCGGATCGGCCAGCACCAGCATGCGCGCGCCTGGGCGCAGCACGCGGCCGGCATGGTCCAGCGCGCGCTCCAGGCCCAGATCGTCGGCCGGCGGCTGTGCATACCAGCGAGTCAGCGCGTCGAGCACGCGGAGCACACCGCGCGGCCCACCTGCGGGGGTGATCGGCGCTTCGCGGTCGCTGCCACGCAATGCGCCCACGCGGTCGCCACGGCGCTGCGCCGACCACGCGGCAACAGCACCCGCGCGTGCGGCCTGCACCGATTTGAAGCGCACGCGGGTACCGAAGTACAGCGCCGGCGACGTGTCGGCCACGATCAGGCTGACCCGCTCACGCTCGGCCTGGAACAGTTTGGTATGGGCGCGGCCGGTGCGCGCCGTCACGCGCCAATCGATGTGGCGCGCGTCGTCGCCGGCCACGTATTCGCGCGACTCGGCGTACTCCATGCCGCGGCCGCGCAGCGGGGATGGTGCCTGGCCCGCGTTGCCGGTGCGGCCACGGCGCGGCGGCGGCGGACGCTGTGCCAGCCGGCGCAGCGCGACCAGTTCGGCCAGCTGCGGGCGCAGCCCGTCACCTTCGAGCGCAGACGGTGCCTGTTCCAGGGATCGATCGGTCATGCGCAGGCTCAGGGTGCCGGCACCCGGGCCAGCAGCTCCTGCACCAGGCGCTCGCCGTCCCAGCCTTCGGCGGTGGCTTCATAGCTGGGCAGCACGCGATGGCGCAGCACATCAGCGGCCACCGCACGCACGTCATCGGGGGTGACGAAGTCGCGACCGGCCAGCCACGCGCGCGCACGGGCACAGCGCTCCAGTGCGATGGAACCGCGCGGGCTTGCCCCCCATGCGATGCGGCGGCCGAGGCCGGCGTCGTAGCGCGATGGATCGCGCGAGGCCAGCACCAGTTCGATCAGGTAGCGCTCCAGTGCCGGTGCCATGTGCAGGTCCAGCACTTCGCGGCGGGCGTCGAACACGTCCTGCATCGGCATCTTGTCCGGCGCCGGCGCGGCCTCGCCCAATGCACCACGGGCACGCTCACGGGCCAACCGCAGGATCTCCGATTCGGCGGCCTGGTCCGGGTAACCGATGCGCACATGCATCAGGAAGCGGTCCAGCTGCGCTTCCGGCAGCGGGAAGGTACCTTCCTGCTCGATCGGGTTCTGCGTGGCCATCACCAGGAACAGCGGCGGCAGCGCATAGGTATGGCGGCCAACCGTGACCTGGCGCTCGCCCATGGCCTCCAGCAGCGCCGACTGCACCTTGGCCGGCGCACGGTTGATTTCATCGGCCAGCAGGATCGGGTGGAAGATCGGGCCGGGCACGAACTCGAAACGGCCTTCCTGAGGGCGCCAGATCTCGGTGCCGGTGAGGTCGGCCGGCAGCAGGTCGGGGGTGAACTGCACGCGGGCAAAGTCTGCTTCCAGGCGCGAGGCCAGTGCACGGATCGCCGTGGTCTTGGCCAGGCCCGGCGCGCCCTCCACCAGCAGGTGACCGTCGGCCAGCAGCGCGATCAGCAGGCGTTCGACCAGGGCCGCCTGGCCGACGATCTCGGTCGACAACGCATCGCGCAGCTGGGTGAACGCCGCATGCAGGCGGGAGGTTGCCGGCGCGGGCGGCGGCGAGACGGTTTCGGGCATCGGCGGTGGCAGGTTCATGGGGGCCTTTGACCGGCGCAGGACGGCACGGGTTCCCGACATCATCGCAGGGTGCCCTGCGATTGGCATCAAGAACGGCTGAACAGCGCATCCGCGCAGGGTGTGGATCTACCGGTGGAAACGAGGAAGGGCCGCACAGGGCGGCCCTTCTTCGAAGACTTCGGAGCGGTGGCTCAGTTCTGCTTGGCCACGCGCAGCACCTTCGGGGTGACGAACACCAGCAGTTCGGCCTTGTCCTTGTTGCGACCGCGCTTCTTGAACAGGTTGCCCAGGAACGGCACGTCGCCCAGGAACGGTACCTTGCTGATGCTGTTGCGATCGGTGAATTCGTAGACGCCACCGATCACCACGGTCTGCCCGTCCTCGACCAGCACTGCGGTATTGACTTCGCGGCGGTTGATCGACGGCACGGTACCGTAGCCCTCCAGCTGGATCAGCTGGTCGACTTCATCCTTCTTCACCTGCATGTTGAGGAACACGCGGTTGTCGTTGGTGATGGTCGGGGTGACCTTCAGCTCCAGCACCACTTCCTTGAACTGCACGTTCGGCGTCGCCACGCCGCCAGCGGTACCACCACTGATGGTGACGTAACCGATCTCCTTGCCCTGCTTGATCATCGCTTCGCGCTGGTTGGTGGTGACCACGCGCGGGTTGGAGATCACCTCGCCTCGCGATTCCTGCTGCATGGCCGACAGCTCCACGTCCAGCAGGTAACCGGCATTGAGGATCGACAGTGCCAGCGAACCCGGGTTGCTGGCGGCGGCCACCGGCAGGTTCCAGTTCAGGCCACGGGTGATCGCCGAGCCGGACTTCACCGGCGGCGGGCCGACCCGGCCACCGGCTTCCCAGTCACGCTCGGCCTTGGCGTTGGCCAGGTCGGTCGTCACCTGCGACTCACGGGTCTTGGCGTTGGCATCCAGGCTGCCGCTGAAGTACACGTTGTCGCGGCTGCCGCTGACACCGAACTTCGCACCCAGTTCGCGGGCGAAGGTATCGGTGGCGATAACGATGCGGCTTTCGATCAGCACCTGGTCGACCGGGCGGTCGATCACGTTGATCAGCTCGCGCATGCGCGCGATCTTCTTCGGGATGTCGCTGATCATCAGCGTGTTGGTGCGCTCGTCGGCCACGATGCGGCCGCGCGAGGACAGGAAGCCACTGTCTTCCTGCGACGAGCTGCCCGAACCACCGCCGCTGCCACCACCACCACTGCCACCGATGCCCTTGGCCTCGGTCAGCGCTTTGAAGATCTGCGTGGCGCTGTGGTAGTTGATCTGGATGTAGTCGGTCTGCAGGTCTTCGCGGTTCTCGATGGCGATGCGCGCGTCTTCCTTCTCCTGCTCGAACTTGGCCAGTTCAGCCTGCGGCGCCACCCAGATCACGCTGCCGTCGCGACGCTTGTCCAGGCCCTTCGCGCGCAGCACGATGTCCAGCGCCTGGTCCCACGGCACATTGACCAGGCGCAGGGTCACATTGCCCTGCACCGAGTCGGACGCAACCACGTTCAGGTTGGACTCCTCGGCGATCAACTGCAGCACGGTGCGCACCGGCACGTCCTGGAAGTTGAAGGTCACCGGCTTGCCGGTGAAGCCGCGCTGGCCGACAGCCTTGGCCGCCTGGGTGACGCTGCCGGCAGTGACCGCGCCGACGGCGGCCGGGGCCTGCCGCGGGCTGATCTCGACCACGTACTCATTGCCGCTCTGGTACGCCAGCGACTCCACTGCACCGCCGGTGCTCAGCACCAGCTGGGTACCGGCACCGGACGGCTTGGCGTCGATGCGCTGTACCGGCGTGGCGAAGTCGGTGACGTTCATCGGCTTCTGCAGGTTGGCCGGCAGTCGGGCATTGCCGACGTCGACCACCACGCTGTTGCCCTGCGTGCGCAGGTCAGGGATCGCGCCCTGCCCGTCGAACTGCACGATCAGGCGCCCGGCGCCGTCATCGCCACGCTTGAAATCGATCTTGGCCACCGACAGGCCTGCCGGCGCAGCGGCCGGTGCCACGGTGGCGCCCACCGGCTTTTCCGCCGGTGCGGCAGCCAGCGCCGGAGCGCAGGCCAGCATCAGCGCGACTCCCAGCGCGCTGACACGGTTCAAGGTAGAGCGCCGGATGGGACGCAGCCCCTTGGCTTGGTGAAAGGTCATCGTGCTATCCCCAGTAAACGATCATTGATCTTCAAGCGAGAGCGTTGCCGGCCGTTCCAGCCAGCCACCCGCGCCATCCGGCACCAGTTCGATCAGCTCCACGCGGTCTTCGAAGACCGCCGTGACCCGCCCGTCGCTCTGCCCCAGGTAACCGCCCGGGCGAACCCGGTAGGTGACCTTGTCCGGCCCCATCACCAGCGCCACGGTGCCTGCACCGGTACCGATGGTGCCGACCATGTCCAGCGCATCCAGCGGGAAGCCTTCCAACGGCTCCTTGCGCCGGTTCGGGTCCGGTCGCAATCCGCCGTTCCCCTGCTGCGGATTGGTCCAGGCATCGGTGAACGGATCGCGCATGCCCTGCGCGGAGTATTCAAAGGTCTCGAACTGCTGCATCACCGGCAGCGGCTCCAGCGGTTGCGCCGGTCGCGCGCGCTCGCCTTCCACCCACTTCTCAAGGTTCGGTGCGTCGCCGGGCGTGCTGGTCACGCCACGGCCGCAACCGGCCAGCAGCAGTACAGCCAGCACCATCGCACCACGTACGGTCTGCGCGCGCATCACTTCTTGCCCTCCTTGCCAGCGTCGGCCGCCTGCTGCGCCTGCACTTCGGTCTCGTCCAGGTAACGGTAGGTCTTGACCGTACCGGACAGTTCCAGTGCACCGCTGCGGACGTTGCCGCCGGTCTTTTCCTTGGGCTTGAGGTTGATGTCATGCATGGTCAGGATCACCACCCGCGGCAACGAGGCCACGCCACTGACGAATGCGCCGAACTGGTGGTAACTGCCCACCATGCGCAGCTTGATCGGCTTCTCGGCGTAGAACTCCTTGATCTGCTCCTGCTCCGGCTCGAACAGCTCGTTGGTCAGGCCGCTGGACAGCGCGGTCTGCGAGATGTCGATGATCAGGTCGGGCATTTCGGTCTTGCTCGGCAGCTGCCGCAGCATCTGCTGCAGCACCTGCTCCATCTGCGCCAGCTGCTGCTTCAGCGGGCCCAGGTTCACCGCGCGTTCCTGCTGCTTGGTGAACTCGGCGCGCAGCTCGACTTCCTTCGATTCCAGGCCGGCCAGTTCTTCGCGCTTGCCGCTGATCAGCAGCATCCACGCCACGAACATGATGACCAGCGCCAGCAACGAGCAGAAGACGATCTTGGCCTTCTGCGGCCAGTTGCCGATGTCGTTGAAATCCAGGTTCTTGATATCGATCTTCTGGCTCATGCGCGGTCCCCCTGCAGCAGCGCATTGAAGGCCTGCGGCGGCTGCGCCAGGCGGCTGCCCTCAGGCTTCGGGGCAGGTGCCGGGGCCGGCGCGGCGGCCGGAGCGGCCGGTTGGTTCGGCTTGGCCGGAGTGGCCGGCGGTGCAGCGGCCGGTGCGGCGGGAGCCGCTGCCGGCTGGCCCGCTGCCGGAGCCGCAGGCGTCGCGGCATCCGGACCTGCGGCCAACGGAGCCACCGGTGCCGGCGCAGCCGTCGCCACCGACCCATCGGCGTTCAGGCCCGGCGTCGCCGAGACCTCTTCGCTCTGTGCCGGCAGTTTCACCTTGACCACGAACACGTAGGGCAGCGCCTTGATGTCGGCCAGCGGACCGACCTTGCCATCCTTGTCCTTCTCCGGGTCACGCGCTTCGATGATCGACAGCTCCGGATTGGTCATCCAGCCGGAGGTCTCCAGGTTGCGCATGTAGGCCGAAACGCGGGCGTTGGACTGGGTGCGGCCTTCCAGCGTCAGCACATCCCCTTCCTGCTTCAGCGCGGTCAGCACCACGCCATCGGGAATGGTGCGTACCAGCGCGTCAAACAGGTGGACCATCTGCGAGCGCTTGGCCTGCAGTTCCTCGATCACCTTCTTGCGGGCCAGCAGGCGTTCCTTCTGCGCGTCGAGGCGATCGATCTCCTTGTTCTGTTCCTTGACCTTCTCGATCTCGGCTTCCAGATAGGCGTTGCGGTCCATCTGGCCGTTCACCTGGCGGTCGTAATAGAACCAGATCATCAGCGACAACAGCAGGCCACCGACAGCGGCCATGCCCAGCATTGCGTAGAACTCGCGCTGGCGTTGCTTGCGCCGCTCGGCGCGCCAGGGCAATAGATTGATGCGTGCCATCAGTCGAAGCTCCTCAGCGCCAGACCGGTCGCGATCATCAGCGCGGGGGCATCCTGGGCCAACGCATGCGCGTTTACCTTCGGCCCCAGGGTCATCTGCGCCAGCGGGTTGGCGACCACGGTCGGCACGCCCAGCTGCTCCTCGACCATCTCCGGCAGGCCACCGAGCACGGCGCAGCCGCCGGCCAGCACGATGTGATCGACGCGGTTGAATTCGCTGCCTGCATAGAAGAACTGCAGCAGGCGGCTGATCTGCTGGACCGTGGCTTCCTTGAACGGCTCCAGCACTTCCATCTCGTAGCTTTCCGGCAGACCGCCCTGGCGCTTGGCCAGCCCGGCTTCCTCGTAGCTCAGGCCATAGCGGCGCATGATCTCGTCGGTCAGCTGCTTGCCACCGAACACCTGCTCGCGGCTGTAAAGGCTGCGGCCGCCGCGCAGGACATTGAGGGTGGTCATGGTGGCGCCGATGTCGACCAGCGCAACCACGCCGTCGATGGACACCGGCAGCTCGCTGGCGACCAGGGCGTAGGCGTTCTCGACCGCAAAGGCCTCCACGTCCATCACCTTGGCCTGCAGGCCACCGAGCTCCAGTGCGGACTGGCGCAGCTCGACATTCTCCGAACGCGACGCGGCCAGCAGCACCTGGACCATCTCCGGGTTGTTCGGGATCGACCCGATCACCTCGAAGTCCAGGTTCACTTCCTCGATCGGATACGGAATGTAGTTGACCGCTTCCAGCTCGATCTGGGCTTCCATGTCGTTTTCGTCGAGATCGGCCGGCATCGGGATCACCTTGGTGATCACCGCCGACCCCGCGACGGCGGCAGCGGCCAACTTGGCCTTGCTGCCTGAACGGTTCATCGCCCGGCGGATGGCCTCACCGACGGCCTCCACTTCAACGATGTTCTTCTCCACCACCGCATTCGGCGGAAGAGGTTCCACAGCGTAATGTTCCACGCGGAAACGATTGCCGCTGCGGGACAGCTGCAAAAGCTTTACCGCAGTCGAACTGATGTCGACGCCTACAAGCGGCGACTGACTTTTTGGGATGAGCCCCACGGTTTCTCCCCTGCCGACGGGCACTTGGACGCAAGACCTGCGTCCGAGCATTAATAACGTATTCTTAGCAAATGGCAACGGCCCTGCTGTGAAATCCCTCACGGATTCACCATGCAGCCCCTGACTGTTCCCCTTGCGCTCCCCGGTGCCGACCCCAGCCGCCACCTTGCGTAATCTATACTCTGCGACCACGAAATTCGCAATCGGAATCTGAACCCGATGACTCGACTCCGCCGCTGGCTGCGCTGGATCTTCCTGATTGTCCTGGTCCTGGCGCTGATCGGCGCGGCCGCCGTGGGCGGTCTGTACTATGCCGTTTCCTCCAAGCTTCCCGACGTGCAGACCCTGCGCGACGTGGAAATGCAGGAGCCGATGTACGTCTACGCTGCCGACGGTAAGCTGATGGCGGTGTTCGGCGAGACCCGGCGCACCCCGGTCACCATGAAGGACGTGCCCGAGCGGCTGAAGCAGGCCTTCCTGGCCACCGAGGACGCCCGCTTCTACGAGCATGGCGGCGTGGACTACATGGGCATCGGCCGTGCGGTCTGGCTGCTGGCCACCACCAACGACAAGCGCGTGCCGGGTGGCTCCACCATCACCCAGCAGGTCGCCCGCCAGTTCTTCCTCAGCTCCGAGTACAGCTATACCCGCAAGCTGGCCGAGATCCTGCTGGCGCGCAAGATCGAGTCCGAACTGAGCAAGGACGAGATCTTCGAGCTGTACCTGAACAAGAGTTTCTTCGGCAACCGCGCCTACGGCGTGGCCGCCGCCGCCGAGTTCTACTATGGCAAGAAGCTGAACGAGCTGGACCTGGACGAGATGGCCTCGCTGGCCGGTATCCCCAAGTTCCCCTCGTCGGGCAACCCGATCTCCAACCCGGAACGTGCCCGCCAGCGCCGCGACAATTACGTGCTGCAGCGCATGGCGGACCTGAAGTTCGTCAGCCAGGCCGAAGCCGACGCGGCCAAGGCCGTGCCGATGCACGCCACCGCGCATGAGCCGCCGGTGCAGGTCGATGCGCCCTACGTGGCCGAGCTGGTGCGCCAGGAAATGATCGCCCGCTTCGGCGGCGACGTGGTCAACAAGGGCTACCACGTCACCACCACGATCGACTCCACCCTGCAGACCGCCGCCAACCTGGCCGTCCGTGACGGCCTGCTGCTGTACGACCACCGCCACGGTTGGCACGGCGTGGAGAAGCAGGTGCAGCTGGGCGCCGGCGACGATACCGCCGCGCTGGCCGAGCACCTGCGCGGCATGTACGGCCAGGCCGGCCTGCTGCCGGCAATCGTCGCCAGCACCGCTGCCGACGGCAGCGCCACGGTGGTGCTGGCCAACCGCACCGAGATCGTGCTGCCGGCCGGTGCCGCCAAGTGGACCAACAAGACCCCGGGCAAGCTGGTGCAGCGCGGCGACATCGTGCGCGTACGCGCCGGTGCCAAGGAGGGCGAGTGGCTGCTGGACCAGATCCCGCGCGGCCAATCCGCGCTGGTCTCGCTGGATGCCCACAGCGGCGCGCTGAAGGCGCTGGTCGGTGGCTTCAGCTTCTCCGGCAACAAGTTCAACCGCGCCACCCAGGCCCGCCGCCAGCCGGGTTCCAGCTTCAAGCCGTTCATCTACGCCGCAGCGTTCGACAAGGGCTACAACCCGGCCTCGATCGTGCTCGACGCCCCGGTCGTGTTCCGCGACCGCCGCGGCAAGACCTGGGCCCCGCAGAACGACGGCGGCGGCTTCCGCGGCCCGATGCGCCTGCGTGAAGCGCTGGTGCAGTCGCGCAACCTGGTCTCGGTGCGCCTGCTCGATGGCATGGGCGTGGACTATGCGCGCAAGTACATCAGCGAATTTGGCTTCGCCGAATCGGAGCTTCCGCCGAACCTGTCGATGTCGCTGGGTACTGCCTCGCTGACCCCGCTGTCGGTGGCGCGTGGCTACGCGGTGTTCGCCAATGGCGGCTCGCGCGTGGATACCTGGCTGATCGACCAGGTCAATGACCGCGACGGCAACCTGGTGTTCAAGGAAAACCCGGCACTGGCCTGCCGCGACTGTGCGGGCAGCAGCGATCAGCCGGTCAACCAGGTGGTGGATGGCTTCAACTTCGGCGCCCCGGCCCCGAAGGTGGACCCGGCCGCTGCGGCCAAGGCCGAAGCCAAGACCGAAACTGCCGCCGCTCCGGCCAACCCGGACGCCCGCACTGCCCCGCGCGCGATCGACGCCCGTACCGCCTACCAGCTGGTGTCGATGATGCGCGACGTGGTCCAGCGCGGTACCGGTGTGCAGGCCAAGGTGCTCGGCCGCGAGGACGTGGGCGGCAAGACCGGCTCCACCAACGACCATCGTGACGCCTGGTTCTCCGGCTTCGGCGGCCCGTACGTGACCACCGTGTGGGTGGGCCGCGACGACTTCCGCTCGCTGGGTTACCGCGAATACGGTGGCAAGGCGGCGCTGCCGATCTGGATCGACTACATGCGCACCGCGCTGAAGGACACCCCGATCGCGCAGAACGAGCCGCCCAGCGGCATGGTCCAGGCCACGCTCAACGGCGCGACCGAGTGGGTGAAGGTGGAAGACATGGACCGCCTGACCGACTACGACCTGAACCTCAATACGCCGCAGGCCGACGCCGCCGCGTTCGATATCTTCTAAGAGGCAGGATTCGGTGGGTGCCAACCGTTGGTTGGCATTGCCCTTTGTAGAGCCGAGCCCATGCTCGGCTTCGGGGGCCCGCGGTAGAGCAGCCGAGCATGGGCTCGGCTCTACAGGATCAACGGCACCCGTTTGCCGTGGTGGGTGCCAACCGTTGGTTGGCATCTCCGCGCCATACCCACGCAGATGTCACATCCCTGCGCTACTCTGTAGCCAGGTCGCAACAGGGAGTCATCGCATGCATCGCGCCCGTCAGCATGCTGCCAGCCAGACCCGCGAGCGGCGCCACCGCCTCGCCCACGAAGCCGCCCGCCTGATGGCTGAAGGCGGCATCCGCGACTACCACCAGGCCAAGTTGAAGGCCGCCAGCCGGCTCGGCATCCACGACGATGCCTCCCTGCCCCGCAACACCGAGATCGAAGACGCCCTGCGCGAGTACCAGCGGCTGTTCGCCGGGCCCCAACACGGCAGTGAACTGCAGCGCCGCCGCGAGGCCGCGATGCGTGCGCTGGAGTTCCTGCACGGCTTCTCCCCGCGCCTGGCTGGCCCAGTGTTGGAGGGCACCGCCGACGCCAACAGCCCCGTGCAGCTGCACCTGCACAGCGACGACCCGGAAGCCGTGCATCGCTTCCTGGAGGAGCACGGCATCCCTGCCGAATCGCGGACGCGCCGCCTGCGCATGGACCGCGAGCGCAGCCTGGACGTGCCAGTGTGGGTGTTCAGTGCCGAGGAGCTGACCTTCGACCTGGCCGTACTGCCATACGATGCGCTGCGCCAGGCGCCGCTGTCGCCGGTGGATGAGAAGCCGATGCGACGCGCGTCTGTCGCGCAGTTGCGGCAGCTGCTGGCCGAAGCGGAGATCACCGCGTACGTCGGCGGGTGACGGTCGCGCAGGTTCTGGTAGGTGCGGACCGTTGGTCCGCACGGTGCATCAGGCATCCGGACACCTGACCGAAGAGCAGCCGAGCATGGCTCGGCTCTACAGGAGGTGCATTGCCCTACCAGACATCATGGTGTTGCTCCTCCGTTTCATCGCCAAGCAGGCGCATCAACCAGGGCGCTCCCACCCGCTGCGGATACGCCATCATCATCCGCGCGTGCATGTTCTGCAGATCGCCCAGCAACCAGGTCTGGTTGTAGACATCGCCGA
This sequence comes from Stenotrophomonas sp. X, assembly GCF_055721025.1. Classification (NCBI taxonomy): domain Bacteria; kingdom Pseudomonadati; phylum Pseudomonadota; class Gammaproteobacteria; order Lysobacterales; family Lysobacteraceae; genus Stenotrophomonas; species Stenotrophomonas sp. X. Next base: position 3,417,315 of record NZ_CM146756.1, read on the forward strand.
ACGGATCGGACCACGCCGTCTGTATCCGCGCGCGCTCACCGCCGTTGAGGTTGGGCATCCTGTCCAGCGGGATTTCCAGTACCGGCTCCAGCGCCCGGTTGATGGCCGCGTTCTCCGCCTCCGCCGCACGCATGAGTTCCAGCCGATGGCTCACCTGCCAGCACGGGAAAGGGAAGCAGCTTCCCGTGGCATCGATGTACGTCGCGATGTCGGCCAGCATGTGGGCCTTCAGCTGCCACACCATCGCACTGTCCAGCAGCTGCCGCACCCGCAGTGTGCGCAGCGTGCCGGCACGGACATCCTCCGGGGTGGTGAACGGTTCGCCCGGGGTTGGGCCGCCATGCCGCACCAGCACGATGCGATGGATCGCCTCCTGGGTGATGTTCTCCACGCGCAGCGCGGCCGCCTCCGGATGCACGCGCGGCGGCGGCACACTCGATACCCGCCAGGTGTACCAGGCCGCCAAGCCCATGCCCGCCACGCACAGCAGGGCGAACAGCAGCCAGCGGTCCAGATTGCGGGTGTAGTAGTAATACCGCGCCCGCCAAAGGTAGAACGTGCGGTAGCTGATGAACCGGCTTACCCATCGATACATTGCCATCTCCTCGGCAAGGACCCCGGCGCGGCGGGGTTCATTACGCGCACCACGCCGGGGCTGCATGGCTTACCAGCCGATGCCCACGCCGACACCCATGCTGCGTTCGCCGCTGTTGGTGAACGCCCCATTGAGGCTGAAGGTGGCCGAGCCCTTCTCGTTGAGCACACGCTGGTAGCCCACTGCCATCGCCGACTCACCCTCGCTGTAGCCCACGCCCGCGCCGAGGCGGTTGTAGGTGGCCAGGCCGGCGGTGTTCATCGCCATCGCGGTCTGCGCGCTGCTCATCGCCGCCATGCGGTTGAAGCGCTTGTCCATCTTGTCCAGGCGACGCTCGAAGTTGCTGATCGCGCCATCGGTGTACTCGTTGGCACGGGCCAGCATCTTCTCCAGTTCAGCGGTGTCGACCTGCGGCTTGGGCGTGTCGTCCTTCTTCGACTTCGGCTGCGGCGCGGGCTTCTCACCCTCGCCTGCCGACGCCACCTGCTGGCCGCCTTCGGCCAGCGGCACCGGCACTTCCGGTTCGGGCACCGACGCGACGGCCATTGCCCGCGGCTGCGGTGCATCGATGCGCTCTTCCAGGCCATCGATACGGCCGTTGAGCTGCTGCTGCATCGAATGCAGCTGGCCACCATTGACCGCGTCGCGGCTGCCGGCGGCGATCAGGCCGTTGGCCACGTTGGAGATGACCATGCCGTGGGTTCCGGCGAGGGTGAGCTGGTTGAGACCGTCGGCGCGGACCGAGGGCGTGTCCTGGAACACGCTGCGCAGCTGCGACTCGACCTGGTTCACGCGCGAGCGGTTGCTGATCACCGCGCCGTCGAGCGCTTCCAATGCACCATTGAGCGTGGACTGAGACTGGCCTTGCACGGTGAAGCTGGAACCGACGATATTGCCGTTGGCATCGACTTCGCTGCCGAGGGCGGACAGTGCATCGCGCAGCTGGCCGACGGTGGCGGCGTTGTGGTTGGCGGTGCCGTTGGCGATGTTTACGAGGCGGCGTTGAATGCTCCCGCTACCAAACGAAGCCGTACCTTTCTCAGTTGCCACTGCACCAACTCCCAACGCGAGGGAGCCGTCTGCACCCTTAAGGACCATAGCGCTCTCCCCAATGGCAATGCCGTTACGTTCCCACACCTGCGCACCAGCTCCCACGGCAAAGCCACCACTCGAATCTTCGGAGACCCAAGACCCACGTCCAAGAGCGACCGAATTCACCCCCAGCGCAGCTGCGTAGGAGCCAATGGCTGTTCCACCGTCAACTCCCGTTCGGGCAGAGTCGCCAATTGCCACTCCGAGGAAGCCGGCCAACGCGCCTTCACTAAGCTCATCTGTATCGATCTTGAAGAAGCGGTGCTGATCCTCAATCTGCGATACCCGATCGCTAACACTGAATAACTGGCGCCCAGTAACTACATCTCGACTGTCCACGGAGAGCGAGCCGTCGGCCACACCAGTCAAGCGCGCACCACCGTAGTCGATGACGCCCGCATCCAATCCACGCATTGCCCGCTCGCCCATCTCCCGCTCCTTGCGCATCGCCTCCAGATCATTTCGATTCTGCGAGATCTTCTGCTCTGCGGCGTACAGCTGATTGCCCGTTACGGCATCACGGCTTCCAGGCGCCACCCGACCGTCAGCCAGATTGGCCAACACCATGCCGTTCGCGCCACTCAGCTCGATCTGGCTCCTGCCATCGCCACGGGCCGAGGGTGAATCCTGGAAGATCGAGTTGAGCTGGCCTTCCACCATGTCCGCACGGCGGCCTGCGGTGATGACAGCACCATCGAGGGCCATCAACGCGTCCTCAACGGTGTTCTGCGTACCGCCCTGCACCGAGTAGGTCGGCGCAACGATGTTGCCGCTGGCGTCCATGCTTGCGCTGCCGCCGAGCGTGGCGAGGGAGTCCTTGAGTTGGGAAACCGTAGTGACATTGTGCTCAGCCGTGCCACGAGCGACATTCACGAGGCGGCGCCACGTACCATTAGTACCGAAGGATGCGGTGTCAGCCTCTGTTGCTTCAGCTCCTGAGCCAAGTGCCATAGCCCTCGTTGCTCCAGCGCGAACCTTAGCCGCCGCACCAATTGCGACGCCGCCCACTTCATCCACCTGGGCTCCGGCTCCCATAGCAAAGCCATTTAGAGAGTCTTTCGAAACGGTTGAACCTCGACCGACAGCTACAGAATTGATGCCATCCGCTAGAGAGAACGAGCCCAGCGCGGTTCCCCCCTCGCCTCCGGTCTTCGCAGAATCGCCGATGGCCACGCCTAGCACATTCGCTTCCGCAGGCTGACTGAACGCATCCGTTCCAACACTGAAATACCGGTTAATTTCCTCTAGAGCCGAAACTCGACCATTAGTTTGGTGCAGCTGTCTCCCAGCCACAGCCTCTGTACTGGTCGTGCTCAATGCTGCGTCAGCAACTCCACTGATCTTTCGACTGGCATCTGCACTGTTTCGCACGTCCAGCACCGTTCCGCTGTTCTTCTCGCCCAGGCGGACATTACCGCTGGCGGCGGTCTGGCTGACCAGCCCTTCCAGCGCACTCGTGCTGACCAGCGCCTTGGCAGCATCTGCCTTCGCAACCATTGCATCCGCCTGCGCGGCCGTAGCCGCTTTCTCCACGGCAGCGACCTGCACGTTGGTGGCATTGAGCTGCTTGCCGTTGACCGCTTCATTGCTGCTGTCACCCAAGTCGCCGTCAGCCACACCGACAACCTTCCGGCTGGCGTTGGCACTGTTGCGCACGTCCAGTACGGTGCCGCTGTTCTTCCCACCCAAACGGACATTGCCGCTGGCGGCGGTCTGAGAGACCAGGCCGGCGAGCGCGGTCGTCTCGGTCAGTGCCTTGGCGGCGTCGACCTTGGCGGCGTTGGCTGCCGTCTGCGCGCTCGTGGCCGTGCTCTGCGCGGTGGATACGGCCTGGTTGGTCGCGAACAGCTGATTGCCGGTGATGGCATCGGTACTGCCATTGCTGACCGCGCCATCGGCAATGTACTGGATCTTGCGCTTGAGAGTGGCACTGCCCACCGATACGGAGTTGACGGACGCCGTCACTGAGCCGGCACCCAATGCCACTGCATTGTCATGGCGGGCGTTGGCCCGGTCACCCAGTGCAACGGCGCTGGTGTTGGCCGATACCGCAAGATTGCCCAACGCGGTGGCGAACTGCGCCTTGGCCTCGCTGCCACGCCCCAGCGCAGTGGACTGCTTTGCTGTGGCTTTGCTCAGGTACCCCATTGCAGTGGCATGCTCGGCGGCCGCATTGGCATCACCGCCTATGGCAATGGAGAAGTTTCCGCTCGCGATGGCTCGGAAGCCGGTCGCGACCGCGCCGTTTGCGCTGCGCGTGTTCGCTCCGATGGACACGCCGGCATTCTGGTTGTTCACCTTGTTGCCCTCTGCATCGACGCCGGCCAGCGCATCGAACCCGAGTGCGACACTGCGACCGTTGTAGGCCTTGGCGTTGTTGCCGATGGCGGTGCTGATACCGTAGCTGCCCGACTCTGCAACTGCGCCCTTGCCCAGCGCCAGGGTGGTGGCATCGATACGGTTGGTGGCCGACTGGGCGAGCGTACGGACGTCGGCAAGGTCTCCCTTTACAGTTCCCACTGCCGATTCCACTGTCCCCAGCCTGGTGTTCGTGGCGTTGAGCTGCCGGCCATTCACGGCATCCGTACTGCTTGTCGTCAACGTTCCATCAGAAACGCCACTCACTTTTCGCGTCGCCAACACTGCATTGCGCATGCTGACTTCCGTGCCGGTATTGCTGTTGGCAATACGCACTATGCCGCTCGCGGAATCCTGCTTGATCAAGCCATCGACCCGCTCGTTCATCGCATGCAGTTGCTTGCCGGTAACGGCATCTGAGCTGGAAGCCGTGATGCGGCCGTCTTCCACGTTCACAATCCGCCGTCGCAGCGTGGAACTGCCCACAGAGACAGTATTCACTTCGGTTGCGGAAGAACGCACACCCAGCGCAACTGCTCCTTGCGCGGCTGCCGACGCACCGTAGCCCAGGGCTACGCCATCAATGCGCGCCTCGGCGCCACCGCCTATGGCGATTGCACCGGTGTAACCCGGCGTCCCGGCCTTCGCAGCAGCACCAATGGCGATGCCGGACGTGCCGCCGCCGGTATCAACCGAGGCTTTGCTGCCCAAGGCTACGCCATCAACGCCATTGGCAAATGCGTTCGCGCCCATTGCAACCGCATTCTCGCTCTGTGACAACGAGCCACTGCCGATCGCAAGCGCGTTCTGACGCGTTGCCGCAGCGCTGTTTCCGAATGCGGTGGAGCCGATTCCCTTGCCGTAGGCATTGGCGCCTACAACCGTGCTGTGACCACCATTGGCAGTCGCGTTGTAGCCCACGGCAACACTGTCTACGCCGTTGATGGTGGCCTTGTAGCCAAACGCGGATCCATAGTTGCCAACGATCCGGCTTTGGTGTCCGAAACCCGCCCCCCAGCTGCCACTCAGATACGTCCCGCCACCAATGATCAGATACTCTTTCGCATCGGCCGCAGCGTTAGCCCACAAGGTTCCATCGGTCTGACCCGCATGTGGAAGGCAGCGAAGATAGTTGGAACCAGAGTCAAGGACCGAGCAGCCATAGTAGTCAACTCCTGCGGTCGCATCCTGCATGGCGGCTGTAGCCGTCAACGCGACCACCAGTACTGGAATCAGCCTGCGCGGGCCGCTGGTGCTTCCTTTTACTACAGCCAGCTCGCTGGCTACCTCCCAGCACCCCTTGGCCCGGTTCCAGATACGTCGATAGATTCGATTCATGGTCTTTCTCCTTAACAGTTTGCGGAAAAGACATCCCGCGCCATGCGCGGGACGCAGGGAGGGGGATCAACTGGACTGGATGGCCACGTCCTGGACATGCTCGCGATAACCGTCCTGGCTGAGCCGGTAGCGCAGGCGCAGCGAATTGCCCGGCTGCGGCTGGAACGGCAGGGTGAAATCGGCATCCGGGTACAGGCTGTGCGAGAGGTCGTGCGGCGTGCAGACGCCGGCGGCCGTACATTCGGCCGCATGGACGATGCCCACGCGCAGGGTGCCGCTGTTGTGCAGCGTGTTGCCGCGCACCTGCAGGTCGACCACGCCGTCGGCGGGCACCACGTTCACCAGCGCCCCCCACACCAGGCTGACGCCGACGTCGGCGTGCGCAGCGTCTTCGCTGCTTTCCAGTTCAGTGCCTTCCGGGCCGCGCACACCTTCGAAGTACACGCGGTACGCGGTTTCCTTCTGCACCGGCTGCAAAGGGATCAGCCGGATCAGGCGATTGCCACCGCCTGACAGCGCGAACTTGCCGGGCGTAATGGCAATGGCCGAATCGGCGACCTCGATATCCTGCTCCTGTTCGCGGGGCGTTGCCGGGTGGTCGATGCGGCGCAGGCTGGCCTGTACATACTGCGGGCGGGTGGACTGCGAGTAGACGCGGATCTGCGCACCGCGCTTGGCATCCATCGCGGTTCGCATGGGATGGATGGACAGGTTGGCGTGTGCTGCTGGCGCAAGCAGCGCACTCAACGGCAGCATCCAGACGATCAGTTTGTTCATGGCAGGCTCCGTGTGGGATCAGGGTTTGGCGGTGGGGACGCGCAGTTCGACCGTCAGCTCGCCCTCGTAGAGACCGGGGCGCTTGCTGGCGACGGGGGTGGGAGGTGTCAGCAATGTCAGCGGCGTGGGCACGCAATAGACCGGCTGGCTGATACCGGGCAGCTTGACCAGGCGCAGTTCGGCGCTGTCGATGCCATGCAGCAGTTCTTCCACGCCATGCCGCATGCGGATATCGCGCCCGCCGTAGTTCAGGCTGACGTGGTAGTCCAGGCGCTGGCGGTCGTCGCTGCCACCATCGCGATGCCAGACCGCGAAGTCGCTGCCGGGTGGCGGGCGCGGCCCGCTGTCACGCACGGTGACACCGAGGAACTCGCTCTGCGAGCCGAGGCCGTCGTAGAGGCACATCTCCAGCTGCTTGCGGCCGCCCACCATCTGCTTGATGGGGTCGTAGCGCAGGTCCATGTTGACCAGCGGCGCGACGGTGTCGAAGGCAGGAAAGTAGATCGAGATCGCGTCGTAGTCGGTGACAGTGAAATCGAAGTTGAAGGTGGCGGTGGCGACGGGAGCTGCGGCGGGATCGGCCTTGATGTACAGGCGCATCGTGGCCTTCCAGTGGCCTGCGACGAGACGCACCAGCTCTCTTGTGGGAACTGACAGTTTTACGCCAGTACCAATCGGTTGATCTCTACACTCAAACCAACTCGCCGCGTAGAGAAATCGTTGGGTTTTCTCCCAGTAGTCATTGCTGCATACCCGCCCTGACATAATCCTCTGCAGATGCCCAATTGCCCTGATCTCGATGCGCAGGCCCGTTCTCTGCTCGACCATCAAAAGCGAGATTTCGGACTCGCCAATAGTTAGATGTGGAACACCCGCCGTGGGGCATTTACCAAACTCACTATCAGAAGCAGACCCACACACCACATGGATCTGCCCATACTTCATCGCCACGTCATGACTGAACCCCAGTACCGTCCTCGGCGCCCACAGCACCACGTCACCGGGCACGGCCGAGCGGTCCCACGTCATCACGATGTCCCGGCTTTGGTCGGTGGGATGTGTCTCTGGCGGCCACTGCGCCCACGCCCGTGGCATCAGCACGGCCAGCGCGCACACCAGCATCAACACGAACAACACACGCCGGCTCATGGCGTTCCTCCTGCAGCAGCGGTCTGGGGCGTGGCGGCAATCAGCGCGCGTTCCTGCAGCAGCCGGGTGACGCGGGCCTGCTGGCGGATCTCCGCCGGCAGCTGGGCTACGGCCAGCGGTTCGCAGCGCACGGCACCGACCAGCAGCACCACCTGGCGGCGCTCGCGCACCTGCAGCGGGCAGTGCAGCAGGTGGTCGTCCTGCAGCAGGTACAGCGTTGTCTCGCGACGCGGGAAGTCGGCGACGAAGCCGCCATTGGCGCTGGTGCCGGGTACCGGCGCGTTGAGGATGCGGGCGCCGCCCAGCGGCGCGCCGGCAAGCGTGCGGGCGGTGCCGATGAAGGTATAGGTCACTTCGATCGGCACCGGCATGCGCATCAGCCGCCCCGGCGCCAGGAACATCGGGCGTGCACCGCCCACGCCGCTCACGCGGATGGCGGCCATGCTGGTGTCGTTGCTGGCGTCCTGCAGTTCGGCACGGTGCGACTGGTAGGCGGTCAACGGCAGCAGCCGGCGCTCGCCAATCTGCAGCCGTTGCCGGCCTGCGCCACTCACCTGCAGTTCGGCCGCCACGCCCTGCAGGTCCAGGTCATCGGTGGCGGCTACCTGTACCGCCAGCCCGGCATCGGCGCCGGTGCCTGCGCCCCAGTAGGCCCCCCGCCGGCCCAGCGCGAAGGCGGAGCTGTGCGTGCCGCTGTAAGCGGTCTCGCTGCGGCCATGCTGCTGGTAGTACGCCACGGTGGCGCCGGTCTGTCCGTAGCGGTTCTGCAGCTGCCCGCCCAGCGATGCGCTGTAGCGGTCGTTGTTGTTGGCGCGCAGCTCGGAGGTCAGCTCACGGAACTGCGCGTCCACCTCCTGGCGATAGCTCTGGCCGACGCTGTAGTTGATCTCCGGCCGCTGGTGCTGCGGCTGGCGCATGTCCACCGCATAGCGGCGCTGGCCGTTGCCAACATGGCTGCGCTGCAGGCGGGTGAAGCTTACGTTGAGGTAGATGCCACGGTCGCGCGTGCGGGTGTCGCGGGCACTGTACTGGCTGTGCTGCTGCCACAGGCCCAGCCGCGTGGAGACGCTGAAATCCTGCCAACGATGGCTGCGGCTGAAGCTGGCCTGCCAGGTGCGGCTGAGCTGCGGCTCGCGGTGCGGTTGCAGCGGTTGCGGCGGCAGGAACGGATTCAGTGGCGCCAACGGATCATCGTCACCGGGACGGCTCCAACCGGTGCGCCAGGTCTGGCGCCGGGTATGTCCGAGGTAGGCCGTACCACCGGCGATCGGCAGCGACACCGATCCGCTGAGCGAGTTGGTGCAGCCCAGGCGGTCCCGTGCATCGGCCTCGAACTGGCAGGCCTTGCCACGCATGCGCTGCTGGTAGATGTTCCAGGAGGCGCTGCGGCGGTATGACAGCTGATGCTGCTGGCCGTGGCTGCCATCGCTGCCGCGCATGCCGCTGAAGGTTGCGCGCATCTCCTGCGTGGCCAGCACGCGGCGCAGGTCCACGCGCAGTTCGCCATAGCTGTGCCCGCCCAGATGGGCAACGCCCGCAGTAACGGCCAGGTCGCGTGCCAATGGCACACGCATGCCGGCCACCGCCACCTGTTCGCTGTCGAAGCGGTCGCTGCGGCGCTCGTTGCGGCGGCCACCCTGCACGAACCACTGCCATTGGCTGTCGGTCCAGTCACCGCCCTTGTCGAACGGGGCTTCTTCGGTACGCACCAGCACGCCATCCTCGTAGATGCGCATGCGCACCAGGTAGCTGCCGAACGGGAAGTTGCGGGTATCGATCTGGTTGATGCCGGCCTGCAGGTAGTAGGTCTGCAGCAGGCGCTCGCCGTCGAACACGTCCACGCGCGCATCGCGGGCGAGCAGGACCGTCAGTGGCGAGGCCTGCACGGCAGCATCGCTGTCCACGTAAGCCTGGGTGGTGCCCACGCGGGCACCGTCGAAGCGGTCCAGCGGCAGCATGCTGAAACCGAAGGTGCCGCCCTGTGGGCTGGACAGGTTGCGGCGGTCCATGCGCCCGGCCTGCAGGTAGTACTGCTGGCCCAGGTCATGGCGGTAATAGACGTTGTCGAATTCGAAATGCGCATCGCCACCACTGCTGCGGTAGCGCTGCTGGGTGAAGTACCAGTCGGCGGACATATGGCCCCGCTGGAACAGGCCCAGAACGCCGGTACCGCGCGCACTGAACGACTGGTAGTCACGCCCACCGGTGAGGTTGAGCACCTGCTGGTGCAGGAAAGCGTTCTCGGCATTGCTGCTGAGCGCGTGGAAGCGTTCCGCGGCGGGTTCGCCACCGATCCACTTGCGGGCCACGAACAGGCGCACGGCGCCCTCGCCTTCGTCATACAGCGCGCGCGCGGCCGCAGGGTCTTCCGGGGGATCCAGATAGCCGCAACCGGCCTCGGCGCCACCGAAGCGGCAGGCCAGGTGGCTGTTGCGTGGCAGCGGCTGCGACAGCGCCGGCAGCAGCGCGGCCTGCGCCTCGGCGGACAGGTCCAGTGCCTGCAGCACGCGCGCGGGATCTTCCAGCTGCACGTGCTCCAGGGTGACGCGCACCGGCGACAGCCCGGCCGAGCGGCCGAACAGCTGGATGTCGAGGTGTTCGGTCTGTCCTTCGACCAGGTCTTCGAAACCGGGCGGGACGCCGCGCGCGGCAGCCAGCGGAGTGGACAACGCCAGGGCGAGCGCGACCGCCAGCCGGGTGACGGCGGGAGCGTGTGAGGTCATGGGGGTACCACTGGAGAAGCGGCCGGCCCGGGAGCCGGGCCGGCGCGGGGGATTACGGCGTGGCGGCCTTCTGGTTCAGCACGACGTTGACGATGCCGCTGTAGCGACCCTTGGTGGTGATCGGGGCCGGGGTGGCCTGGGCAATGGTCAACGGCATCGAGATCGAGGCGCCCGGGGTCGAACCGGCACCGGTGAACAGGTCGACTGCCTTGTACTCGATGGCGGCGGCACTCAGTGCGCGATTGTTGAGGCTGATGGTCATCGGCACGGTGGCGCTGCCCGTCTCATTTGCGAGGACAAACGCACCATCGATGCGTGCCTCGATATCTGCGGTTTCGTCGTTGGAGTGGATACGCACGCGCTGGGTGTCCGGAATCAGGCCGCGGAGCGGATCGTGAGTAAGATTGACCACGTCCGGCAGCGGGGTGCCGTCATCACGTAGCAGTGCCAGGGTCGGGTCGACGTCGGCATAGACGGAGATCTTGGTTTCCAGCGCGTGCGCGGACAGCGAAGCAGTGGCCAGCGCTGCAGCGAGCGCGGCTTTCTTGATGATGGCGTGCATGGTTGTCTCTCTCGGACAAAAGGGGAATATGAAAGCTCCCCTCCCCAAGGAGAAAAGGGAGGGGAGCATCGCCCGCGGGGATGGGTGCGGGCGACGGAGAGAATGTTAGAAATCCATTGCCATGCAGGCCATTCAAGCATTCCTAAAACGTTGAACGTTAAGGGAAATTCTTGAATTCGCTCAATGTTTGAGGGTTATGCAATTTCCCTCATCGGTTCAATGCAACAAACCTCATTGCATTGAATGTGTAGAGCCGAACCCACGCTCGGCTGCCGTTCGCTTCAACCTGCGGGCACGACGGTGACGTGATCGACATCGATGTCGGTGGGCTTGAAGCGATGCGTGTCGACCTTGCCACGCAGTTCAACTACGGTGTCGGCGCCAATGGCCTGCGGCGGCAGGTATTCGTCATCGATCTCGACCTCGATCTGGCCGCTGGCATCACGGAACTGGTAGCGCTCGTCACCGATCTTGGCGATGAGGGTGCCACGCAGCACCACCGGATGGTCATCGCGCTGCGCACGTGCGTCAGCGACGGTGCTGGCAGCGGCCCCTGCCCCCGGCCCCGTGTACTGCGCGAAGGCCTGCGGGCTCAGCAGGGCCAGCGGCGTGGCGATGAAAGCGAGGGCGAGCAGTCGGTTCATGGCGTTCTCCATACAGGGGTCAGTACGCACAGGTTCTATCGCCTTCGACGTGATACCCATGCAACAGATCCGAAAAGATGTGAATGCGACGTTCATTGTCAGAGCGCGTTCAGATCCGGAAGCGGGCTCTTGTAGAGCCGAGCCACGCTCGGCTGCGCGGTGTGGACGGGCGCCAGCCGAGCATGGGCTCGGCTCTACAGCGACCATCCGGGAATCGTGCGGACCAACGTTCCGCGGTCGCCATCCGCCGAAGCCGATCAGGACAAAAAAAACGCCCCGCGGATGCGGGGCGTTCTCAGCACAACCTGCTGCGGGCGATCAGCCCTGGTAGTCGCGCACGTCGCTTCCGGTGTAGACCTGGCGCGGACGGCCGATCTTCATTTCCGGATCGACCTGCTGTTCCAGCCAATGCGACACCCAGCCGGAGGTACGGCCCAGGGCGAACATGACGGTGAACATTTCAGTCGGGATCTGCAGCGCCTTGTAGATGATGCCGCTGTAGAAATCGACGTTCGGGTACAGCTTGCGGGCGACGAAGTACTCGTCCTGCAGCGCAGCCTGTTCCAGCTTCACGGCCACGTCCAGCAGCGGATCCTGCACGCCCAGCTGCTTGAGCACCTTGCTGGTCATCTCGCCGATGACCTTGGCGCGCGGGTCGAAGTTCTTGTAGACGCGGTGGCCGAAGCCCATCAGGCGGAAGCCGGAGGTCTTGTCCTTGGCCTTGACCACGGCGGACTCGACGTTGTCGGCGCTGCCGATCTCTTCGAGCATCTTCAGCACGGCTTCGTTGGCACCGCCGTGGGCCGGACCCCACAGCGCGGTGACGCCCGCAGCGACCGACGCGTACGGGTTGGCACCGGTCGAGCCGACCAGGCGCACGGTCGAGGTCGAGGCGTTCTGCTCGTGGTCGGCATGCAGGATGAACAGCAGGTCCAGTGCCTTCACCACGTCCGGGTTCAGGTCGTACTGGCCGTCAGCGGACTCGAAGGTCTGCTTCAGGAAGCGGCTGACGTAGTCCAGAGAGGTGTCCGGCTTGTTGGCCGGCAGGCCCTTGCCGTGGCGGTAGATCAGTGCCGACAGGGTCGGCACCTTGGCGATCAGTCGCACGGCGGCCTTGCGACGCTGCTCGGCGTCGGACAGGTCCAGCGAGTCGTGGTAGATGGCCGACAGCTGCGCGATCGCGGCCGCCAGGATCGCCATCGGGTGGGCATCCTTGGCGAAGCTGCCGATCAGGGTGTTGATCGACTCATCGACGTTGGCTTCGGCGGTCAGCTCATCGGTGAAGGCCTTCAGCTGCTCGGCGCTCGGGCGCTCGCCGTTGATCAGCAGGTAGGCCACTTCGACGTAGCTCGACTTTTCCGACAGCTGTTCGATCGGGTAGCCGCGGTACAGCAGCACGCCCTTGTCGCCGTCGATGTAGGTGACGGCGGACTTGCAGCTGGCCGTCGCGGTGAAGCCGGAATCGTAGGTGAAGAAACCCGTTTCCTTGGTCAGCTTCGCGATGTCGACGCAGTCGTTGCCAAGGGTGGGTTTGATGACGGGCAGAACGACGGACTTATCGCCGGCGTTGAGCGTGACCTGATCAAGATCGGACACTGTGTGCGCTCCTTCATGGGAAGGCGCCTGCCCAAGCGCATTGGTCAGGCACGTGAATGACGTCCTCGGCCTGTGCCGGGGATCATGTCATTATCGCACAGCAGCATTTGTCGGGTGCTAGACGGAAGTCGTATACGACAGGCGGCCAGACACCGGCCGTTGAGCGGCCCGGATCGGCAAAAGCGTTGTCACACGAACGCAGTGTTCCGTCCATCCAAACGCCCGTTGGGTTGGCGTTGGGGAAAAACAAACGGCCGCGCAGAGCGCGGCCGTCGGTTCGAAGCTGGATCGACAGATCAGCGCGCGTAGCGCTTCTGGAACTTGTCGATACGGCCCGAGGTGTCGATGACCTTGTGCTTGCCCGTGTAGAACGGATGCGAAGCCGAGGAAATTTCAACCTTGACCAGCGGGTATTCGTTGCCGTCTTCCCACTGGATGGTTTCCTTCGTCGCCATGGTGGAGCGGGTCAGGATCTTGAAATCGGAGGTGACGTCATGGAAGACGACGTCGCGGTAGTTCGGATGGATATCGGCCTTCATGGGCTCACACCGTAAATGGGCTGGTGGTCAAGAGCGGCATTATAAGCACCGGTTGCCGCTCGGGGCAACCGGTGCGGGGCAACGGACGTCAGTCCGCGCCCAGGGCCTGGCGCACCAGGGCCTCGAAACGCTGCTGGTCGTAGGCCATCAGCAGATCGCAGTTGTCCGGCTGGCCGGTCTGGCGGTTCCAGTCGACGATGGTGGCGCCGCGGCTGAACGTGCCATTCAGCTCGACGTTCAGCGGCCGCGACTCGACCTGCAGCTGCCCTTCCGGATTCAGCGCCCACGCCATGGCCACCGCATCGGCGGTATACCAGCGGCCGCCCTTGGCATCTTCCGACAGCGCGCGGGTCTTGCGCGAGATCAGTTCGTAGAAGCGGGCGCGATCAGAATCGGCCTGCAGCCATTTCTCGGCGTCCTCCAGCGGCAGGCCGTGGGCAACGGTCGCCTCCCAGTCCGACACCAGCAGGTGCTTGAACGAGGTGAACACCACGTGCGCGGCTTCAGGATCGAAGGCAATGTTGAATTCGGCTGCTGGGGTGATGTTGCCGTGGCAGGTAACCGCGCCGCCCATCACCACGATGCGCTTGATGCGCTGGGGCAGGGTCGGGTCCAGCTTCAGTGCCAGCGCCAGATTGGTCAGCGGGCCCAACATCACCAGCATCAGTTCGCCGGCGTGTTCGTGCGACAGGCGCAGGATGGCCAGGGCAGCGTGCTCGGCCTCGGCCTGGCGGCTCGGCGGCGGCAGGTCCACGTCGCCGTAGCCATCACGGCCATGCACGTGGGCAGCGTCAACGGAGGGGTGCAGCAGCGGATCCGGGCTGCCGGCAAACACCGGTACGTCGGGGCGGCCGACGATGTCACAGAGCTTGAGGGCGTTGCGGACGGTGTATTCGAGGCCGACATTGCCAGCGGCGATGGTCAGGGCGACCACGTCGTGCCGTTCATCGGCAAAGGCCATCAGCAGGGCCAGGGCGTCGTCCACACCGGGATCGGTGTCGATCAACAGGGGGATCTTGTGGGTCATTATTGCCGTCTTCAGATCGGCAACGAAGTGTGGACCGGGATGATGACCGTTGCAATACCGCACTATCCCAACGGCATAAAGGTGTCGGGGAGAGCGTGGGCTCCCTTGCCCGCCACTAACGGCCCCGCCCGACTCTTTCACAAAAATGAACAGATTTTGATTGGGCACGCTTGGAGCGCTCAACATCACCTGCTATAAAAAGTAATACATATTTTATAGAAATCTGCCATGAAGCTGCCCATGCCAGCTCCCGATCTGGCAACCCTCACCCGGAAGTACATTGAGACCCTCGGTACCATACTGGACGCCCGGATCGGGCCAGAGGTGAACGGCGCCTATGAGCACTGGGACAAGGTGCGCCACAGAGCGCCACCGGCAGGCCTGAACGCGGAGCAGTGGTGGCTGGGTATCACGTGGACGCGCGCAGCATTGCTGAAGCCGCTACCGCTGTTGCTGGACAAGACGCAGCAACCCTTCAAGCTCGCACTTACCGATTCAATGCAGCGGCACCTGCACTACATTGACCGGGAGGCCGCAGGCTCGGTGAAGGGTGTGGATGCTGCCAGCGGCCAAGGACGGTTCATGATCCGGTCGCTGATCGAGGAAGCGATGACCTCATCGCAGTTGGAGGGCGCCTCAACCACGCGGGCCGTGGCAAAGGAAATGTTGAGCACGGGCCGCGCGCCGCGCGACCAGTCCGAGCGCATGATCTACAACAACTACGTGGCAATGAACGTGATCCGCGAGCGCGGCATACGCCCGATCACTCCCGGCGAGATTCTGGAACTGCACAGCATCCTCACCGACGGCACGCTGGAGCTGCCAACCGACAGCGGGCGTTTCAGAACCGCCGAAGACAACGTTGCGATCTTCGACCGCGGCTCACCGCCTACGCTTCTGCACACCCCTCCTCCGGCCGAGGAAGTGCCTGCACGGATTGAGCGGCTGTGCACGTTCATCAATGAAGAAAGCACACCGTTTGTGCATCCAGTCGCCAAAGCCATCGCACTACATTTCCAGATTGGCTATGACCACCCTTTCGTGGATGGAAATGGCCGTACGGCGCGCGCACTGTTCTACTGGGCAATGATGAATGCCGGGTACTGGATGACCGAGTACTTCTCCATTTCCAGCGTGCTGAAGAAGTCTCCAGGCAAGTACATGCGGGCCTACCTGTACACCGAAAGTGACAACCGGGATCTTGGCTACTTCGTTGCGCAACAACTGGAGGCCATTGAGCAATCGATCCAGGGACTGCATGCCTACATCGCCAGGAAGCATGCAGAGGATCAAGCGGCGCGACGTATGTTGCGAACCGCCCGGCTTGGCGGTATGCAGCTCAATCACCGTCAGCGCGCGTTGCTGGCCAACGCGCTGAAAGATCCTGACCGGACCTACACCGTCGCCAGCCACCAGGCGGCACACACCATTACCTATCCGACCGCATTGAAGGATCTGAATGGATTGGTGGCTGCCGGACTTGTCAGCAAAGAGCGCGTCGGGAAGGCTTCCGAGTATCTCGTGCTTCCCGGCCTTTCGGAACGCTTGGTGTTGTAGATCCACGCCATACGTGGATGACGGGAGGATGATCGAAAGCGCCGTCTGTAGAGTCGAGCCATGCTCGACTCCCGCGCGCAGCGCGAACGGCAGCCGAGCATGGGCTCGGCGCTACGGGGATCAGGCCGAGGCGTAACGCACAGCGGTGCCGATCCACCGTGCAACCACGCGATCGGCCAGCGCGGGCTGCTGGTCCAGCAGGCGCTCGGCCAACTCATGCACGCCGGGCAGCAGGCCGGCGTCGCGGGCCAGGTCGGCAATGCGGAAACCGGCCAGGCCGGTCTGGCGCGTGCCCAGCAGTTCGCCGGGGCCACGCAGTTCCAGATCCTTCTCGGCGATGACGAAACCATCGTTGGTCTCGCGCATGGTCTGCAGGCGCTCGCGCGCCATCTGCGAGAGCGGGGCCTGGTACAGCAGCACGCAGCGCGATACCGCCGAACCACGGCCGACGCGGCCGCGCAGCTGGTGCAGCTGGGCCAGGCCGAGGCGCTCGGCGTTCTCGATCACCATCAGCGAGGCGTTCGGTACGTCCACGCCCACTTCGATCACGGTGGTCGCCACCAGCAGGTCGATCTCGCCGGCCTTGAACGCCACCATCGTCGCAAGCTTCTCGGCGGCCTTGAGGCGGCCATGCACCAGCCCGACGCGAACACCGGGCAGCAGCGCCTGCAGTGATTCGTAGGTGGCCTGCGCCGGGGTGGCATCCAGCTCTTCGCTTTCCTCGATGAGCGTACACACCCAGTACACCTGCCGCCCTTCCTGGCAGGCCAGTGCGATGCGCTCGATCAGTTCCGGGCGACGGTCATTGTTGAGCGCGACCGTCTGCACCGGTGTACGTCCCGGCGGCAGTTCGTCGATGGCCGACACATCCAGGTCCGCGTACTCGGACATCGCCAGCGTGCGCGGAATCGGCGTGGCGGTCATCACCAGCTGGTGCGGCACGCTGTTGCCGCCCGCGCCCTTGTCGCGCAGGGCCAAGCGCTGGTGCACGCCGAAGCGGTGCTGCTCGTCGACGATGGCCAGCGCCAGGTCCTGGAACACCACCGCCTCCTGCATCAGCGCATGGGTACCGACCACCACCTGCGCTTCGCCGTTGGCGACCTGCTCCATCACCTTGGCACGTGCCTTGCCGGTGACCTTGCCGGCCAGCCAGGCGATGCGCACACCGAGCGGTTCCAGCCAGCCGCGCAGATTGTTGAGGTGCTGCTCGGCCAGCAGTTCGGTGGGTGCGGCCAACGCAACCTGCTTGCCCTGCTCCACCGCCAGCATGGCGGCCAGCGCGGCCACCACCGTCTTGCCGGAGCCCACGTCGCCCTGCACCAGCCGCAGCATCGGGCTGGGGCGCGCGAGGTCTTCACGGATCTGCTTGAACACGCGTGCCTGCGCGCCGGTCAGCGCGAACGGCAGCTGCTTCAGCAGCGCCTTGGCCAGCTTGCCAGGACCGGCCAGCGGCGGCGCATGGTGTGCCTGCAAGGCAATGCGCTGGCGACGCAGGCTGAGGTGATGGGCCAGCAGTTCTTCCATCGCCAGGCGACGCTGCGCCGGGTGGGTACCAGCCGCCAACGCGGCCAGATCGGCATCCGGCGGTGGACGGTGCACGGTCAGCAGCGCGCTGCGCAGCGAAGGTAGGCCCAGGCCATCGAGCCAGCCGCTGGGCAGCAATTCCAGCGTGCTCTCCTCGGGCAGGCGGTCCAGCGCCTGGCCGATCAGCTTGCGCATGGTCATCGGGCCGACGCCTTCGACGGTGGGATACACCGGGTCGAGGCGGTCGCCAAGTTCAGGATCGTCGTTGCGGCCCAGCACCTGGTAGCTGGGATGGACGATTTCCAGGCCGAGGTGGCCGGGCTTGGGCGTGCCGAAGCAGCGCAGCCGGGTGCCGACCGCGAACTGCCCGACCTGCTGCTGGCGGAAGTGGAAAAAGCGCAGCACCAGGGTGCCCTGCCCTTCGTCTTCCACCGCCACTTTCAGCATCGGCCGGTAGCGCATGCCACGCTCGACCGCGACCACCCGCCCTTCCACCTGCGCCGGCACGCCGTTGCGCAGGTCTTCGATGCGGGTCAGCCGGGTCCGGTCTTCATAGCGCAGCGGCAGATGAAGCCAGAGATCCTGCAGGGTGGCCAGGCCACGCGCCTGCAGTTTGGCGGCCACGGCCGGACCGACGCCGGCGAGCATCGCCAGGGATGCTTCGCCGGACGGTGACAGGACCGGGGTGACCGCCGCCTTGCGTGCCACGTGGCGGTCAGTCGATGACCATCACCGCGTCGACCTCGAAGTTGGCGCCCTTCGGCAGGCCGGAGACTTCGATGGTGGAACGGGCCGGGTACGGGGCCTGGAAGTAGTCCTGCATGACCGCGTTGACCTTGGCGAACTCGCCCAGGTCGGTCAGGTACAGGCCCAGGCGCACGACCTTGTCCAGCGAACCACCTGCGGCTTCGGCCACGGCCTTGAGGTTGTCGAAGGCGCGGCGGGCCTGTGCTTCGACGTCACCGGCGCCGACGATGTCGCCGGTAGCCGGGTCGAGCGGGATCTGGCCGGAGAAGTACACGGTGTTGCCGGCGCGCACGGCCTGCGAGTACGGGCCGATGGCGGCGGGGGCCTTTTCGGTGTTGATGATCTGGCGGGACATGGGTCGCTCCGGTGCTTGGGGGAAAACAGAGCGGTGATTGTACCGGCTGGGGGTGCATCCACGCATGGCGTGGATCTACCGCAGTCCGGGCATGTGATGCGCCGCCTGTAGAGCCGAGCCCATGCTCGGCTGCTTCAGGCAAGAGCAGCCGAGCATGGGCTCGGCTCTACAAAAACCATCCACGCATGGGGTGGGGTTATTGGCGGCGTACCGATTGCACGACCGACAGGCGGCGCAGGCGGCGCATCACTTCTGCCAGGTGGTTGCGGTCGCGCACCTGGATGTTGAACGCCAGCACGGCGGCGTTGAAGTCGCGGTCCAGGTAGTCCACGCGCTCGATGTTGGAATGGCTCTGTGCGATGGCGGCGGCCAGCTGCGCCAGCACGCCGGTGCCGTTCTCCACTTCCACCACCAGCGAGGTGTCGTAGTCGCCGGAGACGGTGGTGTCCCAGCCGATCGGCACCCAGCGCTCGGGCGACTTGCGCAGCTCGGTCAGGTTCGGGCAGTCCATGCGGTGCACCACGATGCCCTTGCCGGCGGTGTGGTAGCCCATGATCTCGTCGCCGGGTATCGGCTGGCAGCAGCCGGCGAAGGTCACCACGCCGCGTTCGCTGCCGTTGATCAGGATCTTCTCCTGCGAATGGTGACGCGAATGCGGGCCGCCACGCAGTTCGGCGTAGGCCATCAGCGCCTGTGCGGCCTGGGTCGGCATCCAGTTGCCCAGTGCGACCTCGGCCAGCAGCGCTTCCAGGCGCGGGAAGCGGTGTTCGGCCAGGAACGCGTCCAGGCGGCCTTTCGGCAGGCGCTCCAGCGACGAATCCATCGCTTCCAGCGCGCGGTCGAGCATGCGGTGGCCGAGCTGCACGGCGTCTTCGTGCTCCAGCTGCTTGAGCTGGTGGCGGATGGCGGTGCGCGCTTTGCTGGTCACCACGAATTCCAGCCACTGCGGTTTCGGCGTGGCCGAGCGAGCGGTGATGATCTCCACCGACTGGCCCGACACCAGCTTGGTGCGCAGTGGCACCAGTTTCTTGTCCACGCGCGAGGCCACCGCCATGTTGCCCACGTCGGTATGCACGGCGTAGGCGAAATCAAGCGCGGTGGAGTTGCGCGGCAGCGCCAGGATCTTGCCCTTCGGGGTGAACAGGTAGACCTCGTCCGGGAACAGGTCGACCTTGACGTTGTCGAGGAACTCCAGCGAGGAACCGGCGGCGCGCTGCGAGTCGATCAGCTCGACGATCCAGGCGTGGGCACGGCTCTGCGCGCTGTTGGGCGAGTCACCACCGAACTTGTAGGTCCAGTGCGCGGCCACGCCGCGTTCGGCGATCAGGTCCATTTCCTCGGTACGGATCTGCACTTCGATCGGCGAGCCATACGGCCCGAACAGCACCGTGTGCAGTGACTGGTAACCGTTGGCCTTGGGAATGGCGATGAAATCGCGGAAGCGCCCATCCAGCGGCTTGAAGGTGGCGTGCACCGAACCCAGCGCGTGGTAGCAGCTGGGCACGCTGCGCACGACCAGGCGGAAGCCGAACACATCCATCACCTGGTCGAAGGATTTGTTCTCGTCGCGCATCTTGTTGTAGATGCTCCACGGGGTCTTGATGCGGCTGATCAGCCGATGCTCGATCCCCTCCTTGGCCAGGCGCTGCGACAGCTGCACTTCCACCTGCGCCATCGCTTCGCGGCGCACCACCGGCTGGCTGCGGATGTGTTTTTCGATGATGGCGTGGCGCCATGGGTAGAGCGCCTTGAACCCCAGATTCTGCAGCTCGCTCTTGACCAGGCTCATGCCCAGGCGCTGGGCGATGGGCGCGTAGATCTCCAGCGTCTCGCGGGCGATGCGGCCGCGCGCTTCGCGGCTCTGCGCGCCCAGCGTGCGCATGTTGTGCAGGCGGTCGGCCAGCTTGATCATGATCACGCGCAGGTCGCGCGACATCGCCAGCAGCATCTTGCGGAAGCTCTCGGCGGCCGCTTCCTGGCGGTCGCGGAACTTCAGCTTGTCCAGCTTGGTGACGCCGTCGACCAGTTCGGCCACGGCTTCGCCGAACTCGGCGGCCAATGCCTCGCGGGTCAGCGGGGTGTCTTCGATGGTGTCGTGCAGGATCGCGGCGATCAGCGCTTCCACGTCCAGGCCGAGCTCGGCCAGCACCTGGGCCACGGCCACCGGGTGGGTGATGTAGGGCTCGCCCGACTTGCGCGTCTGCCCAGCGTGCGCGGAGGCCCCGACTTCCCAGGCACGGCGCAACAGCGGCAGCTGTTCCGGCGGCAGGTAATGGGCGGCGCGTTCGAGCTGGAGGACATAGTCGGGTACGGCGGCAGCGGGGGCTGCGGCGACCTTGGCAGTGGGGCCTGGGTTCATGCCCGAAGCCTATTCCAGCGCGACGTTTACGGCAAATCCTGAATGCGAAACAGCCCGCACGGGGCGGGCTGTTCGGTGTATCCAACGATTACGTTGATCGATGCGATCAATCGTCGTTCTTGGACATGTCTTCGTCGGCGACCACTTCGGCGGCAGCCCACTCCAGCGCTTCGCGCTCGGCGCGCTCACGCTCGGCCTTCTCGACTTCGTCGATCAGGGCGTTGTCGATCTTGCGGGCGGCGATTTCCCGCAGCGCCAGCACGGTCGGCTTGTCCTCGGTCTCGCTGTTGTCCAGCGTGGCCTGCACGCCGTTGGCGAGCTGGCGGGCACGCTTGGACGCCATCATGACCAGTTCGAAACGGTTGTTAACGACTTCCAGGCAATCTTCTACGGTGATGCGGGCCATACGGGCTCCCGGCGACCGGTCGGCCGCTCAGTCGAATGAGGGAAAGGGGACGGAGTGTACTGGCAGGGGCTGGACAAAATCAAGCCAACCCCTACCCGATTCTTTTGGAATCAGTCAGTTGCACCCGGATCGGGGGTCAGCAGCGCCTGGATCAGGCCGGCGTGGCGGACCTTCTGGGCCTCCCGGCGCAGGCGGCTGGCAGTGAAGATGGCGCACAGCTCGTCCACGGCAGTGTCGAATACCTCGTTGACGATGACGTAGTCGAACTCGTTGAAGTGCAGCATTTCATCGCGGGCTGCCCCCAGCCGCTGGGCGATGACCGCTTCGCTGTCCTGGCCGCGCTTGCGCATGCGGTCCTGCAAGGCCTGCTTGGACGGCGGCAGGATGAACACGGTGACCGTGCCCGGCACCAGCTGGCGCACCTGCTGCGCGCCCTGCCAATCGATCTCCAGCAGCACGTCCTGGCCGGCGGCCAGCTGCGGTTCCACCGACTGCCGGGCCGTGCCCTTCCAGTCGCCGTGCACCCAGGCGTGTTCGAAGAAGTCGCCGGCGGCGATCATCTGCTCGAACTTCTCGGCACTGACGAAGTGGTAGTGCTGGCCGTTCACCTCACCGGGGCGCATCGCGCGCGAGGTGAAGGAGATCGACAGGGCGATCTGCGGGTCACGCGCCAGGGTGGCATTGACGATGCTGCTCTTGCCGGCGCCGGACGGGGCGGCCACGATGTACAGCGTGCCGCGCGCAACGGCGTCCGACGGCTTCGACGGGGCGCTCATGCGCGGAACCCAATTGGTTGATTTCGCAAAATTTTTCCTCGGTGTTCCAGGTCCGGCGCGGAGGATCGCGCCAGGACGGCGGGGGCTGCGCGGAACATCCTGGAACCAGGCCCGGCAGACGCTTCCCCAGGGGGCGGGCACGCAACTTTACCAGAGCAGGCCCTTTCCGGGCCCGTCCGGCAGGCGCCGCGCCTTGTGCCACATGGGCATCCGGGGGCCTGTGCTATAACCGGCCCGTACCCAACGACAGCCCGGAGGCCTGCGCCTCCCCGCCATCCCAGGAGAACGGCATGCCATCGATGAGCCGCCGCCAGTTCCTGAAAGTGACCGGGACAACCCTGGTCGGCTCCAGCCTGGCACTGATGGGCTTCGCGCCCGGCATCGCGCTCGCGGAGGTCAGGCAATACAAGCTGACCCGCGCGACCGAGACCCGCAACACCTGTACCTACTGTTCAGTGGCCTGCGGCATCCTGATGTACAGCCTCGGCGATGGCGCCAAGAACGCCGAGCCGAGCATCTTCCACATCGAGGGCGACCCGGACCATCCGGTCAACCGCGGCACGCTGTGCCCGAAGGGTGCCGGCCTGGCCGACATCATCCACAGCAAGTCGCGCCTGCTCTACCCCGAGTACCGCGCGCCCGGCACCAATGAGTGGAGGCGGCTGAGCTGGGACGATGCGCTGGACCGCATCGCGCGGCTGATGAAGGAAGACCGCGATGCCAACTTCGTGCAGAAGAACGAAGCCGGGCAGACGGTCAACCGCTGGCTGACCACCGGCATGCTGGCGGCCTCGGCCACCAGCAATGAAACCGCGGTACTGACCCACAAGGTCGTCCGCTCCCTCGGCATGCTGGCATTCGACAACCAGGCACGTGTCTGACACGGCCCGACGGTGGCAGGTCTTGCCCCGACGCTAGGCCGTGGTGCGATGACGAATCACTGGGTCGACATCAAGAATGCCGACCTGATCCTGATCATGGGTGGCAATGCCGCCGAGGCGCATCCGTGCGGGTTCAAATGGGTGACCGAGGCCAAGGCGCACAACAAGGCCCGGCTGATCGTGGTCGATCCGCGCTTCAACCGCTCGGCCGCGGTGGCCGATGTGTACGCGCCGATCCGCACCGGTACCGACATCGTGTTCCTGGGCGGCCTGATCAACTACCTGCTGACCGAGGACCGCATCCAGCACGAGTACGTGCTGAACTACACCGACATGTCGTTCCTGGTGAAGGACGAGTTCGCCTTCAAGGACGGCCTGTATTCGGGCTACAACGAAGAGAAGCGCAGCTACGACCGTTCCAGCTGGGACTACGCCTACGGTGACGATGGCTTTGTGCGCAGCGACCCGACGCTGAAGGACCCGCGCTGCGTCTACAACCTGCTGAAACAACACTACGCGCGCTACACCGTGGAGATGGTCGAGCGCATCTGCGGCACGCCGGCCGACAGCATCCGCCAGGTGTGGGACATGATCGCGTCCACCGCCGGCAAGGACAAGGCGATGACCATCCTGTACGCGCTGGGCTGGACGCAGCACTCGATCGGCGCGCAGAACGTGCGTGCCGGCACCATGGTGCAGCTGCTGCTGGGCAACATCGGCGTGGCCGGTGGTGGCATGAACGCGCTGCGCGGGCACTCCAACATCCAGGGCCTGACCGACATCGGCCTGATGTCCGACCTGCTGCCCGGCTACCTGACGCTGCCGAAACAGGATGAGCAGGACTACAACGCGTACATCGCCAAGCGCACGCAGAAGCCCCTGCGCGCCAACCAGATGTCGTTCTGGCAGAACTACCCGAAGTTCCACGTCAGCCTGATGAAATCGTGGTGGGGCGATGCCGCCACCGCCGACAACAACTGGTGCTTCGATTACCTGCCCAAGCTCGACAAGCCGTACGACATGCTGCAGGCGTACGAGCTGATGAACGAGGGCAAGATCCATGGCTACATCTGCCAGGGCTTCAACCCACTGGCTTCGGCGCCGAACAAGGGCAAGCTGATCAGCGCGTTCTCCAAGCTGAAGTTCATGGTCAGCATGGATCCGCTGGAAACCGAGACCATCGCCTTCTGGCAGAACCACGGCGCACTGAACGACGTCGACCCGAGCACGATCCAGACCGAAGTGTTCCGCCTGCCCACCACCTCCTTCGCCGAGGAGAACGGCGCGGTGGTCAATTCATCGCGCTGGCTGCAGTGGCACTGGAAGGGGGCCAACCCGCCGGGCGAAGCGCGCAGCGACATCGAGATCATGTCCGAGCTGTTCCATCGCATCAAGGCGATGTACGAGAAGGACGGCGGTGCGTGGTGGGAGCCGGTGCGCGACCTGGCCTGGAACTATGCCAACCCTGAAGTGCCGACGCCTGAAGAGCTGGCGATGGAGTACAACGGCAAGGCGCTGGTTGACGTGTTCGATCCGAAGGATCCGACCAGGCTGGTGCGCAAGGCCGGCGAGCAGCTGGCGACGTTCGGCGACCTGCGCGACGACGGCAGCACCGCCTCCGGCTGCTGGATCTACATCGGCGCCTGGGGTCCGACCGGCAACATGATGGCGCGGCGTGACAACAGTGACCCGACCGGCATCGGCAACACGCTGGGCTGGGCCTGGGCGTGGCCGGCCAACCGCCGCGTGATGTACAACCGCGCCTCGTGCGACGTGGCCGGCCAGCCCTTCGATCCGCGCCGCACGCTGCTGGCCTGGAACGGCAAGAACTGGGGCAACGTGGACGTGCCGGACTTCAAGGCCGACGAAGATCCCGCCGGCGGGATGGGCCCGTTCATCATGAACCCGGAAGGCATCGCCCGCTTCTTCGCCAAGGCCGGCATGGCCGAGGGACCGTTCCCGGAGCACTACGAGCCCTTTGATACGCCGCTGCGCAGCAACCCGCTCAGCCCCGGCCAGGCGCTGACGCTGAACAACCCGGCGGCACGCGTGTTCGCCAGCGACCGTGCACAGATCGGTTCGCCGGACGAGTTCCCGCATGTGGCCACCACCTACCGCCTGACCGAGCATTTCCACTTCTGGACCAAGCACGGCAAGTTGAACGCCATCATCCAGCCCGAGCAGTTCGTCGAGATCGGCGCGGCATTGGCCGACGAGCTGGGCATCACCAACGGCAGCCGCGTGCGGGTGAGTTCCAAGCGTGGCCATATCGAAGCCGTTGCGATGGTGACCAAGCGGATCAAGGCCCTGCAGATCGATGGAAAGACCGTGCACCAGGTGGGCGTGCCGATCCACTGGGGCTTCCTCGGTGCGGCCAAGCCCGGATATATCGCCAATACGCTGACCAATGCCATCGGTGACGGCAACTCGCAGACGCCCGAATCGAAGTGCATCCTGGTCAAGGTCGAGAAGGTGTAGGAGAAACGCCATGTCACTGCAATCGCTGGACATCATCCGCCGCTCGG
Organism: Stenotrophomonas sp. X; assembly: GCF_055721025.1. Lineage (NCBI taxonomy): Bacteria > Pseudomonadati > Pseudomonadota > Gammaproteobacteria > Lysobacterales > Lysobacteraceae > Stenotrophomonas > Stenotrophomonas sp. X. Next base: position 3,442,845 of record NZ_CM146756.1, read on the forward strand.
CCACCACCACGCCCTCGCCGGAGGCGCGCGGTGCGCACACCGGCCAGGTCGCCAAGCTGATCGATGTGAGCAAGTGCATCGGCTGCAAGGCCTGCCAGGTCGCCTGCATGGAGTGGAACGACCTGCGCGACGAAGTGGGCAGCTGCGTTGGCAGCTATGACAACCCGCCCGATCTGAGCGAACAGTCGTGGACGGTGATGAAGTTCCGCGAGTACGAGGACGAAAAGGGCAAGCTGGAGTGGCTGATCCGCAAGGAGGGCTGCATGCACTGCAGCGACCCGGGCTGCCTGAAGGCCTGCCCGTCGCCCGGCGCGATCATCCAGTATGCCAACGGCATCGTCGACTTCCAGGAAGAGAACTGCATCGGCTGCGGCTACTGCGTGACCGGCTGCCCGTTCGACGTACCGCGCATCTCCAAGAAGGACCACAAGGCCTACAAGTGCACGCTGTGTTCGGACCGGGTGGCGGTCGGTCAGGAGCCGGCATGCGTGAAGACCTGCCCGACCGGGGCGATCACCTTCGGCAGTAAACAGGCGATGACCGAGCATGCCGCCGGCCGCGTGGAAGACCTGAAATCGCGCGGCTACGAGAATGCCGGCCTGTACGACCCGCAGGGCGTCGGCGGTACCCATGTGATGTACGTGCTGCAGCACGTGGACAAGCCCGAGCTGTACGCCGACCTGCCCAAGGACCCGCGCATCAGCCCGATGGTGGAAGTCTGGAAGGGCGTAGCCAAGCCGCTGGGCGTGCTGGCGATCGCCGCCACGGCCTTTGCTGGGTTCCTGCATTACATCGGCATCGGCCGCAACACGGTCAATGACGAGGAAGAAGAAGAAGCCGAGCACGAGGCGAAGAAGATCGAAGAGGAGCAGCGGCCATGAAGTACGCCCCGCACCCGCGGCAGATCGTCCGCTACCGCGCGCCGACCCGCATCAATCACTGGATCGTGGCGATCTGCTTCGTGCTGACCGCGCTGTCCGGGCTGGCGTTGTTCCACCCTGCCCTGTTCCCGTTGACCCAGCTGTTCGGTGGCGGCCCGTGGACGCGCATCCTGCATCCGTTCATCGGCCTGGCCATGGTGGTGGGCTTTGCGCTGCTGGCGTTGCGCATGTGGCGCGACAACCTGCCGACCGCCGATGACCGCGCGTGGATGCGCGGCATGCGCGATGTGCTGCGCAACGAGGATGAAAAGCTGCCACCGGTCGGTCGCTTCAATGCCGGCCAGAAGCTGCTGTTCTGGGCCATCATCGGCTGCCTGTCAGCACTGCTGCTGACCGGCTTCGTGATCTGGCGGCAGTATTTCAGTCATTTCTTCCCGATCGGAGTGATCCGCTTCTCGGTGCTGGCCCATGCGCTGTTCGGCTGGGTGCTGGTCTGCGCGATCGTGGTGCACATCTATGCGGCGCTCTGGATCAAGGGATCGGTGCGGGCGATGACCCAGGGCAAGGTGACCTATGGGTGGGCGTACAAGCACCACCGCCAGTGGTTCCGCGACATCCTGCGCGGGCGCCGGGAAGAGGGTTAGCGGCAGGGCCTGCGGCCCTGCACCTGCTTCAAGCCAAGGCAACAGCAACAGCGGCTATCCGTGGGATGGCGGGGTGGATCCGGTTGCGGGAGACGCTGCAAGTACCCCTCCGGGGCCCGGCCCAGCCGCTGGCGGCTGTGCGTTCGGGCGCTTGCGAAGCAGTGCTTCGCAAGCAAAGCGCCCTCACCCATGTAAGCTCGGTCGCCGCATCCATGCGGCTCACGCTTCCGCAACCGGATCCACCCCGCCTTCGACAGTTGGCCGCGATCTGTCGGTGGGTGCCGACCGTTGGTCGGCACTGATCGAATCCCGACCAACGCTCGGGATCCACTTTCAACCAACCGATGGGGTCAGATCCGTTTTCCTGTGGAAAACGGATCTGACCCCAACCATTTCAGATGGCCGGCAACACGCTGGACGCCAGCGCCGACAACAGCGAGGATGGAGCCTGGTTCTTCTGGCTGGCCCTGCATGGCGCAACGCATCCTTGAACCCGGTGAGATCGAGACGCTCGCCTCGCGCGATGTGCCGCGCATCATCCTGCCTGATACCGAGTCACTGTTTGCTACGCGCGCGGCACGCCTGCGCAGCCTCGCCGCGCACAGTGCCATCGGCGGCTACCTGCAGCTGCTGGCGGCGCTGGCCGATGCACAGCAGGCGCTGCTGGAGGATCTGACACCGCAGCAACGCGAGGACCTGCAGGCACAGGCGCGTGCACAGCAGTCGAGCGCGGCGGCCGGCGCCGGCATGCCATTGCGGCCGGCCAACTCGCTGCAACTGGATGGGCGCTGGCGCGACTGGCTGCGCACGCTGTGCCGGCACTGTGCCGACGAGGCCGGGCTGCCTGCGGAAACCCGGCAGGAGCTGCAGCGCGTCGCGGCTGCTGATGATGCGTGGCTGGATGCACAGGCGCATGCGGTGCTGGAACGCGATGACGCGCCCTCGGTCGACGCCGTCGCTGCGCTGCTGGTGATGAACGCGCTGCAGGTGTACTGGGCGGTGCTCGCCGCCAGCTTCCATCCGACCGACCTGAAGCCGCTGGCCGATGCACCAGGGCTGTGCCCGCTCTGTGGCACGCTGCCGGTGGCCAGCGTGGTGCAGGCGCGCCCACCCTACGCCGCCTATCGCTACCTGTCGTGCTCGCTGTGTGCCTGCCAGTGGCATTACGTGCGCGTGCAGTGCAGCCAGTGCGGCGCCGCAGGCAAGGACATTGCCTATCGCGCCCTGGCCGATGTGGACGGTGACCGCGGCGAGGCGGTGCGCGAGAGTGCGGTGCGCGCCGAGACCTGCGACCACTGCCACAGCTATCGCAAGATCCTGTACCTGGAGAAAGATCCGTCACTGGAGCCGATGGCTGATGACCTCGGCACGCTGGCGCTGGACCTGCTGCTGGCCGAGGAAGGCTATGCGCGCGCCAGCCAGAACCCGCTGCTGTGGCAATCCGACGGCGACTGACCTATGCCACGCTCGCACGCCACACCGGCATCGGCCGCCGCCCTGCCTTCGCTGGACCGGCTGCTGCGCCTGCCTGCGTTGTCGGCCATGATCGAACGCCACGGCCGCAGCCGCATCACCCAACTGCTGCGCGCACACCTGCAGGAACTACGCGACCGTATCAGCGCCGCGCAGCTCTCGGCCGAACGCCTCGAACAGGCCATCAACGGCCCGTCGCTGGTCGCGGCGCTCGACGCCGCACTGGCGGCCGATGCACGGCTGGACCTGCAGCCGATCTTCAACCTGACCGGCACCGTGCTGCACACCAACCTGGGCCGCGCCCTGTTGCCCGATGTCGCTGTGCAGGCGGTCACCCGCGCAATGACAGCGCCGGTCGATCTGGAATTCGACATCACCCGCGGCCGCCGCGGCGACCGCGATGCACGGGTGCAGGCGCTGGTCTGCGAACTGACGGGCGCCGAAGCCGCCACCGTGGTCAACAACAATGCGGCGGCGGTCCTGCTGCTGCTCAACAGCCTGGCCAACCGCCGCGAGGTGGTCGTCTCGCGCGGCGAACTGGTGGAGATCGGCGGCGCCTTCCGCATTCCCGATGTGATGCGCAGCGCCGGCGCGCGACTGCTGGAAGTGGGCACCACCAACCGTACCCACCCGGCCGACTTCGCCCATGCCATCGGCGCCCGTACCGCGTTGCTGATGGAAGTGCATGCCAGCAACTACGCGATCACCGGTTTCACCGCCAAGGTCGACACTGCGGCGATGGCTGCGATCGCGCACGAGCACGGCCTGCCGCTGGTGGTGGACCTGGGCAGTGGCAGCCTGTGCGACCTGGCGGCCTTCGGCCTGCCGCACGAGCCCACCGTGCAGGAAGCACTGGCGGCCGGCGCCGATCTGGTTTCGTTCAGTGGCGACAAACTGCTGGGCGGCCCCCAGGCCGGGATCATCGCCGGCCGCGCCGACTTGATCGCGCGGATCAACCGCAACCCGCTCAAGCGGGCGCTGCGCATGGACAAGATGGGCCTGGCCGCACTGGAAGCCGTGCTGGCCCTGTACCGCGAACCGGAACTGCTGGCACTGCGGCTGCCGACCCTGCGCAGCCTTTCGCGCCTGCGGGATGACATCGACGAGCAGGCACACCGCCTGCTGCAGCCGATGCGCGCGTCGCTGGCCGCCGACTATGCGCTTGAACGGGCTTCGATGTACAGCCAGATCGGCAGCGGCGCGCAGCCACAGGCGCAGCTGGCCAGCGCCGGACTGCGCGTTACCAGCGCGCGCCGCGGCGGGCTGGATCGCTTGGCCAAGCGCTTGCGCCAGCTGCCCCGGCCGGTGCTGGGCCGCATTGCCGATGACGCGCTTTGGCTGGACCTGCGCTGCCTGGAACCCACCGACGAAGCCGCCTTCCTCGCGCAATGGAGCACGCTGCAGGCATGATCGTTGGCACCGCCGGGCATATCGACCATGGCAAGACCAGCCTGGTGCGCGCACTGACCGGCATCGAGACCGATCGCCTGCAGGAAGAACGCACACGCGGCATCTCCATCGAGCTGGGCTATGCCTATGTCCCGGTGGAGAACACAGGCGGAGGGAATGCCGAGGCGACGCTGGGTTTCGTCGATGTGCCGGGCCATGAACGCTTCGTGCATACGATGGTGGCCGGCGCCACCGGCATCGATGTCGCCCTGCTGGTGATCGCCGCCGACGACGGTGTGATGCCGCAGACCCGCGAGCACCTGGCAATCCTGCAGTTGCTGGGCGTGGATCGCGGTGCAGTCGCCCTGACCAAGATCGACCGCGTGGACGCCGCGCGCATCGCCCGGGTCGAGATCGAGATCGCCGCGCTGCTGGCCGGAACGCCGCTGCAGGATTCCCCCGTATTCGCCTGCAACAGCACCGTACCCGACGATGCTGGCATCAACGCGCTGCGTACCCAGCTGCACGCGTGGGCGTCGGACGACGCCAACACGCGCCAGGCCGAACTGCGCGGCGAGCTGTTCCGCATGCCGGTGGACCGCGTGTTCTCGCTGGCCGGCCACGGCACGCTGGTGACCGGCGCAGTGCACGGCGGCGTCGCTGCCGTGGGTGAGCATCTGCAGCTGATGCCGGCCGCCACGGACGTGCGCGTACGCAGCATCCACGCGCAGAACCAGGCCAGCGAACACGCCATGGCCGGGCAGCGCTGCGCGTTGAACCTGGCCGCCATCGCCCGCGACGACATCCACCGTGGCGACTGGATCGCCGACCCGCGCGCCCTGCTGGCGACCCGTCGCGTCGACGTGCGCCTGCGGCTTTCCGCACTGGCCGCACCGTTGCGCGACTGGGCGCCGCTGCACATCCACTGGGGCACGATGCACCGGCAGGCCCATGTGGTGCTGCTGGAGGATGTCGATCACGGCGACGGACAGTTGGTGCAGCTGGTGTTCGATGCCCCGGTCTGCGCGATGTGTGGTGATCGCTTCATCGCCCGTGATTCAGCGGCGATCCGCACGTTGGGCGGTGGCATCGTGCTCGATCCGGACCCGCCACAGCGGCGCCGGCGCAGCCCGGCACGGCTCGCCTGGCTGGGCGCACTGGAGCAGCTGGCGGCAGGGGCAGGAATCGGCCCGCTGTTGCAGCAGGCTTCCTTCGGCATAGCCATGGCCGCCCTGCAACGCTACTGCCGGCGCGCGGCCGACCGGATCGATCTGCCTGCAGACACACGGCGCATCGTCACCCGCGAAGACACGGTGGTCATCCTTGCTTCGCACTGGCAGGCGCTTCGCGAACAGGTGACCATGTCGCTGCGCAGCTGGCACGAGCGACGTCCGGATGAACCCGGTGTTGATAGCGGGCGCCTGCAGCGCAGTACGCTGCCCGCGCTTGCAACGAGCCTGTGGAATGCTCTGCTGCAGGGCCTGCTGGACGACGGCAGCGTGCAGCGCGTGGGCGCCTGGTGGCGCCTGCCCGGCCATGACAATGCGCCGCCGGAACGCGAGCGACTTCTGCTGGAACGCGTGCTGCCGCAACTGCACGCCGGTCGCTTTGATCCACCGTGGGTGCGCACGCTGGCCACCGACGCCGGTCTGGCCGAAGACGAGGTCCGCGCCGTCCTGCGCCGCGCCACCGCGCGTGGCGAACTGTTCCAGGTGATGCCGGACCTGTTCTATGCACCGGCCCGCATTGCCGAGCTGGCCGCGATCGTCGCGCAGCTGTCGCAGGCCACCGGCACGGTGGATGCGGCCACCTTCCGCGATGCCATCGGCCTGGGCCGCAAGCGCAGCATCCAGATCTTGGAGTTCTTCAACCGCGTTGGCTACACTCGACGCGTCGGTGACCAGCATCGGCCGCGCGGCGACCTGCAGTGGAACGCAGCCCGCGAATGAGCCCACCGGTGCCGCCGTACTTTCGGAAGGCATGCGCATCCGGGCATGCGGCTGGGCTTCAAACCCAGTAGGGGGCGTCGATCGTTCCCTGGTAGGTTCGACTCCTGCTGCCTTCCGCCATTGGTGTTTCCGCAGGAGATGTCGGCATGGCCACGCACGCGCAGTCCCCCGCCCCTTCAACGGCCGATGCCCCGCAACGACTGACTTCGCTGGCACACGGCGGCGGCTGCGGCTGCAAGATCGCGCCGGGCGTGCTGTCCGAACTGCTGCGGGGCGTGCCAGCGCTTCCGGCACCGGCCGAACTGCTGGTCGGCCGCGAGACCAGCGACGACGCCGCGGTGTACCGCCTCGATGATCGCCAGGCAATCGTCGCCACTACCGATTTCTTCATGCCGATTGTGGACGACCCGTTCGACTTCGGCCGCATCGCCGCCACCAACGCGCTGTCGGACCTGTATGCGATGGGGGCACGACCATTGTTCGCGCTGGCCATCGTCGGCATGCCGATCAACACGCTGCCGCAGGAGACCATCCGCGGCATCCTGCAGGGCGGCGAGCGTGCCTGCGCCGATGCCGGCATCGTGGTCGCTGGAGGCCACAGCATCGATTCGGTGGAACCCATCTATGGCCTGGCCGCGATCGGCGTGCTCGACCCGCAGCGGCTCAGGCGCAATGCCGATGCCCGCGCCGGCGATGTACTGGTGCTGGGCAAGCCGTTGGGCGTGGGCGTGTATTCGTCGGCGCTGAAGAAAGAAGTGCTGGATGCCGAGGGCTACCAGCAGATGATCGCGTCGACCACCCGCCTGAATACCGTGGGCGTGCCGCTGGCCGCGCTGGACGGTGTGCACGCAATGACCGACGTCACCGGTTTCGGCCTGCTCGGCCACCTGCTGGAAGTGTGCCGGGCCAGTGGCGTTGCCGCCGAAGTGGACAGCGCGCAGATCCCGCTGCTGCCGCAGGCCTTGGACCTGCTGCAGCGCGGCTGCGTAACCGGCGCCTCCAATCGCAACTGGGCCTCCTATGGCGCCGAGGTGCGCTTCGCCGATGGGTTGCCAGCCCACTGGCAATCGCTGCTTACCGACCCGCAGACCAGCGGCGGCCTGCTGGTGTCGTGTGCCCCGGAGGCAGTGGACGCGGTGCTGGCCTGCTTCCACGACGCAGGGTTCGGCCAGGCGGCTGTGGTGGGACGATTGAGCGGAGGAATGCCCGGCGTCAGGGTGGTTTGAGACGTGAAGGTTTGCCAACCTGCCGCTTCCAGATATTTGAATTTTGTCCAAAATATTGGACAATATAGACATGAACCTGATCGACATCGGCAAAGCGGTTCGTACCCGCCGTGAGCAACTTGGCCTGTCGCAAGGCCAGCTTGCCCATCTCAGCGGCCTTTCCAGGCAAACGGTGGTCGGCCTGGAAGGGGGCACTCTGAGCGACCTGGGCGTCAATCGCGTGGGCCAGTTGATGGCCGTGCTCGGCCTGGATGTTCCGGCACCCAGCACCGAAAACCGGCTGCGCAAGCAAGGTCTGAAAATGGCCGCACGCACCGCCAACGTGAGTTACGCGAGCGAACTGACGGCTGGCGAGTTGGCCCGCGTGCTGGTCAGCGGGGAGGTTCCTGCCACCTACGCAGCGCAGATGGCGCACCTGCTGGATGAAGCCCCTCCCGCCATGATGGTGATGGCAGTCGAAGAAGCTGCAATCGGCGCGCAGCTGCCGCCACGGCGCATCTGGCGCAACGTGGCGAAGATGGCCAACACGCTTTCTGCCCATCGCAAGGACCTGTGGATGTGAACCGGGAATTGCCTGCCGGCGCCTGGCAGGCGCTGCTGCCCCGAGCGCTGGTCCTCATCGAGGAGATTCGCCGCCACGGCGGCGTCATCGATCCGTTCTGGACACTGGGCGGCGGTACCGTGCTGATGTTCCGGCACCGTCACAGGCTCAGCAAGGACATCGACATTATCGTGCCGAATCCCCAGTACCTGGGATTCGTCACTCCCCGCTTGAGCGATGTCGCCGCCAGACTTACCGGCGACTACAGCGAAGATCCAAGCTCATGGGTCAAGCTGCAGTTCGAGGAAGGCGAGGTGGACTTCGTCGCGGCTCCCAATCTTCTCGATGATGCCTGGGAGGAATGGACGATCGATGACCAACGTGTCCGCGTGGAAACCTCGGCGGAAATCATCGCCAAGAAGATGTTCCATCGCGGTCATCGGGCAACGGCCCGAGATCTGTTCGATCTTGTGCTGGTGATCGAACGCGAACCTGAGGCGCTGGCAAATGCTGCGCATGCGTTGGTCCGCCATCGATCAACGTTTCCTGATCAGATCCGCAATCCCCACCCGACATTGGAGATTGCGTTCAAGGCCATCGATACGCTGGACTACACGCCAAGCTTCGACCACTGCGTCGCGATTGCCGGGGACTACCTGGAAGGACTTTGATCCTCCCACGCGAGTGCCCAGAACATCACTCGATGTTCTGCACCTGTTCGCGGATCTGGTCGATCAGCACCTTCAGCTCCACCGCGGCATTGGACGTACGGCTGTCCACCGACTTCGAGCCCAGCGTATTGGCTTCGCGGTTGAACTCCTGCAGCAGGAAGTCCAGGCGGCGGCCGACCGGCTCGCGCTGCTTGAGCACGCGGCGGATCTCGACAATGTGGCTGCCAAGGCGATCCAGCTCCTCATCCACGTCCAGCTTCTGCAGCCAGAGCACCAGTTCCTGCTCGGCGCGGCCGGGATCGACCGGGTGCGGCAGGTCGGCCAGGCGTGCAGCCAGCTTGGCGCGCTGGCCGTCGCGAATGGCCGGAATCAGCGTGCGCACTTCAGTCGCGATGCGTTCGATGCCGTCCACGCGCTCGCTGATGGCGGCCGACAACTTGCCGCCTTCGCGCTCACGGGCCTCGACGAAGCCGTCCAGCACCTGGTCCAGCAGGGCCAGTGCCTCGGCCTGCAGGGCGGCGGCATCGGTGGCCTCGCCGCGGGTCACGCCGGGCAGCTGCAGCAGCTCGGTGAAGCTGACCTGCAGATTGGGGAAATCCGAGGTCAGCCGGTGCGCCAGGCGGCCCAGCTGGCCCAGCAGGGCCTCGTCCACCTGCAGGTTGGCCGCTGCCTCCGGTGCACGCAGGCGCATCACCAGATCCAGCTTGCCACGGCTCAGGCGTGCGGCGATGCGCTCGCGCAGCTGCGGTTCCAGCGCCCGCAGTTCTTCGGGCAGGCGGGTGCCGACCTCCAGGAAGCGGTGGTTGACCGAGCGCAGCTCGCAGCCCAGCGTGCCCCACGGGGTGACCCGCTCGCCGCCGGCATAGGCGGTCATGCTTCGAATCATGGAATGTGTCCGGTGCGTGCAAAGGGGGAATGGTACCCTAGCGCCCTCACCAGAGCCCCCTTGCCCGCCCCGTGAAGGCCGCGGGCGTGGCGGCGTACTCCCTCGCCATTACGGAACCCGCACCATGTCCGATTCCCGCCCCAGCGGCCGCCAGCCCGACCAGCTCCGCCCGGTCGTCATCCAACGCGGCTTCACCCGCCATGCCGAAGGGTCGGTACTGGTGTGCTTCGGTGAAACCCGTGTGCTGTGCACCGCCAGCGTCGAGAACCGCGTGCCGGGCTTCCTGCGCGGCAAGGGCGAAGGCTGGGTGACTGCCGAGTACGGCATGCTGCCGCGCGCCACCCACACCCGCAGCGACCGCGAAGCAGCCCGTGGCAAGCAGGGCGGCCGCACGCTGGAGATCCAGCGCCTGATCGGCCGCAGCCTGCGCGCCTGCGTGGACCGCAACGCGCTGGGCGAGCGCACCATCACCCTGGACTGCGACGTGCTGCAGGCCGACGGTGGCACCCGTACCGCCGCCATCACCGGCGCCTACGTGGCCCTGGTCGATGCGGTGAACGTGCTGATGAAGCGTGGCGACATCAAGCGCAACCCGATCCTGGGCGCAGTGGCGGCGGTGTCGGTGGGCGTGTACCGCGGCACCCCGGTGCTGGACCTGGACTACGCCGAAGACAGCGACTGCGACACCGACATGAACGTGGTGATGAACGACGGTGGCGGCTTCATCGAACTGCAGGGCACCGCCGAAGGCCACGCCTTCCGTCGCGATGAACTGGACGCGCTGCTGGGCCTGGCCGAAAAGGGCGTGGCCGAGCTGCTGGCCGCGCAGCAGGCGGCGCTGTCGGCATGAACCGGCGCCTTGCCCTGACCACGCTGGTGGTGGCCGACTATGACGAAGCCATTGCCTGGTACACCGGCAAGCTCGGCTTCACGCTGCTGGAAGACATCGACCAGGGCCACAAGCGCTGGGTGGTGGTCGGCCCGACCGACGGCAGCGCCGCCGCCCTGTTGCTGGCCCGTGCCAGCGACGAGGCGCAGCGCAGCCGCATCGGCAACCAGACCGGTGGCCGCGTCGCCTTCTTCCTCAACACCGACGACTTCCACCGCGACCACGCGGCGATGCTGGCCGCCGGCGTCGAGTTCCTGGAAGCGCCGCGCGAAGAACCCTATGCAACGGTCGCGGTGTTCCGCGATCTGTATGGCAACACCTGGGACCTGCTGGAGCCCCGTCAATGAAGAAACTGGTACTGGCCAGCCACAACACCGGCAAGCTGGTGGAGATGCAGGAGATCCTCGCCGACCTGCCGCTGCAGATCACCTCGGCCGCCGAACTGGGCCTGGGCGACGTGGAAGAGACCGGCCTGACCTTCGTCGAGAATGCGCTGCTGAAGGCACGCGCGGCCTGCGAAGCGACCGGCCTGCCGGCACTGGCCGATGATTCGGGCCTGATCGTCGATGCACTCGGCGGCGCGCCCGGCCTGTACAGCGCGCGCTATGCCGGCCACCCGACCAACGCGGCGGCCAACAACGCCAAGCTGCTGGACGCGATGGCCGCAGTGCCCGACGGCCAGCGCAGCGCCCGCTTCTACGCGGTGATCGTGCTGCTGCGCCACGCCACCGACCCGCAGCCGCTGATCTGCGAAGGCCGCTGGGAAGGGCAGATCATCCGCGAGCTGCGTGGCACGAATGGTTTCGGCTACAACCCGGTGTTCCTGGACACCACCCACGGCCTGACCGCCGCGGAAATGGAGCCGGCACTGAAGAATGCCATCAGCCACCGTGCCATCGCCCTGCAGCAGCTCAAGCAGCAGCTGGCGACGCTGTACTGACGCCGCCTGATCGAACCAGGGAAGCCGGCCAGTGGCCGGCACTACCGATGAAGCCCATGCCGCACGCCCACGACCACTGCAACCACCTGCCCGGCGAAGCCTGCTCCGCTGCCCACGACAGCCCGCCGCGGCTGGTGCCGCCACCGCTGTCGCTGTACGTGCACCTGCCGTGGTGCGTGCGCAAGTGCCCGTACTGCGATTTCAATTCGCACCAGGCCAAGGGTGAACTGCCGTTCGATGCCTACATCGACGCGCTGCTGCGTGACCTGGACCAGGACCTGCCGCTGGTCTGGGGCCGGGTGGTGCACAGCGTGTTCTTCGGCGGCGGTACGCCCAGCCTGTTCCCGCCGGAAGCGATCGACCGTTTCCTGCAGCAGGCCAGCGCGCGCCTGCGCTTTGCCCCCAACGCCGAAATCACCCTGGAAACCAACCCGGGCACCGCCGAGCATGGCCGCTTCGACCGCTACCGCGCGGCAGGCGTGAACCGCCTCAGCTTCGGCATCCAGAGTTTCGACGACGCCATGCTCAAGCGCCTGGGCCGCATCCACGACAGTGGCGAAGCCGAGCGCGCGGTGAAGATGGCGCAGGACGCGGGCTACGACAACTTCAACATCGACCTGATGTACGCGCTGCCGGAACAGACCCTGGCCGGTGCCGAGGCCGATCTGGAACGTGCATTTGCGCTGCAACCGGCCCATATCTCGCACTACCAGCTGACCCTGGAACCGAACACGGTGTTCTTCGCGCGTCCGCCGCAGGGCATTCCCGATGAAGACAACGCCTGGGACATGCAGGAGCACTGCCAGTCGCTGCTGGCGCAGGCCGGTTTCAGCCAGTACGAAGTCAGCGCCTACGCACGCCCCGGTCGGCAGAGTGCGCACAACCTGAACTACTGGCGTTTCGGTGACTATCTGGGCATCGGTGCCGGTGCGCACGGCAAGATCAGCTCGGGCGCCGAAGAACACGTGCTGCGCCGCTGGAAACTGAAGCACCCGCAGGCCTACCTGGACAGCGCCGGCACGCCGGCCTCGTTCGGTGGTGACGATGTGATCGCGCCCGCGCGCCTGCCGTTCGAATACATGCTCAACCTGCTGCGCCTGCACGAAGGCTTCGGCCTGCGCGATTTCGAGTCGCGCACCGGGCTGCCGCGCAGCGTGCTGGACGCGCCCCTGGCCGAGGCCGTGCAGCGCGGCTGGCTGGACGTGGCGGAGGGCCATGTGCAGCCGACCGAGCTGGGCCGTCGATTCACCAACGATGTGGTGAGCCTGTTCCTGGAGGACTAGACCTTCCGCCGTAGCGGGTAGCGCCGGCCGCTGGCCGGTACTCCGGTGGAGACAGCGTTGCCGGCCAGCGACCGGCACCACCGTTCATCCGTCGTCCCTCCCCAGCGGACGTGAGACACGTTCACCCTAAAGTAGCGCCGACTGCGGCCGACACGGTAGATTCACAAGATCGATCCGCGGGAATCCGGGTACCGCTCGCCGATGTCAGCTGTCTTTTCCATTACCTCTGCCGACAAAGCCCGCCTGGCCGCCAGCGACCTGCCACCGCGGGTGCGTGAGCTGCTGGGCGCGTTGATCGGCCTGTGCCGGCAAACGCTGGCCGCGCCGCTGATCCTGACCATCGAAGCGTTGGAGCAGACGCTGCTGCACGACGCGGATCGCGCGCGCAATCCGCAGCTGCAGGCGGAGCTGATGGCCCAGCGCGGCCAGTTGCATGCCTTCTCCGGTCATTTCGCTGACCGCATGCTTGATGCCGTGGCCGATGCGCTGATACGGCTGCGCGAACCCACGGCCCACTCCAGCCCCGGTTCCACGCCACCGCCACTGCCCGGCATGCTCGGGCTGTCGCTGGTCGATGAGCATGAAGTGGACCGCGACCTGCTGCTGACCGAGATGGTGCGGCGGGAGACGCTGCGTTCGACCAACACGCTGAACCTGCTGGGCCAACGCCTGGGCGTACTGGCGGCAGCACCGGCCTTCGAGGCCGACACCCTGCCGCTGGCACCGCAGGCACTGTGCGCCATGCTGCGCCGGATTGCCGAACAGGATTCGCTCGCTGTCGACGTTCAGCTGGCGCTGTACCGCAGCTTCGAACGCCAGGTGCTGGAACGCCTGGGCGACATCCTCGACCGTGCCAATGCCCTGTTGGCCCAGCACGGCGTGCTGCCCGGCCTGGTATTCACCCCCTATCTGGCGCGTTCATCGAGCACCCGGCGGATCATCACCCAGTCGGTGGGCGGTGGTCGCACCACGCAGCCGGCAAAGCGTGCCGCCGCGCCACTGACCGGCTGGAACGGATCGGCACCGGCCGGCTCCTGGTCGAGCCTGGTGCAGGACGCTTTCCAGGATGACAGCACGGCCGGTGCGGCCTTGCCGGGCCTGACCACCTCTACGGGCAGCGCGCTGCATGCGCTGCTGCAGCAGGCACGCCATGCCAGCGCAGCACCTGCGGATCGCGATTCAGTGCCGAGCGCGGCCGTGGATGCGGTGCTCGCACGCCTGCAGGCGCAGTCCAGCGCCGCCACCGGCGTAGCGGACCTGCAGGCGGCCGTGGTGGCGCAACTGCGCAGCGAGCATGGCATGCAGGCCCAGCTGGGCAGCCACGACCGCGACAGCCTCGACCTGCTGCGCATGCTGATGCAGCAGGTGCAGCAGCAGCAGCGTCCGGACCCGGTGCCGGCCGCCCTGCTGGCGCGCCTGCAGGTACCGCTGGCACGTGCGGCAATGGCCGACCCCGGCTTCTTCGTGCGCGACGAGCACCCCGCGCGCGAACTGCTCAACCAGATTGCCGAAGTCGGCGCCAACTGGCTGGGCGACGATGATGTCGACCCGCAGTTGCTGCAGCGCATGGCACAGAGCGTGCAGGGCCTGCTGGGTCAGGATGCGCGGGCGCCGGAGGCCTTCGCCAGCGCGAACGAGGACGTGCAGCAGCATCAGCGCGCCGCAGCGCATCGCGCCGAACTGGCCGAGCGCCGCCATGTGGAAGCCGCCCGCGGCAAGGAGCGGCTGGAACTGGCCCGGCGCCAGGCCAGTGCACAGATCGACCAGTGCTGCGACGCGCAGGAGCCGCCCCGCTTCGTGCAGACCTTGCTGCGTCAGGCCTGGGCCGATGCCCTCACCCTGACCCGCCTGCGCCACGGCGACGATTCACCGCAGTGGCAGGAACGCCTGCAGCAGACCCAACGCATCGCCGCCATCACCGCGCAACCCGTTGATGCACCCGGCGGCACCGATGCAACGCTTGCTGCCGAGGTCGAGGCCGCCCTGCTGCAGGTCGGCTACCACGCCGAGGAAGCCGCCGCCGTCGCACGCAGGCTGGCCACGCCTGGCGGCGAGGACGAGAGTACCTCGCGTACCGAACTCAGTGCCCGCCTGAAGGCACGCGCGCGCCTGGGCGAGCACGCCGGTACGGCCGCCGGCACGACGCCCGCGACACCGCGCAGCAGTGCCGAGGAAGCCGCTTACCAGCAGCTGTCCTCCCTGCCCTTCGGCAGCTGGTTCGACATCGATACCGGCGATGGCACACTGCGCCGCCAGCGCCTGTCCTGGTACAGCCTGCTGACCGGCCACGCCCTGCTGGTCAATCCGCGCGGGCAGAAGATCGCCGATACCGACCTGGATACGCTGGCCCGGCAGATCAGTGCCGGCCAGGCGCAGCTGGTCACTGAGGACAAGGCCCGGCTGGTTGACCGTGCCTGGGAGGCCAGCCTTGGCGCCTTGCGTGCACTGGCGGCCGGCCATACGCAGGAGACCTCCGCATGATCACCCAACCGCCGCAGGACACCCGCCGCGCGCCGCGCCGCCAGGTCTCGGACCTGGTACCGGTCACCGACCAGATGCGCGAAAGCGTGGTGGGCCGGCTCGGCAATATCTCCGAAACCGGCATGCTGATGCTGGCCAGCGCACCGTTGCGCGAGGATGCGCTGTACCAGTTGCGCTTCCCCTTGCCGCTGGGCGACGGCCGCCACCAGGACATCGACGTGGGCGTGCACCTGCTGTGGAGCGAACCCGCACACGCCCCCGGACAGAGCTGGACCGGCTTCCGCTTCCTCACCCTGTCGCGCGAGCATCGGCAGCTGCTGCGCCAGTGGGTGGGCGAAGACAGCGACGAGGGGCCGGTTTCGACGGCCTGAGTGCCGGTTCCAGCACAGCGGTTTTTCCCGGTATGCGGCAGAATCTAGGGCCGTTTTCCGTGTCGAGCCACCGCAATGATCCAGCAAGACCCCGGCGCCCTGTATTCCGACCACCTGGCCGTGCTGTGCCGACGTGCCGAACAGGCGCTGGCCCGCGGCGGCTTCGATCACCTGGTGGTGCCGAGCGGCACCCTGCACTACCAGGTGTTCGATGATCGCGACTACCCGTACGCGGTCAATCCGCAGTTCAAGGCCTGGCTGCCGCTGACCCGCGTGCCCAACAGCTGGATCGTGTTCACCCCCGGCAAGCGCCCGGCGGTGATCTTCCACCAGCCCTTCGACTACTGGCACGTGGTGCCGGATGCCCCCAGCGGCTGGTGGGTGGATCACTTCGACATCCACATCATCCGCAAGCCGGAAGACGCGCTGGCGCTGCTGCCGGCCGATCCATCGCGCTGCGCGATCCTCGGCGAGCCGCAGAGCGCGCTGGGCAGCTACGTGCCGAACAACCCGGCCCCGGTGGTGAACTACCTGGAATGGCACCGCGGCAGCAAGACACCGTATGAGATCGCACTGATGCGCCAGGCCCAGGTGCTGGGCGTGCGCGGCCATCGCGCGGCCGAGGCCGCGTTCCGCAACGGCGCCGATGAGTTCAGCATCCACATGGCGTACTGCCAGGCGGTCGGCCAGGACGCCAACGAGCTGCCGTACGGCAATATCGTGGCGTTGAACGAACATGCCGCCGTGCTGCACTACACCGAGCTGGGCCGCAAGGCACCGCACCCGCTGCGCAGCTTCCTGATCGATGCCGGCGCCAGTGCCCACGGCTACGCCAGCGACATCACCCGCACCTACGCCGCGCAGGGCCACGACGAATTTGCGGCGATGATCGCCGCCGTCGACGCTGCCCAGCAGCGGATGTGCGCAGCGGTGCGGCCGGGCTTCGACTACAAGCAGCTGCACGTGGACGCGCACCTTTCGCTGATGGGCGTGCTGAAGGACTTCGGCGTGATCAAGGTCTCGCCGCAGACCGCGCTGGAGACCGGCGTCAGCGCCGCGTTCTTCCCGCATGGTATCGGCCACCTGATCGGCCTGCAGGTGCACGACGTGGCCGGTTTCGCGGCCAGCGACGAAGGCGGCCGCATCGAGCGCCCGGCGGGCCACCCGTACCTGCGCCTGACCCGCGTGCTGGAGCCGGGCATGGTGGTGACCATCGAACCGGGCCTGTACTTCATCGACATGCTGTTGAATGAAGTGAAGGACGCTGGCCACGGTGATGCGATCAACTGGGACCGCGTGGACTTCTTCCGTCCGTATGGCGGCATCCGCATCGAAGACGAAGTGCTGTGCACTGATGGCGAGGCGGACAACCTGACGCGGCCGGCGTTTGCGGCGGCGAACGGCTGAGCCCCTCGTGGTTGGCTGCTTGGAGCAATAGCCGCGCTTGGCGGGGCGGGGTGGGTTCGCGGGGGACGCCGTGAATCCATCCCTGGAGGCTTGGCCGCGGCATCCATGCCGCGGACACCCCCGCGAACCCACCCCGCCCCACCTCTGACAGTTTCCGTGTGCGTCCAACCACGGAAGAAAGAAAGAAAAGCAGAAGCGGGTCGCTCGCTGCGCTCGCTCTGTGTCGACCAAGGTCGACACCTACCAACAGCCGCGTGAACCTGTCGAAGGCGGGGTACTGTGGGTTTGCGGGGTGTGAGCCGCATGGATGCGGCGACCAAGCCTACAAGGACGTACTTGCGGCGGCCTCGCAAACCCACAGTACCCCGCCATCCCCACGGAATGCCGCTGTTGCGGTTGCTGTTGCTGTGGCCTCTGCAGGTGCAGGGCTGCAAGCCCTGCCGAAAACCCCTACCCCGCCATCACCGCTTCGATCTCATCGGCGCTGCGCGCCAGGCCCTCGGTCAGCACGCGATGGCCGTCATCGGTGATCAGCACATCGTCTTCAGTGCGGATGCCGATACCGCGCCAACGCGGTTCCACCGTCGTGTCGTCCACGCCGATGTACAGCCCCGGCTCGATGGTGAACGCCATGCCAGGCTCCAGAAGGCGTGAATCACCGGCGAGGCGGTAATCGCCCACATCGTGCACGTCCAATCCGATCCAGTGGCCGGTCTTGTGCCGGTAGAAGCGCTGGTACAGGCCTTCGGACAGGTTCTTTTCCAGCGTGCCCTTCAGCAGGCCCAGCCGCAGCAGGCCTTCGGTCAGGGTCTGCACCGCCGCCAGGTGGCCGGCCTCATACGGCACGCCCGGCTTGGCCTGGGCCAACGCAGCGGCCTGCGCATCGCCGACCAGGTCGTGCAGTGCACGCTGCTCGGCATTGAAGCGGCCATTCACCGGGAAGGTGCGGGTGATGTCGCTGGCGTAGCCGCGGTATTCGGCACCGGCATCGATCAGCACCAGCTCACCATCGCGCGAACGCGCGTTGTTGTCGCGGTAATGCAGGATGCAGCCGTTGCGGCCGGCACCGACGATGCTGCAGTACGCCGGCACGGCATCGTTGGCGCGGAACACACGCTCCAGCTCGGCCTGCAGTTCGTATTCGTGGATACCTGCCTTGGCCACCTGCATCGCAGCCAGATGCGCACGCACGCTGATCTGCGCGGCGTGGTGCATCAACGCGACTTCCGCACCCGACTTGAACAGGCGCTGCTCGTGCAGCAGGTGGCCCAGTTCCAGGAACTCATGCGGTGGCTGCGCGCCGTGGCGTACCTGCGAACGCACGCGGTTGACCCAGCCGATCAGCTTCAGATCGAAGTCGGCGTCGCGGCCAAAGTGGTAGTAGACGCGCGAGCGCCCTTCCAACAGGCCCGGCAGGATGTCGTCCAGATCATCGATCGGGTAGGCATCGTCCATGCCATACTGCGCTACCGCGCCTTCCTGGCCGGCGCGGCTGCCGTCCCATGCCTCGCGCTCGGCATCGCGCTCGCGGCAGAACAGGATGGCCTCGCCGTGGCGGCGGCCCGGAATCAGCACCAGCACCGCCTCCGGTTCCGGGAAGCCGCTCAGGTACTGGAAATCCGAATCCTGGCGGAACGGATAATGGGTATCGAGGCTGCGCACCTTCTCGGCTGCGGCCGGCAGCACCAGGATCGCGTCCTCGCCAGCCATGTCCATCAGCTGGCGGCGGCGACGCTTGTATTCGCCGGCCGCGATGCCGGTGCGCTGCTTGATATCCATCAGTTCAGGCGCTGCCGATGGCGCGCGGCCAGCACCACGTCGCCGTGCAGCAGCAGCACCGCCACGCGGATGAACTCCTCGATCTCCGACAGGGCTTCGTCGTCGTCATCGCCGCCGGCCTCGAAATCCTCACTGGACGCACGCGCCAGGCTGGCCATGTCGGTCAGCGCTTCTTCGCCCTCTTCGGACAGGGCCGGGCGGCGGCCGCCGCTGCCCAGGCCGAAGCCGCCCAGGAACGAGCGGGTCCAGCTGAACATGGCATCGGCCTGCGCGGACACGTCGTCGCTGTCGGCGAGCAGCAGTTCGAAGGCGAAGTCGCGGTCTTCCAGCTGCTTGATGGTGGCCTGCAGCAGCTGCCCCAGCACGCTGTCGGCGGCCACCGGCGGCAGGGTGTCGTCGGCCAGCACGCGCGCCGGCCAATCGTTGCCGGGGGCGCCGCCGGCGGCCAGCCAGCCGCACAGCGCGCCGTGCAGCTCGGCAGCGGTAGCGCCCAGGCCCAGCGCCTGGCTGGCGCGGGTAACGTCGTCGACGGAGGGAAGTTCGGTCATCGTGCGGCTCGTTCGGAATAAGGAAACCCGGGGTGCGCACGCGCGCGCCCGTGAGACCCCGTAGTGTAGCAACCCTGCGGCATCCTCTCGTGGCCGTCCGGCCTTGCTGCGACAGCGCTTGACCGCCCTCACCCGGCTTGCCTATCGTGCCCGCATGGAACCCGCCGATCCCCTTGCCCAGCTGCAGGACTTTGCCGCCCGCGTGGACGCGTTGCTTGAACGCAACCAGCGCCTGGCCGAGGAGAACCGCAGCCTGCGCCACCAGCAGGAACAGCTGGTGGCCGAGCGCTCGACGCTGTTGGCCAAGAACGAGCAGGCGCGCTCGCGGGTGGAAGCGATGATCAGCCGGCTCAAATCCCTGGAGCAGCACACATGAGCGCCGAACCGGTCAGTGTCCGCATCCTCGATCGTGAATACACCGTGGGCGTCGGCGGCGACGAACGCGACAGCCTGATGGCCGCCGCACGCCTGCTCGATGCGCGCATGCGCGAGATCCGCGGCAGCAACCGCATGGCCGCCGTCGACCGCGTCGCCGTGCTGGCCGCGCTGAACCTGGCCCACGAACTGCAGCTGCTGCGCGACGAGAACGCCCGCCAGGCCGTGGCGCTGCAGCAGACCCTGGCCGACCTGAACCGGCGCCTGGACCGCGCGATCGACGGCGGCGCCTGAAGACCGTGCACAACGCGTCTTCTCATATCTGAATTGGCACGGACTGTTGCCGACGAACGGCCTATCCAGATCCTGCGTGCTGGCTATAATGGCCACGCGTTCTCTGTGGTACTCGACGGCATGTGCAAACATTCGCCTTGTCCCTTAAGAACGACACCGGGAGCGCGACAGCGCCGGGAGTGCAGGTCCGCCTTGTAGCGGGAAGCCCGATGGTTCTCCAGCGTTCCCACTTGAGCCCCCGGGTTCAAGGTCGTTTCGCATGCATCGACATTGCGGAGAATGCAATATTCCAGCAAGGGCGGCGTCTTCGGGCGTCGCCCTTGTTCTTTCCGGCACAATGGCGGCTGATCCTTGCCGCACGCTGCCATGACCGACCCGCGCCAGGCCTTGCGCCACGACCTGCGGCAACGCCGCCGTGACCTTAACGCTGGTGAGCGCATCGCCGCCGCCGAATCGCTTGCCGATGCCCTGCTCGCCCTGCCGTTCGCCCCGCGCGAAGGCGCGGTGGCCGGCTACTGGGCGCTGGATGGCGAAATCGCCCTGCATCGCTGGCAGCTGCAGCTGCCCGAAGGGCTCACCTACTGCCTACCGGTGCTGGCCGGCGACACGCTGCGCTTCGCACCGTGGCGGCCCGGTCAGCCGCTGACCAGCAACCGTTACGGCATCCCCGAGCCGGACGTGGCCGTGGAAGACACCTTGGAACCGGAACGGATGGCGCTGGTCGTGACCCCATTGGTGGGTTTCGACGCACAGTGCCGCCGGCTGGGCATGGGGGGCGGCTGGTATGATCGCAGCTTCGCCTTCCGCCACGACCGGCCGGCGCCGCCCTGGCTGGTCGGTGCTGCGTTCGCGGTGCAGCAGGTCGAGTCCTTGCCGGTGGCGTCGTGGGACGTGCCGGTGGATGCGATCTGCACCGAAGACGGCACCCTGTTCCCCTCCGCTGCCCCCGTGAACGCATGACCGCCCGCAAGCGCTACTGGCTGATGAAGTCCGAACCGGACGCCTTCTCCATCGATGACCTGGCCAAGGTCAAGGTCGAACCCTGGAACGGGGTGCGCAACTACCAGGCGCGCAATTTCATGCGCGATGGCATGCAGGTGGGCGACGGCATCCTGTTCTACCACTCCAACACCAAGGTGCCCGGCATCGTCGGCCTGGCCACCGTCGCCAGCCCAGCCTACCCGGACGATACCCAGTTCGACCCGAAATCCGACTACCACGATCCCAAGAGCACGCGCGAGAACCCGCGCTGGATGCTGGTGGACGTGGCCTTCGACCGCAAGCTCAAGCAGGTGATCGCGCTGGACGAGATCAAGCTGCACGCTGACGAGCTGGGCGAGGGCTTCCCGCTGGTTGCCAAGGGCAATCGCCTGTCGGTGTTCCCGGTGACCGCCGCGCAGTGGAAGCTGCTGCTGTCGCTGGAAAAGAAATCCTGATTCCCTGCCTGAGAGTTCTCCCATGTCCGAAGCCAAGCGCCTGGCCGCCGAGAAAGCCATCGAGTACGTAGAAGACGGCATGATCGTCGGTGTCGGCACCGGTTCCACCGTCGCCTATTTCATCGATGCCCTGGCCCGCATCCAGCACCGCATCAAGGGCGCCGTATCCAGCTCCGAGCAGAGCACCGCGCGCCTGAAGCAGCACGGCATCGAGGTGATCGAGCTGAACCACAGCGGCAACCTGTCGCTGTACGTGGACGGCGCCGATGAGTGCGACGCCAACAAGTGCCTGATCAAGGGCGGCGGTGCCGCGCTGACCCGCGAGAAGATCATCGCCGAGGCCAGCGAGCGCTTCATCTGCATCGTCGACCCGAGCAAGCAGGTGCCGGTGCTGGGCAAGTTCCCGCTGCCGGTGGAAGTGATCCCGATGGCGCGCAGCCTGGTCGCCCGCCAGATCCGCGACATGACCGGCGGCCAGCCGACCTGGCGCGAGGGCGTGGTCACCGACAACGGCAACCAGATCCTGGACATCCACAACCTCCAGATCACCGATCCGGAAAAGCTGGAGCGCGAGCTCAACCAGCTGCCGGGCGTGGTCTGCGTCGGCCTGTTCGCCCGCCGTCGCGCCGATGTGGTGATCGTCGGCGGCGAGCCGCCGGTCGTGCTCTGACCCTTCCGAAGGAGCCTGACGATGTCGCTGTTGCGTTCGCTGCTGATGCTTCCGCTGCTGGCCCTGGCCGGCTGCGCCACCGACGCGGCCCGCCATTGGGTCGAGCTGGACGGCGCCCGCTACCAGGTCGAGCTGGCCACCAACGATGAAACCCGCGCGCGCGGGCTGATGTTCCGCGACCAGATGGCGGCCGACCACGGCATGCTGTTCATCCACGACCGCGAGGAAATGCAGGCGTACTGGATGAAGAACACCAGGATCGCGCTGGACATCCTGTACTTCGACAGCCAGCGCAGGCTGGTCAGCCAGCAGCGCGACGTACCGCCGTGCTCGGCCGGCGACATGTGCCCGCCCTACCCCAGCGGCGGCCCGGCGCGTTATGTACTGGAACTCAACGCCGGCCAGGCCGAGAAGCTGCAGCTCAAGGACGGCACGGAGCTGAAATTCGGTCCGGGCATCGAGTAACAGGGTTCTGCCCGCGGTAGTGCCGGCCGCTGGCCGGCAACCCTGCAGGGGTCAGATCCCATTCGCTCGCGAAAGGCATCTGACCCCTGAATTTTTCACGCGATACCGCTTGAAACCGCCTGCGAATGACGCCAGTCTGTGGCCATGCAGGACCGGATCACACTCCCCGACTGGGATGCCCTGGCCGACCTCGAAGACGAGGCGCTGCCACTGTTGCCGACCGCGCTGCTGATCGCGCGCGATGAATACCCCGATCTGCAGCCGTCCACCTACGACGCGCTGATCCAGAGCCATGTCGAGCACCTCCGCTCGGAAGTGGAGAGCATCGACAACAGCCCGCTGAAGATGGCGGCGATCAACCGCCACCTGTTCGACGAGCTGGGCTACAGCGGCGACCACGACAAGTACTACGACCCGCGCAACAGCTACCTCAACCAGGTATTCGAGCGCCGCCTGGGCAACCCGATCTCGCTGGCGCTGGTGCAGATGGAAGTCGCGCGCCGGCTGGGTATTCCGCTCGATGGCGTGTCGTTCCCCGGCCACTTCCTGGTGCGCCTGCCGGTGGACGACGGCGTGCTGGTGATGGACCCGTTCAACGGTGGCCGACCGCTGGACGTGGACGAACTGCGCGAGCGGGCCAAGTCACACCTGGGCGGGCAGATGCCCGACGACCAGGTGCTGGCGCAGATCCTCGACCCGGCGCCCGCGCGCGCGATCCTGATGCGCATGCTGCGCAACCTGCACGGCGTGTATGCCGAAGCCGGCGAGTGGGACCGCGCCGCGCGCAGTGCCGACCGCCTGCTGAAGCTGGCCCCGGAGCAGGACGATGCGCTGCGCGACCGCGGCCTGGCCTACCTGCAGCTGGAGTACCTGGCCGGTGCCCGGCACGATCTGGGCCAGTACCTGAAGCGCAACCCGGAAGCCAGCGATGCGCAATGGCTGCGCGAGAAGCTGATCGACCTCGGCGGGCCGATGCCGCGGCTGCATTGAGGGAGTCGGTGTGTGGACCAACGGTCCACACCCACCGGATGGGCCGGGTGGCCCTCCAGTCAATCGACCTCGACCATCTCGAAATCAGCCTTGGTCACCCCGCAATCCGGGCAGGTCCAGGTCTCGGGAATGTCCTCCCAGCGCGTCCCTGGCGCGATGCCTTCGTCCGGCAAGCCTTCTGCTTCGCTGTACAGGAAGCCGCAAACCACGCACATCCAGGTGCGCAAGGTGGTGGGGGTGGCATCGCTCATCGGATAATCAGGACTGGATTCACGGGCCGCCATTGTCCCATCGCGGTCCACTCACCGGTAGCCATCGATGACTTCTGCTTCCCCGGCGCCCCGCGGCGTCTACCTGATCACCCCGGACGAGCCCGATACCGCACGCCTGCTGGCCCGTACCGCACCCTTGCTGGCCGCCGGCGCCACCTGGCTGCAGTACCGCAACAAGACCGCAAGCGACGCGCTGCGGCGGGAGCAGGCCACCGCGCTGCAGGCACTGTGTGCGGACCACGGCGTGCCGCTGATCGTCAACGATGACCCGGCGCTGGCCAAGGCCGTGGGCGCGGCGGGCGTGCACCTGGGCGGCACCGACGGCGACATCCCCAGCGCGCGCGCCCTGCTCGGCCCCGAGGCCATCATCGGCGCCTCCTGCTATGACCAGCTGGCCAATGCCGAGAGGGCCGTGGCCGCCGGCGCCAGCTACGTGGCCTTCGGCGCGTTTTTCCCGACCACCACCAAGATCACCACCAGCCGCGCCCATACCGACCTGCTGCGGCAAAGCGCCGCACTGGGCGTGCCGCGGGTGGCGATCGGCGGGCTGACGCCGGACAATGTCGGTCCCATCATCGACGCCGGTGCCGATCTGGTCGCCGTGGTCAGCAGCGTGTTCGCCGCCGAAGACCCGGTCGCGACCCAGCGCGCCTTCCTCGCCCAGTTCGCGTAACGCCCAGGATATTCCCCCATGAACCACGACCAGTCCCACGCCCTGTTCTCCCGCGCCCAGCAGCTGTTGCCGGGCGGCGTCAATTCGCCGGTGCGCGCGTTCAAGTCGGTCGGCGGCGAACCGTTCTTCGTCGAGCGCGCCGACGGCGCCTACCTGTACGACGTCGACGGCAACCGCTACATCGACTACGTCGGCTCCTGGGGCCCGATGATCGTCGGCCACAACCACCCGGCGGTACGCCAGGCGGTGAAGAAGGCGATCGACAACGGCCTGTCATTCGGCGCGCCATGCGCGGCCGAGGTGACCATGGCCGAGACCATCACCCGCCTGGTGCCGTCGTGCGAGATGGTGCGCATGGTCAACTCCGGCACCGAGGCCACCCTGTCGGCGATCCGCCTGGCGCGTGGCGCCACCGGCCGCAACCGCATCGTCAAGTTCGAAGGCTGCTACCACGGCCACGGCGACTCGTTCCTGGTCAAGGCCGGCAGCGGCATGCTGACCCTGGGCGTGCCGACCTCGCCGGGCGTCCCGGCCGGGCTGAGCGAACTGACCCTGACCCTGCCCTACAACGACTTCGAAGCGGCCACTGCGCTGTTCGAGCAGCAGGGCGATGACATCGCCGGCCTGATCATCGAACCGGTGGTCGGCAACGCCAACTGCATCCCGCCGCGCGAGGGCTACCTGCAGCACCTGCGCGAACTGTGCACGAAACACGGCGCGCTGCTGATCTTCGACGAAGTGATGACCGGCTTCCGCGTCGCCCTCGGCGGTGCGCAGGCGCACTACGGCATCACCCCGGACCTGACCACGTTCGGCAAGATCATCGGCGGCGGCATGCCGGTGGGTGCGTACGGCGGTCGCCGCGAGCTGATGCAGCAGATCGCCCCGGCCGGCCCGATCTACCAGGCTGGCACGCTGAGCGGCAACCCGGTGGCGATGGCCGCTGGCCTGGCGATGCTGGAGCTGATCCAGCAGCCGGGTTTCCACGCCGACCTGGCCGAGCGCACCGCACGCCTGTGCTCCGGCCTGGAAGCGGCCGCCGCCGAAGCCGGCGTGGCGGTGACCACCACCCGCGTGGGCGCGATGTTCGGTCTGTTCTTCACCGACGAAAAGGTGGAGACCTATGCGCAGGCCACTGCCTGTGACATCCCAGCGTTCAACCGCTTCTTCCACGCGATGCTGGAGCAGGGCGTGTTCCTGGCGCCGTCGGCGTACGAGGCCGGTTTCCTGTCCAGCGCGCACGACGATGCCGTGATCGAGGCCACCCTCGCCGCTGCACGCGTGGCATTCAAGGCCGCCAAGGGCTGATCGCAAAAAAAGGGGACGGAGGGGATTAAGTCGTTTGTGCATAAACGACTTAATCCCCTCCGTCCCCTTTTTTCAACCGAAGACGAACTTGCCCTTCATCATCGCGAAGTGGCCGGGGAACGAGCAGAAGAAAGTGTAGTCGCCGCCCTTCTGCAGGCCCTGGGTGGGAAAGCGCACGCGCGTGGTCTCGCCACCACCAATTACTTTGGTGTGCGCCAGCACGCGCTTGTCGGCCTTCGGCAGGTAGCTGTCGGCCAGGGTCATGCGCATGCCTGCCAGTGCCACCGGCTGGTAGTCGGCAGTGCGGGTCAGCACCCAGTTATGGCCCATCGCGGTAGCGGCGAGCTTGCCGGTATGGCGCAGGGTCAGGTCCACGGCAGTGCAGTCGGCGGCAAGCTTGATCTCGCGAGTGCTGAAGCTCATCTGGTCGGTGCTGTCGATGCTCACCGCACACACCCGCGCCATCGCCGACGGCGCCAGCATCAGCGCGCCCAGTCCCACTGCCACCCACCAAGCCTTCATCGTTGCCTCTCCTGCGGATTCAAGCGCCATTCTAGGCACCCGCCTGCGCCCCCGGCTGCGACCGTCTGTCGCATGGCTGCTCCAGGGTTTCCCGAGAGTTCACTGCAATGGCATGCTCGGCCGATGCGGATCGATCTGTTGCTGCTGGATGTGGATGGCGTGCTGGTGCAGTACCAGCGCGCGCAGCGCGTGCTGCACCTGGCCCAGGCACTGCAGGTTCCGACGCAGGCCGTACAGGCCGCGCTGTATGACAGCGGACTGGAAGCGGCGCATGACAACGGCACGCTGGATGGCCCGGCCTATCTCGCGCAGCTGGGGGAGCGTCTGGGCACGACTGTCGATATAGCTGCATGGACTGCCGCGCGGCGGGCCGCCAGCCATCCGCAGGCTGCCGTGTTGCAGCGGCTGCAGGCCCTGCAGCTGCCGATGGCAGTGCTGACCAACAACGGTGCGCTGATGCAGCAGGCGTTGCCGATCCTGCTGCCGGAACTTTTCCCTGCGCTGCAGGGCCGCGTGTTCTGCAGCGCCGATTTCGGCCTGCGCAAACCCGCACCGGAGGTCTTCCTGCGCACGCTTGAGGCCCTCGGCGTGGCGCCTTCGCGCACGCTGTTCGTCGATGACCTGTTCGCCAATGTGCGCGGCGCACGCGCCGCCGGCCTGCACGCGGAAACCGTGCGCGATGGCCGTGGATTGGGCAAGGTGTTGAAGCGCTATCGGATTGCGTGAACCACTGTGGAGCCGAGCGTAGGCTCGGCTCTACAGATGCCTCTGCCGGCTTCAGCGCGCGGCGATGAACGCCGCAATCGCTGCGCGCAGGCGCTTGAGGCCTTCGGCCACTTCTTCGTCGGTGATGCTCAGCGACGGCACGAAGCGCAGCACGTCCGGGCCGGCCTGCAGGGTCAGCAGGCCGTGCTCGGCGGCATGGTCGAGGATCGCCCCGGCCTGGCCGGCGAAGTCCTTGCCCAGCACCGCGCCCAGCATCAGGCCGCGGCCACGCACGTCGCTGAACACACCAAACTCGTCGTTGATGCGGGCAAAGCCATCGCGCAGCGCCTTCGACTGGCGGCTGACATTGGCGGCGATCTCCGCCGAGGCCAGCTTGCGCAGTGCCACGCGGGCCACCGCGGCGGCCAGCGGGTTGCCGCCGAAGGTGGTGCCGTGCGCGCCGAACTGCATGGTCTCGGCCACCTTCGGGCCGGCCAGCATCGCGCCGATCGGGAAGCCGCCACCGAGTGCCTTGGCCAGGGTGACCATGTCCGGCACCACATCATCCTGCCAGTGCGCGAACAGCGTGCCGGTGCGGCCCATGCCGGCCTGGATCTCGTCCAGCACCAGCAGTGCGTTGTGCTGGTCGCACAGCTCGCGCACGCGCTTGAGGAAACCGGACTTGGCCGGCATCACGCCGCCCTCGCCCTGGATGGGCTCCAGCATCACCGCCGCCACGTC
Organism: Stenotrophomonas sp. X; assembly: GCF_055721025.1. Lineage (NCBI taxonomy): Bacteria > Pseudomonadati > Pseudomonadota > Gammaproteobacteria > Lysobacterales > Lysobacteraceae > Stenotrophomonas > Stenotrophomonas sp. X. Next base: position 3,470,654 of record NZ_CM146756.1, read on the forward strand.
GCCGGCGGCCATCGCGGTTTCCAGCTGCACCTCATCGTTGAAATCGATGTAGCGGAAGCCACCGGGCAGCGGCTCGTAGCCTTCCTGGTACTTCGGCTGGGCGGTGGCGGTCACCGCGCCCATCGTGCGGCCGTGGAAGCTGCCACGGAAAGTGATGATCACCCGCTTGTCGGCGGGACGGCCCTGGCTAGAGGCCCACTTGCGGACCATCTTGATCGCCACTTCGTTGGCTTCGGCGCCGGAATTGCACAGGAACACGCGCTCGGCGAAGCGGCTGGCCTTCACCAGCTCCTCGGCCAGGTGCAGCGGCGGTGCGCTGTAGAACACATTGCTGGTGTGCCAGAGCCTGCCGGCCTGCTCGACCAGCGCGGCCACCAGGTCCGGATCGTTGTGGCCCAGGCCGCACACGGCGATACCCGCAGCCAGGTCGATGAACTCACGCCCCTGGCTGTCCCACACGCGGGCGCCCTGCCCTCGCTCCAGTACCACCTGACGGGGCTTGTAGACCGGCAGGTAATAGTGCGAAAGGGAGATCAGCGGATCGGTCGCGGTGGTCATGGCAGTCGGCAGGGTTCAGGAACGCCCATTCTCGCGCCGGAGCCCCTGCGGCACAATGCGCCCATGCGACCGTTTTCCGCCCCCCAGCTCAACCCCGCCACCGAGACCGGCTGGCGCCGTCGGTGGTTCGACATCATCTACCGCCATGACTCGCGGCCCTCGCGCAACTTCGACCTGATCCTGGTGGTGGCGATCGTCGCCAGCATCCTGGTGGTGATGATCGACAGCGTGCAGCACCTGCATGCCGAGTGGTCCACCGGCCTGTACATCCTGGAATGGGGCTTCACCATCATCTTCACCGCCGAGTACCTGCTGCGCCTGGCGGTGGTCAAGCGCCCGCTGCGCTACGCGGTGAGCATCTGGGGCATCATCGACCTGCTGTCGATCCTGCCCGCCTACCTGTCGATGTTCATCCCCGGCGCGCAGAGCCTGCTGGTGGTGCGTGCGCTGCGCATCCTGCGGGTGTTCCGCATCCTCAAGCTGACCCGCTACATCGAGGAAAGCGGCGTGCTGATGACGTCGCTGTGGCGCAGCCGCCGCAAGGTGCTGGTGTTCCTGTTCACGGTGATCACCATCACCATCATCGCCGGCGCGTTGATGTACGTGATCGAGGGCCCCGAACACGGCTTCACCAACATCCCGGCCAGCATGTACTGGGCGGTGGTGACCATGGCCACGGTCGGCTTCGGCGACATCGTGCCGCAGACCGTGCTTGGCCGCTTCGTCACCTCGGTGCTGATCCTGATCGGCTACAGCATCATCGCCGTGCCGACCGGCATCTACACCGCCGAACTGGCCAGCACCATGCGCGAAGCCGAACTGGCCGCGCGCCGCGATGCCCGCGGCTGCCCGCATTGCGGGCTCGAGGGGCATGAACCCGATGCGCGGCACTGCCGCAAGTGTGGTGGCCAGCTGCCGGATGCGTTCAGCCATTGAGGCACATGCCGGCCAACGGCCGGCACTACCGGACCAACAGGGTGCGCGCCGGGCATGGCCCGGCGCTACCGTGGGCAGATCCACGCCCCGCGTGGATCGCCCTCAGCGCATGCGGTTGCTGGTGGTCACCAGGTCGTTGTAGGCATCCAGAATCGTCGACTGTGCGCCTTCAGGGTCGGTGGTGAGCCAGCTGCCCGACGCCTTGCGCTCGGCGGCCAGCGCATCGGCGGTGATCGGCTTGCCCTGTTCCAGGCGCTCGACTCCGCGCCCGGCGGTACGCACCAGCTTGTCGGCCGAGCGCTGCACATGGCCCCACATCGGGTCGTCCTTGCCGACACCACCGTTCTGGATTTCCGTCACCAGCGCCTGATAGTCGGCCAGCTGGCCGCGCAACACCGCAACGTCCGGTGCCTCGCCCTGGAACGCCATCGCCAGCTGCTTGCCATCGCCGACAAGGCGCAGGTGGTAATAGGCCAGCGAGCGGCCTTCGCTTTCCTCGATCTGCTTCAGCTGGGCGGCGCGGCGATCGTTCTCGTTCTTTTCCAGCGCCGCATCCATCGCCTCGCTGGCCTTGAAGAAATCAGCATAGGCCTGCATCAGCGGGGCATGCTGGCTGCGCATCCCTTCACCACCATCGCGACGATAGTCCTCGCGGGTGAAATAGCCATCGGCGCGCTCGATCAGGGTGTTCAGCGCCAGGAACGCCTGCTGGTACTGCCGCGCGGGCGCATCCAGCGACGTCGCCGGGGTCTTTGCCAGCGCCTCGCTCAACGGCTGGCCGCAGTACTCGACCCGGTGCGACAACACCTTGCCAGGTGAGCGCGGCTGCGCTTCCTTGCCGGTTGGACCGGCTTCGGGATCCTTCATCCAACCGGTGTAGGTCTGGAAACCCTCGTGGATGGGCTGTTCGACGCCGTTGTAGCACTCGATATAGGCGTTCACCTTTTCCAACCCGGGATCGGCGACAGCCAGCCCGGCCGGGTTGTTGCAGCCGGCCAGCGCGCAGAGCAGGAGAACAGGAATCAGGCGTGTGGATGCGTTCAAATCAGTTCCTTGCACCAGTGAAAACTGCAGGCATCGTCATGCATGGCGCGAGCGCGCGCTCCAGCACCTCGGCAAGGTGCTGGTATTCGGGGCTGCAGGGTGTGTCATGCCGCAATCAACCTGCTCAATCGCGACAAAAATGAAGCGTTGAGCTTCCCGCTTACTGGCGGTTGCTCTGGAAAACCAGCGAGTTGTATTCCTGCATCAGCTTGCTGGCCGAGCCGCGTGGCGCCATCGAGGGCGAATCCAGCATGCGCCGTTCGAAATCGCTGTAGGGCGTCTTGCTGCTGACCCGCTGCAGCCGCTCCTTGCCTTCCCGACGGAAGTTCTCGGCTTCGCGCTCGAAGCTGTTCCAGTCCAGCTTGCCCGGCTCCTGATCGGCCACCTTGGCATGCGCCTCGTCGGAAACACGGTTGAAGGCGTCGAGTCGTTCACGCGCTTGGGCCGGATCAAAGTCGTCCTGGCTCATCAGCTCCACGATCGCTTTGGCTTCCAGCATCATCGCCAGACGGTAGTACTCGCGCGTTCGCCCCTCGGCCTGTTCCAGTACCTTGAGCTGCTCGCGCTGGGCAGCGTCATTCTGGCGCTCCAGCTCGGCGTTGAACGTTTCGCTGGCAGCCACGAAGTCCTTGAATGCGGCCATCAAGGGCGCGTGCAGTTGCTTGCCCTTGGCAAACTGGTCGTCTTCGTAGTCCTGGCGATCGTAGTAGTCGTGCGCCTCCTTGCTGATCGGCACCAGCGCCTTCAGCGCCTGCTGATAATGGCTGGCAGCAGCATCCAGTTCGGCCAGCGCCGGCTTGGCAGCCGTCGCCTCGGTCACCGGGCCATCGCACTGCTTCATGTCGTAATCGCTGATCTCGAACGGACCGTACACCTGTGTCTCGCGCCCGCTCGGGCCGGTCTCGACGTCCTTGATCCAGCGCGTATAGGACTGGAGGCTGTCGTGCGTCTTCGAATCAAGCGCGTTGAAGCAGCCGATGTAGGCGTTGAGCTTCGCAGTCAACTGCTGCTGTGCGTCCGACGGCACCGTGTTGACCTCCGGCGTGCCTGCGGCGCCGGCGCCGCCAGCGGTTGCAGGGGCCTTGCCACCGCAGGCGGCCAGGACAAGCGACAGCGAAGCGGCCAGCGCCGCGATGGAAAGCGTACGTGTCATGTGTTCACATCCCTGTTGAAAACGATTACAGCCCTGCATTCTAGCGCAGCAGGCCGAGGGCCGCAGCCCTCGGCCCTTGCGCAACGTAGCACTCAGTCCAGGAACAGATCCGGCAACAACGACCGCGACGGGTCCACGGCATAGCCGGACAGATCGCTGACGCCGGCCTGTGCCAGCACTTCATCGTCGATCAGGAACTGGCCGTGGAAACCCGCCGCCTCGCGCACCAGCACCGCATGCGCGGCGTCGGCCATGATCTGCGGCGTACGGCAGCCCGCTGCATCCACGCCCGGAATCATGTTGATTGCATCGGTGGCGATCACCGTGCGCGGCCACAGCGCGTTCACCGCCACACCCTGCGGGCCGAATTCCGCGGCCAGGCCGAGCGTGACGAAGCTCATGCCCATCTTCGCCAGCGTGTAGCCGGTATGCGCGCCCCACCACTTTGGTTCCAGGCTCGGCGGCGGCGCCAGGGTCAGGATGTGCGGATTCGGCGCCTGCAGCAGGTACGGCAGGCAGGCCTGCGCGCACAGGAAACTGCCGCGCGAATTGACCTGCTGCATCAGGTCGAAGCGTTTCATCGGCGTATCCAGCGTGCCACGCAGCCAGATCGCGCTGGCGTTGTTGATCAGGATGTCGATGCCCCCAAAGGTGTCGACCGTGGCCGCAACCGCGGCCTGCACCTGCTCTTCCTCGCGGATATCGCACTTCAGCGCCAGCCCCTGGCCGCCGGCCGCGGTAACGGCTTCGGCTGCGGTATGGATGGTGCCCGGCAGCTTTGGGTTCGGCACCGCCGACTTGGCCGCGATCGCCACGTTGGCGCCGTCACGCGCAGCGCGCAGTGCGATGGCCAGGCCGATGCCACGCGAGGCACCCGTGATGAAAAGCGTTTTGCCCTGCAGACTGCCCACGTTCCACACTCCAGCGTATGCAATGAGCCGCTAGTATGCCGCGCCGACGTGGAGTTCACCCGGCCTTGACGATACTGGCGCCTCCAGTCAACGCACGAGGTCCACGCCATGCGCCGTTCCCGCCTGTTGCTGCCTGCCCTGGGGCTTGCCCTGCTGACCGCCTGCCAGGGCCGTTCGCCGGAACCCGGCAAGGAACCGTCGGCCGGTGACACGCCCAGCGCAGAAAAAGCCGCCGCGGACGGCAAGCTGCGCTGGAGCGAGGCGGTGGTCTGGGATGGCGACCTCAACGCCTGCCGCCAGGGCGAGAATGCGGCTACGCGTGATTGCCTGCGCGATGCGATGCGCGCCGGCGGCGCCAGCGCCGATGCGATCACCGCCGCCGAACAGCTGTCCACCGGCGGCGAGCTGGCCTACGTGACGGCCTGGCACGAGAACGAAGGCCTGGGCATTGCCACGGTCGAGTATCCGTTCCGCGCCAACACCAACGAGGGCACCCGCCTGGTCGACGCCACCGGCAAGCGCATCGATGTGGATGCCGTGCAGCTGGACGACACCCTGCGTGCCGACCCCGCCGTGCAGGCCCTGCTGAAGGACCACCCGCAGGCCACGCCGTTCGCACCGGCGCAGTCGGCCGGGGCCACGCCGCTGGAGAACGGCGGCATCCGCCTGCTGTACCGCACGCCGCTGCGTGACTGCCACGCCTGCCCGGATGTGGGACAGTTGCAGATCGCCTATGACTTCGACGCCAAGCGCAACTTCATTGGCCAGCAGGTAGTGCCGGCGACGCCGTAAGGTCACAAGCCTCTGTAGAGCCGAGCCATGCTCGGCTCATTGAATGCAGCCGAGCAGGGCTCGGCTCTACAATACGGTTCTCCCCGGCGCATCCACGCATCGCGTGGATCTACCGGTACCCCTGCACCTGCTTCCTCAGCAGATGCGGCACGATCAGCCGATGCACGGGTGCAACCGGCAGCATGTACACGCGCCCGAACGCGTTGTGCGTATGCACCACCGTTGCCACTTCCAGCACGTCGCCGTGCCACTGCAGGGCCAGCTGCACACGCAGGTGGCGATCGTCGTCTTCCAGCACGATGGCATCGTCATCCAGCGACTGCAGGGTGAAGATGCCCAGCCGTTGCCCCGGATGCGGCTGCGCGATGTCCTGCACCGCGCGCAACGAGCCCAGGTGCTTCATGCCGAGCAGGCGCATGCCGCGATTGCGCAGCGCCATCAGCCCATCGAACCAGCCGGGAATGGTCGCGGCCATATCGCGATAGGCCTGCAAGGCCGAGCGTCCATCACGATGGGTCGTTGCCTGGCAGGCATGCACGAAGTCGGCGCCGGCCAGCTGTGGGCGCAGGACACTGCGCGCGCTTGGCGGGCCGGTCACCACCTGCGCAGAGCTCACGGCTTCGGCCCCTGCCCCTCGTTGTCTTCCCAATGCAGGATGCGGCGGGTGACGAAGCGGTAGACCGGCTTGCCGGTGGCGAACCACAGTTCGCGCACCCACGAGGTGCGCTTGAGCACCCGCTTCTCCACCGGGGTGAGCGACTCGCGGCAATACATGCGCTTGTGCTTGAGCAGGTGGCGCAGGTCCTCGCGGGCCAGCAGGCGCATCCAGCGCGAGCGCGGGTTGCCGATCACTGCCAGCTGGAAATCGATCAATGCCGGGCGGCCGTCTTCGGTCACCAGCCAGTTGGCTTCCTTGGCCAGGTCGTTGTGGGCCACGCCGCGCCGATGCAGCTGCTGCAGCAGCCGACGCGCGGCGCGGAACCAGGCCAGGTCGCCACGCGGTGGGCGCTGGTACATGGCGTCGCCGGCCATGAAACTGCGGTCGAGATGATGCCCATTCCACGCCAGCAGCTGCGGCACATCGGCCATGCCGTGGATATGGCGCAGCGCGCGCGCTTCGCGGCGGGCCAGCCACCAGGCCGGCAGCCGCAACCACAGCGGCGTGGCGCCCAGGTCACGGCGTACGAAGGGGCCGGCCGGCCCTTCCACACGGAGGATGCGACCGAAGCTGTCGGCCTTCAAAGCATGCGGTGGCGTGTCTGGCGTATGCGGCATGGGCCCATTCTAGGCGATGGCGCCGGTTGCAAACGGTCACCAAGCGGCTGGGAACCAGTCACCTTCACGCCCCTATAATCGGGCAATGGACTCTTCATGGATCGACGCCACGCTCGCGTGGATTGCCGCTCACCCCGTGCTGGCGGGTGCCGTTATCTTCCTCATCGCCTTCTGCGATGCGGTGATCATTCTCGGTGCCATCGTGCCGGCCCTGCCGCTGCTGTTCGCGGTAGGCGTGTTCATCGGCCTGGGCCAGATCTCCGGGCCGTACGCGGTGGCCGCAGCCGCACTGGGCGCGTTCGCCGGTGATGGCATCAGTTACTGGATCGGGCGCCGCTGGGGTGACCGCCTGCGTGGCGTGTGGCCCTTCAGCCGTTACCCGCAGCTGCTCGACCGCGGCGAAAACCTGTTCCGCCGCAATGCCTTCAAGAGCATCCTGGTGGCACGCTACGTCGGCGCGATCCGGCCGTTCGTGCCCGCCATCGCGGGCATGATGAAGATGCCAGCCAGCCGCTATGTGCAGGCCAGTGGCATCGCCAGCATTTCATGGGCGGTGCTGTTCCTGGCCCCGGGCTGGATTCTTGGCGAGGCCTATGACGCGGTGGCCGCGGTAGCCGGTCGGCTGGTGGTGGTGGTCGGCCTGCTGGCGGTGATCCTCGGCCTGGTCTGGGCCATCGTGCTGTACGGCTACCGCTGGTCGGCCGCGCGGATGGACAACTGGCTGGCACGCCTGCTTGACTGGTCCAACCGCCATCCGACGCTGGGCCGCTACACCGTCGGTGTGCTGGACCCGAAGCGGCGCGAGTCGGTGCCGCTGGCGATGCTGGCGCTGATGCTGCTGGTGCTGGGCTGGGGCTGGTTCGCGCTGCTGACCGTGGTGGTCGCGCACGGGGAACCGCTGGCGATCGACCTGCTGGTGCACCAAGCCATGCTGGCGCTGCGCAACCCGCTGGCCGATTACCCGATGGCCGCGCTGGCCTCACTGGGCGCCTGGCAGGTACTGCTGCCGGCCACTGCGGCGGCGATGGGCTACCTGGTCTGGCGCCGGCGCTGGATGGCGGCCGCGCACTGGCTGGCCGCGCTGGCCTTCGGCCTGGCGCTGACCATGCTGCTCGGCGCTACCGTCGATGTTGTGCGCCCGGTCGACGCCAGCAGCGGCTTCGGCTTCCCGTCGGTGTCGGTGACGATGGCCACCATCACCTTCGGCTTCTTCGCAGTGCTGATCGCCCGCGAGATGCCCGGCCGCACCCGCGTCTGGCCGTACCTGGTGTCGGGCATCGTGGTCAGCCTGATCGGTTTCTCGCGCCTGTACCTGGGCGCGCATTGGCTGAGCGATGTAATCGGCGGCATGCTGTTCGGCACGTTCTGGCTGCTGGTGCTGGGCATCGCCTACCGCCGCCGCTTCAACCGCTCGTTCTGGGTGAAGCCGGTGGCATGGCTGTTCTACGGCGTCTTCGCCGTCGCCGCGATGTGGTACGCACCGCGCAACATCCCGGTGAAGCTGGAACGCTTCGAGCCGACCTTGCCGGCCCCGCAGGCAATGGACACGCAGGCCTGGTGGCAGCACGACTGGGCGACACTGCCGGCGCGCCGCAACGAGTTCGATGACGACCAGCGCTGGCCGCTGGACGTGCAGGTGGCCGGTCCGCTGGCACCGCTGCAGGCGCAACTGGAAGCGCGCGGCTGGAAGCGGCAGGAGCAGGCTGGCTGGCAGCAGGCGCTGCTGATGCTGGACAAGAACACCGGCGCCGATGAACTGCCGGTGCTGCCGGCGACGTTGGAAACCCGCGTGGAAGCGCTGTTGATGGTACGCCCGGGTACACACCGTGATGAGCGCTACGTACTGCGCCTGTGGCCGGCCCCTGCGCAGTTGCAGCCGGGCAACACGCCGCTGTGGCTGGGCAGTGCACAGACCCTGCGCTACGAACGCCATTTCGAGTGGATCGGCATGTGGCACCCGCTGCGTGGCGTCGACCCGGCATTGAATGCCGTGAAGGACGCCGTGCAGGACCTGCCGCAGCGCGAGGACGTGCACAGCGAAACCGGGTTGCCGGTGCTGCGGCTGAAGACCACACCGTGATGGAGCCGCCGGGCATGGCCCGGCGCTACCGGAACACGGACGGGTAGCGCCGGGCCATGCCCGGCGGAGGTAGATCCACGAGACGCGTGGATGGCTGCTACGGCATCCAGCCCAGCAGCTGCTGCAATCGCTGGTGCGGGTCGTCCATCTGCAGCAGCTGAAGGCGCTGCTGCTCGCTCAGCGGCAGCAGCTCGGCCAGCCGCCAGCCGACCCAGCTGGCCTGGTCCAGCAGCGCCGGATTGGCCGGCGCATAGGCCTCGCCGGCCTGCTCGATGATGTGCCCCAGCACCGTGGCCAGCAGTGCATGCTGCGGCCGCAGTTCGTCATCGGGGTCTTCCTCGCACCAGCGCACATCAGCCACCACCAGGCCGTTGTCGCGCACGCGGGTGCGCTCGACATGGAAGCGACGGGTACCGCGCAGGCGCAGCTGCAGCACGCCGTCGGCGCCGACATCGAAGTCTTCGATGCGTACCTGCACGCCAAAGGCGGCCGGTGTCGCCGGTGCGCCGACCTCCTCGCCCTCGAGGATCAGGCAGACGCCAAATCCCTCACCACTGCGGCCGCTGTCGCGGACCAGGTCCAGATAGCGCCGCTCGAACACGCGCAGGCCTACCGCTGCACCCGGTACCAGCGCGGTGTGCAGCGGGAACAGCGGCAGCGAGCCGTCGCCGCTCATCGGGCCTGCAGCGCGGCGAGGAAGCGGCGCGGGGCACCGTCGAAGCCACCGTTGGACATGAATACCACGTGGTCACCGCTGCGCGCGCTGGCCTGCAGCTGCGCCAGCAATGCGTCGGTATCGGGCACCGCGTGGGCTTCGCCACGCACCGCGGCGATCACCGCCGCAGCATCCCAGGCCAGTTCAGGGCGATGCAGGAACACCACTTCATCGGCCAGCGCCAGCGAGGGAGCCAGCGCCTGCGCATGTGCGCCCAGCCGCATCGAGTTGCTGCGCGGCTCCATCGCGACCACGATGCGCGCATCACCCACCTTGGAACGCAGGCCCTCCAGCGTGGTGGCGATCGCAGTCGGATGGTGGGCGAAATCGTCGTAGACGGTGATGCCGTCATGGCTGCCGATCACTTCCATGCGGCGCTTGACGCTGCGGAAGCGCGCCAGCGCCGGGATCACGTCGGCCGGGGCCACGCCTACCGCGTGCGCGGCGGCCAGCGCGGCCAGACCGTTGAGCACGTTGTGGCGGCCCAGCAGCGACCACTGCACATCACCCAGCGCCTGCCCACGATGATGCACGCGGAACGCGCTGCCGTCGGCAGCCAGCAGCTCGGCATGCCATTCCAGCGCCGGATCGAAGCCGAAGCGCTCGACCGGGGTCCAGCAGCCCATCGCCAGCACTTCGGCCAGGTACTGATCCTCGCCGTTGACGATCAGCCGGCCACGTGCGGGTACGGTACGCACCAGATGGTGGAACTGGCGCTGGATCGCGGCCACGTCCGGGAAGATGTCGGCATGGTCGTACTCAAGGTTGTTGAGGATGGCCACCAGCGGCCGGTAGTGCACGAACTTGCTGCGCTTGTCGAAGAAGGCCGTGTCGTACTCATCGGCCTCGACCACGAACTCGCGGCCCTGGCCCAGGCGGGCGGAGACACCGAAATCCTCGGCGACACCGCCGATCAGGAAGCCCGGCGAGCGGCCTGCACTTTCCAGCAGCCAGGTGAGGATGGTGGTGGTGGTGGTCTTGCCGTGGGTACCGGCCACGGCCAGCGTATCGCGGCCCGGCAGCACCTGCTCGGACAGCCACTGCGCGCCGGAGATATAGCGCTGGCCGGCATTGAGCACGGCTTCCACGGCGGCATTGCCGCGCGACAGCGCGTTGCCGATCACCACCTCGTCGGTGCCGGCCGGCACGCTGTCGGCACGGTAGCCCTGGTCCAGTGTGATGCCCAGCTGTTCGAGCTGGGTCGACATCGGCGGGTAGATGGCCTGGTCGCTGCCGCTGACGGAATGCCCAAGTTCCCGCGCCAGGGCGGCCACGCCGCCCATGAAGGTGCCGGCAATTGCAAGGATATGTACGCTGCTCATGACCGAGGATTGTGACCGATGACGGCTGTATAGGGCCAATGTCCGCTATCGGGTAAGACAACCCCTACACGGGATGTGAGAAAACTCCAATCAGCTGTCAGGGAATTCCCGATAGCGATGTTCTGTGAACCCGGACACAATTCGAACTGCCAGCCGCAGTACCCGAACCGGTCCTACTCCCCAAGAGGCCATCCCCAAGGGAGCTCATACTGCGGGGCCCTGAGCAAGCCCTTCGCTGGCGCCTATCAAACGACACAGGCCTGATCCTCGCGGACCAGGCCTGTGTTTTTTGCGCCCGAAGGACCGGAAGCATGCCGGCCCCGCCGGATCAGGCCTTGATCGCTGCCAGGATGCGGGCTTCGATCTCGTCCAGCTCACCGACGCCATCGACGCGGGCCAGGGTGCCACGGCCGGCGTAGAAATCGACCACCGGGGCGGTCTGGTCGTTGTAGACCTGCAGGCGCTGGCGCACCGCTTCCGGGTTGTCATCAGCGCGGCCCTGCTCCTTGGCGCGGCCGGCGATGCGGTCGACCAGCAGCTCGGTGGGCACATCCAGCTGCACCACCGCGTCCAGCGGCTGGCCGATCTTGGCCAGCAGGCCATCCATCGCATTGGCCTGGGCCACATTGCGCGGGTAACCATCGAGGATGAAGCCCTTGGCGACATCAGCCTGGGTCAGGCGCGACTCCAGCATGCCCAGCAGGATGTCGTCCGACACCAGGTTGCCGGCATCCATCACCGTCTTGGCCTGCTTGCCCAGCTCCGTGCCGGCGGCGATTTCCGCGCGCAGCATGTCACCGGTCGAAATGTGGGCGATCCCCAGCTTTTCCTTCAGGCGCGTCGCCTGTGTCCCCTTGCCCGAACCGGGCGGTCCCAACAGAACCAATCGCATTGACCTGACTCCAACGTGTTGAAAACAAAGAAAGTTCGCGTCCCGGACGGTCCGGTATCGCTGCACCGCAATAGCGCCACTTTACCGCATCCGGGTAATGTCCCTGCAATGTCCCCTCCCCCGAGCAGGTAGAAGCATGCGCAACGGTACTCTCCTTTATGCCCAGTCCGGCGGTGTCACCGCCGTCATCAATGCCACGGCGGCAGCGGTGATCGAGCAGGCCCGGGCCAAGGGCATCAAGGTCCTGGCCGCCCGCAACGGCATCCTCGGCGCGCTGCGCGAGGAGCTGATCGACACCAGCAGGGAGAGTGCCGCCGCGATCCGCGCCCTCGCCCATACCCCGGGCGGCGCCTTCGGCTCGTGCCGGGTCAAGCTGAAATCGCTGGACGCCGACCGCGCCCGCTATGACCGCCTGCTGGAGGTGCTGCAGGCCCACGACGTGCGCTGGTTCCTCTACAACGGCGGCAACGACTCGGCCGACACCGCACTGAAGGTCTCGCAGCTGGCCAAGGCCTCCGGCTACGACCTGACCTGTATCGGCGTGCCCAAGACCATCGACAACGACCTTGCCGTTACCGACACGTGCCCCGGCTTCGGCTCCGCCGCCAAGTACACCGCGGTCTCGGTGCGCGAAGCAGCACTGGACGTGGCGGCGATGGCCGAAACCTCCACCCGTGTCTTCATCTACGAAGCGATGGGCCGCCACGCCGGCTGGCTGGCCGCCGCCGCCGGCCTGGCCGGCAACGGTGATGACGAAGCGCCGCACATCATCCTGCTGCCCGAACGCGCCTACGACGAGGCCACGTTCCTGGCCAAGGTGAAAGCCGTGGTCGAGCGCGTCGGCTACTGCGTGGTGGTGGCGTCGGAAGGCATTGCCACCGCCGATGGCCGCTTCGTTGCCGATGCCGGCGGTGGCAAGGACTCGTTCGGTCATTCGCAGCTCGGGGGCGTGGCGGCGCACCTGGCCGGCCGGGTCAAGGATCAGCTGGGCCTGAAGGTGCACTGGGCACTGCCCGATTACCTGCAGCGCTCGGCCCGCCACCTGGCCAGCAGGACCGACTGGGAGCAGGCGCAGGCAGTGGGCAAGGCCGCGGTGCAGCTGGCACTGAAGGGCCAGAATGGCGTGATGCCGGTGATCGTGCGCAGCAGCGATGCACCCTATCGCTGGAAGATCGAAGCCGCGCCGCTGTCGAAGATCGCCAATCACGAGAAGAAGATGCCGGCTGGTTTCATCCGCCGCGATGGCTTCGGCATCACGGCCAGGGCACGCGCCTACCTGTCACCACTGATCAAGGGCGAAGCACCGCTTCCCTATGGCACCGATGGCCTGCCGAAGTACGTCACCCTGAAGAACGTGGCGGTGAAGCAGAAGCTGCCGGCCTTCGAAGGCTGACCTGAAAAAGGGGACGGAGGGGATTAAGTCGCATACGCCCCTCTGTCATCTCCAACAGCATCAGCAGTGGGTCGGATACGACTTAATCCCCTCCGTCCCCTTTTCATGGAGGTCATCATGGCACTGCGTGTTGTTCGACTCGGTACGCCGCGCCAGCCCGGCGAGGGACTGCGCATCGGCACGGTGCGGCGGCCGCCGCGCGGCGTGCCGCGCAGCGAGTTCGCCCGACAGGACTGGTACGACGTCTGGTTTCCGACCCTGTCACCCAGCGCGGAGCTGGTGAAGCGGGCACATGAGGCAACGACGGCGACCGATTGGACCGCCTTCTTTCGCCATTACAAGGCCGAGATGAAGGCGCCCGATGCCACCCACGCGCTGGACCTTCTGGCCGCGATGTCACAACACAGCGACATCAGTGTGGGCTGCTACTGCGAGGATGAAGCGCACTGCCACCGCAAGGCATTGCGCGAGCTGCTGGTGGCGCGGGGGGCAATGCTGGCGGATTGATCAGCCGGATGCCGGCCAGCGGCCGGCACTACCACGCGTGAATGACGGCGTGGGCGCAGCGCCCGCGCCATCTCAATTGCAAGCCTTGCCTTCCATCTGCAACTGCGCGGCGAACATCGTCACCTGCGGAATCTGGCCGGCGGCGGCCTGCTTCTTCGCCTCTTCCAGATAAATGCGCGATTGGCCCTGCCCGTCCAGCTCGACCTTGTGGCTCGACGGCAGGCGCCACACCCGGACCACCGCCTGCTGCGCCGGGCACGCGGCATTGGGCACGCGGATCACATCATTGAGCTTCCAGCCCTTGTCGGCACTCGGCTGCGCCTTGCTGTAATCGACGAAGCGCGCGCGTGGCTGGCATTGCTCGCTGGTCCGGACGGCGGAGAAGCGATATGGCGCGGCGGCATCACCGGTGAACGCACCTTCCAGCCGCGCGCAGGCCTCGGGGATCTGCCGCAGCGTATGCACCGCGCCCACCGCCTGCGGCGCACCGACCGCACGCTGCAGTTCCGGCGTTTCCGCAGCAAAGGCCGGTGCGGCCGGGACCAGGGCGGCAAGCATCAACAGGGACAGGCGCATGGGGGATCTCCTACGGGGCTGTGCGCAGGCTTGCAGAGGCTGCCTTAACGGGGTGCAAAGGCCGTTGGCTCGCCAATCATGCCCAGGGCCCGACGGCATGCGCCGCGGCTCCCAGGAACCAGTCGAGCATGGCTCGACTCTACAAGTGGCGGCACGCATACTGCAGGCACCAGGGAATGCTGAACACCGCCATACGTCGGACGACCGCCAAGGTCGGTACGGGTTGGTTCCAGGCTGCAGCCCGTCGTCCCCCTCTTGGTGCCGTTCATCGCCACTGGATGCCTACATCCATTCTGCGGAGGGGTCTAATGCTGGAACGTCACGGGCTGTCACTGGCGCTGGGCTGCGCCATTCTCGCGATCCTGTTCGGAATCGTCTCGGCGCGCTGGATCCTGCGCCAACCCACCGGCAATGCGCGCATGATCGCGATCGCCACCGCGATCCAGGAAGGTGCGCGTGCCTACCTCAACCGCCAGTACCTGACCATCGGCGTGGCCGGCGTGGTGCTGTTCGTGCTGGTCGGCGTCTTCCTCAGCTGGTACACCGCGATCGGCTTCGCGGTCGGCGCGGTGCTGTCCGGCGCGGCCGGCTACATCGGCATGAACGTGTCCGTACGCGCCAACGTGCGTACCGCAGAGGCGGCGCGCCATGGCATCAGCGCGGCGATGGACGTCGCCTTCCGCGGCGGCGCGATCACCGGCATGCTGGTGGTCGGGCTGGGCCTGCTGGGCGTGGCCGGCTACTACGCACTGCTGCTGCGCATGGGCCTGCCGATGGCACAGGCGCTGCACGCGCTGGTCGGCCTGGCCTTCGGCTCTTCGCTGATCTCGATCTTCGCGCGATTGGGCGGTGGCATCTTCACCAAGGGTGCCGACGTCGGCGCCGACCTGGTCGGCAAGGTCGAAGCCGGCATTCCCGAAGACGATCCGCGCAACCCGGCGGTGATCGCCGACAACGTCGGTGACAACGTCGGCGACTGCGCCGGCATGGCGGCCGACCTCTTTGAAACCTATGCAGTGACCGTCATCGCCACCATGCTGCTGGGCAGCCTGATGCTGGCCGAAGCCGGTGCCAATGCCGTGCTGTATCCGCTGGTACTGGGCGGCGTGTCAATCATCGCTTCGATCATCGGCGCGCTGTTCGTCAAGGTGAAGCCCGGCGGCTCGATCATGGGCGCGCTGTACAAGGGCGTGATCGTTTCCGGCGTGCTGGCCGCCATCGCCTTCTACCCGATCACCACCGGACTGATGTCCGACAACGTGCATGGACCGACGGCGCTGTATGGCTGCGCGCTGATCGGCCTGGTCCTGACCGGCCTGATCGTGTGGATCACCGAGTACTACACCGGCACCCAGTACAAGCCGGTGCAGCACGTGGCGCAGGCCTCGACCACCGGCCACGGCACCAACATCATTGCCGGCCTCGGCATCTCGATGAAATCCACCGCGCTGCCGGTGGTGGCGGTGTGTGCGGCGATCTGGGGCGCATTCGCACTGGGCGGCCTTTACGGCATCGCCATTGCCGCAACCGCCATGCTGTCGATGGCAGGGATGATCGTCGCCCTCGATGCCTACGGCCCGATCACCGACAACGCCGGTGGCATCGCCGAAATGGCCGAGCTGCCTTCGGAGATCCGCGACATCACCGATCCACTGGATGCGGTGGGCAACACCACCAAGGCCGTGACCAAGGGCTATGCGATCGGCTCGGCGGCGCTGGCGGCACTGGTGCTGTTCGCCGACTACACCCACAACCTGCAGGCAGCCAATCCCGGCCAGGAATTCCGCTTCGATCTCAGCGACCACACGGTGATCATCGGCCTGTTGATCGGCGGCCTGATTCCCTACCTGTTCGGTGCGATGGCGATGGAAGCGGTCGGCCGCGCGGCAGGCGCAGTGGTGGAAGAAGTGCGCCGCCAGTTCCGCGAGATCCCCGGCATCATGCAGGGCACCGGCAAGCCGCAGTACGACAAGGCGGTGGACATGCTGACCCGCTCAGCGATCCGCGAAATGATCGTGCCCTCGCTGTTGCCGGTCGCCGTGCCGGTAGTGGTCGGCCTGCTGCTGGGGCCGCGCGCACTGGGCGGCCTGCTCATCGGCACGATCGTCACCGGCCTGTTCGTGGCCATTTCGATGACCACCGGCGGCGGCGCCTGGGACAATGCCAAGAAATACATCGAGGATGGCCACTTCGGTGGCAAGGGCAGCGAAGCGCACAAGGCCGCGGTGACCGGCGACACTGTTGGTGACCCGTACAAGGACACCGCCGGCCCGGCGATCAACCCGCTGATCAAGATCATCAACATCGTGGCGCTGCTGCTGGTGCCGCTGCTGTAGATCCACGCGACGCGCGGATGGCAGGCTTGACAGGGTCGGATCCCTTTCCTGCGGAAAGGGATCCGACCCCGATGGCGGCCACCGCCCGGGCCCGGTCAGCAGGCAGCATCGTCTCGGGTTCCAGCGGTATCGGGGGATGCGGCGCGGCGGCGGGCCGCGCGAGGATCGTTGGCGTCGTCCACTTCCACGACCGGATTGGGCTCCGGTCGCGGTGCCGGCCGGCTGAGCACGTAACCGGCGCTGGCGGCAAAGAACAGGCCCACGCCAAGCAACAGGCGCCACGACGGATGCGCGCCCCAGCAGTACAGGGCAAAGCCCGCTGCCATGCCTGCGCTGGCAAACGCCTTGCCCTTGCCCGACACGGCGCCCTGCTCGCGCCACAGCCGCAGCGACGGGCCGTAGCGTGGATGCGCCAGCAGGCGCTGCTCGAACTTCGGCGAGCTGCGCGCGAAGCAGCCCACCGCGAGGATCAGGAAGATGGTGGTCGGCATGACTGGCAGCAATGCGCCGATCACCCCGAGGCCGACCATCAGCCAGCCCAGCGCGAACCAGAGCCAGCGCATCAGCGCTGCACCTGTGGGCGCGCGCCGCGCATCAGGCGAATTCCACTTCGACGTGGCGATGCACGCTGCGGAACGCAGCGTCGGCTGCATCGATCACCTGCTGGTCCTGCTCGGCACTCAGCGGCACCGCGTCCAGCGCAGCGGTGAACTCGCGCCAGTGGCGCGCTGCGCCATCGGGATGGGCGGCCAGGTGGCGGGCGCCGAAATCACGGTTCAGGCCGAGCTTGGCCGCCATCTTGTACAGGATGGTGCCGCCCAGATTGGAGCCTTCGGCCACGTACAGCCAACCCAACGCAGTCGGCAGCGCGAGGTCCGAGGGCAGCGCGTCGATGTCCGCGCCCGGGAGCGTCTGCTCCAGATCCTGCAGGTCGCGCGCGACCTGTCTCAGTCGGCGGCGCGCGCCCAGATCGGGCAGCAGTGCGCCCAGCGCAGGGTTGGCATACAGCGCATCGATGCTGCGGTGGAAGCGATACTGCACGCGCAGGAAACGGGCGAAGTTGCTGCGATCGGCGAAGATGTCACCGGCCATGATGCGCTTGTCCAGCGCACCGTGGCTGTCGCGGGTGGCGGCCTTGAGCCGCAGGCTGCGGCTGTCTTCGGGAGCGATGTGTGCGTTCATGGGGGAATGCCAGGAGGGTCGTCCTGCTGTAGACGTCTGCCACGGGGCTTTCCCCAAGGCCGTCTACACCGATAATGGGCCATCCCCTTGTCCATCCGGAATCGACGATGATCACCACCGAACCGCGCATGACCAACCTGTTCCTGCAGCTGGGCCTGGACGCCAGCGCCGAGGGCATCGCCCGCTTCATCCGCGAGCACCAGCTGGCCACCGACGTCGAAGTGGTCGAGGCGCCGTACTGGAATGATGCCCAGCGCCAGTTCCTGTCCGAGTCGCTGCAGGCCGATGCGGCATGGACCACCGTGGTGGATGAGCTGAACGAGTCGCTGCACGAAGATGCGGTGAAGGCGTCGAGCGGGCTGTAAGTGCCCTGATGGGGGCGCCGGGCATGGCCCGGCGCTACCGTTGTCTCGCGCTGGGGTCAGAGCCCTTTCCGCAGGAAAGGGAGCCGACCCCGCAGATCAGTACTTCCAGGTCAACGCCAGCCGTGCGGTGCGACCCGGCGCCGGCATCACGCCCAGGGCCAGCGGGTCCAGGTAATAGCGGTCGGTCAGGTTGTCCACGCCGGCTTCCACCGACAGCTGGTCGTTGAAGCTCCAGCTGGCGAACAGGTCGACCAAGGTGTTCGGCCGGTACAGCTGCTGGATCGCCGACAGGCCCACGTTCCAGTCCTTGTCCAGCTTGCTGATCGGGCCAGCGTTGTGGACCATGCGGGTGCCGAAGGTCAGGCGCTCGTCGAACAGGCGCGAGCCCAGGGTCAGGTTGACCATGTAGCGCGGCGGGTTCTGGGTGTTGGTGTACGACCCCTCGAAGCCGCCGTCCACGCAGTTGGGCGTGTGGGCCAGCTCATCGTTCCTGCGCTGTGCGCCATAGGCCCGGCGCTCGGCGGCGATGTCCGGCGCGCAGGTCTTGGCTTTGAAATAGTAATGCGCGGACAGGTCGGCGAAGACCTTGCCGCTGTCATAGCTGGACTGGAATTCCATGCCCGAGACCTTGAACTGATCGACGTTGCGGATCAGGCCGGCCGACAGCGTGCGGTAGTCACGGGTGATCAGGTCGTCGATGCGGGTATCGAAGTACGACAGCTTCAGCGCCAGGCGGTCGCCGGCGGTGAACAGGTCGTAGCGGAGGGTGCTGGCACCGATTTCCCAGCTGCGCGCACGCTCCGGCTTCAGCTCACCCACCGGCTTGGCGGCGGTGAACAGGCCCAGCGTGGTCTCGAACAGGCTCGGCAGCTTGGTGCCCTCGGCGTACTTCACATAGACCAGGGTGTCTTCGCTGAAGCGGTAGGCCACGCTGGCAGTCGGCGAGAACGCGGTGTCACGGCGGCGGATCGGCGGCGACCAGGTCCAGCTGACCGGCACTTCCAGATCCTGCGGTTTGCCGGCGTCATAGAAGTTCCACCCACCGATGTCGCCCACCGTGCCCTTCTTGTACGGCGAGGCCAGCAGCGATTCCTGGGTGAAATTGCCATTGGCATCCGGATACCAGTTCAGCAACGCGATGCGCTTGGCGCGCCACGAGGGCAGTGCCGGGTTGCCGTTGAGCAGCTCGGTGTAGCGGTACTGGCCCTGCACCTCATAGGTATCAGGCGTGGCCAGGCGGTTGCGGTCATGCACCTCCACGCGGTTCCAGCGGCCGCCGGCCAGCAGTTCCCAATGCTCATCGGGCTGCCACTTCAGCGAGGCCACGGCGCTGTATTCCTTGCGCTCGGCGTTGCGCAGGAAGCGGTTGTTGACCAGGTCGTCGTGCTTGATCGGGCCCGAGCTGCCCGGGGCGATGTCTTCGTCGCTGTAGGACAGGCCGTAGTCGAGCGTGAACGCACCGGCGCGGGTGTCGAACGTCGAGGTGTTGCTGGCATCCAGGTTGAAGCGCTTCTGCCGCAGCGGGTTCCGGTAGGCATCCTTGTAGCCGGGATCGCCACTGAAGCTGGGCGCGTCGTACCACTCGGTGCGGCGGTCGAAGTACCACGGGGTGATGCCGGTCAGGCTGTTGTACATCACGCTGTCGGTGTCGGTGTAGGCGGCATTGATGCGCAGGTCGACCAGATCGCTGTCCGGATTGAAGCGGTAGCGCAGGGTGTAGCTGTCCATGTCGACGTGGCCCGGGTCCCACTGCGGAATGCGATCGCGGTCGACGCGGATGATCTGCGAGGCCATGATCTCGCCGGCGGTGCCTTCGTAGCGGCGGTAGCCCGCTTCCAGCGTCTGCGCATCGTCGATGCGCCAGGTGCCCTTGAGCAGCGCCGACTTCGAACGCGCCGAGGTATTGAAGACCTCGGTGCGCGGCGGATTCAGCGGCGCCAGCGTACGACGGGTCTGCGGGAAATCATCGTAGCCATGCCGGCCCGAGAAGTAGTTGCCGTTGTCCCGGTAAGCGTAGGCGGCGACCAGGTCGAAGCGGTCCCAGTGACCGGCACCGGCCACGTTGAAGAACTGGCTGCCGGTGGCGCTGCGATCGGTGCGCGGTGTCGCACTGTAGGACGGCAGGTTGTTGGCACTGCCATTGGCCAGGCCACCGCGCACGCGCACCCCGAAGTCGCGCCCCTCGCGCAGCACGTCACCGATCTTCAGCGTCTCCATCTCTACCATACCGCCGATGCCACCGGAGGCGTTGGCCTGCAGGCTCGGGCCCTTGGTGATGGTCAGGCTGGAGATCAGGTCGGGGTCGAGGTAGGTGCGCTGTGACTGGCCCGCATAGCCGCGGTAGGTATCCATGCTGGACTGGCCACCGTCGATGATCACCGGTACGCGGCCCTGGCCCTGGATGCCACGGATGTTGACGTCGAAGCCATTGCCGACGCGCGGATCACCGGCGGTGACACCGGCCACACCCTTGACGATGTCGCCGTTGGAGGTGCCGCGAAAGCGCTCCAGATGCGCGCGGTCGAGCGTGGTGGTCGAACCCACGCTGCGGTAGCTGTCGAGCAGGCGCGCTTCATCGTTGTTCGCACCGCTGTCGACGCGGTCGCCGGCCACACTCAGCGTGCCGGTGACGATCACACCGCTATCGGCCCGCACCGGCGTTGCTGCCTCCAGAGTGACCGCATCGGCGCTGACCCGGCGCACCGCCACGCCGCTTCCCTGCAGCAGGTGCTGCAACGCCTGGTCGGCCGACAGGCTGCCGCTGACCGCGTGGGAGGTTGCGCCGTGTGCCAGCGATGCGGGGTACACCACCTGCACGCCGGATTGGCGCATGTAGCTGCGCAGCGCCTCATCCAGCGGTTGTGCAGGAATATCGAAGCGCAGTACGGCCGCGTGGTCGCTGCGGGCGCTCTGCGCCAGTGCGGGTGGCGTCGTGCTGGCCAGCCCGGCGGCAAGCAACGCAATGCACAGACGGGACGGGCGCAGTACGCGGCCCGAGCGGTGGGAGTCGAACATGGAAGAACCTGTCAGGTAATCGGTGCCGCGAACGCGGCGTCATCCGCAACACGGGCGGACACGGCGACGTACGTGGCGACGGCGGGTACGTTCGCCGGATAAGACGGCTGGGCACGCGACAACCCCAAGAGCGATTTGCGGTCGCAGGGGATGCCGACGGTGCGCGGTGGTTGCCGACCGTTGGTCGGCCGGTGGCGGTGGGTGCCGACCGTTGGTCGGCACAGAGACGCTCATCCACGCGTGGCGTGGAGCTACTGCACGATGGCGACGCCGAATGGAAGACGAGTAACCTGAAGACCTGCCGTTGCCGCCAGTGCATCCAATGCCTGCTCCGGGCGGTCGATGCGTAACGCAGCACTCACTGCAGGCAGACGTGACAGATCAACGCGCACGAAGGTCGGCCCCGCGCGATAGCGCCCCACCCACTGCACGGCATCGGCGACGCTGGCCTGCTCCAGCAGCAGCTCGCCCTGGCGCCAGGCGCCGACGCTGTCGGCGGTCACGTCAGCCCGTCGCATGACCCCGCCACGTTCAGTATAGACGGCACGCTGCCCCTGCTGCAGGTAGGTCCAGCCACCGTCGGCCGGGCTGGCCACGCGCACCCTGCCCTGCCCAACCTGGGTTTCCACCCCCTCGTCTCCACGCGCCACGGTGAACGCGGTCGAGATGTCCTCGACCAGGCCGTTGCCGGCGCGCACGCTGAAACGCCGCTGTGCATCCGGGCTTACCTCGAACCAGGCGCGCCCGCGCAGCAGCTCGACCTCGCGGGCGTTCGCATCGAAGCGCACGGCAATCGCACTGTCCGCATCCAGCACCGCCCGACTACCATCGGGCAGCCGCACGTGCTGCACCTGATGCGTGCTGCGATGATCGGACTGCAGGCGCAGCCACGCCTCCGGCCATGCCACCAGCATCGCCAGCATTGCCGCCACAGCCATCGCCCAGCGCAGTCGATGCGGCCGACGCCGTCCGCTGGCCCCGGCGGCCTGCGGGCGCGGCCCGACACTGCGCCACAACGCGCGCTCATGTTCGAAGGCCCTGCGGTGCCCCGGCTGTTGCAACCAGTGCTCGAACGCCTGCATGCGTGCATCGCTGATGTCACCCGAGGCCAGCCACGCGATCCAGTCCCGGGCCTGTTCGGCCAGGGCATCGTCATTGGCGGCGGGCTGCATGTTCGGCGGGCTCATCGGCTGGCGGACAGGCGCATTCAAGCGCAGGCGGGGGAACTGGACCGCATCCACGGTCCAGTGATCAAGACGTCTGCGCGAAGGCCAGCCCCAAGCCGGCGCGCTCATCGACCGCTGCGCGCCCAGGCCAGGCGCTGCAGCGCGGAGCGAACATGATTCTCGACGGTGGTCACCGACACCCCCAGGCGGCGTGCGATCTCGGCCTGGGTGAGGCCCTGCAGGCGGTTGAGCCGGAAGATGGTGCGGGTCGGCTCCGGCAGGTGACCCGCCGCATCGAGCACCCGCTGCAGCTCATCCTGTGCCATGGCCTGCTCCTCGGTGGAGATCACCTCGTCGGCCCCCCACAGGTAGTGGTCGGCCAGCAGCCGGTTGCGGCGGCTCGATTCGCGGCCGTGGTCAGTGGCAAGGTTGGCGGCCAGCCGATACAGATAGGCCCGCGGGTTGCCGATCGCCTGGCTGTCACCGACCCCACGGGCCTTGAACCACACCGCCTGGATCACGTCCTCGGCGCCGCTGTCCCCCCCGAGGATGCGCTGCACCCGGCGCAGCAGCGCTGGCCGCTCGCGGATCAGCAGCTCAGTGAGGGAGGCAGCATTGGAGGACATGCGCGGAGCCGGGACGACAGACGGGAGGCACCGCGCATGCTACTTCGGTAATGCGAATAAGTCACATTCGTATCGTTACCGGGGCTACAGGCAATCAACCAGTGCGTCGTACGTATTGGCAGTCGTGCCGGGCAGCGGCGCGTGCAACGCATCGAACCCCTCCCCCGTTTCCCACACCTGCAACAGGGTTTCCAGGCGTGTTCCGGTTGCCAGCGGCAGCACGCAGGCATAGCGTCCGCGGTTGACCGTGATCAGGCCGCTGGACTTTACCCTGGTGTTGCTACCGGCGAAGGTCCATACACACTGGACAACCACCCCCGTGGCCTGGTCCACGGAACAGCGCAGGCGCATGGCCCACAGATTGATGTACTCGCCCTCGCAGAAGGTATCGCCACATACCTCATCGAAGCCACGCACCAGTTGCCGCTCGGCAGCAAGGAAACGCTCGTGGCCGCCCCCCGGGCCGGCGTAATCCCGCGCATCGACGAACGCAGGCGCAGCCTGCGCGACACCGGCGCACGGCAGGCTGACAGACAGCACGCCACACAACAGCCAGCATCTACGGAAGCTCCCCATCAGCCCACCCTCCCCTGCGTGCGCAGGCATTCAGGCAGCCCATCGAAGAGACCATGGCCAAGCCCGGGCAGAGGGGCGATCAGGCCACCCGGCGCTTCCAGGGAGGCGTAGAAAGCGTCGACGGGCACCCCGGGCTGCATTTCGACCGGACAGACCCAGCTCCCGTTGTCGATCCGCACGTGTCCCGTGTCGGGCTCAACCTCCAGCTCGCTGGCGGCCACCACCCAGACACAGCGCTGCACGGTGCCGCGGTGGGCGAGCACGGCGCAGCGGAACTCCATCACCCGGTAGTTGCTGTAATCACCTTCACACAAGGTGTCGGCACACCATGCGGCGAATTCGCCGGCGACCGCGTCCTCCAGCGCAAAGGCACGGTCCCATCCGGCCTCGTCGGAGGGATAGTCAATCAGGTTGACATGCAACCCGCGCGCGAGCGCGGGCAGCGGCGCCAGCAGCAGCAAGGCACAACAGCCCAAGCGGTTCCAGTTCATGGCAAGTCTCCTTGGCAAGGACGTCCAGCCTGCCGCGGGGAGCGGGTCGAACCCATCGGGAAACCCCGCCCCACCCGCTCCGCCAGGGGCGGGCGCGCAGGTCGGCCCAGCCCTACCCTGCACAGCGCCCGGCAAAGGCATAAAATGGTGAGCTATCCGTCTATATCCCCACCTGGAGCACACCATGGGCCTGGAACTCGTCTCGCCCGGCAAGAACCCGCCGGAAGAAATCAACGTCATCATCGAGATCCCGAAGGACTCGGAGCCGGTGAAGTACGAAGTGGACAAGGAAACCGGCGCGATCTTCGTCGACCGCATCCTGTCCACCCCGATGCGCTATCCGTGCAACTACGGCTACGTGCCGAGCACCCTGTGTGGCGACGGCGATCCGGCCGACGTGCTGGTGGTGCTGCCGCTGCCGCTGGTGCCGGGCTCGGTCGTGCGCTGCCGTCCGGTCGGTGTGCTGAAGATGAGCGATGAGGCAGGCAGCGACGAGAAGATCCTCGCCGTGCCGGTCTCGAAGATCTTCAGCGGCTACGCCCACGTCGAAGACATCGCCCAGGTCTCGAGCCACTGGCTGGAGCGCATTGGCCACTTCTTCGAGCATTACAAGGACCTGGAGAAGGGCAAGTGGGTCAAGCTGGACGGTTGGGGTGGCGCCGCTGAGGCCAAGCAGATCCTGATCGAGGCGCACCAGCGCCATCTCGACAGCAAGGCCTGAGCCTGAACCGGATCGCTCCGGCGATACCCCGCCGGAGCGATGCGGGTCACGTTTCATGATGACGGCACATCACTCTTGCTGCCGTATTAGGTAAATTGCGTCACTTCACACGTCATCGACATCCATCGTCGAGACAGCCAGGGGAATGTGTCGTGCGTATTCTGCTTGTTGGGGATGCAGCCAGCCTGCCGGCTGAGCTGACCGAATTCATTGCCGATCTTGGGGAAGACTGGCAACCGCTGACCGCCGCCGATGGCCAGACCGCGATGACTGCGGTGGCCACGCAGGGCGTGGACGCGGTGATCGTCTGCCCGCAGTTGCCCGATCTCAATGCCACCACGCTGCTGGGCCAGATCCGGACACTGCGCCCGGAAACCATCCGCATCGCGCTGGTCGATGCACACCATGGCAACCGCCCGCCGCCGGCGCGCCTGATCGGTGTCGCCCACCGCTTCCTGCCGCTGCCGCTGGCACCGGAAGTGCTGCTGGAGGCATTGACCAGCCTGGAAGAACTGCGCGAAGTGCTGGACAGCCCGCGCCTGCGCGATGCCATCGGCCGTATCGAGAAACTGCCATCGCCACCGCACCTGTACCTGAGCCTGACCCAGGCCCTGGAACATGACGACGATACCGACAGTGCCGATGTGGCCAAGCTGGTCGCCGCCGATCCGGCCATCGCGGCCAAGGTGCTGCAACTGTCGAACTCGGCGTTCTTCAGCCAGGGCCGCACCATTGCCGACCTGCGCACCGCGGTCACCCGGCTGGGCCTGGCCACGCTGCGTGACCTGGTGCTGGCCAGCGAAGTGTTCTCCGCGCCGACGCTGTCGGCTGCCGAGCGCAACTCACTGCAGCAGCGCGCCCTGCTCGCCTCCCGGCTGGCCGCACGCCTGCTGCCCGAGTCCAGCGCCGAACTGGGGGCGACTGCCGCACTGCTGGCCGACATCGGCCTGCTGCTGCCCGGTGTGCGCAACGAGCGCAGCGAGCCCGCGCTGGCCGGCGATACCCGCCCAGGCCATGCCGAGGCCGGCGCCTACCTGCTGGGCCTGTGGGGCCTGCCGATGCCGATCATCGAAGCGGTGGCATTCCACCTGCAGCCGCAGCGCGCCAACACCCGCAGCTTCTGGGTGACCGGCGCGGTGCACGTGGCCCTGGCGCTGGTCAATGGCGATCCGGTGGACGAGGACTACCTGCAGCGCGCAGGCGTGCTGAACAAACTGCCGCAATGGCGCGAGCACGCCAATGCACTGATGGGACTGGTGCCCAGCGACGCCTGAGCGTGCTGGATGATGTCCTGACGACAGAGGGCGCACCCACACGGTGCGCCCTTTCCATGTCAGCGGGTACCGCAGGCATCCTGCACGCAACGCCGATACTGCGACTCGCAGATGACCGGTGACTTGCCACTGGCCAGGCACTGCTGGCGGAACTCTTCGCAATAAAGCCCGCCACCACAGACCCCGAGGCCCTGCGCGAACACCGCGCCCACCAGCGTCGCATAGATCAGTACAGCGGCTGATGCCTGGCGCAGCAACGTGTTCTTCATATCCCTCTCCACATGCAAGCGTCCGGTATTGGACCTCCTGACTGTGTCGATTGCGACACGACAGGACCGTGACTGCGCTCACCTTCCAACAGTTTCCGGAATTCCCCTACAAAAAAGAGGGCGGACCTTGCGGCCCGCCCTCCCCGTGTTGCTACCGCACTTCGATGGATCAGAAGCGCTGGGTGTACTTCATGTACAGGAAGCGACCCACATCGAAGCCGCCGTAGTAGGCGAACGCCGAGTTCGGAGCCGAGTACTGCAGCGGACCCTTGTGGTCGAACACGTTGTTCGCACCCAGGGCGATCGTCGCATCCCACGGCGCCTTCCAGCTGACCTGCAGGTCGTGGAAGGTGTTGGAGCCGGTGTGACGCAGCGGATCGGTTTCGCCATTGGCCATGTGGTTCGGCGCATCGCACCAGCCATCAGCCAGCGAGATGCAGCTTTCCTTCATGCCGGAGTAGTAGCGCGCGGTGTAGTTCACACCGAAATCGCCGTACTGCCAGTTGACGCCCAGGTTCGAACGCACGCGGAACAGGCCCGGCTCGCCGACGCGGCCGATCATGATGTTGTCACCCGCGCTGTTCTGGCCCTGCTCGTCGTACTTGGCGGTGTAGCTGGTGGTCCAGTCGATGCTGAACTGACCGATGGCCAGTTCCGGCAGGCGGTACTTGATGCCCAGGTCGTAACCTTCGGTTTCCATCTTGCCGAGGTTGGCGGTGCCGTAGGTGATCGCACTGACGTGGCCGTCAGCCGCACGGGTCACGCTCGAGCAACGCTCGGAGTTGCCCAGCACGTAGCAGTCACGCAGGATGCGGTCGACGCTGTCAGCGATGATCATGTCGCTGATTTCGTACTTGTACCAATCCAGCGAGACGTCCAGGCCCTGCACCCAGCGCGGGCTCCACACCAGGCCGAAAGTGGTGCTCTTGGAGGTTTCCGGCTTCAGGTTCGGGTTGGCACCCGAGACGAACTGGTCACCCGACTGGCACGGCAGGGTCGAGCACGGCAGGTTGCCCTGGCCCAGCTGCACATAGTTGGCCGGAGCGCCAGCGGCGGTGCACGCGGCATTGCCGGCAACGCTGCCCGGGGCGTTCACGCCGCACGGATCGATGTAGGACTCGAAGCTCGAGCTCAGGCCACCGTACAGGTCGCTGATGGTCGGAGCGCGGAAGCCCTCGGCGTAGGTGCCGCGGACCAGCAGTTCATCCAGCGGACGCCAGGTCAGGCCGAACTTGCTGTTGGTGGTGCCACCGAAGTTGCTGTAGTCCGAGTAACGGCTGGCAACGTTCAGGGTCAGCTCCTTGGCGAAGGCCATGTCGGCCAGCAGCGGCACGTTCAGTTCGAGGTAGACCTCGTTCAGATCGTACTGGCCGCGGGTCGGCTTCTGGCCCAGGCCGGTGGACTGGCCCGACTGCGCGAAGGCGTCCGGCACGTAATTGCCTTCTTCCTTGCGGTGCTCGACACCCAGCGCGAAGCCCAGGTCGCCGGCCGGCAGGGTCACGATGGAACCGGACAGGTTGGCGGTGAAGCTGGTGGTCTTGGTGACGCCGCGGGTGGTGAAGGTCGGGAACAGGAAGTCCTGCAGCTCCTGGTTCGCCAGCGAACCCTGGCCATCAACACCGTACGGCAGCAGCGGGTTCCACGGGCGGCAGTCGCCCAGGATCGGCTTGGCCGAGGTGCCGCAGCGTGCAACGCCGCCGGCATCGATGAACGACGGGCCCAGGGCCTGGCCTGCAGCGATCAGGCTCATGTCGCCGCGGTTGCTCTTGATCGACTCGTTGCGGTTCCACAGCGCGCCGACGTCCCAGTCGAAGGTCTTGCCGCCCAGCTCGAAGAAGCCGGTCAGGGTCGGAGCGAAGCGCAGGGTCTTCAGCTGGCTGTCAGTGGTACGCGGCACTTCCCACAGGCGGCGACGGAAGCTGACGTCCTGGCCGACCGGGTTGAAGGCGCTCGAACCCTCCAGCGGGGTGCCGAAGGAGTTGGACTGGAACGGGTAGCCGGCGATCTGCTGGAACGTCTGGCGCTCGTTGTAGAGCACGTCGGTGTTCAGGCTGATCGAATCGGTGAAGTCGTACGTGCCGTTGATGTAGACCGACTTGCGCTTCACACCGGTCAGCAGGGTCATCTGCTCGTTGGAGTTGGCGAATTCGTCCGGCGTAATGACATGGTAGTCATTCGGGTTCTTCGGGTTGCCGCCGGCGTTCAGGGTCTTCCAGACAGCCTGCTTGGAGTCGCCGCAGTTGACCTGGGTCGGGTTGCACCAGCTGCCGTTCTGGCTGATCGGGCTCCAGGTGGCCGAGGTCGAGTTCGGACCCAGCGAGCCGTCACGGCTGTACCAGCGGTCCTTGGCCCACACCGGGTCCTGCTTCGAGTACTCGGCCGACAGGGTCAGGCTGCCGCGCTCGCCGCGGGCACCGAGGGTCATCGAATAGGTTTCGGTGTCGCCGTCGCCCTTGCCGTACTGGCCGACGTAGACGTTGGCTTCGCCGCCGTCGAAGTTCTTGCGGGTGATCACGTTGACCACGCCGGCGATGGCGTCGGAACCGTAGATCGACGAGGCGCCGTCCTTCAGGATTTCGATGCGCTCAACGGCCGACATCGGGATCTGGCTCAGATCCTGGTAGCCCGCAGTGGTTGCGCCCAGACGCTTGCCGTTCATCAGCACCAGGGTGCGCTGGGCGCCCAGGTTGCGGATGTCGACGTAGTAGCCGCCCACGTTCTCGCCCGAAGCCAGCGACTCCGAACGCGAGATGGCCGGGGAGCCGGCCGAGGTCAGGTTGTTCAGCACGTCGGCGACGCTCGAGAAGCCCTGCTTTTCCAGGGATTCGCGGGTCATCGTCAGGATCGGCTGCTGGGTTTCCACCGAGGCGCCGCGGATGCGCGAGCCGGTGACCGAAATGCGGTCCAGATCGGTGGTGCCCTTTGCTTCCTGGGCGGAAGCAAAGGCCGGCGCCAGCGCCAGCGCAATGCCGGCCGGCAGCAAGCCGAACCGCACTGCGGGATTACGAACGTTCATCAATCTCTCCAAGGTACGTGTTAGCAGCGTGTTAAAACACCCCAGCACGTTACGATTGCGTTGCAGCGCTGTATTTGCGCGAACCAACCGGAGACTTTGCGGATTGTGGCGGGAGCAAGCCGCCGTTCTCCCTGAAGCGCGATGCGGACTGGCCGTAGCGGGCGCGGAACGCACGCGCGAAGCTGCAGCAGTTGTCGAAACCGCTGGCGGCAGCGACCTCGCCCACCATCATGTCGGTGTCGCGCAGCAGATCAGCGGCGCGTTCGAGGCGCAGTCGTGCCGAAAGCGACTGCGGGCTTTCCTCGTACAGGCTCTGGAAGGTCTTGGACAAGTACCAGCTGGAGAAGTTGGTCAGCTCGGCCAGTTCGCCGATGCGCACCACCCGGTGGCTGTTGCCTTCCAGATAGAGGCGCGCGCGCTGCATGCGGCCGAACACCTGGCGCTTGCGGCTGCGCGAGCGGCCCGGGCAGCGCTGCACGTTGTCGGCCAGGCCACGCTGCAGGCCCGCGAGGTGCAGCAGCAGCGGGCGCAGGGCCTGCGCCGGCTGGCCGCTGGCCAGCGCATCGCGCCACAGGCGCAGCGCCACGCGGGCATCAGTACGGTTCATCCGGCCACGACCTGCATACAGGCCGCAGTCGGCCATCTCGGTCAGCACGCGAAGCGCTTCGATGTTCAGGTTCAGGCCGACGCACAACCCGTTGCGACCGGCCTGCACCAGCGGCCGCGATTCCTTCTCGAAGGCGATCCACTCGCCCTGGCGCAGGCGGAAGCGCCCTTCCTTGGCCTCGACCCACGAGCTGCCACGCACCTGCATCCAGACAGTGAAGCTGGAGCCGGCGGTCTGCAGGCTGCCCAGCCGGGCCACGCCCAGGCAGGTCGGTGCGACTTCGTCGAGCGACCGGTCCAGGGAAACAGTTTGGCCGCGATCGGCCAGCGAGAGTTGACGCATGGGGGCACCACGGATTTGCCTAGTACAGGACTCCGTTTTGCCAAATCAGGCGGCACCGCGTCAGGAAGGTCCGACGAGATCGCCACGAATTCGCGACGAGATCCCGACGAAGAAATTACGAAGGCCCGTTTCCCTTGAACAACAACAACTTGGAGAATGCGGGAAACAGTGCAGGCGGGCGTTCGGGCAACCGCATCACGCCGATGTCAGCGCCATCGCTGACCGCCATCGCCACGAACAGGTCCTTTCCGTCGGCGCTGGCACTGAGCCCGTTGCCGGCGCTGAGCCGTTCTGCGTCCAGGCAGCGTTCCGCCTCCTCGCGGCCGGGCTGGATGCGCACGAAGGTGGTGCCACACGTTGTAGAGGTACCGAGGTAGCCGATGCCGCTGTTGCCGGTCACGGTCCAGGCCCGGTATCGCCAGCGGCTGGGCCGGTCATCGCTGATCTGCTGCACGCTGGCCGGGGACAACGCGGCATCCGCCGACCACAGGCCACCGGCGGCCAAGCGGGTGAACAACACGCGGCCACTGCTCCGGTCAAAGCGCGCCTGCGACACCCCATCGATGCTGGCCAAGCGGCGCCAGGGCTGGACGCTGCGATCGAACAGGCTCAACCGCGTGCGCTGGTCGGCATCGCGCTCGACCACAAACAGCTGCTGCGGCGAGGCGCCATACAGTGCCTGCAACGGCTGTTCGGCCGGAACCGGCAAGGGTTGCAGGCGTTCATCGCGTGGCGCGATTTCATAGAGCACCGTGCGCCCATGCGCATCGCGGCCAACCACCAGCAACTGCCGGCTGTCGGCCGACCAGTCCGGCGCCTGCCGCGCTTCCGGCCGCAGCCCTTCAATGGGACGCAGCGAATCCGGTCGCTGCATGTCCGCCCACCACAGCGCGAAGCTGCCGGAACGATCGGAGGTGAAGACCAGCTGGCGGCCATCAGGCGCTGCCATCGGCTGTCCATCGCGGCCACTGGAGGCGAACAGGCGCTCGGGCGTGCCGCTGCCCTGCATCGGCACCTTGAACACGCCGAACTGCGCGCGCCGGTGGACGAAAGCCAGCATGCCACCGCGTCGCGACACTGCCGGCCACTGCGCATCATCCAGGCCGGCATCGCGCAACGTGTGCCGCTCGACATCCAGGTAATAGAGCCGCGCCTCGCTATCGACACGACGACCGAAGACGATGGTTCGGCCATCGTCCAGCCAGGCCCAGCCGCGCAGCTCTGCCGCTTCATCGGTCAACTGCTCGGGCGTACCGCCCGCGGCCGGCACCCGCCACAGATCACCCAGCTGAGGGTTGCGCACGAACACCAGCCATTGCCCATCGGGCGAATACCGCGGTGCGTAGTCGAAGTCATCCTCATCGACGCTGTAGGCCAGCGCGCGCCACTGGCCACTGGCCAGGTCCAGCACACGGATGCCACGGTGCGCGTAGCGACCGACCATGCTGCCGAACACGAGGCCACGCCCATCTGGCGTCCAGTCGAAACTGAGCAGCTCCGTGCCATCGCAGCGTGTGGCCTGGCGCAGTGCGCCACCGGTGGCGCTGGCGATCAGTACCTGGCAGCCGCCGTCGGCGGAGAACCGCGCGAAGGCGATTTCGCGGCCATCTGGCGACCAGTTCGGGAAGCGATCGACGGCACCGGCCGGTGGCGCCAGCAACTGGCGCGCCGGCGCGTTGCCGGAGGTCTGCAGCTTGATCGCGCCACCGCCGTTGCCATCCTCGTTGGCGCCCTCATAGGCCACCAGCGAACCATCCGGTGACAGCGTGGGATAGGTTTCAAAGCCGCTGGTCGCGGTGATCAACCGATACGGCCGCTGCGGGCTGCCGATCACCCGCGTACCGTTCTCCACGGCAGCCTCCACCGGCGAACTGCCGGCCGGTGCACGGCGCAGCAGCAGCGTGGTCAACACCAGCAGCGTGGCCAGCATCAACACGCCCAACGCCAGCAGCACGCGCCGACGGATATGGCGCCAGCGGCGGCGCGCTGCCTGTGGATGCGCAGGCAACGCAGCAGTGGTCACCGGCTGCGCGGCCATGCCTTCGTCGTCAGGGACGCCTGCGGCCACGGGCTCGGCATCGTCCAGCACCTGTACCGGGACCAGAAGCCGATAGCCGGTCTTGGCGATGGTTTCGATGTAGGCCTGGCCGTTGTCGTCGTCGTTGCTGAACGCCTTGCGCAGCTGGGTGACGGCCTGGGTCAGCACATCGTTGGTCGGCAGCGTGTCCGGCCATACCTCGGCGAACAACTCGTCGCGGGTGACAACGCGGCCCGGCTGCCGCAGCAGCACGCGCAGCACGCCTAGGGCCTTCGGCGTCAGCCGGCGCGGGCGACGCGCGCCGACGACCTCGACTTCGCGCGAGGACAGAGTGACGGTGCACTCTCCTATCCGTATCCGATCGGATACCGGGGGCTGGATTTCGCTGCTGTTCATTTTCTGCTACACAGTAGAGACAGGTCCCGGGCAGTGTTGCCTTCGATACCGCCCCGTCCTGGGAACAGCGAAAAGCCAGACTCCGCACAAAGCATCGGCGCATACCGCAAAAACAATCGAGCGCGCGAATACTAGCCTATGCAAGTTACCTCGCCTATCGCGTGGTCGACATCAGGCTCTCTCTCGCCGACGCATTCACATAATTTGCGACATCATTCGCGCCCTTTCGGGCGCGAAATTTTTATCTGGCGTTCATTTTCACATGCGCCGCAACATGGTCAATCCGACCAGCCGCGAAACCACCAAAGCCACGTACATCACGCCGGAAAACTGCTCCAGCATGACCAGTGCGCGTGCCTGTGGATGCAACGGCACGACGTCACTCAAGCCGACGCCAGACAGCAAGCTGAAGCTGAGATAAAGCAGCTCCATCCAACTGCGCTGCGCGCCTCCGCCGGTGCCCTGGAAGCTGCCCGGGTACCACTGCTGGCATACCGCGAATGCGAACGCGAATGCCCATGCAAGCAAGGTGAATGTCGCGCCGGCGGCGAACAGCTCGTCACGGGTGACCTTGTGGTCCTGGAGCATGTACGCAATCAGGGCGCCGGCCGTGTAGAAGTACAGCAGGCTCTCCAGCAACTGCGCGGTGGTCAGCAATGCGCTGCGGTCGAGCAATGCACCGGCCAGCGAGAACACCACCGACGGGATGGCCAGCACCAGTGCCAGCCAGGTGCCCAGCGGGCTGCGCTGCACCACCCACAGCGCCAGGCCCAGTACCGCCATGCCGAACATGCCCAGCGCCGCGCGGCCGGCAGCGGTGTCATCCAGCGCGGGGTACAGCAGCACCGCGATCAACTGGGCGCCCAGCAGCCAGGCCGAAGGATGACGGCGGGCAATGGCCAGCCAACGGGTGGTCATGGCAACAGGCATGGTGTCCTTCCCCCAGGGTGATGCGCGGAGCATAGCGGGGAGCGGCGTGATGAGCGGTGGTGCCGGCCGCTGGCCAGCACGCTTCCCGGCCCCCGCACAACCGGCTGCCGGCCAGCGGCCGGCACCCGGCTACTCGTCATCCCTGCTGGTAGACCTCTGCGCCAGCCGCGCGGAACTCCTCCGACTTCTCCTTCATGCCGGCCTCGGCGTAGTCACGCACATCCTGGGTGATCTTCATCGAACAGAAGTGCGGGCCGCACATCGAGCAGAAGTGGGCCAGCTTGTGCGCATCCTTCGGCAGCGTCTCGTCATGGAACTCCTTGGCCTTCTCCGGATCCAGGCCAAGGTGGAACTGGTCTTCCCAGCGGAACTCGAAGCGCGCCTTGCTCAACGCGTTGTCGCGAACCTGCGCGCCCGGATGGCCCTTGGCCAGGTCGGCTGCATGCGCGGCAATGCGATAAGCCATGATGCCGTCGCGCACGTCCTGGCGATTGGGCAGGCCGAGATGCTCCTTCGGCGTCACGTAACAGAGCATGGCCGTGCCGAACCACCCGATCATCGCCGCGCCGATCGCGCTGGTGATGTGGTCGTAGCCCGGTGCGATATCGGTGGTCAACGGCCCCAGCGTATAGAAAGGCGCCTCGCCGCACTCACGCAGCTGCTTGTCCATGTTCTCCTTGATCAGCTGCATCGGCACGTGGCCGGGGCCCTCGATCATGGTCTGCACGTCGTGCTTCCAGGCAATCTTCGTCAGCTCGCCCAGCGTTTCCAACTCACCGAACTGCGCGGCGTCGTTGGCATCGGCGATGCAACCCGGGCGCAGGCCATCGCCCAGCGAGAAGGTCACGTCGTAGGCCTTCATGATTTCGCAGATCTCTTCGAAATGCGT
Organism: Stenotrophomonas sp. X; assembly: GCF_055721025.1. Taxonomy (NCBI): domain Bacteria; kingdom Pseudomonadati; phylum Pseudomonadota; class Gammaproteobacteria; order Lysobacterales; family Lysobacteraceae; genus Stenotrophomonas; species Stenotrophomonas sp. X. The sequence goes on from NZ_CM146756.1 coordinate 3,505,047, forward strand.
GTAGAGGAAATTCTCCTTGTGATGCGCCAGGCACCACTTGGCCATGATCGAGCCCCCGCGGCTGACGATGCCGGTCACCCGCTTGGCGGTGAGTGGCACGTAGCGCAGCAGCACGCCGGCGTGGATGGTGAAGTAGTCCACACCCTGCTCGGCCTGCTCGATCAGCGTATCGCGGAAGATCTCCCAGGTCAGTGCTTCGGCGCGGCCATCGACCTTCTCCAACGCCTGGTAGATCGGCACCGTACCGATCGCCACCGGCGAGTTGCGGATGATCCACTCGCGGGTTTCATGGATGTGCTTGCCGGTGGACAGGTCCATCACGGTGTCACCGCCCCAGCGGATCGCCCACACCAGTTTCTCTACCTCCTCGGCGATTCCCGAGGAAACGGCGCTGTTGCCGATGTTGGCATTGATCTTGGTCAGGAAGTTGCGGCCGATGATCATCGGCTCGCTTTCCGGATGGTTGATGTTGTTGGGCAGCACCGCGCGGCCGCGCGCGATTTCATCCCGCACGAACTCCGGCGTGATGATCTTCTGGATCGAGGCGCCGAACGCCTCGCCCGGGTGCTGCTGCAGCAGGCCCGCATCGCGGATCGCTTCCAGCCGCTGGTTCTCGCGGATGGCAACGAATTCCATTTCCGGGGTGATGATGCCGCGGCGCGCGTAGTGCATCTGGGTGACGTTCGCGCCTGCCCGTGCACGGCGCGGCAGGCTGCGTGCGGGGAAGCGCACGGCAGCGAGCTTGGGGTCGTGCTCGCGATCACGCCCGAACGACGAACTCAGGCCTTCGAGCTGCTCGGTATCGCCACGTTCCTCCACCCAGCCGCGACGCAGTGCCGGCAGACCGGCGGACAGATCGATACGCACGCCCGGATCGGTGTAGGGGCCGGACGTGTCGTAGACCGTGACCGGCGCATTCTCTTCGCCGCCGAACAGCGTCGGGGTGCGGGTCAACGCGATCTCCCGCATCGGCACCTGCAGATCCGGGCGCGAACCGGGCACGTGGATCTTGCGCGAGCCGGGAATGGGCCGGGTCACGGATTCGGAGAGTTGCTGGGCCTGTTGCTGCAGGGCGGAGAGCTGTGCGTTCATCGGGCATCGTCCAGGAAGGTCAGGGACGAAGCGGCGGCGCACTGCGACCGCGCCCGGACGCTCCATGGGCGGAGTCCGGGAATGGCTGCATTGCAAAGCTTCCCTACGCCGGTATGAGCCGGATCAGGTTCCAAGGGACTGTCTCAACCGTGGCCACATGGCCGCGGTACCCCCGCTTCTTGGCGTGCATTAGAGCATAGACCGCCCGCCTCCGGAGTTGCCCCCAATCGATATTCGTTAACAGAACCATGACGTCGCGTTCAGTAACGTGCACGTCCGTCGCGCTCCAGCGACCGATGCTTCCTTCGCCGCCGACGCGGCCCCTGCCCGGTTCGCGCTGCATGCCGCCGGCCCTTCGCTGCAAGCTCTGCTCGCTCCCCTCAATCCCTTGATCGGAGAAGCTCCTTCATGGTGTTTCGCGTTTCCATCGCACTGGTTCTGCTGCTGGTGCTGCTTGCCGGTATTGCACCCGGCCCCTTCAATACCGTGGTGCAGAGCATCCTCGGCGAGCTCATCCGCGGCATCGGCTGGCTGTACCTGCTGGTCGTGTTCCTGGCTCTGGTATTCCTGATGTACCTGGCCTTCGGTCGCTTCGGCAACCTGCGCATCGGCGGCGAAGACGCCGAGCCGGAGTTCTCGCGGGCCAGCTGGATGTCGATGCTGTTCGCCGCCGGCATGGGTATCGGCCTGGTGTTCTGGGGCGCAGCCGAGCCGATCTCGCATTTCAGCAAACCGCCCGAAGGATTGACGCCAGAGAGCATGGACGCCGCGCGTGCTGCCATGCGCTATGTGTTCTTCCATTGGGGCCTGCACCCGTGGGCTATCTATGCCCTGATCGGACTGGCAATGGCTTGGTTCCAGTTCAATCGCCAAGGTGGTGGTCAGATCAGCGACATGCTGCAGCCGATCATTGGCCGTCACCATCGCGGCTGGGCCGGAAAGGTGGTCAACATCTCTGCGGTGGTGGCCACCGCAGTCGGCGTGGCAACCGCACTCGGCTTCGGCACGGTGCAGATCGCGGCCGGCGTGGAGCGCGTTTTCGGTGTTCAGGCGGGGGTACCGCTGCAGCTGACCATCATCGCAGTGGCATTCGTGCTGTACATGGCATCCACACTCAGTGGCGTTGGGCGGGGCATGAAATGGCTGTCCAACGTCAACCTGGCGCTGGCAGCATTGCTGCTCGCACTAGTACTGGTGCTTGGCCCGACCGGCGCCATCTTCAATACCTTCACCACCACGCTGGGCTCCTATCTCAACCAGCTGGTGACCATGAGCCTGCGCATGTCGCCGTTCTCGTCCAGCACCTGGGTGGCTGACTGGACGATCTTCTACTGGGCCTGGTGGATTTCCTGGGCACCGTTCGTCGGTTCGTTCATCGCGCGCATCTCACGTGGCCGCAGCGTGCGCGAGTTCGTGGTGGGAGTCGTACTTGCGCCAACCCTGTTGGGCTTCTTCTGGTTCTCGGTCTTCGGTGGTACCGCGATCTGGTCGCAGATCTTCGGCCACGCAGACCTGGTGCAGGCACTGGGCAACGGCTACGAGACGGTGCTGTTCACCCTCTTCGACAGCCTTCCCCTGCCGTTGCTGCTGTCGAGCATCGCACTAGTGTTGTTGATGATCTTCTTCGTGACTTCGGCCGATTCCGCAGTGCTGGTACTGGCCACGATGTCCACCGACGATGCGGGCGAGCCACCGCGCAGGCACAAGATCGCGTGGGGTGTGGGCATCGCGTTGATCGCGGGTGCGTTGCTGCTTGCGGGTGGTCTGGAGGCGCTTCAGGGAATGATCACCATCGCGGCGTTGCCATTTGCGCTGCTGATGGTGCTGGTGATGGTGTCGCTGTACCGCGTGCTCGACCAGGAGTACACGCGCGAGCGGCGGCAGGCGCAGCGCCAGCGGCACATGATCGATGCGTGGATCGCACGCGAGATGGCGGCGCAGGAGGAGACGCAGGCCGAGGCCGCACGCGCGCACGATCAGGATTGAGCGTGTTTTGCAGCCTGCGGCTGCACCGCTTTTTCAAGCAAGTGCAAGTGCAAGTGCAGAAGCCAAGGCGGCTCTGGGCTTCTGCTTGCTTGGCGGGGAGGGGGCAGATGGCGGGACACGCCGCAAGTACGTCCCTGTAGGCTCGGCCACGGCATCCATGCCGTGGACGGTCCCGCCATCTGCCCCCTCCCCGCCTCCGACGATTTCCCGGTGACGGCAGTAGATCCACGCCATGCGTGGATCAGGTGTATCGGAAAACAAGAAGGGGGCGGATCCGTTTTCCTTCGGAAAACGGATCCGCCCACAACCCACAGCGCGCGGCTGTTGCTGTTGCCTTTGCTTTTGATCTTCTTCTTTCTCTTCCTGCGGTGGCGGCCGCAGGAAACTGTCAGGGGTCGGGCGGGTGGGCTGGGCGGGGTTGTCCGCGGCATGGATGCCGCGGCCAAGCCTACAAGGACGTACTTGCGGCGTCCCCCGTCCAGCCCACCCGCCCGGCCCAATCACATGATCCCGCTTTCCGGAACCCACCGCAGAGGGGGCTCAGCCCGGTGGCCGGGAAACCTCAATACCCCGCCGCCTGCCCATCCTTGCGACTCTCCGACGCGCCGTAATACACGCCCGTCTCCGGGTCGCGCATGATCGCCTGATAGCCGCCATACGGGCCGTCGGCGAACACGATGCGATGCCCTTTGCGCATCAGCGCACGCACTGTTTCATACGGGAAGCCGGTTTCCAGATTCACTTCACCACCGTCGGTCATCGCCGTGGCCTGACTCGTCGGTTCAGTCGAGCCTTCGTGCTGGATGCGCGGCGCATCACCGGCTTCCTGCAGGTTCATGCCGAAGTCCACCAGGTTCATCACGATCTGCGCATGGCCCTGCGGCTGCATCGCGCCGCCCATCACGCCGAAGCTGGCATACGGCTTGCCACCCTTGGTGATGAACCCCGGAATGATCGTCTGGAAGGGGCGCTTGCCCGGTGCGTATCCGTTGGGATGGTTCTTCTGCAGCACGAACATCTCGCCGCGGTCCTGCAGGATGAAGCCCAATCCCGGCGGCGCCATGCCGCTGCCCATGCCGCGGTAATTGGACTGGATCAACGAGACCATCATGCCGTCGGCGTCGGCCACGGTCATGTAGATCGTGTCGCCTTCCTCCAGCTGCTTCGGTGTGCCCGGCTGCACTTCCTTCAAGGCCTTGTCCATCGAGATCAGCGCGCGGCGCTGCGCGGCGTACTCCTTGGAGATCAGCTTCTGCACCGGCGCCGGCTGGAATGCCATGTCGGCGTAGAAGCGCGCACGGTCGGCGAAGGCCAGCTTCTTCGCTTCGACGAACAGGTGCACGTGCTCGGGTGAGCCGAACGGGATCTTCGAGAAATCGTAGCCTTCCAGCACGTTGAGGATCTGAAGCGCAGCGATGCCCTGGCTGTTGGGTGGCAGCTCCCAGACGTCGTAGCCACGGTAGTTGCTGCTGACCGGCTCGACCCATTCACCGTGGTGGTCGGCCATGTCCTGGTAGCTCAGGTAGCCACCGTTGGCCTTGAAGTAGTCACCGATGGTGCGGGCGATGTCTCCCTTGTAGAAGGCGTCGCGCCCGCCGTCGGCGATCTTCTGCAGGGTGCTGGCCAGGTTCGGGTTCTTCCACATCTCGCCCTTGCGCGGGGCGTGGCCGTTGATCGTGAACTGCTCCTTGAAGCCCGGGTACTGCGACAGCTTGGGCACCGAACGGTCCCAGTAGTAGGCGATCACCTCGGCCACCGGGTGCCCTTCGCGGGCGTAACGGATGGCCGGCGCCAGGTTGTCGGCCATCGGCTTGCGACCGAAACGGTCGTGCAGGGCGAACCAGCCGTCGACCGCTCCGGGCACCGACACCGGCAACGGGCCGGTGGCCGGGATGTCCTTCAGGCCACGACGCTGGAACTCGGCCAGGGTGAGCGACTTCGGCGAGCGGCCCGAGCCGTTGTAGCCGTAGAGCTTCTGCGTCTTTGGGTCCCAGACGATGGCGAACAGGTCGCCACCGATGCCGTTGCCGGTCGGCTCCATCAGGCCGAGCGCGGCATTGGCCGCGATCGCCGCGTCGACTGCCGAGCCTCCGCCCTTCATCACGTCCAGCGCGATCTGGGTGGCCAGCGGCTGCGAGGTAGCCGCCATCGCATGCGGGGCGATCACCTCCGAACGGGTGGCGAAGCTGTGGCCGGTGATGCGGTCGGCGGCGATGGACAGTGCAGGCACGGCAGCCAGCACGGCGGCGGCGAGCAGGGAGCGGGCAAGGCGTCGGGACACGGTCGGGTTCCGGTGGAAGGCTGATCCCCTGATCTTCGCCGCTGCGACCTTCCTACGGTATCGGGCAGAGGTCATGGACGTTGATCCTGGGTTAGATGCGGAGGAAGCCAGAAAGCCGCCGGATTCCGCGCAAAAACCGCTCTGAAAAGAGTGAATTCCGGTTCACCGAAACAATTTCAACGGCAACCATCCTTGCGCCACAAGCCATTCCGCTGGATGCCGCGGAAACCGATAAGAAAATCTGTCGCGAGGGTTGACACCGCCGAAATGGCTGTGTTTCTCTCGATTACATGCTGCATCACAACACGCCACCGCGAACCCACATCGAAGCCGCCGCCATCGGCGCCGCCTCGCTGCGTTCGATTCTTGTGCTCGTACTTATTACCCAACCGACAGGTGCGGGACGAGCCAGCGTGTAAGCAACAGACACACCGGAACTCTTCAAAAACCCGCACCCGCCCCGGTGCGGGTTTTTTCATTTCAGGACCTGGTTTCAGACGCAACCACCATGACCAACGCTCATCGCACAACCCGGACCTGCAGCACCACGCGTCGTGGTGGCTGTGGCTGTGCCTGCGCGATGCGCGGCGCCCCCTCCACCGCTTTCCCCTGACCGGCCGGCACGTCACCTCGACGACCGGCCGTTCTTTTTTCTTCCCACCGCAAGGAACCTCCCCCATGAGCACCAACGACCTGCCCCAGACCAAGATCGCCGTCATCGGCTACGGCAGCCAGGGCCGCGCCCACGCACTGAACCTGCGCGAATCCGGCTTCGACGTGGTGGTAGGCCTGCGTCCGGGCGGCCCGACCGAAGCCAAGGCCCAGGCCGATGGATTCACCGTGGTGGCGCCCGCCGATGCGGTGAAGGACGCCGACCTGGTCGCCGTGCTGACCCCGGACATGGTGCAGAAGAAGCTCTACAACGATGTGCTGGCGCCGAACATGAAGCAGGGGGCGTGCCTGCTGTTCGCCCACGGCCTGAACGTGCACTACGGCATGATCGAGCCGCGCGCCGATCTGGACGTCGTGCTGGTCGCGCCGAAGGGTCCGGGTGCGCTGGTGCGCCGTGAGTACGAGATCGGCCGTGGCGTGCCGTGCATCTGGGCGGTCTACCAGGACGTCAGCGGCAAGGCCGCGCAGCATGCCCAGGCCTATGCGGCTGGCCTCGGCGGTGCCCGCGCCAACCTGATCCAGACCACCTTCAAGGAAGAGACCGAGACCGATCTGTTCGGCGAGCAGGCGGTGCTGTGTGGTGGTGCGTCGGCGCTGGTGCAGGCCGGTTTCGAGACTCTGGTGGAAGCCGGCTACCAGCCGGAGATCGCCTACTACGAGGTACTGCACGAGCTGAAGCTGATCGTCGACCTGTTCTACGAAGGCGGCATCTCGCGCATGCTGGAATTCATCTCCGAGACCGCGCAGTACGGCGACTACGTCAGCGGCCCGCGCGTGATCGACGCCAGCACCAAGGCACGCATGAAGGAAGTGCTGAAGGACATCCAGGACGGCACCTTCACCAAGAACTGGGTGGCCGAGTACGAAGCGGGCCTGCCGAACTACAACAGGTTCAAGCAGGCCGACCTGGAGCACCCGATCGAAAAGGTGGGCAAGGAACTGCGCGCCAAGATGGTCTGGTTGCAAGGACAGGCCGCGTAACCGCGCGGCCCTCCCCCACCCGCTTTGCAAGGTTCCCCCATGAACTCTTCCACACACCGCAGCGCGCCGCCCAACGGCGCGCGCTGGCTGACCCAGGCGCTGGAGGCCGAAGGCGTCCGCACGCTGTTCGGCTATCCCGGCGGCACCATCATGCCGTTCTACGACGCGCTGGTGGATTCGTCGCTGAAGCACATCCTGGTACGCCATGAGCAGGGCGCGGCGCTGGCCGCCAACGGTTTCGCCCGCGCCAGCAACCAGGTGGGCGTCTGCGTGGCCACCTCCGGCCCGGGCGCGTCGAACCTGGTCACCGGCATCGCCGATGCGATGCTGGACTCGGTACCGATGGTCTGCATCACCGGCCAGGTCGGCACCCCGCTGCTGGGCACCGACGCCTTCCAGGAACTGGATGTGTTCGGCCTGACGATGCCGATCGTCAAGCACAGCTGGCTGGTGCGCAGCGTCGATGACCTGCCGCGCGTGGTGGCCGATGCGTTCCGGATCGCCCGCGAAGGTCGCCCCGGCCCGGTGCTGATCGACCTGCCCAAGGATGTGCAGCTGGCCGACGCCAGCCATCTGCCGGCGCATGCGCCCAGCAGCGTCGAACCACCGCCGGCGCCAGCCGAGGCCGCCATTGCCGAGGCCATCGCCGCGCTGGCGGCGGCCGAGAAGCCGGTGGTCTACGCCGGTGGCGGCATCGCCCTGGGCGACGCCGTGCAGGACCTGCGCGACTTCGTCGAGGCCAGTGCCATCCCCACCGTGATGACCCTGCGCGGCCTCGGCGCACTGCCGGCCAGCCATCCGCAGTCGCTGGGCATGCTGGGCATGCACGGCACCCGCGCGGCCAACATGGCGGTGCAGGAAAGCGACCTGCTGCTGGTGCTGGGCGCACGCTTCGACGACCGTGCCACCGGCAAGCTGGCGGAGTTTGCACCGTTCGCCCGCGTCGTTCACATCGATGCGGACGCATATGAGATTTCCAAGCTGCGCAGCGCCGATGTCGCCGTGCCCGGCAATGTCGGTCATGCCATCCGCGCCCTGCGTGCGGCCTTCCCCTCCCCCAAGGCCCACCAGGAGGCGTGGCGCAAGCGCTGTGCACAGCACCGCGATCGTTTCGCCGCGCGCTACGACGCACCGGGTCAGCACATCTACGCCCCGGCGCTGCTGAAGCGCCTGAGCGAGCTGGCCCCGGCCGATGCGGTGATCGCCTGCGACGTTGGCCAGCACCAGATGTGGGTGGCCCAGCACTGCCGCTTCAACCACCCGCGCAACCACCTGACCAGTGGCGCGCTGGGCACCATGGGCTTCGGCCTGCCGGCCGCGATGGGTGCGCAGTTCGCCTGCCCCGATCGCACCGTGGTGCTGGTGTCCGGCGACGGCAGCTTCATGATGAACGTGCAGGAGCTGGCCACCATTGCCCGCTGCCGCCTGCCGGTGAAGATCGTGCTGCTGGACAACAGTTCGCTGGGCATGGTGCGGCAGTGGCAGGAGCTGTTCTTCGCCGAGCGCTACAGCGAGATCGACCTGTCCGACAACCCGGACTTCGTGGCGCTGGCGCAGGTGTTCGGCATTGCCGCCACCCGCATCGACGCGCGGGATGACGTCGAGGGTGGCCTGGCCGCGCTGCTGGCCGAACCCGGCCCGGCACTGCTGCACGTGGCCATCGATGCACGCGCCAACGTATGGCCGCTGGTGCCACCGAACACCGCCAACAGCACGATGCTGGAAAGCAACCCCGCCCATGCCCGCCAGGAGATCCCCAATGCACTACCGGCTTGACCTGGTGCTGCACCCGGCCGAAGGCGCGCTGTTGCGCGTGATCGGCATGGCCGAGCGCCGTGGCTTCGCGCCGCGTGCGATCAGCGGTGCGCCGGTGGCCGCCGACGATGGCCGCTGGCACCTGCAGTTGGTGGTGGATGGCCAGCGCCCGGCGGAAACGCTGTGCCGGCAGATCGAGAAGATCTACGACTGCGTGTCCGTGCAGGTCACCGCCGTGGAAGGAGCATCCGTATGAACACCCGTACCGTAGTGACCACGGTGCCGGTACGGAGGCGTCTTCTTCGCCGCCCGTGCCCGCATGCGGCGGTCGCCTGCCCCCCGCTGGTGGCCCATGCCGGCCGCTGATGCCAGCCAGGAAAGCGATGTCGGCGACGTAAGCGTCGCCGACGTACTGGCGGCGCAGGCCCGGCTGCGCCGCTTCCTGCCGCCTACCCCGCTGCACCATGCCGAGCGCTTCGGCACCTGGCTGAAGCTGGAGAACCTGCAGCGCACCGGGTCCTACAAGGTGCGCGGCGCGTTGAACGCGCTGCTGGCCGGCCGCGAGCGCGGCGATACCCGGCCGGTGATCTGCGCCTCGGCCGGCAACCATGCCCAGGGCGTGGCGTGGGCGGCCTACCGCCTGGACGTCCCGGCCATCACCGTGATGCCGCATGGCGCACCGGCCACCAAGATCGCCGGCGTCGCTCACTGGGGCGCCACCGTGCGCCAGCATGGCACCAGCTATGACGAGGCCTACGCCTTCGCCGTCGAACTGGCACAGCGCCATGGCTACCGCTTCCTGTCCGCGTTCGACGACGCCGATGTGATTGCCGGCCAGGGTACGGTCGGCATCGAGCTGGCCGCGCACGCACCGGACGTGGTGATCGTGCCGATTGGTGGTGGCGGACTGGCCTCCGGCGTTGCACTGGCGCTGAAATCACAGGGCGTGCGCGTGATCGGCGCCCAGGTGGAAGGCGTTGACTCAATGGCGCGCGCCATCCGCGGCGACGTGCGCGAGATCGCCCCCGTCGCCTCGCTGGCCGACGGCGTGCGGGTGAAGATCCCTGGATTCCTGACCCGACGCCTGTGCACCTCGCTGCTGGACGACGTGGTGATCGTGCGCGAAGCCGAACTGCGTGAAACCCTGGTCCGGCTGGCACTGGAAGAACACATCATCGCCGAGGGCGCCGGTGCGCTGGCGCTGGCAGCAGGCCGCCGTGTCGCTAGCCGCCGCAAGTGCGCGGTGGTGTCCGGCGGGAATATCGATGCGGGTGTCCTGGCCGGCCTGCTCACCGACATCCGGCCGCGCCCGCCACGCAAACCACGGCGACGGCGTAGTGAAACCCCACGCTCGCCCGGCAAGGCCAGCGCCCTCGCGTCCCCCACCTCTTCCCCTTCCCCCCTGCAAGCCGCCGCACCCGCTGTCGAGGAGATTTCCCTGTGACCACCATCGAACGAATTACCACCCCGCGCATCCGCATCTTCGACACCACCCTGCGTGACGGCGAGCAGTCCCCCGGCTGCAGCATGAGCCCGCCGCAGAAGCTGGTGATGGCGCGTGCGCTGGACGAACTGGGCGTGGACATCATCGAGACCGGCTTCCCGGCCAGCTCGCAGTCCGACCGCGAGGCGATGGCCCTGATCGGCCGTGAGCTGCGCCGCCCGAGCCTGAGCCTGGCGGTGCTGTCGCGCTGCCTGCAGGCCGATATCGAAACCTCGGCGCGTGCCCTGGAAGCTGCGGCCAACCCGCGCCTGCACGTGTTCCTGTCCACCAGCCCGCTGCACCGCGAACACAAGCTGCGGATGACCCGCGAGCAGGTGCTGGAATCGGTACGCAAGCATGTATCGCTGGCACGCTCGTACATCGACGATGTCGAATTCTCGGCCGAGGATGCCACCCGCACCGAGCTGGACTACCTGATCGAAGTCTCGCGCGTAGCCATTGCCGCCGGCGCCACCACCATCAACCTGCCCGACACCGTCGGCTTCACCACGCCGGAAGAAATCCGCGCGATGTTCCAGCAGGTCATCGCCGGCGTCGCCGATGTGCCGAATGCCGCCAACGTGATCTTCAGTGCGCACTGCCACAATGACCTGGGCCTGGCCGTGGCCAACTCGCTGGCCGCCATCGAGGGCGGTGCACGCCAGGTCGAGTGCACCGTCAACGGCATCGGCGAGCGCGCCGGCAACTGTTCACTGGAAGAGATCGCGATGGTGCTGAAAGTCCGCCAGGCCTTCTACGAGCAGGACAGTTCGATCAACACCCCGCGCATCGTCGGCACCTCGCAGCTGCTGCAGCGCCTGGTCGGCATGCCGGTGCAGCGCAACAAGGCGATCGTCGGCGCCAATGCCTTCGCCCACGAATCGGGCATCCACCAGCACGGCATGCTGCGTCATCGCGGCACCTACGAAATCATGCGCCCGGAAGACGTGGGCTGGGAGGATTCGCAGATGGTGCTGGGCCGCCACAGTGGCCGCGCCGCCGTCGAAGCGAGGCTGCGCGCGCTGGGCTTCTGGCTGGACGAAGACGAACTGAAGCTGATGTTCGAGCAGTTCAAGGGCCTGTGCGAACAGCAGCGCGTGGTCACCGATGCCGACCTGCAGACGTTGATGCAGGGCGGCTCCAACGCGCAGGGCTACCGCCTGGCGTCGATGACCATCAGCGATGTCGGCAGCCGTGCCAACGCGCTGGTGGAACTGTCCGACCCGGACGGCAACCGCGTGGCCGAGACCGCGCAGGGCGACGGCCCGGTCGATGCGCTGTTCGGCGCGCTGTCGGCCGCCACTGGCGTACAGCTGATGCTGGACAGCTACCACGTGCACAGCGTGGGCATCGGCGCCGATGCGCGCGGCGAGGCCAACCTGAGCGTGCGCCACGACGGCGTGGAGTACGACGGCACCGGCACTAGCAAGGACATCATCGAAGCCTCCGCGCTGGCCTGGCTGGACGTGGCCAACCGCCTGCTGCGCCAGCGCCACGCCGCCGCCCAAAGCAGCACCGACGTTCCCACCCCCGCAACCGCCTGAGGAACCCGAGATGAGCGCCTTCGACACTCCTACCGCAGCCGCTGGCCAGCAGTGGAACGCCCAGGACTATGCGATCGATGCCGGTTTCGTACCGTCGCTCGGTGGCGCGGTCGCGCGCCTGCTCGATCCGCGCGCCGGTGAGCGCATCCTCGACCTGGGCTGTGGCGACGGCGTGCTCAGCACCGAACTGGCCCTGAGCGGCGCGCGCATCCACGGCGTGGACGCGTCGCCGGAACTGGTGATCGCCGCCCGTGCACGTGGCGTCGACGCGCAGGTGATGGACGGCCACGCGTTGTCGTTCGATAGCGAGTTCGATGCGGTCTTCAGCAATGCCGCATTGCATTGGATGGGCAACCCGGACCGCGTGCTGGAAGGCGTGCGTCGCGCGCTGCGTCCCGGTGGCCGCTTCGTCGCCGAGTTCGGCGGCCATGGCAACGTCGCCACGATCGTCGCCGCGGTACAGGCCGCACGCGTGGCCCACGGCCATGGCGCCAGCACCTTCCAGTGGTACTTCCCGAGCGCCGATGCCTATGCCGACCGCCTGCGCCAGCATGGCTTCCAGGTGCAGCTGATCGAATGCACGCCGCGCCCGACCCCACTGCCGACCGGCGTGGCCGGCTGGCTGCGGGTATTCGCCGCGCCGCTGCTGGATGACCTGCCCGCCGAGGCCCGCGCCACCGTGCGCGAGGCTGCCACCGCGTTGCTGGCCGACCTGCCACGCAATGCCGCCGGCCAGCCGCTGGCCGACTACGTGCGCCTGCGTGTGCTCGCCCGCCGGCGCTGACTTGACCGTTCCGCTTTCTTTACTGATGTTCGCTATTTCGTACTTCTGCCAGGCATACGCATGACTTCCGCACCCCGCACCCTGTACGACAAACTGTGGGACGCCCACGTGGTGGTTCCCGAATCCGACAGCGCGCCCGCCGTGCTGTACATCGACCTGCACCTGATCCACGAGGTGACCTCACCGCAGGCATTCACCGAACTGCGCGAGCGCGGCCTGTCGCCGCGCCGGCCGGACCGCACCAAGGCGACGATGGACCATTCCACGCCGACCCTGCCGGCCGCCGCGGACGGCACGTTGCCCTACGCCAGCGCCGCTTCCGAGGCACAGGTCGCCACCCTGGCGCGAAATTGCGCCGAGCACGGCATCGAACTGTTCGACATGGCCTCGGACAACCGCGGCATCGTCCATGTCATTGCGCCGGAACAGGGCTTCACCCAGCCGGGCATGACCATCGTCTGCGGCGACAGCCACACCTCCACCCACGGTGCATTCGGCTCGCTGGCCTTCGGCATCGGCACCAGCGAAGTCGGCCACGTGCTGGCCACGCAGTGCCTGCTGCAGCGCAAGGCCAAGACCTTCGCGATCACCGTTGACGGTGCCCTGGCACCCGGCGTCGGCGCCAAGGATGTGGTCCTGCACATCATCGGCGTGATCGGCGTCAACGGCGGCACCGGCCATGTGATCGAGTTCCGTGGCAGCACCATCGAAGCGATGGACATGGAACAGCGCATGACCCTGTGCAACATGTCGATCGAAGCAGGTGCACGCGCCGGCATGGTCGCGCCCGACCAGGTCACCTTCGACTTCGTCGCCGCTACGCCGCGCGGCCCCAAGGGCGCCGACTTCGACGCTGCCGTGGCGCGCTGGCAACAGCTGCGCAGCGATGACGGCGCGCGCTTCGACAGCGAAGTGCACATCGACGCCGCCGACATCCGCCCGACCCTGACCTGGGGTACGCATCCGGGTACCGCGATCGCCGTGGATGCGCCGATTCCCGCCGCCAACGATGCCGCCGCGCAGAAGGGCCTGGACTACATGCACTTCCAGGCCGGCAAGGCGCTGGCGGGCACACCGGTGGACGTAGTGTTCGTTGGTTCGTGCACCAACGGCCGCCTGAGTGATATGCGCGAAGTGGCGCAGGTGCTGCGCGGTCGTCGCGTCGCCGACCGGGTGCGCATGCTGGTGGTGCCGGGCTCGGAGATCGTCAAGCGCGAGGCCGAAGCCGAGGGCATCCACGAGATCGTGCGCGCGGCCGGTGCCGAATGGCGCGAGCCGGGCTGCTCGATGTGCATCGCGATGAACGGCGATCTGGTCGCCCCCGGCCAGCTGGCCGTGAGCACCAGCAACCGCAATTTTGAAGGCCGGCAGGGGCCCGGTTCGCGCACGCTGCTGGCCTCGCCGATGAGCGCCGCGTGGGCCGCGGTGAACGGGCATGTGGCCGACACCCGCGAACTGTTCGCACAGGAGGTGGCGTGATGGCCGGTTTCCGTACCCTGACCTCGGCCAGCGTGGTGCTGCGCCAGACCAACATCGACACCGACCAGATCATCCCGGCGCGGTTCCTGTCCACCACCGAGCGTGCCGGGCTGGGTCGCAACGCGTTCAACGACTGGCGCTGGCAAGCTGATGGTTCGCCGGTGGCCGACTTCGCCTTCAACCAGCCGCACAACGCCGGCCGCAGCATCCTGCTGGCGGGCCGCAACTTCGGCTGCGGTTCTTCGCGCGAGCATGCACCGTGGGCGCTGACCGACCTGGGCCTGCGTGCCATCGTCAGCAGCGAGATCGCGGACATCTTCCGCGGCAACGCGCTGAAGAACGGCCTGCTGCCGATCGTGCTGGACGAGGCCGACGTGCAGGCGCTGATGCAGCGCCCGGACGATGCGCTGACCATCGACGTGGCTGCGCGCGAACTGCGCACCCCCGCTGGCCGCGTCTATTCCTTCCCGCTGGATGGCTTCTCGCAGACCTGCCTGCTGGAAGGCGTCGACCAGTTGGGGTATCTGTTGGGCCGTGTCCCTGAAATCGAACGTTACGAGAGTGAGCATGCACGCTGAGATTGTTGTCCTGCCCGGTGATGGCATCGGCCCGGAAGTGGCCGCCGCGGCAGTTGCCGTCCTGAAGGCGGTCGCCGGACGCTTCAACCACACCTTCACTTTCAGCGAGCACGACATCGGTGGCATCGCCATCGACCGCCACGGTGAACCGCTGCCGGCGTCGACCCTCGCCGCCTGCCAGGCCGCCAATGCGGTACTGCTGGGCGCGGTCGGTGGCCCGAAGTGGTCCGACCCGAACGCCAAGGTGCGCCCCGAGCAGGGCCTGCTGGCGATCCGCAAGGCGCTGGGCCTGTACGCGAATCTGCGCCCGGTACGTACCCACGAAGCCGCGCTGCACGCATCACCGATCAAGGCCGAGCTGCTGCAGGGCGTGGACTTCGTGGTGGTGCGTGAACTGACCGGCGGCATCTACTTCGGCGACAAGACCCGCGACGCCGACAGCGCCAGCGACCTGTGCCGCTACACTGTGGCCGAGATCGAACGCGTGCTGCGCAGTGCCTTCCGCCTGGCCCGGCAGCGTCGCGGCAAGGTCACTTCGGTGGACAAGGCCAATGTGCTGGAAACCTCGCGCCTGTGGCGCGACGTGGCCGCACGCATCGGCCGCGAGGAGTTCCCGGACGTGGCGCTGGAGCACCAGTTGGTCGATTCGATGGCCATGCACCTGCTGGCCAAGCCACGCGAGTACGACGTGATCGTCACCGAGAACATGTTCGGCGACATCCTCACCGATGAGGCCTCGATGCTGGCCGGTTCGCTGGGCCTGCTGCCGTCGGCTTCGCTGGGCGAGCCGGGTGCGGTGGGCATTTACGAGCCCATCCACGGTTCGGCCCCGGACATCGCCGGCAAGGGCATCGCCAATCCGTACGCGACAATCTTCAGCGCCGCGATGCTGCTGCGCCATTCGCTGGGGCTGGAAGCCGAAGCGGCCGCGGTGGAAGCCGCCGTGCATGCGGTGCTGGATGACGACGTGTTCACTGCTGATCTGGCTGCGAAGGGCAAGGCGGTGAGCACCGCGGCAGCGACCGACGCGGTGCTGGCGAAGCTGGGCTGATCCGGTAGCGCCACGCCATGCGTGGCGCGCTTCCCGTCGGATATCGTGCGCAGCCACCCATGGGGTGGCTCTACTGGTAGACCCACGCCGTGCGTGGCTGCGTTACTTGGTGGTGTACCCACCATTGACCAGAATCGTCTGCCCGGTCATCCACCAGCCATCCGTCACCAGGAAGCGGATCCACGGCACGATATCGGCGATGTCGGTCAGCCCGGTGCGGGTGAACGCCGACAATGCCGCCGCAGTCTTGTGATACGCCTGCGCATCGGCGCTCTCGGCCGGATAGAAGAACGGCGTGTCCATCGGACCGGGACCGATCGCGGTCACCGAAATGCCGCGCTCACCAAATTCCTTCGACGCCGCACGGGTGAAATGCTCGACCGGCGCCTTGGTGCCGGCGTAGCTGGAATAGAACGGCGTGAACGCACCCAGCAGCGAGGTGACCAGGGTGCAGATGCGGCCACCGTCATTGACGTGGCGACCTGCCTCCTTCAGGAAGAAGAACGCGGCCTTGGCATTGACCGCGCTCATCTCGTCGTACTCCGCCTCGCTGATGTCCAGCAGCGGCTTCTTGAGTACCTTTCCCACCGTGTTGATGGCGATGTCAGGACGGCCGACTGCGGCCACGGCATCGGCGAACAAGCGCTCCATCGCTGCCGCCGACGTCAGGTCGCCCTGCAGGGCCACCGCCTTGCTGCCGGCGGCCTGCACCGCGGCTACCGTCGCTTCTGCATCGGCCTGGGTAGCGGCACTGTTGTAGTGGATGACGATGGCTTTGGCGCCCTGTGCGGCGAAGTCGCGGGCGATCAGGCCGCCCAGGTTCTTGGCGCCACCGGCGATCAGCACGGTCTTGCCCTTGAGGGAATGCTCGGTCATGGCTTCGGTCTCGGGAGGGGGCTGCCCGGGGTGGCAACCCTGCCCTGACGACGATATCGTGCAGAAAATGCGGATAAAGCCCGCCACTTTGACTTAACTTTCCAGAGCCAGCGAACAATGGACCGGATCGATCGCTTCCGCATCTTCACCCGGGTCGTGGAGTGCGCGAGCTTCACCCGCGCCGCCGACCAGCTCGGCCTGCCCCGCTCCACGGTCTCGGCAGCCATTGCGGAGCTGGAGCAGCGGCTCGGCACCCGCCTGCTGCAGCGCTCGACCCGCCGGGTGTCCACCACCCACGACGGCGACGTGTTCCATGCCCGCTGCCTGCGCCTGATCGCCGAGGTCGAAGACGCCGAATCGCTGTTCCTCCAGGTCGACGCCCAGCCGTCGGGCCTGCTGAAGATCGACGTACCCAGCCGCATCGGCCGCCGCATCATCGCACCGGCGCTGCCCGGGTTCTTCGCGCAGTATCCGCAGGTGGAAGTGGACCTGGGCATGACCGACCGCGCGGTGAACCTGATCGAAGACGGTTGCGATGCGGTGCTGCGGGTCGGCCAACTGGGCGATTCCAGCCTGGTGGCGCGCACGCTGGGCCAACTGGATTTTGCCAACGTTGCGGCGCCGGCCTACCTGCGCGAACACGGCGTGCCGCAGCATCCTGCCGACCTGCCGCAGCATCGCGCGGTGAACTACGCGTCGCCGACCACGGCACGGGTGGAACCGTGGGAGTGGCAGGACGGCGGCCAACTGCGCACGCTGCCGATGCCTGGCTGGGTGCGTGTGAACAGCGCCGAGGCATCGATCGCGTGCTGTGTGGCGGGGTTGGGTCTTTTGCAGATTCCGCGCTACGACGTACAGGCCGAGCTGCAATCCGGCGCGCTGGTGGAAGTGATGCCACAGCACGTCGCACAGCCATTGCCGGTCACCCTGCTGCAGCCGCATCGGCAGCACCGTGCGCTGCGCGTGCAGGTGTTCATCGAATGGCTGCTGCCGGTGCTACGGATCGGTCTGCAGCTGCGGTAGATCCATGCCCTGCGTGATGCTTGTGTAGAGTCGAGCCATGCTCGACTCATCCCATCAACGCGCGAAGAGCAGCCGAGCGTGGCTCCGCTCTACAGAAAGCAGGTACCGCGAGCAGTGCCAACCAAGGTTGGCACCTGCCAGAGGCGCTGGCCGTGGACGCCGGGGCATCACGCCCCGGATTCATCGGGCTTCACCCGGAACCACGCCGCGTACAACGCCGGCAGGAACACCAGGGTCAGCACCGTACCGACGATCAGGCCGCCCATGATCGAGATCGCCATCGATCCGTAGAACGCGCTGCGCGACAGCGGAATCATCGCCAACACGGCTGCCAGTGCGGTCAGCACGATCGGGCGGAAGCGGCGCACCGTGGCGTCGATGATCGAATGCCAACGGTCATGCCCGGCATCGATGTCCTGCTGGATCTGGTCGATCAGGATCACCGAGTTGCGCATGATCATGCCGGCCAGTGCGATCGTGCCCAGCAGCGCCACGAAGCCGAACGGCGCCCGGAACAGCAGCAGGAACAGGGTCGCGCCGATGATGCCCAGCGGCGCGGTCACCAGCACCATCGCTGCACGCGAGAAGCTGCGCAGCTGCAGCATCAGCAGCGTGGCCACCACCACCAGGAACAGCGGCATGCCGGCCTTGATCGAGTTCTGGCCACGCGCCGAATCCTCCACGGTACCGCCGGTTTCCAGCAGGTAACCACTGGGCAGCTCGGCACGGATGCCGTCCAGTGTGGGCAGGATCTGATGCACCACGTCCAGCGCCTGCATGCCATCACTGATGTCAGCGCGCACAGTCACCGTCGGCAACCGGTTACGGTGCCAGATGATGCCGTCCTCGAAGCCGTACTCCATCGTCGCCACCTGCGACAGCGTGATGCTGCCACCGTTGGCGGTGGGCATCGACAGGCTGGACAGCAGCTCCAGCTGGTTGCGCTCATCGGCCGGCCCGCGCAGCAGCATCTCGATCTGGCGATTGCCCTCGCGATACACGCTGACCGATTGCCCGGCCAACGAACTGGACAGGAACTGGCTGACCTGGGCGCTGCTCACGCCCAGCGCGCGGGCGCGCTCCTGGTCGACCACCAGGCGCACCACCTTGCTCGGCTCGCTCCAGTCCAGGTTGACGTTCATCACGTGCGGGTTCTCCCGCACCTTGGCCTCGACCTGGCGCGCGATCGCCTGCACCTTCTCGATGTGCTCGCCGGAGATGCGCATCTGCACCGGATAGCCGACCGGCGGACCGTTCTCCAGGCGGGTCACGCGCATCTGCACGTCCGGGAACTTCGGGATCACCTCGTGCAGCAGCCAGTCGCGGGTGCTTTCGCGTGACCTGATGTCCTTGGCCAGCACCACGAACTGGGCGAAATTGGTCGCCGGCAGCTGCTGGTCCAGCGGCAGGTAGAAGCGCGGCGAACCGGTGCCCACATAGGACACGTAGTTGGCAATGCCCTCGCGGCTGGACAGCAGCTTCTCCAGCTTCTCGGCCTGGGCCTGGGTCGAGCGCAGCGAGGCGCCCTCGGCCAGCTCGATGTCCACCATCAGTTCGGGCCGGGTCGAGTCCGGGAAGAACTGCTGCGGCACGAAGCGGAACATCATCAGCGAGAACACGAACAGGCCGATGGTCGCCGCGATCACCCACCAGCGATGCCGCAGGCAGGTATCGAGGAAGCGACGGAAACTACGATAGAACGGGCGCTGGTACGGATCGTGGTCGTGCCCGTGCTGCGGCGGCGCGATCAGGTTGGCCAGCGCCGGATAGCGGTCGGCCCACTGCTGGCGCTTGGCGTGCCAGCGCGCGGACAGGCTGCCCGGCTTCGGCGGCTGCGGATTGAACAGGTCCGGCAGCATCTTGTCGCCCAGGTAAGGGATGAACAGCACCGCTGCGATCCACGACACCACCAGCGCGATGGTCACCACCTGGAACAGCGAGCGGGTGTATTCACCGGTACTCGATGCCGCAGTGGCAATGGGCAGGAAGCCGGCCGCGGTGATCAGGGTGCCGGTCAGCATCGGGAACGCGGTCGACTCCCAGGCGAAACTGGCGGCGCGCAGGCGGTCATAGCCCTGCTCCATCTTGGTGGCCATCATCTCCACCGCGATGATCGCATCGTCCACCAGCAGGCCCAGCGCCAGCACCAATGCACCCAGCGAGATCTTGTGCAGGCCGATGTCGAAGTAGTGCATGACGAAGAACGTCATCGCCAGCACCAGCGGGATGGTCACGCCCACCACCAGGCCGGTGCGCAGGCCCAGCGAGAAGAAGCTGACCAGCAGCACGATCACCACCGCCTCGGTCAGTACCTGCACGAACTCGCCGACCGACTCTTCCACCGACTGCGGCTGGTCGGACACTTTGCGCAGCTGCATACCGGCCGGCAGGGTCTTCTGCAGGCGTTCGAACTCGGCATCGAGGTTGGCGCCGAGCTTGAGGATGTCACCGCCATCCTTCATCGCCACCGCCAGCCCAATCGCCTCTTCGCCCATGAAGCGCATCTTCGGCGACGCCGGATCGGCGAAGCCGCGCTTGACCTCGGCGATGTCGCCCAGGTGCACGGTGCGGTCACCGGCGCGGATCGGGAACTGGCGGATCGCTTCGATGTCGTTGAACTGGCCGGTCACCCGCAGCTGCACGCGATCGGTGGCGGTCTCGAAGAAGCTGGTGCCGGTCACTGCATTCTGGTCGGCCAGCGCCTGCTGCACCTGCTGCATCGACACGCCCAGCGTGGCCAGCCGGGTGTTGGACAGTTCGATCCACACCTTCTCGTCCTGCAGGCCGACCAGGTCGATCTTGCCGACGTCGGGCACCCGCTGCAGTTCCAGCTGGATGCGGTCGGCGTAGTCGCGCATCACCGCATAGTCGAAGCCCTTGCCGGTCAACGCATAGATGTTGCCGTAGGTGTCGCCGAACTCATCGTTGAAGAACGGACCGACGATCTCGCGTGGCAGCGTCGGGCGGATGTCGCCCACGCGCTTGCGCACCTGGTACCACAGGTCCGGGATCTGCCTGGAGCGCAGGCTGTCGCGCGCCATGAAGATGATCTGCGATTCGCCCGGGCGCGAGTACGAGCGGATGAACTCGTACTCGCCGGTATTCATCAGCGCCTTCTCGAGCGGCTCGGTCACCTGCCGCGAGACCTGCTCGGCAGTGGCCCCGGGCCACAACGTGCGCACCACCATCGCCTTGAAGGTGAACGGCGGGTCCTCGGACTGGCCCAGATGCTTGTACGACCATGCGCCGATCAGCGCGAAGGCCAGCATCGCAAACAGCACCAGCGGGCGGTTGGACAACGCCCACTCGGAAAGATTGAAGCGGCGCACCGGCTTACTCCCTGGCCTTGGCGGCAGCGGCCGGCGTAGCCGGCTTCAGCACGGGACGGTTCTGCCGGTCCACGGCGATCACCGGTTGACCGGCCCGCAGCAGGTGGCCACCCGCAGCAACCACCCAGTCACCCGCGTTCACGCCGGACAGCACCGGTACCGTCTCGCTGCCAAACGCACCGGTGGTAACCGTTGCGGCCCTCAGCGTGCTGTTGCCCGGATCGACCACCCATACGCTGGCGGCACCATTGGCACCGCGCTGCAGCGCGCCCAGCGGCAGCTGCAGGGTGCCGTGGCGACCGGCGCTGCTGTAGACGCGGGCACTCTGGCCCAGTTCGACGTCGGCCAGCGCATCGGCGGGCAGACTGACCCGGGTCGCATAGGTACGTGCCTGCGGATCGGCAGCGGCGGCGATCTCCCGGATCGTGCCCGGCAGGCGCTGGCCGGGGCGGTTCCACAACTCCACCTCGACCGGCTGTCCCACCGCATAGTCGCGGATGGTGGCCTCGGGCAGGTCGATCAGCACTTCGCGGCCACCGTCGGCGGCCAGGTTGAAGATGGTCTGCCCGGCGGACACTACCTGCCCGGCCTCGGCCTCGCGGCTGGCGATCACACCGTCGGCCGGCGCGCGCAGCTGTGCGTAGCCGGCCTGGTTGCGCAACACATCGAGGTTGGCGCGGGCGGCGTTGGCCTGGCCCTGCGCAGCCTTGAACGCGGCGGACTGCTGGTCCAGCTGCGAGCGGCTGACCAGCTGCTGGTCGGCCAGCACCTGGTAACGCTTGAGGTCATCGCGGGCACGCACCAGATCGGCTTCGGCTGCCGCCAGCTGCGCCTGCGAGGCACGGGCCTGCAGCGCGAAGTCGGCCACATCCAGCTCGGCCAGCACGTCGCCCTTCTTGACCCGCTGCCCGGCATCGACGTGGCGCTTGACCAGATTGCCGCCAACGCGGAACGACAGCGGGCTTTCCTGCCGGGCACGCACCGTGCCCGGGAACGCCGCCGGCGCCTGCCCGGCCTGCTCGCCGGGGTGAACCACCAGCACCGGTACGGCCGCCGGTGGCGCCTGTTCCTGCCCCGAACAGGCTGCCAGCGCAGCCATCCACACCATACCGCCCATCCAGCGCACGATCTTCATCGGTCAACGTCCTGAAACGCAGGGTTGCAACTAAGGAGGGAGCCGCGACTGCCGGCCCAATTTAATAAACCGGCCGGTATAGTATAAATATCGAACCGCTTGGTCTAGTATTGTTGCGATGAGTTCTCCCACTTCCCGCAAGCCGTCGGCCAAGCCCGCTGCCAAGGCCGCCGGACCCGGGCGCCCCAAGGACCTCGGCAAGCGCGCGGCGATCCTTGAAGCAGCCAAGGCACTGTTCATCGAACAGGGGTATACCGGCGTGAGCATGGACACCATCGCCGCTCAGGCCGGCGTCTCGAAGCTGACTGTGTACAGCCACTTTGGCGACAAGGAGACGCTGTTCTCCGAGGCGGTGCAGTCAAAGTGCGTTGAAATGCTGCCCGACGCGTTGTTCGTAGCCGACGCGGACGGCCCGCTGCGCGACCAGCTGATCGGTATCGGCCTGGCCTTCTTCGAGCTGATCACCTCCGACGCGGCGATCTCGATCCAGCGCATGATGATGGCGCCGGAGACCGACGAACGCCTGCGCGCGCTGTTCTGGAAAGCCGGCCCCGAGCGTACCTGCGAGGCGCTGGCCGATTTCCTGCGCGCCCGCGCCGAACGCGGCGAACTGGAGATCACCGACTGTGCTCTGGCCGGCGAGCAGTTCCTGACCCTGGTCAAGGGCGAAGTGCACATGCATATGATGTGCGGCATGCCACTGTCGCCCGTGGAATGCGACCCTGTTGCCCACGTGACCGCCAGCATCGACTTCTTCCTGCGCGCCTACGCGCCGCGAGGGGCCGGAACGGCTGAATAACCAAAACTGAACGAACCGGAGGTCGCGATGACTTCCGGCACTGCGACCCCGGCCCCCGGCAGCTGATGCTCTGGGCGCGCCGCCGGCCTCCGGCACCGGTAAAATGGCCGGCCCACTGCGCTGGATTTGAACCTCATGACGATTGATTACGCCCACGCCCGCGAACTGATGGTGGAACAGCAGATCCGTCCCTGGGACGTGCTGGACATCAAGGTGCTCGACGTCCTGGCCCGCCTGCCGCGCGAGGCCTTTGTCGCCGACGCGCACCGGGCACTGGCCTACGCCGATGTCGAACTGCCGATCGGCCACGGCCAGAAGATGATGAAGCCGGTCATCGAGGGCCGTACCCTGCAGGCACTGGACCTGCAGCCGGGTGACGAAGTACTGGAAATCGGCACGGGCAGCGGCTTCCTGTCGGCCTGCATCGGCGCGCTGGCGCGCGATGTGCTGAGCCTGGAAATCGACCCGGAGCTGGCCGCCGCTGCGCGTGCCCGCCTGGACGCCTCCGGCCTGGGCAGCAACGTCCGCGTGGAAGTGGCCGATGCCCTGTCCTGGCAGACCGAACGCCGCTTTGACGTGATCTGTGTCACTGGTGCGGTCGACGTGGTGCCGTCACAGTTCGCCTCGTGGCTGCGTCCGGGTGGCCGCCTGTTCGTGATCCACGGCCGCTCGCCGGCGATGGAGGCCCTGCTGGTCAAGGCCGACGGCAGCTCCGAGTCCCTGTTCGAGACCGATATCGATTACCTGCGTGGTGCCGCCCCGGCCCCCCAGTTCCACCTCTGAGTCCAAGGAAGCCGCAATGATCCGCCGATCCCTCGCTGTTGCGCTGGCCACTGCCCTGCTGCCGTTGTCCGCCCATGCCGCCGACCTGCTGCAGGTCTACGAAATGGCCCGCAACGGCGATCCGCAGCTGTCGGCCGCCGAATCGACCCGGCTGTACGACAAGGAAGGCGCCGTGCAGGCGCGTGCCGCCCTGCTGCCGCAGATCAACGGCCAGGCCGCGCTGAACCGCACGCGCAGCGAGCCGAACGCCGACGCCAACTCCGGCTCGTTCACCAACAAGCGCCGCACCTACACGATCGACGGCAGCCAGACGCTGTTCAACTGGACCCAGATCAACAACCTGCGCTCGCAGCGTGAACTGAGCAAGGCGGCGGACTTCACCCTCGAATCGGCCAACGACAACCTGATCGTGCGCACCTCGGCGGCCTACTTCAATGTGCTGGTGGCGATCGAATCGCTGAACGCCGCACAGACCAATGAAGCGGCCGCGAAGAAGCAGTTCGACTTCGCCGACAAGCGCCTGGAAGTGGGCCTGGCGCCGATCACCGACGTGCACGAAGCACGCGCCCAGTACGACCAGGCGCGCGCCAACACCATCATTGCGCAGAACACCCTGGCCGATAACTACCAGGCCCTGACCGAACTGACCGGCCAGCCGGTGACCAACCTGCGTGGCCTGCCGGCGGACTTCCGCCCGGAAGTGCCGGCCAACCGCGGCAACATCGACGAGCTGGTGCAGCAGGCCACCACCCAGAATCCGGCGCTGAAGGCGCAGGAGCTGAAGGTCAGTGCCGCTGAAGCCGGCGTGCAGGCTGCCCGTGGTGGCCATTACCCGACCCTGTCGCTGGGCGGCAGCTGGGGCAAGAGCGCCACCTGGGGCGACAGCACCGGTGCCGGTTCGCTGTCGCCGGATGCGCGCACCAACAGCATCGGCCTGACCCTGAGCGTGCCGATCTTCTCCGGTGGTGCCACCCAGTCCGGCGTGCGCCAGGCGCTGGCGCAGCGTGACATCGCCCAGGACGGCTACGAGCAGCAGAAGCGTGCCCTGGATCGCAATACCCGCAATGCCTACCAGACCCTGGTGCAGGGCATCAGCGAAGTGGAAGCCCGCCGCCTGGCGGTGGTTTCGGCGCAGAGCGCGTACGACGCCTCGCAGGTGGGCCTGGAAGTCGGTACCCGTACCGTGCTGGATGTGATCCAGAACCAGCGCATCCTGTTCTCGGCGCAGCTGGACTATGCCCAGGCCCGCTACACCTTCCTGCAGAACCGCCTGCTGCTGAGCCAGTCGCTGGGTGCGCTGGACGTGGCCGAACTGCAGGACGTCAATCGGCTGCTGACCCAGGACGCGGGCAACCCGGCCACGACCACGCACTGAGTCGCCGCCCCTGCAACGAAAAAGCCACCCGCGAGGGTGGCTTTTTTGCAGGTGCTGCATCCACACGCGCGCCCCCCGGCGTGGCCCCACGAACCGTCAGCCCGGCCATGCGCGCAGGCGTTCCAACGCCGCAAGCACGCACAGCGCGGCTGCCAAAGGGGCCAGCATCGACATCATCAGCCCGCAGCCGGCTGCGCCTTGCCGGGTGTCATCCCGACGCCGCCGCAGCACCGCCAGGCACAGCGCCGCCATCACCACCAGCGTTGCCGGACCCGGCAGCGCCGGCAAGGTGCCCTGCGGCAGCCCCAGCACCAGCATCACCGCCGGCAGCGCAACCACCATTGCGCTCAGGCCCGTGCGGGATCGTCCCGCCGCGTCAGCTGCGCGGGGCCACAACGATGTGGCCAACCGGACGGCCAGCATCAGCAGCACCAACTGCAGGGCGGCCAGGCCCGCTGCCCCGGCCAGGGGCAACAATGGCAGCATCCACTGCAGCTGGGGGTGCACCTGCAGCGCCACGGCCAGTGGCCGGGTACTGGCGAGCGCGGAAAACTCGACCAGCCCGGCCTGCAATGCTGCCAGCACGATCAGCAGCAGCATCGCCAGCAACGAGACCAGCGCCAGCACCGCCGGCTGCCACATCGCACCCTGGCGGCGCAGCGCAGGAAAGCCCAGTGCCAGGCCCACGCTGGCAAATATGCCCAGCAGCGGCACCGCAGCCGCCAGCACGCCCCCCAGCCCGAAGCGATACGGCGCGGTCGCCGGAGGCAGCCAGGGAATCCAATGCCCGTAGTGCACGTGACGTGCCGCTAGCGCCAGCAGCAACACCCCCACACCGATCTTCACCGTCAGCAGCGCACAAGCCGCCAGGGCCACGCCCCGCGGCGGCAGCAACGCGAGCGCGCTCAACATCAGCAGACCCACGGCCGCCGCTATCTGCACGGGCAGCCAGTCGTTGGCATGGAGGCCTCCGGTAGCCAGCACGGCATGTACATGGCGGGCCATGGACTGTGCCGCGCCCGCCGTGGTCGCCGTCAGCTCAAGCAACAGGATCGTGCCCAGAACGACGGCCACCCGTGGCCCCCAGCTGGCGGCCAGCAGCCCGTACAGGCCATCGGCCGCCGGCAGTCGCAGCACCAGATCCTGCAGGCAGCACAGCACCAGGCCAGCCCCCAGTGCGGCCAGCAACAGGCTCAGTACGATGGCGGGGCCAGCCTGTGCCGCCGTGTGCTGGCCCACCAGCGCGATCACGCTGCCGCCCACCAGCAGCGTCAGTGCCACCACAGCCAGGTGGTCCATCCCCAAGCGCGCCCCACCGGTGCCGTCCCTGCCCCTGTCGCCGTCCATCGCAAGTTCCCTTGATATCCGCCCAAGCGCGGTCGACAGCAGGCTGGCAGCCTGCGTCGTCCTGCGGAATCGGAATCGGTGCTGCGTGCGCCACGATGTGATGGCAGGCACGCTGCCATCGGCAGGGTCGGTCCAGCAACGACAGAAAAATCGTCGCTAAGCAGAATTGATGAAGTTGATCACGACAACGCAGCGCAGCGCCGCCGACGCCGCAACGCCGGGATCACTCGCGTGGCGGTGGCAGGTGCGGTGCGACCAGCGCAAGCGTGCGCTGCAGCGCGCCACGGCCATTGCTGACCAACGTGCAGCCCGCACGCGCCATGTCCTCGCGGGCCTGCGCATCTTCAAGCAGATGCTGCAGCAGGTCGCCCACCGCCTGCGCGTCTTCGCCGATCAGCAGCGCACCGGCCTCGCGCATGCGCCGGGAGATTTCCGCGAAGTTGTGCAGGTGCGGGCCGGTCACCGCTGCGGTTCCCATCGCAGCGGGCTCCAGCAGGTTGTGGCCACCGATGGCCTGCAGGCTGCCGCCGACGAAGGCGACCTGGGCGCAGGCGTAGAACGGCATCAGCTCGCCGAGGGTATCGATGACGAACACGTCTGTGGCGGCGTGCGGCCACTGGTCCACGCGGCGGGTCGCCACGCTCCAGCCCTGTTCGCGCGCCAGCGCTTCCACCTTGGGGAAACGTTCGGGATGGCGCGGTGCCCACAGCAGCAGCAGATCCGGATGCTGCTGGCGCAGGCGGCGGTGCAGGTCGATCACCGCCTGCTCTTCGCCGTCATGGGTACTGGCGGCGATCCATACCGGGCGCGCGCCCGGCACCCGTGCATGGAACTGTTCGACGAAGCCCTGCACGTCCGGCGTGGTGATGTCGAACTTCAGGTTGCCCAGTGCCTGCACCTGGCCGGGCTCCGCCCCCAGCTGCACGAAGCGCTCGGCATCGTCCTGCGACTGCGCGGCCACGCAGGTGACGGTGCGCAGGGCGCGGCGGATCAACGCGGCCAGCAGCCGGTAGCCGCGCAGCGAACGCGCCGACAACCGGGCATTGAGGATGTAGACCGGAACACCACGGTCACGGCAGCCGAACAGCATGTTCGGCCACAACTCGGTTTCCAGGATCAGCGCCAGGCTGGGCTGGAAATGGCCGAGGAAGCGGTTGACGCTGCCCGGCACGTCGTACGGCAGGTAGACATGGTCCAGCGCGTCGCCCCAGAGCGCACGCACGCGCTCGGAGCCGGTCGGAGTGATGGTGGTGATGACCCAGCGGATGTCCGGGCGCTGCTGGCGCAGGGCATTGACCAGCGGCGCGGCGGCATTGACCTCGCCCACCGAGACCGCGTGCAGCCACACCCGTGGCTGGCCGGTCGGCTGCGGATAGGAGGCGTAGCGTTCGTCCCAGCGCCGGAAGTACTCACGGACCCGGAAACCGCGCCAGACCAGGTGGTACACGGTGATCGGCAGCAGGATATAGAGCACGACCGAGTACAGGCCGCGCAGGATCCATTCGACAGGGTCTTTACGCATGCGGCAAGGATACGGGAGCCCCCCGGGAAAGACACGCGGCCGCCTTGGTAGAATGGCCCCATGTCAGATGCCTCCACCGCCGTCCGCCCGTCGCTGCGCGATCCGCGCAACTGGCCGATGTTCGCCGCCATGTTCGGCGCCTTCGCCATCGCCCGCCTGCCGTGGATGCTGCAGCGCGCGCTGGGCCGGGGCGTCGGCTGGATCACCTGGCGCCTGCTCGGCAGCCGCCGCCGCGCCGCCGAGGTCAACCTGCAGCTGTGTTTCCCCGAGAAGGACGAAGCGTGGCGGCAGCGCCTGGTGCGCGACAGTTTCGATGCGCTGGGCGTCGGCGTATTCGAGTGCATCCGCGCCTGGTGGGGCAGCATCGACAGCATCCGCCCGCGGGTACGGATCGAAGGCCTGGAACACCTGCGGCAGATGCAGGCCGAAGGCCGCGGCGTCCTGCTGGTCTCCGGCCACTTCATGACCCTGGAGATGTGCGGCCGCCTGCTGTGCGACTACGTCGATCTTTCCGGCATGTACCGCAAGCACAAGAACCCGGTGTACGAGTGGGCGGTCAAGTTCGGCCGCCTGCGCTATGCCAAGGCGATGTTCGCCAACGAGGACATCCGCGCGACCGTGCGCCACCTGAAGAAGGGCGGTTTCCTCTGGTACGCGCCAGACCAGGACATGCGAGGCAAGGACACGGTATTCGTGCCGTTCTTCGGCCACACCGCTTCGACCATCACCGCCACCCATCAGCTGGCGCGCATGACCGGCTGTGCGGTGATTCCGTACTTCCACCGGCGAGAAGGCGGAAAGTACTTCCTGAAGATCGGCGCGCCGCTGGAGAACTTCCCCAGCGAGGATGTGGAAGCCGATACCACCCGGGTCAACCAGGCCATCGAAGCGATGGTGCGAGAGGCTCCCGACCAGTACCTGTGGATCCACCGCCGCTTCAAGCGCCAGCCCGGCGGCCGGAGTGATTTCTACAAATAGCGGTGCGGCGGGAGGGTTTCATCCACGCATGGCGTGGATCTACTTTCCTGTGCAGCTTCATCCACGCATGGCGTGGATTTGATGACGCGGAGCATTCTGAAGTAGATCCACGCCATGCGTGGATGCTCTACATCCGGATGGCGGCACCTACAACGGCCAACGGCACCATGCGTGCGGGTACTCACCCAACGTGCTGGCCAGGCCCGCACGGACCGGATTGGCCATGATGTACATCGCCTTCTCATGAAGGGATTCATCGCTGCGTACGGCGTGATCGTGGTAACCGCGCTGCCACAGCGGCCCTTGTCGCTCCAATCGCCGGTTCAACAGACGGCTGCTGCGTGATTTGAGCAGGGCCATACACTCGGCCAGGGTTCCTCCGCGCAGCTCCATCAGCCAGTGCAGATGGTCGGGCATGACCACCCAGGCGAGGCTATGGCTGAAGCCCTTGCGCTCTACGAAGCGCAGTGTGTCGATAAGGATCGCCACGTTTGCCGCATCGGCGAACAACGGTTCGCGGCCGAGGGTTGCTGTGGTCAATGAGTACACGTTGCCGGATCGGGAATACCGACCGTAGCGAAGTCTGGGGCTGGCCATGCCTCCAGCGTGCGATACGCATGGAAACACCGGTAGTGGTGGTTGACCGGTATTCGCGTCGGGAAAGCTCCATCCACGCATGGCGTGGATCTACCAAAGCAGGCTCCGTTCGGTACATGCAGTAGAGCCGCGCCATGCGTGGATGAACGATCAGACCACCGTCGGCGTGTCGCCCGCGTCCCGCGCCAGCAGGCTGCCGGCGAACAGGGCTGCCAGCAGCACCGTCAGGCCACCCCAGAACGCGGAATAGAACGCCAGGTGCGTATTGAGCGGGAACACCGTGACCGCCAGCGCCAGCATCGCCGGCCGGGCGCGATCACGCGCAGCCGCCGGGGCATAGCGCCAGGCCCGCCAGGCCTGCGCCACCGCCGCCAACCACAGCAGCAGGCCCAGAACGCCGGTCTCGGCAAGGATTTCCAGCACGATCTGGTGGGCGTGCAACGCCGGTTGGTTGCCCCACACGGCGGGGCCCTCATCTGACACGCAGGCCGGATACGCATCGCGGAAGCCGCGCGCACCGACACCGTTGACCGGATGCTCCTCGATCATGCACACCGCCGCGGTCCAGATGCGCGCGCGCCCCGAAAGCGCCTCGTCAACGCCCTGCCCGTCTTCGTTCCATGCCTGCGCCGTGCGCACGACACGCTCGCGCAGCTGCGGCACGCCCGCTGTCAGTGCGGCCGTACCCAGCGCTGCCACCAGGGCCAGCAGCAGCAGCCGCTTCCAGCCGAACTGGCGCATGCCGCTGTAGGCCAGCACCAGCACAAAGGTGATCCACGAGGCGCGCGAGCCTGCCAGCAGCAGCACGCACCCCAGTGCCGCAGCGGCCAGCAGCCACCCTGCATTGCCGAAACGCCGCGCCATCGGCAGCAGCAGGAACGGTGACAGGCTGGCCAGCACCTGGCCGAATTTCAGATTGCAGGGCCCAAGCGCGC
Source organism: Stenotrophomonas sp. X (assembly GCF_055721025.1). Classification (NCBI taxonomy): domain Bacteria; kingdom Pseudomonadati; phylum Pseudomonadota; class Gammaproteobacteria; order Lysobacterales; family Lysobacteraceae; genus Stenotrophomonas; species Stenotrophomonas sp. X. The sequence goes on from NZ_CM146756.1 coordinate 3,535,432, forward strand.
CACTGAGGCGGTCGGCCAGTGCGGCTTCGTCGGCCGGGCACAGCGCCTGGCCACTCACGGCCAGCTTCAGGTGTTCCAGCGACCAGAACCACGGGCTGGTGCCAGCCAGCGCCTGCACCAGCGCGTCCAGCGTCCACACGCCGGTGATCAGCGCCAGGCCACCGAAGGTCAAGCGCCGCCGTTCCGGCGTGGCCACCGCGATCGCCACCAGCCACATGAAGGGCAGGTAGCGCAGTCCGGCGGCCGCCTTGGTCCACGAGGCCGAAGGGTCGATCGCATCGATGGCCGAAAACGCCTGCGGCAGCCAGTAGCCGAGGAACAGGATCGAGGTCAGCGCCCACGCCGCCGTGCTCAGCAGGTGCGGGCGGCGCTGCAGCCGGCGCATCACCATGCGCGCGGCAGCATAGACCGCGCCAAGGCCCAGCACGGTTTCGGCAATGCCCGGCAGCGGCCACATCGCCACGTACGCCAGCACCCACCAGGGCGCCCAGCGCCCGGCACGGTCGTCGCGCACGATGGCAGCGGGGTCAGCCGGCGAGATCGGCATAGAGGCGGAGGGTGTCGCGCTGCATGGCCTGCAGGGTAAACGGGATGCGGGTCGGCAGGGACGGCGGCTGCGCCAGCAGGGCCAGCGCACGTTCACCCAGCGCGTGCGCGTCGCCCAGCGGCACCGCACCGCTGGGCTGCAGCTGCTGCAGCAGTTCGCCGACGCCACCGTGGTCCCAGCCCAGCACCGGGCGGCCGACCGACAGCGCCTCGAGCACGGTGCGGCCAAAGGCTTCCGGCTTGTCCGACAGCTGCAGCACCAGATCGCTGGCGGCGTAGGCCTGGGCGATGCGGACGGTAGGCGTGCTGATCTGTACGGCCTCGGCCACGCCCAGCGCCGCGGCCTGGCGGCGCAGGCCAGCCACGTAGGCCTCGCGCCCGGGTTCGTCGGTGCCCAGCATCCACAGCTGGGCAGGCACGCCGGCGGCACGCACGTCGGCCAGCAGCTGCAGCGCGTGGGCGTGGCCCTTCAGTCGGGTGCCGCGCCCCGGCAGCAGCAGCAGCGGGCCCTCAACCTGCGCCAGCCACGGGTAGTCGGCCGCCAGGGCCAGCCGCGGACGGCGGTCGGCGCGCGCCACGCGCGGGAACTGGTTGACGTCGACACCTCTCGGTACGACCCGCAGTTTTTCTTCCGGCACCGTCGGGTAATGGCGTTGCACGTAGGCACGCACGGTGTTGGACACGCAGATCACGCGTTCGCCACTGGTCATCACCGCGCTGTAGCGGCTGGGCGAGTTCAACCCGTGCACGGTGGTCACCCAATGCGGGCGCTGTGCGGCGGGCATGGCGCGGATCGCGTACAGGCCCAACCAGGCCGGCAGCCGCGAACGGGCATGCACGATGTCCGCACCAACTTCGGCAAACAGCCGGCGCAGGGTCGGCAGATGGCGCAGGGTCAGCAGCGACTTGCGGCCGATATCCAGGGTGAGGTGCTCGGCACCGCTGTCCAGCAGCGGCTGCACCAGGCGGCCGCCGGCAGACACCACCAGCGCGCGATGGCCGGCGGCAACCAGGGCCGCAGCGATTTCCAGGGTCGAGCGCTCGACACCACCGGAGTGCAGCGCCGGCAGCAACTGCACCACGGTCAATCGGCGCATCGAAGGGGCCGCCGTTTAGTCGGCCAGCACGAACACGGACCCGCAGTAGGGGCACTGCGCTTCGCCGTTGGGCTCGTCCTCGATCGGCAGGTACACGCGCGGATGCGAGTTCCACAGCGCCATTTCCGGGGTCGGGCAGCTCAACGGCAGATCGCTGCGGTGCACGGTGTAGCGCTTCTCGGCGTTGGCGGGCGCGGTGGCGGTATGGCTCATGGCGGATTCGGTGAACGGGTTGCGAGGCCTGTGATTCTAGCATCTGGGCCGCAACGACATTGCCCCGCAACGGGCCTTTGCACGCCGCCGCCGATGCCTCGCATCTCCCCGCCGCACGCCGGGCGGCGGTGATTCCGGGGATTTCGCGGTCGTACCGGCAGGTTCGCTCGCCAGAATCGACTCCAGCGATATTTCCCGCATTTGGATCGAACTAAATGGCACTTGCCAGCGCGCGGCGGCTGTTGCAGGATCGGGCCAGGTCGCACCTCGACCCACCCAATCCAACCCGATCGCATGGCCCGCCCCCACCGGACCGGCATCGCCTCTTCCACTGCCAGCCTGGCGGGCGGAGCGATGCTGTCCGTGGTGTCCGCCGATGCGGGTTCGCCCGCCGCCAGCCCTTCCGGGAGACCCTTGCATGACCCTGTCCGATCCGCGCCGCGCCCTGCTTCCGCTCGCCCTGGCCCTGGCCTGTGCGACCCCTGCGATGCCGGTGCTGGCGCAGGGGCTGCAGACCTCGTTCGAACCGGGCGAACCTGCCCCGGCGCAGGCCACCGGTGCGCTTCAGGTCACGATCGGCAATGGACCGGCCGCGCCCTACGCCGCCAAGCGCAACGCCGGCTACAGCGGCCTGCATGCGCTGCGCTACAGCAGCGAAGGCGGCAGCGCGCGGCGCGAACTGTTCAAGGCCGACCTGCCCATCGAGGCCGATACCACGCTGTCGTGGCTGGTGCTGCCGGAAATCGTCGGCAAGGACACCGTCGCCTCGACCTATGTATCGCTGGATCTGCTGCTGGACGATGGCAGCCGCGTTTCGGCCGGTGCGGCACGCGACCAGCATGGCGTGGCGATCGGCGCGCGCGCGCAGGGCGAATCGAAGACGCTGTACCCGCAACAGTGGGCCCGCAAGGCGGTGCGGCTGGGCGACGTGCCCACGCTGAAGGGCCGCCGCGTGGTGGCGATCGAGCTGGAGGTGGCCAGCGCCGAGGGCGCGCCGGTCTCTGGCTGGATTGATGACGTGCGCCTGGATGCCCAACCGCGGCAGCGGCCGCAGCGCGTCTCCGACTGGGTGCTGACCACCCGCGGCACCCAGGCCAACGGCACCTTCTCGCGCGGCAACAATTTCCCGGCCGCGGCGGTGCCGCACGGGTTCAACTTCTGGACCCCGGTGACCGACGCCGGCGCACTGAACTGGCTGTACCGCTGGAACGAACAGAACGATGCGCAGAACCGCCCGCAGCTGCAGGCACTGGCACTGAGCCACCAGCCCAGCCCGTGGATGGGCGACCGCCAGACCTTCCAGGTGATGCCCTCGGCCAGCCGTGGCGTGCCGGACGCCGACCGCCGCAAGCGCGCGCTGTCGTTCGACCGCCGTCATGAAAGCGCGCGCCCCTACCGCTACGACGTGCGCTTCGACAATGGCATCGCTGCTGCCATCGCACCGACCGACCATGCCGCGCTGTTCCGCTTCGAGTTCCCCGAGGGCGGCGACGCCAACCTGCTGTTCGACAATGTCGATGTGCGTGGTGGCCTGACCCTGGACACGGCCACGCAGACCCTCAGCGGCTACACCGATACGCGCAGCGGCCTGTCCAACGGCGCCAGCCGCATGTACGTGGTGGCCAGCTTCGACAAGCCGTGGCGCAGCAGCGGCCGCCTCGACACCGGCCGCCCGACCGGTTACATCAAGTTCAATGCCGGCAGCGACCGGCAGGTGACGATGCGTATCGCCACCTCGCTGATCTCGGTGGAACAGGCGCGTCACAACCTGGCGCTGGAAATCGCCGCCGCCGACACGCTGGAAAGCGTGGCCGGCCGTGCGCAGGATGCATGGGACGCGCGCCTGGCCCGCTTCGACATCGGCAATGCCAGTGACGACCAGAAGACCACCTTGTATTCCAGCCTGTACCGGCTGTACCTGTATCCCAACTCCGGCCACGAGAATGCCGGCAGCGCGGCCGCGCCTGACTGGCGCTACGCCAACCAGGCCAGCGCCAGCGATGACAACACCGAGGGCAGCGCGACCCGCAGCTACGCCGCCGTGCGCGACGGCAAGGTATTCGTCAACAACGGCTTCTGGGACACCTTCCGCACCACCTGGCCGGCCTATGCGCTGTTCACGCCCGACGATGCCGGCCAGCTGGTGCAGGGCTTCATCGAGCAGTACCGCGCCGGCGGCTGGATCGCGCGCTGGTCGTCGCCGGGTTACGCCGACCTGATGGTCGGTACCAGCTCGGACGTGGCATTTGCAGATGCGTGGCTGAAAGGCGTCGGTGGCTTCGATCCGGCAGAGGCCTACGCCGCCGCGCTGAAGAACGCGACCGTGGTCCCGCCTGACCGCCACGTCGGCCGCAAGGGCATGGACCGCTCGACCTTCCGTGGCTACGCCAGCGCGGACGTGCACGAAGGCATGTCGTGGACGATGGAAGGCGCACTGAATGACTTCGGCATCGCCAACATGGCCGAGGCCCTGGCCAAGCGCGCGACCACGCCGGCCGCGCGCGAGCGCTACAGCACCGAGGCCGACTACTTCCGCCATCGCGCCGCCAGCTACGCGACGATGTTCGATCCGGCCGCCGGCTTCTTCCAGGGCCGCAAGGCCGATGGCCAGTGGCGCGTGGACGCCAAGGCCTACGACCCGCGCGTGTGGGGCCACGACTACACCGAATCCAATGGCTGGACCTTCGCCTTCACCGCCGCCCACGATGGCGAAGGACTCGCCGCGCTCTATGGTGGCCGTGACAAGCTGGCAGCGAAGCTGGATGCCTTCTTCTCCACCCCGGAAACCGCCGACCCCGCGTTTGCCGGATCCTACGGCGGCACCATCCACGAGATGACCGAAGCGCGCGATGTGCGCATGGGCATGTACGCGCACAGCAACCAGCCGGCGCACCACATCCCATGGATGTACCTGTACGCCGGGCAGCCGTGGAAGACCCAGCAGCACGTGCGCGAGATCCTGTCGCGGCTGTATGTGGGCAGCGAGATCGGCCAGGGCTATCCGGGCGACGAGGACAACGGCGAGACCTCCGCGTGGTACGTGCTGGCTTCGCTGGGCCTGTATCCGCTGCGCATGGGCGCCCCGGAGTACGTGATCGGTTCACCGGCGTTCGAACATGCGAGGGTGGAACTGCAGGGCGGTGCGGTGCTGACCGTGAACGCGGCCAACAACTCACGCGAGAACGTCTACGTGCAGTCGCTGAAGATCAATGGCAAGCCGTGGACGAAGACCTGGGTGCCGCATGAGCTGATCGCCAAGGGCGCGACGCTGGACTTCGTGATGGGGCCGCAGCCGTCGCGCTGGGGCAGCGGCGTGGACGATGTGCCGCGCTCGCTGACCGCGCGGGGCCAGCGCCCGCAGCTGCTGCACGACCTGCTCGGCAGTGGCGCCAAGGCGACGCTGGCCGATGGTCGCGCCCTGCCAGCGCTGGTCGACGACGATGCCGCCACGACCGTCAGCCTGGGCGGCGGCGCAACCATCGCACTGACCGGCCTGGGCGACGGCGTGCCGACCATGTACACGCTCACCAGCGGTGACGGCCGCATCCAGGGCGGCGAATGGACGCTGGAAGCGCGCAGTGGCAACGGCCGCTGGATCGTGCTCGACCAGCGCAGCGGCGAAGCCTTCGAGTCTGCCCGCCAGACCCGACCGTTCCGCATCGCCAAACCCGGTCGTTACAGCGAGTATCGGCTGCGCCTGGCCGCACCGGGCCGGCTGCCGCTGGCGGAGATCGAACTGTTGGCGCCCAGCGCCGTACAATGAGCCCCATGCGCTACCGTCTGCTGCCTCTGGCCCTTGTTGCCCTTTCCTTCTCCAGCTTCGGCCAGACCCAGGCCTTTGATGCGCAGCTGACCCGCGACGGCGTGACGCTGAACTACCAGGACGCCCGTGGCGCGCTGGCCGCGCCGCAGCGCAAGCGGGTGATCGATACGTTCTACTTCGCCTACCTGCGCGAACGTGCGGACTTCCACCCGGCCGCGCCGTCGATGGTGCGCATCGTGATCGACCCGGCCTACACCGGGATCGCCTTCGTCGGTGACAAGGACCAGGCCGCAACGATCACCATCAACCCGGGTTGGCTGGCGCAGCACCCCAACGACATCGACCTGGTCACCCATGAGGCCATGCACATCGTGCAGGGCTATCCCGACTATGGCGACGCACGGGTGCCGGGTTGGCTGGTGGAGGGCATCGCCGACTACGCACGCGACCGCTACGGCATGGACAATGCCGCTGCGGGCTGGGCACTGCCGGGCAAGGTCGAGAAGGGGCAGAACTTCGACAGCGGCTACCGTGTCACCGGTGCGTTCCTGAAATGGGCCGACGCCGAACATCCAGGCCTGGTGCTGGCACTGGACAAGGCCCTGCGCGACGGCCGCTATGCACCGGCGCTGTGGCAGAAGCACACCGGCAAGGCACTGCCGGCGCTGTGGGCGCAGTACGCCAAGCCGCGTTCCGACGCTCCGCCGCCGGCCCCTGCACGCCGCGGCAAGCGGCGCTGACGCCCACGCTGTCGCCGGCGCCTCAGCGCGACTGCACGAAACCGGCGTACAGCGCGAACAGCTGCTGGAAGTACCGCCGCGTCACTCGATTGCGCATGACACCCTCGCCGATGGGAAGTTGGTCGGGCCCAGGGTGGGAAGGCCGGTCCGGTCCCTTCCCACGGCCGGGCCGCGTGGGCGTATTGGGCCGCAGCGGCGTTGCAGGGAAATGACCGCCGGACTGCAATTCACCGGGTAGCGCCGGGCCATGCCCGGCGGAATGCGAGAAGCGCCGCGCTGCGCGCTCGCCGGGCATGGCCCGGCGCTACCCGATCCGGTTTCCGCTGGGCGGAAACGAAACGCGCCCCGAAGGGCGCGTTTCTGCAGATCGCAGCGGAGCGAAGGCTTACGCCTTCTTCTCCGCTTCGATCTGCTTGCGGATCTGCGCATCGACCGCCGCAATGGCGGTCATGTTCAGGATCCGGCGCGAGGTCGCGCTGGTGGTCAGGATGTGCACCGGCTTGTTCACGCCCATCAGGATCGGGCCGATCGCCACGCCGTCGGTGAACACGCGCACCAGGTTGTAGGCGATGTTGGCCGCTTCCAGGTTCGGCAGCACGAACAGGTTGGCTCGGCCCTGCAGGGTCGAGCCCGGCAGCAGCTTCTGGCGCAGCGCTTCATCCCATGCGGTGTCGCCCTGCATTTCGCCATCCACGTTCAGGCGCGGGTTGCGCTTGAGCAGCAGCTCGCGCACCTGGCGCATCTTCAGCGCATCCTTCGAATCATGGCTGCCGAAGTTGGAGTGCGACAGCAGCGCCACCTTCGGCTCGATGCCGAACAGCTTCATGCGATAGGCCGCCTGCAGGGTCGCCTCGCACAGCTGCTCGGCGGTCGGATCTTCCTGCACGTGGGTATCGACGAAGAAGAACACGCCCTGCTGGTTGATCACGCCGGTCATCGCCGAGGTCGAGGTGACCTTCGGCTCCAGCGGCAGCACGCTGCGCACGTAGCCCAGCTTCTTGTGGAAGCGGCCGACGATGCCGGTCAGCATCGCATCGGCCTCGCCACGGGCGACCATCACCGCTGCGATCAGGGTCGGGCGCGAACGCATCAGGTTCTTCGCCGCGGCCACGGTCACGCCACGACGGCCGGTCAGGCCGTGGTAGTACTGCCAGTATTCGTTGAAGCGCGGGTCGTCGTTGATGTTGGTGACTTCAACGTTCTCGCCGATCTTCAGGCGCAGGCCGAGGCGCTCGATGCGCGACTCGATCACTTCCGGGCGGCCGATCAGGATCGGATGCGCCAGGCCGTCATCGACCACGTTCTGCACCGCCTGCAGCACCACTTCCTCTTCGCCCTCGGCGTACACCACGCGCTGCTTGTCGCTGCGCGCGCGGTCGTACACCGGCTTCATCATCAGGCTGGTGCGGTAGACGAACTGGGCCAGCTTGTCGCGGTAGGCGCCCATGTCCTCGATCGGGCGCGAGGCCACGCCCGAATCCATCGCGGCCTGGGCCACGGCGGCCGACAGTTCCACCAGCAGGCGGCGGTCGAACGGGCGCGGGATCAGGTATTCACGCCCGAAGCTCGGGGTCTCGCCGCCGTAGGCCGAACCCATGTCGGTGGCTGCACGGCGTGCCAGTGCAGCGATGGCACGCACGCAGGCGATCTTCATTTCCTCGTTGATCGCGGTGGCGCCCACGTCCAGCGCACCACGGAACAGGTACGGGAAGCACAGCACGTTGTTGACCTGGTTCGGGTAGTCCGAACGGCCGGTGCCGATGATCGCGTCCGGACGCGCAGCGCGCGCCACCTCCGGCATGATTTCCGGGGTCGGGTTGGCCAGCGCGAAGATCACCGGATCCGGCGCCATGGTCTTGACCATGTCGGCAGTCAGGATGCCCGGTGCCGACAGGCCCAGGAAGATGTCCGCGCCGTCGACGATCTCGGCCAGGGTGCGCTTGTCGGTGTCACGCGCATAGCGCTGCTTTTCCGGGTCCAGGTCGGTACGACCGGTATGGATCACGCCCTCGCGATCGAAGGCCAGGATGTTCTCCGGCTTCAGGCCCAGCTGCACCAGCATGTTCACGCAGGAAATGCCGGCCGCGCCCATGCCCGTGGTCGCCAGCTTCACGTCCTCGATCTTCTTGCCGGTGATCGCCATCGCGTTGAGCACGGCCGCGCCGACGATGATCGCCGTGCCGTGTTGGTCGTCATGGAACACCGGGATCTTCATGCGCTCGCGCAGCTTGCGCTCGACCACGAAGCATTCCGGCGCCTTGATGTCCTCCAGGTTGATGCCGCCGAAGGTCGGTTCCAGCGAGGCGATGATGTCGACCAGCTTGTCCGGGTCGGTCTCATCCACTTCGATGTCGAACACATCGATGCCGGCGAACTTCTGGAACAGCACGCCCTTGCCCTCCATCACCGGCTTGCCGGCCAGCGCGCCGATGTTGCCCAGGCCCAGCACCGCGGTGCCGTTGGAGATCACCGCCACCAGGTTGCCGCGGGCGGTCAGCTCGCTGGCCTGCTGCGGGTCGGCCTTGATCGCTTCACAGGCGTACGCCACGCCCGGCGAATACGCCAGCGACAGGTCGCGCTGGGTCAGCATGGGCTTGGTAGCGGAAACCTTGATCTTTCCCGGCGGGGACATCCGGTGGTAATCGAGGGCGGCCTGTTTGAAATCTTCGTTGGACATCGATGTGGGTTACATGAATGGGCAGAAGGGACAGGGGATGATACCCCCGTTGGAGCGTCCGGACCTGTCGCTATCCTGTCGCAAGCATGCTGCGACCGCACAATTCCGTGCCGTATGCGACGGTACCGCGATACCAGCTTCGGCGCTGCCCATGACAGCCATGGGACGCCCTGAAATGCCGCGGGGCCGTACCACTGACGTGATCGGCCCCGCGGTACCACACACCTGGATCAGCCCTTGGCCGGCAGCGCCTCGGGCAGCGCATCGACCGGCGGCGGCAGTTCGCTCTCGCGGCCATCCAGCGCCAGCTGCAGGCGGTTGCGGTCCAGCGCGCCTTCCCAGCGCGAGACCACCACGGTGGCCACCGCATTGCCGATGAAATTGGTCAGCGAGCGGCATTCGCTCATGAACCGGTCCACGCCCAGGATCAGCGCCATGCCAGCCACCGGCACCTCCGGCACCACGGCCAGGGTAGCGGCCAGGGTGATGAAACCGGCGCCGGTGACACCGGCTGCGCCCTTGGAGCTGAGCATGGCGACCAGCAGCAGGGCGATCTGGTGGCCCAGGGTCAGTTCGGTGTTGGTGGCCTGGGCGATGAACAGTGCCGCCAGGGTCATGTAGATGTTGGTGCCGTCCAGGTTGAACGAGTAGCCGGTCGGGACCACCAGGCCCACCACCGACTTGCTGCAGCCGGCGCGTTCCATCTTCTCCATCAGCGACGGCAGCGCCGACTCCGACGAGGAGGTGCCGAGCACCAGCAGCAGTTCGGCCTTCAGGTAGCGCGCCAGCTTGAACACCGAGAAGCCGCACAGGCGGCAGACCACACCGAGGATCACCGCCACGAACAGGAACGCGGTGAGGTAGAACGAGCCCACCAGCCAGGCCAGGTTGATCAGCGAGCCGACGCCGTACTTGCCGATGGTGAAGGCGATCGCACCGAAGGCACCGATCGGGGCGGCCTTCATCAGGATGTGCACCAGCTTGAACACCGGGGCGACCAGCGCCTCCAGGAAGTTCAGCACCGGCTTGCCCTTCTCGCCCACCATCGCCAGCGCGATGCCGAACAGCACCGCCACGAACAGCACCTGCAGGATGTTGCCATCGACGAACGCGCTGATCAGTGTCTTCGGGATGATGTCCATCAGGAAGCCGACCAGGGTCAGGTCATGCGACTTCTCGACGTAGCTGTGCACTGCGGTCTGGTCCAGCTCGGCCGGGTTGATGTTCATGCCCGCGCCGGGCTGTACCACGTGCGCCACGATCATGCCGACAATCAGCGCCAGCGTGGAGAAGAACAGGAAGTACGCCATCGCCTTGGCGAACACCCGGCCCACCGTGCGCAGGTGGGTCATGCTGGCGATGCCGGTGACGATGGTGAGGAAGATCACCGGCGCGATGATCATCTTCACCAGGTTGATGAAGGCATCGCCGAGCGGCTTCATCTTCTCGCCGACCAGTGGCTCGTAATGGCCAAGGATGGCACCCAGGACGATCGCCACGATCACCTGGAAGTACAGCTGGCGATAGATCGGCAACGGCTTTGCAGGCACCGGTGCTGCGGTCGGGATGTGCATGGCGGACTCCGGAAGGGGCGTTTTCAGGCACGTACGGCCCCGGGACTGCACGGGAGCCGTTACCGTGGAAACTGATCGCAGGCCCTGTACTGCACGCACAGGGGGTGCGACCAATGGACGCCTTTGTACGCGCCAGGCACGCCGGCGCAGATAACCTATTGGTACTAGCCCCCCGGTTCAGGTGGCACAGGTGCCTACACTGGCGGCGCACCGCCCGGAAACGGGAAGGCCGGTGGCCCGGGCTGAACGGCTGGGCATGTCCCTGCGAAAGTTTCGGCCCCTGCGGCCGTTGATGTCCTGTCCACACGCAATCTGAGAGAGCCGCACCCTACATGCGCCCGAATCCCACCTTGCTGGCCCTGTCGCTGGCCGCCCTTCCCGCCTTCGCCTCGGCCGCCGATTTCGACAACTGGCCGACCAAGTACACCTTCGGCGATGGCACCGAGTTGGCCGCTACCGCCAACATCGCCTACGACTACAACGACTTTTCCTCGGCCAGTGGCCTCGAGGACGACGACGCCGTGCGCCGCAAGGAATTCGGTGCGACGCTGAAGAAGAAGGGCGTGTACGACGCGATGGTCTACTACGACTTCCAGGCCGATACTTGGCTGGACGTGTTCGTGCGCTTCGAGAGCAAGGCCTTCTTCGGCCGTGACGTCGGCCGCTTCCGCTTCGGCTACATGAAGACGCCGGTCGGCCTGGATGCGAACACCTCTTCGCGTGCCGGCAGCTTCCTGGAAACCTCGCTGCCGGTGCAGGCCTTCTACGAAGGCCGCCGTACCGGTGTGGAATGGGTGCTGGAGCGCCCGCAGTACCTGCTGCAGGCAGGCGCCTATGGCGGCAAGGACCTGCAGGGCGACAACCCCGGAACCACCCAGGCGGTGCGTGGGGTGTGGACGCCGGTGAAGGCGCCGGGTGACGTTATCCACCTGGGCCTGGCCTACTCGCAGGAGAACCCACGCGGCTACAGCGATGGCCGCGACGTGCACCACGAGGCCAGCGCCCGCCTGCGCGCGCGCCCGGAAGCCGGCCTGACCGACATCCGCTACGTCGATTCCGGCGCGCTGGTCACCGCCGACCAGATCCGCCGCACCGGCCTGGAAGGCATCTGGATCCGCGGCCCGTTCTCGCTGCAGGCCGAAGCGCTGCGCGCCACGGTCACCCGCCATGACGGCAAGCCCGACTTCACCGGCAGCGGCCAGTACGCGATGGCCAGCTGGGTGCTGACCGGCGAATCGCGGCCGTACAACGCCGGCGCGGTGGCCAACATCAAGCCGGCTCACAACTACGGTGCGGTCGAACTGGTGGCGCGTTACAGCCGCCTGGACCTCGACGATGGCGACATCCTGGGTGGCCGCCAGCACGACCTGACGTTGGGTGCGAACTGGTACCTGACCAGCCACTTCAAGTTCCAGGCCAACTACGTGAAGGTCGACGCCAGCCGTCGTGGCGTGCACAGCACGCCGGAGATCTTCGAACTGCGCGCGCAGATGCACTTCTGACACCTTCCACGTCAGACCCCGGCGGGCGTGCACGCCACGCCCGCCGGCCCTGCGTAGACTGCCGCCATGTACTGGCTCAGCCGCCACCGGATGCTGTTGCTGACGATCCTGGTGATGGTCGGTGGCACCGTGCTGTGCGCGGTCGCCGCTGGCCATTACGCCTGGCGGCGCGCGCTCGGCGCCGAAAGCAGCCAGGTGCAACGCCAGCTGCAGCTGTATGGCCAGGGCCTGCAACAGCGCATCGACCGCTTCGGCACCTTGCCGCAGGTCATGGCGCTGGATCCGGATCTGCTGCACGCACTGCGTGTGCCGCCCTCGCCCGGCGAACGGCAGCGACTGAACCTCAAGCTGCAACGTGCCAATGAAGTCACCCGGGCCTCGACCCTGACCCTGGTCGGCCACGATGGTGTGGCGGTCGCGGCCAGCAACTGGGACCAACCGACCAGCAACGTCGGCGAGAACTACAGCTACCGCCCCTACTACCGCCAGGCGCTGGCGCAGGGCCGTGGCCGCTTCTACGGCATCGGCATGACTACCGGCGTGCCCGGCTATTACCTTTCGCAGGCCATCGAGGATGACGGCAAGCGGCTCGGCGTGGTGGTGATCAAGGTCGAGCTGTCCGCGCTGGAACAGGAATGGTTGAGCAGCCCGGACGTGGTGCTGGCCAGCGACGACCATGACGTCGTGTTCCTGGCCAACCGGGACAGCTGGCGCTACCGGCTGCTGCGTCCGCTGCGTGCCGGTGAGCGCCGCGAAATGCTCGATGCACGTCAGTACGCCGACCGTGCCCTGCAGCCCTTGCGTGCACGTACCGAAGACGTGCTGTCCGATGGCGGCCGCATGGTGCGGCTGCTGGATCCTGCGCTGCCGCAGCCGATGCTGTGGCAAAGCCTGGCGCTGCCCGCCGAGGGCTGGAACCTGCACCTGCTGCACGACGCCGGCGCCGCTACTGCTGCCGGTCGCGCGGCCGCCCTGACCGGCGGTGCCGCGTGGCTGGCCTTGGGCTTCCTGGTGCTGTTCGTGCAGCAGCGCAGGCGCTTGGCCAAGCATCGCCTGCGCAGCCGCCGCGAACTGGAAACCCTGCTCAAGCAGCACGCACAGGAGCTGCGCACCGCACAGGATGGCCTGCTGCAGGCCGCCACCGACGCCGACAGTGGTCTCAGCCGCAGCCTCGAACACCTGCCGCAGGGTGTGGTGGTGATCGACCGCGACCTGCGCCTGGTCGCGTGGAATTCGCGCTATCTGGAACTGTTCCGGTTCCCGGCAGACCTGGTGCGCGTGGGCCGGCCGATCGAGGAACTGTTCCGTTTCAATGCCCGTCGTGGCCTGCTCGGTCCCGGCCCGGTGGACGAGGCCATCGAGCGCCGCCTGAACCACCTGCGCAGTGGCCGCCCGCACATGCGCGAGAGCGAAAAGGACGACGGCACGGTGCTGGAGATCCGCGGCAACCCGCTGCCCGACGGCGGCTTCGTCACCAGCTATGCGGACATCACCAGCTACAAGAACGCTGCGCGCGAACTACGCTCGCTGGCCGATGCGCTGGAACACCGCATCGCCGAACGCACCCGCGACCTGGACGAGGCGCGGCGCGAGGCCGAGCAGGCCAACCGCTACAAGACCCGCTTCGTCGCCTCGGCAGTGCACGACCTGCTGCAGCCGCTCAACGCTGCGCGCATGTTCGTCTCAGTGCTGCGCGGCAAGCTGGGCGACCCGGCGCAGCAGCAGACTGCCGATCATATCGATGCCGCGCTGGCGGCGCAGGACGCGATCCTCAACAGCCTGCTGGATATCGCGCGGCTGGAATCAGGCAGCCTGCCCACCCGCGTACAGGCGTTCCGGCTGGGCCCCCTGCTGCAGACACTGGCGCGCGAGTTCGGCATCGCCGCGCAGTCACGCGGGCTGGTGGTGGACTGGGTCGATAGCCATGCCGTGGTGGTCAGCGATGAAGCGCTGCTGCGCCGCATCCTGCAGAACTTCCTGTCCAACGCGCTGCGCTACAGCGAACGCGGTCGCGTGCTGCTTGGCTGCCGCCGCCGTGAAGGACTGCTGTGGATCGAAGTGCACGACCAGGGCCCGGGTATTCCCGACGCGTTGCAGGGCGAGATCTTCGAGGAGTTCCGTCGCCTGCACGACGGCCAGCAGCGCGGCGCCGGCCTTGGCCTGGCCATTGTCGACCGCATCGGCCGCCTCCTCGGCCATCCGATCCGGCTGCGCTCGCAGCTGGGCCGGGGCAGCGTGTTCGCGGTAGGCGTACCGTTCGGCGAAGCCAGCGCGATTCCGGCCACCGCGCCTGCGCGGGTACTGGCGCAGGAACCGGGCGCGGACAACCCGCTGCGTGGGCGTCGGGTGTGGGTGATCGACGACGATCCGCACGTGTGTGCGGCCAGCCGTGCGCTGCTGGAGCGCTGGGGCTGCGAGGTGGCGCTGGCCGATGGGCCACAGGCGGCGCTGCAGTTGGCCAGTGCCGAGACGGTTCCGGAGCTGGTGCTGCTGGATGTGCGCATGGGCGATCACCACGGGCCGGTGCTGTACGAGACGCTGGCGGAGTTGTGGCAGGCACGCCCGCCGGTGGTGCTGGTCACTGCAGAGCGCGATGCGGGATTGCGTGAGATGGCCGCCGAGCGCGGCTGGGGAATGATGGCCAAGCCGGTGAAGCCGCCGGCGCTGCGGGCGCTGATGAGTCAGTTGTTGATCCGGCATCGCGGGTAGTTTCCAGCCAACGGCGCAGCCCTTCGTGGGTGGTCGCGCAAAGCAGTTCATCGGTGGGGCCGGGTAGATGGGCTGCACAGGGGGCGCTGCAAGTACGTCCCTGTAAGCTCGGTCGCCGCATCCATGCGGCTCACGCCCCTGTGCAGCCCATCTACCCGGCCACGGACACGTGCCGTGCGCGTCCACCCTCGGAGAAGAAAATAAGATCAAAAGCAAGTCGCGCGCTGCGCTTGCTTGTGTAGAGCCGAGCCCATGCTCGGCTTCACCGACCGGCCAGAAAGCAGCCGAGCGTGGGCTCGGCTCTACAAAAAGCGGCCTGCCAGGCTGCCTTTGCTTTTGATCCTCTTTTCTCTTCCGTGGGTGGACGCGCACGGAACCTGCCCAGCCTCTCCCATGAACTGCTTTGCGCGACCACCCACGAGGGGCTGTGCCGTTGGCTGGAAACTACAGCCCGATGCCGGCGTCGCCTTCAGGCTCAAGCGCCTTCACCAGCACCGCGGCCTGGGTGCGGCTATGGCACTCGAGTTTTTTCAGGATGGCGGTGACATGCACCTTCACCGTGTTCTCAGCCAGCCCCAGCGTGTAGGCGATCTGCTTGTTGAGCAGGCCATCGGCCAGGCAGAGCAGCACGCGGAACTGCTGCGGGGTCAGTTGGGCCAGGCGGCTGGCCAGCAGCGCATCGGCCTCCGAGCGCTCGGCGGCCATTGCCGGGAACCACAGGCCGCCGTCGAGCACCGCCTGCACGGCCTCGCCGATGGTCTCGGCCGGGGCCGACTTCGGGATGAAACCGGCCGCGCCGAACTGCTGGGCACGGCGGATCACCCGCGGGTGGTCGTTGGACGAGAGGATCACCACCGGGATGTCCGGATGCGAGCCGCGCACGTGCAGCAGTGCGGAAAAACCGTGTGCGCCGGGCATGGTCAGGTCGAGCAGCACCAGGTCCACGTCCGGTTGTGCATCCAGCACCTCTGCCAATGCCTCGGCGCTGGCCACCTCGCGCACCTGCGCCAGCGGCAGGCTCTGCCGCAAGGACTGCACCACCGCCGAACGCAGCAGCGGGTGGTCATCGGCGATCAGGATGGTGTATTCGCTCATACCGCCATTGTACGGGCAGGTCGCCGCCTCAGCGCCCGGCCGGCTCGACGCTGCTGCGCCAGGCATCGAGGAACTGGCGACGCTTGAGCGCGTCCAGGTACACCAGCAGGCCCGGGCCGAGCTGGATCGGACGGCGGCTGCGGCCGGGCGCATCGTCACCCCGTGCGTTGCCGGTCACGATCGGCATCAGCCGCGCCTCGCGCGACAGCACCTGCTGGCCACGCGGCGACAGCAGGTAATCGAGGAAGCGCCGCGCTTCTTCCGGATGCGGGCCGGTGCGCGGGATCACCGCGGTACGCAGTACCACCAGCGTGTAGTCCTCGGGCTCGACGATGGCCAGCGGCGCGCCGGCATCGACACGTGCCTGCGCGTAGGAGCCGAGCACGTTGTAGACCAGTGACAGTTGGCCACTGGCCACCTGGTCCAGCAGCACGCCAGTACGCTCCTCGCGCACCACGTCGTTGTCGCCGAGCGCGCCCAGCAGCGCACCGGCAATGCTGCCGCGCTGCGCGTCCTGGGTCGCCAGCAGGTAGCCGACACTGCTGCGCTCGATGTCATAGGTGCCGACCTTGCCGCGCAGCGGTGCCCCTTCAGCACGCAGCCGGTCGAGCAGCTGGCGGCGCGTGTGCGGCACCTTCGCCGCCGGCAGTGCGCGGGTGTTGTAGACCATCACCACCGGCTCGTAGCTGATGCCGAATGCCTCGTTGCGCCATTGCGCCCACGCCGGCAGCGCCGCGGTCTGCGCCGAGCGGTGCGGCAGCGCATGGCCATCGTTGACCAACTTGGTCTGCAGGTCCATGCCGCTGGAGATCAGCAGGTCCGGTGATGCCGGCCCGCCACGGTCGTGCAGGTAACGCGCGTACAGGTCCTGGGTGATGATGTCCTCGTACACCACTTCGGTGCCGGGGTGAAGGCGCTGGTAGTCGGCGATGACCACCGCGAACACTTCGATGTCGGTGGTGCCGTGGATGCGCAACTGCGCGGTGGCCGCTCCCTGTGCGGGAAAACGGCGCACATCGCCGGGCGCGGCCAACACCGGCAGGGCCAGCAGCAGCGCAACAGTCGTCGCGAACAAGCGGATCATGGACTGCTCCGGGGCAGGCGGATGGTGGCGACCAGCCCGCCCTGCGGGCGGTTGCTCAGGTCAATGCGGCCGCCATGGCTGTCGACCACGCGCTTGACGATGGCCAGGCCCAGCCCGGCACCGCCGGATGGCGCGCCTTCGCCACGGGCGAAACGCTCGAATACGCGCTCGGCATCGGCCGGGGCGATGCCTGCGCCGTGGTCGGCGATGGTCAGCACGGCCTGCTCGCCTTCCACGGTAAGGGCAATCTGCAAGTCGCCGTCACCACCGTACTTCAGTGCGTTGTCGACCAGGTTCTTGATCGCCTCGCGCAGCAGCAGCGCATCGCCGTGCACCAGTGCCGGTTCGGCGGTCATCGCCAACTGCACGCGCGGCGCCGGACCGGCCTGCGGCAGCGCTTCATGCAAGGCCTGGTGCACGGTCTCGGCCAGGTCCACCGCTGCAAAGCGCTGCAGATGCGAACGATGGATCACGCTGGCATCGCTGAGCAGCTGGTTCAGCAGCCGGCTCATATGGGTGGCGTTGCGCTCGATCGCCTGCAGGCTGCGCCGCATGTCCTCCGGATCGTCATCATCCAGCGCCAGCTGTGCCTGTGCGCGCAACGCAGCCAGCGGCGTGCGCATCTGGTGCGCAGCCTCGGCCATGAACGCGCGCAGTGTCTCGTTGCTGCTGGACAGGCGTTCCATGAAGCGGTTCAGCGCCGCCACCATCTGGTCCATCTCGCGCGGAACGCGGGCATCCAGCGGCTTCAGGTCGGACGGCTCCCGTCGCGACAGCTCGCGCTCCACCCGCACCAGCGGCCGGAATGCGCGATGCACGCCGAACGCCACCAGTGCCAGCAGCAGCCCGGACAGCACGCCGATCGCGAGCAATGCGCGATTGACCATGTCCTGCGCGACCGCTTCACGCGCACGCCGGGTCTGGCCGACCTGGACCTGCACCTCGCCCTGCGCCGAGGCAGCGGCGAAGCTGCGACCGACCACCACGAAGCGCACGGTCTCGCCGCTGTAGGTGGCATCGAACAGCTGCGGCTGGGTACCGGGCCGGCGCGGCGGTGCCGGCAGGTCGCCATAGCCGGTGATCAGCGTGCCGCGGCTGTCGGCCACGCGATAGAACACGCGGTCTTCCGGCGCCATCGCCAGCAGGTCCAACGCCGCATACGGCAGATCGACCTGCCACTGGCCATCGACCAGGGCCACCGAATCGGCAATGGACAGCGCCGAGGACACCAGCAGGTGATCGTAGGATCGATTGGCGGCGCGCTGGCCGTAATCGCGCGCGGCGAACAGCAGGGCCACTGCGAACACCGCCAGCAGCACGCCGAGGTAGAGCAGCAGCGTGCGCCGCAGCGAGCCCGGCGCCGCAGTCGCAGCGCGCGCGTCAGCCATCGGCGTCGGCATGGGTATCGCTGGCCTCCAGCAGATAGCCGACACCGCGCACCGTGGTGATGCGCAGCGGTGCGCCGGCCAGCTTCTTTCTCAGGCGGCCAACGTACAATTCGATGGCATTCGGGCCCGCTTCGTCATCGAAGCCGAACAGGCCGTTGCCGATCTCATCCTTGCCGACCACTTGGCCGAGGCGCCCGACCAGGATCTCCAGCAGGCGGTACTCGCGGTTGGGCAGTTCGATCGGTTCGCCGTCGAGGCTGACCCGGTGCGCAGCGTTGTCGAACTGGAAGCCGCCGATCTGCACCACTTCGCTGGCCTGGCCACGCGCACGCCGCAGCAGCACGCGGCAGCGCGCTTCGAACTCGCGGAAATCGAATGGCTTGCCCAGGTAATCGTCGGCACCGACATCCAGCGCCTGCACGCGATCCTCGATGCCATCGCGCGCGGTCAGCATCAGCACCGGCGTGCTGTCACCGCGCTCGCGCATGCCGGCCAGCACGCGCAGGCCATCGAGCTTGGGCAGGCCGATGTCCAGCACCACCAGGTCGAAGCTCTGGTAGCGCAGCACGCTGGCGGCCGCCAGGCCATCGGCCTGCCAGTCCACAGCGTGCCCGCTACGGCGCATCCGGCGGATGATCGCATCGGCCAGATCCGGGTTGTCTTCGACCAGCAGCAGGCGCATGGGCACACGGGTGGGAGGGGAACCGAATGCTACCGCATGCCGCCGCCGCGCTTGCCGGGCACGGCACGGCGAGATCGGCGACACGCTTTTCGCTGCACCGCACAAACCGCTGACAGGACGATGACAGCTTGCCCGACCCAGACTGCGGCCGCGCACCGTCCGGTGCCCACGATTGCCGCGCGCCTGGCGCGCACCTGGGAGGGTTTGTGGAATTCACGTTTGCCTGGCGGCGTCCTGCCGCCATGATGGCGCTGGCTGCCCTGTCGGCGCCGGCCTTCGCTGCCGAAGACGACCGCCCGGTCACCGCCACTCTCGGTGGCCGCCTGCACCTGGACTTCGCCACCTTCGACAACGACAACCGCGGCACCCCGAACAAGGACGACACCGAGATCCGTCGTGCTTGGCTGGACGTGTCCGGCAGGTTCTTCGTGGTCGACTACAAGCTGGAAGCCGACTTCTCCGGCGACCGCGTCGAGGCCAAGGACGTGTACCTGGCGCGCAGCTTCGGCAAGGCCGGCAAGCTCACCGTCGGCCAGTTCAAGCAGTACTTCTCGCTGGATGACCGTACCAGCTCCAACTACGGCAGCTTCCTGGAGCGCGGCAACGCCGGCACCACGCTGGCGCCGCTGTACCGCCTGGGCGCTTCGTGGCAGGCCAACCCGGGTGACTTCACCTGGGCGGCCAGCATCTACAGCCTGGAAAGCATCGACGCCTGGCAGGTGAAGGGCCGCGCGGCCGGTGGTCGCGTCACCTGGGCGCCCACGCCCAGCGACGGTGACGTGCTGCACCTGGGCCTGTCGCTGGCCCGCGAGGCCTACGACAACCCGGGGGCCAACGGCGTGCCCGGCCTGCGTATCCGCCCGCGCCCGGCCGGCCACCTGTCCGACAACAGCCGCCTGACCCTGGTCGACTTCTCCGCCGGCCGCGATACCGACGTCAACAAGTGGTCGCTGGAATACGCGCAGGTGCGCGGCCCGCTGTCGTGGCAGGGCGAGTTCAGTGGCGCCACCTTCGATGATGGCGCCCAGCGCGGCGACGTGATGGCGGCCTACGGCATGCTCAGCTGGTTCGTCACCGGCGAAAGCCGTGCCTACGACCGCAAGACCGGCCGCTTCGCACGGGTCAAGGACATCCGCCACAAGGCTGGGGCCTTCGAAGTGGCGCTGCGTTACGACCAGATGTGGGGCGCGCAGCACCTCGATGGCGCGCCGGACCTGCGCCGTGGCAGCACCGAAGCGTGGACGCTGGGTGGCAACTGGTACCTGCGCGATAACCTGCGCTTCATGCTCAACGTGATCGAAAGCCGCAATCGCGACCGCCTGGCCGGGGTCACAGTGGACCGCACGCGCGCGGTCACCGGCCGCCTGCAGTACGACTTCTAAGCCAGCTGTCCCGGGCAAACCGGCCGGCCCCCTTCCACTCCCCCATATCCTGTTTTTGCAAGGAGTCCGCAGATGATGCTGAGCATCCTCGGCTTTGGCATGGTCATTACGTTCATGTACTTGATCATGAGCAAACGCCTGTCGCCGCTCGTCGCCCTGATCACCATCCCCATCCTGTTCGCGCTGATCGGCGGCTTCGGTGCCGGCATCGACGAGATGATGCTGGAGGGCATCAAGAAGATCGCGCCGACCGGCGTGATGCTGATGTTCGCCATCCTCTACTTCGGGGTGATGATCGATGCCGGCCTGTTCGATCCGCTGGTACGGGTGATCCTGCGCTTCGTCAAGGGCGATCCGATGAAGATCGTGCTCGGCACCGCGGTGCTGGCGATGCTGATCTCGCTCGATGGCGACGGTTCGACCACCTACATGATCACCGTCTCGGCGATGCTGCCGCTGTACCAGCGCCTCGGCATGAACGCGCTGAACATGACCTGCGTGACCATCCTGGCCGGCGGCGTGATGAACCTGACCCCGTGGGGCGGCCCGACCGCACGCGCGGCCACCGCGCTGCACGTGGACCCGGCCGATGTGTTCGTGCCGCTGATCCCGTCGATGGTGATCGCCTGTGCCGGCGTGCTGCTGCTGGCCTGGTACCTGGGCCTGAAGGAACGCCGTCGCCTTGGCGTGGTGACCCTGCCCAAGGGCGGCAGCTGGATGGACAACAGCGTGTCCGATGACAGCAATCCGCTGCCGACCGTGGAAGACGCCGAGGACATCAAGCGTCCGAAGCTGCTGTGGGTCAACCTGGCCCTGACCGTGGCGCTGATGACCGCGCTGATCATCGGCGTGCTGCCGATGCCGGTGCTGTTCATGGTCGGCTTCGCCATCGCCCTGGTGATCAACTACCCGAACCTGGCCGAGCAGCGCCGCCGCGTGGTCAACCACGCCGGCAACGTGCTGTCGGTGGTGTCGCTGATCTTCGCCGCGGGCATCTTCACCGGCATCCTCAACAACACCGGCATGGTCGAGGCGATGTCACACAGCTTCCTGGCGGTGATTCCGGAATCGTGGGGCCCGTACCTGGCGGTGATCACCGCCGTGGCGTCGATGCCGTTCACCTTCTTCATGTCCAACGACGCGTTTTACTTCGGCGTGCTACCGATCCTGTCCGAGGCCGCCGGCAACTACGGCATCACCCCGGTGGAGATGGCGCGCGCCTCGCTGGCCGGCCAGCCGGTGCACCTGCTCAGCCCGCTGGTGCCGTCCACCTACCTGCTGGTGGGCCTGGCCAAGGTCGAATTCGCCGACCACCAGAAGTTCACCCTGAAGTGGGCCATCGCCATCTCGATGCTGCTGATGATCGGCAGCCTGCTGTTCGGCCTGTATCCCCTCGCCGCCTGACCCTTTGCCAAGGAGCCTTCTGCAATGACGCTTCGAATCGCTTACGTCACCAGTGGAATGGGCAGTGTCGGCACTGCCATCTGCCAGAGCCTGGCCCGCAGCGGCCACACCGTGGTCGCCGGCTGCGCGCCCAACTCGCCGCGCAAGGCCAACTGGCTGCGCGAGCAGCGCGAACAGGGCTTCGACTTCATCGCCTCCGAAGGCAACGCCACCGACTGGGCCTCGACCAGCGCCGCGTTCGCCAAGGTCCGTGCAGAAGTCGGTGAAGTGGACGTGCTGGTCAACAACTCCGGTGGCAGCCGCGACCTGCTGTTCCGGCAGATGACGGTGGAAGACTGGAACGCGGTGATCGCCTCCAACCTCAATGCGCTGTTCAACCTGACCAAGCAGGTGGTCGATGGCATGGCCACGCGCGGCTGGGGCCGCATCATCAACATCGGTTCGGTCAGCGCCCACAAGGGCCAGATCGGCCAGGTGAACTACGCCACCGCCAAGGCCGCGATGCACGGTTTCAGCCGTGCACTGGCCGCCGAAGTGGCCTCGCGCGGCGTTACCGTCAACACGCTGTCGCCGGGTTACATCGCCAGCCAGGCGATCAGCAGCTTCCCGCCGGATGTACTGGATCGGCTGGCCGCCTCGGTGCCGGTGCGCCGGCTGGGTCGGCCCGAGGAAGTGGCCGGCCTGTGCGCGTGGCTGGCCTCGGATGAAGCCTCGTACGTGACCGGTGCCGACTATCCGGTCAACGGTGGCCTGTACATGGGTTGAGCCCTCCCCCACGGAGTGCGCGGGGCCGGTGAATCTTCGTTCGCGAGGGGGATCCGGCCCCTTTTTCTATCGGGTTGCAGGACACGCACGGGGGCCTGCGTCGTTCGTTGGTTTCTCGTAAAGAAGGTTTCATGTTCCGTTCGCATAGTGGCCATGCACCGCGCACGCGTGCCGGTGACCACCCCCCATGCAACGGACCACCATGCAGACCCGACACCTGACGATCGCCGTGGCGATCGCGCTCTCCGCCGCCGCCAGCGCCCATGCCGCCACCGCCGCCGATACCGGCGCCAGCACCGATGCCGCGCTGAGCGCGCAGACGCTGGATACCGTCTCCGTGATCGGCCAGGGCGAGACCCGCCAGGTGCAGCGCATCACCACCGTCGACAAGCAGGTGCTGCCGCCGGGCACCAGTGGCCAGAAAATCCTCGACCGCCTCCCGGGCGTGTCGGTGCAGTCCAACGATGCCTTCGGCGCGAACGAAGAATCGCAGACCATCAGCCTGCGCGGCTTCGACAAGAGCCGCCTCGGCTATACGCTGGACGGCATCCCGCTGGGTGACAACAGCTACGGCAACTACAACGGCCTGAGCATTGCCCGCGCGATCATTGCCGAGAACCTGGCCGGTGCCGAGCTGTCGCAGGGCATCGGTTCGCTGGGCGTGGCTTCGACCAGCAACCTGGGCGGCACCATCCAGTATTTCTCGATGGACCCGTCCACTGAATTCGGTGGCCGTGCCAGCGTCACCGTCGGCGACAACAACCAGCGCCGTGGCTACCTGCGCGTGGATACCGGCGACCTCAACGGCTTCTCGGCCTATGTGTCCGGCGTGCACCAGGACCAGGACATGTGGGCCGCGCCGTACCAGAACCAGACCACCCGCCAGTTCAACGCCAAGGCCGTGTGGAATGTCGGCGACCACCGTTTCGGTGCGTTCGTGGCGACCTCGCGCGCCAGCCAGGCCAACTACGCCTACCTGTCCAAGGACATGCTGGCCCGCGGCCTGGGCTATGACTGGAACATCTACGCGCCGGACTGGGACCGCGCCGTCGCTGCCGCGTACTGCGCGCCGGGCACCTACAACAAGGCGCGCTGCAGGTTCAGCGGCGGCGTCAACAGCATCGACGATGCGTACTACCAGAGCCGTGCACTGCGCGACGACAACCTGTATTCGGTCGATGCCGACCTGCGCCTGGGCGAGCAGGGTCGCCTGAAGCTGCTGGCCTACCACCACGACAACCGTGGCCAGGGCCACTGGTGGGCACCGGGCCAGCCGTCCTACCCGGGCACCGACAGGATGCTGCCGATTTCGATCCGCAGCACCAACTACACGATCAACCGCGATGGTCTGACCGCCGCGCTGTCGTGGACGGTGGGCATCCACGAACTGGAGGCCGGCCTGTGGTACGAGCAGAACGACCATAACGTGTCGCGCAACTTCTACTACATCAGCGGCCCGTTCCTGGACGACCTATACCTGAAGAACCCGGACCGCCTGCTGTTCAACCAGGACTTCGACATCCGCACGCGCCAGTTCTACGTGCAGGACCGCATGCGCTTCCTCGACCAGCGCCTGACCGTGGACGTAGGCATCAAGAGTCCGAACACCCGCATGCGCGCCACCGCCCAGCCGGGCGTGGAAACCAGCATCGCCTCGGGCACGCTGACCGCCAAGAAGTCGGTGCTGCCGCAGGTGGGCCTGGGCTTCAAGCTCAACGCCAACAATGAACTGTTCGCCTCGTACGCCGAGAACATCGCCGCCTTCGTCGGTGGCGGCAGCGGTGGCCCGTTACAGGTGTCGCCGGAATCGTTCGCAGCCAGCGCCGGGCTGGAACCGGAGAAGTCCAAGAGCCTGGAAGCCGGCTTCCGTACCTTCGGCGAGAAGTACCAGGCGTCGATCGCGGCCTACAACGTGAAATTCGACAACCGCCTGCTGTCGCTGAACCCGTGTTCCAGCATCGAAGTCGGCACGCGTCCGGAGTGCGTAACGCGCTTCATCAACGTCGGTTCGGTGAAGAGCCACGGCGCGGAACTGACCTTCATCCTCAAGCCGATCGACGGCCTGCAGTGGTACAACGCGCTGTCCTGGAACAAGACCACCTACGAGGATGACTACACCTCGGGCGGCGCGATCGTGCCGGTGGCCGGCAAGATCACGGTGGATACGCCGCAGCGCATGGCCTCCAGCGAGATCAGCTGGAACCGCGATGGCTTCTTCGCCAGCCTGCGCGCCAAGTACACCGGCAAGCGCTACTACACCTACACCAACGACCAGTCGGTACCGGGCGTGACCACCTTCGACGCCGGTGCAGGCTACGACTTCGGCCCGGGCCTGGGCCTGCGCAACGTTCGGGTGTCGTTGAATGCGACCAACCTGACCAACAAGCGCTACGCCGGCCAGCTGAGCTCGTTCGCACCGACCGATCCGAAGGGCACGCGCTATGCGATCCATGCGAGCGCACCGCGGCAGCTGTTCATGACGGTGGCGGCGGAGTTCTAAGTCGAAAGCGTTGCGCTGCGGCGCATCGGTACCACAGCGGGGCGAGGTGGGACGGGCCGAGGCAGGACACGCCGCAAGTACGTCCATGTAGGCTCGGTCGGCGCATCCATGCGCCTCACGGTCCTGCCTCGGCCCGTCCCACCTCGCTCAACAATCCCCTGCGCCGGCACGGAGGCAATGGAAAGCAAGAGCAAAAAGCAAAGCGCCGGGCAGTGCCCGGCGCTTTGCTTTTCAAGCTTTTCAAACGCAATCCCTCTGGTGGATTGCTGGCCGTCTCGCGGAAATTGTCCAGAGCGGGGGGCTTGCGCTGGCCAGGACCGTCCACGGCATGGATGCCGTGGCCGAGCCTACAGGGACGTACTTGCGGCGTGTCCTGGCCAGCGCAAGCCCCCCGCTCTATCCGATATCAATCAAGACGCCACAAACCGCCAACGCATTTCATCATTCCGGCGCCAGCTGGTCCATCCGTATCCGGTTGGCGAACAGCGAGAACGCCAGCATGCCGGCCAGCCCGTTCGCCCGGCTCACCCAATGCGGCAGCCAGCGCGGAGGCTTCAGCACCCCCGCCTCGAACAGCGGCGCGAACGCGATCGCATCGGTCAAGCTCATCTTGCCGGCGAACAACCAGCGGCAGACCTGCAGGCGGTCCTCGGCCAGCATGTGCCGGAAGAAGGTGTGCACCGACACCAGGCCGCGCAGGTACACCGTGTCCTTGGTGAAGGCCAGGCCGCCATTCGGCGGCACGCCGCGGAACACGCGCTGTGCCGAGGCGAAACTCTCCTCTGCGTTCTGCCCCGCATCGCAGAAATAGCGGAACACTTCGATGAAATCGGCGCCTTCGCGTGCCATCGCAATCGCTTCGGTACGCAGGCTGATGCGCTTGAGGCGCTCGATGTCGATGCTGCCGGTGATCTGCTCGGCGAAGGTGGCCAGCCCTTCCTGGGTGGCGGTCACCCGTGGCGAGGACAATGCCAGGCTCGGCAGCACCGGCTGTTCGCGGCCGTTCAATGCGGTCAGCGAATGCACCAGCGCTTCGTGGTGGAACAGCTGCGCGCGGTCGTAGGCACTGAAGCGCGCACTGGTACGCAGGCGGATGCGGGTCGGGCCGGCAGCCGCCTTGGACACCAGCTCCGGATCCAGCTGCACCTGGATGATGCGCGATTCGAAGAACGCATCCAGGTCGTTCTGCAACTGCAGTTGCAGGGCGATGGCCGAGACCGGCACCTGCTCTTCCGGTGCCAGCAGTTCGTGGTCCAGTTCGGCGGCAATCTGGATGAAGTGGCGTGCCGCGTCGCGCGTGCTCGGGCCATTGCCCGGCAGTGGCTGCTCGGGCGCGCCGAACAGCTGCACCGAACAGGTATCGACGGCGGCAGTGCCCAGCCCTTCCAGCAGCTGCGCGGCCAGGTCCCAGCTCTGCGCCGACTGCTGCACATAGTGGCCCAGCGGGTGGCTGTCATCGCAGTCGGCAGCGATCGCGGCCAGCGCACGGCGCTCTTCGCTGAAGTCCAGCCGAGGGTAATCCACCTTCGGCAGCACTGGCTGGCCGCGCGCCACGCTGTCCAGGAACGGTACCTGCACCGTGGCCGGCCAGCTGGTCAGCCCCAGCAGGCGGATGCCTCCCACGGCCTCGACCAGGCGCGCATCGAGCGCTGCATGGTGGGCCACCTCACGGTCCAGCGTCGCGGTCGGTTCCATGCGCGGACTATAGCGCCCTGCCGTGCCAGGCGCAGTGCGCCGCCGCCCGAGCATTGGCTCGGGCGCTACAAGGTGTCCCGGGATACAACCGTTGTAGAGCCGAGCCCACGCTCGGCTGCCCTGTTACCGCCGGCGCGGCTTGGCGGCCGGGCGGAACTGCTGGCCTTTGCCCTTCTTGCCGCCACGTTCCTGCGCGGTCTCGGCCTGGCGCACCGCCAGCTTGGCGGCAGCGGCAGCCACTTCTTCCTTCAGCTTGAAGTAGTTCAGCAGCCGGCTCTCTTCGATCTCGCCAGCGTCGATCGCTGCACGAACAGCGCAGCCCGGTTCCTGCTGATGCTTGCAGTCGTTGAAACGGCACTGCGTGGCCAGCGCTTCGATATCGGCGAAGCCACCTTCGGACAGCGTTTCTTCGCCGGTCGGTTTCAGCTCGCGCATGCCGGGGGTGTCGATCAGGCAGGCGCCGGTCGGAAGCGGCATCAACGCGCGATGGGTGGTGGTGTGGCGGCCGCGCGAATCGTTGGCGCGCACCGCGTTGGTCTTCATCCGCTGCTCGCCGAGCAGGGTGTTGGTCAGCGTGGATTTGCCGGCACCGGAGGAGCCCACCAGCACCACCGTGCGCCCCGGGCCCAGCCACGGCCGCAGCACCGCCACGCTGTCGGCATCCAGGCCGTTGATCGCATGCAGCGCGATGCCCTGCATCTCCAGCTCTTCCAGCACTGCCAGCGCATCCTCGCTGTACTCGGTCTGGTCGGCCTTGGTCAGCACCACCACCGGTTCGGCGCCGCCACCACCGACCAGCAGCAGGTAGCGCTCGATGCGGCGCGGATTGAAGTCGGCATCCAGGCCACAGACGATGAACACCGTATCGATGTTCGCTGCGATCACCTGCTGGTGGTAGTGCTCACCGGCGGCGCCACGCTTGATCGCGGTGCGACGCGGCAGCAGCGCAACGATGCGGATGCCGTCCAGCAGCACCCAGTCGCCCACGGCCGGCCGCTCGTGGCTGGGAAAGCGCGGGCGCTGCCACTCCGGCAGTGACTCGGCCTTGATCGCCGCATCCGGGCCATCGGCCACCACGTAATGGGTCCGGTGCTGCTCGATCACCCGCGCCGGGCGGGCCTGCGGGTGTGCGGCCATCACGGCCTGCCAGTCGGCCTGCTGCGCCGGGCCCGGCCAAGGCCAGCCGATGGTCTGCAGGGCGATGAAATCGGGGGTCTGGGTCATCGCCGCCATTCTACCTGTGACGGCCCCCGGCCAGCCCAGCAATAGCAGGCCCGGAGCCATTGCCATGCACTGCAGCAATTCCGGTAGGATGGAATCCCCATGCCTTTTGACGGCCCAGCCTCATGTCCACCATCTCGCCCAAGCCCCTGGCCATCCGCGAGCGCCTTTCCGAAGTGCGCTACGAAATCCGCGGAGAACTGGCCCGGCGAGCGCGGGAGCTGGAGGCGCAGGGCCGCAAGCTGATCAAGCTCAACATCGGCAACCCGGGCAACTTCGGTTTCCGCGCACCCGAGCACCTGCAGCGCGCGATCGCCGACGACATGGGCCGCACCGACCCGTACACCCACCAGCAGGGCCTGCCGGTGGCGCGTGAAGCCATCGCCGATTACTACGCCCGCCGCGGCGCACCGGATGCACACCCGGACCGCGTGTTCGTCGGCAACGGTGTCAGCGAGCTGATCGACCTGTCGCTGCGCGCACTGCTCAATCCGGGCGACGAGGTGCTGGTGCCGTCGCCGGACTACCCGCTGTGGTCGGCCTCCACCATCCTCAACGATGGCCGACCGGTGTACTACCGCTGCGCCGCCGAAAACGGCTTCCAGCCGGACCCGAGCGAGATCGAGACGCTGGTGTCCTCGCGCACCCGCGCCATCGTGCTGATCAACCCGAACAACCCCAGCGGCGCCAGCTACCCGCGCGAACTGCTGGAGCGCGTGGTCGAGATCGCGCGCCGCCACAACCTGCTGCTGCTGGTCGATGAGATCTACGACCAGATCCTGTACGACGATGCGGTGTTCCAACCGGTCGCGCCGCTGGCCGGCGACCATCCGTGCCTGACCTTCAGCGGCCTGAGCAAGGTGCACCGTGCCTGCGGCTGGCGCGTGGGCTGGGCCCATCTCAGCGGCGACGACGCGCGCCTGGGCGACTTCCGCGCCGCGCTGGACCTGCTGGGCGCGCTGCGCCTGTGCGCCAACGTACCGGGCCAGTACGCCATCGAGGCCGCAGTGAATGGCCCGGACACCATCTCCGAACTGTGCACCCCGGGTGGCCGCCTGTATGAAACCCGCCGTGCGGTGATCGACGCCTGCGAAGCCAGCGAACACCTGTCGCTGGTCGCGCCGGCCGGTGCGCTGTATGCGTTCCCGGCCGTGGTCGGTGCCGCTGCCAAGGGCTTTGACGACCACACCTTCGCGCTGGACCTGATGAACAACGAAGGCGTGCTGGTGGTACCGGGTTCCAGCTTCAACGTGCCCTACCGCCATCATTTCCGCGTGACCCTGTTGCCGGAAGCCTCGGTGATGCGCGATGTGTTCGCCCGCATCGACCGCGTGCTGGCCCGGCGTGCCGAGGACGCGACCAAGGTCGTGCCGCTGAAGCCGCGCCGTTCGGTGGCCTGAGCGGTGGCGCTGTCCTACCTGGCGCTGGGCGACTCGTACACCGTCGGAGAAGCCGTTGCTGTCGAAGGCCGCTGGCCGCACCAGCTGGCCGCCGCCCTGCGTGCGCAGGATGTGGCGCTGGCCGACCCGCAGACCATCGCCACCACCGGCTGGACCACCGACGAGCTGGACGCCGGCATCGATGCGGCTGCGCCCCAGGGCCCGTTCGATTTCGTCAGCCTGCTGATCGGCGTCAACAACCAGTACCGCGGCCGGCCGCTGGACGAGTACCGCGTACAGTTCCAGGCCCTGCTGCAGCGGGCGATCAGCTTTGCCGGTGGCCGCCCCGGGCGCGTGCTGGTGCTGTCCTTCCCCGACTGGGGCGCGACGCCGTTCGGTGCCGGCAGCGGCCGCGACCTGGCCACCATCGAGATCGAGACCGACGAGTTCAACGCAGCTGCCGAGGTGATCAGCACCCAGCAGGGCGTGGCCTTCGTCGACATCACCGACATCAGCCGTGACCAGGGCGGCAACCCGGCAATGATCGCCGAAGACGGCCTGCACCCGTCGGCGCGGATGTACGCATTGTGGAGCGCGCGCGCGCTGCCGGTCGCCGCACGCCTGCTCGATGGAACGGACTGACACGATGGATGGTACGCCACGGAACGGCCCGCCCCTGCCCTGCACACCGCTGACCGCCCCGCAGGCCCGCGCGATCGCCGAAGCGTTCCGCCCGGCACGGGCCTGGGGCAGCCGTCGCGACTACTACTACACCCGCGGCAAGCTCGGCAGCGACCCGTTGTATGACGGCGTGCTGCAGCATCTGCGCGACGACGGGCAGCCGGTGCTGGACCTGGGCTGCGGGTTGGGGCTGTTCGCCCATGTGCTGCGCCAGCGCGGCGGCACCCACCCCTACCTCGGCGTGGACGTGGATGCCAGCAAGATCACCCGTGCCCAGCGTGCCGCCACCGGCCTGCACGCTGTGCGCTTCGACTGCCTGGACGTGCAGGCGCCACTGCCGGCGCAGCCCGGACACGTCCTGTTGCTGGATGTGCTGCAGTACCTGGACGCGGGCCCACAACTGGCACTGCTGCGTGCGGCCAGCGCGCGGGTGGCCGCCGGCGGCCGCCTGCTGCTGCGCACGCCGCTGGCCACCGGCGATGGTCGCGACCGCACCACGCGGGTGGCGGACCGGTTGGCCTGGCTGGTCGGCTGGATGGGCATGCGGCCGCGGCATTACCCCGACCCGCACGTGCTGCAAGCGACACTGGCCGAGGCCGGATTGCAGGTGACGGCGCCGCGTCCCCTGCATGGGCGCACGCCATTCAACAGCTGGTTGCTGGTGGCCGAACGCCCCGCGCTGTAGAGCCGCGCTGCGACGTTTTTCCGGTGCTGCGCACCGCCGCCCGAGCATCGGCTCGGGCGCTACAGTAGCGCCCCCCTTGTAGAGCCGAGCCCATGCCCGGCTGCTCTACATCACCAGGGCCGGCGTTACGGGACCGGCAGCCGCGCTTTCAGCCCGCGCTCGTCCAGTGCCTGCAGCACGCCCTCGATGATCGCCAGGTTGTGACCGTGGGCGGCTCCCTCATGCAGCAGCACGATGGCCCCCGGTCGCAGATCCGGCAGCAGGCGGTCGAGCACCCCCTGCGCCGTGCAACCGATGCCGTCGAAGCCGCGCGCGCTCCAGCCGACCCGGACCAGGCCCAGCCGCTGCAGCACCGGCGCCACGAACGGATTGGTCATGCCCACCACCGAGCGGTACCAGCGCACCGGGCGACCGCTTACCGCCTGCAACGCGTGCTGGCAGCCCTCGATCTCGGCGCGCATCGCCGCCGGGCCCAGCCGCCAGAAGCGCGCCTGCGGATGGCTGTGGCTGTGGTTGCCCAGGTCGTGGCCGCGGCGCAGGATCTCCTGCACCAGTTCCGGCTGCGCCAGCGCGCGCTCGCCCACCAGGAAAAAGGTGGCATGGGCCTGGTGGCGGTCCAGCAGGTCGAGGACGGCACGGGTTTCCGGGCCAGGACCGTCATCAATGGTCAACCAGACGCTGTTGCCGGCATCCGGCAACCGGCTCAGCACCGGCGCATAGAAGCGACTGTTGGGCAGGAACACCGGCACCAAGAACAGTGCGTGGCTGGCCACCATCAGCGGCACCCCCCAGGGCCAGCCCGCCAGGACCCAGACCAGGATCACCAGCAGCTGCGACGCCACCAGCCAGGGCAGCCAGCGCCAGGGCCGGGTCGGAATGCGATGCAATGTTCCTGCGTTGCTCATCCCCCATGATGCCATGAGGGGTAGAATCGATGGTTCGAATTCCCGGAACCCCGACGTCCATGTCCCTCGATCCCGCCCTGCGTTCGCGCATCGAATCCATCCTCAACGCCAACCGCGTCGTGCTGTTCATGAAGGGCCAGCCGTCGATGCCGCAGTGCGGTTTCTCGGCCAAGGCCGTGGGCGCCCTGCAGGACCTGGGCGTCGAGTTCGCCCACGTCAATGTGCTGGCCGACCAGGAAATCCGTGAAGGCATCAAGGCCTATGGCGACTGGCCGACCATCCCGCAGCTGTACATCGACGGCGAACTGGTCGGCGGCAGCGACATCGTGCTGCAGATGGCCGCCAGCGGCGAGCTGAGCAGCGTGCTGGGCCTGGCTGCGCCGGACCGTACCCCGCCGAGCATCACCGTCACCCCGGCCGCCGTGGAAATGCTCAAGGGCGCGCTGGCCGATGCCCCGGGCGCGGCCCTTCAGCTGTCCATCGACGCCGGTTTCCAGCCGAACTTCCAGCTGGCCCCGCACGACGAAGGCGCGATCGCTGCCGAGTCCAATGGCCTGCGCGTGCAGTTCGACCTGGCCAGTGCCCGTCGCGCCAACGGCATCACCATCGACTGGGTGGACGACATCCGCGGCAAGGGCCTGGCCATCGACAACCCGAATGCGCCCAAGCCGGTGCAGGAAATCAGCGTGCGCGATGCCGACGACCTGGTGCGTGCCGGCAACATCACCCTGGTCGACGTGCGCCCCGCCGACGAACGTGAGATCGCCGCCGTCGGCGTGCCGTTCAGGACCTTCGACGGCAACGGCCGTGCCGCGCTGGAAGCCCTGCCGAAGGACACTGCACTGGCCTTCATGTGCCACCACGGTGGCCGCAGCGCGCAGGCCGCCGAGCAGTTCCGCGCCCTGGGTTTCACCAAGGTGTTCAACGTCACCGGCGGCATCAACGCCTGGTCGGAAGACGTCGACAACGGCGTGCCGAAGTACTGATTGACGGCGCGGGGTCAGCGCCCTTTCCTGCGGAAAGCGGATCTGGCCCCCAAAAAAAGGGGACGGAGGGGATTAAGTCGTTTATGCCACAAACGACTTAATCCCCTCCGTCCCCTTTCTTTCAGCCGGCGAAACCGCCTTCGGCCAGGTAGTCCAGTTCCTCCGGCGAGGGAATGCGCCCCAGCACGGCGTTGCGATGCGGGAAACGGCCGAAGCGGCGGATGATGTCGCGGTGCAGCTCGGCGTACTGCAGGTATTCCTTGTCGCCCAGCACATCGAACATCGCCACCGAACGGTCCTGGTCCAACGGGTCCTCGGAGTGCTCGAACGGCAGGTAGATGAAGGCGCGCAGCTTCGGCACCAGCTGCAGGTCCAGGCCTTCCTCGATGGCGCGCATGGCGTAGTGCCGGGCCAGGCCATCGGTGGCATAGGAATGGGCAGTACCGCGGAAGCAGTTGCGCGGGAACTGGTCCAGCAGCAGCATCAGCGCCAGTGCGCCCTCGGCACTGCCCAGCCAGTGTTCACGCCCACGCGAAGCGGCGGCGAAATGCTCATCCAGGAACAACTGGCGGAACTGCGCGTCGAACGCATCGTCGCGGGCGAACCACTTCGCAGGGCCCGCTTCTTTCCAGAAATCCACCACTTGCGCGGCAACGTCCATGACCTACTCCCCAGGGCCGGCGCGCAGCGCCAGGCCATCATCATCATTCATCGAAGCGCAGGTGGCGGACCGACTTGCCGTTGCGCCGGATAAGCTTAAGCGCCTCGATACCGATCTGGATATGGTTTTCCACGAACTGGGAGCTGACCTTGGCATCGGAGGCCTCGGTCTTGACCCCGTCGGGGATCATCGGCTGGTCCGAGACCAGCAGCAGCGCGCCACTGGGAATGTGGTTGGCGAAACCGGCCGCGAACACCGTGGCGGTTTCCATGTCGATGGCCATGCAGCGCATCGCCCGCAGCCGCTCCTTGAAGGCCTCGTCGTGCTCCCAGACCCGGCGGTTGGTGGTGTAGACGGTGCCGGTCCAGTAGTCGTGGCCGAGGTCGCGGATCATGGTCGAGACTGCACGCTGCAGCGCAAACGCCGGCAAGGCTGGCACTTCCGGCGGCAGGTAGTCGCCCGACGTACCCTCGCCGCGGATCGCCGCGATCGGCAGCACCAGGTCACCCAGCTGGTTCTTGCGCTTGAGGCCACCGCACTTGCCCAGGAAAAGTACCGCCTTGGGCATCACCGCCGACAGCAGGTCCATGATGATCGCGGCATTGGGGCTGCCCATGCCGAAGTTGATCATGGTGATGCCATCGATGGTGGCGCTGGCCATCGGCCGGTCCAGGCCGATGATGGGCGCACCGGTCAGCTCGGAAAAGGTGTGCAGGTAGCCGCCGAAGTTGGTCAGCAGGATGTGCTGGCCGAACTGGTCCAGCGGCACGCCGGTGTAGCGCGGCAGCCAGTTGTCGACGATTTCCTGCTTGCTCTTCATGGGCGGTCCGGTACGGCGTGGGGGCCGCCATTGTAGGCGTGCACGGGCCAACCCACACCTGGGCCGGCAACGAAGAAGGGCGGCCCTGCGGCCGCCCTCCTGGTTTCCCTGCGGGAAGCGGTGGCTTAGAAGCGCACCGACCAGCGCAGGTTGGCACTGTGGTCACGGCTTTCGTCGCCAAACTGGCCGCTATAGCCCAGCTCCAGCTGCTGGCGTGTGGTCAACCATGCCGACAGCCCCAGTTCGGCCACCACTGTCCTGTCAGCCACCGGGGCACCGCTGACCACGAAGCTGTCGCTGCCGGTGGCAAAGGCGAAGCGGGCCGCCGGGTCGCGGTCACCGCTGGCATGGCGGTACCCGACGCCACCGCGCAGGTGCAGCCAGCTGTCCTGCTGGAACGAAGCCTTCAGGCCCTTGTCAAAACGCAGGCCGGCCGTGGCCACGGTGGTACGCAGATCGTCCACCTCACCCTGCAGTGCAGCCGCACCGCCGCGTTCGTTGACGCGCTTCATGTCCACTTCCACACGTGCGAGCTGCAGGTAAGGTTCCAGCCCCGCCTCGCGGCCGCCGAAGCGATAGCTCGCCTCGACGAACGCCTGGCGGGTGCGGCCGTCATAGCGTGCCGCCAGCGTATCGCTGTAACCGGAGAAGGCCAGCTCACGGGTGCTCTTCACCTCATGCTCGCTCCAGGCCAGGCCACCCCGCAGGCCGAAGGCGCCCCAGTCGTGACTGGCATAGGCCCCCAGGTGCGTATTGTCGACCTTGGCACGCGCACGGCGTCCTTCCTGCTGCTTGGCATCGGTACGGCCGGTACCGGCCAGCATGCCCACCTGCCAGCCGTTGATCTCGCGGTCCACGCCTACCAGCAGGCCGCTGCTGTTGGCTTCGGTGCGTGCGGTGTTGCCATTGCCGTCCAGCGTGGTGCTGCCACCGATGGCCTGTACCCAGACCCCCGTGGCGGCGTCGCCGTCTGCTCCCGGCGCGCGTACACCGACGCGGCGCGACAGTGCGGCATCACGCACGTAGCGGCTGCCCTCGACCAGGACCATCGCGGTGGCCGCATGCAGCTCGCCGCTGAGGCCGTCCAGTGCAGCGCCCACCTGTTGAGGGAACAGCAGGGTCAGTGGGCGCGGCAGGCCCTGGTTGACCGCCAGCCGGTCGGCCACAGTGGCCACCGCGCGCTGGTTGTCGGTACTGGCGGCACTGGCGAGCGGATTGCCACGGGTGACTTCAATGCGCGCGCCACCGGTGCCATAGGACAGCCCGAATTTCAGGAACGGCGAGAACGCACTGAAGTCGGTGGTGGCGAACTGGCCACGGATTCCGCCGTCGGCACGGATGAAGTTGAACTGCTCACCCAGGTAATAGGTGCCCGCTTCCGGCAGGGCGATCAGGGTGCCGCCCAGGGTGGCGGTACCGGTGACGCGCAACTGGTCACTGTGCCCGCCCGGGGCCAGCTCGGCCTGGTACACACCGGTGGCGGTCTGCACGTAGTCGCCGTTGATGGTCAGCGTGCCGATCGAGTTGCCCGGTGCAACGATACCGGCCACGGTGGTATCGCCCAGCTGGCCGATGCCCTTCAGCGTGCCGTTGAGGCCAACGAGGGTGTGACCACCGGTCTGCGTGCCGTTGAACGACAGCACCCCACCGTTGACGGTCAGGTCGGAGCCTGCGAGTACCCCGCCTGCATTCACACGGCTGTTGCCCAGGCTGGTCAACGCGCTGTTTTCCAGCCTTCCGTTCAATTCGAACGTCCCCTGCGCGGCCACCGAGGTGTGGGCGCCGCGCTGCACGCCGTCGAAGATGACCACGCCACCGTTGACGTTCAGGTCGGAGCCATCCAGCACACCGCGTGCGTTGATGTGGCTGGAGCCCCCCTGGCTGTTCAGCGCAGTGTTCTTCAACGTGCCATTGAGCAGGAAGCTGCCGCCGGCCACGTCCACCGCTCCGGTGAGCGTATTGACGCCATCCAGTTCCAGCACGCCCTCGCGCACCAGCGCACCGTTGAAGCTGTTGTCGCCGCTCAAGCGCAGCCAGCCGATGCCGCTCTTGGTCAGCTTGCCGGGGCCGCCAACGTCGTTGGTCCAGTTGTCCCAGGCATCGCCTTCCCACACTTTCAGGCCACCGGCACGCTGGTTCATCACCACGTCGGTGTCCACGCGCAGCGAACCGTAACCCTCGATGGCCTTGGCCAGGTTCAACAGGCCCCAACCGTAGATGTCGTCGATGCCGGGCGCGCCCAGATCGGTGGTCGTGGTCAGCAGCACATCGCGCACCTGAGCGCTGTCCAGATAGGGGAAGCGTTCAAACAGCAGGCCCAGCGCGCCGGTGACGTGGGGCGCGGCCATGGAGGTTCCACTCAGCAGCGCATAGCCATAGGTAGGCACGCGCTGCTGGATGTCCAGGCTGACGTTGCCGTTGGCGTCGATGCCGACGCTGCCGGCCAGGCTGGAATCATCACCATAGGCGGTCGATACGATGTCCGAACCCGGTGCGGCAAGGCACCAGTTGGCACTCAGGCCGCACTTGTTGGAACGATTGCTCAGGGTCAGATTGGTACCGACGTTGACCACGCTCAACCAGTACGGCTCGATGTCGGCGAATGCGCGCGGCAGCGTGGCGTAGAGGCCGGCGATGGGGCTCTGCGCAGGCGTCGGAATGACCGAACTGGTATTGCCGGCCGCCCACACCTGGATCATCCCGCGCGCACGCGATCCGTCGGCAAAGGTGTTCAGGTACTGGCGGTCGTCCGGGTCGTTGTAGATCGCGTCCATGTCCGTCGCTGTCGTCGGTTCCGTGACCAGGCCCCAGCTATGGTTGATGGCACGCACGCCCTGCGCGTTCATCTGGGCATACAGGTCCTGGAAGGCGCTGACTTTCGGGCCGATCGCGCCCAGTGTCACGACCGAGTAGCCAGTCGCCGTGCGCTGCCACTCGCGGATGCTGTCGGAGAACAGCCGGCCAACGGTCAGGTCCGAACCGAAGGACACACCGTGCATGCCGCTTCCGTCCCGGTTCGCCGCGATGGTGCCAGCAACGTGCGTGCCATGGATCTCGAACTGCATCCCCGGCTGCACATAGGGGCCCGACTCGATGATCCTGCGGATGTTGTCGGGCACGTTGGCGTTGTACCCGACATAGCTGATCTGGACGTCATCGCCATCACTGGCGAAGCAGGCCGCCGGCCCACGCACTGCGGTGGTGTTGGTGCAGCGCGTGCCGTCAGCCATCAGATCGGCGATGCGGATGCTGCGGTTGTCCTTGCCGGCGAATTCCGGATGGTCCAGACCCGTGCCACTGTCGAATACGCCCAGGCGGATGCCCGCACCGGTCAGCCCGCGCGCATAGGCCACGTCGGCATTGATCGCAGCCAGGCCCCAGTCGAGTTCGAATTCACTGGTACGCCAGCTCGCAGCGTCGCCGGGCTTGCCCATGACCGGCTCCGCCGAAGCACCGGCGCTGGGAGCCAGCGCCGCCACCGGAATCGCTACCGAGGGAGCGATCATCGCGGGAGCGGAGTCGCTCATCCCGCTGTGCGCGGCGAACGCCGACTGCAGGCTGCGCTGCAGCTGGTAACGGGCCAGGGCGTCGTCACTGTCCTGGGCCAGTACCGGCAGTGCGGTGGCCACCAGTAACGAACCGACAATGGCCGACGCCAGCGGCGAGGGGAGGAAGGAACGGCGCGAAACGGTCGAACGGCGGAGCTTTGCAGCAGTCATCGGTTGCGTCCTTGATTCCATGAGAGGTACGGGCCCGGCTCCATCGTTGGAGCAGGTGCGTAAGCTGGTGACACAGGTCAGCGCAAGACGTAATCAGCCCATTGCTTCATCCAACGTTAATATTTCCTTCACAAATCCTCCATCAGAAAATTCCTACCCCCCACGCCCCTGTCCAAGGTCACTTGGCAAGCCACACCGGCCCCGGCTAGCGTCGGTGGATTCATGTTTCTGGCGAGGGGAACTGCATGGCATCGACGTTGTTGCGCACCGGGGTGGCACTGGCGCTGGTTTCATTGAGCACGGCACCGGCGGTGGGCGCCTCGCGCTTCGTCGCCGATCCCTACCCCAGCACCTACCAGGCACACCCCGATGCACCGGTGCTGATCCAGAACGCCACCGTGCTGACCGGCACCGGCCAGCGCCTGGACAACGCCGACGTGCTGCTGCGCGAGGGCCGCATCGTTGCCGTCGGCCGCCAGCTGCAGGCCGATGCCGGTGTCACCCGCATCGATGCGCAGGGCAAGTGGGTCACACCCGGCCTGATCGACGTGCACTCGCACCTGGGCGTGTACCCCAGCCCGGGCGTCGGCGCGCACAGCGACGGCAACGAGATGACCGCGCCGGTCACCGCCAACGTCTGGGCCGAACACTCGGTGTGGCCGCAGGACCCGGGTTTCGCCACCGCACTGGCCGGCGGCGTGACCAGCATGCAGGTGCTGCCGGGCTCGGCCAACCTGGTCGGTGGTCGTGGTGTGACCCTGAAGAACGTCCCCGCCATCACCTACCAGGCGATGAAGTTTCCCGGCGCACCGTGGGGGCTGAAGATGGCCTGTGGCGAGAACCCGAAGCGGGTCTACGGCGGAGGCAAGGGCGTCGCCCCAGCCACGCGGATGGGCAACGTTGCCGGTTACCGCGCCGCCTTCATCGATGCCGCCGACTACATCGCCAAGAACAAACCGAAGCCGGCCAAGCGCAAGGGCTGGTTCGGCAGCGATAAGGGCGACAGCGCCGGTGATGCCGGCGGCAAGCGCGATCTCAAGCTGGACACGCTGGCCGGCGCGATCGAAGGCGACATCCGCGTGCACATCCACTGCTATCGCGCCGACGAGATGGCCACCATGCTCGACCTGGCCAAGGAATTCGGCTTCAAGGTGGCCGCCTTCCACCACGGCGTGGAGGCCTACAAGCTGGCCGACCGGCTGGCCGCCGACGGCGTCTGCGGCGCGCTGTGGGCCGACTGGTGGGGATTCAAGATGGAAGCCTTCGACGGTATTCCGGAGAACATCGCACTGGTCGATCGGCCGAAGAACAGCTGCGCCATCGTCCATTCCGATTCACCCGAAGGCATCCAGCGCCTGAACCAGGAAGCGGCCAAGGTGATCGCCGCCGCGCGCCGCGCACGCATGCCGGAGATCCCCCCCGAACACGCCATCACCTGGATGACCGCCAACGCCGCCAGGGCGCTGGGGATTGAAGGCCAGACCGGCACCCTGGAGGCCGGCAAGATGGCCGACGTGGTGGTGTGGAACGGCAACCCCTTCAGCTCGTACGCGCTGGCCGAGCAGGTCTTCATCGACGGCCGCCGCCTGTACGACCGCAGCGCACCTGCGGCCACGCCACGTTCCGACTTCCAGCTTGGCCAGGAGGTGCACTGATGGGCGCGTTGAACAAGCGTCGCCGGGCATGGCTCGGCGCTACGGTCATGGTGCTGGCCTGCCTCTCCGCATCCGCGCAGGCGCAGGACCTGCTGGTGCGCAACGCGACCGTGCATACGGCCAGCACGCGCGGCAGCCTGCAGCACGCCGATGTGCTGGTGCAGGGCGGGATCATCCGCGCAGTCGGCAGCGGGCTGTCCGCCCCGGCCGGGGCCAGCGTGGTCGAGGCCGATGGCCGCCCGCTGACACCGGCGCTGTTCGGGGGCATCACCGAGATCGGCATCGAAGAGGTCTCCGGTGAAGCGAGCACGGTCGACAGCACGTTGAAGATCGGCGAACAACCGTTGCGCCCCGAGTTCGATGTCACCCTGGCCTACAACCCGGCCTCGGTGCTGATCCCGGTGGCACGCCTGGACGGCATCGGCTTCACCGCCCTGGGGGCGGCCACCGGCGGCGGCTTCGTTGCAGGCCAGGGTGGCGTGATGCGGCTGGACGGCAGCGCCGATCCCCTCGGGCCGCGCGCGCTGTTCCTGCGCCTGGGGTCGGCCGCAGTGGAGCTGACCGGGCAGTCGCGTGCAGCGCAATGGATGCTGCTGCAGCAGATGATCGACGAGGCACGCGGACAGGTGGCTGCCGACTCGCCGCACGCGCTGCTGACGCCGGCCGGGCGCCGCACGCTCAGCCGCTACCTGGCCGGGCACGGCCGCATCGTGGTGGAGGTGGACCGCGCGGCGGACATTCGCCAGCTGCTGCGCTGGGCCGCCCGCGAAAAGGTGAAGATCGCCATCGCCGGTGGCAGCGAAGCCTGGCAGCTGGCGCCGGAGCTGGCCGCCGCACAGGTACCGGTGTTCGTCGATGTGTTGTCCAACCTGCCGGCCAGCTTCGACCAGATCGGCGCCACGCTGGAAAATGCGGCACGCCTGCAACGTTCCGGCGTGGCGGTCTCGTTCGTGCAGCGTGGCGACGCCTCGCACAACGCCCGCAAGATGCGCCAGCTGGCCGGCAATGCCGTGGCCAATGGCCTGCCCTGGGCCGACGGCCTGGCCGGCCTGACCCGGGTGCCGGCGCAGGCGTTCGGCGTGGCCGACCAGATCGGCAGCATCGAGCCGGGCAAGCGTGCCGACCTGGTGCTGTGGGAGGGCGACCCGCTGGACGTGGCGCACTATGCCGAACAGGTCTGGCTGGGCGGCCGGGCGATGCCGATGCGCTCGCGCCAGACCGAACTGCGCGACCGCTACCTGCAGCGCAACGCGCAGCCCTGACTTCCAGTTATTCAAGGAAACCTGCATGGCCACCCTGCGCTGGTACTTCGACTTCGTCTCGCCCTATTCCTACCTGCATTGGCAGAAGCTGAAGCAGCTGCCCCGGTTCGCACGGATCCAGACCGTGCCGATCGCCTTCGGTGCGGTGCTGCATCACCTGGGCAACCTCGGGCCGGCCGAGATTCCGGCCAAGCGCCGTTTCATGTACCGCCAGCTGCTGTGGACTGCGCAGGCCGAAGGAACACCGCTGCGGTTCCCGCCGGGCCACCCGTTCAACCCGTTGTCTGCCCTGCGGCTGTGCTTGGCCGCCGGTGGCAGCGTGCAGGCGGTGGACGTGCTGTTCGACTGGATCTGGCGCGACGGCAATGCCGCCGATAGCGCCGAGGCCCTGCGCGAACCGGCTGCGCGGCTGGGGATCGAGGATGTCGCCAGCGCCATCGCGGCCCCCGCGGTCAAGGAGCAGCTGCGGAGGAACACCGAGGCCGCCATTGCTGCCGGCGTGTTCGGCGTACCAACCCTGGCCATCGATGACGAACTGTTCTGGGGCAACGACGCCCATCCGTTGATGGCCGCCGTGCTGGCCGATCCCGCCCTGCTGCAGCAGCCCGAATGGCAGCGCCTGGCCGAACTTCCGGTGGCCGTGCAGCGCAGTCGCTGAACAGGGCCTGGCGCGTTTCCCTCGCGCGCCACGCCGAAATTTGAGATAGATTTCACGTTTCCGAACCTACAACCGCCCTGGAGGGGGAGCCGCGGATGCGCATCGGAATCGTCGTCGACTCGGCCTGCGACCTGCCGCAGGACTTCATTGCCGAGCACAACATCGTGCTGCTGCCGAT
Source organism: Stenotrophomonas sp. X (assembly GCF_055721025.1). NCBI lineage: Bacteria > Pseudomonadati > Pseudomonadota > Gammaproteobacteria > Lysobacterales > Lysobacteraceae > Stenotrophomonas > Stenotrophomonas sp. X. The sequence continues at coordinate 3,577,058 of NZ_CM146756.1, forward strand.
CACCGTCCGCATCGGCGAAGCCGTGCTGGCTGATCATCGCGATGAGCAGGCCACGCTGAGTTTCCTGCATGCACACGTGGCCGAGCACGGTGCCGAGGCAGAGACCATCCCCTTCAGTGTCAACCAGATCCGCGACCTGTTCCTGCAGCAGCTGGTGATCGATTACGACCACGTGTTCTGCATGACCATCACCAAGACCCGCAGCCCGATCCACGACAATGCGCTGCAGGCCAGCTTCGCCATCCTCAACGACTACAAGCCGGTGCGGCAGGCGGCGGGCTACAACTCGCCGTTCGCGCTGCGCGTGCTCGATACCCAGAACCTGTTCGCCGCGCAGGCGGTGACTGCGGTGGAGGCGGTTCGCCTGCGTGACAGTGGCGCCAGCGTGCAGCAGATCCGCGAGCGGCTGGAAGAACTGGCCGGCAACGTGCACGGCTACATGGTCACCCGTGATCTGTACTACATGCGTGCGCGCGCCCGGCACAAGGGCGACCGCAGCGTCGGCCTGCTCAGTGCGGCGCTGGGCAGCGCACTGGACATCAAGCCGGTGCTGCACGGCTACCGCGGCGAAACCGGGCCGGTCGCCAAGATCAAGGGCTTCGACAGCGCCGTGCAGAAGCTGTTCGCGGTGGTCGGCCAGCGCGTACGTGCCGGGCTGATGACGCCGACGGTGTGCGTCAGCTACGGCGGAGAACTGGACGAGCTGCGTGCCCTGCCCGGCTACGCACAGCTGAAAGAGGTCTGCGCCGGCCATGGCGTGACCGTGTACGAATCGGTGATGAGCCTGACCGGCATGGTCAATGTCGGCAAGGGCGCGGTCACGGTGGGTTTCGCCGATGGGCCACATCGGTTTGAATGAAGGCCGACCGTGGCTGGAATCTGCACATCGATTCCACCGCGGTTGTGCCAGTCTTGCCGCACTTCAAGGAGAACTTCATGCCTGCGCAGTACCACATCAGCCTGCCCGACCCGTCCAAAGCCCGCGGCAACGACCCTGACCTGTCCTTCCATTCGCAGGGCGCCGCCGGTTTCGCCGAAGAGCTGCAGGACGCCCTGCGCAGCGGCACGCTGTTCGAGCGCTGGAAAGCCAAGCAACCCGACCCGGATGCGGTGGAACCGCAGTGGGGCGTGACCGATCCGGACGCCACCGTGACCGGCGAGCAGAAGGACCTGCGCATCAACCTGGTCGCCACCACCCGTATCGACAGTGACGTGTTCAAGCAGCGCCTGCGCCTGCTGGCCGGCCACCACTGGGAACTGCGCGACGTGCGTTGAGGCCACGCCGTGGTAGTGCTGGCCGGTGGCCGGCAACCGAGGAGATGCCGGCCAGCGGCCGGCACTACCCAGTGCAATGTCCCTGGACGGGCGGCACGCCATGGGCTGGTCCGCTCAACAGTCCATGGTGCCGTGCGCGTTGCCCTCGTCATCCAGCACGCGCGCATGCAGGACCACCCGGTTGCGGCCGGCACGCTTTGCGGCATACAGGCCGGCATCGGCATCGGCCAGCAGCTGGTCGGCACTGGCCAGCGCCGGTGGGTGCAGGTAGCCCACGCCGACGCTGATGCTGACCGGGCCTTCCGGCAATGGCAGCGCTTCGACCGCTTCGCGCAGGCGCTCGGCCAGCGCCAGCACGCCCGACAGTGGGCTTCCAGGCACGATGACAGCGAATTCTTCACCGCCATAACGCGCAACGCTGTCACCGCCGCGACCTGCGACGCCCTTCAGCACCCCGGCCACCGCCTGCAGGCAACGATCACCGGCCGGATGGCCGTGCCGGTCGTTGAAGGCCTTGAAGTGGTCGATATCCACCAGCAGCAGGCCCAGCTCGGTGCCGCTGCGCCGCGCGCGATTCCACTCGGAGGTCAGCCGCGCGTCGAACTCGCGGCGATTGGCCACGCCGGTGAGGCCATCCTGCCGCGCCAGTTGATCCAGCGCCGCCTGACGCTCCAGCAGATCGGTCTGCAGCAGGACGCTGCGCAGGCCGAAACCAAGGGTGGCTACGACGAAGCCCGCGACGGCCAACGGCCGCGCATGATCGACCACCAGCGTGCCGACCACCAGCAGCAGCAACGGCAGGATGATCGGACCGGCGGCCTGCACCGTCCTCGCCAGCCGCGGGTGTGCCGTGGTGCCTGTGTCCGGCGCCGTGTCCAGCGCCATGCAGGCGATCAGCAGAAAAGGTACGTCGATCAGCAGGTCGTTGAACGCACCGAATGCATCATCGGAGGTGTAGTGGTTGATGTAGTAGGCCACCAGCAGATAGGCCAGTGCGTACAGCGCCAGTGCACGGAAGAACCTGCGCCGTTCGGGCACGTCGCCGGCCAGCCATCGCACCACGGCGAACGCGGCGATACACAGGTTCTGGATGTCGAACATGCGCTGCATGTTGGACATCGCATGGGCGTCGACCTCGACACGGGCGGCGAACGATGCGGTGTGCACGAAGAACAGCACACCCAGCAGCGCCGCCATCGCCGCATCGATCAGGCTGATGCTCGGGCGCTCGCGGCGTGCCCGGGCCAGGATGAACACCAGCGGCACGCCATACAGCACGTACAACAACAGGCTGACGCGTGGGGTGAAGTCAGCCCGGCCGGCGCCCAGCGCATCCACCATGTTGAACGTCATGCCACCGGCCCACAGCAGCAGTGCCATCGCGGTAGAACGCCAGCCCAGAGCGGCGCGGTCACGTTGCGCCCGCACCAGGCACGCGGCGGCGGCCAGCAGCGGTGCGCCGGTCAGGAACAGGAAAGAACCCATGCCCGCCGGGCTCGGCCAGAACGCCACGGCCAGCCCATGGCAGAGCACGTACAGCAGCGCCAGCACTACCGGCATGCATCCCCCCGATCCGCAAGGCCGTCTGAGCGCACGATAGCGCGCCGGCACGCCACAGCGGCGTGATCCACTGCGGCAAAACGACACTCCGCGTGCATCACCATGGTAGTGCCGGCCGCTGGCCGGCAATCCCAGGGAATTGCAGGGCTGCGGGTTGCCGGCCAGCGGCCGGCACTACCGGAGAGCCCTCAGGAGTGCAGGGCGCGGGCGTGGTGGGCGATGTGCTCGCCGATGAAGCTGGCGATGAAATAGTAGCTGTGGTCGTAACCCGGCTGCAGGCGCAGGGTCAGCGGATGGCCGGCGGCCGCGCAGGCCTCCTGCAGGCGCTGCGGCTGCAGCTGGGTCTGCAGGAACTCGTCCGCCTCGCCCTGGTCGACAAGCAGCGGCAAGCGCTCGCTGGCCGCCTCCAGCAGCGCGCACGTATCCCACTGCGCCCAGTCGGTCGGGTTGTCGCCCAGATAAGCCGTGAACGCCTTCTGCCCCCACGGTACACGGCTGGGCGCGACGATCGGCGAGAACGCCGACACACTGCGGTAGCGCCCCGGGTTGCGCAGCGCGATCACCAGCGCACCATGGCCGCCCATCGAATGGCCGCTGATCGCGCGTGCATCGGTCACCGCGAAGTTCGCCTCGATCAGCGCCGGCAGTTCCTGCGCCACGTAGTCGTGCATGCGGTAGTGCTTCGCCCACGGAGCACGGGTGGCATTGAGGTAGAAGCCTGCCCCCTTGCCCAGGTCGTAGCCTTCGGCATCGGCCACGTCATCACCGCGCGGGCTGGTATCCGGCGCGACGATGATCACACCGTGCTCGGCCGCATAGCGCTGCGCGCCGGCCTTGGTGATGAAATTCTGCTCGGTGCAGGTCAGGCCGCTCAGCCAATACAGCACCGGCAGCTTCTGCGTTTCCGCCTGCGGCGGCAGGTACACGGCGAACTGCATGTCGCAGCCCAGCGTGGTGGAATGATGCCGGTAGACGTCCTGCCAGCCGCCGAAACAGGCGCGGTGTTCAATGCGTTCCATGGTGCTCTCCTGCGCGGCGGCGTCAGCCGTCACGTGTGTTGATCAACTCATCCAGCTGCGACAGCAGGCGCAGAAGCGATTCGACGCCAGGCTGGCCATCCAGATTGCGGTACGCCGCCACCGCCACGTCGCTGCGCGGTGGCCACTGGCCGTCGGCGCGGGCTTCGTGCAGGCGCGGCAGGAACACCTGCGCAAGCCACTGCTCGAACGGCATGCCATCGTCGCTGCCGAAGGCCGAAGTCACCGCACGCGGCGGCCCCACCTCGCCGTCGACCCAGCCTAGCGCACGCAACGCCTGCTCGATCGGGTCGACCAGCGCCGCGCGCGGATCTTCCGCACGCGGCCTGCGCAAGGCATCGAACCAGCCCACGCCGCGCCTCAGTAGTGGACCACCGAACGGATCGACTTGCCTTCATGCATCAGGTCGAAGGCGTCGTTGATCTTGTCCAGGTCCATGGTGTGAGTGACGAACGGGGCCAGTTCGATGTCGCCCTTCATCGCGTCCTCGACCATGCCCGGCAGCTGGCTGCGGCCCTTCACGCCACCGAAGGCAGTGCCCATCCACTTGCGGCCGGTTACCAGCTGGAACGGGCGGGTGGAGATCTCCTGCCCGGCACCGGCCACGCCGATCACCACGCTCTGGCCCCAGCCACGGTGCGCGCATTCCAGCGCCGCGCGCATCACGTTGACGTTGCCGATGCACTCGAAGCTGTGGTCCACACCCCAGGTGGTCATTTCCACGATGACCTGCTGGATCGGCTTGTCGAAGTCCTTCGGGTTGATGCAGTCGGTGGCGCCGAATTCGCGCGCCAGTTCGAACTTGGACGGATTGGTGTCCACCGCGATGATGCGGCCGGCCTTGGCCTGGCGCGCACCCTGGATCACCGCCAGGCCGATGCCACCCAGGCCGAACACCGCCACGCTGTCGCCTTCCTGTACCTTGGCGGTGTTGTGCACCGCGCCGATGCCAGTGGTGACGCCACAGCCGAGCAGGCAGACGTGTTCCGGGTTGGCGTCCGGGTTGATCTTCGCCAGCGAGACTTCGGCAACAACGGTGTACTCGCTGAAGGTCGAGCAGCCCATGTAGTGATACAGCGGCTCGCCGTTGTAGCTGAAGCGGCTGGTGCCGTCGGGCATCACGCCCTTGCCCTGGGTGGCGCGCACCGACACGCACAGGTTGGTCTTGCCGCTCTTGCAGAACAGGCATTCGCCACACTCGGCGGTATACAGCGGAATCACGTGGTCGCCCGGCTTGACGCTGGTCACGCCCTCGCCCACTTCCACCACGATGCCCGCACCTTCATGGCCCAGCACCACCGGGAACAGGCCTTCCGGGTCATCGCCGGACAGGGTGAACGCATCGGTGTGGCAGACACCGGTGTGGGTAATCTTCACCAGCACTTCGCCCTTCTTCGGCGGGGCGACGTCGATCTCGACGATCTGCAGCGGCTGGCCGGGACCAAAGGCGACGGCGGCACGGGATTTCATGGGTGGACTCTCCAGAGACAGGCAATGACAGGATGGGCGGCGCCATGTTGCGCCGTCGTTTACTTCAGGTACGAGCGGATCAACGCGCTCATGTCGCGCACGCGTTCGGCGCGTTGTTCGTCGGAGGCGGCGGGCTGGCCGAATTCCTCGCGCAGATGGGCCTCCATCACCTCGGACATCAGGCCGTTGACCGCGCCACGGATGGCGGCGATCTGCTGCAGCACCGGCCCGCAGTCGGCGCCGGCTTCCAGCGCGCGGTCAAGCGCATCGCACTGGCCGCGGATGCGGCGCACGCGGGCCAGGACCTTCTTCTTCTCTTCGGGGGAGTGCGGCATGACTAGGCCACCTCGAAACTATACTGGGGCATAGTATACATAGCCTGGGTGCCAGTGCCACCGGCCGCTCCCTGCCGCCATCTCGATCCGCCGGCAGACCCGGCTAAAGAACACCGCCACGCAGCCGATATCCGGTGCCTGATGGCGAATGGGTCGCCTGCAATGACACGGAGTTCTGCTGATGGTGCGTTCCCTGCTGCCCGCCTGCCTGGCCATGGCCCTGGCGTTTCCCGCACGGGCCGAGCAGGCCTCCACCTCTGCGGTGGCCCAGGTGGATCTGCAGCAACCGGCGCGCATCCGCCTGTTCAGTGCCAATGGCCAGTATCTGTCGATGCGCAAGAACCACACGCGCAGCGGTGCCGAAGCCGAGGTGGTCAGGGTGGAGAGCAAGGCGTCCAAGGGCGTGTTCAGCACGATCGCCTCGTTGGCCACCGGCAATGAAAGCACCTCGATCGGCATGCCCGGATCATTCGCCACCGGTACGCTGGGCGGGATCCGCAAGCCCTTCTATCGCGAATTCGCACTGGTGCCGGGCCAGCTGGTCAATGTGATGGCCAACTTCGAGGGCAATCGCCGCTGCGTTCCCGCAGGCGAAAGGGTTCGCGACCTGCGCTTCACGCTGCCGCCCTCGCTCCTGCTGACGCCGGAACCCGGTCTGGATTACGAAGTATCGTTCGGAACCGACGGCAGCAGCTGCGGCTTGAACGCCAGGCTGCTGCTGGCAGACGGACGCTCAGTGCCGCTCCCCACCGAGTTGCAGCGGCAACGCTCACCAAGGACGTACAAGGTGGAAGGAACGCATCTGTATACCTTCCTGTTCCGCCCTGGCAGCGTGTACTACCGCCCGGTCGGCGAGGCGGAGGACCTGCAGCTGCGCATCGACGATGCTGATCATGCCGACGCATTTGAAACGGCGATGCGCGAGATCGTCTCGCGGCCCGGCACCCAGATGTGCATCGTGCTGCCGGACTTCTTCTACAAGAGCCCGCTGAAAGACCGGCTTGATCGCGTCCTGGACGAGCAGGACAAGAATTTTCCGGCCATCCTCGAACCGATCGGAGGACTGCGCAAAGTCCGCCAGCTTGAGGACCATGTGCCCACAACCTTCCTGGATGCTGCCGCGTACTGCCAGTTGGCAGGGATGATGGCGTTCCCGCCACGCAATACGATCGATGGGGCACCCGAAGTGGCAGCCCCGGCTCAATCAAACACGCCCTGAGCGGCCAACCGCGCCAGCTCATCCACCACGTAGCGCACCTTGGGCCGCAGGTGGCGGGTCGGTGGCCACAGCGCATGGATGTCGATATGCCGCTGCATGTGCGCATCCAGCACCGATTGCAGCGCCCCGGATTCCAGATGACGGCGTACCAGTGAAACGGGCATCTGGCAGATGCCCAGCCCAGCGATGGCCGCATCGATCACCGCGTCACCATCGTTGAGCTGGTAGGTCGCATTCGGGATGAACGTTCCCTCGGCATCGTCCCTGCCGATCCGCCACGCCACCGGCTGGCCGTGGCGGAAACCAACGACGCTGCGGTGCTGCACCAGATCCTCCACGGAGGCCGGCACGCCATGCGCCTGCAGGTACTCCGGCGATGCGCAGGTGACCAGTCGTTGGCGACCCAGCCGGCGCGCGACCAGATGCTCGGCCTGGTGCAATCCGCCGAAGCGGATCAGCAGGTCGATGCCCTCTTCGACCGGATCGACGAAGTGATCGGTGAAGGTCATCGTCAGTTGCAGGTCCGGGTATTGCCGGCACAGGCGCAGCAGCACCGGCAGCACCACCAGGCGCCCGAACGAGGATGGCATGTCGATGCGCAGCCGTCCGCTGGGCAGGCCGGCCGACCCCAGGCAGGCCTCGGCGGCGGAGATTTCTTCCAGCGCCGCCGCACACGATGCGTAGTACGCCTCGCCGTCGGTGGTCAGCGCGATGCGCCGCGTGGTGCGGTGGAACAGGCGCACGCCCAGCCGCGCTTCCAGCCGGGCGATGGCCTTGCCCACCGCCGAGCGTGAGATGCCCAGCGCGTCGGCAGCCTCGGTGAAACTGCCTGAGCGGGCCGTGGTAACGAACGTGACCAGGCCATTCAATGATTCCAGCGGCAGCATCTATCGCGCTCCATTGGGGACAAATAGTCCCGAACCTGGGGAGATCGAAGCGCTTTATGCGCCTGCATGTCAACTCCAATCTGTGTGCATCGCGCCGCTGGCGCCTCCCCCCGCACCGAGATGACCGACATGACCGCCGCCCTGTTCCGCCCCTTCGATCTGGCAGGCATCGCCCTGCGCAACCGCATCGTGATGGCCCCGATGACCCGCGCCCGCAACCCCGGCGCGGTGGCCAATGAACTCACCGCGCAGTACTACCGGCAGCGCGCCAGCGCGGGCCTGATCATCAGTGAAGGCACCCCGGTCTCGCCGCAGGGCCAGGGTTACATTGACGTGCCGGGTATCTGGTCGGCCGAGCAGGTCGCCGGGTGGAAGCTCGTCACCGAGGCGGTGCATGCCGCACAGGGCACGATCTTCGCCCAGCTCTGGCACGTCGGCCGCATGTCGCATTACTCGCTGCAGCCCGACGGTGACCAACCGGTAAGCGCCGGTACCCGGCCGGTCGCCAGCGCACCGAAGAACACCTCGTTCGTCTATCTGGACGACGGCAGCCGCGGCCACGCCGATCCCACCCCGGCACGTGCGCTGGCCACCGAAGAGATCCCCGGCATCGTCGACGACTTCGCGCGCGGCGCCGACAACGCCATCGCCGCCGGTTTCGATGGCATCGAACTGCATGCCGCCAACGGCTACCTGTTCGAACAGTTCCTCAACCCGCTCATCAACCAGCGCGAGGACCGCTATGGCGGCTCGCTGCCCAATCGTGCGCGCTTGATCCTGGAGACCGTCGATGCGATGTCCCAGCGCATCGGTGCGCAGCGGATCGGCGTGCGCCTGGCGCCGAACAACCTCACCTTCGACATGCCGCTCTACCCCGACAACGAGGCCACCTACCTGTACCTGGCCGAGGAACTGGGCAAGCGCGGCCTGGCCTATGTGCATCTCAACGACAACCTGCAGGCGGGCCAGTCGGTGCTGGGCGAGGTGTTCCTGCGGCAGTTCAAGCAGGCCTACGGCGGCACCGTCATCCTGGCAGGTGGCATGACCCGCGAACGCGCCCTGCAGCTGGTCGAAGCGGGCACCATCGACCTGGCCGCGTTTGGCCAGCCGTTCATCGCCAACCCGGATCTGGTCGAGCGCCTGCAGCGCAACGTCGCGCTGGCCACGCCGGACCGCAGCACCTATTACGGGGGCGGCGAGGCAGGCTACCTCGATTACCCGGCCGCAGGCTGATCCCGCACGGGGTCGGATCCCCGCCACAGGTGGGCTCCGACCCTTGGTTCAAGCCTCCTCGCGCACGTAAGCGAACGACTCGTCCAACCGCTCGAAGCCGATCACTTCAACGACGATGGCCTGTGCGTCGTCTTCGCTGATGTTTCCTTCTTCAATATCGTCAACGCGGGCGAACAACCGCTGCAACGCCGCGAACTGGCCGCCGCGCAGGAACGACTGGTGGCTCTGCAGCCAGCGCTGCAGATTGCCGGCCAGCTCGCCGTGCGACAGCAGCGTATACGGCGCTTGGTAGTCGGCAACGGCTTCGACCATCTTGCGGAACAGGAAATCCTGGTAGTTGGCGGCCAGCACATCGGCACGATCATCGTCATGCCACACGAGCACGACGGGCGGCTCGGCAGAATCGGGCGCGTTGCTCCAGAAGCAGTAGCTGTCGCCGCCGCCGGTCCGCGCAAACGGCAGGAGCTGCAGGTCGGGACGCAGGGGATTGTAGTGGTCCTCGGCGGTCAGCTCCTGCCACGCTTCGAGCAGCTCATCGTGTTCCAGTGGTTCGTATTCCTGCGCGTACAGCAGCACCGGCGGATCCGCCTGCAGCGTCGGGAACACCACCTCGGACCATTCCGAATGCGGACTGCCCCAGCTCAACCGACCCGCTGCATGCAACTGCTTGAACAGGGGCGGGAAGGCCTGGCCGGTGGCCTGTTCGATGTCGGATAGCGCGCTCATGGAAGTCCTTGTCGATAGAGGTCGCCCAGCTTGCCCGAATCCTCGCAGGAGATGAACCGGCAGCAACAGGTGGCGGGACTAGACTGCAATCACCGGATGCTGGAAATCACTGCCATGAACGCCACTGCCCGCAACTTCATCGTCAACATCGACGTGCCCGACCTGGCCGCCGCCGAAGCGTTCTACCTGGCCGCGTTTGGATTGCGCATCGGTCGTCGGCTCGGTACCGGCGCGGTGGAACTGCTCGGTGGGCCAACACCGCTCTATCTGCTGCAGAACGAGGCTGGCAGCGCCGCCACCGAAGACGGCGACGTGCGTGACTACGAGCGCCACTGGACCCCGCTGCACCTGGACTGGGTGGTGGAGGACATCGATGCCGCGTTGATGCGTGCGGTCGCGGCCGGGGCGATGCTCGAGCAACCGGTGCGCGAGCGCCGCTGGGGCCGTATCGCCGTGCTGGCCGATCCGTTCGGGCACGGCTTCTGCCTGATCCAGTTCAGTGGCGAAGGCTACGACGCGCTGGTCGAATGAATTGCTGGCTGCGTCGCGGGCGCCAATCCACGCATGGCGCGGATCTACTGATCCGCTTCAAGCAACGCGTGGAGGTTGTCGTTCGGCAGTAGATCCACGCACGGCGTGGATGCAAACCACCGCACCTCACTCCCGCAACATATCCACGAACGCACGCAACGCACCGGGCATCTGCCGTTGCTTCGGGTAGTACAGCGCAAACCCGGCGAACGGTTCGCTCCAGTCTTCCAGCACCGCCACCATCTGCCCCGATTCGATATACGGCCGCGCGGTGTCTTCCAGCACGTAGGCCAGGCCGATGCCATCAAGCACCGCGCCGACCACGGTGCCCTGCTCGCTCAGCGTCAGCCGTCCGGGCACGTCGATTTCCAGCGCCTGCCCACCGCGCTCGAACTGCCACTTGTACAGATGCCCGCTGGCAAAGCGGAAGCGGATGCATTCATGCGCGGCCAGGTCGCGCGGATGCAGCGGCGCCGGATGCCGCCGCAGGTAATCCGGCGAGCCGACGATCAGCCCACGCAGCGGCGGCCCCATCGGCACCGCCACCATGTCCTCGGGCACGAACTCGTGCAGGCGCACGCCCGCGTCGTAGCCCTCGGCGACGATATCGACCAGCCCATCATTTTCGGTCAGCTCCACCCGCACGTCGGGATGAGCGTGCAGGAAGCGCGCCAGCCGAGGCCGCAGCTGGGTCGCCACCGCCGCGCGGGTGGCGTTGATGCGCAGCAGGCCGGCCGGGGCGGCGCGGAAGTGGTTCATTTCTTCCAACGCGTCATGCACCTGCCCCAGCGCCGGCTGCAAGCGCTCCAGCAGGCGCTGCCCGGCCTCGGTCAGGGCCACGCTGCGCGTGGTGCGGTGGAACAGGCCCACGCCCAGTCGTTCTTCCAGCGCGCGGATCGCATAGCTCACCGCCGAGGTCGACAGCGCCAGCTCGGCGCCAGCGCGGCGGAAGCTGCGGTGGCGGGCAACCGCCGCGAACGCGGCCAGGTGAGAAAGGTTGTCAGTGGCCATGATTGTGCAGTTTCACTTGATGAATCATGCCGATATCCACGCTTCTTGCCATTGCGAACGCGGCGTATTGTAAAGCGCCTTTCGATAAACCCTGCCAAGGATTCCCCATGTCCCTCGCCCGTGGTTACGCCGCCCATTCCCATACCGCCCCGCTGGTCCCCTATGAGTTCGAACGCCGTGCGGTCGGTCCCAACGACGTGCGCATCGAGATCCTCTACAGCGGCATCTGCCACTCCGACCTGCACCAGGCCCGCGATGACTGGGGTGGCTCGATCTACCCGATGGTGCCGGGCCACGAGATCATCGGCCGCGTCACCGAGGTCGGCAGCAACGTCACCCGCTTCAAGGTCGGCGACCACGCCGGCGTGGGTTGCATGGTCGACTCCTGCCGCCACTGCGACGCCTGCCAGCACGACCTGGAGCAGTACTGCGCCGAGGGCGCGACCTGGACCTACAACGGCCGTGAACGCGAAAGCGGCGCACCGACCTACGGCGGCTATTCCGACCACGTGGTGGTAGAGCAGCGCTTCGTGGTGAAGGTCTCCGATACCCTCGACCTGAAGGCGGCCGCACCGCTGCTGTGCGCCGGGATTACCACGTGGTCGCCGCTGCGCCATTGGAAGGTCGGCCCGGGCCAGAAGGTCGGCGTGATCGGCCTCGGCGGCCTCGGCCACATGGGCGTGAAGTTCGCCAAGGCGCTCGGCGCGCACGTGGTGATGATCACCACCACCCCGGAAAAGGGCGCCGATGCCAAGCGCCTGGGCGCCGATGAGGTGCTGGTCTCGCGCGATGCGGCGCAGATGAAGGCGCACGCCGGCAGCTTCGACTTCCTGCTCAATACCATCCCGGTCAGCCATGACACCAATCCGTACATGGGCCTGCTCAAGCGCGAAGCCACCATGTGCCTGGTGGGCGTGCTGACCGAACTGGACCCGCCGCTGACCGGCGGCAGCGTGATCTTCGGCCGCAAGCACCTGACCGGCTCGGCGATCGGCGGCATGGCCGAAACCCAGGAAATGATGGACTTCTGTGCCGAGCACGGCATCGTCAGCGATGTGGAGATGATCGACATCAGGAACGTCAACGAAGCCTGGGAGCGCATGGCGAAGAACGATGTGCGCTACCGCTTCGTGATCGACATGGCGACGTTGAAGAACGCGGCCTGAGCCAAGACGGATCTGGAAATGAAAAACCCCGGCAATGCCGGGGTTTTTCTTTTGGGTAATGCCGGCCGCTGGCCGGCAACCCCGCATGACGGTCAGTACGCGAACTCGCGGAACACCGGATCGACGTCACCATGCCAGCGGCCATGGAACAGCGCCAGCTTGCGCTCGGCCGGGGTCAGGCCGGATTCGACGATCTCCTGCAGCACGTCCAGGAACTTGCTCTCGTCCTGGCCATCGGCATTGCGCGCCGCACGGCGCTTGAGGCCTTCCACGGAAATCCTGACCGCTTCCCGGGCCAGGTCGCGCACCGTGCCGTTGCGGAACGGCAGGTTCATTGCATGCTTCGGCACGCCGTCACGCAGCGCATGGCGCTCGGCCAGGGTGAAGTCACGCACCAGGTCCCAGGCAGCGTCCAGCGCAGTGTCGTCGTACAGCAGGCCGACCCAGAACGCCGGCAGCGCACACAGGCGGCTCCACGGGCCACCATCGGCGCCGCGCATTTCCAGGTACTTCTTCAGGCGCACTTCCGGGAACGCGGTGGTCATGTGGTCCGACCAGTCGCGCAGGGTCGGCAACGCGCCCGGCAGCACCGGCAGCTTGCCCTGCATGAAGTCGCGGAAACTCTGCCCGCTGGCGTCGTGGTAGGTGCCGTCGCGATAGGAGAAGTACATCGGCACGTCGAGCAGGTAATCGACATAGCGCTCGTAGCCGAATCCATCCTCGAACACGAAGTCGAGCATGCCGGTGCGGTCGGCGTCGGTGTCGGTCCAGATGTGCGAGCGATAGCTCAGGTAGCCGTTCGGCTTGCCTTCGGTGAACGGCGAATCGGCGAACAGCGCGGTGGCGATCGGCTGCAGCGCCAGCGACACGCGGAACTTCTTCACCATGTCCGCTTCGGTGGCGTAGTCCAGGTTCACCTGCACCGTGCAGGTGCGGGTCATCATGTCCAGGCCCAGCGAACCGACCTTGGGCATGTACGAACGCATGATCTTGTAGCGGCCCTTCGGCATCCACGGCATTTCATCGCGCTTCCACTTCGGCTGGAAGCCCATGCCGAGGAAGCCCAGCTGCAGTTCGCCGGCCACCTGCGCCACTTCGTTGAGGTGGGTGCCGGTCTCCACGCAGGTCTGGTGGATGGTCTCCAGCGCCGCACCGGACAGCTCCAGCTGGCCGGCCGGTTCCAGCGTCACCGAGGCCCCATCGCGCAGCAGGGCGATGGTGCGGCCATTCTCCTGTACCGGCTCCCAGCCGAAGCGGACCAGGCCGTTGAGCAGTGCTTCGATGCCGCGCTCCCCCTCGAAGGTCGGCGGGCGCAGGTCATCCAGGCGGAACCCGAACTTCTCGTGCTCGGTGCCGATGCGCCACTGCGCGCGGGGCTTCTCGCCGGAGGCGATCACCTCCACCAGCTGCGAGCGGTCGGTAATGGGGGTATCGGCGACGTGGCTGGGGCTCGACAAGGGGAAGGCTCGCTGGACGGTGGCGGGGGATGTGGGGCTCGCGGCCTTCCATCGCAAGGGCGCACTATAGCGTGGCACCTCGTTGCGTCATGCGACGGTGACGGGTTTCAGCATCCTACCGACGCCCTCTTGACCCTCGTACACTCAACGTCATGAGCCGCCATTCACGACACCCCGAACTGCACCGCTCCGAGCGCGTCGGCTGGCTGCGTGCCGCCGTGCTGGGCGCCAATGATGGCATCGTCTCGGTGGCCGGCCTGGTGGTGGGCGTGGCCGCCGGCGGCGCCTCCGCTACCACCATCCTCGCCACCGGCGTGGCCGGCACCGTGGCCGGCGCGATGTCGATGGCCGCCGGCGAGTACGTCTCGGTACAGACCCAGGCCGACACCGAGGACGCAGACCTGGCAATGGAAAGGCGCGAGCTGCGCGAAAATCCGCACAGCGAGCTGGAGGAGCTGGCCGCGATCTACCGCCACCGCGGCCTGGAGCCTGCGCTGGCACGGCAGGTGGCCGAACAGCTCACCGCCCATGATGCGCTGGGTGCCCACGCCCGCGACGAACTGGGCATCACCGATACCCTGCGCGCCCGCCCGCTGCAGGCAGCGCTGGCCTCGGCCGGTGCGTTCACCTGCGGCGCGGCGCTGCCGGTGCTGACCGCCCTGCTCGCGCCGGTCGACAGGGTCGCACTGATGACCACGGCCAGTACCCTGCTCGGCCTGTGCCTGACCGGCGCGGTGGCGGCCCGGGCCGGGGGCGCACCGCCTGTGCGCGGCGCGATCCGGGTGATGTTCTGGGGCGCGTTGGCGATGGCTGCGGCGGCCGGCGTCGGTCGCCTGTTCGGTGCCCAGGTGTCATGACCGGCATGCTGCCACCGGCCACTGCAGTGCTGGCCGAGATGGCCAGTCTGGCCGGCTGCGGGCGCGCCGAGGGCTACGCCTGCATCACCGCGCGCCGCGAGCATGGCGCAAGTTCGGTAGAGGTTCCGCAGCCGCAGTTCGCGATCCTGCTGGAAGGCCGCAAGCAGGTGCGTACCGCGCACCAGTCGCTGGAGTTCATCCCCGGCGACATCCTGCTGCTGACCCAGCGCTGCCGCATCGATGTGGTCAACACCCCCGACCCACGCAGTGGCCGCTACCTCAGCGCCATCGTGCCGCTGTGTGCCGAAGTGCTGGCGGCCGCACGTACGCTGTGGAGCGGGGAGCTTCCCGCCGCCGGTCATGCGATGGCGCGACTGCCGTTGATCGATCATGGCGTGGTGCTGCGCCAGTGGCGGCAATCGCTGCAGGACGGCCGTTACAGCGAAGCGCGGCTGGCCCTGGCCTCGTTGATACTGACCCTGTGCCGGCAGGGCCACGGCAACCTGCTGCTGCCGCAGGCGCCGAGCCTGGGCGAACAGATCCGCGACCGCATCGCCGCCGAGCCGGCTCGCGACTGGCAATCGCGTGATGTGGAAGCGCTGTTCGCGCTGAGCGGCGCGACCCTGCGCCGTCGGCTCGCCGCCGAGGACACCAGCCTGCGCCAGCTGCTCACCGAGGCCCGGCTGGCGCATGGCATGCAGTTGCTCTACACCACCGACCTGCCGCTGAAGACCGTAGCCGCACGCGCGGGCTACCGGTCTGCGGCCAGTTTCAGCAAGCGCTTCGCCGAGCAGTACGGGCTGGCTCCCACAGATATTTGAGGGGGTTCGGCAGGGCTTGCAGCCCTGCACCTGCAGAGGCAACGGCAACGGCCGAAGCAACAGCAACACCGGGCTATCCGTGGGATGGCAGGGCGGTGCCGGAGTGCGGGGACGCCGCAAGTACGTCCCTGTAGGCTTGGCAGCCGCATCCATGCGGCTGACACCCCGCACTCCGACACCGCCCCACCTTCGACAGGTTCACTCGGCTGTTGGTAGGTGTCGACCTTGGTCGACACATCTGTCAGATATCGAATGAAACTCTGGGGTCAGATCCGTTTTCCTGCGGAAAACGGATCTGACCCCAAGAGCATCTCCAACAGTTCGCGGAAAACTGTCGAAGGCGGGGTGGGTTCGGTTGCGGGGGCGTGAGCGCCATGGATGGCGCGACCGAGCCTACAGGGACGTATTTACGGCGTCCCCCGCAACCGGACCCGCCCCGCCATCCCACGGATAGCCCGCTGTTGCTGTTGCTGTTGCTGTTGCCTCTGCGGGTGCAGGGCGCAGCCCTGCCCCACCCTTCCCTGAGCATTCCACGTAGTGGTTTGAGCGCCGTGCACACGCCGGCCGCGGCACGCTATGCAGCAACGGAATCGCCCGTCGTCCACCGAGAACCGCCATGACCCTGCGTTACCTGCCCCTGCGCACCGCCCTGCTGCTGGCCCTGTCCGCCCTGCCACTGGCCGCGCTGGCCGAAGCCACCTCGCCCGCCCCCACCCAACAGGTACCGGGCGTCTACCACCAGCGCGTCGGCGCCTTGCAGGTCACCGCCCTGTTCGATGGCGTGGTCGCGCTGGGCCGGCAGGAAGTGGTGGACGTGCCGCCCACCCTGGTCAGCCGCCTGTTGGAAGGCCGCTACGTGCCCGAAGACAAGAAGGGCCTGCAGACCGCGATCAACGCCTTCCTGGTGCGCCAGGGCAACCACCTGACCCTGGTCGATACCGGCACCGCGCAGTGCTTCGGCCCCGGCCTGGGCCAGGTGCTGGGCAACCTGCGCGCCTCCGGCGTGGATCCGGCCGAGGTGGACGAGGTGCTGCTGACCCACGCCCATCCGGACCACCTGTGCGGGGTGCTCGATGCGCAGGGCAAGCCGGCCTACCCGAATGCCACGGTGTGGCTGTCCAGGGCCGATGCCGACTACTGGCTCAACCCGGCCAGCGAGGCTTCTGCGCCGAAGGGTGTGCGCTTCGCCTTCCCGCTGGCGCGCAACGCGGTGGCGCCGTACCAGGCCAGTGGCCACCTGCGCACGTTCAACCCCGGCGATGCCCTGCCCGGCGGCGCGGTGGCGATGGACACCCATGGCCACACCCCCGGCCACGTCTCCTACCGGTTCGACAGCCAGGGCCAGTCACTGCTGGTGTGGGGCGACGTGCTGCACTTCCATGCGGTGCAGTTCGCGCACCCGGAGGCCGCGTTCGAGGCCGATTCGGACCGCAAGGCGGCCATCGCCAGCCGTCGCGGGCTGCTGCAGCAGGCCACCGCCAACGGCTGGTGGGTGGCCGGTGCGCACCTGCCGTTCCCCGGCCTGGGCCACGTCCGCAGTGAAGGCCAGGCCTATGCGTGGGTCCCGGCGGAGTATTCGCCGTTGAAATGACCTCGTGTAGCGCCGAGCCCATGCCCGGCTACCACGCGCAGCGTGCCGGGATTCCGCAGCCGAGCGTAGGCTCGGCTCTACAGGAAGGCAGGGAAGGCCTTATTCCAGCCCCAGCCAGCCGCCGATCACGGCGCGGGCTTCGTCCACGCCGGTACGGTCTTCGCCGGAGAACACCTGCACGCTGACGCTGTCACCGTAGGCCGATTGCAGCTCCTTGCGCACCTTCTGCAGGGACTGCATCTGCTGGCTGCGGCTGAGCTTGTCGGCCTTGGTCAGCAGGGCGTGCGCCGGCAGGCCGCGCTGCACGGCATAGGACAGCATCTGCCGGTCGTAGTCCTTCAGCGGATGACGGATGTCCATCACCACCACCAGCCCCTTCAGGGCCTCGCGGGTGCGGAAGTACTTGTCGATGAAGGCCTGCCAGTGCGCCTGCAGGTCCAGCGGCACCTTGGCGTAGCCGTAACCGGGCAGGTCGACCAGATGCGCCTCCGGGGTGACCTGGAAGAACACCAGCTGCTGGGTACGGCCGGGGGTCTTGGAGACACGCGCCAGGGCGTTCTGGCGGGTCAGCGCGTTGAGCGCACTGGACTTGCCGGCGTTGGAGCGGCCGGCGAAGGCCACTTCGGCCCCTTCGTCGGGCGGCAGCTGCCGCACGTTATGGGCCGAAAGGTGGTAACGGGCGCGTTCGATGAGCAATGACATGTGCCTAGGATCGCATGTTGCGGCGCCGCGCGCCCGTGCCGGCGGCCTTTGCGGGCATTTTGCTGCACTGCTGCGTTGACCGTGCGCGGAAACGGCGTTGATAATCCGAACGATGCCGGCGGCCACCGCCCGGCCCGGTCCATACGGAGCTTCAGCATGCGCCACGCTCGCGTTCTTGCCGTATCCGCCCTTGCCACTGCTGTAGTCGTTGCCGCTGCTGCGTTCGCGCAGACCACGTTGACCCCGCTACCCGACAATGGGCCAATCAATACCGCCTCGCTGGAGGTGGATTTCAGCAAGACCCACTGGGGCGATGCCAAGGCCGGCCAGGCCAAGGCCTCGGCCTGCGCGGCCTGTCATGGCGTCGACGGCAATTCCACGGTGGAGATGTATCCGTCCATTGCCGGCCAGAGCGAACGCTACGTGGCCCAGCAGATGGCCCTGATCGCCAATGGCCAGCGCAGTTCCGGCGCGGCAGTGGCGATGGTGCCGTTCGTGCAGAACCTCACCCCGCAGGACATGCGTGATATCGGCGCCTACTTCGCCACGCAGAAAGCCAACGCCGGCATCGCCGATGACACGGCGGTCACCGAGGGCCCCTACAAGGGCATGAAGTTCTACGAGATCGGCCAGCAGCTGTACCGCGGCGGCGATGCCAAGCGTGGCCTGCCGGCCTGCATGGCCTGCCATGGCCCCAGCGGTGCCGGCAATCCCGGCCCGGCCTATCCGCATCTCGGTGGCCAGCACGCCAGCTATGTCGCGCGCCGCCTGCAGGAGTACCAGGCCGGCCAGACCAACGAGACCGACAAGGCGCACTTCCAGATCATGGCCACGGTCGCGCAGAAGCTCAGCGAGCAGGAGGTGCAGGCGCTGTCGAGCTACCTGCAGGGCCTGCACAACAAGGCCGACGATGTGGCCGCCGCGGCCACGCCAACACAACCGGCTGCCGCCCCCTGACCACCACTGGTCGGCCCGGGCCGCGACGCCGGCCCACGGCTGCGGTATGTTTCCTTCACGCCGGCGGCTGCGCCGGCGTTGCTTTTTTCAACGGAGATGCGTGTCGATGAGGTTGATTTCCCGCCTGCTGTTGTCCGTGCTGGTGCTGCTGCCGCTGGCAGCCTGCGCCGCCACTCCCGCCAATGCCCCGCTGGTCGAGGGCAAAGACTACGAGCGCATTGCCCAGCCGGGCCCGTTCCAGCCGCTGGCCGGCAAGATCGAGGTGGTCGAAGTCTTCGGCTACACCTGCCCGCACTGCGCCCATTTCGAACCGCAGCTGGAAGCCTGGGCGGCCAAGCTGCCGGCCGACGTGCGCTTCACCCCGGTCCCGGCGGCCTTCGGCGGTGCCTGGGATGCCTGGGCCCTGGCCTACTACGCCGCCGACGAAGTCGGCGTGGCCAAGCGCAGCCATGCCGCCGTGTTCAAGGCCCTGCACGAGCAGGGGTCGCTGCCGATGCAGAACGTCTCGGCCGATGAGCTCGCCACCTTCTACAAGGCCTACGGCGTGACCCCGGACCGCTACATCCAGGCCCTGCGCGGCGATGCCGTGCAGAAGAAGGTCGACGCCGCGCGGGCGTTCGCCCAGCGCACCAAGATTCCGGGCACCCCGGCCATCATCATCAACGGCCAGTACCTGGTGCGCGGCAACAGCTTCGACGACCAGCTGCGCATTGCCTCGGCGCTGATCGCGCAGGCGCGCGCCGCCCGCGGCCGCTGAACCAACACCCACCACCGACACGGCGTTGTCGCCGCCGCATGTCATCATTTCCCCTTGGCCGGCGCCTGCCGCCGGCCCCACCTTTCCAGATGCTGGAGACGTTTCCATGAAGATCCGTTACGCCCTCGCCCTCGCAGCGCTGCTGCCGATCCTGGCCGCCTGCAAGGCCGACGACGGCAGCACCAACACCACCGCAGCCCCGGCCGAACCGGCAGCCCCCCCGGCAGCCAGCACCGAACCGGCTGCTGCGCCGGCAGCGGGCAGCGAAGGCGCCGCGCCGGCTGCCGCTGAAGGCGAGAAGGCCCCGGCCGAAGCGGCGCCGGCCGCCGCACCGGCCCCGACCACCGCCGCACTGACCGGCCCGGCTCCGGTGGAAGGTGCCGACTACCAGGTGATCCCGAACGGCCAGCCGTTCCAGCCGGCCGCCGGCAAGATCGAAGTGACCGAGATCTTCGGCTACGTCTGCCCGGCCTGCGCCGCGTTCCAGCCGCTGGTCGGCCCGTGGAAGGCCGGCCTGCCCAGCGACGTGAACTTCGTCTACGTGCCGGCCATGTTCGGCGGCACCTGGGATGACTACGCGCGTGCCTTCTACGCCGCGCAGACCCTGGGCGTGCAGGAGAAGACCCACGAAGCGCTGTACGCCGCCATCCACTCGCAGAAGACCCTGAAGGGCGAGCGCGGCCGTGACTCGGTGGAAGACATCGCCAAGTTCTACGCCGCCTACGGCGTCGATCCGAAGCAGTTCGCGGCCACCATGGGCAGCTTCGCGGTGAATGCCAAGACCAACTCGGCCAAGCAGTTCGCCCAGCGCAGCCAGATCAGCGGCACCCCGTCGATCATCGTCAACGGCAAGTACCTGGTGAAGGGCAAGAGCTTCCCGGACATGCTGCGCATCGCCGATCACCTGATCGCCCGCGAACGCGGTGCGGCCCAGGCTCACTGATCCAAGAGAAGCATTTCCCGGCCGTGAATTCCCCCCGTACACGGACCCTGCGCTTGCTGACGGCCAACATCCAGGCCGGCTCAAGTACCCGCCGTTACAGCGACTATGTGACCCGCAGCTGGTCACATGCGCTGCCGGCGGGTCGCAAGCGCAGCAGCCTGGACGCGATCGCCACCTTGGCGCGCGAACATGACATCGTCGGCCTGCAGGAGGCCGACCCGGGCAGCCTGCGCTCGGGCTTCACCAACCAGACCCATTACCTGGCCCAGCGCGCTGGCTTCAACTACTGGAGCCACCAGCCAAACCGGCGCATGGGCGGGGTCGCCTCCAGCGCCAATGGCCTGCTGAGCAAGCTCGAACCGGTGGAAGTGCAGGACCACGCCCTGCCCGGCCGCATCGGCGGGCGCGGCGTGCTGCTGGCCAAGTTCGGCGACGGTACCGACGGCCTGGCGGTGGCGGTGGCGCATCTGTCATTGGGCGCGGGATCGCGGATGTCGCAGCTGGGCTTCATCGCCGAACTGCTGTCCGACCATCCCAACGCGGTGCTGATGGGCGACTTCAACTGCCTGGCAGAACGCCCGGAAATGCAGGTGCTGTACCAGAAGACCCGGCTGCAGCCGCCCGGCTGCATCGTGCCGACCTTCCCCAGCTGGCGCCCCGACCGCGCCATCGACCACATCCTGGTCAGCAGTGGCCTGCAGACCCGCACCGTGGAAGCCATACCGGCCGCGTTCTCCGATCACCTCGCGCTGGCGATGCAGATCGACGTCCCGGCCGACGCCCTGCGCTGAACCGCCCCCCTGGTAGGTGCGGACCGTTGGTCCGCACGCTTCGCGCCTGCCGCCGCCTGGCGCCCCCTAAATCAGGGCATGAACGACTTAATCCCCTCCGTCCCCTTTTTTCAGGCGGTGGCCGACGCCTTCAACCCCCGCGCAGTCATCGTGCTGCCCACCGAAGCCAGCACCGTGCAGCCGATCGCCAGCCACTGCAATCCATGCAGGTGCTCGTGCAGCAGCAGCATCGCCCACAGCGCGGCCACCGCCGGCTCCATGCTGATCAGGATGCCGAAGGTCTCCTTAGGCAGGCGCTTGAGCGCCATCATCTCCAGCGACATCGGGATCGCACTGGACACCAGCGCCACCAGCAGGCCGGCTGCCAGGATCTTCGGATCGAGCAGCGCGGTGCCGGCATGCACCACGCCCACCGGTACCACCACCAGCGATGCCGCCAGCAGCCCCAGCGACACCGAATGCCCGGCGTGCAGGTGGCCGGCACGCTTGCCGAACACGATGTACAGGCCCCAGCACGCCGCTGCGCCCATGGCATACAGCACGCCGGCCGGATCCAGTGCCGGCCCGCCGCCGATCGGCAGCAGCAGCAACAGCCCCACCGCCGCGCACCCCACCCAGAGGAAGTCGATGGGGCGTCGTGATGACAGCATCGCTACCGTCAGCGGCCCGGTAAATTCGATGGCCACCGCAATGCCGAAGGGAATCGTGCGCAGGGCCATGTAGAACAGCAGGTTCATCAGGCCCAGGGTGAGCCCGTAGCGCAGGAGGGTGATGGCATCCACGCGGCGGGTCTTCCAGCGCCATGGCCGCCAGAACAGCAGCAGCAACAGCGCCGAGAAGCCCACGCGCAGCGCACTGGTGCCCTGGGCGCCGATCAGCGGGAACAGGTGTTTGGCGTAGGAGGTTCCGATGGCCAGCGAGGTGACCGAGCCGAGCACCGCCAGCGCCGGCAACATCGGCGCGAGTCGTGAGGTCTGCATGGGCAAAGTCTATTGCGCCGGCGCCGAGCACTTGGCTCAATTGACAGTCCGTTCGTGCAACTTCTGCTCGCCATGGCCACCGCCCCCGTGCTCGACAGCTTCGACCGCGCCATCCTCGACCTGCTGCAGCGGGACAACACCCTGCCGCAGCGCGAGATCGCCGAGGCCGTGCACCTGTCCACCCCGGCCGTGCAGCGCCGCATCAAGCGGCTGCAGGACAGCGGCGTGATCGCGGCCAATGTGGCGGTGGTTGCCGCAGCCAAGGTCGGGCGGCCACTGACCATCATCGTCGAGGTGCGCGTGGTCAGCGAGCTGCGTGAACGCGTAGCGCCGTTCAAGCGCCGCGTGCAGGACGACCCGGCCGTGCAGCAGTGCTACTCGATCACCGGCGATGGCGATTTCCTGCTGCTGCTTTCGGCCGCGTCGATGGAGGAGTACGAAGCGATCACCGAGCGCCTGTTCGGTGGCGATGACAACATCGAGCGCTTCCGCACCTCGGTGGCACTGGGAACGTTGAAGCGCAGTTTCGAAGTGCCGCTGGCCCCGGTTCTGTAGCGCTGAGCCATGCTCGACTGCGCTTTGACCACAAAGTAACAGCCGCCGAGCATGGCTCGGCGCTACAGTCGGAGACCATGAACACACCGCCCTCCCCCGCCCGTCGCCTGCGCCGCTGGCTGCTGCGCGGCCTGTGGCTGGTCATCGCGATCGTTGCCGCGATGGCGCTGTGGAACAGCCCATGGGCTGCTGCACCGAAACTGCTGTGGACACTCTCGCGGATGCCTCCGGCCACCGAGCTTCCGGTGCCGGTGGAAGGCGTGCGGCCCCGCCAGATCGCCGATACGTTCGGCGCTCCGCGCGGCCGTGACCGTTCCCACGCCGGCATCGACATCTTCGCCAGGCGCGGCACCCCGGTGCGCAGTGCCACCGCCGGCGTCGTCGTGGATGTCAGCGACCGCGGCCTCGGTGGCCGCCAGGTGTGGGTGATCGGGCCCGGGCGCGAGCGCTACTACTACGCCCATCTGGACGACTGGGCCGAGGGCCTGGCGCGCGGCCAGGTGGTCCAGGCCGGCGACCTTCTCGGCCACGTCGGCGACAGCGGCAACGCCAAGGGTACGCCGCCGCACCTGCACTGGGGCATCTACGGCGCCGACGGCGCCCGCGATCCACTGCCGCTGCTGCGCTGAACGCCGTGTGCTGCGTCGAGTCCTGCGTGAGCGCCTTCCGCGTTCATGATTTGTAAATAGGAATAGTTCGTATTACCATTTATTTCGTTTCCGGTGGTGCCAGGACGGCCTGCCCGCCCGTTTCCCACCCGTAGCGCCTCGCCTTCTGGATGCTGGCCGAGCGCGCGTGCTCGTCCAGGACCCCCATGAACCGTTCCGCCTTCCGTATCCCGCAGCCGCAACGGCTGTCCGTTGCCGTGCTCGCTGCACTCTGCGCCGTGGCCCCGGCCGCCTTCGCCGACACCGCCGCCGACCCGACCACGCTCGACAAAGTGGTGGTCAAGGGCGAACGCGCCGAAGGCTATTCGGTGCGCCGCACCTCGGCCGGTACCCGCTTCGACCTGGCGCCGCGCGAGATCCCGCAGTCGCTCAGCATCATCAGCCACCAGCGCATCGAAGATCAGAACCTGGACGACATCATCGACGTGCTGGCCAACACCACCGGCGTCAGCAGCACCCAGTCCGACAGCGAGCGCACCGAGTTCTATTCGCGTGGCTTCTACATCGACAGCTACCAGTTCGATGGCCTGCCGACGCAGATGGTGCAGAACTGGAGCTACGGCGATTCCGGCCTGGACCTGGCGCTGTATGACCGCGTGGAAGTGGTGCGTGGCGCCACCGGCCTGCTGACCGGTGCCGGCAACCCGTCGGCGTCGGTGAACCTGGTGCGCAAGCACGCCGACAGCGCCGAACTGACCGGCAGCGTCTCGGTGAACGTCGGCAGCTGGGGCCGCACCCGCAGCACCGTGGACGTGACCACCCCGCTGAACAAGAGCGGTTCGGTGCGCGCCCGCGTGATCGGCAGCTACCTGGACACCGACGCGCAGATGGACCGCTACAACCAGCACAAGACGCTGGGCTACGCCGTCATCGACGCCGACCTGACCCCGGACACCCAGCTGAGCGTGGGCTACGACTACCAGCAGAAGCGCGCCAACGGCGCCACCTGGGGTGGTTTCCCGATGCTGTTCTCCGATGGAACCAGCACCGGCTACGACGAATCGTTCAATCCGAACCCGAGCTGGACCTACTGGGACACCACCAGCAAGCGCGCGTTCGCCACGTTGGAACACGCCTTCAACGATGACTGGAAAGTCCGCATCGGCGCCACCCACGACGAAACCAAGGCCGACGACAAGCTGTTCTACCCGGCCTACAACGACTGGGTCACCGGCGCTTCGTTCTTCGACAAGAACACCGGTGCCGGCATTTCGCCGTCGGCCGGCTTCTACAACACCGAACGCAAGGTCAATGCGGTGGACGGCTACTTCAGTGGCGCGTTCGAGCTGTTTGGCCTGAAGCACGAAGTGATGGGCGGCCTGAGCTACAACAAGCGCGAGTACGCCAACTACGGCGACTACCAGATCGGCGGCGCCGGCCTCGCCTGGGACCCCTTCTCCAGCTACCTGAACTGGAACGGCAACATCAGCGAACCGAACTGGAATCCGCTGGCCCTGGCCAGCGAAGGCACCATCACCCAGAAGGCCGCCTATGCTGCAGCACGCCTGTCGCTGGCTGATCCGCTGAAGTTGATCGTGGGCGCGCGCTACACCGACTGGAAGAGCGAAGGCGAAGGCGCCGACCGTTCGCACAAAGTCACCACCCCTTATGCGGGCCTGGTGTTCGACATCAATGACACCTACTCCACCTATGCCTCGTACACCGAGATCTTCCAGCCGCAGATGCTGAAGGACCGCAACGGCAGCTACCTGGACCCGGTGGACGGCAAGAGCTACGAAGTGGGCGTGAAGGGTGCCTGGTTCGACAACCGACTGAATGCCTCGGTGGCGGTGTTCCGCATCGAGCAGGACAACGTCGGCCAGTCCACCAGCGAGCCGGTCATCGGCGGCACCGGCGGCGAAACGGCCTACGTGGCCGCGCGCGGCACCGTCAGCCGTGGCTTCGAGTTCGAAGTGAACGGCGAACTGGCACCCGGCTGGAACGCGACTTTCGGTGCTTCGCGCTATGTTGCCAAGGACATCAACGGCGCCGACATCAACACCAACCTGCCGCAGACCGCACTGAAGCTGTTCACCAGCTACACCCCGCAGTCGCTGCAGGCACTGACCGTCGGCGGCGGCGCCAACTGGCAGAACCGCATCTACTACGCGGTGCCGGCTTACGGCCGCATCGAACAGAGCGGCTACGCCCTGGTCAGCGCCTTCGTGCGTTACCGCCTGTCGCCGGAATGGAGCGTGCAGGCCAACCTGAACAATCTGCTGGACAAGAAGTACTTCTCGCAGATCAACGGCTACGGTGCGTACGGCGATGGCCGCAATGGCTCGCTGACGTTCACCTGGGCGTTCTGATCAGACGCGGGGTACGACCACCCCGCACCTGTAGAGCCGAGCCCATGCTCGGCTCAGAGAATCAGCCGAGCGCTGGCTCGGCCCTACATCCGCAAGGCAGCGCCGGAACTGACCGGCGCTGCCACCCTCACATCAGAACCGCAGGTCCGCGCGCAGGTACCAGTAACGGCCACGCGGGATGTCGTAGGTCGAGGCGTCATACCCGTTCAACGAGCACGACAGGCAGATCGGCGGATCCTTGTCGAACACATTGTTCAGGCCCGCGGTCAGCTGCAGCCCCTTCATCCAGTCGATCTTGTAGCCCACCTGCATGTCGTGGAAGGTGGTGGCCGAGAGCGTGTTGGTGCCGTCGGCCTGGTTGCTGCACACCGGGAATGCCACGGCATCGCCGCAGTTCTCGGTCAGCTCGGAGATGTGCCGCACCGTCCAGTTCGCACTCCAGCGATCCATCGTCCAGGCGATGCTGGCGTTGCTGGTCCACTCCGGAATGGAGCTGTCGGCCACTTCCACGCCCGGCTTCTGCGGCTGCTTCTGCCCGGCCGCGCCGGTGGCTTCGTAACGACCGACGAACGTGTTCTTCCAGGCCAGCTTGAACTGGCCGAAGGAGGTCTGCGGCAACGTCCAGAACAGGTCCACGTCCCAGCCGTCGGTCTTGATCGAGCCCAGATTGGTCAGGCGGTTGTTGAAGCTGCTGACCGCACCGGTGCTGGCGCGGGTGATGCCATCGCAGTACACCGGGTCGAGCGTGTCCACGCACAGGTCCAGCTGGGTCTGCGCGTTGATGGCCTGGATCGCACCATCGATGGCGTGGCGGTAGAAGGTCACCTCCACATCGAAGCGCTCCGACCACGACGCGTTGTTGCCGAACCACGGGCTCCACACGAAGCCAGTGCTGAAGCTGCGCGAGCGCTCCGGTTCCAGATCACGATTGCCGCCGGTGGTCACCGAGATCTGCGAGTTGGCCTGCTGGAAGCCGGCCGGCACGCCCAGCGCGGCACAATTGGCGGCACTGCCACGTGGCGGCGTACCGCCCAGGCCCACCGAGCACGGATCGAACAGCTGCAGGTCCGCGCGCGCAGCCGAACCGTACAGCTCACCGATCGACGGCGCGCGGAAGCCCTCGGCATAGGTGGTGCGCAGCACGAAGTCATCGGTCACCTGCCAGCGCAGGCCGTACTTGGGCGTGAACTCGCCACCGAAAGTGGAGTAGTCCGAATAGCGGCCGGCCAGGCTCAGGTCCAGCTTCTTGCCGAACGAGGAGTCGGCGAAGATCGGCACGCTCAACTCCAGGTAGGCCTCGTTGACGTCGTAGGAACCGGAGGTCGGCTGCGACGGCACGCCGTTGTAGTGGCCGATCACCGTCAGCGGATCCGGCTGGTACCAGCCCTCGTACTTGCGGTACTCAAAACCGGTGGCGAAGGACACCGGGCCGGCCGGCAGCGAGAACAGCTCGCTGGACAGGTTGGCGGTGAACAGGCTCAGCTCGTTCTGGCTGCGGTCGTGCACCACCGGCTGGATCCACTTCAGCATGTCCGGGGTGATCGAACCGACGCCACCGAAGATGTTCAACGGCACGCAGCCCGGGGTAGCCGCGCACACCGCCGGGTCACCCAGCGCCATGTTGACGTTGTAGATGTTGTAGCTGCCGTAGTTGGTCTGTTCGGCCTTGTTCTTGCTGTACATGCCGTTGACGTCCCAATACCAGCTACGGTCGGCCGCCTGGAAGTTGCCGACCAGGCCGGTGGCCACGTAGGTCGTGTTGACCTCCTGCTTGAACACGCGCGCACCGCCTTCCACAGGGCGACGGCCGATCAGGCTCATGTTGCCCGAGGACACCAGGTCGAAGCCGAACGGGTTGTACGGATTCAGGCGCGAGACCACGATGTTGTCGGCCAACGGATTGCCGGTGGCGCCATCGGGGCCGAAAAACAGCGGCTCGGGGCCGGCCTGGTTGGTCGACTCGCGGCGGTTGCCCAGTGCCTTGATGTACCACTGCACGTTGTCAGTGATGTCGAAGCGGAACTGGCCGAACAGGCCTTTGCGCTCGGACGGCGTGAGCACCATGTTGTATTCGGCGAAGTTGAAGCGGTCGGCGCTGGTGAAGCAGTGGTAGTCATCGCTGCGGTTGCAGCCGGCGCTGCCGTCATAGCGCGGGTTGGGCACGCCGCTGTTGGGCACGATGTCCTGCTCGGCGCCGGTGTTGGGGTCGACGAAGGCGAAGCGGCCCTGCGGAATGCCGCCGCTGCCGAAGGCCAGGCCGGTGCCCGGAATCGGGAAGCGTGACTGCTCGCGATCCTTAGCGAATACCGGGTCCTGCTTGGTCCAGCTGGCGCCCAGGAACAGGCTGAAGCGATCACCGCTCTTGCCCCACGCCAAGTCCACGCCCTTCTGGGTGCCGTCACCCTTGCTGTACTCACCATAGTTCAGGGTCACCTGGCCGCCATCGAAGTCGCGGCGGGTGATGATGTTGACCACGCCGGCGATGGCATCGGAGCCGTACAGCGACGACGCGCCGTCTTCCAGCACCTCGATGCGTTCGACGATGGCCAGCGGAATGGTGTTGAGGTCGGTGGCCGCACCGACGCCCGATGCGGACGACTCGTTGACCCAGCGGATGCCGTCAACCAGCACCAGCACGCGCTTGGCACCCAGGTGGCGCAGATCGACCTGCGCCGAGCCGGCACCCACGCCACTGCCATCGGGCGGGAAACCGAAGTTGCCGGACGAGTTGAACTTGGCGTTGAGCGCGGAGCCGGATCCGGTGAGCTGCTGCAGCACTTCGCCGATCGAGGTCAGGCCGGTGCGTTCGATGTCGCCACGGGTCAGGGTCTGGATCGGGACCTGGCCTTCGACTTCAGCGCGCTTGATGCGGGTACCGGTCACTTCCACCGCGTCCAGGTTGGTGGTGGATTGTGCAGCGGCACCCAACGGGGCCAGGGCCATCACGCACAGCGCGACGGCAACCGCCAACGGGCGGTGGTGCAGGTGATTCATTCGCTCTCTCTCCAAAGGAATGTCGGGACATGGACTGCCGCGCTCCCCCTGCATGGCGGCAGCGTCTCCTTTGTAAACAAGCGGTAAAAATCACGGCGTGACGATCGACACTCTTTCACGCGGAATTGACGCAATTGCATGACATTTGCGTCAGATGAGTGCCGTTTAGAACCGGACGGTAATGTTCCGCCGCCTTCGCTTTGATGCTGGCCGCGACAGCGCGCGCCGGGAACTGCCGCGCGCATGAAAGTGCCTTTGCCGAACCATTTCAGGAATAGTTTGAAATTCCTTCATTCAGAAGGCCCGGTTGATCGACCCGGTGCAAACTCGCATCTCCAGCCATTCGCGGGAGGATCGATCATGAAAGCACTGACTGCCGTGCCGAGCGTCATGATGGTGATCACGCTGCTTCTTCCTCTGGCAGGTGAATCGAGGGCAGGCGGCGTGCTCGAGTGCAACAACTGCCTCTCTCCCAGCGATGCGGCCTCGGCCTCAGGAGAGGGGTTGACGGTTGTGGTGGATTTCGAGAGAGCCGAGTTGTCCGCTTTCAACGTTGAACATGACCCTCAGACCAGAAGGTGGCTAGCACATCCGACCCCGGTTCCGGCGCAGATTGAAATGGCTTTTCTGCGGATCCTGGATGCGACGCTGTCAGCAGGGCAAGCGCCGCTCATGCAGCAATAACCGCATGAGCGGCAGTGAGACAACGCTCTATCGCACGAAGGCAATCCGCGCCATGCCGGTCGCCTCGGCCGCAGCCAATATCCTCGCCATACCTTCGTATTCGGCCGCGGGATCGGTGGCGATGCGAAGCTCCGGCAGGTTGCCGGCATGTTCACCGGCCTGCGCCTGCAGGCGCGCCTGCAGCTCGCCGATCGCCATCGGCTGGCCATTCCAGCTGAGCTGGTTGGCAGCGTCCAGGCGCAGCTCGATCGGCGGCGGCGGTTCAAGACGGTCGACCACCCGATCGGTGGCCTGCGGCAACTGCACCGCAATCGGCCGGGCCACGATGGGCGCGGTCACAATGAAGATGATCAACAGCACCAGCATCACATCCACCAGTGGCGTGACATTGATGTCCGCCAGCGGGCCGCTTCTTCCTGCGCTACTGAACGCCATGTGCCGCTCCCTGCAGCCGGGCCGTTCGCCCAAGGCCGACGTTACGACGCCTGCGACCCCGTGCGGCAGGGGCCTGCGCTGATTCATTCAGCTGTCGTTGCCGACGCCGGGCGTGCACGCAATGCGAAACTGAATTCAGCCACTGCCCGCTATGCTGCATGCCATGACCCGACGCACTTCGACCGCCCTGTCCCTGCTGCCCTTGGCCACCACGCTGCTGATCGGCTGCGCCAATGCCCAGTCCCTCGATGCCCAGAACGCGCAGCTGAAAGCCGCGATCGCAGCCGCCGAACGCGGCCAGTACGATCCTGGCCAGGCCGCTGCGCTCAGCCGTCATCCGGCCTATGGCTGGCTGGAGTACGCCAACCTGCGGCGCAACATCGACACCGTCGATACCGCGCAGGCCCAGGCCTTCCTCAAGCGCTACGACGGCCAGGCCGTGGCCACCACCTTCCGCAGCGTGTGGCTGCCCTCGCTCGCACGCCGCCAGGACTGGCCCACCCTGCTCGCCAACTGGGTGCCCACCGACAACGCCGGCCTGCGCTGTGCGCAGCTGACCGCGCGTCAGGTGACGGGCAAGGTCGATCCGCAGTGGATCAGCGAGGCGCAGGACCTGTGGCGCAAGAACGGCAAGTCGCTGCCGGACGGCTGTGATGCCGTTTTCGCCGTGCTGCAGGCGCAGGGTGGCCTGAGCGACGCCCTGCGCTGGGAACGCATCGATGCCGCCGCCGATGCCCAGCAACCGGCGGTGATGCGCAGCGCCGCACGCGGCCTGCCCGCCGCCGACCTGGCGCTGGCGAACAATTACGCCGCCTTTGTCGACAAGCCCAACGCCAGCGCGTTGAACTGGCCGCGTAACGAGCGCAGCCGGCGCATCGCCACCGATGGCCTGGCCAAGCTGGCCAAGGCCGACCCCGGCGCCACCGAGCAGCAGCTGCCGCAGTACGCCCAGGCGCTGGGCCTGAGTGCCGACCAGCAGGGCCAGGTGCTGTACCAGATCGCGCTGTGGACGGTGGCCTCCTACCTGCCCGATTCGGCACGCCGCCTCAACGCGGTGCCGGAGTCGGCCTATGACGAACGCCTGCACGAGTGGCGCGTGCGCGAAGCGATGTCGCGCGGCGACTGGCCGGCGGCGCTGACCGCGATCCGCAAGATGGGCAGCAAGCAGCGCAGCGACCCGCGCTGGCGCTACTTCGAAGGCCGCATGCTGGAGAAGACCGGCCAGGCCCAGCAGGCGCAGCCGCTGTTCCGCGAAGCCGCACGCGCACCGACCTTCCACGGTTTCCTGGCCGCCGACAAGCTGCAGCAGGGCTACACCCTGTGCCCGTGGAAGCCGAACGACAGCGCGCAGGCACAGGCAGCGGTCGCGCGCGACCCGGCCATCCAGCGCGCGATGGCGCTGTACCAGATCGACCGCGCCGGTTGGGCCGTGGCCGAATGGAACAGCGCGCTGTCGCGCTTCGACGACACCCAGCGCCGCCTCGCCGTGCGCGTGGCGCAGGACAACGGCTGGTTCGACCGTGCCGTGTTCGCGCTCGGCAAGCAGCCGCAGGAACAGCGCCTGTATGACCTGCGCTTCCCGCTGCACCACGACGCCACCATCCGCCGCGAGTCGGCACGCAACGCGATCGATCCGGCCTGGGTGGCGGCGGAGATCCGCGCCGAGAGCACGTTCACCCCGCGCGCGCGCTCGCCTGCCAACGCCATGGGCCTGATGCAGGTGCTGCCGGCCACCGGTGCCAGCGTCGCCAAGTCGATCGGCCTGACCGGCTACGGCGGCGCCGACAGCCTGTACGACCCGGACACCAACATCGCCATCGGCACCGCCTACCTGCGCCAGCTGATGAACAAGTACGACGGCCTGCCGTACGTGACCATCGCCGCCTACAACGCGGGGCCAACGCCGACAGCACGCTGGCAGAGCCAACGCCCGGGCTTCGATCCGGATCTGTGGATCGAGACCATCAGCTACAAGGAAACCCGCGAGTACGTCGCCCGCGTGCTGGCCTTCAGCGTGATCTACGACTGGCGCCTCAATGGTGATGCGCTGCCGCTGAGCGACCGCCTGATGGGCCGCCTGGTGGACAAGCGCAAGAAATTCAGCTGCGCGGCCGACGCTGAGCAAGGTGGCGATTGATCGCACTGCGGTCGTGCCGGCTTCTGGCTGGCACGACCTGGTAGCCATTTCCCGGGGAGGGGAACGCAATGAGCCTGTTGGCCTGGATCGGGATATTCGCCGCCTGGAGCCTGTTCGCCACCTGGGTACTGCGCTGGGGTGGCGCGGCCTGGATGGAAGGCTGGAAGTCGCTGGCCTTCGTCGACAGCTGGGGCAGCCTGTGGGACGAAGCCCAGATCAAGCTGTACGTCCTCTGCCTGTGGATCGTCTACTGCCTATGGTTCCTGGCCGGCCTGTTCGTGCCGGAGTGGCGCGGCCTGCCGTGAGGCCTCAGCATCGGTCGTGCCGGAACATCTGCGCCGGCCATGCGATCATCCCCCCATGAAGATCTATCTTGTCGGCGGCGCCGTACGCGACCGCCTGCTGCAGCGCCCTGCCGGCGACCGCGACTGGGTGGTGGTCGGCGCCACGCCCGCGCAGATGGAAGCACAGGGCTACACCGCAGTCGGCCGTGATTTCCCGGTGTTCCTGCACCCGAAGACCGGTGAGGAATACGCACTGGCGCGCACCGAGCGCAAATCCGGCCGCGGCTATCGCGGCTTTGTGGTCGATGCCGATCCGGCGGTGACGCTGGAAGAAGACCTGCAGCGCCGCGACTTCACCATCAATGCGATTGCCTGCGACGAAGACACCGGCACGCTGGTCGATCCCTATGGCGGTGTCCGTGACCTGGAACAGCGCGTGCTGCGCCATGTCGGGCCGGCCTTCGTCGAGGATCCGCTGCGCGTGCTGCGCGCGGCGCGCTTCATGGCCCGTTTTGCACCACTGGGCTTCAGCGTCGCCGAAGAGACCATGGCACTGATGCGCGAGGTCGCCGCCAGCGGTGAACTGGACGCACTGGTGCCGGAACGCGTCTGGCAGGAACTGCGCAAGGCGCTGGTCAGTGAACGGCCCTCCGCCTTCCTGCGCACGCTGCGCGATGCGCAGGCACTGGGCCCGATCCTGCCCGAACTGGAAGCACTGTACGGCGTACCGCAGCGTGCCGAATTCCACCCGGAAGTCGACACCGGCATCCACCAGGAAATGGTCAGCGACATGGCCGCGAAGCTCGCCCCCGGCGATGACCTGGTCGGCTTCGCTGCCCTCACCCACGATCTCGGCAAGGGCCTGACCCCGCCGGAGGAATGGCCGCGCCACATCATGCACGAGCAGCGCGGCATCAAGCCGTTGAAGGCACTGTGTGCGCGGTTGAAGATTCCAGCCGAGCACCAGCAGCTGGCTGAAGCGGTGTGCCGCGAGCACTTGAACGTGCACCGCATCGACGAACTGCGCGATGCCACCGTGCTGGAACTACTGGGCCGCTGCGATGCACTGCGACGGCCAGAGCGCGTGGCGCGCATCGCACTGTGCTGCGAAGCCGACAAGCGCGGCCGGCTCGGCTTCGAGGACGTCGACTACCCGCAGGGCGAAACGCTCAAGCGCCTGCACCAGGCGGCGTTGTCAGTGCAGGCGCGGGATCTGGATACCACGCATCTGAAGGGGCCGGCCATTGGCGAGGCGCTGGCCAAGGCGCGGGTGAAAGCCATCGCCGCCGCCCGCTGAAGCACCTGGTGATGCCGGCTGCTGGCCGGCACCGATCGCCCGTCTAACGACGGCGCTTCCGCGAGAAATGGTCAACAGCATGAGCACCCAACATGATGGGTTGCATCAAGAGGAACAGCCATCCACCCAGCCGGAGCGTCTCCACCGGATTGAACCGGGTGATGAACGCAGCTGCCAGAGTCAAACCCACAAGAAGGCCGATCTCATAGACCCACAGCGATCGGTTAGAACGCCTGCCCACGATGCTCCTCTCCATTGAACAGGACGCACTTGCAAGCCATCGCCGCCGTCCGGCACCACGGGTAGTGCCGGCCGCTGGCCGGCAACCAGACAATCGCGGGATCAGTGCGCCATCCCACGGGTGATCGCCGCCGCACGCTGCTTCAGCTGGGCCACGGCATCGGGAATCATCTCCATGCCCACGTCCAGGCCCGGGTTCAGCACCAGGCCGACGCCGTCGCCGATACCGGCCAGCAGCGCGTGCACCGCGATCGGCATGGCATGCGCAAACTGCGGCAGCTGCTCGTGCCACAGGCCCGCGCGCTCGGGGGCAGTGAACACCGCGAACATCGGCTCACCGCTCTCGCTGGTCAGCACCAGCGGCGAGATGCTCTCGTCCCAGGCGCCATCTTCGCCGATGGCCTTGTCCAGCAGCACGAACGCCGTCGAGGTCAGCAGGCCGTCGAGAAACTGCGCTGCGGTCAGCGTACCGTCCTGGGCCTGCAGCAGGCGCACCTCGAGGTCGTTGAGGGGTTCGAACGGGGTGTCGTGGTCCATGGTCGGTTCCGGTACGTGGTTGCAGGGCAGACTTTAACAGGCCTAGGGTGAGGCACGACAGCGCATTGGCAGGGACACGCAGGGCGTCGGCGACCGTTATACCAAAGCGCCCAGCGCTCACCGGTCTGGATCCAGCCAAAGGGAATCGGGGCCGCGGAAATCTTGATGGCCTTGGGAGGAAAGCACGGCGGGCAGGATACGGCCGGCCGCTGATTCTGCGAACGCTGCTCCCCCCTGAACCGTTCGACGAGGTAATTGTTAAGGCCCTGCTCCAACAGTTTGACGAAATCGTCAATGTGTCCGATTCGCTTGTGACCCTGTGCCGGCGTCGCTTCACTCAATCCTGGAAGGACGTTGAGACTGGCATGACCGAGAGCTTTGAGCACGGCTGGAGCGGATCGTATAGTCGGATGACGTAGAGCAACGGAACGCCGATGAACGCTACCTCGCAAGGCCTCGCGCCACAGGCATGCATGGATGAAGGCCAAGGAAGCTGGCAGCACGAGCGGCGCAACCTGTCAGATGTGCCCCGTAGCGCGGTACATAGCGCCGTCTTCCTCGGCCTTCCCTCCTGTCCAGCCGATCAAGGATCAGGCCAATCCTGCCGGTATCGTCACGCGCAGAGAACCGTGCCCCGTAGTAACCCTGAAGAGGCGCCTACCTCAATCAGCGACATGGACCGCTCATGCTGAAACCCTCCCCCCCCCTCACTCACGTGGCGTTGATCGCCTTGATCACACTGGCCGTTTCTGGATGCAACAAGGAACGCTCATACCCGGTCTATCGCGAGAATCCTGCACCCAAGGATGCACTACCGATTGTGATCCGGGTCCACGATGCGCCTGTGGAGCTCACCCTCCCGAAGGTTTTCGTCTCCTACGAGATAGATCCGCTCTGCCTCCCACCGATCAACAACTACGAGGGTGTGCAGTACGCCCCCCAACGGCAGTCAGTAGAGTTCCCAGTACAACGCGTCAGTGCAACCGAGTTCAGCAGCACCGTGTTCGAGGACGGCATGGCAGTCGCTGACTATTACGGGCGTGGGCCATGCGAATGGAAACCCAGCATCATTCGAGCTTCATTCCCAGTCATTTCCGAGGGACGCGAAGGCTTCATATCAGTTGCCGTCCACCATCTCGAACTGAAGAAACTACTCACATCGATTTCGTACGCAGACAGTCAAATGACCCTGCAAACAAAGAGTTCGGCGCCTGGGTGGGTGCGAACGCAGTCCCAGTATAGCTACAACAGATTGTCTGATATCGAGAAGCAGAAGTACTTTGCCATAGAGATATCGTCTCCTTCGAAAGGAATCGTCCCATGAGACCTCTAACCAATGCAGCCCTGGCCAATGCAGCCTACTCCCCACCGTCACATCCAGCTCCAGGCGATAAGGAATCGCTGCGCGTTGATGGTGAAGACTTCGAAGTTCTAGGGCGACGTGACGCAGTCAGCGGCTATCAAGGCGTTGTGTACCGGAACATCAAGACCAACGAGATCATCATCGCCCACCGAGGCACCGAGTTTGATCGCCAGGCCATACTTGATGGCGGCGTCGACGCAGCGATGGTCAGCGCCAGAGTCAACGCACAGATTAATGATGCCCTCGTACTGACCAAGCAGGCAATCAAGCAAGCTGAGGAAAACGGATATGGCCCGGTGTACGTCACTGGACATTCCCTAGGCGGCGCACTCGCGCAGATCACTGCCCACCACTACAATCTTCCTGGCGACGCCTTCAACCCCTACGGCGCTGCCGGGCTGGCGTATCGCCTGCCTGAAGGCCAGCCGGCCAACGCGGCGCCCTTCACCAACCATGTGATGGCGGGCGACCTGGTTAGTGCGGCCGGCCCTCATTACGGCAAGGTTGAGATGTACGCACTCCCCAAGGATCTGGGAGTCTTGCGCGATGCCGAGCAGGGCCAGCGCATCGCCTCGCTCGTATCGCTTGGGATGAAAAGCGGCCATGTCATGTCCGCTGCGGTTGCGGTCCAGTTGGGTGATTCCCATCGAATGGTTCACTTCATTGACCGTATGACCGACAAGGGCCCAGTGCAGTCCGTACTGGACGACCCCGAGGCGCGGATCACTGATGCCGAGGACCTACGCCGGATAGCGGAGTATCGCAAAGACATCCACCAGTTGCGGCTGGGGGCGACCGTACTTGTCGGCGGTGGCCCTGGACTCCTGCGCGACGGGATCAATCACCTTCGCGGCACTGAGGAAGCCGGAGCGTACGCCCGTCGCGAAGCCGAAGCCGTGCAGCGCGCAGAAAGTGCATTGAAACCTGGGGAGCGTTTGGTCCATGAGACAACCGAAAAGGGCTCGCCCTCTCTAAGCAACCCAGGCTTCGCTCCCAAGAGTCCATTGCAGGAAAGCATCGAATCAACCTTGGACAAGGCAGGCCTGGATCCCCGAACGGACGGCCACCCCGATCATGCGCTCTACCGGCAGATTCGCGACGGTGTATCTGCCGTGGATGCCAAGCACGGGCGCAGCTTCGATGAAACCAGCGAGCGGATGACGGCCAGCCTGCTTGCAAAGGCCAAGCACAGCGGCCTGGAACGCGTCGATCATGTTGTCTTGGGCGATCCTCCCAGCGATGGTTCAGGCCCTCGCATGTTCGTCGTGCAGGGAGCGCTCGACAATCCGGCACACTTGCGGGCGTCGATCGCGGTCAGCGAGGCCGTCAATACACCCGTAGAACAGTCGCTCGCCAAGGCCGAGCAGATTTCGCAGGCACAGCAGGTCGCCCAGCACGAGCAAACCCAAGAGCAGATTCGAACCGCGATGCGCATGGGCTAGGCCAGCGTGATTGCTTGGCCCTACTTGAGGCCGGCGCCCGTTGGAACGACCTGCTGAGGCCATGTCGGCCCGCCCTCTCTCTAGGAGGCCTACAGGTGCCGCCACATCCATCCGACCACCGCCAGCGCGGCGACCCCTAACAGCATCAACGGCAGGCCGAAGCGGTGCCGCCACGGGATCGGTACCCCGCCCAGCTGCTGGTCCATGGTCTCGGTATCCAGCACCCAGCCGTGCTCGCAACGGGTACAGGCCAGTTCGTAGCGGCGCTGGTAGGTGAAGCCGAACAGCAGGTCGATGCGCGCCATCTTGTAGCGCAGCTGCGGGGCGAATTCGGTTTCGGTCTGGCAGCGCAGGCAGTGGTGGGCTTCGGTGGGGCCGACGATCAGCACCCGTTCCTGTTGGCCGATCAGGATCATGACCGGGTGCCCTGGCAGGCGGGCTGGGCCAGCAGCCAGGCTTGGGCGGCGGCCACGGTGGCGGCGTCCCCCTCGACGCGCTGGTCGGGCTCGATCTTCAAGCCATCACCACGATCATTGCGGTCCCGCATCACGCTGGTGGTCAGCAGCAGCGCGCTGCCATCAGCCAGCGGCCGCATCACGTTGGCGGTGGACAACCCCGAGGTGGGTTGGCCGAAACTGCGCGTCTGCGGCCGACCGCGGAAGGAAAGTACGGTGGCCTCTCCGGAGCTGGCAGTGCGCGGCCCGGTCAGCACGGCGACGGGCGCCCCCGGATGTTTTAGCAGATAGCCGGGCCCACCAAGATCGATCCGCACGCGACCGCCAAGACGCACACTGGACGAGGTCAGCTGCCAGAGCGACGGTCCATCTGCGGCAGCGAAGGAACCCACGTTCTCGTCGGCGCTGGGCGTGACGCGCAACAGCGGCGCCACGCCCAGCAGCATCGGCCACATGTTGCCACCGGTGTTGCCGCGCAGATCGACAATCCAGCCGCAGCGGCTGCCGTTGTCCTGGTCGTCGATGATCGCCTGCCAGCGCTTGGCACGCTCCTTCATCTGCTGGTGCGCCGTGGGGCCCTGCATGACACCGTAGGCCTCGATCTGTACCCGGCCGATGCGCGGGTCAAGCGCTTCGGCCGGGGCCGTCGTTGCTTTCTGGGCCGCTGTTGCTGCGCCATTGGCGCGCGCCTGGCGTTCTGCCTTCGCCTGCAGCTGCTTTGCGCTGATCCAAGCCCCGTGCCCGCCGGAACTGCGGCCGATGGCCTGCCGGAGCACCGCGCGGGCCTCAGCCGGGTCGTTCTGCGCCGCCTTCAGGCGCGTGCGGATGGCCCGCCAGTCCACGCGGTCGCGGTACAGCGATTCCTTCTCCAGCATATCCAGCAACTGGGCCTGTGCCTGTGCTGTCGGCAGGTCGATGGCGTCTGGTGCCACGGCCTGTGCGGTGGTGCAGAACAGGGCGCCGAGTGCAGTGGCCATCACGCGGAGATCAATAGACATTCGACGTTCCTTCGTCGTGAGCAGGTACCGCAGCATACGCGCTTGCCGCCGCCGTTGTGTGTCGGCTTTGGCACTCCCCATGCGGGGCATGATTTACAACTTTGCTCATGTCGTTGCTCGAGTGAAAGCGCGAAGGTGGCTGCGCCAACGTACTTTGCGCTGGCCGGGATTGGCGTCCTGAATCAAACATCGAAGCGATCGATTTGCCGCATCAACGGCAATCGCGACAATGCACCGGCTTGCCCATGGCGGGCGGTGCGTGGGGATCCTCGTGATCCGTCGGCTTTTTTCGCTTTGATTTTGACCGGCACGCCAACCCGCACCGCCCGCCACCTTGCATCCCGCAGGTGGCCTTGCCTTGTGAGGTTGCTGCCATGAACACGCCCTACCCCACCTATCCACGCCTGCAAGCACTGCTCGGCGCTGCCCTGCCCGGCCTGCAGCTGTCCACTACGGCCGCCGAAGCGCTGGAAGATGCGCTCACCGAAGCCAACGAACAGGCGCCGCCGTCGGCGTTCTTCGCCCGGTTGCGCGGCATCGCACACAGCCACGGAGCCGACGGCCAGGCGTGGCGCGAGCGGCAACTCAGCGAGGCACGCGGTCGGGAACTGGCCGAGGCGACGCGCTGTCTTGCCGCATTGTCCGCCTGCGGCGGTGTGTTGCTGGCCGCACAATCGGCGCGCGACATGGATGACGCGCAGGCACAGTGTCCACCGCAGGTGGAGGAAGGGCTGCTACATGCGGTGGTGGTGTTGGCCGATCATGCCGGGGCGCTGGTGGAACCGGATGCTTGCGCACCGCTGTTGTAGAGCCGAGCCTATGCTCGGCTGCGCGGAGGTCATGGCGCCGGTGGGATTCGTGCCGACCAAGGTCGACACCCACCAGAGCGGGTCATGACATCTGCACCGCGCGCTACCAGTCCGCGCGCAGCCCGATGTTGCCTTCGATGATGCGGCGCTTCTCGTTGCGGTCGCCGCCCAGCTCGCGCGTGTAGTCGGCCACGGCATAGGCGCTGATGGTGCGGTTGAAGCGCCCTACCACACCTACACCGGCTTCCAGCGCGCGCGAGCGCTGCGAATTGATGATCGTATCGTTGTCGAAGCCGACGCGGTCCTCGCCGGAACGACCATGCCAGTAATTCAGCTTGAAATACGGTTGCCAGCCGTTGTCGGCCAGCTGGTAATCGCCGGCCAAACGCAGGCCCACACGGCCGGTCCAGGCGTTGTCGTTGTCGAAGCGCACGCTCGATACTTCATCGCGACGGTCATCCAGCGACGTGCGCTGCCAGATCACCTGCACCTGCGGTTCCAGCCACCATGCGGACTGCCCGACGTGCAGCAGCGGCTTGCCGGCCTCCACCGACACGCTGGTGCCGTCGCCGCTCAGGCCGAAGCCGAGCCCGCGCGAGGAACGCACGCGGCCGTCGTAGCGGCTCTGCATCGCCACGGCGTCGATGTAGCCACCGCTGCTGTCGGTGAAGGTCCAGTACAGGCCCACGTGCTTGTCGTCCAGGCGGTTCTGGCCCACCTGTACGTTCTCCCAGCCCAGTGCCAGGCCGGTGGTCTTGCCCTGCGCGCGGGTACGGCCGACGAACACGCCGATCTGGTTGCGGTGGTTGTCCGACGCCGCGGCCCACACGTCGAGGCCGGCCTGCAGGCCCATTACATCGCCATCAAAGCCGGGCTGCGCATCGCCCTTCCAATGGATCTCGCTGCTCTGCCCCACCAGGCGGCCCCAGGCGGTGCGGAATGCGCCCTGGTTGTACAGCAGGCGCTGTTCGCCCTGCCGCTCGTGGAAGGTACCGAGGCTGGCCAGCGAGGTCTCGCGCAGCAGCGGCGGCACCACGGCATAGGCGGCGGTTTCCACGCGGTACAGCGGTACCACCGCGCCTTCGGCCGGGCGTGCACCCGGCGTCGGCGGTGCACCGGTACCGGGCAATGCACCGCCGGCCACGGGCACATCCGGCACCGCCGGATCGCTGGGCGGTGCCACCGGCGCCGGTTCCGGCGGCGGTGGTGGTGGTGCGGTCTCGCCTGCGGTCAGGTCCGGATCGGTGGCGCCTTCGGGCGGCGGTGGCGGCGCCGGGGTAATGGGAGGCGGTGGTGCCACCGGCGGCGTCGGCGGCGGCGGGGTGGCACTGCCACCACCGTTGGGTGCCGGCGTCGGGCCGGTCACCAGCGTCGAACGCAGGTACCAGTTCTCGCTGGTACCGGCACTGACACCGCCCTTGAACAGGAAGTACTCGTAGGCACCGGCCGCGACCGGTGCGAACAGCGAGAACGCGCCCGGCGCGGTGCGGCCACCATTCAAGGCCTGCACCACCAGGATGCCATCGGCCAGCGTGGCCGCGCCGCTGCCACCGGCATTCAGCACGCCGATGCCGGTGGTTCCGGTGGCGGTACCGCCATCGATCACCAAGCGATCGCTGGGGGAGTTGTCCGCGCCCAGCACGGTGCGCAGGTACAGGCCACCACCGTCACCGCGGTAGTTGCCACGCACGGTGAACACGTCGCCGGCGCCGGTACCGGTCAGGTCGATGCGCCCGGCATTGACCATCTCCACCAGTGCAGCACTGTTGAACGGGCGGATGGCATGGCCGCCACTGCCCGCGTAGACGGTGCTGGTGTCGTCCACCGTGAGCGTACCGGTGCCGGTTGCGCTGTCGCCCAGCACCAGGTCGCCATCGAAGCTCAGCTCCGTGCTGTTGGCCAGGCTGATCGCCTCCCAGTTCTGGAAGCGGCCCACGCCTGCGGTCTTGACGTTGCTCAGGTTGAGCTGGTCGATGCCACTGCCCCCGTCGAACAGCGGCACCGCACCCAGGTTGCCCTGGTTGAGGTTGCTGAGGTTGGCCACGTCGTTGTCCGGGCCCATGTCGATCGCACCGTAGACGATGCCACCGCCGTTCCAGTTGAAGGTGTCATCGCCGGTGCTGAGCAGTACCTGCCCTCGCACGGTGCCGTCGGTGATGGTCACGCTGTCGTTGCCGCCGCTGACGCTGATGTTGCCGCCGATGTAGGCCGTGCCCGAAATGATGATGGTGTCGGTGTCGAAGCCGGTCACCACGTTGCCATCCACGGTGCCGCCGGACTGGTCCCACAGGTTCTTGTCCAGCTTCATGTTGACGCGGCCGATGCGGCCAGCGGTCATCCAGGCCTGGTCGCCATCCTCGAACGCGCCGATGATGCGACCACCGCTCATGCGGAAGGTATCG
Organism: Stenotrophomonas sp. X; assembly: GCF_055721025.1. Taxonomy (NCBI): domain Bacteria; kingdom Pseudomonadati; phylum Pseudomonadota; class Gammaproteobacteria; order Lysobacterales; family Lysobacteraceae; genus Stenotrophomonas; species Stenotrophomonas sp. X. The sequence continues at coordinate 3,618,973 of NZ_CM146756.1, forward strand.
ATGTTGTCGCCCTGCTGCAGCGCGCCGATCGTGCCGCCACTCATGACGAAATCATCGCGGCCACTGCCCTGCGCTACCAGGCCGGTGACGGTGCCGCCGGTGACGGTCATCTGGTCATCGCCACTGCCCTGGTCGACGCTGTCGATGGTGCCATTGCCCAGCAGCAGCACGTCGTTGCCATCCCCTTGCAGGACACCGCCGCTGATGCTGCCGGCCTGCATGTCCAGGCGGTCGTTGCCTGAATCGAACTGTACGCCGGTACGCCCACTGATCGCTCCGCGGTTGACCAGTACGCTGTCGCCCGCACCGACGAACTGCAGCGCGGTGTTGTTGCCGGTGCTGATGCTGCCCGAATTCTCGACACGGCTGCCGCCACCGAGCTGGACCGCCACACCCCCCACCGAACTGATCGCGCCCTGGTTGGTCAACAAGTGACCACTTGCACCGACCAGGGTAACGGCCGACGCCCCACCGCTCTGCTGCAACTGGGCACCGCTGGCGACGTTGACGGTGATGCCCGCTTCGCCGCTGGCCGAGATGGGCACCGTCTGCGGATTCGGCGCGTTGGCGTCGCAGGTGACCGTCTGGCCGGCGACCGGAGCGACGGTGCTGCAGCCGGCCCAGGCGGCGCTGGCGGTCAACAGCACCATGGACGGGACTGCCAGTGCCTGAAGCATGGAAACGGTGAGGCGGCGCGGACGGAAAGCGCGCGGGACGGCACGGGTCATACAGTCCTCCTGGACAGGGAATCAGGAACTGCAGATGCACGCTGCTGCGTGTGCAGTCTGCCGTCATGTGAACCGTTTCGATAGGTGAACTTGCGTGCGGGAAATCACACTTCGGATATGAAATCGCCGGGCCCTCACGCCAATGTGATATGGCTGAAATCGTTCATTTTTTCTGGGCACTGGGAGCCGCACATGCGTGGATGCCGTTGGCGGATCGGGTCAGGGCCCTTTCCTGCGGAACGGGGTCCGACCCCGAGACTGCTCAGATCTTCAAGTAGATCTTCCGACGGTCCAGCCACCAGGCCACGCCCCACCACAGCGCGACAAACGCCAGTGCCTGCAACATCGACGCCAGCTCCAGCGCACCCGGCATCGCGTTGGCCAGCTGCTGCCAGATCCAGCCCCAGGCACCGCTGGCCATCAACGCCACCGACATCACCGAGGCCCCCAGATACGCGGTGATCGCATTGACGCCGAAGCGCCGGCCCAGCGCCGGCCATCCCTTCAGGTCGATCAGCACGTGGCCCAGCCACAGCGCCAGCGCGGCCAGGCCGCCGGTCCACAGCACGTAGCTGGGCGTCCACAGCTGCTTGTTCAACGGCAGCACCCCGGCCAGCAGCAGGCCCAGCACGGCGGTCGCCACGCCCAGCCCGGCCAGTGCCGTCGAACGCCCGCTGCGCAGCAGGCCACCGGCCAACAGGCCGAGCACGGTACTGGCCAGTGCACCCAGCGTGCTCAGCAATCCTTCCGGGTCATGGCCGAGGCCGGTATCGGCATGCCATTGATAGATCCACGGTGCGAACAGCGTGGTGTCCAAGCGGCTGGCCGGGTTGGTCCACGGCGCCAGGTCACCCATGCCGAGCAGCAGCATCGTGTACCCCACCAGCAATCCAACAAGCACGCCGGCCTGCATGCGCGGCCGTGCATACACCGCCAGCACGCCCACCAATGCCGCGCACACGGCGATCCGTTGCAGCACGCCCCAGATGCGGAAGTGGTGCGTATGCAGCGCCCACCAGATCAGCAGATGCAACAGCACGCCGGCCACCAGGATGCGCAGTGCGCGCTCCAGCACGCCGCGCGCCAACACCGGGCGTGCGGCGGCATCCAACGCGCGCGGTGCCACGCTGAAGGCCATCGACACGCCCACCAGGAACAGGAAGAACGGGAACACCAGGTCGGTGGGCGTGCAGCCATGCCATTCCGAATGGCGCAGCGGCGCGAACACTGCACTCCAGTCGCCTGGATTGTTGACCAGCAGCATCGCCGCCACGGTGATGCCGCGCAGGGCATCGATCGAGCCCAGACGGCGTGGCGGCGTACTGTTCATCAGGCGGCCTCGTACTGACCTGCAATCCAGGTGCCACGCACCTGCAGGGCGTCATCCAGCAGCACCAGGTCGGCCTGGTAGCCCTCGGCGATGTGGCCCAGGCGGTCGTCGACGTTGAGGAACTGTGCCGGGTAGGTCGAGGCCATGCGCGCGGCCTCGGCCAGCGGCTGGCCCAGCAGCTGCACGGTGTTGCGCACCGCCGTGGCCATGTCAAGCGCAGAACCGGCCAGCGAACCGGCGGCATTGCGCACCACGCCATCGATGGCGGTGATGGTTTCGCCATACAGCACGTAGCTGGGATCGTCGGCACCGACCGGCGGCATCGCATCGGTCACCAGCAGCAGGCGACCGCGCGGCTTGGCCGCCAGCGCCACGCGCAGGCTGGCCGGATGCACATGCACGCCATCGACGATGATGCCAATCCAGCTGTCGCGGTCTTCCAGCGCAGCGCCCACTGCGCCAGGCTCACGGCCCTGCAGCGGCGACATCGCGTTGTACAGGTGGGTGAAGCCGCGTACGCCGGCATCCAGGCCGGCGCGGATCTCTTCGTACGTGCCTGCGGTATGGCCGGCGGCCACGATCACGCCACGTTCGACCAGCGCACGGATGGTTTCCAGTGGCACGCGCTCCGGCGCCAGCGTCAGCAGCGTCACGCCGTTATCCAGCGACGCCGCCAGCGCGATCTCTTCTTCGTCCGGCACGCGGAACTTGCTGGCATCGTGCGTGCCCTTGCGCGCCGGCGCGATGTAGGGCCCTTCCAGATGGATGCCGATCACGCCCGGCACGCCCTGCACGATCGCCTCGCGCATCGCACCGATGGCTTCGCGCATCACCGCCACGTCATCGCTGATCAGCGTGGGCAGCATCGCGGTGGTACCGAAACGACGATGCGCCTGCGCAATGGTGCGCAGCGCCGCCACGTCCGGCGTGTTGTTGAACAACGCGCCGCCACCGCCATTGACCTGCACGTCGATGAAGCCGGGCAGCAGCCAGCCACCGCCCAGGTCTACCTGCTCGGCAGCGGGACCCAGCTGTGGTGCGGCGTCGGGCAGCAGCGCGCTGATGCGACCATTTTCGATCACCACGGCCAGATCGTCGCGGAACTCATCGCCTGCCAGGATGCGGGCATTGCGCAGCACGGTTGCCATCACACGGTCTCCGTCACCTTGTTCAGGTGCGGCGGCAGGTCCGGGTTGAAGCCACGGCGCAGCGCCAGCGCGTTGATCGCGCGATAGAAGCTCTGCACGGTCAGCAGCGGTGCGCACAGCGGGTGTGGCGCGGGCGCCACCGGCAGGTTGCCGCCGGCACCGGCCAGCCACACCTGCGCGCCGCGCGAAGTGAACTCCTCGACCACCGCTCGGGTGCCGGCACCGGTTTCATCGGGCTGCGCGAAGGCCAGCACCGGGAAGCCACGGTCGACCAGTGCCATCGGGCCATGCTTCACTTCGGCCGAGCTGTAGGCTTCGGCGTGCAGGCTGCAGGTTTCCTTGAACTTCAGCGCCGCTTCCTGCGCCGCACCCAGGCCCAGGCCACGGCCGAGCACGAACAGGTTGGTGGCCTCGACCAGGCCTTCGGTCACCGCGCTCCAGTCGCACTGCCAGGCTTCACGCATCGCGTCCGGCAGCAGGTCCAGCGCGTTGCGCAGGCTGCTGTCCTGCTTCCAGTAGGCGGCCAGCTGCAGCAGCGCCGCCAGCGAGGCCAGGTAGCTCTTGGTTGCCGCCACGCTCTTTTCGGCACCGGCATGCAGCGGAATGACCGTGTCGGCCAGCTGCGCCAGCGGCGAATCCTCGACGTTGACCAGCGCGATCACGCGTGCGCCAGCGGCCTTGGCCGCCTCGGCGTTGCGCAGCAGGTCCGGGCTCTTGCCCGACTGCGAAATGACGATGAACAGCGCACCGCGCAGCTGCAGCGGTGCGGCATAGACCGAGCCTACCGACGGCGACGCGGAGGCGACCACCAGGCCCAGTTGGGTTTCCAGCAGGTACTTGCCGTAGGTGGCGGCATGGTCGGAGCTGCCGCGTGCACAGGTGACCACGAACGGCGGCGGCGCGGCGCGCAGGCTGGCGGCCAGGGTTTCCATGGTGGCGTGGTTGCGCGAGAACTGGCGGGCAACCACGTCGGCCGCTTCAGCGGCCTCGGCGAACATCAGGGTGGCGGTGGGGTCTGACGGCGACATGGCAGGCTCAGGCAGGATCGGAAGGAAGGGGGCGTGCGCCGGCCGGGCGCATCGGCGCGGTCGAACCGCGCACCACCAGTTGCGGCACGAAGCCCTGGTTGTGCAGCGGTGCCGGCGCATCGTCGTAGGCGTCGCTGCGCAGTTGTGCGATCAGCAGGCGCGCGGCATGGCGGGCGATGTCCTCGGTGGCCTGCTTGGCGGTGGTCAGCGGCGGCCACGACTGGCGCGAGAACGGGCTGTCCTCAAAACCGGCGATGGACAGGTCGTACGGCACGTTCATGCCGGCCGACTTGGCGGCGGCCAGCACGCCGGCAGCGATTTCGTCGTTGGAACCGAAGATGGCGGTGGGCGGTTCGCGCAGCGCCAGCAGGCGGCGCGCCCCACGGAAACCATCATCGAAGGTGTAATCGCCCTGCACCACCAGGTGCTTGTCCACGGTCATGCCGTAGTCCTTCAGCGCGGCTTCGTAACCGGCGTAGCGTTCGCCCGAGGAGCGGTGCGAGCTGCCGCCCCAGAGGAAGCCGATGCGCTGGTGGCCCAGCTGGATCAGGTGCTCGGTGATCTCGTAGGCCGCCTCGCGGTCGTCGACGAACACGCAGGCGCCGTCGGCCGGGTCTTCAGTGGCGGCGATGATGCGCACCAGCTTGATGCCACGCGCGGTCAGCGCCTGGATCAGGTCGCGGCGCTCGGACATCGGCGCGGTCAGCACCAGCCCCGCCAGCCGCGAGCGCTGCACCCAGTCGGCCAGTTCATCGGCCAGCAACGGCGAGCTCGAATCACAGGGATGGATCTGCAGGCCGAAACCGGTCTCGCGGCACGCGGCCAGCACGCCGTTCTGCACGCCGATGATGTGGTACGGGTTCGGGTTGTCGTAGACCAGCCCGATCACGAAGGTAGTGCCGCTGCGCAGGTTGCGCGCGGACGGATCGGGCTCGTAGTCGAGCTCGGCGATGGCACGCAGCACCCGCGCACGGGTGGCCTGCATCACCGAGGGCTCGTTGTTGATCACCCGCGAGACTGTCTTCAGCGAGACCTTGGCCTTCTCCGCAACGTCCTTGATGGTCGCTCTGCGCATGGGTTTTCCCTGGGGTTGGCTGCCGTCCATCATCGCCGATCAGGCCTTGTCCTGCGGCAGGCCGGCACGATGGCCGATCACCGAGTAGAACAGGATGTACAGGTAGCACGGCACCATCAGCAGCACGAACACCAGCTGGAAGTCGATGTGCTGCTTGAGCACGGCGAACAGCTGCGGAATGATCGCGCCGCCGGCGATGCCCATCACCAGCAGGGCCGAGCCGGTCTCGGTGAAGCGGCCCAGGCCGCGGATCGCCAGCGGGAAGATGGCCGGCCACATCATGGCGTTGGCAAAGCCCAGCAGCGCCACGAAGGCCACCGAGACGTAGCCGTGCGTAGCCCAGGCGCCCAGGCAGAACACCACGCCCATCACTGCCGAAATGGTCAGGTAGCGCGACTGCGAGACCAGGCCGGGGATCGCCAGCAGGCCGACCACGTAGCCGGCCAACATCGCACCCAGCGTCAGCGAGGTGAACATCTTGGTCTGGTCCAGCGGCAAGCCGAAACCGTGGCCGTAGGTGCCGATCGCATCACCGGCCATGACTTCCACGCCTACGTACACGAACAGGCACAGCACGCCCAGCCACAGATGCGGGAACTGGAAGATGCTGCGGCGCTCGGCCGTTCCCGGTGCCCCTGACGGCGTTGCATTGGCTTCGGAGGACTTGATCTCCGGCAGAGGCGAGAACAGCACGGCCACCGCCAGCACCACCAGCAGCGCGGCCATCGCAAGGTACGGCGCATGGATCTTGGCGGCGAATTCGTTGAGCAGCGCAACCTTGGTGACCGCGTCGGCGGCCTGCACCTGCTTGTCCAGGTCGCCGATGCCATGCAGCACCAGGGTGCCGATCAGCACCGGGGCGAGCATGCCGGCGATCTTGTTGCAGATGCCCATCAGTGCGATGCGGCGTGCCGCCGTCTCGATCGGGCCGAGGATGGAGATGTAGGGGTTGATCGCGGTCTGCAGCAGCGCCAGGCCGCTGCCGATCACGAACAGGCCGCCGAGCGCGCCCGGGTACCAGCGCTGGGTGGCGAATTCACCGAACAGCGCGGCACCACCGGCCATCACCAGCAGGCTCAGGCTCAGGCCCTTCTTCATGCCGGTGCGGCGCAGGATCCAGGACGCCGGCAGGGCGAGGAAGAAATAGGACAGGTAGAACACCATCAGCACCAGGAAGGCGCCGACCTCGCTGAGTTCGAAGGCCAACTTGACGAAGGTGATCAGCGGGCCGTTGAGCCAGGTGAAGAAGCCGATCAGGAAGAACAACACGCCAACGATGGCGATGGAGGTGGCCACGTTCGGGCGCGCGCTTGCAGCGGGGACGGCGGACATCAGGAGGGCTCCTGCGGCGACGGCCGCAGAACGCGGCGTCGGAGAGTGGCTGGGAACAACGTTGTCACATTCTTTCGATGGACAACGGCGGTTTGTCAACTTCCATGCACGCCTGCCTGAACCTTGTGCTGCACTGCGCAAGTCCGCCGCGGTACGCCCCGCTGAATACGCGGCAGGCCTAGAGCCCCGTGCGCCAATGGTTCCCATGTGAAACCCGCACTCACACCGTGTAAACGTTTACTGCGCGCCGCATTCGTTGCGACGCAGCAACGAAAGTGTCACGAACTCGTTGACATCGTTGTCAGCGCGGTTACAGACTCCGCCCCAATCGCCGCCCCCGATCCCCGGGCCGGCCCACCTGCAGCAGGAGCCCGCGTGACCGCCAGCCACCCCGCCCCGTCGCATGTCCTGTCCCGCGTCGCGCCCTCGTTCCTGGCCGCCGACGTCGGTGGCACCCATGTGCGCGTGGCCCGGGTCCAGGCCAGCGGTGACGCCACCCATCCGGTGCAGGTGCTGGAGTACCGCAAGTACCGCAATGCCGACCATGCCGGCCTCAGCGCGATCCTGTCCGACTTCCTGGGCGAAGGCCCGCGGCCCACGCATTGCGTGGTCGCCAGCGCCGGCTATGCCCGCGAAGACGGCACAGTGATCACCGCCAACCTGCCGTGGCCGCTGTCGGCGCGCCAGGTGGAAGCCGAGGTCGGCCTGCAGCGGGTCTACATCGTCAACGATTTCGAAGCGGTGGCCTACGCCGCCGCGCAGGTGGACGCCAGCGGCGTGCTGCACCTGTGTGGACCGGAAACTGCCACACGTGGCCCGACCCTGGTGGTCGGTCCCGGTACCGGTCTGGGCGCCGCGCTGTGGATCCCCACCGCGCACGGCCCGGTGGTCCTGCCCACCGAAGCCGGCCAGCCGACCCTGGCGGCCAGCACCGAACTGGAAATGGCCATCGTCCGCTACATGCAGCGCGACCGCGCGCACGTGTCGATCGAGCATGCGATCTCCGGCCCCGGCCTGATGAACCTGTACCGTGCGGTGTGTGCACTGCAAGGGCAGGCGCCGACCCTGGCAAGCCCCGACGCAGTCACCGCCGCCGCCATGGCCGATACCGATGCACATGCGCGCCAGGCGCTGGACGTGTTCTGTGGCCTGCTCGGCAGCACCATCGGCGACATGGCGCTGTTCTACGGCGCCCACGGTGGCGTCTACCTGGCCGGCGGCATCCTGCCGCAGATCCGCGAATACCTGCACGCCAGCACCTTCGTCGAACGCTACCTGCAGAAGGGGCCGATGGGCGAAGCGCTGGCACGCATCCCGGTGAAGGTCGTCGAACACGGCCAGTTGGGCGTGGTCGGCGCTGCCAGCTGGTACCTGCAGCAGTCGGCCGCCTGACACCGCAACAGGCTTCAACGCAATCGCAGCACGCAGTACGTGGCACGCCAACGCACGGGACTTCGCCGCCGCCCCGCGCATGTCATCGCAACCGTAACCGAACACCGCCGCCGGCACCCAATCGAGTGATGAGGAGAGACATCATGAACACCCGCAAGACCCTGCTTTCGGCCGCCATCGTCAGCTGCATCGCCTTCAGTGCGCACGCGCAGCAGGCGGCCCCGACCGCCACCGATCTGGACACCGTGACCGTTACCGGCATCCGTGGCTCGATGGAAAAGTCGCTGGACACCAAGCGCGAAGCCAATGCGCGCGTGGAAGTGGTCACCGCCGAAGACGTGGGCAAGCTGCCCGCGCACAACGTTGCCGATACCCTGCAGCGCCTGCCGGGCGTCAACATCAGCTCGTCCAGCGCCGACGAAGGTGGCTTCGATGAAGCTGACCGTGTCAGCCTGCGCGGCACCAGCCCGAGCCTGACCCAGACCCTGATCAACGGCCACACCGTCGGCTCCGCCGACTGGTTCGTGCTCAGCCAGGGCAACAACGTCGGCCGCAGCGTCAGCTACTCGCTGCTGCCGTCGGAACTGGTCAGCTCGGTGGAAGTGAACAAGTCCTCGCAGGCCAAGCTGCAGGACGGCGGCACCACCGGTACCGTCAACATCATCACCCGCAAGCCGCTGGAATTCTCCAAGCCGTTCACCGCGGAAGGCTCCATCGGTGCGGTGCGTTCGGACCTGGCCAAATCGACCGATCCGCAGTACTCGGCATTGTTCAATTACAAGAACGACGAAGGCACCTTCGGCGTGATGGTGCAGGGCTTCAGCCAGAAGCGCGAACTGCGCCGTGAAGCGCAGGAAATCCCGGGCGGCTTCTTCAAGATCGGCGCCGGCGACCCGGTCGCCAAGACCAATCCGGACCTGATCGGCGTCAACGTGCCGGGCCTGCTGGGTTCGACCCTGTTCGAACAGACCCGCGAACGCAAGGGCGGCCTGGTCTCGCTGCAGTTCAAGCCGAGCGACAGCCTCACCTTGGGCCTGAATGGTTTCAGCTCCGAGCTGAAGGCCAACAACTACAACCGCAACTTCATGATGTTCGGCAACAGCTTCGCCAAGTCGCAGGCGCCGGATCCGGGCTATGTGGTCAAGGACGGCGTGCTGACCAACGCCACCTACCGGGGCGTGCCCGGCACCGACTATGCGGTGTACGACATGATCTACCGCGAGTCGAAGGCCAAGTCGAGCTATGTCACCTTCGATGCCGACTGGCAGATCAGCGACAGCCTGACCGCCACGTTCCAGGCCGGCAGCACCAAGGGCACCGGCGAGACGCCGCGCCAGTACATCGCCGAGGTCACCCTGGCCAACGGCGGCGGCGCCAGCTGGGCCACCCACGGCAATGGCTCGCCGATCGACTGGAACGTCGGCGGCGACCTCTCGCCCAACGGCGTGACCAGCTTCGGCACCTGGGGCAACCAGCAGGTCACCGCTGAAGACAAGGAGAAGTGGGCCACGCTCGACTTCAACCAGTACTTCAATGATGGCGGCGTACTGAGCTCGATCGACTTCGGCCTGCGTTTCGCCGACCACAAGCGCGAAGCGCTGTCGCCGGAAGGTGCAACCCCGGGTGACATCTGGAGCGCGCTGAAGAACGGTGCCACGGCCAACTATCCCAGCGGCTTTGCCGGTGACATCGGCGGCACCTTCCCGCGCAACCTGTGGTACTTCACCCCGGGCGCGCTGAAGGATGCGGTGACCAACAACTCCACCTGGCTGGCCGGCAATGATGGCCCGACCGGTCGCCACAACTATGGCGCCGAGTGGAAGGTGAAGGAAAAGAACTTCGCCGGCTACGTGCAGGCCAATTTCCGCGGCGACTGGTGGAGCGGCAACGTCGGCCTGCGCTACGTCAACATCAAGCAGGACATCGACACCTACAACGCCGTCAGCAAGGCCGCCGACGCCGATGTCAGCAGCCTGTTCGGCATGTGGGAGCGCCTGGCCTTCCAGAACAAGCGCAACCGTGTCCTGCCCAGCGCCAACATCAAGTTCGACCTGGACGACTCGCTGGTGCTGCGTGTCGCCGCCTCGCAGACCCAGACCCTGCCGGACTACTCGGCACTGGGCGCGTCCTCGTACGGCTCTGACCTGAACCGCACCGGCGGCGGCGGCAATCCGAACCTCAAGCCGACCCTGTCGACCAACCTGGATGCCAACCTGGAGTGGTACTTCATGCCGCGCGGATTGCTGTCGGTGGGCGCGTACCACATGAAGCTGAAGGACTACATCGCCTTCGACGTGGTCTCGCGCCAGCTGTACAGCGAACTGACCAACCAGCTCGAGACCTACCAGATCTCCACCCCGATCAATGCCGACGGCAAGGTCACCGGCGTGGAAGTGGCCTACGAGCAGCCGATCGGCGAGTACTTCGGCATCAATGCCAACTACACCTACGCCAACGGCACCACCTCGCACACCTGGTCGGATGGTTCGCACAACCTGCTGGGTACTTCGAAGAACACCTACAACGTGGGTGCCTACTTCGAGAACGAGCGCTTTGGCGCCCGGGTCAGCTACACCCGCCGTTCCTCGTTCCTGATCAGCCTGTCGGGCACCAACCCGTACTACCAGGATGACTTCGGCACGCTGTCGGCATCGCTGAGCTACAAGGCCACCGACTGGCTGAGCATCAGCCTGGATGGCCTGAACCTCAACAACCCGACCTACAAGTACTACCAGACCGCGGCCATCCCGACCTCGTTCTACAGCAACGGCCGCCAGTACTACCTCAACTTCCGCTTCAAGTACTGATCCAGCGGCAGCAACATCGCCGAGTCGTGCACGCACGCCGGGCCTGGGTCATTCCGGGCCCGGCGTTTTTCATGTATAGCGTTCATCGCACCGTTCCAAGGAGTCGTTCCGATGGTCAAGCCTTCCCGCGCCCAGATGCGCAGCGCAGTACTGCTGGGCAGCCTGCTCGCCCTGCTGCCGGCGCTACCCGCGCTCGCCGCCGATCCCACGCCGGCCGCTGAAGCACCGGGCCCGCAGCTGCGCGCCGGCAGCCTGATGCTGATTCCCGCGCCCGCTACCGTGCAGCACGGCCAGGGTAGCGGCATCACCGTACGCGCCGATACCGCGCTGCAGGCCGAAGGCGAAGCCGCGCAACGGGTCGCCACCCAGTTCGCCGACCTGCTGGCGCGCAGCGGCGGTCCGCGCCTTACGCCGGCCCAGGGCAAGGCGGCAGGCACGTCGGGCAGCATCCGCTTCCAGATCATCCCGACCTTCCGCGACAGTGGTGAGAGCTACACGCTGGAAAGCACCGCGCAGGGCGTGCTGGTGCAGGCCGGCAACGAAACCGGCCTGTTCTACGGCGCAACCACGCTTGCCCAGCTGGCCACGGGTGGCAGCAACGGCGTGCTGCCGGCGGTGCAGATCCAGGACGCGCCGCGCTTCGGCTGGCGCGGTTTCATGCTCGACTCGGCGCGGCACTTCCAGAGCCTGGACGAGATCAAGCATGTGCTCGATGCCATGGCCGCGCACAAGCTCAATACCTTCCATTGGCACCTCACCGATGACCAGGGCTGGCGCATGGAGATCAAGCGCTACCCGAAGCTGACCGAGGTGGGCAGCTGCCGCCTGCCGGCCGGCGACGGTGGCATCGATCCGGCCAGTGGCAAGGAGCATCCGTACTGCGGCTTCTACACGCAGGAGCAGATCCGCGAAGTGATCGCCTATGCCGCCAGGCTGCATATCCAGGTGATTCCAGAAATCGACGTGCCCGGCCATGCCACCGCGGCGATTGCCGCGTACCCGGAACTGGGTTCGATCAACACCCCGCTGAAGCTGATCAGCGAATGGGGCGTGTTCCCGAACCTGTTCAACGTGGAAGACAGCACCGTCACCTTCCTCGAGAACGTACTGGAAGAAGTGATCGCGCTGTTCCCTGCGAAGTACGTGCACGTGGGCGGCGACGAGGCGGTCAAGGACCAGTGGGAAGCCTCGAAACAGGTGCAGCAGCGCATGCGTGCGCTGGGCATCAAGGATGAAATGGCCTTGCAGAGCCACATCATCAAGCGCCTGGAGACCTTCCTGGAGCAGCACGACCGGCGCCTGATCGGCTGGGACGAAATCCTCGAAGGCGGCCTACCACCGCAGGCCACGGTGATGTCGTGGCAGGGCACCGAAGGTGGCCTGGCTGCAGCCAGTGCCGGCCATGACGTGGTCATGTCGCCGGTGGGGTACCTGTACCTGGATTACCTGCAGACCGCCTCGCCGAATGAACCACCCGGTCGCCCGGCCCAGGTCAACCTGGGCAAGCTGTACAACTTCGAGCCGGTGCCGGCCGAGCTGGCGGCCGACAAGCGCCAGCACATTCTCGGCCTGCAGGCCAACATGTTTACCGAGCACACGCGCACCTACGCGCGCCTGCAGCACAACCTGTTCCCGCGCCTGGCCGCCGTGGCCGAGACCGGCTGGAGTACGCCGGAACATCGCGACTTCCGCGATTTCCTCGCGCGCCTGCCCGCGCAGCTGCAGCGCTACCGTGCCTGGGGCCTGGCCTACGCGCAGACCCCGTTCGAAGTGGGCGTGGACTACACCGATGATCGCGCGAAAAACTCCGTGACCCTATCGCTGGCCAACCCGCTGGGTTATGAAGTGCGCTACAGCACCGATGGCCAGCCGGTGACCGCGCAGTCGCCGTTGTACCAGCAGCCGCTGACCGCGACGCTGCCGACCACCGTGCAGGCCGCTGCGTTCTACCAGGGCCAGATGCTGGCCGCGAAGCCGACCATCGCCACGTTCACCGCGCAGTCGCTGCTCAGCCGCCGCAGCGATGCGCTGCTCAGCTGCGTGGGCAAGAAGGGGCTGGTGCTGCGCCTGGAAGACGACGGCCCGCGCGAGGGAACGCGTGCGGTGTTCAACGTCGACATCTTCCAGCCGTGCTGGCGCTGGCCGCAGGCGCAGCTGGACGGCATCGGCAGCGTGGAGGTCCGCGCGGGCCGCATTCCGTACTACTTCCAGCTGGCCCACGATGAAGCCAAGCGTCGCTTCGAAAAGGCCCGGAGCGCACACGGCGAAATGCTGATCCGCCGCGGTGATTGCACGGGCAAGGTGCTGGCTCAGGTACCGCTGCCGGCCACGCCCGATGCCGATGGCTTCGTGACCCTGCGTGCGGCGCTGCCGAAGGGCACGCAGGGCACGGGTGACCTGTGCATCAACTTCACCGGCGATACGCGCCCGGCGATGTGGGTGCTGGATGAGGTCACGCTGAAGAAGTAACCGCAAGCCTGTCCTGGCGCAATCCATCCACGCATGGCGTGGATCTACTGTAGAGCCGAGCCCATGCTCGGCTGCCTTTCGGGAGGAAGCCGAGCACGGGCTCGGCTCTACAGGAACCTCAGCCCCGCCAGCGCACCAGCAGATCGCGCAACGGGGTCAGTGCCGTGGCCATGCCGGCCAGCACGCCGATCGTGTTGGCAATGGCGTCCATCGGGTCGGCAGTGCGGTTGCTGGTCAGCGCGCCCTGCGCGAACTCGATGCCGACGCCCATCAGCACCAGCCCCACGCCCACCCACAGCAGCGGGCGCCCCGGCCGGAACAGCTGCACCGCGCTGCCGGCCAGGATGAAGTAGGCGAGGAAGTGCTCGCCCTTGTCGCTGTTTTCCGGCAGTGGAATCGGCGGCGGTGGGATCAGGCAGACCACGACCACCAGCAGTACCGCCAGCACCCACAGCACAGTCCACAGCCGCGGCCGCCGCAGCGGCTTGATCAGCGGCAACGCACTGCTCACAGGCGCCAGCTCAGGTCGCCCAGTTCGAACGCCGGCTCGAAGTCGACGCCGCGCTGCAGGCCGATGGCCTGGAAGCGCTCGCCCATCTCGGTCGGCAGGGTCAGCTTCTTCACCTGGTCACGCAGCTGGATACGGCCGACCTCATCCGTACGCTCTTCGGCCAGCAGCAGCACCTGGTCCAGGCCGTTGCCGAGCAGGAAACTGGCCTGGCTGCAGTACCCCGCCAATTCGAAACCACCGTGCATGCCCGCCTCGGCCATCGCGGTGAAATCCACCGACGCGGTGATGTCCTGCAGGCCGGGCCAACGATGCACGTCGTTGTGCACGTGGTGGCGGTAGAACGCGCGGACTGTGCCATCGTCGCGGTCGTGCTGGTAGAACTCGCTGCGGCTGTAACCGTAATCGACAAACAGCATCGCACCACGCTGCAGGCCGCCAGCCACTGCCTGCAGCCAGTACGGCAGCTGCGGCAGCACCTCGGAGCGGTAACCGTCGGCAAAGGGCTTTTCCAGGTAGCGCTCGATGTGGCGCACCGCACCGTTGAGCAGGATGTCAGCCGGCTGCGCGCCACGGATGAAGTTGCCTTCGCCATCAAGCTCGACGGTTTCCTCATAGACCTCGCCGTCCCGGATCAGGAAACGCGGGGTCGGCAGCGCGTCGATCACCTCGTTGGCGAACACCACGCCCTCCCAGTCCTCCTCGAACGGGCGGTCGATCCAGTCCACGCGCGCGGCCAACTCGGCCGGCAGGTTCTGCTGCAGGCGCTGCTGCTGGCGCTCGCGCAGGTCGGCGCTGGGTTCGAGGATGGCGTAGCGCGATGGCAGCGCGTCCAGTTCGGCCAGGCGCAGCAGCACGGCCTCGGCGAAGGCGCCGGTACCGCCGCCCAGTTCCAGCATGCGGGCCTGCGCGCCCAGCTGGGCGAACACTGGCGCCAGCGCATTGGCCACGCTGCCGGCGAACAGGCTGCCGAGCTCGGGTGCGGTGGTGAAGTCGCCGCTGCCACCGAACTTGCTGGCGCCGGCGCTGTAGTAGCCCCAGCCGGGGGTGTACAGGCACAGCTCCATGAAGCGCGAGAACGGCATCGCCCCGCCCTGCGCAAGGATTTCGGCGCGCAGGGCGGCCGCCAGCTGGTCGCTGTGGGCCAGGGCATCGGCTTCGGGCAGGGGGAAGGTGGGCTGCATGGCGTCTTCGAATGCGGTGACAATGGTGCACAGGATAGCCGAGCCTTGGAGGACCCTCGATGAGCGATACCCACCCCGTGGTCCTGATCACCGGCAGCGCGCGCCGGATCGGTGCGGCCATCGCCCGCCAGTTCCACGCCTGTGGCTGGTCGGTGGTACTGCATGCCAACACCTCCAGCGCCGAACTGCAGCAGGCCGCGTTCGATTTCGACAACGTGCGGCCCGGAAGCGTGCTTGCGCTGCAGGCCGACCTGCGTGACGCCGACGCCCTGCCCGACCTGGTGGAACAGGCCGTTACCCACTTCGGCCGCCTGGACGCGCTGGTCAACAACGCCTCCAACTTCTATGCCACCCCGCTCGGCCAGGTCACCGCCGAGGCGATGGACGAGCTGTATGCGGTCAATGCGCGCGCGCCACTGCTGTTGTCACAGGCGGCCGCGCCCTACCTGCGCCGCCAGCAGGGCTGCATCGTCAACCTGACCGACCTGCACGGCACCGACCCGATGCGCGACCACATCGCCTACACGATGGCCAAGGCCGCGCTGGAGATGGCCACCCGTTCGCTGGCGCTGGAGCTGGCGCCGAAGGTGCGGGTCAATGCGGTGGCGCCCGGCGCGATCCTCTGGCCGGAACAGGGCAAGGACGATTTCGCCCGCGAGGCCCTGCTGGCGCGCACGCCTTTGGCGCGGATCGGTACGGTCGAGGAGATCGCCGAAGCGGTGTACTGGCTGGTGGCCGAAGCCAGCTTCGTCACCGGCCACACGCTGCGCGTGGATGGCGGGCGCACGGTCAGCTGAGAGGTTGCCGGCCAGCGGCCGGCGCTACCGGTCATGCCGGCCGCTGGCCGGCAACCTCCATCAATCCAGGTCAACCACCTCGAACGCCTCGCCAAACTGCGCGTGCGCGCGCCACAGCGTCGCCAGGTCCAGCCCGCTGACCGGATCGATGAAGTCGGGCGCGATATCGGCCAGCGGCTTCAGCACGAAGGCATGCTTCAGTTCGGGACGGGGAATGCGCAGGTGGCCGGGACCTTCCACCACCAGGTCGCCGTAGAACACCACGTCGATATCCAGGGTCCGGTCGGAGAAGCGCGGCCCACTACGGTCGCGGCCGTGCGCGTCCTCCAGCGCATGCAGCCAGTCGTCCAGTTCCTGCAGCGGCAAGTCCGTCTCGATCGCCACCGCGTTGTTGAGGAAGGCCGGGCCGTCGAAGCCGACCGCGGCGGTACGGTAGGCCGGCGAGACCTGCAGCGCGCCGAAGCGCTCGCGCAGGGCCGCCACCGCGGCGTGGAGGTAGCGGCGGGGCTGGACATTGCTGCCCAGGCTCAGGAGCACGGTCGTCATGCGGTTCAGGTGGCAGCGATGGGGGGCGTGGACATGCCGTCGTCACGGCGGCCTGCCTACAATCCGGGACGCACATGATAGGGCTCCGACATGACCTATTGCGTTGGAATCGAGGTGGACGAGGGCCTGGTCTTCGCTGCCGACACCCGGACCAATGCCTCGCTGGACGATGTACGCGTGCATCGCAAGCTGCACGTGTTCGAATATCCCGGCCAGGCAGCCTACGTGCTGATGGCGGCTGGCAACCTGGCCACCACCCAGCTGCTGGTGTCGCGCCTGGGCCGCGATGCCGCAGAGCGGCGCGTGCCCAACCTGCGCGACATGACCCACCTGTTCGAAGCCGCCGCGTATGTGGGGCAGCTGCTGGTGGACAGCCAGGTGCACAGCAGCCACAGCGAACACGGCCATGACGGGGTCAACACCCAGGCCACGCTGATCTTCGGCGGCCAGATCGCCGGCGAGCGGCCCGGGCTGTACATGATCTACCCGCTCGGCAACGCCATAGCCGCCTCGCCGGAGACGCCCTACCTGCAGATCGGTGAATCCAAGTACGGCAAGCCGATCCTCGACCGCATCCTCAGCCCCGCCACGCGCCTGGAGGATGCCGCCCGCACGGCGATCGTCTCGTTGGACTCCACCATCCGTTCCAACCTGTCGGTAGGCCTGCCGATCGACCTGGCGCTGCTGCGCGACGGTGAACTGCGCATCGGCCAGCAGCTGCGGCTGGGCGCGGATTCCACGCTGTATGCCGACATCCACCAGAACTGGTCGCGGCGGCTGGAACAGGCGGTGGACGCGCTGCCGCGGTTCCCCTGGGAAACCGTGGATTGATCGACCTGACCTGCCGCCGGGCATGGCCCGGCGCTACCGAAGGCGGTGGGTAGCGCCGGGCCATGCCCGGCGATGCTTACTCAGCCCAGCGCTTCGGCCACCGCGCGGAAGACCTGCTGCATCTGCAGCGGCTTGCGCAGTACATGGACGTCCACGCCGGCCGGGAAGGCATCGGCAGGCACCGCCACCGCCGCGTCCCTGTAGAGCCGAGCCCATGCTCGGCTGTCGAGGTCAATGCGAATAGCAGCCGAGCATAGGCTCGGCTCTACAGAACCCCAGCGGCATCAGCCCAGCGCCTCGGCCACTGCCCGGAACACCTGCTGCATCTGCAGCGGCTTGCGCAGTACATGGACGTCCACGCCGGCCGGGAAGGCATCGGCAGGCACCGCCACCGCCGCGTCCTCCAGCACCAGCGCCGGGCCGCGATAGCCCAGCGCAGCCATCTCGCCCAGCAGCTGGCTGGCCGGCAGCAGCTTTGAGCCGGCGTCTGCAATCACCAGCGCCGGCATCGCCTCCTGCTGCATCCAGCGCAGCGCCGCCGGGCCATCGGAGGCCAGCTGCAGCTGATACCCCTGGCTGGACAGCGCGTTGCCGAGCAGCGACAGGCGCGTGGCTTCGCCGTCGACCACCAGGATCGACTGGCCACTGCCCAGGGCCACCAGCTGCTCGATCGGCTCGCTGCCGTCGCTGGCTTCGTGCATCGGCAAGCGCAGCTCGAAGCAGGTGCCCTGCCCCGGTTGGCTGCTGACATGGATGCTGCCGCCGGCGCCTTCGACGATGCGCTTGCAGGAAATAAGGCCCAGGCCGGTGCCATCGGCCTTGGTGGTGAAGAACGGATTGAACAGGTGCGACAGCGTGTCCGCATCCATGCCGATGCCTTCATCGGACACGCAGATCTGCATCCAGTCCACGCCATCGCGCTGGCCGGCATGGCTGGCGGTCAGGCTCAGGCGGCCACCGTTGGGCATCGCCTGGATCGCGTTGAGCGCCAGGTTCAGCATTACCTGCTGCAGTTCGGTGTAGTTGGCGTCGACCACCAGGCCTTCGTCCTGCACCTGCAGTTCCAGGCGCACGGCATCGGGCACGTTGCTGCGCAACAGCAGCGCCACCGCATCGAACAGGCCCTTGATCTCGATGCGCTCGCTCGGCTTGCGCGAACCACGCACGAACGACAGCATCGACTCGGCCATCTCATGGCCGCGGCGGCCGCACTCGGCGATGACGTCGGCCAGGTGGTGCAGCTGCGGATCCTCGGTACGGGCCTTCAGCAGGTCCGGCATGATCAGCAACGGCTGCAGGATGTTGCGCAGGTCGTGGCTGAGGCCGGCGGCGAGCAGTGAAAGGCTTTCCAGGCGCTGCGCACGCATCAGTTCGGTTTCCACGCGTGCGCGCTCGACCGCACTGCGTGCATCGCGGATCGCACGTGCGACCGCCGAAGGCAGGCGCGCAGGCTGGTGCTTGATGATGTAGTCGTTGGCGCCCTTCTGCAGCGCCGCCACCGCATTCTCCTCACCCATCGTGCCGGAGACGAAGATGAAGGGCACCTCCGGCGAGGTCTCGCGCACGATGCGCAGCGCGTCGTCACCGGAGAACCCCGGCATGCTCAGGTCGGACAGCACGATGTCCGGCTGGAACACCGCCAGTGCCTGGCGCAGTTCCGCCTCGCTCTCGACACGCTCGAAACGGGCCTCCAGGCCCGCGTCGAGCATCTGTTCGGACATCAGCTCGGCATCTTCCGGTGAGTCTTCCACCAGCAGGATGCGCAGCGCCCCCAGGGCGGGACCGGTCAGGGGCATGGGCTCACTCGAGTTCCGGTGCCTGGTTGATCAATGCCCAGAACTTGCCCAGGGTCTGCACCGCGCCGAAGAACTGGTCCACGTCCACCGGCTTGACCACGTAGGCGTTCACGCCCATGTCCCAGCTGCGGGCCAGGTCGCTTTCCTCGCGCGAGGACGACAGGATCACCACCGGCAGGCGCTTGAGTTCTTCGTGCTCGCGGATCTGCCGCAGCACTTCCAGGCCATCCATGCGCGGCATCTTGATGTCCAGCAGCAGCACCGCCGGCAAGCCTTCCTCGCGGTTGGCGAAGGCACCGCGGCGCAGCAGGTAGTCCATCACTTCCACGCCGTCCTCGACGTGCACGATGGGATTGGCCAGACGCGCTTCCTCCAGGGCGTCGATCGCCATTTCGGCATCCGCCGGGCTGTCTTCAGCGAGAAGAATGGTGCGCAGAGTCGTCATGCAGAAGGACCTTGTTTGTCCGCGTCGGTCGCGGGGGGCAGGTAGAAGTGGAAGGTGGCGCCGACGTCCGGTTCGGCCTCGGCCCAGATACGGCCACCATGGCGGGTCAGCACGCGGCGCACGCTGGCCAGGCCGATGCCGGTCCCCGGATAGTCACTGGCCTTGTGCAGGCGCTGGAACACACCGAACAGCTTGCCGGCGTAGGCCATGTCAAAGCCTGCACCATTGTCGCTGACCGTGAACTGATGGCCGCCGTCGGGCTGCTGCTGGTAGTCAACGCGGATCTTCGCCGGCTCGCGGTTGCCCGAGTACTTCACTGCGTTGCCGAGCAGGTTGAGCCAGACCTGGCGGATCATGTTCTCGTCGCCCACCACGATCGGCAGCGGCGCGATGTTCCACTCCACCTGGTGCACATGGCCGCTGTTCTCGGCCTCGGCCTGCAGGTTGGAATCGAGCATGGCCCGGGTGTCGGCCACCAGCGACTGCATGTCCACCGCCTGCTGCCGCATCGCCGCACGGCCAAGGCGCGAGTAGACCAGCAGGTCGTCGATCAACGCTGCCATGCGCCGGGCCGAACTGGAAATCACGTCCAGATAGTGGCGGCTCTTGTCATCGGCCTGATCGCCGAGGTGGCGCGACAGCTTGTCGGAGAATCCGGCCACGTGGCGCAGCGGTGCACGCAGGTCGTGCGAGACCGAATAACTGAAGGCCTCCAGCTCGCGGTTGACCTCGGATACCTGCGCAACCTTGCCTTCCAGCTGGCGGTTCAGCTCTTCCACGCGCAGCTGTACTGCGCGCTGCATGGTGACGTCGCTGATGGTCAGCAGCACCACCTCGTCATCGCTGTCGGGCAGCGGCATGCGCCGCGCGTTGAGCAGCATGTAGCGCACCATGCCGTCAGCGGTGCGCTGCTCGTGCTCGAAGTCCCACAGTTCGCGACCGCGCGACAGCACGTCGGCCAGGCGCTGCCGGACCACCGGGTCCTGCCATGCATTGTCGCCAACGTTTTCCAGCAGCAGGCCGTCGGCGCGCTCGTCCTGCAGGCCGTACAGCTCAGCGAATGCTGGATTGTGCAGCTGCACGCGCAGGTCGCGGTCGAGCAGCACGATCGGTTCGCGCACGGTCTGCAGCACCGACGCCGCACGTGCAGCCGAGCGCAGCGATTGCCGCTCGGCATGCAGGCGACGGCCGATCTGCCGCTGCAGCAGCCACAGCACTAGGCCGAGCAGCGCCAGCTGGATCACCAGCGAACTCCACGACACCAGTTCGGTCTGCTTGCGTTGGCGCGCCGCCTGCTCGGCGCGCAGCGCCAGCAGCTTCTGCTCGCTGGCCTGCAGTTCTTCCACCAGCCCGCGGATGGGATAGCGCGTACTCAGGTCCTGCACCAGCTCGCGCTGGTCGCTGTTCGGCTCGGACCTGGCCAGCTCGCGGGCGAGTGTCATGCGGCCTTCCAGCATCGATTCGATCCGACCGATGCGGATCAGCTGGTCGGGATTGTCGCGGGTCATCCGGCCCAGTTCGGCCAGGCGCCCGGGAATTTCATCGGCCCGGGCCATGCGCTCGCGCAGGACGGGGGCATCCACGCCCTTGGACAGGGTCAACGCGGCCGATTCAACATCACGCACATCGGCCTGCAGTTGCTGCAGTGCCACGCCCACGGCCTGGGTGTGGTTGACCCAGGCCATCGCTTGTTCGCTGTCCTGCTGCAGTTTACGCAGGGTCAACCACGGCACCACGATGATCGCGGCGGCGGCCAGCGCCAAGGCCGGCAACCGCCAGCGGTCCCAGATGTCGTCACTGAAAACCAGCGCCATAGTTCCTCGTCAGCTCTGCCGCGACGCGTTGGCCGGGTCGAGCCCGGTTGCGGCGGAACCGGCAATATAGCGCAGGCGGTCACAACTCTGGAATTTCCAGCGCGGCCAGCTGAACGGGTTGGCAATCAGACCTGTAGGGCCAAGCCGATGCTCGGCTGCCTTGGAGTTCCAGCCGAGCGTGGCTCGGCTCTACAGGTCAGCGGGCGCCCCACGCAGGGGCGCCCAACCGGTTCAGCGCTTGGCGGCAGCGCTGACCTTCAATGCGGCGGCATCGACGCGGGTCACGCCCTTGATGCCCTTGGCGGTGGTGACCGCCTTGTCCTTCTCGGCCTGGGTGGCCACGGTGCCGCTCAGGCTGACCACGCCGTTCACCGTTTCCACCTTGATCTCGGTGCCCGGGACGTTGCTGCTGGTCAGCAGGTCCGCCTTCACCTTGGTGGTGATCCAGCTGTCGGTCACCGGTTCGTTGGAATCATGGCGATCCGCATGGGTAGCCGGATGTGCGCTGGTGGTCGGCGGGCTCTTCGCGGCCGGGTCCTTGGCGAAGGCGGCCGAGGAGGACAGTGCCAGGCCCAGCGTCAGGGCAGAAGCAATCAGCGTGCGAGTGGTATTGCTCATCGTGTCGTTCTCCTTCGGGATGTGCTGCCAGTCTGGACAAGCGCACGTAGAGCAGGCGTGGCGTCGCGGTCATGCCGCCGTGAATCGAAGCGTTTCCAACGGCAACGGTTCAGTTTTGGGCTGTCCGCATCCGTCGTTTACCCTGCCCTTCCCCCCTGCCGGAGCTCTGCCATGCGCCCCGACCTGCACCTGGCCCTGATCGGCTACGGCCTCGCCGGCCGCGTCTTCCATGCGCCGCTGATCCAGCACACGCCCGGCCTGGTCCTGCACAGCATCGTCAGCTCGCAGCGCGACACGTTGCTGCGCACGTTCAGCAACGTACACGTGCGTGCAACGCCACAGGACGTGTTCGACGATCCAGCGGTGGATGCGGTGGTGATCGCCACGCCGAACGAACAGCACGCGCCACTGGCGATGGCCGCGCTGGCCGCCGGCAAGCACGTGCTGGTCGACAAACCCTTTGCGCTGGATGTGGCCGAAGCGGAAACGGTACTGGCCGCAGCACGCGACGCCGGCCGCATCGCCACCGTGTTCCAGAACCGGCGCTTCGATGCCGACTTCCTCACGCTGCAGGCGCTGCTGTCCGAAGGCACGCTGGGCGAGGTGGCCGAATGCCATGCGCATTTCGACCGCTACCGGCCGCAGGTGCGCGACCGTTGGCGCGAACAGGACGGGCCAGGCAGTGGCCTGTGGTACGACCTCGGCCCGCACCTGCTGGACCAGATGCTGGTGCTGTTCGGCTGGCCCGACGCCATCGATGCGGATCTGGCCGTGCAGCGCCAAGGTGGCACCGGCATCGATTACTTCCACGCCGTACTGCACTACCCGCGGCATCGCGCCATCGTGCATGCCGGTTCACTGGTGGCTGCCCCTGCCCCACACTTCAGCGTGCATGGCAGCAAGGCCAGCTGGATCAAGTACGGCCTGGATGTGCAGGAGGCCCAGCTGCGCCGCGGCGTAGCGCCGGGTGCGCCCGGTTGGGGCATCGATCCCCGGCATGGCGAACTGGTGCGCTGTGATGCAGAAGACAATGTTCTGCGCAGCACCGTCGACAACCTGCCCGGCGACTATCGTCGGTTGTATGCGCAGTTCGCAGCGGCGATGCACGGCGACGGCGAAGCGACGGTCAGCCCGATGCAGGCATTGCAGTTGATGCGGCTGCTGCAGGCCGGCATGGACAGCGCGCGCGAAGGGCGGCGGATCGCGTTGGACTGACCAGTAGATCCACGCCATGCGTGGATGACGTGGCAACGATCGGAGACGGCTTTTGTAGAGTCGAGCCATGCTCGACTGGCTGCATGGGGTCAGAACCCTTTCCTGCGGAAAGGGATCCGACCCTGATCTGCCCGGGGTCGGATCCCTTCGGCAACGCCGAAGGGCTCTGACCCCACCGCAGTGCTTACGACTTCTTGATGGCGTGGCCGCCGAATTCATTGCGCATCGCCGACAGCAGGCGGTCGGTGAACGAATTCGATTCGCGCGAACGCAGGCGTTCCAGCAGCGACAACGTGATCACCGGTGCCGGCACGTCCAGCGCGATGGCTTCGGCCACGGTCCAGCGGCCTTCCCCGGAATCCTCCACGTATGGCGCGATGCCTTCCAGCGACGGATTGCGCTTGAGTGCTTCAGTACTCAGGTCCAGCAGCCACGAACGCACCACGCTGCCGTGGCGCCACACCTCGGCGACCTGGGCCAGGTCCAGTTCCATTTCCTGCTTGCGCTCCATCAGCGCGAAGCCTTCGGCATAGGCCTGCATCATCCCGTACTCGATGCCGTTGTGGACCATCTTGGTGAAATGGCCGGCGCCGGATGGACCAACACGCGCCCAGCCGCGATCCTCCGCCGGAGCCAGCGTGCGCAGCAGCGGTGCGATCTGCTCCACCACCGGCGCTTCGCCACCGACCATCAGGCTGTAGCCTTCCTGCAGGCCCCACACACCGCCGCTGGTGCCGCAGTCGACGTAGCCCAGATCGTCCTCGGCCAGCGCCATGGCGCGACGGATCGAGTCCTGGTAGTTGGAGTTGCCGCCGTCGATGACGATGTCACCCTCGGCCAGGTGCGGGGTCAGCTGTCCCAGCGTCTGGTCGACGGTTTCACCCGCCGGCACCATCAGCCACACCACGCGCGGCACCGGCAGCGCGGCCACGGCGGCGGCCAGCGAATCAACCACTTCCAGGCCGGCCTCTGCAGCGCGCTGGCGCGCACTTTCGCCCGGGTCGTAGCCGACCACGCGGTGGCCGCCGCGATGCAGGCGCTGGGCCATGTTGGCGCCCATGCGGCCGAGGCCGATCATTGCAATATCCATTGTTTCACCTTCAGTTGGGGTCTAGGGTCAGGCTGCCTGGCCTGCCGGTAGCCGCGCAGTGGCGCAGCTGCGCCTCGCGCCAACGCCGGTAGAGCGTGGTATGCAGATTGTGCACCGCCAGGTCGATCGAAAACGGCGTTCTCGGGTTGCGATCGAGCAGGCGGACGATGTGGTAGCCGATAGGACGTATACCGCGCGGATGCACGTAGATCACGAACTGCTGGTAGAACGGATCGTCCAGCAGCTGATCCATGCGCACCAGAGCCGCGTGGTAGCGCGGCGCCAGGCGTGCGCGCAGCTGTGGATCGCGCTCGAACAGCAGGCGCTCGAAATAGCGCTGGCCGATGCGCGGGATGTCCTGCGCCAGTTTCCAGAGCTCGGCATTGCGCTGGTCGTACCAGGCCAGGCCGGCGTGCAGCGCCAGCGCCTGCGCAGCGCCCTCGCCCACCTCGACCACCACGAAGTTCTCGGCCTGGTTGCTCAGATCGTCCAGCGTGCCTTTGTCGTACACATGTTCGATGAAACCGGGCACGCCCACGAACGCCTGCCGCCCCATCGCCGAGGTGCGCACCGCCTTGCCATCGGCGAAGAGGTCGCCCGCATGCGCGCCGAGCAGGATGCTGTCGGTGTCGTGCAGCGCGAGGAAGGTGCCGATCGACAGTTCCTCCGCTGCGAACCCGGTGTCGAACGCAGCATCGCCATACAGCTCGCGCTGGGTGGCCAGCTGTGCGACCTGGCGGCCGACACCGCATTCGGCACGCACGGCACCGCTGTAGAACGCCTGCAGCGCATGGCTGTTGCCCGCGCGGGGCACGAAGCCACGACCGAAACTGCGCGTACGCTGCCAACCCTGTGCCGGTGCGCCCTGCAATCCGAAGCCGATCCATCCCAGCTGCGGGCCGGAGAAGCGGAACGTGGGATTGCCCTGCAATGCCGAAGTCGCGCGCCGCGTGGCCGCCCCCAGCTCAAAGGCATAGGCGCAGACGGTGGCGGGGTCATCCAGCAGCTGCTGCAGCAGTGCCTGCCGAGCGGCAGCGGGCAGCGCCGCCGGCCACCGCACCTGCAGGTCGCCGGCCGCTTGTGAATCAGCCAGCGAGGCACGCGTACATACGGGACCACCGCGCACCTGCGGCGGGGTGAGGGACGCTTCTTCGAAGCGCCACCCCAACCGCTGCAGCAGGCCCTGCGTACAGTCCGGGGATGGCGCTGCCACGACCCACGCGGGCACCAGCAGCAGGGCTGCAATCAGCCACCTGCCGCGCACACTCAGCCCTGGTCCGTGACCGCCGGTGCGGGTTCCGGCGCCGCTGCCGGCGATGGCGATGGCGTGCCAGCCGCGGCCGGCAGATACTGCTGCAGGCGCTGGAAGAAGCGACGATAGAACTCGGCATCCGTGACCGTGCTGCTGGCCACCTTCACCAGCGAGTCGTCGTTGCTGCCGAACGGGAGCGACACCGAGCCCAGCGCACCCACGCCGACACTGGCCGAGGTCGGGCTCTTCTTCAGCGCGTAGCGGTCCTGCACGGCACTGACGAACACCAGCGTCTGGCTGCCGCGCGGGGCGCAGGAGATGCGCAGCACCAGCTGCTCATGGTCATCCTCGCGCGGCTGGAAGTTCTTGTTGCCCTCCACCTGCGCATCATCGGAACGGGCGATGGCATAACCTTGGCTGAGCAGCGTGCGGCGCGCGGCCTCGCAGGCTTCGCCGGGGCGTCCCTCAACGGTGCGCGAGAAGGTATCGCCGGAATCGAAAGACTCGCGCAGCACGGTGCTGTCGGCGGCGTGGCCACCACAGGCCGAAAGGATCAAGGCGCTGGCGCACGCCACGGCAGCGCTGGAAAGACGGGAGGCCCGCATGGGTACTCCTGCGAGAACGGAAGCACCAAGGGTAGTCCCGCCCCCGTGTGCGGCAGGTCGATATGGCCCCCCACGTTGCTCCCGGTTCATGCACGTAAAAGGGGACGGAGGGGATCAAGTCGTTTGCGGCACTTCACTGGCCCGGGCATGGCCCGGCGCGACCGGGAATGGGCTTCCCAAACAGAAAGGGGCCGGCAATGCCGGCCCCTGCGGATGTCGCGCGCCGCCTCCGGCTCAGTCCGCCCAGCGCCCCGCGCCGGTGGACTGCGGCAGCACCTGGGCCGACAGCGGACGGTCGTTGGCCAGCAGGTTCACCGCGTCGGCCAGGATCGAGGCCGACTCGCGCAGCAGCGGGTCCGGACGCTTTTCGGCGGCCTTCTCGCGGGCGGCATCCTTCACGATGTCGCGCTCGTTGCCGGTCAGGCCATCATCACTGCTGTCATCGGCCAGCGGGTCCAGGGCCAGGCCCAGCTCCTTGCGCTGCAGCTGGCGTTCCTTGCGCTGGGCGTCCTGGCGCTCGCGTTCGGCGCGACGGGTGGCCTCGTTCAGCGAGATGTACTTCTTCGCCGCCTCGGTCCGGAACTGCTGCACGTCCTCGTTCCACCACTGGAATTCCTTGTCGGTGGCGATTCGCGCGTCGTGGCGGGCCTCCAGCTTCGGCAGCAGCGGCGCGAAGTTGCCATACTGGGTGTGCGGCACGGCGGCGATGCGGGTCCACGGCAGGGCGTTATCGTAGGTGCTCTCGCCGAACTCGGTGGCATCGACGCTGGCCGGGAAGGCCAGGTCCGGCACCACGCCCTTGTGCTGGGTGCTGCTGCCGCTGATGCGGAAGAACTGGGCGATGGTCAGCTTGACCTGGCCGAAGCGCTGGGTCTCGCCACTCGGCCAGCGGTCGAGGTCGACGATGTTCTGCACGGTGCCCTTGCCGAAGCTGGTTTCACCGATCACCAGGCCACGACCGTAATCCTGGATCGCGCCGGCGAAGATCTCCGAGGCCGAGGCCGAACCGCGGTTGATCAGCACCGCCAGCGGGCCATCCCACGCCACGCCCTGGTTGCGATCGCTGTTGACGGTGACGCGGCCACCGGACTCGCGCACCTGCACCACCGGGCCCTGCTCGATGAACAGGCCGGTCAGTTCGATGGCTTCATCCAGCGAACCGCCGCCGTTGTTGCGCAGGTCCAGCACCACGCCGTCCAGCTTGTCGTTCTTGAAACCAGCCAGCAGCTTGGCCACGTCACGGGTGGCCGAGGCATAGTCGGCCGCGTTGCGGCGGCGGCCTTCGAAATCCTGGTAGAAGGTCGGCAGCTTGATCACGCCGATCTTCCGTGCCGGCTCGCCGTTGGCGGCCGGAATGGTCATGGTCTCGCCCTTGGCGGCCTGTTCGGCCAGGCGCACCTTCTGCCGGGTCAGCACCAGGGTGTGGTGCTTGCCATCGGCACCTTCGGCAGCTGGAATGAACTCCAGCTTGACCTGGGTGTCCTTGGCGCCGCGGATCTTGGCCACCACATCGTCGATGCGCCAGCCGATCACGTCCTCGACCTGGCCAGACTTGCCCTGGCCAACGCCGACGATGCGGTCACCCGGCTTCAGCGTGCCGTCCACCGCAGCCGGGCCGCCGGCGATGATCTCGCGGATCACCACCACGTCGTCCTGGCGCTGCAGCTGCGCACCGATGCCTTCCAGCGACAGCGACATCGCCTGGTTGAAGTTCTCGGCCGTGCGCGGGGTGAAGTAATCGGTGTGCGGATCAACCGCGCTGGTGTACGAATTCATGAAGAACTGGAAGACGTCTTCGCCCTTCAGCTCGTTGACCGACTTCTCCAGCGTCGCGTAGCGCTTGTCCAGCGTCTTGCGGATGTCGTCCGGCTTCTTGCCTGCCAGCTTCAGGCGCAGCCAGTCGTTCTTCACCGACTTGCGCCACAGCTCATCCAGCTCGGCGCTGCTGGCCGCCCACGGCACCTTCTTGCGGTCGTACTCGAAGCGCTCGTCGGTGGTGAAGTCCGGCTCCTGCTTGAGCAGCTTGCGCGCAAAGGCCACACGTTCGCCGACACGCTGCTTGTAGACCGCGAACACCTGGAACGCCGGCTCAAGCTCGCCGCCACGGATGGCCGAGGAGATGTTGGCTTCGAAGGGCGCAAAGCGCGCCACGTCGGCCTGGGTGAAATACTGCTTGGCGCCGTCCAGCGTCTCCAGATAGCGCTTGAACACGTCCTTGGAGGTGGCCTCGTCCAGCGCACGCGGGCGGTAGGCGTAACGACTGTCGGACAACAGGCCATACACCAGCTTGGAGGTGGTCACCTGATCGGCAGTTGCCGCAGCGGGCAATGCAGGCGAGTCGGCCTTGGCCGCCAGCGCCAGCGGCGCGACCAGCGCCAGGGCCATCAGGAATGCGGGGGCTTTGAATTTCATTGACGTGCTCGAAGGCGCCTTGCCAAGGGAGAGACTGCAGGGTGTTCAGACACCCCGACAGTGCCGAAAGTTGCCGGGTTTGTCACCCGGCCGCGCTCGGTGGAAAACCAGCCTAGCCGGGCCGGTGTAGCAAATTGTGAATGCATGTAGAGCCGAGCCCATGCTCGGCTGGCCGGCAGCAAGCAGCCGAGCATGGGCTCGGCTCTACGGCAGGCAGAGGTGTGCGGACCAACGGTCCGCACCCACAGGAGAAGCAGCTCCCACCCACCGGCAGGATGTCAGGAAACGCCGGCGCCCTTGGCCTGCACGTCGGCGTGGTACGACGAGCGCACCATCGGGCCGGAGGCCACGTGGCTGAAGCCCAGTTCGTAGCCGTAGACTTCCAGCGCCTTGTAGTCCTCGGGCGTCCAGTACTTCAGCACGGGGTGGTGGTGCGCGGTCGGCTGCAGGTACTGTCCGATGGTGATCATGTCCACGTCGTGCGCGCGCAGGTCACGCATCGTGGCCTTGATCTGTTCGAAGTCCTCGCCCAGGCCCAGCATGATGCCGCTCTTGGTCGGCACGTCCGGATGCTGCGCCTTGAAGTTCTTCAGCAGGTTCAGCGACCACTGGTAGTCCGCACCCGGGCGCACGTTGCGATACAGGTCCGGCACGGTCTCGATGTTGTGGTTGAACACATCCGGCGGGTTCTGCGCCAGGATCTCCAGCGCACGTTCCATGCGGCCTTTGCCGCGGAAGTCCGGGGTCAGCACCTCGATGCGGGTACCCGGCGACTTCTCGCGGATGGCGGTGATGCAGTCAACGAAATGCTGGGCACCCCCGTCGCGCAGGTCATCGCGGTCGACGCTGGTCACCACCACGTACTTCAGGCCCATGTCTGCCACGGTCTGGCCGAGGCTGGCCGGCTCGTTGGCATCCGGCGGCTTCGGGCGGCCATGGGCCACGTCGCAGAACGAGCAGCGCCGGGTGCAGACCTCACCGAGGATCATGAAGGTGGCGGTGCCATGACCGAAGCACTCGTGGATATTCGGGCAGCTGGCTTCCTCGCATACCGTCACCAGGCGGTTCTCGCGCAGCTTGGCCTTCAGGTTCTGCACGGCATTGCCCGAAGGAATGCGCACGCGGATCCAGGACGGCTTGCGCAGTACCGGCGCATCGGCGAACTGCACCGGCGAACGGTTGATCTTGTCACCGCCCAGCTGCTTGACCCCGGCCTGCAACGGCGCGGTGGACGGAGAATCGCCCTGCACGATCTGCAGGGGAATGGAACGGGCGGTGGTTTCAGTCATGGCAGTTCCGGGGAGCGGTCAGGCGGCCGCAGAAAGATCGGGCAGTTCGGGCGTGTGCTGCAGCAGCAGGCCAAACTGGCGGGCCAGGTGGTCCAGCAGCACCGGCTTGACGGCGTCCATCCCCGAGGGGCCGCCCAAGTCCAGCACCGAGGTCACCTGCAACCCCTGATAGCCACAGGGATTGATGCGGTGGAAGGGTTCCAGGTCCATGGCCACGTTGAAGGCCAGCCCATGGAAGGTGCAGCCGCGGCGCACACGGATGCCGAGTGCGGCAATCTTGGCACCACCGACGTAGACGCCCGGGGCGCCCTCGCGGCGTTCGGCGCCGATGTTCCACTCGGCCAGCGTATCGATGATCGCCTGCTCGATGCGGCACACGTAGTCGCGCACACCGATACCCAGCCGTGGCAGGCGCAGCAACGGATAGATCACGATCTGGCCGGGACCGTGATAGGTCACCTGGCCGCCGCGGTCCACGTGCAGCACGGGGATGTCGCCCGGCGCCAGCACATGCTCGTCCTTGCCGGCCTGGCCCAGGGTGAACACCGGATCGTGCTCGACCACCCACAGCTCGTCGGCATCGGCGTCGCTGCGCTGGTCGGTGAAGCGCTGCATGGCGCGCCACACCGGTTCATACGGCTGGCGGCCGAGGTCACGGACCAGCGCCGGACGCGGCGCACGGTCCTCCGGGGCGGCTTCGGCCGGGCAGGAGTCGGCTACAGCGTCCACTTCACTTCCGGGTGGTCACGCAGCGCCTGGTGCGCCAGGTCGTACTGTTCGCGGCTCTCGGCCTTGAACACGATGCGGACGGACACGTACTTGCCGTTGGAGGAGTGCTTCCAGCTGATGCGTTCGTTCACCACATCGATGCCGGCGGCCAGCAACAGGCGGGGAAGCTCATGCTCCAGGCCGCGGTTGGCCGGGCCCATGGCGCTGAGCTCGAACTGGCCGGGGAACTGGAAGCCGTGGTCGGGGTTGTCGGACTTGATTTCCATGGCCCCATTATCGGGCCGCAGGGCAACAAACCCAAGAGTATTCATCAACGCCAGGACCGCACCGGCGGTCTGCTGCGTTGCAGGCGGCCCAAAGGGACGGGCCTGAGGCCCAACGGCAGCTGACTGCAATCTCCTGACCATCACCAGCGCGAACATCGTACGGGCGGCCCGCGACCGCCTTCACGCCCGGCCTGCGGCGCGTACGCGGGTAACAAATTGTGCCCGCCGGACAATGTTGTTTTCGGAACAGACAAGTGATCTGGACGTGCTCGTTCCGACGCGCGGGCACGAGTACCGTAGCGTTGCAGAAAACGACTGAAAACCGCCCCCTTCCCCATGAGCATTCCATCCATGCGTAGTGTCGCAGCTCTCGGGCTCGCCGGCCTGCTGGCCTCTGCCCTCCCCCTTGCCGCCCAGGCGGCCGAACAATGTGGCCCGGACGCCATGCGCGACCACCCGCCGCAGGTCAATTTCCGCGTCGACAACGACCTGTTCGGCGGCCGCCACCAGGATCAGGGCTATACCAACGGTGCGCTGTTGACCCTGGTCTCCCCCAATCTGGTCGATTACACCGACGACCCCTGCCTGCCGCGCATGGCGCGCTGGGTAAACCGGTACCTGGAAGGGCTGCATCCGGGCAAGTTCGAACAGCAGAACATGATCTTCAGCATCGGCCAGGGGATCTTCACCCCGACCGATTTCACTCGCAGGGACCTGATCGAGGACGACCGCCCTTACGCCGGCGTGCTGATCGCGAACTTCGGTTTCAATGCGCGCAGCGGCGACCGCCTGCAGACCACCCAGCTGACACTGGGCGTGGTCGGTCCGTGGGCACAGGGCAAGCAGGTGCAGAATGCCGTGCACGACGTGCTGGGCGACGAAAAATTCAAGGGTTGGGACAACCAGCTGCACAACGAACCACTGTTCATGCTGACCCATGAGCGCATGCGCCGCTGGCCGGGCGATGCCAGCGTCAATGCCGACGGTTGGGGTTGGGACGCGATCAGCCACTACGGCGGGTCGATCGGCAACCTGGAAACCAAGGCCAATTTCGGCGGTGAAGTGCGCTTTGGCTGGAAGCTGCCAGACGACTTCGGCAGCACGCCGCTGCGCCCGGCCGGCGAAAACACCGCGCCGACCCGCCGCGGCCGCCCCAGTGGGTGGTCCTGGCACCTGTTCGCGACCTCGGACGCTGCCTGGGTGATCCGCGATATCACCCTGGATGGCAACACCTTCCGCAACAGTCACAGCGTGGACAAGCGCCATGTGGTGGCCTACGGCGGGTACGGCGTGGCGGTGATGTACGGCCGCTGGAAGTTCGCCGCCGCGCGCTACCACAGCACGCGCGAGTTCAACGGCCAGCGCGAGGCGCCGGTGTTCGGCAGCTTCACCATCAGCCGGTCGCTGTAGGCGAGGGGCTGATGGTGAAGCGGGCAGGTGCCGACCGTTGGTCGGCACACCGGTTATTGCATCGCTCGCTGCAAGCGAGCGGGTGAGGGTAGTGCCGGCCGCTGGCCGGCTGTTGGCACATCCGGATGGGTTCAAGCGGAGCCGGCCAGCGGCCGGCACTCCCCGCATCCGCACGCAACCGGCATCCCGAAACAGAAAAGGCCGGCATTCGCCGGCCTTTTCGTTCACCACGCCGGGGCGTGGATCATTCCGATTCCCACCACATCCAGAAGCTGTCCCACAGGCGCTTGAAGAAGCCGGCCTGCTCGACGGCGGCCACGGCCACCAGCGGCGCTTCGGCGACGACCTTGCCATCCAGGGTGACCTTCACGGTGCCGATCTGCTGGCCGGCGGTGAACGGTGCTTCCAGGGTCTTGGGCACATCAATGCTCGGCTTCAGGTCGTTGTAGCGGCCGCGCGGCACGCTCACCAGCATCGGCTGGGCCACGCCCAGCTGCACCTTGTCGGTGGTGCCCTTCCAGACCTTGTGCTCGGCCACGGCCTTGCCCGGCTCGTACAGGCGGTGGGTCTCGAAGAAGCGGAAGCCCCAGTTCAGCAGGGCCAGGCTGTCATCGGCGCGCTGCTTTTCCGACGCACCGCCCAATACCACGGCGATCAGGCGCTGGTCGCCGCGCTGCGCCGAACTCATCAGGCAGTAACCGGCTTCGGAGGTGTGGCCGGTCTTGATGCCGTCCACGCTGCCGTCGCGCCACAACAGCAGATTGCGGTTCGGCTGCTTGATGTTGCCGACCTGGAATTCCTTGATCTTGTTGTACGCGTAGGTTTCCGGGTAATCACGCACCATCGCGCGGCCCAGCAGCGCCAGGTCGTAGGCAGTGCTGTGGTGGCCTTCGGCAGTCAGGCCGTGGGCGTTGACGAAGTGGGAGTTCTTCATGCCGATCTTGGCGGCGTAGCTGTTCATCAGCGACGCAAAGGCTTCTTCGCTGCCGGCCACGTGCTCGGCCAGGGCGATCGCGGCGTCATTGCCGGACTGGATCGCCATGCCCTTTTCCATGTCTTCCAGGCGTGCGGTCTGGTTGACCGGGAAGCCGCTGTAGCTGCCATCGGTGCCGGCGCCGCCTTCGCGCCAGGCGCGCTCGCTCATCATCACCTGGTCATCCGCACGGACCTTGCCGTTCTTGACCTCGGCGGCAACCACGTAGGACGTCATCACCTTGGTGATGCTGGCCGGCGCGAGCTGCTCGTGGATGTTTTCGCCAGCCAGCACCTGGCCGGTGGCGTAGTCCATCAGCACCCAGGCCTTGGATACGCTCGGCACCGGCGCCGGCGGGGTGGCAACGGTGGCCGGGGCGGCAGCGGCGGCGGCGGGCGCCGGCGTGGCCGGGGTCGGCAGCGGGGTCTGGGCGGAAGCCAGGCCCACCACCAGGGTGGCGGCCAGGGCGGTGGCGGCGGAACGGAAATTCATTGGACAGCAGGCTCCAGGGGACGGCCAGGAATGGAGGGTGGAACGTAGTGGCCATTGTAAGGCCGGGGCAGCATGGGCCGGCAGCACCGGCCCGGGCGGGTCAATCCTTGACGATCTGCGGCGAACCCAGGCCCAGACCGGCAATGCGGCCGACAAGTTCCGCGGCACTGGCATGGTCGCTGGCGGGAACGCGCAGGCGGAACAGGGTGCGGCCACCGGCGGCGATGTCGCTGATGGTCGCGCCAACGATGCCGGCGGCGTTGAGCTGGCCCATTGCGCGGTTGGCATTGTCGCGGCTGGAGAAGCTGGCGACCTGCACCATCACCGCGCCTACCACCTGCTGCGACAGGCTGGGGGCCGTCGGTGTGGCCGGCGTCGTACGCGCCGGCGCCGGCGTGACCGCGCGCGGCGCCGCGCTGGCGACGGCAACCGGTGCCACAGGGGCGCTGCGCGCCGGCGGTGCGCTCGGCGGCAGGCTGCTGACCGCCACGTCCGGCACGGCGCTGGCCACGCCCTGGGTGGTGGCCGGCTGGCCACGCGCAGGCATGGCGTCGGCCGGCAGGCGCTTGACCAGGCGATCAATGTCGCTGTCGGCGGTGGCACGCGCAGCCGTTACCGGGCGCGTACTGGCCGCCGCGACAGCCGTTTCGGCGGCACGGCGCTCGCGGCGCGACGGCTTTTGGGCCAGCAGGTTGCTCTCGCCCGGTTGCAGCGCACGCACTTCCACGTTGCCGGTACCGCGCTGGGTGATGCCCAGGCGTACCGCGGCGGCATAACTGAGGTCGACCACGCGACCATCATGGAACGGGCCACGGTCGTTGACGCGCACGATCACCGACTCGCCGTTG
Source organism: Stenotrophomonas sp. X (assembly GCF_055721025.1). Classification (NCBI taxonomy): domain Bacteria; kingdom Pseudomonadati; phylum Pseudomonadota; class Gammaproteobacteria; order Lysobacterales; family Lysobacteraceae; genus Stenotrophomonas; species Stenotrophomonas sp. X. The sequence continues at coordinate 3,653,402 of NZ_CM146756.1, forward strand.
TCCAGGTTGGTGACGCGGGCGAAGCTGGGCAGCGGCAGCGTCTTGTGCGCGGCGGTGAACTGGTACATGTCGTAGACCTCGCGGTTGGAGGTCAGGCGGCCGTGGAACTTGGCGCCGTAGTACGACGCCGTACCGCGCTCGACATAGTTGCGGGTGTCGTCGAGCACCTTGTACGACTTGCCCAGCACCACGTACGGCGACTTGTTGCCGATGGCCGAACGCTCTTCGGCGGTCACTTCCGGCTCGGGAATGCAGGCGACGTTGGGAATGTAGTCCGGGGTGCTGTCACGCACGCCGGGCTTGTACAGCCCCCCGGCGGTGTAGTTGCCGCGCGTGTTCGGGTCTTCCTTGGCCGCGGCATAGGGCGAGCCCTCCGGGCAATGCGCCGGGCGCGAGCCGCGACCCTGCACCACCGTGCCGCTGGGCTTGCCACCGTGGCCGGCCGTGGCCGGCTTCTTCGGCGCACTGCTGCAGGCAGCCAGCGCGAGGACGATCAAGCTCGGGACCAGCCATCTGATGTTCATGCCGGGGGCAGCTCCTGTCCGGCGATGGCCTGCGACAACTGGAACACGGCCATCGCGTACATCTTCGAGAGGTTGTAGCGGGTGATCGCGTAGTAATTCTGGAAACCCAGCCAGTACTGCTTGCCGGTGCTGCCCTCAAGCGTGATCGGCGTTGCGGTGGCGCCCGGCTGCACCGCAGCGCTGGGCTGGTAGCCGCGCTGTGCCAGGTCGGCCAGCGACCAGGTCGGCATCCATTCGGTCGGGTTGAACTCCTCGCGCCCCGGCGCCAGCGTGGCCGGTACGGCCACCTGGCCACCACGGACCCAGCCGCCCTTCTTCACGAAATAATTGGCGATGGACGAGAACACATCGTCGTAGCTGGTGAACAGGTCGCGACGGCCATTGCCATTACCGTCCACGGCGTAATCGAGATAGCTGGACGGCATGAACTGGCCCATGCCCATCGCACCGGCATAGCTACCCTTGAGCGTGGTGATGTCCAGCTTTTCCTCACGGCCCAGCTCGAACAGCTTGGCCAGCTCATCGCGGAAGAACAGCTCGCGGCGCACTTCGCGTTCCAGCTTGGCCGGGTCGCCACTGCGCGGGTAGTAGAACGCCAGCGTGTACAGCGCATCGAGCACGCGGTGGTTGCCGGCATTTTTCCCGTAACTGGTCTCCACGCCGATGATCGCCACGATCACTTCGGCCGGCACGCCGGTGCGCTGCTGCACGCGATCCAGTTCGGCACGATGCTGGGCCAGGAACGCGCGGCCGCCATCGATGCGTGCCTTGCTGATGAACATTGGCCGGTATTCGTTCCACGGTTTGACACGTTCGGCCGGGCGCGACATGGCGGCGATGATCGGCTGGCGCACCTGCGCCTGGTCGAGCACGCTGCTGATCTGCTCTGGCTTCAGGCCATAGCGCTTGGCCGTATCGGCAACAAAGCGGGCCCGTGCGACCTCGAACGGCACCGGGGTGAGATCGACCGGCGGCGCTGTAGCAGCGGCCGCTTCGGGCGCGGCCTCGGCCGGGCCGTGGGCCTTGGTGGCGGGCTGGCGCGGCGTACTGCTGGCCTGGGGCGGAGACGGTGGGGACTTCGGCTGGGTCGCGCAGGCGACCAGGCCGAGGGTGAGCATGCAGGCCAGAGTGCGTCGAATCATCGTCGCAGGTTAGCAGGTCATGGATGAATTAAAACCCCTAACACCATGAATCACAACGATTTGCCCGCGTTCAGCGGGAAATGTGAAGACGTCGTGATCGAGCTTCCCCATTCAGATAGAGGTGGCCGGTTGCGTCCCCATCCCCGCAGACGCAACCGGCGACCGGATCCGGTCGGTACCTGCGCGGCTGCCGCTCCCCAGTGGCAGTTCCCCGCGCTCCCTGTACCCGTTGGATCAGTACTGCTCCCGCCCGACGCCCCCTCGCGCTGCATCGATTGACGGCGCGCCGTGCCGAACGGGCCGCCATTGTGCAGGCCGATTACGACAAGTCCATTGATCAAGATCAACGCGGTGTAAAAATGTGAACCAGCTAACGTTTTTTGCGGACTTTCGTCGGGGAGCGTGTTGCGTCGCATTGTTGTGAGAACGCTTCCACAACGGGCAATGCGCAGCGCCAGGAAGTCTTCGGCCAACGGCGCCGCCCCTCGTGGGTGGTCGCGAAAAGCTGTTCGCGGGTGGGGCCGGGTTCCGGGCGCGTCCACCCACGGAGAAGAAGAGAAGAACAAAATCAAAAGCAGCCTGGCTGGCCGCTTTCTGTAAAGCCGAGCCCGCGCTCGGCTGCCTTCCGGCCTGTCCGGGAAGCCGAGCATGGGCTCGGCTCTACGCGAGCAAGCGCAGCGCTGCGATCCGCTGTTGACCTTCTTTTTCTTCTCCGTGGGTAGACGCGCCCAAAAACTGTCAGGGGGCGGGCGCGGTGGGTTCGCGGGACTGTTGGCGCCATGGATGGCGCCATCGAGCCCCCAGGGGTGAGGGCGCTTTGCTTGCGAAGCACTGCTTCGCAAGCGCCCGAACGCACAGCCGCCAGCGGCTGGGCCGGACCCCGGAGGGGGGTTTACGGCGTGTCCCGCGAACCCACCGCGCCCGCCCCACACATGAGCCGCGTTACACGACCACCCACGAGGGGCGGCGCCGTTGGCTGGAAACCCTATCCCCCGTGCACGGGCCGGTGCCCGCGTACCGCCATCACCAACCCGACGCCGGCCAGCAACGAGACAGCGGATGTCCCGCCATAACTGATCAGCGGCATCGGAATGCCCACCACCGGCAGCAGGCCGGAAATCATTCCGCCGTTCACCAGCACGTAGACGAAGAACGCCAGCCCCAGGCTACCGGCCAGCAATCGCGCGTGCGTGTCGCGCGCGTGCACGGCAATCCACAGGCAACGCCCCACCACGAACAGGTACAGCGCGAACAGCGTCGCCACGCCGATCCAGCCAAACTCTTCGGCCAGCACCGAGAAGGCAAAGTCGGTGGTGTACTCGGGCAGGAAATCCAGCGTGGCCTGTGTGCCCTGCCCCCAGCCACGTCCTTGCCAGCCCCCGGAACCGATCGCGATGCGCGATTGCAGGATGTTCCAGCCGGTACCAAGCGGGTCGGCCGCCGGGTCGAGGAAGGTCAGCACACGATCCTTCTGGTATTGCCGCAGCAAGCCGAACCACGCCAGGGGTGCAGCCATTGCCAGCCCTGCGGCTCCGGTCGCCAACCAGCCCCAGTGCAGGCCAGCCAGCAACAACGCGAACACGCCACTGGCAGTGACCAACGTGGCGGTGCCGAGATTGGGCTGCATGAGGATCAGTACCGCCGGCACGCCGATCAGCAGCGCGGCAGTCAATACCGTGCGCGGCGAGGGCGGCAGTGGTTGCCGATGCAGGTACCACGCCATCATCAGCGGCAGGCTGAGCTTGAGCAGCTCGGACGGCTGCAGGTAGAACACGCCGAGGTTCAGCCAGCGCTGCCCGTACTTGCCGGTGCCGATGACGTACACCGCCATCAGCGGCAGCATCGACAGCGCGTAGATCGCAGGGGTCCACGCACGCAATCGCAGCAGCGAAACACGCGACAGCAGCCACATCGCCAACAGACCACCGGCAAAGCGTGCCGCCTGCCCGGCCACCGGGCCGGACACGCTGTGCAGCACCGCCAGGCCGGCGCCCATCAGGATCAACAACGCGCCCAGCAACGGCAGATCGATCGTGCGCAGCGCCTCACGGCAGCCGCCAAGCAGTCGTTTCCATTTCACGCGGGCACGGTAGCAACGGGTGCTTGCGTGAAGCTGTCATTGTGGTCCTGCGTTTGTAGAGTCGAGCCATGCTCGAGTGCATTTCCGGCAGTCGAGCATGGCTCGACTCTACAGAAGCGCGCAGCCGGTGTTACCCGTAACCCCCGTGCACCGGGTTGTGGCTGCGCACCGCCATTACCAGGCCGAAACCGGCCAGCAGCGACACCGCCGAAGTACCACCGTAGCTGATCAGCGGCATCGGCACGCCCACCACCGGCAGCAGGCCGGAAATCATCCCGCCGTTGACCAGCACGTAGACGAAGAACGCCAGACCGGTGGCACCAGCCAGCAGGCGCGAATAGGAATCGCGCGACTGGCTGGCGATCCACAGGCAACGCCCGATCACCACAAGGTACAGCGCCAGCACGGTGGCCACGCCGATCCAGCCGAACTCCTCGCTCAGCACCGAGAACGCGAAGTCGGTGGTCTGCTCGGGAATGAAGTTCAGGTGCGACTGCGAGCCTTCGCCCCAGCCCTTGCCATCGAAGCCGCCGGAACCGATCGCGATCTTCGACTGGATGATGTTCCAGCCGGCGCCCAGCGCGTCCATCTCCGGGTCCAGGAACATCATGATGCGGTCCTTCTGGTACGGCCGCAGCAACCAGAACCAGGCCACCGGCGCAACCGCTGCCACGCCGCCCACGCCCAGCCCAACCCACCACCACGGCAGGCCCGCCAGCAGCAGCACGAACACGCCGCTGGCGGCGATCAGCACGCCGGTACCGAAGTCCGGCTGCAACATCACCAGGCCGGTGGGTACGCCGATGATGACCAAGGCCACGAGCACGGTATTGAAGCGCGGCGGCAGCGGCATCTTGTGCAGGTACCACGCCACCATCATCGGCAGGCTCACCTTCAGCAGTTCGGCCGGCTGCAGGTAGAAGAACTTCAGGTCCAGCCACTGCCGGCCATATTTACCGGTGCCCAGCACGAACACCGCCAGCAGCGGGATCATCGAGATCGCGTAGATCATCGGCGTGGCCGAGCGGATGCGCAGGATCGGCACCCGCGAGATGCCCCACAGTGCGGCCATGCCCACCGCGAAACGCGCGCCCTGCGCCATCACCAGGCTGTCGCCACCAGCGCTCTTCAGGGTCGCCAGGCCAATCACCATCAGCGCGCCCAGGGCCAGGCACAGCACCCAGTCCAGCGTGCTGAAAAAGCGGCGCAGCATGTCGCCGGCCCAGCGCAGGAACACTCTCATCGTGCGGGCTCCGCAGGGGTCGGGCGGGGCGTGGCGGGCAGCGCGGCGGTCGGCGCCCTCGGCTGCGGCGCAGGCGCCGGCTCCGGTGCGGGTGCACCGATCAGCACCGGATGCTCTCCCACCTGTGCAGCGGCGAGGTCACCGGCCTGACGTGCGCCCGCGTCTTCGTTGTCGAACGCGGTGGCGCCGATGGCGGTGGTGCCGCGCTCGCTGTCCAGCGGCTGCATGCCTTCGGGCATCTTGCCCAACAGGTAAGCGTCGAACACCTTGCGCGCGATCGGCGCCGCGGCCGAACCACCATAGCCACCACCTTCCACTGCCACCGCAATTGCGATGACCGGGTTTTCGACCGGCGCGAAGCCAACGAACAGCGCGCGGTGGCGCAGGTGCATCGGCAGGCTCTTCGGGTTCACGGCGGCGGTACCCTTGCGGCTGATGACCTGTGCGGTACCGGTCTTGCCGGCCATCACGTACGGCGCACCGACCGCGACGCGCCAGCCGCTGCCGCCGGGCCGCATGGTTGCCATCATGCCCTCGCGCACGGCCTGCACGTTGTTGGGATTGGGGCTGACCGGCTTGCTTTCGCCGGCCGGCATTGCCGTCCAGTCGCTGTCGAAGCCGTCGCGCTGCTGGATCACCAGGTGCGGGGTGCGCAGCTGACCGTCGGCCAGGCCGCTGACGCCGCGCGCCAGCTGCAGCGGGGTGACCTTCCAGTCACCCTGGCCGATGCTGATGTTGACCGTATCGCCGGGATACCAGGCTTCCTTGCGGGTCTTCCGTTTGTAGGCCGGCGACGGCAGGATGCCGCCGATCTCGCCGGTGAGGTCGATGCCGGTCGGCTGGCCGAAGCCGTAGTACTCCATGTAATGGTCGAAGCGCTCGATGCCCAGGTCCAGCGCCAGCTTGTAGTAATAGGTGTTGACCGATTCGGCGATGGACTTGCGCAGATCCGTCCAGCCGTGGCCGCCACGGTGGGCGTCACCCCAGCCGCGCGAGGTGCCCGGCAGGTAGAACATGCCGGTGGACAGCACCTTGTCTTCCGGGCGGCGCACGCCGGAGTCCAGTCCCGCCAGGCCGATCAGCGGCTTCAGCGTGGAGCCGGGAGCGACGCCACCGAGCACCAGGCGATTGAACTGTGGCCGAGACGGGTTTTCGTTCAAGGCCTTGAAGTCGGCATGGGAAATGCCGTTGACGAACAGGTTGGGGTCGTAGGACGGCAGGCTGACCATCGCCAGCACTTCGCCAGTGCGCGGATCCATCGCCACCGCTGAACCCTCCTGGTCGCCGAACGCGGCCACCATCGCGCGCTGCAGGTCGGCGTCGATCGACAGCCGCAGGTCGGCGCCGGACTGCGCGGCGACGCGGCCGATGGTGCGGATCGCGCGGCCCTGCACGTTGGTCTCGACCTGCTCGTAGCCGACCTTGCCGCGCAGCTGCTGCTCGTAATAGCGCTCCAGGCCGGACTTGCCGATGTGGGTCAGCGCGGCATTGCCTTCGCCGAGGATCTCCAGATCCTTGTCATCGACGCGACCGACGTAGCCGATGATGTGCGCGAACAGATCGCCATAGGGATAGCGCCGGGTCAGGTAGGGTTCGAGCTCGACGCCGGGGAAACGCCAGCGGTCGACGGCGAAGCGCGCCATCTCCTCGTCGCTCATGCGCAGCTTCAGCGTGACCGGCAGGAACTTGCGGCGCGCCTTGCGCGACCTGTTGAATGCTTCCAGCTCTTCCGGGCTGATGTTGATGATCTTCGCCAGCCCTTCCAGGGTGGCATCCATGTCCTTGACCTTGTCCGGAGTCACGTCCAGGCGGAAGGCCGGCACGTTTTCGGCCAGCAGGCGACCGTTGCGGTCGTAGATCATGCCGCGCCCCGGCACCACCGGCCGCGGCTTGATGCGGTTGGCCTCCGAGCGCGTGGCGTAGACGTCGTGGTCCAGCACCTGCAGCTTGAAGTACCAGCCGCCCAGGCCCAGCAGGCAGACCAGCACGCCCAGGAAACCCAGCGCCGCACGACGGCGGAACTGTTCGGCTTCGGCGTGCGGGTTCTTGACCTGGCGGCGCGGGATCATGGCTCAGCGCCCGCGCTTGCCGAAGCGCACCGCGTCCAGCAGCACGAACACCAGCGGCCACAGGCCCATGCCCAGCAGCGGCGCCCACCAGTACGACCAGGGCAGCGTTGGCTCATCCACCACGATGTGGACCAGCGCGCTGACGATGCGATCGTTGAACAGCAGGCCGCCGATGGCCAGCATCTGCTGCGACATCGGGAAGAAGCGGATGCGGGCACGGAAGCGCTGCAGGATGAAGGCCAGCATCACCAGCCGCAGTGCCTGTTCGCCCAGCACGCCGCCGTACAGCAGGTCGGCCACCACGCCGCTGGCGAAGGCGATGCCCAGGCCGACGCGTTCGGGAGCTTCGATCACCCAGTACGCCAGCACCAGCGCCAGCCAGTATGGGCGCAGCGGCTGCAGCAGCGCCGGCAGCGGCAGCAGGCCCAGCAGCAGCGCCACCACCAGGCTGGCCGGCAGCACCCACGGGTTGTCGCGCAGGCGGCTCATCGCTGGCCCTCCGGCGTGATCGGTTGCCGGCCAGCGGCCGGCACTACCGGGGCGCTGACCGGAGCTGGCGTCGTTGCCGCTGGCGCGGTTCCCACGGGCACGGTGGCGCCGGTGGCCGGGCCACCCGGGGCGGTTTCTTCCAGCTGCAGGCGCAGCTCCGGCGGAATGCGGATCGCCGCGCCCGGGCGCAGCAGCAGCACGTCGCGGCCGCGGTCGAGCTGTGCGGCCGGCTTCAGTTCGCCGACCAGGAACGCATGGGTGTCGTCCGGGCGCAGGCCGGTGATGGTGCCGACCGGGAAGCCGGCCGGGAAACGCCCGCCAAGACCGGAGGTGACGATCTCATCGCCCACTTCCACGCCGGCGCTGAGCGGGATGTCGCGCAGTTCCAGCGTGTCGCCGCGGCCGTAGACGATCAGGCGCACGCCGTTGCGGGCCACGGTGACCGGCACCGCGTGGTCGGGATCGGTCAGCAGCAGCACGGTGGAGGTGCCGCCGGTCACGCTGATCACCTGCCCCATCAGGCCGCCGGCGTCGATTACCGCCTGGCCGACGTGCACGCCCTCGCGACTGCCTGCGTCGAGCACCAGGCGCTGCTTCACCGGGTCCAGGTCGATGTCCAGGATCGGCGCCAGCTGCACGTCCAGGCCACTGCGCTCGGCCACGTTCAGCAGTTCGCGCAGCTGGGCGTTGTCCAGCGCGGCAGTCTGCAGGCGAGTCAGGCGCGCGTTGGCCAGCAGCAGCTGGTTGCGCAGCTCACGGTTTTCGGCGACCAGCTGGGTATGGCTGGCGGCGGAATCCTTGACCTGGTTGCCGAGCTTGCCGGGCAGGCCAGCCAGTGCCCATACCGGCTGTACCAGGCTGTTGGCCTGCTCGCGCAGGCGTGCCAGCCAGCCGGCCTGGTCATCGAGCACGATCAGGGTGATGGCCAACGCGAGATAGGCCAGCAACCGCAGGGGACTGGCGGCATCACCGGATCGGGAGGCGACGGGAGGACCGGCGTAGGGCGGCACGGCAACGATTCAACTGGCAGAAGGCGGAAGGGAAACACGCGGGCGCCCCGCCGGTGCCGGCCCGCCATCACGGCGGGCCGCACCCCGGAAGGGCGCGGCGGGCAGGAACGGCCGGGACGGCTTATTCCGGCGCAAAGAACTCGTTGCCGTGCATGTCCACCAGCTCCAGCGCACGACCGCCGCCGCGGGCCACGCAGGTCAGCGGATCGTCGGCCACCTGCACGTGCAGGCCGGTCTCCTCGGAGATCAGGCGGTCCAGGTCGCGCAGCAGGGCGCCGCCACCGGTCAGCACGATGCCGCGCTCGGCGACGTCGGCGCACAGTTCCGGCGGGGTCTGCTCCAGCGCCAGCTTGACCGCGCTGACGATGCCCGACAGCGGTTCGTGCAGGGCCTCGAGCACCTCGTTGGAGCTGATCTTGATCATCTTCGGCACGCCCTCGGCGAGGTTGCGGCCGGAGATCTCCATCTCGATCACTTCCGCCTGCGGGTAGGCGCAGCCCAGCTCGACCTTGATGCGCTCGGCGGTGGCTTCACCGATCAGCATGCCGTGGTTGCGGCGCACGTAGTTGGTGATGGACTCGTCGAAGCGGTCGCCGCCGATGCGGACCGAGGCCGAATAAACGATGCCGTTGAGCGAGATGACCGCCACTTCGGTGGTGCCGCCGCCGATGTCGATGACCATCGAGCCACGGGCTTCGGTGACCGGCATGCCGGCGCCGATCGCGGCGGCCATCGGTTCTTCGATCAGGAACACGTCACGGGCACCGGCTTCCTCGGCCGATTCCTTGATCGCGCGGCGCTCGACCTGGGTCGAGCCGGCCGGCACGCAGACGAGCACGCGCGGGCTCGGGCGCAGCACGCGCGACTTGTGCACCTTCTTGATGAAGTGCTTGAGCATCGCCTCGGTATAGGTGAAGTCGGCGATGACGCCGTCCTTCATCGGGCGGATGGTGGTGATGTGGCCCGGGGTACGGCCCAGCATCTGCTTGGCTTCGGCGCCGACGGCTGCCACCGAGCGGGTGCCACCGATGGCACGGTCCTGGCGCACGGCCACGACCGACGGCTCGTTCAGCACGATCCCCTGCCCGCGCACGTAGATGAGGGTGTTGGCCGTGCCCAGGTCGATGGACAGGTCGTTGGAGAACATGCCACGGAGTTTCTTGAACATCTGAGGAAGGAGTCCTGAGGGGTGTCGTGCCCGCCGCGGGATGGCGAAAAAATGGGCAGAAATCGAGGCCGACAAGCCTAGCAACCCGCCTGCCGCCGAGCAAGGAAAAAACTAGCTGAACCCGCGTCTTCACAGGCTTTCGGCCTGATCGGGTCTCACCCGGTTCTGGCCCTGAGCGGCACCAGCGGGTAACCTTTGCGCCGTCGGGCGCCCAAGGGCGCCGTTTGCTTGCCCGCTGAACCGGGCCGGCCCACCCCAAAATTCACCGCATAGGCTTACATCGATGTCCGCTCTGATCTGTGGTTCTCTTGCCTTCGACACCATCATGGTGTTTCCGGACCAGTTCAAGAATCACATCCTGCCGGACAAGGTGCACATCCTGAACGTGTCCTTCCTGGTGCCGCGCATGCGCCGCGAGTTCGGCGGCTGCGCAGGCAACATCGCCTACAACCTGCACCTGCTGGGCGGCCAGCCGATCCCGATGGGCACCGTGGGTTCGGACTTCGGCCCGTACCGCGAATACTTCGAAGGCCTGGGCATCGACCTGTCGCGCGTGCGCGTGATCGATGAGCTGTTCACCCCGCAGGCGTTCATCACCACCGACCACGACAACAACCAGATCACCGCCTTCCACCCGGGCGCGATGATGCGTTCCTACGAGAACCACGTGCGTGGGGTGCCGGGCGTGACCCTGGGCCTGGTCGGCCCGGACGGCCGCGAAGGCATGATCCAGAACGCGCAGGAATTCCACGAAGACGGCATCCCGTTCATCTTCGACCCGGGCCAGGCCATGCCGCTGTTCAACGGCCCGGAACTGCGCGCCTTCATCGAGCAGGCCGACTACGTGGTGGTCAACGACTACGAGTCGAACCTGCTGCAGGAGCGCACCGGCTGGGACGAAAAGGAGATCGTCAGCCGGGTCAAGGCCTACATCACCACCCGTGGCCCGAAAGGCGCGGTCATCCACACCCCGGAAAAGAGCTATGACATCCCGCCGGCGCACGAGCGCCGCGTGGTCGACCCGACCGGCTGTGGCGACGCCTTCCGCGCCGGCCTGATCTACGGCATCCAGAAAGGCTACGACTGGCTGACCATCGGCCGCATGGGCAACCTGATGGGCGCGCTGAAGGTCGAGCATCCGGGCACGCAGAACCAGCGCTTCACCTTCGATGAGTTCAACGAGCAGTTCAAGCAGCAGTTCGGTTACGCGCTAAGCGCGTAAACCGAACTGCCCGCGCATTCCACCTTATCCCCGCGCCTTCGGCGCGCCCCCTTGAACAACAAGGGGGCTTTCCACCCGATGCGCCGCTGGGAATGCTGTTGGTAGGTGTCGACCTTGGTCGACACACTGTTTGATTCCTGTAGAGCCGAGCCATGCTCGGCTTGCGCGCGCCAGCGCGATCTGACCGGAGAGCAGCCGAGCGTGGGCTCGGCTCTACATCATCAGGCGCCCTGCCAGGCAGCCAACAAGGCGCGGCAATCGGCGAAATGCCAGTCGGCACGGCCCGGCCACGGGTTTTCCGGCAGGTTGACCAGCACGGTATGGGTGCCTGCGGCACGGCCGCACTCCAGGTCGTAGGCGTGGTCACCGACCATCACCGCCTCGGCAGGCCCGATGCCCCAACGCCGCAGATGCTGCTGCAGGCCCTCCGGTGAGGGCTTGGGCACCGCTTCATCGCGGCCGATGATGTCGGCATCGTCGAACAACGCCCCGATCCCGATCGCGACCAACGTCAGCTTCGCCAGCGCATGATCATTGCGGGTCAGGATGCCGAGCCGGCAGCCTGCCGCCGACAACGCGCGCAGCAGCTTCACCGCACCCGGTGCCGGCAGTGCGTCCTCGGCCAGCGCGCGCTCATGATCCAGCAACCACTCACGCTTGGCCTGCGCCGGCGCATCCGGCAACGCCGCGATATGGTCGAGGATGTCTTCCTCGGCCGTAATCTGCAATGCGCGGCGGATCGCGGCGAAATCATGCACGGCCACAGTCAGCGTGCCATCCATGTCGAACACCCAGTGCCGGATCGCGGACAACGCGTGCACTGCGCTGCCCGCCGCCCCCGTCACTGCCACCACTGCGGCATGCGGCTGGCGTCGACGCCACCCGTTTCGAACACCGCCGTGCGGGTGCTGCCGGCCTTGACCGGGAACTCGATGCTGATCGACCTGCCCTTGCGCGCCAGCTTCCACAGCGCCTTCTGGTCGGTGATGAACAGGGCGATGGCCTCATCGGTCTTCGGGCGCCAGGCCGCCATCGACACCGGCTTGCCATCGTCCACGGTCACCTTCACCGTGCACTGCGGGCAGCGGAAATCGCCAGCCTGCAGCACCAGGTAGGCGTGCCGCTTCCACTCCGGGTGATCGCGGAACACCAGCTGCACCGGCTTGGCACCACTGCCGTCCACGTCCACCCGTTCCTTGCTGTAGATCGACGCCGAGACCTGGCTGCCCTTGCTGCCGACCGGAATCTGGTTGTACTGCCACAGCCCCTGCATGCGGCGCAGGTCGCGCGCGGCATCGCCCTTGGCCTTTACTTCATCGAAACCGGCGGCGATGCGCTCGGCGGCGGCGGTGTCCTTGTACTGGTCCAGCAGCGAGGCACCATGCAGGCGCGCGCGTTCCCAGTCCTGCGCGGCCACAGCCATGTCGTACTGCTTGGCGACGTCCTCGGCCTTGGCCTCCTTCTGCGCCTGCACGGCGGCCGCGGCGGCTTCCTGCGCCTTGCGTTCCTCTTCCGGGTTGCTGCAGGCGGCCAGGGCCAGGGTGCAGACGGTGAGCAGGATCAGTCGTTTCATGGCGGAGGTCCTTTGCGAGTGCATCCCGATTCTATCGGCAGCGAAAAGCGGATACACCAACGGCGGGTTTCCCCGCCGTTGGTGGTGAAGCAGTGACCGGTTGCCGGCCAGCGACCGGCACTACCGCTTACTTGGCTTCAGCCTTGGCCAGCATGTCCTGCACCGAGGCGGTGGTGATCGGGTGGTAGCCCGGCTTGGCCTTTTCGAAGGCCTGCTTGGCCAGCTCCAGCCCCTTCGGGGTCTTCACCAGTTCGGCGTAGATCGGCAGGATCAGCTTGCGACGGCCGACGCGCTCGATGAACGCGGCAGCACCTTCATTGGCCTGCTCGTAGCCGCTGCGGATCGCCAGCGGGTACCAGCGCATGGCGATCTCGCCATTCGGGGTGCCGGTGAAGTGGAAGGCCTTGTCCAGCGTGGCCAGCTTGTCCAGCGGCTGGGTCGCGCCCAGGCCATCGATGAAGCGCACCCATTCCTGCGTGCTCCAGTCGGCGATGACCTGGCTGCTCGGCACGGTGCCGGCGCTGGCGAAGGCGATGCGCGCGGTATCGACGCTGCTGAAGTTGCGCGACTGCGCCTTGGCCGCGAACGCCGGAATGCCCGGCTCGTCCATCCATGCCTTCAGTTCGGCCTCGGTCACTGCCGACGGATTCTTCGGCAGCAGGTTCTTCTTCATGTAGTCGACGAACTGGTCGGTGTTCGCGCTCTGGAAAGCATGGTCATCGAACCAGCCACGCAGGAACGGATCGAAGGTCTCGCGGCCGAAGCGCTGCTCCAGGAATTCCAGGAACCACGCACCCTTGACGTAGGCCACCTGGCTGAGCGCTTCGTCGGGATCACGCTCGTTCAGCGGCGGCAGCGCCAGCGCCTGGTCGGCCGGGCTCATGTCCTTCACTTCGGCCAGCAGGTCGGTCTGGTCGATCTGCTTCTCCATCTCGGCCATTTCCTTGCCGTACAGGGCTTCGGTGATGCGGCCCTGGACGTAGGTGGTGAAGCCTTCATTGAGCCAGATGTCCTTCCAGCTGGCGTTGGTCACCAGGTTGCCCGACCAGCTGTGCGCCAGTTCGTGGGCGACCAGCGAGACCAGCGACTTGTCGCCGACGATCACGGTCGGGGTGGCGAAGGTCAGGCGCGGGTTCTCCATGCCACCGAACGGGAACGACGGCGGCAGCACCAGCATGTCGTAGCGGCCCCAGCGGTATTCGCCGTACAGCTTCTCGGCGGCACCGATCATCTTCTCGGTGTCCTCGAATTCCTTGGCGGCCTTGTTGACCATGGTCGGCTCGGCCCAGACGCCGGAGCGGCCAGAGATCGGCTCGAACACCAGGTCGCCAGCGGCGATGGCCAGCAGATAGGACGGAATCGGCTGCGGCATCTTGAAGGTGTAGTCACCATCACGCGCGGCCTTCGGATCGTTGTCGGCGCTCATCAGCACCATCACGTCCGGGCGCGAGACCACGTGCGCGCTGTAGGTGAAGCGCACGCTCGGGGTGTCCTGCAGCGGCACCCACGAACGGGCGTGGATGGCCTGGGACTGGCTGAACATGAAGGGCAGCTTCTTGCCCTCGGTCATCGACGGTGCCAGCCACTGCAGGCCCGATGCGGTCGGCGCGGTGTGGTAGCTCACTTCCACCTTGGCCGGCTGTTCCGGGGCCTCGATGGTCAGCTTGCTGCCGAACACCTTGTCAGCCGCGGCCAGCTCGAACTTCAGCGGGCTGCGCGCGCCATCGGCGGCGACGGCCTCGACCTTGGACACGGTCAGCTCGCGAGTGTCGAGCACCAGCTGCCTGGCGTCCTTCTGCTTCCATTCCAGGGTGTAGGTGGCGGTGCCGCCGATCTGCTTCTGGTCGAAGTCCAGCTTCAGATCCAGCGCGATGTCCTTGATGACGACCTTGTCCGGCTCGGCGTACGAGCTTTCGTCGTGGCTGCGGTTCTCGGCGTTCACGGGGGCGGCAGGGGCCTTTGCGGCAGTCGGGGCGGCGGCGGGCGCGGCCGCCTCCTGGGAGCAGCCGGCGGCCAGGGCCACGGCCAGCGGAAGGAGCATCAGCGGATTACGCATGAATCGGGACCGTTACGGGGATCAAACCCCAATGGTACCTCCCTCGGGCCCGGCAGGCGTTGCGCGGTGCGGGGTAATGGCCGGCACAGCGCCGGTAGTGCCGGCCGCTGGCCGGCAACCCCGTCGCCCGGTGGTTGCCCGCGCAGGTGCCGGCCAGCGGCCGGCACTACCGGAACACCGGGCTTACAGCTTGTAGCCGGAGTGGATCGAGACGATGCCGCCGGTCAGGTTCTTGTAGTGGCAGCGCTCGAAGCCGGCCTGCCCCATCATCGCCTTCAGTTCGTCCTGCGGCGGATGCTTGCGGATGCTCTCGGCCAGGTACTGGTAGCTGTCCGAATCGTTGGCGAACAACTTGCCCAGCCTGGGCAGGATCTTGAACGAGTGGAAGTCGTAGATCGGCTTGAACCAGTCGGCAGTGACTTCGGAGAACTCCAGCACGCGGGCCTGGCCGCCCACCTTCAGCACGCGGTACATCTCGCGCAGGCCGGCGTCCTTGTCGGTCACGTTGCGCAGGCCGAAGGCAATGGTGACCAGGTCGAAGCTGTTGTCCGGGAACGGCAGGGCTTCGGCGTTGCACTGCACGTAGTCCAGGCCAAGCACCAGGCCGCGGTTGGTCAGGCGGTCCCGGCCGACCGACAGCATGCCGGCGTTGATGTCGCCCAGCACCACCGAGCCCTCGGCGCCGACGCGTTCCTTCAGCAGGGCGGCGATGTCGCCGGTGCCGCCGGCCAGATCGAGCACGCGGTCGCCCGGCTTCACCTGCGCGGTCGCGACGTAGTAGCGCTTCCACGCCCGGTGCACGCCCAGGCTCATCAGGTCGTTCATCAGGTCGTAGTTGCGCGCGACCGAGGTGAACACCTGGCCGACCAGCTTCTGCTTGTCCTTGGCGGCGACGTCGCGGAACCCGAAATGGGTGGTACCGGCTTTGTAGGGGGATTCGCTCATGGCCCCGATTATCGCACCGCCGGGGGCCAGCGGCACCCCCTGCCCGTATGATGGCGGGCCACGACTGACCGGAGCCCCCGCATGATCACCACGCCCGACTACCAGGCCCTGCTGCAGACCGCCATCGCCGAAGCCCGCCAGGGCCTGGCCGAGGGCGGCGTGCCGATCGGCGCGGCGCTGTACCACAACGACGGCCGCCTGCTCGGCTGCGGCCACAACCGCCGCGTGCAGGAAGGCGACCCTTCGGTGCACGGCGAAACCGACGCCTTCCGCAAGGCCGGCCGCCAGCGCCGCTACCAGGACACCATCATGGTCACCACCCTGGCACCGTGCTGGTACTGCTCGGGCCTGGTGCGCCAGTTCAACATCGGCACCGTGGTGGTGGGCGAATCGCGCACGTTCCAGGGCGGCATCGACTGGCTGCGCGAGAACGGCGTCAACGTGATCGACCTCGACAACCAGGAATGCGTTGACCTGCTGGGTGGCTTCATTGCGCAGCATCCGGAGATCTGGAACGAAGACATCGGTGAATGAGCACCGTGCAACGTGTCATTGAACCCGTTTAATGAACGCTTCAGCGCGGGCACATTCTAGTGCCCGCAGCGTTTGCGGCCGATGCCGTGAACCCGTGCACAGTCAGCTGCGCTGCGTGCATACACTGCGGTAACACCCCACCCGGCCGAGGCGCCTAGGGTGGGGTTACCGGGGTCCCTTTCCCCGGCGGAGCCAGCCATGTGCGCGCACGCCGTACGTCCCCCGCCCGACCCGATCCTCGATGCCATCCGCGAGCGCCTGCAGCAGCAGTACGCGCTGCACCAGCGTGGCGCCAGGTTCTGGACCGCCTACCAGGGCCTGCAGCTGGAACTGGTGCGCGATCATCCGCTCGACCAGGAGCGCCTGTGCAATGCAATGGCCGACATGGCCGAGGACCTCGGTGCGGTCGAGCATGCGCAATTGATCGGCAATCGCCACGCCGGCTCCACATCCCGCTGACGCGGCATGCACCGCCATATACGCCACACTCCGATGAACCCCCACTCCCTTTCCACTCAACCGAACTGGATTGTCATGCACGCTGAAGTCCCCACCATTCCTCCGGTCATCAACGTAGACGCCGAGCTTGACCACTGGCGCCGCCAACATGCCGAAGGCGCACTGCCGCACAACTCGTTCGGCTCGTACGTGCCGTGGATCAAGTTCGCCTGTGATTCGCTGATCACCCAGCCGCGCGCCAGCGAGGCCGAACGTGATGAGATGTTCCAGACCCAGTACGCCCTGCAGATCATGCCGCGGCTGAGCGAAGCCCAGGCCCGTGAGTTCGTCGACCGTTGCTGGCAGCACGTCTACCAGAGCAGCCCGGTGCGCAGCCTGCAGGCGCCACGACTGCAGCGCATGCGCGCCTGACCGGCGCTGCACGGCGCCTGCACGGGTCACTGCCGATCATCCTCGTCACCTGAGTGGGAACACGACGACGATGAAAGCGCGCAACCTGTTCAATACGATCGCCAAGAAGGCCGCGACAGCCACCGGCTCACCGTGGACCTTCCTGGCCGCGGTAGGGATCGTGGTGATCTGGGGCATCAGTGGTCCGGTGTTCGGTTTCAACGACACCTGGCAGCTGGTGATCAACACCGGCACCACCATCATCACCTTCCTGATGGTGTTCCTGATCCAGCACACGCAGAACGCGGACACCGCCGCGATGCAGATCAAGCTGGACGAGCTGATCCGGGCGACGGCCGAAGCCAACAACGAACTGCTGGATCTGGAAGAACTGGACGAAGCGCGCCTGGAAGAGATCCGTGCCGAGTACGAGCAGATGGCCCGCGAAGCAGGCGATGCGCTGGCGCGCGTTCGCGCCTGCCATGCGGCGCGGCGCGACGATGAAGCGGTGTAGCGGGCCCCGGAATGACAATGCCGGCCAGCGGCCGGCACTACCAACGATCGTCCAGGTAGAGCCGGCCGCTGGCCGGCTTTCTCTCAGCCGCGCTCGTGCCAGCCACCACCCAGCACCTTGTACAGGGTGATGCGGTTGGCCTGCTGGGCCAACTGCGCCTGCAACTGGGTCTGCTGCGCGTTGTAGGCAGTACGTCGTGCGTCCAGCAGGGTCACGAAGCTGTCCAGGCCGGCGTCGTAGCGTGCCTGCGACAGGCGGTTGGCCTGTTCGGCCGCTTCCACCAGGCGCTGCTGTGAACTCACCTGTTCATCCAGGCTGACATTCAACGCCAGCGCATCGGCGGTTTCGCGGAAGCCCACCTGGATCGACTTCTCGTACTGCGCCAGTGCGATATCACGATCAGCGTTGGCGACGGCCAGGTTGGCGCGCAGCTTGCCACCCTGGAAGATCGGCAGGGTGATCTTCGGCAGGAAACTCCATACGCGAGTGCCGCTGTCGAACAGGCTGGACAACTCGCTGGAGCCACTGCCAATGCTGCCGGTCAGCGAGATGCTCGGGAAGAACGCAGCACGTGCCGCGCCGATGTTGGCATTGGCGGCCAGCAGCTGGTGTTCGGCGGCCATGATGTCCGGGCGCTGCAACAGCACATCGCTGGGCAGACCGGCCGGCGGCGGCGCCAGTGCCAGCAGCTGCGGTTCGATGCCGTCCGGCAGCAGCGCTGGATCCAACTGGCCACCCGCCAGCAGCGCCAGCGCGTTGCGGTCCTGGGCCAGCTGGCCGCGCAGGCGCGCGGCGTCGGTACGCGCGGTTTCCACCAGCGTGCGGGTCTGGGTCAGCTCCAGCGCCGAGCTGCCACCACGCTCGTGGCGGGCCTCGGCCAGGCGCAACGAATCCTCGTAGGTCTTCAGCGTGGCATCGGCGATCTTCAGACGCTGGGCATCGGCACCGTAGGTCAGCCACGCCGTCGCTGTCTCAGCCACCAGGCTCAGCTGCGCGTTGCGACGATTGGCAGCTACGGCAAAGTACTGCTGCAGTGCCGCTTCGCTGAGGTTGCGCACGCGGCCGAACAGGTCCAGCTCGAACTCGGCCACGCCGACACCGGCGGTGAACTGCTCGGTGACGCCAGCGTCGGTGCCCTGGCGCTGCATCTGGCCGGTGACGGCCACGCCGGGCACGCGGTCGGCGCGCTGCACGCGGTACTGGCCGCGCGCGCGTTCAACGTTGAGCACGGCCACGCGCAGGTCGCGGTTGTTCTGCAGCGACTGCTCGATCACCTGCTGCAGGCGCGCATCGGTGAAGAAATCGCGCCAGCCGACGGCGGCGACATCAGCCACCTGGCCCTGTGCAGCCTCGGCCGGCCACTGCGCCGGAATTGCCGGAGCGACCGCGGTGTTCTTCGGCACCAGAGTGGAGCAGCCGGCCAGCGCGAGCGCGGCGGCCAGGGATACAGCAAGAGAAGAGAATTTCATGGCGACACCTTGGGGGTCACGGTGGTAGCGCCGGGCCATGCCCGGCGGCTACGCGGTGAGGCATCCGCCGGGCATGGCCCGGCGCTACCGGATTTCATCACTCGGCGGTCTTGCGCTTGAACACGCGCTGCACCACCACGAAGAACAGCGGTACGAAGAACACGCCGAGCACGGTGCCGACGATCATGCCGCCGAGCACGCCGGTGCCGATCGCCTGCTTGGCGCCGGAGCCGGCACCGGTGGAGATCGCCAGCGGTACCACGCCCATGCCGAAGGCCAGCGAGGTCATCACGATCGGGCGCAGGCGGTCGCGCACCGCATGCATGATCGCCTCGATCAGGCCCGCGCCCTTCTCCAGGTTTTCCTTGGCGAACTCGACGATCAGGATCGCGTTCTTGCTGGTCAGGCCTACCGTGGTCAGCATCGCCACCTGGAAATAGATGTCGCGCTCCAGGCCCTTGAAGGTATTGGCCAGCACTGCGCCGAGGATACCCAGCGGGGCCGCCAGCAGCACCGCCGTCGGCACGCTCCAGCTTTCGTACATCGCGGCCAGGCACAGGAACACGATCATCAGCGACAGCGTGTACAGCAACGGCGTCTGCGAGCCCGCCTGGCGTTCCTGGTAGGACATCGCCGTCCACTCGATGCCGAAGCCCGCGGGCAGCTGCTTGGCCAGTTGCTCGATCTCGGCCATGGCATCGCCGGAGGCAACACCCGGGGCCGGTTCGCCCTGGATCTCCATCGCCGACACACCGTTGTAGCGCTCCAGGCGCGGCGAACCGTAATCCCAGTGCTTGGTGGCGAACGCGCTGAACGGCACCATCTCGCCCTTGTCGTTCTTCACGGACCAGAGGTCGAAGTCCTCCGGGACCATGCGGAACGGCTGGTCGGCCTGCACGAACACGCGCTTGACGCGGCCACGATCGACGAAGTCGTCGATGTACGAGCTGCCCCACGCAGCGGCCAGCGTGCCGTTGATCTGGTCGATCGACAGCCCCAGCGAGGTCGCCTTGGCCGCGTCGATGTCGATGCGGAACTGCGGCGTGTCCTCCTGACCGTTCGGGCGCACGTTGGCCAGCTTCTTGCTGCCGGCGGCCAGGCCGAGCAGCTGGTTGCGTGCGGCCACCAGTGCCTCGTGGCCCTGGCCGCTGTTGTCCTTCAGGAAGAAGGTATAGCCCGAGGCGGTACCCAGTTCCGGAATGGCCGGCGGCGGGAAGGCGAAGATGAAGGCATCCTTGATCTGGCCCAGGGCTGCCATCGCACGACCGGTGATCGGCATCACGCCATTGTTGGCGTCACGCTCGCTCCAGTCCTTCAGCTTGACGAACGCCATGCCGGCGTTCTGGCCCATGCCGGCGAAGCTGAAGCCCTGCACGGAGAACACCGAATCCACCGCATCCTTCTCGTTCTGCAGGAAGTGGTTCTCCAATGCCGCGATCGATTCCAGCGTGCGCTCCTGGGTGGCGCCGACCGGGGCCTGCACCAGCGCCATCAGCACGCCCTGGTCTTCGTTGGGCAGGAACGAGCTGGGCAGGCGCACGAACAGCACGCCCATCAGCACGAACAGTGCCGCCACGATGCCCATGAAGCGCCACGGACGATGGATGATGCCGCGCACACCACGCTGGTAACTTTCGCTGGTGCGGTCGAAGCCGCGGTTGAAACCGTTGAAGAAGCGACCGGCCAGGCCGCGGTGGGCAACATGATGCTCGCCCTTCTTCAACGGCTTGAGCATGGTCGCGCACAGTGCCGGCGTCAGCACGATCGCCACCAGTACCGACAGCGCCATTGCAGAGACAATCGTGGCCGAGAACTGCCGGTAGATCACGCCGGTGGATCCGCTCATGAAGGCCATCGGCACGAACACCGCCGACAGCACCAGGCCGATACCCACCAGCGCACCGGTGATCTGGCCCATCGACTTGCGGGTCGCTTCAAGCGGCGACAGTCCTTCCTCGGACATGATGCGCTCGACGTTCTCCACCACCACGATGGCGTCGTCCACCAGCAGGCCGATCGCCAGCACCATCGCGAACATGGTCAGCATGTTCACCGAGAAGCCCAGCATCGCCAGCACGCCGAAGGTACCCAGCAGCACCACCGGCACGGCGATGGTCGGGATCAGGGTGGCGCGGAAGTTCTGCAGGAACAGGTACATCACCACGAACACCAGCACGATCGCTTCGAGCAGGGTCTGCACCACGCCCTTGATCGACACGCGCACGAAGGGGGTGGTGTCGTACGGGATCTCGGCCTTCAATCCGGCCGGGAAGAAGCTCTTCATGTCGTCCAGCGCAGCATCCACGCCGGCAGCGGTATCCAGCGCATTGGCGCCGGTCGCCAGGGTGACCGCCAGGCCGCTGGCCGGCTGGCCGTTGTAGCGGGTGACGAAGTCGTAGGACTCGGCACCCAGTTCGACGCGGGCGACATCACCCAGGCGCAGCTCGGCACCGTCCTGCGCGCCGCGCACGATGATGTTGCGGAACTGTTCCGGGGTCTGCAGGCGCGACTGCGCGTTGATGGTGGCGTTGAGCTGCTGGCCCTTCACCGACGGCGCACCGCCGAGCTGGCCGATCGCCACCTGGGCATTCTGCGCCTTGATCGCCGCAGTCACTTCCGCGACGGACAGGCCATAGGTATGCAGCTTGTTCGGGTCCAGCCAGATGCGCATGGCGTACTTGCCACCGAATACCTGGATGTTGCCCACGCCCGGCACGCGGCTGAGGCGGTCGACGACATTGGAACCGACGTAGTCGGCGATGTCGTTGGCGTCCATGCTGCCGTTCTCGGATACGAACGCGATGACGTTCAGGAAGCCCGAGCTGGACTTGGCCACATTGATGCCCTGCCGCTGCACTTCCTGCGGCAGCAGCGGCATGGCCAGCTGCAGCTTGTTCTGCACCTGCACCTGGGCGATGTCCGGGTTGGTGCCGCTCTCGAAGGTCAGGGTGATGGTGGCCTGGCCGTTGGACGAGCTGTTGGAGGAGAAGTAGATCAGGCCATCAAGGCCCTTCATGTTCTGCTCGATGATCTGCGTCACCGAGTCTTCGACCACCTTGGCCGATGCACCCGGGTAGGTGGCGCTGATTTCCACCGCCGGCGGCGCGACGTTGGGGTACATCGAGACCGGCAGCTTGAACAGGGCGAGGCCGCCGGCGAGCATGATGATGATGGCGATCACCCACGCGAAGATGGGTCGATCGATGAAAAAGCGTGCCATGGGGTTCTCCGCTTACTTCGCGTCGCCGGCCGGGGCGGCAGGCTGGGCGGCGGCCGCCGGCCTGGCCGGTACGTCGCCCTTTTCGGTGGCCTTGACCGGCATGCCGGGGCCGATCTTCTGCAGGCCTTCCACGATGACCTTGTCACCGGCCTTCAGGCCGTCCTCGACCAGCCACTTGTCGCCAACCGTGCGGCTGACCTTGACCGGGCGTACTTCGACCTTGTTGTCCTTGCCGACCACCATCGCCGTGGTATCGCCCTTCGGATCGCGGGCGATGCCCTGCATCGGCACCAGCACGGCATCACTGCGCACGCCGCCGCCGATCACCGCACGCACGTACATGCCCGGCATCAGCAGGCCGTCCGGGTTGTCCACCTTCACGCGCAGGCCGAAGCTGCCGGTGGTCGGATCGACGCTGACTTCGGAGAACTCCAGCGTGCCCTTGTGCTCGAAGGTGCTGCCGTCTTCCATCAGGATGCTGACCGGCAGGGTCTGGTTGTCCTGCAGGCGGCCGGCAGCCAGTTCGCGGCGCAGCTGCAGCAGCTCGGCCGAGGACTGTGTCAGGTCGACATAGATCGGATCCAGCTGCTGCACCGTAGCCAGTGCATTGGCCTGGCCGGCGCTGACCAGCGCACCCTGGGTGACGCTGGACTTGCCGATGCGGCCGCTGATCGGCGCGGTGATGCGGGCGTAGCCCAGGGTGACGTTGGCTGCGTCCAGCGATGCCTTCGCGGCACCGACATCCGCCTCGGCCTGCTTCTGCGCGGCCACGGCATTTTCCAGGTCCTGCTGGCTGACCGCATCGACCTTGGCCAGCTCGGTGATGCGCTTGGCGCTCAGCCGGGCGGCGTTGGCGGTGGCCTCGGCGCGGGCCAGCTGGGCACGGGCACTGTTGGCCTGGGCGCGGTAGCTGGCGGCCTCGATCTGGTACAGCGGCTCGCCGGCCTTGACCATGCCACCTTCGGAGAACAGGCGCTTGGCGACGATGCCACTGACCTGCGGCCGCACTTCGGCGACCAGGAAGGCGTTGGTACGGCCCGGCAGTTCGCGGGTCAGGCCCACGGTCTCGGACTTCAGCGTGACCACAGTGACGTCACCCGGGCCCTGCTCGGGGGCCTGGGGTTGGCCGCCGCAGGCAGCCACGGTCGCGGCGATCGCCAGCGACAGTGCAAAGGGTCGGATTCTGCTCAGCAACATGACGGAAAGGCTCTTAGGGGAAGGAATCTCAAATCGCGCTGATACAGGCCGAAAGCGCCAGCAGGCAACGCTCACCAGCGGGGAGTGGAAGCCGGACCGGCCTGCCACGCACACGACGGGAATGATGGGAGCGAAATATACATACATGATTGTTTGTTTGTAAACCGGTACAATTCAGCCACGTTTCACCCGCACTCGTACCCATCCATGGCCCGCAAGACCAAAGAGGACACCCAGGCAACCCGGGAAGGCATCCTTGACGCCGCCGAAGCCTGCTTCCATGAACACGGCGTGGCCCGTACCACGCTGGAGATGATCGGTGCCCGCGCCGGCTATACCCGCGGTGCGGTCTACTGGCACTTCAAGAACAAGAGCGAGGTGCTGGCCGCGATCGTCGAGCGCGTGCATCTGCCTTTCATGCAGGAGCTGGAGCGCACCTCGACCGACCAGCGCGACACGCCGGTGCACGACCTGCGCGCGGTGATGATCCACTCGTTCATCGAACTGTCCGAGGACGAGCGCCTGCGCAAGACCATGGAGATCATGCTGCGCAGCGATGCGTCGGCTGATACCCGGGTGCTGACCGAAATGCAGCAGGCCGGTTTCCGCGATGGACTGGACCGGATGGAGCGCGCCCTGCGCCGCGCCCGCGATCTGGGCCAGCTGCGCGAGGGTGCAGACCCGAAGATCGCCGCACGCATGCTGCACGCCACCGTGCTGGGCGTACTGCACGGTGCGATGGTCGAACCGGAACTGATGGACCTCAAGCGCGATGGCATGCTCGCACTGGACATGACCCTGGCCGCCTACGTGAAGGACGGCGTGTTCGTTCCCGGCACCGTGCCCGAGCCGCTGCCCGAGGCATGAGCGGGGTCGCTGCCGCCACCGCAGCCCCGATGTGAGGACAGACCCATGATCCTGGACAACGTGGTGTGGGGCTTCATCGGCTGCGGCAGCGTCACCGAGAAGAAGAGCGGCCCCGCCCTGGCCAGCACACCCGGCTCACGGGTGGCGGCGGTCATGCGCCGCAATGCCGCATTGGCCGAAGACTATGCGCGGCGCCACGCGGTGCCACGCTGGTACACGGATGCCGACGCGCTGATCGGCGATCCGGACGTGAACGCTGTGTACGTTGCAACACCGCCCTCCACGCACATGCAGTACGCATTGCAGGCGATTGCGGCGGGCAAGCCGGTCTATATCGAGAAACCCATGGCCCTGGACCTCGCCGAATGCGAGCGCATCCTGGAAGCCAGTGCACGCCGTGGCGTGCCCGTGTTCGTCGCCTACTACCGCCGCGCCCTGCCCCGATTCGCGCAGGTGAAGCAGCTGCTGGACAGCGGCGCGATCGGTACACCGCGCAGCGTTCGCGCCACCCTGCATCGGCCGCATTCGGTGAATGCCGCATCGCCGGACTTCTGGCGGACCAATCCCGCGATCTCCGGCGGCGGGCTGTTCGTCGATCTGGGCTCGCACACCTTGGACCTGCTCGATCATCTACTGGGGCCGCTGAGCGATGTGCGCGGCCTGGCCAGTTCATTGGCCGGCGCTTACGCCGCCGAGGACAGCGTCTCGATGTGCTTCCGCATCGGGCCAGGCGTGCATGGCATCGCGCAATGGAGCTTCTGCGCGTTCCGCCGCCAGGATGAGATCGAGATCACCGGCGACCGCGGCCAGCTGCGTTTTGCCACCTTCGAGGATGTACCGGTGGTGCTGGAGACCGAAGCCGGTGTGCAGACGTTCGACATCCCCAACCCGTCGTCGATCCAGCAACCGTTGATCGCGCATCTGGTGGACGAGTTGCGCGGCAGCGGCCGTTCGCCCTCGACCGGCGTAAGTGCTGCCCGCACCAGCGCGGTGATCGACCAGGTACTGCAGGACTACCGCGCCCGGCAATCGTGCTGAGCGCCAACGCAAAAGGCCGCCCTGCGGCGGCCTGTTCTGTTGCAGTGGATGGAGTCAGGGCCCTCGCCGTGACGAGGGATCCGGCCGGATCGGGCGTTACAGGATGTAGCGGCTCAGGTCCGGGTCCTGCACCAGCTCACCCAGGTGTGCATCGACGTAGGCGCTGTCGATGGCCAGGGTTTCGCCATCGCGGTCCGGTGCCTCGTAGCTGAGCGAATCCAGCAGGCGCTCCAGCACCGTATGCAGGCGGCGCGCGCCGATGTTTTCCTGGCGCTCGTTCACCTGGAAGGCGATCTCGGCCAGGCGCTCGATGGCATCGGCGGTGAAACTGACCTTGACGCCCTCGGTGGCCAGCAACGCTTCGTACTGCTTGGTCAGCGCAGCCTTCGGCTCGGTCAGGATACGCACGAAATCACCCTTGCTCAGCGCACCCAGTTCCACGCGGATGGGGAAACGGCCCTGCAGCTCCGGAATGAGGTCGCTGGGCTTGGCCAGGTGGAACGCGCCCGACGCGATGAACAGGATGTGGTCCGTCTTGATCGTGCCGTACTTGGTGGACACGTTCGAGCCTTCCACCAGCGGCAGCAGGTCGCGCTGCACGCCTTCGCGGGAGACATCGCCACCGCCCACGTTGTCGCCGCGCTTGGCAACCTTGTCGATCTCGTCGATGAAGACGATGCCGTGCTGCTCGCAGGCCTCGATCGCCGCGGTGCGGATATCGTCTTCGTTGACCAGCTTGCCGGCTTCTTCCTCGATCAGCAGCGGGCGCGCAGCCTTGATGGTCAGCGTGCGCTTGTGCGCCTTCGCGCCGCCGCCGAGGTTGGCGAACATCGACTTCAGCTGCTGGCCCATTTCCTCCATGCCCGGCGGGGTCATGATGTCCATGCTGACGTTGGCGGCCAGGTCGAGCTCGATCTCGCGCTCGTCCAGCTCGCCGTTGCGCAGCATCTTGCGGAACTTGATGCGGGTCTCGTTGTCCTGCGCCGACGGCTCGTTGCGGGCGGCTTCCGGATCGAAACCGATGCCACCGCTGCGGCGCGGCAGCAGCGCATCGAGGATACGGTCTTCGGCGCGTTCCTCGGCCTGGGTACGCACGCGCACCTTGGCCTGTTCGCGGTACAGCTTGACCGCGGTATCAGCAAGGTCGCGGATGATCTGCTCGACGTCCTTGCCGACGTAGCCCACTTCGGTGAAGCGGGTGGCTTCGACCTTCACGAACGGCGCGTTGGCCAGCGTAGCCAGGCGGCGCGCGATCTCGGTCTTGCCGACGCCGGTCGGGCCGATCATCAGGATGTTCTTCGGCATCACTTCATTGCGAAGCTCCGGCGCCAGCTGCATGCGGCGCCAGCGGTTGCGCAGGGCGATGGCCACGGCTCGCTTGGCGTCGTGCTGGCCCACGATATGCCGGTCCAGTTCCTGCACGATCTCGCGCGGGGTCATGGTGGCGGAGGAAACTTCGATCTTCGACATGGATGTGCTCACGGATTCAGATGCATGTAGAGCCGAGCCATGCTCGGCTGACGGGCAGCCCTGCCGAGCATGGCTCGGCACTACAGAAGAGCGGTCACAGCTCCTCGACCACCACGTTGCGGTTGGTGTAGATGCAGATGTCGCCGGCGATGCCGATCGCTTCACTGGCGATGGTGCGTGCATCCAGCTCGGTGTGCGCCATCAACGCGCGCGCGGCCGACAGTGCATAGGAACCACCGGAGCCGATGGCGATGATGCCGTCCTCCGGCTCGATCACATCACCGGTGCCGCTGATGATCAGCGAGGTTTCCTTGTCAGCCACTGCCAGCAGAGCTTCGAGCTTGCCCAGGCGGCGCTCGGTGCGCCAATCCTTGGCCAGCTCGACCGCAGCGCGCTGCAGCTGGCCGTGCTTTTCCAGCTTGGCCTCGAACAGCTCGAACAGGGTGAAGGCATCGGCGGCGGCACCGGCGAAACCGGCCAGCACCTGGCCGTCGCGGCCAAGGCGGCGCACCTTGCGCGCGTTGCCCTTCATCACGGTGTGGCCCAGCGTGACCTGGCCGTCGCCGGCAATGGCCACGTGCTCGCCGCGACGGACGCAGACGATGGTGGTGGCGTGGAAAACGTTGGGGTTCTGACTGGGGTCCATGATGCCTCCGGGGTGACAGAACCAGAGGTGGGGACTGCGCTGCGCCCTTCAAGCCACCCGCGACCGGCTGACGCAGGGGCAACGTTCAGCTTTCTCCGCTGCCCTCATTGCTGCGTCGACGCTTGGCGCGCGGATGCGCGGCGTCGTAGACCTTGGCCAGGTGCTGGAAATCGAGGTGGGTATAGATCTGCGTGGTGGCGATGTCGGCATGGCCCAGCAGCTCCTGCACACCACGCAGGTCGCCGGACGATTCCAGGATGTGGCTGGCGAAACTGTGCCGCAGCATGTGCGGATGCACCTGCTTGAACAGGCCCTGGCGCTGCGCCAGCTGGCGGATGCGGATCTGCACCGCACGCTGGCTGATTGGCCCGTTGCGACCGGGGAACACCGGCGATGCCGGACCACCGCCACTTTCCGCGCGCCACGCCTGCAGCGCTTCGCGTGCCGGCCGCCCGAACGGCACCCGGCGCTGGCGGTTGCCCTTGCCCAGCACGTTGACCAGCCCGCTGTCGAAATCCAGGTCGCGCCAGGTCAGCGCGCAGACTTCGCTCAGGCGCAGGCCGGAGGAATAGAACAGTTCCAGCAGCGCACGGTCACGGCGGCCGAGGTCACCTTCCGGCTCCAGTTCGACCAGCTGCACCGCCTCATCGGCGTCAAGGACCTGCGGCAACCGGCGCGGCGCGCGCGGTGCCTTCAGCGTCGCTGCCGGATTGACCTCGATGCGCCCGTGCTTGAGCAGCCAGGCATAGAAGCTGCGGCAGGCCGACAGGCGGCGTTGCAGGCTCTTGGCCGACAGGCCGCGGCGATGCTCGTCGGCGACGAACTGGCGCAACGCATCGGCATCGAGCGCCTCCACCGCTACGCCACGCGGTTCGGCCCAGACCGCTAGCGCGTCCAGGTCGCGGCGGTAGGCGTCAAGCGTATGCGCCGACATCCGCCGCTCCACCTGCAGGTGCTGCAGGAAGGCCTGTACCGCGCTCATCGTCGTCCGGTCCTGCTCAGTCGTGGAAGCGCTTCAGGCCAGTGGCCAGGGCGTCGCCCATCATGCGCAGGAACAGCGTGCCCATGCCCGGGTAGAAGCGGTTCGGGTCGTGGCTGCCGACCGCGATCAGGCCGACGCCCGGCAACGGCAGCAGCGCGGTGGTCTGCACTTCCTCGCTGCGCACGCCATACAGGACGGCATTCTTTTCCGGCTGCAGGCGGCCGCAGATCGGCTCGCCGTCGTTCAGGCAATCGCGGAACGGGCCCAGTTGCGGATCATCGGCAGCAATCACCTGCAGCCAGTCGGCCTGTTCCAGCCCGGCCACCGGCGCATGCACCACCAGCCGCACCAGGTCGCCGGCGAAGTCTTCCTGCAGCGATGCGGCCATCGCGCGCAGGGTATCGGCCGCGTTGTCCTGCTTCATCAGTGCCAGGGTCAGCTGGTGCGTGCGCACTGCCAGGCGTTCATTGACCTGGGCGGTGGCGCCCAGGTCGGCCAACCGTCGTGCCAGCTCGCGGTTCTTCTCGCGCAGCACTTCCAGCTGGTAGCTGGCCAGCGATGCGGTCGGGCCGTCATCGCGCGGCACCACCAGGGTCAGGGCCAGGTCCGGGAACTGCTTGAGGAAGCCGGGATGTCGCCGCAACCAGGCAGCGACTTCATGGGCCCCGAGCTTGTCGACGGTTTCGGTCATGCCATCCACTCCCCTTCGAAGACGAATGCGGTCGGGCCCGCCATCACCACCGGCTGGCCATCGCCCGGCCACTGGATGCGCAGGTCACCTCCGGGCAGGCTGATGCGCGCATCGCGCTGCAGGCGGCCGCGCTGCATCAGGGTCACGGCGGCGGCGCAGGCGCCACTGCCGCAGGCCAGGGTCTCGCCGACACCGCGCTCGAACACGCGCAGGCGGGCGTGCGCCGGGCCCATCACCTGGGCGAAGCCCACGTTCACCGAGCGCGGGAACGACGCGTGCTGCTGCAGCAGCGCACCGACGCGCTCGACCGGTGCAGCATCGACCAGGCCCACTTCGATCACCGCATGCGGGTTGCCCATCGACACCGCAGCAAAGCGGACGCTCTCGCCCTGCAGCGGCAGCAGGTATTCCTCGCGCGGATGGGCGAAGCCCATCAGTGGTACGTTGGCCGGCTCGAACGCGGGCACGCCCATGGTTACCGCGAATTGCCCATCACCGAGCACCTTCACTTCATGGCTGGCCAGCGGGCTGTCGATGACGAACGCATCGCCCTGCGCACTGCCCTCGCGCACCAGCCAGGCCGCGATGCAGCGCGCGCCATTGCCGCACTGCTCGGAATTGGAACCGTCGGCGTTCCAGATGCGGTACGAGGCCACCGAGCCTTCCGCACGCGGCGCCTCGATGGTCAGGATCTGATCGCAGCCGACGCCGGTGTGGCGGTCGGCCAGGCGCGCGGCCAGTTCAGGCGTGGGCGGCGCAGTACCGTCACGCAGGTCGATCACTACGAAATCATTGCCCGCGCCATGCATCTTGCTGAAGCGCAAGGCCCTGGAACCGGCCTTACTCATTCCCGCTGCCCGCCTTCTTCGCTGGCGCGGGTGCCGGCTGGGTGGTCGTTGCAGCCGGGTCGACGGTCGTGGCCGGGGCAACGGCGCCCTGGCCCTCGGCCGGGGTCGCCTCGGTGGCGGGCTCGGCGGCCGGTTCGACGGTTTCTTCCACCGGCACCGGCTTCTGCGGCAGTACCAGCGGGCCCTTGTTGCCGCAGGCGGCGAGGAGCAGCAGCGAGGCCGCTGCCAGCGGAATCAGGATGGCGTTTCGATGGGGGATCTTCATGCCCCGAGTATAGCCATTGGCGGCTGAGCGGTTCGTGCAGGGAATCGGGTTGCCGGCCGGCGGCCAGCACTACCGCAGGCGCTCAATCCGCGGGGGGCGGAAGCGGCCGCGTCCACAGCCAGATCGCCACCACGGTCATGCTGCCGATCGAGAACCACTTCACCCAGGCGACCGGCACGCACCACAGCATGATGGCGGCGCACACCGCCATGGTGATCGTGGCCATCCACTTGCCGTAGCGGCTGACCGCACCATGTGCCTGCCAGTTGGCGATGGCCGGGCCGAAGCGCGGGTGCTGCAGCAGCCAGGTGTGCAGGCGTTCGGACCCACGTGATGCAGCCCACGCCGAGATCAGGATGAATACGGTGGTCGGGAGGCCCGGCACGAAGATGCCGACGATGCCGGTGCCCAGGCTGACGTAGGCCAGCAGCCACCACGCCCAGCGGAAACGCACCACGCGCGGTGGCGTGGCGGTATCGCGGGATGCGGAGGGCTCGGGCAGGCTCATGGCCGCAAGGATAACGGTTCGGGGTGCCCGGCAACGCCCGGCACCCCTTCGCCGTTACGGCTGGGCGATGCCCAGCTGCTGCAGCACGAACGCGTACGACTCGGACAGCTCGCGGTAGCGCTGGAAGCGCCCCGACTTGCCGCCGTGGCCGGCTTCCATGTTGGTGCGGAACAGGATCGGGTAGGGGCCGGTGTTGTGATCACGCAGCTTGGCCACCCACTTGGCCGGCTCCCAGTACTGCACCTGCGAATCCCACAGGCCGGTACCCACGAACAGCGCCGGGTACGCCTGCTGCTTCACGTTGTCGTAGGGCGAGTAGGACAGCATGTAGTCGTAATACGGCTTCTGCTCCGGGTTGCCCCACTCATCGTATTCGTTGGTCGTCAGCGGAATGGTCGGGTCGAGCATGGTGGTGACCACGTCGACGAACGGGACCTGCGCCACCATCACCCGGTAATCCTGCGGGGCCTGGTTGGCCACCGCGCCCATCAGCAGGCCACCGGCGCTGCCGCCGGACGCGGCGACACGATCCTTCGCCGCCCAGCCCTGTGCGACCAGGCCGCGGGTGACGTCGATGAAGTCGTTGAAGGTGTTCTGCTTGTGCAGCAGCTTGCCGTTCTCGTACCAGTCGCGGCCCATTTCCTGGCCGCCGCGGATATGGGCGATGGCATACACCACGCCGCGGTCGAGCAGGCTCACCGCCGTCTGGTTGAAGTACGGGTCCATCGACATGCCGTAGCTGCCGTAGGCGTACTGGAACAGCGCGCCCTTGCCGTCCTTCTGGTAGCCCTTGCGGTAGACCAGTGACACCGGCACCTTCACCCCATCGCGTGCGGTGATCCAGACGCGGTCGGTTTCGTACTTCGAGGCGTCATAGCCGATCACCGGCTGTACCTTCAGCTGGCGACGCTCACCGGTGGCGGTGTTCAGCTCGAACACGGTGGTCGGGGTTGTCATCGAGGTGTAGACGTAGCGCAGCCACGGCGTATCGGCCTCGGTGTTGTCGCCCAGGCCCATCGAGTACGCCGGCTCATCAGCCTTCACGTAGTCGCTGCGGCCATCCTTGAACAGCAGGCGGATGCGCTCCAGGCCCTCGGAACGTTCGGCGATGGCGGTGTAGCTGTCGAACAGCTCGAAGCCTTCGATGAACACCGCATCGTCATGCGCGATCCAGTCCTTCCACTGCGCACGCGAGGTGGCATCGGTCGGTGCGGTGACCAGCTTGAAGTTCTTCGCACCGTCGTTGGTGCGGATCACCCAGCGGCCGTCGTAGTGGTCGGCGTCGTACTCGACGTCACGCTGGCGCGGGGCCAGCACGGTGAAGGTGGTCGGATCGCTGGCCGGTGCGTAGCGCTCTTCCGAGGACACCGTGCTGTGCACGCCGATGGTGATGAAGCGATCGTCGCGGGTGCGGCCGATGCCCATGTAGAAGCTGTCGTCCTTCTCTTCGTAGACGACGGTGTCGGCGCTGGCTGGAGTGCCCAGCACGTGCTTCTTCACGCGCACGGTGAGCAGCGTTTCCGGATCGTTCTCGACATACAGCACGGTGCGGTTGTCGTCGGCCCAGACCAGGTCGCCGGAGCTGCCGGTGATCACATCGGGCAGCACCTTGCCGGTGGCCAGATCCTTGAAGCGGATCGTGTACTGGCGGCGGCCGACATCATCATCGGCCCAGGCCAGCAACTGGTTGTCCTGGCTGACTTCCATCGAGCCGACGCTGAAGTAGCCCTTGCCCGCAGCCATCGTATTGACGTCCAGCAGGATTTCCTCGGCGGCCTCCATGCTGCCCTTGCGGCGTGCGTGGATGGGGTAGTCCTGGCCGGTCTCGAAACGGCTGTAGTACCAGTAGCCGCGCTCGCGCGCCGGCACGCTGGAATCGTCCTGCTTGATGCGGCCGACGATCTCCTTGTACAGGGTGTCTTCCAGTGGCTTCAGCGGTGCCAGCAGCTGATCGGCGTAGGCATTCTCGGCCTGCAGGTAGGCCAGCATGTCCTTGTCCGTGCGCTTGTCATCGCGCAGCCAGTAATAGTCATCGTTGCGGGTCGCGCCGAACGGCGCCTTGACCACGTGCGGATGCCTGGCGGCGTCCGGCGGAACGGGCGGAGTGGCGGCGGTAGCAGTCGTGGTCATCAGGCTGGCGAGCAACAGGCAGAGGGTGGACTTCATGAAGTAGGGTTCCTGGCGCATCAATGCAATGGTCTTCGGCGGGGTCAGATCCCTTTTCCCGAAAAGGGATCTGACCCCAATCGCAGCCAAGCGGCAACCCTGCGGATCGTCATGGGCCATGCCGACCGGCGTACCATGGATCCATGAGTACCCTGCCCCACACGCCGGGCTACAGCCGGCGCAGCCATGAAATCGCCCCGTTCCATGTGATGTCCCTGCTGGCCCGCGCGCAGGCGCTGGAACAGGCCGGCCACGATGTGATCCACCTGGAAATCGGCGAACCGGACTTCACTACCGCCGAACCGGTCGTGCGGGCCGGCCAGGCCGCACTGGCCGCCGGCCATACCCGCTACACCGCCGCACGTGGCCTGCCGGCCCTGCGCCAGGCGATCAGCGGTTTCTATCGCAGCCACTACGGTCTGGACATCGATCCTGAACGCATCCTGGTCACCCCGGGTGGGTCCGGTGCGCTGCTGTTGGCCAGCAGCCTGCTGGTCGATCCCGGCCGCCACTGGCTGCTGGCCGACCCCGGCTACCCCTGCAACCGCCACTTCCTGCGCCTCGTCGAAGGCGGCGCACAGCTGGTGCCGGTCGGCCCGGACACTGCGTACCAGCTCACGCCGTCCCTGGTGGAACAGCATTGGAATGCCGACAGCGTCGGCGCGCTGGTTGCCTCACCGGCCAACCCGACCGGCACCGTGCTTTCCGCCGACGAACTGGCTGCACTGTCGCAGACCCTGCACGCGCGGGGCGGCCACCTGGTGGTGGACGAGATCTATCACGGCCTGACCTACGGCCTGGACGCGCCCAGCGTGCTGCAGGTGGACGACAACGCATTCGTACTGAACAGTTTTTCCAAGTACTTCGGCATGACCGGGTGGCGGCTGGGCTGGCTGGTGGCGCCGCCGTCCGCAGTACCGGATCTGGAGAAGCTGGCGCAGAACCTGTACATCAGCGCCTCGAGCATCGCCCAGCACGCCGCGCTCGCCTGCTTCAGCGAGGAATCCATGGCGATCTTCGAGCAGCGCCGCGACGCGTTCCGCCAGCGTCGCGACTTCCTGCTGCCGGCACTGCGTGAGCTGGGTTTCCGTATCGAAGTCGAGCCACAGGGCGCGTTCTACCTGTACGCCGACGTCAGTGCATTCACCGACGACGCGCAGGCATTCTGCGCGCATTTCCTGGAAAGCGAGCACGTGGCGTTCACCCCGGGCCTGGATTTCGGCTTCCATCGTGCCAACCAGCACGTGCGCCTGGCCTATACCCAGGAGGTGCCGCGATTGCAGGAGGCGGTGGCGCGGATTGCGCGTGGGTTGAAGCATTTCCGGTAGCGCCGGGCCATGCCCGGCGGCATCCTGCCGCGCTACGCGCGCGCCGGGCATGGCCCGGCGCTACCCGATAACGGAAAACGCCGCCCTGGGGCGGCGTTTTCCGTTCTGCTTACTTGCCGCCCAACCGCTCCCACAGGAAGCTGTAGGCCAGCGCCGACATGTGCGCGGCCTGCGCGTTGTTGGCGGCGCCGCCGTGACCCCCTTCGATGTTCTCGTAGTAGGTCACGTCCTTGCCGGCGTCGATCATCTTCGCCGCCATCTTGCGGGCATGCCCCGGGTGCACGCGGTCGTCGCGGGTCGAGGTCGTGAACAGCACCGGCGGGTAGTTCTTCTTCGCGTTGAACAGGTGGTACGGCGAGAAGGTCTTGATGAACTCCCAGTCACTGGTATCCGGGTTGCCGTACTCGGCCATCCACGAGGCACCCGCCAACAGGTGGCTGTAGCGCTTCATGTCCAGCAACGGCACCTGCACCACCACCGCACCGAACAGCTCCGGGTACTGCGTCAGCATGTTGCCGGTCAGCAGGCCACCGTTGCTGCCGCCCTGCACGCCCAGGTGCTTGGCGCTGGTGATCTTGCGCTTGACCAGGTCCCGCGCCACTGCGGCCATGTCTTCGTAGGCCTTGTGGCGGTTCTGCTTCAGCGCCGCCTGGTGCCAGCGCGGGCCGTACTCGCCGCCACCACGGATGTTGGCCACCACGTACACGCCGCCCTTCTCCAGCCAGGCGCGGCCCATGCCACCGGAATAGCTCGGGGTCAGCGAGATCTCGAAGCCACCGTAGCCGTACAGCAGCGTCGGATTGGAGCCATCGAGCTTCATCGCCCTGTCGTGCACCACGAAGTACGGCACGCGGGTGCCGTCCTTGCTGGTGGCGAAGTGCTGCTCGATCACCTTGCCCTTGGCATCGAAGAAGGCCGGCATGGTCTTCAGCGTTTCCGGGGCCTGGCCGATCTCGGCCAGGGCCAGCGTGGTCGGGGTCAGGTAGTCGGTGGCGGTCAGCCACACCGCGTCGCTGTCATTGCTGTCCACTGCAGCCACGCCCAGCGTGCCGAAGGCCGGGGCGCCGACGAAGCGGCTGGCCTGCCAGCCATTGGCGCCCGGGGTCAGCACCGACAGGCGGTTCTTGACGTCGTCCAGCACGTTCAGCACCAGGTGGCTTTTGGTCCAGGTGGCGCTGGCCAGCGAGGTGGTCGCGGTCGGGGTGAACAGCACCTCGAAGTCGCGCTTGCCGGCCAGGAAGTCGTCCAGCTTGGTCGCCAGCAGCGAACCGGACGCATAGGTCTTGCCGCCCACGGTCCACGGATCGCGCAGTTCCAGGGTCAGCCACTGCTTGTGCAGGCCCTTCTCGGCCGAGTTCGGCGCGTCGATCTTGGTCAGCGTGCCGTCGTCGCCACGCAGGTAGAGTTCGTTGTTGTAGAACGCCAGCGTACGGCTGACCAGGTTGCGCTCGAAGCCCGGGGTGTCATCGTGCATCGCCGCGATGTACATGTCTTCCGGCTTGCCTTCGTACACCACGGTGGCCGAGGCCATCGGCGTGCCGCGCTTCCACAGCTTGGCCACGCGCGGATAGCCGGACGTGGTCATCGTGCCGGCACCGAAGTCGGTGTAGACGAACACGGTGTCGCGATCCACCCAGTTGAGGCCCCCCTTCGACTCCGGACGGAAGAAGCCGTCCTTGATCCAGGTCTTGTTGGCCAGGTCGAACTCGCGGGTGACGTCGGCGTCGGCGCCGCCGCGCGACAGCGCGATCAGGCAACGGCTGTAATCCGGGCGCAGGCAATCGGCGCCATGCCAGACCCAGTTCTCACCCTCGGCCTTGTTCAGCGCATCCAGGTCGAGCACGGTCTCCCACTGCGGCGACGCCTTGCGGTACTCGGCCAGGGTGGTGCGCCGCCACAGGCCGCGCTCGTGCTGCTGGTCCTTCCAGAAGTTGTAGTAGTAGTCGCCGATCTTCTGCACGCCCGGAATCTTGGCATCGGAATCGAGCACCTCGCGGATGCGGGTCTCCATCTGCTTGAAGGCCGGGGTCTGCGCCAGGCGCGCCTCGGACTTGGCATTCTGTTCCTTGACCCAGGACAGCGGCTTGTCGCCGGTGACGTCCTCCAGCCAGGCGTAGCGGTCGGTATCTTCAGCGGCCACGGCGGTCCCCACCGAGGCAGCGGTCATCATGCCGGCCAACAGGCAGGCGGAAGCGAGTCGTGACATTGCAGCTCCAGGCAGTCATAAGCCGTGGAACGCTAGCACGGAATGCCGCGGCCTCCCCCGTGTCGAAGGTCAGGCCGTGGCCGCCGGGCCGCGCCGGCGACGCGCCTGTCCACCGGTACGCCGCACCTTCGGCAGCCGCGACAGGCGCGGCAGCGGGAAGCGCAACAGCGCCCACCAGGCCGCGAGCGGCATGCCGATCAGCCACATCGGCAGCCAGCCCAACCACGCGCTGCTGCCACGTGCCGCTGGCCAGACCAGTACCAGCGCCAGTCCGGCCAGCGCCAGTTGCCGCACGCC
Organism: Stenotrophomonas sp. X; assembly: GCF_055721025.1. Classification (NCBI taxonomy): domain Bacteria; kingdom Pseudomonadati; phylum Pseudomonadota; class Gammaproteobacteria; order Lysobacterales; family Lysobacteraceae; genus Stenotrophomonas; species Stenotrophomonas sp. X. The sequence continues at coordinate 3,690,018 of NZ_CM146756.1, forward strand.
ACGCAGCAGGCGCGGGTCGGCGCGTTCGATGATGCGTTCAGTTGCAGGGTGACGGACGGAACGTGTGTTCATGGGCCTTCTCCGGTAGACAATGCAACACAGCTTGGTCAAGCCCCTTCTCACAGATTGCGACACCATTGACGGATCGCGCACGCTCAGTCGACCATGCTCAGGCAAAGCCCTCCTGAGCCCGCTCCCGCATGACTTCGATCCGCCCGCTCTGCGCCGTGTTGCTGGCCCTGTCCCTGGCGGGCCCCGCCATGGCGGTCGGTGAGCCGCCATCACCCCGTGCCAGCGCCCCGCGCGCCGATCCGGATGCCCCGATCGACCTCAAGCGCTTCATGGGCACCTGGTACGTGATCGGCCGCGTGCCGAACTTCATCGAACGCGGGCACGTCGCCAGCGTCAACGAGTACGAGTTGCGCGACGAGCACAAGGTCGGCATCACCTACCGCTACCGCGACGGCTTCGGCGAACCCCTGCAGGAGATCCGCGCACGCGCCAGCGTCGACCCGGACAGCGGCAACCACGGCTGGCGCACCTGGTTCTACCGCGTGGTGCCGACCCACTCCCGGGTGCTGGACGTCGCCCCGGATTACTCGTGGGCGCTGATCGGTTATCCGGGCCGTGAGATGGCGTGGATCTTCTCGCGCACGCCGGACATGGACAAAGCCCTGTACAAGGAGCTGGCCGAGCGCCTGCGTGACGAGTACGGCGTGAACACCGACAAGCTCAAGCGCGTGCCGCAGCACCCGGAGCAGGTCGGCAAGCTGGGCTACGAAGTACCGAACGCGCGTTGACCGCACGTGGAATTGCCGGCCAGCGGCCGGCACTACCGTTTCCAGGCAATGGGGTAGAGCCGGCCGCTGGCCGGCTACCGGCATGCGTAGCGGTTACTTGCGGCTGTAATGCGCGACCAGGCGGTCGCCGAGCATCTGCAGCAGCTGCACCAGGACCAGCAGCAGGACCACGGTGACCAGGGCCACGTCGGTGTGCGAACGCTGGTAGCCATCGCGGAACGCCAGGTCGCCGAGGCCGCCGGAACCGATCGCACCGCCCATCGCAGTGAAGCCGATCAGGGCCACGGTGGTGACGGTGGCACCGGCGATCAGGCCGGGGCGCGCTTCCGGCAGCAGCACGCGGGTCACCAGCTGCCAGGTGGTGGCGCCCATCGCCTGGGTCGCCTCGATGACGCCTCGATCCACTTCGCGCAGCGCGGTCTCGACCAGGCGCGCATAGAACGGCGCTGCGCCGATCACCAGCGGCACGATCGCGCCGCGCACGCCCAGCGAGGTTCCCATCAGGAACAACGTGACCGGAATCAGCACGATCATCAGGATGATGAAAGGCACCGAGCGCAACAGGTTCACCGCCAGTGCCAGCGCGCCATAGGCGAACGGCCTCCGCTTCATCTGTGGCGCGCCGAACAGGTACAGCAGCACGCCCAGCGGCAGGCCGATGGCCAGGGTCAGCGGCAGCGAACCGAGCAGCATCAGCAGCGTGTCGAAGGTGGCCTGGCCGATGTCGGCCCACTTGCCCGCATCCAGGTGACGGAAGAAGCCGCCAGCAGCAGCAATGATCATCGACGCAGCTCCTCGACGTGCACGCCGGCGGCCACGAAGGCAGCCTGCGCGGCGGACTGGTCGCCGCCCACCAGGGCGACCACCAGCTGGCCATACGGGGTGTCCTTGATCCGGTCGATACGGCCGGACAGGATGTTGTAGTCGACCCCGGTCTGCCGCGCGACGCTGCCGAGCAGGGGTTCGTAGGTGTCGCCACCAAGGAAGGTCAGGCGCACGATACGGCCGCCAACGGCATCGAAATCACGGTGCAGCGCCCCCTCGTCCACATGCTCCGACTCACTGACGAAACGGCGGGTGGTCGGATGCTGCGGGTGCAGGAACACCCGGGTGACCGGACCGGTTTCGACCATCTGGCCGGCATCGAGCACCGCAACGCGGTCGCAGACACGGCGGATCACGTCCATCTCGTGGGTGATCAGCACGATGGTCAGGCCGAGCTCGCGATTGATCTTCGACAGCAGCGACAGCACCGAAGCGGTGGTCTGCGGATCGAGCGCACTGGTGGCCTCGTCGCACAGCAGGATCTGTGGACGGGTCGCCAGCGCGCGGGCGATGCCGACGCGCTGCTTCTGGCCACCGGACAGCTGCGCCGGATACTTCTGCGCATGCGCTTCCAGGCCCACGGTCTGCAGCAGCTCGGCCACGCGCGCGTCGATTTCCGCCTTCGGCGTGCCGGCCAGTTCCAGCGGGAAGGCGACGTTGCCCGCCACCGTGCGCGACGACAGCAGGTTGAAGTGCTGGAAGATCATGCCGATGCGCCGGCGCAGCGCGCGCAGGCCGTCCGCGTCCAGCGCGGTGACATCCTCACCACCGATCAGCAGCCGGCCACCGCTGGGTTCTTCCAGGCGGTTGATCATGCGGATCAGGGTCGACTTGCCGGCGCCGGAATGGCCGATGATGCCGAAAACCTCACCGGCCTCGATGGTCAGGTCCAACGGTTGCAGCGCGCTGATCTCGCGGCCGGCAACGGCATAGGATTTGTGCAGGCGCTGGAACTCGATCACGGGCGTGGCTCACCGGCTGGGTGACGGAAGGGGGCGTGCAGCCTACCAGCGCAGGCGGTCGCGCGCCCGCGCCATGGGCCAGAATGTTATTCCTTTTGGTTCTAACGTACCTGCTCCGGCGCGGGTTCCGGGGTCGGATCCCCGCAGGGGCTCTGGCCCCGCTTCCCGGCCAAACCGGTTCAGGGATGATCCAGCGGCTTCGGCGGCTCCTGCCGGTTCACCCGCTCGCGGTGCAGCAGGTAAAGCCCCGAAGCCACGATGATCGCCGCGCCCACCCAGGTATAGCCATCGGGCAGCTGGCCCCAGAAGGCCAGGTCCCAGCCGATCACCCAGACCAGCCCGCTGTACTCCAGCGGCGCGATCATCGAGGCCTCGCCCAGCTGGAAGGCCCTGGTCAGGGCGATCTGGCCCAGCGCCCCGGCCAGGCCCATGCCACCGATCAGCGGCGCATGTGCCAGCTGCAGTGGCACCCAGCCGGGAAGGGCCAGCAGCCCGGCACCGATGGCCATGATCACCAGGAACCAGACCACCATCGACTGCGAAGTATCTGTGCGGGTCAACAGGCTGACCGTGATCGCGGCTACGGCATAGGCGGTGGCCGCGGCCAGCACCATCAGCCCCGGCACCGAGATGAAGCCATCGACGCCCGGCCGCAGCACCACCAGCACACCGACCAGGCCAATCCCGATGGCGACCCAGCGCCGTGGCCCGACCCGCTCGCCCAGCAGCGGCACCGACAATGCGGCGATCAGCAGCGGGGCAACGAAATAGATGGTGTAGGCAGTGGACAGCGGCAGGTCGCGCAGGGCGAACACGAAGCAGCCGATCATCGCCATGCCCAGCGCACCACGCAGCAGGTGCAGCCCCCAGCGGCGCGGCACCAGCGAACGCGGCCCGGCGCTGGCCAGCACCCAGACCAGCACGAACGGCAACGAGGCCGCGCCGCGCAGGAAGGTTACTTCCAGGGTGGGGTAGCTGGCCGACAGCTGCTTCATGCCAGCATCCATCAGCGAGAAGCAGGCGACCGCAGCGACCATCCAGGCCACTGCGCGCGAGGGGGAGCGTTGCACGTTCATGACCCATTATCGCCGACCGCACGGGATTGTAGAGTCGAGCCATGCTCGACCGCCTTGTGAAGAGCAGTCGAGCATGGCTCGACTCTACAAAGGGCGGGCGTGGGGCCCTCGCGATAGAATGGCTGCCACTGAATCCTGCGGAGCATCGCCCATGCCTTCCTTCGACGTCGTGTCTGAAGTCGACACCCACGAACTGACCAACGCCATCGACCAGGCCAACCGCGAACTGGCCACCCGCTTCGATTTCAAGGGCGTGGATGCCAAGTTCGAACGCGATGGCGATGTGATCAACCAGTTCGCGCCGACCGAGTTCCAGCTCAAGCAGATGAACGACATCCTGCGTGCACGCCTGGCCGCGCGCGGCATCGATGTGCTCAGCCTCGAATTCGGCGACATCGAGACCAACCTGGCCCAGGCCCGGCAGAAGATCACCGTCAAGCAGGGCATCGAGCAGAAGATCGCCAAGAAGATCGCCGCTGCGCTGAAGGAGGCCAAGCTGAAGGTTGAAAGCCAGATCAATGGCGACAAGCTGCGCGTGCAGGGCAAGAAGCGTGATGACCTGCAGGACGCCATCGCCGTGCTCAAGGCCGGCAAGTTCGAGCTGCCGCTGCAGTTCAACAATTTCCGCGATTGATCTGGCCGCCGGGCATGGCCCGGCGCCGGCACCTGCGGTACGACGGCGCGTTGCAAGCGACGCGCCTACAATGTCCGCCCCGCCAGCCGACGTGCCCGCCATGACCGACGCCCAACTGCCCACCGAGGACCCGATCGCCGCCACCCGCCTGTGGCTGGAACGCATCGTCATCGGCCTGAACCTGTGCCCGTTCGCCAAGGCGGTCTACGTGAAGGACCAGGTCCGCATCGTGCTCAGCGATGCGACCACGACGGAAGCCCTGGTTGAGCAGCTGGCCGAGGAACTGGTCCTGCTGCGCGATACGCCGGCCGAGCAGATCGATACCACGCTGATCGTGCATCCGCAGGTGCTGACCGATTTCCTCGACTACAACGACTTCCTCGACAACGCCGACGCGGCGATCGAGGCGCTGGACCTGCAGGGCATCCTGCAGGTGGCCAGCTTCCATCCCGACTACCAGTTCGACGGCGTGGCCGCGGACGACGCCAGCAACTACACCAATCGCGCGCCCTTCCCCACCCTGCACCTGCTGCGCGAAGACAGCGTGGCGCGCGCGGTGGACGTCTATCCGGATCCGGACGTGATCGTCGAGCGCAACATCCAGACCCTGGACCGCATCGGCGTGGACGGCTGGCATCGCCGCCTGCGTGGCGAAGACCTGTCGTGAGCACGGTGCCGCCGATTGCCGCTTGGCCGGCCGCGCCGCTGTCGGGCAAGGTGGTGCTGGTCACCGGCGGCGCCAACGGCATCGGCCGTGGCATCGCGCAGGCCGTGCTCGGCGCCGGTGGCCGCGTGCTGATCGGCGACCTCGACGTGGAGGCCGGCGAGGCGTGCCTGGCGGAATGGCAGCGTGGTGAGGATGCCGTGTTCCAGCGCCTGGACATCACCGACGAAGCCAGCGTGCGCGCCTTCATCGCCGTGGCCCTGCAGCGTTTCGGCCGCATCGACGGGCTGGTCAACAACGCGGGGATTGCCAGCCCGCACGGCACGCTGCTGCAGGACATGGACTGGGACGAGTGGCAGCGCCGGCTGTCTTCGCTGCACGGCGCGTTCCTGTGCAGCAAGCATGCGTTGCCGGCGCTGACCGCCAGCGCCGCCGGTGCGATCATCAACATCGCCTCGACCCGCGCCTGGCAATCCGAAGCACACAGCGAAGCCTATGCCGCAGCCAAGGGCGGACTGGTCGCGTTCACCCATGCGCTGGCGATCAGCAGCGGCCCGGCGGTGCGGGTGAACAGCATCAGTCCCGGCTGGATCGGCACCTGCGAGTGGCAGGCACCCTCACGGCGACACGCACCGGAGTATTCGGCCACCGACCATGCGCAACACCCGGTCGGCCGCGTCGGCCAGCCGGAGGACATCGGTGCGTTGGCCGTGTACCTGCTGTCATCACTGTCCGGTTTCAGCACCGGCCAGGATTTCATCGTCGACGGCGGCATGACCCGGAAGATGATCTACGCCGAATGACCCACCACCGGTAGTGCCGGCCGCTGGCCGGCATTCCGGTAGATCCACGCCATGCGTGGATGGCGGTGAAGTGCCAACCTAAGGTTGGCACCCACCACCATGGATTACGCCATGCCCGAGTGGCGCAGCAGCGCATCGATCTGCGGCGCACGGCCGCGGAAGGCCTTGAAGTTGTCCGCCGCCGGGCGGCTGCCACCGCGCGACAGGATCTCATCACGGAAGCGTGCGCCGGTTTCAGCCAGTGCCTGCGGCGCTTCCTCGAAGGCGGCATAGGCGTCGGCGCTGAGTACCTCGGCCCACTTGTAGCTGTAGTAACCCGCGGCGTAACCGCCCGCAAAGATGTGGCTGAACTGGTGCGGGAAGCGGTTCCAGGCCGGCGGGTGGTTCACCGCCACTTCCGCGCGCACGCGGTCGAGCAACGCCAGCACGCTGTCCTGCGCTGGTTCGAACTGGCTGTGCAGCAGCATGTCGAACAGGCCGAACTCCAGCTGGCGGACGGTGGCCATGCCGCTGTGGAAGTTGCGCGCGGCCAGCATGCGCTCGTACAGCGCGCGCGGCAGCGGCTCGCCACTGTCCACGTGCGCGGTCATCGCCTGCAGGTGGTCCCATTCCCAGCAGAAGTTCTCCATGAACTGGCTGGGCAGCTCCACCGCATCCCATTCCACGCCGTTGATGCCAGCCACGCCCAGTTCGCCGATGCGGGTCAGCAGCTGGTGCAGGCCGTGGCCCATCTCATGGAACAGCGTGGTCACTTCGTTGTGGCTGAAGGTGGCCGGCTTGCCGTTGGCACCCCGGCCGAAGTTGCACACCAGGTAGACCAGCGGCGTCTGCACGCTGCCGTCGGTGCGCACGCGACGGTTGCGGCAATCATCCATCCACGCCCCGCCGCGCTTGCCCTCGCGGGCGTACAGGTCCAGGTAGAACTGGCCAACCAGCGCGCCCTGCGCATCGACCAACCGGAAGAAGCGCACATCCTCGTGCCACACCGGCGCGCTGTCCTCCTGCACGCGCAGGCCGTACAGCTGCTCGATCACCGAGAACAGGCCGCCCAGTACCTTCGGCTCGGTGAAATACTGCTTCACCTCCTGCTCGGAATAGCTGTAACGCGCCTGCTTCAGGCGGTCGGCGGCGAAGGCCAGGTCCCAGGCCTGCAGGCTGTCGATGCCGAGCTGTTCGCGCGCGAACTGCTCCAGCTCGGCGCGGTCCCTGGCGGCGAACGGCTTGGCACGCGCGGCCAGGTCACGCAGGAAACCGAGCACTTCGGCCGGGTCCTGCGCCATCTTGGTCGCCACCGAGTAATGGCCGTACGAATCGAAGCCGAGCAACGCCGCCAGTTCGGCGCGCAGGGCAAGGATGCGGTCGATGTTGCCGCTGTTGTCCAGTGCGTCATCGCCGAATTCGGACGCACGCTGGGCGCTGGCGCGGTACAGGATCTCGCGAAGGTCGCGGTCCTCGCCCCAGGTCTGCACCGGCAGGTAGCACGGCATCTGCAGGGTCAGTTTCCAGCCGGCCTTGCCGTCCTTCTGTGCTGCGGCATGCGCGGTGGCCTTCACGTCTTCCGGCAGGCCCTTCAGCCGCGCTTCGTCTTCGATGATCAGCGACCAGGCATCGGTAGCGTCGAGCACGTTCTGCGAGAACTTCGCCGACAGCGCCGACAGTTCTTCCTTGATCGCAGCAAAACGCTGCTGGACCTCGGGCGCCAGCTCGGCGCCGCCGAGGCGGAAGTCGCGCAGGGTGTTGTCCAGCACCTTGCGCTGGGCTTCATCGAAATGCGCCGCCTCCGGGCTGGCGGCCAGCGCCTGGTACTGCCGATACAGCGCCAGGTTCTGCCCCAGCGCACTGGCGAAGCGGGTCACTCGCGGCAGGTTGCTGTTGTAGGCCTCGCGCAGCTCCGGGGTGTTGACCACGCCCTGCAGGTGGCCGACCAGGCCCCAGGCGCGCCACAGGCGCTCGGTGGCATCGTCCAGCGGGGTCACGAAGGTCTGCCAGGTGACCGGCTGCACCTGCTCGGCTGCGCTGACGGCGGCTTCGGCCTCGGCCAGCAGCACATCCAGCGCCGGCGCCACGTGCTCGGGGCGGATCGCCTCGAAGCGCGGCAGGCCGGAAAAATCGAGCAGGGGGTTGGCAACGGTCACGGCAGGTCTCCAGGGTACGGGCCCGGCAGGCGGGCAGCCCGGTAGATATGGCGCTGCCAGGCATCGCTGACAAGGGGGCACGGCATTCACATCGGCCTTACGCACGCCCCCCGAAGCTCTGGGTGCGGGGGAGTCCGCAGCGGCACGTACCGAACGAGGCCCTACATGGATGGTCTGGCTGCAGTTGCATCCGCCTCACCGGCGCGGTCGCTGGCACTGTCTGCCAGCGCGGCCGAACTGGCCTGGATCGCCGCGCTGTGCGATGCCGGCGACGACGCCCCGCGCCACCTGCAGCAGTTGCAGGCGGTGCTGCAGCAGGGCGGCACGTTCAATGAAAGCCAGGAGTGGTACCCGTTCGAAGTGGTCGAGCGCGGCGCCAGCCAGCTGCAGCTGGGCCATGAGCGCGAGTTCGTGATCTGCGTGCTGCTGTGGTTGCAGGCATTGGCCCAGGGCCGCGCCAGCATCCTGGATCCCACCCTGCACCTGGATGATCGTGCGATGGACATCGAGGCGTTGCCTGATGCGCTTCGCGACGCGGTGCTCGACGCGTTCACCGCGGCGGGGTACTGAGACACCGTCGCTTTCGCCGGCATGGCCCCGCGCGAGCGTCGTCCGTGCTACAGCGCTTCCAGGCTGCACCACGGCAGCTCGGGCAAGCCCTGCCCGGCGACCGCAGCGGCCAGCTGCGCATCGGCGCCGTCGACATCGATACCCTGGCGCAGGTACCACGCCGGGTCGTAATAGCTCTGCGCATAGCGTTCGCCGCTGTCGCACAGGATGCTGACGATGCTGCCCCGGTGGCCCGCCTCGCGCATCCATTGCGCCGCCTGCAGCACGCCGATGAAGTTGGTGCCGGTCGAGCCACCGACACGGCGGCCGAGCTGGCGGCTGACATGGCGCATCGCGGCCAGGCTCAGTGCGTCGGGTACCTTGACCATCGCATCGACGCTGGTCGGGATGAAGCTCGGCTCCACCCGTGGCCGGCCGATGCCTTCCACGCGCGAACCCCCACTGCAAGTCAGGTCGCGCCAGTCCTGTTCACCGGCCACGGCGGCCCGGTAGCCGTCGAAGAACACCGACACTTCCGGGTCCGCGCACAGGATGCGGGTGTCGTGGCGGCGGTAGCTGACATAGCGGCCCAGGGTGGCAGCGGTACCGCCGGTGCCGGGGCTGCACACGATCCATTCCGGAACCGGGCTGGGCTCTTCGGCCATCTGCTTGAAGATGGACTCGGCGATGTTGTTGTTGGCACGCCAGTCGGTCGCGCGCTCAGCGTAGGTGAACTGGTCCATGAAGTGGCCACCGGTTTCACGGGCCAGCTTTTCCGAATCACAGTTGAGGTCGCAGGCGCGTTCGACCAGGTGGCAGCGGCCGCCTTGGAACTCGATCGCGGCGATCTTTTCAGGCGAGGTGGTGGCCGGGATCACTGCAATGAACGGCAGGCCGAGCAGGCGCGCGAAATAGGCTTCGGACACCGCCGTCGAGCCGCTGGACGCCTCGATCACCGGTCGCCCTTCGCGCAGCCAGCCATTGGCCAGCGCATACAGGAACAGCGAGCGCGCCAGCCGGTGCTTGAGGCTGCCGGTGGGATGGCTCGACTCATCCTTCAGGTACACATCGATGCCCTCGAACCCGGGCAGCGCCAGCGGGATCAGGTGGGTATCGGCGGAGCGGTTGAAATCGGCTTCAATCTTGCGGATGGCGGCGGCCACCCATTCACGCTGCGACATGGCGGGCAATCGTTGTCAGGACGGAACGGTGCGATCCGGCCATTGTACGTCGCGGTGCCGTCAGGTGCTGGCCGGTAGAATGCCCCCATCCGGCCGGCAACGGCCCTGTCTGAAGGACCTCCCCCCATGACCATTCCCGCCCTGCGCGATGTCCCCGGCGTCGCCGCCCAGGCCCCGGCCGAAACCACCGGCTTCGTGTTCAACCACACCATGCTGCGGGTGAAGGACATCACCGCCTCGCTGGACTTCTACACCCGCGTGCTCGGCTACCAGCTGATCGACAAGCGCGACTTTCCCGAAGCCCAGTTCAGCCTGTACTTCCTGGCCTACGTCCCAGCTGGCGTGGCGGTTCCGGAAGATGACAGCCAGCGCCGCCTGTGGATGGCCGGCCTGCCGGGCGTGCTGGAACTGACCCACAACCACGGCACCGAGAGCCAGGACGGCGCGGTCTACCACGACGGCAACAGCGACCCGCGCGGCTTCGGCCACATCTGCGTGTCGGTGCCGGACATCGAGGCGGCCTGCCAGCGCTTCGAGGACCTCGGGGTAGCCTTCCAGAAGCGCCTGACCGACGGCCGCATGAAGAACCTGGCCTTCATCAAGGACCCGGACGGCTACTGGGTCGAGATCATCGCCAACGTCTGACCCCGAAAAGGGGACGGAGGGGATTAAGCCGTTTCTGGCACTATTGTGCTGGAAGCGACTTAATCCCCTCCGTCCCCTTTTTCTGTGAGGTTCGTATGGAAACGATGGAACTGCACCGTGGCCGCCTGATCGACCACATCCAGCTGGTGGTGCGTGACCTGGCCGCCAGCCGCCGCTTCTACCAGGCAGTGTTCGATACGATCGGCATCCCACTGGGCGGCGAAGGGCCAGACTTCTTCTGGGCCGACGAGCTGTTCATTTCCAGCGCCAGCAGTCGTGCCGCCGCCGGCCAGTTGACCGGCCGCCACCATCTCGCCTTCCAGGCCCGCGACAGCGCAACTGTTGATGCCTTCCACACTGCCGCGATCGCCGCCGGCGGTACCGACAATGGCGCGCCAGGCGAACGCCCCTACCACCCGGGCTACTACGGCGCCTTCGTGCTCGACCCCGATGGCAACAACATCGAAGTGGTCTATCACGGCCCGGCGAACTACAGCGCCGATTCGGTGAAGGTCACCTTCTGATATCACCGGCGCGGTGAATGAAGAAGCCGGGCAATGCCCGGCTTCTCTGCTTCCAGCGCTGCGGCCCTCAGTGGGCGGCCATGTAGATGTCCTGCAGCACTGCCTTTTCCAGTTCCAGCTCGCCCAGCAGGTTCTTCACGATATCGCCCAGGCTGAGGATGCCGACCAGGCGGGTGCCTTCAGTGACCATCAGGTGACGGCGCCGCGAGTACGTCATCAATGACATGGCCTGTTTCAGCGTGGCGTCCGGCGCAATGCCCTCCAGACCGGTGGACGGCAGGCTGGAAATCACCCGGCGGCCGGCCTGCGGGCCGTCGTCGGCCAGGGTGCGCACGATGTCCTTCTCGGAAATGATGCCGACCGGGGCATCGTCCTTCATCACCACCAGCGCAGCGATCCTGTTCGCGCTCATCTTGTGGGCGGCGGCACCGATCGTGTCTTCGGCGTCGATGGTGATGACAGCTTCTTTCTTGGATTGCAGGAGTTCGCGGACGTTCATTCTTGTTTCCTGGTGCAGGTCACTGAAGTCAAAAAAGTGTGCTCTTCCGATACGCCCCCTCCCCGGGAACAGACCTTTCAGCGCACGTCTGGCGCACCCGGCTGCCGCTTGGAATGACTCGGCAGACGATGTGCTGCAACGCGAACGAGGCGGGTTCAATCGCTCTACCCGAACCTCGGCCAGATCGATTCTACGACTGCGACCCTCGGTCACTACCGGCATCGATAGGACAGTTCGTCGTGGGAACCAACTGACGATCCAGAGAATGGCACCGTGGCTGAAACCGCCGCTGAATACAGGCGGCTTCGCGCATTAAAGAATGATTGCCTGCTGCCGACGACGGACAGAACGCCCGGCGGCTGTCCCACTTCGTACTGCGTCCGGCACAAACGAAAGGGGCCTCGCAGGCCCCTTTCGCATGCAGCATCCCACAGATCCGGGAATGCCTTACTCCACCGTCACGGAATTGTTTCCAACGGGGGTCAACCGTTTTCCCGGCGGACCCCGCATCGGCAGCGCTATAAACTTACTGGCAGACCCCTTCTTAAGCTTGTAGCCCTTCGGCTGCTGCGGGATACGCCCGTCGCCCACGATTGGCTTCACGAAGCGGATTCCACGCCTCTTCGGTGAAACTCGGTTGAGATGTCTTCTCGGATGTCTTCTCGCACGTCAAGGCAACTAACTCCGCCTTCACTTCTTCTGGCGTTAGCGCCGATGCAGGCTTGACACCTTCGAGGCTGCCCGGCTGCGAACCGGAACAACCCGCAACCAGCGCAGCCATCACAGCGGCGCACAACCCCACCCTCCAATCCACCAGCTTCATGCTTGCCCCCTATCAGGCGTCTATGGAACTTTAAAGTAGTCTGCCTTTAAACCTGTAGAGCTAAGAGGAGGCTACCTATAGGGTGTCGGCATGACCGACCACCTACTCCGCAACCTCGGGAGAGCCCTTAGAGCGCGACGTGAAGCCGCTGGCTACAGCTAGGAGAGCTATGCGGACATCATAGGGATGCATCGCACCTACTACAGCGCTATTGAGAGGGGAGAGACAAACCTCCAGCTGGACACCCTGCAACGAATTTGCGCAGGGCTCAGGTGCCATATGTGGGAGGCACTGAAGGACGCGGAGACCTTGACCCAGAAGCAATAGGCTATGGAGCCCGCGCAAGTGCAGATCACTCAGCGACGGGCGGAGGGTGCCCCATAGCAATAGCCATGCGACGCTGAGTGGATGTAAGCGCCCTCCATATCGCGTGAACTTGACTCGCCGGCATGGCTTTCAGGTCTTCCTTGTACTTCGACTTCTTCAGGCTGACCTTGAAGAACGAGGGGCTGTGGTCAATTCCATTTTTTTGCAGGCGCCACATCACGACGAAGGCGAACTTCGGAGTTAGATACTTGTTCTTCCGATAGTAGGCTAGTGCATTCCGGAGGATGCTGTTGTCCTCAGCGGCTGCCAGTCGCTCGAGTGCTTTGATGCACGATTCAAGCCGCATCTGCTGCATCAGGCGATCAAGCTTCTTCTTCGCCCCGGCTGGCGACAGGCGCAGTCCACTTTCGAAGACTGACAATCCAAACTTGAGAATGCACTGCGAGCCGACCCATAAGGTCTTTCCCGTCAGCGCATTCCTGATTTCAAAGTGGTAGCGCAAATCCTCTTGCTCGCAGAGCTGGCAAGTCTCGACTGGCTCTTCGTGATCCTCAGTCCGCTCAGTGAACGACCATTCTTCAAATGCCTCTGGCAATGTTGAGCCAACTGACAACGGGAGAATGTTGTCGCGCACTCTCTGTGGGTAGCTCTTCATGCGCCAACCTCAAGTACCAACGCCTCGGCTGCGGCAAGCACCATTAACTGCGCTGTGATCGCACAGCATCGAAACAGGTACTCCGCGTAGCTAAGCGCTCGGACCGCACCATCACCCCCTTCGCGGTATGTAATTACCGAACGATCGTGACTGAGGCGCAACCATCTATGATGCGATGCATTTCTAAGACGATTGTCATATTCCGCCACAAGCCATGCCAGCTCAGGATTTGCGCCTAGAGTCTCGTTGCGCCGACCCTTATCGCTACCACGGTAGTCCCGCAAAGAAATTCGACTTAGTTGGTCAAATTGCCTCCCGGAAACAATATTGTTCGCGGCAGCTAGCAGATCGATGTGAGACCCAAGAACTTCAAACGCCTCACCGTAGTACATGCGAGTTCGCTCAAAGTCAGTTGATGGCGCGTACGGGTCATCTGGCAGATTGGTAGCGCGCCTAACGTACATGAAAGTTTGATTGAACTCGTCATAAGCGCGAAAGAAGTGATCGAATACGTCAACGTACTCATCCATTCGATCCCAGCGAAACTGCCGGAACTCAGCCTGAAATCGCTCAAACTCTTGCTCGTTTAACTCGCGTGCCCGTGCAAACTCAGTCGTCAACCTGTGTAAGCCTCCTTCCCCATGCGGCTCTAGTACTCGCACAAAGAAGCCAACCAAGGCTCGTTCGATAGTCAGCTCGTCGTCTGGAACTTCATCGCCAGCCAACTGACGCAGATGCGCACGCATAAGATCTTGCTGCCCGGTTCGGCTAAAGCGGTACGCATTTCTTAGCAGGCGCCAGTACTCCGTCGCATTTGGTAAACCTCCCAACAAAACTGTGAGGTCAACCATGATTGGACCGTCGACGCCCTCGGGACGCGAGTTCTGGATAGCCCGCAGCGTGGCTTCATCAGGCTCAGGCAGGTCATGGACAGGGAAGTACTGGTCCTCATGCACGCGCGCACGGGGAATAACAAAACCAGCACTAATGTTTAGCACTCGCCCCTCTTCATCCGTGCGTTCACAGTTCTCGTCGAACTCGACCCCAACATTTGGCGGATGGTCAAGGATCAATCGAAGTCGAAAGGGGGTGTGGCACTCAGGGCAGACAGAAGCAACTCGTTGAACACTTTCATGTCCAACTTGTACGCGCGCAGTTACTGCACACTGGCACGCAAGGCAACGAAGACGAAGCCGAGTGATCATGAAGAATACGCCTCAATACGAGGGCATTCACATGCCCCAGATTGCCCCTAACTACCCGTCCGAAATCACAGAAACTTCCGTGAGCCGCACGACCCGTTCTCTCTTCTCGCGCTGCAACTTCTGACTCCACTTCCGGTAGATCGAGTACACAAGCGCCGGATAGAAGGGCTTGCCCCGAGGACTCAACTGTCCCGACGAGTTCAGCTCGTCCGCGATCCGGGCAAACTCCAAGCCCCCTTGATCACGGAGCCGCTGGACTTGCTCCGCGAGCGCCCGATGCCCCTCAGGGTGGCTAGGCTGCCACAGCTGAGGGGTGGTCACTATGACCGTATAGTTCAGGCTACCCCCGTTGGAAACTATTCCACCGTCACGCTCTTGGCCAGGTTGCGCGGCTTGTCCACGTCGGTGCCGCGCGCCAGCGCGGTGTGGTAGGCCAGCAGCTGCACCGGGATGGTATGCACGATCGGGCTGAGCACGCCGGCATGGCGCGGCGTACGAATCACGTGTACGCCTTCGGACTCATTGAAGTTGCTGTCCTGGTCGGCGAACACGAACAGTTCACCGCCACGCGCACGCACTTCCTGCATGTTCGACTTCACCTTCTCCAGCAGGCTGTCGTTCGGCGCGATCACCACCACCGGCATGTCCTCGTCCACCAGCGCCAGCGGACCATGCTTCAGCTCACCGGCCGGGTACGCCTCGGCGTGGATGTAGGAGATTTCCTTGAGCTTGAGCGCGCCTTCCAGCGCGATCGGGTAATGCAGGCCGCGGCCCAGGAACAATGCGCTGCTCTTGCGCGCGAAACGCTCGGCCCAGGCGGCGATCTGCGGTTCCATGTTCAGCGCGTGCTGCACGCTGCCCGGCAGGAAGCGCAGCTGCTCCAGGTAGTCCGCTTCCTGCGCCGCGTCGATGCGGCCATGCAGCTTGCCCAGCACCACGGTCAGCTGGAACAGTGCCGCCAGCTGGGTAGTGAAGGCCTTGGTCGAGGCCACGCCGATCTCGGCACCGGCGCGGGTGTAGCAGACCAGTTCGCTGGCGCGCGGAATCGCACTTTCCGGCACGTTGCAGATCGACAGCGTGTGCTGGTGGCCCAACGATTTGGCGTACTTCAGCGCTTCCATCGTATCCAGCGTTTCGCCGGACTGCGAGATGGTCACGATCAGATGCTTGGGGTTCGCGTAGGCCGCGCGATAGCGGTACTCGCTGGCAATCTCCACGCTGCACGGCAGGCCGGCGATGGCTTCGATCCAGTAGCGCGCGGTCAGGCCGGCGTAGTAGCTGGTGCCGCAGGCAATGATCTGCACGCCTTCGATGCCCGACAGCACCGCTTCGGCGTTCTTGCCGAACAGCCCGGCCGGGAAACCACCGGCATCGATCGCCGCCTCGATGGTGTCGCCCAGCGCGCGCGGCTGCTCGTGGATTTCCTTCTGCATGAAGTGGCGGTACGGGCCCAGCTCCAGCGAGGCCAGCGACACGTCGGACAGGTGCACATCGCGCTCGACCGGCTGGTCATGCTCGTCGAAGATGCGCACGCCATCGCGACGGATCTCGGCGGTGTCGCCCTCTTCCAGGAAGATCACCTTGCGGGTGGCCGAGATCACCGCCGAGACGTCGGAGGCGACGAAATTCTCGCCCTCGCCCAGGCCGATCAGCAGCGGGCAGCCCATGCGCGCGCAGACGAAGCGCTCCGGCTCGGCGCGGCTGACCACGGCCAGCGCATAGGCACCAGTCAGTTCCTTCACCGTGTGCTGCAGTGCCACCAGCAGATCGTCGCCATCCTTCAGATGATGATGGATCAGGTGCGCGATGACTTCGGTATCGGTCTGCGATTCAAACGTGTAGCCCAGCGCGCGCAGCTTCTCGCGCTGCTCTTCGTGGTTCTCGATGATGCCGTTGTGCACCAAGGCCACACCGTGGCTGATGTGCGGATGTGCATTGGCCTCGGTGACACCGCCGTGGGTGGCCCAGCGGGTGTGGCCGATGCCCAGCACCGCATTGAAGCCCTCAGCCTCGGCCGCCATGGCCATTTCCGACACGCGGCCGGTACGACGCACCCGGCGGACTTCCGGACGCTCGCTCTGGTCGATCACGGCGATGCCCGAGGAATCGTAGCCACGGTATTCAAGGCGCTTCAGACCCTCGATCAGTACCGGTACTACGTCGCGATCGGCGATCGCACCCACGATTCCACACATGTCACGCGTTTCCTTGAAGACGATTGCCGCATTCTAGCCTGCGTGTCCGGCTTCCCCCTCCTGTCCGCTTAATGAAAGTGTCCGGAAAGGTGTCCGCGGACACCCGGACACTTCCCCGAAACTCCCAACCCATTGACCTGAAAGGAAATAAAGTTGGCACGCTACGTGCTTGGTACTGGCTACCACCGTCAGGCACGCACCCGATGATCCGCGACACTTCCGCACAGGACCAGATCGTTTCCTCCGCCCCGGCCGGCACCACCCGCGCAAGCTGGCACCGCTACCGCTGGCCGGCGCTGGGTGCCATCGCGCTGCTCGCCGGCATCGGCTGGGCGGTACATGCCTGGTCCAATGCCAGCCGCTCCTTCGACAGCAGCCGCGTGCGCATCGCCGAGGTGAAGCGGGGTGACCTGGTCCGTGACATCGCTGCCGACGGCCGCGTGATCGCCGCCAACAGCCCGATCCTGTACGCGATCTCGGCCGGTACCGTGGACCTGAAGGTCGTCGCCGGTGACGTGGTCAAGAAGGGCCAGGAGCTTGCGATCATCGACAGCCCGGAACTGCGCAGCAAGCTGGCCCAGGAACAGGCAACGCTGGCCGGCCTGGAAGCCGAGGCCAGCCGCGCCGCGCTGGACGCGACCCTGGCCCGTGCCAAGTCACGCAAGGAAACCGACCAGGCCACCATCGAGCGGCAGGCCGCCGACCGTGACCTGCAGCGCTACCAGCGCGGCTACGACGGCGGCGCGGTACCGCAGATCGACCTGGCCAAGGCCAAGGATTCGCTGAAGAAAGCCGACATCGCCCTGGCCAATGCCACCACCGATGCGCGCCTGCAGAGCCAGGGCGCCGACCTGGATGCCCGCAACAAGCGCCTGCTGGCCGACCGCCAGAAAGCGGTGGTGGCCGAAGTGCAGCGCCAGGTCGATGCGCTGACCCTGCGCGCGCCCTTCGATGGCCAGGTCGGCCAGGTGCAGGCCGTGCAGTCCACCAACCTGGCCGCCAACGCGCCGGTGCTGGGCGTAGTCGACCTGTCCAAGTTCGAGGTCGAGATCAAGGTGCCGGAGAGCTTCGCCCGCGACCTGGCGATCGGCATGCCGGCACAGCTGACCGGCGGCAATGGCCAGCCGTTCCCGGGTGAGATCAGCGCGGTGTCGCCGGAAGTGGTCAATGGCGAGGTCAATGCCCGCGTGCGCTTCGCCAGCGCGCAGCCGGAAGGCCTGCGCCAGAGCCAGCGGATGTCGGTGCGCGTGCTGCTCGATACCCGCAAGAACGTGCTGAAGGTCGAGCGCGGTCCGTTTGTCGAACAGGGCAACGGCGTGGCCTACGTGATGGATGGCCGCACCGCCGTGCGCCGCCCGGTGGAACTGGGCGTCAGCAGCCTGGGCGAAGTGGAAATCAAGTCGGGTGTGCAACCGGGCGACCGCATCGTGGTCTCCGGCAGCGACCTGTTCAAGGACGCCGAACGCGTCTCCGTCAACTGATACCTGAACCCTGAATCCTGGAGAGAGGACACCCCATGTACATGCTCGAAATGCGTTCGGTCGCCAAGGTCTTCCGCACCGAACAGGTGGAAACCCACGCACTGCGCTCGCTGGAACTGCAGGTCAAGGAAGGTGAGTTCGTCGCCGTCACCGGCCCGTCAGGCTCCGGCAAGACCACCTTCCTCAACATCGCCGGCCTGCTGGAAACCTTCACCAGTGGAACCTACATGCTGGACGGCCAGGACGTGAGCACACTGGGCGACGACGCCCGCAGCCGCCTGCGCAACCAGAAGATCGGCTTCATCTTCCAGGGCTTCAACCTGATCCCCGACCTGAACCTGTTCGACAACGTCGACGTGCCGCTGCGCTATCGCAAGATGAGCGCCAACGAGCGCCGCGAACGCATCGAGAAGGCGCTGACCCAGGTCGGCCTCGGCTCGCGCATGAAGCACTACCCGAACGAGCTGTCCGGCGGCCAGCAGCAGCGCGCGGCGATCGCACGTGCCCTGGCAGGCAGCCCGCGCCTGCTGCTGGCCGACGAACCGACCGGCAACCTGGACACACAGATGGCCCGCGGCGTGATGGAGCTGCTGGAGGAGATCAACGCTGCCGGCACCACCATCGTGATGGTCACCCACGATCCGGAACTGGCCGCGCGCGCGCAGCGCAACGTGCACATCGTCGATGGCCAGGTGACCGACCTGGTGCGCGAGCCGGTGCTGGCCACGCCGCCGCGCCACATCGTCGCCGTCAACGAGTGAGGGCCCCACCATGTTCGCCTACTACGCCCGACTGGCGGTGCGCAGCTTCCGCCGCAACAAGGTCCTGACCGCGCTGATGGTGGTTGCCATCGCGCTCGGCATCGGCGCCTCGATGACCACCCTGACCGTGTTCCACGTGCTGTCCGGTGACCCGATTCCCGGCAAGAGCGACCGCCTGTTCTACGTCCAGCTCGACGCCGCGACCGGCGCCTACGTCGCCGGCGAGGAACCGGAAACCCAGCTGACCCGCTTCGACGGTGAAGCCCTGCTGCGCGAAGCCAAGGGCGAGCGCCAGGCGCTGATGAGCGGCGGCGGCGGCACCATCGAACCGGACAACAGCACCCTCAAGCCCTTCAGCATCGACACCCGCTGGACCTCGGCCGATTTCTTCCCGATGTTCGAGGTGCCCATGCAGTACGGCCGCCCGTGGACGCGCGAGGACGACGAAGGCCGCGCACGCGTGGTGGTCATCTCCAAGGCGCTCAACGACAAGCTTTACCAGGGCGCCAACAGCGTAGGCCGCGACCTGCGCATGGAAGGCCAGAGCTACCGCATCGTCGGCGTGATGAAGGAATGGAGCCCGGAGCCGCACTTCTACGACCTGACCACCGGCAGCTACGGCAAGAACGAAGACCTGCTGCTGCCGATCTCCACCTCGTTCGACCTGAAGCTGGGCAGCAACGGCAACATGAACTGCTTCGGCGAGAATCCCGACGGCAACAGCTACTCGCTCAATGCGCCGTGCGCGTGGCTGCAGTACTGGGTGGAAATGGACCCGGCCAAAGCCGCCGACTACCGCCGCTACCTGGAGAACTATTCGAGCCAGCAGCGCCAGGCCGGCCGCTTCAAGCACCCGCCGAACGTGCGCCTGCGCACCGTGATGGAATGGCTGGACTTCAACGGCGCGGTGCCCAGCGATGTGCGCCTGCAGCTGTGGCTGGCACTGGGCTTCCTGGGTGTCTGCCTGGTCAACACGGTGGGCCTGCTGCTGGCCAAGTTCCTGCGTCGCAGCGGTGAGATCGGCGTACGCCGCGCGCTCGGTGCCAGCCGCGGCCAGATCTTCCTGCAATGCCTGGTGGAAGCAGGTGCGGTCGGCGTGGTCGGTGGCGTGCTGGGTATCGGCCTGGCCCTGCTCGGCCTGTTCGCGGTGCGCCAGCAACCGGTGGAGTACGCAAAGCTGGCCCACCTGGACGGCAACATGCTGCTGCTTGCGCTGGGCTTGACCCTGTTCGCCAGCCTTGCCGCCGGTTTCCTGCCTGCCTGGCGCGCCATGCAGGTCACTCCGGCCATCCAGCTCAAGTCGCAGTAAGCACCCGAACGAGGACTCCCATGGACATCCGCCCCATCCTCAGCACGCTGCGCCGGCACAAGACTGCCGCTGCCCTGATCGTGCTGGAAGTCGCACTGACCTGCGCCATCGTCTGCAACGCGCTGTTCCTGGTCAGCCAGCGCGTGGAGAAGATCAGCATGCCCAGCGGCATCGCCGAGAACGAACTGGTGATGCTCCGCGTCAGCGGCATCGGCAAGCAGACCGATGCCATGGCCCGCACCCGCGAGGACCTGGCATCGCTGCGCGCAATTCCTGGCGTCAGCAGCGTCACCATCATCAACCAGGTCCCCTTCCGCAACGGCTCCTCCAGCAGCAGCATCTCGCGCGAGGTCGACCAGGAACGGCCGACCACCAACGCCTCGATGTACACCCTGTCCGAGAACGGGCTGGCCACGATGGGCATCAACCTGATCGCAGGCCGCGATTTCCTGCCCGACGAATACCAGAACTTCGAAGACGCCAGCAAGGGCGGCGCCAAGGAAAAGGCGATTCCGGTGATCTTCACCCAGGCCACCGCCGCCAAGATGGAACCCAGCGGCAGTGCGCTGGGCAAGACCTACTACATGGGCAAGCAGCCGCTGCATGTGGTCGGCATCGTCGACACGCTCAGCACGCCCAATGGCTGGAATGACAACTGGACCAACTCGATGCTGCTGCCCATGCGGCGCACCTTCGATGAAGGTGGCACCTATGTGCTGCGCACTTCGCCAAAGCGCCGCCAGGAGGTCCTCGATGCCGGTGCTGCCGCGCTGGAACGCAACGATCCCAACCGGCTGATGCGCGACAAGCTGACCTATGAAGACCAGCGCAAGGACTTCTTCAAGAACGACCGCGCGATGGTCGGCCTGCTGATCACCGTCAGCATCTCGCTGCTGGTGGTCACCGCATTGGGCATCATCGGCCTGGCCAGCTTCTGGGTGCAGCAGCGCAGCAAGCAGATCGGCATCCGCCGTGCGCTGGGCGCGACCCGCGGGCAGATCCTGCGCTACTTCCAGACCGAGAACTTCCTGCTGGCCTCGCTGGGCATCGTGCTGGGCATGCTGGCGGCCTACGCGATCAACCTGGCGCTGATGAACCTGTACGAGCTGCCACGCATGCCCTTGTTCTACCTGCCACTGGGTGCGCTGCTGCTGTGGGTGCTGGGCCAGATCGCGGTGTTCGGACCGGCCCGGCGCGCAGCAGCGGTACCGCCCGCGGTCGCCACGCGGGGCGCGTGAGATGCGTGCGCGCTGGTTGCTGTTGATGATGCTCCTGCCACTGCCGGCTTTGGCCGGCGGTGGCAGCTCGCAGACACTGGAATGGCGCCAGAACGATGCACGCCTGACGCTGCGCTCGACCGAGGGCCAGGTGCGCGTGGACGCGGCCATTCCGGAAGCCCGCTTCGGCGTGCGCAGCGGCGATCGCATCCTGCGGGTGGACGACACCGCCGTACGGCGGATCGAGCACCTGGCCGACGCCCTGTGTCACTCCAACGCTTCGACTGCGTATCTTCTGCTGCGCCGCGACAGACGCGAGTTCACCGTCCCGGTGGATGCTGCCGCCTGGCGGCTGGCCCTGGTCGCTCCACCGCCACCGGCGCCACCGCCTCCCCCACCGCGGCGCTGAGACCGGCCCGCCCCCTGCGGCCACGGCTTTGGCTATGCTTGATGGGTGGCGCCGGGCTCTCCCGGCGTATGGATACGAACACGGCTCCATCGGCGCCGCCCATCCCTTTCTGCAGAACTGCTTGATGCCTTCGATCCTGATCATCGACGACAACGCCAGCGTGGGCACCGCGCTGGACGTGCTGTTCTCCCTGCATGACATCGACACCCTGCAGGCGCAGAGCCCGGCCGAAGGGCTGGCCCTGCTCGAGTCGCAGCCGGTCGACCTGGTGATCCAGGACATGAATTTCAGCGAGGACACCACCTCCGGCGAAGAAGGCGAAGACCTGTTCGCACAGATCCGCGCGCGCCACCCGGACCTGCCGGTGATCCTGCTCACCGCCTGGACCCACCTGAGCAGCGCGGTGGACCTGGTCAAGGCCGGTGCCGCCGACTACCTGGCCAAGCCCTGGGACGACCGCAAGCTGCTGACCACGGTCAACAACCTGCTCGAGCTGTCCGAGGCGCGGCGCGAGCTGGACCGCCGCCGCAGCCGTGAGCTGCGCCAGCGCAATGCGCTGGAAGAAAAGTACGAGCTGTGTGGTGCGGTCTTCGCCGATCCGGCCAGCGAGCGCATCATCGCGCTGGCTTGCCAGGTCGCGCGCTCCGAACTGCCGGTGCTGATCACCGGCCCCAACGGCGCTGGCAAGGAGAAGATCGCGCAGATCATCCAGGCCAACTCGCTGGTGGCCAAGGGCCCGTTCATCACAGTCAACTGCGGCGCCCTGCCCTCGGAACTGATCGAGGCCGAACTGTTCGGTGCCGAGGCCGGCGCATATACCGGCGCCAACAAGGCACGCGAGGGCAAGTTCGAAGCCGCCGACGGCGGAACGCTGTTCCTGGACGAGATCGGCAACCTGTCGCTGGGCGGCCAGATGAAGCTCCTGCGTGTGCTGGAAACAGGGCGCTTCGAGCGTCTTGGCTCCAATCGCGAGCGCCAGGTCAAAGTCCGCGTGGTCAGCGCGACCAATGCCGACCTGCCGGCGATGATCCGCGACGGCACCTTCCGCGAAGACCTGTACTACCGCCTCAATACGGTGGAACTGGTACTGCCACCATTGGCCGAGCGCCCGGGCGACATCGTGCCCCTGGCCGAGCGCTTCCTGACCGCCGGCAAGCCACTTTCCAGCGCCGCCACCGCGGCCTTGCAACGGCACCCCTGGCCCGGCAACGTGCGCGAACTGCGCAACGTGATCCAGCGGGCCGAGCTGCTGGCGACCGGCAACCGCATCGAAGTGGCCGACCTGAACCTGCCGCGCGCCGCACCTGCGCCGCGACCGGCAGCCAGTGCCGGCAATGATCCTGACCGTGCGCGCATCGAGGATGTGCTGGCGCGCAACCACGGCGTCATCGCCCAGGCCGCCGCCGAACTCGGCCTGAGCCGCCAGGCACTGTACCGGCGCATGGACCGGCACGGCATCCCACGCGAATGAAACGGCGCTCGTTCACCTTCCGCCTGTTCCTGCGCCTGCTGCCGGTGCTGGCGCTGGCCGCCGCGTTGCCGTGGCTGCTGGCCTACTGGATGGACCACGGCTGGGTGGTGACCACGGTGTCGGCGCTGATCCTGCTGTCGCTGATGTGGTGGACCCTGCGCCGTGCCACCGCGCCGGTACGTTCATTGATGCGCGCCTTGGCCGGCACCACCAGCAGCTACCGCGACGGTGAGTACAACTTCGGTGTGTACTGGCCGGGCAACGACGAACTGGGTGACCTGGTGCAGGCGCACCGCGAACTGGGCGACGTGCTGCGCGAGCAGCGGCAGGGCCTGGTGCAGCGCGAACTGCTGCTGGACACCATGGTGCAGAACACCCCGGTGGCGATGTTGCTGATTGCTTCCGGCGGCGACGGCATCGCCCGCGTGGTGTTCTCCAACCTGGCCGCGCGCAAGCTGCTGCATGGCGGCTGGAAGCTGGAAGGCCAGCGCCTGGAAGAGGTGCTGGAACAGGTGCCGGTGGAACTGCGCGATGCCATCGCCCGTGGCGGTGACAGCCTGTTCGCGGTGCATGCCGAGGGCGAGGACGGCGACGAGGATGACGAGCAGGTCTACCATCTCTCGCGCCGCGCGTTCCAGCTCAACGGCCGCCCGCACGACCTGTTGCTGGTGCGGCTGCTGACCGCCGAACTGCGCCGCCAGGAAGTGCAGACGTGGAAGAAGGTGATCCGGGTGATCAGCCACGAGCTCAACAACTCACTGGCACCGATCGCCTCGCTGGCCCACTCCGGTGGCGTGCTGGTGCAGCGCGAGCGCTTCGATCGGCTGCCGGAGATCTTCACCACCATCGAAGACCGCGCGCGCCACCTGGAAGGATTCATCCGTGGCTATGCGCGCTTCGCCAAGCTGCCGCAACCGCAACTGCAGACCGTGCACTGGGCGCCCTTCCTGTCCAGCCTGCGCCAGCAGATTCCGTTCAGCATGGAACGTGAACCGGACGAGGAACTGAGCAGCCGGATCGACATCGCGCAGTTCGGGCAGGCGCTGTTGAACCTGCTGAAGAACGCGCATGAAGCCTGTGCCGAAGCCGATCCGCCCAATGATGACGTGCAGGTGCAGCTGACGCGGTTGCCGCAATGGCTGCGCCTGGATGTGCTGGACCGTGGCAAGGGCATGAACGAGCAGGTGCTGCAGAACGCACTGATGCCGTTCTATTCGACCAAGCGCAACGGTACCGGGTTGGGACTGGCACTGACCCGCGAGATCGTGGAGGCGCACGGTGGGCGGGTGTCGCTGCAGAACCGCGGTGATGGCGGGCTGTGCGTGTCGATCCTGTTGCCAGTGGGGTGAGCGGGCCGATCGGGTAGATCCACGCCATGCGTGGATGTGCCGACCAGGGTCGGCACCTACCAGACCCGCCGCATCGCCACCCGCAGGTGCATCGGAAACCCGAGCGCAGCCTCTTCGGCCATGACGGCGCGCAGGCCATCATTCCACTCCGCCTCCGGCACTTCAACGAATCCTTCGCTGGCATAGAAGGCTGCATTCCACGGCACATCGCTCAAGGTGGTCAGCACCGCCGCAGCAAAGCCGGTGGCCCTGGCCTGCGCCAAGGCATGCCGCAGCAATGCACGGCCATGGCCACGACGCGCGTGCGCTGGATCCACATCCATCTGCAGGACATGGAACTCGCCTGCCAGGTCGCCGGCCAGCAGGTAGCCGGCAATGCCGCCGCCGGCGCCATCCACCACCCAGAGCTGTCCACGCTCACGACCTTCCTGCAGCGTCGGCAGGTCCAGGCCGTGGCCGGCAAACACCGGATAGGCCTCGTGGCCCCTCAGCAGTTCACCGGCACGCTGTTCGATCGCCGGCAGCACACCCAGCTCATCGGTGCGCGGCACCCGTGGCTCAGGACTTCTTGACCGGGCGCTTCCAGCCATCGATGGTTTCCTGTCGTGCACGTGCCAGCGTCAGCTTGCCGTCCGGTGCGGTGCGGGTGATGACCGACCCGGCAGCGATGGTCGCGCCCTCGCCGATGGTGATCGGCGCCACCAGCGAGCTGTTGGAGCCGATGAAAGCGTTGTCGCCGATGGTGGTGGTCGACTTGTTCACGCCATCGTAGTTGCACGTGATGGTGCCGGCACCGATGTTCACCCTGCTGCCGATCACCGCGTCACCCAGGTAGGTGAGATGGTTCGCCTTGCTGCCGACGCCGAGGGTGACCTTCTTGGTTTCGACGAAGTTGCCGACGTGTACGCCATCGGCCAGCACGGTACCCGGCCGCAAGCGTGCGAACGGGCCGACCTGCGCGGCACCTTCGGTGACCACGCCTTCCAGGTCGCAATGCGCGCGCACTTCGGTGCCGGGCCCCAGGTTGACGTCCTTCAGCCGGTTGAACGGGCCAACGGTAACGCCGTCACTGAGCACGACGTTGCCTTCAAGAACAACGTCGACATCGATCAGCACGTCGCTGCCCACGGTGACGGTGCCACGGATATCCAGGCGTGCCGGGTCGCGCACGCGCGCGCCCTGAGCGCACAGTGCACGCACCGCACGGCGCTGCCAGGCGCGTTCCAGCTGCGACAGCTGCCACGGATCATTCGCGCCCTCAGCCTCCTGTGCATCGGCGACCAGGGCCATCTCGGCCGGGGTGTACTCATGCGCGGCGAACGCGAACACATCGGTAAGGTAGTACTCGCCCTGCGCATTGCTGTTGGACAGCTGCGACAACCAGCGGCGCAGCGCGGTCGACTCTGCGGCGATGATGCCGGTGTTGATCGTGCGCACGCGCAGCTGGTCGTCAGTGGCGTCCTTCTGCTCGACGATGGAGCCCACCCTGCCCTCTGCATCGCGCAGCACCCGGCCGTAACCGCTCGGGTCATCGACATCGGCCACCAGCACTGCCAGCCGGCCCGGCTGCGCCAGCAGGTCGCGCAGGGTCTGCGCGCGGATCAGCGGTACATCGCCATACAGCACCAGCACCTGCGCAGCGTCTGGAACCTGCGGCATTGCCTGCGCCACTGCGTGGCCGGTACCGAGCTGCTGGGCCTGTTCGGCCCACTGCAGGTCGGGCTGGCCGGCGAAGTACTGACGCACCGCCTCGCCACCATGGCCGTAAACCACGTGGATGGCCGCTGGCTGCAGCTCGCGGGCCGTATCGATCACGTGCGCCAGCATCGGCTGGCCGGCGATCGGCTGCAGCACCTTCGGCAGCACCGACTTCATGCGCTTGCCGGCGCCGGCGGCGAGGATGATGACGTGCAGGGCTTGGGTCATGGGAGCAGCAGTCCGTAGTTCGTTGCCGGTGATTCTAGAGCGTGGGCCGTTAACATGGGCATCCCTCCTCCTTCACCATGCTGATGAGCCTGCTCCGCCAGGGAAGCACCTACCTTGTGATCGGGCTCGTGCAGCTGCTGGTCGATTGGCTGGTGTTCGTGGTCGCCACCGCGCTGGGCATGCCGGTCGAGCCGGCCAACATCGCCGGTCGCCTGGCCGGCATGCTGCTGGGCTTCTGGCTCAACGGCCGCTACACCTTTGCCGAGGCCGGTGCCGGCAAGCTGGGATGGAAGCGCTTCGCACGCTTCTTCGGGCTGTGGCTGCTGCTGACGGCAGCGAGCACGCTGCTGGTCAGCCTGGTCGACCAGGCGCTGGGCCTGCAGTACGCGTGGCTGGCCAAGCCGCTGGTGGAAGGCGGGCTGGCGTGCGTGTCGTTCCTGTTGATGCGCCATGTGGTGTATCGCTGATACCACCGACACACGCCCGGCGCTGCCAGCAGAAACAAAAACGCCGGCACAGGGCCGGCGTTCTCGTGGGTGCAGCGCGAACCTCAGTGCTTGAGATTCTTGCGCAGGCGTTCCAGTGCCTGCAGCTGGACGACGGCTTCAGCCAGCTTCTGCTGGGCTTCGGCCACTTCCATCGCTTCGCCGCGGTTGGCCAGGATGCGCTCGGCTTCTTCCTTGGCCTTGCGGACCGAGGCTTCGTCGATGTCCTGCGCGCGGATCGCGGTGTCGGCCAGCACGGTCACCACCTGCGGCTGCACTTCCAGGATGCCGCCGGAAATGGCGAAATCCAGCTGCTCGCCGTTCGGCGTGGTCACCACCACCTTGCCCGGCTTCAGGCGGGTGATCAGCGGCGCGTGCTTGGGCGCGATGCCCAGTTCGCCCAGCTCACCGGTGGCCACGACCAGGGTCGCTTCGCCACGGAAGATTTCCTGCTCGGCGCTGACGATGTCGCAACGGATCGTGCTCATGCAAATCTCTTCGCTGTTCGCGGCGGCGCAATGCCACCGTGGGGGTCCACCGGCGCGGGCGGTTGCCCGGCGCCGGCGTCAGGTCGGCCAGGATCGCTCCTGCCCGTCCCGGATCAGGCCTTCTCGGCCATCTTCTTGGCCTTCTCGACCGCTTCTTCGATGCCGCCGACCATGTAGAACGCCTGCTCCGGCAGGTGGTCGTACTCGCCATCGACGATGGCCTTGAAGCCACGGATGGTGTCCTTCAGCGGCACGTACTTGCCCGGCGAACCGGTGAACACTTCGGCCACGTGGAACGGCTGGCTGAAGAAGCGCTCGATCTTGCGGGCGCGCGACACGGCCTGCTTGTCCTCTTCGGACAGTTCGTCCATGCCCAGGATCGCGATGATGTCCTTCAGTTCCTTGTACTTCTGCAGGGTCTGCTGGACGCGCTGGGCGGTGTCGTAGTGCTCGTGGCCGATCACCAGCGGATCCATCTGGCGGCTGGTGGAATCCAGCGGATCGACGGCCGGGTAGATACCCAGCGAGGCGATCGAACGCGACAGGGTGACGGTCGAGTCCAGGTGGGCGAAGGTGGTCGCCGGCGACGGGTCGGTCAGGTCGTCCGCGGGAACGTAGACGGCCTGGATCGAGGTGATCGAGCCGTTCTTGGTCGAGGTGATGCGCTCCTGCAGGACGCCCATTTCCTCGGCCAGGGTCGGCTGGTAACCCACCGCGGACGGCATACGGCCCAGCAGTGCCGACACTTCGGTACCGGCCAGGGTGTAGCGGTAGATGTTGTCGACGAACAACAGGACGTCCTTGCCCTTGCCGTTTTCGTCCTTCTCGTCGCGGAAGTACTCGGCCATGGTCAGGCCGGTCAGCGCGACGCGCAGGCGGTTGCCCGGCGGCTCGTTCATCTGGCCGTACACCATCGCCACCTTGTCCAGGACGTTGGAGTCCTTCATTTCGTGGTAGAAGTCGTTGCCCTCACGGGTACGCTCGCCCACGCCGGCGAACACGGACAGGCCGCTGTGCGCCTTGGCGATGTTGTTGATCAGCTCCATCATGTTGACGGTCTTGCCGACGCCGGCGCCGCCGAACAGGCCGACCTTGCCGCCCTTGGCGAACGGGCACATCAGGTCGATGACCTTGATGCCGGTTTCCAGCAGCTCGGTGGCCGGGGACTGGTCTTCATACGACGGCGCAGCGCGGTGGATTTCCCAGTTGTCGCTGGCAGCGACCGGGCCGGCTTCGTCGATCGGACGGCCCAGCACGTCCATGATGCGGCCCAGGGTGCCGGCGCCGACCGGCACCGAAATGCCGCGGCCGGTGTTGACGGCAACCAGGTTGCGCTTCAGGCCGTCGGTGGAACCGAGGGCGATGGTACGCACCACGCCGTCGCCCAGCTGCTGCTGGACTTCGAGGGTGATCTCGGTGTTTTCGACCTTCAGTGCGTCGTACACCTTCGGCACCGATTCACGCGGGAATTCGACGTCGACGACCGCGCCGATGATCTGAACGATCTTGCCCTGACTCATTGCTGCATCCTCTAATGTGTGCTTTGAACGAACGCGGTCAGACTGCTGCCGCGCCGCCGACGATTTCGGAGATTTCCTGGGTGATCGCTGCCTGGCGCGCCTTGTTGTAGACGAGCTGCAGGGTGCCGATCAGCTTGTTGGCGTTGTCGCTCGCCGCCTTCATCGCAACCATGCGTGCGGCATGCTCGGAGGCGACGTTTTCCAGCAGTGCCTGGTACACCAGCGACTCGATGTAACGCGTCATCACGTGCTCCAGCACGGTCGCGGCATCGGGTTCGTACAGGTAGTCCCAGTCGTGGTGAGCGACCTGCTTCTCGGCCGGCGGCAGCGGCAGCAGCTGATCGAAGCTGGCCTTCTGCACCATGGTGTTCACGAAGCGGTTGTAGACCAGGTACACGCGGTCGATCTTGCCTTCGGTGAAGGCGTCGAGCATGACCTTGATCACACCGATCAGCGATTCCAGCTTCGGCACGTCGCCGATGTGGGTCACGCTGCCGACCATGTTGACCTTCACGCGGCGGAAGAAGGTCGATGCCTTCTGGCCGATGGTCACCAGGTCCACTTCGGCACCCTTGTCCTGCCATGCCTTGGCTTCGCCCAGCATCTTGCGGAACAGGTTGTTGTTCAGGCCGCCGGCCAGACCGCGATCGGAGGAGATCACGATGAAACCGACCCGCTTTACCTGCTCACGCTCGACCAGGAACGGATGCTGGTAGTCGGTGCTGGCCTGGGCCAGGTGACCGATCACCTGCTTCATCGCCTGCGCGTACGGACGCGAGGTCTTCATCCGATCCTGCGCCTTGCGGATCTTGGAGGCCGAGACCATTTCCAGGGCGCGCGTCACCTTGCGGGTGTTCTGCACGCTCTTGATCTTGGTTTTGATTTCGCGTCCGCTTGCCATCTCTTGTTTCCCGTGGCGCGGGGCTGATGCCCCGCGTTGTTCAACCGTTTGTCATCTGGTCCAGCGGAGCCGGTGGCTCCGCTCTACAGGACCGCGATTACCAGCTGCCGGTGGTCTTGAACTCGGCGATGCCCTTCTTGAAGGCACCTTCGATGTCGTTGTCCCAACCGCCGGTAGCGTTGACCTTGCTGATCAGCTCGCCCTGGGTATTGGCGAAGTGGGCGTGCAGGCCTTCTTCGAACGCCAGCAGCTTGTTGACCGGCACGTCGTCGAGGTAACCCTCGTTGACGGCGTAGATCGACAGCGCCTGGTTGGCGATCGACATCGGCGCGTACTGCTTCTGCTTCATCAGCTCGGTGACGCGCTGGCCACGCTCCAGCTGCTTGCGGGTCGCTTCGTCCAGGTCCGAGGCGAACTGCGCGAAGGCAGCCAGTTCACGGTACTGGGCCAGCGAGATACGGATGCCGCCCGACAGCTTCTTGATGATCTTGGTCTGGGCCGAGCCACCGACGCGCGACACCGAGATACCGGCGTTCACGGCCGGGCGGATGCCGGCGTTGAACAGGTCGGTTTCCAGGAAGATCTGGCCGTCGGTGATCGAGATCACGTTGGTCGGAACGAACGCGGACACGTCGCCGGCCTGGGTTTCGATGATCGGCAGCGCGGTCAGCGAACCGGTCTTGCCGGTGACCTTGCCTTCGGTGAACTTCTCGACATATTCCTCGGACACGCGGGCAGCGCGTTCCAGCAGGCGCGAGTGCAGGTAGAACACGTCACCCGGGTAGGCTTCGCGGCCCGGCGGGCGCTTCAGCAGCAGCGAGATCTGGCGGTAGGCGACAGCCTGCTTGGACAGATCGTCGTACACGATCAGCGCGTCTTCGCCGCGGTCCATGAAGTACTCACCCATGGTGCAGCCCGAGTAGGCGCTGATGTACTGCATGGCAGCCGATTCGGAAGCGGTCGCGGCCACCACGATGGTGTGGGCCAGCGCGCCGTTCTCTTCCAGCTTGCGCACGATGTTGGCGATGGTCGAAGCCTTCTGGCCGATCGCAACGTACACGCACTTGATGCCGGTGCCCTTCTGGTTGATCACCGCATCGATCGCCATGGCGGTCTTGCCGGTCTGGCGGTCACCGATGATCAGCTCGCGCTGGCCACGGCCGATCGGGATCATCGAGTCGACCGACTTGTAACCGGTCTGCACCGGCTGGTCGACCGACTTGCGCCAGATCACGCCCGGAGCAACGCGCTCCACCGGAGCGGTCAGGTCGGTGCCCAGCGGGCCCTTGCCGTCGATCGGCTCGCCCAGCGCGTTCACGACGCGACCCAGCAGTTCCGGACCGACCGGCACTTCCAGGATGCGGCCGGTGGTCTTGGCGACATCGCCTTCGCGCAGGTGCTCGTAGTCACCCAGGACCACGGCGCCGACCGAGTCGCGCTCCAGGTTCAGGGCCAGTGCGAAGGTGTTGTTCGGCAGTTCGATCATTTCGCCCTGCATCACGTCGGCCAGACCGAAGATGCGCACGATGCCGTCGGACACGCTGGTCACGGTGCCTTCGTTGCGCGATTCCGCGGCCAGCTTGACCTTCTCGATGCGGTTCTTGATCAGTTCGCTGATTTCGGAGGGGTTGAGCGTGGTTGCCATCGTCAAGTCCTAGTGCCGGCAGCGGGGCCGGACGTTAAATGAATTCAGTTAGCGAGCGCGGTCTGCAGACGGGCCAGCTTGCCCTTCAGCGAACCATCGATGACCACGTCGCCGGCGTCGATCACGGCGCCGCCGATCAGCGAGGCATCGACCGCGGTGGTCACGTCGACCTCGCGGTTGAAGCGCTTGCGCAGCGCGACCTTGATCGCGTCCAGTTCACCGGCCGACAGTTCGGCAGCCGAGGTGACGGTGGCCTTGACCACGTGCTCGGCTTCGGCGCGCAGGGCGTCGAACATGCCGGAGATTTCCGGCAGCAGCGGCAGGCGATGCGATTCGGCCAGGATGGCCAGGAAGCGCGAGTAGGTCTCGCCGTGGGACACCGGCGCCAGCAGGGCGACGGCGTCGTCACGACCCAGCTCCGGGTTGGCGAGCAGGGCCGCCACGCGCGGATCGGCGGCGACGTGGGCGGAGAACGCCAGGGCGTCCGACCACGGCGCGAACGCGCCTTCGTCGCGCGCGGTCGCGAACGCGGCGCGGGCGTACGGGCGGGCAAGCGTGAGGGCCTGGCTCATCCTTAGATCTCCGAGGCCAGCTCGTCGAGCAGCGCCTTGTGGGCGTTGGCGTCGATTTCGCGCTTGAGCAGCTTTTCGGCACCGGTCACGGCCAGCGCGGACACCTGCTTGCGCAGATCTTCACGGGCACGGTTGGCGGCGGCGTCGATTTCAGCCTGGGCCAGTTCCTTCTGACGGGTGGCTTCGGTGATCGCTTCGTTGCGGGCAGCATCAACGATCTGGTTGGCACGCGCATGGGCCTGATCGATGATCTCGTTGGCCTTGGTGCGGGCTTCCTTCAGCGCTTCGTTGACCTTCTCCTGCGCCTGGGCCAGATCTTTCTGGCTGCGGTCGGCAGCAGCGAGGCCTTCAGCAATCTTCTGCTGGCGCTCTTCGATCGCGTTCATCAGCGGCGGCCAGATCTTGGTCGCGATGATCCAGATCAGACCAGCGAAGGCCAGCGCCTGCGCAAGAAGGGTGAAATTGATATTCATGGTTAGCTCGATCGCTGGTTTCGGGGTGGACGCGCCGCCGAAGCGGCACATCCGGCCTTCATCCGAAACCGGGTGCATCAGCACCCGGTCGTCTCAAACCGCTGTATCAGCCGGCCAGAGCCTTGGTGACGGCGCCAGCGAAGGCAGCCGACAGCGGGTTGGCGAAGGCCAGCAGCAGGCCAACGGCGACCGAGATGATGAACGCGGCGTCGATCAGGCCGGCGGTGATGAACATGCGGACCTGCAGGACCGGGATCAGTTCCGGCTGGCGGGCGGCCGACTCCAGGAACTTACCAGCCATGATGGCCAGACCCAGACCGGCGCCCAGCGCGGCCAGGCCGATCATGATGCCGACGGCAAGGGCGGTGGAGCTCTGAATCTGCGCGAAGTTGGTCAGGACGGCGAAGTACATGGTTATCTCCAGGAACTTAAGTTGCTAAGGGTGATGAAACGGATGAAGGTTGAAACGCGTTGAAGCTTGAAACTCAGTGAGCGTCTTCCGACAGGCTCAGGTACACGATCGACAGCATCATGAAGATGAAGGCCTGCAGCGGGATCACCAGCAGGTGGAACAGCATCCAGCCGAGGCCGAACACACCACCGGCAATGGCACCGAAGAAACCGGCACCACCCAGCACCCAGATCAGCAGGAACACGATTTCGCCGCCGAACATGTTGCCGAACAGTCGCATCGCCAGCGAGATCGGCTTGCTCAGCCACTCGACGATGTTGAGGATCAGGTTGAACGGCATCATCCACTTGCCGAACGGCGCCGTCAGGAATTCTTTGATGAAACCGCCCAGGCCCTTGGACTTGAGCGCGAAGAACAGCATCAGGAAGAACACGCTGATGGCCATGCCCAGGGTGGCATTGACGTCAGCGGTCGGCACCGGCTTCCAGTAGTGCACGCCCACCCATTCCAGCGGCTTGGCGATGAAATCGGCCGGGATCATCTTCAGCAGATTCATCAGCAGAATCCAGAAGAAGATGGTGATGGCGATCGGCGTGACCAGCTTGCTCTTGCCGTGGTAGGTGTCCTTGGCCTGGCGGTCGACGAACTCCAGGCAGATCTCGACGAAGGCCTGCCACTTGCCCGGCACGCCGGCGGTGGCCTTGCGGGTGCCCAGCCAGAACGCGACAACGATCACCAGGCCCATCAGGACCGCAGTGAGGAAGGTATCGACGTGGATATGCCAGAACATACCCTCACCCTTGCCGACCGGCGCGGTCAGGTTGTGCAGGTGATGCTGGATGTAGCTGGTAGGGGTTAGAGCCTCGCCCGCCATGTGTCCGGAACCTTCAGTTAATTGAATTCTGTCAACGCCTGGCCATGGCCAGGACCTGGAACATCAAGCCGACGGCGATACCGGCCAACAGCGCCAATGCAGGCAGCTTGAAGACCAGGAACCCCACCAGCAGGACGCCGAAAACCACGACCCACTTGGCCACGATCGCAATGATCAGGCGAGCCATCGCCGATCCTGCGGCCACCGCACCGCCCCCCAGCGCCATCCTTGCCGCCACCCAGCCACCGGCCGAAATGGCCACACCGGACGCCAGCGCGCCGAGGGCGTATTTCGGACCGACCAGCAGGAAGGCCAGGGCCAGGACAGCGACCGCGGCCAGCGGGTAGACCGCGGCGCGCAGCATCAGTCGCCGACCCGCGTCAACGGAGTTCAGCACAGGACGTCCCGCGTGGTTGCAAGTGGAAGGCTGAGGCGGCTACAGCAGGGGGGCCTCATCGAGCCGCCAAATTATAGCAATGGGACAATTTGCGAGACAACCGCTGCCTGTTCATCCCGGGAAGCCGCAAGTTGCGGTAACGGTTACATTTTTGCGTACCACCCGGGGGACAATGACGTCCGCATGATGCTGCACCGCAGTATTGAACTTTGGTCGAAGGCGAGGAACTTTCGCCGGATGCGCAGGTCCGATCTTTCGACCTGCCTGCAGCATCCTCGTCGGCTCCACCCCGCAGGTCCCACGATGGCCCCGAAGCCCGTCTCCGGGGCCATCTTTTTGCATCGTCGCGACAGCACTGAACCGTGCACATGGCGTGGACCATACGTTCACGGATGGTGGACGGGCCTGTCCGGCACAGTGGTCTTCATTCTGATGAACCACTGCAAGGACTCTTCGATGCGCCCCGTACCCACCCT
Source organism: Stenotrophomonas sp. X (assembly GCF_055721025.1). NCBI lineage: Bacteria > Pseudomonadati > Pseudomonadota > Gammaproteobacteria > Lysobacterales > Lysobacteraceae > Stenotrophomonas > Stenotrophomonas sp. X. Next base: position 3,724,686 of record NZ_CM146756.1, read on the forward strand.
GCTCGCTCTCTCCCTGCTCGCCGCCGGCGCCTCGTTCGCCCACGTCGCCCACGCCGCCGAAGGCGACGACCGCTTTGCCCTGCGCCTGGGTGCGATGAACATCGACTCGGACAACACGCTCCGCGGCAAGACCAATGTCGCCGGGCAGGACATCGGCTTCTCCGAGGACTTCAAGCTGGGTGGCAAGGAGTGGGAGCCGCGCATTGACGGCATGTTCCGCATCAGCAACCGCCAGCGCCTGCTGTTCAACTATTTCAAGTACGACAAGGACCGCCGCGAGACCCTCGGCCAGGACATCTCCTTCGGTGACGTCAACGTGCCGTCCGGCAGCTTCGTCAAGGGCGAACTGAAGTACCAGGTGGCCAGCCTGGTCTATGACTACTCGGTGGTGGACACCGATACGTTCGACCTGGGCCTGCAGCTGGGTGCCGAGTACGCCAAGGTCAGCACCAAGGCCTACGCCGATCTGGGCACCGTGTACGAAGGCCAGTTCCTCAACGAGAAGACCGACGGCGTGGCGCCGGTGGTCGGTGCGCGATTGAGCTTCACCCCGTCCGAGAAGTGGATGATCACCCTGCAGGGCCAGTACCTCAACACGCGCTGGGGCAGCTTCGATGACTACAAGGGCGATCTGAGCCGCGCCAACGCCATCGTCGATTACCGCTTCACCAAGAACTTCGGTGTGTTCGCCGGCTACGACTGGTTCAAGCTCGATGCGGACAAGAAGGGCAGCGACGGCACCATCGGCCTGAAGCAGGAATTCAAGGGCCCGGTGGCCGGCGTCAGCTTCGTGTTCTGACACCCGCCCCTTCCACGGCATTCTCTCTCCTGGCGCGGCCTCCGGAACATCGGGGCCGCGCTTTTTTGTTTGCACGGTCAAGCAGAAGCGGGTTGGTCGAGCGCGGGGGGAGAGGGGCTTGCGTGCGAATGTCCCCCGGCGCCGGCCTACGGCCGACGCCTCCTCCTTTACTTCGCACACAAGCCCCTCTCCCCCCGCGTGTCAGGCATCCGAGCGGCCTTTGCAGTGGCAGTGGCTCTACTTTCAGCGAGCCGAGCCGCTGCGAGCGGTGGCAGTTGCCGCAGATGCAAGCTGGGTCGAGCGCTGGAGGGAGCGGGGGCTGCGTGCGAATGTCCCCCGGCGCCGGCCTGAGGCCGACGCCTCCTCCTTTACTTCGCACACAGCCCCCGCTCCCTCCGCGTGTCATGCATCCAGGCGGCCTGAGCACCGACTCTCGACTTTCCGCAAGCCGAGCCGCTGCGCGGGTGGCAGGCATTTGGACAAAGTAAAGGAGGAGGCGACCGCCGCAGGCGGGCGACGGGGGACATTTGTCCAAATGCCTGCCACCCGCGCAGCGGCCCGAACGCTCGCAACGGCGTCGAACGAAGAAACAAAAAGCCCCGGCAGATGCCAGGGCTTTTCGTTCGTGAAGGCGCAGGCGCCTTACTTCTTCTTCGGCATGTACAGATCGGTGATCGTGCCGTCGTAGATTTCCGAGGCCATTGCCACCGATTCGCTCAGTGTCGGGTGCGCATGGATGGTGTGGCCGATGTCTTCGGCTTCGGCACCCATCTCGATCGCCAGGCCGATCTCGGCCAGCAGGTCACCGGCATGCACGCCGACGATCGCGCCGCCGATGATGCGGTGGGTCTCCTCATCGAAGATCAGCTTGGTGAAGCCCTCGGTGCGACCGATGCCGATCGCGCGGCCGCTGGCGGCCCACGGGAACTTGGCCACGCCGACCTTCAGGCCCTTGGCCTTGGCTTCGGTCTCGGTGACGCCGACCCAGGCGATTTCCGGGTTGGTGTAGGCCACCGACGGAATCACCCGCGCCACCCACTCCTTCTTGTGGCCAGCGGCCACTTCAGCCGCCAGCTTGCCCTCGTGCGTGGCCTTGTGGGCCAGCATCGGGTTGCCAACGATGTCGCCGATGGCAAAGATGTGCGGCACGTTGGTGCGCATCTGGCGATCGACCGGGATGAAGCCACGGTCGGTGACCTGCACGCCGGCCTTCTCGGCATCGATCTTCTTGCCGTTCGGCGAGCGGCCCACGGCCACCAGCACGCGGTCGAAGGTGCCCTGCGCCAGCGCCGGCGCCTGGCCTTCCTCGGCCGCCTCGAAGGTCACGGTGATGCCCTTGGCATCGGCAGTGACGCCCGAGGCCTTGGTCTTCAGGTGCACTTCGATGCCCTGCTTCTTCAGGCGGTCGGCCAGCGGCTTGACCAGGTCCTTGTCGGCGCCCGGCATCAGCTGGTCCATGAACTCGACCACGGTGACCTTGCTGCCCAGTGCGCTGTACACAGTGGCCATTTCCAGGCCGATGATGCCGCCGCCGACGACCAGCAGCGAGCCCGGCACTTCGGCCAGCTCCAGCGCGTCGGTGGAATCCATCACGCGCTTGTCGTCCCACGGGAAGTTCGGCAGCTTCACCGCCTGCGAACCCGCGGCGATGATGCACTTCTGGAAGCGCAGCAGCTGGGTGCTGCCGTCTGCGGCGGTGATCTCCAGTTCGTTGGCCGAGATGAACCTGCCGACGCCCTGCACGTTGCGGACCTTGCGCTGCTTGGCCATGCCGGCCAGGCCCTTGGTCAGCTGGTTGACGACCTTTTCCTTGTACTGGCGCAGCTTGTCCAGGGTGATGGTCGGCTTGCCGAACTCGACGCCGAAATCGCCGGCGTGGGCGACTTCGTCGATCACCGCGGCGGCGTGCAGCAGCGCCTTGGACGGAATGCAACCGACGTTGAGGCAGACGCCGCCGAGGCTGGCGTAGCGCTCGACCAGCACCGTATCCAGGCCAACGTCGGCGGCGCGGAAGGCGGCGGTGTAGCCGCCCGGGCCGGAGCCCAGCACGACCATTTCGCATTCGATGTCGGCCGGCTTGCCACTGGACAGCGCCGGCTTCGGTGCCACCGGCTCGGCCGGGGCGCGGTGCGAGGGGGTCACCGGCGGCTTGCTGGCCGGAGCGGCCGCAGCCGGAGCCGGCGCAGCGGCCTTGGCCGGGGCATCGGCGGCGCCTTCAGCGTCCAGCACCACGACCACGGCGCCTTCGGACAAGGTGTCGCCCAGCTTGACCTTGATCTCCTTGACCACGCCGGCCGCCGAGGACGGCACTTCCAGGGTGGCCTTGTCCGACTCCAGGGTCACCAGGCCCTGGTCCTTCTTCACCGTGTCGCCGACGGCGACCAACACTTCGATCACCGGCACATCGCTGTAATCGCCGATGTCGGGAACCTTGACTTCAATCGTGGCCATGGTGGTTTTCCTTGTGCCCGGCCGGCAGGGCCGGCGGGCTGTCACTGCATCTGTTCACGCGGCCGCGCCAGGGGCAGCGGCCGCACGGTGGGGGCGAAGCGATGCCTTACAGCAGCACGCGGCGCATGTCGGCCAGCACCTGCGACAGGTACGTGGTGAAGCGTGCGGCCAGGGCGCCGTCGATGACGCGGTGGTCGTAGCTCAGCGACAGCGGCAGCATCAGCTTCGGCGCGAACTCCTTGCCATTCCAGACCGGCTGGATGGAGGACTTGGACACGCCCAGGATGGCCACTTCCGGTGCATTGACGATCGGAGTGAACGCGGTGCCGCCAATGCCGCCCAGCGAGCTGATCGAGAAGCAGCCGCCGCTCATGTCGGCCGGGCCCAGCTTGCCGTCGCGCGCCTTCTTGGCCAGCTCGCCGGTTTCCTGCGCGATCTGCACCACGCCCTTCTTGTCCACGTCGCGGATGACCGGCACGACCAGGCCGTTCGGCGTATCGGCGGCAAAGCCGATGTGGAAGTACTTCTTCAGGGTCAGGTTTTCACCGCTGGCGTCGAGCGAGGCGTTGAATTCCGGGAACTTCTTCAGCGCCGCGGCGCTGGCCTTGATCAGGAAGGCGAGCATGGTCAGCTTGATGCCGGCCTTCTCGTTCTCCTTGTTCAGCGCCACGCGCAGGGCTTCCAGGTCGGTGATGTCGGCCTGTTCGAACTGGGTGACGTGCGGGATCATCGCCCAGTTGCGGGCCAGGTTCGCGCCGGAGATCTTCTTGATGCGCGACAGCGGCTGGACTTCGGTCTCGCCGAACTTGCTGAAGTCGACCTTCGGCCACGGCAGCAGGTTCAGGCCACCGCCGGCAGCGACGGCAGCACCACCGGCAGCCGGCACACCACCGCTGAGCGCGGCCTTGACGAACTTCTGCACGTCACCCTTGGTGATGCGGCCGCCCTTCTCGGTGCCGTTGATCTGCAGCAGGTCCACGCCCAGCTCGCGGGCGAACACGCGCACCGCCGGGGTGGCGTACGGCACCTTGGCCGGCAGCACGCCATCGGCGTTGAACTGTACCGGCGGGCTGGACGGGGTGCCGGCCGAGGCGATCTCACGCGCCGCCAGCTTGTCCGGCTGCGCCGGCACAGCGACCGGCTCGACCTTGGTGGCGGTTTCGGCGGCGGCCGGGGCAGCAGCAGCGGCGGCCTTGCTCGGGGCCGGCGCCGCAGCGCCTTCGGCCTCGATGATGGCAACCACGTCGCCCTGCGACAGGTTGTCGCCCACCTTGACCTTGATCTCCTTGACCACACCGGCCACAGACGACGGCACCTCCATCGTGGCCTTGTCGCTTTCCAGCGTGACCAGGCCCTGGTCCTTCTTGACCGTGTCGCCGACAGCGACCAGCACTTCGATGACCGGGATGCCGGCGTAGTCGCCGATGTCCGGCACCAGCGCTTCCACTGCGCCACCGCTGGTGGCCGGAGTGGCCGGAGCGGCCGCCGCAGCAGCGGCCGGGGCCGGCGCGCTCTGGGTGGCGGCAGCCGGGGCAGCGGACTTGGACGGTGCGGGCGCGGCGGCGGCCGGCGCGGCGGCTTCGCCTTCGGCCACTTCGATCAGCGCCACGACCTTGCCTTCGGACAGGCTGTCGCCCACCTTGACCTTCAGTTCCTTGACCACGCCTGCCACCGAGGACGGCACTTCCATGGTCGCCTTGTCGCTTTCCAGCGTCACCAGGCCCTGGTCCTTCTTGACCGTGTCGCCGACGGCGACAAGCACCTCGATTACCGGGATATCGCTGTAGTCACCGATATCGGGGACAAGTGCTTCCTTGATTTCGGCCATGGGGATAACTCCGGCAATCTGGTGTAGGGAAACGTCTATTGTGCGGCCAGCGGGGTCCAGCGCCAACCGTTACAGGTGTTTTCAGTACGCACGCAGCCGGGACAGGCTGTTGCCCACGGGTCCCGGCCGCGACCAGTCGGTAGCGTATTGTCCGGACGATGTCCGCTTCATGTCGCCAGTGCGTCTGCAACCGGCTGCCAGGCCTGGCGCAGGCGCGGCAACGACCACGCCGCATTGGCCGGGCTGGTCGAGGGCAATGCAACCACCTGTGGCGGGGCCTCCAGCTGCGGCAGCACCCAGCGCTGGAACGCCTGCCATGATGCACCGCCATTGCAGCCGATCAGCGTCAGCTCAGGCAACGTGGCGATCAGTTCCGGCAGTGCATTGGCCACTTCCGTGCCACGCACGATGTCCGCATCCAGGCTGCCTCGGCGCTCGCAGCGACCGATCACATCCCACAGACCGATGCCCGCGGCATTCAATGCCTGCAGCCGCGCGGCGTAGGCCAGATCCGCCTCGAAACCACAGATGTCGGCCATCAGCGGCCAGAAGCGGTTGCGCGGATGGGCGTAATAGCGCTGCTCCTGCAGGGACGCCACGCCCGGCATCGAGCCCAGCAGCAGCACCCGGCACTCCACGTTCACCTGCGCTTGCAGGCCGATGCACAACGTTGCTGTGCTCACATCTCCTCCAACTGCATGAATGTCCCCGAGCGCCTAAAACCCCATGGATACAGGCGTTCCGTACCCGTCGCTGAACAAGGAAAACTATTTTTTAACGTGCGTCGGATTCGATTCATGTTGGGGCGACTACGGTGTGCTCGCCCCGCAACCGGGGGCCCAAAACAAGAAACATTAGGAGATACCCCCATGCGCTCCATCCGTATCCTGAGTCTCGCCCTGCTGACCTCCGCCGCCTTCGCGCCGGCCGCTTTCGCCCAGGACAGCAGCAGCACCGACACCGCGTCGGGCAAGCATTTTGCCGTTGTTGGCGGCATCTCGCTGCTGGAACCGAAGAACGACCCGATCTCCGGCGTGAAGAAGACCGATGGTGGCCCGGCGCCGACCGTCAGCTTCAGCTACTACTTCAACGACAACTGGGCCGTTGAACTGTGGGGCGCCGCTGACAAGTTCGACAACAAGTTCAAGGGCCCGAACAACGCCCGCCTGGGCTCGGTCGAGCAGCAGCCGGTCGCGCTGAGCGGCCAGTACCACTTCGGCCAGGCTGACAACGTGTTCCGTCCGTTCGTGGGCGTCGGCTACTACCAGTCGAGCTTCAGCAACGAGAAGCTGGGCAACGGCGCTGACACCGACATCCGCTTCAAGGATGCCAAGGGCGTGATCGGCACCGTCGGCGTCGACATGAACATCAACTCCACCTGGTTCGCCCGTGCTGACGCCCGCTACATGCGCGCCCGCCCGGACATCAAGGTTGGCGGCGAGAAGATCGGCGAAGCCAAGATGGATCCGTGGACCGTCGGCTTCGGCATCGGCGCCCGCTTCTGATCCAGGCTGCACCTGCTTCACTGATGCAACGCGACGGGCCCTTCGGGGCCCGTCGTCGTTTCCGTCACCGGCGTTCCGCGTGTAGAGCCGAGCCCGCGCTCGGCTGCTTTTTTGTAGAGTCGAGCTTGCCCGGCTGACCCGGAAAGCAGCCGAGCATGGGCTCGGCTACAGACACAGGACGCGGAGACACGATGGACGACGTCGACCTGCTGGTGATCGGTGGCGGCATCAACGGTGCCGGCATCGCCCGTGACGCCAGCGGCCGCGGCCTGCGCGTGCTGCTGTGCGAGCAGCACGACCTGGCCGCGCATACCTCCAGCGCCAGCAGCAAGCTGATCCACGGCGGCCTGCGCTACCTGGAACAGGGCGAGCTCGGGCTGGTGCGCAAGGCGCTGGGCGAACGCGAGGTGGTACGCCGGCAGGCGCCCCATCTGGTCCATCCATTGCGCTTTGTGCTGCCGTGGGAACCCCATCTGCGCCCACGCTGGATGCTACGCGCGGGACTGTGGCTGTATGACCACCTGGGCCGTCGCAGCCCGGCATTTCCCGCCTCGCGCGCCCTGGACCTTCAGCGCGATCCGCTCGGCCCCTGGCTCTCGCCGGATCTGCGGCAGGCCTTCAGCTACGCCGACGCGCAGGTCGATGACGCGCGACTGGTGCTGCTCAACGCCCTGGATGCCGCGCAGCGGGGCGCACAGGTGCGTGTGCGCAGCCGCTGCATCGACCTGCAGCCCTTGCAGGGCCGGTGGCAGGCCGTGCTGGAATCCGCCGATGGCCAGCAGCAGGTGACCGCGCGCGCCGTCGCCAATGCGGCAGGGCCATGGGCCGGCGACCTGCTGGAACGGATGGAGGCACGCAGTGGCGGCCCCGCGCTGCGGCTGGTACAAGGCAGCCACATCGTCCTGCGCCGGCCCTGGCCCGATGACAGCGCGTGCCTGCTGCAGCAACCCGATGGACGCGTGGTGTTCCTGTTGCCCTTCGCCCACGACCACCTGCTGGTTGGCACCACCGACACCGACTATCGCGGCGACCCGGCGCGCTGCAGCGTGCTGCCTTCAGAGGTGGCGTACCTGTGCGAAGCGGCCAATCGCTACCTGCATGAACCCATCGCGCCGGAAGATGTGGTCTGGCAGTTCGCCGGCGTCCGTCCGCTGCTGGCTGATCCCGATCCGCGCGCGGCAAGACTCAGCCGCGATTACCGCCTGCAGCTGCAGGTGGACCCGGCACCGGCACTGCATGTGCTGGGCGGCAAGCTGACCACCTACCGGGTGCTGGCCGAGGAAGCGCTGGAGCTGCTGCGGCCCGCCCTGCCGCAGATGGGAGCGGCGTGGACAGCAAACGGAGACCCGCTGCCAGGCAGCGACTGGGGCGACGCCGCGCAGGCGGGCGCGCATCTGCAGGTATCGGCACCCTGGTTGCCCGCAGGTATCGCGCGACGCTGGGCCGGGGCCTATGGCAGTCGCAGTGCGGAACTGCTGCAGGGGGTACGGGGCCTGCGCGATCTTGGCGAGGGGTTTGGCGGCGGTCTGCATGCCCGGGAAGTGGCCTTTCTGCGCGAGCATGAGTGGGCGCGCACTGCCGAGGACGTGCTGTGGCGAAGGAGCAAGCTGGGGTTGCGGCTGGACGCTGCGCAGGTGACACGGCTGCAGGCGTGGATCGAACACTCCACTCTGTAGAGCCGAGCCATGCTCGGCTGCGTTGTGCAAATGCAGCCGAGCATGGCTCGGCTCTACAGAGAGAAAGGTAAGTTACCCTGACCGTTCTACCGGAGACGCTGCATGACGCCCCGCTACGTGCTGGCCATCGACCAGGGCACCACCAGTTCGCGCGCGATCCTGTTCGACCGTGCCGGCAACATCATCGGCAGCGCGCAGCGCGAGTTCGCGCAGATCTTCCCGCAACCCGGCTGGGTCGAGCATGACCCGCGCGAGATCCTTACCAGCGTCTATGCCACGCTGACCGAACTGCTCAGCCGCGGGCAGATCGACCCGCGTCATATCGCCGCACTGGGCATCACCAACCAGCGCGAAACCACCGTGGTCTGGGACCGTGCCACCGGCCAGCCGATCCACAACGCCATCGTCTGGCAATCGCGGCAGAGCCACGCCATTTGTGAACGCCTGAAGTCCGAAGGCCATGAAGCGCTGATCCGCGAGCGGACCGGCCTGCTGATCGATGCCTATTTCTCTGCGACCAAGGTGCGCTGGATCCTTGACCACGTGGAAGGTGCGCAGCAGCGCGCCGAACGTGGCGAGCTGCTGTTTGGCACCGTCGACAGCTGGCTGGTGTGGAACCTCAGCGGTGGCCAGGCGCATGTGACCGACTACAGCAACGCGGCGCGCACGCTGTTGTTCAACATCCACACGCTGGACTGGGATGACGATCTGCTGGCCCTGCTCGACATCCCGCGCGCGATGCTGCCGCAGGTGCGCGACTCCAGTGCGGTGTACGCACACACCCGGCCGCAGTTCTTCTTCGACCACCCGATCCCGATCGCCGGCATCGCCGGTGACCAGCAGGCCGCACTGTTCGGCCAGGCCTGTTTCCAGCCGGGCATGGTCAAGAACACCTATGGCACCGGTTGCTTCATGTTGATGCATACCGGCGCGCAGGCGGTGCGGTCGCGCAACGGCCTGCTGACCACCATTGCCTGGGGCCTGGAGGGGCGCGTGGAGTATGCGCTGGAAGGGTCGATCTTCATCGCCGGCTCGGTGGTGCAGTGGCTGCGCGACGGACTGCGCATGATCGAACGCGCCAGCGACAGCCAGGCACTGGCCGCGCAGGTGCCCGACAGCGGCGGCGCCTATCTGGTGCCGGCGTTTGTCGGCCTGGGTGCGCCCTATTGGCGCAGTGATGTGCGCGGTGCGATGTTTGGCTTGACCCGTGGCACGCGCAAGGCGCACTTCGTGCGCGCCGCGCTGGAAGCGATGGCCTACCAGACCCGCGACGTGCTCGATGCAATGCAGTCCGATGCCGCTATCGCACTGACTGAGCTGCGCGCCGATGGCGGTGCGATCGGCAACGACTTCCTGGCCGGCTTCCAGGCAGACATCCTCGGTGTGCCGCTGCTGCGGCCGCGGTTGACCGAAACCACCGCGCTCGGTGCGGCCTATCTGGCCGGCCTAGCCGTCGGGTTCTGGTCCAGCCGCGAACAGATCGCTGCACAGTGGGGCCTGGACCGGCGCTTCGAGCCACAGATGGAGGTGTCCCGGCGCGAGAAGCTGTATGCGGGATGGCAGCAGGCCGTGGCGGCTACCCTCGCCTTCCACGTCGATTGAAACCGCCCCCCCGTCCTGCTGCGACATCTGGGTTGACCCTGTGGAGCCGAGCCATGCTCGGCTGCCGTTGTTGGGGCGCCGCAAAAAAGCAAAGCCGAGCATGGGCTCGGCTCTACAGGGAAGGCAGTGTCGACCAAGGTCGACACCCACCATTCAAATCAACAGATCAGCCGCAATCAGAACGCCGGCAGCACCGCGCCCTTGTACTTGGTCTCGATGAAGGCCTTCACCTGCGGGCTGGTCAGGGCCTTGGCCAGCTTCTGCACACGGGCGTCGTCCTTGTTGTCCGGGCGCGCGACCAGGAAGTTCACGTACGGCGAATCCTTGCTCTCGATCGCCAGCGCATCCTTGGTCGGGTTGAGGCCGGCGTCCAGCGCATAGTTGGTGTTGATCAGGGCCAGATCGACCTGGTCCAGCACGCGCGGCAGCATCGCCGAGTCCAGCTCGCGGAACTTCAGGTTCTTCGGGTTGGCGGTGATGTCACGCTGGGTCGACAGCGCGTTGGCCGGGTCCTTCAGTTCGATCACGCCGGCCTTGTGCAGCAGGATCAGCGCGCGGCTGTTGTTGCTCGGATCGTTCGGGATCACCACGTCGGCACCGTCGCGCAGCTCGGCCAGCGACTTGACCTTGCGCGAGTACGCACCGAACGGCTCGATGTGCACGCCGATCACCTTCACCAGGTCGGTCTTGCGGTCGCGGTTGTAGGCATCCAGGTACGGCTCGGTCTGGAAGTAGTTGGCGTCCACCTGCTTCTGCACCAGCTGGTCGTTGGGCTGCACGTAGTCGTTGAATACGCGCACGTCCAGGTCCACGCCTTCCTGCTTGAGGATCGGCTTGACCACCTCGAGGATCTCGGCATGCGGCACGGCCGTGGCGGCCACCACCAGCTTCTGCGAGGGCTCGCCGGACTTGCCGCAGGCGGTCAGGGCCAGCGCAGCGGCGAGCAGGGACAGCAACAGGGTCTTCTTCATGGGGGACGGGGTTCTCGGGGGGAGTGTCAGGATTTTTCGTAGTTGCTCAGGGCCAGCTCAAGCAGCGCCTTGGCCTGCTCGCGCAGCATGATCGGCTCGATGATCTCGGCATCCGAACCATAGTGCAGCACGTCCATCAGCAACTCTCGCGAGACGCTGTACGGCACCTTCAGTTCGTAGCGGCCATCGGCCAGGAAACGACCCTGCTGCTTGGAATGCCAGTGCTCGTCGGCCACCCAGCGCGCAGCCTTGGCGCTGAACAGGATGGTCGCCCAGCCCTTCGGGGCACCCGAAAAAATGCCATAGCTGGCGCCGAGCTGCTCGTCCAGCTCGCTGTCGGCGACATCGCGGGCGGCATTGTCGATTACCCGTGCCTTGTGGATGCGGTCCACCGCGAAACTGCGCAGCGCCTCGCGGTCATGGTCCCAGGCATCCAGGTACCAGTTGTCGCGATAATGGGTCAGGCGCTGCGGCGAGACGGTGCGCTTGGTCGGCTCGTCGGTGGAGCGGGCGCGGTATTCGAACGCCAGCTGGCGGCGCTCCAGCACCGCCGAGGCCACGCTGCGGAAGCTGCCTTCGTCGAACTTGCGGCCACGGTGCGGAATCACCCGCACGCGGTCGACCGGCCAACTGGAAACACCGGCCTGCGCCGCCAGCAGGCTCTCGATGCGCTGCTGCAGCGGCGCCAGCACCGACGACAGCACGCCGCCGCCGGTACGCGCCAGCAGGTGCTGCGAGGCCAGCAGGGCATGCAGCTCCTCCGAGCTGAGCCACAGGCCGGGCAGCTCGAAGCGGTCGCTCTCGTCGGCCTGGTAGCGGAAGCCGGCCTCGCCGTCGCCCTCGATCGGTGCCATCAGCGCATCGCGCAGGAAGGCCAGGTCGCGATAGACGGTGGCACGGGAACAACCGAGCTTGTCCTGCAGGGTCGCCACCGTCACCGGATAGCGCGCGGACTTGAGCAGACGATGCAGGGCGGTGATGCGTTCGTATCGGTCCATACCCCCGATTATGTCCGAGTCGCGGGTCTTGTGTGGAACGTTTGGGCTATCGTGGTCGCCCCCACCCCATGGAATGCCCGATGCGCCGGTTGCCTGCCCTGTCCCTGCTGGCCTGCCTGCTGCTGGCCGCCTGCGATCGCGCGCCGGCGCCGGCGGGCACCGGGGCCCCGGTACCCGCCGCCGATCCGGCACAGGCGGTGCTGGGCGCCAGCCAGCGTTTCGCCGCCCTGCGCAGCTTCCACGCCGAACTGGAGGTGCTGGGCGCGCCGCAGCGGGTACGCAGCGCCATGGACTTCGTTGCACCCGACCGTTTCCGGGTGGAGACCCCGGCCGGGCCGCAGACCATCATCGGCGACACCCTGTTCCTGCAGGCCGACGGTGCGATCCGCCAGGTGCCGGCCCCGCCCGGCCTGCTCGAGCAGTGGCGCAACCCGCTGCCCGCCGACGCCCTGCCCGCCGACCTGAAGGCCGAAGACCTCGGCAGCCAGGCGCTGGACGGGGTCGAGACCCGTCACTACCGGCTGCGCGGCAACCAGCCCGGCGAACGCCTGGAGTACTGGGTGGATGCCCAGGGCCTGCCACGCCAGATCGTGCGCAGCGGCAGCAGCAATGGCCGCAGCTTCCAGCTGCGCCTGCGCTATTCGCGCTTCAACGACCCCGCATTGCGTGTCGATCTGCCCTGAATAGGCGATCGCGGCAACGTTCGCTGAAGCACGCTTTGGATCGATTCGGACCGCCATCACGCTTCCAGTATCATCACCGGCTGTTAACCGTTCCGGAGAAGCCTCGATGTCCCTGCGCGTGTCCCTGCTGATCCCCCTGCTGCTGTGTGCGCCGCTCGCATACGCGCAGGATGCCTCCGAACTGGCGGCGATGTCCTCGCCGTGGAGTGGCAGCGGCGGCGAGCTCGGCTTTGCCTCGGCACGCGGCAACAGCAGCACCGAGAGCTTCAACGGCCGCCTGCGCCTGCGCTACACCGACGGCGACTGGGTGCACAGCATGGACCTGTTCGGCCTGCGCTCCAGCTCCAAGGTGACCGAGACCAATGACGACGGCACCACCACCCGCCGCAGCAACACCACCGCCAACCGCTACACCGGCAGTGCGGGCAGCGCGCTGCAGCTGGGCGAGCACCGCCAGCTGACAGCCACGGTGCGTACCGAGCGCGACGACTTCGCCACCTACGACCGCCAGAGCTCGTTCGGTCTGGGTTACGGCACCCGCCTGTGGAACACCGAGCGCTTTTCGTTCGACGCGCAGATCGGCCCCGGCGTGCGCCGTACCCACAGCACCGAGGATGACCGCACCCGTACCGGCATGATCGGCCGTGGCCTGTTCGACCTGAAGTACTCGCTGACCGACAACACCGACCTGGTGAACACGCTGCTGGTCGAGTCCGGTTCGTACAACACCTTCGGCCAGAACGACTTCGGTGTCTCGGTGAGCATGAACGAGCACCTGGCGCTGAAGGCCGGCTGGCAGGCGCGTTACAACAGCGACGTCGCTGTCGACAAGCGCAAGACCGATACGCTGACCACGATGAACGTGGTCTACAAGTTCAAATAAGCAGAACGGGCGCCCAGGGCGCCCGTTTCGTTTTTGTAGAGTCGAGCCATGCTCGACTTGAGCGCGAAGCCCGGGATTTTCCCGGCGAAGAGCAGCCGAGCATGGCTCGGCTCTACAGACATCGGGGCTCAGACGTTCAGCAGCTCGCCAGCACCATCGTCCAGCAGCAGCTTCGCCACCTGCTGGCCCAGCGCTTCCGGATCGCGGGCCGGGCCCACCGCTTCGGCACGCACGGCGCGGCCATCACTGGCGCTGCCGACCAGGCCCTGCAGGTGCAGGTCGTCGCCCTGCCACTGCGCGATCGCCGCCACCGGCACGTGGCAGCTGCCATGCAGCGCGCGGTTCATGGCCCGCTCGGCTTCCACGCAAGCGCGCGTGGCGGCGTCATCAAGCGTGGCGAACAGCGCCATCAGGCGCGTGTTGCCTCCGTCACACTCTACCGCCACCGCGCCCTGCGCCGGCGCTGGCAGCCACTGCGGCGGTTGCAGGCGCGCGACGATGCGCTCGCCCAGGCCCAGGCGCTCGAGGCCGGCCACCGCCAGCACGATGGCGTCGTAGCCACCGTTGTCGAGCTTGGCCAGGCGAGTATTGACGTTGCCGCGCAGGTCCAGCAGTTCCAGGTCCGGGCGCAGCGCGCGCAGCTGGGCCTGGCGGCGCAGCGACGAGGTGCCGACCCGCGCGCCGATCGGCAGCGCGTCCAGCGAGGCGTACAGGTTGGAGACGAAACCATCGGCCGGGTCGTGCCGGGTCAGCATCGCCGGCAGCGCGAAGGGCGCGTCCAGTTCCATCGGCACATCCTTCAGCGAGTGCACGGCGCAGTCGGCCTCGCCCCGCAGCATGGCCAGCTCCAGTTCCTTCAGGAACAGGCCCTTGCCACCGATGGCGGCCAGCGAGCGGTCCAGCACCTCGTCACCGCGGGTGCTCATCGGCACCAGTTCCACGTGCAGGCCGGGGTGGGCCTGGCGCAGGCGGTCGGCGACGTGTTCGCTCTGCCAGAGGGCGAGCGGGCTCTTGCGGGTAGCGATGCGGACAGTTTCCATCCGGTCATTATCGCGCCTTCGGCGCGGATACGGCCAACGGCGGAGCCCCTCGTGGCTTGGAGCTGCAGTTGGGCTTGGCCGTGCGGGGTGGGTTCGCGGGGGACGCCGTGAATCCGTCCGTGGAGGCTTGGCCGCGGCATCCATGCCGCGGACACCCCCGCGACCCCACCCCGCCCGACCTCTGACAGTTTCCGTGTGCGCCAGCCACGGAAGATCAAAAGAAAAGAGCAGAAGCAAAAGCAACAGCTGGCGGCTTCCGGGGTCAGATCCCTTTTCCGCAGGAAAAGGGATCTGACCCCTCTTTCCAAGCCAACAACACCAAAGGTCTTGCTGTCCGACGCAGTAGACAACGAGAGGGTTGGGCCGGGGTGGGGGCGCGGGACCGTTGGCGCCATGGGCCCGAGGCATGCCTCGGGCGGGTTGGGCAGGACGCCCAACCCCGGTCTTGCCGTGTGCGCAGGACAGCGCACACGAGCAAGGCGCCATCGAGCCCCCATGGAAGGGTTTACGGCGTGTCCCGCGCCCCCACCCCGGCCCGACCCAGCACGTAGCAACACCGAGCCATGAAACGCTGTTGCTGTTGCTGTTGCTGTTGCTGTTGCTTTCGATGTTGCTCGCAAGCAGTCGCGGCCGCAGGCCGCGCGGGACTCTCACAAGTGCCGCAGTTCCTGCTTCAGCGTCGCCACGCACCGGCGGCTGACTTCCAGCGGCTGCTTGCCATGCCGCAATACCGCCTGCACCTGCCCGCCCGAGCCCCGACGCAGCTCCACCAGCTCGTGGCGTGCCACCAGGCAGTTGCGATGGATGCGGATGAAACGACTGGCGAACTCTTCTTCCAGCGACTTCAGCGATTCCTCGATCAGGTCCTCGCCGCGCGCGTGGTGCACCACCACGTACTTCTCCTCGGCCTGCAGGTAGTGGATATCGTCCAGCGGAATCAGGCGCAGGCTGCCGCGCAGGCGTGCGCACAGCACGCTGCGTGCCTGCTGCCCGCTGTGCTCCTGTGGCCGGCCACCGCGGCCGGCCAGGAACGTGCGCGCACGCGCGATCGCCGCCGCCAACCGTTCGGCACGCACTGGCTTCATCAGGTAGTCGATCGCTGCGGCCTCGAACGCCGACAGCGCATGCGCATCGTAGGCGGTGCAGAACACCACCGCTGGCCGGGGTTCGAAGCTGGCCAGGTGGCGGGCCGCTTCCAGGCCATCCAGCCCGGGCATCGCGATATCCAGCAGGACCAGGTCCGGCTGCAGCTCCGCGCACGCGTGCAGGGCCTGCTCACCGTTGCCGGCCTCGGCCACCACGTCCACGCCGTCCTGTGCCGCCAACAGGCTGCGCAGGCGCTCGCGCGCCAGCGGTTCGTCGTCGGCGATGACTACCCTCACGATCGTTCCCTCACTGGATCGGCACTGTCACCTGGCAGGCATAGTAGCCCTCGCTCCAGCCAGCCGTCATCCGCGCGGCGCTGCCGAAGCGCCAGGCCAGCCGATGGCCGATGCTGTGCTGGGCATGGCCGGCGCCGCGTGCCAGCGCCAGCCCCGGCGCCTGCGGATCGGGTGCCGGGTTGCGTACGCGGATCTGCAGCTCATTGCCCTCGCGCGCCAGCTGCAGTTCGATGGTGCCGCCGTCGGGCAGGCGCGAGATGCCGTGCAGCACGGCATTTTCCACCAGCGGCTGCAGTACCAGCCTTGGCAAGGGCAGGTCCCATGGCAGCGGCTCGTCGCGCTGCCAACGCACCTGCAGGCGTTCGCCCAGGCGCAGCGATTCGATCGACAGGTAGCGCTCGGCCAGCTCGCATTCGTCGCGAAGGGTGGAATCGCCCTCGCCCGCCCCCAGCGCGGCACGGAACAGATCGGACAGGTCCAGCACCGCGCGCTCGGCGACTGCCGGGTCACGATGCAGCAGGCTGGCGATCAGGTTCATGCTGTTGAACAGGAAATGCGGGCGGATACGCGCCTGCAGCGCGTCGGCCTGCGCGCGCGCGTTGGCCTGCACCTGCGCGGCCCAGCGATCGCTTACGTAGAAGTAGCGCAGCGCCAGCGCGGCGATCAGCGCCGTGGTTGCCGCGCTGCCGAGGGTGAAACGCCAGAAGCTGATGCCACTGGCGAAGTTGTCGCCCAGCACCGCGTACAGCGCGTGCACGATGCCGGCGCAGACCACCGCGATCAGGGTGGCCAGCACGGTCGCCGCAATGGCGCCCATCACCGGCGGCAGCCGCGACAGGGTCGGCCGCAGCAGGCACAGGCTGGCGGTCACCGCCAGCGCCAGCCACAGCGCGAATCCGCTGGCCGACAGCAGTTCGCCGAAGGTCCAGTGACGGCTGCCGTCCGGCGCCAGCGCCAGTACCACCACCACCAGCTCGGCCAGGCCGAGCATCGCCGCCAGCCGTGGCAGGCGGCACAGTTCCGGCATCCACGGCGGTGTGCTCGCCGGCGACATGGCTCAGGCGGCGCCCAGGCGTTCCTGCAGCCAGTCACCCAGTGCCTGGATCTCCTCGGCGCAGACCTGGTGGGCCATCGGGTAACTGTGCCACGCCACATCCAGGCCCAGCGTACGCAGCGCCTGCGCGCTGTGCGCGGCGACGGCCTGCGGGATCACCGGGTCGCCACTGCCATGGGCCATGAACACCGGCACCTGCACCGCGCCGTCAACACGCGTGGCGCTGTCGGCTTCGGGCAGATAGGTCGACAGCGCGATCAGGCCGGCCAGTGGCGCGGTACGCGAGAGCGCGGCCGTCAGGATGATCGCCCCACCCTGCGAGAAGCCTGCCAGGAAGATCTTCTCCGGCGCGATGCCGCGCTCGATCTCGCGCGCGATCAGTGCGTCCAGCTGCACCACCGATTCCTGCACGCCGGCCATGTCGGCGCGCGAACGGAAGTCCATGCCCACGATGTCGTACCAGCCGCGCATCGGCACGCCGTTGTTGATCGTGATCGGCCGCACGGGTGCGTGCGGGAACACGAAGCGCAGCGCCGGCCAGTGCGGCCCCACCAGTTCCGGCACGATCGGCGCGAAATCATGGCCGTCGGCGCCGAGGCCGTGCAACCAGATCACCGACCACTGCGGCGAGGCGCCGGTTTCCTGTTCCACCGTTTGCAGCATGATGCGGCTCCTTCAAGTTCGAGCCGCATTATGCCGCTGGCGCGGGGCAATCAGTACAGCGGCGGTTGCTCGGCCGCTTCCCGCCGCAGCTGCGCGGCGCGTACCAGCACCGGTGGCGGAATGTTCTCTTCCGGAATATCGAGCAGGCCGAGGCGATGCAGGAAAGCACCGGGGCCGCGCGAGGAGGTCAGCGCCACCACCGGAACGGCCAGAACCATGCCGATCACCACCGGCGCCATCCAGGCCGCCAGCGACGGCGATACCGCCCAGGCCAGCACGCCCATGAAGGCGCCGAACACCCCCAGGCCACCGTAGCCACGGATCAACGCCATCCACGAGATGCCGCCGTCGTCACGCTGCTGCGCGTCCCAGCCGGAATCGCGCCCGGACAACACTTCGGCCACGCCGCGTGACTGCACGTACATCACCACCGGCGCCATCAGCGCGGCGAGCACGGTTTCCACCAGCATCGATACGAAGGCACGGATCGGACCGCCACAACCGCGGCGGTCGACCGGGTCCAGCAGCATTGCCAGGTAGCCGAGCACCTTGGGCAGCAGCAGCACCGCCATGGTGGCGGCGAACAGGCGCACCACCTGCTCTTCATCCTGTGCGCGCCAGTACACGCTGGGCGACAGGTGCAGCAGGGCGTTGAAATCGATGCCTTCCTGGAACAGCGGGATGGCGATGCCGATCAGCATCAGCATGGCCCACATCGGTGCGGTGAAATAGTGGCCGATGCCGATCAGCATGTGCGTGCGGCTGATCCAGTGCAGCCCGCGGCTGCCAACCACCTTGCCGTGCTGCAGGTTGCCCTGGCACCAGCGGCGGTCGCGCACCAGCAGGTCGGTCAGCGTCGGCGGGCCTTCCTCGTAACTGCCACCGAGGTAGGGCACCATGTGCGCGGCCCAGCCGCCACGACGCATCAGCGCCGCTTCGACGAAATCGTGGCTGAGCACGTGGCCGCCGAACGGCTTGCGCCCGGGCAGCGCCGGCAGGCCGGCGTGGTCGGCGAAGGCACGGGTACGGATGATGGCGTTGTGGCCCCAGTAATTGCTCTCGGCACCGTGCCACCAGGCCACGCCGCGGGCGATCACCGGCCCGTACACGCGGCCACCGAACTGCTGCATGCGCGCGAACAGGGTGCGGCCGCCGATCACTGACGGCAGGGTCTGGATCAGTCCGACGTCGGCGTTGTGTTCCATGCCGGCCACCAGGCGCACGATGCTGTCGCCGGTCATCAGGCTGTCGGCATCAAGGATCAGCATCTGCGGATAGGCACCGCCGAAGCGGCGGACCCAGTCAGCGATGTTGCCGGCCTTGCGCCCGCTGTTGTCACCACGTCGACGATAGAACAGGCGCGTCTGCCCCTCCGGCACACGCTCGCGCAGCTCGGCGAACACCTGTTCCTCGGCAGCGGCGATGTCCTCGCGGCGGGTGTCGCTGAGCACGAAGAAGTCGAAGCGGTCGAGCTGGCCGGTGGCCGCCACCGACTCGTAGATCGCCTGCAGGCCCGCCAGCAGGCGGCGCGGGTCTTCGTTGTAGGTCGGCATCAACAGCGCAGTACGGCTGTGCACGACCGGCAACGGCTTGTCCGGGTCGATGCCGAGCCGATAGCCCCGGTCGAACACAGCGGTCAGGAAGCCGGCCAGGGCGCTGGCAAACGAGAGCGCGATCCAGGCAAACAGGCCGACGAACAGCACCAGCAGGCAGGCTTCGAGCACGCTGATGCCATTGGCCGACAGCACCCGCCACATCATCCGCGTAGCCACGGCGGTCATGCCGAGCGTGCCACCAAACAGGTACAGCCGGCGCAGGCCGATCAAGCGCGGCGAGGTGCGATGCCGCCGGACCTTCAGCGCGCCTTCGCGCAGGGTCTGTTCGGGCATCGGCAACGGCGATTCAGCGGGCAGCAGCGCCCAGCCGGCATCGAGCCGGGGCGTTCCTGCTTCCGCATGGATGGTCTGCACCCCCATCGTCGCTTACTCCGCGCCGTCGGCACGGCCGGCCATCCCGGCCGGGCTGCATGCACCAAGGTTCCCGGCGCGCTTTCCCGGCGCCCGCACTTGTCCTGGCTGTGTCGGCCTCACGCCGCACAGTCGATGTCTGTCACTACCGGAACCCACACGATCTCCAACGGGGCGGAATCGAAAATGCGGCCCAGTCTAGGGCGCAGAATGTAAGCCGGGTGCGAAGGTCTACACCGGGATTTGTCCCCATTCAGCAAATAGCAGGCGATCACGCCAGGGCATGGCCAGATGTCACTGCATCGCCCCCGGTACTGGATCGTAACAAACGCGAACGGTTATCATTTAATCAACCAGGCAGGTCACCGTCCTCCGCACGGCCGCGACCCACCCAGCTGCGCCGGTCCTGACCGCGCACCCGACGACCCACGGAAGGGGGGGCTGCCTGCTGTCTGCCTGCGCCTGCTGCTTCCACCGGGTCACCCCACCTCCCATGGAAGCCGTCATGTCCCTGTCGTCCCGTTCCCGTTCCGCGCGCCTGCCGCGCACCCGCCTGGCCACCGCCTGCCTGCTGGCCCTGCCAGGCCTGGCCGCCGCAGAGGCCGCCGCCGATGCCTCCACCAAGGACCTGGATACCGTGGTGGTCACGGCTTCAGGCAGCCAGCAGTGGATCAAGGATGCCCCGGCCAGCATCAGCGTGATCAGTCGTGAGGACATCGAGCGCCAGCCGGTACCGGACCTGGCCGCCCTGCTCAGCCGCGTACCGGGCGTGACCGGCGGCCTCAGCGCCGTCGGCGAGCAGTCCAAGATCAAGCTGCGTGGCATGCCGTCCAACTACACGCTGGTGCTGGTGGACGGCAAGCGCATGGGCAGCTCGGCCTCGACCAACTATCGCCCCGACCTCGGCCGCCAGGACCTGAACTGGATCTCGCCGGACCAGATCGAGCGCATCGAAGTGGTGCGCGGGCCGATGTCGTCGCTGTATGGCTCCGATGCGATGGGCGGGGTGATCAACATCATCACCCGGCGCATCGGCGACGAATGGAACGGCAGCGCCACCCACAGCTACACCCGCCCGGCTGACGGCAAGCGCGGCGATACCCAGCAGATCGGCGCCACGTTCTCCGGACCGCTGGGCGAACGCTTCGGCCTGCGCATCGGTGCCAACAGCATGCGCCGTGATTCGGACCGCTCCAACGGCGGTGTCTACGGCAACGCCTATGCCGGCGAAAAGGACCGCAACGTCGATGCGCTGCTGCAGTGGAAGCTGAGCGACGCACAGGAACTGTCGCTGGAAGCCGGGCACGGCGTGCAGCAGGCCTTCATCGATGCGTCGCTGGAAAAGCAGGACGAAGGTGCCTGGGGTGCCAGTGAGCTCAAGCGCAGCTCGCTGGCGCTCAACCACGATGGCAAGTGGCGCTTCGGCAATTCGAAGATCAGTGCGTACTGGACCGAGTACAGGAACGACATCGGTGCTGCCGGCCGTTCCGAAGCGACCGATACGATCATCGAGGGCAGCCTGACCACGCCGTTCACCCTCGGCGTTGAACACCAGTTCGCCGCAGGCGGCCAATGGAAGCGGCAGGAGCTGACCAACACCGACACCATCGGCCGCGCGCCGATCGACTATGCCGGCAACGCGGTCAGCGGCTCCACTCTGGACGTGGACACCTGGGCGCTGTTTGCCGAGGACGAGCTGAAACTGCACCGCACCCTGGCCCTGACCGTGGGCGCGCGCCTGGACCATCACGAGCAGTTCGGCGGCCACGTCAGCCCGCGTGTGTACCTGGTGTGGCACCCGGCCGAACAGTGGACGATCCGCGGTGGCGTCTCCAAAGGCTTCCGTGCGCCCAGCCTGACCGAGAACTCGGCCAGTGCCGCTACCCAGTCCGGGGGCCGCGGCTGCACCTCGCTGATCCCGCTGGGCTACACCCGCGGCGGGTGCTACATGGCCGGCAACCCGGACCTGGATCCGGAGACCAGCACCAACCGCGAGATCGGCATCAGTTTCGACAATGACCTGATCGATGTCGGCGTGACCTATTTCCACACCGACTTCCGGAACAAGATCGAGTACGCACCACTGGGCCGGTTCAACGGCATCTGGTGGACGCGCATGAGCAACGTACAGCGCGCGCGCACCCGAGGCATGGAAGGCAACCTCAACGTCCGCTTCGGCGAGCAGTGGCGCTGGCGCACCTCGGCGACCTGGATGAAGGAAGCCAGGAACCTGACCACCGGCCGCAACCTGATCGATACACCGGAGTTCTCCGGCTATTCGTCGCTGGACTGGGCGCCCAGCACGGTGTTTTCCGGCAGCCTGTCGGCGCAGTACACCGGCAGGCAGACCGGCACCGCCACGACCTTCCTCAAGGCCTATACGCTGTATGACCTGACCGCGGCATGGAACGTCAACGAAGTGCTGACCCTGCGCGGTGGCGTCAGCAACCTGGCCGACAAGAAGCTGTATGCGGAAGGCTCCACCGACTACTTCGTCGCCGGGCGCAGCTACTTCCTGAGCATGACCGCGCGGTTCTGACCGGCGGCACGCGCCGTGATCGCGCTGGCGACATGCCAGCGCGATCGACGGTGTTGCGGGTTACTCGCTTTCCAGCGCGGCCGGAGCCGCATCCCGCGTGGCGGCCGTGCGCGCACGGTCCATCGCCACCGCCAGTTGCTGGCGCGCGAGCAGTTGTTGTGCCTGCACCACTTCAGGTGTCGGCAGGAGCACCGGTCCCGGTGCGTTTTCCGGTGTAGCAGGTGTGGTCATGCAACCTCCATGGACATCCCGCCGCCGCACGGGTTCAGCCGGGGCGGCAGCGGAACTGCGCACCCTATCCTAAAAACAAGGCGGGTGGGTGACGGCGCGGCGCTTGGCCGCAGGCGCGGGAACAAGGCAGGCGTCACATTCTTGACGCTAGCGCTTGGATCCTGAATAGGACTTGCCCTATCATGAAAACGTTTTCTCACAGGGATGTTTCCCAATGAATACCACCGACCTGTCCCAGTTCAGCCCGAAGTGGCAGTTCCGCTTCAACTTCTTCCGCCAGCACGGCGCCCCCAAGAACCCCGGCTTCAAGCAGGCCTGGAAGGCACTGTCCTTTGGTGACCGCCTGAAGATCAACCTGAACTTCTTCGCGTTGTTCTTCGGTGCCATCTACCTGCTGATTCTCGGCATGTGGCGCAAGGCACTGGTGGTGATCGGCATCAACATCGCGCTGGCCATCGTCAGCATGTTCCTGCCGGATGTCGTCGGGCGCATGCTGTTCATCGCCATGAACCTGCTGGTCGCCTCCAGCACCAACTACAGCTACTACCTGGAAAAGGTGGAAGGACGGGCCAGCTGGAATCCGTTTGAAGGAATGTTCTGAGCCATCAGACCTGCGCAGGATGCGCGGCAAGGATGCATCCGACGCCCGGCAGCCGCCGGGCGTCTTCGTTTCCGGCATCAAGCCGCGCGGCGGGCCATGCCCTCCGGCTCGGCCTGCAGGCGGAAGCGCGACACCGCCACTGCCAGCTGCTCGGCCTGCTCCTCCATCGCACGGGCGGCGGCACTGGCTTCCTCCACCAGCGCGGCGTTCTGCTGGGTGGTTTCGTCCATCTGCACCACGGTCTGGTTGACCTGCTCGATGCCGGCCGACTGTTCGCGCGACGCGGCCGAGATCTCGGCCATGATCTCGTTGACCCGGCCGACCTGACCGACGATGTCCTGCATGGTGCGCCCCGCACCGTGCACCAGCTGCGCGCCGGCACCGACCTGGGCCACCGAGGCGTCGATCAGCTCCTTGATCTCCTTGGCAGCACCCGCCGAGCGCTGCGCCAGCGCCCGCACTTCACTGGCCACCACTGCGAAGCCACGGCCCTGTTCACCGGCGCGCGCCGCTTCCACTGCGGCGTTCAGCGCCAGGATGTTGGTCTGGAACGCGATGCCATCGATCACCGAGATGATCTCGGCGATACGCTGCGAAGACGCCTCGATCTGCTCCATGGTGTGCACCACCTGGCTGACCACCTGGCCGCCTTCGCTGGCCACGCCCGCTGCGGAACCGGCCAACGTGTTTGCCTGCAGCGCATGGTCGGCATTCTGGCGCACGGTGGAGGTCAGTTCTTCCATCGACGCGGCGGTTTCTTCCAGGTTGGCGGCCTGCTGCTCGGTGCGGCGCGACAGGTCGCTGTTGCCGGCGGCGATCTCACCGGCGGCCAGGCGGATGCTGGCCGCCGACTGCTGGATCTGGCCGACGATCTGGGTCAGCTGCTGCACGGTGCTGTTGGCATCGTCGCGCATCACCGCAAACACGCCGTGGAAGTCGCCCTGCATGCGCGCACTGAGGTCACCGGCGGCGATCGCGCGCAGCAGCGTCGACAGTGCCGCCAGGTTGTGGTCGCTGACCTGCATCATTGTGTTCAGGGTCTCCACCATGCGGCGGAAATCATGTTCGAAGCGCAGTGCATCACCGCGCACGGCGAAGTCACCGGCGGCGGCGGCGGCGGCCAGTTGCTGGATCTGCTCGTTGATCGCCGCCAGGTTGCGCTTGGTGGTGGCCATCGCGGCAGTGAACACCGCCTTCTCGCCCGGGAGCACTTCCATGTCCACGCTGAGGTCGCCCACGGCATAGCGCTGCATCACTTCAACCAGGCGCTGGGTGACCGCATTGCTGGAGGCCACCAGCTGGTTGCTGTCGGCCACCATGCGGCCGTACTCGCCCGGGAAGGCCGCAGCATCCATGCGATAGCTGAGTTCACCGGCATCGTGCCGGCGCGCCATTTCGGCCTGCGCAGCCATCACCGACTGCAACTGCCCACGCATGCCCTGCATTGCGTCCAGCAGGCGCCCCACTTCGTCGTTGCTGCGCGCCGGCAGCGTGCTGTCCAGCTTGCCGGCGGCGACATCTCCGGCCACGCGTACCGCTTCGGCCAACGGGCGGATCGCCAGGCGGCGCAGCAGCACGTAGACGCCGGCGCTGAGGGTCAGCGCGGCGATCACGCCGACCAGCAGGGTCAGCCACAGCAGCTGGCGTGCCTCAGACACGATCACCGCATGCGGCATCACCACGCCCAGCGCGAAGCGTTGCGGGGCGTCGCCCACGCGCAGCGGCACATACACGCGTACATTGCCGGCTGCGTCGGGGCTGAAGGCCTCGAACGGACGGTCGGCGGCGATGTCGGCCAGCATGCTGCGGGTCAGGGCATCGTTGCGCGGCTTGCCGATCTCGGCGGCATTGGCCGAGGCCAGCACCACGCCCTTGGGCGACAGCAGTTCGACGCGGCCAGCCCCCATCGGCTTCAGCGTTGACAGGTGCTTCTGCAGCGCTGCCAGCGAGAAGTCGACGGTGAACACGCCCAGGAATCTGCCGTTCTCGATGATCGGCGTGCTCAGGGTGCTCATGAGCACCTTCTGGCCGGCGATGTCATAGGCGTAAGGTTCGCTGACCTTCGGCAGCTTGTCGCGGCTGGGCACCATGTACCAGTCACCGGAACCGCTGGCA
Source organism: Stenotrophomonas sp. X (assembly GCF_055721025.1). NCBI lineage: Bacteria > Pseudomonadati > Pseudomonadota > Gammaproteobacteria > Lysobacterales > Lysobacteraceae > Stenotrophomonas > Stenotrophomonas sp. X. Next base: position 3,749,674 of record NZ_CM146756.1, read on the forward strand.
GTCTCGGTGTAGTCGGTCATCACCGACTGCTGCGGTTTGCCGTCTTGCCAGGCCCAGTAGCTCATGTAGCGGCCGGTGGCATCGTGTGCTTCGGTATTGACGAACTCCGCATCCTTGCCGTCGAAGGCATCGGCCTCCCACATGGTGCTCTTGCCCAGCCATTGAGGATGAGCACGCAGCTGTTCGCCGAGCACCGCCGCCAAGCTGGCGCGGTCGGGTATATCACCACGGGCACGCTGGGCCAGCACGGCCTCGACCATGGCGTCATTGCTGGCGAAAGCGGTGCCCAGATCAGCCGCCACCTGGCGCGCCTCAGCGTTGGCCTCGCTGGTCATGGTCTGGCGCGAGGCGCTGATCAGACTGGCGCTGGCCTGCCGGTAGATCAGGAAGGCGGTCAGGCCGAAGCACAGCAGCGCGATCACGGCGGTGCCCAGCATCAACTTGTGGGCGATGCTGCCCGGGCGTTGGGCAGCGGCAGAGCGGGAAGAAGACATGGGAGGGTCCGCAAGGCAGTTCAGGACGACCGGCACCACGAGGGCACCGCGCAGGCGCGCGATCCGTCGCGCAGGCCACCGGCCGCCGGGGCGCGCCCGGCGCTGGAAGCGCACTGGGTTAGCGGCCGCCCGCCAACGAGGTTGAGGCGGTCGGCCTGCACATTCCTGAATCCGCTCAGGGTCGGCTCAACGCTCCCCCTCTCGCGATGCCCTCACTCGGCCACGCGGTCCTTGATCCACTGTGCCCGCGGCAGTACCTCGATGCTGCCGACGGCATACTGCTGAAGCACGTCGTCCGGCCCGAAGCACGGTTGCCAGCCCAGCTCGCCGCGCAGGCGGGCACTGTCGTAGACACGGTCGATGCTCAATGGCAGCGGCCAACCACGGCGTTCGAACTCGGCCAGCAGCTGCGGCGCGCGACGGGCCAGCACGCTGCGCGGGTGGGTGGCCAGTTCCAGGCAGTCCTCGCGCCGGAACGGCGTCGGTGCGCAGGCGAGATAGCGCGCGAACCGGGCGCCTTCGTCGAGCAGCAGTGCAGCATGTGCGCTGGCCACATCGCGGGCGTCGATGCCGCGATGCAGGCGGAACATCGCCATCCGTTCGGGCGGTTCCGGAAAACACCGGCCCATGCGCAGCACGCGAACGCTGAAGCCCGGCGTGGCGGCGGCTTCGGCCAGGGTCTCTGCCTGCAGCTTGGTACGGTGGTAGATCGTGCGCGGCAGCGGCTCGGTGTCTTCGTCGATCCAACGGCAGCCACCGGCCACCACGGCATGGCCATACAACGCAGTGGTGCTGGTCAGCACGAAGCGCCGTGCACCGGCTTCGCGTGCCGCCTGCAGCAGGTGTGCGGTGGCCTCCACGTTGATCTGCTGGAACACCGCATCCGGCACCAGGCCGACATGCGGGGCATGCAGGGCCGCGGTATGGATGACCGCATCCACGCCCTGCACCGCGCGCGCGACGGCCTGCCGATCGCTGACATCGGCAATGATGCGCGTGGTGGCAAACGGACTGCGGTCCAGCCCCACCACTTCGTGGGCAGCCGCCAACGCACCGAAGATCGCGCGCCCGATGCGGCCGGAACTGCCGGTCAACAGAATCTTCATTGAGTCCATTCACTCGAAGCGCCCGGGAACTACCGGGATGCTTCGATTCTAGGCATGCAATCGCGCATCCGCGATAGGACAGCCATGCAATCGTGCGTTCATCTTGACGACTTCGCAGGCGCCAGCAGTTGCCGCGCGATGAACAGCGGATCGTCGCCGCCGGCCACATCAGGCCTCACGCCAGTACGTTCCCAGTTTCCACCGGTGCGCAGATTGATGGGTTGCCGGTCGGGAATACTGATCTGATAGCCATCGGGCAGCAGCACAGGATCACCAAACATATGCGCGGCACCGCCACTGCGCGTACCGACAATCCGCGCGCGGCCCAGTGCCTGCAGCGAATAGGCGACGAACTCGGCCGCCGAACCGGTTCGGCGGTCGATCAGCACCACCAGCGGTTTCAGGTACGCAGGCAGGTTGGCAGGCGGCAGCGGGACCGGCGTGCGCCGGCCGCGCTGGTCCAGCTGCTGCACCGCATCGATCTTCGCGTCCAGCAGCGTGCGTACCAGCAGGTCGGCACTTGCATCGTCGCCGCCCCCGTTCTGGCGCAGATCCAGCACCAGGCCATCGGTGTCGGCCAGCAGGGCAAGGGCCGCAGCGAACTTCGGGCGCGCCAGATCCAGCGGATAGAAGGTACTCAGCCGCAGGTAGCCAATGTTGCCCTCCATCACCCGCACCTCGCGCACGCCGGCACCATTGCTGCGGGCATCGGCGCGCCAGGCCATCAACCAATCGTCCTGGCCGGCCGCTGCGTCCACGCGTTCAACATGGAAGTGGCCATCGAACATGTCCAGGTCCTGGTTCAGGCGTGCGCTGAATGCAACCGGATCCGAACAGCTGTCCGCAAAGCGCTGCTGCACCGACCAGGTGCGCAGGGCATCGGCGATACGGGCGCCCTCCGCCTCGTCAAGGTACTGCGCCTGCACGGCGGTGGCCGCCGCGCGCAGCACTTCGTCCTGCGCCGGGCAGGCCCCTGCCAGCAACGCAACGAGCATCCAGGACACGGCCATCAACCACCTCCGCGTTGAAGATATATAAGCGCTTATATATCATCCCGGTCATGGATCTCCAACACGCCACGCTCGGCACGTTGCTGCGCGCCCTGCTCGACCAGCTGGACCCGGCGGTCGAGCAGGCCTACCGGGACCTGCAACTGGACTACCGGCCCCGCTACACACCGGTGCTGCGCACGCTGATGGCGCAGGGCCCCTGCCGGATCAAGGACTTGGCATCGGCCTGCGGGCTCAGCCATTCGGCGCTCAGCCAGACCGTGGCGGCGATGGTGCGCGATGGTTGGCTGCACGCGTCCAGCGGCGACGATGGACGTGAACGCATCCTGCAGTTGAGCCCCCGCGCACAGCGCGCGATGCCTGCGCTGCAGGCGCAATGGCAGGCCACCGCGCGTGCGGCGCGCAGCCTCGATACCGATCTGGGGCAGCCGCTGGAGCAGGTACTACGCGACGCCCTTGCAGCGCTCGCACAGCGGCCCTTCGCGCAGCGCCTGCAGGACGCCCGCCGGCGCTGAAGCCTTGCTGCTCTGCGGCCATTCCGATTTCGCTGAGGAAGGTCCAGCCGCCGTTTGCCCAGGCGCAGCTCCAGCGTGCGGCACTGCGCGGCCAAAGGGTCTGTATTGCCGAGCACGTACTCCTCTTCGGTCGAGCCCATCACGCCGGCCTGGGTGAAGGGTGCAGTTCGTCCTAGCCACGCAGGGCGATGCGCGCAGCGGCGTACCTGCGCCGTGAAAAGCAGTACGGTGCGGCGTGAAGGCAGCCGCACCGGTGCGGACACTCCGTTAGCCGGGCACCGGCAAGGATGAGCTTCCCTTCCATGCAACGGGAGCCTTCCCATGGCCGACCATCACCACGGCACTTCCCATCGTGGCTTCGCCTCGATGGACCAGGACAAGCAGCGCGCGATCGCCGCAAAGGGAGGACGCGCCGCGCATGCGTCCGGCAATGCACATGAGTTCAGCCCGGCCGAGGCACGCGTGGCCGGCCGCAAGGGCGGCGAGGCGATCAGCCGCAACCGCCAGCACATGGCAGCGATCGGCCGCGAAGGCGGGCACGCTCGCCACGCCAATGCACGGCAGCAGCGGCAAGCGGCCGAAGCGACGCCAACGGGGGACGGTCCACAACGCCAGCAGGGCTGACCGCGGCGCGTTCAGGCGCGCCTGGGCTGCCGGAGCAGCCCGGATGCCGCGAGCAGGGCCAGCACTCCGGTAGACGGTCATCGTCCCGCGCGCACCGTCAGGCGTGGCGAGGCACCATCCACCGCTCAGGCGTGGGCGAGGATGTTCAACAGCCGACCGAACGGATCGCGGACGAAGAAGCGCCGAACGCCCCAGGGTTCGTCGGCCGGGCCATATTCCAGCGCGATGCCGGCCGCGCGCATGCGCTGCAGCACGTCCTGCAGCTTGTCCACTTCGATCGACAGGTCCGGCACCGGCGTGCCCGAACCCCCTTCACTGGCGAAGCTGACCTGCGCCAGCGCACTGCCCTGCCCGCCGTGGGTGACGATCCAACCATGGTCCATCACCACCGGCATGCCGAGCAGCTCGCCATAGAACGCAGCGGCACGTGAGGGATCGGGCGTGGCGATGTTGGCGACGACACGCTTGACGGCCATGTTCCACTCCACCAGGAAGAATGTGTCGAGACTGCCCGACCTTGCGCACGAACAGAAGAGCCCCGTCACGGACGGGGCCCGTCTTCAGCCGAGCATGGTTGGGCTTACACCGCGCCGCAGCGGTCCATGACACATCGATCGTATTCGTACTGGCATTCCATGGCATCACCACCACCGGACACACATGCCTGGTAAGCCTTCCAGCAGGGTAGATCGCAGGGCTGGACCGGTCCGGCCACGGCCACCGAGCCGCTGCAGGCCAACGCGAACACAACACCGGCGATCACTTTCCCGAAAGTACGCATCGACATCGCTCCTTGATAAGCCTGGTGATCCCAGGCCGGGCCACCTTAGCGCTGCACACGGGACGCTGGGTGAAGGCCGATGCCGCTCGACTCAGCGGTGCAGCAACCCCAGCACACGCAGCTGCCCGGCCAACTCATCAATGTTGCGCCACGGCAGGATCGGCGAATTGCCGCGCTCGTCCGGCGGGTTGTCCGGCAGCGCATCGGACCAGCCACCGGCCCCGACAAGCGGCAGCAGCGGCCGCTTGTGCAGGCAGGCCAGGCAAACCTCCGAGATCGTACCGGCGCGCCCGCCGATCACGATGCAGGCATCACCGGCCAGGGCCATGATCAGGTTGCGCGCATCGCCCATGCCACAGGGCACCACCACCGTGGCGGGCCAATCGGCTGCCGGCATGCCGCTTTCCGGGATCACGCTGAGCACCTGGCCACCGGCGGCTACCGCCTGCTCGGCAGCTACCCGCGTAGCGGCACTGCCACAGCCGCTGACCAGCGTGATGCCCTGCTCGGCCAGGAAACGCCCTGCTTCAGCTGCGCGCTCGAACGCGTCGCTGCGAGGATCGGCACTACCCAATATCGCCAACTGTGGTTTACGCAATGCGTTACGCATAGACGGCTCCAAGGCCTCGGAAAGAAGGATCGCGATGCCCGGCCCGGCGGAGCCATGTCATGCACCGATCACACAACATTAACACGTTCATAAAAATCTCTTCACATTTACTGGGGGATATCGCCATGCCTTTGCGTTAACGGCCTTGTTGTCCGTCAACCAAGGAAGTTGTCCGATGAATCACCCGCTGTACGGCCGTTCGTCCCGCTCCCTGTCGCACCGCCCGCTGGCGCTTGCCGTCGCCAGCTCGCTGCTGCTGGCCACCACACTGCCAGCCATGGCCAGCGAATCACTCGAGGCCTGGCAGCAGCAGCGCCAGATGCAGGCTGCATGGGCGCAGCCTGCTGCCAACGCTGCACCCGCAGCGACGGCCGCTGCACCTGCCGCCAGCAGCACCGCCGTTCTTGGCAACCCGGGCGATCCGGCCAGCTGGCGCAGCGATGAATTCAACGCCGATTGGGGCCTGGCTGCGATGGGCGCGGACTACGCCTATGCACGCGGCCTGACCGGCAAGGGCGTACGCCTGGCGCTGTTCGATTCGGGCTCCGCGCTGGCGCATCCGGAGTTTGCAGGACGCAATACCTCCAGCATCACCATCGGTGCCGACTGCGCGACGCCGGGTGTGGTCGCGGGGACCGGTGCCTGCGGGCAGACCCGCGGCGAACAGCCCGGCTACAACTACTACGGCCTCGGTGCCGGCGTTCCGGCCGCACTCGCGGCACGCCTGATCGCCGCCGGCCAGCCCTATGGCTTCAGCTACGCCGACCACGGAACGCATGTGCTTGGCACCATCGGCGCCAACCGCAATGGCACCGGCATGCATGGCGTGGCCTTTGGTGCGGATCTCACCGCCGCCCGCGTGTTCGGCGACACCTACTATGAGTGGCGCCTGGATCCGGACAACTACTATCGCCCGCGCGCGGTGTACCGCACCGATCCGGATGACGCCGCCACGCTGGACATGTATGCACAGATCCAGGCGCAGGGCGTGCGTGCCATCAACCACAGCTGGGGCATCTCCACGCGCAACATGACCGCCGCCGCGCTGGACCAGCAGTACGCCAACATCGGTGCCGACTACGGCGTGTACGGCAGCATCTACGCCAGCAATGGCGATACCCCGGGCTCCACCCTCATCCAGGTGTGGTCGGCTGGCAACGGCAGCGGCGCCGTCGCCGGAATCACGGCCGCCATGCCGCGCTGGAAGCCCGAACTGGAACCGTACTGGCTCGCGGTCGCCAACGTCCGCCGGCCCAACGCCGCTGCGGGCGAAACCGACTATGTGATCGATGGCAGTTCCAGCATCTGCGGCGTTGCCGCCAACTGGTGCATCTCGGCACCCGGCACCGACATCGTCAGCACCATCGTGTCCGGCGATATCCAGGGCCGCGTCGAGAACACCTCCGCCTATGTGCGGCTGATCATCGACAGCGAGAACACCCAGTACGTCTATGGCACCAAGACCGGCACGTCGATGGCGGCGCCGCACATCACCGGCGCGCTCGGCCTGCTGATGGAGCGCTTCCCCTATCTGGACAACGCGCAGGTACGCGACGTGCTGCTGACCACCGCACGCGACCTGGGTGCAGCAGGCATCGATCCGATCTACGGCTGGGGCATGGTGGACCTGAAGAAGGCCATCGAGGGCTACGGCTCGCTGCGCGTGGACACCAACGTGGTGATGAACCAGAAGGCCGGCGGCCTGAAAGCCTGGGAAGGCGATGCCTGGGACAACTGGACCAACGACATCGGTGGCCCTGGCAAGCTGACCAAATCCGGTATCGGCTGGCTGCGCCTGAGCGGCAACAACAGCTTCAACGGTGCGGTACTGCAGGACGGTACGCTGGAATTGAACGGCACCAACACCCTCACCTCGGCAGTCGAAGTACAGGGTGGCCAGTTGCTGCTCAACGGCAGCCTGGTCTCCACCGCACTGACCACTACCGGTGGCGTGAGCACGGTCAGCGCCAGCGGCGTGCTGAACAACAGCAACCTGGTGATCAACGGCGGCGTGGTGTCCTTCAACGGCACGCAGACCGGCGGCACCACCACGGTCGGCGCCAATGGCCTGCTGAAGGGCGTCGGCACGCTCGGCAATACCCGCGTGGACGGCATCATCGCGCCGGGCAACTCGATCGGCACGCTGACCATCAACGGCAACTACGTGCAGGGCGCCACTGGCGTCTATGCCGCCGAGCTGGCCCCGGGTGGCCGCAGTGACCAGTTGCACGTGACCGGCACCGCCACCCTTGGCGGCACGCTGGTCGCGCTGCCGGAGCCGGGCGTGTACTACCTCGGCGAGCAGTTCAACTTCCTGCGTGCCGACGGAGGCGTCAACGGCCAGTTCGCCAAGACCGACTTCAGCGCGTTCTCCCCGTTCCTGCAATTCAACCTGGCCTACGGCACCAACGGCACGCGAATCGACGTCGCCCGTGGCGCTTCGCTGACCACGGCTGCCAACACGCCCAACCAGCGTGCAGTGGCAGCGGCCGCCGACCTGCTGCCGATCGCCCAGGGCCTGCCCAAACCACTGACCCAGCTGTTCCCGCAGCAGGTTGGAGGCGTGCTCGATGGCCTCAGCGGCGAGCTGCATCCGGCCACGGCCATCGCCTTGGTCGAGGGCAGCCGCTACGTGCGCGATGCCGCGTTGTCACGCCGTGCCGGCGCCGCCGCACCCGGTAGCGACGTGGGTGACGCGACGGGTGCATGGGTGCAGGCCATCGGTGGCAACAACAAGCTGGACGGTGACGTCAACACGGCCCGCACCGAAGCCAACAGCAACGGCCTGCTGGTCGGCATCGACCGCGAGTTCTCCGGCTGGCAGGTCGGCGTGCTGGCCGGTACGGGCCGCACCGACGTGAAGCAGCAGGAGCGTCGCGCCAAGTCGAAGATCGACAACACCCACTTCGGTGCCTACGCCAGCCACAACTGGGGCGGTTTCGGCCTGCGCGGTGGTGTGGCATGGAGCAAGCACGAGGTGAAGAGCACGCGTGATGTCGCCTTCGCAGGCTTCAGCGACAGCCTGAGCGCGCGCTACGACGCCCGTACCCGCCAGGCCTTCATCGAAGCCGGCTACCGCTTCGGTGGCCCGGAAGCCGGGCTGGAGCCCTACCTGCAGGTCGCACGCGTGGAAGTGGACCTCAAGCGCGTCAACGAACGCGGCGGAGCAGCGGCACTGCAGGGCAAGGTGGACGATACCGGAACCACGATCGCCACTGCCGGCCTGCGCTTCGACAAGGGACTGAAAGCTTCGTTCCAGCAGGAGAGCTGGCTGCACCTGCGCGGTGGCGTCGGCTATCGCCGCGCTTCCGGTGATCGCAGCCAGGTCGCCAACCTGGCCTTCGCCAACGGAAGCACGACGTTTGCGGTCAACGGCGCGCCGATCGCCGACAACGCGGTGGTGGCCGAACTGGGCCTGTCGGCCTGGCTGACCGAGCGCCAGCAGCTGGAACTGGGCTACAGCGGCCAGTACGGCAGTGAAAGCCGCGACCACAGTGCGAATGTGCGCTGGTCGGTGCGGTTCTGATTCCGAAAATGTGCGCTTGAAGCATCGGGGCGGCCTGATGGCCGCCCCCTTCTAGCAGCACACCGGCAGGGTGGCCGGGGCAGCGGTGCCGCCCCGGCCGCGGCGTCCCTGGGGAGTGGGACGCCGCTGATCGTCAGGCCGCCTTCATCGCATGCTTGCGCGCGCGCATCACGTTGTGGCACTCCTGCACTTCCGGCAACAGCTGGGTGACTTCCTGGCGTACCGCCGGCGGAAGCTCGTTGTCCTTCAGCACGTCCTTGAACGCGCCCAGCAGGCGGTCCTCCGATTCTTCCAGTTCGGCCACATAGCCGTAGTTGGTGTCACCGAAGGCTGCACGCACCTTGCCGTAGAACTGCTGCATCGAACCCACCACGGTGCCATGCTCGGCCGGCTTGCCGCCGCTGGCAGCCACCGAGCCACTCAATGCGCCCACGATGCGACCCTTGACACCGGCAATGCGGGTGAACAGGGCCGACAGCTCGGCATCCTTCACCTTGGTTGCGGCTTCTTCATAGAACGACTTGCCGTCACGGGCGATCTCGATCAGGTCGTTGAGACGGTGTTCGATGGTGGACTGGGTGCTCATGGCGTTGCTCCTCTGTCGTCGTTTCGGGGGAGAAAAGCAGCCTCGACTGCGCTGCCTGTGGATCCACTCTGGACACGCTCGTGTGGTTCGCAGGTGAGCAACGATTGATACGTACATCACTTCACCCAACCCGCACTGACTTTTTCACGCGGCGGTGGCGCGTGGATCACATCAAGCGATCCTGCGCAGGGTCACCAAGGAACAAAGAGGATGATCAGCACGATCACCAGGACCGCAACGAGTGCTCCCATCAGCACGTTTCTCTGGCGCCAACTGGGCTTGGGTTTTCCGGGGGTATTCATGCCTGTTACCTGTCTCTGCGGATGACCCCGGCAGACTGATGTATCCAGGACAGTGCGTGCGTGCAGAGCACGTGCAGGCAACGTGCAGGGCACCGCCCGCATGTCGATTTACGGCGCACTCGCTCGTCAGATCATCAAAGCCCTCCTTGACCGCGGACCGCTCCCATGCCTCCCATCCTCACCGCCTTCGCCACCTCCCCCGACCGCGGCCAGGGCCTGGCCCGTGACATGCGCGTGCGCTGGGCACTGGAGGAACTGGCCGTAGCCTATGACGTACAACTGCTCACCTTCACCCAAATGAAGCAGCCCGCGCACCTGGCACGGAATCCGTTCGGGCAGATTCCCACCTGGCAGGAGGGCGACCGGACCCTGTTCGAATCCGGCGCCATCGTCCTGCATCTGGCCGAACAGCACCCCGGCCTGCTGCCGCGCGCTCCGGACGCCCGCATGCGCGCGATCATGTGGGTGTTCGCTGCGCTGAACACAGTGGAACCCCCCATCGTTGAGCGCTCCGTGGCCTGGGTGCTGGAGCGCGAGCAGCCGTGGTACGCACAGCGGCTGCCAATGCTGGATGAGCGGGTTCGGGCGCGACTGGCGCAACTGTCGACATGGCTGGCCAAGGCGCCGTGGCTGGATGGCGATTTCAGCGTGGGCGACCTGATGATGGTCTCGGTGCTGCTGCGCCTGAAGAGCAGCGGGCTGCTCGACGAGTATCCGACGGTGGCCGCCTATGTGGCCCGCGCGACGCAGCGGCCCGCCTACCAGCGCGCCTTCGCCGCGCAGCTGGCGGTATTCCAGAACGGGTAGTTCCACGCCATGCGTGGAAACACTCAGCGCAAGCTGCGCCGGCAGGCGGCCTGCACCAGCATCAGCTGCGCCACCAGGATCAGCATCGCGCAGCCCGACAACAGCCAAGGGTCGATGTACCACTGCTCATTGAAACTGAAGTCGCCTGCGGAAATGCGTTTCCAACCGTTGAAGTGCTGCATCGCTGCGACCACGAAGGCGAAGCCACCCGCTGTGTACGACAACCAGGGCACGATGAGGCTCCCAGGGCGCGCGAACAGCGTCAGCAGGCCGAGCACGCCGATGACCGTGCGCTGCACGCGGCAGTACGGGCAGACATAGGCCATCCCGCTCCATTCCACCGCCCAGGCCAGCAGGCTGACCAGCACGGCCGCGCCTGCGGCGGCGTGCAGGACTTTCGGCGTGATCGTCATGCCACTCGCGTGTGCCATCCCGTGTTCCTTGGTTGAAAGACCCGGGCAGGGTAGCAGTGCTGCAGCCTCATCCCTTCTTGATGACGGTCCGCTTGCCGATGGTGCTGGTCTTGCCAGCGGTCGGCCTGGCCAAGCCAGGAATCAGGAAATCGGTGACCTTGTGGCCCATCGACACCTTGGACGCCAACCAGCGCGGCATGCGCCCGCGACCGGTCCAGGTCAGGCGCTTGTATTCCGGGTCGCGATACTTGGGCGCGACTTTGCCGGATTTACGGCGGGCGGGTTTGCGGGCGGGCGCAGGTGTTTCCGAGGCTTGGCCGCCAAAGAGTTCTTCGAGGGTGTATCCGGCTTCGGCGGCGGCGGCCTTCAGCATCCGCCGCACCGCGCTGGCCGGACGGCGGCTGGAAATGAGCTGTTTCCGCTGTTCAGCGGCAACCACCAGGGCACCCAGCTCGCGAAGGCTGAGCGATTCAATATCGATCGTCATGCGGGAAAGGTCTACTGCAGCGCGGCAGCTGTCAAGGCGCCCTGCCCGGCGCGTAGACACGGGCTTCACCGCCGGTGGGCTCCGATCGCCTGCGTCGGCCATCTCCGAGGACCTCGACGTGAGCACTTCATCGCATTCGCTCGCCTACCTGCTTGCACGCATCCTGCTGATGGCCCTGTTCCTGGTCTCCGGGCTGGGCAAGCTCGGCGATCTCAGCGGTACCCAGGGCTACATGGAGGCGATGGGAGTACCCGGCATCCTGCTCTGGCCGACCATCGCCTTCGAGATCGGCAGCGGCCTGTGCATCCTGCTCGGCTTCCAGACCCGGCTGGTGGCGGTCGTGCTCGCAGGCTTCAGCCTGGTCACCGCTTTCATCTTCCACCACAACTTCGCCGACCAGACCCAGCAGATCATGTTCCTGAAGAACCTGGGCCTAGCCGGCGGCTTCCTGCTGCTGGCCTGCACCGGGGCGGGACGCTACAGCATCGATGGGCGTGAGCGGCGCACGCAGCTGTAACGCCAGACCAGGGCAGCGAGAGTACCCTCGCCGGATGCGGGAGGCACTGGACCAGGACGATCAACGGCTGACCGCGACTTCCGTCATTGCTGACGGCTGGCTGGCCAACCTCGTCAGGGAATCGTCTCAACGTGAAGCACACAGTGCAGGACACGCAGGATCCGCTGCAGCCACCGCGATCGGTCAGCTTCCGGGAGGCCGTTGCCTTCTGGCTGAAGCTCGGCTTCATCAGTTTTGGCGGTCCCGCCGGTCAGATTTCGATCATGCACCAGGAGCTGGTCGAGCGTCGGCGCTGGATTTCCGAACGGCGCTTCCTGCATGCACTGAACTACTGCATGTTGTTGCCCGGGCCGGAAGCCCAGCAACTCGCCACTTACATTGGCTGGCTGATGCACCGTACCTGGGGCGGGGTGGTTGCCGGGATGCTGTTCGTGCTGCCCTCGCTGCTCATCCTGATCGGGCTGTCATGGCTCTATGTGACGTTCGGTGAAATGCCCGTGGTGGCCGGGTTGTTCTACGGGATCAAGCCGGCCGTCACGGCCATCGTGGTGCATGCCGCCTATCGCATTGGCACGCGCGTGCTGAAGAATGCTTGGTTGCAGGTGATCGCCGCTGCCTCGTTTCTGGCCATTTTCGCCTTCGGTCTGCCCTTCCCGCTGATCGTACTGGGTGCTGCGCTGATCGGTTATTGCGGCGGACGATTCGCCCCACGGATGTTCGGCGCCGATGGTGACCAACGTGCCCCGCGGCAGACGTTCGGACCTGCGCTGATCGACGACGATACCCCTGCGCCGGCGCATGCGCGCTTTCGCTGGCGGCGCCTGATCGTGCTGGCGGCCACAGGCGCGGCGCTATGGGCGTTGCCCATGGGCGTGTTGACCGCGCTGTTTGGTTGGGAAGGCACGTTGACCCAGATGGGCTGGTTCTTCACCAAGGCCGCAGTGCTGACCTTTGGCGGCGCCTATGCGGTGCTGCCCTATGTCTACCAGGGCGCGGTGGTCCACTACGGCTGGGTGACACCCACGCAGATGATTGACGGCCTGGCCTTGGGCGAGACCACGCCGGGGCCGCTGATCATGGTGGTGGCCTTTGTCGGCTTCGTCGGTGGGCATGCCGCTGATGCAGTGGGTACTGGTCAGGCATTCCTGGCTGGCGCGGTGGCTGCCAGCGTGGTCACCTGGTTCACCTTCCTGCCCTCTTTCCTGCTCATTCTCGTGGGTGGCCCGCTGGTGGAATCGACGCACAACGAACTGAAGTTCACCGCGCCGTTGACGGCCATCACCGCCGCCGTGGTCGGCGTGATCCTCAACCTGGCCCTGTTTTTTGGCTACCACGTGTTCTGGCCGCAGGGGTTTGTCGGCCCGTTCGATTGGCCATCGGCGCTGCTCACGCTGTTCGCCGTCGTGGCCCTGTTCCGTTTCAAACGGGGTGTCATCCAGGTATTGGCCTGCTGCGCGCTGCTGGGTTTGGCTGTGTACCTGATGCGGAACTGGTGAGTGAGCGTGCGCGTGGAGCACCATGGGCCGCACAGGGGCGTAGGCCACTGGCGCACAGCCCGGCGAACGTCCGGTGGAGGCGACGTGACTGTCCCTGAAATCCCGTTCGCCGATCTCCTGGGTTCCGGCACAGCCCGTACTGCGGCGGGGTGGTCGGGACACGCTGGCGAAGATCTAAATGGATACCTCTGAACCCGACATTTCCCTGCAGGACGAGATCAAAGCTCTCCGCCAGCGGTTGGCGGTCCTTCGTTTCATATTTCAGGCAAGGAGTGGCTCACTGTTGACGAGGCCGCGCACTATTGCGGCTGTCGTCCGGCCAGTTCCCGAAGAACGCTCCTGATCTCGGCCTTGTCCCTAGGAACTTCATGGGCAAGCAGCTCTATGAGAAGAGTGAACTGTAAGGGGCTATTCACAATGCCAGCCACTGGGCCATGCGTGGGCGTGTTGGCTCCAACACTCCATCTGTTGCACCGAGGTCTGCGCGGGTGGAAGAGGCTCTTGCCCGCTTGAGCCGCTGTGACCAACGAAGGGGAAGCGCTGATGGATCAGGCTAACAAGCTGATGACGCTCGCTCAGGCGGCGGAGCTTTGTGCATGCCACCGGGTTGCGCTGGCTCGACGAAAAGACACTGCAGATAATTCCAAGTGCCTGATTCGATGGTGGGCCCATCAGGATTCGAACCTGAAACCAAGGGATTATGAGTCCCCTGCTCTAACCGTTGAGCTATAGGCCCTGCGCAGCGCCACAGTGTAGTGGAGGCCGCCCACGATCGGCTACCCGGCAGCAGCAAGAGCCTCAGCAACGCGCCCCAACCGCTTCTCCGCCGCTTCCGCAAACCACATCTGCCGCCGCAGATGTGCCTGGAACAGCGCCACCGTCCTCCTGGCCTCTTCCAGTCCCTTCTGGTTGCCGCCGCTGAAGCCGGCAAGCAACCCAGCTTCAGACAGCGTCAGCAGCGCATACGTCGTCCGACGTGCAAACCCCAACGGATCCTCACACTCATCCCGCATCACCTCATCCCAGTTCAGCAGCGGCGGGAAATCGATTTGCACGGGCTCAGGCATATCGTGCTCCACATCATTCATGGCGTGACTCCAGATGCATGACGAATCAGTGCCGCAGGCCGCATGTGATGTACGTGACCTGCTGCGCGCTTGCATCAGCGCCGATGAAGATCGGCCTGCCTACGCGATGTGTTGAGCATCTGCACGGTCAGCGTGCGACCGCCGCGGGACGTAATCAAATGGCAGATGCGACATCGTCGGGATCCGACCGGCATGGCCGGGAGCTACCAAAGAAAAACCCCGCACCAGGCGGGGTTTCTCTCAACGCTTCAACAGCCGCTGGAAATCAATCGATATCCAGGAAGCTGCGCAGCTGCTCCGAACGGCTCGGGTGACGCAGCTTGCGCAGGGCCTTCGCTTCGATCTGGCGGATGCGCTCGCGGGTCACGTCGAACTGCTTGCCGACCTCTTCCAGCGTGTGGTCGGTGTTCATGTCGATGCCGAAGCGCATGCGCAGCACCTTGGCTTCCCTCGGGGTGAGGCCGGCCAGCACGTCGCGAACGGTTTCAGACAAGTTGATGTTGGTGGTGTTCTCGATCGGGGACTCCACGTTGGTGTCCTCGATGAAGTCGCCCAGATGGGAATCCTCGTCGTCGCCGATCGGGGTTTCCATCGAGATCGGCTCCTTGGCGATCTTCATCACCTTGCGGATCTTGTCTTCCGGCATGTCCATTTCCTTGGCCAGCTCCTCCGGCGTAGCCTCGCGGCCATACTGCTGGAGCATCTGGCGGGAAATGCGGTTCAGCTTGTTGATCGTCTCGATCATGTGCACCGGAATACGGATGGTGCGCGCCTGGTCGGCGATCGAGCGGGTGATCGCCTGGCGGATCCACCAGGTGGCGTAGGTCGAGAACTTGTAGCCGCGGCGGTACTCGAACTTGTCCACGGCCTTCATCAGGCCGATGTTGCCTTCCTGGATCAGGTCGAGGAACTGCAGGCCACGGTTGGTGTACTTCTTGGCAATCGAGATCACCAGGCGCAGGTTGGCCTCGACCATTTCCTTCTTGGCCTTGCGCGCCTTGGCTTCGCCGTAGGCCATGGCACGGCTGATTTCCTTCAGCTCTTCCAGGTCCAGCTGGGTCAGCTTCTCGATGTCGATCGTCGCCTGCTGTTCGGCGATGATCTGGTCCTTCACTTCGCGCAGGGCCGACGACCACTTCTGCTTGCGCTTCAGTGCGTCTTCCACCCACTCCAGGTTGGTCTGGTTGCCTTCCCAGGAACGGATGAAATCCTTGCGCGGCATGCGCGCGGTGACGGTGGCCAGGTTCAGCACACGGCGCTCATGCGACTTGATGTCGGCCATGGTGTCGCGCAGCTGCTTGGTCAGTACGTCGGTCAGCGGCAGCGGCAGCTTCAGGGTGACGAACACCGCCGACATCTCTTCGCGCAGGCGCGGCAGGTTCTTCTTGTCGCCCTTGGTCGCGGCCTTCTTGAAAGCGTTGAAGGCATCGCTCAGTGCCTGCATGCGCGCGGCGACTTCCTCCGGATCCGGACCGGTCGGTGCGGCTTCTTCATCGCCACCGTCGACATCGTCGTCCTCGTCCTCGTCGCCTTCGGCGTCCGCATCGGCGCTGTCATCGGCAACGACCGCCGGCGGTGCCGGCTCTTCGTCGACCAGGTCGTTGAAGCCGACGATCACTTCGGCCAGGCGCTTCTTGCCTTCCTTGTGGGCTTCGTAGTCGTTCAGCAGCGACTCGACCGAAACCGGGAACTGGCCCAGGGCCGCCTGGACCTGCGAAAGGCCTTCCTCGATGCGCTTGGCGATGGCGATTTCGCCTTCGCGGGTCAGCAGCTCGACGGTGCCCATTTCGCGCATGTACATGCGCACCGGGTCGGTGGTACGGCCACCTTCGGTGTCGAGCGCGCTCAGCGCGGCGGCAGCTTCTTCAGCCGCGGTGTCATCGACTTCGCGGTTGCCGGTGTTGCCATCGTTGAGAAGCAGGGTTTCCACATCCGGCGCAACTTCATGGACATCGATGCCCATGCCGTTGATCATGCCGATGATGTCTTCGATCTGTTCCGGGTCGACCATGTCGTCCGGCAGATGGTCATTGACTTCGGCGTAGGTCAGGTAGCCCTGTTCCAGGCCCTTGCTGATCAGTTGCTTGATTTCGGATTGGGCAGGACGTTCGTTGGCCATGTAGTGCTCGCGCCACCGGCTAGGGAGAAATAGGGAACGTAGCATTATACCAGCCCGGGGCCCCGCCTGCCGGGCGGTGGTCCCGCAGGCTCAGGGCCTGAGAAGGAAGGTCACGGGACCGTCATTGACCAGGCTGACGACCATATGGGCACCAAATCGGCCCGTTTCCACCCCGGGCGCGTGATTTTCACGACAGATCTCGACAAATCGATTGAACCCGCGTTCAGCCTCGTCCGGCGGTGCGGCGGTCGTGAAACTGGGGCGCATGCCCGAACGGGTATCGGCGGCCAGGGTGAACTGGCTGACCAGCAGCAGGCCGCCGCCCGTGTCGCGCAGCGACCGGTTCATCTTGCCGGCCTCGTCGGCGAACACCCGGTAGCCCAGCAGGCGCTCGGCCATCCGTCGCAGCTGGGCCTCGGTATCGCCCGGTTCCATGCCGACCAGGGCCAGCAGGCCGGGGCCGATCTGCCCCACCACTTCCTGGTCGACGTGGACGGCGGCCTGGCTGACGCGCTGGATCAGGACGAGCATCGTGGGCTTCCAATGAACAGGGCCGGCCACGATAGCAGCGCCCTTGGCTAAACTGGCGCCGATGAATCCGCAACGCAAAGCCCGGCTGGTCTACCGCGCCACCACTCTGTTCGCCCGCCTGCCCTGGCCAGTGCTGCGGGGATTCGCGCATGCCCTGGCGTGGACGTGGGTCCGTCTCAACGCTCGCGAGAGCCGCGTCACCCGGCGCAACCTGGAACTGGCTTACCCGGAACTGGACGGTCCGGCGCGCGACCGCCTGCACCGCGAGCTGCTGCGCTCCACCGCCCTGCAGGCCATCGAGACGCTGCGGCTCTGGAGCCAGAGGCCGGCCGACAACCTGCGCCTGCACCTGAAGCAGCGCCACGGCGAAGCCCTGTACGACGCGGCGCTGGCCAGCGGGAAGGGCGTGATCGTGGCCGCACCCCACTTCGGCAACTGGGAGCTGCTGAACCAGTGGCTGGCCTCGCGCGGGCACATCGCCATCGTCTACAAGCCACCGGAGGACGAGGCCAGCGACGCCTTCCTGCAGCTGGTGCGGGGCGGCCAGAACGTGCAGCAGGTGCGCGCCGAGGGCCCCGCCGTGCGCCAGCTGTTCAAGGTGCTCAAGGACGGCGGTGCCACCGGCATCCTGCCCGACCAGCAACCCAAGGCCGGCGACGGCGTGTTCGTGCCGTTCTTCGGCGTGCAGGCACTGACCATGACCCTGGTCAACCGGCTGGCCGAGCGCACCGGCGCCACCGTGCTGTATGGCTGGTGCGAGCGCATCGGGCCGGACATGGAATTCGCCCTGCACATCGAGCCGACCGACCCCGCCGTGGCCGACCCGGACCCGCAGGTGGCGGCCACCGCGCTCAACGCCGGCATCGAGCGCATCGCCCGCCGCGACCCGACGCAGTACCAGTGGACCTACAAGCGCTATACGCTGCGGCCACCAGGCAGCGGCGAGGAAGACCCGTACGCGACCGAAGAGCATCCGCACTGACGGTCGCATCACGCGGGCCCGTCCGGCCCCTGCGACCGGCGGCCGCACCACGTTGAATACGACGCCGTCGCCCCCATAGAGACTGCGATGTCCGCCTCCCCCGGTCCTGCCATGCCTGCTGCCTCTTCCCTGTTCGGCGACCCCGCCGCGATCCGCTGCGAACGCGCGGTGGCCGAACTGCGTGCCGGTCGCCCGGTACTGCTCCACGATGGCCAGGGCCAGCGCCTGGCGGTGATTGCACTGGACAGCGCCACTGCCAGCAGCTTTGCCACGTTCGCCGCTGCCGCGCGCGAGCGCCACTACCTGTTCCTGACCGCGACCCGCGCCCGCGTGCTCGGCGTGGAAGCACCGGCAGGCGCGCGCCTGCCGCTGGCCGGCATTGCCTTCGATACCCTGCCCTCGCTGGGTTACCTGCGCGAGCCCGGCCCCATGCCCGACGGCTGGGCGGCCGGCGACGCCTTCGATGCCGGCGCGGTGGAGCTGGCCCGCCTGGGCCTGCTGCTGCCGGCAATGGTCGCGGTGCGCCTGGACGTGGATGACCACACGTTCGACGGTGCCGCCGAGGTGGCCCTGTGCGACCTGGCCGAAGGCGCAGCACATGCGGCCCACGACTACGAACTGGTGGCGCGTTCGCCGGTACCGCTGCGCGACGTCGGCATGACCACCTTCGCGGTGTTCCGCGGCGGCGTGGCCCAGCGCGACCAGGTCGCGATCATCGTCGGCGAACCGGACCTGTCGTCGGTGGTACCGGTACGCGTGCACTCCTCGTGCCTGACCGGCGACCTGTTCGGCTCGCTCAAGTGCGACTGCGGCGACCAGCTGCGGCGCGGGCTGCGCAAGCTGAAGGAACTGGGCGGTGGCGTGCTGCTGTACCTGGACCAGGAAGGCCGCGGCACCGGCATTGCCGCCAAGATGCGCGCCTACGGCTACCAGCACGACGGCCTGGACACCATCGACGCCGATGCACAGCTGGGCTTCGGTGCCGACGAACGCCGCTACGGCAGTGCGGTGGCGATGCTGCATGGCCTGGGCATTTCGCGCGTGGCTCTGCTCAGCAACAACCCGACCAAGGCACAGCGCCTGCGCAATGCCGGCATCGAGGTGCTGGACTGCATTCCGGTCACCGGCGAGATCACCGCCGAAAACGAACACTACCTGCGCACCAAGGCCGATCGTGCTGGTCACCTGCTGGATGTCGATGCGCTGATCCAGGCTGCCCAGTAACGCAGCCGACCTGCTACCGTCTGCGCGGTGCGGCCGCCGCCGCCGCCGCTCGCCCTGCCACCTGACGGAGCCCGCGTGACCGACGTCGCCCCTATCGCCCCGACCACCGAAGCCTGGCAATCGCTGCCGCAACGTGCCGCCCGCCTGGCCGCACTGGAAGGCGCCTTCGGCGGACTGTTCGTACCGGGTCTGCCACTGGCCGCAGCTGCCTGGTTCTTCGATCTGCCCGGCGGCCTGTGGACTGCTGCCCTGGGGCTGCTGATCGGCATCCTCTTCGGCGCCTGGCTCGGCCGCCGGCGACTGACCCGCACCCGCTGGCGCCTGGATGACCAGGGCCTGGGCCTGCGCCGCGACCTGATGTGGCAGCTGGAAACCCGGATTCCCATTTCGCGCGTACAGCACCTGGACCTGCGCCGGGGCCCGTTGGAGCGACGCGCCGGCCTGGCCACGCTGATCGTGCACACTGCCGGTACCCGCATGAGCGCGGTCACCGTCAACGGCCTGGATGAAGCCGACGCCGAGCGCCTGCGCGACACCCTCTCGCACCAGCTCGACCAGGACGCCGACGCCCTGTGAGCCTGCCGCCGCCCCTGCCCGCATCGCTGCCTGCCGGTGGCGAGGACCATCGCCTGCACCCGTGGTCGTGGTTGTTCGTGCTGCTGATGCAGCTGCGACACTACTTCCTGCCGCTGGTCGCGCTGCTGGTGTTCGGCCAGCGTGGTGAGCGCGACCCGATGTGGGCGCAGTTGATTCCACTGTCGGCGATCGCGGCACTGGTGCTGGTCTCGGTACTGCAGTACCTCAGCTACCGCTACCGCATCGGCAGCGATGCCATCACCGTGCGCAGCGGGCTGCTGGCGCGCAACCGCCGCGAGATCCCGTTCGCCCGCATCCACAACGTGGAAGTGCGGCAGAACCCGTTGCACCGGCTGTTCGGTGTGGCCGAGCTGCGCCTGGAATCGGCCGGCGGCGTGCGGCCGGAAGCCGAGATGCGGGTACTGAGGCTGGACCAGGCGCTGGCGCTGGAACGGCTGGTGCGCCAGCGTGGGCAGGCACCGCAGCCCGCTGGCGCCGTTGCCACTCCCTCGATCACCGGGGCCGACACCGAACAGGTGCTGCTGCGCCTGTCGAGCTGGGACGTGGTGCGCATGGGCCTGCTCTCCAACCGCGGATGGGCACTGGCGATCGCCGCCTTCGGCGTGCTGTTCCAGACCGTGCCGCGGCCGGTGATGGACGCGGCCATCCAGCGTGGTGGCAGGGAGGCCTTCGGCTACGCAAGCCACCTGCATCCCGGCGTGGCCGGCGCATTCCTGCTGCTGGCCGCAGCCCTGCTGCTGGGCTGGCTGGCGCTGCGTGCGTTGTCGGTGGTGCTGACCCTGCTGCGCTATCACGGCTTCACTCTCAGCGAGCAGGATCGCCGGCTGACCGTCTCGGCTGGCCTGGTCAGCCGAACCCGCAGCAGTGTCGCGCGTCGCCGCATCCAGGCCTGGACGCTGTACGAGACCACCCTGCATCGCTGGTTCGGCCTGCGCCAGCTGCGCGTCGACAGCGCCGCCGGCGGCCCTTCGCGGGACCAGGACCGCGCTCTGCGCGAGCTGGCACCGCTGGCCCCGGCAATGCGCTGCGAGCAGCTGGTGCAGCACCTGTTGCCTCAACTGCAGTGGCCGCCGGCGCAATGGCAGTCCATTCCGCAGCGTGGCTGGTGGCGGCTGTGCCTGGGCGCGCTGCTGCTGGTTCCCCTGCTGGCCGCCGCCGCGTACTGGCGCTGGGGATCATGGGGCCTGATCGTGCTGGCCTGGCTGCCGCTGGCGCTGCTGGTGGCCCACCGGCAGATGGCGCGCATGGGCTGGTATCTGGATGACCACTACGTCGCCGTGCGCGGCGGCTGGTGGAAGCGCTGGTGGCGCTGGGCCGAGCTGGACAAGGTGCAGGGCCTGCGCCTGCTGCGCTCGCCACTGGACAAGCTGCTGGGCACCAGCAGCCTGCAGCTGGATACCGCCGGCGCGCATGGCGATGTGGTATTGATCCTGCACTACCTGCCGCAGGCGCAGGCGCAACAGGTGATGGATCAACTGGCGGCCGCGCTGGCGCGGCGCAAGCTGCGCTGGTAGGTAGTGCCGGCCGCTGGCCGGCACTACCGCGGCCTGGGGTCGCGCGTCCACGCATGGCGTGGATCTACTTTGAGCCGAGCCCACGCTCGGCTTACCGCTGCGACGGCCCCCAATACCCCAGGTCCTTGCGGATCTGCAGGTCGCGCACCCAGCTGCCGAACGGCTTGCGCCGCAGCACGCCCATTTCACCGGACAGGAAATCCTCGGTAGCCGCAATCACGCGCTCGCTGGACAGGCCATCGCGGTACGGATGGATGGCATCGGCGTAGCGCATGATCTCCGCCTGCAGCGCGGCGTCGGGATGCAGCGCGCGCTGCAGCATCGCAGGCAGCTGCACCGGGTCATCGAAGTCGATCATGTGCGGCTTGGGCACCCGGTTGCGGAAGGTGACCACCGGCTTGTGCTGGACGATGAACTCCGAAACGATCGAGGACGTATCGGACACCAGCACATCGGCAGCGCGCTGTGCGGCCATCACCTGCTCCGGCTCGATGAAGCGCGCATTGGCACCGGCCAGCGCGCGGTAGCGTTCGAACAATTCCGGTGGGCACTTCGGGTGCAGGGTCAGCAGCCAGTAGCGGTTGCCCTCTGCGATGTCGGCAGCAATCTGCGCATGCAGGTGCGGGGCTGCGCTCAGGCGTTCGGTGAAGGTCGAACCGAACAGGATCACCGGGCGTCCTCCAGCGGCGGCGCGCAGCGCGGCGCTCTCGCCACCATCGTCGCGGAACAGCGGATCCAGCTTCGGCCAGCCGGTCTCGGCCACCGCGAAGTGGCCCTGCAGGGCCGCGATCTCACGAAACGGCCCGGTGGTGGCCGGCCCCTGCGTGCAGTACAGGTCGAACATGCCGCGCACCCGGAAGTGGCCGCGCGCACTGTCCCGCTTCTCCACGTTGAAGCCATGGAACAGCTGCACCTTGGCGCCTGACAGGAAGGTCGGCACCCAGTTGGCGGCGCTGAACACCGCCCGCGGCCGCATTGCCAGCGCCTGCTTGAGGCCGATGTTGGGCACTCCCGGCAGCTGGCTGCCGGCCGCGCCGCCCTCGAACCAGGCCGCCACCTCCTGCCCGGAGGCGTGCAAGGCCTGCGCCAACGGGGCGAGAATAGGCAGCGCATAGCGCTCCGTCGCAAACAACAGGTACCCGGCCATCATGTCCTCCACGACCGCTCCCATCGAACGGCCTCGCATCTCGGCCTGCATTATCGCGTTCAACGAGGCCGGCCGCATCGGCGACTGCCTGGCCTCGCTGGCCTTCTGCGATGAGATCGTCGTCGTGGACTCCTACTCCACCGATGCCACCGTGGCCATCGCCGAGGCCGCAGGCGCCCGCGTGCTGCAGCGCCCGTTCGACGGCTTCCGCAGCCAGAAGGCGTACTGCGTCGAGCAGGCCGGCCACGACTGGGTACTGTGCCTGGACGCCGATGAGCGGATCAGCCCGGAACTGCGTGAGGCCATCGAACAGGCCCGCGACGGTGGCTTCGCTGGCCATGCCGGCTATCGCTTCGCACGCCTGTCGGAGTACTTCGGCAAGTTCCTGCGCCATGGCAATGCCTACCCGGACCGGGTGATGCGCCTGTTCGACCGCCGCCGTGGCGGCTGGCGCGGCAAGCGCGAGATCCACGAGGCCGCCAGCGTCGATGGCAGTGTCGGTACCCTGCGCGGCGACCTGGTCCACTATCCCTACCGCTCCTTGCAGCAGCAGCTGGCCAAGACCGAGAAGTACGCGCGGATGATGGCCGAGCACGAGTTCGCGCGCGGCAAGCGGGCCACACTGGGCAAGCTGGTGCTGGCACCGGCCTGGCGGTTCTGGCGCGGCTTCGTGTTCCGTGGCGGCTTCCGCGACGGCTGGCATGGCCTGGTCTACGCTTATGTACGCGCCAACTACGTGCGCCAGAAGACCATCATGCTGTGGATGCTGGGCAACGGCCAGGCCGTGGCCGACCCGCCGAACCCCTGATCGCCGGGCCCTGCCCGGCGCGCCGATGCGTCACGCCCCGGTGACTGCCCGGTGGCGCGCGCCTTCGACGATCGACAGGCCGGTCAGCAGGCCGACCAGGGTCACGTAGAAACTGGCCGTCATCTGGTGCGCGAACATCGACTGGGTCAGGCCGCACAGCGCATAGGTGATCACCAGCAAGATGCCGGCTGCGGCCGGCCCCCGGAAGGTCGACCGTCCGCTGCGGCGATGAAGCCGCACGAACAACCCTAGCGGGATGCCATACACCGCCAGCAACAGCAGCAGGCCCGGTACGCCCTGGGTCGCTGCCCATTCGGCAACATCGTTATGTGCATGCCCTAGGTGGCAACGCAACTCTTCCGGATTCTCACGGCAGACCGGCACGCGCAGCATCGCGCTGTCGAAATGCCCGATGCCAACGCCCACCAGCGGGTGATCGAGGAAGGTCTCCCAGGCCACCTGCAGGCGTTCCACGCGGGCACCGGCGGAAGAATCACTGTCGCCCAGTTCCATCCGCTGCACGTCACTGTGAAGCTCGCTCAGGCGCACCTGGTGACGCAGCTCCGGTACCGACAGCAGCAGGGTCGCACCGATCGCCAGCATGCCGGCCAGCACCGACAGGCGCGCCGCACCGGTGCGCCAGCGCAGGCTCAGTGCCAGCACCACCAGCAGCGCCAGCAGGGCGGCGAACACGCCGCGGCTGCCGGTCAGCACGATGGTGCCGCAGCCGGCGGCCATGCCGAGGATCACCAGCGACCAGCGCCGCGACGGGCGACAGAACACCAGCAGCACCATCAACACCATCACGATGTCGGCCAGCACGATGGCGTTGGTGAACAACTCTGCGCGCGCGGCGCCACCCAGCACCTGCCACAGCGACATCGCGAAGGTGGCGAGCAGGCCGGTCAATGATCCGTACCAGAGCCACCGCAGGTTGGGACGCAGCGCGCAGACCCAGAGCGCAATCCACGGGATCACCACGAATCGCGAGCGGTTGTCGACGTCACGCAGGCCCTGCTCGAACAAGACCACCGACAGTACGCCGAGCGCCAGCACCGCCAGCATCAGCCAGGCCAGCACTTTCACCGGCTGACCGGCCATGCCGCGCGCGCGCCACAGCAGCTCCGGCGCCAGCAGCGTGCTGAGCAGCAACAGCAGGCCATACGGCAGCAGGTTGATCGGCACGGTCAGCACCAGTGCCGGCAGGCAGAACAGGCCCAGCTGGGCCAACGCATGCGCGACCCCATGGCGCCCACCGGCGGGAACGCCCAGCGGGTCGCCGGCCAAGGGGTTCAGGTTGTCCGGTGAAGCTGGCACGTCGGGAAGTATCGCTGCAATCTGCGGGAAGAACGGGAAGGACCAACGGGGGCCGTCCCAGCCTGCTGTTTTACTGCCTTTGGGCCCGCTTGGGCAGACTGGACAAGCCGGAATCGTGGTGGCTAGTCATGTTCCTGCAAACGCCGTTCACGTTCGCGCTCCTCTGCAGTGACCACGCAGGGCACCTTCACCGCTGCTGCCGGCACCAGCCACCAGCGCCGCCGGTTGGCCACGCCGGCCAGTTCAGAACGGTTGCGGTCGACGCACGACAGCATCGCGTATTCGTGCACCAGCAACCAGCGGCGTCCGGGCGCCAGCCGCTGCCAGCGCGTGGCCGCAATCAGCTGCTCGTCCCAGTCCGTCTCGAAACCGAAGGTCGCTGCAGGACGGTCGGCCAGCAGCAGATGCTGCTCCTTCCAGGCCACCAGCCCCAACTCGGCATCCGGGCCCAGACGGCTACCAACCGTGCGCATCAGGCCGCGGGCGGAACTGGAATCGTTCAGCAGCGGATAGCCGACCAGGCTGTACAGCACCCAGACCATCCCCAGGGTCGACACCAGCGCCAGATGCCGGCGACGGCCGCAGGCCAGCAGGCTCAATCCGCCCCACACGCCCATCGCCAGGATCGTCCAGGCCAGTGCGTCGACAGCGCCGGGCGCCAGCCCGCGGCTGTGGGTCAGGCGCAGCTCGAAGGCCGGCTCGCCCAGCACCGCCATCGCACCGGCCAGGGCCAGGCCCAGTGACAGCAGGCCGGTGAACACCCCCACCACGGCCTGCACATCGCGCCGCCTCAGCAATCCAGGCAACAGCGGCGCCAGCACCAGGCAGAACATCGGCAGTGCCGGCAGGATGTACACATCGCGCTTGCCGGCGGGAATCGAGAAGAACAGCACCACCATCAGCCACCAGGCCAGCGGCAGCAGGTAGCGCGGGTCGCGGCGGCGAAGCCGGCGGCGCCACGCCGGAATCGCCCAGGGCAGGGCCAGGAACGCCGGGATCCACATCAGCGGCATCGTCGCCAGGAAGTACCAGGCGGGCTGGTGATGGTCCCAGGAATGGGCGTAGCGCCGCGCCGTCTGCTGGAACAGGATGTCGTCCATGTAGGCCCGGTACTCGTCCGAGCCGGTGGCAAAGCCGGCCAGCAGCATCGGCGCCAGCCACAACGACACCGCCAGCAGGAAGGCCAGCGGTGCCAGCCAGAAACGCGCGTCGCGCGCATGCAGTCCCACCCGTGGCCACTGCAGCGCCGCGGCGATCGCCGCAGGCACGAGCATCAGCAGCGCCAGCATCCCCACGCCCTTGGTGATCACGCCGATGCCAGCAAAGAACCAGCCCAGCCACCACCAGCGCCAGCTGGGTCCCAGCAGAAGGTGGCGCAGCAGGCCGTAGTTGGCCAGGGTGATGAACAGCAGCAGCAGTGGGTCGATCTGCGCCTTCTTCGCCTGGAAGGTGAACTGCAGCGCGAACAGCAGCGCCCAGCCGGCGTACAGCCCCACCCGCCGCGTCCACAGGCGCCGCCCCAGGTCGACCACGCACCACAGCGTGCCCAGGGCCGCCAGCAGCGACGGCAGCAGGAAGGCCACGCGCCACTGCCCGACCAGGCTGTACAGCGTCGCCTGCCACCACATCAGCATCGGCGGCTTGTCCGAGTACAGCTCGGTGCCGCGATGCGGGAACAGCCACTGCCCGCTGTCGAACATCTGCTTGGCCACCAGCGCGAAGCGCGGTTCATCCGACGGCCACGGATCACGAAGGCCCAGCCCGGCCCCCAGCACCAGCAGGGCCATCACCACGAACAACCACGTCTCGCGCGACGCGCGGGATTTCAGCATGGGACTCGGAACGTCAGCGGGGTCAGGCTGTTTTTAGCAGACGCGCGTAAAAGAAACCGTCAGCATCGTTGTCACCCGGCAGGCGCTGGCGCGCAATCCCTTCGCAATCGAGGCCGAATGTGTCATCCAGAGGCTGCGCCGCTGCGTCCGGATGCCACTTCAGGAAGGCCCGCACCTGATCGACGTTCTCGGCGCGCAGGATCGAACAGGTGGCGTACAGCAGCACGCCTCCCGGGCGCAGCATCGACCAGCAGGCCTCCAGCAGGCGGGCCTGCACGCCGACCAGCGCATCGATGTCCTCGGCGCGGCGGTGGAACATCACGTCCGGCTGGCGTCGGATCACGCCGGTGGCCGAGCACGGGGCATCCAGCAGGATGGCGTCGAACGGTGTGCCGTCCCACCAGGCCCCGGGATCGCTGGCATCGGCCACCCGGGTCTGCGCGCCCTCGCCCACACCGGTGCGGGTGTAGGTATCGCGGGCGCGCGCGAGGCGACGCGCATCGATGTCGAGCGCCAGCAGGCGCAGACTGGGGTCACGTTCCAGCAGGTGCGCCGACTTGCCACCGGGCGCCGCACAGGCGTCCAGCACGCTGGCGCCGGTCGCGGGCGCCAGCGCGTCGGCTGCGCATTGCGCCGACAGGTCCTGTACCGACAGTGCACCGTCGGCAAAACCCGGCAGCTGGTTCACCGCAACGGGGGCTGCCAGGCGCAATGCATCGGCGCAGAGCGCGCTGGGTTCGGCAGCAATGCCCGCCTCGGCCAGTGCCGCCAGTGCCTTGTCACGGCCACCGTGCTGGCGGTTGGCACGCAGCCACAACGGCGCCGGTTGCAGGCTGGCGCTGAAGATCGCGTCGGCCTGTGCCGGCCAATCGCGTTCCACCGCATCGGCCAGCCATTCCGGGAAGGCATCACGCGCCGGCTGCTCCGGGAAACCCTCGCGTTGCGCGCGGCGCAGGATCGCATTGACCAGGCCGGCCTGGCGTTCACGGCCCAGCGCACGCGCGGCATCGACCGTGGCCGACAGCGCCGCATGCGCCGGCAGCTCCAGCACGTCCAGCTGGACGAAGCCCACCATCAACAGGGTGCGCAGGTCGGCGTCGCGCGCCGACAGCGGCTTCTGCATCCACGACTGCAAGGCAGCGTCATAGGTACTGCGGCGACGCAGGACCGCAAAGCACAGCGCTTCCAGCAGGGCACGATCGCGGCTGTCGGCCAGCTTCGGCAGCGCCCAGGCCAGTTCGGCCTTCAAGGAACGGCCACGGGTGAACACCTGTGCCAGCACACGCGCGGCCAGCATGCGCGTGGCCGCGCCCGGCGCCGCCTTGGCCACGGAGAAATCGTTCTGCTTCGACACCGCTTATGCTCCCACGCGCAGATCACGGCGGGCGTTGAGGTAGTCGGCGGCGGTGATCGCCTTGCCGCCTTCGCGCTGCAGCGTACGCAAGCGCAGTGCACCCTGCCCACAGGCGATGTCGATGCCATCGCGGCTGGCCGCCAGCACCGTGCCCGGCGCTTGGCCGTGGGCCGCATCCAGCGCCACCGCGCCATGGATGCGCACGCGTTCGCCAGCCAGCGTCGCTTCGGCGATCGGCCACGGATTGAAGGCACGCACGGTACGCGCCAGCACATCGGCGCCCTGCGCCCAGTCCAGACGGGCTTCGGCCTTGTCCAGCTTGTGCGCATAGGTCACGCCCTGCTCCGGCTGCGGCCGCGCGATCGGCTTGATGCCGGCCCGCAGCAGGCCCAGGCCGTCGGACAGGACCTGTGCACCCAGCTCGGCCAGCTTGTCATGCAGCTGGCCACCGGTATCGGTGGCAGCGATCGGCAGTTCCTGGTGCAGCAGCACCGGGCCGGTATCCAGGCCCGCTTCCATCTGCATCAGGCACACACCGGTCTTTGCGTCACCGGCCTGGATCGCGCGCTGGATCGGCGCAGCACCGCGCCAGCGTGGCAGCAGCGAGGCATGCACGTTCCAGCAGCCGTGGGTCGGGATCGCCAGTACCGCCTTGGGCAGGATCAGGCCGTAGGCCACCACCACCATCAGGTCCGGCTGCAGGTCGCGCAGCTGCTGCTGTGCAGCCTCGTCCTTCAGTGATTCGGGCTGGTAGACCGGAATGCCACAGGCCACGGCCTCGAGCTTGACCGGCGACGGTGCCAGGCCACGGCCACGGCCGGCCGGCCGGTCAGGCTGGGTATAGACGGCCACGACCTCGTGGTGGCGCGCCGCGGCGCGCAGCGACGACACCGCGAATTCCGGCGTACCGGCAAAGACAATCCTCATGGCTACCCCACTTGCAGGATGGATTCGTGCAGGAAAGAAAACGGCGCCGTCGGCCGGCGCCGTGCAGCCCGCGCGCGTCGCGCAGGCACGGGCCACCCGAAGGGCGGCCCGGATGGGCGATCACGCCACGTGCTTGCGCTGCTTGGCCAGCTTCTTGCGGACCATCTCGCGCTTGAGCGGCGACAGGTAGTCAATGAACAGCTTGCCGTCCAGGTGGTCCATCTCATGCTGGATGCAGGTGGCCAGCACTTCACCGGCCTCCAGCTGCTGTTCCTGGCCGTTGCGGTCCAGGTACTTCACGGTGATGGTGTCGGCGCGGGTGACGTCGGCGAAGATGCCCGGGACCGACAGGCAGCCCTCCTGGTACACCCGGCCCCCGTCCCTGGCGACGATTTCCGGGTTGATGAACACATGCGGTTCATTCTTTTCTTCGCTGACATCGATGACCATGAAGCGCTTGTGCACGTCCACCTGGGTGGCCGCCAGGCCGATGCCCGGGGCGTCGTACATGGTCTGGAACATGTTGTCGATCAGTTCCTGGAAGGCCGGCGTGGTGACTTCGGCGGCGTCGATCAACGCAGCCTTGGTACGCAGGCGCGGATCGGGGAACTCGAGAATGGGGAGAAGGGCCATGGCTGTTTCCGGATAGGGGGCCGGCACGCCGGCATACGTCGCAGATTCTAGCTCCAACGCTTGCCTTGCGCCCCGGTTTCTGGACTATAGTGCGCGGACCTGTTGGGGAATCAGGGCTTCACACCTATGTTGCTTCGTTTTCGTACGGTCGTCGCCGCGGCGATGCTGACCGTGGCTGCCTATGCTACCGCCGTGGAAGTGAATGGCGGGCACCCGGACACCTATGTGGTCCGAAAAGGGGATACGTTGTGGGATATCGCCGCACGTTTCCTGCAGAAGCCTTGGCTGTGGCCGGAAATCTGGCAAGCCAATCCGCAGATCGCCAACCCGCACCTGATCTATCCAGGTGACGTGCTGAGCCTGGCCTACCTGGACCGGGTGACCGTGTCCCAGGCCGGCCCGCGCCAGGAGGCCCCGATCGACGCCATTCCGCTGGCCCAGGTCGAGCCGTTCCTGAAGCAGCTGAGCGTTGTCGACAGCATCAAGCAGCTGCCCTACGTAGTCGGCCTGGAGGACAGCCGCCTGCGCGTGTCCGGCGGTGACACCGTCTACGTGCGCCTGGCCGATGCCCAGGTGGGCCAGCGCTGGGCAGTGGTACGCCCGACCGTGCGGTACGCCCAGCCCAAGCCGACCGAAGACCTGACCGCCAATGGCGACGTGACCCCGGGCAGCGGCAACCTGTGGAAGGCCTACAACGCGCCCAACGCCCGCCGTGGCGTGCTCGGCTACGAGCTGGCCCAGGTCGCTACCGGCACCATCACCCAGATTGCCGGCGGCAAGGTCGAGGCCTCCACGCTGGTGCTGGACAAGAACGACGGCGGCCGCGAAGTGCGCGCCGGTGACCGCCTGGTGCCGGTCGAAGCCAAGCCGTACGACCTGCAGTTCATCCCTCATGTACCCGCTGCCGGTGTCGAGGGTGTGGACGTGCGCGTGCTGGCCGTCACCGACATGTTCAACGCCGGTGGCCCGCGCGACGTGATCGCGATCTCGGCCGGCCGTGCCCAGGGCGTGGACAACGGCACCGTGTTCTCGCTGTGGCGCCCGGGCCGCCATGTGGCGCACCGCATGAAGTACCCGGGCTCCTCGCGCATGGACGACTCGCTCAGCACCGGCGCGGGCCGGGTCTCGTTGCCGGACGAGTATGCCGCGCACGCGATGGTGTTCCGTACCTTCGACAACGTCAGCTACGCGCTGGTGATGCAGGGCGTGAAGCCGGTGCAGGTGGGTTACAACGCGCTGCACCCGGACGCAAAGTAACCGTTGCCGGGCGTGCCGGCCGCTGCCCGGCAGGCGTCTGCGGGAAAACCTGACGATCACATGCGAAGGCGCCCTAGGGCGCCTTTGTTGCGTGCGGCCGATAGTGGGGGATGACCACGCATGCATATGAGGCGCTGCTGCGCCTGTTGATGGCGGGAGGCGCACTGGCGCCACGACGGGCCCTGCTGCAGGCCGCGGGCGGTGCGCAAGCCGCCATCGCGCAAGGCCCGGCGAACTGGCGCGCGCACGGCTGCACGCCGGAGCAATGCGCCGCGCTGGAACGTCCCGACGCCCGGGCGTGTGCATCCGCCCTGCGCTGGCTGGAACAGGACAACCATCACCTGCTGCCCTGCACCGATCCGGCCTTTCCACCCTCGTTGCTGGAGGTGCCCAACCCGCCGCTGGCGCTGTTCGTCGCCGGAGACCCCAGCCTGGCTTGGCGCCCGTCGGTGGCGCTGGTCGGCAGCCGTTCCCCCACCCCGGGCGGGCGCGCACTGGCCGCGCGTTTTGCCGGCTGTTTCGTCGAGGCGGGCCTGGCGGTGACCAGCGGCCTGGCCGCAGGCATCGATGCGGCTGCGCACCAGGCCACGCTGGAGGCCGGTGGCTGCACCGTGGCGGTGATCGGCACGGGCCCTGACCGCGCCTATCCGGACAGCCACGCCCGGCTGCAGGCGCGCATCGCCGCCGAGGGCGTGGTGCTCAGTGAGTACCTGCCGGGTACGGCGGCCCGCCCAGGCCACTTCCCCGCGCGCAACCGGCTGGTAGCCGGGCTGGCGCTGGCCACCGTGGTGGTCGAGGCCGCGCAGCGTTCGGGAGCGCTGATCACCGCGCGCCTGGCCGCCGAGGCAGGCCGCGAGGTCTGTGCCCTGCCCGGATCGGTGCTCAACCCGCGCGCGGCGGGCTGCCACCGCCTGATCCGCGAGGGCGCGGCGCTGGTCGAGCGCCCTGAGGAGGTTCTGGAACTGCTCGCCCCCGCCCTTCGCCAGCAGCTGCCGGGCTTGCAATCGCGGCTGGCCACCCCCACTGAACAGGCACTGCCGGCCCTCCTGCCGGCGCGCTGGGCCGACGACCCTGACTACCAGTGCTTGTGGCGAGCCCTGGACCACAACCCAAGCGGTATGGATTCACTGATCACGCGCTGTGGATTGACGGCGTCCCAGGTGTCCTCCATGCTGCTGGCCATGGAACTGGCGGGAATCGTGGTGTGCGTACACGGCCGCTACTGTCGAACTCCCTAGTTTCTTCACCTCCACAGCGTCGCGCGACGCAGGCCGAGGGGCAATGAAAGAAAGCATCCTGGATGTACTGCTGTACCTGTTTGAACACTATTTCAGCGAAGATGCGGACCTGATCCGTGACCGCGATTCGCTGCAGAACGGCCTGATCCAGGCCGGTTTCAGCCCCACCGAGATCAACAAGGCGTTCGACTGGCTCGATGCCCTGGCCGCCCAGCGGCCGAGCGTGGCCCAGGCGCGGGTCGACGGCCCCGTGCGCATCTACCATGGCCCCGAGCTGGACAAGCTGGATGTGGAATGCCGCGGCTTCCTGCTGTACCTGGAACAGCACGGCATCCTCGACGCCGACCAGCGCGAGCTGGTGCTGGACCGGGCGATGGCCCTGGACCAGGACGAACTGGACCTGGACGACCTGAAATGGGTCGTGCTGATGGTGCTGTTCAACCAGCCTGGCTCCGAAGCGGCCTATGCCTGGATGGAGACGCAGATGTTCATGGACGAGCCAGAACCCCTTCACTGACCGTACACTTGGGGGCATAGCGCATTCAGGAGCGTCCCCGTGAGCGAGTGGTTCCATGCAGAAGGCAACCGGCAGCAAGGCCCGCTGCCGGCGGAACAGTTGGTCGAGTTGTTCCGAAACAACCAGATCTCCCTGGACACCCTGGTCTGGCGCGACGGCCTGCCGCAATGGCAGCCCTTGCGCACCGTTGTCGACGAGCTGGGCCTGATCGTGCCGGCGCTGGACGTTGCTGCGCCGGCCCAGCAACCCGAGCCGGAACCGGAACCGGTGCCCCCCCCTCCGCCGCAGCCTCCTGTGCTGCCGCCGTCCACGCCGTATGCCACCCAAGCGGCGGCCGGGGTCCTGCCGCCGCCGAAGAA
Source organism: Stenotrophomonas sp. X (assembly GCF_055721025.1). NCBI lineage: Bacteria > Pseudomonadati > Pseudomonadota > Gammaproteobacteria > Lysobacterales > Lysobacteraceae > Stenotrophomonas > Stenotrophomonas sp. X. Next base: position 3,782,392 of record NZ_CM146756.1, read on the forward strand.
GAAGCTCTCCGGTTGCGCCCTGACCGCGATCATCGGCGGCGGCCTGCTGCTGGTACTGGTACCGATCCTGGCCATCCTCGCGGCGATCGCGCTGCCCGCATACAACGACTACACCGTGCGTGCCAGGATCGCGACCGCGGTCAATGCCCTGCAGCCGCTGAAACAGCAGGTGCAGCACTTCGCCGACGATGAAGGCCGCTGCCCCGGCGCCAACGATGCCGGTTTCCCGGCCCCGGGTGACTTCACCCAGGCCGGCCTGTCGGCGGTGAACATCGGCCGCTTCAACAACGGCCACTGTGGCATCGAAGCAACACTGGCCGTGCCCGGCAAGAGCCTCGATGGCGACCTGCTGTGGCTGGAATATGATCGCGACAGCGGCCGCTGGGAATGCAGCGGTGAAAGCGACGACAAGTACCTGCCGACGTCATGCCGCGGCTGAGCCACGCGCACGGCAGCACCTCCAAGGACGATCCAACAGGGAACATGCAATGACTGAGTGGTACTACGCCGTAGGACAGCAACGCCAGGGCCCGCTGTCGGTCCAGGAGGTCCGCCAGCGCTTCCAGCGCGGCGAACTGAACCTGGACACCCTGGTCTGGCGCGAAGGCATGGCCCAGTGGGCTGCACTGCGCCAGGTGGTCGATGAACTGGGCCTACAGACGCTGGCCGACGCCAGCACCGCCACTGCCAGTGGCGGCTTCGACCTGCGCAGCGACTACGCCGCCATCGACAACGGCACTGCGCCGCTGCCTGGCACGGGCGCGCTCAGCAGCTCGCCCTACAACGCCCCGGCCGCCGCCGCTGCCGGTGGCGCGCGGCCGGTGATCGGCGGCGAGGTGGTCTACGCCGGCTTCTGGAAGCGCGTCGCGGCCTACATGATCGACTACTTCGTGCTGGCCGTGCCGGGCGGCATCATCGGCGCCATCATCGGCGTGGTGCTTGGCGCCAGCATGGGCGCGGTGGGCAGTGGCGAAACCTCCATCGAAATCGTCGCGCAGCTGGCCAGCGCGCTGATCAACATGGCCATCGGCGTGGCCTACTACACCTGGTTCCATTCCTCGCAGGGCGGCGCCACGCTGGGCAAGATGGCGGTCGGCATCAAGGTCGTGCGCAGCAACGGTGACCGCCTGACCCGTGGCCGCGCCTTCGGTCGCTACTGGGCCATGCTGCTGAGCAGCTTCACCCTGGGCATCGGCTTCCTGATGGCCGCCTTCACCGAGCGCAAGCAGGGCCTGCACGACATGATCTGCGACACCCTGGTGGTCGACCGCTGGGCCTACACCGACCAGCCGCAGCTGCAGCGCCATGAGCTGGGTACGGTCACCATCGTGATCCTGGTACTGACCGGCCTGCTGACGGTGGCGGGCCTGGTGCTGCTGGTGGCTGCGGTCGGCTTCATCGCCAAGATGGCCTCATGAACGGCCATCCTCACGTCTGGCTGCTTGACAGGGGCTGGCCGGGCGTGATTCCTCTAATAAGGTGAAACCTGAACGCCCGGCACACTACCGGGCGTTCAGCGTATTGATTTGTCCGTGGCCGCTTCACTAATGCGGCCGTTTGCTCCACCCTAGCGGCCCCTTCCCTGCGGCTCGCCCCACAGACACTGCTGCCATGCCCAAGCACCTGCTCATCGTCGAATCGCCGGCCAAGGCCAAGACGATCAACAAATACCTCGGCAAGGACTACACCGTCCTGGCCTCGTATGGGCATGTGCGTGACCTGATTCCGAAGGAAGGCGCGGTCGACCCGGACAACGGGTTCGCCATGCACTACGACGTGATCGACAAGAACGAAAAGCATGTCGATGCGATCGCCAAGGCCGCCAAGGGCGCCGACGACATCCTGCTGGCAACCGACCCGGATCGCGAGGGTGAAGCAATCAGCTGGCATATCGCCGAGATCCTGAAGGAACGCGGGCTGGTCAAGGACAAGCCGATGCAGCGCGTGGTGTTCACCGAGATCACCCCGCGCGCCATCAAGGAAGCGATCAGCCAGCCGCGCGCGATCGCCAGCGACCTCGTCGATGCCCAGCAGGCCCGCCGCGCGCTGGACTACCTGGTCGGCTTCAACCTGTCGCCGGTGCTGTGGCGCAAGGTGCAGCGCGGCCTGTCCGCCGGCCGCGTGCAGAGCCCGGCGCTGCGCATGATCGTCGAGCGCGAGGAAGAGATCGAAGCCTTCATCGCCCGCGAGTACTGGTCGATCGCTGCCGAGTGCGCGCACCCGTCCCAGCACTTCAATGCCAAGCTGGTCAAGCTGGACGGGCAGAAGTTCGAGCAGTTCACCATCACCGATGGCGACACCGCTGAAGCGGCGCGCATGCGCATCCAGCAGGCCGCGCAGGGTTCGCTGCACGTCACCGACGTGGCCAGCAAGGAGCGCAAGCGCCGCCCGGCGCCGCCGTTCACCACCTCCACCCTGCAGCAGGAAGCCTCGCGCAAGCTCGGCTTCACCACCCGCAAGACCATGCAGGTGGCGCAGAAGCTGTATGAGGGCGTGGCCATCGGCGACGAAGGCACCGTCGGCCTGATTTCGTACATGCGTACCGACTCGGTGAACCTGTCGCAGGACGCGCTGGCGGAAATCCGCGACGTGATCGCCCGCGACTACGGCATCGCCTCGCTGCCGGACCAGCCCAACACCTACCAGACCAAGTCGAAGAACGCCCAGGAAGCGCACGAAGCGGTGCGCCCGACCTCGGCCCTGCGCACGCCGTCGCAGGTCGCCCGCTTCCTGACCGACGACGAGCGGCGCCTGTACGAGCTGATCTGGAAGCGTGCGGTGGCCTGCCAGATGATCCCGGCCACGCTCAACACCGTCAGCGTCGACCTGTCGGCCGGCAGCGAACACGTGTTCCGCGCCAGCGGCACCACCGTGGTCGTGCCCGGCTTCCTGGCCGTGTACGAGGAAGGCAAGGACAACAAGAGCGCCGAGGACGAGGATGAGGGCCGCAAGCTGCCCGCGATGAAGCCGGGCGACCGCATCCCGCTGGAACGCATCCTGGCCGAACAGCATTTCACCCAGCCACCGCCGCGCTACACCGAAGCGGCGCTGGTGAAGGCGCTGGAAGAGTACGGCATCGGCCGTCCTTCGACCTACGCCTCGATCATCCAGACCCTGCTGTTCCGCAAGTATGTGGAAATGGAAGGCCGCAGCTTCCGCCCGTCCGACGTGGGCCGCGCGGTGTCCAAGTTCCTGTCCAGCCACTTCACCCAGTACGTGGATTACGACTTCACCGCCAGGCTTGAGGACGAGCTCGATGCCGTCTCGCGCGGTGAGGAAGAATGGATCCCGCTGATGGCCCGTTTCTGGGAGCCGTTCAAGGAACTGGTCGAAGACAAGAAGGAATCGGTCGACCGCGCCGAGGCCAGTGGCGCGCGCGAGCTCGGCACCGACCCCAAGACCGGCAAGCCGGTCAGCGTGCGGCTGGGTCGTTTCGGGCCGTATGCTGCCATCGGCAGCACTGCCGAGGACGCCGAGGAAAAGCCGAAGTTCGCCTCGTTGCGCCCCGGCCAGTCGATGCACACCATCTCGTTGGAAGACGCGCTGGAACTGTTCCTGATGCCGCGCGCGCTGGGCGAGGACAATGGTGAGCCGGTCAGCGTCGGCATCGGCCGCTTCGGCCCGTTCGCCAAGCGCGGGAGCACCTACGCCTCGCTGAAGAAGGAAGACGACCCGTACACCATCGACCTGGCCCGCGCCGTATTCCTGATCGAAGAGAAGGAAGAGATCGCGCGCAACCGGATCATCAAGGAGTTCGAGGGCAGCGACATCCAGGTGCTGAACGGCCGCTTCGGCCCGTACATCAGCGATGGAAAGATGAACGGCAAGATCCCCAAGGATCGCGAGCCGGCCTCGCTGACCCTGGCCGAAGTGCAACAGCTGATGGAAGAAACCGGCAAGCCGGTGCGCAAGGGCTTCGGCGCCAAGAAAGCCGCCGCGAAGAAGGCGCCGGCCAAGAAGGCTGCAGTGAAGAAGGAAGCAGCGCCGAAGAAGGCAGCGGCCAGGAAAGCGCCGGCCAAGAAGGCGGTGAAGAAAGCTGCCGCAAAGAAGGCACCGGCGAAGAAGGCCGTCAAGAAGACCGCCGCAAAGAAGTAGATCCACGCCATGCGCGGATGAGGGGCAGTGCCGGCCGCTGGCCGGCAACACCTGGAAGCGTCGGATGCCGGCCAGCGGCCGGCACTACCGAGTGGGTGCGTTCCACCCCTTCTGCACGCAGCGGGGGGATAATGGAGGCCCACGCCGGGCCGGTCGCCGTCATGAAAGAACTCACCCTGAACTCTGCTGTCGCCACGCTCCGCGCCGGTGGCGTGATTGCCTATCCGACCGAAGCGGTCTGGGGCCTGGGCTGCGATCCGTCACATGAAGCCGCGGTGCACGCGGTGCTGCGGCTGAAGCAGCGCCCGATCGAAAAGGGCATGATCCTGGTCGCCGCCGAACTGTCGCAGCTGGAGGGCTGGGTCCGCCTGCAGGCATTGCCCGACGCCCGCCAGCGCGCGGTGCTGGCCAGCTGGCCGGGCGCCAACACCTGGATCCTGCCGGCCGGTCCGCACGCGCAGCCCTGGGTCACCGGCGAACACAGCGGTATCGCGGTGCGCATCAGCGCCCACCCGCTGGTCGCCGCCCTGTGCCGCGCCTGGGGTGGCCCGCTGGTCTCCACCAGCGCCAACCTGGCCGGTGAACCACCGGCCCGCAGCCGTGCCGAGCTCGATCCGCGCCTGCTGCGCCTGCTCGATGGCCTCCTCGACGGCGAGACCGGCGGCCTGGCCCAGCCAACCCCGATCCGCGACGCGCTAAGCGGCAACGTGCTGCGCTCCTGAACCGACGATTGCACTGCCACGGACAATCACGCACCCTGCCGCCATGAACCTGCTGCGCACCGCCCTGGGCCTGTGCCTGTTGCTGCCGTGGACCGCACCCGCCGCCGAGGACGTGCGCGTATACCGCTGTGTCGCCAGCAACGGCGCCGTGGCCCTGCAGGACAAGCCATGCAGCAGTGGCCGGCAGGAAGTGCGTGACCTGCAGCGCCCGCGCGACCCGGCCCCCCGGGTGGTGCGCAGCGACGCGGCACCCGCCCGGCCGGACGAGGTTCCGGTGATGCGTGATCGTGAGATCCGCCACGTCTACCTCCAGCCACCACAACCATTGTACGAGTGCGTAAGCGACGACGGTCGCCGCTACACCAGCGATAACAACGAGGGCAATCCGCGCTGGGTGCCGTTGTGGACCAGCGTCTGGCTCCCGCATGGGCACCACGGCCCGGTCCATCCCGGCCCACGCCCGGCCTTCGGCACGCCGGTCGGCACCCCCATCGGTGAAGGAACCGGCTACCGGCCGCCAGCGGTAGGTGTCGGTGTGCAGGTTCCGGCCGGCAGCGTGCTGGTCCGCGACAGCTGCCATGCGCTGCCGCCACAGGAAGTCTGCGCGCGCCTGCGCGACCGCCGCTGGGAACTGGACCGCCGCTACAACAGCGCGCTGCAGAGTGAACGCACCGCCATCAGCAACGAACAGCGTGGCATCGACGCGCGCCTGTCGCGCGACTGCGAACGCTGAGCGCAGCACCTGCCGTGGCATGTACGCTGTGCGCATGAAGAACCTGATCTGGCTGGCCCTGGGCCTGTTCGCCGGCAACGCAGTGGCCGACGACGGGGTGATCTACCGCTGCACCTCCAGCAACAGCGATGTGCCCACCCTGCAACGTACGCCCTGCCCTGCCGGCAGCAAGCAGCAGGTGGTGCGGATTCCGGCCGCTGCCAGTGCGTCGCCCACGCCGGCCCCTGTGCCGTCGCCACCCGAACCGGCGGCGGCGGGTATGCCGCCGGCTTCCGCGCCCAGCCCCCGCCGCCCCGGCGAAGGACGCACGATCATGGAAGCCGGCATGGTCGAACGCGAGGGCGGCGATCTGATACTCGACAGTGCATCGCTGCCACGCCAGGCCGATGCCGCGCCGGACAGCAATGCGCCGCCGAAGCCGCCGCTGCCGCCCATCTTCCAGTGCACCGACAGCCAGGGCGGTGGCTACCTGCACGAATACGAAGCTGCCCCCGGCCGCTGCGAACTGATGACCGTGCAGGGCCTGGGCGGCGCCACACCGGTCAATGCTGCAGGCTGCGAAGTGGTGCGCGACCGCTGCGAGGAACTGCCGGACGCGCAGCGCTGCAGCAGCTGGCAGCAACGCTTCCGCGACGCACGTGGCCGCGAGCGGTTCGCCTCGCCGGAGAACCGCGACAACGCCCGGGGCGAACGCGAACGGTTGCAGGGCGTGCTGGAGGCCAGCAACTGCCCGGTACCGGGGTGACCGCCATGCGGTAGTACCGGCCGCTGGCCGGCAACTGCAATCAACTGAACATCGTGTGGTTGCCGGCCAGCGGCCGGCACTGCCTTTCGGAAGATCAGAACCCGTAGCGCAGGAAACCGCCATCCACGGCGATGCACTCGCCGGTGACATAGCTGGCCGCCGGCAGGCACAGGAAGCCTACCGCGGCAGCCACTTCCTCCGGCTCGCCGATGCGACGCATCGGCGTGCGGTTGATGACTTCTTCGTAGTAGTCCGGGTCCGACAACGGACCGGACGTGCGCCGCGTGCGGATGTACCAGGGCGCCACCGCGTTGACCCGGATGCCATCCTCCGCCCACTCGACGGCCAGGTTGCGCGTCATCTGGTGCATCGCGGCCTTGGTCATGCCATAGACCACGCCACTGCGCACGTGGGTCAGGCCGGACACGCTGCCGACGTTGACGATGGACGACGACGCATGCCGCGCCAACAGCGGATGCGCGTAGCGCGACAGCTCGAAGGCCGAGAACAGGTTGGTCTCGAAGATCTTGCGCCATTCGTCCTCGGAATACTCCGTGGCCGCCTTGGTGACGTTGCCGCCAGCGTTGTTGACCAGGATGTGCAGGCCATCGCTGTGGTCTTCCACCCAGTCCAGGATCTGCCGCCGGTCCTCGTCATCGGAGACATCGGCAGCCAGCGCGTGCACCTGGTGCTGCGGATACAAGTCCAGCAGTTCGTCGCGCGCCGTCTCCAGCATATCGATGTCACGGCCCACGATCATCAGGTCGGCACCGAGGCCGGCCAGTTCGTGCGCGATGGCCAGGCCAATGCCGGCGCTGGCGCCCGTAATCAGGGCAGTCTGGCCGTCCAGGCGCCACCGTTGCTGGGTCATGTGTTCTCCGGGGCCGCGCCCGCTGTGTTTCGGTGCCGCAAGGATACGCGCTCACGGCAGGGCGTTGCCGGAGATGCGACACTGCGCGAACGCCCACCGCGGAGTACCGCCATGCGCATCCTGATCCTGTTCTTGTCCCTGCTGGCCATCGTGCTGCTGGTGGCCTGCCAGCGTCCGCCGACGCCGAATCCGGAGAAGCCACCGGTACCCAAGGCGATGTCGCGTGCGATGCAGGAGCCGCTGGACCGCGCCAAGGGCGCGCAGAAGGCCGTGGACGAAGCCGCCGCACGCGAGCGCAAGGCCGAGGCCGAGGCCGACGCGGCGCGATGACGAGTGGCCTATGGGGTCAGAGCCCTTTGCGAAACCAAGGGATCAGACCCCATGAACGAGAACGCCCGGCCAAGGCCGGGCGTTTCGCTGTCCAGTAGTTCCACGCCCTGCGTGGATGGCTTCCGTCAGAACCCGCAGAAGCAGTAAGCAAGCGCCTTCACCGGTGCGCCATTGCCCTTCTCGCGGGCCGCGTTCTCGACGAAGCGCAGCTGCGTGTCCACTTCCGGCATCGTGCGTGCCAGCATCATCCGCGCCATGCCCGAATCGGACAGCATCCAGGCACCGGCGCGGCTGCCGGCGAAACCGCTGACGAACTGTGCGAACGGCGTGGCCGCCTTCTCGATGTAGCGCACGCGATAAGCGTCGGCCTTGCCCAGCTTGGCACGGCTGGCAGCGTCGGCCACGGCATCCTTCAGGCCACCGAAGGCATCGACCAGGCCGCGTTCCTTGGCCTGCGCACCGCTCCACACGCGGCCGCGAGCCACCTCGTCCACCGCCTCGACCGGCTTCTTGCGGGCGTCGGCGACGCGACCGGTGAAGTCGGCGTAGCCCTTGTTGATCACCGACTGGATGACCTGGCCCACGGCCGGATCCATCGGGCGGGTGACATCGAATGCACCGGCGAAACGGGTGGTGCCGACACCATCGGTGTGCACGCCGATCTTGTCCAGCGCGCGGCTGAAGTTCGGCACCATGCCGAAGATGCCGATCGAACCGGTGATGGTCGACGGATCGGCGTAGATGCGATCGGCATTCATGCTGATCCAGTAGCCACCGGAGGCAGCCAGGTCGCCCATCGACACCACCACCGGCTTGCCGGCGGCCTGCAGCGCCACCACTTCACGGCGGATCTGCTCGGAGGCGAACACCTCACCGCCCGGCGAATCGACGCGCAGCACCACGGCCTTCACGTTGTCGTCGTCGCGCGCGGCGCGCAACAGCGCTGAGGTCGACTCGCCGCCGATGCGGCCGGCCGGCAGGTCGCCACCGCTGATCTCGCCGGCAGCCACCACCACGGCCACCTGCGGACGCGAGTCCACCGGGTTGCGACGGGCGTCGAGCAGGGCCAGATAGCGGCCGAAGTCGACGTTGCGGAAACCACCGTCGGCATCTTCGTCGGCCACGCCGCGCTCGATCATCAGATCCTCGAATTCCTCGCGGGTCTTCAGCGCGGTCACCAGCTTCTGCTGCAGGGCGAACTTGGCCAGGTCACCACCGGCGGCGGCGATGCCTTCCGGCAGCGTGTCGATGCCGGCAGCCAGCTGCGCCGGATCCAGGCGGCGCGCCTTGGCGATGTCGCCCAGATAGCGCTGCCACACATCGTTCATCCAGAACAGGTCGGCTTCCTTGGAGGCCGGCGACGCGGCGTCGAGCACGTACGGTTCGGCCGCGGACTTGTACTCGCCCACCTTGAACAGGTGCACGTCCACGCCCAGCTTGTCCTGCAGGCCGGTGCGGAAGTACTGGCGGTAGCGGCCGAGGCCTTCGAGCACGACCGAACCCATCGGGTCCAGGTAGACCTCGTCGGCCTGCGCGGCCAGCAGGTACTGCGACTGGCCCATGCTCTCGCTGTAGGCCACCAGCTGCTTGCCGGAGGCACGCAGATCCTGCAGCGCGGCGGCCACTTCACGCAGCGAAGCGAAGCCGGACGGCTGCAGCTTGTCCAGCTCCAGCACCACGCGCTCGATCTTCTTGTCGTCCTTGGCCGACTCGATCACCCGCAGCAGATCGCGCAGCTGGATCTCTTCGGCACCGTTGTCACCCACCGCCTTGGCCAGTGCGCGGCTGACCGGATCGGCACTGAACTGCTCGACCAGGCGGCCCTCCGGCGCGATCACCAGGGTGGTGCGGTCCTGCAGTGACTTGCTGGCACCGGCGCCCATGCCGGCGGCGATGACGAACATCACCAGCAGCAGGAACAGCAGGCCGAAGAACACCAGGTTGAGGATCAACCGGCGGGTGAAGTTCATGACGTCCCACAGCCCGATGAAAAAACTGGCGACGGGGTTGCGACGCGCCGGGGGCAGCGGGGGCACGGGTTGATTCATGGAACGCTCCGGATGGCTTCTTGCCGTGGTACCAGCATAGCCGGTGCCGCGTGATGCGGCATCGGACACAAGTCAGGGGATCGCCCGCCATGGGTCGGCATGGCGGGCAGGAAGATCAGGACAGCGCGGACTGCCCGATGCGCTGGCTGCTGCGGCGCAGGCGCCAGCCCATCAGGATGGCAGCGGCGGTCAGGCCGACGATCAGGCCGATCCACATGCCCTGCGGGCCCATGCCCAGCCCCAGGCCGAGCCCGGCGCCGAGCGGCATGCCCAGGCCCCAGTACGCGAACATGGCGATGAACATCGGCACGCGGGTGTCCTTCAGCCCGCGCAGCGCGCCCGCCGACAGCACCTGGATGCCGTCCGGGAACTGGAAGGTGGCCGCGTACAGCAGCAGGGTCGAGGCCAGGCCGGCCACTGCCAGGTCGTTGGTGTACACACCGACGATGGCATCGTGGCCGAACAGCAGCACCGCCGCTGACAACGTCTGCGTGCCCATGATGATCGCGTAGCCGGCCCAGGCCGCACGCCGCACGCCGAAGCCGTCACCACGGCCGACCGCATGGCCGACGCGCACGGTGGTGGCCTCGGCCACGCCCATCGGGATCATGAAGCACAGCTGCGCGACGTTGATCGCGATCTGGTGTGCCGCCGCTTCATTGGCGCCCAGGCGGCCGATCAGCAAGGCGGTGACGATGAACAGGCCACCTTCCATCAACACGGTGATGCCGATCGGCAGGCCGGTACGCAGCAGCTCCCAGATCGCCTTCCAGCGCGGTCCCTCGAAGTGCGAGAACAGCTGCAGATGGGCGAAGCGCTTGGTCCGCCACAGATACAGGGCGAATGCGGTCGCCTGCAGCCACATCATCACCGCCGAAGCGATGCCCAGGCCCTCGGCCCCCAACTCCGGGAAGCCGAGCTTGCCATTGGCCAGCACGTAGCCCATCGGTGCCAGCACCAGCAGGCCACCGAAGCCGAGCAGCATGGTCGGCAGCGTCCAGTGCATGCCCTCGCTGAGATAACGCATGCAGAAGTACAGGGTCAGCGCCGGGCCACCCCAGCGCACCGCATGCAGGAACGCGGTCGCCCCCGGCACGATGTCCGGCGCGATGCCGAAGGCCGGCAGCAGCGGCGGCACCACGGTGAGGAAGGTGAACATGATCAGCCCCAGCCCCAGCGCCAGCCACAGTGCCTGGCGGAACAGCGGGCCGATCTCGCGCTCGCGGCCGGCGCCGTGCAGCTGCGACACCGAGGCGGTGAGCGAGATCAGGGTGCCGATCGGAATCAGCATCGGCAGCCACAACAGCGCCGTACCGATGGTGACTGCGGCAAGGGTCGCCGTAGCGTGGTGGCCGGCAATCACGTTGTCGACGAAGGAGATCAGACCGGTGGACACATGGCCCAGCACGAGCGGCAGGGCGAGCAGACCGGTGGCGCCGACTTCCTTGCTGAAGCGCGGCGTGGAGGTTGCAGTAGACATAAGGTGCTTGACGCGAACTGCGGTTGCGCGCGAAGGGCACAGGCACCGGGTTGCGGGCGCTCATCTTACGCGGGCGGCGCCTGCATTCCCATGACATGGCGTGAATGCTGGGTTTCAGCCGCCCCACACAAAAAAGGGACGGAGGGGATTAAGTCGTATCAGGCCAGTCAGTGCCGGATGCGACTTAATCCCCTCCGTCCCCTTTTCTACTGGCCGGCCTGGCGCTTCAGCCAGCTGTCGCGCTCGGCGGCGGGCACGGCGAGGAAGGCGCTGCGCACCGTGTCGCGCTCCTGCGGCGGTGTGCGCTGCGCGACCAGGGCCAGCTGGGCCAGCTGCGCCGGGTTGAGCTGGCGCAGCACGGCCAGAGCGGTCTCGCGTTGCTCCGGTGGCACGAATCCGAACAGTCCGTGCAGCTTGGGGAATTCAAGGCCCAGCTGCGGGCCCAGCCGCCATCCGGCGCGGAACGCCTGATCCTGCGCCTGGAATTGCTGCCGCATGCGCTGCTGTTGATCGGCCGGCAGCGAATTGAAGCGCGCAGCCGCCTGACGGATGCGCTCGCGCTCTGCTTCCGGCAATGCGCGCCAGGCGGCGTAGTCGGCACGGCGCTGTCTCTGCTGCTGCGTATCCAGCTGGGCGAATTCGGCAGGTGCTGTTGCAGCGGCCGACGCCGGCGTGGCCGGCGAACTGCCCGGAACTAGTGGCGGCAACGGCACGCTCAACGGCTGCGGTGCGGCGGACAGCGACAGCGGCAGGGCCAGCAGCAGGCTGGCGAGCACGGACTTATTCATCGGCGGCAGCAGTTTCCAGCGTGGCACTGGCCGGCTCCGGCCGGCTCGGCTTGGCTTGCGATTCATCCACCGGCAGCGGGCCGCCCGCGGCAGTCCACGCGTACAGGTCGGCATCGGCGACCAGCGGGTAGTCGCGGTCTGCCAGCATCGCTGCGTCATCATTGGCTTGCGCCTGGCCCGCGTCCGGTGTGGCGTCGACCTTGCTCGGTGGCAGGGCTTCCACGGTCACCGGACCGGCTTCGCCCACCACGCCCTCCGGCAAGGGTGCATCGCTGCCGAACGAATGTCCCTGCAGGTAGCGCCAACCCAGCGCCGCGGCCAGCAGCACCGCCACGGTCGCCAGCAGGATCAGCGGACCGCGCCAGCGCGGCTTGGCACTCGCCCGACGGCGCTTGGCGATGGCGGTGGCCCGCTCGTCGCGCTGAGGGGCGCGCCAGCTGGACGTGGGCGCCTCGTTGTGGGCGGCGGGTGCGGCCGGCTGCTGGAGCTGCTGCAGGCGCGTGGCCGGCAGTTCACGGATACGCGCCTGCACCTGCTCGGCCAGCTGGCGCCAGGCTGCGGCGTCTGGCTGGCCATGGGCATCCCGCGGGCACGCGTCAGCCAGCAGGTGCTGGTATCCGGCCTCGTCCTGGTCGAGCACGCGCATGGCGATGCCCTCGTCCAGGCTGCCGCCCACCCGCAGCAGCAGCGCCAGTCGTGGAAGTGGCGGCATCGCGCCCAACGCGGCCAACGACGGCGCCCACTGCCCGCCCGCCGGCTCGCGCAGCGCCTGGCGCTGGCCCAGCAGGGTCCAGAAGCGGGTCGGCCATTGCGCCATCGGCAGGTCGCTGGCGACCGCCGCAAACGCGCGCATCACTGCCACCAGGGTCTGCTCGGCACGGGCGGCATCGCCGCACTGCAGTTCAGCCACCACCAGGGCGCGGCGTTCGACGCCACGCAGGAACGCCGACAGCGCGCCGGCCGCGGTCGAGGAAACAGGGGCGGGCACAGCCGTCATCGGTCACTCCAAAGGTCTGCCGGCATGATAGCTGCAGCCCATCGGCACCCGTAGGACTTGCGCCCACAGGCACTTCGTGCTGCAGGTTGTGCACAGCACCACGCTCCCCGCGCGGGAAATTGCGGCATGCAGCTGAACTCACTCTGTTTCAGCAATGTTTCACACTCAAGCTGTTGATTTTGAATGCCTTTTAAGTGTGGCGATTTTTTGACCAACCCAAGCGTGAGCTCGTCGCCATCGGCCTCCTGCGTTGCCGTCGACCGGTAACGCACAACGTTATCCACAGAACATGTGGATAAGCCTGAATCTCCAATGGACACCGATATTTAGGTGACATTTATGATTCAACGGTCGTCGCCCGGGCACGTCTGCCCCCTGCCATTCGCGCGCGCATGGCCCGTTACACTGGCCCGATGCTTTCGCCCATTCCGACCCTGCAGGTCGCCCTGCCCGTCCCCCTGCCCCGCCTGTTCGACTACCTGTCGCCGGAGGGCGATGGCCCCACGGCCGCGGTCGGCTGCCGCCTGAAGGTGCCGTTCGGCAACCGCGAGCTGGTCGGCGTGGTGGCCGGCTACGGCCAGACCGGCGACGGCCAGGGACTGCGCCAGGCGCTGGCCTGGTGCGACCGGCAGCCGCTGCTGCAGGGCGAACTCTGGCAGAGCCTGCAGTGGCTGGCGCGCTACACCCATGCGCCACTGGGCGAGGTGCTGAGCACCGCCCTGCCCGGCCCGCTGCGCCATGGCGAGGCCCTGCCCGACACCCACCACTGGGGTTGGCAGCTGACCACCGAAGGCCACGCCCAGCGCGAAAAGCTGCGCGCCGGCAGCCGTCCGCGGCAGCTGGCCGAGCTGCTGGCCGGGGCGATCGTGGATGAGGACGTGCTCGGCGAACGCATGGCCGACTGGCGCACCGCTGCACGCAGCCTGGCCAAGCGCGCGCTGGCCGAGCGCGTGGCGATGACGGTGGCACCGCAGCATGCGCAGCCGCTGCCCGGCCCCACGCTTAACCCGGACCAGGCCGGGGCGGTGGCTGCGATCAACGCTGCCGACGGCTTCCAGCCGTTCCTGCTGGACGGCGTGACCGGCAGCGGCAAGACCGAGGTCTACCTGCAGGCGATCATCCATTGCCTGGCGCAGGGCAGGCAGGCGCTGGTGCTGGTGCCGGAAATCGGCCTGACCCCGCAGACCCTGGCACGTTTCCGCGGCCGCCTCGGCATCGCCGTGCACGCCTTGCATTCGGGGTTGAACGACAACGAGCGCGCGCGCGTCTGGGCGGCCGCCTCACGTGGCGAAGCACGGGTCATCGTCGGCACCCGCTCGGCGGTGTTCACGCCATTGCCGCAGGCTGGCCTGCTGATCGTCGACGAGGAACACGACGGCAGCTACAAGCAACAGGACGGCATCCGTTACCACGCGCGCGATTTCGCCCTGGTCCGGGCCAAGGCACTGGGCATTCCGGTACTGCTCGGCAGCGCCACCCCTTCGCTGGAAACGCTGCACAACGCCTACGCAGGGCGCTACACGCACCTGCGCCTGAAGCAGCGCGCCGGCGATGCACGGCCACCGCGCGTGCGCATCCTCGATGTACGCAAGCGGCCGCTGCACGATGGCCTCTCGGCCGATGTGCTGGCCGGCATCGGCGAACACCTGCAGCGTGGCCAGCAGGTGCTCGTGTTCAAGAACCGCCGCGGCTACGCACCGGTGCTGCTGTGCCACGACTGCGGCTGGACCGCGCCGTGCCAGCGCTGCGATGCGCCGATGACCGTGCATGGCGGCGGCCGACGCCTGCAGTGCCACCACTGTGGCGCGCGCCAACCGGCGCCGTTGGCATGCCCGGCCTGCGGCAGCCTAGCGCTGCAGCCGCAGGGCATCGGCACCGAACGCCTGGAAGAACACCTCACCGCCGCCTTCGCCGATTTCCCGGTGGTGCGCATCGACCGTGGCACCACCTCACGCCGCGATGCGCTGGAACAGCAGCTGGCGAAACTGGGCGACCAGCCCGGCATCCTGGTCGGCACGCAGATCCTGGCCAAGGGCCATGACCTGCCGAAGCTGACCCTGGTGGTGGTGGTGGGCATCGACGAAGGCCTGTTCTCCGCTGACTTCCGCGCCAGTGAGAAACTCGCGCAACAGCTGATCCAGGTGGCCGGTCGCGCCGGGCGCGCACGTGACCCCGGCGAGGTCTGGCTGCAGACCCATCACCCGGGTCACCCGCTGCTGGAAACCCTGGTGAGCGGTGGCTACCACCCGTTCGCGCAGGCCGAGTTGAACCAGCGGCAAGCCGCAGGGTTCCCCCCGTTCGCGCACCTGGCGCTGATGCGCGCCGAAGCGCAGCAGGTCGAGCACGCCAATGCGTTCCTGCTGGCAGCGCGGCAGCTGCTGGGCGAGCAGAACGTGGTGGAGGCGTACGGCCCGATGCCGGCGCCGATGCCGCGGCGCGCGGGCTACCAGCGCACACAGCTGCTGCTGTCGGCGCCGCAGCGGCCACCCTTGCATGGCGTGCTCGCGCAGCTGGTGCCGCAGCTCTATGCGCTGCCGGAAGCACGCAAGGTGCGCTGGTCGCTGGATGTGGATCCAACGGACCTGTATTGATCCCGTAGAGCACTGCCGAGCATGGCTCGGCACTACCGTAGAGCCGAGCCATGCTCGGCTGCGTTTCAGTACCGGGCAGTGCTTACGTCAGCGGCGACATCACGCCGCGCTGGTAGGCCGGCCGCTCGCGCAGGCGCGCATACCAATCCGCCAGGTGCGGAAGCTCCGGTCGCTGGATCGGCAGTTCGAACCAGGCATAGACCAGCGAGCCCAGCGGGATGTCGCCCATCGCGAACTTCTCGCCCGACAGCCACGGCTGCCTGGCCAGGGTGGCGTCGGCCATCGCCAGGTAGTCACCGGCGCGCACGATGGCGGCATTGATCCGCGCTTCGTCGCGGTCGGCCGGCGCGGTGCGCATGATGCCCCAGACCAGGTCGCTGTACAGCGGCGCCATCCGCGAAGTGCTCCAGTCCATCCACTTCTCGGCCTGGGCGCGCTCCATCGGGTCTGCGGCGTATAGCGTGCCCAGCGCATAGCGCGCGCTCAGATAGCGCACGATGGCGTTCGATTCCCACAGCGGCAGGCCGTGGTCTTCGATCACCGGCACCAGGCCGTTGGGATTCATCGCCTGGTACTCCGGCGTCTGCGTGCCGCCGTGGCTGCCGCCGACCTCGATGGATTCGTACGGCAGGCCGATTTCCTCGGCACACCACAGCACCTTGCGGACGTTGCTGGAATTGCGGCGGCCCCAGATCTTCAACATGCGGGTTTCCTTTGCTGGCAATGCGAGCGGCAACGATACGCCTGATCGTTACGGGTGTGTGCGTGCCGGATGCGGGATCGGGCGCCTGCGCGCTGCCGGCCAGCGGCCGGCACTACCGGTTCTTTTTTGGCAGCGCGCGCACGTAGGACGACTTGCCATCCTTCTTCAGTTCGAACAGGCCGATCGCCGCCAGCAGGTCGCTGAGCTTGCCGTAGCCATAGTTGCGCGGATCGAACGAAGCCTGGTTGCCGATCTGGCTGCCGACCGGGCCGAGGTGCGACCAGCCATCCTCACCCTCGGCCGCGGACACCGCACGGCGCAGCATCTTCACCAGCCGGGTGTCACTGCGCATTTCCGCACCGCTCTTGCGCGGACGCGCATCGTCGTTGGCCACCGGCTCGTTCGAGGCCTGCTCGCTGGACGCCTGTTCGGCATCCGGCACGCTGGCATGGGTCTGGCCCAGTGCCTCCAGGTAGGTGAACTTCGAGCACGCATTGACGAATGGCTCGGGCGTCTTCTTCTCGCCGAAGCCATATACCTTCACGCCATCGGTCAGCAGGCGCATCACCATCGGGGTGAAGTCCGCATCGCTGGAGACGATGGCGAAGCCATCAAGGTTGCGCGCGTACAGCAGGTCCATGGCATCGATCACCATCGCCATGTCCGAAGCGTTCTTGCCCTTGCTGTAGGCGAACTGCTGGATCGGGCGGATCGCATACTCATGCAGCACCGCTTCCCACCCCTTCAGTCGCGGGCTCTTCCAGTTGCCGTAGGCACGGCGCACGTTGGCCACGCCGTAGCGGGCGACTTCCGCCAGGACCTCGTCGATCTTCGAGGCCGGCGCATTGTCGGCGTCGATCAACAGGGCGATGCGCTTTTCCGGTTCGCTCATGGGCTCCTCACGGGCCGTTGCCTGAACCCGAGTATCGCCGATCCGGGCCGGCGCTGACGTGACAGGTGGCCGCCGTGCGAAGATGCCAGGCGCTTCCCCCGATGCCCCCACTGGAGTGAGTCGATGAGTCGCGAACGCGTTCCCCACCTGGTCGTTGTCGGCGGCGGTTTTGCCGGTCTCTGGGCCACCCGTGCCCTGGCCCGCGAGCGCATACGCATCACCCTGGTCGATCGCCGCAACCATCACCTGTTCCAGCCGCTGTTGTACCAGGTGGCCACCGCCGGCCTGTCCGCGCCGGATATCGCCGCACCGCTGCGCCACATCCTCGGCCACCAGCGCAATGTGGAAGTCCGCCTCGGCGAAGTGGTGGCCATCGACAAGCAGGCGCGGCAGATCCGCATGGCCGATGGCAGCACGCTGGACTACGACAGCCTGCTGCTGGCCACCGGCGCCACCCACGCCTACTTCGGCAACGATCAGTGGGCCGATGATGCGCCCGGCCTGAAGACGCTGGACGATGCCATCGCGCTGCGCCGCAAGCTGCTGCTGGCGTTCGAACGCGCCGAGGCCGAACCGGACCCGGCGAAGAAGGCGGCGTGGCTGAGTTTCGCCATCGTCGGTGGTGGTCCCACCGGCGTCGAACTGGCCGGCACCCTGGCCGAGATCGCGCGCCACACGCTGCGCAACGAATTCCGCCACATCGACCCGGCCAGCGCCAGGGTGCGGCTGGTCGAGGCTGGGCCGCGCGTGCTGTCCTCGTTCCCGGATGTGCTTTCGCTGAAGGCGCGCCGCCAACTTGAAAAACTGGGCGTGGAAGTGCTGACCGGAACCCCGGTGAGCGACATCGACAGCCAGGGCTTCAAGCTCGGCGAACAGTTCATACCGGCGCGCACCGTGGTCTGGGCCGCCGGCGTGGCCGCTTCACCGCTGGCGCGCACGCTGGACGTGCCACTGGACCGCGCCGGACGCGTGCCGGTGCAACCGGACCTGACCCTGCCCGATCACCCGGAGCTGTTCGTGGCCGGCGACCTGGCCGCATTGAGCCAGGCCGACGGCAAGCCGGTTCCCGGTGTGGCACCGGCCGCCAAGCAGATGGGCAAGTACGTGGCCGAGGTGATCCGCGCACGGCTGCACGGCAAGCCCGAGCCCGGTCCGTTCAAGTACGCCGACTACGGCAACCTGGCCACCATCGGCCGCATGGCCGCGATCGTGCACCTGGGCCGACTGCAGCTGTCGGGCGTGCTGGCGTGGTGGTTCTGGCTGGCCGCGCACGTGTTCTTCCTGATCGGCTTCCGCAACCGCATCGTGGTGCTGCTGAACTGGGCGGTCGCGTACTGGAGCTACCAGCGCAGTGCGCGCATCATCTTCGGTGATGACCGGGATGACCGGCGGCCGAGGCGGTAGGACTGCACGCAACGGGGTCGGATCCCTTTCCGCAGGAAAGGGCTCTGACCTCGTCAACACTCTCCACGCATGGCGTGGATCTACTGGTTCATCGCGCCACCGGACACCCGCCGTTTCGACCAGGTCCGGCAGAAGTCCTCCTTCCTCGCGGTGTCGGCAATCTGCGCAGTACTCCAATGCCGGGTGATCCAGATCGTCAATGCGGTACTGCTGAGCTGCCAGCGCAGCATGCCGCGCTGCGGTTGCCGCCACAGGTGGCGCCGGGCAATCCAGAAGGCCTCCCGCTCCACTTCAGGCACCTTCTTCATCGCGTCGTTGTCGAAGAACTGGGCGGTGAAGCGCCAGGGGTTCATCGGCTGATACCCCGCCCGTGGCTCGCTACTGCACGCAGCCACACCACTGGGCGCACGGTCGACTGGCTTCGGCCGACCGCCTGCCAATGCCAGCCCGAGCAGGTACAGCAGGCCAGGCAGCAGCGCGATGCCGGCAACCAGGACGACGACGGAGATCCATGCTTTGCCGGCGGCACGCATCGCTCACTGCGCCTTCGGTTTCGGGTACCACAACGCGTTGACGATGACCCAGCGCTGGTCGAAGCACCCCATGTGGAAGTAGTCGACGAACCACGGGGTCTCCAGCCGCACCGAGGCCGCGTTGCCGGTCACGTCCAGCACCGTGCAGCGACGATCCCATTGATCCTTCGGGGTCTTCAACGCGCCCTGCTTCGTCAACGAGACCAGTTCTTCCTTCGACATCCGGCGCAGGCCCAGCCGTTCGTCGGGTGTATCGCCGAGCACAGCGCGCTTGGCCAGGTCCGGGTGCAGGGAACGGGCGACGCGCTGTGGGTCCGCCTCCAGCTGGCCATCGACGTAGTCATGGCAGGTGGCTTCGATGGCCGCGAGGGTGGCCGGGTCGGCGGCAGGGCTCGTTGCGGCGGAAAGAGCGAACAGCAGGGCGATCGTCGACATCCGGGTCTCCAGCTCTGGGCGCGGGGCGATCATCGCATGGGCCGGGTAGCCCATCCACGCACGGCGTGGATCTACTGTAGAGCCGAGCCCATGCTCGGCTTCACCATCAGGCAGCAGCAACAACAGCCGAGCGTGGGCTCGGCTCTACAGAAGCGCAGGATCCAACGCCTGCAGCCAGGCCAGCTTGCGTTCGCGGGGCTGCTGCTTGAGTTGCCACTCGGCGCGTGAGGCGGCGGCCCGGTCCGGGTATTCGCGCACGGCCAGCACGCGCAGCGGTGGCCGGGCCCGGGTGTAGCGCGCGCCCTTGCCGGCCTGGTGGGCGGCGAAACGCGCGTCCACGTCGGTGCTGATGCCGGCGTAATAGCTGCCATCGCGGCATTCGAGCAGGTACAGAAACCACGGGCGGGCGGAAGGGGCCATGCCTGGATTATGCCGTGCTGCACTGCAGCGGATATACTGGCGCCCGAATGCAGGAGAGAGGCGCCGCGCTGGCGCCCGCCGAAGGCGCAGGCTCCCATGATCGCTCAGGCCGGTGGGCTGGAATCCCACCAACCATGCATTCGACTCGCCGAGCTGGAGAGAGGTCACCGGGCATGCCCGGGACGATCCGCCGAAGGGGCACGCGGCCAACGCCGCTGAACTCTCAGGCAAAAGGACAGCGGGAGCGGCACCGGTCATCGTCATCCCGTCATTGCGCAGGCAGTGGCGGTAGTCGCGCATGGCCGGCCCCACCGCGCCCGGAGCCTGTTCCATGCTGCTGTCCATCATCTACCTGATTGCCATTTCCGCCGAAGCCATGACCGGTGCACTGTCTGCCGGCCGTCGCCGCATGGACCTGTTCGGTGTGGTCATGATCGCCTGTGTCACTGCCCTCGGTGGTGGATCACTGCGCGACATCCTGCTCGGCCACTATCCGCTGGGCTGGGTGAAGCATCCCGAGTACCTGGGGTTCACCGTATGCGCGGCGCTGATCGCCACTTGGGTTGCACGCTGGATGCACCACTTCCGCCGCACCTTCCTGGTACTCGACGGACTGGGCCTGATCGCCTTCACCCTGATCGGCTGCTCGATCGCGCGCGAAGCCGGCCATGCGATGCCGATCGTGCTGATCGCCGGCATGCTGACCGGGGCGTTCGGCGGCGTGCTGCGCGACATCCTCTGCAACGAGGTGCCGCTGATCTTCCAGAAGGAGCTGTACGCGATCATCGCGCTGCTGACCGGCGCGGCGTATCTGTTGCTGCTGCACTGGGGCGTGGCCGACGCCACCGCGATCCTGTGCTGCCTCGGCGGCGGCTTCGCGCTGCGCCTGCTGGCGATCCACTACCGCTGGGAAATGCCGAAGTTCGTGTACCACGACGAAGTGCATTGAGGTTCGCGTTCGCCTGGGGTTCCATGCTGGGCGCGGATCGACTGCACCACCCCGGCGATGTACCTGGCGCTGTCGCTCATGCGCAGCGCCAGGCGCATCGCCGGTGCAGATGGGCCGGTCTCCAACTCCGGCCGGCCCTGATCGCGGCCGCACCCCCGCAGGCGCTGGCCGCCATCCACACACGTGCCGCCATCAGGCGGCTTCATTCACGCCGCTTCGGACACCTTCACTTCACGACGGGCACGCACGGCCGCAGCCAGTCGCTCCAGCACGGTCACGGTGGTGTCCCAGTCGATGCAGCCATCGGTGATGCTCTGCCCGTAGACCAGCGGCTGGCCTTCCACCAGTTCCTGGCGGCCCCCGACCAGATGGCTCTCGATCATCACGCCCACGATGCGCTGTTCGCCGTCTTCCATCTGAGCGGCGATGTCGTCGATCACCTTCGGCTGGTTCTCGGGGTTCTTCAGGCTGTTGGCATGGCTGGCATCGATCATCAGGCGCGCCGGCAGCTTGGCCTTGGCCAGCACCTGGCAGGCCTCAGCCACGCTGCCAGCGTCGTAGTTCGGTTGCTTGCCACCGCGCAGGATCACATGGCAATCCGGGTTGCCGGTGGTCGACACGATGGCAGTGCCACCCTGCTTGGTGACCGACAGGAAATGATGCGGGTTGGATGCCGCACCCACCGCGTCGGCGGCGATCTTCACGTTGCCATCGGTGCCGTTCTTGAAGCCGACGGGGCACGACAGCCCCGAAGCCAGCTCGCGATGCACCTGGCTTTCGGTGGTGCGTGCGCCGATCGCGCCCCATGCCACCAGGTCGGCGATGTACTGCGGCGAGATCACATCGAGGAATTCAACACCGGCCGGCAGGCCGAGCTTGTTGATGTCGCGCAGGAGGCCACGGGCGATGCGCAGGCCCTTGTCGATCCTGAAGCTGCCGTCCAGGTCCGGGTCGTTGATCAGGCCCTTCCAGCCCACCGTGGTGCGCGGCTTCTCGAAGTACACGCGCATGACGATTTCCAGCTCGCCAGCCAGCGCGTCGCGCAGCGGCTTCAGGCGCTGGGCGTACTCGATGGCGGCGTTGGGGTCATGGATCGAGCACGGGCCCACCACCACCGCCAGGCGGTCGTCACGGCCGTGCAGGATCTGGTGCAGGGCCGCGCGCGAGGCGCTGACGGTGTCGGAAGCCTCATCGTCACAGGGCAGCATCGCCAGCAGCTGGGCGGGCGGTGTCAGCGGTTCGATGGTGCGGATACGCAGGTCGTCGGTGTGCGGGGGCATTGCAGGAGATCTCCGGAACGTTGGGGGTCCCCAGCGTGGCGGCATGAAAAAAGCCGCCAGGTTCGCTGGCGGCTTTCGGGAATGCGTCTGAAGCTTTCTTCAGGGTGAGCGCAGTCCTTCCTCCGCCAGTGGCTTCGGAAAGTAATACCAGTAAAAGCGGGTGGCGGCTGCGTTCATGGGATCTATTGATAGCACAGCTTTTGCGCAGTGCAAAATGTTTCATCCGCAACTGGGCGCGCGGTTCAGTGATGCGCCTGACCGCGCAGCCCACGCGGTGGCCGCCGTGCAAGGTCGCTCATCTGCCATGCACTTCCACGTCCAGCAGCAGGCCTTCGTGGATGTCGGCCCAGCGCTCCAGCACGCGGTCCAGCTCCTGCCGGGCCTCGTCCAGCTGCTCGGGATTGAGCAGGGAACGGGTGGTGTAGAGATCGGACACCAGCCGGCGCAGTACCGCTTCCGGGATGGCCACCGAGGGCCCTTCCATCTGCGGCAGCTGCAGTGCCGGCGTATCGCCCTGTGGGCCGTACAGCGTTACCTGGAGCGTGCTCTGCATGATCAACTTCCCTGCGGATGGACATGGGCAATGTCCTGTTTACCGCGTCCGGGTGACAGGCGCATGTGCCATGCGCCTCCGGAGGCGCTGCTACAAGGCGGGCAGAGCGGTGTAGAGCTCGATGAGGGTGTAGGACATGGAAGGCCTTCCTTGAGGTTGATGAGATTGCCGGCCTGCAGCCGGTACTACCGCAACGAGCGCATGGCGCGTTTGCGGATGTAGGCGTTGGCATCGCCCGGGTGCTGCTGTTGCCACCGCGCGCACAGCTCACGCAGCCACTGCGGTTGAGTCTTGCCGGCATCGTTGAGCCAGTTCCCGACCGAGTCCTGCACGTAGCGCTCCGGGTCGTTGGCCATTGCTTCCAGCATCGGCAACGCGAGTTCTGGATGCTGCTTGAACAGCGCGATATGCGTGGACCACACGCCTCGTGGGCGCAGCGCTTCGCAGGCGAAGCGGCGCAGGTAAGGCGATGCTTCCTGCGTCCACACCTGCAGGTACTCAAGCGCCTGCAACGGTGCGGCAACGATGTCGCTGCGCAGCGCCAGCCATGCCCATTCGCGCACGCCGAAGTGCGGGTCGTCAGCCAGCGGACGCATCGCCCGCAGCTTGGCCGGCAGCGCCGCGCCGGCATCGCCGCCAATCAGGTAGCAGGCCCAGCCACGCACGGTGTCTGATGCGTGTGCCTGCCAGTGCGCGGGATCACCCTGCCCGGCTTCGTGCAGCAACCGCGCCGCCAGCGCCATGCGCTGGGTGATGCCCTTGCCGGAGGCATCGCGCATACGTTGCAGCGCTTCCGGCTCGAGCACAGGTGCCACCGCCTGCAACAGCGCGGCGAAATCCACTGCCAGGCATTCGGCCAGATGCGTGGCAGCGGCACTACCGCTGTTGAGTGCACGCAGCCGTTCCGCGGGAATGGGCGTGCTCATGCGGCGGCTTCCCGCCCGGTGTCCGTGCGCTGCCAGACCTTGTGCAGCAGTTGTGACAGCTGCTGCCGTTCATCAGCATCCAGGCCGTTGAACAGGCCGCTGATCCATTGAGTGTGCCGCTCGAACAGCGACTCGGCCAAACGCTTGCCCGGTGCGGTCAACACGATCTGCAGACGACGGCCATCCTCGTCATCGCTGCGACGCTGCAGCAGGCCTTCGCGCTGCAGGCCATCGAGCAGGCCGCTGATGGTGGCCCGGGTCACGCCAGCGCGCTCGGCCAGCGCGTGCGGCGCCAGTGCGCCGCCGGCCCCGTGCAGCAGGAACAGCACGATGAAGCGACCCTCGCTGAGCCCGTGCGGTGCCAACCGTGTAGCGCAGTCGCGATCGATCGACGAGGACAGCGAGAGCAGCTGGAAGCACAGGCGCAGCTGCGCGATGTTGGCGTGGCCGCGCCGCTGCGCTTCCTCCAGCAACGCCTGATGCTTGGCTTCGATCATCCTTTCCTCACTGAATGATTAGGCGCCTAATCATATGGAGGAGTGGCCAGTGGAAGCAAATCGGAGTTGACTCAGGAAGTGCGTCCCAGCAGCAGCCGCGCGATCAGCCCCCCGCCCTCCCGGTGCAACAGCTGAAGTTCGCCCGCGTGGCGCTTCGCCACGTTGGCAGCCACGGCCAGTCCAAGTCCGGCGCCCCCGGTGGCGCGGCTACGCGAGCCCTCGCTGCGCTGGAACGGTTGCAGCAGGCGTGCGCGATCGATCTCGGCGATGCCAGGGCCGCGGTCCATCACGTCCAGCTGCACTCCATCCCCCGCCATGGCGACCCACAGCTCCACGGCGCCCGCGTAGCGCTCGGCGTTGTCGATGAGGTTGTCGACCGCGCGCCGGAGCAGCAGCGCATCGCCATGCCACGGCAACGTATCCGGGCCCTGAAGGGAAATGTCGACCCCGCGCAGCAGCGCCGCCTGCACGCAGTCCTCCAGCAGCGCTGAAAGATCCAGCATCCGCATCTGCAACGGCTGCAGCTCACCGCGTGCGTAGTCGAGCACCTGCTCGATCATCGTATCCATGCGCTCGATGTCTGCCACCATCCTGGCGGCCTGTGGCGCGGGAGCGAACTCCGCGCGCAGGCGCAGGCCGGTCAAGGGCGTGCGCAGGTCATGCGCCACGGCCGCCAGCATATGCGTCATGTCCCGTGCCTGGGCGCGCAGACGTTCGCGACCGGTGCTGATCGCTGTGGCCAGTACCTGCACTTCGCGTGGACCGTCATCAGGCAATGGCGTTTCGGCCTGCAGGTCGACCCGTGCGCTGGCTTCAGCCAGGCGTCGCAGCGGGCGCCCCAACCGGATCGCCGCCCACGCCGCCAGAGGGGCCAGCAGGATCGCACCGCCCAGCAGGGCGAGCATCACCTGGCGGCGCCAGGCCGCCAGGTCACTGTGGTCGCTGCCGACCACCCGCCATCGGCCATCGGCTTGCCGCATCCCCAGTTCGAACGGCGGCCACTGCATGGCGGTCAGCAACGCGGCCTGCGATTTCAGCACGCCAGCACGAGCGGAGGCGTCCAGTACCGCGCCACCCTCGATGACCTGCACATCGGGCGCCCTGCCCTGCCCCGTCCACACCAGGCGTACATTCCTGGCCGGCAGGTCCATCTGCAGCGCCGCCAACTGGGTGAGCCAGTCACTGGCGCTGCCCCGGGGTGGCGCGTCCTGCGTCGACATATGCAATCCCAGTGGCGCCGGCGCCTGTTCCCCACGCAGCACCTGCATCGCATGGTCCAGCCGCATCGGTGGCGGCGCGGGCCGGGGCATCCACCCCACTACCGCCACGCTGACCAGGGTTGCCAGCAGCAGGCTGGCCAAGGCCAGCATCGCGATCCAGCGGGTGGTTGACCACCGGCTGCTCACAACACCCCTACCTCCGCGTTGAAGCGGTACCCTTCGCCACGCAGTGTCTGCACAAGGGCTTCAGCGCCGGACGCGGCCTGCCCGAGCTTGCGGCGCAGGCGGCTGATCGCAAGGTCGACGGCACGGTCCACGCTGTCGCTGGCTTCGCCGCGACTCAACTGCAGCAGCTGTTCGCGCGCCAGCACCCGCCCGGGACGTTCAGCCAGTGCCAGCAGCAGGGAGAATTCACCGCGGCTCAGCGCCAGTTCGGCGCCATCCGGCGCGAACAGGCGACGCTGGTCAGGCAGCAATCGCCAGCCATCAAACCGCAGCTCGCTGGCCACCTGTGCGCGCAGCTTGTCCTGCCTGCGCAGCAGCGCGCGTACCCGCGCCAACAGCTCGCGCGGGTCAAACGGCTTGGCCAGGTAGTCGTCCGCGCCCATCTCCAGGCCGATCACGCGATCCGGCGCGGCCCCCATCGCCGACAGCATCAGGATCGGGATCGCCCGCGCCTGCAGCCGGCGGCAAACCGACAGGCCATCCTCACCGGGCATCATCCAGTCGAGGATGATCAGGTCAGGACGTTCAACCTGCAGCAACACGTCCAGCGCTGTTGCATCCGCCGCCACACGGACCTGGTAGCCGTGCAGCAGCAGGTGGTCGGCGATGGCGTCACGAATGCTGGCATCGTCATCGACGACGATGACGCGGATGGGAGTGTTCATTCGCCCAGTATCCCGCACCTGTGTATCAGGACGGTATCAACGCCGATATCGCGGTGATACGCCGCTGCGCGCCAATGGTCGCCCACGATCACTGCGGAGTCTCCCCTTGCGCCTGTTCCTGCTACCCCTGTTCGCCATCCCCTTGCCGGCGCTCGCCTCCGATGCCGCCGAGCACGTCCTGCCGATGTGGATGCAGGGCGGTCATCCGGCAGTGGCCGTCTCGCTGGACGGGCGTTCAGAGCCGCTGCGCTTCGTGGTCGACAGTGCCGCCGGGGCAACCCTGGTCGATGCACGCGTAGTGCGGCGCTATGGTTTGCAGGACGCGGAAGCGGCAATGTCGCAGGCCCAGGGCGCGAGCGCGAAGGCGGCGCGGTTGCAGCGCATGCGCAGCACAGCGTGGCAGCTGGGCAGTTGGCAATTGAAGGCCAGCGGCATGCAGGTCGACCTGTCATCGCTGGCGAAGGGCGATGATCCGGCCATTGACGGCTTGATCGGCAACGACCTGACCGGGCGCTGGGACACCCGTTGGGACTTCGGCCGCAATCAACTGGCGCTGTGGACACCCGGCGGCTTGGACCTGGAAGGACCGGGTTGCCAACCCAATGCGCTGCCCGGCCGCGATGACGGCCTGCGCCAGTTCGGCTTCATCACGCTTGCCTTGGGTACGCCCGGCGTGGACGCCATCGCCGTGGTCGACACCGGTGCCGCGCAGACCGTCCTCAACGCCGAAGCAGCCCGCGCACTGGGCCTGCGCACCGACGGCAGCGATGCTCGGGTGCGTGCACGTGAAGAGGGCACCGAGGGGCTGGGTGGCGGTGCACAGGCAACCTGGCTGTACACCCTGCCCGGCATGACCGGCGGCAACTGGCAGCACCCGCCGATGGAGGTCCGGATCAGCGAACTGCCGGTGTTCAGGGCGATCGGCCTGGAGGCGCGACCGGCCTTGATCCTCGGTGCCGACGCGATGCGCGGTGGCCAGGTGGACATCGGTGCGGGTGCCGCGCGGATCTGCCTGCGCCGACCCGGCTGACGTCTGGCGCATGACGGCGGGAGCTGGCAGGCGTAGCATCGCGCCACGTCCCGCCAGGAGTTCCACGCATGCGCCGTGCTGTCCTGCTGTTGCTGACGCTGCTCCCGCCGGCCGTGCTGGCCGCGCCGCCGCTACCCTCGCCCGCGCGCATCGATGCCGAAGCACAGCGGCTGATGCAGGCGGCCCATGCGCGCGGGATGGCGCTGGCGGTGATCGATGGCGGCAAGGTGGTACACGTGGCCGCCTACGGCGAACGCAACGCCGCAGGCGAGCCGCTGCGCACCGATACCGTGATGTACGCCGCCTCGCTGACCAAGATGGCGTTCGGCCACCTGGTCGCACAGCTTGCCCAGGATGCGCGGATCGAGCTGGACGCCAGCATCGCCACGGCGCTGGACAAGCCGCTGCCGGACTACCCGCCGGAGCCGAAGAAGTACGCCGACTACAGCGTACTGGCCGATGATGCGCGCTGGCGCCAGCTCACCCCGCGCCTGCTGCTCAACCATTCCAGTGGCTTCGCCAACTTCGGCTTTCTCGAACCGGATGGCCGGCTGAGGTTCCACTTCGATCCCGGCAGCCGCTACGGCTATTCCGGCGAAGGGCTGATCCTGTTGCAGTTCGTGATCGAGCGTGGACGGCTTGGCCAGGACGTGGGTGCATTGATGCAGCGGCAGGTATTCGACCGCTTCGGCATGGTCCGCACCAGCATGATGTGGCGTGAGGATTTCGCCGCCAACCTGGCCGATGGCTGGACAGCGGAAGGCACGGCCGAGCCGCACGATGAACGCAGCCGCGTGCGTGCGGCCGGTTCGATGGATACCACCATCGCCGACATGGCGCGCTTCGCCGCCGGCTATGTCCGCGGCGATGGGCTGTCGCCTGCAATGCGCAGGGAACTGGTGCGGCCGCAGCTGCCGATCACCACCGCCAGCCAGTTCCCCACGCTGCAGCCGGAGCTGCCCGTGGCGCAGCAACGCAAGGATCTGGCCGCGGGCCTGGGCGTGGTGACGTTCCGCGGCCCGCAGGGCGCAGGCTTCTACAAGGGCGGCCACGACGATGCGGTCGGCAACACGCTGGTGTGCATCGAACGGCACAAACGCTGCGTGGTGATTCTGGGCAACGATGTACGGGCGGAAGCTGCGTTCCCGGCACTGGTGGCATTCGTACTGGGCGATACCGGCGTGCCGTGGCAGTGGGAGTATGGTGCGGCGAAGGCATTCGTCGAATGAGGGTGCGATCACGCCTGCATGGCGAACGCGGCCAGGGGGGAGCATCCACGCCATGCGTGGATGGCACTCCTCAGCGCGCCTGCTCGAAGAACATCAGGTATACCAGCCGGCCATTCTCCGGTCGATCACCGAACGCTGGCCCGGCGGTGTGCCAGAACCAGGGCCGCAGCAGCACCAGCCGGTTGAAGCGCATCGGAATGCGCATGGTCATTTCCCACTGGCTGTCGTCGTTGCTGTCGCGCTCGATGATGTCGCGATGCATGTCGCCGCCGTCGGCGTAGCCCAATGCGGCCAGCTCCGCCGCGTCCAGGGCCATGCGCTCGGTGCCGGTACGGCGATGGCGGAAGAACTCGGTGCCGCCCTCGCAGTGCTCCGGTGCACTCAGGTAGAGAATGCCCGACCAGTGCGAGTGGTCGGCGTGTACCTTGGCGCGGCCGATGTCGCCGGCGAGGGTAAGGCGGAACTTGCCGTGCGACTGCAGCGGGTTGACCGGCCGCAGCGGTTCGTTGACCAGTCGCGAGACCGCACCGGACAGTCCCTCCAACTCCAGCCGCTGCTGTGAATTGCGGCCGGGGAATGCGCCCTCCTGGACGGGATAGTCCAGGCCCAGTGCCGCCTGGCGCAACCCTTGCGCATCGGCGGGAGAAAGGAAGTCGTCAACGACGATGAACGAGGTAGGCATGGTCACCGAGCGTAGCGATGCACTGCGGCGACGGCAACCGGGCAACGAAAAACCCCGCCTTGCGGCGGGGTTCTTCTTTACATCACATCGGGAAGGCGTGCCGACCAAGGCCGGCAACGACCGCCGGAGGCGTGGACTTAGAAGTCCATGCCGCCCATGCCGCCCATGCCGCCCATGCCACCAGCGCCGCCCATGGCCGGCTCGTCCTTCTTCGGAGCTTCGGCAACCATGGCTTCGGTGGTGATCATCAGGCCGGCGATCGAGGCCGCGTTCTGCAGGGCCGAACGGGTCACCTTGGTCGGGTCCAGGATGCCGAACTGCAGCATGTCGCCGAACTCGCCGGTGGCCGCGTTGTAGCCGAAGCTGCCGGTGCCTTCCTTGACCTTGTTGATGATGACGGACGGCTCGTCGCCAGCGTTGGCCACGATCTCGCGCAGCGGGGCTTCCATCGCACGCAGGGCAATCTGGATGCCGTGGTTCTGGTCTTCGTTGGCACCCTTCAGGCCGGCCAGCGCGGTGATCGCGCGGACCAGGGCAACGCCGCCGCCCGGGACCACGCCTTCTTCAACGGCTGCACGGGTGGCGTGCAGGGCGTCGTCGACGCGATCCTTCTTTTCCTTCATTTCGATTTCGGTCGAGGCGCCGACCTTGATCACGGCAACGCCGCCGGCCAGCTTGGCCACGCGTTCCTGCAGCTTCTCGCGATCGTAATCCGAGGAGGTGTCCTGGATCTGGGTCTTGATCTGCGCCACGCGTGCATCAACGTTGGCCTTGTCGCCGACGCCGTCGATGATGGTGGTGTTCTCCTTGGAGACCTGCACCTTCTTGGCGCGGCCCAGGTCCTTGATGGTGGCCTTTTCCAGCGACAGGCCGACTTCTTCGGAGATCACGGTGCCGCCGGTCAGCACGGCCATGTCTTCCAGCATCGCCTTGCGACGGTCACCGAAGCCCGGGGCCTTGACGGCCACGACCTTGACGATGCCACGGATGGTGTTGACCACCAGGGTCGCCAGCGCTTCGCCTTCGACTTCTTCAGCGACGATCAGCAGCGGCTTGCCGGCCTTGGCGACGCCTTCCAGCACCGGCAGCAGGTCACGGACGTTGGAGATCTTCTTGTCGTGCAGCAGGATGAACGGGTCATCCAGGTCAGCGGTCTGCGACTGCTGGTTGTTGATGAAGTACGGCGACAGGTAGCCGCGGTCGAACTGCATGCCCTTGACCACGTCCAGCTCGTTGTCCAGGCCCGAGCCTTCTTCAACGGTGATGACGCCTTCCTTGCCGACTTCCTTCATCGCGTCAGCGATGATCTGGCCGATCGACTCATCCGAGTTGGCCGAGATGGTACCGACCTGGGCAATCGCCTTGTCGTCGGCGGTCGGCTTGGAGATGTTCTTCAGCTCGGCGACGGCAGCCGAAACGGCCTTGTCGATACCGCGCTTGAGGTCCATCGGATTCATGCCGGCGGCAACGGCCTTGGCGCCTTCGCGGATCAGGGCCTGGGCCAGCACGGTGGCGGTGGTGGTGCCGTCGCCGGCATCGTCGTTGGTGCGCGACGCGACTTCCTTCACCATCTGCGCGCCCATGTTCTCGAACTTGTCAGCCAGTTCGATTTCCTTGGCGACGGAGACGCCGTCCTTGGTGATGGTCGGGGCGCCGAAGCTCTTTTCCAGCACGACGTTGCGGCCCTTCGGGCCCAGGGTGGCCTTGACGGCATTGGCGAGAACATTGACGCCGCGCACCATGCGCGAACGGGCGTCTTCACCGAAACGAATATCCTTGGCAGCCATTGCATTTACCTCATTGGTAGCGCCGGACGATGCCCGGCGGCTGGGAGTTTGGGATCAGGTTGAAACAGGTCGCGCCGGGGCTCAGCCGATGACGGCGAGCACGTCGTCTTCGCGCAGGACCTTGTATTCGACGCCTTCGCTCTTGTACGAGCTGCCGGCGTACTGGCCGTAGATGACCTTGTCACCGACCTTCAGCGACGGCGCGCGCACGTTGCCGTTGTCCAGCGGCTTGCCCGGGCCGACGGCCACGACCTCACCCTTGGTGGACTTTTCCTTGGCCGAGTCGGGGATGACGATGCCACCGGCGGAGATTTCGTCGGCTTCGATCGGCTTGACCACAACGCGGTCGTGCAGCGGCTTGATGCTCATAGGAGACCTCTTAAGTGATTGATTGGTCTAAAAAAGTCCGGCGATGTTAGCACTCACCCCAGGCGAGTGCCAGAACCGCACGTGAAGAAACCCGACAACGTCGGGAGCAGGGCAGAGATGGAGCCCTGCCGCCCCCTTTCAAGGGCGGAATGAAAAAATTTTTTCGCCCGCGCGCCTCGGCCAGGGCGTCGGTCCAGATCAATTTCGGTGACAAGCGTCGCACTGTCAGATATCTGACGTTCATTTACGACAAAGTGTCACTGGATCGGCCTTAGGCTCGGTCAGGCATTCCCAATCACAAGGAGTAGTCGATGCGATTGCTGTCCCCGCTTGCCGCCGCCTGCCTGCTGGCGCTGGCCGCCGCGCCGGTCCAGGCCGAGGTCTTCATCAATGAACTGCACTACGACGACAGCACCGCCGCCGGTGACGTCGGCGAAGCGATCG
Organism: Stenotrophomonas sp. X; assembly: GCF_055721025.1. NCBI lineage: Bacteria > Pseudomonadati > Pseudomonadota > Gammaproteobacteria > Lysobacterales > Lysobacteraceae > Stenotrophomonas > Stenotrophomonas sp. X. The sequence continues at coordinate 3,814,035 of NZ_CM146756.1, forward strand.
AGGTCGTAGCCACTGCCGGTGAGGACCTGTCCGGCTACCGCCTGTACCTCTACAACGGCAGCAACCCGTCGGCCGCCACCGTCTACGCCAACAATCCGGTCCCAGCCGGCACCGCCGCCGGCTGCGGCAGCGCCACCATCGCCGTGGTCAACTACCCGACCAACGGCCTCCAGAATGGTCCGAACGACGGCATCGCCCTGGTCGATGCCAGCGGCAAGGTGGTCCAGTTCCTCAGCTACGAGGGTGCCATCACCGCCTCCGGCGGCCCTGCCGCGGGCATGACCAGCCAGAACATCCCGGTGGCCGAAAGCAACAGCACCGCGCCGGGTACGTCACTGCAGCTGACCGGCAGCGGCAGCCAGTACGCCCACTTCACCTGGGCCGAATCGGCCGGGCAGACGTTCGGCAGCTGCAACAACGGCCAGACCTTCAGCGGCGGCGGCACGCCAGGCCCCAACACGCCGCCGTCAGTCTCCACCACCACCCCGGCGCAGGGCAGCAGCACCTTCCCCGCTGCCGCCGACCTGGAAGTGGTGTTCAGCGAGACGGTGAACCTGGCCAGTGGCGCCTTCGCCCTGAGCTGCGGCACCTCCGGCACCGTGCCGCTGACCTTCCCGGCCAGCGGCCGCAGTGTGAAGCTGTCCACCAATACCGCGCTGGTGGCCGGTGAAGCCTGCCGCTTCGACATCCGCGCCGCGCGCATCACCGACCTGCAGGGCGCGCATCCGGCCGCCGACAGCCGCATCGCCTTCACCGTGTCCAGCACCGGCGGCAATCCGGACCCAGGCAACCCGGGCGTGCCGGCCGGCTACTACTCCAGGGTCAACACCAGCAGCCCCAGCCAGCTGCGCTGCTCGCTGCACGCCACCATCAAGGGCCATACCGCCTACCCGTACAGCGGCTCGGGCACCAGCACCTGGACCATCCTGGAAATCGCCGACGAGGATCCGAACAACCCGAACCGCATCCTCGATGCCTACCGCAACCGCAGCTACGCCAAGGTCAGTGATCGTGCGGGCACCGGCAGCGGGCTGACCTACAACCGCGAGCACACCTGGCCGAACTCGCTGGGCTTTGCCACCACCACCGGTGACAAGGGCCTGCCCTACGCGCCGTACACCGACACGCACATGCTGTACCTGACCGACGCGCAGTGGAACGCCGACCGTGGCAACAAGCCGTTCGCCAAGTGCGATGCCAGCTGCGGCGAGCGTGCCACCGAAGCCAACAACGGCCAGGGCGGCGGCAGCGGCGGCTACCCGGGCAATTCCAACTGGGTGCGCACGCCGGACGGCAACACCGGCACCTTCGAGGTGTGGGGCAAGCGCAAGGGCGACATGGCGCGTGCGGTGATGTACATGGCGATCCGCTATGAGGGTGGCAAGGATGCGGCCACCGGTCAGTCCGAGCCGGACCTGGAGCTGACCGACGACCGCAGCAAGATCGTCAAGACCAGCAGTTCGCCGGCCTACATGGGCCTGCTGTCGACGCTGATCGACTGGCACCTGTCCGATCCGCCGGATGATGCCGAGCGTGCCCGCAATGACGTGGTCTACAGCTTCCAAGGCAATCGCAACCCGTTCATCGACCACCCCGAGTGGGCGACCCCGGCCCTGTTCACCTCGGCCAAGCCAGCCACCTGCCAGCTGGCCAACTGACCGCGCAACGCAGCGGTCCACTGCCGCCGCCGGGCCCTGACCCGGCGGCGGCCCTATACTCGGCGGTCATGCCGACCGTCGATCCCGTCCTGCTGCTGTTGACCACCTGCCCGGACCGGGCCAGTGCCGAGCGCATCGCGCACGCGCTGGTCGGCGAGCGCCTGGCCGCGTGCGTGACCCGCCTTGATGGCGCGCAGTCCACCTACCGCTGGCAGGACGAGGTGACCACCGATGCCGAGCTGCAGCTGCTGGTAAAGACCACCGCGAGCCGCATCGATGACGCAATCGCCCGGATCGTCGAACTGCATCCGTATGAACTCCCGGAGTGCATCGCGGTCGAAACCCGGGCCGGCCTGCCGGCGTATCTGGACTGGATCCGGGCACAGACCCGGGAGGACACTGATTGAAGACTCTGTTTGCGCGTGGCGCTGCCTTGTGCGCCCTGTTGTGGCTCTCGCTGCCCGCCTTGGCCCTGGATGAGAAGGACCTGCTGCCGGTGGACCAGGCGTTCGCGCTGACCGCCACTGCTCCCGAACGGGGCCAGGTGCAACTGCAGTTCAAGATCGCACCGGGCTACTACCTGTATCGCCACCGCACCAGCGTCAAGGCGGATCCGGCATTCAATGCCGGCACGCTGCAGATGCCCAAGGGTGACAGGCACCACGATGACTTCTTCGGCGAGGTCGAAACCTATCGGGAGCGCCTGCAGGCCACCCTGCCCGGCACGCCGACGGACGCCGCCGGCACCATCAGCCTGGAAGTACGCTACCAGGGCTGCGCCGATGCCGGCGTCTGCTACCCGCCGCAGAAGCGCGTGGTGCAGGTCACCCTGCCGGGTGCCGGTGCGGCGGCGGCGGTGCCTGCCGCGCGTACCGGTGCCGCCAGTCCGTTCAACAACCCGCTGGCCGGTGCCGGCAACAGCGGTGGCCTGCGCCTGCCGGGCGCGGCCAACAACAGCCAGGCGCTGCCGCTGCCGTCGGAACAGGCGTTCGGCTTCGATGCCATCGCCAGCGACGGCAACACCCTGCTGCTGCGCTTCAGCCCGGCACCCGGCTACTACCTGTACCGCGACCGCACTTCGCTGAAGCTGGAAGGCAGCGCCGGCGTGCTCGCCGACAAGCCGCGCTGGCCGGCCGCGCAGTCGCATCGCGACGAGCACTTCGGCGATGTCTCGGTGTACTTCAACCAGGTGGAAGTGCCGCTGCCGCTGCGCCGCACCGTCACTGATGCGGTCGACAGCACCCTGGTGGTGACCTTCCAGGGCTGCCAGACCGATGGTATCTGCTACCCGCCGATGACCCGTCGGGTGAAGCTGTCGATTCCGGCCGGCAAGCTCAACGCCGGCACCGGCCAGGCGCCAGTGCGCGAGGAAGCCGTCAATGCGCCGCGCGCTGCCGGTGCGCCGCGTGAATCCGCCAATGGCGTACCGCTGCGCCTGCTGCCGACCGTACCCAACGACGGCAACGCCACTCCCGCCGCCACGGGCGGCCAGGGCGCAGGCAACGCGTTCGCCACCGACGCGCGTGGTGACAATGCGCTGCGCACGCGTCCGCCGGCGACCACCCCGAACCCGGACCGTTCGTTCGTCTGGGTGCTGCTGCTGGCGCTGGCCGGTGGACTGGTGCTGAACCTGATGCCCTGCGTGCTGCCGATCCTGTCGCTGAAGGTGCTGAGCCTGGCGCAGAGCGGCGAAAGCCCGCAGCGCGCCCGCAGCCACGCGCTCTGGTACACGTTGGGCGTGCTGGTCGCGTTCGCCGTGATCGGCGCATTGATGGTCAGCCTGCGCGCGATCGGCAACGCCGTCGGCATCGGCTTCCAGTTGCAGCACCCGGGCGTGGTGGCGGCACTGGCCTACATCATGTTCGCGGTGGGCCTGAGCCTGTCCGGCGTGTTCACCCTCGGCGGCGGCATCGGCAACCTTGGCCAGTCGCTGGCCAGCCGCAGCGGCCCGGCCGGTGACTTCTTCACCGGTGCGCTGGCTTGCGTGGTCGGCAGTGCCTGCGTCGGCCCGTTCATGGGCGGTGCGATCGCCTACGCCTTCATTGCCCCGCCGCTGAAGGCGATGACCGTGTTCCTGTTCCTCGGCCTGGGCCTGGCGCTGCCGTTCCTGCTGATCGGCTTCGTGCCAGCGCTGGCACGCCGCCTGCCCAAGCCCGGCCCGTGGATGGAAACGCTCAAGCACGTGCTGGCCTTCCCGATGTACGCCACTGCGCTGTGGCTGCTGTGGGTGCTGGGCAAGCAGCGCGGCGTGGACGGCATGGCGCTGGTGCTGGGTGGCCTGCTGCTGTTCGCGTTCGGCCTGTGGCTGTTTGAACGCAACCGCTGGACCGGCTCGCGTGCGGGGACCCTGCTCGGCGTGCTGCTGGCGATCGGTGCGCTGGTTCCGGCCTGGGGCGTGACCCAGCTGGCACCGCCGGCGAGGGCCGCACAGGCCGCCAGCGACAACGTGGTCGAGTATTCGCCGCAGCTGCTGGACCGCCTGCGCGCCGACAACCGCGTGGTGTTCGTCAACATGACCGCCGACTGGTGCGTGAGCTGCAAGGCCAACGAACGTGCGGTGCTGTCACGGCCGGAGTTCAAGGAACTGCTCAAGCGCACCAATGCGGTGTACATGCGCGGTGACTACACCAACGTCGACCCGCAGATCACCACGTTCCTGGAAGAGCACAAGGCGGTGGGCGTACCGCTGTACGTGGTGTACGGCCCCGGCGCGCCGCCGACCGTGCTGCCGACCCTGCTGACCCAGGCGGTGGTCGAGGAAGCGCTGCTGCGCACCGCACGATGAAGTGGCAACGGCCAGCGCTGCTGTGGACAGCGGTGCTGGCCGCCGGCCTCGGCCTGTGGGCCGGGCACCGGCTGGCCCCCGGCCCATCATCACCTGCCGCGCCAGCGACGGCTTCCAGGGCGACGGCCATGAAGCCCACGCTGCAGGTGGGCGATCAGTTGCCCGCGCTGACACTGCCGGACCTGGCGGGTCAGCCATTGGTCCTGCGCGATCGCTTCGCCGGCCGGCCGCTGCTGATCAACGTCTGGGCCAGCTGGTGTGCGCCCTGCGTGGAAGAGATGCCCGAACTGGCGCGCTTCGCCGATGCCCAGGGCGACAACGGTGTGCAGGTGCTGGGTCTGGCGCTGGACACCACGGACGACGTGCGCGGTTTCCTGCAGCAGGTGCCGGTGGACTACCCGATCGTGATCGAGACACCGGGCCCGCGCGATGCCAGCGTGCAGCTCGGCAACGCGCAAGGCCTGCTGCCCTACAGCGTGTTGTTCGATGCGCAGGGGCGAATGGTAAAAGCGAAGCTGGGACCGTTCGCCCACGGCGAGATCGAGGCATGGGCCGCCCCATAGGCCTGCGTCGGCGGTGCAGGTGCCACTCAACAACCTGCTGGAGAACGTCCTGCGCCGGCAGCATGCGGGTCCAGGCAGCATGCCGATCGCATCAGACCAGCGGGCGCGCCCACAGCTGGGACACCTGCGGCTGGCCGAACAGCTGTTCGTTCTGCTCTGCTATCAACTCGAAACCGGCCCGTTCGTACAGGCCGCGCGCGTCGGTGAGCGCGGCATTGGTCCACAGCACCATGCGCTTGTAGCCCACCGCGCGCGCGAAACTCATCGCCTCCTCCACCAGCCGCTGCCCGATGCCCCGCCTGCGCGCACTGGCATCGACGTGCAGCAGCCGCAGCTTGGCATTGTGCGCGTCGTGCCGGACCACGAACACCGAGCCCACCGCGGTGCCATCCAGTTCGGCGATCCAGCAGCGCTCGGTCTGCGGGTCATGCTCGCGCAGGTAGCGGGTGACGATGTCGGCCACCAGCGCTTCAAACTCCGCGTTCCACCCGAATTCGCGTGCATACAGCGCGCCGTGCTTCTGGATCACCCAGCCCATGTCGCCGGGGCGGGGATCGCGTAGCACGCAACCCGACGATGCACCTCCCAGCAGCGCCTGGATGTGTCCCATCGCCTCCAGAAGGCGCTGGCATCCCGCTTCACTGATGCCTCCCAGCATGGCACCGATGCTTTCGCTGGACGCTGCATCCAGCTGTGCGAAGGCGGCGCGGCCCGCCTCGGTCAACACCAGCCGGTTCGCGCGCGCGTCCATCACCGATGGCTCGCGTTGAACCAGACCGCGCGCCTGCAGCCCGCTCAACAACCGGCTGAGGTAGCCCGCGTTGAGGTCCAGCCGATGGCCCAGCTGCGCAGCTGTGATGCCCTGGCCCGTCGCCAGTTCGAACAGCACCCGCGCTTCGGTGAGGGTGAAGTCGCTGTGCAGCAACCGCTCCTCGAGCACGGCGATCCTGCGGGTGTAGAAGCGGTTGAAGGCGCGGACCTGTGCAACGGGATCGGCAATGAGCGTAGACACGGGACATTCCTGATGGTTGCCTGAAGCACATACTACGTGCTTTCAGCATACATATGAGACTGTTCTGCGATCCATTCCGCGAGTTTGCACCTTAAATCGAAAGATCCGTTGCGGTACGGTTTACGTTCTGTTAATTCTACGTTTAGCGACCAGGGCCCTGGCTGCAAGGAGAACCAACAGGATGAACCACTGACCGACAAACCTCTCAAATCGACTGCAGGGTGCATGCATGAAACACGGAATTCGCAGAAGTGTTCGGGCTCCAGACGCAATCACGCCCTTGGCATCCGCAGTAATGGTGGCCCTCGCCACCGCGCTGCTGTCCACCAGCCCCGCTGCATGGGCGCAGGACAGCAGCACATCGACGACGCCCGACGCGGCCACCACCCTGGATACCGTTTCGGTGCTGGGCAGCCGCACCAAACCGCGCACGGTGTCGTCGTCGGCGGTGCCGATCGACATCATCAGCGGTGAAGAGTTCCGCAACCAGGGCGCGACCGACGCCCTCGACCAGCTCAAGGTGCTGGTGCCTTCCTTCAACGTCAGCACGATTCCCATCGACGATGCGGCCAGCCTGGTGCGTCCGGCCAACCTGCGTGGCCTGCCGCCGGACAACACCCTGCTGCTGGTCAACGGCAAGCGTTTCCACCGCTCGGCGGTGATCACCTTCCTCGGCCATGGCCTCTCCGATGGTGCGCAGGGCCCTGACCTTTCGGTGTTCCCGTCACTGGCACTGGAGCAGGTCGACGTCCTGCGCGACGGTGCCGCCGCGCAGTATGGATCGGACGCCATCGCCGGCGTGCTCAACTTCGGCCTGAAGAAGCTGCGCGAAGGCGGTACTGCCGAGGTCTTCGCCGGGCAGTACTACAAGGGCGACGGGCTTACCACCCAGTACTCGGCGCAGATCGGCCTTCCGCTGACCGAGCACGGTTTCGCCACCCTGACGGCTGAGTGGCGCAAGGCCGACGACACTTCGCGCAGCGTGCAGCGCGATGATGCCGCCGCGGTGGCGGCGGCCGGCTACCCCGGGGTGAACGACCCGGCGCAGATCTGGGGATCGCCGAAGGTGGACGACGACCTCAAGCTGGTCGCCAACCTCGGCTACAACACCGAAAACGTGGAGTTCTACCTGTTCGGCAACTATGCCAAGCGCAAGGTGGACGGCGGGTTCTACTACCGCGACCCCACCGCGCGTTCGGGCGTGTACTCCAATGATGGGGGGGAGACGCTGCTGGTGGGCAACCTGACCGGCGTGGGCAGCTGCCCTTCCATCGCCCTGCGCGACGGCGCCGGCAGCCTGCTGCCCTACAGCACCGTAAGTGGCGCCGTGGGTGCGCTGCCGGCCAACTGCTTCACCTTCCTCTCCAGTCTGCCCGGTGGCTTCACCCCACGCTTCGGCGGCGAACTGGAGGACGCTTCGGTGTTCGCTGGCGCCAAGGGCACGTGGGGCCAGTGGTACTGGGACGTAAGCGGCTCCTGGGGCCGCAACGATATTGAATTCACCATCTACAACACCGTCAACGCGTCGCTCGGGCCTGACCAGCCGGCCGAGTTGCTGTTCCGGCCCGGCGGTAACACCCAGACCGAAAAGAACCTCAACGTGGACGTAAGCCGGGACATACCGGCCAGCTTCAGCAGCCAGCCGCTGCGCCTGGCGATGGGCGCCGAATGGCGCGAGGAGAGCTTCAGGATCAGCCCCGGTGATGGCCCATCCACCGCCATCGGCCCGCTGACCGAACAGGGCTTCGCGCTTGGCTCCAACGGTTTCAATGGTTTCAGCACGCGCACCGCCGGCACTTTTGATCGCCGCAACTGGGCGGCCTATGCCGACCTGGAAGCCCAGCTCACCGACAAGCTGCTGCTGGCCGGTGCGCTGCGCTACGAGGACTACGATTCGTTCGGCAGCACCACTACCGGCAAGTTCACCGCGCGTTTCGACTTCAACGAGCACTTCGCCCTGCGCGGTGCCTACAACACCGGCTTCCGCGCACCGACTCCCGGCCAAGCCAACGTCAGCCAGATCAGCACCGTGTTCGGCGGCACCGCGCTGGAGGACATTGCCACGCTTCCGCCCACCAACCCGATCGCGCAACTGAAGGGCGCCCAGCCGCTCAGTCCGGAAGAGTCCAGGAATGTGTCACTGGGAGCGGTGTGGACCGCGGGCGACTGGCTGATCACCCTGGACGGCTACCAGATCAAGGTGGAAGACCGCATCGCGTTGAGCACCAGCTTTGCGGTCACCCCGGAAGAGCGCGCGGCGCTGGTGGCCGGCGGCAATGCGGAGGCCGCCTCCATTTCGCAGGTGACCTACTTCGGCAACGCCTTCGATACCACCACGACCGGCGTGGATCTGGTGACCAGCTTCAAGAGCGATCACTTCGGCGGGGTAACCACCTACTCGCTTGCCGCCAACTGGAACCGCACCAGGGTGGATCGCTACGACACCGACTTCATCGACGAAGCCCGCGTCTACAAGCTGGAAAAATCGCTGCCCAGGACCAAGGGCTACTTCAGCATCCACCACCAGCGGCAGATCTTCCATGCCAACCTGCGCTTCAATTACTACAGCAGCTGGTACGAAGACCATCTGGACAGCGGCGTGATCTCCGCCGAGGACGGGGGCCTGCCGATCTACGGCGGCAGCGCGCTGATCGTGGATGCAGAGGTGGGCTGGAAGTTCGATTCGGGCCTGTATTTCAGCCTCGGCGCGCAGAACCTGTTCGACCGCACGCCGGCCGACAACCCCTGGAGCGGGGTGGCCGGCGCGCAGTACCCCGTGCACTCGCCCTATGGATTCAACGGCGGCTTCTATTACGCGCGGGTAGGCTGGAAGTTCTGAGCCCTGCGTGAAGACCCGGGACGACAGCCAGGGAAGGCTGCTTCCCTGCGTCCAAGTACACCGCGACGGGGGCAGAGGCCAGGCACAGCCCGGCCTCTGTCCAACGGCTTGACCGCAGCCAACGCGCCACGGAGAATTCCGCGACTAATTCTCATTTGCTGTTGCGCAGGATGCGGGCGGCAGCCTCCCGGGCCCTCCTTCTTCGATGTTCAAGAACGTCCTGTTCCAACTGCACTGGCTGCTGGGCATCACCGCAGGTGCCGTCCTGGCCGTGATGGGCCTCAGTGGCGCCACGCTGTCCTTCGAGGACGAACTGCTGCGCGCCGCCAATCCCGGCTTTGCCGAGATCGCCGAGCACCATGCCGACGGGCAGCCTCCCCTTGCACTCAGTGAACTGGTGCCGCTGCTCCAGGCCGGCAGCGAACGCCCCCTGCAACGCCTGCGTATCGATGCCACCGGACAGCGGCCGTCGGTGGCGCGCTTTGCCGGTGGCAGGGAACACTGGGTGTACTTCGACCCGTACAGCGGTGAGCGCTTCAGCGCCCTGCGCGGCCAGGCGTTCTTCGACTTCGTCGAGGACCTGCATCGCCACCTTGCCGCGGGCGAACGCGGCAAGTGGATCACCGGCAGCTGTGCCATCGCCCTGCTGTTCTTCACCCTGTCCGGCCTCTACCTGCGCTGGCCACGACGCTGGTGGCACTGGCGCAGCTGGCTGGCAGTGGAGTGGAAACGCAGCGGGCGCGGCTTCCTGTGGAGCCTGCACTCGGTAGTCGGCACCTGGGTGCTGCTGATCTACCTGATGAGTGCGCTGACCGGCCTGTGGTGGTCGTTCGACGGGTATCGCAGCGCGGCCAGCAAGCTGCTGGGCGTCCCACCGACGGCCAAGCACCAGGTTGCCACCGATGCGTCGCTGGACCTGCACCGCATTGAAGCCACGCTGTACGCGCTGCCGGGCGTGCGCGCCGGCTTCATTGACCTGCGCCTGCCGGAGAAGCCCGGACAGGCACTGAATGTTCGGGTGATGGCCGGTGATCCGTCGCAGCGCGGCGGCCACCACGATCGTGCGCATGACCTGCTGCAGCTCGATCCGGCCAGCGGTGCCGTTCTCGATGCCCGTCCGTACGCACGCCAGGGCGCGGGCGGACAGTTGGCCACCAGTGTGTTCGCGCTGCATTCGGGCAGCTACTTCGGTGTGCCCGGCCGCGTGGTGGTGATGCTCAGCAGCCTGGGCATGAGCCTGTTCTTCATCACCGGCTGGATGCTGTACCTGGACCGCCGCCGCAGCCAGCGTGCCGCGCGCGGGCTGCTCCAGGCACTACCGATGCCGGCCAGCGATGCCGGCAACGCAGCGTGGCTGGTGGTGCATGCCAGCCAGAGCGGACTGGGCGAACAGCTGGCGTGGCGCGCGGCGGCACAGCTGCAGGCGGCCGGCCATGCGGTGCGGGTGCTGCCGCTGGCGCGCATCGATGCCGCGCTCCTGCTGCGTGCATCGAGCGCGCTGTTCGTGCTGAGCACCTTCGGCGACGGCGAGCCGCCCGATGCCGCCCGGCGCGCAGCGCGGCAGTTGCTGGCACAAGCGCTGGACCTTTCGGGCCTGCAGTTCGGCCTGCTCGCGCTGGGTGACCGCCAGTACCCGCACTACTGCGGCTTCGGCCGCCGGGTCGATGGCTGGTTGATCGGAAACGGCGCGCGTGCACTGTTCGAGCGCGTCGACGTCGATGCCGCCTCGGTCCCGGCGCTGCGCCGGTGGCAGCAGGAGCTGGGTGCGCTCACCGGCATCGTCACCGATGACAGCGTGCTGCCTGCGGCTACGCAGATGCATGAGTGGCGCCTGCTCGGCCGCGACCGCCTCAACCCTGGCAGCGTCGGCGGAGCCATCTGGCGTATCCGTCTTGCCGCACCGGCCGACGTGCAGTGGCAGGCGGGTGACATCCTGCACATCGCGCCCCGCCACAATGCCCAGCACGCCGGTGCCGTGCTGAAGGCGCATGGGCTGGATCCGCTGCAGCCACTGCTGGTCGATGGCCATCCGCGCACGCTGCTGGCGCTGGCCAGTGAACGCGAGCTGCCCGAGGCCGATGCTGCGCTGGCGGTGCAGGATGCCTGCCTGTGGCTGGCCGGGCTGCCGCTGCTGCCCAGTCGCGAGTATTCGATCGCCTCCTGCACGGATGATGGCGTGGTGGAGCTGGTGGTGCGGCTGGTGCATGACGCCTCCGGTCGAGCCGGGTTGGGCTCGGGCTGGCTGTCGTTGCATGCGCCGATCGATGCCGGCATCGTCGCCCGCGTGCATCGCAATCCCGGTTTCCATCGCGTCATTGGCGCGCCGATGGTGCTGATCGGCAACGGCACCGGCATCGCCGGGCTGCGCAGCCTGTTGCGCGAAGCCGCCCGTGCAGGCGAACACGGGCACTGGCTGTTGTTCGGCGAACGCCAGCGTGCGCACGATTTCCTGTTCGCTGACGAGATCGAAGCGTGGCAGGCCGATGGCCATCTCGCCCGGTTGGACCTGGCGTTCTCGCGCGATGGCGACGGCGGTTATGTGCAGGATCGCCTGCAGGCGGCCACCGGAACGCTGCGCGACTGGATGCAGCGCGGTGCGGTGATCCATGTCTGCGGGTCGTTGCAGGGCATGGCCGAAGGCGTGGACCAGGTGCTGCGAACCGCGCTGGGTGATGAAGCGGTGGAAACGCTGCTGGAAAACGGGCGCTACCGCCGCGACGTGTATTGATTCCTGCCGCCGAACGCTGGTGTGAGCCGAGCATGGGCTCGGCTCTACAGTGTTCCTGCAGCCGATGTAGCGCCGAGCCTACGCTCGGCTGACCAGGCCGCTGCGGCGCGCGGCTGCGGCATCCACTGCAAACGGAATGCGCCCACCGCTTCGGCCAGGGCACGCACCTGGACCTGCATCTGCGCCGTGGAGGCACCGGCCTCTTCCACCAGGCTGGCGTTACGTTGGGTGCTGGCTTCCATCTGCACGATGGTCTGGTTCACCTGTGCGATGCCGGCATGCTGGTCGTGCGACGCACTGCGGATAGCCGCCAGCAGCTCGGCCAGCTGCTGCACGCTGCCGACGATTTCGCCCATCGTGGTGCCGGCCTGTTCGGCCTGCTGGTTGCCCTGTCCCACACGCGCCACCGAATCCTCGATCAGGCCCTTGATCTGCTTGGCCGCCTCTGCGCTGCGTTGTGCAAGCAGGCGCACTTCCGCGGCCACCACGGCGAAACTGCGGCCCTGCTCACCGGCACGCGCCGCTTCCACCGCCGCATTCAGCGCCAGGATGTTGGTCTGGAAGGCGATGCCGTCGATCAGCTGGGTAATGTCGCCGATCCGCCGCGATGCCTCGCTGATGCCCTGCATGGTCGCCACCACCTGGCCGACAGCCTCGCCGCCGCGCTGCGCCACCGCTGCCGCACCCTTGACCAGCGCGTCGGCACGGCCTGCGGCATCAGCATTGCGACCGACCGTATCGGTCAGTTCGTGCATGGAAGCGGCGGTCTCTTCCAGGTTGGCGGCCTGCTGCTCGGTGCGCTGTGACAGATCTTGATGACCGGCAACGATCTCGCCAACGCCGGTATCGAGACTGGAGGTGGCGTGCTGGATGCGGGTGACGATGCGGCCCAGCTGCGCGACCGTCGCGTTGGCATCATCGCGCATGCGCGCGAACACGCCCTGCAGCTCACTCTCCATGCGCGCGCTGAGGTCACCACGAGCCAGCGCGGCCAGCAATGCCTGCAGGTCGCCGAGGTTGGTTTCAAACGTCGCCAGCAGGCGGTTGATGCTGGTCGACAACGTGCGCACGAAGCCCTGCTTGCCCTCCAGCGCGATGCGACCGTGCAGGTCACCGTGTGCTGCAGCATCGACCAGCGCAGCGACCTCGGTTTCCAGCAGGGTCTCCAGCGCTCGACTGCGCCATTCCACCGCTACGCCGAGGAATTGCCCGTCATCGATGACGGGGTTGGCAATCAGCTGGTAACGCGTGCCGGCATGGCCGATCTCGCGCTCTTCGCGCTGGCGCACGCCGGCCAGGCTGGCCAACGCCGGATGCAGGCGTACCGCGTCGCTGCCCACCAGCGCTTCGTTCCGCAGGTCAAGCAGCTGCAGCAGTGCCGGGTTGGCGTAGGCGACCTGCCCTTCCGCATCGATCACCATCAAACCGGTCTGCGCACTGTCCAATGCCTGGCGCACCCGGGTGTTGCCGCGCGCCACGGCACGCTCGGTCTCGATACGCGCGCGCAGGCGCTGCTGCATGTCGACCAGGCGCTGGGCCAGCTGGCCGATCTCGTCGTTGGCGTTGTAGACGCGCAGGGTGGTGTCCAGGCGGTCGTCGGCGATGTCGCTGGCGAAGTGCAGGGTGTCCTGGATCGGCTGGCGCACTGCACGCAGCACCAGCACGAGGCTGGTGATCAGCACACCGGCGACCAGCAGCACGGTCAATGCAAACAGCACGCTCATCGTGCGCGCACCAGCCTGCTGGCGGGCCTGGGCACGGGCCAGTGCCGCGGCCTGTGCCTGCTGGAATGCGGCCAGCGCAGGCGCTACGCCCGCAGCGGTATCCAGCAGCGACTGCGCTTCCACATCCAGGCCGACACGGGCAGCGGTATACCCCAGCAATGCGGCCTGATACGCCTCCATTCCGGTGCGCAGGGTGTCCTGCGCATCCGCGGGCAGGCCCGCCAGCGCGAGATCGAACGGCAGCTTTTCTTCGCTGGCGCGGTCGGCGTGGGTGGAATCACCGTCGAGCAGCAGCAGTGCCTCCTGCCGCCGCATCTTCTGCAGGGACAACGCCAGCGCATCCCGCTGCTGCGCATCCACCTGCCCCTGCAGCGTGTCTGCAGCCTGTTGCAGCTGCGCGGCGAGGCCGGCCTCACCACGGCCCATCTCGTCGACCCGTTCGAACAGGGCGGCCACACCCTGCGAGAACGCGCCTGCAGCTTCGGTCAACGCCTGCAGGGCCTTGCGCCGGCCGGCATCCATCGGCATCGTGCGCAGCGCCTGCAGATCGTCCTGCAGCGCCTTTTGCGTGGCCAGCAGCTGCGCGCGGTCGGCATCATCGAAACTGCGTGCATACTGGATCTGCAGGCGGCGCGCTTCGGCCACCCGCGTGGCCAGGCGCGCGGCGAGGTCACTGCCGCGCTGGTAGCTGGCCTGGCTGCGCGCAGCCTGCGTGCTGGCATGCCCGGTCCAGGCATAGACGGCGGCGATTGCGACCAGTCCCAGGCCACAGACCCACAAGGTCGCCTTGAGCTTGTTGGCTACGCTCAGCCGATGCGGTTGCAGCCACAGCAGCAGGCCGGAGGACGCCGGGCGCAGCACCGCAAGCCGCGTGCGCAGGGACCGGAGGTGGGAGACAACGGCCGACATGACAGACTCCAGGCAGAAGGACGCACCTGTATCGGCCGGATTCAAGGCAACTTTAGAACTTTCGTCGTCCTGGCCCAGCGGTGACGGGCGGACGCGGCCTTTGTACCGGGTGCAGGCGACGCTGGCGTGACACGACCAGCACCCTTGACCTCAACCCCGGTTGGGGGAGCACAGTGGACCTCCCCTCCCGCCCGGTGCCGCCATGACGACGCTCGATGTCCCCCGCTACCTGCAGCGCCTGCAGCTGGATGCGCCGCCACCGCTGACGCTGGCCGGCCTGACCCTGCTGCAGCAGCGCCACAACGCAGTGCTGCCGTTCGAGACCCTCAGCTGCCTGCTGCGCGATGCGGTACCGATCGACCTGGACAGCGTGCAGCGCAAGCTGCTGGACGAGCGCCGTGGCGGGTACTGCTTCGAACTCAATGGCGGCCTGCTGGCGCTGCTGCTGGCGCTGGGCTTCGATGCGCAGCCATTGAGCGCGCGCGTGCTGCTGGCTGCCCATGACGGCGAACTGACCGCACGGACCCACCTGCTGCTGCGCGTGCAGGTGGACGGCGAAGACTGGCTGGTGGACGCCGGTTTCGGCAGCCTGACCCCGACCGTGCCGCTGCGGCTGCATGATCCGCAGCCGCAGGCCACGCCGCACGAACGCTATCTGCTGCAGCGGCTGCCTGGCGAGGGGGATTTCGTGCTGTACGCCGAATCCGGTGACGGCTGGCGGGCGATGTACCGTTTCGACCTGCACGTGCCCGCACCGATCGACAACGTGGTGGGCAACTGGTACGTGTGCACCCATCCCGACTCCAGCTTCCCTGGCCAGCTGCGCGCGTCGCTGACCGGGCCAGATTGGCGACGCACCATCGGCAGTGGCAACTACACCGAGTACCGCCCCGGCCAGGCACCGGACAAGCGTCCGCTGCACGATGTTGCCGACGTGCGCGACGTGCTGCAGCAACGCTTTGGCATGCAGTTGCCCGAAGACCCGCGGCTCGATCCGGCGATCAACGACTGGCTGCAGCGCTCACGTGCCGCGACCTTGTAGAGCCGAGCCCATGCCCGGCTGAGCTTGGGCGGCTGGGTCAACAGCAGCCGAGCATGGGCTCGGCTCTACGGAACCGCGCGCGCCTGCAACGCAATCCGGTTGCCTTCACTGTCGCAGATCCCGGCCACGTTCCAGGCTCACCTCCAAGTCCATGCCCACACCTGCGGCCTCGTCGGCAAACGGAAGGTACGCCATCCTGCAGTCGTGCAGCATGACACCCCTTGCAGGGCAGTGCTGGCATGCTGGGTGCCCCTTTCCTCGCGGAGTCCTGCATGTCCCTGGCCGATCACCAAAGTGCGCTGGCACCGCAGGGCTTCCTGCGCGTGGCGATCAACCTGGGCAACCCGGTGCTGGCGCAGGGCGATGCGCACTCGCCGCGCGGACCGTCGGTGGAGCTGGCCGCGATATTGGCGCAGCGCCTGGGTGTGCAGGCACGCTTCACCTGTCACGATGCCGCAGCCTCGGTGGTCGCTGCGGCAGGCGAAGACGGCTGGGATCTGGCCTTCCTGGCCATCGATCCGGCACGCGCCGACCGCATCGCCTTCAGTGCTCCGTACGTGGAGATCGAAGGCACCTATCTGGTGCGCGAGGACAGTCCCGCGCAGCAGGTGACCGACCTCGACCGCGAGGGGCTGCGCATCGCGGTGGGCCGCGGTGCAGCCTACGACCTGTTTCTCAGCCGCGAACTGCGCCACGCCACGATCGAACGGGCCGAGACGTCGGCGGCTGCGATCACCCTGTTCGATCTGCAGCGCCTGGATGCCGCCGCCGGCGTGCGCCAGCCGCTGCAAGCATGGGCGCGGGCGCATCCCGGCCACCGCGTGCTGGCCGACCGTTTCACCGCGATCCAGCAGGCGGTGGCGGCGCCGGCATCCCGCCCCGCCGACGCGCTGCAGGCGCTGTTCGAGGAAGTGGAGGCGATCAAGGCCGGCTCGCTGCTGGAGGAGGCGTTCGCGCGCGCCGGGCAGGCGGTCACGCTGGTGCGATGAGTGTAGCGTCCGCCATGTGCCGCACGTGTTCGGCAGCCTGCGCGTGCAGCCAGTCGCGGAAGGCAAGAAAGCCGCGGTGGCGGGCCGAACGCTGCGGGTAGACCAGCCAATGCGGCCAGGCGGTTTTCAGGCGCAGGTTGGACAGCGCAACCAGTTGGCCGGAATCCAGCAACAAGCGCGCCCGCGTCACCCGCCCCAGCGCCACGCCCACCCCGTCCAGCGCCGCACGGTGGTGTGCCTCCGAATCATCCAGCACCGCTACGAAGCGCGACGGCGGGGTCTGCCCGCTCAACGCGAACCAGGCCCCCCACGCGCCATCGGGGTCCCCCAGCAGTGGCCACTGGTTCAGTGGCACCCGGTCGATCCCTCCCATGCGTTCGATCAGCGCCGGGCTCGCCATCGGCAGCAGCCACTCGTCGAACAGCGGCTCAACCACCAGGCCCGGCCACTGCCCGCTGCCCAGCCGCAGCGCGGCGTCGAACTGGCGCTGCCGCTCGAAATCAATCAGGCGCTCACTCGACTGCAGGTTGATCTCGATCTGTGGGTGCTCAGCCACGAAATGACCCAGGCGCGGCACCAGCCACGCCGACGCCATCGACGGCACCGCACTGATCGTCAGCACGTGCTCGGCGCGGGCCGCATAGGGCTGGAAGGCTTCGTTGATCGCATCCAGATGCGGGCCGACCTGGTCGAGCAGGCGCTGCCCCTCCAAGGTGAGGGCGACGCCACGCGGTTGGCGGACCAGCAGTGGCTGCCCGAGCCGCTCTTCCAGCTGGCGCATCTGATGGCTGAGCGCACTGACGGTCAGATTCATCGACGCCGCTGCCCGTGACAGGTTGCCCAGCCGCGCGGCGGCCACGAAACCCTGCAGGGCATGAAGGGGCGGACGGGACATCAGGCTTGAATTCCTCTCAAGGCATGCTTGCGGAAATGTCACTTTTTGCCCGCCCATGCTGCCCGTATCGTGCAATGCACTCAAGTGGAGGCACGCTCATGAACATCTTCGGCAGCCTGTTGTTCCTGCACGGCCATGTGACCAACGCCGAGCTGGCACGCCAGCTGGCCAGCCCGTCCACCGCCGCCCCTGCGTGCGCGGCGCAACCGGCCACACCGGTTCAGCAGCCGGGGACCCGTTGAACGCGGCTCAACCTGTATACCAGCGTTGGACGTATTCAGGCAGCCAGGGCATTGGATCGATATCCAGTGCCCGGCAACCGTCGAGCGTGTCACGCAGCACGCCCTCACCGGGGCCACCGGGAATCCGCAGGCCTTCTTCTTCCGGAAGCTGCACCACGGCCCAGTCGTGCAGCCGGTCCATGCGCAGGCGCATCGCCGCCTGCAGCCATGCCTTCAGCGGGTAACAGCGATAGCCTTGTTCACCCAACGCAGCAATTGCGAGCGACAAGGCCTGGTTGGCACCACGTACCCATTCAGTACGACCCCCAGCCTTGTGCTGGATCGTCATCGGTGCCGGTGCGCGGTGCGCCTTGAACGGCGAACGCAGCTGCAGCTCCAGATCACGTGCATCACGCTCGCCCTCCGCTTCCACCAACGCACCGGCATCGAGGTCGAAGAACTCGAACCAGCGCCGATGCAATGCGCTGATGCGTCCGAGCGGATCACGTGAAAAGCCGATCTTCGCGTAGTCCTCCCACGCACACGGGAAGACGTAGGTAAAGACACGACCGTCGATGCGGATATCCGATTGCATGTGCGCAGGCTGCCTCCACCTCAGCCCGGGCGCAACCGGGCGCTACCGTGCACGCTGCAGCGCTCCGGCAGTGCGGCTTCGTGCAGCCGGCACGAACTATTCTTGCTGACTGTCGCTGCCATCTCCGCCCGCCATGCCGTCTGCTGCGCCCGCCCCCCTACCGATTTCGTCCATCACCCTGGAAGCGGCAACCTCTGCGGTGATTCACCAGCACAACGCTGAAACCGCGCGGCAACCGGCATCGCTGACCAAGCTGATGACCGCCTACGCCGCCTATGCGTGCGTCGAAGAGAACGGACGCTCGTGGGACGACCCGGTCACCATCGCCGCCGACGATGTGCATGCCGTGGCCGATGATGAAACGCGCATGGGCCTGGTGCCCGGCGAGACAATCACCCTGGCGCGCCTGCTGGAAGGGTTGATGGTGGTGTCCGGCAATGACGCTGCATTGGCGATCGCGCGCCACCTGGACGGATCGCAGGCCACATTCCTGGAACGCATGAACCGGCACGCACGCCAGCTCGGGCTGCGCAGCACCTGGTTTGCCAGCGTGTCCGGCATCACCACACCGCACCATGTCTCCAGCGCGCGCGACATGGCGGTGCTGGCCGCCCGCCTGTTGAACGATCATCCGCAGATCCTGGCGATCACCGCGCAGCGCGCGTTCGCCCATGGCAGCTTCAACCGCAGCAACCAGAACGCCCTGCTCGGCGAAGACGGCGTGGACGGCTTGAAGACCGGCTACACCCAGGCCGCAGGCTTCTGCCTGGCCGCCACCGCGTGCCGGCCAGTACCCGGGCGGGACCAGCCGGTACGGCTGATCACCGTGGTGTTGGGCTCTGCAAGCCGCGACGCGCGAGACGCACTGGTGCGCGACCAGATGGCCGCGGGATTCGCCGCCCTGGCCGGCGGCTGACCGCTCGTGCCGCTCAGCGCCGCTTGACCGTCGCCACGATCAGCCGCTGCAGCTCGGCGACGGCACCGGCCTTGTCCAGCGCGCCGGCAGCCACACCCTCTGAAAGGGCTTCAGCCGCACCGAGAATGGCCCAGCGCCCGGCCAGCGACACCATGCCGTCAGCGGCGAACGGGCCCAGCCAGACCTGGCAGTTGTCGATGAAATCCTGCTGGTAGCGCCGCCGCACCTCATGCAGTTCCGGCGCCCCCACCAGCGCGGCGAGGATGCCTTGCACTTCACTGCCCTGGCTGAGGACGCAGTCGATGTAGCCGGAGGCGATGGCCGCCGCCCGATCGACCAGTTGCGCCCGGGCGCGACCGATACGCTCGTGGAAGACCACGGTCTGGCGTCCGTCATAGTCATCGTAGAGCGCCGCCAGCAAGCCATTGCGGGTCACGAAGTGATCATAGGCCACAGGCTTGGTCACGCCCGCCGCTTCGGCCAGCCGCCCCAGCGTCAACGCTCCGGTTCCTTCTTCGCGGACCAGTGCCCAGGCCACATCCAGCAACTGGCGGGTGCGTTGCTCCCGGGTCATTCGGCGGCGCGTGGGGGTGGCGTTGGCGGGCATCGGCGGAGCACGGCGATCAGCGCATCGGAACACCAATTTTACGGCCGATCGCCAGCGCGGTCTGCAGATGCGCTTCAGCGGCACCGGTATCGGCGTCCAACAGCAGGTGGGACGACAGCACGCGTGCGCCGCAATAGTCGAAGATGCCCATGTCGATCTGCGTCCTCATTGCCGCGTCGTAGCCACGACGTTCGACCATGGCTGCGTCGGCGCCGCCCAAGCCGACCAGATGCACATTCAGGCGCTGCAGCTTCTTCACCAGCCTGCCCTGCGCATCCTGTGCGTAGGCCCAGTCGTTGGTGAACACACGGTCGATCCAGCCTTTCAGCAGCGCCGGGAACGACCACCAGTACAACGGGAACACCAGCACCAGCGTATCGGTGGCATCCAGCCGCGCGTGCTCGGCAGCAACATCGGCCGGTACCGCGCCGGTGCTGCGGAACAACGCCTGGTCCTGCGGGTTGAAGCGCGGATCGAAGCCTTCGGCCATCAGGTCGGCATAGGCCACGGTGTTGCCGGTGTCGGCCGCGGCAATGGCATCACCGATGCGACGCGCCATCGCGTGGGTCAGCGAAACGGGCTCAGGGTGGGCGATGACAATGAGGCTGTGCATGGGGATCTCCAGGAATCGATACTTACCAATGGTAAGTAGCGATTCCGGGGAAACCAGCGCCACCGGTGGGACGCTGTTTTCGCGTCCAACGTATAGTGCAACGATGCCCTGTGGGACATCCGGACATGGATCGACGCCTGCCCCTGACGATACTGACGCTGCTGCTGTCGCTGTTGCTGCCATCCGCCTTCGCGGGTGAACTCAGTCCCAGTGACGCGAAGGCCCTGCGCGAAGATGTGCGCGCCCTGATGACTGCCTACGCCCGCGGCGACGCGGACTTCCTCATCGAGCGCACGCATCCCAGCCTCAAGCGGCTGGCCGGCGGCGATGAGGCCTTCCAGGCGATCACCCGCGATGCGTTGAAGAAGCAGCACAGCGGCGGCGTGGTGGTCATCAGCGAAGACGTCGGTGTGCCGACCCGGACCTATGCGGCCGGGGAGGAAGAAGTCTGCTTCGTGCCACGCCAATCCCTGGTACGGGTGCGTGAAACCCCGATGCGCAGCACCACGTTCATGGTGGCCGTGCGCCGCATTGGCGGTTCCGGGTGGACGTATCTGGACGGCACGGGGCTGCAGGACAATCCGCGCCTGCTTCGCCAACTGCTGCCAGCGCTGGAACCCGGCGTGATCCTGCCCAAGCGGGAGATCGAGGCGTTGTAGTCGCCGGCCCTTCCCGCCATGCAGGGCGCGGGGCTACTGGAACAACGCGTTCAAGGCAGCCCCGGACGCCGCCTGCTGCAGGCCATCGAAGCGTCCGTCCTGCACGATCGGCTGGGTCGCCTGCATCAGTCCACCCCACGCGGCACGCGCCAGCGCACCGCCCAGGCTGACCCGGCGAACGCCAAGTGCGGCGATGTCCTGCAGGCTCAGTGCTGTGGGGCCAGCGACCAGCAGGTTCACCGGCTTGGAGCCCGCGGCGGCGACCACCGCACTGATCTGCTCGCGCGTACTGATGCCCGGTGCGTACAGCACATCGGCTCCGGCCTCGGCGTAGGCACGCAGGCGCCGCAGGGTATCCTGCAGATCCGGTACGCCCACGAAGAAGTTCTCCGCTCGCCCGACCAGCAGCACGTCGCCGCCCGCGCGGTCGATGGCCGCACGCGCCGCGCGCAGTCGCTCGACCGCCTGCTCAATGGGCCTCAGTGGTGCATCGGCCAGGCCGCTGGCGTCCTCGATCGACAACGCCGCAATGCCGGTATCGAGCGACGCGGCCACCGCCTCCTCCACCGCCTGTGGCGTAGCGCCGAAACCATCACCGAAGTCGGCATTCAACGGCAACGGGGTCGCCGCCGCCATCAGTCGCAGGTGCTCCAGCGTGGCCTGCAGCGATACCGCGCCGTCCGGCCGCCCCTCACTCCAGGCGCAGCCGGCACTGGTCGTGGCCAAGGCCTGGAAGCCCTGCCGTTGCAGATAGCGCGCACTGCCCACGTCCCACGGGTTAGGCAGCACGAAGCATCCTGCTGCATGCAGCTGGCGGAAGCTGGCGCGCTTGCGCAGGGTGTCGGCATCAGGCGAGGCCATGGCGGGCTCCGGGGCGGCAGACCTGCACCCTAGCCCGCCGTTCGGTCGCGCTCAAGGCGACGAAGGCAGCCGTGCATGAAGTGATGCCGGCTGCTTATTGGACGCCGCCGGCAGCCCTGCCCGAGCGTGGACGCCTGCCCCCACAATGCCGCCACGGAGCCCCTCATGCACCCGGACCCGCAGCCCCTCATCGACGCAGGCGACGATGACGCCCACTGGGCCGACCTGCTCTCGCCCGCCCGCCGGCGCCTGATCACGTCGGCCGGCCTGGCCGCCGGCGGCCTGGCCAGCGCGTCCACCGCCACCGCCGCCGCGCGCGTCGGCAGCGCCGTGAACACCACCGAACCCGGGCGACCTGGCTTCCGCGCCATCGTTCCGCCAGCGCCCAAGGGCCGCAGCCCCTGGGGCCAGGCCACGGCCAGCGAACCGACCCCGCGCCCGGCCAGCGTGCGCCCCGGCGAGGCCACGTTGCCCACCGCCCCGCGCGCCTACACCGACATCAAGAGCTACCACGCCCATATCTATTTCGATGAGGACAGCTTCGAGAAGGCAGCCCTGCTGCGGCGCTGGGCCGCCGAGCGCTTCCCGGTGGAGCTGGGCAACTGGAACCTGGAGCCGCGTGGCCCGCACGTCACGCCCTCTTTCTACTTCGGCTTCACCAACGACCTGCTGCCGGTGCTGGTGCCGTGGCTGCAGCTCAATAGCCTGGGCCTGACCATCCTGATCCACCCCAACACCGGCGATGGCCGCGCCGATCACCTGTACTACGCGTTGTGGGTGAACCGCGCGCAGCCGGTGAACGCCTACAACTGGCCGGCGCCGCAACCGGGGGAACAGGAGCCGTTGGAGGAGGTATTCCCGAACGTGGTGCCGACGGTATCGTTGGAGACCTGAGCGATCAGCAGAAAGGCAACTCCCAGGTAAGGGCACAGCGGCTGCGCCCTACGCCTCCTCATCCACACAGGTGTGGCTCTGCCGATGAGCGGCCCGGGCGTGATCGTCGGCCTACGTGCTCGCATCCACCGCAAGCACGCCGTTCAGCGCGCCTTGATCCAGCGCCCACCGTACGGCGACAAGCCCTGCGGCGAATTTCAAACGGACGATTGAAACGCTGCAAACTTCGCCGAACTGGACAGCATCCGCCGGTTCCGCCAGACTGCCGCCCTTTCCCGTCTTCCGGATCCCATGGCGAAGCTGCTGGTCCTGCACGGCCCCAACCTCAACCTGCTCGGCACCCGCGAGCCGGAGGTGTACGGCCACACCACGCTGGCCGACATCGACCAGGCCCTGGCCGCGCAGGCATCCGCTGCCGGGCACGCCGTGGAGAGCCTGCAGTCCAACGCCGAGCATGTGCTGGTCGACCGCGTGCAGGCTGCGCGCAACGACGGAACCGCTTTCATCCTGATCAACCCCGCCGCCTTCACCCACACCTCGGTGGCCCTGCGCGATGCGCTGGCAGCGGTGGCGGTGCCGTTCATCGAGATCCACCTGTCCAACCCGCATACCCGCGAACCGTTCCGCCAGCACAGCTACTTCAGTGACAAGGCGGTGGGCGTGGTGTGCGGCTTCGGTGCCGACAGCTACCGCTACGCGATGGACGCGGCGCTGCTGCGCGTATCCGCCACCTGATTGTCGACCCGGGCGCCCACGGCGCTCTCCTCACCTAGATAGAAACCAAAGAGGCCCTCATGGATCTGCGCAAAATCAAGAAGCTGATCGACCTGCTGGAAGAGTCGAACCTGGCTGAAATCGAAATCAAGGAAGGCGAAGAGTCGGTGCGCCTGTCGCGCGCTCCGGTCGCTGGTTATGCCGCGCCGGTCGCAGCTCCGGTGTACGCCGCCCCGGCGGCGCAGGCGATGCCGATGCAGTCGCCGACCGAAGCGTCCACCGGCGGCACCGCCAAGCCGGGCCCGGCGCTGCCGGAAGGCCATGTGCTGCGCTCGCCGATGGTCGGCACGTTCTATGCCTCGTCCGCCCCGGACAAGCCGGCCTTCGTCACCGTGGGCCAGCAGGTCAAGGAAGGCGAAACCCTGGCCATCATCGAAGCGATGAAGATGTTCAATCCGATCGAAGCCGACACGTCCGGCACCATCGTCGCCATCCTCGGCGAGAACGGCCAGCCAGTGGAGTTCGACCAGCCGCTGTTCGTGATCGGCTGAGGGGCGCGCCATGCTCGACAAAGTCGTCATCGCCAACCGAGGGGAGATCGCGCTGCGCATCCTGCGCGCGTGCCACACCCTCGGCATCCGCACGGTGGCCGTGCATTCCACGGTCGACCGCAACCTCAAGCACGTGGCCATGGCCGACGAGTCGGTCTGCATCGGTCCGGCGCCGTCGCCGCAGAGCTACCTCAACATCCCGGCACTGATCGCCGCCGCTGAAGTCACCGACGCCCAGGCCATCCACCCGGGCTACGGCTTCCTGTCGGAGAACGCCGACTTCGCCGAGCGCGTGGAAGAGTCGGGCTTCATCTTCATCGGCCCCAAGGCTGACACCATCCGCATGATGGGTGACAAGGTCGAAGCCATCCGCGCGATGAAGGCCGCCGGCGTGCCGTGCGTGCCCGGCTCGGGCGGCCCGCTGGGCGAGGACATCGTCGCCAACACCAAGATCGCCCGTGAGATCGGTTATCCGGTCATCATCAAGGCGGCCGGCGGTGGCGGTGGCCGTGGCATGCGCGTCGTGCACGCCGAAGCCTCGCTCAAGACCTCGATCGAAACCACCAAGAGCGAGGCCAAGGCCGCGTTCGGCAATGGCGAGGTCTACATGGAGAAGTTCCTGGAGAACCCGCGCCACGTGGAGATCCAGGTGCTGGCCGACGGCCAGGGCAACGCCATCCACCTCGGCGAACGCGACTGCTCGATGCAGCGCCGCCACCAGAAGGTGGTGGAAGAAGCACCGGCACCGGGCATCACCGCCGAACAGCGCGAGCAGATCGGCAAGGTGTGCGTGGAAGCCTGCATCCGCATCGGTTATCGCGGCGCCGGCACCTTCGAGTTCCTGTACGAGGACGGCCGCTTCTACTTCATCGAAATGAACACCCGCATCCAGGTGGAGCATCCGGTCACCGAAATGGTCACCGGCATCGACCTGGTGGCCGAGCAGCTGAAGATCGCCGCTGGCCAGAAGCTGTCGATCAAGCAGAGCGACGTGGTGCTGACCGGCCATGCCATCGAATGCCGTATCAACGCCGAAGACGCTGAGACCTTCGTGCCGAGCCCGGGCACCATCACCGGCTTCCATCCGCCGGGGGGTCCCGGCGTGCGCGTGGATACCCACATCTACAGTGGCTATCGCGTGCCGTCCAACTACGACTCGATGATCGGCAAGCTGATCGTGCACGGCCCGGACCGCGAAACCGCCATCGCCCGCATGCGGGTGGCGCTGAGCGAGATGGTGGTCGATGGCATCAAGACCAACATCGCCCTGCAGCAGCGGATCATGCGCGACAAGGGCTTCCAGGCCGGTGGACAGAACATCCACTACCTGGAAAAGCGCCTTGCCGAGCGCAAGAACAAGCCGATCGCGCTGACCTGATCGTCACCCGATGCTGGACATGGAAAGGGCGGGGATATCCCCGCCCTTTTTTTGTTGCTGTAGAGCCGAGCCCATGCTCGGCTTGCTGGAAAGCTCAGCCGAGCGTGGGCTCGGCTCTACAGCCGGCGCATCAGCGCTTGTCGGCCACGTCGGCCGGAATCTGCGAATTGGCCAGCGGCCGCACGCCATTGGGCGAGGTCGGATCGACGATCACCATGGTCTCGGTCGAGCCATCCGGCCACACTACCTGGAAGGTGCTGCCAGCCGGCAGTGAAGCGAACGGCATTCCGGTCTGCGCGCGATAGACCGCAGCGACCTGGCTGGCGCCGGCGCGGCGCACGTCTTCCTGCGCCTTCACCGTGGTCAGTTCCACCTTCGACAGATGCCGGTACCGATCCTCGTAGGTATCGATCATCAGCAGGCCGACCGCACCGGCAGAGTAGGCCACGAACAGCACCACCCAAAACCAGAACTTGGCCCCATGCAGGAATCGACGGTAATTCATCGCCCGTCCCTCTTTCCAATCAATCGCTTGATCCATTCCTTCATTTTCCCAGCACCTTGCCGCGATACCGCAGCGTCATACACGAAATCCCGGAAATCCTGCGCTCCATCCTGCGAACAGATCCCTCCGTTCGCACAAAAACTGTTGACCAGCACGCTGTCCGCTCCACACGGTAGACCGAGTTCGCAGGCCGCCAGCCGCCATGCAAGCTCACTGAGCTGTTCGCCCGCCACCAGGCCGTCGAGTGCGCTGTCACCGGCGGCACGCACGCCCATGCCCGGCGCGATCGCCATATAGGCCTCCGGGTCACGCGAAGTGCGCACGCGCTCGACCAGGTCGCGGCGGTACTCGGCACTGTCATGCAACGGCTCACCCTCGGCGAACAACGATGCTTCTGCGGCGAGGTTGCCCTGCGCGGCCGCCTTGCGGCGTTCGGCCAGCACCAGCGCAGCGCCCAGCTTGTCGCCCGGAACGAAGCCGCCACACCGCTGCGCCACGCGCTCGCGGGCCTCGATCATCGCCGGCGCCGCGGTCAGGCCCAACCCGCTCAACACGTTGTTGTCCAAGCGGTAGCCACCCGGATCGAGTGCGTACTGCGCGCAATAGTCATACACGCGGCTGAGCATCCAGCGCGCTTCATGGTTACCTGTATCGGCCTGCACGCGCAGTCGCTGGGCGTAGGCGTACAGATCGCTGGCATCTTCGATGTCAGCGCGGAGGTCCAGCGGCAGGCCCGACGGCAGCGTGTTGCCGCGCTCGACGGTGGCCAGCCGGCGCGCCAGGGCTTCCGGCACCACCGGCAACGCCGCTCCGCTGTCGCGGCTGGCCACGACGGTCGGCAGGTCCGGTGACGGTGATGCCACGCCCGCCGCATGGCCGCTGGCCCGGTACCCGGCCACGCCCAGCACGGCCACCGCCGGCAGCACGAGCAACCAGGTTTTCAGGGTCGGGGCGAAAGCCATCGGCGGCGGTGAGCGTTCACGGCGCACAGGAAAGTGCCGAGTTTAGCAAGGCCCGGCAGGCCTGTCTGAACTGCCCCCGTTCATCTCAAGATGGCATCTCACGCGATACGGAGACGCTCCGATGGTCTAGCATGGCCCCCTTTCCCGTGATTGCCCCCACCGCCATGCCGTTCCTGGAACTGACCCTGCGCTGCACCGAAGCCACCCAGCCCCGCTATGAAAATGCGCTGGAGGACGTCGGCGCACTGGCCGTGACCCTGCTCGATGCCGAAGCCGACACCAGCAACGAACAGGCCATCCTCGAACCCGGCGTGGGTGAAACGCCGCTGTGGGACACCCTGGTGCTGAGCGCACTGTTCCCCGCCGACAGCAATGCGCTTTTGCTGCTGGCCGCGCTGGAATCGTTCGATCCGGAACTGGACTGGAGCAACGGCAGTTTCCGCGCCGTCGAGGATGAAGACTGGGAACGCGCCTGGCTGGACCAGTTCCAGCCGATGGATTTCGGCAGCCGTACCTGGATCGTGCCGTGGAACCATGAACTGCCGGACGCCGCGCAGGCCGCCGATGCCGCCGTGGTGCGGCTGGACCCGGGCCTGGCCTTCGGCTCGGGCACCCACCCGACCACCGCCCTGTGCCTGCGCTGGCTGGACCAGCTGGCCGTGGACGGCCAGTTGCAGGGCCAGCGCGTGCTCGACTTCGGCTGCGGCTCGGGCATCCTCGCCCTGGCCGCGCTGAAGCTGGGTGCCGCCGAAGCGGTCGGCGTGGACAACGATCCACAGGCGCTGGTCGCCACCGCCGACAATGCCGAGCGCAACGGCGAGCAGGCGCGCATGCACGTGTACCTGCCGCAGGACGAACCGGTCGCCACCTACCCGATCGTGATCGCCAACATCCTTGCCTCGGCACTGGACGCGTTGGCCGAGCTGCTGGCCGCGCGCGTCGCTGCCGGCGGCCGCATCGCCCTGTCCGGCATCCTGCATGGCCAGGAAGGCGAACTGCTGCAGCGCTACGCCGCGTGGTTCGACGACCTGCAGGCGACCCAGGATGGCGACTGGATGCGCATCACCGGCATACGCCGCGCCTGATCGTGATTGAATGACCGCTGGATCCGAGCCCGCACCCTGAGCATGTCCGAGCCGAACCCGCCGCGCCGCCCTTTGGCCACCTTCCTGCGCCCCACGTCGGAAGGCGAGGCTGCACCTGCGACCGATTCACGCACGCCCGACCCGGCGATGCAGGACATCCCGCCAGCCCAAGCCCGCGCCCCCCTCGAAGCGGCGCTGCCACCGATGGCGGAAACGCGACCGAGCGATGACATCGTCAACCCCGACGAAGCGGCCGTGATCGAACCCGTCCTTGCCGCTCCGGCTCCGCAGGCCGTGGCCGGAGATGCACCCAGTTTCCTGGGCACCTCGCGGCCACGCGCACTGCCGACGCCACGCTGGCACTGGGGGCTGGTCGCCGGACTGGCACTGCTGCTGGTCCTGCAGAGCGTGCTGGCCGATCGTGCGCGACTGGCCGCCGACGCCGGCAACCGCGCCTGGCTGGGCGCACTGTGCGGCGTATTGCGCTGCAGCCTGCCGGCCTGGCATGAACCCACCGCGTTCACCATGACCAGCCGCGAGATCCGCCCGCTGCCGGGCCAGGCCGGCGTACTGCAGGTGCAGGCCAGCATCCGCAACGATGCGCGCTGGGCACAGGCCTGGCCGGATCTGCGCCTGTCGCTGTCCGATGCCGATGGCCGGGTGATCGGCAGCGGCGTGTTCGCACCGGCGCAGTACCTCGGCGAGAACCCCGGCGCGGCCGTGCTGGAACCGGGCCAGAGTGCACGCATTGCGTTCCGCGTGCAGGAACCCGCCGCATCCACCGTCGCATTCACCTTCGACTTCCTCTGAGCAGGATAGAGGCGACCAGCCGTGGCAGGTCGGGCACGCTCGCGCTAGACTGGCCGCCACCACCTCGTCCGGCCGCGCGCTCCGCGCGCACGGGCCAACCGAATCGGGAATCCCCTTGAACGCTGTCCTCTCTCGTCCTGACAACAGTCGTGGCGCTCCCAGGCCACCGCTGCGTGAACACGTCGCCCAGTCCGTGCGCCGCTACCTGCGTGACCTTGATGGCTGCGACGCGGACGATGTCTACGAGATCGTGCTGCGCGAGATGGAAATCCCGCTGTTCGTGGAAGTGCTCAACCACTGCGAAGGCAACCAGAGCCGCGCCGCGGCGATGCTGGGCATCCACCGCGCCACCCTGCGCAAGAAGCTGAAGGAATACGGCATCAGCGCGTAAGCGCGCGTGGGCAGTGCCGGCCGCTGGCCGGCAACCCCATGAACGATGGCAGGACCGGTGGATCCACGCCATGCGTGGATGGAAGCCCGGCAGAATCAGCCGCCTCCGCCCGCCTTCCAGTAGTACCTCACCACATGGAAGAACACGGGCGCGGCGAAGCACACCGAATCCAGCCGGTCGAGCATGCCGCCATGGCCCTCGATCATGTGGCCCCAGTCCTTGATGCCACGGTCGCGCTTGATCGCCGACATCACCAGGCCGCCCCAGAACCCCATCAGGTTGATCAGCAGCGACAGGCCGAACGCCTGCAGCGGCGTGAACGGGGTGATCCACCACAGCGCCGCTCCCAGCGCGCTGGCACTCAGCACGCCGCCCACGAAGCCCTCCACCGTCTTCGACGGCGACAGCTTCGGGGCGATCAGGTGCCGGCCCAGCAGCTTGCCCCAGATGTACTGCAGCACATCCGAGGACTGCACCACGATCACCAGGAAGGCAAACAGCAGCACGTTGCGCGCCGGGTCATGCCCAGGCACATGCAGGTTGAGCAGCAGCGGCACATGCGAGATGCAGAACACGCAGATCATCAGCCCCCACTGCACCTTCGCCGTCCGCTCCAGGTAGTGCGTGGTATCGCCACCGATGGTGGACAGGATCGGCAGGAACAGGAACGCGTAGACCGGAATCAGCAGCGTGTACATGCCGTACCAGTCGATCCACACCAGGTAGTACTGCCACGGCAGCACGATGTAGAACGCGGCCAGCAGCGCGTAGTAGTCGCCCGAGCGGGTCGGTGCCAGAGTGATGAACTCGCGCAGCGCGAACAGCGAGATGATCGCAAACAGTACGATCACCCCGGCGCGACCGAAGAACAGCGCCAGCCCGACCACGATCGCCATCACCCACCAGGCGCGGATGCGCGACACCAGGTTGGCGATCACCGCACTGGGCTGCCCACGCTGCCGCCAGCGCAGGGTCTCGGCCACCAGCGTGGCCAGCACCAGCACCGCGCCGACGCCGGCAAACAGCAGGCCGGTCTGCTGGCCCACGCTGCGCGCGGCCAGGTCGCCGGACACGTCCATCAGATAGCTCATGCGCGCCCTCCATTCGGCGCCAGGTCCAGCAGCGCCTGCCGGCTGCGGGCCAGGAATGCGGCCTTGTCCTCGTCGGCCTGCAGCCGCAGCGGCGTGCCGAAGGTAGCCGTGCACAGCAGCGGCAGCGGCAGGAACCGGCCCTTCGGCATCACCCGCTTCAGGTTGTCGATCCACACCGGCACGAACTCCAGCTCCGGCCGTTGCCGCGCCAGGTGGTAGATGCCGCTCTTGAACGGCAGCAGCGGCTCATCGCCCACATTGCGCGTGCCTTCCGGGAACAGGATCAGCGAGCACTCTTCGTCGACCGCATCGCGCAGCACCTGCAACGGGTCCTGCTGGCGATGCCCGGCCTCACGCTCTACCAGTACACCGTTGAATACCGCATCGATCAGGTAGCGGCGCAGGCCGTCGCGCTGCCAGTATTCGGCGGCGGCCACCGGGCGTACCTGTCGCCGCAGCGCGGGCGGCATCGACGACCAGATCAGCACGAAGTCACCATGGCTGGCGTGGTTGCCGTAGTACACGCGGCGCTCGCTGGACGGCGCACAGCCGATCCACAGCGCACGGGCGCCGGTCACCACGTGGATCGCGCCACTGCAGGCGCGTGCAATCAGTTCGGCGAACATCGGCCCCTCCCGTTCACGTCTGCGGCCACATTACGGCCAGCACCAGTAGTGCGGCCTGCACTGCTGTCAGCAGGTACTGGCGCAGCAGCAGCCGGCGCATGCCGGCCCAACGCACGTCCCAGCCGCGCAGCGGCGCATCGGCCGGTGTGCGGCGCAGGCCACTGTCCTGCAGCAGCTGGTCGGTACGGCGTGCAGCGGCTTCGCCGTCCAGGCCTTCATCGCGCAACAGCTGCAGCAGGCTCGCGTCCAGCCCGACCCGCCATGCATGGTAGGCCTGCATGAGCCCAGCGCCCACACTGAGCAGCAACAGCCCGGCGGCGATCATCGCCAGCCCCGGTTCGATGCCCAGCAGCAGCAGCGCCACCAGCAGCAGCCCCAGTGACAGCAGCGCGGGCCAGCGTCCCTGGCGCAGCAGCAGCTGCATGGTCGCCAGATCGGGAACGGCACTCATGCGCGTCCTCCAGCCGCTGCGGTGATGGCTTGCAGATGCTCCGGGCCCAGCACGATGCCGGGGCGTGCCGCACGCACGATGGCGACCGCCGCCTCGACTTCCGCGGCACGGCCCGTGCGCAGCAGCCACGTCGCCACGCTGGCGGCACTGCGTGAGTAACCCAATGCGCAGCACACCAGCAGCGGCCCCTGTACCCGCAGCCGTTCGATGGCCTCGGCCGCCTCGCGCAACTGGTGCGGCGTGGGCACCACCAGATCCAGCATCGGCACGCTGGCATACGCCGCGCCCGGCGCGCGGCAGGACAGCTCGGCGCAGGCATCGACCACGCCCACCAAAGGTGCCGGCAATACCGTGCAGGGAATCCGGCCCAGCCACACGCCGTCCAGCACCGGCACCGGCTGCGGCGAACGCCGTGTCCACAGCCGCGAGTTGATCCAGGCGGCGCCCAGGTACGGTGCCAGCAGCCAGCGTGCCGCCATGCTCAAGCGACCATCGGCGTGCTTCTGGAACACCGCCGTACCCAGACCGGCATAGGCCAGCGCCACCAGCAGCAGCGACACCACCGGCCACAGCAACCACAACGCCGTACCCCGCAGCAGGACCACCGGCACCAGCAGCACAGCGGCCCCCAGCAGGTACAGCGCAGCCAATCGCCACCGCTTGGCATGCCGCGCGATGCGCCAGGCCCGCAGCGGTGGCGTGCCCTGCTCCGGCCACAACCACACGCACAGCCAGCCGGCCAGCAGGCCGGTCGGGATGTCGATGAAATGATGCTGGAACGTGGTCAGCACCGAGACACCGATCAGCAGCGCCCACACATGCAGTACCCAGCGCCAGGCACCGTGCAGGTACTGCGCGAACTTCACCCACAGCACGATCAGCAGCACGATGTGCAGCGATGGCGCCTGGTTGAACGGCTTGTCGAAACCCAGCAGCACATCGAACAGCCAGCCGAACACGCCGCCGATCTCCGGCCGCTCGAAACTGAAGCGCAGCGGCCACAGCAGGAAACAGGTCACCGCGATCAGCTGTGCACTGAACAGCCGCAATGCGTGCCGGTCCAGTTCGAGGCGCTGCCGGCACAGGAAGAACGAGATTGCGTAGAACAGGTCGATCGACCAGTACGGCACGATCGTCCATGGCACGAACGGAATCTGCGTTTCCCAGCCGAACGCCATCACCGGCAGTTCGGCGTGGCGGCCGGCCATCCAGTTGGCGAAGCCGTAGCTGGCAAAGAAGAACGGGCCCAGCAGGGCCAGCCACAGCAGCGCGCGCCGCCAGGGGCGCCCCGCCGTGGCAAGCGGAGTTGCAGCCAGCGTCGCCATCATGCGGTCCGGCGTGCCAGCGACACAGTGAAGATGCCGAAGTCATCGATGCGCTGCGCCACTTTCTCGAACCCGGCCAGGCGCACCAGTTCATCCATTTCCTGCTGGGTGCGGCGGCGCATCACCCAAGCAGCGCCACCACGATGACTGGTCAGCGCGCGGGCGATGAACTCCAGCTGCGGGTGCCAGGGCTGGCCGGTGTAGGCCAGGTAGCCACCCACCGGCACCGTTGCGGCGATGCCCTGCAGCGAGCGCAGCACGGCGTCGTTGTCGGGGAACAGTTCGTAAAGGCCCGATACCACCGCCAGCGTCGGCGCCGGGTCGACCTGCGCCAGCTGCACCGGATCGAACGCATCGCCCTGTTCGAAACGGGCGATGTCGGACGCACCGAGGCGCTTGATCAACGCCTGGCCCTGGGTCACGTTCAGACCGCTGAAGTCGCGCAGCACGATGCGCTCGGCGCGTTGCTCGCCCTGGCCCAGCGCTTCCAGTACATAACGGCCATGGCCAGCGGCCACGTCCAGCACGCGCACCGGCATGCCCTGCCCGCGCAGGCGCTGGGCGGCATCGCGCAGCAGTTCCTGCAGGTGCCGACCGCGAATGCGGATGCCGCGCCAGCCGATCGCATCCAGGTAGTTGCGGTCGACCAGGCGACCCAACGGGCCCTTGCCACGTGCTTCGTCGCGATAGATGTAGTCCAGCGTGCTGCCCGAATCGAAACCGGTCTGCAGGCCCAGTGCAATGCCTTCGGACAGTCTGCCGCCAAAGCGCAGGCCACCGCGCACCACGCGCCAGCGCAGATCGGCCAGGCTGTTGCGCTCGGGCGGCCAGGCCAGGATTTCAGACTCTTCAAATGTCGGCCCATGGCGGTGCGCATCGCGGCGCGACAGCTCGCGCAACGGCTCGGCGAAACGCGCCTGGATGAAGCTGCGGATGCGCGCCAGTGCCGGTGCCCGATCACGCTCGCCCAGCGTGTCGTGGAAGAAGCCCGGCAGATGCACGCGCTCCTTGATCGGGCTGGACAGGCGCTCGTAGAAGCGGTCCTGCGGGCCACGGTGCACGACGAAGTCCGAGCCGGACACCAGCAGCTGCACCGGCACGCTGATCGCCTGCGCATCGGCGACGATGCGATCGGCCGCCTCGTACAGGCCCAGCAGCACCCGGACCGAGATTGGCCGGGTGATCAGCGGATCGGTGCGGTAGCTTTCCACCCGCGCCGGATCGTGGGTCAGCCATTGCGGCTTGACGTAACTGTTGACGAAGAAGTTGCCGCGCAGCTTCTGCATCAAGGCCAGGCCCGGGCGTGCGAACGGCACGTACAGCTTCACCTTGAACGCCGGCGAGGCCATCACCAGCGCGCGCAGGCGTGGCGCGTAGTCGTGCACCCAGGTGGCGGCGACCACGGCACCCACGCTCTGCGCGATCACCACGATGTCTTCCACCGCGATCCCATGCTCGGCGCCGATGTGGGCGATGAAGCTGTCCAGGTCGCGCACCAGCGCCGGAAAGCCCGGTGCATCGCCACGCGCGCCCGGCGAACGGCCATTGCCGCGCGCATCCCAGGCGAAGAAGGCGGTGTCAGGCAGGTCCAGCTCATCGACCAGATGGGTAACACGCCCGGAGTGCTCGTGCCCGCGGTGCAGCAGCACGATGGCCCGGGTGGCCGGGGTGGCGGTGGTGCCGGCCCAGTACCGGTAGAACAGCGGTACCTGGTCGAAGCTGTGGAATTCCCGTTCCTGCGCCTGACGCATGCAATCTCCTGATTGTCTTTTTGTATCTGCTTGATTAATTCGGCGAAACCGCCGCTTCCCGCAGTCCGCGACGGACCCGGTTGATCATCGTCAGCACGCACAACACTGCCATGGCTGCAGCCACGCCGCTGACCGTCAGTGCACCGCCCCAGCCGAAGGCCAGCAGCAAGCCCAGCGCACCGATCACGAAGGCGCGGTCGCTCTTGCCCATCGGGCCGTCATAGCGGCGGCTGGCACCGACCATCAGCCCCAGCACGCCGGCGTACTCGCTCACCGCCGCCGTCCAGGCCAGCAGCCACAGCGCCTCCGGGCGCACGCCGGGTACGCTGAGCAGGCTCAGGTACAGCGCCGCATCGGCGATCACATCGCACAATTCGTTCAGATAGGCGCCCAGCCGCGATTGCTGGCCGAATTCGCGGGCCAGCATGCCGTCCACCGCGTTGAGCGCCATGCGCAGCAGCATCCACAACGGCAGCAGCAGGTACAGCCATGGCTGGGCCGGTGCGCAGCACCAGACGGCGCCGGCCACCAGCAGCGAGACCACGGCAGCGGCCACGGTCACCGCATTGGCGGTGATCCCCATGCGGTACAGGCCGCGTA
Organism: Stenotrophomonas sp. X; assembly: GCF_055721025.1. Lineage (NCBI taxonomy): Bacteria > Pseudomonadati > Pseudomonadota > Gammaproteobacteria > Lysobacterales > Lysobacteraceae > Stenotrophomonas > Stenotrophomonas sp. X. The sequence continues at coordinate 3,848,785 of NZ_CM146756.1, forward strand.
CGGCCGGACGCAGGAGGTCCTGAAAACGTCCTTTCAATGCATAGATCGACACGATCCGAACCCGCTGATCCTTGGCAGTTCCCGCACAGCCTACCCGATTGGGGCCGCGCGCCCCATCGAATTGATTGCGGCCCCCCCGGCCAGACGGTGCTGAAGGCGGCCACAGGCCATCGGTGCGGGTTGATTACCACCACCAGCGCCCGCCACCGGCCCCCACCGCCTACAATATCGGCCCCGCTCCGCTGCCGATTCCGTCCCATGACTGCTGATCTGTTGCCCGTCCGCCGGGCCCTCCTCTCCGTTTCCGACAAGACCGGTCTGGTCGAGCTGGCCACTGCGCTGGCGGCACGCGGCGTGGAGCTGCTGTCCACCGGCGGCACCGCCAAGGCGATCCGCGAGGCGGGCCTGGCCGTGAAGGACGTGGCCGAGGTCACCGGTTTCCCGGAAATGATGGACGGCCGGGTCAAGACCCTGCACCCGATGGTGCACGGCGGCCTGCTGGGCCGCTCCGGCCTGGATGACGCGGTGATGGCCGAGCACGGCATCGGCGCCATCGACCTGCTGGTGCTGAACCTGTACCCGTTCGAATCGGTCACCGCCAAGGCCGACTGCACCCTGGCCGACGCGGTCGAGAACATCGACATCGGCGGCCCGGCCATGCTGCGTTCGGCGGCCAAGAACTTCGCCCGCGTGGCAGTGGCCACCGACCCGTCGCAGTACCCCGAGCTGCTGGCCTCGCTGGAGGCCAACAACGGCCAGCTGACGGCTGCCACCCGCTTCGCGTTCTCGGTGGCCGCGTTCAACCGCGTCGCCCAGTACGATGCGGCGATCAGCAACTACCTGTCGGCGGTCACCGCCACCGACGCCGCCGTGCCGGCCCGTGCCGAATACCCGGCGCAGATGAACTCCACCTTCGTGAAGGTGATGGACCTGCGCTACGGCGAGAACCCGCACCAGAGCGGCGCGTTCTACCGCGACCTGCACCCGGTCCCGGGCACGCTGGCCACCTTCCAGCAGCTGCAGGGCAAGGAGCTGAGCTACAACAACCTGGCCGATGCCGATGCGGCGTGGGAATGCGTGCGCCAGTTCGATGCGCCGGCCTGCGTCATCGTCAAGCACGCCAACCCGTGCGGCGTGGCCGTCGGTGCCGGCAACGGCGATGCCTACGAGCTGGCCTACGCCACCGACCCGACCAGCGCGTTCGGCGGCATCATCGCCTTCAACAAGCCGCTGGACGCCGCCACCGCCAAGGTGATCCTGGACCGCCAGTTCGTGGAAGTGCTGATTGCCCCGGACTACGAGCCGGCCGCGCTGGAGTACGCGCAGAAGAAGGCCAACGTACGCGTGCTGCGCATCCCGCATGGCAACGGCCTGAACAACTTCGACAGCAAGCGCGTCGGCTCGGGCCTGCTGCTGCAGTCGTCAGACAACCGCGGCATGACCCGCGACGAGCTGAAGGTGGTCAGCAAGCTGGCGCCGACCGACAAGCAGTTCACCGACCTGCTGTTTGCCTGGAAGGTGGCCAAGTTCGTGAAGTCCAACGCGATCGTCTATGCCAAGGACAACCGCACCATCGGTGTCGGCGCCGGCCAGATGAGCCGCGTGTACTCGGCCCGCATCGCCGGCATCAAGGCCGCCGACGCGAACCTGGTGGTCGAGGGTTCGGTGATGGCCTCCGATGCGTTCTTCCCGTTCCGCGACGGCATCGATGCCGCCGCTGCCGCCGGCATCAAGGCGGTCATCCAGCCGGGCGGTTCGATGCGCGATGCCGAAGTGATCGCCGCCGCCGACGAACATGGCCTGGCCATGGTGTTCACCGGCGTGCGCCACTTCCGCCACTGATCCGCATCACCAAGCCGGGCCCTGCCCGGCTTTTCTTTTCCGTATCCGAGAACCCTGTCCCATGAAGATCCTCGTCATCGGCTCTGGCGGCCGCGAACACGCCCTGGCATGGAAGCTGGCCCAGTCCTCCCGTGTCACCGACGTGATCGTGGCGCCCGGCAACGCCGGTACCGCCAGCGAAGACAAGTGCCGCAACGTGGCGGTGAAGGTGACCGATATCGACGGCCTGCTGGCGCTGGCCCAGGCCGAAGGCGTGGCGTTGACCGTGGTCGGCCCGGAAGTACCGCTGGTGGCCGGCGTGGTCGACCGCTTCCGCGCCGCCGGCCTGCGCATCTTCGGGCCGACCGCCGCCGCCGCGCAGCTGGAAGGCAGCAAGGCCTACGCCAAGGATTTCCTGGCCCGCCACAACATCCCCACCGCGTTCTATGCCGTGCACACCGACGTGGACGCTGCCCTGGCCTACATCCGCGAGAAGGGTGCACCGATCGTGGTCAAGGCCGATGGCCTGGCCGCCGGCAAGGGCGTGATCGTCGCAATGACATTGGCCGAGGCCGAGGACGCGGTGCGTGACATGCTCTCCGGCAACGCGTTCGGCGATGCCGGTGCGCGCGTGGTGATCGAGGAATTCCTCGACGGCGAGGAAGCCAGCTTCATTTCGATGGTGGACGGCGTGCATGCGCTGCCGATGGCGACCTCGCAGGACCACAAGCGCGTCGGCGATGGCGACACCGGCCCGAACACGGGTGGCATGGGCGCGTACTCACCGGCGCCGGTGGTCACCCCGGAGGTGCATGCACGCGTGATGCGCGAAGTGGTGAACCCGACCGTGCAGGGCATGATCGCCGACGGAATCCCGTTCACCGGTTTCCTCTACGCCGGCCTGATGATCGATGCCAGCGGCGCGCCGAAGGTGATCGAATTCAACGTGCGCTTCGGCGATCCGGAAACCCAGCCGGTGATGCTGCGCCTGCAGTCGGACCTGGTCGAGCTGGTGGAAGCGGCGATTGATGGCCGCCTGGACCAGGTAGAAGCGCAGTGGGATGCGCGCCCGTCACTGGGCGTGGTGCTGGCGGCGAAACCTTACCCGGAAGCGCCGATCACCGGTGACGTGATTTCCGGCCTGGCGGATGTGCCGGCCAGTGCCAAGGTGTTCCATGCCGGTACGGCACTGGATGCGCAGGGCCAGGTGGTCAGTGCCGGTGGCCGCGTGCTGTGCGTGGCGGCACTGGGCGACAGCGTGCGCGACGCGCAGGCCAATGCCTATGCCGGCGTCGCCAAGGTGACCTGGGCCAACGAATTCCACCGCAACGACATCGGCTGGCGCGCGATCGCACGCGAGGGGTGAGGCTCCCCCGCTCCCATGCATGGCGCGGATTGAATACCACGGTAAAGCAAAGGCCCGGCATTGCCGGGCCTTTGCTCTACAGGACTGCTTCGAGACCCTTCCGATCAATCAGGTTAAGCAACTTCAGTGACGGTCCGCTGGGTTTCTTTTCGCCCTGCTCCCAGCTGCGTACGGTGGAAACGCTGGTATTGAGAACCCCCGCAAAGACCGGCTGACTGAGCTGCAGTGACCTACGCAGGGCACGGATCTGGGCACTGCTGTACTCAGGGACCGGCTCCAGGCAAAGTGCTTCGTAGCTGCTCAACCGACGTTTATCGATGAAGCCATGCGCATGCAGACTCACAGCAGCATCATGCACCGCTTCAAGAAGCGCACTTTTCGCGCGCCGTCGCTCAGGGGTCTTCGTCATGGCCGATCTCCTGTAGATCCCCGTACTCCACGGCGCGATTCAGCTGCGCCGTACTCATTCTCAGGAACTCCGATGCGTACAACTGCAGCGCATCCCGTTCCGCATTCGTGATCGCAGCACGTTCATTCTTCTCGTAGCCGAAAAGGAAGAACCAATGCCCGCCTCGCTGTGTGGCGACGATGATTCGAACGCTCCCACGCTTTCCTCGCCCCGGCAACGGAACGCGCTTCTTGAAGATTCCGCCGCCAAGATCAGCATCCACCAGACCCGCTTCCATTTCACGTACCGACCGGTACAGCGCAGCGTCGGACAGGGTGGTCCTACGCATACTGCGATTGAAACTTCGTGTGCGGAAGACGCGTGGCATGATCATACCGTGCCACTGCGTGGTACGGCGTGAACATCAGCATCCAGCACATGGCCCGGTCGGCACAATCACCGCTCTGGCGTCAGAGTAGAGCCACGCCATGCGTGGCTAAGCCCCACAAACGAAAAAGGCCCGGCAGTGCCGGGCCTTTTCATTGCTTCAACGCCATCCCGCCTTACGCGGTGAACAGCGCCTTCATCTTCTTCAGCGCGTTCGCCTCGACCTGGCGGATGCGCTCGGCGGACACGCCATACTCGTCGGCCAGCTCCTGCAGCGTCACCTTGCTGTCGGCATCCAGCCAGCGACGACGGATGATGTCGCGCGAACGCGCATCCAGTTCGGCCAGGCCTTCGCGCAGCAGCTGCATCTGGTTGTCTTCGCTGTCCTCGCGCTCGTAGGCCATCGACGGGTCTTCGTCATCGGCAACCAGGAACGCAGCCGGCGACGGCGGGGCGTGCTCGTTGTCCTCATCGGTCGGCGCATCGAAACCGATATCGCGACCGGACAGGCGCGATTCCATTTCCATGACCTCGCGCTCGGACACGTTCAGGTCCTTGGCCACCGCGCTGACTTCCGCCGCGTTCATCCAGCCCAGGCGCGTCTTCGACTTGCGCAGGTTGAAGAACAGCTTGCGCTGCGCCTTGGTGGTGGCGACCTTCACGATGCGCCAGTTCTTCAGGATGAACTCGTGCATTTCGGCACGGATCCAGTGCACGGCGAAGGAGACCAGGCGCACGCCCATGTCCGGGTCGAAGCGCTTGACCGCCTTCATCAGGCCGATGTTGCCTTCCTGGATCAGGTCGCCCAGCGCGAGGCCGTAGCCGTTGTAGCCACGGGCCACGTGCACCACGAAGCGCAGGTGCGAATGCACCAGCTCGCGGGCGGCGTCCAGATCGTTGCCGTCGCGGAAGCGACGGGCCAGGTCCTGTTCGTCATCGACCGACAGCACCGGGATCTGGTGCACGGCACCGATGTAGGCGTCCAGCGAACCGAGCGCACTGGGAATCGGGAGATTGTTTGCCACAAGGGCAGTAGAGGTGTTCTGGCTCATAGGCACCCATCTTAGCAGTCCGGGATTTGGACTGCTAAAGGAGGAAAAAGTTCCAGCATCCTATTGATGCAACACTGGTCCCAAACAGAGCCCTACCGTAGCGCGATTTGATGACAGTGGCGAGCACGCTTTTCGGGATTCACAATCCCTTGGAATTCAAGCAATTACCCGGCGGAAACCGGCCGATTTCAGTCAAGCGGAGCTGAACGGGCCGCTCTGAAGGCCCATTCAGCGCCGAAGACGTTGCCCAGTGTTCAGGCCCGGCAGCCCGCCGGTGCTCAAAGCGCCGAACGCGGCGGCAGCGACCAGTCGATCGGGGCCTGGCCGCGACGCTGCAGGTACTCGTTGGCCATCGAGAAATGCTGGCAGCCGAGGAAGCCACGATGGGCCGACAGCGGCGACGGGTGCGGCGATTTCAGCACGCGATGGCGTCGGGTGTCGATGACCTTGCCCTTCTGCTGCGCATAGGCGCCCCACAGCATGAACACCAGGCCTTCGCGTTCGCGGTTGAGCACGTCCACCACGTGATCGGTGAAGCCCTCCCAGCCACGTCCCTGGTGGGCACCAGCCTTGCCCTCTTCCACCGTCAGCACGGCATTGAGCAGCAGCACCCCACGTTGCGCCCACGGAATCAGGCAGCCGTGGTCCGGGCGCGGGATGCCGAGATCGCTCTCGATCTCCTTGTAGATGTTCAGCAGCGACGGCGGCACCGGCACGCCCGGCGGCACCGAGAAACTCAGGCCATGCGCCTGGCCGCGGCCGTGGTACGGGTCCTGCCCGAGGATCACCACCTTCACCTGCTCGAACGGCGTGGCGTCGAACGCGGCGAAGATCTGCGGGCCGGGCGGGAACACCGCCGCGCCACTGGCCTTGCGTTGGCGCAGGAAGCTGGACAGCTCGCGCATCTGCGGCTGCAGCAGGTAATCGCCGACATGCTGCTTCCAGCTCGGTTCCAGCTGGATCGTCGGGGTGTCGGCTACTTCATCCATCATCGGATCAGGGGTCCATCGTTCAATCGCGCGAGGCGCAGCTGGAACAGCACCTTGGTGACCAGCAGCCGCTCTTCGATCGGCTTGAGCACCAGGTCATTGGCACCGGACTGCAGCAGCCCGGTCTGGTTGTGCGGGTTGCCGTCACCGGTCATCACCAGCACCGGCAGGCGGCGCTTGCCGTAACCGAAGTCCACGCGCACGCGCTGCACCACGTCGCGCCCGCTCAGTTCTCCCTTCAGGGTGACATCGGTCAGCACCAGGTCGATGCGGTGGCGGCTGCGGCCCAGCGACTCGGCAGTGAGCAGGGTGAATGCCTCTTCGGCGCTGACCACGTGCAGTACGTTCAACTGCTGCCGCTCAAGCATGCGCTTGGTGGCCTCGGCCACCACCCGGCTGTCCTCGATGTAGAGGATGGTGGCACCGGGGATGGTCTGCGGCTGCACATAGCCACGGATGAAGGTCGCCAGTGCCTCGTGGCCCAGCGCCTTGTCGAAATAGTCGGTGACGTACTCGGTGAAGCGACGCTGCTCCAGGTGCTGCTGGGCATCGCCGGACACAACGATCACCGGCACATAGGCCTGGCCGGCGGCTTCGCGCACCATCCGCGCCAGCGCCAGGCCGTCGCCATCGCGCAGGGTCAGCGAGGTCGTCACCAGGTCCACCGGGCCCTGCGCCAGCGCCTGCTGCGCATCCTCGATGCTGTCGCAGCCGATCACCTCCACGCCCGGCAGGTCACGCTGCAGGACATCGGCGATCAGCTTGCGGACCAGCTTCGAACCATCGACCACCATCACCCGCGTCGCGGGCCCTTCAAGGTGCTTCAGCGCTTGCGGTTGCATGCCGGTCTCAGGTGTCGGTCGGACGGGTCTGGCGGAGGAAGTGGCCGGTCACCAGCCAGGCGCCCAGCCAGCCCAGCAGCAGCGTGCCGACCAGGACCAGGCCGCCGTGCAGCAGGTCCAAGCCATGCAGCACGAACGGGCTGCCGTAGCTGCGCGAGAGTTCGGCCAGCGGCACGCGCAGGGCGGCACCGGCGGCGCCGATCAGGGCCAGCGCTACCGCGCCGGCGCCCAGCCCGTACCACGCGCCCAGGTACAGGAACGGGCGGCGGATGAAGCCATCGCTCGCGCCGAGCAGCTGCAGCACGCCGATCTCTTCGCGACGGGCCTGGATGTCAAGGCGCACGGTGTTGCCGACCACCAGCGCGGCGCCCACGCCGAGCAGCACCGACAGCACCTGCACCAGGCGTGCACCGAACGCCAGCCAGGCGTCCAGGCGCTGGCGCCACAACGCATCGTGCTGCACCAGATCGGCCTCGGGCAGGCTTTCCAGCGCGCGCGCCAGGCGTGCGTCGTCCTTGCCCTGGCCCGGGGTGATCACCAGCAGCGAGGGCAACGGATTGTCGTTGAGCGCATCGATCGCCTCACCGAGGCCGGCATCGCGCAGTTCCTGCAGGCCCTGCTCGGGTGTGCGCACATTCACCTCGGCCACGTCATCGCGGTCGCGCAGCTGGCCGGCCAGGCGAAGCGCACCGGGACCATCGACGTTGCCCTTCAGGAACACGTTGATGTCGCGCGACTGCTGCACGCTGCCGGCGAACTGCTTGAGGTTGTCCAGCGCGATCGACAGCCCCAGCGGCAACGCCAGCGCCAGCGCCATGACCATCACGGTCAGCAGGGTCGCCCACGGCTTGCGGCAGGCGCGGCCCAGGCTGAACACCACGCTGTGCACGTGGTGCTGGAACCAGACGCCCACGCGCGACGGGGCGGCGGCTTCGCTGTTTTCGTTCTTCGCCATCGGTTACTCCGCCAGGTCCTGCGGCGAGATGTCATCCACCAGCCGGCCGTGGTCGAGGATCAGCACGCGCTTGCGCATGCGGCGCAGCAGCGGCAGGTCGTGGCTGACCACCAGCACGCTGGTGCCGCGCGAGGGCAGCTCGGCGAACAGGGCCATGATCTCCGCCGCCAGGGTCGGGTCGAGGTTGCCGGTTGGTTCGTCGGCCACCAGCAGCTTGGGCTCGCCGACGATCGCGCGGGCGATGCCGACGCGCTGCTGCTCGCCGGCCGACAGCTGCGAGGGCAGCGCCTTCTCGCGGTGGCCCAGGCCCATCCGTTCCAGCACCGAGCGCACGCGCTTGCTGATGTCGCCACGGCGGGTGCCGCGCAGGATCAGCGGCAGCGCCACGTTCTCGGCAATCGAGCGGTCCATCAGCAGACGGTGGTCCTGGTAGACCGCCCCCACCGCGCGTCGGTGGCGCGGCACGTCGCCGCCGCGCACCTTCAGCAGGTTGCGCTCGTCGAACACCACCGCGCCGCGGCTTGGCCGCTCGTCGAGGTGGATCAACTTGAGCAGCGTACTTTTACCCGCACCGGAATGGCCGGTGACGAACAGCATCTCGCCCGGCGCGACCTCGAAGCTGACATCGGTCAGTGCCTCGTGGCCACCGGCGTACTGTTTGCTGACATTGTCGAAGCGCAGGACACTCATGCCCCGATTATGCAGGACCTGCGCGACGTCGTGGAGATGGTGGGGCGATTGGTGGTAGCCGCAGGAGCAGCCGAGCGTAGGCTCGGCTCTACAGGGCGGCATGGGGGCTGTAGAGCCGAGCCCATGCTCGGCTCAGTGCGGACCGAGGTCCGCACCCACCATCGGCGGCTTAGTTGCCCGACAGCATCCGGCGGATCTTGCGGCCGATGCGGGTCAGGAACGAATCGCCGGTATCGGCGGCGGTACGCACCGGCTTGGCCACCACCTGCACCGGGGTCACCGGGCTCGCGCCGTTGCCGGCGTGGGCCTGCACGCCCTCGGCACCCTCGACCGGACGGCCGTGGCGACGACGACGGCGCTTGCGCGGCTTGTGCTCGCCGTCCACCCCACCTTCCGGTGCGCCTTCGGCGCGCGGCGGGCGCGGCGGACGCGGGGCCTGGGCAGCGGCGACCGGGGCCGCAGCCCCCTGCTCGCCTTCCACGCGCGGCTTGCGCGGGCCGCGCGAACGGCGTTCGCCGCTGCGCTCGCCGTCACGGCCACCACGACCACCACCACTGCCGGAACGACCGCCACTGCGGCCACCGCCCCGACGCTCTTCCTCGGCGGCGCGGGCTTCGCGCGCTTCACGGAAGATCTGGCCGACGCTTTCGTTGTCCTCGCCTTCCTCGCCTGCAGCCGGGGCCGGGCGTTCCGGGCGCGGCAGCGGGGTCAGCAGTTCCTTGGTGACCGGCTCGGAGGGAATCTTCTGCTCGATGTAGGCCTCGATGTCCGGCAGGCCCATCGCGTAGCGTTCGCAGGCGAAGCTGATCGCATCACCCTCTTCGCCCAGGCGCGCGGTACGGCCGATGCGGTGCACGTAGTCTTCGGCATCGAACGGCAGGTCGTAGTTGTAGACGTACTTGATGCCGTCGATGTGCAGGCCGCGCGCGGCGACGTCGGTGGCCACCAGGATTTCCAGCTGTCCCTTCTGGAAGCGGTTGAGCAGGCTCTCGCGCTTCTTCTGCGGCACGTCGCCGGACAGCACGCCGACGCGATAGCCGGCCTTTTCCAGCGAGCGGGCAACGCGCTCGACGAACACCTTGGTGTTGACGAACACCATGGTCCGCGCGCCTTCGCTGCGCGACAGCAGGCCCAGCAGCAGCGGGATCTTCTCGTCGTCGGCCGGGAAGTAGATGCGCTGGCGCACGCGGGCTGCGGTGATGGTCTCGGCTTCGACCACCAGCTTCTGCGGCTCGTTCATGTGCTCGTAGGCCAGCTCCAGCACGCGATGGCTGAGGGTGGCGCTGAACAGCAGGGTCTGGCGGATGGTGCGTTCCGGCATGCGGCGCAGCAGGAAGCGGATGTCCTTGATGAAGCCCAGATCGAACATGCGGTCGGCTTCGTCCAGCACGCAGATCTCGCAGGCATGCAGCGAAACCACCTTGTGCTGCTTGACGTAGTCGATCAGGCGGCCCGGGGTGGCGATGATCACGTCCACGCCCTGCTGCAGCAGCTCGCGCTGCTTGTCGTAATCCACGCCACCGTAGACCAGCGCGAAACGCAGGCCCAGGTCGGAACCGAACTTCACCGCATCCTTGTGGATCTGGATGGCCAGTTCGCGGGTCGGGGCGAGGATCAGGGCGCGGGGGTCTTCCGGCTTGCGGTCGGCCAGCGCCGGACGCGTCAGCAGGCGGTTCACGACAGCGACCAGGAAGGCCAGGGTCTTGCCGGTACCGGTCTGGGCCTGGCCGGCAACATCACCACCGGGCAGCGCGACCGGCAGGGTCAGCGCCTGGATCGGGGTGCAGCGGGTGAATCCGGCTCCTTCAAGGCCGGCCTGCAGGGCCGGGTGCAGCTCGAAGGAGGAGAAGGTCAAATCGGTCAGCGGTTTGTCGCTCATGAGTCCGTCTTGGTATGGCCGCCGGCCCTTGGGGCGGCTGGCACTTCAGCGTCTAGGGGAACCGTCGCAAACTGCGGCCCCTGCGGCGGGTTGGCAGGCCGGGACCCCTCGGTCCGTGCGCCGCACAATGCCCCAGTTTAACGCACTCGGGCAGGCAAACCGGAATGCGACGTCTCATGGCATCCAGAGACGCCACCTTCACCCAGCCACACCGGACTTGAACGGCCTGCACGGGGGCGCTGGTGTCGCCCACTGCCAGCCCCATCTTCAGGAAGGCAGTGAAATCCGACACATACCGGCCATCGAAGCGATCACGATACGCTGGGTTCCAGACGGCGCCTGTCCCTGCCCCGCGATAGGGGTACACTGCCGGCCGTGAGCGTCCAGGCATCCCGCCGAACGCACCGCGGCAGTGCGCCGCGAGGCAACGACGAGGGTCGCGCCACCGGGCAAGGCCCAGTTCACCCACCTCCGGCATGGCCGGGTGCAATCCAAGACGAGAAACCAAGATGAGCGACAAGGTTGTACATGTCGGCGACGCCGACTTTGATAGCGCAGTGCTGAATTCCAAGGAACCGGTGCTGGTCGATTTCTGGGCCGAGTGGTGTGGCCCCTGCAAGATGATCGCCCCGGCGCTGGACGAGCTGGCCGATGCCTACCAGGGCCGCGCCAAGATCGCCAAGGTCAACGTTGACCACAACCGTGCGCTGGCCGCGAAGTACCACGTGCGTTCGATTCCGTACCTGGTCGTGTTCAAGGATGGCGAGAAGGTCGGCGAGCAGATCGGTGCGGTGGGCAAGGCCCAGCTGGCCGGCCTGCTGGACAAGGCCCTGGCCTGATCCTGCCGGTCTCCGGCAGCCGCCGAGCGCGGCTGCCGGCGGGCGCACCACGCCCATGATGAATGCTGTTCCCGGCGACCCTTGCATGGCGCCGCAGGCCGATGATAGTGTCGGCATATCCGGCCGCGTTCGCGTGCCGCACCCTCTGGACGCAGTTTCTTCCAGACCCATTCCCAACGTTCGCCGCCCCAGCCGGGCGCTCGCACCTTCAAGCGAGGAATAACGCTCTTGTCCGATAACACTTCCGAAACCGGCAGCGCTGATGCGCCCGCCGAAAAGCGCGTGCGCAAGCCCCGCGTGAGCAAGGCCGCCGCCCCGGCAGCCGCAGAAACCAGCGCCGCTCCGGCGCAGCCGACCCTGCCGCTGGCCGCCGCGCCCGAAGCACCGGCGCCGGCCGCAGCACCTGCGCCGAGCGCGCCCGCCGCCGAGGCCCCCGCCAGCAGTGGCGGTGGCGAGGGTGGCGAGGGCCGCGAATCCGGCCAGCCGCGGCAGCAGAATCACCAGGGGGGTGGCCAGAACCAGGGCCAGAACCCGTACAACCAGAGCGGCCAGCAGGGCCAGGGGCAAGGTCAGGGCAACCGCCGCGACCGCTTCCGCAACCGCCGCGACCGTGACCGCAACAACCGCTTCCGCGACGATGGCATGTCCAATGACGGCGGCGAACAGCAGCCGTTCGTGCCGCGCCCGCACGCCAACGTGCCCGAGGGCTTCCCGGTCTACTCGCTGAGCGACCTCAAGCGCATGCCGGCACAGAAGCTGCTGGAAATCGCCGAACAGCTGCAGATCTCCGAAGGCGTGGCCCGTGCCCGCAAGCAGGACGTGATCTTCGCCCTGCTGAAGGTGCTGACCCGCCACGGTGACGGCGTCGCCGCCGATGGTGTGCTGGAAATCCTGCCGGATGGCTTCGGTTTCCTGCGCGCGGCCGAAGCCAGCTACCTGGCCGGCCCGGACGACACCTACATCTCGCCCAGCCAGATCCGCCGCTTCAACCTGCGCACCGGCGACCACATCTCCGGCCGCATCCGCTTCCCGAAGGACGGCGAGCGCTACTTCGCGCTGAACATCGTCGACACCATCAACGGCGAGCCGATCGAAGCGTCGAAGAACAAGGTGCTGTTCGAGAACCTGACCGCACTGTTCCCGCGCCGCCGCTTCACCCTGGAGCGTGGCAACGGTTCGTCGGAAGACATCACCGGCCGCATCCTCGACCTGATGGCGCCGCAGGGCAAGGGCCAGCGCTCGCTCATCGTGTCGCAGCCCAAGGCCGGCAAGACGATGATGATGCAGCAGGTCGCCACCGCCATCACCACCAACCATCCGGACGTGCACCTGATCGTGCTGCTGATCGACGAGCGCCCGGAAGAAGTGACCGAAATGCAGCGCACCGTGCGCGGCGAGGTCATCAGCTCGACCTTCGACGAGCCGGCCGCGCGCCACGTGCAGGTGGCCGAAATGGTCATCGAGCGCGCCAAGCGCCTGGTCGAGCACAAGAAGGATGTGGTGATCCTGCTCGACTCGATCACCCGCCTGGCCCGCGCCTACAACAACGTGGTGCCGAGCTCGGGCAAGGTGCTGACCGGTGGTGTGGACGCCAACGCCCTGCACCGCCCGAAGCGCTTCTTCGGTGCCGCGCGCAACGTGGAAGAAGGCGGCAGCCTGACCATCATCGCCACCGCGCTGGTCGACACCGGCTCGAAGATGGACGAGGTGATCTACGAAGAGTTCAAGGGCACCGGCAACAGCGAAGTGCACCTGAGCCGTCGTATCGCTGAGAAGCGCGTGTTCCCGGCCATCGACATCAACCGTTCCGGTACCCGCCGCGAAGACCTGCTGATCGAACCGGAACTGCTGCAGAAGATATGGATCCTGCGCAAGCTGCTGCATCCGATGGATGAAATGGCCGCGATGGAATTCCTGCTGGACAAGATGAAGAACACCAAGTCCAACGACGAGTTCTTCGGTTCGATGAAGCGCTGATCCGCGTCATTGCATCGAAAAAAAAAGAACCTGCCGCTCGCTGCGGCAGGTTTTTTTTTGCCTGCAGGGCGACCTGCTTCACTTTGCCGCGGCCGACTTTTGGCGATAATTCGCCCGATACCCTGCCCGGCCCCAAGGGCGTGGCCACCGATTCCCGCTGTCGCCCCTTCCGGAGAACCGGTCGGGTCCAGCCTCCTGCCGGATCCGTCGACGCATGCGAACGCTGTCCCCCCGCCTCAACCTGGGCAAGCTGATCCTCGCCCTGGCCCTGCTCAGCGCCATCATCGCCCTGGCCAATACCCTGCTGGCCAGTTACCGCGTGCAGCGCGACCAGCTGGTCGGCAACACGCTGGAGGCCAACCGCGTCTATGCCACCAAGCTGGCCGAGACCACCCAGAATTTCCTGCTGGCCGCGCAGCAGGAGCTGGCCTACGCCGCCACCCGGCTCGGCCAGAATGATCTCGATCCGGCACAGGCCCAGGATGAAGCCAGCCGGCTGCAGCTGCAGACCAACAGCTTCAACTCCTCGCTGGTGGTCGACGCCGACGGCCTGGTGATCGCCACCTCGCCGCAGACCCTGCAGCTGCAGGGCGAGATCCTGCACAGCGCCGGCAACAACGCCGCACTGGCCGCGCGCCAGCCGATGATCAGCGATCCCTACCAGTCGACCACCGGCAAGCTGCTGGTCTCGCTGTCGCACCCGATCTTCGATCGCCAGGGCCGCTATCGCGGCTACGTCAGCGGCACCCTGTACCTGCGCCAGCGCAGTGCGCTGCACACGCTGCTGGGCAAGCACTACTACCGCGACGGCTCGTACCTGTACGTGGTGGACCGCAATGGCCGCCTGCTGTACCACGCCGATGGCAAGCGGGTCGGCGACTACGTGGTCGGCAACCCGGCGGTGAAGGCAGTCGTGCGCGGTGAACGCGGTGCGCAGCAGGTCCGCAACAACCTGGGCGTGTCGATGCTGGCCGGCTATGCGCCGGTACCGGCCACCGGCTGGGGCATCATCGCCCAGCGGCCGACCGAGGCCACGCTGCAGCCATTGTCGCGGTTGATGACCGCGGTGATCTGGAATGCGATCCCGCTCGGCCTGCTGTCACTGCTGGTCACCTGGTGGTTCGCCCGTCGCATCTCGATGCCGCTGTGGCAGCTGGCGCGGAACGTGCAGGGTGGCGAGGACACCGGCAACGCGATCAGCCACGTCAGCGGCATCCGCGCGTGGTACTTCGAGGTGGCCCAGCTCAAGCAGGCGGTGCTGCACAGCTTCAACGCGCTGCAGGACCGCATCGGCACGCTCAGCCGCGCCAACCGTACCGATCCGCTGACCGGCCTGCTCAATCGCCGCGGCCTGCAGCAGGCGCTGGATGCATTGCAGGTGCAGGGCATTCCGTTCGCGATCCTGGCGCTGGACATCGATCGCTTCAAATCGATCAACGACAGCCACGGCCATGACGTCGGCGACGCCGCCATCGTCCATATCGCCGACCAGATGCGCCGCTACTCGCGCGACAGCGACATCCTCTGCCGTGCCGGTGGCGAGGAATTCCTGCTGCTGTTGCCGGGCATCAGCACCGACTCTGCGCGCCAGGCCGGCGAGCGCCTGCGCCAGCACATCGCCGATCATCCGTTCGAGCCGGTCGGCACCATCACCGTGTCACTGGGCGTGGCCCACTTCCCCAGCTTCCATGTCGATGCCGAGCAGGCGCTGCGGCTGGCCGACAAGGCCCTGTACATGGCCAAGGAACAGGGCCGCAACCGGGTGGTGGTCTACCCGTACGCGGACTGAAAAGCGGCCGGCCTGGCCGACCGCTTCACCGCGCCGGGCTCAGCGCTGCGCCAACGGTGTCAGCAGGCGCAGGCCGCGCTGGGTGCCATCGGCCATGTACACGCCCCCGGCCGGCAGCAGATCACTGCCCGCCTGTTCGACGGCATCCGGCTTGCGCCACGGTGCGGCCTGGCGCGGGCCGGGGATGTAGGCACGCCAGCGGCCATAGTGCTCAGGTTGGGCATTGCCGTTGCTGCCGGTGTCGCTGTTCAGGGCGAAGTTCACCAACACGCGCACGGTCCAGAAGTCGCGCGTGCTGTTCTCGCCGGTGGTCGGCGGGACGAAGGTCCACTTGCGCGCGCCGCTGATGCTGGCCTTGGCGAGCAGGTCGCGCATCTTGGCCAGGGTCCGCTCCGGCGCGACCACGGTCATGTTCACCTGTTCGGCAATGACGTCGGCCACGGTCCCATCGCGGGCTACCTTGACCAGCAACAGCACATCACCCTGCCCACCACTGCGGAAGACATCCTCGGGGTAGCGCGGTGGCGGCATGCTCTTCCGGGTCACCGAATCGGTAGCCTTCGGGTCATACTCACTGAAGTCGACACTGGTCATGCTGACCTGGTAGCTGCCGTCCTCCTGCTGCTTGCCACGCAGGCGCACCCGCAGTGGTGCGTGGACCGCCACCGGCTTGCCATCGCGCAGCGTCGGCTCGAACTGCCAGCCACGGATAGTGCCCTCCACGAATGAGGCGATACCCGGTGCGAGCATCGCCTGCTGGTCCAGGACCAGCGCGCTGACCGAACCATCGGCCGCCACGTCGATACTGCCCGACAGCGCCATGCTCATCTCGGCGGTGGCACGCACGGCGCGCGCGTTCTGGGCGACGGCATCGGCTGGCAGCAGGGGGGCACCGGCGGAGAACGCCAGGGCCAGGGCAAGGAACAGGGGGGAACGCATCATTGCCGGATCCGTGGTGATGAAGTGAGCACCGAGCGTACCGCAGTCCAGACCGGACCGGCACGCGCTTCACGCCACGCCGTTCAGGCCAGGCGATGGGCCGCCGCGTAGGGTGGCGTATCCGGATAATCACCTGCGGCGAAGCGCACCTGCAGGCCCTGCCACCACGCAGGATCGAACAGGTGCCGGTAGTGTTCCCGCACTGCCGCCAGTTCGCTGGCGGGCAGGCCCATGAACGGGCCGAAGCGCTCGGGAAACACGTCGCGTGGACCGACATGGAACCAGGGTTCATCGGCCATGGCTTCCTCCGGCGTACGCGGCTGCGGCCAGGCGCGGAACACGCAGTCGCTGACCAGGCACAGCTCGTCGTAGTCGTAGAAGACTGCCCGGCCATGCCGCGATACGCCGAAGTTCTTCGGCAGCATGTCGCCGGGGAAGATGTTGTTGCGCGCCATGTCGGTGATCGCCTGCGCGTAGTCGAGTACCGCTGCGCGCACCGCCTCGCCCCCCTGCTCGCGCAGGTACAGGTTCAATGGACGGAAACGACGCTGTACGTAGCACAGTGCGACTTCCACATGGTCGCCATCGACCCGCACGGTCTGCGCGCATTGCTGCAGCAACTCCTCCAGCAAGGCCGGTGCGAAGCGGTCGCGCGGGAAGCGCAGGTGGCGATACGGCTGCGCATCGAGCAGGCGGCCGACGCGGTCGAGGTTGAACACCAGCGCGTACTTCTCTTCCACCTGCTGCCGCGACATCGCCTTGGGCCAGGCGAAGCGGTCGCGGATCAGCTTGAACACCAGCGGATAGCTGGGCAGGGTGAACACCGCCATGACCATGCCAGGTGTTCCTTCGGCGGGCACCAGCCGCTCCTGCGGATGTTCGTTGAAGTGGCGGAAGAAGGTCCGGTAGCGCTCGGTCTTGCCTTGCTTGGCACGGCCCAGAACGGTGTAGATCTCATCGATGGGCTTGCCTGGCAGCAGGCTGCGCAGGAACACCACCGCATCGCCCACCGTGGCCAGGTCGGCCTGGAAATAACTGCGCGACACGCCGAACAGGTGGGCGACGTCGCGGCGCCGGGTGAGCACCGCGTCGGCACGCAGTCCACGCTCATCGTTGACCAGCGCGATCACGCAGGGTGAGAAGCGGTGCTCGCCGAACACGCGGCCCACCAGGTAGGCACGGCGCTCGCGATAGAACACGGTGTCCAGCAGCTCGATGCTGCGCACCGGCGTATCGCCCCAGTGGGCCAGATCATCCTGCAGGCGCACGGCGATGGCCGCCGCGCAGCGCAACTGGTGCGCATACGGAATGTCGAAGCGGTAATCGGCCAACACGCGCTGCAGGGCCTCCACCGGCCGCGTCGGTGAAACCGCGTAGGTATGCCGCGCGACCGGATGGGTGATCGCATCGGACGGCTCGACGTCAAAGGCGATGAACTCCAGCGCCGGGTCCACGCCACGGGTGGAGAACAAGCGCCGCGACAGGGTGTTGTAGAACGTCTTGTACAGTTCGGCGTCGATCAGCCCCCGCAGCAATGCGCTGTAGCGTGCATGCACCTGCAGCCACAGTGCGCGCTCCCCGACCGCTTCGCCGGCAAGGCGCCGCAGTGCATCCATCTGTTCGGCAATGCACAGGTCGTACAACGCGATGCGCTCGACTGCATCCCGGCGCGCGCCCGCCCAGTCGCGCTGCTCGAAACGCTGCCGCGCGCGGGCGGTGATCGCCGCAAAGCGGGCGTGGTACTGCTCGAAGCCAGCGTGGATGGCACCAGCGATGCGCGACGCCAGCTCGGCATCGATATCAGGCTCGGACATGCAGGACTCAGCCGGGAGGACCGGCTTCACCATACGCTGGCGTGGGGTGGCTTGTGTAGGGCCGAGCCCATGCTCGGCTTGGTTCACCGCAATCTGCCCGAAGAACAGCCAAGCGTCGGCTTGGCTCTACAGGAACAGCGTCGCTACGCGCCGCAACAAACGCAACGATTCCTACAGACCCGGTGCCCCTCTGCTGCCTACCCTTTCAGGCCCAACCACGGCACGAGGTGACGCATGCAGCAAATGACCTTTATCCCACGCGTGGAGGAAGGCAACGTGATCCCGCAGCGTGCCCGCGATGGCTACATCAGCGCAACCGCCCTCTGCCAGTCCGTCAACAAGCGCTGGTCCGATTACCGGGCGCTGAAATCGACGGAGGAGTTCCTGCAGGAGCTTACCGTCCAGACCGGTTTGGCCGAGCATGAACTGATCCACGTGGTCTCCGGCGGGAATCCGACCATGCAGGGCACCTGGATCCATCCCTATCTGGCCATCAACCTCGGCCAGTGGCTGTCGCGCAAGTTCGCAGTGAAGGTCTCGCAGTGGGTGGTGGAATGGCAGCAGGGTCGCGCCAATGCGTTGCTCCCCGTACACATCGATCGCTACATGCAGAACCGTACGAAGGTGCCGTATACCCATTTTTCGATGCTCAACGAGCTGACATTGAACCTGATCGCACCGCTGGAGCAGGCAGGCTATACGCTCCCGCAGGCGCTGGTGCCGGACATCTCCGAAGGCCGCCTGTTCTGCAAATGGCTGAGGGATCATCGCGGCGTCAACACCGACGCACTGCCCACGTATGACCACGCCTACCCGGACGGCCGGACGGTGCAGGCCAAGCTGTATCCCAACGAGTTCTACGAGGATTTCCGCCGCCATTTCAACGAAGTGTGGCTGCCCCAGAAGGCGCACACGTACTTCGCCAAGCGCGACAGCGAAGCGCTTTCGTTCGTGACCACGCTGCTGCTTCCACCGCAGTGAAAGCAGCGCCGAACGCGCTCGGCTGCTTCGGCTGAAAGCAGCCGAGCATGGCCCGGCTCTACAGGAGCAGATGGCTCAGATCGCCAGTTCGGCCTCCACGTCCTGCACCTTGCGTCGGGCCAGTGCAAGGTTGGACTTGGTCCGGTCCAGCACGATGTAGAAGAACAGTCCCTTCTTCTTCGCGACCGGTCGCATGATGTGGTACGCCTTGCCCAGCGAGATCAGGATATCCTCGATGCTGTCATTGAGGTTCAACGAGGCAGCGGTCTTCATCTTGGCCCGGATCACTTCGGTGTTGCCGGCGGCGGCCACTTCCATGTCCATGCCGGCACCGGCCTCGCCCAGCAGCATGCCGCTTTCGTAGTCGACCAGCGCCACTGCCTGCGCGCCGTCGATGCCCATCAGTGCGTTCAACGATTCATTCAATCCAGCCACGTCGCACCCCTTGTCGATGTTGGTTCGAGCCCCTCGTTCCCCTGCGGCCGGGCTCACGATCCGCCGAGTTCGGCCAGGATCGCCTGGCCACATTCCCTGCTCTGCCACAGCACCTGGCCGATCACGCTGCGCTGGTCGCAGGCCGCCATCAGCAGCAGCGGCGCACGCCCTTCGGCCTGGATTGCCAGCATCAGCACCTTCCCGCCCATCGCTTCCAGCATCAGCGTCTGCAGATCGCCCAGCACCAGTTCGCGCCCCACCGCTGCGGCCAACGCCAGCATCGCGCTGGTCATCGCCGCCAGCCGTTCGCCACGCCCTTCGGCACCGGCGCTGACCAGGGCAAAGCCATCGACGCTGGCCAGCACCACCGTGCGCACGCCTTCCACCCGCTGCTGCAGGTCCTGCAGCAGCGGCTGCAGGCGCTCACGCTGGCCCGCATCGGGCAGTACCGCCATCTGCCCGTCACCCATACGCGGCCACCAGTGCGTGCGCTTCCATTTCGCTCATCAGTACATCCATCAGCAGCAGTCCCTGTTCGCGGTCACGGGCATCGACGGCCAGCAACGGCAGCGGCTGGTCGTCGAGGCAGGCGTGCGTGGTCCAGTCATCCAGGGCCGCCTGTGGTGCCTGGTCCAGGTGGGTGACGGCCACGACCAGTGCCAGGGATGATGCGAACGGCTGCAGCACCTGCAGGTAGTCCTGTAGCTCGCTGGCAATGCCGGCGCGACGTGCGTCCAGCAGCAGCACCGCGCCCCGTGCACCCTGCAGCAGGATCGGCCACAGGAAATCGAAACGCTGCTGGCCGGGCGTTCCGTACAGACGCAGGCGTTCGCCGTTGGGCAGTTCGATGTCTGCGTAGTCCAGCGCGACGGTGGTGGAGGCCTTGTCGGCACCGAGGCGATCACTGTTGGCCACATCGGTGTCGACTACCGCGCCGGCCGCGATGCTGCGCACCAGCGTCGACTTGCCGCTGCCCATGCCGCCCAGCACCACCACCTTGTGCTCACGCATTGCGCTCACTCCCGCGCAGGTGCCGCCACAGGCGGGCAAGCAGTCCGTTGTCGGTGCGGGTGCCACCGGTCGCCATCATCGGCGCCGCCGGGGCGGCCTGCAGCTGCGCGTAGCCACACAGGTAGGCCGCGTGGATGAAATCGCGAACGGCCGCCGCCGGCAGCTCAAGCAGCAGCGCGCATTCTTCAACCGTGCACGCGCGCTTGAGCAGCAACGAGCACAGGCGGAATCCATCGTGGTCGTGTCCCAGTACGCGGAAATCCGGCCAGCGCAGCAGCTTCACCGAAGCGCCGCGCAGGCGTTCGTCCAGTGCTTGCCAGTGGCGGCTGCGTTGCGCCCATTGCCACAACAGCGGCCGCAGCGGCTGGCGTGGTCGCTCACCAGCCAGCGCCTGCAGGCGCATTGGCGTCAGTGCATCCAGCTGCAGGCGTTCGAAAGCATCGGCCAGGCGCTCCACCACTGCGCTCGCAGGTTCCTGCAACAGCACGGCCTGGTCGTGCTCCAGATCCATCAGCAGCAAAGGCTCGCCCGCATCACTCAACAGTGCCTGGCCATGGCGCAGCGGCAACCGCTCGCGCAGCAGGCGGGTAATGGCGTGTGCGCCATCGGCCAGACGTATCAGCGCGGGTGCGGGCATGGCCAGGGGCTCCGGTGCCAACTGCATGCGACGCAGCGCGCGGCCGATGGCACCGTCGTCGAGCACATCCTGGTGTCCGTCGCCGTCGCGCAGTTGGCCGCCGTTGTCCTCGATCCAGCATTGCAGGCGCGGTCGCTGCTGGCGCATGCGCTGGGCCGCGTTGCGCAGTGCCGGGGTATCGCGGATGACCAGCAGGTCGCAGTCGTCCAGGTCCTGGCTGCGCCGGACGTGGCCGTCCGGCAGTGCCGACGCCAGGCGCAGCCGTTGCAGCAGGGCCTGCTCGCCCTGGATATCGGTTCCCACCACCAGCACGCGTGCCATCCGTGTTCCCCGGGCGACCACCTCCCCGGTGGTCTCGCGTCGCCAAGGCTAGGATATTG
The DNA here is from genome assembly GCF_055721025.1 of Stenotrophomonas sp. X. Taxonomy (NCBI): domain Bacteria; kingdom Pseudomonadati; phylum Pseudomonadota; class Gammaproteobacteria; order Lysobacterales; family Lysobacteraceae; genus Stenotrophomonas; species Stenotrophomonas sp. X. The sequence continues at coordinate 3,869,956 of NZ_CM146756.1, forward strand.
CCGACGAAGACCGTCGTGATCGACTGCTCAGATTGAAGGCGCTTGCACACCCCCTTCTGCCGGTTCTGCGACAGCCATCGCGGGCAAGTTTCATGCCCCGTTGACGGCAGTCCGACAGCTGACGGATGTCACGGTTTTCATCGCCAGGGGTCGGATCCCTTTTGCCATGCAAAAGGGATCTGACCCCGGAGCCAAAAAAGAAACCCGCGCCGAAGCGCGGGTTCCAGTGTCACCACCGAACGGCGCAGGATCAGCCGCGCAGCTGCTCCAGCGCGGCGTTGAAGGTCGCGCTCGGGCGCATCGCCTTGCTGGCCTTGGCCAGGTCCGGGCGGTAGTAGCCACCGATGTCCACGGCCTTGCCCTGCACCGCGATCAGCTCGTCGACGATCTTCTGCTCGTTGTCGGTCAGTGCCTTGGCCAGCGGAGCGAAGCGCGCCTTCAGCGCGGCATCCTCGTCCTGCGCGGCCAGCGCCTGCGCCCAGTACAGGGCGATGTAGAAGTGGCTGCCACGGTTGTCGATGCCACCCAGCTTGCGCGACGGCGACTTGTCGTTGTCCAGGAACTGGCCGTTGGCTTCGTCCAGCGCCTTGGCCAGCACGCGGGCGGCGGCGTTGTCATAGCGGTTGCCCAGGTGTTCCAGCGACGCGGCCAGGGCCAGGAACTCACCCAGCGAATCCCAGCGCAGGTAGTCCTCTTCGACGAACTGCTGCACGTGCTTCGGGGCCGAACCACCGGCGCCGGTCTCGAACAGGCCACCACCGGCCATCAGCGGCACGATCGACAGCATCTTGGCGCTGGTGCCCAGCTCCATGATCGGGAACAGGTCGGTCAGGTAGTCGCGCAGCACGTTGCCGGTCACCGAGATGGTGTCCTCGCCCTTGCGGATGCGGTCCAGCGAGAACGCGGTCGCTTCCACCGGCGGCAGGATGCGGATGTCCAGGCCGTTGGTGTCGTGGTCCTTCAGATACTGCTCGACCTTGGCGATGACCTGCGCGTCGTGGGCGCGGGCGGCATCCAGCCAGAACACGGCCGGGGTGCTGCTCAGGCGGGCACGCTCGACGGCCAGCTTGACCCAGTCCTGGATCGGCGCGTCCTTGGTCTGGCACATGCGCCAGATGTCACCGGCTTCCACGGCGTGCTCGAACACCACGGTGCCGGCATCGTCGGTGACCTTGACCACGCCATCGGCAGCGATCTGGAAGGTCTTGTCGTGCGAGCCGTACTCCTCGGCCTTCTGTGCCATCAGGCCGACGTTGGGCACCGAACCCATGGTGGCCGGGTCGAAGGCGCCGTGCGCCTTGCAGTCGTCGATGACGGCCTGGTACACGCCGGCATAGCAGCGGTCCGGAATGACGGCCTTGGTGTCCTGCAGCTTGCCTTCGGCGTTCCACATCTTGCCGGAGTCGCGGATCATCGCCGGCATCGAGGCGTCGACGATGACGTCGCTCGGCACGTGCAGGTTGGTGATGCCCTTGTCCGAGTTGACCATGGCCACGCCCGGGCGCTGTGCGTACTCGGCAGCCAGGTCGGCTTCGATCGCAGCACGGGTGGCTTCCGGCAGCGACGGCAGGCGCGCAGCCAGGTCACCGATGCCGTTGTTGGCGTCGAAACCGGCCTGCTTGAGCACGTCGGCGTGCTTGGCCAGCACGTCCTTGTAGAACTCATTGACCGCCACGCCGAACATGATCGGGTCGGAGACCTTCATCATGGTCGCCTTCAGGTGCAGCGAGAACAGCACGCCCTGAGCCTTGGCATCGGCAATCTGCTCGCCGATGAACGCGGCCAGTGCCTTGCGGCTCATCACGGCGGCGTCGACGATCTCGCCGGCCTTGACCGCGGTCTTTTCCTTCAGCACGACGGCGCTGCCGTCCTTGCCGTGGAAGGTGATCTTCAGCGAACCGGCGTTGGCCAGGGTGGCCGACTTTTCGCTGCCGTAGAAATCGCCGGCGGCCATGTGCGCGACGTGCGACTTCGAATCCGGCGCCCAAGCGCCCATGCGGTGCGGGTGCTTGCGCGCGTAGTTCTTCACCGACAGCGGTGCACGGCGGTCGGAGTTGCCTTCGCGCAGCACCGGGTTCACCGCGCTGCCCTTGACCTTGTCGTAGCGCGCCTTGTAGTCGCGCTGCTGGTCGTCGGCCGGGGTTTCCGGGTAATCCGGCAGCGGGTAGCCCTGGTCCTGCAGTTCCTTGATGGCCGCCTTCAGCTGCGGCACCGAGGCGGAAATGTTCGGCAGCTTGATGATGTTGGCGTCCGGGGTGGTCGCCAGCTGGCCCAGCTCGGCCAGGTCGTCGCTGACCTTCTGCGCGTCGGACAGCAGTTCCGGGAACTGCGACAGGATGCGGCCGGACAGCGAGATGTCACGGGTTTCCACCACGATGCCGGCCGTGGCGGTGTAGGCGTCAACGATCGGCAGCAGCGACTGGGTGGCCAGGAACGGTGCTTCGTCGGTCAGCGTGTAGAGGATCTTGGACATGGGGGACTTGGACTCTGTAGCAATGCTCAGGGGAAGGCCGGCGCCAGCGCCGGGCCACGTGCAACCGTGTCGCGCGCGAGGCGGAGCCCCACGCTTTCCCCCGTCGCCGTCAGGGTGGGCGCGCGGCGGGGAAACCCCTGCATTGTCGCGTTTTCAGTCGCGCGGGGCAAAGCCACGCCATACGCGGCGGTACTGGACCGCTGTGTTTCGTCGTTGGCTCGCTTCCGGTCTGGAAGCTGAGGCTTGATGGCTAATTCGACTTCCCGCTCGTTGAGGCACGCATGACCCACTCCGACAATCGCTGCCCCCACTCGGCACGCCTTGGGCAGATCAATGTCTGCGAGCGCTTGCTTTGCTGGAAGTTGCAGATTCGGAATCCCCCAACGACGGCGGCCAGGCTGGCGAGTTCATCTGCTGTCGCTGCAGAGCCTCGGATGTGCAGCGAGCCGGCGCCAGATGATCCGGGTCGAACGTAGACGTCGTACCGGGTGGAAGGTCCTTCCGCCCTTGCATACCCCGACACGACATATCCGCCATCCGTGAAGCGCAGATCCGGCGTGCTTCCTGGCACAGGCTTTTCGGGGGCATCGCCCTCGTAGATCAAGGCGACTTCCCTACCATCACGCCTGATGCGGTGCAGACCAAAGTCAACAGGTGCCTCGTAGGTCACGGACATGTCTGTCGGCACCCGCACACAGGCGCCGTAGAGGAAGTGGTCGCAACTGTAGCTCCAGAGATTCGCGGGTCCCATTGCGAGCGTGAGCGCAATCCAGCTGAGCATCCTATCCCCTATCTGGCCGTGTTCCGTTCAGCGTATACCGGCAGCCCCCTCCCCAAGCGGGCATCGCCCAACAAAAAAGGACGCAGCCTCGCGGCTGCGTCCATCGTGAGCCCTGCCGGGAGAGAGTCGGCTGGACTTACTTGACCTCGAACTCCTGCGGCGTTCCGGCCGCCTTGCCATCGACGGTGACTTCGGCGCGGTACTTGCCGGCCGGCCAGCCCTTTGCATTCTTGAAGGTGACGTTGGTGGTTTCCGCACCGCTGGTGTTCAGCGTGGCATTCTGTTCGCCGGCCACCTGGCCGTCCTGGTAGGTCAGCTTCGCGCCAACGGCGACGTTGTTGGCAGCACCGTCGGTCTTGACCGAGACGATGATGTCGTCCTTCGGCGCGAACAAAGCCGTCGTCGCAACCGACTTGTCGGCGGCTGCGGTCTTGCCGACCGTGACCGACGAGACGCTGACAGCAGCGGCTTCGGCCATCGGCGGCGGCGCGCCGGTCATCGGGGCCGGTGCTGCCGGTTCGGCCGGAGCAGTCGCTGCCGGAGCGGCATTGTTGTCGGTCGACTCTTCTTTCTTCTTGCAACCGACCAGGGCGACGCTGCCCAGCAGGGCGGCGATCAGGGCGGTCTGGAGCGGGGTGGTCTTGATCATTCGGGGTTCCTCCCAGGGATTGTTGGACGGCACTCTGGCCGGCTTACTTCGGCGGCAGTTTCAGGGTCTGGCCCGGGAAGATCTTGTCCGGGTCATCAAGCACATCGCGGTTGGCTTCGAAGATCTTCTTCCAGGCATTGGCGTCGCCCAGATGCTGCTTGGCGATCTTCGACAGCGAGTCACCCTTCTGCACGGTATAGGTGCCGCCGCTGACAACATCTGCGGTGCTGTCCACCGAAGCGCTGACGCCGGAGAAGTCCGCCTTCGGCACCTGCTCGGCGGTACTGTCGACACTGCCACTGACGCCGGAGAAATCGGCTTTCTTCTCGGTACTCATCCACAACTCCCGTCTGCATGACTACGTGATTGGCACGGTGCCATGGCGGTTGTTAAATGGGGATGGTGCAGATGTGAAGCCGCCCCCGGGGCGGCTGAACAATCGGGGGAATGGACGCCCGGTAGTGCCGGCCGCTGGCCGGCTGTGCCACGGGATCCGGCCTTGGCCGATTGCCGGCCAGCGGCCGGCACAACGGGTATCCGACTGCGGCGGTTACTGCCGCAGCTCGCGGTAGGTCGCAGCCGGGACGGCGATGCCGGGGCTGGCACGCCAGGGGTTGATGTCCAGGCCACCACGGCGGGTGTAGCGGGCCTCAACCTCGAGCCAGTGCGGCTGGCAGCGCGCGGACACCTCGCTGAAGATCCGCTCAACGCACTGCTCGTGGAACTCCGCATGCTCGCGGTAGCTGACCAGATAGCGCAGCAGGCCCGCGCGATCGATCTTCGGCCCGCGGTAACGCAGGCTGACCGTGGCCCAGTCCGGCTGGCCGGTGACCGGGCAGTTGGACTTCAGCAGCGCCGAGACCAGGGTCTCCTCCACCACCTCGCCCGCATCGGCGGCGAGGAAGTCCGCCTGCGGCGGGCCGTAGCAGTCGATCTCCACGTCCAGCCCGTCGATGGATTCGCCGAGCGGCGTCTCTCGCAGCACCGGCAGGCCGAACTCGACCTGGACCGGCGCACCAGCGCAGGCCGACAGATCCGTCACCAGGCGCTCGCGCAGCGCCTCGGCGCTGTCGACGCGGGTGCTGTTGAGGGAGTTGAGGTACAGCTTGAACGACTTCGATTCGATCAACTGCGGCGAGGTGCACGGCACCAGCACGGTGGCGACGGCCACCTGCGGCTTGCCGCGCGGATCGAGCCAGCTCAGCTCGAAGGCGTGCCAGCGGTCGTGGCCGACGAACGGCAGCGCTGCGTCATCGAGGCCGATCTCGGCGCGGGCGCCGCTGCGCGGGATGGGAAACAGCAGGCCGGGGTCGTACTGCGACGGGTAACTGACCTCGCGACCGAGGCTGGAATCCTGTGGGGTGTTCATGGTGGGCATTGTATCGCGCGGAGGGCGGGCCTTCGGCCGGGCCGGCCAACGGCGGAGCCCCTCCGTGGTGGTTGTGTTGGCTGGTCGCGGAAGGCGGTCTATCGGCTTGGCCGGGAGGGCAGTCGGGTCGGGGGACGCCGTAAACCCGTCCCTGAAGTGACCCCCGCCCCGCCTACCCACCCGGCCCCTGACAGTTCCCTGCACGCGGCTACCACCACGGGAAAGATCAGAAAATCAAGATCAAAAGCCGATCCTTCAGACGTTCATGACGTCCGCCGTGTCGACCACGGTCGACACCTACCAAAGCAGGATGTCGTTCTGACAGCAGCAGGAAACTGTCGAAGGCGGGGTGGGTCCGGTGGGAGGGGCGTGAGCGCCATGGATGGCGCGACCGAGGCTACAGGGACGTACTTGCGCCGTCCCCTGCCACCGGACCCACCCCGCCATCCCACGGATAGCCAGCTTTTGCCGTTGCTTCGGCTGTTGCCGTTGCCTCGGCGGGTGCAGGGCTGCAAGCCCTGCCGGTAACCCTTACCCCGCAGGAGTGCCGGCACCGTGCAGGTAATCCAGGCTCACCTGCAGCAACGCCCGCAATCCCACATCCAGCGCCTTCTCATCCAGCAGGAACTTCGGCGAATGGTTGGCCGGCGCCGTCGCCGGGTCGATGCCCACGCTGGTGGACCCGACGAAGAAGAACATGCCCGGCACTTCCTTCGCGTACAGCGAGAAATCCTCCGCGCCCATCTGCAGCGGCGGCTCGTACACGTTGTCCTTGCCCACCACCGCCTGCAGGCTCGGCAGCATCTTCGCGGTCAGCGCCGGATCGTTCACCGTGGCCGGGTTGCCTTCCGATTCGTAGATATCGGTCACCGCCTTCGCACCATGCGCGGCCGCCGTGTGTTCGGCCACGTTGCGCAGGTCGGCGAAGATCTGCTGGCGCATGCCTTCGTCGAAGGTGCGGATGGTGCCGACCATCTCCACTTCATCGGGAATGATGTTGTAGCGAATGCCGCCGTTGATCGCGCCGAAGGTCAGCACCGCCGGTTGCTTGGACAGGTTGGCGCGGCGGCTGACGATGGTCTGCGCGGTGCCGACCAGATCGGCGGTGGCGACGATCGGGTCAACACCGTTCCACGGTGCCGAGCCATGCGTCTGGCGACCGATCACCTTGATCCCGAAGCGATCAGAGGCAGCCATCAATGGGCCGCCGCGCACCGCGATCTGTCCGGCCTGCACGCTGGAGAACACATGCAGGCCGAACACTGCCTCCGGCTTGAAGTCGGCAAACAGCCCTTCCTTGAGCATCAATGCGGCACCGCCCTCTTCCGGCGGCGGCGCGCCTTCCTCGGCCGGCTGGAAGATCAGCATCACCTGGCCCGGCAGGTCCTTCTTCATTGATACCAGCGCTTCGGCCACGCCGAGCAGGGTGGCGGTATGCGCGTCGTGGCCACAGGCATGCATCACGCCCACGGTCTGCCCGCGGTACTGGTCGGTGGCCTTGGAGGCGAACGGCAGGCCGGTCTGCTCAGTCACCGGCAACGCGTCCATGTCTGCACGCAACGCGATCTTCGGACCCGGCTTGCCGCCTTCGATGATCGCCACCACGCCGTGGTGGGCGATGCCGGTCTTCGGCTTCAGGCCCATCGCACGCAGGCGCTTGGCGACCTCGGCCGAGGTGCGCGCCTCGCGGTTGGACAGCTCCGGGTGCTGGTGGAAATCACGGCGCCATTCGACCACCCGGGCCTGCAGCCGCTGCGCGGCGGCGGTCACTTCCGGGCGTTGCCCGTCCTGGGCATGGGCAAGCGCCGGCAGGGCCAGCAGCAGGGCGGACAGCAGCAGCGAACGGCGCATCGCAATCTCCACAGCAAGAGGGTTCCAGCTGAATGTAGGGCAACACCGGCGCCACGGGAACCTCCGGCGCCGCATCCGGTCTTAGCGCCCGTCCCATCCGTCATGCAGGAAACGTGATGTGGCACAGGTATGCTTTGCGCATTGTCCCGGCGTCCCGTCCGGTCCAGCCCTCTCGGAGTCCTCGTAATGTCACGTGTTTGGAAGATCGTGCTGCTGGTCGTGGCGGTGCTGGTGCTGGCCGTGGTCGGCCTGCGCGTCATGGGCGGCGGCAAGGACAAGGCTGGAAAACCCGCTGCGGGCGCGCGCCAGGGCGGCGAAGACCCGGATGCCGGCCCGGTGCCGGTGACCGTGGTCGAAGCCACGCGCCAAGACGTACCGGTATATGCCAGCGCACTGGGCACGGTGACCGCGATGAACACCGTCACTGTCAGCCCGCAGGTCGGCGGCCAGCTGATGAGCCTGAATTTCCGTGAAGGCCAGGAAGTGAAGCAGGGTGATGTGCTGGCGGTGATCGATCCGCGCACCGCCCAGGCCAGCTACGACCAGGCCGCGGCAGCCAAGCGCCAGAACGAGGCCCTGCTCGCCACCGCGCGCTCCAACTACCAGCGCTCGAACGCGCCGGAGTATCGTCAGTACGTCGCCAAGACCGATCTGGATACACAGCGAAACCAAGTGGCACAGTACGAAAGCGCCGTGGCCGCCAACGAGGCCAGCATGCGCTCGGCGCAGGTGCAGCTGCAGTACACCCGGGTCACCGCGCCGATCTCAGGCATCGCCGGCATCCGTGCGGTCGACGCCGGCAACGTGGTCAGCGCCGGTACCGCGCTGGTCACGCTGACCCAGATCCATCCGATCCACGTGCTGTTCAACCTGCCCGAGCGCCAGCTCGGCGATGTGCGCCAGGCACAGGCCGCCGGCACGGTGCCGGTGGCGGCGCTGGACCGCGCCGATTCGCACGTGCTGTCCGGCGACGGCAAGCTCGATGTGGTCGACAACCTGATCAGTGCCGACAGCGGCACGTTCAAGGCGCGCGCCGTATTCGACAACACCGACAACGGCCTGTGGCCGGGCCAGTTCGTCAACGTGCGCATGCAGCTGCGCACCATCGGCGGCGGCGTGGTCATTCCGACCCAGGCGGTGCTGCGTGGCCCGGACGGCGAGTACGTCTATGTCGTGCAGGGCGACAACACGGTGAAGATGCAGACCGTGCGCAGCGGCGTGGAAGTGGGCGACAGCCAGGTGCAGATCGCCGAAGGCCTCAAGGGTGGCGAGCGGGTGGTCAGCGAAGGCCAGTTCCGCCTGAAGCCGGGCAGCAAGGTCACCGCGCTGAAGCCGGGCGAGACCCCGGCCGCGCCGACCGAGGCCGAACTGAAGGCGGCCGAACAGAAGAACGCGGGCGGCGGTGGCCGTCGCGGTGGTGGCCCGCGCTGAGCGCAGGCCACGGTTCTCCCTCGCGCCGGCGGACCTGCCGGCGCCGACATTGAAGTGCCAGCAAGGATCAGTCCGTGGGCTTTTCGACGATCTTCATCCGCCGCCCGATCGCTACCTCGCTGTTGATGGCGGGCCTGTTGCTGCTGGGCATCCTCGGTTACCGCAAGCTGCCGGTGTCGGCGCTGCCGGAAATCGATGCGCCCAGCCTGGTGGTCACCACCCAGTACCCCGGCGCCAATGCCACCACCATGGCCTCGCTGGTCACCACCCCGCTGGAGCGCCAGTTCGGGCAGATCTCCGGGCTGGAACTGATGACGTCGGACTCGTCGGCCGGGTTGTCGACGATCATCCTGCAGTTCTCGATGGACCGCGACATCGACATCGCCGCGCAGGACGTGCAGGCGGCGATCCGCCAGGCCACCCTGCCCTCATCGCTGCCCTACCAGCCGGTCTACAACCGGGTGAATCCGGCCGACGCGGCCATCGTCACCCTGAAGCTGACCTCTGACACGCGCCCGCTGCGCGACGTCAACAACTACGCCGACTCGATCCTGGCCCAGCGCCTGTCGCAGGTGCAGGGCGTGGGCCTGGTCTCGATTGCCGGCAACGTGCGGCCCGCCGTGCGCATCCAGGTCAATCCGGCGCAGCTGTCGAACATGGGGCTGACCCTGGAACAGCTGCGCAGCGCGCTGACCCAGGCCAACGTCAACGCGCCGAAGGGTTCGTTGAACGGCAAGACCCAGTCCTACAGCATCGGCACCAACGACCAGCTGGCCAGCGCCGCCGAGTACCGCGACACCATCATCAGCTACAAGAACGGCCGCCCGGTGCGGCTGTCGGACGTGGCCGAGGTGATCGATGGCGTGGAGAACGACCAGTTGGCCGCCTGGGCCGATGGCAAGCCGGCGGTGCTGCTGGAAGTGCGCCGCCAGCCGGGCGCCAACATCGTGCAGACCGTCGAGCGCATCCGCGCGATCCTGCCGCAGCTGCAGGGCGTGCTGCCGGCCGACGTGCACCTGGAAATCTTCAACGATCGCACCGAGACCATCCGCGCCTCGGTGCATGAGGTGCAGTTCACCCTGATCCTCACCATCGGCCTGGTGGTGGCGGTGATCTTCGTGTTCCTGCGCCGCCTGTGGGCCACGATCATCCCGTCGGTGGCAGTACCGCTCTCGCTGGCCGGTACCTTCGCGGTGATGGCCTTCGCCGGCATGTCGCTGGACAACCTCTCGCTGATGGCGCTGGTGGTGGCCACCGGCTTCGTGGTCGACGATGCGATCGTGATGATCGAGAACATCGTGCGCTACATCGAGCAGGGCAAGAGCGGCAAGGAAGCGGCCGAGATCGGCGCACGCCAGATCGGCTTCACCGTGCTGTCGCTGACGGTCTCGCTGGTGGCGGTGTTCCTGCCGCTGCTGCTGATGCCCGGCGTCACCGGCCGCCTGTTCCACGAGTTCGCGTGGGTGCTGAGCATCGCCGTGGTGCTGTCGATGCTGATCTCGCTGACGCTGACCCCGATGATGTGCGCCTACCTGCTCAAGCCCGACGCCCTGCCCGAGGGCGAGGACGCGCATGAGCGCGCGGCAGCGGCCGGCAAGCAGAACCTGTGGACGCGCACCGTCGGCCTCTACGAGCACAGCCTGGACTGGGTGCTGGGCCACCAGCGCCTGACCCTGGCCGTGGCCGGTGGCGCGCTGGTGCTGACCGTGCTGCTGTACGTGCTGGTCCCCAAGGGCCTGCTGCCCGAACAGGACACCGGCCTGATCACCGGCGTGGTGCAGGCCGACCAGAACATCGCCTTCCCGCAGATGGAGCAGCGCACCAGGCAGGTGGCCGAAGCGCTGCGCCAGGACCCGGATGTGACCGGCGTGTCGGCCTTCATTGGCGCGGGCAGCATGAATCCCACGCTCAACCAGGGCCAGCTGTCGATCGTGCTGAAGGAACGCGGCGAGCGCGATGGCCTGGATGAGATCCTGCCGCGCCTGCAGAAGGCGGTGGCCGGCATTCCGGGCGTGGCGCTGTACCTGAAGCCGGTGCAGGACGTGACCCTGGATACCCGCGTGGCCGCCACCGAGTACCAGTACTCGCTGTCGGACGTGGATTCGGCGACGGTGGCGACCCAGGCCACGCGCCTGACCGAAGCGCTGCGCAAGCGCCCGGAACTGGCCGACGTCGACAACAACCTGTCCAACCAGGGCCGCGCCCTGGAGCTGAACATCGACCGCGACAAGGCCAGCGTGCTGGGCGTGCCGATGCAGACCATCGACGACACGCTCTACGATGCGTTCGGCCAGCGCCAGATCTCGACCATCTTCACCGAGCTCAACCAGTATCGCGTGGTGCTGGAAGTGGCACCGGAATTCCGCACCAGCACCGCGCTGATGGAACAGCTGGCGGTCGCCTCCAACGGCGCCGGCGCATTGACCGGCACCAATGCCACGAGCTTCGGCCAGGTCACCTCCTCCAATTCGTCCACCGCCACCGGCATCGGCGCGCAGAACACCGGCATCACCGTCGGCGCCGGCAACATCATTCCGCTGTCGGCGCTGGCCGAAGGCACGGTCAGCAGCGCCCCGCTGGTGGTCAGCCACCAGCAGCAGCTGCCGGCGGTGACCGTGTCGTTCAACGTGGCGCCGGGCTATTCGTTGTCCGAAGCGGTGCGAGCGATCCAGGAGACCAAGGACAGCCTGGACATGCCCACCCACCTGCATGCCGAGTTCATCGGCAAGGCCGCCGAGTTCACCGGCAGCCAGACCGACGTGGTGTGGCTGCTGCTGGCCTCGCTGGTGGTGATCTACATCGTGCTGGGCGTGCTCTACGAGAGCTACATCCACCCGATCACGATCATCTCCACGCTGCCGCCGGCCGGTGTCGGCGCGCTGCTGGCGCTGATGCTGTGCGGGCTGAGCCTGTCGGTGGATGGCATCGTCGGCATCGTGCTGCTGATCGGCATCGTCAAGAAGAACGGCATCATGATGGTCGACTTCGCGATCGAGGCGCGCCGCGCCGGCGCCAACGCGCACGAAGCGATCCGCCGCGCCTGCCTGCTGCGCTTCCGCCCGATCATGATGACCACCGCCGCGGCCATGCTCGGCGCACTGCCGCTGGCGCTGGGCACCGGCATCGGTTCGGAGCTGCGCCGCCCGCTGGGTATCGCCATCGTTGGCGGCCTGCTGCTGTCGCAGTTGGTGACCCTGTACACCACGCCGGTGATCTACCTGTACATGGAGCGCTTCTCCGAGTGGCTGGCGCGCCGCCGCGAACAGCGTGCGCTGCGCGATGGTTCGCTGCAGGAGCCGCAGGCATGATCCACGCCCCGCTGCCGTGGGCGGCCCCACGATGAACCTGTCCGGTCCCTTCATCCGCCGCCCGATCGGCACCGCACTGCTGGCCATCGGCCTGTTCATGGTCGGCCTGATCTGCTACCTGCGCCTGGGCGTATCGGCGCTGCCGAACATCGAGATCCCGGTAATCTTCGTGCATGCCAGCCAGTCCGGTGCCGACGCGGCGACCATGGCCTCGACGGTCACCGCGCCGCTGGAACGCCATCTCGGCCAGCTGCCGGGCATCGATCGCATGCGATCGTCGAGCTCGGAAGGCAGCTCGCTGGTGTTCATGATCTTCCAGAGCGGCCACAACATCGATTCGGCGGCACTGGATGTACAAACGGCGATCAACTCGGCTCAGGCCGACCTGCCCTCGGGCATGGGCTCGCCGATGTACCAGAAGGCGAATCCGAACGACGACCCGGTGATCGCCATCGCGCTGACCTCGCAGACGCAGTCGGCCGACGAGCTCTACAACGTGGCCGACTTGCTGCTGGCGCAGCGCATCCGCCAGATCAGCGGCGTCGCCTCGGTCGACATCGCTGGCGCGTCGACGCCGGCGGTACGCGTGGACGTCAACCTGCGCCTGATGAACGCGTTGGGCCTGACCGCCGATGACCTGCGCAACGCAGTGCGCGCGGCCAACGTGACCTCGCCCACCGGCTTCCTCAGCGATGGCAACACCACCACGGCGATCATCGCCAACGACTCGGTGGCACGCGCCGCCGACTTCGCCGACCTGGTGGTCAAGACCCAGGGCGACGGCCGGGTGATCCGCCTGAAGGACATCGCCAACGTCTACGACGGCCAGCAGGACGCCTACCAGGCGGCCTGGTTCGACCACAAGCCGGCGGTGGTGATGTACGTGTTCACCCGCGCCGGCGCCAACATCGTGGAGACCGTGGACCGGGTCAAGGCGCAGATCCCGACCCTGCGCGACTACCTGCAGCCGGGCACCACGATGACGCCGTACTTCGACCGTACGCCGACCATCCGTTCGTCGCTGCATGAAGTGCAGGTCACCCTGCTGATCAGCCTGGCGATGGTGGTGCTGACCATGGCGCTGTTCCTGCGCCGGCTGGCACCCACCCTGATCGCGGCGGTGACCGTGCCGCTGTCGCTGGCCGGCGCCGCGCTGGTGATGTACGTGATGGGCTTCACCCTGAACAACCTGAGCCTGCTGGCGCTGGTGATCGCGATCGGCTTCGTGGTCGACGATGCGATCGTGGTGATCGAGAACATCATGCGCCACCTCGACGAGGGCATGCCGCGCATGCAGGCGGCGTTGGCCGGTGCGCGCGAGATCGGCTTCACCATCGTCTCGATCACCGCCTCGCTGGTGGCGGTGTTCATCCCGCTGCTGTTCGCCAGCGGCATGATGGGCGCGTTCTTCCGCGAGTTCACCGTCACCCTGGTGGCGGCCATCGTGGTCTCGATGATCGTCTCGCTGACGCTGACCCCGGCATTGTGCAGCCGCTTCCTCAATGCGCACGACCACAGCGCGCCACCGTCGCGCTTTGGCCGCTGGCTGGACGCCGGCCACGAGCGCATGCTGCGCATCTACACCGTGTTCCTCGACTTCTCGCTGCGCCACGCGCTGCTGCTGTCGCTGACGCCGCTGATCCTGATCGGCGTCACCATCTTCCTGTTCGGCGCGGTGAAGAAGGGCGCGTTCCCGCCGCAGGACACCGGCCTGATCTGGGGCCGCGCCAACTCCAGTGCCACCGTGTCGTTCGAGGACATGGTCGCGCGCCAGCGCCGCATCACCGACATGCTGATGGCCGACCCGGCGGTGAAGACGGTGGGTGTACGCCTGGGCAGCGGCCGCCAGGGCTCCAGTGCACAGTTCAACATCGAGCTGAAATCACGCAGCGACGGCCGCCGCGAAACCACCGCGCATGCGTTGGCGCGCCTCAGCGCAAAGGCCGATCGCTATCCCGACCTGCAGCTGCGCCTGCGCGCGATCCAGGACCTGCCCAGCAACGATGGCGGCGGCTCCAGCCAGGGCGCGCAGTACCGCATTTCGCTGCAGGGCAACGACCTGGCCGCACTGCAGGAATGGCTGCCCAAGCTGCAGGCGGAACTGAAGAAGAACCCGAAGCTGCGCGACGTCGGCACCGACGTGGACAATGCCGGCCTGCGCCAGAACATCCAGATCGACCGCGCAAAGGCCGCGCGCCTGGGCATCACGGTGGGCGCGATCGACGGCGCGCTGTACGGTGCGTTCGGCCAGCGCCAGATCTCCACCATCTATTCGGACATCAACCAGTACAGCGTGGTGGTCAATGCCCTGCCCTCGCAGACCGCCACCCCGGCGGCGCTGGATGAGGTGTACGTGCGTGCGCGCAACGGCGACATGGTGCCGATCACCGCGGTGGCCACACAGATGCCTGGCCTGGCCCCATCGCAGATCACCCACGAGAACCAGTACACGACGATGGACCTCAGCTACAACCTGGCTCCCAACGTGAGCATGGGCGAGGCCAAGGCGATCATCGACGCGACCGTGGCCGGCATGCGCATGCCCGGCGACATCCGCCTGGCCGACGATGCGGGCTTCGGCTTCAACTCCGATCCCAGCGACATGCTGATCCTGGTGTTCGCCGCAATCCTGACCGTGTACCTGGTACTGGGCATGCTCTACGAGAGCCTGATCCACCCGGTCACCATCCTGTCCACGCTGCCGGCGGCCGGTGTCGGTGCGCTGCTGGCCCTGTTCGGCACCAACACCGAGCTGTCGGTGATCTCGATGATCGCGCTGGTGCTGCTGATCGGCATCGTCAAGAAGAACGCGATCATGATGATCGACTTCGCACTGGTGGCGCAGCGCGAGCATGGGCTGGCGCCGCGCGATGCTGCACGCGAGGCCAGCATCGTGCGCTTCCGCCCGATCATGATGACCACGATGGTCGCGATCCTGGCCGCAGTGCCGCTGGCGATCGGCCTGGGTGAAGGGTCCGAGCTGCGCCGCCCGTTGGGCATCGCGATGATCGGCGGCCTGCTGTTCTCGCAGAGCCTGACCCTGCTCAGTACGCCGGCGCTGTACGTGATCTTCTCCTGCCTGGCCGAGCGCTGGCGCACCCGTCGCGCGCGCAGGCGCGAAGCGAAGCTGCTCAAGCGCGCGCAGCAGGCGTAGCAGAGCCCATCCACGCATGGCGTGGATCTACTTCTAGGGGCTGCGAATCTGCCGGCCAGCGGCCGGCACTACCACGGGCACGGAGGGTGGGTGCGGACCGTTGGTCCGCACGCCTCCGGGTTTGACGTGCTGTAACGAAAAGAGAACAATTCCCCTCCAGCCATGGTCCTGCGCCCCTTCGCGGCGCCCCGCTGCCCTCTCCGGCAAGCCTGCGTGATCCCAGCCATCAACCTTTCCCCCCATGCGGGCGGATGGCGCGTGGCCGTTCGCCGAGGATGACTGAACCATGCTCCTGCACCCACTCTGCCGCCCGGCCCTGCTTGCCGTTTCCCTGTCACTGGCCTGTGCCGCGCATGCCCAGTCCGTACCCGAGCGCACCAATCGGAACCGCAGTGCCACCGATCTGGATGCGGTGAAGGTCACCGCCGAACGCACCCACGCCGATACCGGCGCCCTTGGTGATCGCGTGCTGCGTGATACCCCGTTTGCGATCACCGCCGTGGGCCGCGAGCAGATCGAGCAGCGCCAAGTGGTCTCGCTGGGCGAAGCGTTCCTGCTCGACCCTTCGGTCACCACCCAGGTCAGCGCCTATGCCAGTGGCTGGAGTTCGCCGATCCGCAACCGTGGCATCGACCTGAACTTCGACAGCTATCGGGTCAATGGCCTGCAGGTCTCCTCGTGGGGTACCGAGTGGCCGCTGGAAGTGATGGAACAGGTCGATCTGCTGAAAGGCCCGGGCGGATTCCTTTACGGTTTCGGTGCCCCCGGTGGCATCGTCAACTACATCACCAAGAAGCCGACCGACACGCCCACCTTCTCCGCCCAGCTGGGCTGGCGCGAGCAGGGCATCGTCAGTGGCGGGATGGACGTCGGCGGCCGCTTCGGCAACGAGCAGATGTTCGGTTATCGTTTCAACGCCTACCGGGAAAAGGGCGAAACCTTCAACGGTGGCCACGTCGATCGCAAGGTGGGCGCACTGTCGCTGGACGCGCGCCTGAGCGACGCACTGATCTGGACCTTCGACGGCGTGTTCCAGTCACGCGACCTGCGCGAGGAATCGCCGCAGTACTACTTCCGCGGACTGACCTCGTTGCCGCGACCGATCGCGGGGAATGCCGGCAACAGTGTCCCCGGCACCTACTACGACACTCGTTCCAGCCTGTTGTCGACCCGCTTGGACTGGCAGATCAACAGCGACTGGAAAACCAGCCTGAGTTATGGCGTCACCACCTCGTGGAATGACGTCAACAAGATCTTCGCCTACATCGATTCGCCCAATGGCGACTATGACGTCAACGTCTATGAACTGGGTGGCAAGAGCGAGTGGAAGCTGGCGCAGGCGATGCTGCAGGGCAGCTTCCACACCGGTCCGCTGCAGCATCAGGTGGTGGCAGGCATCAGTCACCAGACCGGGCTGGGCTGGGACCGTCCCTACGAATGGAGCCTGATCGGCCGCGCCAACCTGTACCAGCGCCATGCCATCCGCCATGACGCCGTCGGTTCACGGGTGATGACCCGCGGCGACGAGACCGTGCAGCAGGCCGTGTTCGCAAGCGATACCGTCGATCTCGGCAGCGGCTGGTCGGTGCTGGCGGGCTGGCGCTACAACGATTACGAGACCAAGGGTCGCTACCACACCTATCCGGTCACACCGACCTATGCCGTGATGTTCAAGCCCAGCGAGGCGGTCACCCTCTACGCCAGCTACATCGAATCGCTGGAAGCGGGCAGCCGCGTAGGCAACAACTACGTCAACGCCGGTGATGTGCTCGACCCGACCCTCAGCAAGCAGTACGAGATCGGCGCGAAGGCCGAGGCCGCGCGCTGGAATGCGAACGTGGCGGCGTTCCGGCTGGAGCGTGGCGCAAACATCGATGAACTCACACCGGCCGGCAAGCGCCTGGTGCAGGACGGCATCACGCTGTACGAAGGCATCGAAGCCAGTGCCAACCTGCACCTCAGCGATGTCCTCACGGTTGGCGGAGGCGTCACCTGGCTTGACCCGACCTACGACAGGCTGTCCCCGGCCAGCGTCGCACAGGAAGGCAACCGTACCGCCGGTGCAGCGCGCTGGAGTGGGGTCGTGCACGCCACCTACCAGCTGCCGTGGGTGGATGGGCTGGAGTCCTACGCCGCGGTGCGCTATTACGGCGATGTCTGGTACGACGCCGACAACACCCTGAAGCTGCCCGACTACACGCTGGTCAATGCAGGCATCGGTTACCGCCTGCTCGCCTCCGGTCATCCGGTGACCGTGCGCGCCAGTGTCGAGAACCTGGCCAACCGGAAGTACTGGTCCAATGCCGGCACAGGCCTGCCACGCACGTTCGCTGTGAGCGTGCGGTTCGACATGTAAGGCCCGGCAGCACCGTGGGTGCGGATCGTTGGTCCGCACTCCATATTTCACGCGCAGCCCGCAATAATGGTGGAAGACCCTTCCACCGAGCCTGCATGTCCGCCCGCCAATCCCGCCTCAGCCGCCTGTGGGCCCACGAAAAGGCCAGCTACGGCCTGCGCGTGTTCATCGCGCTGACCGCGGCCGTGGCCGTGTGCTGGCAGTTCGAGGCGCTGACCGCCCTGCCCGGCGTGTTCCTCGGCATCATCGCAAGCGCCATCGCAGAAACGGACGACAACTGGTGGGGCCGGATCAAGGCCGTGGTGTTGTCACTGTTGTGCTTCTGCATTGCGGCGGCCTCGGTGATCTGGCTGTTCCCGTGGCCGTGGTTCTTCATCGGCGCGCTGGCACTGTCCACCTTCGGCCTGACCCTGCTTGGCGCGCTCGGTGAGCGCTACGCATCCATTGCCCAGGCCACGGTGACGCTGGCGATCTACACCATGATCGGCTTGGAGCAGCATGGCGCCAGCGACCTGCACAGCGCGCTGGACGCGGTCAGCCATCTGCTGGCCGGTGCAGCCTGGTACGGGCTGCTGTCGATCCTGTGGACTGCGCTGTTCGCCAACCGGCCGGTGCGCGAACGCGTGGCGCGGCTGTACGTTGAGCTGGGCCGCTACCTGCAGCTGAAGGCTGCGCTGTTCGAGCCGGTGCGCGAAGCCGACCTGCAACGTCGCCAGCTCGACCTGGCCGAACAGAACCGCCGTGTGGTGGGTGCGTTGAACGAGGCCAAGACCGCGATCCTGGCCCGCTTCGGCCGTTCCGGGCGGCCGGGCGTGAACTCCGGCCTGTACCTGCGCCTGTATTACATGGCACAGGATTTCCACGAGCGCGCCAGTTCCTCGCACTACCCGTATGGCGCGCTGGTGGACGCCTTCTTCCACAGCGATGTGCTTTACCGCTGCCAGCGCCTGCTCGACCTGCAGGGCCAGGCCTGTGCCCGCCTGGGCGAGGCGATCCGGCTGCGTCGTCCGTTCGTATACGGCGAAAGCAACCAGCAGGCCGGGCGCGACCTGGCCGACGCGCTGGCCTACCTGCGTGACCAGCAGCGCCCGCAGTGGCAGCGCCTGCTCGGCTCGCTGGACCTGCTGGTTCACAACCTGCGCAGCATCGAGCGCCGCCTGCTGGATGCCGAACGTTCCGAAGCCAGCCTGGACAACGTCGACACCCGCCTGCGCGACAGCAACCCGCATACCCTGCGCGAGATGGGCGTGCGCATCCGCCAGCAGCTCACGCCCGGCTCGGTGCTGTTCCGCCATGGCCTGCGCATGGCACTGGCGCTGATCGCCGGCTTTGCAGCGATCCGGCTGTTCAATGCGCAGAATGGTTCATGGGTACTGCTGACCATCGTGTTCGTGTGCCGGCCCAACTTCGGCGCCACCCGCCAGCGCCTGGCACAGCGCATCGTCGGCACCGTCGCCGGACTGGTGCTGACCTGGGCACTGCTGCAGCTGTTCCCGCAGCTGCACGTACAGCTGCTGATCGCACTGCTGTCGGCACTGTTGTTCTTCTTCACCCGCACCGACCGCTACCTGGTGGCATCAGCCGCGATCACCGTGATGGCGCTGACCTGCTTCAACCTGATCGGCGATGGCTTCGTGCTGATCGTGCCGCGCATGGTCGATACGCTGCTGGGCTGCGCGATCGCCGCCGCCGCCGCGTTCCTGATCCTGCCCGACTGGCAGGGCCGCCAGCTGCATCTCGTCCTGGCACGCGTGCTGGATACCGCCGCTCGCTACCTGGATTCGGTGCTGGGCCAGTACCGCAGCGGCATGCGCGACGACCTGGCCTACCGCATCGCCCGCCGCGACATGCACAACGCCGACGCCGCGCTGTCCACCGCACTGTCGAACATGCTGCGCGAACCCGGCCACGTGCGCCGCAACCTGGATGCCGGCTTCCGCTTCCTGGCGCTGTCCAACACGCTGCTGGGGCATCTGTCGGCGCTGGGTGCGCACCGCGACCAGGTGGACAGCTACGCAGGCGATCCACTGGCGCTGGCCGCGGGCGATCGCGTGCGCAAGGCACTTCAGCAGCTGGCGACGGCGCTGACCGCGCGGCAACCCGTCGCGGACGATGACAACGACGCCGACCGCGCGGTGGCTGCCGAGCTGGAGCAGATCGACGAGGCGATGCCGCCGAAACTGCAGTTGATCCGTACCCAGATGGCGCTGGTACTGCGCATGCTGCCGAAGGTGCGTGCAGCGGCCAATGAGGCGGTGACCAACCTGACCTGATCCCTCATCGCTGATCGGGCATCCCATCCACGCATGGCGTGGATCTGCTGCGCCGCGTGCAACGGCGCGTTGCACCTGGCGATGCAGTTCGATCACGGCGCCAGGCGGATACTGGGCAATCGCCCGCTCTGGATCATCACCATGAAAATCGAACTCAGCGGTCGCACCGCGCTGGTCACCGCCTCCACCGCCGGCATCGGCCTGGCCATCGCCCAAGGCCTGGCCAGCGCTGGTGCGCGGGTCATTGTCAATGGCCGCAGCACCAGCAGCGTCGAGCGCGCCCGCCAGCATCTGCTCGCGGCCGTGCCGGGAGCCGACGTATTGGGTGTCGCCGCCGACCTCTCCGATGCGGCCGGTGTCGATACGCTGCTGGCTGGGCTGCCGAAGATCGACATCCTGGTCAACAACGCCGGCATCTTCGGCCCAGAGGATTTCTTCCAGACCGATGACGCCACCTGGGAGCGCTACTGGCAGACCAACGTGATGTCCGGCGTACGCCTGTCGCGTGCGCTGCTGCCAGCGATGGTCGATGCCGGCTGGGGCCGCGTGCTGTTCATTTCGTCCGAATCGGCGCGCAACATCCCGGCCGACATGATCCATTACGGGGTCAGCAAGACCGCGCAGCTGTCACTGTCGCGCGGCCTGGCCAAGCGCGTGGCCGGCAGCGGCGTCACCGTCAACGCGGTGCTGCCTGGCCCGACCCTGTCCGACGGCTTCGCGGCGATGTTCGAGGATGAACGCCGACGCAGCGGCAAGCCACTGGAGCAGATCGGCCGCGAGTTCGTGATGGCACACCGGCCGTCCTCGGTGATCCAGCGCACTGCCACGGTCGAGGAAGTGGCCAACATGGTGGTGTACCTGGCGTCGCCGCAGGCTTCGGCCACGTCCGGTGCGGCACTGCGCGTGGATGGCGGCGTGGTCGACGATATCGTCTGAGTCCGACGGCAGGTGTGCGGACCAACGGTCCGCACCCACAGGTCCGCACCCACAGCGGATGGGCAGGAATGCTAGGCTGCGCCGGTCAAGGAGGTTCCATGTCCGGTCACAACCAGTTTGCCCTGCTCCGCCAGCGCCGTTTCCTGCCGTTCTTCGTGGTACAGGCGCTCGGTGCGTTCAACGACAACGTGTACCGGCAAGCGATCATCAGCATGTTGCTGTTCATGGCCGTGCCAGAGGAGGAACTCGGGCTGTACGCCACGTTGGCACCGGCCATCTTCATCCTGCCGTACTTCCTGTTCTCGGCACTGGCCGGGCAGATCGCCGACAAACTGGAAAAATCGCGGCTGATCGTCATCACCACCACCATGGAGATCGTGATCATGTCGCTGGCCGCCGCCGGCTTCCTCACCCAGAGCCTGCCGGTGTTGCTGGTCGCCCTGTTCTGCACCGGCATGCAATCGACCCTGTTCGGCCCGGTGAAGTATTCGGTGCTGCCGTCGGTGCTCAGGCCCGAGGAGCTGACCGGCGGCAACGGCCTGGTCGAGATGGGGACCTCGATGTCGATCCTCTCCGGCATGATCGTCGGCGGCCTGGTGTTCACCGTGGCCGGGAGCCACGGCACGGTGGTGGCTGCGTGCGCGATCATCGCCCTGGCGATCTGCGGCAACATCGCCGCGCGCCTGATTCCCAGGGTCGATGCAGGCGACCCGACCCTGAAGATCAACTGGAACCCGTTGCCGGAATCGCTGGCGGTACTGCGCATGGCGCGCCAGCAGAAGGCCGTGCGCAACTCGATCCTGGGCGTGTCCTGGTTCTGGTTCGTTGGCACCGTGCTGACCTCGCAGCTACCGGCCTACGCAGTGACCAACCTGGGCGGCGAGCCGACCCTGTACATCTTCGCGCTGGCCCTGTTCTCGGTGGGCACCGGCGTCGGCTCGCTGCTGTGCGAGAAGCTGTCAGCCCGTACGGTGGAAATCGGCCTGGTACCGCTGGGCGCGTTCGGCATGACCGGGTTCCTGCTCGACCTGTACTTCGCCCGCAGCGGCGAAGCGACGGTGCACGGGCTGACCATCGCGCCGTTCCTGCAGCAGCCCGGCAGCATCCGCATCGTCATCGACCTGATCGGCATCGGCCTGTTCACCGGCATCTTCGTGGTGCCGCTGTTCGCACTGATCCAGAGCCGCACGCCGAAGGCGCAGATGTCGCGCGTGTTCGCCGCACTGAACATCCAGAACTCGGGCTTCATCGTCGCTGCGGCGTTGCTGTCGCTGGCCGCGCACACGCTGCTGCACTGGACCATTCCGCAGCAGTTCCTGGCGCTGGCCATCGCCAACGCGCTGGTGGCGATCTACATCTTCACCATCGTCCCCGAATTCCTGATGCGCTTCCTCAGCTGGCTGATGGTGCGCACCCTGTACCGGCTGCGCCCGCACGGCATCGAGGCCAACGTGCCCGACGAAGGCGCCGCACTGCTGGTCTGCAACCACGTCAGCTACATGGACGCGCTGATCCTGTCGGCGACGATTCCGCGCCCGGTGCGCTTCGTCATGTACTACAGGATCTTCAACATCCCGGTAATGCGCTGGATCTTCCGGACCGCCAAGGCAATCCCGATCGCCGGTGCGCGCGAAGACCCGGCACTGATGCAGCGCGCGTTCGACGAGATCGACGCTGCGCTGGCCGAAGGCGAACTGGTCTGCATCTTCCCCGAGGGTGCGCTGACCCGCGACGGGGAGATGGCGCCGTTCAAGTCCGGCGTCGAGAAGATCCTCGAGCGGCGGCCGGTGCCGGTGGTGCCGATGGCCCTGCGCGGCATGTGGTCGAGCATGTGGAGTCGCCGCGACAGCCGCCTCGGCCGCATGCGGGTGCCGCGCCGTTTCCGCGCTACCGTCGAGGTCGTGGCGGCACCGGCCGTCGATGGCCACGCCACCCGCGCCCCGGTGCTGGAGGCGCAAGTACGGGCCCTGCGTGGCGATCACGCCTGACCGGCCCAGCGGCCGCCGGTAGCCCTTCCAGGCGATAGCCCCAATCCCCGGAATGACGGCCTCTGTTTCATGGCAGAGGCCCGTCAAATAGCGCCCAGTCACGGGCCACACACTCCACCATCTGACTGTAAACGCATACATGCAGCGCAGGTTGAGGTAGATTACGCACCCACAGGGGGGAGGTTCGGCCAATGCACCATGGCCGGCCACCAAGGAATGGAGTCTTGCTTTGAATCAACCGCCACCGCTCAGCCGTCCGGTCTACATCCCCAACCATCTGGTCTGGGCGATCCTGACGACGCTGTTCTGCTGCCTGCCGTTGGGCGTGGTGTCGATCGTCTATGCCTCCCAAGTCGATGGCCGCCGCGCGGCCGGCGACCTGCCGGGGGCCTACAGCGCGTCGCGCAAGGCGGGCTGGTGGGCGGTGGCTTCGGCCGTGGCCCTGCCGGTCCTGTTGCTGTTGTGGTTCGGGCTGTTCGGCGGCTTGGCCGTACTGGGCGCTCTTTCCGACCAATGATTCACCACCACCACCCATCAAGGAGCTTGAACCCATGAATACCGCCACTCCGCAGGTCCCGAACAATCTGGTCTGGGCCATCCTGAGCACCCTGTTCTGCTGCCTGCCGGCCGGCATCGTGTCGATCGTCTACGCCGCCCAGGTCAACGGCAAGCTGGCCGCTGGCGACATCGCCGGTGCCCAGGAATCCTCGGCCAAGGCCAAGAAGTGGGCCATCTGGTCGGCCATTGCCGCCGTCGTGGTCGGCGTGCTGTACGGCATCCTGATCGTCGCTCTCGGCGGCATGGGTGCGATGAGCAACAGCGGCTACTGATCCGCGTGGACGGATCCGGCGCCTGCGCCGGATCCGTTGCTGCATGTCCGCACTGCCCACCCGATCCCGACTGGCCCGCTGGGCACCGCTGCTGGCCTCCACCGGCCTGGCCGCCGGTGCCGCGCTGGTGCTGCGCAACGTCAATCCGTATGCCGCCGGCAATCCCTTGCCGAGCTGCCCGCTGTACGCGCTGACCGGCCTGTACTGCCCGGGCTGTGGCAGCACCCGCTGCCTGTATTCGCTGGTCCATTTCGACCTGCCCGGCGCGATGGCGATGAACCCGCTGCTGGTCATCAGCCTGCCCTTCCTCCTGCTGATGCTGCTGAACATCGCCGGCATCCGTCCGCGCCTGCTGGACCCGCTGATGCGGGTGCTGGCCAATCCCACGTTCTGGCTCTGGGTACTGCCCGGGTATGCGCTGCTGCGTAACCTGCCGTGGGCACCGTTCACGGCGCTGGCACCGGTCTAGTTTCCAGCCAACGGCGCAGCCCCTCGTGGTGGGCGAGTGCATTGATACGGGATCTGGCCGGGCGGGTGGGCTGCGCAGGGGCCGCTGCAAGTACGTCCATGTAAGCTCGGTCGCCGCATCCATGCGGCTCACGCCCCTGCGCAGCCCACCCGCCCGGCCTCTGACAGTTTCCGTGTGCGTCCACCACGGAAAAGAAAAAGAAGATCAAAAGCGAAAGCGGATCGCTTCGCTGCGCTCGCTCGGAGCCGAGCATGGCTCGGCTCTACAGAACATCCGTCATCGGGAAACTGTCGGGGGTGGGGCGGTGTGGGGCTGCAGGACCGTTGGCGCCATGGATGGCGCCATCGAGCCCCCAGGGAGGGGTTTACGGCGTGTCCTGCAGCCCCACACCGCCCCGCCCAACCCTCAGCAACCCAGAGCCGCTTTGGCTTTGGCGTTGGCCTCTGCAGGTGCAGGGCTGCAAGCCCTGCCAGAACACCTACGTCACCCAGCCTGCAATCACCAGCAACGCGAGGATCGCCAGCCACAGCAGCAGCATCCGCCACACCAGGCTCATCGCATCACGCAGGTCCGGCAGCCGCTGCCACACCGGCAACAGCCCCGCCTCGGTGTAATCGTGCGCGTCCTCGCGCAGCTCGGCGTTGACGCTGGCCCGCGCCACCGCGCCCAGAAACCCGATGGTGCCGACCAGGCGTTCGCCATGGGCCTGGCGCCAGGCCTTCCACGCCGCATCGAAGTTGCCGACCAGCGCCATCGAGAACGCCATCAGCTGCGCTACCGGCCACTCGATCCAGCCCAGCAGGCGCTGGGCCAGCGCCAGCGGCTCCACCGGCACGCGTGCACGCATCGGGCTTTCCGCCATCAGCGCCAGCAAGCGGTAGCCCAACGCACCGGCCGGGCCCAGCAGCAAGAACCAGAACAGCACCGCGAACCAGCGACGCAGCGCATTGAGCACGGTCGCTTCGACCAGCGACGGCACGTCTTCGCGCAGGCTGCCACCGGCGGCCTGCAGGTTGCGCACGGCTGCCTGCCGCGTCGCGGCGTCGTCCGCATCAATGATCGCTTCGATATCGCGATCCAGGTCGCGCGGCCCCCAGCACCAGGCCAGCACGGCCACGCCCAGCAGCAGCGACGGCAGGCCGAACAGCACTCCGCGCAGCAGCCACGCCAGCAGCCCCATCAGCAGCAGCGGCGGCAGCAGCGCCAGCGCCACTCCAGCCGGTCCCTGCCAGGCCTTGCCACCACGCGCATCCAGCCAGCCCAGCCAGCGCCGGAAGCCGTCGAAACGGCGCATCGAGGCGGCAGCGGCCGGGGCAACGTGGCCCAGGGCCAGCGCCACCAGCACGGCGGCCAGAGTGGTGAACATGGCAGGTCTCCCTACGAAACAGAACGCTCGGCGCCGCTACCTTACCTGTCGCAGCGGTGCCCTCGCGGGTGAACCGGACTGTAACCCGGGCCGTGTTCAGGTGGCGGCAATACAGCTGCCACGATCGGCCCGGCCGAAACGCCGGCTCAGCCTCGCTGCTGGCGGTACCAGTGTTCGATCAGGCTCCGCGAAATCGAGATCGGTGGCGACAGGCGGATGCCCTGGCCGTCGTCCTCCACATCGCGCGCCAACGCGGCGCCGACCTCGTCGGCACTGAACCAGCGCGCGTCTTCCAGCTCGCCATCCACGGTCGGCAGGTCGTCATGCGCCTGTGCACGGAAGCCGACCATCAGCGCGCCGGGGAACGGCCACGGCTGCGAACCGAGGTACTGGCAGGCGGTCACCCGCACCTTGCTCTCCTCATGGACTTCGCGCACCACGGTCTGCTCGAAGGTCTCGCCAGGTTCGACGAAGCCGGCCAGCACCGAGTAACGGCGCGGGGCCCAGTTCGACTGTCGGCCCAGCAGCAGCCGGCCCTGGTTTTCCACGGCGACGATCACCGCCGGATCGACGCGCGGATAGTGTTCGGTGGAACACTGCGCGCAACGGCCGACGAAGCCGCCACGGGCAAACGCCACCGCGCCGCCGCATACGCCGCAGAAGCGGGTGCGCGAGTGCCAGTAGGACATGCCGCGGGCATAGCTGAAAGCGGTGGCATCGGCCATCGGCCACAACAACGCAGCCTGGCGCAGATCCAGTCGGCGTGGCGCGCTCACGGTGACATTGGTGGCTTCGACCGAGAACCATGCCTGATCACCGCGAAGCCCCAGGAAAACTGCGGCGCCCGGGCCACCGCCGACGTCGGCGCCGGTCAGCGCCAGCGGCTGGTCGTCATCGCCGGTGAAGGCGCTGCCATCGTGATCGAGGACGAGGATGCGCGCGCCCGGCCACAGGCGCGCCAGTGCATCGGCATCTTCGCGCAGGGCATCGGCGCGCTCCAACGGTTCGCCAACGAAGGCAAAACCGGAAAGCGGCGAAGGAGTATTGGGCATCCGCCAAGCGTGCCGCCAATCGATGCAGGTGGCAAGCCGCAGGCTTTGTGGAAACCGTCTGTGGGTGTGGAGCTTGCTCCACACACCTTGTCGCGCGGGACACAGGCCCCGCGCCCTGCTTACATGCTGAAACTGCTGCCGCAGCCGCAGGTGGTCTTTGCGTTCGGGTTGCGGATCACGAACTGGGCACCCGTCAGGCTCTCGGTGTAATCCACCTCCGCGCCCATCAGGTACTGCAGGCTCAGCGGGTCGACCAGCAGGGTCACACCGCTGGTCTGTACCGCCAGGTCATCCTCGGCACGGTTCTCGTCGAACTCGAACCCGTACTGGAAGCCCGAACAGCCGCCTCCCTCGATGTACACACGCAGGGCCAGGTCGGGGTTGCCCTCTTCCTGGATCAGGGATTTGACCTTGGCGGCCGCCGACTCGGTGAAGTTCAGCGGGCGCTCCAGCGATTGGTAATCGGGCGCGGCAACCGGGGTGGCGCCGGGCAGGGAGACTAGCGTGCTCATGCTGCCAGCATGGGGGTGCCGACGACGGCTTTCAAGCCATCGCCTCGGCCAGCTTGCGACGCGCGGCGGTATCGCCCTTGCCATCCGGGGCGTCTTCGCCTTCCGGCGCCGGCAAGGCTGCCATCGGGGCGCTGGCATGGATCAGGCGGCCGTTCAGCTGCGCGCCCGCGTTCATCTCCACCACCTGGTAATGGACGTTGCCATTGACCCGTGCGCTCGGGGTCAACTCGACCTTCTCGGTAGCGTGTACATCGCCGTCCAGGCGGCCACTGATGACCACCACCTGGGCCCGGATCTCACCTTCGATCACGCCGTGCTCGGCAACCGTCAGGGTCGCACCACTGGCGCCTTCGGCGGCGATCACCTTGCCGTGGATGCGGCCTTCCACATACAGGCCACCACTGAATTCCACATCACCGCGGATCACCACCTGGTTGCCGATCAGGGCATCCACCACCAGCTGGCCTTCACGGTTGGATTTGCTGCTTCCGAACATCTGCCTACTCCCCTTTGCTGGCCGGCGCACCGGCCTGTTTCCAGTCGAATACCTGGGTGGTACCCCCCGTACCACTCCCCAATGTCACCCGCACGCGTTGCGGGGTGAAGTCAGCCGGCAGCATCACGCTGCCGGTGAGCTGCTGGAAGTACCGGAACGAGTAGTCCTGTCCCGGCACCTTGCTGCGCTGGT
This sequence comes from Stenotrophomonas sp. X, assembly GCF_055721025.1. Taxonomy (NCBI): domain Bacteria; kingdom Pseudomonadati; phylum Pseudomonadota; class Gammaproteobacteria; order Lysobacterales; family Lysobacteraceae; genus Stenotrophomonas; species Stenotrophomonas sp. X. The sequence goes on from NZ_CM146756.1 coordinate 3,897,442, forward strand.
GCAGATCATCCCAGCTGATCGTGGCCAGCTTGCCGTTCTTCACGCCTTCCACGGTGAAGCGCATCTGCCCTTGGCTGATGGCCCCACGGTTGAGGTTCTGGGTCAGCACGGCGGTGTACTGCCAGGTGCCGGCCGCTTCCGGGCTGAACTCGATCGAATGGGTGTTCAGGCCCTTGCGCTGGCTGGTCGAGCCGACCAGCCGCTCATAGAAGGCAACATCGGCGCGCAGCCCGGCGATTTCCTCATCGCGCTCGGCCAACGAGGACTGCACCTCGGTATTGGCGGCACGGCTGATGCGGTCGGAGGCTTCCAGCGTGGCCTGCTTCTGGCGCAGCTCGGTCAGCTGCGCCTGCAGCGCCTCGGCACGCTTCTCGGCGGCCTGCAGGCGCTGGCCCTGGGCATCGCGCGGGGTGGCCATCCAGCAGCCGCCAAGCACCGCCAGCACCAGGCTGAGCAGCCAGATGCCGCCGATCACCAGCAGGCGGCGACGGTCGGCAGGCGGTTGCGGCGCGCCGGGCAGGCGGACCTGCACGCGCATGGGAGGACGGTTGGTCATGGGTGGTTTCCGGGGTATCGCAAGGGCGACACCGGTACGGCCCCTGTGGCAAACGACGGGCTAGTGTATGACAGGACGGGTGGGTTTCCTGCGCCGTGGCCGGCCACGGTCTGTGGCGTTCAGGCACGCCATCGTCGATAGTGTGGCCCCCTGCACAGTTCCGTCGCCGGAGCACCGCCATGACCGAAGCCCACCTGTTCGTGATCGGCATCCTGCTGGCCTGGCTGGCCGGTATCCGCGTCTACCTCACCGTGTTCGGTGTCGGCCTGGCCGGGCTGCTTGGCTGGGTCGACCTGCCCCCCGCCCTGCAGGCCACCGAATCCTGGTGGGTGCTGGGCACCTCGGCGACGCTGGCGGTGGCCGAGTTCTTCGCCGACAAGATCCCTGGCGTGGATTCGGTGTGGGACCTGGTGCAGACGCTCGCGCGCGTACCCGCCGGCGCATTCCTTGCGGCGGCCACGCTGTCGCCGGATGGCCAGCTGGGCACCGGTGCGCTCGCCGCCGGTGCCGGCGTCGCCCTGGCCAGCCATGGCCTGAAGGCCGGTACCCGCGCCCTGCTCAACACCTCGCCGGAACCGGCCAGCAACTGGGTCGCCTCTGCGGCCGAAGACACCGTCGTGATCGGTGGCCTGGCCCTCGCCCTGGCACACCCGTGGATCGCGCTGATCGTGGTGCTGGCCTGCAGCCTGGCCGGTGCGCTGCTGGTGTGGCTGGTCTGGCGCGCCCTGTGGAAGGGCGTGCGCTGGCTGGCGCGCGGCGCATCGGCAGCACCGCCAGGGCACACCGGTACCGGCTGAGCGCCGGGCTTGTCGCATAATGGACGCGAACACCAGGAGCACCGATGGCCGCAAACGAATCCCCCGCGGGCGCCCGCCCGGGACGCGCTGAAACCCCTCCGGCCGACCATTGGCAACGCTGGGCCCCCGAGACGGCACCTCCGGCCGTGGACCCACCGATGGCGGCGACCCCATCCCCTGTCGCGGCCGATGCGTCCACGCCGGCCAACAGCGCGCCGCCGCCGCTGCCCGGCCCGGTCGCACTGGCCGACGCCGGCAACAACGATCTGGCCCCGTCGCCATCGGACTCGCCCTACCGCGTGCTGATCGTTGAAGACGATCGCGCGCAGGCCCTGTTCGCGCAGAGCGTGCTGCACGGCGCCGGCATGCAGGCGATCGTCCACAACGATGCCGATGCCGCGCTGCAGGCCATCAAGGAGCACCGCCCCGACCTGATCCTGATGGATCTTCATCTGCCCGGCCTGGACGGCATGCGCCTGACCGCGCTGATCCGCCAGCAGCCCGGCCTGCAGCTGCTTCCGATCGTGTTCCTCAGCGGTGATCCGGATCCGGAGCGCCAGTTCGAAGTCCTCGACAGCGGCGCGGACGACTACCTGAGCAAGCCGATCCGGCCCCGCCACCTGATCGCAGCGGTGGCCAACCGCATCCGCCGCGCACGAGCCCAGGCCGCGACCCTGCCCGGCGCCACCGGCGCACCGGCCACCAGCAATCCGGAAACCGGCCTGCCGACGCGCCACCACGTGCTGCAGCAGCTCAACACCGCACTCGCCCACCGCGATCAGGGCGGCGTGTTCTTCATCGAAGTGGCCAGCGCGCTGGGCCTGCGCGAACGCTATGGCTATGCCGCGTTTGAACGGCTGATGGTGCAGGCCGGGCAGCGCCTGGCCGAAGCCGGCCATCCGCACCTGCTGGCACGCCTGAACGACAACAGTTTCCTGCTGCTGGCCCGCAGCGCCGACGAGGACGCCCTTGACAGCATCGCTGCCAGCCTGCGCGAGCAGCTGTCGGCACGTGCCTTCGTGATCCGCGACGACGAATCCGTGCACCTGCGCGGCGTAGTCGGCTATGCACCGCTGTCACCGGGCTTCGACGATGCCAGCAGTGCGTTGGAAGCCGTCGAGCGCACCACCCTGCAGGCGCGCCTGCTCAGCGCCGGCGTGGCCGGCCATGTGCACCGCCAGGCAGTCACCGAACAGGAACACCTGGCGCTGCTGGAAGGACAGCTGGAACTGGCCTATCAGCCGATCGTCGCTGTTGCCGGCGGCAACACCGCGCAGTACCAGTTGCTGTTGCGCCTTCGCCAGGCCGACGGCACCGTGCTGGCGGCCGGGCAGGTGATCCCGGCCGCGGAAGCCGCGGGCCGCATCGCCGATCTCGACCAGCAGGTGATGGACCACGCGCTGGGGCTGCTGGACCTGTACCGCCACGCGACGCAGCCAATGAACCTGTTCGTCTCGCAGTCGCTGCGCACCCTGCAGCGCGACGCCTTCGCCGACTGGCTGCTGGAATCACTGCAGCAGCGTGACCTGCCGGGCAGTGCATTGGTGATCGACGTGCGCCTGCCGGACGCACTGATCCACACCGTGCCGCTGCAGCAGTTCTGCCAGCGCATGGCCAGTGCCGGGGTGCGCTTCTGCCTGAGCCAGTTCGAACCCAGCGGCGAGGCCGATGCCCTGCTGAACCAGCTGCCGCTGTCGTTCGTGCGCATGGCTGCGCGCTTTTCCAGCAGCCATGCCAATCCGGCCACGCGCGAGGAGCTGCGCAAGGCGATCGATCAGGCCCATGCCGCCGGGCTGCAGATCATCGGCCAGCAGATCGAGGATCCGCAGGCTGCGGCGGCGATGTGGGTCGGCGGCGTCGACTACATCCAGGGCAACATGGTGCAGTCGGCCGGCAGCGACCTGAACTTCGACTTCCACAGCGCGGTGCTCTGACGTGCCGCTGTGGGGCGTGCTGCTGGTTGCCCTCGCCGCGGCCACCATCGCGCTGATGGTGCTGGGCCTGCGGCTTCGTGCGCGCGACCGTGCGCTGGCGCAGCTGCAGCGCACGCACGGCGCGCTGGCCGCTGAACGGGACCAGCTACGCCATACCACTGAACGCCAGGGCCAGCTGGAACAACAGCTGCTGCAGGCCAAGCAGGCCGCCGAGGCGGCCGTGCTGGCCAAGGGCGAGTTCCTGGCCACGATGAGCCACGAGATCCGCACCCCGCTCAATGGCATCCTGCCGATGCTGGAGCTGATCGCACGCGGGCCACTGGGCGAGGACCAGCGGCAGATGCTGGCCACCGCCTCGGCCAGCTCGCAGCAGCTGCTGCGCATCGTCGATGACATCCTCGACTACTCCCGGCTGGAAGCACAGGCGCTGGAGCTGGAAATCACCAGCTTCAACCTCCGCGATCTGCTCGATGGCGTGGTGCAGCTGATGCAGCGCGCCGCCGACGCCAAGGGCCTGGCACTGGGCCTGCAGCTGGATCCATCGGTGCGCCTGCCGGTGCGCGGCGACCCGGTGCGCCTGCGCCAGGTGCTGAGCAACCTGCTGGCCAATGCGATCAAGTTCACCGCCCGCGGCCAGGTGCAGCTGCGTGTGCTGCGCCTGGGCGAAGGTGCCGCGCAGCACCAGCTGCGCTTCGAGATCATCGATACCGGCATCGGCATCGACGACACGCTGCAGGCACGCCTGTTCCAGTCTTTCAGCCAGGCCGACGCATCCACCACGCGCATCTACGGCGGCACCGGTCTGGGCCTGGCCATCTGCAAGCGCATCATCGACCTGATGCATGGGCGTATCGGTGTGCAGTCCACGCCCGGCCAGGGTGCTACGTTCTGGTTCGAGATCCCGCTGCTGAAGGTTCCTGGCGACCTGCCGGCGATGACGCGCGCGCCGGCACCGCTGCTGCTGTTCAGTGCCGATGCAACGCTGCAGGCACGCATCGAGCGCGTCGCTGCCCACCATGGACTGCAGGTGCAGGTGCTGGCGCAACTGGACAGCGTGGTCGAGCGCCTGCGCGCTCCCGCGCGGCCCGGAAAACCGGCACCCGCCTGGCTGCTGGTCGATGCGCGCGCACGCCGCAATGGCGAGGCCACGCTGCAGCTTGCACTGGGAGAACGCGGCGACGACGATGCACTGCAGGTACTGTGGCTGCAGGAGGATGCGATTGCGCAACGCCCCCGCCAGCGCCAGCTGCCCTCCCACTTCGACGACGCCGCCCTGCATGCACTGCTGGCGGCACCGGTCGCCTCTGCCCGCCCCGCTGCGCTGCTGGCCAGCGCGGAACACGAGCAACCGGCTGACACGCTGCCGCCGCTGCATCTGCGTGTGCTGGTGGTGGAGGACAATACGGTGAACCGGATGGTGGCCGAGCAGCTGCTGCGGGTGTTCCAGTGCGAGGTGCGCAACGCCGCCGATGGCGAACAGGCCCTGGCCGCCCTTCGCGAAGGCGGGATGGACATCGTGCTGATGGATTGCCAGATGCCGGTGCTGGACGGCTACGCCGCCACGCGCCGCTGGCGCGCCGAAGAAGCGGAAACCGGGCGTGCGCGACTGCCGATCATCGCGATGACCGCCAATGCGATGGCCGGCGACCGCGAGCGCTGCCTGCAGGCCGGCATGGACGATTACCTGTCCAAGCCGATCGCGCGCGCAACGCTGCATGCGCTGCTGCAGCGCTGGGGTGGCGGTAAAGCGGCATCACCTGCACGGCCTTCTGTAGAGCCGGGCCATGCCCGGCTGACGGCCAACTGCAGTCGCACGCCATCAGCCGAGCATGGCTCGGCTCTACCGAATCCGGAAAAGCAGGCGGCGCCAGCACCACAACCGGTGCTCGACCGCGATGTGCTGGATGAACTGCACGCGGTGATCGGCGATGCTGCCACCCAGATCGTCACGGTGTTTCTTGAAGATGTGCCGGCGATGGTGCAGCAGTTGCAGTTGGCCGCGCGGAACAGCGATGAACCGCGCATGCAGGCCGTCGCGCACAGCCTGAAATCATCAAGCGCGAACGTGGGAGCGTTGTCGCTGTCGGCGATCGCGCAGCGGATCGAGCACGAAGCCCGTAGTGGCAGCCTGCAGCGCCCCGCAGTGGCGGTGGCGCTGCTGGTTGCGGAATTCGCCCGGGCGCGCGTTGCACTGACGGGCTACCTGGCACAGCATCGCGCCGGCCAGGACCGCTGATTCACTCTTCCAGCTTGCTCAGCAGGTACTTCGGCTCGCCGATGCGCTCGATCAGGTCGAGCTGGGTTTCCAGCCAGTCGATGTGTTCTTCCTCCGAGTCGAGGATCTTCACGAACAGCTGGCGGCTGACGTAGTCACCCACCGAATCGGAATAGGCCACGGCCTCGCGCAGTGTGACCACGCCATCGCGTTCCAGCGACAGGTCGCACTGCAGGATCTCGGTCGGGTTCTCGCCGATGCGCAGCTTGCCCAGCGCCTGGAAGTTCGGCAGGCCTTCAAGGAACAGGATGCGGTCGGCGAGCATGTCGGCATGCTTCATCTCGTCGATCGATTCCTTGTACTCATGTTCGGCCAGTTCCTTGATGCCCCAGTTCTTCAGCATCTTGGCGTGCAGGAAGTACTGGTTGATCGCGGTCAGCTCGTTGTAGAGGACCTTGTTGAGGAATTCGATGACCTTGGTGTCGCCCTTCATGGGGATGCTCCTGCACGCTGAAAACGCAGGCACTGTAACGCCTTGCGTGCGGTGGTGAAGGAACGCGAATCGTGCGCATTGGCCTGCGCGGTTGCAGGTGAAGGACGCGAAAGCGCGGCGTCAACGCGCCGCGAAAGAGACGTCAGGCGACCTGGGCCAGACCGAGGACCGGCAGCGGCAGATCGTGGGTGGCGCGTGCCTTGGCCAGCAGGTCGCCGGCCATGTCCAGGCAGGAACCGCAGGTCGCGCCACAACCGGTACGCATGGTCAGCTCGGCCACCGTGCTGACACCATTGCTGGCGGCTTCGCGGATCTGGTGGTCGGTGACTCCGTTGCAGATGCAGACGTACACAGGCGGGGACCGGGCTGACAGGCCAGAAGCGGCCTGTTGCGTATTCCAATGGAAACGAGAATGGTTGTCAATCAGAGACCTGAACCATTCTCGATACCGTTCAGAGTCGGATTGACCGGCCCGGCGGGCAGCCAGGTCCTGGTGGAAACAGCCGGCGGGGGACGCGTCGTGACGGATCGGCCCACAGCCTGCGTGGCCTCCCATTCAAACCGCCCCGGACTCCCCCTTGGCCTTGCGCGGCCAGTAGCCGCCGCGCTTGGGCGTGCGCTTCCGGGGCCTGTCGTGGCCGGCTGCGTGGCCCGGCATCCAGGCCTCGGCGGCACTCTTGGGCATGGCGCTGACGCCCTGCCCGGCCACCCCACGCGCCAACGGCGCCAGGTGTCGCAGCGCGCGCGCATAGACGCCACGCTTGAACATCACCACGTGCTCCACCGGGTACCAGAAGTCCACCCACCGCCAGTGGTCGAACTCGGGCGAGTCGGTATGGTCCAGCTGCACATGCGATTCATCGCCGGTCAGGCGCAGCAGGAACCAGACCTGCTTCTGGCCGATGCAGACCTGCCGCTCATTGCGGCGGATGGCCCGTGCCGGCAGCTTGTAGCGCAGCCAGCCGGGCGTCGCCCCGAGCACTTCCACGTGCTCAGGCAGCAGGCCGGTCTCTTCCTGCAGTTCACGATACATGGCCTCGACAGGCGTCTCGTCGGTGTTCATGCCGCCCTGCGGGAACTGCCAGCCGTCCCGGCGCACGCGTCGTGCCCAGAACACCTGGCCGTCCTGCCGCATCAGCACGATGCCGACGTTCGGTCGATAGCCGTCCGGATCGATCACGATGCGGACTCCTAAGAAAATCTACTGGTCGGGACTATCCCATGCCCTCTGTCGGCCCACAAGCACGGCACAAAAGTGTTGACAGGGCCGATACACATCCGCAGAATAGCGGGCTCACCAAGGCTATGTAGCTCAGCCGGTTAGAGCACAGCACTCATAATGCTGGGGTCGGTGGTTCGAGTCCACCCATAGCCACCACACTGAAAATCAAGTTGTTTTTCAGTGTGAAAAGTGAGAAAATAGTTGCACGTTTTGCCCCGTCGCCAAGCGGTAAGGCACCTGACTCTGACTCAGGCATTCGGTGGTTCGAATCCATCCGGGGCAGCCAAATTAAAAGCAAAAGGCCAGATCGAAAGATCTGGCCTTTTGCTTTTAATTTGGTCGCGCATTCCACCTTATCCCCGCGCCTGTCGGCGCGCCCCCTTGAACAACAAGGGGGCTCTTCTCCAGAGAGAGGCCCGGGGTCGGATCCTTTTCCAAAGGAAAGGGCTCTGACCCCACCCCTTCCGAGATGCGAAACCATGGGTAGTGCCGGCCGCTGGCCGGCAACCCGGAAATGCATCCCCCCGAAACGACAAAAGCCCGGCCGAAGCCGGGCTTTTGCTTTCCCATCCAGCGGGCTCCCGAAGGAGCCCAACCAGGCGCGGTAGATCAGCGCTTGGAGAACTGGGTGGCGCGGCGGGCCTTGTGCAGACCAACCTTCTTACGCTCGACTTCGCGGGCGTCACGGGTCATGAAGCCAGCCTTGCGCAGCTCGGACTTCAGGGTTTCGTCGTACTCGACCAGAGCACGGGCGATGCCCAGACGGATCGCACCGGCCTGGCCGGTGGTGCCGCCGCCAGCGGCGGTGACCAGGATGTCGAAGCTTTCGGTGTTCTTGGTCAGCTCGAGCGGCTGGCGCACGATCATGCGCGCAGTCTCACGACCGAAGAACTCGTCCAGCGGACGGCCATTGACGGTGATGTTGCCCGAACCCTTGCGCAGGAACACGCGAGCGGTGGAGGACTTGCGGCGGCCAGTGCCGTAGTTTTGAGTGATAGCCATGATTAGATATCCAGAACCTGCGGCTGCTGTGCGGCGTGCGGATGCTCAGTGCCGGCGTAGACCTTGAGCTTGCGGTACATCTGGCGACCCAGCGGGCCCTTCGGCAGCATGCCCTTGACGGCGATCTCGATCACGCGCTCCGGGTGGCGCTCCAGCGCCTGTGCCAGGGATTCGGTCTTCAGGTTGCCGATGTAACCGGTGAAACGGTGATACATCTTGTCCTGCAGCTTCTTGCCGGTGACGGCAATCTTTTCTGCATTGATGACGACCAGGTAGTCGCCGGTATCAACGTGCGGGGTGTAGACCGGCTTGTGCTTGCCGCGCAGACGGCGGGCCAGCTCGGTGGCGAGACGGCCCAGGGTCTTGCCCTCGGCGTCGACGAGGTACCAGTCGCGCTGGACGGTCTCGTTCTTGGCAGTGAAAGTGCTCATGAAGAACTCTAGGTTAGGTCGGGCTCATTGCGGCGAAAGGCTCACCGGAACTCTGCCACGCGTTGTGAAAAGGTGAAGCGTAAGAGGCGGGATTGTACGCAGGTCAGACCCCCGTTGCAAGCCGGCCCCTGACCGGGTTGGCAGGGGGACGGGGCCGGGCGAGAATCGCGGGGTCTTCCGCCCCACCGTGTACCGCCATGACCGTGCTCCGCCAGATCACCCCGCTGGACCACCTGCTGACCGAGGCGCAGCGCGCCCTGGACACGGTGTTCGGCAACCCGCCGGCGGCCCGTCCCTACCCGGCTGCGGACACCGACGAGCCGGGCATGGACAGCACTGAACGCCGCCATGCGGCCGGGCTGATGCGGATCAACCATGTCGGCGAGGTCTGCGCGCAGGGCCTGTACTTCGGCCAGGCCGCCGTGGCCCGCGACCCGGCCACGCGTGAACACCTGCTGGAAGCGGCCCAGGAAGAGACCGACCACCTGGCCTGGTGCGCCACCCGCCTGGGCGAACTGGACAGCCGTCCGAGCCTGTTCAACCCGCTCTGGTATGCCGGCAGCTACACCATCGGCACCCTGGCCGGGCTGCGTGGCGACGGCTGGAACCTGGGCTTCGTGGTCGAAACCGAGCGCCAGGTGGAAGCCCATCTGGACGAGCACCTGGTCGACCTGCCGGCCGGCGACCTGCGCAGCCGTGCGGTCATCCAGGTGATGAAGGAAGACGAAGCCCGCCATGCGGAGCACGCCGAGCAGGCCGGCGCACGCCGCCTGCCGTTCCCGATCCCGGGCGTGATGGCGCTGGCCTCCAGGGTGATGAAGACCATCGCCTACCGCATTTGAAGGGTCGCCCGCACCAACGGTGCGGGCCTACCAGGAGGTGCGGGGGGCGACGGTGGGGCCCGACCGTTGGTCGGGCCATCAATCAGTTGGGCGACACCAGCTTCAAGCCGATCACGCCGGCCACGATCAGGCCCACGCAGGCCAGGCGGGCCGGCGACGCACTGTCATTGAACAGGTAGATGCCGAGCACAGCCACGCCCATGGCACCGATGCCGGTCCAGATCGCATAGGCGGTGCCGACCGGGATGCTCTTCATCGCCTGGCTCATCAGGTACAGGCTGATCAGGGCCGATACCACCGTGGCAACGGTGGGCAGGGGTTTGCTGAAGCCTTCGGAGTACTTCATTCCGAGGGCGAAACCGATCTCGAACAGGCCGGCCAGCAGCAGGTAGATCCAGGGCATGGGTGGGGGCTCCTTACCTTTCTTGAGAAAAACGAAACGGCCCGGTGTTTTCACACCGGGCCGTGGGTCGGTACATCACCGTGGAACTGTAACGCGTGCGGGGCACTGGTTCCACGGGGCGGGTCGTCCCGCCTGGGTGGCGATGCCTGCGGGCATCGCACATGGGGCTTACTCGGACAGGTTCCGGCCGTGGAACAGCTCTTCGATCTCGCGCTTGAGCAGCGCTTCGATCTTCATGCGTTCCTTGAACGACAGGTTCTTGGCCTTTTCCTCGAACAGGTACTGGTCCAGGTCGAAGTCCTTCAGGTGCATCTTCGTGTGGAAGATGTTCTCCTGGTAGACGTTGACGTCAAACATCTCGTAACGCGACTTGATGTTCTTGGCCAGGAAGTTCTGGATCGAGTTGATCTTGTGGTCGATGAAGTGCTTCTTGCCCTTCACATCGCGGGTGAAGCCACGGACGCGGTAGTCCATGATCACGATGTCCGACTCGAGGCTCTCGATCAGGTAGTTCAGGGCCTTCAGCGGGGAAATGACGCCACAGGTGGCCACGTCGATGTCCGCGCGGAACGTGGCGATACCTTCCTGCGGATGGGTTTCCGGGTAGGTATGGACCGTGATGTGGCTCTTGTCCATGTGCGCGACCACGGCGTCGGAGATCAGCTCCTTGCCGGCCAGCTTCTTGTCGATCACCGGTTCTTCGGAGATCAGGATGGTCACCGAGGCACCCTGCGGATCGTAGTCCTGGCGGGCCACGTTCAGGATGTTGGCGCCGATGATCTCGGCGACATCGGTCAAGATCTGAGTCAGCCTGTCGGCGTTGTACTCTTCATCGATGTATTCAATGTAACGCTGACGCTCCTCTTCGGTGCGCGCGTAACACACGTCATAGATGTTGAAGCTCAGCGCCTTGGTGAGGTTGTTGAAACCCTGCAGCCTCAGGCGAGGCAACGGCTTGACCACGGCGGTCGATTCCTGTGTAAGAAGGGAAAGGGGGAATTATGGGGCAAACTGCCCCCGGGGGGAACGTGAAGACGCAAGAGTTCTGGCACACTGTTTGCCCTTAACAATTGCGCTGGTTAAGCTCCGCTATCGACCCCGTGAATCCGTTCATGCGCAGAGGGAGCGCTCCTATCGTGTCAACCGTGCGCCTAGCTAGCAGTCCACTGGCCCTGGATATCGCCACAATCGATCGTTTCCTGGCGCACAGCCACAGGCGGCGATATCCCACCCGTACCGACGTCTTCCGGCCCGGAGACCCGGCGGGAACCCTGTATTACGTCATCAGCGGCTCGGTTTCGATCATGGCCGAGGAAGATGACGATCGCGAGCTTGTGCTGGGCTACTTCGGTGCCGGCGAGTTCGTCGGCGAGATGGGCCTGTTCGTCGAATCGGACCGCCGCGAGGTGATCCTGCGGACCCGTACCGCCTGCGAGCTGGCTGAAATCAGCTACGAGCGCCTGCATCAGCTGTTCCTCGGCCCGCTGTCGGCCGATGCCCCGCGCCTGCTGTATGCGCTGGGCCAGCAGATTTCCAAGCGCCTGCTCGACACCAGCCGCAAGGCCAGCCGCCTGGCATTCCTGGACGTTACCGACCGGATCGTGCGCACCCTGCACGACCTGGCGCAGGAACCGGAGGCGATGAGCCACCCGCAGGGCAGCCAGCTGCGCGTCTCGCGACAGGAACTGGCGCGACTGGTCGGCTGCTCGCGCGAAATGGCCGGCCGCGTGCTGAAGAAGCTGCAGACCGACGGCCTGCTGCATGCCCGCGGCAAGACCGTGGTGCTGTACGGCACCCGTTGATTGCAAGGCAACCCAACGCTGCCGAGCCATCCTGTAGAGCCGAGCCGACGCTCGGCTGCGGTACGTCAAAGGCAGCCGCGCAAGGGCTCGGCTCTACACGGCCCCTGCGCGGCCCGCTGGGCTAGGCTCGGTACATGGAGCTGAGCAGCGAATTCTGGTGGTTCATCCTCATCGGCCTCGGCGCACAGCTGGTGGACGGTGCATTGGGCATGGCGTTCGGCCTGGTGTCCTCGTCGGTGATGCTGAGCATGGGCCTGCCCCCGGCACAGGTCAGCGCCAGCATCCACACCGCGGAAGTGTTCACCACGGGCGCCTCGGGGGTGTCGCACCTCGCAGCCGGAAATGTCGATAAACGCCTGTTCCTGCGCCTGGCCCTGCCCGGCGCAGTGGGCGGTGCCGTGGGCGCGTACGTGCTCACGCAGGTCCCGGGCGAGATCATCCGGCCACTGATCTACCTGTACCTGCTGGTGCTGGCGATCCTCATCCTGGCCCGCGCCGCTGGGCGCTGGATGCCCAAGGGTGAGATCCGCCGGGTGCCGGTGCTGGGCTTCTTCGCCGGCCTGCTCGACGCCAGCGGCGGCGGTGGCTGGGGGCCGATCGCGACGTCCACCCTGCTCGCCCGCGGCGGCCAGGCGCGCACCACCATCGGAACAGTCAACGCAGCCGAGTTCGTGGTCACGTTGACGGTGTCAGCGACCTTCCTGTTGTCGATGGGCGTGCAGCATCTGCAGATCGTCGCCGGCCTGCTGATCGGCGGCATGATGGCCGCGCCGGTGGCGGCGATCCTGGTCAAGCGGGTGAAGGAGCGCTGGGTGCTGGTGGCCGTCGGCGTGCTGGTGCTGGGCATCAGCCTGTTCCAGATCGGGCATGCGGTGTACGGGCACCTCTACCGCTGAAGCATCCCCTGTAGAGCCGAGCCATGCTCGGCTGAGGACGCACGGATCCCGCAACGAAGAGCAGCCGAGCATGGCTCGGCTCTACAACAGGCGCGGGTCAGGCCTTGTCGCCGCCGCGATCCCCGCATCCCCAGTTGAGGATGCGGGTGCCGGCCGGCAGCACGCGGCGGAAGAACGCCACCCGCCCCGGCTTCGGGTTCACCACCACCGGCGCCTTGGCCGCCAGCAGCAGCGGAAGGTCGGCGGTGCTGTCGGAATAGGCGATATCGATGTCGCCATAGCCGCGTTCGCGCAGCATGCGCATCTTCTCTTCGTTGTGGCAGTGACGGGTGGGACCGACGCCGCCCAGCCGCGGGCCGACCTCGGTGCCGATCACCGGCACATCCTGATGGGCCACGAAGGCCAGGATCGCGCGGGCCAGCTCCGGCGGCGCGCCGGTGGCAACCACCACGCGATCGCCCTTGGCGCGGTGCGCGGCGAACACCTCCAGCGCCTGCGGCAGCAGCTTGGCGCGCATCTGCGCCTGGTTGCGCAGCACGTAGGCGTCGATCACCTTGTTGAAATCGCGCGCACGGTGCAGGCCGAAGCTGCCGATCCACACATAGACCGAGATGCCCGCGCGACGGGTCGGCAGCATCGCCACCATTGGCCCGGCAATCGGCGTGACCAGCAGCGCCGCCAGCATGCGCAACGGGTTGCGCTTGATCAGCGAGGCGAACAGGTGGGTACCCGAATCGCCGTCGTAGAGGGTGTGGTCGAAGTCGAAGACCACCAGCGGCGCATCCTCGCGCGGCGTCGGATAGTGCGTTGTCATGTTGCGAAGAATAGCTGACGCAGGCCCTCGCCCGGCTCTTCCACGCGCATGAAGGCCTCGCCGACCAGGAAGGCATGGATGCCTGCATCGCGCATCAGCGCCACGTCCTGCGGGCCGAGAATGCCGCTCTCGGTGACCAGCAGGCGGTCACGCGGCACCGCCTGCTGCATGTCCAGCGTGGTCTGCAGCGACACCTCGAAGGTGCGCAGGTTGCGGTTGTTGATGCCGATCATCGGCGCCGGCACCTGCAGGGCACGCTCCAGCTCGTCGATGTCGTGCACTTCCACCAGCACGTCCATGCCCAGCGACAACGCCAGTTCGGACAGCGTGGCCAGCTGGGTGTCGTCCAGCGCGGCGACGATCAGCAGGATGCAGTCGGCGCCCAGCACGCGCGCCTCGTACACCTGGTAGGCGTCGATCACGAAGTCCTTGCGCAGCACCGGCAGCGTGCAGGCTTCACGGGCCTGCTGCAGGTAGGTATCGGCGCCCTGGAAGAAGTCCACGTCGGTCAACACCGACAGGCAGCTGGCACCACCGAACTCGTAGCTGACCGCGATATCGGCCGGCCGGAAATCGGGGCGGATGACGCCCTTGGACGGGCTGGCCTTCTTCACCTCGGCAATCACCGCCGGGTCGCCGTTGGCCACGGCCGCCTGCAACGCGCGTACGAAGCCACGTACCGGCGGGGCGCTGGCCACGGCGGCCTGCAGCGCCTCGAGCGGGCGCTGGGCGCGGCGCTGGGCCACTTCTTCGGCCTTGCGGGCCAGGATCGTCTGCAGGATGTCGCTCATCGTCTTCGATTCGGTGCGGGGGCGCTGAGGACGGCCATTATCGGCCATCGACGGGGTCAGGCTGAACCGCGCGCTCAGGCAACCAGCGCGCGGGTGGTCTCCACATACTGTTGCAGGCGCTGGCGGGCGCTGCCATTGGCGATGGCAGCACGGGCACGGGCCAGGCCATCACCGATGTCGCTGGCCACGCCGGCCACGTACAGCGCGGCGCCGGCATTGAGCGCGACGATGTCCAGCGCCGGGCCGGGCTCGTTGTCCAGCACCGCGCGCAGCATCTGGATGGACTGCTCCGGGCTGTCCACGCGCAGGTTGCGGCTGGCCGACATGGCGATGCCGAAGTCCTCCGGGTGGATCTCGTACTCGCGCACCTTGCCGTCGCGCAGCTCGCCCACCAAGGTGCCGGCGCCGAGCGAGATCTCATCCATGTTGTCGCGGCCCCAGACCACCATGGCGCGCTCGGTGCCCAGCTCGCGCAGCACGCGCGCCTGGATACCCACCAGATCAGGATGGAACACACCCATCAGTACCGACGGCGCGCTGGCCGGATTGGTCAGCGGGCCGAGGATGTTGAAGATGGTGCGCACGCCCATCTCGCGGCGGACCGGCGCGACCACCTTCATCGACGGATGATGGATCGGCGCGAACATGAAGCCGATGCCGGTCTGCTCGATGGCAGCGGCCACCTGCGCTGGCTGCAGCTCGATGGCCGCGCCCAGCGCCTCGACCGCATCGGCGCTGCCGGACTTGGACGACACGCTGCGGTTGCCATGCTTGGCCACGCGCGCACCGGCCGCAGCCGCAACGAACATCGCGCAGGTGGAGATGTTGAAGGTGTGCGAGCCATCGCCACCGGTGCCGACGATGTCGACCAGGTGGGTGCTGTCGGCCACCGGCACCGCCAGCGCGAATTCGCGCATGACCGTGGCGGCTGCGGCGATCTCGTCGATGGTTTCCTTCTTCACCCGCAGGCCGGTGAGGATGGCGGCGGTCATCATCGGCGATACGTCGCCGCGCATGATCTGCCGCATCAGGTCGACCATCTCGTCGAAGAAGATCTCGCGGTGCTCGATGGTGCGTTGCAGGGCTTCCTGGGGGGAGAAGCTCATGGGAATGCTCCTTGGATCAGGCCGCCGGGCGCTGCAGGAAATTGCGCAGCAGGGCGTGACCGTGTTCGGTGAGGATGGATTCGGGGTGGAACTGCACGCCTTCCACCGGGAACTGGCGGTGGCGCAGGCCCATGATCTCTTCGATCGAGCCGTCCTCGTTCTCGGTCCAGGCGGTCACTTCCAGGCAGTCCGGCAGACTGTTCTTGTCCACCACCAGCGAGTGGTAGCGGGTAGCCTGGTAGCGGTCCGGCAGGCCGGCGAACACGCCCTTGCCTTCATGGCGGATCGGCGAGGTCTTGCCATGCATGATGTTGCCGGCGCGGATCACGGTGCCGCCGTAGACCTGGCCGATGCCCTGATGGCCCAGGCACACGCCGAGGATCGGCGTGGTCGGGCCCAGCCGCTGGATCAGCTCCAGCGACACGCCCGCTTCGTTGGGCGTGCACGGGCCGGGCGAAATGACGATGCGCTCGGGCTTCTGCGCGGCGATCTCGTCCACGCTCATCGCATCGTTGCGCACCACCTTCACCTCGGCGCCCAGCGTCTGCAGGTACTGCACGAGGTTGTAGGTGAAGCTGTCGTAGTTGTCGATCATCCACAACATGGTCAGGTTCCGTCGCTTATCAGGAAAATGGCGTACACGTTTTCGGTGTAGGTGATGGGGCCGGCTTCGACCGACTCGGGCAGGCGGGAGCCCGTGGTCTCGATGCTGTTCATCGGTGCCTCGGGCGCGGGCGGCGAAGGCGGCGTCACCAGATCCCCACTGCTCGGCCAACTGCCGGCCTGGATGCCATAAGCAAAGTTCGGCGCTACGTCGGAAATGCTGTACAGGCCGCGCAGCCGGGTGCCGTAGGCCTTGGCCAGGCCCTGCGCGGACTCGCGGGTCTGGGCCGCCGCCTCACCCTTGAGTTCGCGGCGCAGCGCCACTTCACCCGAATAGGTTGGCGCCAGGCTGCTGACCTGTACGTTCTCGTCGGCCTTCAACGCACCCAGCACATCCTGCATCGCCTTCACGCTGGCGAAGCTCGCACGCAGCTGGCGCGATACGCGGGTACCGATGAAGACCTGCCGGTTCTGCTCATAGCGCGTCGCCGGGCCGATCCGCAGGTTGTCCGCACGCACGCTGCCGTCCACCGCCTTGTGCTGCTTGAACAGCGCCAGCACGCGGGCCACGTTGCCCTGCACGCGGCGCCGCGCGGCGTCGGCGTCCATGTCGGTCTCTTCGATGTTCAACTGCAGGCCGAAGCGGTCGGGCATCACCGTGCGGGTACCCTGCCCCTTCACCAGCAGGTGCGGCTGCGAAGGAATGGTATTGGCCTGCGCCCACGCAGACGGGGCCATCGTGGCCAGCAGCGACGACCACAGCAATGCGCTCAGCAGCTTCATGCGGTACTCCTTGTCTTCAATGGGAACAGCGGAAGATGCCGCGGCGCAGGCCACGGCACGGGGAGCGTCACAGGCCCTTGGCGGCCTGGGCGACGGCGCGGAACAGCGCACGGCCCTTGTTCATCGTCTCGTCCCATTCCTTGTCCGGGTCCGAGTCGTAGACGATGCCGGCGCCGGCCTGCACGTACAGGCGGCCATCCTTGATGACCGCAGTGCGGATCGCGATCGCGGTATCGGCATCGCCGTGCCAGCCGATGTAGCCGATGCTGCCGGCGTAGACGTTGCGCTTGATCGGCTCCAGTTCGCGGATCACTTCCAGCGCGCGGATCTTTGGCGCGCCGCTGACGGTGCCGGCCGGGAAGGTGGCGCGCAGCACGTCGGCATAGCTCAGGCCCGGCTGCAGCTGCCCGGTCACTTCGCTGACGATGTGCATGACATGGCTGTAGCGTTCGATCACGAACTGCTCGCCCACTTCCACGGTACCGGCCCTGGAGACGCGCCCGGCATCGTTGCGGCCGAGGTCGATCAGCATCAGGTGCTCGGCGCGTTCCTTGGGGTCGGCCAGCAGCTCGGTTTCCAGTGCCAGGTCCAGCTCGGGCGTGGCGCCACGCGGGCGGGTGCCGGCGATCGGGCGCACGGTCACTTCGCCATCCTGCAAACGCACCAGGATTTCCGGTGAGGAACCGACCACCTGCAGGTCGCCGACATCGAGGAAATACATGTACGGCGAGGGATTCAACGCGCGCAGCGCGCGGTACACATCCACCGGGCGCGCCTTGAACGGCACGCTAAGGCGCTGGCTGAGCACCACCTGGAAGATGTCACCGGCGCGGATGTATTCCTTGCTGCGCTGGACCGCATCGACGAAGCCTTCGCGGGTGAAGCCGGAGACGAAATCCGATTCGTCCAGCACATCGCTGTTGAGCGGTGCCGGATAGCCGGCGCCCGGTGCACGCAGCTTCGCAGTCAGTGCGTCCAGGCGCGCCTGCGCCTGTTCGAAGGCACCGTCGACACGCGGGTCGGCGTGCACGATCAGGTACAGCCGGCCCTTGAGATTGTCGAATACCGCCAGCTCGTTGGAGTCCAGCAGCAGGATGTCCGGCGTGCCCAGCTCATCACGGCCGGCCGGCGGGGCCAGGCGCGGCTCGATGTAGCCGATGCATTCGAAGCCGAACCAGCCGACCAGGCCGCCGGTGAAGCCCGGCAGGCCGTCCAGCTTGGGCACCGAGTGAGCACTGCGCAGCGCCTCGACCTCGGCGAACGGGTCGGCCACCTCTCGGGTTTCCACCATCTGGCCGTCTTCGCGCACGGTCAGCGTATGGCCGTGGAAGGCGTACACGCGGCGCGCCGGCAGGCCGATGATCGAGTAACGACCAAAGCGCTCGCCGCCTTCGACGGATTCAAACAGGTAGGTATTGGGGCCGTCGGCGAGCTTCAGATAGACCGAAAGCGGCGTGTCCAGGTCGGACAGCACTTCACGGACGACGGGAATATGGGTGTGGCCTTCAGCGGCCTGCTGCTGAAACTGAGCGTGCGAGTTCAAGACGACTTTCCTTCCGGGACACAGCGTTATGGGGGCGGACGACGGCAACGGGCCACCATCGCCACCAACGGCGTGCGGAAGAAAGAGTATGCGGGGTCGTCAGGCTGGACACCCCTCGACTGTATCGCAGCTTGCGCGGCAGGGGAACCCCGGGAGACTGAACCACGGGACGGGCGCGGCCGGCCACGGGAACCGATGACTCTACCCCTGCCCGTCCAGCAACGGGCAACCGACCGGCAGGTGCATCCGCACCCTGCCCGGCACGCACTCGACGCGGAAGTGACGGGCCTGCACCGGTTCGCCGTCCAGGTTGAGCGTCAACGGACGCTCGGATTCCACCTGCAGCCACGGCAACCGCGCGCGCGTGGCGAGTTGTTCCAGTGCGGCCTGGGTGCCCGCCTTCAGCATATGGCCAAGGGTGGCGGTGACCTCGCCTTCCAGCTCCGGCAGCACCGTGACATCCAGCAGCCCATCATCGATCAGTGCCTGCGGGCACAGCTGCTGGCCACCGCCGGCCTGCCGGCCATTGCCGATGCCGAGCGCGATGAAGTCACCTTCCCAGGCGAAGTCCGGGCCGGACAGCCGCGCGGCGATCGGCTCGATGCGGCCCAGCTTGGCGATGCCGGTGATCACGTAGGCCAGCCCACCGAGCATCTTCTTCAAGCCGGCATCGGTCTCCACCGTCACCTGCGTGCCGAAGCCACCACTGGCGAGGTTGGCGCACCACCAGGGCGTGCCATCGGCATCCACGCGCAACAGGTCGATGGGCCGTGCCGGCACCTGGCCGATCAGCGCGAGGGCATCGGCGGGCTCGGTGGGAATGCCTGCCGACGTGGCGAAGTCGTTGGCGGTCCCCATCGGAATCAACGCCAGCGAAGGCAGCACTTCTGCCGGTTCCTCACGATGGGCCAGCGTCTCGGCCACCGCGCTGAGCGTGCCATCGCCACCGGCGGCCACGATCACGTCCACGCCATGATTGATGGCCTCGGCAACGTAGCGTTCAGCGTCACCGTCTTCCCAGGTCACCCGCACCTCCAGCTGCACGCCCTGCCCGCGCCAATGGCCCACGGCGTCGCGCAGTTCATCGTTGCCAGCGGATTTGCCATTGAGGATCAGGCGCCAGCGCGGGGTGGTCATGCGGTACTTCCAGGTCAGGGCGGCACAGGCTAGCAATGCACTGTTTGCCCGCAGTGAATGTCACGCAGGTGTCATTCAGCTGCTGGAGAATGGAAGGCCATAGCAGGGACGACGGATGGAGGCAGGATCAGCCTCCCACGCATGCAGCGAGGCCACGCCAATGATTGGCGTGGCTTTTTTTTTTGGGGGGGGAGACGCAGGGAGTGCGAACCGCACCCACCGGGTTGCGGTTCGCACCCGCCACACGCCTCAACCGTTGGCGAAATCGTGCAGCGCCTGCCCCTGCAGCCGGTACACGGTCCACTCATCCTGCGGTTTCGCGCCAGCAGCGGTGTAGAACTCGATGGCCGGAGTGTTCCAGTCCAGCACCGACCATTCGAAACGACCGCAACCCTCGGCCACGGCCTGGCGTGCGATGTACTTCAGCAACGCTTTGCCGGCACCGGCACCGCGCTTTTCCTGGCTGACGTACAGGTCTTCCAGGTAGATGCCCTTGCGGCCCAGCCAGGTGGAGTAGTTGTAGAAGTACACCGCATAGCCGATGGCCTCGCCGTCGGCCTCGCAGATCAGCGCGCGGGCGGTGGAGTCGGCGCCGAACAGGCTCTCGGCGATGCCGATCTCATCGGTCTGCACCGAATGCTCGGCCTTCTCGTAGATCGCCAGCTCGCGGATGAAATGCAGGATCAGGCCAGCATCGGCCGCGGTGGCCGGACGAATGTTCAACACGGCCACCGTACCCATGGCTCAGCCCCGTGCCGCAGCGACGTTGGCGCGCATCTGCGCGATCACGTCCTGGTAGCTGGTCCTGGCGTTGAAGATGGCCGAGCCGGCCACGAAGGTGTCGGCGCCGGCGGCAGCGATCTCACCGATATTGTCGGCCTTCACGCCACCGTCGATCTCCAGGCGGATGTCCTTGCCGCTGGCATCGATCTTCTGGCGGACCACGCGCAACTTGTCCAGCGCCGAGGGAATGAAGGCCTGGCCGCCGAAGCCCGGGTTGACCGACATCAGCAGCACCAGGTCCAGGTCGTCCAGCACCCAGTCGAGGATGTCCACCGGGGTGGCCGGATTGAGCACGATGCCCGGCTTGCAGCCCAGCGAGCGGATCAGCTGGATGGTGCGGTGCACGTGGCGGCTGGCCTCCGGGTGGAAACTGATGTAGGTGGCACCGGCCTCGGCGAAGTCCGGGATGATGCGGTCCACCGGCTCGACCATCAGGTGCACGTCGATCGGCGCGGTGACGCCGTGCTTGCGCAGGGCCTGGCAGACCATCGGGCCGATGGTCAGGTTCGGCACGTAGTGGTTGTCCATCACGTCGAAGTGGACCCAGTCCGCACCGGCGGCGAGGACGTTGTCGACTTCCTCGCCGAGGCGGGCGAAGTTGGCGGAGAGAATGGAGGGGGCGATGAGGCAGTTGGACATGGCCGGGGCCTTCGGAACGGGGAAAGGATTCTCCCGCCCGCAGGCGGGACTGTCGGGTCAGCGCTTGCGCAGGGTCTTGATGCGGTCGTAGGCGGCGTTGATCCGCCGCGACTTCTGCTCGGCCTGCTGCTGCAGCTCGGGGGCGGCACCGCCCAGCTTGTCGGGGTGGTACTGCGAGATCAGCTTGCGGTAGGCGCGCTCGATCTCGGCATCGGTGGCCTCGGAGGTCAGCCCCAGCTCCCGGTACGGGTTCTCCTTGTTCAGGCGGAACCAGTCCGAATCGAAGGCGTGGCCAATCAGCAGGCCGACCACCGCGCCGAACAGCGGATTGGGCCGGAACAGCAGGGCGCCGGCGATGAATCCGAGCAGTTTTCCGTACCAGCGCATGGCGCTCCGGGGTCGACCGACGAAATGGACGCTCATTTTACGTCACAGCGGGCCCGGACGGCTTTACACTAGGCCGCCCGCTGGTCAGCGGGCCCGCCGGGTCCGTTGGGCAGCAGCCGTATCGACAACGCCCCAGGAGTGCCCGTGCCAACCACGCTGTTGCAATCCGATCTCCCCGGCCTGCCCTTGCGCCATCGCGGCAAGGTGCGTGATGTGTTCGATATCCCGCGCGAGCGGCTGCCAGCCGGAACCCCGCCGGGCGATTACCTGCTGATGGTCGCCACCGATCGCCTGTCGGCGTTCGACGTGGTCCTGCCCGACCCGATCCCGGGCAAGGGCGAGATGCTCTGCCAGGTCTCCAACTTCTGGTTCGCCAAGACCGCGCACCTGATGCCCAACCACCTGACCGGCATCGACGTGGCCAGCGTGCTGCCCGAAGGCGTGGACCCGGCGCTGTACGCCAAGCGCGCGGTGGTCACCCGCAAGCTGAAGCCGGTGCCGGTGGAAGCGATCGCCCGCGGCTACCTGATCGGCAGCGGCTGGAAGGATTACCAGCGCACCGGCAAGGTCAGCGGCATCGACCTGCCCGACGGCCTGCGCCAGGCCGAACAGCTGCCCGAGCCGATCTTCACACCCTCGACCAAGGCCGCAGTCGGCGACCATGACGAGAACATCGATTTCGACGCGATGGTGAAGCAGGTCGGTGCGGAACTGGCCGAGCGGGTGCGCGACGCCACCCTGCGCATCTACAAGTTCGCCGCCGATTACGCCCGCGAGCGCGGCATCCTCCTGGCCGACACCAAGTTCGAGTTCGGTACCGACGCCGATGGCCGGCTGTACATCATGGACGAGATGCTGACGCCGGATTCCTCGCGTTACTGGCCAGCCGACGAGTACGAAGTGGGCACCAGCCCGCCGAGCTACGACAAGCAGTTCGTGCGCGATTACCTGGAGACGCTGGACTGGGGCAAGACCGCCCCGGGTCCGAACATCCCGGCCGACATCATCGAGCGCACCCGCGCCAAGTACGCCGAGGCGCTGCAGCGCCTGGCCGGGATCAGCGTCGACTGATCCGCCTGCGCCCCTGGCCGGAAAGGCTGGGGGCGCGTTCGGTAGCGCCGGCCGCTGGCCGGCGCTTCGGTGAACCTGCAGCGAGGCATGGCCTGGTCCTGGTAGTGCCGGCCGCTGGCCGGCGACGTCGCGAACTCGGCTATGCTCTGGTTTGCCGGCCAGCGGCCGGCACTACCGTTGTCCGAGGAAGCGACGCAGCATGCAGACATCCACCGAGCTTGCGCGGCCGATCGACCGCTATTTCGCCAGCTACTCCGACGACCACCGCAACGTGATCAACCAGCGCATCCACGTGGTGGCGGTGCCGGCGATCCTGTGGTCGGTGGTGGCCCTGCTGTGGTGCCTGCCGCCGCTGATCACCTGGTTCCAGTACGGCATCTGGTCGGCGTTCGCGATGTTCAGCGCCTGGTGCTTCTACAACAAGCTGTCGCGCCCGCTGGGCATCGGCATGCTCGTCCAGTTCTTCGTATTCGGCTGCCTGTGCCGCCTGCTGGAGGCCGAGATCGGCCTGCAGGCGCTGCGCTGGCTGGCGGTGGGCGTGTTCGTGGTGGCCTGGATCGCGCAGTTCATCGGCCACACGTTCGAGGGTCGCAAGCCCAGCTTCCTGACCGACCTGACCTACCTGCTGATCGGCCCGGCCTGGGTGATGGCCAAGTTCTATCGCAAGCTCGACTGGCGCTACTGATCGCCGGCGGTCGACAGCGGCCGTCGTTTCCTGAACGGGCGAATTCCATCACCCACACTCCACGGCGGCCCTGCCAGCCTGCGCCGGTGACTCGCTCCCCGCCTCCCGTCTGTTGACGGCAGCCCCTGTGCGACAGGGCCTGCGGTCTCCCTGCGTGGGCGTAGGGTGTCCCCCGAGGGCAACCGGGAGGGACCGCAGGAACGTGATGTTGCGCCGCAGAAAAAATGAATCAGCGAACGTTACATGCAATTGATCGCTGTTTGATGGGTTTCGGCGACATTTCGCAGCCTGTTATTCTCCCTGACCTGCTCGTGAATCATGGATTCCCTGCATGCTCTCCAGCCTGCCCCTGCTGCTGGCCCTGCCGTTCCTGATGGCAGCGGCTGTTGCGGCCTTCCCCCTTAGTTCGCGCTCGACTGCTGCCTGGCTGGCGGCGCTGGCGCCGTTGGGCGGGCTGGCCATCCTCGGCTGGCTGACCCCGGCGGTGCTCGATGGCCAGGTGGTCCGCACCCTGGTCCCCTGGCTTCCACAGATCGGCCTGGACTTCACCCTGCGCCTGGACGGGCTGGCCTGGATGTTCGCCGGGCTGGTGCTGGGCATCGGCGCCCTGGTGGTGCTGTATGCGCGCTACTACCTCAACCAGCAGGACAACGCGCACCGCTTCTACTGCTACCTGCTGCTGTTCATGGGCGCGATGCTGGGGATGGTGCTGTCGGGCAACCTGCTGTTGCTGATGATCTTCTGGGAAATGACCAGCATCAGCTCGTTCCTGCTGATCGGCTTCTGGTCGCACCGCCAGGACGCACGCGAAGGCGCGCGCATGGCGCTGGTGATCACCGGCGGCGGCGGCCTGGCCCTGCTCGGTGGCGTGCTGCTGATCGGCCGCATCGTCGGCAGCTTCGACCTGGATGTGGTGCTGGCCGCCGGCGAGCAGATCCGCGCCAGCACGCTGTACCCGTACGCCCTGTTCCTGGTGCTGGCCGGCATCTTCACCAAGAGCGCGCAGTTCCCGTTCCACTTCTGGCTGCCGCACGCGATGGCAGCGCCGACCCCGGTCTCGGCCTACCTGCACTCGGCCACCATGGTGAAGGCCGGCGTGTTCCTGCTGGCGCGGCTGCATCCGGCGCTGGCCGGCAGCGACCTGTTCTTCTATACGGTCAGCGGCATCGGCGCGCTGACCCTGCTGATCGGTGCCTGGAACGCGATCTTCCAGCACGACCTGAAAGGCCTGCTGGCGTACTCGACCATTTCCCACCTGGGCCTGATCACCCTGCTGTTCGGCCTGTCCACGCCGATGGCGGTGGTCGCCGGCGTGTTCCACATCCTCAACCACGCCACCTTCAAGGCTTCGCTGTTCATGGCCGCCGGCATCATCGACCACGAAACCGGCACCCGCGACATGCGCAAGCTGGGGGGGCTGCGCAGGCTGATGCCGTTCACCAGCGCGCTGGCGATCATCGCCTCGCTGGCGATGGCCGGCATCCCGCTGCTCAACGGCTTCCTGTCCAAGGAAATGCTGTTCGCCGAGGCACTGACCGCCGGTGGCGGCCCGGGCGCGATGCGCACGGCGGTGTCGATCGCTGCGCTGCTGGCCGGTGTGTTCGGCGTGGCGTACAGCCTGCGCTTCGTGCACGACACCTTCTTCGGCACTGGCCCGCACGACCTGGACCGCGTGCCCCACGAGCCGCCGCGCTGGATGAAGGTGCCGGTGGAGCTGCTGGTGGTGATCTGTGTGGCGGTGGGCGTGGCACCCGCACTGACCGTCGCGCCGGTGCTGCACGCCGCTGCGGCCTCGATCCTCGGCACCGCCATGCCCGAATACAGCCTGGCGGTGTGGCACGGCTTCAACCTGCCGCTGGCGATGAGCGCGATCGGCGTGGTCGGTGGCGTGGCGCTGTACTTCGGCCTGCGCAGGCTGATCAACCTGCATGCCGTGACCAATGTCAGCACGGGCCGCAACGTGTTCCACGCCCAGCTGGACGCCGTGTCCGCGCTGGCCATGCGCCTGACCAGCGGCATCGCCAATGGCAGCCTGCAGCGCATGCTGCTGGGCCTGGTGCTGGTGGCGATCGTGGTTGCCGCTGCGCCGTTCGTGGCCAACCCTGCCTCGCCGAACTGGACCGCGCCGCAGCCGATTCCGCTGCTGGGCTGGGCCCTGTGGCTGGTGATGATGGCCTGCGCGGTCGCCACCCTGCGCATCTACAAGCAGCGCCTGCTGGCGGTGCTGCTGGTCGGCGGCGTCGGCCTGATGGTGGCGCTGACCTTCGTGTTCCTGTCCGCGCCCGACCTGGCCCTCACCCAGCTGCTGGTGGAGATGGTGACGCTGGTGCTGATGCTGCTGGGCATGAACTACCTGCCTGCGCAGTCCGGCCCGGAGCGGCCGCGCTGGCGCAAGCGCCGCGACGCGGTGATCGCGATCATCGCCGGTGCCGGGCTTGGCGCGCTGGCCTATTCGGCGATGACCCTGCCGCCGAACACCATGGCCGGCGAGCTGCTCGCCCGCGCGTTGCCCGAGGCCTACGGCCAGAACGTGGTCAACGTGATCCTGGTCGACTTCCGCGGCTTCGATACCTTCGGCGAGATCACCGTGTTCGGCATCGCCGCGCTGGTGGTGCATGCGCTGCTGCGGCGTACGCGGATGGCGCCGGAGCAGATCATGCCCGGCCCGCCGATCAAGCTGCCGGTGCCGGCCGACCTGGCGCAGATCATGTTCCCGCTGACCCTGACCGTGTCGATCTTCCTGTTCCTGCGCGGGCACAACGCACCGGGTGGCGGCTTCATCGCCGGCCTGGTATTGGCAGTGCCGCTGCTGATCCAGTACGTGATCCAGGGCACTGCATCGGTGGAGTCGCGCTTCGGCTTCGACTACATCCGCTGCATCGGCATGGGCCTGCTGATCGCCCTGCTCAGCGGCAGCGCCTCGATGCTGTTCGGCGTGCCGTTCCTGACCAGCGGCCATCTCGACCTGCACCTGCCGCTGATCGGCGACGTACCGCTGGCCAGCGCGATCGGTTTTGACATCGGCGTCTATCTGGTGGTGTTCGGCGGCGCCATGCTGATGCTGTCGATGATGGGCACGATCAAGCCGTCGCGTACCCGCACTGCCCGCAAGGGTGAGATCGACCTGCAACGCCGCTCGGCACGCACCGGGGAGATGCACTGATGGAACTGGCCCTGGCTACCGCGATCGGCGTGCTGACCGCCATCGGCATCTACCTGCTGCTGCGTGCGCGCAGCTTCGATGTGATCCTCGGCATGACCTTCCTGTCCTACGCCACCAACCTGCTGATCTTCGCCGGCGGCCGCGTGGTGCTGGGCAAGGCGCCGGTGCTGCAGGAAGGCGTGGACAGCCACCTGGGCAACTACACCGACCCGCTGCCACAGGCGCTGGTGCTGACCGCGATCGTGATCGCCTTCGCGATGACTGCCGTGAGCATCGTGCTGGCCATGCGCAGCCGCAGCGACAACCACAGCGACCACGTGGACGCCCACGAACCGGATGACGACCTGCAGGATGAGCGCGTGCCGCCGCGCCAGGACGAGGACCGCGCATGAATCATCTGGTGATCCTGCCGATCCTGATTCCGCTGCTGGGTGCTGCACTGTCGCTGTTCGTCGAACACCGCCGCTATGGCCCCCGGGTGCAGCGCGCGGTGGCCTGGACCGCGCTGTCGGCGCTGGCGCTGGCGGTCGGGCTGCTGTTTGCCACCACGGCCAGTGGTGAAATCAACGTCTACCTGCTGGGCGACTGGCCGTCGCGGCTGGGCATCGCGCTGGTGGCCGACCGGCTGTCGGCGTGGATGCTGCTGACCACCCTGCTGCTGGCCATTCCCTGCCTGCTGCACGCCTGCTCGGGCTGGGACCGCCGCGCGCCGCACTTCCATGCGCTGTTCCAGTTCCAGCTGGTCGGCCTCAACGGCGCGTTCCTGACCGGCGACATCTTCAACCTGTTCGTGTTCTTCGAGGTGATGCTGATCGCCTCCTACGGCCTGCTGCTCAGTGGCGGCCGCGGCCTGCGCATGCGCATCGGCCTGCACTACGTGGTGTTCAACGTCACCGCCTCGACCCTGTTCCTGGTCGCGCTGGGCCTGCTGTATGCCTCGCTGGGCTCATTGAACATGGCCGAGCTGTCGCAGCGCATCGCCGAGGTACCGCCGGCACAGCTGACCCTGGTGAAGGCGACCATGGGCCTGTTGCTGCTGGTGTTCTGCGCCAAGGCCGCGCTGATGCCGCTGTACCTGTGGCTGCCGGAAGCCTATTCGCGCGCACCGGCGGCGGTGGCGGCGCTGTTCGCGATCATGACCAAGGTCGGCCTGTACTCGGTGCTGCGCATCCAGATGCTGTGGTTCGGCGACGATGCCGGCGCGATGGCCGGCTATGGCCGCGACTGGCTGCTGTGGGCCGGCGTCGCGACGCTGGTGCTGGGCGGCCTCGGCGCGCTGGCCGCGACCCGCCTGCGCGTACTGATCTCCTACCTGGTGATCGTGTCGGCGGCCACGCTGTTCATCGCCTTCTCGGTGGGCACGCCCCAGGTGCTCTCGGCTGGCCTGTACTACCTGCCACACAGCAGCTTCGTCGCTGCCGCGCTGTTCCTGGTCGCCGATCTGATCCGCCGCCGTCGCGGTAGCGCCAGCGACCGCAAGGAAGTGGTCGCGCCGATGCCGGGCAAGGAAACGCCCGCCGTGTTGTTCCTGATCGGCGCGGTGTCGGTGGCCGGCCTGCCGCCGCTGTCCGGCTTCCTGGCCAAGGCTGCGCTGCTGGCCGGCATGCCGGCGCAGTACACCGGCCCGGTCTGGACCGCCGTTCTGGTCAGCAGCCTGCTGGTGATCATGGGCCTGACCCGGGGGGGCATCCGCCTGTTCTGGCGCGTGCCGCCGGTCGATCCGGAAGCGCCGGTACCACGCAAGGCGCGGCTGCGCCGGGTCGAGCTGTACGCGGCCTGCATCCTGCTGGCCTACGGCATCGGCATGACCCTGGCCGCAGCACCGCTGATGCGCTACACCGACGCCACCGCCGCGCAGCTGCTGCACCCCAGCGAGTACGTGCAGCAGCTGCGTGCGACTGCACCGGAGATCCGCCAGCCATGACCGCCCAGCGCTCCCTGTTCCGTCGCCTGATTCCGTCGCCGATGCTCAGCATCATGGTGGTGGCATTCTGGCTGCTGATGTCCGACAGCTTCACCCTCGGCCAGATCGTGCTGGGGCTGGTGCTGGGCGTGGTGGTGCCGCTGTTCGCCGCGCGCCTGGATCGCGAGTTCGCCCGCATCGGCACCCTGCGCCCGTTGCCGAAACTGCTGTGCGTGACCCTGTGGGACATCCTGATGTCCAACATCCGCGTTGCCCTGCAGGTGCTGGGCCCGGAGAAGAACATCCACCCCGGTTTCATCTGGCTGCCGCTGGACATCGCCAACATCCATGGCATCGCTGCGCTGACCAGCATGATCACGCTGACCCCGGGCACGGTCTCGGCCGCGCTCAGCGACGACCGCAAGTTCCTGCTGGTGCACGTGCTGCACCTGGAGGACCCACAGGACCTGATCGATACGATCAAGCGCCGCTACGAGGCGCCGTTGATGGAGATCTTCCCATGACCGGTTTTGAAGTCATCCAGACCACCCTGGTGGTGTGCATGCACGTGGTCGGCCTGGCGATGCTGCTGGCCACCTGGCGCCTGCTGCGCGGGCCGACCGTGCCCGACCGCATCCTCGCGCTGGACACGCTGTCGGTGACCGCGATCGCCGAGCTGATGCTGTTCGGCATGTACCTCAACTCGCCGATCTACTTCGAGGCGGCGCTGATCATCGCCATGCTCGGCTTCGGCAGCACCGTGGTGCTGAGCAAGTTCGTGCTGCGCCGGGACATCGTCGAATGATCACCGCGATCCAGATCGTCCTGTCGATCCTGCTGCTGTTCGGCTGCTTCTTCATCCTGGTCGGCGCACTGGGCCTGGTGAAGCTGTCCACCTTCTTCAAGCGCCTGCACGCACCGACCAAGGCCAGCACGCTGGGCGTGGGGTGCGTGCTGGTGTGCTCGGTGTGCTACCACATCTTCCTCGGCCAGGACCCGCAGCCACGCGAGCTGCTGATCACCGTGTTCCTGTTCATCACCGCACCGATCAGCGCGCACATGATGGCCAAGGCGGCGTTGTCGCTGCTGATGGAAACCCGCCCCAGCCTGCCGGGCAACGAGCCGGCCGCCGAGGAGCGGCTGCCGCCGCCGGAACCGGTGCGGGAAGAAGAAACCACGCAGAACCGGTAGTGCCGGCCGCTGGCCGGCAATGTGACGCCCGGTAGGTGCCGACCGCTGGTCGGCACGAACAGCGGCCGAGCATGGGCTCGGCTCTACAGCGCCGGTGCGCCGACCAGCAGCAGCTCCAGCACGAACCAGCCTACGAACGCGACCAGCAGGATGCCGCCTTCGCCACGACTGATCTTCAGGTCGCCGCGCAGCATCGGGTACAGCACCAGCGCGAACGCCAACAGCGCCGGCAGTTCCAGGCGAACGAACGAGGCCGGCAACGCCAAAGGCTGCAACACCGCCATCGCGCCGATCACCAGCAGCAGGTTGACCACGCTGGAACCCAGTACGTGACCGAGCACCATGTCGCCATGCCCGCGACGCGAGGCGGCAATGGCAGTGGCCACCTCCGGCAGTGCGGTGCCGATTGCCACCGGCAGCAGGCCGACCAGCAGTGGCGTCCAGCCCAGTGCGGCACCGAAGTCGGCCGCAGCACCCACCACCAGGCGCGCGCCCCAGTACAGGGTCAACGCCGCGATCAGCATGCGCAGCACGTTCAATGGCAGGCTGGTGCGGCTCAGCGCGGATTCGGCGATGGCTGCCTGCATCTCGGCGCTCTCGACGCGGCGGCGGCGCAGCAGCAGCACCTGCATGACGATGAAGCCCGCCACCAGCACGCCGCCTTCCCAGCGCACCAGGTGACCATCCAGGCCGAACAGGATCAGCAGCACGGCGGCCGCCAGCAGCGACCACCACAGCACCGCCTGCAGGCGCGCGCGCAGCAACAGGGGCGCGGCGATGGCGGCCACGGCCAGGGTCAGGCCCAGATTGACGATGCTGCTGCCGACCGCATTGCCCAGCGCCAGCTCTGGCTGGCCCACCGCCAGCGCGCGTGCGTTGACCGCCAGTTCCGGCAACGAGGTGGCCACCCCGAGCAGCAGCAATCCGGCGGTGAACGGGCTGGCCCCGAAACGCTGGGCCAGGCCGGACACGGCCTTGACGATGGAGTCCCCGCCCAGGGCCAGCAGCAGCAGGCCAAGCAGGAACCAGGCAATGGCAATGGCGATCATCGAGCACTCCCCAGCAGTGGTGGCGCGATTCTACGCGTGGCCCGAGCGCATGGCTGGGCGGTGGATCAAGGATCAGCCACAGCCTTCCGCATAGTCGACCTGCGGGGTCTGCCCGACCCGCCAGGCCCCCACCCGGCCATCGGCACCGAGCGCGAAGTCGATCACTGCCCCGCCCTCCTGCGCCGGCCGCACGCGCAGGTGCTGGGCCTTCTCGTCGTACTTGTCGGGACCGACGTCAGCGCGCTCGGGATACAGCACCTGCAGCTCGCCCAGGGTCATGCCGACCTTGCCGCCGCCCGGTGCAGTGATGGCGGCGCTGCGCACGTCGTAGCGCACCAGCTTGCGGCCTTCGATCATCAGCCGCGGGTCCTCGGCATCCTGCGGGCGCAGGAAGTAGCAGCCGTCGTTGCCGTCGTCGGCGGGCAAGGGCTTGCCACTGGCGTCGGTGCCCAGTCCCTGCAGCGGCGTGCCGAAGCCGCTGCGGACCTCGGCGATGCCGGCGCCCAGCGTGACGCCGCCGAAGCCATCCAGGCGCGCCGGGCTGTCCTTGCGGAGGTCGTTCGCCGGGCGGGCCGCTAGATCAGGATCCGTCGACTGGGCCGGACCGGTCGCCGAGGCGGTTTCCGCCGGGGTGTCGCTGCCGCTGCCGGCGGCGCCCTGCTTGTCGGGGCCGCCACTGCAGGCGGCGAGCGAAAGGAGCAACAGACCAGCAATCGGGAGGTGCTTCATCGGTGCGGTTCCCTGGCACGAAGGTAGCTGCACGCTAGCGCAGCGCGCGTGCAGAGGCTGCATTGTCATCGCGGTTTCATCGCCCTCGTTCAGGCTCGGCGTGCACCGACCTGGCTGTCCCTTCCATGCAACCGCGCAAGACCGAACTCGCCCGAACCGCGCTGCAGGCCCATCGCGCGCCGCTGGACATGCGCCAGCGCCGGTTGTTGATCCTGTGCGACGGCCAGCGCACCCTGGCCGACCTCACCGGCCTGATCGGCCAGGACGCGGCGGCCATGGTCATCCAGCTGGTGCAGGCCGGTTACCTGAGCACCGGGACCGCCGCCACAGCCGCCCCGCCACCACCCGCAGCCGCGGCTGCACCCGCAACCGGCAGCGAACGCCGCCGCTCACTGGTGGCCGCGCGCATCTACGTGCTGGGGATCCTGGAGATGCAGCGCCACCCACAGGCAGTGGCCCTGTTCCGCGAACTGCAACAGGCCCGGGCCGAGAGCGATGTCCTGCAGGTACTTCAGTCTGCGATGCGGACGCTGCCCGGGCTGACCTCGGAAGGCTACTGCCAGCGCGTACGCCAACGCCTGCTGGAAGCGCTGCCGTTGGAGCACTGCGACGCGTTCGCCGAGGTGGCCTGAAGAAAAAGGGGACGGAGGGGATTAAGTCGTTTCAAGCACACGTGTGCTGATTGCGGCTTAATCCCCTCCGTCCCCTTTTTCGGATCAGCGGAAGTTGTTGCGCAGGCCGTTCCAGCACTGCTGGTAGTCGCCCTGACGGTGGCCGGCGGCCAGGGCCTGTGCGGTCGGGCGGATCACCGCGCGGGTCTCGAACATGAAGGCCATCGTGTCCTTGATCACGTCCGCCTTGGACAGATCGGCATTGGACGCCTTGTCGAAGGTCGGTGCGTCCGGGCCATGGCCGCTCATGCAGTTGTGCAGCGATGCGCCGCCCGGCACGAAGCCTTCGGCCTTGGCATCGTAGGCACCGTGCACCAGGCCCATGAATTCGCTGGCGATGTTGCGGTGGAACCACGGCGGGCGGAACGTGTTCTGCGCCACCAGCCAGCGCGGCGGGAAGATCGCAAAATCCATGTTGCTGGTTCCCGGCGTGTCGCTGGGCGAATGCAGCACCAGGAAGATCGACGGATCCGGGTGGTCGTAGCTGATCGAGCCAATGGTGTTGAAGCGGCGCAGGTCGTAGCGGTACGGCGCGTAGTTGCCGTGCCAGGCCACCACGTCCAGCGGCGAATGGTCGATCGGCGCACGCCACAGGCGGCCCTCGAATTTGGCGATCAGCTCGAAATCGCCATCGACATCCTCGAACGCCGCGTGCGGGGTTTCGAAGTCGCGCGGGTTGGCCAGGCCGTTGGAACCGATCGGGCCAAGGTCGGGCAGCTTCAGCAGCGCACCGTAGTTCTCGCAGATGTAGCCGCGGCTCGGGCCATCGGGCAGTTCAACGCGGAACCGCACGCCGCGCGGGATCACCGCGATCTGCTGCGGCTCGATCTCGATCACGCCCAGCTCGGTCAGCAGGCGCAGCGCGCCCAGCTGCGGCACGATCAGCAGCTCACCGTCGGCATCGTAGAAGTAGCGGCCGACCATGTCGCGGTTGGCAGCGTAGAGGTGGATGCCCACGCCAGCATGCGCATCGGGCGAACCGTTGCCCCCCATCGTGTACAGGCCTTCGACGAAGTCGGTCGGCAGCTCCGGCAGCGGCAGCGGACTCCAGCGCAGCTGGTTCGGCGAGGCCGGCTGTGCGCCGAAATCACATTGCAGCTGCGACTGCGCGAACGGGGTGAACTCGCCATGGGTCACCGCCGGACGGATCCGGTACAGCCAGCTGCGGCGATTGCTGCCGCGCGGCGCGGTGAACGCGGTGCCGGTCAACTGTTCGGCGTACAGGCCGTGGGCCACCTTCTGCGGCGAGTTCTGCCCGACCGGCAGCGCGCCGGCGACGGCCTCGGTGGCGAATTCGTTGCCGAAGCCGGACTGGTAGCCGCGGGCGGTGATGGCGGGGGACATGGGGGCTCCTGAAAAACGGCAAGACCGGAACGGAAAGCAGCCGAGCATGGCTCGGCTCTACAGGCAAGCAGGCGCCGGGCGTGACCCGGCGCTGCCCAGGACCTTACAGCACGCCGCGGCGGATCTGGTCGCGCTCGATGCTCTCGAACAGCGCGGTGAAGTTGCCTTCGCCGAAGCCCTCGTTGCCCTTGCGCTGGATGATCTCGAAGAAGATCGGGCCGATGCAGTTCTGGGTGAAGATCTGCAGCAGCTTGCGCTGGTGGGTTTCCGGATCGGCATCGATCAGGATCTTGTTCCTGGCCAGGCGCGGCACGTCTTCACCGTGGTTCGGCACGCGCTGGTCGATCACGTCGAAGTAGGTCTCCGGCGTGTCGAGGAAGTCCACGCCCTGCGCGCGCATCGCTTCGACCGTGTCGTAGATGTTCTCGGTGAAGCAGGCGATGTGCTGGATGCCCTCGCCCTTGTACGCGTCCAGGTACTCGTTGATCTGGCTCTTCGGGTCGGACGATTCGTTCAGCGGGATGCGCACGATGCCGTCCGGCGCGGTCATCGCCTTGGACACCAGGCCGGTCTTCAGGCCCTTGATGTCGAAGTAGCGGATCTCGCGGAAGTTGAACAGGCGCTCGTAGTAGTCCGACCACTGCTGCATGTTGCCGAAGTACAGGTTATGGGTCAGGTGGTCGATGAAGGTCAGGCCGAAGCCCACCGGGTGCAGGTCGGCACCGGCGATCGGCTCGTAGTCGCCGTCGTAGATGCTGCCGGCCGCGCCGTAGCGATCGACCAGGTACAGCATGCAATCGCCGATCCCCTTGATGACCGGCGCGCTGACCGCCTTGCTGTCCGGCTTGAAGGCGATGGCTTCGGCGCCGTTGCCCAGCGCGGTCTGGTAGACCTCCTGGCCCGGCTTCTTGAAGCGGATGGCGAAGCCGCAGGCGCACGGACCGTGCTTTTCGGCGAAGTCGGCGGCGAACGAATCGGGGTCTTCATTGACCAGGAAGTTGACGTCGCCCTGGCGATAGACGGTAATCGGACGCTGCTTGTGCTTGAGCACCGCGCTGAAGCCCATCTTCCGGAAGTACTCGTGCAGCTCCTGGCCACGGCCGGCCGGGGCGGCGAATTCGACGAACTCGAAGCCGTCGATGCCCATCGGGTTCTCGAAGGTGGTGACCTGCATGCCGGGGTTGGGATGCGAGGCGGTCGGGACTGCGGTATTCATGGCGTGGCTCCGAATCGGTACCGCATCGGTACAAACCAGGTGCGGGCAGGTAGGGACCCGGCGAGAATGCAGGGTCTGGACCCACCCCTTATAGTTACACTTGAAACCACCAGCAAGGTGCACCGCAACATGAGCCCCGATCCCGCCTCGACCCGCCTGCGTGCCTCGCACGTCCTGCTCGACCTGGAACAGTTCCTGCCGTATCGGCTGAGCGTGCTGTCCAACCGGGTCAGCGGCAACATCGCCAAGCTATACGGCGATCGTTACGGTCTGGCGATCCCTGAGTGGCGGGTGATCACCATCCTGGCGCTGTACCCGGGCTCCTCGGCCAGCGAGGTCTCCGACCGCACGGCGATGGACAAGGTGGCGGTCAGCCGCGCCGTGGCCCGCCTGCTGGAGCGCGGCTTCATCAAGCGCGAGACGCATGGCGACGACCGCCGCCGCTCGGTACTGGCGCTGTCGGCCGCCGGCTTCGAGGTGTACGAGACCATCGCGCCGATGGTGATCGAGATCACCCGCAAGCTGATGTCGGTCCTGAGCGACGAGGAAGAACAACTGCTGGAAAAGCTGATCCTGCGCCTGGCCGGCGAAGGCCTGGAGCGGATGGGCGAAGGGGTCTGAACGAAAAAGGGGACGGAGGGGATTAAGTCGTAATGAGCACAGGTGTGCCTGAAACGACCTAATCCCCTCCGTCCCCTTTTTTCAGCTCAGGTGCTTGCGCCTTGCGTGGATCCACGGCACGGCCAGTGCTGCGATGGCGCCGCCGGCGAAGCCCAGCGAGGCGGCAACCGTGGCGGCTTCGACGGCCCCGGGCAGCGCCAGCGCCGCAGCCACCAGCAGCAGCGACGGCAGGCCGACGAAGGTGCCCAGGAAGAAATGCCAGCGCGGTGACCAGGTATTGAGCTGCAGCAGGCTGACCGGTTGCCAGGCGTCGGACGCGGCATCCTCGGCGATCTTCGCCACCACCTTGCCCAGATCCACTTCCGGCAGCGCGCGCCCCAGGCGGGCGGTCGCCAGCACTTCGGCCACGGCCTCCACCGGTGGGAAGCTGGACGGCCACGCCACCGGGGCCGGCACGCCGTAAGCGGTCAGCAGCGGCACGCTCAGCCACGGCGCCACCAGCGGGCGCATGCGGCGGCGGCCGTGCACGCACCAGATCTGCGGCTGGCCCTGCGCGGTGACGTTGTACAGCGCCAGTTCGTTGGCGGGCGGATAACCCAGCATGGTCACCCGCGCCGCCAGGCTGTCCTGGCCCATCGCACGCAGGAAGCCCGGGCGGCTGCGCCCTTCCTGCATCCACGCCAGGCCCAGCGCACCCACCAGGTACGCCTCCGCCACGTCCTTGCTGCCCGCCGTGGCTCGCTCGTCACTGGCCAGGTACCACGCCAACGACTTCGGCTCGGTGACATCCTCCAGGCCCCACCGGCTGTCATCCCCCAGCACGTGCCGCACCGGCAGACGGGCAGGCGCGGTTTCGCCACGCTCCCCGGTCTGCAGGAACGGCAGCACGCCCTGGATGAAGGTGGACAGCTCGATCGCGCGCGCGCCATGGCCCTGCCATTCCGGCGGCAGCAGCCCGGCCAGCTGGCCTTCGGCGGCCAGCGCATCAAGGCGCGCCTTCTGCTCGACCAGTTTCTGCACCGCACCCTTCAGCACCACGTTATCGGGCAGCGCGATCTGCGGCAGGCGATGGCGGGGCGGGGCCAGTTCGACGGTTTCCTCGCCGGTGCCGGCGTCGTCCAACAGGGTTTCCTGCGCCGGCAAAGTCACGCCCTCGCCTGCCCCACCCTCGGCCAGGTGGCTGGCAGGTTCGGGCAATCGTTCGGCGTGGTCGCTGTGCATGGGCGTTCCGGAAGGTTGCATCGACGGGATGTCGACTGAGGTCCTTGCCGGTAACGGCGAGCGCGTTGCGATATTGAGATGCCGATTCCGGGAATGTGACCGCAACCACAGTAGAGCCACGTCATGCGTGGATGCACTTCTGTGCCGACCAACGGTCGGCACCCACCGGGGTAGGCGGCCGCGGTCGGCATCCACCAGAGCATGACGGCCAGCGGCCGGCACTCCCCTATTCCGGTTTGTCGGGTGCCCACTGCTTGAGGAACGCGCTCACCCGCGCAGGCTGGAAGGCTTCGCCCTTGCGCAGCTCAGCAGTGGCCTGCGAGACCAGCAGGCTGCCATCGGCGTCCAGTACCAGCAGGTGCGGGTAGTCGCGCTCCATCACCGGGAACTGGGCGAAGAAGGCGGTGTTGGGCTGTTCGTCGCTGGCGTTGACCTTCACCCACACGTAGTGGGCGTCGCGGAAGCGGCGCAGGTCGCCGTTGCCTTCCACCACATCATCCAGCGCCCGGCAGCGATCGCAGGCGGCGTTGCCGACCTCCAGCAGGATGCGCTTCTTGCCGCGCTGGGCTTCCACCTTGGCGGTGGCCAGGTCATCGGCGGGGTTGCGGGCCGGGTCGAACTGCGCACCGAGCCCGGCGATGGCGGCGATGTCTGCCGCCACCGGGGTGTTGCCCGAGGCCACCGGTTCGCTGGGGTCAGCGACCGGTGGCTCGGTGGGTCGGGTATCCAGGGGCTGCGTGGGCTCGGCGGTGGCAGGCGGTTGCGGTTGGGAACAGGCGCCGATCAGCGCCGCACAGACCACCACCGTTGCACCACCGAGCTTGCTGCGCATGCTTTCTACCCTCGCTTCATTACTTGACGCCGTGCATCAGCTTGTTGATCAGCGGGGCGATCAGGAACAGCACCACGCCGGAGCCGATCAGGGCCCAGAACCCGAAGGTATACCCCTTCAGGGCCGACTCGACCGTCATGCCGCCTTCACCACTGACCACGCCAGCGAAGATGCCCGACAGGTTGTTGCCGATGCCGGTGGACAGGAACCAGCCACCCATGCCGAAGCCGACCAGGCGCACCGGGGCCAGCTTGGTCACCATCGAAAGGCCGATCGGCGACAGGCACAGCTCACCCACCGACTGGATGACGTAGACCATGAACAGGGTCCAGAACGGGATCTTGCCGTCCACCACCATCTGCGACAGGGCGAACATCAGCAGCGCGAAGGCGGCGCCGTTGAACAGCAGGCCCAGGCCGAACTTGCGCGGGATGGACGGATTGGCGCGGCCCATCGCCACCCAGATCCAGGCGATGACCGGTGCCAGGGTGATGATCGCCACCGAGTTGACCGACTGGAACCACGCGGTCGGGAAGGTCCAGCTGCCGAACTGGCGGTTGACGATGTTCTCGGCCAGGAAGGTGAACGAGCTGCCGGCCTGTTCGAAGAACATCCAGAACATCACGTTGAAGGCGAAGATGATCAGCATCGCGATCACGCGGTCGCGCTGCACCTTGCCCTCGCGGACGCCCTCGACCAGCAGCAGGATGGCCAGCGCGGTGAACATCGCGCCCAGGATCCAGGCCAGCGCGGTGGCGCCGGTAGCCAGCAGGAAGTAGGCCACCGGGATGGCGACCACGGCACCGGCCAGCACCATGATGATGCGGCCGAAGCCTTCCGCGCCGGCCGGCGGTGCACCGATGCCCTTCAGGCCGGCACGACCGATGTAGAACCACACCAGCGAGATCAGCATGCCCACGCCCGAGGCGATGAACACGACCTTGTAGGACGGCATCGCATCGGTACCGAACACCTTGCGGGCCAGGTACTCGGTCAGCACCGGGGCGATCATCGCGCCGATGTTGATGCCCATGTAGAAGATGGTGAAGCCCGAATCGCGGCGCTCGTCCTTCAGGCCGTACAACTTGCCGACCATGGTCGAGATGTTGGGCTTGAACAGGCCGTTGCCGACGATGATCGTGGCCAGGCCGAGCTTGAAGATGTGCTCCTGCGGCAGCGAGATCATGAACAGGCCGGCGGCCATGATGATCGCGCCGGTCAGGATCGAGCGCTGGTAGCCCAGTACCCGGTCGGCCACGTAGCCGCCAAAGATGGCCGCGGCGTACACCAGGGCCAGGTAGGCGCCATAGATGCGGCTGGCGTCGCCTTCACCGGCAGCGCTGCCGTTGTAGAACTGGGCAACGATGTAGAGCACCAACGCCCAGCGGATGCCGTAGAACGCAAAGCGTTCCCAGAACTCGGTCATGAACAGCATCCACAACGGGCGCGGGTGGCCCAGCGTGGTCTTGAAGTCCGGCAGTGCCGGCTCTGGGGTGTTCGCAGTGGCGTTTACGCTCATGCGGATTTCCTGGTTCGGTGGATGACGAGCACGTCCGCTGTGCAGTTGGAGCAACGCGCGAGGATCACCGACTTCTGGCGTTCACGTCAAATACACGCCGTTTGAGGCAGGTGGCAGCCTGCTCCCTGAACTTGCATCTGAAACGATCCAGCCGCGGGCCGGGAACCAAGCTGAATGGGGATCAGCCCAGCGCTGCCGGGGGCGCGGCCTGCAGGCTGGTGCGCACCTGGAACAGCTCGGGGAAGAAGGTCAGTTCCAGCGCCTTGGCCAGGAAGCCCACGCCGGACGAACCGCCGGTGCCGCGCTTGAAGCCGATCACCCGCATCACGGTGCGCATGTGTCGGAATCGCCACAGCTGGAAAGCCGTCTCCAGGTCCACCAGGTCCTCGCACAGCGCGTACTCGCGCCAGTAGCGGTCGGTGTCCTGGTAGATGCGCTCGAAGACCGGCTGCAATGCGTCGTCGGCCACGTGCGGCTGGGTCCAGTCGTGGGCCTCGTAGACCGCCGGCACTGCATGGCCAAAGCGGGCCAGGTACTTCAGGAATTCCTCGTACAGGCTCGGCGCCTCCAGCACGGTGCGCAGCTGCGCCTGCCCGGCCGGGTCGTGCTCGAACACCTGCAGCATCTGCGCGTTCTTGTTGCCCAGCAGGAACTCGATGTAGCGGTACTGCAGCGACTGGAAGCCCGACGACGGGCCCAGCACGTCGCGGAAGCCCATGTATTCGGACGGGGTCAGCGTTTCCAGCACCGACCACTGCTCGGTCAGCTGGCGCAGCACCTGCTTGCTGCGCGCCAGCACCTTGCGGCACTGCCAGACTTCATCGCGCTGCAGGAAGCCGATCGCGGCACGCAGTTCGTGGCCCAGCAGCTTCAGCCACAGCTCCGAGGTCTGGTGCTGGATGATGAAGAGCATCTCGTCATGGTGCGGCGGGCTGGACAGCGGCTGCTGCGCGCTGAGCAGCTGGTCCAGCCGCAGGTAGCCGCCGTAGGTCAGGCGTCCCTGCAGGTCGGTGTGGATGCCGGCTTCGAGATCGCGTTGGTTGTTGTCGACGGACATGGGCAGGACCAGATCGGGGGCGGCAAGGGTAGCGCGTTGCCGCCGCGCTGGCAGCCGCCGGGTCCATACCGGGGCGTGCGGCTGGCCGTGGAGCATCGGCCGATGCCGGGCCTGCGCGTGGAACCGTCCGCGCCGTTGTACCGGCGGTCAGCCAAAGGCGTATTCTGATGCTTTGCAGCAACGACTGAATACGTTGTTGTTATTGGCCCCCCACCCGCCGGCAGGGGTAAAACGGGGAATCTCCGTGTTGCGGCGCAGGAAGGCTATTCCGTACGCGTTCCTTAACATGGCGATTCATATCATTTGTAACTTCTCTGTCGAAGGTGCAGTACGCAATGACGGTTGCCGCTGAATTCAAGATCGAATACCTGCAGTACCTGGACACGGACGGCACGCTCGTCCGTGACGACCTGCCCGCGTCGCTGCGCGACCCCAAGGTGCTGGTACCGCTGTTCAAGCAGATGCTGTTCGTACGTACGTTCGACAGCAAATCCATCGCGCTGCAGCGCACCGGCAAGCTCGGCACCTACGCCGCCTGCCTGGGCCATGAAGCCGCGCACGTGGGTATCGGCGCGGCGATGCAGAAGGACGACGTGTTCGCGCCTTCGTACCGCGAGTATGGCGCGATGTTCATGCGTGGCGTGCGCCCGCACGACGTGCTGATGTACTGGGGCGGCGACGAACGCGGCAACGATTACGGCGG
Organism: Stenotrophomonas sp. X; assembly: GCF_055721025.1. Taxonomy (NCBI): domain Bacteria; kingdom Pseudomonadati; phylum Pseudomonadota; class Gammaproteobacteria; order Lysobacterales; family Lysobacteraceae; genus Stenotrophomonas; species Stenotrophomonas sp. X. The sequence goes on from NZ_CM146756.1 coordinate 3,937,596, forward strand.
CAACGCGGCCAGGGACTTCCCGTTCTGCGTGCCGATCTCCACCCAGTGCCTGCATGCCGCAGGCGCGGCGCTGAAGTTCAAGCTCAACAAGGAACCGCAGATCGCGGTGGCGGTGTGCGGCGACGGCGGCAGCTCCAAGACCGACTTCTACGCAGCACTGAACTCGGCCGGCGCCTACAAGCTGCCGCTGATTCTGTGCATCGTCAACAACGGCTGGGCCATCTCGGTGCCGCGCTCGGCCCAGACCGGTGCCGAAACGCTGGCGCAGAAGGGCCTGGCGGGCGGCCTGCACTGCCTGCAGGTGGACGGCAACGACCTGATCGCGGTGCTGGCGGCAATGGAACAGGCGCGCGAACGTGCGCTGGCCGGCGACGGCGGCACCGTGCTGGAACTGATGACCTACCGCCTGTCCGACCACACCACCGCCGATGACGCGCGCCGCTACCGCGACGACGCCGAAGTGAAAGATGCCTGGCAGCGCGAGCCGATGCTGCGCCTGCGCAAGTACCTGATCAACGCCGGTGTGTGGAGCGAAGAAGAGGAAACCGCCTGGGTCGCCGAGTGCGGCACGCGCGTGGACGAGGAAGTGAACCTCTACCTCAACACGCCGGTGCAGCCGGTCGAGGCGATGTTCGACTTCCTGTATGCCGATCCGCCGCCGGACCTGCTGGCCCAGCGTGCCCAGGCGATCGCCCTGGAGAAGCGCCATGGATGAGATCAAGAACGGCGCGCCCGGCGCGCACACCAACGCCGCCGACAGCGCTGCGGTCGCGCGCGGAGATGACAGCATGACCACCACCCCGATCACCCTCATCGAAGCCATCACCCAGGCGCTGGCCTGGGAACTGGAACACGATCCGTCGGTGCTGGTGCTGGGCGAGGACGTGGGCGTCAACGGCGGCGTGTTCCGCGCCACTGCCGGCCTGCAGCAGCGCTTCGGCTCGGACCGCATCCTCGACACCCCGCTGGACGAAACCACCATCGCCGGCCTGACCATCGGCCTGGCCGCACAGGGCATGAAGCCGGTGGCCGAAGCCCAGTTCGATGGCTTCATGTACCCGATGGTCGACCATATCGTCTGCCACGCCGCACGCCTGCGTTACCGCACGCGTGGCCGCCTGCACTGCCCGATGGTGCTGCGCGTGCCGTGGGGCGGTGGCATCCGCGCGCCGGAACACCACAGCGAAGCCAACGAGGCGATCTTCACCAACGTGCCGGGCCTGCGCGTGGTGCTGCCGTCGTCGCCGCAGCGTGCCTACGGCCTGCTGCTGGCTGCGATCCGCGAGCCGGATCCGGTGATCTACATGGAGCCCAAGCGCATCTATCGCCAGTACAAGGAAGTGGTCGTCAACGACGGCGAAGCGTTGCCGCTGGACGTCTGCTTCGTGCTGCGCGACGGCACCGACGTGACCCTGGTGACCTGGGGCGCGCAGGTGAAGGAAGCGCTGGAAGCAGCCGACAAGCTGGCCGGCGAAGGCATCAGTGCCGAAGTCATCGACGTGGCCACGCTGCGCCCGCTGGACTTCGCCACCATCGCCGAATCGGTGGCCAAGACCGGCCGCTGCGTGATCGTGCAGGAGGCCCCGAAGACCGCGGGCTTCGGCGCCGAGATCGCCGCGCGCCTGGCCGAGGAATCGATCTACGACCTGCTGGCCCCGGTCGAGCGCGTTACTGGCTACGACACCCACATTCCGCTGTTCCGCCTGGAAATGAAGTACCTGCCGAGCGTTGAGCGGATCGTGGCGGCGGCCAAGCGCGCGGTGGCGGCCGGCTGACATGCGGGCCCGCCTTCTGGGGGCTTACCGCAGCCAGTATCCCAACCCGCTCCGGTTCCACACCGGCCAGATCGTCGAAGTAGGTGTACGTGACGAGGAATGGCCGGCGTTTGCCTGGGTACGCACCAACGATGGGCGCGCTGGGTGGGCGCCCATCGCCTGGTTGCAGCTGCTGGACGAGGGTCGCGCCGAAGCCCTGTGCGACTACGACGCCCGCGAGCTGGATGTGGAAAGCGGCGAGATGGTGAAGCTTCATCACGAACACGGCGGGTGGTGGTGGTCCGAGCGCGCCAATGGCGCGACGGGTTGGCTGCCGGCCCGCGAACTGGAACTGCTGGAAGAGAACTGCAAATGAGCCAGACCAAGAACTTCAACCTGCCCGACCTGGGCGAAGGCCTGCCGGACGCGACCATCGTCGAGTGGTTCGTCAAGGAAGGCGATGTGATCAAGCTGGACGAGCCGCTGGTCTCGATGGAGACCGCCAAGGCCGTGGTGGAAGTGCCCTCGCCGTTCTCCGGCAAGGTGCTGAAGCTGTCCGGCGCCGCCGGCGACATCATCCCGACCGGCTCGGTGCTGGCCAGCTTCGAACTGGACCCGAACCTGCCGCAGCGTGCCGATGGCCAGGACACCGGCCACAGCCATGGTCACGCAGCGCCTGCCGCTGCACCGACGCCGCCGCCGCTGCCGGCGGCCGCCGCACCGGTTGCCGTGGAAGAAGCCAAGCCCGCCGCGGCCGAGCGTGATGACGCCGGTACCGTGGTCGGCGCCATGCAGAGCTCCAACACCGTGCATGCCGAACAGGCACTGGCCGTCGGTGGCGTCAAGGCCGTGCCAGCCGTGCGTGCGATGGCGCGCAAGCTGGGCGTGGACCTGAGCCGCGTGGCCGCTACTGGCACCGATGGCGCGGTGACCATGGCCGACGTCAAGCAGGCCGCCGCCAACGGCACCGCCAAGCTCGGCGCTGCTCCGGCACCGGTTGCCGCCGCGTATGCCGCGCCGGCCCCGGCGCAGGTGTCTGCCCCGGTGCAGAGCGAAGCCCGCACCCCGCTGTCCGCCGCCGGCAAGCCGATGCGCACCCAGCCGCCGGGCGTGGTCGCCAAGGGCCAGCCGGAACCGCTGAAGGGCGTGCGCCGCAACATGGCCCGCGTCATGGCCGATGCGCACAGCAAGGTCGTGCCGACCACGCTGAACGACGACGCCGACATCCACGCCTGGCTGCCGGGCAACGACGTCACCGCCCGCCTGGTGCGCGCCATTGTCGTTGCCGCGCAGAAGGTGCCGGCCATGAACGCCTGGTTCGACGGTGAAGCACTGACCCGCACCCTGCACGCGCAGGTAGACATCGGCATCGCCGTGGACACCGACGACGGCCTGTTCGTGCCGGCCCTGCGCAATGCCGACATGCTCGACGCGCGTGGCATCCGAGAGGGCGTCAACCGCCTGCGCGAGCAGGTGGAATCGCGCTCGATCGCCGCCTCGGAACTGAGCGGCTACACCATCTCGCTGTCCAACTTCGGCATGTTCGCCGGCCGCTACGCCACCCCGGTCGTGGTGCCACCGTGCGTGGCCATCGTCGGTGCCGGCCGTGCCCGCCACCAGATGACCCCGGTGATGGGCGGCGTGGAAGCGCACAAGGTGATCCCGCTGTCGGTCACCTTCGACCACCGCGCGGCGACCGGCGGCGAAGCCGCCCGCTTCCTGCGCGCGATGATGGACGACCTGGCACTGGCCAGCTGATCCAGCTGATCGGTGGTGCCAACCTTGGTTGGCACATGAATTGGAGAAACGCCGGGCACTGCCCGGCGTTTTTTGTGCCTGCTCTACTGTAGAGCCGAGCCATGCTCGGCTTGCTTCATGCTTTCATCCACGCATGGCGTGGATCTACTGAAAAGCGGCCGAGCATGGGCTCGGCTCTACAGAATTCGTGCGATCAATCGCGCGCGACCAGACCCTCGGCGCGACTGTAGACACGCAGGCGGTGACCATCAGGGTCGGCACCGACGAAGGTGTGACCGAACTCCAGCGTCACCGGCGCCTGCAGGATCTGCACGCCGAGAGTGCGCCACGCATCATGCGTCTGCTGCACGGTATCGGGGTTGGCGACCACCATCGCCAGTTCCGCGGCGCCGGCCTGCGCGGACACCGGCGGTTGAACATCGTCACGCTGCCACAGGCCCAGTGCAGCGCCATCGCTGAGCAGGAACAGCGCAAAGCCGGGCGACTGCTCGACCGGTGGCTTGCCGAGAATGCCGCTGTAGAACGTGGCGCTGGTGGCGACGTCGCGCACGTACTGCAGCAGGGTGCTGGGTATGAACATGGGGAACCTCCGTTGTTGGGAGCGTTCATGGTGGAACACGCCTGCTGACATATTCTGTCAGTAGATCAAGCGGATGAAATCGATCGGGTAGAGTCGATCGTCGTTCGAACATCTCGCGTATTTCGGGCACTTCCGCCATCGGATGGAAAAACAGGCGACCCGCTGTGATCTCGCGATATATCGCAAAGCCAAGTCATGATGGGAGCTGTCGTCGGCGATGAACCTTCGCTCGGACCAATCAAAGGGAAACGCAGTTACCAGTTGCAACAGACAGAAGTGATTTAGAGTCAAATGCAGATGGAACGCCACTTCACGTAATACACATGAAAAGGAAAGTTCATGACCACAATACGCAGTTATCTCCCGTTGTTGGCAGCCATCCTCACCGCCTCTCCCGCCCTTGCGGACGACGCCCCCAAGGATGTAGCAATACAGCACTACGCGGAAACCATGCACATAGGCACGTTCGAAGCCGCGCAACGAATGGATGCGGAACGGGCCGCAGGTAAACTCAGCGCACGGCTTCAGAGGGAGAAGCCGGAGACGTTCGCCGGCCTTTACATCGAGCACTCCCCTGAATTCAGGATCGTGGTGAGGTTCACCGGCGATGCCTCACGCCAACTTTCTGCTTACACCAAGGACCGCCTCTACGTCGCAGAAACCGCGCCACGTTCTCTCGAGCTTCTCCGCGCCACCCAAGAGGAGGTGTCCGATCAGCTCGTCAAGGCCGGCATTGAGTTTGCAGCCACGGTAAACACGAAGAGCTCTATCGTAGAGGTATATGTACGTGATCCCGATGCCGTACGCGCCAGACTTTCCAAACTTCTCTCTGTCGCCGACTTCATCCACATAAAAGAGACCACAGGTTTCATAGAGCCAACAAACACCGTAGCGGGCGGGCGGCGACTGGAAGGCTACCAGCAGCAGCTCTGCACAGCCGGCTTCAACGTGGTCGAAACTGCAACTCGCGAACTAGGCTTGGCCACTGCCGGTCACTGTGATAATGACAATTATCAGCGCAATCCAACCGCTCGCATTCTGTTCAAGAGTGAACGCAACAAAGGATCTTACGACGTTCAGTGGGGTGCACAGCAGCGTGGCGGCGTCATCTTCTCCCAGTCGAACGAAATCATTGTCGATGGGGAAGAACTGACGATAACCGATGAGGCATCACTTGCCGACATGACACCGGGCACAACGGTCTGCAAGTTCGGCGTAACGACCGGTCGCACATGCGGATCCATCAAAGACGCAGAGTTCGCAGCCAACTGGAATGGGGGAAGCCGGCACCTACGTCCAAGTCGTCAGCCTTGATGGAACCGTGATGAACAAAGGCGGCGATAGTGGTGGCCCCGTCTATGCCGGCAACTCGGCCTACGGCCTTGTTCATGGCAGGGGAAACGACGGCTCTCCTTGGGCGAATGACCTTTTCTTCATGCCCATAGAGAGGATGTCCACCCTGGGCGTGGCTACCTTGACGAAGCCATTTCAGCTGGACAGCGTTCCGAACGTGTCTGGAACAGGCGCCAGTGTTACTGCCACGATGAACTTCAGTGGGTATCCGAGGTTTCCGGTACATATCAACCTCGAGATCTTGACTTGTCCTGCCGGATGGATCTGCAGCGGTGGCCGCGCCAAAGTCGACAGGAACATCCCATCCCCCATCACCTTCACTTGGGGTTGTACACCAAGTAAACCTGGTGAACCTCAAGTTTCGAGCGTCAGGACATTCTTGGAAGATGCGTCGGGCCTCGTAACCCAGGCCATAGAGTCGACGATTACCTGTACCACCCCGGCCTCCCCCGGCACATAGCCCACCAGCTGTGTAAGCCCACCGCGTTGACGCACAGCGCCATTCCTCGATGTGGTTACGAGCGGTCCAACCAGTCCGGCGCGATGCCCTGCGCCTTCTGCCAGCGCCGCAGCAGCGTGGCGCGCGGCACGAGGTAGCGATCCTCCAGCACGCGCACCTGGCGGATGCGGTCCAGGCGGAAATGGCGGAAGTCCTCGCGGCCTTCGCACCACGCCGCCAGCATCGGCACTTCATCGAAGTAGCCCAGCGCGAACGGCCAGACGACGCGCGCGCTGCGCTGGCCGTGCGAGTCCTCGTAGCCGAACTGCAGGCGTTGTTGCGCGCTCACCGCTTCGCGCACAGCCTGCAGGCGTGCAGCAGGTACCTTGGCCGCAGCGCGCGAAGGGCCAACGCGCAGGCCGCTATCACGCAGGGCTTCCCGGCGTGCTGCGGGCAGCACATGCGCGATACGCGTCAAAGCATCACGCGCGGCCTCAGCCAGCGCAGGCTCGGTGCGGGCCGCAACCCAGCGCAGGCCAAGCACCAGTGCATCGATCTCGGCGGGCGGCAGGGTCATCGGCGGCAGGGTATCGCTCGGCGCCAGCTGGTAGCCGACGCCGGCCTCACCACGCAGGTCGGCGCCTTGCTCGCGCAGGGTCTCGATATCGCGATACAGCGTGCGCAGACTGATGCCCAGCGCTTCGGCCAGCGCCTGCCCGGCCACCGGCCGTCGATGACGGCGCAGCAGCTGCAGCAGCTGGGTCAGGCGCAGCGCTCGCGACATCAGCCGACCAGTGCGCTCGATGCCACCACGTGCTCGCCCGGCTGCGGGGCCAACGCTGCCTCGACCAGCGCCCTGGCAATCTCGGTGGCCGGATTGATCCGCCATGCACGCGGCGACAGCGGCCCCAAAGCGCCCAGCACCGTCAGCGCCAGGCGCTCGCCACGACGCACCTCGTTGCGCTCGCCCCCGATCAGCCCTGGGCGGACCAGGGTCAACGAGTTGAAGCCCAGCGCGCGCAGGTCACGCTCCAGCTCGCCCTTCACCCGGCTGTAGAAGATCGACGACTGTGGATTGGCGCCGGCCGCGGAATTCAGCACATAGGTACTGGCCCCCTGTGCCTGTGCGAGCCGTGCGAACGCCAGCGGATAGTCGTGGTCGATGCGATGGAAGGCCTCGCGGCTGCCGGCCTGGGCAATGGTGCTGCCCAGCGCGCAGATGACCGCGTCTACGCGCGCCCATTCGGGCGAGGTGGGCAACGCGTCGAAGACCAGGACCGGGTTCTCCAGCTTCCCGTGGGTTACGCCCAACGGGCGGCGGGTGGGCGCCACCACGGCGCTGCAGCGCGGGTCGTCCAGCAGCCTGGGAAGGGTCAGCCCGCCGACCAGGCCGGTCGCCCCCAGCAACATCACGCGCATCACCACCTCCACTGCGGCATCCTGTCGCCCATCGTAGCCGTTCAAGCCATCGGCAGCCGCGCCGATATGCTGGAACCAGTCCCTGCCAGCCCCAGGATTCGCTCCATGACGGACCAGCCCGACCACCGCCCTGCCCCCGGTACCGCCCTTGGGCCGCCGGCACGCGTGCGCGCGGTGGTGGACGATGGCCGGGGTGACCGCGTGGTGCTGCAGGGCGGCGGTGGCGTGGCGCTGCAGCAGCTGTTCGCGGGCGCCGATGCGCCGGAACCGCTGCTGGCGGCGTTCGCCAACGGCATGGCCACCCTGCCCGGCGAACTGGGCGACATGGGCGACCGCCTGCAGTCCGCACAGGCCAGCGCCGATTGGCCGCGCTATGGGCGCGCGATGCGGCAGCTGATCGACAAGTACATCCGCACCATCGAGCAGCATTCGCCGGACGGGCAGCCGGAAAGCCTGCGCCTGTCCGAGCAGTTGCGGCTGCTGCTGGGCGGTGCGGTGGTGGCCCTGCTGCAGCACGACCCGGACCTGCGCGAGCAGGCGCAGGCGCTGGCCCTGCGCCTGCGCCAATGGCAGCCGGGCACGGCACTGGAACCAATCGAACAGGGCGTGCGCGAACTTGGCCACCAGGTCGGCGTGCGTGCCGAAAGCTGGCAGGAGCAGCAGGCGCTGCTGCTGGAGCTGTTCGCGCTGCTGCTGGAGAACGTCAGCGAGCTGCTGGATGACCGCAGCTGGCTGCAGGGCCAGATCGCGGCGGTGCGCCAGTTGCTGGACGGTCCGTTGGAAGCCGAGGCAGTCGAGCGCACCCGCGCCGAGTTGCGCGAAGTGATCTACAAGCAGGGTCTGCTGCGCCAGGGCATCGACGATTCGAAGGCGGCGATGCGTGGGCTGATGGGCGAGTTCATCGAGCGCATGGACGGCATGGCGACCAGCACGGGCGAATACCACGACCGCATCGGCAGCTACGCATTGCAGCTGCGCGAGGCGCGCAGCATTGCCGACCTCAACCAGCTGCTGCAGGACGTGATGCGCGATACCGGCAAAGTGCAGCAGCAGGCCGCACAGGCCCGCGATCACCTGGCCAATGCGCGGCAGGAAGTGGAACGTGCAGAGCAACGCATCGCCGAGCTTGAGCAGGAGCTGCGTGCCGCCGGAGACCTGGCACGCATTGATCCGCTGACCCAGGCGCTGAACCGTCGCGGCCTGGACGAACTGCTGCAGCGCGAGCTGGCGCGCGCCGCGCGCAACAACTCACCGCTGGGCGTGGCCGTGATCGACCTGGATGATTTCCACCTGACCAACGACACGCATGGGCATGCCGGTGGCGATGCGTTGCTGCAGCACCTGGTGGCCGTGTGCAAGCTGCTGCTGCGCGCCACCGACGGCATCGCACGGCTGGGCGGCGACGAGTTCGTGCTGGTGCTGCCGGAAACCCAGGGCGCCGACAGCATGGCCACCGTGCAGCGCCTGCAGCGCTCGCTGGCCCATCGCGTGCTGACCGTGCAGGAGCAGCGCGTGCCGGTGCATTTCAGCGCCGGGCTGGCGCAGTGGCAGCCCGGTGACGATACCGAAACCCTTCTGCGGCGCGCCGATGACGCGCTGTATGCGGCCAAGCGGCAGGGCAAGAACCGCGTGCAGGCGGGCTGATGATCCAGCGTGCAGACGCTGTAGCGCCCAAGCCCATGCTCGGGCGGCGGCGCGCAGCGCCGTAGAGCAGCCGAGCGTGGGCTCGGCTCTACAGATCACTTCCCGCGCAGCTTCTGGAACCCGGTCACCGCTGCCAGCACGATGGCGCCGGCGATGATGCCGACCACCATGTTGCCCACCGCGCTCACCAGCCAGCCCCACTGCCCTTCGCCGCCCAGCGCCTGCACCGCGTGGTGCAGGGCCGGCACGTTGTGCACCAGGATGCCGCCGCCGACCAGGAACATGGCGATGGTGCCGGCCACCGACAGGAACTTCATCAGCCACGGCGCCGACGCCACCAGCCCGCGACCGAAGGCGGCAATGGCACCGCCCTTGCGCGACAGGTACAGCCCAACGTCATCGAGCTTGACGATGCCCGCCACCAGCCCATAGACGAACACGGTCATCGCCAGTGCGACCACGCTCAGCGTGAGGATCTGGTTGGTGAACGACGCAGTGGCGACCACGCCCAGGGTGAGCACGATGATCTCGGCCGAAAGGATGAAGTCGGTGCGGATCGCGCCCTTCACCTTGTCCTTCTCCCACGCGACCATGTCCACCTGCGCGTCAGCCAGCGCCTTGCGGCGTTCGGCCTGGCGCTCGGCATCGTCGTCGGAGGAATGCAGGAAGCGGTGCGCCAGCTTCTCCACGCCTTCGAAGCACAGGAAGGCACCGCCGATCATCATCAGCGGCACGATCAGCGGCACGTTCCAGCCGCGGCTGTGCAGCCAGGCTTCCAGCGCACTGATCGCCAGCGCCGCCGGCACCAGGATGACCTTGTTGACCAGCGAGCCCTTGGCCACCGCCCAGACCACCGGCAGTTCGCGGTTGGCGTTGACCCCGGTCACCTGCTGCGCGTTCAGCGCCAGATCGTCGCCCAGCACACCGGCGGTCTTCTTCGCGGCGACTTTGGTCAGCACTGAGACATCGTCTAGCAGGGAGGCGATATCGTCGAGCAGGGCAAACAGGCTGGCACCGGCCATGGGGCGTCCAAGAATGGGAATGAGCGGATTCTGACCGATCCGCCGGCCTCTGCGATAGCTGCGGGGTTCACCGCATGCCCACCTTCCCCCGGCGACACTGCCGAATCCGGACATTGCCGGCCAGCGGCCGGCACTACCGTCCTTGCCGCATGGGAGTTCCGCTTGAGCAATCCGCCCACCGCCAATGGCAATCCTCCGCTGGTCAAAGGCATGAACCGGCGCAGCCAGATCCTGCGCCTGCTGCTGCGCTACCGCCATTCGGGCGTGTTCTCCGGCATGAACCTGGACGCCGCCAGCAACCAGGCCGACGTGCCCGCCGATGGCAACCCGGAACAGTTCGTCAGTGACCTGGAGGCCCTGGGGCCGACCTTCGTCAAGCTGGGCCAGATGCTGTCCACCCGCCCGGACATGGTGCCGGTGGAGTTCGCCACCGCCCTGGAGCGCATGCAGGAGAAGGTGGCGCCGATCCCGGTAGAGCGCATCCACGCCATCATCGAGCAGGAGCTGGGGGTGGGGGTGAACAAGCTGTTTGCCTCGTTCGATCCCGAGCCGTTGGGTTGTGCGTCGATCGCGCAGGTACATCGCGCGGTGCTGCACGATGGCCGCCAGGTGGCAGTGAAAGTGCAGAAGCCTGAAGTGGCCGCGCAGCTGCGCTCGGACCTGGAAGCGCTGCGCAGCTTTGCGCTGGCCGCCGATCATCTGACCCAGGTCGGCCGCCGCGTGCGCCTGCGCGACTGGCTCAACGAGTTCGCCAAGACCCTGATGCAGGAGCTGGACTACCACGCTGAGGCCGAGAACCTGGCCCGCTTCGGACGGCATCTGCGGCCCTTCCGCCGCCTGTGGGTACCGCAGCCGATCTGGGACTACAGCAGCCAGCGCGTGCTGACCATGGAGCTCGCCACCGGCGTGCGCGTGGATGCGATCTCTGGCGTGCGCCGCACCGAGCAGGACATGGATCCGCTGGCAGCGGCGCTGATCCGCGGCTACCTGGACCAGATCTTCGTGCATGGCGAGATCCATGCCGACCCGCACCCGGGCAACCTGCGGGTGATGCCCGATGGCCGGCTGGCGATCTTCGACCTGGGCATGGTCGCGCACATGCCGCCGCGCCTGCGCGAGCGGCTGCTGAAGATCCTGTTCGCCGCCGTCGATGGCCGCGGCGAAGAAGTGGCCGACGATCTGATCAGCATCAGCACGCGGCTGGAGGCCTTCGACGAAGAGCGCTACCTGCGCGAGACCGGCCAGCTGATCGCGCGCTACGCCGCCAGTGGCAGCTTCTCCGAAGGCCGCGTGGTGCTGGACATGGTGCGCATCGCCACTGCCTGCGGGCTGCGCACGCCGCCGGAACTGAGCCTGCTGGGCAAGGCCCTGCTCAACCTGGAAACCGTGTGCCGGCTGCTGGCGCCGGAGCTGGACACGCGCCGCATCGTCGAGCGCCAGCTGCAGCACGTGATGCGCGCGCGCCTGAAGAAATCCCTGTCGGCGGCCAACATCGCCAGCGAGGCGATGGAGCTGCAGCAGCTGCTGCGCGATGGGCCGCGCAAGCTGTCGGACATCATGGCGCTGCTGGCCGAGAACCGCCTGCAGATGAAGGTGACCGGGCTGGAAGAATCGCGGTTGATGGAGAACCTGCAGAAGATCGCCAACCGCGTGGCGGCCGGCATCATCAGCGCCGCGTTGATCATGGCTGCGGCAATGATGATGAAGATCGACACCGGCTGGCACCTGTTCGGCTATCCCCTCATCGCGCTGTTACTGCTGTTGATCGGCGTAGTGCTGGGGCTGGGCATTGTTACCAGTGCATTGCTGTTCGATCGCCGCGCGCGGGCACGCGAGGAACGCGGGCACCGCTGATGCATTGGTGAAAATCCGCGTATTCATGCGGTTTTTTAATGCAATCCAACGAAGCCTTTCACGCTCGTTTTACCTTCGCGGCGTGATTGAGCGCGCGTGCTTTCAACAAACATTTCAGTCAGCTTCGTGCATGCACTATCGGGTCATCGGCCTGTCATGTGGATGTGCTTGCAGCAGCGCCGGTCGGATGGACACGCGTCGGTACGACGTCCATCGCCACCACCCCGTCACTGCCGAAGCTGCCTATGCTCTGGATACTGCTGTTGTCGTTGTTGCTGCTGTGCTGGCTGTTCCTCGCGTCCGACAAGTGGGTGTGGTGGAAGGCCGGTGCATTCTCGCTGCTGTTGCTGATGCTCAGCGCGTGGTGGCTGATCGACAAGCTGTCCGGGGATGGGCTCAACGCCGCCACGCTTTATCACCTCGGCGCCGACATGGAAGGCGCTGGTGTCTCCGACTTCAAGGGCTACATCGCCGGCTTCATCGTGCTGGCGCTGGTCTCGCTGCTGCCGCTGTTTGCCACGCGGGTGAAGCGCTGGCGCCGGCCCGGCCACGGTGGTGCGCTGTTCGCCGGTTTCGCGACCGTGTGGGTGGCGACGATCCTGATCAGCCCGCTGGCACGTGACGGCCAACGCCTCTACCAGCAGCTGCGCCCGGTCGATTTCGCCCGCATCGCCCCCGAGTACCAGGTGCCGACGCAGCCGCTGCAGCGCCCGCGCAACATCGTATGGATCTACGGCGAAAGCCTGGAACGCACCTATCTGGACGAGGCCGTGTTTCCCGGCCTGATGCCCAACCTCAACCGCCTGGCGTCCAAGTCGCTGGACGTGCGTGGCCTGGCCTCGGCCGAAGGCAGCGGTTGGACCATCGCCGGCCTGGTGTCGTCAATGTGTGGCGTGCCGCTGACCACCTCGCAGGGCGACGAGAACAGCATGGACCGCATGGGCAGTTTCCTGCCCAAGGCGGTGTGCCTGGGCGACTACCTGAAGCAACAGGGCTACACCAACCATTACCTGGGCGGCGCCAACGGCCAGTTCGCCGGCAAGGGCCAGTTCCTGGCCAGCCATGGCTTTGACGAAGTGCATGACCTGGCCTGGTTCAAGCAGCAGAAGAAGATCGGCCGCATCCACTACTCGGCCTGGGGCGTGCACGACGACGTGCTGCTGGACACCGCCTACCAGCGCTTCGAGCAGCTCTCGCGCGCCGGTTCACCGTTCATGCTGACCACGCTGACCATGGACACCCACCACCCGGCGGGCCACCTGCCGGTGTCGTGCAAGGGCGAGCGCTACCACAGCGGGCACGGCAACATCGGCCTGCTCAATGCACTCAAGTGCACCGACCGCCTGATCTCACAGCTGGTCGAGCGTATCCAGGCCAGCCCGTATGGGAAGGACACGCTGATCGTGATCGCCTCCGACCACCTGGCGATGCCCAACGACCTCAGCCACGTGCTGGCCAAGCAGAAGCGCGAGAACCTGCTGCTGTTCCTCGGCGACGGCATTGCCCCGCAGCAGCTCAGTGCCGACGCTGGCACCACCCTGGATTCCGGTGCAACCCTGCTCAGCCTGCTGGACCCGAACCTGAAGACGATGGGCTTTGGCCGTTCGCTGATCGATCCGCAGCGCGCGCCCAGCGCCAGCGTGGCCGCGCACCGCGATGATGGCCGCGACTACCCGCAGTACCTGGCCTTCGCCCGCTCGCTGTGGCTGGGCCAGCCGACCCGCGAACTGAAGATCGATGGCGATGACCAAGTGGTCGTTGGCCTGCAGCACGTGCAGCCGCCGGTGCTGCTGGAGTACGACAAGGACTGGGGCCTGAAGTCCGTGTATCTGGAAAACACCTCGCGCCAGTTCGATGATGCCGACCCGGACAACACCCTGGCCTACGTCGACCGTTGCACCGCGTTCGAGGACGGCTCGGCCGACGGCGACTGGTGCGCCCTGCTCGTCAACCGCGACAATGGCATCAAGCTGTACCGCGACAACGACCTGCGCGGTGGCATCGCGGTGGATGCACCGCTGGATACGCTCCAGGGCCCGCGCCCGAGCGTGCGCCAGGCACACATGATCACCCAGAAGGGACGCCGTACGCGTGCCGGCCAGTACATGCTGCAACTGGTGGCGAGCACGCGCCCGGACCGCGGCTTCTGGATCGAAGCGGTGTCCTCGCAGCGCAAGGTGGTACTGGCCCAGCAGTGGGTACAGCCCGATGCCAACGGCAAGATCAACGTGTCGTTCGGGCTGGATCACGAAGTGGACGATCTGGAGATCCGCGCGTGGTTGAACCACGCCGAGAAGCTGGCGGTGGATACGTTCGCACTGGTGCCCTCGCGCAGCCGACCGCGGGGGTAGGCCTATTTGCAGGGCTGCGCCCTGCACCCGCTACAAACCGGAGCAACGGCAACAGCAACAGCGTGCATTCCGTGGTTGGGCGGGGCGGTGTCGGAGTGCGGGGACGCCGTAAATCCGTCCCTGGAGGCTTGGCAGCCGCATCCATGCGGCTGACACCCCGCACTCCGACACCGCCCCACCTCTGACAGAGTCCTGCGGCTGTCGGTAGGTGTCGACCTTGGTCGACACAATCTGTCAGATATCGAAAATCAAAATGGGGTCAGATCCGTTTTCCTCCGGAAAGCGGATCTGACCCCAAAAGCAATTCCAAAAGATCGCGGAAAACTGTCGAAGGCGGGGTGGGTCCGGTTGCGGGGGCGTGAGCCGCATGGATGCGGCGACCGAGCTTACATGGGTGAGGGCGCTTCGCTTGCGAAGCACTGCTTCGCAAGCGCCCGAACGCGCAGCCGCCAGCGGCTGGGCCGGGCCCCGGAGGGGTACTTGCAGCGTCCCCCGCAACCGGACCCACCCCGCCATCCCACAGGAAACCAGCTTTTGCCGTTGCCGTTGCTCCGGCTTGTAGCGGGTGCAGGGCGCAGCCCTGCAAAGAACCCCCTACTCCTGCGGATCGCGGATGATGTGGATGTCGGTCGGGGTCGACAGCGGAATGTTCCGCTCGGCCAGGATCTGCAGCAGGCTGAAGTACAGGTCGCTGCGGGTGGCGTACACCTGCCGCGGGCTGGCCACGTAAGCGAAGCTGTTGATGGTGATCTGGCCACCGGCAATGCTGTCGATGTAGACCGTCGGTGCCGGCTGTTTCAGCACATTCGTGTGCGCGGTGTAGGCATCCAGCAGGGCCTGCCGCAGATTGCCGACATCCGTGCTGGGCGGCACCGCGAACTGGATCTGGATGCGGCCCTGGTTGTTGCCCATCGTCATGTTGCGCACGGTCTTGGTGACCAGCTCGGAGTTGGGCACGATCAACGTCGACTTGTCGCCCACCTGGATCTCGGTCGAACGCAGGCTGATGCGGCGGATGTCGCCCTCCTGGTCACCCAGCTTCACCCAGTCACCGATCTTCACCGGCCGCTCGGCCAGCAGGATCAGGCCGGAGACGAAGTTCTGGGTGATCACCTGCAGGCCGAAACCGATACCCACCGACAGCGCGCTGACCAGCAATGCCAGCTTGCTCAGCTGCAGGCCCATCGCGCTCAGCGCCCAGATCACCGCGATGATGATGCCCACATAGCGGGCAACGGTACTCACCGAATTACGCGCGCCCAGGTCCAGCTCGGTCTTGGGCAGGTAGGTGTCGGTCAGCCAGCGCTGTACCAGCTGGGTAACGGCCAGGCCAGCCAGTAGCACCAGCACCGCCAGCACGATGCGCACCGGCTCCAGCTTGGTTCCGCCAATGTCGAATCCAGAGGTGAACAGCGAGGAGAAGCGCTCCACCACCGCGCCGATGTTGCCGAACGGCGCCACCAGCGCCAGCAGCGCGATCAGTACGACGATGGTGCGCAACGCCGCCGACAGCAGCACGCCCGCCTGTTCCAGCCGGGATACGCTCAGGCCGGTGCTGAGCAGGATGGTCTGGCCGACCTTGCTGTCGGCGTTGAGCATCCAGGTGCTCAGGTCATCGACGAACTTGAACAGCAAGGTTGCGGCCAGCACTACGATACTGCCGCCGATCAGCTGCTGGTTCACGAACTTGGCGAAATTCAGGTAGCCCAGCAACGTGGCGACGATGGCCGCCACCACCGCGATGTTGCCCGCTACCCGGGCCAGTACCAGCCAGCTGCTGCGGCGCACGGGCGTGGTTGCCCCCACGCCATCGGCCTGTGCTTCCAGCTTGGCCTCGGCCTCGGCGGTCTGCCGCCGATGCAGGCGCGCCAGGGTCACCAGCATGGCCATGATCAGGCCGAGGTAGGTCAGGGCAATCAGGCCGTCCAACGCCACCGTGGTGACATCGCTGGTGCGCGTAGCCTGGTCGAGGGCCACCAGCACCGTGCTCAGCCAGGCCAGTGCCGCAGCGCCCCAGGCGTATTTGCGAAGCTTCAGCGCGGCGGTGTCGTCGAGGTTCAACAGCCGCCATGATGGGCGCTTGGGCACCAGCAGGCAGGCGCTGAGCGCGGCAATGAAGGCCGCACGGAAGGTGGCGGTCTCCAGGCCGTCGGCCACGACCTGCAGGCGCGGCGCGATGGCATCGATCGCATCCAGCGCCGCCATCAGCACCACTACCGCATAACCGGGCAGCAGCGTGCCCACCAGCAGCAGCCACATCGCCAGGCCAGACCGGCGCAGTCGTCCGTCAGGCGCGCGCTCGGACGCGGCGAACTTCCGCCCCAGCCTGCGCAGCCACAACCGCAGCGGGAACATCATCACCAGCGCGGCCAGCAGGCCCAGCAGCGGCGTGCCCCAGCCATGGCTGCGGATGCCGGCGACCAGCGCATCGCGCCCCTGCTCGGCCAACGGCGCAACGCGCGCGATATCGATCGGCAGGCGCTCGGCCACCTTGCTCCACAACGCAGGCGACAGCGGCGAGGCGACCTTCTGGCCCAGTTCTTCCGTACGTTGTGCGGTGCGCTGCTGCTCGATGTCCGCCGCCAGCTGCTGTGCACGCACGGCACTGGCCTTGGCCTGTGCCACCGACGCGGCCACGCCATCGCGCTGCCTGGTTATGGCCCGTCGCTGCGCCGCCAGCTCTGGCGGCTCTGTGGTGCCCTCGGCAGGCGTCCCCAGCTGCGCCAGTTGCTCGTTGATGCGATCCAGCTGGGGCTGCAGTGCCTTTTCCAGTGCCTCGGCGTCACGCCGTGCCTGCGAGGCATTCTCGGACAGCATCGCCAGCGTCTCGGTGGCTTCCGCATCGCCACGCTTGCGCTCGACATCCTTCAACCGCGAATCGATGTCCGCCAGCTGCTGCTTGGGCGTGGGGTCCTCCTCCTGTGCCAGCACCGGCGCGGACAGCAGGAAGGCAGTGCACAGCAGCAGGACCCACCAGGGCCCCCGTGCACGGATCGATCGCAGGAAAGAAGACACGCAGCCACACCGGTTCGCGCGGACCACCGCGCCTGCGCGCGACTATACGGCACAGGCGGTAAACGGCGGATGGGGGACGTGCAGCAGTATCAGTACTTCAGGCGCAGCTCTTCCACAGTCGGCTGCTGCAGCGCGTACCAGTCCTGGAACTCTTCCTCGGTGATCTCATCGGGCGCATACACCGCCACCGGGTGCCACTCGTGGTCGGTCGGCAGTGGCTGGCGCGGGCCGGCTCGCAGGCTGTAGCTGACGCCCTCGTAGTCGACCAGATCATCGACCTGAGGCCACTGTTCGCGTGCGAACGCGGATTCACTCTTCAACAGGATCACCTGGTACATCGGCACCTCCACCTCGGTTGGATCAGGAAAACACGGCGCTGGCGGCAGGATACCGCCATGCCGGTGACAACAGGCACGTCGCAGCAGCGACGGATCGTTCTGGACGCGGCCATCGCCCCGGCTTCACCCGCCCATGGCGAGCCCATCGGCATCGTGGAGGCCCGTCCCTGCCACGATGACCGATGACCGAGCACCCGCCGCTGAAGACCGTCGCCGACCTCAAGCTGCCGCGCTACCTGGGCACCTGGTACGAGATCGCGCGCCTGCCGATGCGCCACGAGCCGGAAGGCTGCACCGATGTGTCGGCGCACTACACCCTGCTCGACAACGGCAACGTCGGCGTCACCAACCGCTGCCGCATGGACGGCGAGATCGAAGAGGCCACCGGCGAGGCCTGCGCCGTCGACAACGACAGCGCGCGGCTGGAGGTCAGTTTCCTGCCCAAGGGCCTGCGCTGGCTGCCGTTCGCCAAGGGCGACTACTGGGTGATCCAGGTCGCCCCGGACTACAGCGTCTCGCTGGTCGGCAGCCCGGATCGCAAGTACCTGTGGCTGCTGGCGCGCGAGCCACGCCTGGACGCGACCGTGCAGGACCATTATCTGGCCGCGGCCCGCCTGCAGGGCTTCGATCTGTCCGAACTGATCCAGACCCCGCATACCGGCCACCCCACCGCCTGAGCACGACCACGCATGGACCTGAAAAGTGGCTACCCCTGGTGGGCAGTGCGCAACGGGCTGCTGCAGGCCTTTCCCCCGCTGGAGCAGGATCTGCGCTGCGACGTGCTGGTGGTCGGTGGCGGCATCACCGGTGCGCTGATCGCCGACGAACTGTCCGCCCACGGCCACGAGGTGGCGGTGATCGAGCAGCGCGACATCGGCTGGGGCAGCACGGCGGCCAGCACCGCGCTGCTGCAGTACGAGATCGATACCCATCTGCTGGAACTGGCCGAGCGCTATGGCAGGGATGCCGCCGCCCTGGCCTACCTTGCCTGTGCCGACGCGATTCCGCCACTGGCTGAAGTGGCACGCGGTCTGAAGGAGGTGGATTTCCGGCAGATGGACAGCCTGTACCTGGCCAGCCGGCGGCGCGACGTGCCGCGCCTGATGGCCGAAGGAGCTGCACGCCGCGATATTGGACTGGACGCGCGTTGGCTGGACCGCGAAGCCCTGCGCGAACGCTTCGACGTGGATGCCGGCGGCGCCCTGTTGACCCGCCAGGCAGCGCGGGTCGATCCCTACTGCCTCACCTACGGCCTGCTCAAACGAGTGCGCCGCCGCGGCGGCCATGTGCACGACCGCACCGTGCTGCACACGCTGAAGCCTGGCGCGCAGGGGGTGACCGCGATGACCGAGGCCGGCGCCACGGTCCGTGCCCGCCACGTGGTTCTGGCGATGGGCTACGCCAACCAGCGCTGGCTCGAACAGCGGGTCGCGCGCAACCGCAGCAGCTACGCCTTCATCACCGATCCCATCGATGCGGACGTGCTCGGCCGGCTGCGCAACACGATGGTCTGGGAGAGCGCCCGCCCGTACCTGTACCTGCGCGCCACCGGCGACCGCCGCCTG
Source organism: Stenotrophomonas sp. X (assembly GCF_055721025.1). Classification (NCBI taxonomy): domain Bacteria; kingdom Pseudomonadati; phylum Pseudomonadota; class Gammaproteobacteria; order Lysobacterales; family Lysobacteraceae; genus Stenotrophomonas; species Stenotrophomonas sp. X. The sequence continues at coordinate 3,956,688 of NZ_CM146756.1, forward strand.
CTGGTGGGTGGGCTGGACGACGCCATCGATATCCCGGCCCGGCGCGACCGGCGCGTGCAGCGCAAGGCCGAAAAGCTGATGGATCAGCTCCTGCACTGGTTCCCGCGGCTGGACCCGGTGCCCGCCTTTTCCTGGGCCGGCACCTTCGCCGAAACCGCCGACGGCCTGCCCTTCTTCGGCCCGCACCCGCAGTGGGGCCCGCGGGTCCAACTCGCCATGGCCTACGGTGGCAACGGCATCACCTATTCAATGATCGGCGCCCAGCTGCTGCGGGCCCGGATCGAGCGGCGCAAGCATGCGCTGGAAGGGCTGTTCGGGTTCGAACGGTTGTAGCGTGCAGCCAGGCATGGCCTGGCTCTACCGCAAGCGGGCGCCGACAGGCATCATTCAAGCAACCCCTGCTAGCGTCGGCCTGTACCGCCGCGTGTTGCGCGGCCACCTGTCCGCTGGAGCGCCGTCATGATCCGCCCCCTGACCCTGCTGCTGTGCCTGGCCCTGCCGGGAACCGTGCTGGCCCAGTCCGCCGCTGGCGCTACCGCGCCGCAGGCTGCCGGCCTGGACCTGACGCTGCCGCAGGCGCCGCTGCGCTACCTCAACGACCCGGCCCTGCAGCAGGACCCGCCCGGCACCTATTACGGCGACAAGAGCGGCCCGCGCGTGCACGACGACGCGAAGATCGCCGACGTCACCGACGACAAGGTCAAGGTGTCCGGCAGCTTCACCACCGGCATCGGCTATTCCAAGAACGGTGGCAACAGCCACTACAACGCCGCCACGCTGAACCTGAGCAAGAACTACACCACCGATGAGGGCAAGACCCACGGGGTCAACGTCAACATCCACGTGAGCGAAGGCAAGGGACCGGGCTTCTTCGGTCCGTATGGCGGCTATTACGGCCGCGGCCCGGGCTATTGGGACTACCCGCCGCCGTACGGCTGGTAGGGCAGCCTCTGTAGAGCCGAGCCCATGCTCGGCTACGGTTGGCCGCAAAGCCGAGCATGGGCTCGGCTCTACAGAGGCCAACGTCAATCCAGCCAGCCATCGCGCTCGCTGTGCAGGATGCGGCCGTCGTAACCGCTCAGGCGCACGTCCACCTTCTGGTTGCGGGCATTGCGGGCTTCCAGCGACCAGGTCGCCCCATCGCGTTCCAGCGAATGGATCTCGCGCAGGCCATGCGACTGCGCCCGTGCCAGCACCTGCTCGGTGGTCAGCAGCGCGCGGCCGCTGTGCTCATCGAAGATCTCGCCGGTCTTCGGGTCCACGTAGACTTCGCTGAAGCGGCCATCGGCACGGCTCACGTCGGCTTCCCACAGGCCGTCATCGCGTTCGATCTCGTGGATCTGGGTGTAGCCGGCCTTGCGCAGGGTCTGTTCGACCTGGGCCATGCCCAGCGGTGCGGCCTGTGCGGCCGGTGCAATGGCCAGCAGGGCAACGGTGGCGAGGGTGAGCGACTTCAACATGGGGGTTCTCCTGTTCGTGTTCGTGGCCGGACCATCCCGGCAACGCCACGATGCATGCCTCGGTTAACAGCGCCTTAGCCGTGGCTGTTAGCCGGCTGTTAGTCATCCCCGGCACACTCGCGCCTGAACCCCTCCTTCTTTCTGCACCCGCATGCTCTCCACCCTGCCCCTGCTGCTGGCCCTGGCCAACGCCCCGATCGCCGCCGCGCCCGTCCAGGACCCGGCGCAGCAGGTCGCGCGCCGCGCCGTGCAGCAGGGCCGCTACGTGCCGCTGGAAAGCGTGGTCCGCGACGCACTCAAGCGCTACCCGGGCCAGCTGCTGGAAGTGGAGTTGGACGACGGCGTCTACGAAGTGGAGATCCTGCGCGGCGACGGCGTAGTAGTGGAGCTGGACTATGATGCGCGCAGCGGAAAGCTGCTGAAGACGGAGCTCGACGACTGATGCGCATCCTGTTGGCCGAAGACGATGCCGCACTGGCACAGCGCCTGGTGCCTCTGCTGGAACAGGCCGGCTATGTGGTGGCGGTGGTTGCCGACGGCCGCGAGGCCGAGGAGATCGGCCAGGTCGAAGACCTGCAGGCCGCCATCGTCGACCTCGGCCTGCCCGGGCTGGATGGCCTGAGCGTGATCGAGCGCTGGCGCGGCAATGGCCGCAGCTTTCCGGTGCTGGTGCTCACTGCGCGCGGGCGCTGGCACGACAAGCTGGCCGGCTTCGATGCCGGCGCCGACGACTACCTGACCAAACCGTTCCAGGCCGACGAACTGGTGCTGCGGCTGCGCGCACTGATCCGTCGCAGCCATGGCCACGCCAGCCCGCGCCTGCACTGCGGCCCGCTGCAGCTGGACGTCAACGCCGGCCGCTTTGAGCTGGATGGGCAGGCGCTGCCGCTCAGTCCGCAGGAGTTCCGCCTGCTCAGCTACTTCATCCATCACAGCGGACAGGTGATCGGCCGCGACCGGCTGGGCGAGCAGGTGTTCGACGGTGGCCACGACCCGGACTCCAATGCACTGGACGTGCTGCTCGGGCGCGTGCGACGCAAGCTCGGCATCGACCTGATCCAGACCGTGCGCGGCCAGGGCTGGCGGCTGGCCGCGCCGTGAGCCGGCAACCATCGCTGCGACGGCGCCTGCTGCTGGCCGGCGGCGTCGGCCTGCTGCTGGTCTCGCTGCTGGCCAGCGCGTTGCTGGGCGAGCTGTTCAAGCGCAGCGCGCGCGACCGCCTCGACCACGAACTGCAGCAGGACATGCTGACCCTGCTGGCGCAGGCCGAAGTGGATGCGGACGGACAGCTGCGCCTGCGCCAGGAACCCAATGACGCACGCTTCCAGCGCGTGTTCTCCGGTGCCTACTGGCAGATCGCCGGTGCCGATGGCCGCGTGCTGCTGCAGTCACGCTCGCTGTGGGATGAAACCCTGCCGGCGCCGGTTGCCGGGCCGGCCACCCGCAACCTGCCCGGGCCGCTGCAGCAATCCCTGCGCGCACGCGTGCAGCAGGTGCGCCTGCCGCGCGCCAGCGAACCGTTCGTGGCCGTGGTTGCCACTGATCGCAGTGCGTTGGATGCGGATGTCGCTGCATTCCGCAAGCGCACCGCCATCGCGCTGGGCGTGCTGGTCGCCGCCTGGCTGGCAGTGCTGGCCAGCCAGGTGCACTTCGGCCTGCGTCCACTGCATCGCCTCGGTGCGCAGCTGGAACAGGTACGGCGCGGCGACGCGCAACGCATCGATACGCAGGGCCTGGGGGCAGAGGTTGCGCCGCTGGGCGAAGAACTCAACGCACTGCTGGACCACCAGCAACGCATGGTCGCGCGTGCGCGCACCAGTGCACAGGATCTGGCGCATGCGCTGAAGACCCCACTGAGCGTATTGGGCACCGAAGCCGACGGCGATGGCGCGCACTGGCGGGCCACCGTGCGCGAGCAGAGTGCGCGTATGCAGGCCAGTGTCGACCGTTACCTGGCTGCAGGACTGGCTGCCGACCATCGCCAGCGCACCGGTGTGGCGGCCGTCGCACAGGCGATGTGCCGGCTGATGGCACGCGTGCATGGCGAACGTGGCATCACGTTCACGGCGGCCGGTATCGAACCGGCGCTGCAGTTCGCCGGTGCCAGTGCGGACTTGGAAGAGATGCTGGGCAACCTGCTGGACAATGCCGGGCGCTGGGCACAGCGGCAGGTCCAGGTCAGCGCGGAAGCCGACGACGGCCAATTGCGCATTGAGGTCCGCGACGACGGCCCCGGCCTGGCCGCGGACGCCCTGCTACGGGTCACCCAGCGGGGCGTGCGGCTGGATGAGCGCGAAGGCAGCAGTGGATTGGGGCTGGCGATCGTGGGAGATATCGCCGCCAGTTATGGCGGGCACGTGGTGCTGGAGAATGTACAGCCGGGCCTGCGCGCGACGTTGTGGCTGCCGGTGGGGTGAAACGACCAACCTGACGGTGGGTAGTGCCGGCCGCTGGCCGGCAACCACGTGGTCACCAGGAACACCCTGCGGAAGCCGGCCAGCGGCCGGCTCTACCAAGCGCCAATCCGACCGGCCAGCGTGCATCCGGTAGGTGTCGACCTTGGTCGACACGCATCAAGCATCAACGGTGATGCATCCACCAGCAATCAATTGCGTCCAGCACGATGTGGATGATCAGACCGATGCCGAACAACCGCGTTTTCTTCGGCACGCACAGCCCCGCATAGACCGCGATGGCCGGTGCGGTGTGCAGCGGATGGAAACCGATGCTGCAGCGGTTCGGTGCATAGATCGGATCGGCCAGCAGGTGGTCCAGGTCGATGATCCAGCCCAGCAACAACAGCAGCCACGCCGAGGCGAAGCGTTTGCGCCAGAACAGCCATGCCAGCAACGCTGGCACGGCGGCATGCAGGAACAGGTGGAAGATCGCGCGCGCGCTCATCGCAACGGTAGCGCCGGGCAAGCCCGGCGCTGTCCATCAGACCAGCGGTTCGTCGGACAAATAGGTATAACCGGTCAGGCCGGCTTCCAGCGCGTCCGACAGTTCCTGCGCGCGTTCTGGCGACAGCTGCGCTGCAGCCACGCGCTGCGCATAGGTCGCCCGCAGTTCGTCCAGGCGGTAACCCACGTAATCCAGCATCACGTCGGTGGTGTCGCCGCGGCGCTGCTGGGTAATGGCATAGCCATCGGCATCGGCCAGCACTTCCACCGCGTCGGTATCGCCGAACAGGTTATGGATGTCGCCCAGGATTTCCTGGTACGCGCCGACCATGAAGAAGCCGATGCGGTAGCTCTCGCCCGGCTTCATCTTGTGCAGCGGCAGCGAGCTGTCCAGGCTCTCGTTCTCGACATAGGTTTCCACCATGCCGTCCGAGTCGCAGGTCATGTCGGCGATGATGCCGCGGCGGTCCGGGGTTTCATCCAGGCGCTCGATCGGCACGATCGGGAACACCTGGTCGATCGCCCACACGTCCGGGATCGATTCGAACACGCTGAAGTTGACGAAATACTTGTCGACCAGGCGCTCGTTCAGTTCGTCCAATACCGGGCGATGGCTCTTCTCGTCATAGCTCAGGCGCGCACGCACGCCATGGGCGATGGCGTAGAACAGATCGTCGATGCGCGCGCGCTGCGGCAGGTCGATCTGGCCCAGCGCGTAGCTGGCCAGGCCTTCGGCATGGAAATGCTGCGCTTCCTGGAATAGCTCCACCGCAGGGCGCACGTCCAGCTCGTCGTGGATCTCGCGCAGGTGGCGGATCGCCGCCGGCTCGTCGTCGTGCTGGTCCGGCACGCGGCCTTCCTGCGCCTCTTCCACTTCCGACACATTGGCGATCAGCACCGCGTGGTGTGCGGTCATCGCACGGCCGCACTCGGTGACGATGCGCGGCGGGGTCAGGCCGAACTCTTCGCAGGCATTGGCCAGCGGCTGCACGATGTTGCTGGCGTAGGAATGCAGGCCGTAGTTGATCGAGCAGAAGCTGCGCGAACGGGTGCCTTCATAGTCCACGCCCAGGCCACCGCCCACATCGACGTGGGTGATCTTCGCGCCCAGGCGCGACAGCTCCACGAAGTAGCGGGTGGCTTCGCGCATGCCGTTGGCGATGTCGCGCACGTTGGAGATCTGCGAGCCCATGTGGAAGTGCAGCAGGTTCAGGCAGTCGGCGTACTCGGTGTCACGCAGCGACTTCCACAGGTCCAGCAGCTGGCGCGGCGACAGGCCGAACTTGGCCTTGTCGCCACCGCTGTTCTGCCACTTGCCGGCGCCCAGCGAGGCCAGGCGCATGCGCACGCCCAGGCCCGGCTTCACGTCCAGCGCCTTGGACTCTTCCAGCACCAGCTTCAGCTCGGACGGCTTCTCGATGACGATGAAGGTCTGCAGGCCCAGCTTGCGGCCGATCAGGGCCAGGCGGATGTACTCGCGGTCCTTGTAGCCGTTGCAGACGATCAGCCCGCCCGGGCGCGACAGCGCCAGCACGGCCATCAGCTCGGGCTTGCTGCCCGCTTCCAGGCCGAAGCCTTCGCCGTGGTGGCTGGCCAGGGTGCCGGCCACGCCGCGGGTCTGGTTGACCTTGATCGGGTACACGGCGGTGTAGCCGCCGCTGTACTCCCAGTCCTGCTGGGCCTGGGCGAAGGCCGCCTGCAGCTTGCCCAGGCGCTGGCCGAGGATGTCCGGGAAGCGCACCAGCAGCGGCAGCTTGGCACCCGCCGCGCGCGCCGCATCGACCACCTTGGGCAGCGACACCACCGGGCCGTCCGCCCCGGTCGGTCTCACCACCATGTGCCCGGCCTGATCCACGTCGAAGTAACCGTCCGCCCAATGCGGGATCGAGTAGGTCTTGCGGGCTTGGTCGAGGGACCAATCGGTCATTTCAGTCGGCCTTGTTGGCAATAAAAGGGGGGGCATGATAACGCCTATGTGCCCACAGGTTCGTTATCATGCGCGCCCGCGCCCGTGACAGGTTCCAACCTGAACGGGCCGATCCGTCCGGATGTGGCATCTGTGCCACGCGGCCCCGCCCGCCAGCCCGGCTCCACCCCTCCGAACAGGACTGTTTTCCCATGACTGACAGCAACAACTGGTACATCGAACACTTCGAGCGCACCGGCTCGGCCATCGGCTACCGCATCACCGGCAAGCTGGACGAGGTGCAGTCGCCGTTCCAGAAGATCGAGATCTTCCAGACCACCGACTGGGGCAACCTGATGACCATCGACGGGGCCATCATGCTGACCAGCAAGGACAACTTCTTCTACCACGAGATGATCAGCCACCCGGTGCTGTTCACCCACGCCGCGCCCAAGCGCGTGGTGATCATCGGTGGCGGCGACTGCGGCACCCTGCGCGAAGTGCTCAAGCACACCGGCGTGGAGAGCGTGACCCAGTGCGATATCGACGAGCAGGTCACCGTGATGGCGCGCAAGCACTTCCCGGAACTGTGCGCCTCCAACGACGACGCCCGCGCCGAGCTGCTGTTCGACGACGGCGTGGCCTACATGGCCAACTGCCCGGCCGGCAGCGTGGACGTGGTGATCGTGGACTCGACCGACCCGGTCGGCCCCGGCGAAGGCCTGTTCAACAAGGCCTTCTACGAGAGCTGCTTCAAGGCCCTGAAGGACGACGGCATCCTGGTGCAGCAGTCCGAGTCGCCGCTGATGCAGCTGGAGCTGATCAACGAAATGCGCACCGAGATGGGCAAGGCCGGCTTCGGTTCGTTCAAGACCCTGCCGTTCCCGCAGCCGTGCTACCCCACCGGCTGGTGGAGCGTGACCATGGCGCGCAAGGGCGACAGCAGCTTCGACTTCCGCCAGGCCGACTCGGCCGCCAAGACCTTCAACACCCTGTACTACACCGCCGCGCTGCACACCGGCGTGCTGGTGACCCCGCCGTTCGTGCAGGCGGCATTGAAGGGTTGATCCAAACGAAAACCCGCGCTGGCGACAGCGCGGGTTTTCTGCTTTCTGTAGAGCCGAGCCATGCTCGGCTGCTCTTCGGACAGGTTGCGGTAGACCAAGCCGAGCATGGGCTCGGCTCTACAGTTACAGCGCCCAGATACCCGCGATCACCGCCACCACCAGGCCCCACTTGATCAGCTGGTAGGCCACCACGCTGCGCTCGCGCAGTGCCTTGGCCTTCAGGCGCACCTTGTAGACGCTGCCGAATGCCTTGTTGACGCCACCGGTCGGGTCACCCGGCAGGTTCGGCGAGGCGCCACCGGCCAGCAGCGTGGCCGCCACCGCGCGGTTGAACAGCCCCGGCAGGCCGAAGCGCAGCGGGCGGGCGATGTCGCAGAACAGGATCACGCGGTCCTGCTGCGTCTCGTTGTGTGCATGGTGGATGTAGGTCTCGTCGAACATCATCCACTCGCCGTCGCGCCAGCTCTTCTTGATGCCGTCCACTTCGATGTAGCAGGCATCGTCGTTGGGCGTGCTCAGGCCCAGGTGCAGGCGCAGCGAGCCGGCGAACGGGTCGCGGTGCGGGCGCAGCTCACTGCCCGGCGGCAGCTGCGCGAACATCGCCGCACGCACATCCGGGATCGACTCGATCAGCGCCGTGGTCTTCGGGCACAGCGTCTTCGCCGACGGGTGCGACGGGCCGTACCACTTCAGGTAGAAGCGCTTCCAGCCACGACGGAAGAACGAATTGAAGCCGGCATCGTTGAACGTGCTGGAGGCGGCGATCTTCTGCGCGTCGCGCAGCGCCAGCGCCTCGTCGCGGATCATCTGCCAGTTCTGGCGCAGCGGCTCCAGCTGCGGGAACTCCTTGCCCGGGTCCAGGAACGGCGTGGTCGGCACCTTCGAGAACATGTACATGACCACGTTGATCGGGGCCATGAAACTGGAGTGGTCCAGCAGCTGGCGCGACCAGCGCGCGCGGACCTTGCCACGGAAGTGGATGTACAGCACGCAGGCGACGAACAGCGCTGCAATGACGATTTTGATGATCAAAGCACTTTCCTCCAGCCGCGGCCGGAACGGGAAACGGGGCGATGCACGGCCAGGCGGCCAGCACCGGTTCGGAACGCGGCAGGGGACGGGGACGTGCCGGAGGGGGGCGGCCGCCGATGTCGCGGGTTAACAGCTTATGGTCGGCAGGGCGTGCGCCGGGGTCAAGTTGCCCGTGCGCCGCGTTCAGCCGGTTGTGAACGAGGCGCAGGGCGGAGCGCGCAAGCGGTTGATACTAAAGGCCAACCGGAATAAGTGAGACAGAATTGTCCGATTCTGCGCGACGAACTGTTCCAGCCACGACCCCGACATTTCTCCGACAAACCGTGGAATAGCGAACTGACGAGTACTAAAATTAACGAAAACTTAGTAACTCCCTGTAACACCGGTTCGCTTGACGCATTGCGCCACCCACCGGGTCGTCCGAGACCCCGACATGCATCTTCCTGCCCTGCCCCCCTCCTCCTGCGGCGATGACGCCGCCTCCCCGCTGCTGCTCAAGCGCGGCGAGCGTTTCCTGGCCCCGGATGTCTACCGCACCTGCCTGGACGGGCGCGAGGCGGTCATCAAGGACTATTCCCGCTACCGCGGCACCCCCGTTTCGCTGATCGCGCGGCTGATGGTGCGCCGTGAAGCACGCATGCTGCAGCGCCTCGGCGGCTGGAAGCATGCCCCCGCACTGCTCGGCACCCTGGGCGGCCTGGCGCTGGGCATGGAGTTCATCCCGGGCCAGACCCTGAGCACCGCGCAGGCCGTGGGCAATGAAGTGTTCGAGCAGCTGCAACACGCGCTCAGCCGCCTGCATGCCGCCGGCATCACCCACAACGACCTGCATGGCACCAACGTGGTGGTCAGCGGCGGCGTGCCGGTGCTGCTGGACTTCACCTCCGCCTGGCGCGCCCCGCGCTGGCTGCGCCGCAATCCACTGAGCCGACAGATGCGCCGCAGCGACATGAAGAACCTGCTGAAGATCCGCCAGCGCGTGACCGGCCAGGCCCCGAGTGCCGCGCAGGCCGCGCTGGTGGCCGACCCGGGCTGGGTGGCCGCGGTGCGCCAGGGCTGGAAGCGGTTCTACAAGTGGGCGAAGCGCCGGTAGGGGTCGAGCTTGCTCGACCGCTTTACCGCTCTTTGTAGAGCCGAGCCCATGCTCGGCTGCATTTCGCGCGATGCAGGAACAGCAGCCGAGCATGGGCTCGGCTCTACAACATCCCGCCAAACGGCTTACAACGCGTCCGCGTCCAGCTCACCGGTGCGAATACGCACCACGCTGCCCAGGTCGTACACGAACACCTTGCCGTCACCGATCTTGCCGGTGCCGGCGGCCTTCACGATCGCCTCAACCACCGCCTCCACCTGGTCATCGGTCACCGCCACTTCCAGCTTCACCTTCGGCAGGAAATCGACCACATACTCCGCGCCGCGGTACAGCTCGGTATGGCCCTTCTGGCGACCAAAGCCCTTCACTTCCGTCACCGTGATCCCGGTAACCCCACGCTCGGCCAGCGCTTCGCGCACGTCGTCGAGCTTGAACGGCTTGATCACCGCCATGACCATCTTCATCGTCTATCTCCTGTCTTCCGGCGTGGAGGATAGCGCCTGAACGCTGCCCGTGCGAAGCCGCTGCGGCCTGTCCGGGCAGTGGGTGCCAGCAGTATCCTTGTGCCCGAATGGCCTGCCCGCGCCGGATGCACGGGCCCACCCCCACGGAGCACCCCATGATCGACCTGAATCAAATCGATGACCTCGCCCGTCGCCTCAGCGACCTGGTGCCGCCGGGTCTGCGCGAATCGCGCGAGGAACTGCAGGCCACCTTCAAGAGCGCGCTGCAGGCCGGCCTGGCCAAGCTCGACCTGGTCACCCGCGAGGAGTTCGAAGTGCAGCGCGCCGTGCTGCTGAAGACGCGCCAGAAGCTGGACGCGCTGGAAACCGCCGTGCGCGAGCTGGAAGGGCGCGGCGCCGCAGAATGAAAAAAGGAGGCGCACCGCGCCTCCCACTACAGAGTATTTCCCGGATGGGGCCTTGCAGCAAGGCCCACCGGGCGCCCTAGACTCGCCGGCCTGTCGATCCGGCAGGACACGCAGGGGCAGTGCCGATGGCGCAGGACACCGAATGGACACCCGTTTCGCATGACACCTGCCACCAGGTCGCCGGGCCGTTCTATCACGGCACCCGCGCTGACCTCGCGGTGGGCGAGCTGCTGAGCGCGGGCTTCCGCTCCAACTATCGCGACAGCGTGGTGATGAACCACATCTACTTCACCACGATTGCCAAGGGCGCCGGGCTGGCTGCGGAGATGGCCAAGGGTGAAGGGCGACCGCGTGTGTATGTGGTGGCGCCGACCGGGCCGTTTGAAGACGATCCGAATGTGACCAACAAGAAGTTTCCCGGGAACCCGACGCGGTCGTATCGGAGTGCGCAGCCCTTGCGGGTGGTTGGGGAGGTTACGGAGTGGGAAGCCTATGACGCGGAGTTCGTTCGGCAATTGAGGGCGTTTGTTGCTTCGGGGAGTGGGGAGATCATCAATTGATGGAAGGAGAGACCCATGCCTTGGCTCACGGAAGATCAATGTCGTCGAACGATGTCCGCTTTCGGACAGAAGCGGACGTTCAACTCTGGAATTAGTCCGACTCGCGAAGCAAGCTCGGCTTGACTGAACTGTTAGGCGCCAACCTGCGACCCGAAGCCGGCAGGAAGCAACCGAACGTCCTTAGACATGCAAATGCCATTACCCCCGGAAAATGGCCGTACACCCAAGATGGTGCCCTGCTGCGCGAGCTCTGCCTGGACAATGACGATAGGCTGCTCAGAGCCATCGTCCAGTATCTGAACTGCGCAGCATGGAAGGCTCATTGGAGCTGGAGTGGAACCACCCTGTACATAGAAGATGGCCGAGCCGGCCGCAACATCAGCCTCGGTCGCTGCGCGGCCGACCATGCAGGGTGAGGCATGCCAATCGGTTGCCGAAATGGGACCCCAAAGATCAGTCATAGCTGTAGTGGCGCCCAACTACCAAGTAGACGGACCCGTGGGTCCGGTTATGCGACTCGCCCACAAAGCACCGATCTGCGCGCTTCGCCTTGATACAACTCGATCTTAGGGCGGCAGGGTCCGGCTAACAGGGCAGCGTACAAATGGACCCAGTGGCAGGATCAGCGGCCGCACCAATGGCCGCCCTGGGTCGTAGGACGCCCGACGGCCACAAGCAGCCTTCCGGCTAGTATCATCTTTGATTGTCAACTCAAGATTTGTTTACGAACGTCAAGTCGCCTATCGAAACTCCATGGGGCGCCATGACTGAGTCTGCGCGTCAGAACATATTAATTGGCGGCAAGACAGGAACAGGTCAAACCCCTTTACGATCAATAGAATGAATCGCGACCAGCTCAAAAAACTCGAAAATGACCTGTGGTCAGCAGCCGACAAGCTCCGCGCCAACTCCGATCTCAAGGCCAGCGAGTACAGCACCCCAGTGCTCGGTCTGATCTTCCTGAAATTCGCGGACAACAAGTACCGGCAGCACCAAGCGGCAATCGAGCAGGAATTCAAGAAGCTCCAGGGCACGCGCCGTGAGCGTACCTTGGAAGAGATTGCCATCGAGAAGTGTGGCTTCTACCTCGATGCGAAGGCCCGCTACGACTACCTGCTGAACCTGCCCGAGAAGGAAAACATCGCCAAGGCCATCCGCGCCGCGATGGCCAGCATCGAGAACACCAAGCCCGAGCTGCTGGGCGTGTTGCCGCAGGAGGAGTACGACCGCTTCACCCGCAGCCCCAAGAACCAGCACATTCCCAAGGATTTGCTCAAGCTGTTCTCCGACATCCCGGTGGACGCTACCGGCGACGTGTTCGGCCAGATCTACGAGTACTTCCTCGCGAACTTTGCGCTCAGCGAGGGCCAGGGCGGCGGCGAGTTCTTCACGCCGCGCTCCGTCGTCAAGCTGATGACCGAGATCATCGAGCCCCATGGAGGCAAGGTGTTCGACCCCGCCTGCGGCTCCGGCGGCATGTTTGTGCAGTCGGCGGATTTCATCCTCCAGCACCAGGCCGACAAGGCGGCAGACCTGGACGTGTTCGTCTGCGGCACCGAGAAGACGCTGGAGACCGTCAAGCTCGCCAAGATGAACCTTGCCGTGAACAACCTGCGCGGCGACATCAAGCAGGCCAACACCTACTACGAAGACCCCTTCAACGCCTTCGGCGCGTTCGACTACGTGATGGCCAACCCGCCGTTTAATGTGGACGACGTGACGCTGGACGCCGTGGAGAAGGACCGCCGCTTCAACACCTACGGCGTACCGCGCAACAAGACCAAGGCCAAGGCCGCGGCTGGCAAGGACGGCAAGGAGAAAGCCGTCGAGACCGTGCCCAACGGCAACTACCTTTGGATCAACCTCTTCGCCACGTCGCTGAAAGAGGGCGGCCGCGCCGCGCTGGTGATGGCCAACTCGGCCAGCGATGCTCGCCACTCCGAGGCCGACATCCGCCGCACGCTCATCGAGCAGAACCTCATCTACGGCATGCTCACGCTGCCGTCCAACCTGTTCTACACCGTCACGCTGCCGGCCACGCTGTGGTTCTTCGACAAGGGCAAGACGGATGACAAGGTGCTGTTCATCGACGCCCGCAACATCTTCACCCAGGTGGACCGCGCCCACCGCGAGCTGAGCGACGAGCAGATCCAGAACATCGCCCTCATCCCCCGCCTGCACAAGGGCCGCCGCCAGGAGTTCGTGGACCAGGTGGACCGCTACCTGCACCAAGGCATGGCACAGCTCAAGGAAGCCGCCGAGCACCTGCCCGCCTTGAGCGACCGCCTGCTGGCTGTGCTGGCTGAAGAAGCGGCCGATACCCAAACCAGCCAAGCTGCGCGCGAAGCCGTTGCCGCGCTGCAGGCCCAGTGGGGCCAGCTCGTCGCGCTTGCGCTGGCGCAGGACCAGCACGAACGCACCCGTGGCCAGAAGCACAGCGTGGAGGAGCGCAACCAAGCGCAGCACCTGCTGCGCGCCCAGTTCGCGCCCTTCTTCACCGGCCAGCACGCAGCGGTGAAGGCGCTGGACAAGGCCATCCGCGAGATGGACAAGCGCAAGGCCGAGGCCGCAAAGCTTGAGGGCAAGCGCGCCACCGCAAACCGCCAAACCAAGGGCGTGAAGGCGGCGGTGCAGGCCCTGCACGACGAGCTGAAGGCCGCCGAGCTGTACTACCAGCATGTGAGCTGGCTGCAGGAGCGTTTCCCGAAGGCCGCCTACGAAGACGTCACCGGCCTGTGCAAGCTGGCCAGCCGCGAAGAGATTGCCGAGAAGGATTGGTCGCTCAATCCGGGGCGGTATGTCGGCGTGGTGATCGAGGAGGATGGGAAGACGGAGGAGGAGTTTCTCGCTGACCTTCAGGCGTCCATGGACGTGTTGGATGAGCTCGACGGCGCTGCGCTCCGTCTGAAGGCGGTCATCGACGCCAACCTGAAGACCATTTGCGAGGCTGGCTGAATGAACGGGTGGCGCGACATCAAGCTCAAAGAGGTGAGCGAGTACGTGACGGTAGGCTTCGTTGGCTCCATGGCCGACCAATACGTCGAAGCCGGCGTGCCGTTCCTGCGGTCACTGAACATCCATCCGTTCAGGCTCAACTACAACGACTTGAAGTACATCCCCAAGTCGTTTCACGATGCCATCAAGAAGTCGAAGTTGCGCCCTGGTGATGTAGCCATCGTTCGCACTGGGTATCCCGGTACAGCCTGCGTGATTCCGGCTGATTTGCCAGATGCCAACTGCAGTGATCTGGTCATCCTGCGCCCAGGCCCGGATCTGAATCCGCACTACATCGCCGCCGTCTTCAATTCCTCGTTCGGGCAGAGCCTGGTCGGCGGCAATCTGGTCGGTGCTGCGCAGCAGCACTTCAACGTGACGGTCGCGAAGGAGTTGAAGCTGCGGCTGCCACCTCGGGCCGAGCAAGACAAGATCGCCGCCGTGCTTGTTGGTCTGAACGACCTGATCGCCAACAACCAGCGCCGCATCTCCTTGTTGGAATCCATGGCCGAAGAGATCTACCGCGAGTGGTTTGTGCGGATGCGGTTTCCACAGTATGCGACGCTGAAAGGCGATGAACTGATGCCACCAGGTTGGTCGCGCCAGCCGATTGGTGAACTGGTGGTGCTGATCAAGCGTGGTATTTCCCCGGAGTACGCCGATCAGTCCGAGCACCAAGTTATCAACCAAAAATGCATCCGCGGTGGTCGAGTGAGCATGAGCGAAGCGAGGCCCCACATGAGCGTCGTCCCCGACGAGAAGTTGCTCCGCTTTGGTGACGTCCTAATTAACTCGACCGGAGTGGGTACGCTCGGGCGCGCAGCGGTGTTCGACATAGAAGCGGACGGAATCACCTGCGATAGCCATGTGACCATTCTTCGCCCGAAAGACGTTGGGCTCTTGGGCGAGTTTTTGGCCTACACGATCCAGCTGCTTCAACCCTATTTCGAGTCCATGGCTTCGGGATCAACCGGGCAGGCCGAATTGGGCCGCGAGCTCATCGGCCGAACCAAAGTGCTTGTACCAACATTGGACCTGCTGAAGCATTTCTCTGATACGGCAGCACCGATTCGCAGGCAACGGCGTCTGCTGCTGGAGCAGAACGAGAAGTTGTCAGCCACAAGGGATCAGCTTCTGCCCCGCCTGATCTCCGGCAAGCTCCGCGTCGATGCGTTGGACATCCAGTTCCCGCCCAGCATGCGGCCGCCGTCAGAGGCTGCGTAGCGTGAGGTGATGGCTCGTTAGCAGGTTTTCTTCTCCATAACCGGCAACACCAGGGGGTGCCGTGGGCGCCGCGAAGAATTTCATCAGCGAAGACGATATCGAACAGGCCCTGCTGCAGCGGCTGCAGCATCTGTGCGGCTTCGATGCGCTGAACTGCTACACGGCCCAGCCCGACGAGCTGAACGACGGCTCGGGCCGCGCGGACAAGCGCGAGGTGATCCTGGCCGACCGGCTGCGCGCCGCGCTGGAGCGGCTGAACCCGCAGGCTCCGGCCCATGCAGTGGACCAGGCTCTGGCCCAACTGCTGCAACCGCGCACGGCAATGAGCCTGGTCGCGGCCAACCGGGAGATGGACGGATTGATACGCGACGGCGTGCCGGTTACCTACAAGCCCGAGGCCGGGCCGCAGGTCGGGCAGACCGTGACCGAGCGGCTGAAGGTCATCGACTTCGACGCGCATGATCCGCGCACCGGCCGCAACCACTACCTGGCGGTGAGCCAGCTCTGGGTGCGCGGCGAACATGGCTACCGCCGGCCCGACTTGCTGCTGTACGTGAATGGCCTGCCGTTGGTGTTCATCGAGCTGAAGAACAGCAACGTGAAGCTGCGCGCAGCCTTCGACGACAACCTGACTACCTACAAGGCCGAGATTCCGCAGCTCTTCACCGCCAATGCGTTGTGCCTGCTGAGCAATGGCATCGAGACCCGGCTGGGCAGCATCACCGCGCAGTGGGAGCACTTCTTCACCTGGCTGCGGGTGGATGACGAGAAGGAACAGCTGGACCGCCCTGCTATTGCCGCGCAGGGCTTGAGCGTGGAGCGCGCGGTGTTGGGCCTGCTGACGCCCGAGCGGCTGCTGGACTATGTGGAGAACTTCTGCGTGTTCTACCGCGAGACGCAGAAGGTCATCGCGCAGAACCACCAGTTCATCGGCGTGAACAACGCGTTCGAGCAGTTCAGGCACCGGCGTGAGCTTGGCGGTAAGCTGGGCGTGTTCTGGCACACCCAGGGCTCGGGCAAGAGCTTCTCGATGGTGTTCTACACGCGCAAGATCTTCCGCAAGCTCACCGGCAACTTCACCTTCGTAGTGGTGACGGACCGGGACGACCTAGACGGACAGATCTACCGCAACTTCCTGCACACTGGTGTGGTGGCGCCGAAGGACGACGTGCGACCCAAGGGCAGCGCGCAACTGCGCGAGATGCTGGGCAAGAACAAGCGCGTGGTGTTCACGCTGATCCAGAAGTTCCGGTTCGAGAAGGGCAGGGACTACCCGCTGCTGTCCGACCGCGACGACATCGTCGTCATCGTGGACGAGGCGCACCGTACGCAGTACGCGGGCCTGGCCGAGAACATGCGCGTCGGCCTGCCACGCGCCAACTTCCTGGCCTTCACCGGCACGCCACTGTTGGGCCAGGAGCGCAAGACCAACGCCTGGTTCGGCGACTACGTGTCCGAGTACAACTTCCAGCAGAGCGTGGAAGACGGCGCCACGGTGCCCCTGTTCTACGAGAAGCGTGTGCCGGAGGTGCTGATCCAGAACGACGACCTGAGCGACGAGTTCGCTGCGATCCTGGAAGACGAGAACCTCGACGGCGAGGCGCAGGAGAAGCTGGAGAAGCGCTTCGCGCAGGAGATGGAGGTCGTCAAGCGCGAGGACCGACTGGACACGATTGCGCGGGACATCGTCTACCACTTCCCCCGCCGCGGCTACCTGGGCAAGGGCATCGTCATCTCAGTGGACAAGTTCACCGCCGTGACGATGTTCGACAAGGTGCAGTCGCTGTGGAAGGCCGAGATCAAGGCGCTGAACGGCCGCATCACCGCGACGACCAACGACGTGGAGCGCCAGCGCCTGAAGCAGCTCAAGGCCTGGATGGGCGCGGTGCAGATGGCGGTGATCGTCAGCGAGGAGGCGGGCGAGGAAGAGAAGTTCGCGAAGAAGGGACTGGACCTCAAGCCGCACCGCCAGCGAATGAACGCACTGGATGAGCACGGCCACGACATCGAGTTCAACTTTAAGGACCCGGAGCACCCGCTGCAACTGGTGTTCGTCTGCGCGATGTGGCTGACAGGCTTCGACGCGCCGACGGTGAGCACGCTGTACCTCGACAAGCCCATGCGGGGCCACACGCTGATGCAGACCATCGCGCGGGCCAACCGGGTGAGCGGCCACGAGATCCTGGGTGTGGCCAAGCGTCACGGCGAGATCGTGGACTACTACAACGTCTTCCGCCGCATGAAGAAGGCGCTGAAGGACTACGCCGCCGGCCCCGAGGACGACGATCTGCCGGTGCGGGACAAGAGTCATCTGTTCACGCTGCTGGACGAGGCCATGGAGCAGGGCCTGGCCTACTGCCAAAGCCAAGGTGTGCCGCTGCACGAGGCGCTGGACCGCGACGACGTGTTCACCAAGCTGGGCCAGTTCAACGGCTTTGCCGACACGCTGCTGGCCAGCGACGAGCAGCGCAAGTCCTTCAACGTCTACGAGAACACGATCTCCTCGCTGTACGAGGCCTGCAAGCCTGAGGTGCTGGGCCGCAAGCTGAGCCGCGTGGTGTCGGCCTTCCAGTATCTGCGCGGGGTGATGGACAGCATCGTCGAGCAGGTCGACATTGACAGCGCGGTGCAGCGCATCGAGGCGCTGCTGGACGCCAGCGTGGTGGTGGACAAGGCCGAGGCCTTTTCCGCCAAGGAGTTCGAGGCGCAGTACAAGATCGTGCAGCGCGGCAAGGCCTGGGACCTCAGCAAGGTGAACGTTGAGAAGCTGCGCGAGGAGTTCCAGCAGGCGCCTTTCAAGAACATCCAGATCGCCGACCTGCAGGCCTTTCTGCAGCGAAAGCTGGCCGAGATGCTGGCGCAGAACAGCACGCGGGTGGGCTTCATCCAGCGGCTGCAGAATGTGATCGACGCCTACAACTCCGGCGCCACGTCCACCGAGAACTACTACGACGAGCTGACCGCCTATGCCGAGGAGCTGAAGGAAGAGGCCGAGCGCCACATCCGCGAAGGCCTGACCGAGGACGAGTTGGAGCTGTTCGATCTGCTGAATAAGGAGTCACTGACGCAGGAAGAGACCCAGCGCGTGAAGCTGGCCGCCAAGCACCTGCTGAAGCGCCTGGTGGAGGAGCAGCCCAAGGTGCTGATTCAGAACTGGCACCAGAGCGCGCAGACGCAGAAGCAGGTGCGCGCGGAAATCGAACGCGTGCTTGATGCGGACTTGCCGGAAAGCTATGACCGTACCACCTTCAAGCAGAAGTGCGACAACGTCTATGACCTTGCCGTTGAGTACGCGCTGCGCGGCAGGAAGTGGGCAGCATGAGCGCGGGTAGCGATGGATCGCAGTGGATTTGTTCAACATCCGGTGACAGTGGCCGACCGCTTCGGGTCCCATGGCGTCCTGCGGCCAGAAGCTGACTTCGCCAGGTCACCTCCCACGCTTCACCGAGGCCCGAATGTCCAGGCCCCTTTAGCCTCCATGCGGCTAAGACCGGCGGCGCTGGATCAAGTGGGCCAACGAGCTGGCCAGGAGTGAGGGTGCGCCTGGTGTTGGAACGACCAAGATGCATGCCCAAGCAGCGATGGTGCGCGATATTAAACCAGCCCAAGAATCTGCGTGGCCTAGAACGAAGTATCGGGCCGAACCCTACTTGAACATCTCCAACAGATCCTTGTCTTCATGCCGCTGCTCCCACGTGGAGAGAAAACAAAAGCTCACACCACTTCGCATGGCAGCCTTCTGGAACCCAGCCAGTTCTTCCTTCGTGATCGGATACTCAACCGGATCAAAATGCAGAAGCCCCCACGGCTTTTGGAATGAGAACCCAGGCATGAGTTCCGAGAAGATCGCCTTGAGCTGGGGCCGGATAGCCGAGAAGTCCTTGATCGGACCGGCGCGATTGCCAAGGGCGTGACACTGGCGGCGGATGGTCCTGTCTCCACCGACCAACCGCGCAATAAAATGGTCCTGGTGCACCTGAACGTAGATCAGTTGTCGACGAAAAATCCTCATCCTCTTCTCAACTCCGCACGCTTAATAGTCGTCCATGTGCCTGCATGCCTTTCCCTCAAAGCGCCGGCTGCGCCTTCAGCGCGCTTGAACCCCTGCGCAGCAGATGCAACGCAACCAGGAATGGCCACAGCGAGTTGATCGACGAGAACAGGCGCTGGGTCAGCCCCCGATAGCCTTCCGGGTCCGCGCCAACCACGTTCAACCAGAGATAGACGATGCCCGCGATGCTCACCATAGCGGTCACGGCGTACGACCTTCGGTTTGCAGACCATGCGCTCAATTCGATGTGCGACATCGCCGGTGCAATGATGTTTGCGATACCGATGGTGTAGAAGCCGTGCATCGGATGGCCCATGGGCCAGAGCCCGTTGGTCAGCATGGAAATGCCAAAGACCAACCAGCAGATCGCGCCTACGGCAATCCGGCGACCGGACTCCCGCCATACCGCGATGGCAAATGCTACGAAGCCCACACCGGAGCCAATGGCAGCAATCCTGGCGCAGATGCTTGCGAGCGTCGGCGCCTGCAGCAGCTCGCTGGCGTGCTGTACAAGCGGGTTGTAGCCCGGCGCGAACAGGGCGGCAACGCTGGTCCAGAACAGGAACCACGGAAGCGGGACCAGACCCGCGCAGAGAAGCAGTCGGCTGCGGCGTGACACGTACGGTGGTCCTTGTTTGGCCTGCGCCAGTGGTTGGAATCCATTCGAACGCTGCAGAACCTTGCTGCTGTGGGCAGGACGGCCTTGATTGACTACAGCGGTAGTCAGATTGCGCGCGGCACTCGGTAGGTTCAATAGGCAGGAAGTCATTTAAACCATCTAGCCGGTGTCGCAACGGTTCGGTTGCATGAGCGATCACGCATGCCCGAAGGGCGAGTGCTGTCGCATTTGCCGCGCTTGGCTGCTCTGGCGGAAGAATTTGAAGACTCCGTTCCAGAAGTGCCTGTACGCCTAGCCCGCCAAGGCTCTCGCCCCTTTCCGCGCTATGCGACAATGCCGAAAACGTCTCGGGTTTTGGCGGCATTGACCCCTACCCGTTGGCATTCCGAACAACAGCAGGTAATCGTTACTGCGCCACCGTGCATCGGTGGTCGGGACTCGAAAACCCGGATTGCTAGACGTAAGTTTGCGCTTGCCAGCCGGCACCACCGCGCGTGGTGCCGGCTGGCAATCCGTCTGCCGGCTATGGCGGGCGGGGCGTGGGGGCCTCGTGCCCGCCGGCTTTGTCTAGCAACCGGTTTTCGAGCCACGCTCTGCCCGCCACCTTTATCGGTGGCGGCTTCTGCCTGCTTGCACGGAGCCCGCCATGACCACACCGCACTCCCCTCCCCCGCGCCCGATCCAGGAAGCGCCGTCACCCGCGCCTGCTCAGGACCCCAACAGCCTTATCGCCATCCTGCACGCCATCGGTGCGGGCGCTGCGGCCGACGGCCAGCCCTGGCCCGAGCGGCATCACCTGCGCAGCCGGCAGATGCAGTTGTCCGACGCCGACTGCGCACTCACCGGCCAACGCATCGTGCAGGAGATCCTGCTGGCGGCCGAGCGCACGCGCCAGAACGGCGAGCCGGAGCAGTACGTCGGCGACCGGGTGATGGAGGGACTGGTGATGGCCGATCTGGCGCTGACCGCCTTCATCCACGAGCGGATGCGCCCCAAGGACTGAGCGCGCTTATGGCGCTGACCTTTCTGCCTGTGTGCGGGGTGACGAATGAAGAAGCACGGCCTTGCCGCTGCAGCGGCGTGCATCGCGGTGATCGGCGCGATGTGGGTGGAGTGGCCCGAGCCCGCGGGCGATCAGGTGTGGGCCTACCAGAAGCTGCAGCCGGCCGATTACCGCCTGCTGCACAGTGATGCACTCGGCTTCGTGACCGCGAAGGCACTCGAGGGCTTTGAACTGCACACGCGCCATGCCGGGGCGACATCCTTCGAGATCCGATGCAAGGGCGTGCTGGTGATGGAGGTGAAGAACGCGCCCTCGCGCGTGCTGATCCGCATGCCCGCCGATGCACGCTGGCGGGCGCCGGACATCGAACGTCTGCGCATCAGCTTCGAGCGGTGGCTGGATCTGCACCAGAGCCGGGGAAGGTTGTTGGTGGAAAGTGCGGGGCCTTCGTGGGTTGAGGCGCGGTTTGGGCGCTTCAATGGGGCGATGCCTGATGAGCAGCGGTGTCTACCTGGGGCGCCGCACCGCGATTGACGAGAATCCCCCCGACCGGCCATCCATAACACGAAGCCACCGAAAGCTCTCCCGACAGCCAAGGCGACTCCTGGTCTCACCCGCGCCACAGGCGGTGCCCCTGCCATCCTGCCGCAGCCCCGAGGCTCTTCACTCGAACTTCGGTCGTCAGGCCAGCCGAGAGATGGGTATCGACACGTTCACGCCAATCCCTGAAATCAGCGGTCGTCGCTTCCAGAAGTCTGCGAAGCAGGAGCAACAGAAAGAAGCAACGATTCGGTGCGTATGGCGCCTCGCGCTCAGACCATCCTGCCGACCGTGGGCGAACTGCCGAAACACCGAGCTCCTTGTTCCATAACCTACTGTGGTGTGCAACGACGTTTCGCGCCACGCTGGTGACATGCAGCCAGTTTGCGAAGACTGGCGCGGCCAGCAGCATCTCACCCGCAACAGCCTTCTGTTCTCTGGAGTGCAGCGCTTTGTAGAAGCGAGAAAGCGAGCCGAGCGACATGACTTCTGTCGCCATCCAGATCGGTACTCTGGGGAATGCGGGTGAGGCGTACTTGTCCTTGTAGTGCCGAATAAACGCCTCCTTGGAGCGCGTCACTTCGCTTTCGACGCCGCCGAGCCAATCCGCATACTCCTGCCCGGTGAATGCCAGATTGCGCGGCTCCAAGTGGCCGAAGGCGCCATAGGCATGGGCAAAGTTGTACGTGAGCACGGTCCGCGTTGCGACCTCGATATGGCCAACGGCCTCCATTACCAGGTCTCGAAGGGCCCTATCGAATTCATAGAGACTGACCGCTTCTTCGAATGTCGCTTGAGCTCGGAAGCTGTCGCTACCGGGCACACGCTGTGTGTAGAGATAGCCCATGAGGCGGTAGTAGCCAACACGCTGCAGATAGCGTTTGGCATTGGCGGCGTCGCCGATGGCCAGCCCGCGCTGCTGGAGGAGATCCAACTGCTCCTGAATCGACAGGGGTGGTTTGCGGTAGTGAGTCATCCTGACTCCAATCAGCAGGCAAAAAAAACCCGCCAATTTGAGCATGTCGCGAACTAGCGCGTCAGAGGCTTGGCGGGTGTGTTGGGTGAATTTTAGCGCCCCTTTTGCTCACCTTCAAGTAAATGTGTGTAGTTCCGGTGAAATGTAAATGCCTGTACGAAAAGCACTTCATAGGGAATTTTCTTGGATTTCCGCAGTCTCGCGGGCGCGGATCCAGTGAGGTGAAAGGCCGGCCCGGGCGAGCGGCAACGGCCTATTCCCCGGCGTTGTTCCACGTCATACCGGTTGAGTTCCGACACTCGATCGCGAACACCGGCCGCTACGAAGCGCGCAGGCGCACTCCAACGGTCTGCAGGAATCCCCCTAGCCGCTTCACCAGCAATTCCCGATATCCCATGCGGAACACCTGCCGCACCATCAAGCGTCTTTCTGTAGGAATCCACACATGAGCCTGGCGCTGGTCCACAGCCGTGCCCGCGCCGGGGTCGATGCCCCGCTGGTGCGGGTGGAAGTGCATCTCTCCGGTGGCCTGCCTGCCACCCAGATTGTCGGCCTGGCCGAGACCAGCGTGCGTGAATCCCGTGAGCGCGTGCGTGCCGCCCTTCTTTGCGCGCGCTTCGACTTTCCGCAGCGACGCATCACGCTCAACCTCGCGCCCGCTGACCTGCCCAAGGAAGGCGGGCGTTACGACCTGGCCATCGCGTTGGGCATTCTGGCAGCCAGTGGCCAGATCGATCCGCAGTCGCTGCTGCAATACGAGTTCCTGGGTGAGCTTGGCCTGACCGGCGAGCTGCGGCCGGTGGCGGGCGCGCTGCCCGCTGCGATTGCAGCGGCTGACGCTGGGCGCATCCTGGTGGTGCCGCCGGGCAATGCCGCAGAGGCCGCGTTGGCCGAGCACGCCGATGTACGTGTGGCGCGCACGCTGCTGGAGTGCTGCGCCGGGTTGGGCAATCCGCGCCTGTTGCCGTCCGTGGAGCGCGTGGACACGACACCGTTGCCACTACCCGATCTGGCCGACGTGCGCGGGCAAGCGCATGCGCGGCGCGCGTTGGAAGTGGCGGCCGCCGGTGGGCACCATCTATTGCTGATCGGTAGCCCTGGCTGCGGCAAGACACTGTTGGCCTCACGCCTGCCCAGCCTGTTGCCGGACACCGAGGAAGCCGAGGCGTTGCAGCTGGCCGCGATTGCCTCAGTGAGCGGTGAGGGGCTGGATCCGCGGCGCTGGCGACAGCGTCCGTTCCGGGCGCCGCACCACAGCGCGAGTGCGGCGGCGCTGGTGGGTGGGGGCAATCCGCCCTGCCCCGGCGAGATCTCGCTGGCCCATCACGGCGTGCTGTTCCTGGATGAGCTACCAGAGTGGAACCGCAGTGCGTTGGAAACCCTGCGAGAGCCGCTGGAATCCGGCCACATCCGCATCGCCCGCGCGGCACGCAGCGTGCAGTATCCGGCGCGATTCCAGCTGGTGGCGGCGATGAATCCCTGCCCCTGTGGCTGGGCCGGCGACCGCAGTAACCGCTGCCTGTGCAGTGATGAGCGCATCAACCGCTACCGTGCGCGGGTTTCTGGCCCGCTGCTGGACCGCATCGACCTGCATATCAGTGTGACGCGCATGGATGCCGTGGAGCTGCGGGAGAGCACGCCACTGGGTGAGCCCAGTGCTGCGGTACGTGCACGGGTGGAAGCCGCCCATGCCCGGCAGCAGGCGCGTGGCGGGCTCAATGCGCATCTGCCGCCAGCGGCGCTGCGAGCCTGTACCCGACTCAGCGAGGCAGATCAGGACATGCTGGAGCAGGCCATCGAGCGTCTGCAGCTTTCCGCACGTGCGATGCACCGGATTCTGCGCGTGGCGCGCACGATTGCGGATCTGGCGGGTTGTGAAACGATCCACACGGCGCATCTGGCTGAGGCGATTGGCTATCGGCAGTTGGATCGGGGAAAGCCTTAGAAATGCCGGTCGGGTTGGCTATTGGTAGAGTCGACCGTTGGTCGACTCTCGCGCGAAGCGCGGCCTTCTGAGAGGTAGATGCGAAGAGCGGTCGACTAACAGTCGACCCTACCAAGGGCAGGCATCAGGCTGCCGAATGCAACCGTCCCCGCTTCGCCAGCAACGCCACCCGACGGCTGACCAGCGCGTGCAGCTCCGCCAGCTCCGACGCCCGGTCAGCCGTCGTGTTCCCGCCAAACAGCACCCGCGACAACGCCGCCTCGTCGCTGTCGTCCGGGTACTGCCACCGGTCCCGGTACACCTTCTGGCACACCAGCCAGGCCAGCCGCAGCCCCCCGCCGGGCAGCGGGCGGACCACGCGTTCGTAGACGTGCCAGAACTGGAACTCGGCCTGCAGGTCGATCACAGGCGCCACGGACGGCGCCTGCCGGGGCCGTCCTGGGCCACGGATGCCGAATAACCGGGTTGGCGGGGTCTGCTGTGCCATGCGCACAGGATGACCCAGCAACATTGTGGGAACCTTGCGTCGCCGCCAGAAAATCCCTGTTGATTGCGCAAGGCGGGGTTTGGGCGGTTTCTAGGGGGTCAGAACGCCATCGAGGTACTGAACATCAGCTGCCGTGGCGCGCTGCGCTGCAGGGTCTGGTAGTCCCCCGAGAACGACGAGCCGGCGATGGTGGCGGTGCCGATGTTGTGGCGGTTGAACAGGTTGCTCACGTCCAGCCGCAGCTCCAGGCCGGGCACCGAGCTGTCGGCACCGAAGCGATAGGCGGCATAGGTGTTGACCTGCCAGAAGGTCGGCACGCGGATGTCGTTCTCGTAGGTAAAGGGCTGGCGCAGGTAGGAGGTGCTGGTGGCACCGAAGCGCCAGTCACCGAAGTGGGCGGACAGGTCGCTGACCAGCGAGATCTGCGGGTAGCCCGGCTGGGCGTTGCCCTTGATCGGGTACACCGTGTCACCTACCACGAAATCGCTGTCGTAGTACGAACGAGCCACGGCCACGCCCTGGTAGAACTGCAGGTGGTCGGTGAGGTCGGCGGTGATGCCAAGGTCGGCGCCGATCACGTGCATCTTCGGCATCAGCCGCACGGTGTTGATCTGCGCGAACTGAGTGCCGATGGCCGCCGACAGCAGGCGATTGCGGATGTCGTTGTAGAACACGTCGCCGGTGATCGTCAGCCGATCGAAGCGATGCGATGCACCCACGGTGAGGTTCCAGTTCTTCTCCGGGCGCAGCGTGCCGGCCACGCGGTCGAACTCTTCCTGGTCGGTGATGGTCCAGGCCGAGGCGGTGTAGCCGATGTTGCCGCGCTGGGCCACGCGATAGCCGTTCATTGTATTGGCCAGGTCGATGAAGGCATCGGTAGATTCGGTCGGGCTCCAGAACAGCGAGACATGCGGCAGGAAGTTGCTCTTCGCGCGCAGCGTGCCGTTCACCGGACGATCCTTGGCATCACCGAGGCCGCCGCCGCGGGTGCGGAAGTCCACGGCCTTGAAGCCGACACCCAGCTTCAGCGTGTCGTTCAGCACGATGTCGTCCTGCAGGTAGAACTGGCGCGAGCGGGTCACCCAGCTCGATGCGTTGTCGGTCTTGAACGCGGGGCCGTACACATCGAACGGGCCGGTGGCCTTCAATGGCGGGCCCTCGCCCAGCAGTGGCTGCTGGTACCACTCCGTCTTGGCCGCAGCCTTGCTCTTCTCCTGCCAGAAGCCGGCGGTGAAGGTGTGCGCGCCGGTCTCGAACTGCAGGTTGACCATGCCGCCCAGCCGGTTCAAACGCGGTGTCTGCACCTGTTCGGAGAACGGCGCGCCGTTGGGCGACGGTACGGTCGGGTCGGTCAGCGTGGCCTGGGTGTGGCTGTTGGCGTTGTACAGCTGCACGTTGCCGCTCAGTGCCGGGGTGATCTGGAAACGATGATTGATCGAGGACACGCGGTCGCGGGTGATCTGGCCGGTATCGTACGGAATCAGTTCGGACAGCTCGCCGCAGGTGTAGGCGCCGCAGGATTTATCTGCGTTCTCCGGCGAGGCCACGTACCAGGCCCACGCATAGTCCGGATAGAAGATGTCAGCCTTCCAGCCCAGCTTGCGGATCATGTCGAAGGAAATGTTGTTGTAGCCCCAGACCTTGGCCTTGCTGTCGGACAGGAACACGGTGAAGTCACCCCAGGCGACGTCCTGTTGCAGCTTCAGGTCGCCGCGCAGGAAGTTCTGCGTGCCCTCGCCCTGGTACTTGTCGGCAGACACGCGCTGCAGGTCGACAAGTACCTTCGGGCCCTGCTCGCCGAGCTGGCCGGTCTGCCCGGATACGGTGGTGACCAACGTGCTGTTGCTGCCCACGCCCTGCTTCACGCGCAGGCTGGGCGTGTCCTGCAGGTCGCGCAGCCGGTATTCCAGGCTGCCGCCGTTGACGCTGCTGGAGAACACGCTGACCGGTGCGCCACCGGGGCTGACCGTGATCGCGCCGATGCCATCGGGCACGCCCACGTTCACCACGCTGGTGCCGGTAAGCGAGAGGAAGCCGTTGTCGTTCAGCGGCACGCCCTCGAAGGTGATGCCCATTTCATTCATGCGGAAGCCGCGCACGAACAGGCTGGTGGCCGAGATATCCAGGCCCAGTCCATCGGTGGCGGTGTAGCTGGCGCCCGGCACCTGCTTGAGCATCGCCAGGCCGTTGTTGCCGGTGACCATCGCGTCGAGATCTTCGGCCTTGATGATGTAGCGGTTGGGACCAACCACCTGGGTCGGTGCCACGGCGGCGCCACGCGGTGTGGCGATGACCTGCAGGGCGTTGAGCGTGGTGGGCGTGTCGTGCGCGGCATCGTGCGTTTCTGCGGCGTACGCAGGGGCTGTGATGGCCGCGATGATCGCCAAGGCAAGACGCGTCGTGGGTGGGGTGTTCATGACAGCAGATCCAGGGTGCAGGGGGAAAGCGGCGCAGGCGCACGCCCAGCGCGTTGCAGCGCCGGTGTCGGCGCCCTGGCTGGCAGTGCGATTGCGTTGAGGGGGTAACAGCGCGGTGCGCGCCGGTCAGCAGATGAAGACGATCATCTGCCGCAGGATTCGATGGCGTGATTTCGACGTGCGAAATTCTTGCATCGCGCTGCCGCATCCGCCATTGCGCCGTGGTACAGCGCCGATGGCGGTGGGGATGGGTGGGCTATACGCGGGTATAGCCTTGGTCGGCGCTTGCCGCTTGCGTGTGCCAACCAAGGTTGGCACCTACCAGTGCAAGCGGACGCGCGGTTACTGCAGAACGAAACGCTCGATCGCGCGCGCCACGCCCTCATCGGCATTGCTGGTGGTTTCAAAGCGCGCCACGGCCTTCACCGCATCGATGGCGTTACCCATCGCCACACTGGTACCGGCGTACTGCAACATGGTCAAGTCGTTCTCCTGGTCACCGATGGCCATCACATTGGCGCGGTCGATGCCCAGGTGCTCGGCCAGCTTCTGCAGGCTCGGTCCCTTGCCGGCGCGGTGGTCGAACACTTCCAGGAAGAACGGTGCACTCTTCAGTACCGCGAAGCGCTCGGTCAGTTCGCTCGGCAGGCGCGCGATGGCGGCATCCAGCACGTCCGGCGCGTCGATCATCATCAGCTTGATGAAGGACATCGATGGATCCATGTCCTCCACGCGACGATACGACAGCGGCATCCGCGAGAGATGCGAGTCGGCCACGGTGTAGTAGCTGATGTCCTGGTTGGGCGTGTACATGCGCCGGCTGTCCAGCGCCTGGAAGTGCACGCCCAGGTCGCGGGCGACCTGCTCGCAGAACAGGAAGTCGTCGAAGCTGAGCGGATACTCGACCACGGTTTCGCGCGTGCCGATGCGCTGCACCAGGCCGCCATTGCAGGCGATGCAGTAGTCGTCGTTGCCGTTGATGCCGAGCTCGTGCAGGTACGGCGCCAGGCCGGGGACCGGGCGGCCACTGGTCAGCACGATGTGCACGCCCAGCGCCCGCGCCTGCGCGATGGCCTTCCTGGCGCGGGAGGTGAGCTGGTGCGACGGGTCCAGCAGCGTGCCATCCATGTCGATGGCGACCAGTTCGATGGTCGATTGCCTGCGGCCCATGTCCATTGCGTTCAACTCGTGCGGGGCACGCCAGTTTACCCCCTCATGCCCGGTTCACCTCTTTGCCCACGTTGGCCGGGATACTGCGGGAGCCTGTGCGTCCCCCACCGCAGGACGGCCCGTTGACCGCCCTTCCCTGGAGAACCTTGCGACGCATGACCTACCGTGCCCCCGAAACCAATGACAGCGCGCTCCTGGCCCAGCAGATCGAGCAGATGATCGACGAGCTGCCCGGCGACCAGGTGCGCGTCGGCACCCTGCTCAGCGCGCTGGGCGATGAGGGCCTGCTGCTGATCGTGATCCTGCTCTCGGCCATCTTCATCATTCCGGTGTCGATTCCCGGGCTGAGTACGGTGTTTGGCGCCTCGATCCTGCTGATCGGCCTGAGCCGGGTGCGCAACCGCCCGCTGTGGGTGCCACAGAAGCTGGCCCGCCGCGAGATCGCCACCGACAAGCTGAAGGCCAACCTCAGCCGTGCGCTGAAATGGGTGCACCGCATGGAGCGGCTGTCGCGGCCGATGCGGCTGGCGGTGATGGTGCGCTCGAAGAAGATGATGCGCCTGAACAACCTGATGCTGGTGTTCGCGACCCTGCTGTTGATGGCGCCGGCCGGGCCGATACCCTTCAGCAACACGCTGCCGGCGCTGGCGCTGATGTCCTTCGCCATCGGTTTCATCCAGCGCGATGGCGCGGCGGTGGCGGCCGGTTATGGCTTCGTGGTGGCCACGGTGGTGTATTTCGGCGTGCTGCTGGGCGGCGTGGGATTTGCCGCCGAATCGGTGTTCAGCGGGTTGCGTGGCAACTCAAACTGATACTCGGCTGCGGGGTCGGGCATACGGGCAAGGCCGCGCTACGATGGACGCGCACGTCACATCACATCACATCCCGAAGGTTCTGCGCGGGCTGGGGCCGGGCGCGTTGTCGATCCAGTGCTTGAGTTCGGCGAGGTTTGCGAACGCCTTGGTGTACAGCTCACCGCCGACGGTACAACACATCAGCAGTTCGACGTCGTTGTCATCGTCACTTTCGCCTTGATCGTCGGTGTCATCGTCCAGTGACAGCAGCCATTGCACGTAGTCCCTGAAGCACTGAAAGTCGACTCCGACCTTCTTCGACACCATCGCCTGTGCAAACGCCTGGACCGTCTCGCACTGGATGGAGATGGGGCTGCTGAAGGTGATATCAGCCTGAGGAAGTTGGATGATCTCGGGAGTACAGACATAGGTTCCGTAGCTCCGCACAGGAAACTCGATGTTGGCCCCTTCGGTCGATCGCCAGCCGATCAGATGGCAGCTTGCATGGATGTCAGACCACCCATCCAGGACGCGGCACAGCGTCTTCCTGCGCGGCTTTCTTGCTTCAGTGGCTGCATCACCCTTCCGATCCTTGAACTCTATCAGCGAGAAGCTCCGGCCATCTGAGGCAAGCAGGTCCGCACCCAGCCGAACATCCTGATGGTCGGTTGGCGCGATATAGGCACTATGCCCCAGGTTCTCCAGCTCGCGTTCCAGGTTCCTGCTGAACGCGGCCACGTTGGACGTTTCATGTTTCAACTTCATACGATGCTCCCTATCGACGGGGAGCATCGTAACGAAATGACCAGCATCGAGTCATCCGGTGCAAGCCAGCGGCCTTCATCGTGCCGACACCCGCCACACCACGTCGCCCACGTCGTCGGCCACCAGCAGCGCGCCCTCGGCGTCCATGGCCATGCCCACCGGTGCGCCCATCAGGGTCTTCTCGTCCTTCGAGGCGAAACCGCTGACCACGGTCTGCGGCCGCCCGGTCGGCTTGCCGTCCTTGAACGGTACGTAGACCACTTCGTAGCCGCTCAGTGGTGAACGATCCCAGCTGCCGTGCTCGCCGATGAAGGCACCGCCGTGGTACTGCGCCGGCAGCGCCTGGCCGGTGTAGAACAGCAGGCCCAGCGGTGCCACGTGCGAGCCGATGGCGTAGTCCGGCACGATCGCCTTGGCCACCAGGTCCGGCCGCTGCGGCTGCACGCGCTCGTCCACGTGCTGGCCGTAGTAGCTGTAGGGCCAGCCGTAGAAGCCATCTTCCTTCACCGAGGTGAGGTAGTCCGGCACCAGGTCGGCACCGATCTCATCGCGCTCGTTCGCCACGGCCCACAGCTGGCCAGTGCTCGGCTCCCAGTCCAGCCCGGTCGGGTTGCGGATGCCCGACGCAAAGATGCGGCTGCCACGGGTGGCCACGTCCACTTCCAGTACCACCGCCCGGCGGTATTCGACGGCCAGGCCATTCTCGGTGATGTTGCTGTTGGAACCCACGCCCACGTACAGCTTGCGGCCATCGCGGCTGGCCAACAGTTCCTTGGTCCAGTGATGGTTGATGGTGCTGGGCAGGTCGGTGAACTCGCGGCCCTTGTCCGACATGCGGGTTTCGCCGGGCACGTAGTGGTACTGCATGATGTTGCCGGTGTTGGCCACGTACAGCGTGTCGCCGATCAGCTGGATGCCGAACGGCGAATGCAGGCCCTCGATGTAGACATGCTGGGACCAGGTGTTCGTTCCCGGCGAGCGGCGCAGCAGGGTGACCCGGTTGCCGCCCTTGCCGGCCTTGCCCGAGCGCGCCTTCACCTTGCCGGCGATCCACTGCTTGGGCGTGGTGACCGGTTCTTCGCCGGGGCCGTTGCCCTCCACCACCAGTACATCGCCATTGGGCAGGGTCAGCAGCCGCCGCGGATGCTGCAGGTTGGCGGCGATGCGTTCGATCTTCAGGCCCTCGGCCACCGTGGGGGTCTGTCCATCAGCCCAGCCGACGCCCTTGGGCACCTGCATCGGCGGCATCAGGAAGTTGGCCGGCTTGGGCAGTGGCGGTTGCGGTCCCGACTGGTCGGCCGGGTGGTACTCGGCCTTGCCGGCACAGGCCGACAGCATCACGGCCAGTGCCAGGGCGCCCACGGTGGGCAGGATGTGCTTAGCCATGACGACCTCCCTGCAGCAGCGGCGGCTGCAGTGACAGCAGGATCAGGCCCAGGGCGATCAGGGCCACGGTCAGCGCCGACAGGATCGTGCCCGGCACTGCAATGGCATACGCATCACGGCTGTGCACGAAGGCATTCCAGATGGCCAGCACCACCGCGACCAGGTTGAGGAAGAAGTCGATGCGGTCGATGCGGGTGGCCGTGCCGTTGCGGCGCCAGACCGCGAACAGGTTGATCAGGCGCGGCACGATGGCGATCAGCAGGCCGAAGGTGATCAGCCAGGCGGCTGCCTTGCCCCACATCACCTCGGCGCTGTTGAGGTAGATCGCGTCGAAGATCAGTGCGCCGACGAAGAAACCGAAGGGTATCGGGTTCAACAGGCTGAACAGCGTGGTGCCGAGGCCGCGATGGGCCTGGGCGAGCGGATTGACCATCGTCGTGCTCCGTGCGGAAGGGTGCACGGGCTGTAGTAGCACAGCGCGATGTGAGGGCACGCGATGATGCCCCGGCAGGGCTGCCGCACCCACCGGGCAGGCACCGCACTACGCGGGCTCGTCCTCGCGCACCTCGTGGAAGGGCAGCATCGTCTCGAAGCCGAATTCGTGTTCCATGCTGGTGCGGACCAGGCCGCCGATGGCGTAGTAGCTGGTATTGGCGTGCACATCGATGCCACAGGGACCATCCTCAGCCAGCAGGTGCAGTGTCTGCGCCCTACGCATCTTCACTCTTTCCTCCTGCAGCAGCGTGCGTCGGTGCCGCTTCATCAGCAAGCGCAACTGTTTGATCGTGGTGATATTGAATGTGGCGAGCGCCGGCAGCAGCTCGGCGATATCCGCATCGGTCCAGTAATCATGGCGACGGTGGTACATCGACAGCACCACCTTGCGGATGACGGCAACCGAGAGCGAAGTCTGGTCCGCGCGTGCACGGGCACGCTGGCGTGCCTTCTTCATGTGTGACTTCACCTGCATGCGATTACCCACGTTTCCCGTACCTCGAAGCAAGCACGCGATGATGGCGTGAAGGCATTCGAGTGCCCCGTCATAACTTGACGTACTAAGTGTTTGTGACGCAATTGGCACATTCGCACATTGCGGGTGTGAAGAGGTAGGGGGTTGTTCGTTGTGTCGCGTTTGGCTCGTTGCGATGGGGCAGTTCCGCCCCGCCGTCCTGCCATGCCGATTCACAACAGAAGGATTCGTGTATGAAGCGACACACGCAACGCACCGCGCCACCGCGCTCCGCGCGCCTGGCCCTCGCCACTGCCCTGGTACTGGGCAGCCTGGCCGTCACCGCCCAGGCCCAACAGGCCGATCCACTGGCGGGGATACAGTGGCACCTGCTCAACACCGGGCAGACCGTCCCGGCTGACACGCTGCCGGTGGCCGGCAACGACCTGAACGTGGATGGCCTGTTCCGCAATGGCATCCGTGGCCAGGGCGTCACCATCGCCATCGTCGACGACGGCCTGCAGATCGCGCATCCGGACCTGGCGGCCAACGTGGCGGCGGTAGCCGGCAAGAACTTCACCAATGGCTCGAACAACCCCACCCCGACCAATCCCGATGTCGACAACCACGGCACCATGGTCGGCGGCATCGCCGGTGCGGTGGGCGCCAACAACCTGGGCGTGCGCGGTGTAGCCCCGGCGGCGACGTTGAAGGGCTTCAACCCGATTTCGCGCTCGGCCCTGGGCAACCAGCAGAGCAACATCGAGTACGCCTGGTGGGACGGCGCGGAATCGGCCGACGTGCAGGTGTTCAACAACAGCTGGGGCGCCGGCCCGGGCAATCCGAACCTGCCGCTGGCGTACAGCGAAAACACGATTCGTTCGTATGAGCAGGCACTGTCGGGGACGCGCGGTGGCCGCGGCGGCATCTACGTGAAGTCGGCCGGCAACAACTTCAACAATGCCTCGATCAGCCAGACCCAGGATGTCTGCACCACCGACACCAAGAACCGCAACACCGGCTGTGTGCCGGCCGGCCGTGATCCGCGCAACAACCTGTTCAACGTGATCACCGTAGGCGCGGTGCGCGCCGATGGCGTGCGCTCGTCGTATTCCTCCACCGGCTCGGCGCTGTGGGTGTCGGCCTTTGGCGGTGAGTACGGCTTGCAGGCGCAGTACGCGCCCGGCCTGGTGGCACGCGCGTACGACCCGGCCATCGTCACCACCGACGTGACCGGGTGCGCGCAGGGCAGCAACAAGAACACCAACCGCCAGAACACGCTGGACAGCAACCTGTCGGCCATCGACAGCACCTGCAACTACACCGCCAAGATGAACGGCACCTCGGCGTCGGCGCCGATGGTGTCGGGCGTGGCGGCACTGGTGCTGGAGGCCAATCCGAACCTGTCCTATCGCGATGTGAAGTACATCCTGGCCACCACCGCCACCCGCAACCACCCGAACCAGCCGGCGGTGACGCTGGCCGACGGGCGCACGCTGGTGCCGGGCTGGACGGTGAATGCTGCCGGCCGTGCCTACAGCAACTGGTATGGCTTCGGCGTGGTCAACGCTGCGCGTGCAGTGCAGGTCGCTGAGAACTTCCAGTCGCTGGGCCCGCTGGTCGACAGTGGCTGGCGCAACACGACGCGTACCGTGGCCATCGGCAACACCTCGGCTGCCGCCGCACGCCTGACCTTCCAGTTGGCCAACGGCGCGCGCAACATCGAAAGCGTGCAGCTGGGCTTCCGGGTCAACCACCGCAACACGCGCCAGCTGCAGTTCGTGCTGGTGTCGCCCAGCGGCACCCGCAGCGTGGTGCAACCGGCGTTCACCGCGATCGGTTCAGGCACGGGTGGCGCGCAGAGCAACTTCACCAGCTGGGACCTGCTGTCCAGCAATGCCTTCCTGGATGAGAATGCCAGCGGCACCTGGACGCTGGAAGTGACCGACATGGGGCAGGTCGCGACCGCAGCATCGCGCGGCAACCTCGAATTCTTCAAGATCCGCGTTCTGGGGCACTGATGATGAAGACCACCATTCTGTTGAGCACGCTCGCCTTCGCGGCGATGACCTCCCCTGCCTGGGCGCAGAGCTCGGGGCAGACCCCTCCAGCCAGGACCCTGTCGACCGTGGATGCGCAGGAACTGAAGGCCTCCGCTACCGGCCGCACGTTCGATGTGGGCGGCACGCGATTCCAGCTGTCCCCCTCGGCCACCGTGAAGCAGGCCAGCGGCGGCCAGTTCACGATCACCCCGCAGGCGGCGGCGACCACCAGCTCGCGTACCAAGCGTTCGCTGGATGGCGCAACGGCGGCACCTGCCGATGCCGGCGCCGGCAAGTTCGCGGCGGCGGTCTCCCGTGACGGCGCGCCGGTGGTGGCGACGTCGCGGGTCAAGGTGTTCTTCACCGATGCGGCCTCGGCCCAGCGCGCAGCCGCCGCCACTGGCGGTACCGTGGTGAAGGTCTCCAGGGCGTCGGGCCAGGCCATCGTGGAGTACCCGTCGGTGAACGCGGCGCTGGATGCGACCACCAGGCTGCTGTCCACCGCCGGTATCCGCGCGACCGAGCCGGACGTGGTGCAGTGGGAAGAGACCAAGTAAGGCGTTGAGTGGTGCCCCTGGCCGGTTGGCTCTCCTGGCCGGCCGGGGGATTGGTCCTGCGAGGGGCGGCGAGCATGTAGAGCCGAGCCGATGCTCGGCTGCTGTCTGCGCGGCGCGCGCGTGTCGCGTTGAGCCGAGCATGGGCTCGGCTGTACAGCTGTGCCAACCAAGGTTGGCACCTACCAAGAGCAGGTCCGGACGTGCCAACCAAGGTTGGCACCCACCGGGAGCAGTGGTCGGCACCCACTGGCGTCAGCGCGCGGCGAGCGTATCGCTGTGCTTGAGGTGGCAGCTCGCCAGTGCGTCGTTGCCGGCGGCCGGGTGGCCGGGTTCGAGCAGCAGGCGCTGCACGTCGGAAAACAGCTTGTCCACCGGCATGCCATAGGGCGCGAACAGGCGCAGGCGGCCCTGGCGGTCGAACACGTAGCCACCGGCGATGTGGCTCATGGTGTAGGTGTCCGGCACCTGGCCGGGTTCCTTCTGGTAGAACGCCTTGAAGTCGCTGGCCATCGCCGCCAGCTGCGCTTCGTTGCCGACGAGTGCGATTGCCTTGGGGTCGAACGCTTCCACATAGGTGCGCGCGACCTCGGGCGTGTCGCGGGCCGGGTCGACGCTGACGAACACCACCTGCAGCTGATCGGCATCCTTGCCCATCAGGTGCTTCACCTGGCTCAGCTCGACCATCGTGGTCGGGCACACGT
The DNA here is from genome assembly GCF_055721025.1 of Stenotrophomonas sp. X. Classification (NCBI taxonomy): domain Bacteria; kingdom Pseudomonadati; phylum Pseudomonadota; class Gammaproteobacteria; order Lysobacterales; family Lysobacteraceae; genus Stenotrophomonas; species Stenotrophomonas sp. X. Next base: position 3,992,197 of record NZ_CM146756.1, read on the forward strand.
CCGGGCAGCTGGTGAAACCGAAGAACAGATAGGTTACCTGCCCCTGCAGGTCCTTCGGGCTACGCACGGTGCCGTGGCTGTCGGGCATCGACCACTGCTGGCCGAGCTCCTCGCAGGCGATGTCCTTGGAGTAGAAGTCCATGCGCGACTGCGCACTGCAACCGGCCAGCAGGCCGAGCAGCAGGCCTGCGGCCAGGCGCAGGCCACGTTGGGGGAACGCAATGCCTTTCACGGTTCGCAGGCTCAGTTGATCATCATGTGGTAGTGCATGCTCCAGATGATCCAGACCGACAACGCGACGATGATGAACAGGATCACCAGGGCCAGTACGGATCATCCTCGATCGCCAGCAGGCCTTCGCTCTCCAGTACACGCGCCAGCGCCTCGCGCCGCTGCAGCGGCAGGGTCAGCGCGGACCGACGCCACGCTGGTGCGTACCGCGCAGCTGCAAGGGCTGGCCATCGCTCCTTCATCGGCGTTCTGCCTTGCGGGGGTGCTGCATCAGCACGGCGTGCGGCTGTCGTTGGGGCTGGCGGCGGATCGCCGGCAGCTGGAGAGCGCGTTGCGGCGGATTGACTGGTTGTTGTTGTCGGACGCGCTGCCGGCGATCGAGCGATAGGCCTGGTAGTGCCGGCCGCTGGCCGGCAACGGCATGCACGGATCATGAGGTTGCCGGCCAGCGGCCGGCACTACCCCAATGCCACCAGCGCCTGCACCAGCGCATCCATCTGCGCCGGCCGGGTGAACACCGACGGTGTCACCCGCACGCAGGCGCCCGACTCCAGGCCATCGCGATGGGTGGTGAAGATCCGATGCTCATCCAGCAGGCGCTTCTGCAGTGCCTGATTCTGTTCTACCGAGGTGTGGCCGCGCAGGCGGAAGCTGGCCAATGCGCTGGCCAGCGCCGGATCCGGCGAAGACAGCACTTCGATATGCGCCATCTGCCGCGCAGGCACGGTCCAGCGCTCGCGCAGGTAGCGCAGGCGCGCCTGCTTGTTGGCCGCGCCGATGCGCTGGTGCAGCGCGATCGCTTCCGGCAGCGCCAGGTAAGCGGCGAAGTTGACCGTACCGGTGTGCACACGGCTGCCCACGCGGCCGTCGTCGGTCTCGCCCATGTACGGGTCGAGGTCCGCAACGCGGCCCCTGCGCACGTACATCGCGCCGACACCGACCGGTGCGCCGATCCACTTGTGCAGGTTGATGCCGACGAAATCGGCCTTGAGCTGCGGCACCGCGTAGTCGATCTGGCCGAACCCGTGCGCCGCATCGACGATCACGTCGATACCGCGTGCGCGTGCACGCTCGGCGATCTCGGCCACCGGCAGCACCAGCCCATGGCGATGGCTGACCTGGGTCAGCAGCACCAGTTTCAGGCGTGGCAGCCGCGCGAACGCGGCCTCGTAGGCCTGCAGGATCTGCGCATGGTCGGGCACGGCCGGCAGCGCGATGCGCTCGACCTGCACGCCGCGGCGCTGCTGCAGCCAGCGCATCGCGCCGATCATGCTGTCGTAGTCGATGTCGGCGTACAGCACCTGGTCGCCAGGCTGCAGGCGGTTGTAGCCGCCGATCAGCGCCAGCATCGCCTCGGTGGCACCGCGGGTGAGTGCGATCTCTTCGGCGCTCACGCCCAGCAGTTCGGCCACCTGCCGCTGCACCGCCATGTACTGCGCCGGGAACTCACGGCGGCCATACCAGGCATTGCCTCGGTTCACTTCAGCGGTGTGGCGCTGGTAGCTGGCCAGCGTCTCGCGGCCCATCGCGCCCCAATAGCCGTTCTCCAGATGGTTCACTTCGTCGGTGATGTCGAAGTGGCTGGCCACGGCGGCCCAGTAGTTTTCATCGCGGGCCAGCACGTCCGGCGCCACGGTCGCTGCGGGAATCTGCATGGACGCAGCGTAACGCGTGGCAGCCATGGCCGGCGGTGAAGAAAGTGCGGCTGCGGCCGGCAGCAAGGCGCCGGCACGCAACAGGGAGCGGCGGGCCGGGTCCATCAGAAGCTCAGCCGGTACTGTGCGTACAGGTTGGCACCGTCGGTGTCGTATGGCGCGTTGCGCGAGTAGACCAGGCCGCGACTGGCCTGGAAGGTGGCTTCGTCCGGATAGCGGTCGAATACGTTGTCGGCACCGACGCGCAGGCTGTGATGTTCGTTGATGCGATAGCCGACGGCCAGGTCGAGGAAGCTCATCGCGCCGAAGCGCTGGTAGATATCGCCCACTGCATTGCCGCTGGAATCGGTCCAGGCGCCGTAGTAGCGCATGCGTGCCATCAGCGACCAGGCGCCGATGTCCCAGCTCCCGGTCAGGCTGCCCTTGTGCTCGGGCAGGCGATCCTCGAACAGCACGCGCTGGGTTTCGTTGGTGGCCACCGAGGTGCTGCCGTTGTCCACGCGGGTGCGGTTGTAGTTGTAGGCCAGGGTCAGCGTCATGCGGCCGGCGCCGAGGTCGCGCAGGTAGTTGCCGACCACGTCCACGCCGGTGGTGGTGGTGTCGAAGTCGTTGGTGAAGTAGTTCACCGAGGTATAGCCCAGCGGATTGGGCGTACCGGCCGGAATGGCGAAACTGGCCGACTGGCTGAAGCGGTCGGTGAGCTTGATCTGGTAGACATCCACCGAGCCGGACAGGCCCAGGTCCGTGCGCCAGGTCAGGCCCAGCGATGCGGTACGCGATTCTTCCGGCTTCAACGGCCTGGCACCGAGCAGCTGCGCCAGCGGATCGTTCGGCGACAGGCGGCCGCTGGTGAAGATCTGCAGCGTGCGCGTATCCAACCCCTGGGTGGTGCTGGTGGTGTTGAGCTGCGCCGGCGTCGGCGCGCGGAAGCCGGTGGACACGGTGCCGCGCAGGGCGACGTCCGGGGTGATCGCGAAGCGCGCCGACAGTTTGCCGTCCAGTGTGCTGCCGAAGCTGGAGAAGTCCTCATAGCGGCTGGCTGCACCGATGCTCCAGCGCTCGCCCAGCGGCACTTCCATGTCCACGTAGGCGGCCTTGCTGCGCTGGCTCCACTGCCCGGCCTGGCTGGCCGAGAAACCCGGAGCGCCGTTGGAATTGGCCTCCAGGCCCGCGGCCGCGCCCGGACCCACCGCGTACGAGGCCGGGTCACCGGCACGCACCTGGTAGGTCTCCTGGCGGAACTCGCCACCGAAGGCGACGTTGACCGGCTGGGACAGCGCGGCCACGTCCCACTCGTAGCTGAAGTCTGCGTTGGCGTTCTTCTCGGTCTGGGTCAGGCGGCCAAGATCGAACGCGGTCGGGCTGGCCGGGCCGAGCGAAGCGTTGATGGAGTTCTTCAGGCTGTAGTCGATGGCGTTGCGGCCATACGAGGCGCTGACATCCCAGCGCAGCTTCGGCGTGATCTCGCCACGCAGGCCACCGACCAGCTGCAGGTCGTTCTGGACGTTGCCGTACTGCGGGCTGAAGCCGACCGGATAGATCGAACGTAGGTTCCAGCCCGGGAAGATCGCCGTGGTGCGGTAGGCACCGGTGGTGGTGTCCGGGTTGCGCCAGTTGAAATCACTGACGCCATCGCTGTGGCTGTACAGGCCGAAGGCATAGAGCTCCAGCGTCTCGTTGGCATGGGCCTTCACGTTGAAGCCGACGCGGCGGCTTTCCAGTTCCGGCTGGCCCCAGCGCTGTACCGGATTGGGCACCTCCAGCTCCGGATGTGCAGCCTGGAAGGCGGTCGCGTCCGGGCGCTGGCGGGTGCGCGAGGTGGCGTCGGAGTTGGACGATTCGGCGAACAGCACCAGGCTGCCATAGTCGCCCAGCGACCAACCGGTGCGCGCACTGAAATCGCGCGAGGCACCGTCACCCTGCGCGTACTGCGAATAGCCGGCGGTGATCTCGGTGCCGGGCCCCTCTTCGAGGATGATGTTGATGACACCGGCGATGGCATCCGAACCGTACTGCGCCGACGCACCATCGCGCAGCACCTCGATGCGCTTGATCGCGCTGGTGGGAATCTGTGCCAGATCAGCGGCCTGCGCACCGCGGTTGCCGAGCAGCGCGCTGCGATGGAAGCGGCGACCGTTGACCAGCACCAGGGTCTGGTCCGGCGACAGGCCACGCAGCGTGGCCGGACGCACGAACACCTGGCCGTCCGCCATCGGCAGGCGCTGCACCACGAACGATGGCACCAGCTGCGCCAGCACGTCCTTCAGGTCGGTGGATTCAACGGACCTGATGTCTTCCTTGCTGAACACATCCACCGGCGCCAGCGTTTCGAACTGGGTGCGGTTGGACGCGCGCGTACCGGTGACCAGCATCGCGTCGAGCTGGGTGGGCGCGGCGCGGCTGCCGCCGGCGGCATCGACCGCATCGGCCTCCGCTGCGATCGCGCCTCCTGCGCTGGCCATGCAAAGGGCAAGGAGGATGGAACGCGAAAGCTTCGAACGATGCACGGCAGGGCTCCGGGAGGGTGCGACAGGGCCAGCACCTGCAGGGATATCGCAGGCCTGGACAAGGCGCGCAGTCTCGGCGCGATCTGTGAAGGAGGCATGACGTCAGTGCGACAGCTTGAATCCGCACAGGCGCAAGAACTGCTAAACGCCGCGCCTGCCGATCCGCTACTGTGCCCAGCATCGGATTCAAGGAACGGCAGGATGAGCGCGGCAAGCAAGGCGTTGTGGTACATCGAAACCCATGCGGACCAGCCACTGGCGCTGGCCGACATTGCCGCTGCGGCGGGCCTGTCGCCATTCCATCTGTCGCGCCTGTTCCAGGCCCGCACCGGCACCTCGGTGGTGCGCTACCTGCGCGGGCGCCGCCTCACCGCTGCCGCGCAGCAGTTGGCCAACGGCGCCGGCGACATCCTGCAGGTGGCGCTGGGTGCCGGCTATACCACCCATGCCGCCTTCACGCGTGCCTTCAGCGAACAGTTCGGGCAGACGCCGGAGCGCGTACGCGAACAGGGCACCGATGGGCTGGCGCTGGTACAGGCGATCCGCGTGGACGACGCGCCGGCGCCCTGTGGTGAAGCGCCGCGACTGCTCGACACGCCCGCCTTCCAGGTGGTGGGCATCGGCATGCGGCATTCCTGCGACAGTGGCGGCGCGATTCCCGGCCAGTGGGCCCAGCTCAACCGCGAATGGCCGACGCCGGCGCCGATCAGCTTCGGCGTGTGCTGCAACAGTGATGACAAGGGTGGCTTTGATTACATCGCGGCACTGCCGGCAAGCACGGTGCCGAGCGCGCCTGCGCACTGGCAACGCGTGGACATCCCGGCGCGCCGCTACCTGGTGGCCTGGCACAGCGGGCATATCTCGGCCATCCGCTCGACCTGGTTCTGGTTGCTGGATCATTATCTCCCTGCGTCCAACCTGGGCCTCGCCGATGCGCCGGAACTGGAGCGCTACGACGCCCGCTTCGACGAGCACACCGGCCAGGGCGGCGTGGAAATCTGGCTGCCCGTCGACGACCGTCGCCACTGACAAGGAGTTGAAGATGCGCATGACCGCTGCTGTGCTGGGAGCGATGCTGATGGTGTTCGCGAGCACCGGCGCCGCCCGCGAAAGCGGGGTGGCCGGCGAGCGCCACGGCACAACGACGCTGGCCAGCGCCGCCGTGCGCGACGCAGAGCACCGCGACGCGCTGCGCTACACGGTCTGGTATCCGGCACTTGCAGGCAGCCGGGAGACTGTGCTGACCATCGGTCCACCCGACGCGCCGCTGTTCGAGGTCGGCCGGTCGTCCAAGGATGCGCCGGTCGCGGGTGATCGCCTGCCGACCCTGCTGCTCTCCCATGGCAACGGCGGCAGCGCGCGCATGATGGGCTGGCTGGGCACCGCGTTGGCGCGGGCAGGCTATCTGGTGATCGCAGTCGATCATCCGGGCAACAACGGCGTTGACAGCATGACCCTGCCCGGCAGCGTGCTGACCTGGCTGCGCGCCGATGACCTGCGTGCCGCACTGGCGGCTGTGCAGGCCGATCCGGTGCTGGGCCCGCATGTCGATCCTGAGCGCCTGGGGGTCGCCGGGTTCTCGGCCGGCGGCTACACCGCACTGTTGGCGGCCGGTGCGCGACCGGACCTGCAGCGACTGCTGGCCTTCTGCACGGCGCATCCGGATGACGGCGTCTGCCGGCCCCAACAGGAAGCGGCAACGCACACGATGGAGGCGCGCGTTGCCGCTGCGGCGTCGCCCGAGCTGTCGCCGTGGATGTCCCACGCCAACGACGCACGCGCCCTTCCCGGCGTGCGCGCGGTGTTCCTGCTGGCACCGGCAATCGTGCAGGCCTTTGCGCCCGAGCAGCTCTCCTCGCTGGAACAGCCGGTGGCGATCGTGCTGGGCGAGGCTGACACGGTTGCGCCACCGCAGAGCAATGGCGAAGCTGCGCGTGCGGTGATTGCGGGCGCCGCACTGCAGGTGCTGCCCGGTGTCGGCCATTACGATTTCCTCGCCGCATGCACCCCGACCGGACAGCGGCGGCTGCAGGACCTGTGCAGGACGTCGGTGCCGAAGGCGCAGACCCACGCGCAGGCAGTGGACGCCGCAATACGATTCTTCAACCAGTCACTGCGCTAGTGGCCGCCGGGCAGTCCCCAGCGCTACAGTGAGCGCGTCCATGGAGAATCGGTCATGCGCCTGCTTCACCTCACCCTGCCGGTGTCCGACGTCGCCACCGTCGCCGCGTATTTCCACGATGTGCTGCAGCAGCGCGTGGTCGGCAACCATGTGCACATCGGCTGGAGCACGATCGAACTGCAGGCGGCGGGTGATGACCCCGTCGGTGGCGTGCACCTGGCCTTCAACGTACCGGACAACCGCTTCGGCGAGGCGATGGCCTGGTTGCGCGAACGTACCCCGCTGCAACGTAATCCTGAGGGCCTGGATTACTTTGCGCTGGAGAGCAGCTGGCAGTCGCAGTCGGTGTACTTCACCGGTCCCGATGGCCTGATCCTCGAGTTGATCGGCCGGCGCCGTCTGCCAGTCAGCACGCGCGCAGGCGCTTTCCATGGCAGCGAGCTGACCTGCCTGAGCGAGGTTGGCCTGCCCAGCCACGATGTCGATGCGGTGCGCGAACAGTCCAGCCAGCGCTTCGGCCTGCAGCCGATCAGCCCGCCGTCGCCGCAGTTCGCGCCGATGGGCGACGACGAGGGCCTGCTGATCATCGTCGCCGCCGACCGTCGTTGGTTCCCCGAGCAGAAAGACCTGCCCAATGCGCAGGGCGTGCAGCTGCAGGTGGGTGATGTGAGCGGCAGCGGCGAACTGCGCGATGCCGCGCTGGGCTGGCGGGTGTGGGCGGCCTGAACTACCAGCTGCCCGAAGCGCCGCCGCCGCCGCTGCGACCACCACCACCGGACCAGCTGCCGGAACTGCTTGAGGACGAACTCGACGACGAGGTGCTGGACGAGGAACGGTAGCCTTGGGACGACCTTCGTCCGCTGCGTGCTTTTTCGCCGGGCAGCAGGGTGAACACCCAGATGAAGTACAGGAACAGCGTGCTTGCGCTGGACACGATCGTCGCCAACACGCGTGCGTTCTCGTCGCTGGCCCGGTCGATGGTCAGCAGCGCGCCCAGCGCATAGCCGCCGGTCAACAGCACCAGCACCACCAGGCGCACGGCGAAGCTGTTGCGGTTCTTCCGCCAGCGCGCGCGGCCGGCCTGCACCAGGAAGAACACCAGCATGGCGGCAATGGCGACCGCCAGGTTCAGCAACGTGTGCAGGGCAAGGCTGGGCGGCAACTGACCACGGACCAGCATCACCACAAAGAAACCGATACTGACGGCCAACATGCCGCACAGCACGATGCGCACACCACGGCTGCGACGCCAGCACCACCCCAGCAGCGCCGCCACCGGTACGGCGGGTAACAGCACGAAGAACAGCGCAGGCAGCACATGCCGCGGCAGCAGCAGCGTCGCCGAAACCAACCCAGCGGCCATCACCGCCGTTACCAGCAACGGCCTGCCCCAGGCAGGCAATGTCGGCCAATTCGGCCTGGGCATTGCCGCATTGGCTGCCAGTGCCTTGCGCCGCCGCTCACGGCGTTTACCGCTGGACTCGGCCTCGGTCCTGGTGGCCAGCAGGCGCGGCGGTGATCGCCACAGACCGGCCAGGAACCCCACCAGCAACGTCAGGGCAACGACCGAATCCCCTGTGCGCCAATCCGCAGGCAACAGGTTGCGTGCGGATGAATCCTGCTCGGGCGGCAGCGGCTCGCCATCGATCAGCGCCACCAGCACCTTGCTGCCGTCCAGCATGCCCCGGTCCAGGTCTCCTTCGCGCAGGCGCGGCACGATGGCTTTGTCGATGATGCGCGCGGCATAGGCATCGGGAATGGTGCCTTCCAGGCCATAGCCGGTCTGGATGCGTACGCGCCTGTCCTGTACCGCCACCAGCAGCAACACCCCGTCATCGACACCGGCGCGGCCCAGCTGCCACTGGTCGAAGACACGCTGTGCATAGGCTTCGATGCCGTCATCGCCAACACTGGGCACCACCAGCACCTGCAGTTGCGCGCCTTTGCGTGCCTGCAGCTGCAATGCCTGCTCGCGCAGCGTTGCGCGGGTGCTGGCGGACAGCGCGTTGGCGGTGTCCACCACCGGGTCGTCCAGTGCCGGAATCGGGACCGCCGCCAGCACTGGCAGCGGCAACAGGCAGAGCAGCAGTGCCAGCCCTCCCCACTGCCATGCGTTGCGCCACCGCAGCACCCGGCTCATGTGGACGCCGTGCCTTGCATTGGCGGCGTGCTGTGCATCATGCGAAACGGCATCCGTGTATGTCCTTGCCCCATGAACGGAAAAGCCGGCCGGATTACTCCGGCCGGCCTCCTTTACCACACACATCTTCACACGCAGCGGTCAACGGCCCATGGCCACTCGCTGCTGCTCGTCCTGCACGTGTTGCTGCGAAGGCTCGTGCTTGGCCAGCATTGCAGCGCTGGTCTCCTGCAGGCTAGGTGCCGTCTGGGTCATGTCCACCGCAGTACGGAAGCCGGGAACGGTGCCCACGACGAAGGCCTTGCCATCCTGCACGGTGACGCCCTGCAGCTTTTCCGGCGAATCGATGCCGGCGGCCTTGGCCTGGGCGGTCACATGCGCGCTCATCTCGTTGCAGATCATGCCCGGCATGTGGCCGCGGATCGCATTGTGCAGCGGCGTATCCGGATGCGCCTTGTCGCCCAGTTGCGGCCCCTTCGGCGCCGCCTCGGCATGGCTGCGGCCTTCGGCCAGCTTGCCCAGCGTCGCCGGACCCGCCACGCCATCGGCGGAGAGCCCGTGCTGCTTCTGGTAGGCGATCAGTGCGTCCCTGGTATGGGCACCGAACTTGCCGTCCTCGCTCAGCGGGTTGCCTTGGCCGTCGCGCACGCCCAGGCGGTTGAGTTCCTTCTGCAGCGCAGTCACTTCCTCGCCCTTGGCCCCCTGGCGCAGTACACCGTTGTGGTCGGCGTCATGCGAATGGCCACCCTTGCCGGTTTCCTTCAGCTTGCCGTGGTCCCAGAAGTCCTGCGGGCTGATCAGCTTGCCGTGCGGATCCTTCAACTGGTAATGCACGTGCTGGGCATACTGACCCGCACCGCCCGGGCCACGGCCGCCCATGGTACCGATCGGCTCACCCGCCTTGATCGGCTGGCCTTCCTTCACCTGGGTCGACTGCAGGTGCAGGATCTCGTGCGAGTTGCCCTGTGCATCCCTGATCTTCACCGTACCGTAGTCGCCACCGACGAACGTCACCGTTCCGGAGATCGGCGCGTTGACGGTCGGGTGCTGCAGATTACGGCCGTGCTGGCCGCCGACATAGTTGAAGTCGGTGCCTCCGTGCGGCTTGTGCGCGCGGTGTTCGCCGAACTCGCCGGTAATGTGCGGCTTGACCCCGTTCTGCGGGGGCAGCATCACCTGCATCGTCTGCTCGAAGGTGCGGGTCTGGCCTTCGGCATGCACCGCTGCCGGCTTGGCCTGCGCGTGCGTGGCCGCAGCTACGGCGGGGGCCGCGTGGCTGCCCTGGGACTGGCCGTGGGTCAGTCCCAGGCGCTGCTCCACGAACCGCTCGTACTTGTCCACGTACGGCATCACCTTCTTTTCAGACAGGGCGAGGCCGCCGTAATCGCGGGTCGGACCGTCGTGGTGGTACTTGTAGATGTACTCCTCACCCTGGCCGCGCTTGTGCGCCAGCGTGCGGTTATCGATGTAATGGTCAACCAGTGCGTCGGACTGTGCGCCGACGTCGAAGCGGTTGCGGTTGTTGAGGTGGTAGTGGTTGCCGGTCTTGTCGATGAACTGGCCCAGGCCCGAGGCCGAGGTGGTGCCAGCGGCGGCATCGGGGTTGAAGCCCGATTCAACGCGGGCGATGGCCAGTACGTGCGCGGTTTCGCGCGGGGTCAGGCCCTTCTCGCGCGCCGACTCGATGATCGTGTCGATCACCCGTGACTGTACTTCCGGGGTCGCATCGCCCCACCGGCGGGAGTTGCCATGCAGACGGCCGTCGCTCTGGTCGATCGGCTCGCGGTAGTGGCTCCACGGTTTGATGCGGTCACTGCTGTAGGCCGCCCCGCGGGGCTGGACCATGTCCTGGTAGATATCTGCCATGTCTGTGCTATCCATTCTATGAAAAGGGGGATTTCCTTAAGGGGTACTGCTCCTGGTACTTCTGGTACTGCGGTACTGCAGTGCTGCGTTCACAGCGCGCGTGCGACGTCCTGCCGCTGCGCTCAGTCTTCGATGTAGTTCACCTCCGGGTGCTTGATGCCGAGCGAGTCGATCAACTTCTCGTACTCGTCGTTGTTGGGCTCCTGCTCCTCGCCTTCCGCGCCGCGCAGCGGCGGTGTGCTGTGGGTCAACTGGCGGCCACTGGCGTCGTACAGGTAGTACCACTCGCAGAAGCTGCAGCCGAACGGCAGTTCACCGTACTGCACGACGAAGTACGGCGTACCGCTGCGGTCCTGCACGCAGGCCAGGCCAACGGCGGTATAGCCGTCCATCTCCTTGGGCGCAGCAATGGCCTGGCGTGCGCCGTCCTTTTCAATTTCCAGCGTGGTCAGCCGGGAAGCGTCCGTGTCTTGGGTGGGCTGGGCCGCTAGGTGCAGGCGGGTGCCTTGGCAATCGATATGCATGCCGGTCTCGTCGCGCGTAAGAGAGGTGGAATGGTCCGCAACGGCAGCCGCAGGTGCGGCCGGCGTCGCTGCCGGGTCAGTGGAAGCAGGGGCCGCCGGTGCAGCCGCCTCAGGGCCGCTGCAGGCAGCAAGCATCAGGGCCAGCACGGGGGCAACGGGAGACAGACGCATGCGGGGCTCCTTGGGTGGATCACACGACCGCCCGCAGGCGGTCGCTCAGGGTCAGATCGATTCGTCCTCACGCTTGACCAGTTGCCAGCACGGCTTCTGGGCAAAGGTGTAGATCTGCTGGTCGCTGGTATCGGGAGTGCGCATCTGCACCTGTACCTGACCATCGGGCAGGCGGGTGACCTGCATCTCGCGGCCCTGGCGCTGCAGCGTGGCCGGGTCCGGCATCACCGGCCATTCGACCTTGGCAAGCGGCACCTTCTCTTCCACCTTGCGTGGCTCCGGCTCGGCTTCGCTGTCGATGTGGCTGTCCAGCAGCGGATCGGCAGTGGACGTTTCCTGCAGCGCGATCTCGTTGCCGAAATGCTTGAGGAAGTCGTCGAAGACCGGATGGGGGCAGCTGGCAGACGCGTCTGCCGGGGCCGCGGCAACCGGCGTGGCCGGCGCCGTGGCGGCGGCCGTGCTGGTCGCAGCCGGTGCGGCGGCGTCAGCGGGGGCCGCCTGGGGCGCAGGCTTGCAGCCGGACAGCGCAAGCCCCAGGGCAAGCGCAAGCAGGGCAACGGGGCGGAGCTGGTTCACGGGATCCTCCTGATTCCGGGCGGTCGCGCGCGGTTCCGGCGCGGTAGGGAGGCAAGGATAGCCATGCCTCGGTCAATTCAGTTTCAACATCCGCTGTCAGGAATATCCCGACATGCTGAATTGAGACTAATATCACACTAATACTGAAATCAACGTCATCGCAGCAGCCGTTAGACTACGCCGCACACGCTTCGATCCTGGCCCCATGCGCGCATTCCTGCTTGCCCTCTCCCTGCTGGTGCCAATGCTGTGGCCTGGTGGTGTGGCCGCGCTGGAGGTCCGGGAAGGCGATCTGCTGTTCGTCACCGCCGGCCATGCCGGCCTGAGCGCGGCCATCGACGATGCCACCGGCAAGCAGGGCGCCCCCAGCTTCGATCACGTGGCCCTGGTCGCTGCGGCGCCAGACGGCTGGGAGGTACTGCATGCGGACGAGAAAGGCTCGCGCCGGCAATCGCTGGTCGAGTTCCGCCAGGACGCCCGGGCCAAGCAACGGCAGGTCGTGGTCTATCGCCTGCACGCATCGCAGCAGGCTGCCATCAAGGATGCGGTCGCGACCGCACGCACGATGCTGGGCAAGCCCTACAACACGTCGTATGTGTTGAACGAGGACAGCTACTACTGTTCGGATTTCATCGAGCGCGCGTTCCGTGCGCACCATGTGTTCGCACTGCAGCCGATGAACTTCCGCAACCCGCAGACCGGGCAGATCGCACAGCACTGGGTCGATCTCTACCACGGCATGGGCATGGACGTGCCGCAGGATCAGCCGGGCACCAATCCGAACGACATGTCAGCAGCGCCGGTGCTGCAACGCATCGGCGTGCTGGAATAAGCGAAGCCCCGCACGGGGCGGGGCTTCGCGCACCACAGGAAGTGGGTGCCGAAGTCACTCTTCCTCGTCCTGCCCACCCTGCTGCTGGTTGCGCTGGTTGCGCTGCTGCTGTTCCTGCTGCTGTTGCTGCTGCTGGTCGCGGCCACGACCCTGCTGCTGATCCTGCTGGTTCTGCTGGCCCTGCTGCTTCTGGTTCGGGTTCTGGTTCTGCTGTGCCATGTCCGTTCTCCGAAAGCCACGCGCGGAATGCGGTGGACGGGGCCATCGTCTGCAGCGGAGAGTTAATCGCGCGTGGGTGGGCGGCTACACGGATGTGTACGCGCGTGAATGAACGGGCAAGGCCCCTTGCGGCACAAGCCGATGAAGGATTCATATGGGTTCGGCATGTGCTCATGCCGTCAGCGCGACTGTGCGCATTCATGGCGCGCTCTGTCGGAAACACGCGCTGAACGGAGCTGGCGTCCTGCTCGCGCACGGACGCCAGCCCTGCACTCACGGCATCACCGGCGGCACATACGCCAGCGTCATGCCCAGCAGCCACAACAGGCCCAGCACCAGCGGGATGTGCACCAGCAACTGGATGAAGGTGAAGCCCACGATGTCGCGTGCCTTCAGCCCCAGCACGCCCAGCAATGGCAGCATCCAGAACGGATTGATCAGGTTCGGCAGTGCTTCGGCCGCGTTGTAGACCTGCACGGCCCAGCCCAGGTGCGCCTTCAGTTCGTTGGCGGCCTGCATCACGTACGGCGCCTCGATGATCCACTTGCCGCCACCGGACGGCACGAAGAAGCCCAGCACCGCCGAGTAGACGCCCATGACCAGCGCGAAGCTATCGGTGCTGGCCACGTGCACGAACAGGCTCGACAGCCGGTGCGCCAGGGTCTGCCCGTCACCACCGGCGGCGTGGGTGAGGATCATCGCGATACCGCCGTACAGCGGGAACTGGATCAGCACGCCGGTGGTGCTCGGCACCGCCTTGGCCACCGCGTTGAGGAAGCTGCGCGGGCGCCAGTGCAGCAGCAGGCCCAGCGAAATGAACAGGAAGTTGTAGGTGTTGAGGTTGGCGATGGCAGTGACCACCGGCTTGTTGGCGAATTCGTTGAACAGCCAGCCGAACGCCAGCAGCGAGAGCAGCACGGTCAGCAACGGGCTGTATTCCAGCCATTCGCCTGGGCGCGTGCGTCGCTGCAGCGGTTCCGGCTCGGCCTGCGCAGCGCCGGGGAACTCCTCGGCAGTACGCGCACTGCCGGCCGCAGGCGCGGTCAGCCAGGCGATCAGCAGCGAGACCAGGATCAGCACCGCGGTCAGGGCGATCGACTGCCACAGGAAGATGGTTTCGGTGAACGGCAGAACGCCGGTGATCTCCACCAGCCCCGGCGGCATGCTGGCCGGGTTGGCCTGCAGCTGTGCAGCCGACGAGCTCAGCCCCATCGCCCACACCGCGCCCAGGCCGAGATAGGCCGAAGCACCCGCGGCGCGGTAGTCCATGCGCAGTTCGGTGCGGCGGGCCAGCGCGCGGACCAGCAGGCCACCGAACACCAGCGAGAAGCCCCAGCTGAGCAGCGAGGCGAGCATGCTGACCAGGCCCACGTACACCACCGCACCGCGTCCGGTGCGCGGCACCCGGGCCAGGAAGTCGATGAAGCGTGCGACCACCGGTGCGGTTGCCACGGCGTAGCCACCGATGACCACGAAGGCCATCTGCATGGTGAAGGGGATCAGGCTCCAGAAGCCGTCACCGAAGGCGCTGGCGGTGGCCTGAGGGGTCGAACCGAAACCCATCGCGGCCAGCGCGACGATGACCACGCCCAGCACCGCGAACACATACGCGTCAGGGAACCACTTTTCCGCCCAGGCGGCCGAGCGCAGCGCTGCGCGTGCCATCCAGCCGTCCTGTACTGCTGCCGTCGAGGCCATCGCCTACCCTCCCAGGTTCGATGGACCGATTCTGGGCGGTGGGGTGTGGGCTGTCTGCCACCTATTGGTCGTAGGTGGCGGAAGGCCCGGCGCTGCGCGCCGCCGCCCGGGCATGAGCTCGGGCGCTACAGAAGCACTGTCAGCTGTAGAGCCGAGCGCACGCTCGGCTGCGCTTCTCAACGCAGCGCCAGGTCCACGGCTATACCGGCGAACAGCGCGGCGCCCACCCAGTTATTGTGCAGGAACGCCCTGAAACACGGGCCGCGCTCGCGGTTGCGGCAGATCCAGAATTCGTACACCACCAGTACCGTAGCCACGGCCACGCCGGCCAGGTAGTAGCCCCCCAGCCCGCCGCGCACGCCAACCAGCGCCATGGTGGCCAGGAACAGCGCGTACAGCACGCCCTGGATGACCAGATCGAGATCACCGAACAGGATCGCGGTGGAGTGCGAGCCCATCTTCAGGTCGTCCTCGCGGTCGACCATGGCATACCAGGTGTCGTAGGCGGTGGACCACAGGATATTGCCGGCATACAGCAGCCAGCCCAGCATCGGCACCTCGCCCTGCACGGCGGCGAACGCCATCGGGATGCCCCAGCCGAACGACATGCCCAGGTAGACCTGCGGCAGATGGGTGTAGCGCTTCAGGTACGGATAGCTGGCGGCCAGGAACACGCCGATGAAGCTCAGGCCGATGGTCAGCCCGTTCAGGGTCAGCACCAGGCCGAACGCCACCAGCATCAGCACCGCGAACAGCGCCAGCGCGGCGCGTCCGCTGATTGCGCCGGTGGCCAGCGGACGCGCCTTGGTGCGCTCCACGTGCGGGTCGAGCCAGCGGTCGGCGTAGTCGTTGATGACGCAACCGGCCGAGCGGGTCAGCCACACGCCGGCAGTGAACACGAACAGCGTCCACAGCGGCGGCAGGCCGCCGGCAGCCAGCCATAACGCCCACCAGGTGGGCCACAGCAGCAGCAACGTGCCGATCGGGCGATCAGCGCGCATCAGACTCCAGTAATGCCGCCAACGCGGCGTCGCCGGCGACTGCGGCGAAGTGAGGGGGGTATCAGCCATGGCGATAGGATACTCCTGCCCCTCTGGCAGGGCTTTGCCGGTGGGGGGGAGATTTGTTCGACGAAACTGGATAGAATGCCGGTCCCGCACCGCCTCATGGCGCTGCGATGCCCGCCCCGGCACTGGCCGACGGCGCGGCGGTTCTACAACGCGCCCGTAGCTCAGCCGGATAGAGTAGTGGCTTCCGAAGCCATTGGTCGGGGGTTCGAATCCCTCCGGGCGCGCCATTTTTCCTTCGTTGCCTGGCCGGCGCGCCGCCAGAAATGTCAGGGAATGAACGTTGCCGAGCGATGTTCGCAACCGGCTGCATCCTGTGCCACGATGGAGTAATTCGCGCCCGCGCTGGATGCGCCGGGCAGGAACAGGCCATCACCATCGAACAGAACGCTCTGCTGTTCTTCCTGCCCGATCGACAGCCCGATCGCTCCCGGTGTGATTTCCTCAAGGATCACGTTGTAAGGCCGCCAGGCATCCTCGCCTGTGCGCCTCATCTCTGCGCGAGCGGTCCTTGAGTTCAACCTGCGTCTCTCATCCACCCACAGCTGAAGCGGCTGACCAGCGTTGTGGGTGACCTGGAAGCGCCCGTAGGTCAGCCCGTCGACGCTCTCGGTGCCGACGTAGGTGAAATGGGCCGGCGGACACTTCGTGGTGCGGTTCGGATGCGCCGCACAGGATGTCAGTGCAACCACGAGGCAAAAGGCGTTCAGGTGCTTCATGGGTTCGAGGCCTGACGTGGGTGGTTGTCGCGGCGGTGTTCGGCAGTGAGGGCAACCAGCACTACGCCCCAGAGCGGCGTGAGCAGCACGACGCTCATCACCGTCAGCGAAACCGGTACCTGCCAGAGCAGCGATGGGCTGAATCCGCTGAATCTATAGGCTTCCAGTACAAGCACCACGACCTGGGCCAGAAGGCCCGCGAGCAGCCCCAAGCCAGCCCCCTTGGCAAGCCGCCTGATCGTAAGGCGGCCCGCGGCGGGAACCCGTGCGCAGATTCCCAGCAACAAAAGGCTGACGGCGTACAGCCAGAAGAAAACCTGATGTGAGTCGAAGGCGTAAAGCGCCCTGCCCACAAAGTGCAGGAACAGCCAGAGTGCTCCACACGACACCGCGTAGGCCAGCCCGTACCGAAGAATCTGCCTGGCTTTCATCTTGTACCTCTCCGAGGGCGTGCAGCCCGATCGCGTTCCTTTGTGGAGGAGTGCGGGAGCTCATGCACCTTGCCTCCCGCTTGGCGCCCTACTCGCGCAAGGCATCGCGCAGCGCTCGAGAGTACCTGCCTGCCTCCAGCGTTCGCAGCTGGGCCAGTGGAATCCGATACCTCCTGAACAATGCGGCCAGTTCCCAGACGTCCTCCTCCAGAACCGCATCTGGATCCAGGGATAGATAGATGACATCCCCTCTGCCGACCACATTACCGATGCAGCCGATTCGACCAATCCACTCGAAGAAGAACCGTTCATCCTGTTGAGAAAAGAAAACTACCCTTTTCGCTTCAAGCTCCATGGTAAATCACCGTCCATTCAACCAAGTCATTTGAATGACGCGCCCCATTCCAGCCTTTGCGCTGATTACTCTGGAGCGGCGACAACGAACAGAGCTGTCAGCGCGCTGCGGAACATCCTGCGAAGACACGGGTGGGCTTCTTCTTCAAGCTCAAAGCGATCACGCGGCGCATGGGATGCTCCGGCACGTGCACGCCTATCTGCAATCACACTTCTTCACTCATCCTCCCCCCTATCTCGTAGAGGAGGCAGGCCAGGGCGGAAAGATGTTAGGCCAGTGGTTCCTGCTGCCCCAATGCGACTCTTTGAATATCAGAGTAGTCATCGAAAGACTTCCAACTTCAAGCTCCACCCGCTCACCGCCCATGGAGTGGCGTTCCAACCATGGCACTCGACTATAGCGCCGCCGAGCATCGACCGAATACGTTGGCGGGCTTCTCCCGAAGGCTCACGGCAACCACCCGTTGCTTCTGCTCACCGCAGCCCCCCATCACCCCATACACGATGAGAAGTCCCCTGTCGTTGACGTAGCCGATGAACTTGCCCCTACTTTCATCCGAAGCGGCCCTGACGAGATAGACGCTCTCCCCGGGCGCTGGCTTCAGGTCACTCAACGGCATTGGACCGATCTTCCCTTCAACCTCTGATGCCGAGACAACGACCAGCGAATGCTCCAACATCCACTTCGCAATGGCTGCCTCACTATCAGGATCAAGCGTGGAAATGCGGTCAAGCGGCAGCGTCGTTGAATTGCCAGGGAAGATCGCACCGGACGAAACATCGACCCAGTCCGACCTCCATTCCGTATGTTGAAACTGATGAATGCTGCAGCCCCCCAGCATTGGCAAGAGCAGCACCGCTACACGCAAGATGCCAGCCTTCGGCATGGACATGAGAGCCCCAGAAAGGGCCGGCCAAATGTTAATTACCATCTGCAACCCGTTCTGCAAAACGATTCAGGGACTGCACCTCGCGCCCAAGATGGTATGTCATTTCTTGACTTCCCTATCATGGGCTGGCACTTGGCGTGTCGCTACGCTGCTCCGGATTTGCGGCAGCGTGCGCAGTCGAAGCACCTGGCCTGCGCGCATAGCTGTAATCGGCATCCCGGCAGGCGCGCACGATCGGACTTCGTGCGTGCCTGATCACGCCCGGGAACCAGCACAGCATCAGCACTACCAGACAGATCATTCCCAGCCGTACCCATTCACGCGCGACACTGGCCCCGATCAGCGGCAATGCCGCCACAAGGATGACGACCTGTGTGTACAGAAGATAGAGCGTGTACGTGCCCAACCGCGGGTCTGAACGAAGCTCCACGCGACACCCCCGGCACGACGTCTTTGCTTGACGCCTTCCAGCAAATCGCAGGGGAAAGCGCTGCCCGCTAGCGCCACAAAGTGGGCAGATGAAGGTCATCAGGCGCATCGGTAAAACCTCTTTTCAGAAGTTTCCATCAGCAGGTTCCATCTGCGGCGTCGACCATACACACCACATCATCAAACCTCGGGTCCTGGCACATCATTTCCAGTGGTGTCCGATCAAGCTCATTCCGTGCGTGTGGGTCTGCACCATAGGAGATAGGCCGCAGCCGCGAAGCTGCCATGTGCCACCGCGCTTGCCAGCGGCGTCAGATCAAGATCGCCATGCACATCGATGGTGGTCACGAAGGGCATCAATGCGCTGAGGAGGGCCACATCGTTGTAATAGGCCACCACATGCAGGGGCGTGTCCTCATAGGCTCCTTGGGTCTCCGGACAGGTCAGCACCGTATCGCCGAAGTCAGTGTCGACACCGAGCCGGGAAAGCAGTTCGCTGAGTACAGGATCCATGATGTTCATCGGGCTGCACGCACGGTAGAGCCCATTGCGTTGGCCCGATGGTGGTCCGTCCTGTAATCCATCTCTCCGTCAGCTCCCTGCCGGCCCACATGACCCACAGCCCGTCCCAGCTCAAGCCAAGCGGTGAGTGCGCCGTGGAGCGATGCCCTCAACTGATCACTCCGCACTCACGATGGATTTGTGTAGAAATGAAAATTCCCTCCCCATCCGGCGTATCCATCTGCTGTTGCCCCCGTGATCGATAGCTCGATCGCCCCGGGAAGCTCTGCTCAAGAATCATGATTTGACAGGAATCAACCGGCCTTCCCAAGTGCCATCTACCAGAAGTGCAATCTCCGCACCGACAGAGGCCTCAATGAAGACCAAGGTGTCGCCATCGACGATTTCCCGGGCAGCCACTGGGTCTAAACCAAGGAGGAAGCAACACCGCTGGAACTCAAAGGAATCATCCTTTCGATTGAAGACCTTAAGATCGAGCACGACATTCTGGCTAGAGAAACCATCAATGCTCGCTTTTCTGACTCGACCAAAGACTAAATCATAGGATCCCTGCGAAGAATCATCAAACAGAGAAACGGTCACACCTGACACCGGATCAAGACGAATTCCAGCCAACTGGAAATCATGAATATCAATACTCATAGGCTCACCTCTTCGGCCAATCACTTACCGGAACCCCCGATTTTCTGACCCCACTTTCCCATTCGTGAACATGCGGATTTCCTTGGCCATGATCGTGCCCTCTGTCCACGTCGAACTTGGGACTTCCATCGTCCCCATAGTAACGAGACTGCTTGCCTGTCGGGTGATCTGACCATGTATTCGGCTCACCACTCGCCGGCAAGCCGCGCTGGCCCGGAATTGGACAAGCTGAGCCATCCTCACTCTTGTTCATCATCAACCCAGGGAAGACAAGGTCCTTGGATTTCGACAACGCAATGAGTGCATTGGCCACTATCGATTCTGCAATTTTCTCTGGATAGATATATAACCCAGGCGGTTCGTTGCGACCGTAATTGGGAAGGTCCGGGTTTTGCTGCTGGAGCTGACCGTCTCCGCCCCCGTAGTAGCCTCCTGGGGGCGAGCGGACGGCACGGGCAATCGAAGACTGCAACCCAAATGGGTCCAGGAACGATGCAACATTGGAGTTCGCGTACACGTAACTACCCCCCCCCCCCCATCAACCCAATCGGATCACTCTGCGAATACCGCCCCACAGCCGGGTCGTATTCACGCTGGTAGTTGTAGAACAACCCACTCGCACCCGTCGCCTGCTGGCCAGGGAAACGCAGCGCCAGCTCGAACGCCACACCATCTCCATCCAGATCAGCGCTCGGAATCTGGTTCCCGAACACCTCGCTCTTGTTGCTCCACTCCCAGATAGCGACATTCCGTACCGGATCGATCACCACGCGCGGTGTGCCCACGTGATCCGGCTGCACGTAGGCCAGTTCCGGCACGCCGGTGGCCGGCATGTTGATCAACGCCACCGGGTAGTTGTCCAGCCAGATGGCCTGCTGTTGCGCCTGGCCCGTGGCCGAGTAATTGCCCAGCCACTGCCCTGCTTCGTCATACAGGGTGATCTGAGCCGCGCCACTGGCCGGGGTACGCAGCACGCGCTCACCGCGATGGTTGTAGGCGTAGCTTTCCAGCACGGCATCGCCCTGCTTCACCGCGTTCATGCGGTTGGCGTCGTTGTAGGTGAACGTCTTGCTGCCGATGCCGGTGGTGTTGCCCGCCACGTCATGGCTGCGTGCCTCGCCATCCACGGCAGTCAGCCGGTGGCTGGTTGCGGGATAGGTGTAGCTGGCGGTGCCTGCCGAGGTGGTCAGCGCGGTGCGATTACCGGTGGCGTCATAGGCATAGGTTTCAATCGGCGTGCCTGTCGTCCCGTCCTGGGTCTGGGTCAGGCGACCCAGCGCGTCGTAGGCGTACTTGGCCAGCACCTCGGAACCTGCACCATCCTTCAACTCGATGTTCGAACGGACAGGTCGGACGCTACTTTCCCACTCATGGGCATTGGGATGTTCTTGGCCATCATCACTACCACGATCTGCGCTAAATTCTGGCTCCCGGCGCTGCGAATAACCGACGGATATCTGCATTCACCAACATACTGACGGTGATACGGAAAGGAGCTGAAAATCGCTATCCGCACATCTCTCTCGCCCTGGCGAGAACGGCCGCATTTGCTCGTCTGGCCTCGAGCTTCCTTATCAACCCGGCACATTCAGGACGCCCCCCAATTTTTGCTCCATAGATCACAAGTTCACCAGCGCTATCTACTCCATCCAGGTAGAGCACGGCGCAATCTCCAGCAGCGGTACCAATGCGCACCGCACGAACACTCTCAGCGCTCGTACCTGGACGCACTTCACCCTCGCACATCCCACCGTAGTACGAACTACTCAGATCCGCATAAATGGGTTTCAGCTGCAGCTCCCCTAAACGGTCACCCTTGCATCCACTGAGAGCGTACGCACAGCCGAATGCGAGAAAAATAGATCGTATAAGGATGTTTTCGACGCCTAGATAGCGCCCACGAAAACCCTGTTCTCGCCCATTACTTTCCATTACTCCCTCCCAGAATGGCAGGTGGAATGACACCACCTTTTGGTATGAAGTAGTATTTTGCACCTTCCATAAGATATGCATCCTGGAAAACACGACCTGGAAGGATTGATCTATTCTTTATGGCATCGATCGAAATCAACGAATCTGCGACCGCGGTTGCACAGTTGTGTGATTTGACATCTTAGTCCTTGGAGTTGTGCGACTTCATGACGCTCTCCATAAGTGTTTCCTGTGCATCGGACGTTTCGAACTCCACAATTTCCACGCTTCTATTTTTCAGCTGGGACTGAATATATTCACCAACCGACGAACCATAGGCGTGCGATGTTCCGTAGCTATATAGACCCGACTCGGTTGCAAGAGCAATGTGGCCGAACGGATTGTCACCAAACAGTGGGATACCACCCTGCTCGGAAGCGGACAGAATTGCCAGACTCTTCCTCAGCCCCAGCGCATCTATGGCCAAGGTTGGCGCACCGTCTACATAGGCGTACGCAGACATACCCCCCATCAACCCAATCGGATCACTCTGCGAATACCGCCCCGCCGCCGGTTCGTACTCGCGCTGGTAGTTGTAGAACAACCCGCTTGCATCCGTCGCCTGCTGGCCCGGGAAGCGCAGTGCCAGCTCGAACACCACACCATCGCCATCCGGGTCAGCACTCGGAATCTGGTTGCCGAATACCTCGCTCTTGTTGCTCCACTCCCAGATCGCAACATTCCGCGCCGGGTCGATCACCACGCGCGGCGTACCCAGATGATCCGGCTGCACGTAGGCCAGCTCCGGCACGCCGGTAGCCGGCACATTGAGCAGCGCCACCGGGTAGTTGTCCAGCCAGATGGCCTGCTGTTGCGCCTGGCCCGTGGCCGAGTAATTGCCCAGCCACTGCCCTGCTTCGTCATACAGGGTGATCTGAGCCGCGCCACTGGCCGGGGTACGCAGCACGCGCTCACCGCGATGGTTGTAGCCGTAGCTTTCCAGCACGGCATCGCCCTGCTTCACCGCGTTCATGCGGTTGGCGTCGTTGTAGGTGAACGTCTTGCTGCCTATGCTGGTGATGTTGCCCACCGCGTCATGGTTGCGCGCTTCGCCGTCCACGGCGGTCAACCGGTGGCTGGTTGCGGGTTCATTCATGCTGAACAAAGCGGCTTCCAGCCTGCTGGAATTCCTTACAACCGCGCCTTCCTTCCGCCTCGGCGAAGCGGACTTTTCTTCTTGCCAATCAGCATCGAAGCAACAATAAACATGGCGCCGCCGATGACCCACACCACCCCAATTATTTTATTGTAATGCGCCTGCCCTACCAGTCGAATAATCGACATATATAGATCACAGTTCACTCGACAAGGCCCAGTCCCAACCAATGCGCCGCCAATTACAGCCAGGCCAAATGCTATTGTAACAATCCCCACCAGAATTCCAAATGCTCGCAAAATCATTTACTTACCTCCGCGACCGCCAGTTTATTATGGAGTCTCGAACCAGATCAATCAGATCAAGAGGATCCGCCTCGGGATTAGATACTAGAGGATGCGAGGGATTAGAATAATATGGAGTTAGGCACTGACACCCTCTTGAATGGACCTGCGCAACGGTTGGATTCGATGGAAAGCCCCCCCCTCATGACGCCACCACTTGTGCACTGATTTTGATCATTTCTACAGACCTCAGCCGCACAATACTGAGTATAGTCATGCTCACTTATGAGGCTCGCAGCATTCTCCAACGACCCCACTTCCTCGGGCGAAAGTCCGCGCGAGTAAATTGGATTCGTATGTGAGTTTGACTCGATTGCCTGACGTTGGGCACGCGCAGCAACTCTCCTTTGAGCGGAGTTACCGCCACCCTGTCGCGCAAGACTTGGCGGCCTTCCGCCTTTCAGGCCCATGGAGTCCTCGTTGGACAGTGGATCACCATCGACATAAGAGTACAGTGAGTACCCACCCCTGAGCCCAATCGGATCACTCTGCGAATACCGCCCCACAGCCGGGTCGTATTCACGCTGGTAGTTCTGGTAGTTGTAGAACAACCCACTCGCATCCGTGGCCTGCTGGCCCGGGAATCGCAGCGCCAGCTCGAACACCACACCATCTCCATCCAGATCAGCGCTCGGAATCTGGTTCCCGAACACCTCGCTCTTGTTGCTCCACTCCCAGATAGCGACATTCCGTACCGGATCGATCACCACGCGCGGTGTGCCCACGTGATCCGGCTGCACGTAGGCCAGTTCCGGCACGCCGGTGGCCGGCATGTTGATCAACGCCACCGGGTAGTTGTCCAGCCAGATGGCCTGCTGTTGCGCCTGGCCCGTGGCCGAATAGTTGCCCAGCCACTGCCCTGCTTCGTCGTACAGGGTGATCTGCGCTGCGCCACTACCCGGGGTACGCAGTACGCGTTCACCGCGATGGTTGTAACCGTAGCTCTCCAGCACGGCATCACCCTGCTTCACTGCGTTCATGCGGTTGGCATCGCTGTAGGTGAAGGTCTTGCTGCCGATGCTGGTGGTATTGCCCACCGCGTCATGGTTGCGCGCTTCGCCATCCACCGCAGTCAGCCGGTGGCTGGTTGCGGGATAGGTGTAGCTGGCGGTGCCTGCCGAGGTGGTCAGCGCGGTGCGATTGCCGGTGGCGTCGTAGGCATAGGTTTCAATCGGCGTGCCTGTCGTCCCGTCCTGGGTCTGGGGTCAGGCGACCCAGCGCGTCGTAGGCGTACTTGGCCAGCACCGACGAGCCTGCGCCGTTCTTCAGCTCGGTGATCGAACCGACGGGATCGTAGCCATAGCCCAGCGACAGGCCGCCTGCCGCGGGGTCATGCACCGCCTGCGGGCGGTAATCCAGATCCAGCGGACGCTGCAGCTGGCGGCCGTTGCCATAGGTCCAGCCAGTGGCCGGGCCGAAGGCCGCATAGGTCACGTTGTTCACCACGATCTGGCGGGCCTGGCCGGGCCGGGTCAGGCCGATCTGGCTGATGCGCCCCTGGGTATCGCGCACGTAGTCGGCCACGCTGCCGTCGGGGTAGGTCAACGCGGTCAGCCGTCCCGACTTGCTGTAGGCGTAGCGCAGCGTGCTGGCGACACCATTGACGGTCTGTACCTTGCGGGCGACCTGGCCGAAGCGGTCGTGGCAGTACTGGGTGCTGCCATTGGCGTGCAGCACCTGCCCCAGGCGCCCCTTGGCGAAGCGCTCGTCTGCGGCGCAGGCAGCGGGTGCTACGTCACAGCTATAGCCCATATCCGGAGGATTCGACAGGCAAGCGCATCGCAGCTGTGGAAGGCGATCACGACACGGGCGCGCTGGCCTAAAGCCCTCACACTCGTTCCCGCGACCGACGACCTCGCAAGATCTATGACTCCTTCGCTTGCCGGAGACGGAGTAGGCCGACAGACCCGATTTTCCACATGGCAAACGCTGTGCAAAGAGAGAGCGCGACAAACGCCAAACCCGCAAATCCGTAGTCTCGTCCACCATCAGAAATATCAACCAGCACAAAAGCAAGGAGCACTGAATTTACGGCAACTCCAAGGCAAGCAACCAGCCTGAGCGCCCAGAAGAACATGATGTAGTAAGCCTGAAAAAAACTATTGTATTTTCTCATCTCAAGGACACCCGCATCCTTTTCCAGTCAGCGCAGCTATCTGACCAGGAACTGTGTAGCCAGATCCCGACATGACGCCAAACCCAACTCCAAGCAGTGGAGGGACCGAAAGAGATCCACCACCGACCTTATCTCGCCCCATATCTTCAAGTCAGAAAAGGCGGCGAAGCCACCCAATCTGCTCCACTCCAGATCGCGACATTCCGCATCGGATCGATCACCACGCGTAGCGTACCCAGGTGATCTGGCTGGACGTAAGCCAGCTCCGGCACGCCGGCGCTCAGCACATTGATCAGCGCCACCGGGTAGCTGTCCAGCCAGATGGCCTGCTGCTGCGCTTGGCCCATGGCCGAAAGCTGCCCAGCCACTGCCCCGCTTCGTAGTATAGGGTGACCTGCGCTGCGCCACCGGCCGGGCTGCGCAGCACGCGCTCGCCGCGGTGGTTGCAGATGTAGCATTCCAGGAGGGCATTGCCCTGTTTCACCGCGTTCATGCGGTTGGCATCGTTGTAGGTGAACATGTTGCTGCCGGCGCTGCTGGCCATGTCTTCAGGGACCACCTCTTATCGCTGCAAACCGAAATTGGCCCGGAGCAGGGGTGAAGGCGTTGCGCGCGGACATTGAATCCACCCTTCGCTTGCCGGAGACGGATCAGGGCGAAAGACCCGATTTTCCACCCCCCTTCCCATAACCAGCTCAGCGCAATTCTATTCCTTCGGGTTCGCACCGGCCTTTCGGTTTAAAAGCAAGAAGGACACAACACTTGAAACTGCACCCCAAACCGGCGTCATTAAAACAGTACTTATAATTCCGAACGATACCAATGCCTGCCACATGAAATCTGCATTGAAAGAATAAAATCTCTCACGCTCAACAAAAATTACTATCGCCTGAGCAAATAATCCAGCCACCACGCCGACACCCCCTCCCCAGACCGCGCATTTCCACCCCCCCCCCTTTCCATAGGGCCTGAGCAACACACCAAATAGAACCAGGCCTGCCATATACAGCCAAGGAAACAACCTCTCAGTATCAAACTGATACATATCCCATAGAGGCTCCGGAATTCCAACATACATCACCATCGAGACGACCAGTGAAATCCCAGCATAGAGTAAATTTCGCCCATCCATTTAATCACCTCTTTGGAGAATAGACTCTGATCTTAACTCCGGGAAGCTTTGACAAAGACTTACCCAGTGTTGCAGGCGTAAATTTAACACCAAGACTCTCAAATGGCCCGACCCCATTGATTGCGGAGGATGTTTTGATGGCGCAAAGCCCTCCGATCGCCCCCCCCAACTGCTCGGAGTATTCTTGAATTTGAAGCTCGCTATACTCATCAGTTTCAAAGCTAAGCGTGTGTACCGTTGACCCTTCTGCCAAATGATGATTCACAAAGTTCGTGAGATTGGCGTCAGCGCCTGAGAATATGTCACCACTTCCGCGCGTGGGCGAATTTGGGTTGGCGCCCGGATAGCCTCCAGCCGGATCATACAAAACCCCCTCCGCTCCCTTGCCGTCTACATGCACGGCAGCGTGAGTGCCTATGCCCGATTTTGAAGTGACAATAACTGTTGTCTTCAAACCATAAGGATCACCATTACCTAGCGCATTCGCATACGCGTAAAGATAAGTGGACACCCCACCCATCAACCCTATTGGATCACTCTGCGAATACCGCCCCACGGATGGGTCGTACTCACGCTGGTAGTTGTAGAACAACCCACTCCCGTCCGTTGCCTGCTGGCCCGGGAAGCGCAGTGCCAGCTCGAATGCCACACCATCGCCATCCGGATCGGCACTTGGGATCTGGTTGCCGAACACTTCGCTCTTGTTGCTCCACTCCCAGATCGCCACATCACGCACCGGATCGATCACCACGCGCGGCGTACCTAGATGATCTGGTTGGACGTAGGCCAGCTCCGGCACGCCGGTAGCCGGCACGTTGATCAGCGCTACCGGGTAGTTGTCCAGCCAGATGGCCTGCTGCTGCGCCTGGCCCGTGGCCGAGTAGTTGCCCAGCCACTGCCCCGCCTCGTCGTACAAGGTGATCTGAGCCGCGCCACCAGCCGGGGTGCGCAGCACGCGCTCACCGCGATGGTTGTAACCGTAGCTCTCCAGTGTGGCGTTACCCTGCTTCACCGCGTTCATGCGGTTGGCATCGTTGTAGGTGAACGCCTTGCTGCCAATACTGGTGGTATTGCCCGCTGCGTCATGGCTGCGTGCCTCGCCATCCACAGCAGTCAGGCGATGGCTGGTTGCGGGATAGGTGTAGCTGGCGGTGCCTGCCGAGGTGGTCAGCGCGGTGCGATTGCCGGTGGCGTCGTAGGCATAGGTTTCAATCGGCGTGCCTGTCGTCCCGTCCTGGGTCTGGGTCAGGCGACCCAGCGCGTCGTAGGCGTACTTGGCCAGCACCGACGAGCCTGCGCCGTTCTTCAATTCGGTGATCGAACCGACCGGGTCGTAGCCATAGCCCAGCGAGAGGCCACCTGCGGCTGGGTCATGCACCGCCTGCGGGCGATAGTCCAGGTCCAGCGGACGCTGCAGCTGGCGGCCATTGCCATAGGTCCAGCCGGTCGCCGGGCCGAAGGCCGCATAGGTCACGTTGTTCACCACGATCTGGCGCGCCTGGCCGGGACGGGTCAGGCCGATCTGGCTGATGCGGCCCTGGGTATCGCGCACGTAGTCGGCCACGCTGCCGTCGGGGTAGGTCAACGCGGTCAGGCGACCCAACTTGCTGTACGCATAGCGCAGGGTGGTGGCCACACCATTGACGGTCTGCACCTTGCGGGTGACCTGGCCGAAGCGGTCATGGCAGTACTGGGTGCTGCCATTGGCATGCAGCACCTGCCCCAGCCGTCCCTTGGCGAAGCGCTCGTCGGCGGCACAGGCGGTCGGCGCCACGTCATAGCTGTAGCCCACGTCCAGATTGGGGTCCGGATAGGCGATGCCGATCAGGCGGTTGAGTGCATCGTAGTGATAGGTGGCGGTGACGCCGCGTGCATCGGTGGCCGTCTTGCGATTGCCGGCGGCATCCACGGTGAAGCTGCTGGCACCGCTGTCCGGGCTGACCTGCCCGGTCAGATCACCGAAACCGTTATAGGCATAAGTGGTGTGCAGACCTTTCGGGTCGGTGACCTGGGTGACCTGGTCCAGCGCGTTGTACTGGCTGCGGATCTCCGCCGCCACGCCGCCGACGTCCTGCAGAGTCTGCGCCAGGCGGTTCAGCGGGTCGTACTGCTGGCTGGTCACGCGCTGCAGGGCGTCGGTGATAGTCTGCGGGTTGCCGTTGGCATCGTAGGCAAAGCCGGTGGCGTGGTTGCCCGCATCCTTCAGCGCGGTCAGCTGGCCAAGCGTGTTGAACGTCCGCGCCAGGGTACGGCGCAGGGTGCCGCCTGCATCCAGCGTGTCTTCCTTGAGGCGGTTTCCGGCGTTGTCCAGCGCATAGTGAATGGTGTTACCCGCACTGTCCGCGATGTCCGTAAGCCGCTGGGCGGCGTCGTAGACATAGGTAACGCTGCTGCCGTCAGGCTCGGTGACCTGTTGCACCTGGCCGGTCGGCCAGTAGCTGATCTGGGTCATCCGGTCCTCGGCTGTGGTGGCACCGCGCACGGTGACCGAGGTCGGCCAGCCGCGCGCATGGTAGGTGTAATCGGTGACCACGCCGTTGGCATCCTTGACCGACAACGGCCGCCCGAACGCGTCGTAGGCCAGAGTCTCGACCGTCTGGCCCAGCGCATTGGTCACGCTGCGCAGGTCGCCCTTGCGATAACTGCAGGCACCACTGGTCGCGCATCCCGCGTCGTCCGCGGTGTAGTAGGCATAGGTGGAGACATCCGCCACATCACTGCGTGGGCCATCCACGCTACGCAGCAGTCCCACCAGCGGGCACTCCGGCCCTTCGGCCTCACAGTAGGTCTGCGTGGTGATGCGGGTATCACCGGTCACCCTGTCGCGCACGGTGATGGTGGTTGGCTGGAGGCGTGCATTGCGCGCGACGCGGACCTCACGGTTACCGACGGTCTGCTGCACCAGCCGATTGCTGTCCATGGCCACGCGCGTTTCGCTGATGCGCTGGTCCGGAGTACCGGCCGCTTCGGTGGTGGTGGTCACACTGACAGCACCTGCGACAGCGTCGCTGGCCTCCGCATAGGCGTAGTTGGTAACAACGCCACGGCGATCGGTCACTGACTGAAGCCGACGCCGGAAATCGGTGCCCTCGGGCAGATAGGTGCGACTGATGCTGCCGTTGCTCTCGGTGATGCCGTTGACCTTGCGCGGAAGGCCACTGGTGCCACTGGCGGTCAATGCGTACGTACTCTGCTTGCCCAGTGCGTCGGTGACGATGGTGGTGCCTGCCGGGGTGTACTCCAGGCGCACGCCATCAATGCCCACGTCGGCTTGGCTGCAATCGGCGGAATGGCGGCTGCAGGTGACCCGCCCCTTGGCGTCGTAGCCGTACCAGCTGTAGCGCCGGGTGTCTTCGGCGGTCACGCCGGTCAGGTAGCCCGGGAAGCGGGCGTCCTCATAGTGATACGTACGGCTGGCACCGTCTGCATAGGTCGCGGTGATCAGTTCCCCGGCCGGGGAGTAGGCGTAGCTCACCACAGGCTGGCCGGCGATCACCAGGGCCGAGATCAGTGAATCGTCGCCCGGCGCGAGGTACTGGACATCCACGCGCCGACCGGTTGAATGGGTGATGCTGAGCAGGCGGCCGCGGCTGTCGTGTGCATAGGTCAGCGAAGTACCGTCTTCGAAATCGCGGCGCTGCATCAGACCCGCCGCGCTGAACTGTACCCGCTCTCCGGCGCGTGACAACTGCCAGTTGCCCCCCTGTTGAACCACACGATCGCCACTGCCGTCGTTGGCTTCGTAGTAGGCGCCCCTCTTCGGGAATGCGGTATGTGTGCCATCTTCACCGAGCAGGCCGACGTTCACCTCAGTACCGGGAGGAAACACGCTGCTGTCCACGCCCAAGGTCAGGCGTAGATTGTGAGAATGCGTCCAACCCGTGCCCAGCGCACCGCCAGGGGCGCTGGACAGCGAATGATAGTGGCGACGGAAGCTGGCCCAGCCCATATCAACGTCCGACTCAGGCTGCGACTTGTCTCCGGTTGTGGGGTCGCACGGGTTTCCAACGTCGTCGCACTGTTTTGGCACAGGAGTACTGGTGTACATCCGGACCGCGGACGACGGACCCGTATCCAGCGCCGGAGGCATGCCACACATCTGCAGATCTTCACGCCACTTCATCACCGTAGTGCTGGTATTCGGGCACTTCACTTCACGAGTGCGCTGAAGATAGTTTCTGCCCTGCATCGTCTTACACGCTTGTGTCTGAGCGTCGAAGTAATAGTAGTCAACAGTAGCCTCTCCGTCCTCAGCGATGTTGCTCCCGTCAGCGCCCCCACCCGCTCCTCCTCCCGGGATGCCCTTCCATGGCGTCGTCATCGACACCTCGGTCTTCGGACAGGAGGGATCCTGAGGCATCAGATCCCTCATTGCCTGGAAGAGGCTGTCCTCCGAGTCATACGTCTTGCCGTTGTGGCTGTACTTCCAGTCGGTCCTGATCAGCTTCGCCGGCTTGATCGCGTAGTCGTAGACAACCTTGTTTGCTAGGACCGTTACTCCCCGGACTTCCCAACTGAATGCCCCATACTTCTGATGGGCCTCGTAGCGGGATTCGACGTCTTTCTGGACAAGCTTCTCGGTTGCCCGCTTCTGAAAGCCACTGGCAAATGCGGTCCACTCCTTCTTGACTTCTTGCGCCTCAGCGTACGGAGATGCAACCAGCAGCGCCGCTAGTACCAGTGATACACATTCAATGGTCTTCAGTCGTTCCAACATCCCTGTTCTCCTTCCTGGACAAACACAGCACCGGCAGGAACGAGAACGTGGGGCGGTTGCCTCACCACGTCATGCTTCGGATCGTCCCTGGTCCGGAATGCGGTCTGACCGCATGGGGGACGTTATCTCCGATGTCGTTTACACATTCAAGTCAGAAACTGTGGAGTGGGTCGGATTTCAGAGTTTTCTGATTCGGGGGGGGGGGAACGTGTCGGAAATTCAGCCGAGCGTGGGCTCGGCTCTACAAGGCGAATGCCTCCAGAAACAGAAACACCGGGCAGTGCCCGGCGTCTCCGTCACGGCGTGGAAGGGTGTAAACCTCAATACCTCCCGTCGAACGCGAAGATCGGCTTGCGCGTCTTCCACGCACCAGCAGTAAAGTCCGGGAACTCCAGCGTCTGGAAACCGTTGGCGATCGACTGCTCGCTCAACGGGGTGATCGCACTCCAGGTCACCGCGTCGTAGATGTCGATCGGCATCGGTGCCTTGGCTTTGAGCGCTTCAACAAATGCATGGATGACGAACCAGTCCATGCCGCCGTGGCCGGCGCTGGCGGCGGTGTCGGCATTCTGCTTCCACAGTGGGTGCTCGTACTCGTCCTGGTACTTCTTGAACTCTTCCCACTGGTGCGGCGGGCTGCGGCCTTCGATGTGGATCGAATGGTTCACGTCCATCCACAGGCCCTTGGTGCCCTGCACACGGAAACCCATTGAATACGGGCGCGGCAGCGAGGTGTCGTGCTGCAGCAGGATGGTCTCGCCGTTCTCGCAGGCCAGCGTGGTGGTGACGATATCGCCGAGCTTGAACTTCACCTGGGTGCTGGGGTGGGTGGTGCCACCACTCTTGGCCACGGTGTATTCGTGCAGGCCGCGTGCCTTGGTCGCGAAGGCGTTGATGTGGGTGAAGCGGTTGCCACGGTTGATGCCGGTGTACATCGCACAGGGGCCGATGCCGTGGCTGGGGTACAGCTCACCATTGCGTTCCACCGAATGCTCGGTGCGCCAGCGAGCTTCGCTCCAGCCCTTCGGACCGAACTCCACGCCGCTGTCGTAGGGCTGGTTGGGGTCGCCGGAATTGAACTTCACGCCGCGCAGGTCGTGCTGGTAGCCGGCCTGCAGATGCACCAGTTCGCCGAACAGGCCCTGGCGCACCATCTGCAGCGCGGCCATCACGTCGCGGCGGTAGCAGACGTTCTCCAGCAGCATGTACGGGGTGCCGGTGCTCAGCTGGGTCTTCAGCACGTCCCAGTGGTCCTGCAGGGTGATGCCGGCCACCACTTCACAGCCCACGGCCACGCCGGCCTGCATCGCGGCAATCGCCATCGGTGCGTGGTACTCCCACGGCGTGGCGATGATCACGCCATCGATGCCCTTCTGTTCCAGCAGGCGCTTCCAGGCGTTGGTATCGCGGTCCTGGCCGTAGGTCTTCGGGGCCGGCTTGCCGGCCTTGGCCACCATCTCCATGGCACGGCCGAGCATGATCGGTTCGATGTCGCACAGCGCGACCACCTCGACATCGTCGCGGCGCACCAGCTCCTTCAGCAGCACAAGGCCACGCATGCCGGTACCGATCATGGCCAGGCGCACTTTGCGCCCGCGTGCCCATGCCGGGGTCTGCGGCAGCAGGCTGCTGGCGGCGACAGCGGCACTGGCCGCGATGAATTCCCTACGCTTCATGGCAAAGATCTCTCCTCTTGGCAGCGTGCCGGCCGCAGCCGGCACGCCAGGTCACGCAAACGGAATTACTTGAACCGGTAGCCGATGGTCACACTGTAACCACGGCCGAAGATGGTGGCGTAGTCACTGGAGTCACCCAGGAAGCTGTTCGGATCGTAGAACGGCAGGCGGTTGAACAGGTTCTTGACGGTGAAGCTCAGGTTCCACGCATCATCCGGGCGCCAGGTGACGCTCATGTTGGCGGTCCACCACGACGGTGCACCATCGCACTTGCTCTTCTGCAGGGCCAGGTAGCCGCCGGTGCAGGTTTCCTTGTTGTTGCTCTCTTCGTCGATCTGGTCGGTAGCCCACTTGGTGCCACCCACGTAGTTGACGAACATGCTGGTGGTCACCTGCTTGTAGGTCCAGTCTGCATTGAGCGTGGCACGCAGGCGCGGATTGTTGTAGTAGCCCACCACGTCGCCGTAGTACCAGCCGTTCTCGGCGTCCATGTAGAAGCGGTTGCGGTTGGCGATGGTGGCGGCCAGGCCGATGTTCAGGTTGCCCCAGTCGCCCAGCGAGAAGCGGCTGCGCGCGTCGATGTCGAAGCCGTCGATCAGCGTCTTGCCGCGGTTCTTGTACTGGCCGACCACGCTGGCCACGTTACCGGCGGAGTAGCCCGGCAGGGTGGCCGGGCAGCTCACGCCGCTGGCCGGATCGGCGCACATTGCCGCCAGCTGCGCCAGGTTGGCGCGGTCGCTGTCGGTGATCGGCGAGCGCGACATCGAGATGATGTCTTCCATGCGGCGATAGTCCGGCGCGACGATTTCGTTGTCACGGTAGATGAACCAGTAGTCGGCCGACACCGACAGCCAGGTTGCCGGCTCGTAGACGAAGCCGAGGGTGGCGATCTTGGCCTTTTCCGGCTTCAGGTCCTTGTTCGGCTGGGTCATGCGCGCCACGGTGCGGCTGCAGTCGACATTCAGCAGGGTCTTGCCGAGGTCGACGTCACCCGGCCGCTGCGACATCAGCAGCAGGTTGGCGATGGCGTTGGTCTCGTCGCAGCGCAGTTCGTCACGGAAGCCACCGAGCTGGGCGAACACGCCGCCGTTGCCGGACTCGGCCAGGCTCGGTGCGCGGAAGCCGGTGGAATAGGTGCCGCGCAGCATCAGCTGATCGAACGCCTGGTACCTGAAGCCGATCTTCGGCGCCACGTTGGCACTGAAGTTCGGGTACTTGTCCACGCGCACCGCCGCATCCAGTTCCAGCTTGTCGGTGATCGGTGCCACGGTCTCGGCGAACAGCGCGTAGGTGTTGCGCTTGCCGTCGAACCACGAGCCGCCCTGCTGGGTGATCAGGCCATTGGCCGCATCGGCGTTGCCCGGGGTGTAGAAGGTCTCACGGCTGGCGTTGAAACCGAACGCGGCGCGCATCTCGCCCGCCGGCAGCTGGAACAGCGGTCCTTCGATCTTGCCGTCCAGGGTATGCAGGCGGGTCCACGACTGGATGTCGAAGGTCGGGAACGCTTCACGGATCAACGCGGCATTGGCTTCGCTGATCTCGCCGAACTTGTACGCCGGGTGGTCGGAGATGATCACCCGACCGGTACCAGGATCGATCGTGTACGGCCCGAACGCCTTCTCGAAGCCCTTGGTGTTGACGTTGATCGTCTGGTAGGTGGTGGAGTGGGTACCGGCGCTGGCGAAGGCGGTCTCCCAGTTCCAGTCACCGCGGTTGCCACGCGCACCGGCCAGCACGCGGTAGCTCTTGTCGGTATTGCGCTGGCCGAAGTAGTTCGGGCCGGCATCCTGCAGCAGGTAGTTCAGGCCGACCACGCCGCCCATCATGGCCTTCAACTGCGGGCTGGCGTGGTTGTACTCGTTGTTCGGGCCCAGGAACGGGTACAGGAACTGGTTGACGGTGTTGCCGGTGTTGCGCGAGAACCAGCTGGTCGGGTTGCCAGTCGTGGTGCCATAGGTGCGCGGCGTGCCGCCGTTGGCGCGCAGGTCGATGTCGGTGTAGGTCGCCTCGGCGAAGATCTCGGTGTTGTCACCGACCAGGAAGGTGCCGTTGAGGTAGGCGGTGTTGCGCTCGGACTTGGCGCCGGCATCGATCTCGTTGTTCATCCAGGTTTCCCAGACGCAACGCGGGCCGGCCGCTTCACTGGTCAGCACGTTCTTGCAGCCCGGCGCAGCTTCCTGCACGCGGCGGCCGGTGACCGGATCGAAGGCGAAGTAGGTGCCCGGGTTGAACTCGCCCGGCTTGCTGCCCACGCCCAGGCGCAGGTTGTTGAGGTAGTTCGGGTTGTTGACGTAGTACTGGTCCGGACGCTTGTCGTAGAAATCGCTCAGCGGAATCGCGTCGCGACGGTACATGTTGACCGCGCCATAGATATTGAAGCGGTTCTCGGCCAGGTCACCGAAGCCGGCGGTGATGCTGGCCTGGCGCTCACCGTAGGAATCGATGCGCGAGGAGGTGTCGTTGGTGAAGCTGATCTCGGCACCCTGGAAGTTGCGCTTGGTGATCACGTTGATCACGCCGGCCACCGCGTCGGTACCGTACACGGCCGACGCGCCGTCGGTCAGCACTTCCATGCGCTCGATGGCCGCCGCCGGAATCGCATCGATGTTGACGAACTGGGTCTGGAAGCCGGCCGGCGCACCGTAGTACGACAGGCGGCGACCGTTCAGCAGCACCAGCGTGCCCTGTGCGCCGAGCCCGCGCAGGTTGGCCTGCGAGGCACCATCGGAACCGGTGAACAGCGAGCGCGCATCCTGCTGCGCAGGGCGTGCGGCCGGCAGGTTGTCGAGCACCTGCAGCAGCGTGCGCGCACCCATGTTCTGGATGTCCTGCTTGCTGATCACCTGCACCGGCGAGGCGGTTTCAACGTCGGTGCGGCGGATGTTGGAGCCGGTGACCTCGATGCGGGCCAGGTCGGTGGCGTTGTCCTTGCTCTCCTGGGCGAAGGCAGGAGCGGCAAGCGAGAACAGCGCGCCGGCAATGGCCAGCGTCAGCGGAGCGATCGAGCGGCAGGGGGGGCGGTGGTGGCGGGCGGGCAACATCGGGGTTCTCTCCTGGCAGGGGTGCGGCGCAACTGAGTGAGCGCGTGGGCGTTCGGCGGGCAAAACGCTCCCGGGCCACGGCCATGAGGGCCGTAGTCGGGATGGGGCGGGGGAGGAGCGGTGTTACGTGGGGGTCATGGGGCGACGATGCTGGCGGAGTCGCCCTCCTGGCCGATCAGTACGGCGTTGGCCCAGTTGGCACAGACCTGGGCGGGTTGGCTGCCCTGCGCACCCAGCGTGCGCAGGCTCAGGGTGGAAAGGCCACGGATGTCCAGCTCCGGCTTGACCACGCCGGGCGCCTTCACCAGGCCGCTGTCGTACAGCAGGCGGTTGTCGCCCCATACCTGGAACTGCAGGCCGCCGGCGTTGCGGCAGGCGTCGTCGATGCCGAGGTCGGCACGCAGCAGGTGCCAGCCGCCCTGCAGGCGCAGGTCGATGCGGCTGTTGGCGCCGACCCCCAGGCCACGGCGGAACTGCAGGCCGTTCATGCGCATACCGGCGTCGCCACGGAAGGACTGGTCGGTACGCAGCTGGCTGGCCAGCGCGGCCGGCACCGGCAGCTCGGAGAGATAGCGCTGCCGGGCCGGTCGCTCCGGTTCCTGGTGTTCGAGGATGTGGAAGGTGGACAGTGCGATCGGGCCGACGTCGCGCGGCTGCAACGCATCGAAGGCGCGGGCACTGCCCTGTGCTGCCGTCACCATCGGGTCGGTGCTGCTGGCGCCGTCGCCTTCCGGGTTCTGCACGCTCAGGACGCGGAAGCGCAGCAGGCGGCCGGCATGGGCCGGGAAGTCGATGCGTTGCACGCCTTCCTTCAGCTGCAGGCGGCCACGGGCGATCGGCTCGCCCCACTCACCATTGCTGTCGCCCAGGTACACCTCGTAATCGCGCACCTGGCCGTGCTTCCAGTTCTTGTCGTTGCGCGGCGCGATGTCGATGCCATCGATCATCCTGCGCTCGCCGAAGCCGATCACCCACTCGTGCGCGCCGGTGCGCACGGCCTGGTTGCGCACGCTGCGGAACCAGGTGTTGGGATCGTCATCGAAGGCGTTCTCCAGCGCATGGCCGGGCTCCTCGGCCGGGCGGTTGACCACCAGCAGGCTGTCTGCAGGCAGTTCGCGGCCCAGCACCGGCGCGGCCGGGTAGGCATCATCGGCCACTGCGGCAGCGACCGCGAAGTCCAGCTGCAGCTGCAGTGGCTGGCGGATGTCCTGGGCAGCGGTGCGCACATGCAGCGTGCCGCGACGCTCCCGCGCGTCGAAGTACCAGCCCTCGTTGGCGCTGTTGAAGGCGGCGGCATCGGCCAGCGCCGGCAAGGCGCGGCCATCGGCCTGCACTGCACGCGGCGCCTGCCGGCTGAGCACGCGCAGGCCGTAGCGGCGCTGCGCCAGCTGGCCGTTGTACTGGCCCTGCACCGCGTCGATCTGCACCTGCACCGGGCCGCTGCCCTGCGCCGGCGCCTGCACGCGGATCTGCTGCGTGCTCGACTCGCCCTGCTGGTAACGGCGCGTGTTGCCATCGTCTTCGTACAACGTGTACTGCGAGTCGCCCTGCGGGTACAGGTCGAAGGTCACTTCATCGAGCGGCTTTTCGCCATCGAACAGCATCGACGGGTACATCGGCAGGATCGCACCGGCACGCACGAACACCGGCAGCGTGGCCAGATCCACCTGGCGGTCCAGCTGGCGGCCGTCGGCACCGGCCTGCACGCGGCGGCCGTCCCAGTAGTCGATCCACCCCCCGGCCGGCAGGTGGATGTCGCGGCGCCAGCCACGGCTGGCGGCCTGGCTGCGGTACACCGGCGCCACCAGCAGGTCGCGGCCGAGCAGGAACTGGTACTTGTAGGTCTCATCCTGTGCATGCGGGTCGCGCGGGTAGTCCCACATCAGCCCCCGCACCGGCGGTGCGCCGGTCTGCGCGGCCTCGTGCACCAGCCCGTACATGTACGGGGTCAGGCGCATCTTCAACTTCAGGTAGTCGCGGTTGATGCTGCGGTACGGCTCGTCGTACCACCACGGGTGCTTGCGCGCATTCGACGACCAGCCGCTCATGCCCATCAGCACCGGCGTGAACGCCTTCCACTGCAGGTCGCGGGTGAAGGTCTCGGCGCTGCCGCCGAAGATTGCATCGACGTCGCCACTGGCGTAGGCCATGCCGGACAGGCCCGAACCGACCAGGGTCGGCACGTGCCAGCGGATGTAATCCCAGCTGCTGCTCTGGTCGCCGGTCCACGCGACGGCGTAGCGCTGGATACCGGCCCAGCCCATCACCGTCCACAGGAACGGGCGCGAATCGGAATTGTCGAGGATGCCGTTGAACGCCTGGCGGTTGGCGTCCATCGCGAACTGGTAGCCCTTGCCGGTCCAGGCCACGTCCAGCTTCTGCACGCGGCTGCCGGCCTTGCCCACTTCCCAGGCGATCTTGTCGACGCCGTTCTCGGTCCACAGTCCGGTGCGGAAACCGTAGCCGGCCAGCCCCTTCACGGTTTCCGGCAACTGCTTGTAACCGCAGCCGTAGCCGTCGTTGGGCAGAATCCAGCCACCGGGCATGTCGTGCTCGCGGTACTGCTGGGCCACGCTGTCGATCACATCCGGCGTGGTGCCGGTCGGGCCGTCGCTCCAGCCTTCGGGCACGGTGCCGGGCTTCCTGCTGTTGTCGCCGTCGTTGTAGCAGTCGGCATCGCCATAGGACAGCGCCCAGCGCGCCACCATGTTCGGGCGGCCGGTCAGCTGGGTGTAGCGCTCGATCAGCTTGGGCAGGTCGGCGCCGACGAAGTAGTACGCGTCGAAACGGTCTTCGCGATGCAGCAGCGTGGCCTGGTCGGGCTGGCGCAGGTCGTAGCTGCCATCGCTCCACGTATTGCGCAGCATGCCCCAGCCACGGCTGCTCAGCAGCATCGGTGCAGGGCTGGGGCGGTCGCCCTCTTCCCAGCCGCCGGAATAGGACACTTCCAGCTCGCGGCCCTTGAACTGGTAGCGGCCGTTCTGCTGGCCGCCACCGAAGTAGCCCTCATCGGCCTGCGAGGACAGCACCTGCACGCTCTGCGTGGCCTCCAGGTCCAGCGGCTGCAGTTCCTGCCACAGCGCGGTGGGTTGGCCGTTGTCCAGACGTTCCAGGCGCAGGCGCAGCGGCTGCCGCTGCACATGCAGGACCAGTGCGTCGGTACGCACGCGGATTTCCTGCGCGTCTTCTTCCAGCTGCGCCTGCACGTTCGCCTTGGGCTGCGGCAGCACGATCGGTGCGGCCTTGTCGCCGGCCCCGGTCAACGTGCCGTTGCGGCCGGCCTGCACGCGGATGATGTCGGTCGCCGGCAGTTCAATGCGGATGCGCGCTCCCTTGTCGGTCTGCAGGTCCCAGCCCTGCACGCCATCGCGGCTGGCGCTGGCGCTGACCGACCGCAGGTTGCCGACCGGCTCGGCCCGGGCCGTCATGGACGCCAGCATCAAGGCCGGCATCAGGGCCGGCATCAGGGCCAGCATCAGCGGCGAGCGACGAACGCAGTTTTCCACGCGGACTCCCAACCCGTTCACCGGGCGTTTCGAAAGCGACTGGGCCGACTCTAGGGCAGCGATTCGAAAGATGTCAACAAATTGAAAGGAAAAAGGAAGATATATTCCATTGAAACGAAAGTTGTTGCGTCGCAATACTTTGTGTAAGCGCTTGCAGGTGCCTGTTAAGCATTGTGCGATACGGCATCCGGCCCGTTCTTTCGCTTCCCCGAGCACTCCCTGGCGGGAAAAGCCACCACGCCATTTTCTTTCTTTTTACTTTCGCTATTTGACATTTCGAAAGAAAACGCAGATGGTGCGCTGGCCCAACTGGAACCTCCGAATGGACGTCACCCTGCTTTCCGATGTGTCCGCCTGGCAGCGCCTGGGCGGAGCCGATACCGCTACCGAAATCGCCCAGCAGCCCGCGCTGTGGGAAGCCCTCGCCCAGGACCTGTCGCGTGCCCGCGACCGCCTGCAGGCCTTTCTTGGCAACAGCCTCAACGATCCCAACCAGCGCGTGCTGTTCACCGGCGCCGGCAGTTCGGGCTTCATCGCCGAAATGGTGGCCGACGCGATCAACGCGCAGTGGCCAGCCGATGTGCGCGTGGTGCACACCACCAGCCTGCTGACCCACCCGGCGCTGTACCTGCAGCGTGACCGACCGACCCTGCTGGTGTCGTTCGGCCGCAGTGGCTCCAGCCCGGAAAGCGTGGCAGCGGTGGAGCGCTTGCGCAGCGACGTGGACGACGCGCGCTTCCTCGATATCACCTGCAACGCCGATGGCGAACTGGCCCGCCGTGGCGCCGGCCGTGCCGATACCTGCACCCTGCTGATGCCCTCGGCAAGCTGCGATCGTGCCTTCGCCATGACCAGCAGCCTGACCTGCATGCTGCTGGCGGCACTGACGGTGTTCGATCGCTCGCCGTGGGATGCGCGCGTGGCGCGCCTGAAGCAGATCGCCGCGCTGGCCCGCGAAGGGCAGGCGCAGTGGGACGCACCAGTGGCAACGCTTGCGCAGCGCCCGTTCAACCGCGTGATCTACCTTGGCAGCGGGCCGCTGGAAGCGCTGGCCCGCGAGTGTGCACTGAAGGTGCTGGAGCTGACCGCTGGCCGCGTTCTGGCGCTGGCCAACACGCCGCTGGGCTTCCGCCATGGCCCCAAGTCGACGCTGGATGGCAACACCGTGGTGGTAGTGCTGCGCAGCGTGCAGCCGCTCGCGCGCCGCTACGAGCAGGACCTGCTGGAAGAACTGCGCCGCGATGGCGTGGCCGGGCAGGTGCTGGCGATCGGTCCGCATTCGGATATCGGCGCCGATGACGATTACACCCTCACCGTACCGGCGCTGGACGATCCGTGGCTGGCACCGGTGTGGCTGGGCTTCGCGCAGCTGTTCGCGCTGCAGCGCTCGGCCGCGCTGGGACTGACCCCGGACAACCCGTTCCCGGACGGCACCGTCAACCGCGTCGTCAAGGGCGTCACCATCCACCATGGCTGAGCTGATCGCCCACGCCTGCTATGGCATCGACATCGGCGGCACCAAGATCGAGCTGGTGGCGTGCGATGCGGCGATGCAGGTCACCTGGCGCCGCCGCGTGGCCACGCCGCAGGGCGACTACGATGGTTTCCTGCAGGCCGTGGTGACGCTGGTGGCCGAGGCCGACGCCGCGCTGGGCCGGAATGATGCGGCCATCGGCATTGCCCTGCCCGGCGTGCGTGACCGCCGCAGCGGCCGCCAGCTCAGC
This sequence comes from Stenotrophomonas sp. X, assembly GCF_055721025.1. Lineage (NCBI taxonomy): Bacteria > Pseudomonadati > Pseudomonadota > Gammaproteobacteria > Lysobacterales > Lysobacteraceae > Stenotrophomonas > Stenotrophomonas sp. X. The sequence continues at coordinate 4,033,115 of NZ_CM146756.1, forward strand.
GCGAACGTGCCCGCACTGACCGGTCAATGCGTGGCGCAGGATCTGCAGGCGCGGCTGCAACGCTCGCTGCATTTCGGCAACGACCTGCAGTGCTTTGCCCTGTCGGAAGCGCACGGCGGCGCCGCCGATGGCTACCCCAGCATGTTCGGCGCCATCCTCGGCACCGGTGCCGGCGGTGGCTTCTGTCTGCAGGGCCGGCTGCTGTCCGGCTTCAACGGTCTGGCCGGCGAATGGGGCCACTGGAGCGTGCCCGGCCATCTGCTGCAGCGCCATGGCCTGCCGCTGCTGGACTGCGGCTGCGGCCTGCAGGGCTGCGTGGAGCGCTATGTGTCCGGCAGCGGATTGGCCATGATCGAACGCCACCTCGGAGGCAGCGCCGTCGATGCCAGTGCGGTGATCACGCTGGCCGAAGCCGGCGATGCCCGCGCGCGCAAGGCGCTGGACATCCATCGTGACCTGCTCGGCCACAGCCTGGCCGCGCTGGTGCTGGCACTGGACCCGCACGTGATCGTGCTCGGCGGCGGACTCTCGCAGTACGCGCCGCTGTACCAGCAGCTGCCGGCCGCCATCGCCACCCATCTGTTCAATGGCGTGCAGGTCCCGCCGATCGTGCCGCCACGGTTCGGCGATGCCGGTGGCGCACGTGGTGCCGCCCTGCTCGCCTGCGAACCCTCGTTTTCCTGATCTCCGGAGCCTGACCATGTCCCCGTTGCAGACCCTGCTTGCTTCCCACCGCGCCGGCGCCAACGTCGGCCTGTACAGCGTCTGCTGCAGCAACGAGCAGGTGCTGCGCGCGGCCATGCACGTCGCCCTGGCGCATGGCACCGTGCTGCTGATCGAGGCCACCTCCAACCAGGTCGACCAGTTCGGCGGCTACACCGGCATGACCCCGCCGCAGTACCGCGACTACGTGGGCACGCTGGCCGATGAAGAAGGCTTCCCGCGCGAGCGGCTGATGCTGGGCGGCGACCACCTCGGCCCGAATGCCTGGCAGAAGCGCCCGGCGGCCGAAGCGATGACCCACGCGCGCGTGCTGATCGAAGCCTACGTCGCCGCCGGTTTCCACAAGATCCATCTGGATTGCAGCATGTCCTGCGCCGATGATCCGGTGCCGCTGCCCGATGCCATCGTCGCTGCGCGCTCGGCCGAGCTGGCCGAAATCGCCGAACGCACCGCCGCCGAACATGGCCTGCCGCCGCCGGTCTACGTGATCGGTACCGAAGTGCCGATTCCCGGAGGCGAAGCCTCGCTGGCCGAGGGCCTGCAGGTGACCACGCCGGCCGCCGCCGCGCAGACCCTGGCCATCCACCGGCAGGCCTTCGATACCCCGCAGCTGCGCGATGCGTGGCAGCGTGTGATCGCGATGGTGGTGCAGCCGGGCGTGGACTTCGACCACAGCAGCGTGCACGAGTACGACGCCGCCGCTGCCAGCACGCTGGCCGATTTCCTCGAACAGCAGCCACGCATCGTGTTCGAAGCGCACTCCACAGACTACCAGCGCGAGAGCGGCCTGCACGCGCTGGTGCGCGACCACTTCGCCATCCTCAAGGTCGGGCCCGCGGCCACCTTCGCCTACCGCGAAGCGCTGTTCGCGCTGGCCGCGATCGAGGCCGAACTGCTGCCGGCGGCACAGTGCTCGCGCCTGCCGCAGGTGCTGGACGAGGTGATGGTGGCGCAGCCGAAGTACTGGCAGTCCTATTACCAGGGCGATGACGCCGCGCTGCGCCTGCTGCGCAGCTACTCCTTCAGTGACCGCTGCCGCTACTACTGGGGCGAGCCCGCGCTGGTGCAGGCGGTGCAGACCCTGTTCGCCAACTTGGAACAGCACGCGCCGCCACTGGTGCTGCTCAGCCAGTACCTGCCGGAGCAGTACCGCGCCGTGCGTGAGGGCACGCTGGCCAACACCCCCACCGCGCTGGTGCAGCACCGCATCGGCCTGTGCCTGGGCGAGTACGCGCGCGCCTGCAGCGCCAACCAGGCCGGAACCCGCACGCAGAACGCACGTTCGGCTGCCGCAGTTGCTGCGAACGGCTAATCTCTACCTTTCCCCGCGAAACCGAGAATGGCCATGCGCAACACCCGCTCCCGCCGGCAACAGATCCTGCAGCTGCTGATCGAGCACGGTTCGGTGCAGGTGGCCGATCTGGTCGAGCGTTTCGGCGTGTCGGCGGTGACCATCCGTGCCGACCTGACCCACTTCGAGTCGCAGGGGCTGGCCAACCGCACCCACGGCGGCGCCACCCTGGTGCGCACGCCGCCGCAGGAACAGGACATCCATGAGAAGGACGCGCTGAACCTGCCGTTGAAGGAATCGATCGGTGCGCGCGCTGCGCGCCTGGTGCAGCCGGGCGACAACATCATCATCGATTCCGGCTCGACCACGATGACGCTGGCCCGCCACCTGCGCGCGCATCGCGACGTGACGGTGATGACCAACGGCCTGAACATCGCCTGGGAACTGGCCAATGCCGCAGGCATCACCGTGCTGCTGACCGGTGGCCTGCTGCGCCAGCAGTCGCTGTCGCTGCAGGGCAGCCAGGCCGAGGCCAGCCTCAACTCGTACAGCTTCGACACCCTGTTCCTGGGCGTGGATGGCCTGGACCTGCAGTTCGGCCTGACCACCCACGACGAGGCCGAGGCCCGCCTCAACCACCGCATGGTCGAGCGCGCGCGCCGCATCGTGGTGCTGACCGACGCCTCCAAGTTCGGCCGCGTCAGCCTGCACCGCATCGCCCGCCTCGACCAGATCCACGCCATCATCACCGACGCCGGCATCGACGACGCAACCCGCGAAGGGCTGCAGCGGCTGGGTATCGAAGTGATCATTGCCGAGCCTCCCGCATGACCGACATCCGTTCCCTGCATGGCCGCATCCTCACCCCGCTGGGGTGGCGGCGTGGCCAGGTCCACTTCGATTCACACGTGCGCCAGCTGCAGGTGGATGACCACAGTGGTGCTGACGACCTGCAGCTGCCGGTCATCCTGCCCGGCTTCATCGACCTGCATGTGCACGGTGCGGCCGGGGTGGACCTGATGCAGGGCGGCGACGTGGCGCGCACCATCGCGCGCACCCATCTGCGCTTCGGTACCACCACGCTGCTGGCAACCACCATGACCGCCGGCCTGGATGAGATCGAGCACGCGCTGCAGGGGGTGGCTGCGACGATGGCGGCGCCCGATGCCGACGCCGCCAGCATCGTCGGCGTGCATCTGGAAGGACCGTTCATCAGCCCGCAGCGGCTCGGTGCACAGCCTAACCGTACGATCGAGGCGACGCTGGCGCTGGTGCAGCAACTGCACGCACTGGCGCCGATCCGAGTGATGACGCTGGCACCGGAAATCGGCGGGCACACCGCACTGATTCCCGCGCTTTCGGCGATGGGCATCCGCGTGCAGCTCGGCCACAGCGCCGGCACCTATGAAGAGGGTGTGGCTGCGCTGCAGGCCGGCGCCTCCGGCTTCACCCATCTGTTCAATGGCATGACCGGTGTCGACCATTACCGACCCGGCATCGCCGCGGCGGCGCTGGCGCATGCACAGTACGCCGAGATCATTCCCGACCTGCAGCACATCCATCCCGGCGTGATCCGCCTGGCCGCGCGCGCGATCCCGCGCCTGTATGCGGTGACCGACGCGACGGCCGCCACCGGCATGCCCGATGGCGAGTACGCGCTGGGCGAGCAGCGCGTGCACAAGTGCGGCGGCTGCGTGCGACTGGCGACCGGTTCACTGGCCGGCAGCGCGCTGACCATGGACCAGGCGCTGCGCAACCTGGTGCGCGTCGGCCTGGAGCTGGCCGACGCCTCGCAACGTGTTTCCACCTTCCCGGCCGACTACCTGGGCCTGGGCGATCGCGGCCGCATCGCGCCCGACGCCCGCGCCGACCTGGTGGTACTGGACGCCGAACTGCGCCTGCGGCAGGTGGTGGTTGGTGGGCGCGTGGTCGATCTGACCTGACGCAAGCGATGCGGCCCGGATGCCGCGCGGGCTCCCTGTAGAGCCGAGCCATGCTCGGCTCACCGCGCGAAGCGCGGCATGGGGAACCTCGATATCGGAACGGAAAGCAGCCGAGCATGGCTCGGCTCTACAGAATGCACTCTGCGACGAACCGCCGCCGGGCCTGGCCCGGCGCTACCACAGGAACTGCCGATGACTGCAAGCACCGCTCCGCGCTGGCCCGTACGCTACCTGCTCTTCATCGGCGGCCTCGGTGGCCTGCTGTACGGCATCGACATCGGCATCATCGCCGGTGCCCTGCCCTACCTGGAAGCAACGGCCAGCCATGCCTGGCAGCTCAGCAGCCAGCAGCTCGGCTTCGTGGTGGCCGCGGTACTGCTGGGCAGCGTGCTGTCGTCGCTGTTCGCCGGCATGATCGCCGACCTGATCGGCCGCCGCGGCGCGATGCTGCTGGCCGGCCTGCTGTTCACCGCCTCGATTCCGATCATGGCGCTGGCCTCCGGTTACACGCCGCTGCTGCTGGGCCGCCTGCTGCAGGGCATCAGTGGCGGTTTGATCGGTGTAGTGATTCCGCTGTACCTGGCCGAAGTGCTCAGCCCCGAGCGACGCGGGCGCGGCGCCGCGATGTTCCAGCTGCTGCTGACCGTTGGCCTGGTGCTGGCAGCCCTGATCGGCCTGTACCACGCCCACGCCGTGGATGCCGCCGCCGAAGCCGTGCGCTCGCTGCCGCTGGCACAGCAGGCGCAGGAGCTGTTCACGGTGAAGGACCACGCCTGGCGCACCATCTTCTGGACCTGCCTGGCGCCGGGCCTGCTGTTCTGCGCGGGCATCTTCTGGCTGTCCGAATCGCCACGCTGGCTGGTACGCCGGCGCCGCATTGATGAAGCCCGCCGCAGCCTGCAGCGCGTACTGCCCGCTGCCGATGTGGAGCCCACCCTTGCGCAGATCCAGGCGCCGGAATCGAGCAGCAGCGACAGCAAGCGCGACCCGCTGCTCAGCCGCCACTACGTGGTGCCGTTCCTGCTCGCCTGCGTCGTGCTGGCCTGCACCCAGGCCACCGGCATCAACTCGGTGCTGGCGTACGCGGTGAACATCCTCAATCAGGCCGGCCTGTCCGGTTCAGTGGCCAACGGCGCCGACGTGGCGATCAAGCTGCTGAATGCGGTGATGACCGTGGTCGCGTTGCTGCTGGTCGACCGCAAGGGCCGCAAGTTCCTGCTGATGCTCGGCAGCGGTGGTATCTGCGTGGCCCTGCTGGCCGCGGCCACGCTGTTCTTCCAGGCCGAGCGCGGTCGCGCTGATGTGCAGCCGCAGTTGCAGGCGGCGGTCAACGGCGATGGTCTGCAGCTGGTGCTGGATGAAGCCCAGTGGCAGCGCCTCGGTGCTGGCATCGACAGCGAGGGCCGGCCGCTGCAGCTGACCGTGTCGTACGCCTACGGCGACTTCACCAATGTGCGCGCCGTGCGTAGCGACAACCTGATTGATCGCGAACTGCGTATCGACCGCACCGGCACCGTACAGCCAGACAGCGTGATCGGCGCATTCTTCCGCAAGTTGCATCTGAACCCGTTCGCCGACCCGGCCAGTGCCGCGCAGGCGCCGCTGCGCATCGAACAGGCCCGCATCGGCCCGGTGCCGCCGCCTGCACATGGCTGGGCCGTGGCCGCCTGCATCCTGGTATTCGTCGCGTTCTTCGCGGTCGGCCCCGGCGTGTGCGTGTGGCTGGCACTGTCGGAACTGATGCCGAACCGCATCCGCTCCAACGGCATGAGCATCGCACTGTTGATCAACCAGTTCGTGTCGACCACCATCGCCGCCATCTTCCTGCCCACGGTGGGCCATTACGGCTACGCCAGCATGTTCGTGTTCTGGGCGGCCTGCACCTTCGTGTTCTTCCTGGTAGCCGCGTTCTGGCTGCCGGAGACCAAGGGCAAGTCACTGGAGGAGATCGAGGCACGGTTCGCCCGGTAGCGGTCGACCTTGGTCGACCTCCGCGCGCAACGCGTTGGTGTTGGCGCGCCCGTCACTGACCGGTGATGTGCTTCGCCAACGCCTGCGCCTCGGCGATGCTCGGCAACCCGCTCAGCATCATCGATTCACCGAACGGGCCTTTCACCGTCGCCACCATCAGCACGCGGCCGTCCACGCTGAGCGCCGCGCGCTGGCCCACCAGTGCTTCCGTACCATCGTGGATGCGCTGGTGCGCTTGGTGTCGAAAGCGGATCTGCAGGCCAGGTTGCTTGTCCTGATCCAGCACGTAGCGCACATCGGCAATGTCGGCGCTGCCGGCGATCGGCGGCTCGCGCAAGGCCAGGGTTTCGCCTTGCCATTGCGCCTGCCGGCCCTTGCCGTCCGCATCGACCGCGCTCAGGCGTACATCCACACCCGCGCGCGGTACGTGTCCCTCGACCGCCTGCACCGCGGGCGTGGCACCCGGCGTGCATCCGGCCACGACCAGTGCCGCGCCCAGCAACAACACAAGCGCCGTTCTCACTTCAGCTTCCGCAGCTTGAACGCCACCAGCACCTGCAGCAGGCCGTACAGCAGGCTGCCAATGCCGATCCACAGCGTGGTCACCGCCACGCCCGCGTACGGGTTGGCCGCGAACAGCAGGCCCAGCACTACCGCCAGCACGCCGCTGAGAATCAGCAGCCACTCACCCTGGATCTGCTTGCGCACGCGGATCGCGAACACGATGCGATAGATGCCTGCCACCAGCAGCCACGCCGCCAGGAACAGCACCAGCACGCTGGCGGTGGCCAGCGGATTGATCACCGCCAGGATGCCGAAACCCAGCGAGGCGATGGCATACAGTGCCAGCCAGCCACGCGACGCGCCGCTGCCGCCGCTGACCAGTGCGAACAGGCTGATGACGCCTTCAACGATGGCCATCACGCCCAGCGTCCACGCCAATGCCATGGCGGCGGACAGCGGCCAGCCGATGGCGATGATGCCGAAGCCCAGCGCAACCAGCCCATACAGCAGCAGGATCCACCAACTGCGACCCACCGCCGACAACAAGGGAGACAAGGGGGAATTCATGACCACTCCTTCGATCCGGAACCGGCCACATCCTATCCCCTGGCGATGAAGACAGCGATCACGGCACCCGCGCGCACACCCATACCCGCACCTCTTCAGCGCCCACGCAGCGCAGCGTTTCGGCAATCTCCATCACCGTACTGCCGGTGGTCATCACGTCGTCAACCACGGTCAATCGGGGTGGCACCGGACCGCGTACATCAAACGCATCGAACAGGTTTTCCCTGCGCTGCTCGGCCGTGCGTTCTGACTGTGGCGCCGTATGCCGCCGCCGGTACAGCCCATGCCAGACCGGCAACGGCAGCAACCGGCACAGTTCGGCGGCCTGGTTGTAGCCGCGCTGGCGCAGGCGCCGGCGGTGCAGCGGCACCGGCACCAGCGGTGGGCATGACCAGGGCGGTGGTGCGCGCTGCATCAACTGCGCCAGCAGGCGACCAGCCGCCAGGTCCTGATGGAACTTGTAGCGCACCAGCAGTTGGTCCACTGGCGGCAGGTACAACAGGCTGGCATGGGTGGCCGTCTGCGGTGGCGCTTCCTCGCGGCAGCTGCCGCAGACGATCAGGGCGGCGTCCGGCAACGGCAGCGCGCAACGCAGGCAGGCGCGGCCGGCCCAGGGGAGTCCGGCGAGGCAGGCGCGGCACAGGTCGAGATCATCATGGCCCGGATCGCCGCATACCAGGCAGCGCAGTGGCAGCAGCACGCGAAGCGCCGCCTGCAGGAGGCGAGTGGACTTGAACAGGACCGGCATGCACTACAGCGTGATCGCACCCCGGCCCTGGGGCCATCAGACGCTCGCCCTTCAACCCGTAGGCATCCTTACCCGTTTACGGATCACTTCACCTCGTGGGCGCCGGCGCGGCATCCACCCGCGTGCGGTACACCATGTACGGCGCCTGCCGCCGATCAACGCCACCATTGAAGCCGGCCTGTCGATGCAGCTGGTTGGTGGTGAAGTACAGATAGCCATCCGGCCCCATCGACAACGTATCCGGCCACAAGATGCGCGAGTCGTGAACCACAGTCGTCCATCGCCCCTGCGCGTCACGGGCATGGATGGCGTTGTGCTCGTAGTCGCTGGCATACAACCGCCCGTTGGCGTCCATCTCCATGCCATCGGAGGCGCCCTTGTCGCCGAGGTCGACCACCGCAGCCGCCAGTTCCGCTTCACTCACCTTCGGATCGCGCAGCAGCGCGGTCGGCACGCTGTACAGATGACGGCTGGACAGGGGTGTGTAGAACAGCGTGGCGCCATCGGGCGACAGGGCGATGCCATCGGCGGCCACGGTGAACGGCTGCGTCGAACCATCCGCGTTGCGCAGCCGCATCTGCTGCCCTTCCACGATCGGCACGAAGGCGGCATCGGCCGAGGTGGATACGTGGCCGACCAGTCGCTTGGACGCGGCGCCAGTGGCGAGGTCGATCACGATGATGCCGCCGATACCGCTCAGCGACGAGTCGGTCACGTAGGCCACGCCCTCGCGGCCAACACGGAAATCGAAGCGCACATCGTTGACATAGGTGCGCGCGTCGATGACGTTGGCCGGGAACACCAGCGTCTTGGCCACGGTGTTGGTGGCAAGGTCGATCGCCACCAGTTTGGCACCGCCGGCCTGTGGCGCAGAGAACCCGGGCGCGGCGGTATCCAGCACCCACAACCGGCCCTGGCCATCGGCCACCACGCTCTGCACGCTGATGAAATGGGCCGCCGGATCGGGACCATCCTTGCGGTTGATGCGCGCATCCGGATAGGGCACGGCGCGGCCGTCGCGCCATTCGGCCACGCTGTAGGCCACCTCATCGCCCCAGCGCGGGAAGTTGACGAAGATCCGCCCGGTCTCGGACACCGCCACGCTGGTGGGCATGGCACCTTCGAAACGCGCCACCGGTTCGAGGGTGCCGATGCTGCGCTCGCTGGGCAGCAGGGGCGCGCCGGACATCGCCAGCGCGGGGGAACTGGCCAGGGCCAGGACGGCAGCCGCCAGGCGGCGGATACGGCAGTTGATCATGATCGCGCTCTCGATGCAGGTCCGGGTGCAGCCCCGGCGTCGACGCATCTTCTGTGCCGCGCGTGGCATCGGGTAGACGGTGCAACGCGGAATCAGCTTCACTGCTGGAGTGAAGATTCGAGATGATTGGTCCTGTTGATCAAGGCAATCAGTGAGGTCTACCAGCTGGCTCTGCTTTCGGCACCATCAACAGCTCCGCCAACCCGCGGTAGATCGGCACGCGGCACACCAGCCCGGACACGCCGCGTGCGATCAGCACCGTGGCCAGGATCGGCAGCAGCAGATCACCACTGTCGGTCAGCTCCAGCGAGATCACCGCCGAGGTCAGTGGCGCCTGGGTCACACCGGTCAGGTAGGCACACATGCCCAGCAACACGAACGCGCGCGGGTCCACGGCCGGCATCAGCACTGACAGATTGTGGCCGAGTCCCGCGCCGACCGCCAACGCAGGTGAGAACAGGCCACCGGGAATGCCCGCCACGTACGAGGCCAGGTTGGCCAGCAGCTTCATCAACCCGAACTCGTGGCCGACCAGCGCCTGGCCCTGCACCAGGCTGCGCGCTTGTTCGTAACCGGTGCCGAATGCGCCTTCTCCGAACGCCAGGGCCAGCAGCACCACCACCAGCCCGCAGCCTGCGGCCAGCAACACGGGATGCCGCTGCCGTAGTTGCCCGAGCCAACGGGGGCGGCCCGCCGCACTGGACAGTACCGCACGTGCGAACAGCCCGCCCAGCAGGCCCGCCACTACGCCACACAGCAGGATCGCCAGCCAGCCCTGGCCGAGCGGCAGGCGCGCGCTCACATGGCCGAAATAGGTGTAGTTGCCCAACAGACCGAGCGATACCACGCCACCGACGATCACTGCGGTCAACAGGGTACCGGAGAAGCGATGTTCGAAACGGCCACTGAGCTCCTCGATGGCGAACACGATGCCCGCCAGCGGCGTATTGAATGCCGCGGCGATGCCCGCTGCACCACCCGCCAACAGGAAGTGCGAGAGCTCGCGGGGATCCTTGAAGCCGAACCAGCGGCCGAACAGATACATCAGGCTTGCGCCTACGTGCACGGTGGGCCCCTCGCGCCCGACCGATGCCCCCCCCAGCAGCGACAGCGAAGTCAGCAGCAGCTTGCCGGCCGAAACTGCTGGGGAAAGGTTGGTTTTCCGGAACGGCTCATCGGCCTTGTCCAGCGCAGCGATGACCTGCGGAATGCCGCTGCCCCGCGTGGGCTTCAGCACGCCGGAAGTGAGCCAGGCCAGCAGCGCGAAGATGCCCGGCGTGAGCAGCAGGGCCCACCACGGCGAGTGCGAGGTGATGCGCTGGAACAGATGGAAGGCCGCGTCGCTGGCCTTGGCAAACAGGATGGCCACCAGCGCTACGGCCACAGCGCCGCCCCAGAGCGCGGCACGGCGGCGCCAGGCTTCGCTGATAACCAGCGCGGTGATGCGGCCGCGGAGGCGATGGAGATCGGTCATGGGAAAGAGTCTGCGCGCCAGCGCTTGCGTCGGGCAGCGGCCACTGTGGCCGGAGGCCTTGCAGGATGCGGTGAAATGCGGCGCATTCCTCGCTGTAGGACACGCCAATAATTGGTAAACCATATCAGTCAATAAATAGTTGACAGCCCTCCCCACCCCACCCACACTGCCGCCCTCGCTCCACTCGTACCCAAGGTCCGCCATGGCTGCTGCCATCCGCCACGACTGGCAACACGACGAACTGCAGGCCCTGTTCGATCTGCCGTTCCCCGAGCTGCTGTTCCGCGCCGCGGCGGTCCACCGTGAGCACTTCGACCCGGCGCAGGTGCAGGTCTCCACGCTGCTGTCGGTGAAGACCGGAGGCTGCCCGGAAGACTGCGCGTACTGCCCGCAGGCGCAGCGCTACAGCACCGGCGTGAACGCGCAGAAGCTGATGGACACCGATGCGGTGCTGGCCAAGGCCCGCCAGGCCAAGGCCGCCGGTGCGTCGCGTTTCTGCATGGGCGCCGCGTGGCGTTCACCGAAGGACCGCGACATTCCCAAGGTGGCGGCGATGATCGCCGGGGTGAAGGCGCTGGGCCTGGAGACCTGCGCCACGCTGGGCATGCTCAGTGGCGAACAGGCACGTGCGCTGAAGGACGCCGGCCTGGACTACTACAACCACAATCTCGACACCGCGCCGGACTACTACGATTCGATCATCCACACGCGCCAGTACCAGGACCGCCTGGACACGCTGGAGCACGTGCGCGAGGCCGGCCTGAAGACCTGCTGCGGCGGCATTGTCGGCATGGGCGAGACGCGCGCGCAGCGCGTCGGCCTGCTGCTGGCGCTGGCCACGCTGCCGGCGCATCCCGATTCGGTGCCGATCAACAGGCTGGTGCAGGTGGCGGGCACCCCGCTGCATGGCAGTGCCGAGCTGGACCCGTTCGAGTTCGTGCGCATGATCGCAGTGGCGCGCATCGCCATGCCGCGCTCGATGGTGCGGCTGTCGGCCGGGCGCGAAGCCATGAGTGACGAACTGCAGGCGCTGTGCTTCGTGGCCGGTGCCAACTCGATCTTCTACGGCGACAAGCTGCTGACCACCGGTAACCCGGAGAGCGAGCGCGACCTGGCCCTGTTCGCGCGGTTGGGCCTGCAACCGATGGCGATGCAGGTGGACGCCGAGGGCCACGACCACGGTGGCACCGTGCACGCCGATATCAGCGCCGAAGCGCCCGGCTGTGGCTGTGCTCACGCGGCCTGAGACAGGCCGCAAGCAGGCGTCGCGGCAACGCGCTACCCTAGCCGCCCCGTCGCCGCATTCAGCCGCCATGGCCCGCCCCGACCTGACCGCCCGCCTCCACGCCCAGCGCGCCCTGCGCGATGCCCAGGGCCGTCGCCGCACGCGGCGCACGGTCAACCGTCGTGATGGCGTCCGCCTGGAAGTGGACGGCCAGTGGCTGACTGGCTTCTGCAGCAATGATTACCTGGGCCTGGCCCAGCAGTTCAGCGTGGTCAATGCGCTGCAGGATGCCGCCGCACGCGAAGGCACCGGCGCCGGTGCATCGCACCTGGTCTGCGGCCACCACGCCCTGCATGACGCACTGGAGCGCGAAGTGGCGGAGTGGCTGGGCTACCCGCGCGCGCTGCTGTTCGGTAGTGGCTTCGCCGCCAACCTGGCCGTGCAGCAGGCACTGCTGAGCGAAGAGAGTGATGTCTGCGTGCAGGACAAGCTCAACCACGCCAGCCTCTTGGATGCGACGCGGCTGGCCGGTGCGCGCCTGCGCCGTTATCCGCACCTTGATGCCGAAGGCGCGATGCGCCAGCTCAAGCACGCGCCCGACGGCGCGGCGATGCTGGCCACCGATGGTGTCTTCAGCATGGATGGCGACATCGCACCGCTGCGTGCATTGTCGCTTGTGGCACGCCTGCAGCAGGCGCTGTTCTATGTGGACGATGCGCACGGCGTAGGCGTGATCGGTGACGGCCGTGGTGCCGTGGCCGCCGCCGGGCTGGGTGTGGACGATGTGCCGCTGCAGCTGGTCACGCTGGGCAAGGCACTGGGCGGTTCCGGCGCGCTGGTGCTGGGCCGCGACGATCTGGTCGAGCACCTGGCCGAAACCGCGCGCCCCTACATCTACACTACGGCGATGCCGCCACTGCTGGCCGCCGCTGCACTGGAAGCGGTGCGCCTAGCACGCCGTGACAACTGGCGCCGCTCGAAACTGACCGACCTGATCGCGCTGTTCCGCAGCGAGGCACGCCGCCATGGCCTGGACCTGATGGCTTCGGAAACGCCGATCCAGCCGCTGCTGTGTGGTGACGATCATCGCGCTGTGGCGATGTCCAAGGCACTGGAACAGGCCGGTTGGCTGGTCGGTGCGATCCGTCCGCCCACGGTGCCCGAAGGCAAGGCGCGCCTGCGTGTCACCCTGTCCGCCCTGCACACGCCGGAACAGGTGCGTGGCCTGGTGGACGCGATCGCCAGCGCGCGCGATCGCGTGGATCTGGCGGTGCGTGACGCCGTGCCACCGCCGTTGCCTGTCTTTGCCTGAGCCTGCTGTCGTTTTCCCATGCATATCGACGTCACCGGCCAGGGGCCGGACCTGGTACTGATCCATGGCTGGGCCCTGCAGGGCGGTGTGTTCGCACCGTTGGTGCAGCGCCTGGCCGAGCGGTTCACCCTGCATCTGGTTGATCTGCCGGGCCATGGCCACAGCCGCGAAGACACCACACCGTTGCGCCTGCCATTCGTGGTCAATGCCATTGCCGCGGCCACGCCGCCGGCGGTGTGGTGCGGCTGGTCACTGGGCGGGCTGTTCGCACTGCACGCCGCCGCGACGCTGCCGAAGGTGCGCGGGCTGGCGATGATCGCGGCCACGCCGCGCTTCGTGCGTGGCGACGACTGGCCGCATGCGGTGGAGCCGGCGGTGTTCGAGCAGTTCGGGCGCGAGCTGGCGACCGATTTCGGTGGCACCCTGGAGCGTTTCCTGGCGCTGGACGTGATGGGCTCGGCGCACGCCCGCGAGGAGCTGCGCACGCTGCGCCAGCGCCTGGTCGAGCGCGGCGCGCCCACCGAACGCGCTCTGCTGGAAGGCCTGCGCCTGCTGGAAAGCACCGACCTGCGCGGCGCACTGCCGACGCTGGCCAGGCCCAGCCTGTGGATCGCCGGCCAGCGCGACCGGCTGGTGTCTCCGGCGGCGATGCAGGCCGCTGCGGCATTGGCCCCGGGTGCGCAGGCGCTGACCATCGCCCATGGCGGCCACGCGCCCTTCCTCGGCCATGCCGACGAGGTGGCCAGCGCCCTGCAACACTTCGTTGCCCGCCTGTCACCGGCCGATGGCGGACAATGAGCGCCTTCCTCATTCCACGGGATTGACGCATGGATCTGGGCATCAACGGCCGCTGGGCACTGGTCTGCGGCGCAAGCAAGGGCTTGGGCCTGGGCTGCGCGCGTGCGCTGGTGCGCGAGGGCGTCAACGTGGTGATCGTGGCCCGTGGCGAGGCTGCACTACAGGCTGCCGCCGCAGAGCTGGGCGCCCTGCCCGGTGCCGCTGAGGTGCGCGCGGTCTCCGCCGACGTCACCACCGACGCCGGTCGTGCCGCGGCGCTGGCCGCATGCCCGCAGGTGGACATCCTGGTCACCAATGCCGGTGGCCCGCCACCAGGCGACTTCCGCACTTTCGAGCGCGACGACTGGATTGCCGCGCTGGACGCCAACATGCTGGCGCCGATCGCGCTGATCCGCGCCACCGTGGACGCAATGATCGCGCGTGGCTTCGGCCGCATCGTCAACATCACCTCGTCGGCGGTGAAGGCCCCGATCGACATCCTGGCGCTGTCCAATGGCGCGCGCAGCGGCCTGACCGGGTTCGTCGCCGGCCTGTCGCGCCGCACCGTGGCGCACAACGTCACGATCAACAACCTGCTGCCCGGCCAGTTCGACACCGACCGCCTGCGCGCCAACTTCGCCCACACTGCGGGCAAGGACGGCGATGCCGGCGAAGTGGCCGAACGCCGCCGCCAGCAGATTCCCGCCGGCCGCTTCGGCACGGCGGACGAGTTCGGCGCCGCCTGCGCCTTCCTGTGCAGCGCACACGCCGGTTACCTCACCGGGCAGAACCTGCTGATCGACGGCGGCGCCTACCCCGGTACGTTCTAAGAGACTTTCGCAATGCCGTCCCACTTCGATGCCCGCCATGTCCGACGCGCGTTCGCCCGCGCCGCCACCAGCTACGACGCCGCCGCCGCCCTGCAGCGCGAGGTGCAGGCGCGGCTGGTGGAATCGCTGGACTACCTGGAAGCACGCAAGCCCGAGGTGGTGCTGGACATTGGCGCCGGAACCGGCCACGCCAGTGCGCTGATGAAGAAGCGCTGGCCGAAGGCGCAGGTGATCGCACTGGACGTGGCACTGCCGATGCTGGACCAGGCCAAGCGCCAGGCCGGCTGGTGGAAGCCGTTCCAGCGCCTGTGCGGCGACGCCGCCGCGCTGCCGCTGGCCGACAACAGCGTGGACGTGATCTTCAGCAACCTGTGCCTGCAGTGGGTGGACGACCTGCCGGCGGTGTTCGCCGGATTTCGTCGGGTGCTCAAGCCCGGTGGCCTGCTGCTGTGCTCCACCTTCGGCCCGGAAACACTGGTCGAGCTCAACGAAGCCTTCGCGGCCGCCGACGACCGCCCGCACGTGAGCCGCTTTGCGCAGATCGCGCAGTTCGGCGATGCGTTGATGATGGCGGGCTTCCGCGACCCGGTGCTGGACCGCGATCTGTTCACCCTGACCTACGACGACCTGCCCTCGTTGATGCGCGAGCTGCGCGCGATGGGCGCGACCAATGCGCGGGTGGATCGCCGCCACACGCTGACCGGGCGTGGCCGTTTCGCTGCGGCGGCAGCGGCGTATGAACCGATGCGGCGCGCCGACGGCAAGCTGCCCAGCAGCTGGGAAGTGATCTATGCCCACGCCTGGGCACCGGACCCGGGCGCACCGATCCGCGAAGGCGGGCATGACGTGGCCTCAGTGCCGGTTTCGGCGATTCCGATCCGGCGCAAGCAGACCTGATCGCCTGGTAGTGCCGGCCGCTGGCCGGCAACCTCACGTTTCCATGCTGGGCATCTGCCGGCCAGCGGCCGGCACTACCGAATGGTAGCCGCCCAAATCAGGCTTCCGCCTCAGGTATTGGCCGGCGAACTCAGCGGCGGCCGCACCAGGTCGCGGTGGAAGAAGTAGATTTCCTGCACCAGGAAGCGCCAGCTGGTGTGGAAGCTGCGGAAGCGCGTGCTGGGCGTGGACGAGGCCAGTGCATCGATGCCCAGCGCCTTGCTCAGGCGCAGCGCGCGCGCCATGTGCAGCGGGTCGCTGACGATGATCACCCGGTGCAGGTTGCGCTGGTCCATCAGCCGCTTGGCTTCCACCAGGTTCTGCACGGTGTTGCGCGAGGCAGTCTCGATCAGGATCGCATCGTCCGGCACGCCGTGCTTGAGCGCATAGCGCCGCGCCACCTGTGACTCGGAAAAGCGCGCGCCGGTACCACCATAGCCGCCCGTGAAGATCAGCAGTGGCGCGAACTGGGCCTCATAGAGATCCAGCCCATGACGGATGCGTTCTTCGAACACCGGCGACGGCTTGGCGTCATAGGCCGCCGCACCGAGCACGATGATGGCGTCGGCCTTGGCCGCCTGGTCACGCTCGCCGACCCAGACGATCCAGGCAGTCACGCCCAGCAGCCAGATCACCAGCAGGACGAACAACCGCCACAGCCAGCCCAGCAGGCCAGTGCGATGCCGGTGCCGGTCGCGGCTCACGGCGCGCCCCAGCGCAGTGCGGGCAGGTCGACGTTGCCGCCGGACAGCACCAGGCCCACGCGCAGGCCGGCAAAACGCTGAGGCTGCGCCAGCACCGCGGCGAGCACGGTCGCCGATGACGGCTCGACCACCTGCTTGAGGACCTCCCACAGCAAGCGCATCGCCGCCATCGTCGCCGCGTCATCGACCACGATCACCTCGGCGTTGGCCGCGCGCAGCAGCTCGAAGTTGGGCGCGCCGATCAGGGTGCGCAGACCGTCGCAGATCGTGTCCGGAGTGAACGGCCCCTGGCGCTCGCCAGCGGCCAACGAGCGCGCGGTGTCGTCCGCGCCGGCCGGCTCGGCCAGCACCAGCCGGGTCTGCGGGCTGGCGAGCTGCAGGGCCCGCGCGGTACCGCTGGCCAGGCCACCGCCGCCCACCGGTACCACCAGCACGTCGAACGGGCCGTCGCTGTGCAGCAGCTCCAGTGCTGCGGTGCCCTGCCCGGCCATCACCGCCGGGTCCGCATAGGGATGGACCAGGGTCGCGCCGGTATCAGCCTGTACTTTGGCGCAGGTGGCCTCGCGGTCGGCGATGGTCGGCGGGCAGCGCCAGAGCGTGGCGCCATGGCGTGCGATGTTGGCCAGCTTGGCCGCCACTGCACCTTCGGGCACCACCACGTGGCAGGGAATGCCACGGGTGCGCGCGGCCAGGGCCAGGGCGGCGCCGTGATTGCCGGAGGAATGGGTGACCACGCCGGCGCCGGCGCGATCGGCATCCAGCGACCACACCGCATTGCAGGCGCCGCGGAACTTGAATGCGCCACCGCGCTGCAGATGCTCGGCCTTGAACGCCAGCTGCGCGCCGGCCAGCGCATCGAGCGTGCGCGAGCGCAGCACCGGGGTCACGCTGGCGTGCGGCGCGATCCGCGCAGCGGCAGCCAGGACATCATCGGCACGGGGCAACAGTGAATCGCTCATGACGCAAGATTAACGTATGGCTCCCTGCTGGCGACCCCGGCACAGGTCATGCCAGCATGGCAGCCTTCACCTCCATTCATCCTGGACAGTGAAGTTAAGGGCCGATTCAACGCCTGCGCATGAAGCTCCCTGTACAACCCGTCCTCTGGGGGGACCCACCATGAAAACGCGCCTGATGCTTGCCGGTGGCCTGATGCTGGCCCTGACCGGCTGCACCACCTACGACTATGTCGGCGGTGGCCGCAGCGGCAGCTACTACCACGGTGCGCCGTCGGTGGAGTACCGCTACCCCGCCGGCTATCCCTACAACTACGGCTACCCGTACTACGGCGGCTATGGCGGCTACTACGGCGGCTATGGCAATCCGTATTACTCGCGCCCGATCTACCGCCCGCCGCACAACCACCGCCCGCCACCGCGCCCACCCGGCAACGGCGGCGAGAACCGCCCGCCACCGCCGTCGCGGCCGTCGTACAACGGCGGTTCGCCGTGGCGGAACATGGACTCGATGCGCCGGCCGCCGCAATCGAACATCCAGCCCTCTGCGCCCCCGCCGCCGGCCCGTCCGGCTCCGGCGCCGAGTGCGCCAAGAATGAACGGTTCCCCCTGGCGCAACATGGATCGTGGGACGCAGCGCACAGTTGAGCGTTGAACCGTCTTGCATTTCACACGGTCCAAGCCGCACTCTACGGGGCCAGTGACGGCCCGCGTCACAAAGTGACAAAAACGACACGGGCCGCCGCAAAAAGCTCTACGTCGATATCCGACAGGAACATCTGGATCCCCCCTGTTCCGGCCCTGTCGGATGTCGGCACCTCTGAAGGCAGACGGCCCCGCAGTGCGGGGCCGTTTGTTTTTGGGGCACGTTGTTCTGGTGCCGCCGCCACGGCATCCACGCATGGCGTGGATCTACCCAAGGCCCGACATCAGTAGATCCACACCATGCGTGGATGGAGCTCTCCCGATTGCCTCCAGAAAAAAACAGGGCCGGGCAGTCCCCCGACTGCCGGCCCCCTGCTCCCCCACCGTGCGCCTGTACCGGCCCCTGTTCCAATTCCGGTCACGGGCGCCTGCGGCGCCAGCCACGGTGGGTGCTATTGGGTTATCTGCAAAAATCCTGCCAACTTTAGGGCTGATTTCGACGGGAGCCGGCCGGCGCCGACGTCCCAGCCCCGAATGGCGCTAAAATCGCCACCCCGGTGCCGCCCCGGCCGCGCCCGCCCCCAGCTGAACAGCCCCATGAACCCGTCCTTCCATCGTTACGACGTCATCGTCATCGGCGGTGGCCACGCCGGCACCGAAGCCGCGCTGGCCGCGGCCCGTACCGGCGTGCGCACCCTGCTGCTGACCCACAACATCGAAACAGTGGGCGCGATGAGCTGCAACCCGGCCATCGGCGGCATCGGCAAGGGCCATCTGGTCAAGGAAATCGACGCCCTGGGCGGTGCGATGGCGCATGCCGCCGACCGCGCCGGCATCCAGTGGCGCACGCTCAACGCCTCCAAGGGCCCGGCCGTACGCGCCACCCGCTGCCAGGCCGACCGCAACCTGTATCGCATGGCGATCCGCGCCATCGTCGAAGGCCAGGCCAACCTGACCGTGTTCCAGGCCGCCGTCGATGACCTGGTCATTGAAGGCGACGCCGTGCGCGGGGTCATTACCCAGACCGGCCTGCGCTTCGACGCCGGGGCCGTGGTGCTGACCGCCGGCACCTTCCTGGCCGGCAAGATCCATGTCGGCCCGACCCAGTACGCCGCCGGCCGCATGGGCGACCCGCCGGCCACCACGCTGGCGGCGCGCCTGCGCGAGCGTCCGTTCCAGGTCGACCGCCTGAAGACCGGCACGCCGCCGCGCATCGATGGCCGCTCGCTGGACTACAGCGTGATGGACGAGCAGCCGGGTGATTCGCCGCGGCCGGTGATGTCCTTCCTCGGCTCGGTGGACGAGCATCCGCAGCAGGTCAGCTGCTGGATCACCCACACCACCGAGCAGACCCACCAGATCATCCGCGACGCGCTGCACCGCTCGCCGCTGTACAGCGGCCAGATCGAAGGCATCGGCCCGCGCTACTGCCCGTCCATCGAAGACAAGGTGGTGCGCTTCGCCGAAAAGGCCAGCCACCAGATCTTCGTCGAACCCGAAGGCCTGGGCATCGTCGAGATCTACCCCAACGGCATTTCCACCTCGCTGCCGTTCGACGTGCAGCTGGAGATGGTGCGCAGCATCCGTGGCTTCAAGAACGCGCACATCACCCGCCCGGGCTACGCCATCGAGTACGACTTCTTCGATCCGCGCGGGCTGAAGGCTTCGCTGGAGACCAAGCTGGTCAACGGCCTGTTCTTCGCCGGCCAGATCAACGGCACCACCGGCTATGAGGAGGCCGCCGCGCAGGGCCTGCTGGCCGGCCTCAACGCCGCACGCCAGGTGCGTGGGCTGGACGGTTGGTGCCCGCGCCGCGACGAGGCCTACCTGGGCGTGCTGGTGGATGACCTGATCACCCACGGCACCAACGAGCCGTACCGCATGTTCACCAGCCGCGCCGAGTACCGGCTGCAGCTGCGCGAGGACAATGCGGACCAGCGCCTGACCCCGACCGGCCGCGAGATGGGCCTGGTGGATGATCGTCGCTGGGGTGCGTTCGAGACCAAGCAGGCCGCTGTTGCTGCCGAGCGCGCACGCCTGGGCGCGCTGTGGGCAACCCCGGCCAATGCGCTGGGCCGCGAAGTACAGGACACGCTGGGCGTGGCGGTCAGCCGCGAGACCAACGTGCTGGACCTGATCAAGCGCCCCGAGCTGGATTACGCGCAGCTGATGCAGGTGCCATCGCTGGGGCCGGCCGTGGCCGACGCCAAGGTGGCCGAGCAGGTGGAGATCGGCGTGAAGTACGCCGGCTACCTGGACCGCCAGCGCGAGGAGATCGAGCGCCAGCAGCGGCATGAGGCCACGCCGATCGCCGAGGCGTTCGACTACGCGACCGTGCGCGGGCTGTCGGCCGAAGCACTGCAGAAACTGGAGCGGGTGCGCCCGCAGACCATCGGCCAGGCGCAGCGTATCCCGGGCATGACCCCGGCAGCGATCTCACTGCTGCTGGTGCACCTGGAGCGCGCGCGCCGCGGCCGCGTGGCGTAACGCGGGACCGTCCGCTTCTGGTGGGTGCCGACCTTGGCCGGCACGAGTCATCCGATAGCGATACTCCGTGCATGTGTGCCGACCAAGGTCGGCACCCACCGGAGCGGAACACGCACCCACCTTGGCGAACGCGCTACCGTGCGTCGGCCCCGCCGCCCAGCACCTTGAACAACGTCACCCGGTTTCCCGCTTCCTGCTGCTGCAGCGCGATCAGGTCCTGCTGTGCGGCAAACAGGCTGCGCTGCGCATCCAGTGCCTGCAGATAACCGTCCAGCCCGGTGCGGTAACGCGCATCGGCCAGCGTGTAGCTGCGCTGGCTGGCGGCCACCAGCGCGCGCTGTGCGTCCATCTGTGTGGCCAGGTGATCGCGCGTGGCCAGCGCATCGGCTACTTCACTGAAGGCCTGCTGGATCGCTTTCTCGTACTGCGCAATGCCGATGTCCTTGCCGATCTTCGAGGCATCCAGCGAGGCCTTCAGCGCACCGGCGTGGAAGATCGGCGCGGTGATGCTGGGCGCGAACGACCAGCCACGGGTGCCGGCCGAGAACAGCGTCGACAACGCGGTGGAGCTGTGGCCGTAGTTGGCGGTCAAGGTCAGCGTCGGGAAGAATGCGGCGCGCGCGGCACCGATATCGGCATTGGCCGCCTGTAGTGCGTGTTCGGCGGACAACACGTCCGGGCGCTGCAGCAGCACGCTGGACGGCAGGTTGGCCGGCAGCGGCGCCAGTGTCACGCTGCCATCCAGCGCCTGCGCAGTTGGCAGCAGGGCCGCATCCAGCGGCGCCCCCACCAGCAACTGCAATGCATCCCGATCCTGCGCCTGCTGCGTCTGCAGCTTGGCCAGCGCACCGCGCGCGGCTTCGACGCTGGTCTGTACCTGCGACAGGTCCAGGCCCGAGGCCAGGCCCTGGGCGTGGCGGGCCTCGGTGCGCTGCAGGGTCTGCTGCTGGCTGTCCAGGGTCTTCCGGGTGAACGCCAGTGACTGCTCGTCCGCTGCCAGCGCCAGCCACGCCGTGGCCACTTCGGCTACCAGGCTGGTGCGCGCGGCGCGCTGGTTCTCGGCGCTGGCCAGCCAGTTCTGCAGGGCCTCGTTCTTCAGGCTGCGGATGCGTCCGAACAGATCCAGTTCCCAACTGCTGATACCCACCTGCACGGCATCGGATTCAGTCACCTGGGTGGCACCGGTCTCGCTGTTGGCATCACTCACCCGCAAGCGGGTGACACTGCCGCTGGCATCCACCGACGGCAGCAGCGCCGCGCGCTGGATGCGGTACTGCGCCCGCTCCTTCTCCACCTGCAGCATGGCCACGCGCAGGTCGCGGTTGTTCTGCAGCGCCAGCGCGATCACCTGCTGCAGGCGCGGCTCAAGGAAGACTTCGCGCCAGGCTGGCGCCGCCAGTGCTGGCTCGGCCTCGCCCGTGGCGGCATTGCCGAATTGTGCCGGCACCGGTGCCTCGGGCCGCTGGTAATGCGGCGCCATGCTCACGCAGCCACCCAGCACCGTGGTGATCATTGCGGCCGCCAGGGCGCGCAGCAGCATCGGCCTCATGGGCTTGCCTCCGGGGCCGCGGCGTGGGCCGGCGCGCGGCCCGGGAACAGGCGGCGCACCAGCAGGTAGAACAACGGCACGAAGAACATGCCCAGCACCATCGAGGCGACCGTGCCGCCGGCCACGCCGGTACCCAGCGAGCGGCGCGCGGCCGAGCCGGCGCCGGTGGCGAACACCAGCGGCAGCACGCCCATCAGGAACGCCAGCGAGGTCATCACGATCGGCCGCAGGCGCAGATAGACCGCCTGCAGGATCGCCTCGCGGGTGTTCCTGCCCTGCTGTTCAAGGATGCGCGCGAACTCGACGATCAGGATGCCGTTCTTGGCCGCCAGGCCAATCGTGGTCAGCAGGCCGACCTGGAAGTACACGTCATTGTTGAGGCCACGCAGGTTCATCATCAGCACCGCACCAAACACGCCCACCGGCACCGCCAGCATCACCGCGAGCGGCACCGCCCAGCTTTCATACAGCGCGGCCAGGCACAGGAACACGAACAGCAGCGAGATGGCGTACAGCATTGGCGCCTGGTTGCCCGACAGCTGTTCCTGGTAGGCCATGTCCGACCAGGCATGGCTGAAGCCTTCCGGCAGTTTGTCGGCCAGGCGCGCGATCTCGGCCATCGCCTCGCCGGAACTGACGCCGGGCGCGGGCTGGCCGGTGATCTCCATCGCCGAGATGCCGTTGTAGCGTTGCAGCGCGGCCGGCGCGCTGGACCAGTGCGCGCTGACCAGCGACGACAGCGGCACCATCTGCCCAACCTGGTTGCGCACGCTCCAGCGCTCGATGTCCTGCGGCTGCATGCGCGCTTCGGACGTGCCCTGGATGAACACCTTCTTGATGCGGCCCTTGTAGATGAAGTTGTTGACGAAGTCGCCACCCAAGGCCGCATTCAAGGTGTCATTGATGTCCTGCGGATTCACGCCCATCGCCTGCGCCTTGGCGTCGTCCACCTTCACTGCATACACCGGCGCGTCTTCCAGGCTGGCGTAGCGCACGTTGACCAGCTTCGGATCCCTGGCGGCCTCCTTCAGCAGCGTGTTGCGCGCGGCCACGGCGGCGGCATGGCCGGCGCCGCCTTCGTCCTGCAGTTCCAGGGTGAAGCCGCCCGCATCGCCCAGGCCAAGGATGGCCGGTGGCGAGGTGATGAACACCTGCGCATCGGGCACGCTGGCCATGGCCGCGGTCAACCGCGCGGCAATGGTGTCGGCGTCATCCTTGCGGTCATCCCAGTCCTTCAGGCGGATGAAGGCCTGGCCGACGTTCTGGCTGCTGCCGGTGACACTGAAACCGGCGGTGGCCTGGATCGACAGCACGCCGTCGTCCTTCACCGCGGCGGCACTCAGGCGATCCATCACCGCGCGGGTCTGCTCCAGGGTGGCACCGGCCGGCAGCTTCACCAGCGCGTTGAGCATGCCCTGGTCCTCGTCGGGCAGGAACGCGCCGGGCAGGTGCCACAGCAGCAGGCCGGTGGCCACGCTCAGCGCCAGGTAGAGCACCACGCCCAGCGTGCGCCGGCCAAGGAAGCCATCCACCCGGCGACGCAGGCCATTGGACGTGCGCTCGAAACGGTGGTTGAACCAGATGAAGAACTTGCCCAGCAGGCCCGGCTCGCCGCCGTGGTCGCCATGCGGATGGCCGCCCTTGGGAATCGGGTGCAGGATGCTGCCGCACAGCGCCGGGGTGATGGTCATCGCCACCAGCACCGACAGGATCATCGCGGCGGCGATCGTCACCGAGAACTGGCGATAGATCACGCCGGTGACACCGCTGAAGAACGCCATCGGCAGGAACACCGCGGTCAGCACCAGCACGATGCCCACCAGCGCGCCGGTGATCTGGCCCATCGCCTTCAGCGTGGCCGGCTTCGGCGCCAGCCCTTCGAAGGTCATCACCCGCTCCACGTTCTCCACCACCACGATGGCATCGTCCACCAGCAGGCCGATGGCCAGCACCAGTGCGAACATGGTCAGCGTGTTGATCGAATAGCCAAATGCCGCCAGCACGCCGAACGTACCCAGCAGCACCACCGGCACCGCGATGGTCGGGATCAGGGTGGCGCGCCAGTTCTGCAGGAACAGGTACATCACCAGCACCACCAGGATGACCGCCTCGATCAGGGTGATCACCACTTCCTTCAGCGAGATCGTCACGAACGGCGTGGTGGTGAACGCCACATGGTAGGTGTAGCCGTGCGGCCAGTGCTTCTGCAACTGCTGCAGGCGGGTCTCGATGGCCTTGGACACGGCGATGGCATTGGCGCCCGCATTGAGCTCGATGCCCAGCGACGCCGACGGCTTGCCGTTGAAGGTGCTGATGCTGTCGTAGCTCTCCGGGCCCAGGCCGATCGTCGCCACGTCACCCAGGTGCACCACGCTGCCGCTGGCATCGGCTTTCAGCACCACCCGTGCGAACTGTTCGGGCGTGTGCAGGCGGCTGCGCGCGGTGACCGTGGCGTCCAGCTGCTGGCCCTTCAGTGCCGGCTGGCCGCCGAGTTCACCGGCCGAGACGTCGGTGTTCTGTGCCTGCAGCGCGGTCTCGATGTCCGACGGCATCAGCGCGTACTGGCGCATCTTCTCCGGGTCCAGCCAGATGCGCATGGCGTACTCCTGGCCGATCGGCTGGATGTTGCCGACACCGCTGACGCGGCTGATCTGGTCATCGATGCGCGCTTCCATGAAGTTGGCGACATCGAAGTTGTCCATGCTGCCGTCTTCGCTGGTGAACGACAGCACCTCGAAGATCGAACCACTGGACTTGGTGATGGTCAGGCCGTTCTGCTGCACCGCCTGCGGCAGCGTGGCCATGGCCGCCTGCAGCTGGTTCTGCACCTGCACCTGCGCGGTGTCCGGATTGGTGCCGGTGGCGAACACCAGGTTGACCTGCGCCGAGCCGTCGGAGGCGCTGGTGGAGGTCATGTACATCAGGTGGTCCAGGCTCTGCTGGGACTGCTCGATGACCTGGGTGACCGCGTTTTCCACGGTCTGCGACGAGGCACCGGTGTAGGTGGCGCGGATGGTGATGGTGGGTGGGGCGATCTGCGGATAGCGGTCCACCGGCAGGATCAGGATCGCGAGCAGGCCGAGCAGGCTGACCGCGATGGCGATCACCCAGGCGAAGATCGGCCGGTCGATGAAGAAACGAACCATGTGTGGCAGGCCTCAGTGCGACGTTTCGTCGGTGTTGCCATTCGGGTCGATCGCCGGCATTGCGGCCAGCTGCGCGGTGGTGGCCGCCACCGCCTGCACCTGCTGGCCAGGCGCTACCGCGCTGCCGTTGCTGACGATCACCCGCTCGCCGGCCTTCAGGCCCTGCGTGATCTGCCACTGGTTGCCCACTACCTGGCCCGTGCTGACCCGGCGCTCGACCACGCGATCCTTTGCGTCGAGCAGGCGCAGCAACGGCTCGCCACGTTCATTGCGCAGCACCGCCTTCTGCGGCACCAGCAGGGCGCGCGCATCGGTGGCCATCGGCAGCACCGCCTTCAGGTACATGCCCGGCAGCAGCAGGCCCTCCGGGTTCGGAATGACCGCGCGCAGCACCACGTTGCCGGTGCCCGGGTCGACTGCGCTGCCGACGAACTCCAGGGTTCCTTCATGCGCATACGTGCTGCCGTCCTCCAGCAGCACCTTCACCTGTGCCTTGCCGTCGATGGCTTTCACCAGGCCGGCATCGAGCTGCCTGCGCAGCGCCAGCATCTGCGTGCTGGACTGGGTGACATCCAGGTACACCGGATCCAACCGCTGGATGGTCGCCAGCGCCGCGTCCTGGCCGGCGGTAACCAGCGCGCCGGCGGTAACGCTGGAGGTGCCGATGCGGCCCGCGATCGGTGCAGTCACCCGGGTGTAGTCAAGGTTGATGCGCGCGGCCTGCAATGCGGCGCGCGCGGCGATCACGTTCGCCTGTGCCTGCTTCAGCGCCGAGGTGGCATCGTCGGCGTCCTGCTTGCTCGCTGCATCCATGCCCAGCAGCGTGCGGGTGCGCTCGGCCTTCGGCTGCGCCGACAACACAGTGGCCTCGGCCTGCGCCAGCTGGCCACGCGCGGTATCGAAGGCGGCCTGGTACGGCGCCGGGTCGATCTGGTACAGCACCTGGCCGGCGCTGACCTGCTGGCCTTCGGTGAACAACCGCTGGCGGACCAGGCCGCCGATCTGCGGGCGCACCTCGGACACCTCGAACGGTACGGCGCGACCGGGCAGGATCTGCTGCAGCGCCAGCGGCTGTGCGCTGGCAGTGATGACGCCCACTTCAGGGATGGCCGGGGCCTCGGACCTGCCCGCCGAGCAGGCCGCAAGGGCCAGCAGCAGGGGCAGCAACAGCGGACGGGGAGAACGGGACAGCGGGCGCAGGAGTGACATGAGGGGGCGTGGGGGCCTTGCGTTGACCCGTGCACGCTGCCGTGGAACTGTGCAGAGAATATGGAGATTGTGCGACCGGCTCAGCGGGCGCTTGCTTTCGGCGCCGCATGCGCCGCTAATGGCCCGGCGATGGCGAAGATTCGACTCAAATTCGGCCTGACCGCGAAGACCTTCCTCGCGATCTTCACCGCCTGCCTGCTGGTGCTGGCAGTGAACGGCATTGCCAGCCGCGTGGCGTTCCAGACCGGCTTCCTGGACTACCTCAATGACCAGGGCGATCTGCGCATGCAGCGGGTGATGCCGCACCTGCAGCGCGAGTACAGCGCGCACGGCGGCTGGGAGCATCTGCGCGGCGACAGTGACCGCTGGGCGCGGCTGCTGCGCCCGGACCTGGCCCATGGGCACGAGGGGCCCGTGCCACCGCTGTCCGACCAGACCGGCGTTCCCTCCCGCCTGGGCCTGTTCGATGCACAGCATCGGTTCGTAGCCGGCAACCCGGATGCCACCAGCGACGACGAGCCGCACGCCGTGCAGGTGGACGGGCACACGGTCGGCTGGCTGGGCATGGTGCCGTTCCAGACCGTCATCGCCACCAACGACCTGAACTTCTACAACACCCAGGTGCGCGCGTGGTGGGTGATCGGCATCGCGCTGCTGCTGGTGACGGTACTGCTGGCCTGGCTGGTATCGCGCGCGCTGCGCCAGCGCCTGGCCAAACTGGCGGCGGCCACCCACCGGCTCGCCGCTGGCGACTACGCCACCCGCATCGAGCGCACCAGCGATGACGAGCTGGATGCACTGGTCAACGACTTCAACCGGATGGCGCAGGCGCTGGACGACACCGAGCGCAACCGCCGTGCCTTCATCGCCGACATCTCGCACGAACTGCGCACGCCGCTGGCGGTGGTTCGTGCCGAACTGGAAGCCATCGAGGACGGCATCCGCCCGTTGGACCGCGCCAACCTCGGTGCCCTGCAGGGCGAGATCCGCCAACTGGGCAAGTTGATCGACGACCTGCACGACCTGTCGATGACCCAGTCCGGCGGCCTGGCCTACCGCTTCGCGCCGCTGGACCTGGCGGCGCTGCTGCGCAGCGAGCTCAATGGCATGCGCGTGCGCTTCTCAACGGCGGGGCTGGCACTGGAGGAGGACCTGCCCGCCACACCGCTGCAGGTATCCGGTGACGAACGGCGCCTGCAGCAGGTGCTGGCCAATCTGCTGGAGAACGCATTGCGCTACACCCACGCCGGGGGCCGCGTACGCGTGCAGGCAGCGCGCGCGCCTGCCGGCGTGCAGCTGATCGTGGAAGACACCGCGCCAGGCGTGCCGGCCGACAAGTGCGCGCTGCTGTTCAAGCGCTTCTACCGGGTGGAGAGCTCGCGCAACCGGGCCAGCGGCGGCAGCGGGCTGGGCCTGGCCATCAGCCACAACATCATCCTCGCCCACCACGGCCTCATCCACGCCGAGCCCTCGCCGCTGGGCGGGCTGCGCGTGGTCATTACCCTGCCGGAGCCTGCATGAGCCCGTCCCCCGCCGCGTCCGCGAAGATCCTGATCGTCGAGGATGAGCCACGCCTGGCCTCGGTGCTGCGCGACTACCTGGCCGCCGCCGGGATGACCAGCGAATGGGTGGACGATGGCGGCCAGGTGATCGACGCATTCGCGCGCTACCAGCCCGACCTGGTGCTGCTGGACCTGATGCTGCCGCAGCGCGATGGCGTGGACCTGTGCCGCGAACTGCGCGCCAGCAGCGATGTGCCGGTGATCATGGTCACCGCACGGGTGGAAGAGATCGACCGCCTGCTGGGCCTGGAAATCGGTGCCGACGACTACATCTGCAAGCCGTTCAGTCCGCGCGAAGTGGTCGCACGGGTGATGGCGGTGCTGCGTCGCTACCGCCCGGACCCCGATGCGCGGGCCAACAGCGGGCTGCATATCGACGAACCGGCAGCCCGCGCCACCTGGAACGGCAAGGGCCTGGACCTGACCCCGGTCGAATACCGCCTGCTGCGCACGCTGCTGGCCACGCCGGGCCGGATCTGGGCGCGCGACGAGCTGCTCGACCGCCTCTATCTGGACCATCGCGTGGTGGTCGACCGCACCGTCGACAGCCACGTGCGCAACCTGCGCCGCAAGCTGGCCGACGCCGGCATGGAAGGCGAACCGATCCGTTCGGTGTATGGCATGGGCTACAGCTACGAACCGTGATCGCGTTCGCCGGGCTTGGCCCGGCGCTACCCCGTCATGCCTCGTCGACGAACGTCACCCTCTGGTAGCGCCGGGCCATGCCCGGCGAGCGCAGCGATGCAGACCTGCGCTACAGTCGAGAACGCTCGACATTAAGAACACAACTGCATGGACGACATCCACCCGATCGCGCCGGACAAGCGCGCCGCCATCCTTTCCACCCTGGCCGACATCGAACAGCGCTACGACGTACGCGTGCTGCTGGCCTGCGAATCCGGCAGCCGTGGCTGGGGCTTCTCTTCGCCGGACAGCGACTACGACGCACGCTTCATCTACGTGCATCGCCAGCCGTGGTATCTCAGCGTCAACGAGAGCACCGGTCCCGGCGAAGCGCAGCGCGATGTGATCGAACTGCCGATCGACGATGAGCTCGACGTCAGCGGCTGGGACCTGCGCAAGGCACTGCGGCTGGTCTCAAAATCCAATCCGACACTGATCGAATGGCTGCGTTCGCCGATCGTGTACCGGCAGGACGACGCCGCCGTGGTGCAGCTGTGGGAGGCCGCAAAGTCCTTCTATTCGCCGCTGGGCACGTGGTGGCACTACTTCAGCATGGCGCGCTCGAACCATCGCGGGTACCTGCGTGGCGAGATGGTACGCACCAAGAAGTACCTGTACGTGCTGCGCCCACTGCTGGCCTGCCAGTGGATCGAGCACGAGCAGACACCTCCGCCGATGGCCTTCGAGGATCTGCTGGATCGACTGCTGCCGCATGGCCCGGTGCGTGAAGCCATCGATGCCCTGCTGGTAGTGAAACGCGCCAGTGCCGAGGTCAATGCCGGACCCCGCATCGCGGCGATCAGCGATTTCATCGATCATGAGCTGGCCACCCGGACTGCGCAGGCGCCACAGCTGCCCGTTGGACACGGTGATGCGGCGTGGCTGGATGAGCTGTTCCGGCAGGTGCTGGCCAAGCACGCGCCGGCATGAAGAGCCGCAGCTGCTTCCGGTCGTGCCGGCCGCTGGCCGGCAACCCCAGAATTCCAGGTACGCCCATTGACGTTGCCAGCCAGCGGCCGGCACTACCACACGGGTATCATCGTCGCGAACGCCCTGATTTCCGGAGACACCGATGAACCCGCTGCGCCCCTTCCGCGACAAGATGCCCGTCCTCGGCGAGCGCGTGTACATCGATCCGGCCTGCACCGTCATCGGTGACGTGGAGCTGGCCGAGGACGTATCGGTGTGGCCGGGCACGGTCATCCGCGGTGATGTCAATCACGTGCGCATCGGCGCACGCACCAACGTGCAGGACGGCACCATCATCCACGTCAGCCACCACAGTCCCTACAACAAGGCCGGCTACCCGACCCTGATCGGCGAAGGCGTGACCGTCGGCCATGGCTGCATCATCCATGCCTGCACGATCGGCGACTACAGCCTGATCGGCATGGGCGCCTGCATCCTCGACGGTGCGCGCGTCGAGCGCCATGGCTTCGTCGGCGCCGGTGCGGTGGTCGGCCCGGGCAAGGTGGTCGGCGAAGGCGAGCTGTGGGTGGGCAATCCGGCCCGCCCGGCCCGCACGCTGAGCGACAAGGAGATCGAGTCGCTGCACTACTCGGCCGACCACTACGTGCGGCTGAAGGACGAATACCTGGGCTGAGCAGCCAACGCCGCCATGCGGCTCTGCTAAAGTCTGGGCCCGACCAGGACCTGTCGAGACCCCCATGCCTGTGGCTGCCTGCCGGAGAGGACTCCGGCGCCCACAACGAAGGCCATCGCACTGATGGCCGCACCGATGCTCGATACCTACCGCGAGGTGGTGACGCCGGAGGGTGTGCCGCTGCAGCTGCCGGCAGCCGGCCCGGTGCCACGGGCGATGGCGTGGCTGGTGGATCTGGGCGTGCGCATCGCGGTACTGGTGGTGATGTCGATTCCACTGGCACTGCTGGATTCGTTCGGCTCCGGGCTCGGCCTGGTGCTGATGTTCCTGGTGTACTGGGCCTACCCGATCGTCTGCGAAGCGCTGTGGGGCCGTACGCTCGGCAAGCGCGCGCTGGGCCTGCGCGTGCTTGCGCGCGATGGCGCGCCGGTAGGCTGGATGGCTGCCATCACCCGCAACCTGCTGCGCACCGTGGACATGCTGCCGTTCGGCTATGCACTGGGCCTGATCAGCAGCCTGTTCGATCCCCATGGCCGTCGCCTGGGCGATCTGGTGGCCGGCACCGTGGTGGTGCATGCGCCCGCGCTGTACCTGCCGCCTCCGCCCACCATCGACAGCGTGCTGGCCCCGCCGCAGCCGCTGCGACCGGAAGAGCAGGCCGCGCTGATGGCCTTCGCCGAGCGCGCGCCACGGCTTTCGGCGGCCCGCCAGCAGGAACTGGCCGGCATCGCCGAACCGCTGACCGGCACCCACGGCCAGGTCGGCGTACTGCGCCTGTATGCCATGGCCAACTGGCTGTTGGGGCGGCGATGAAGCAGGAACAGTTCGTCGCCCGCTACCAGCAGGAATGGCAGGACCTGGAACACTGGCTGCTGCTGCGTGCTGGTGCTGCGCGGCGCACGCGGCGCAAGGCCAGCGCGCTGGCAGTGGACGACGCCGCCTTCCCGCAGCGCTACCGGCGCCTGTGCCAGCAGCTGGCACTGGCCCGCGAGCGCGGCTACAGCCCGCAGCTGGTGCAGCGCCTGCAGCAGTTGATGCAGCAGGGCCACAGTGTGCTGTACCGCACGCCGCCGACGCGCTGGCGCGGTGCACTGGAATTCCTGGTGGCCGACTTCCCGCTGCTGGTGCGCAGCCAGGCGCGCAGCATGTGGGTGGCACTGGCGATATTCGCGCTGCCGGCGGTGGCCTGCTTCGTGCTGGCGCAGCTCTACCCGGACCTGATCCACATGGTGATGGACAACCGCCAGATCGCCGAGATGGAGCGCATGTACGATCCAGCGGCCGAACGCCTCGGGCGTGACAGCGGCACGGACTGGATGATGTTCGGCCACTACATCCTGAACAACATCAGCATCGCCCTGCGTACCTTCGCCAGTGGCCTGCTGGCCGGCCTGGGCACGCTGCTGGTGCTGCTGTTCAACGGCGTGATCATCGGTTCAGTGGCCGGCCACCTGCAGCACATCGGCCATGGCGATCCGTTCTGGCGCTTCGTCGCAGGCCATGGTGCGTTCGAGCTGACCGCGATCGTGATCGCCGGCGGTGCCGGCCTGCAGCTGGGCATGAAACTGCTGGCCCCCGGCCGGCGCAGCCGCCTGGATGCCCTGGTCGAAGGCGGCCGCATCGGGGCCCGGCTGTGCCTGGGCGTGGCGTTCATGCTGCTGGTGGCCGCGTTCATCGAAGCGTTCTGGTCGTCGATTGCCGAAGTGCCGGCGTGGGGCAAGTTCAGCGTGGCCGGCGTGCTGTGGGCCGGCGTGCTGCTGTGGCTGTGGCGCGGCGGGCGCGGAGGCGGCAATGCGCATTGACCGCCTGGACGTGGCGCTGCGCGCGCGCAGTGGCTGGGAAGCGATGGAGCTGGGCAGCGCCCTGTCGCGCCGCCACGCACGTGCGGTGTGGGGCAGCTGGCTGCTGGCCAGTGCGCCGCTGTTCGTGATCTTCAACGCGTTGGGCTGGTGGCTGGATGCGTTCGGCTGGGCCTGGCTGGCGATGTGGTGGTGCAAGCCGCTGTTCGAGCGCGCACCGCTGTACGTGCTGTCGCGCGGCATCTTCGGTGAGCCGGTGGGCGCGCTGGCAGCGCTGCGTGCGCAGCGCAGCTGGGGCAATGCAGGCTTCTGGGGCTACCTGGGCTGGCGCCGCTTCAGCGTGCTGCGCAGCCTGTGCCTGCCGGTGAACCTGCTGGAAGGCAACGCGCCGGCCCAGCGCGGTGCACGCCGCCGCGCCGTGGCGGCCGGTGCTGCGGGCGCCGCCGTCGTGCTGACCGTGGCCTGCATGGCCTTTGAAGGGGTGCTGGTGTCCGGCGCGATCGGCGCGGTGTTCATGTTCATGCCACTGGAGCTGATGTCCGAATCATGGCGTGCCGCATGGGACATGATCGGCCAGGACACGCCTGCCTGGGCGCAGCTGGGCTTCAACCTGGCGTGCTGGCTGGCATCGGTGCTGATCGGACCGTTCTATGTCGGCGCCGGCTTCGGCCTGTACTTGAACCGGCGTACGCAGATGGAAGCGTGGGACGTGGAGATCGCCCTGCGCCGCCTGCGCGAGCGGCTGCTGCCGGCAGCATCGACGCTGGCGCTGCTGCTGTGCCTTGCCCTGCCGCTGGCCTCCGCGCCAGTGCATGCGCAGGACGCGCAGACAGTCGCTGAGCAGGCCGGCGATGCCGAAGAGGACGAGGGCCGTGCGGAAGAACCCGCCACTGCGGCCAACGATCCGGCCAATACGCCGGCGATGATCTTCGGTGCGGCGCCGGTGGACACCGCCGGTTTCCGCCAGGCGGTGAACCGCGCCTATGAGGATCCGCTGCAGCGCCCGACCCGCCAGGTCACGCGCTGGAAGCCGATCGAACAGGCCGAGGAAAAAAAGAAGGAAGACAAGGCGCTGCAGAGCGACGGCAGCGACAAGGGCGAGCGCAGCAACCGCAAGGCCAGCATTGCCTGGCTGGCGCGCCTGGCCGAGTGGGGCCTGTGGGGCCTGCTGGGCGTCCTGCTGCTGGTGCTGTTGTTGACCGCCCGTCTGTGGCTGCCGTGGCTGCGCGGCAGTGGCCGGCGCAAGGCCGAGGCTGCACCACAGGTGGTGGAGGAACAGGTGGAGCTGCCGGTCGTGCTGCCGCCGGACGTGGCCACCCAGGCCGGCCTGCTGTGGGACCAGGGCCGGCCGCGTCAGGCGCTGGCCCTGCTGTACCGCGCCAGCGTACGCACCGTGGGCGAGCGCAGCGGCATCGCGCTTCCGCCCGGTGCCACCGAAGCGCAATGCCTTCGCGCCTCGCGGCGCATGCCCAATGCCACCGACCGTGACCTGTTCGCGCGCATCGTGCGCATGTGGCAGTACGCCGCCTACGGTGGCCGCCTGCCCAGCCGCGCCGATTTCGATGCATTGGCCGACACACTGCGCCAGCAGTACCGGTGGCTGGCATGAGCCCGCGCCTGTTCTGGTCGCTGTTGCTGGGCGGGCTGGTGCTGCTCGGCGTACCGCTGACGATCCTCTTTCTGCGCACGCATGAGCGGGTGACCGAGACCGTGCAGCTGCCGCCGCAGGGCGAAGCTGGCTACAACCCGCTGTACGTGCTTGGCCAGGCACTGCGCGCCGATGGCATCGACGTGCACTCGCGGCCGCGGCTGGACCTGCAGCAGATGGCGCTGGGTCCGCGCGATACGGTGGTGCTGCTGCAGGACAGCAGCGAACTGCCGGCACCGGCGGCCAGGGCCCTGCTGGCCTGGGTCGATGGTGGTGGCCATCTGCTGGTGCGTACGCCGCCACCCGCAGAGGACGACGCCAGCAGTACGCAGGGACCGCTGCTGGACCAGCTCGGCGTGGACAGCCTGTACCAGCAGAGCGACTGCCAGCCGTTCCACGTCATCGACGATCCCAGCCATGTGGAATTCTGCGGTGGTCGCCGCTTCACGCTGGGCTTTGCCGCCCGTACACAAGCCGAACGGCGTTGGGGCAACGAGCGCAACCTGGTGTTCGCGCGACTGCGCCACGGGCAGGGCAAGGTGAGCGTGCTGGCCGACATGGAGTTCATGCGCGGCGAGGTGGATTCGCCGGCAGCACGCCTGGCGTCGGCTGCGGGCAAGGCCAGCGACGGCCTGCACGATCTCTCGCACCGCGACCTGACCCGTTATCTGCTCGATCCGAACTATGGCAAGGGCACTTTCTGGCTGGTCTACGCCAGCCGCCCGCCGTCGCTGTGGGCGCGCCTGTTCTACCAGGGCTGGCCGGTGTGGGCGCCGCTGCTGCTGGCCCTGCTGGGCTGGCTGTGGGGCCGTTCGCAACGCTTCGGCAGCCGCCTGCCGTCGCCGGTGCTGGAACGCCGCTCGCTGCTGGAACACGTGCGTGCCAGCGGCGAGCTGCTGCTGCGCTTCGGCCACGGCGCGCGCCTGTACCACGCCGTGCTCGCCCTGTTCCTGCATCGCCTGCGCCTGCGCGCACCGGTGGCTGCCGCACTGGAGGGCGCCCCCCGCGAACAGGCCATCGCCGAACTGCTGAAGTGGCCGCAAGGCCGCGTTGCCAGCGCGCTCACGCCGCCTCCGCCGCACGATTCCTCCGCCCTGCGCGAGCGCATCCGCTTGCTGCTCCAGATGAGATCCCTGCTATGACCGAAGCCCCCGAGCTGCCGGCGGCCGCCAACGCCCGCCTGATCGAACGCGTCGATGCCATCCGCGATGCCGTCGGCCACGCCTTCATTGGCCAGGCCGATGTACTGGACCAGATCCTGGTGGCCCTGCTGGCCGGTGGCCATGTGCTGATCGAGGGCGTGCCCGGGCTGGGCAAGACCCTGCTGGTGCGGGCACTCGCGCAGGCGCTGGAGCTGGATTATGGCCGCGTGCAGTTCACCCCCGACCTGATGCCCAGCGACGTCAGTGGCCATGCGGTGTACGACCCGAAGAGCGAGAGCTTCAGGATCCGCCGTGGCCCGGTGTTCACCAATCTGCTGTTGGCCGACGAGATCAACCGTGCGCCGGCCAAGACCCAGTCGGCACTGCTGGAAGTGATGCAGGAAGGCCAGGTGACCATCGAAGGCAAGGCGTTCACCCTGGCGCCGCCGTTCATGGCGCTGGCCACGCAGAACCCGCTGGAGCAGGAAGGCACCTACCCGCTGCCAGAGGCACAGCTGGACCGCTTCCTGCTGAAGGTGCTGATCGACTACCCGCAACTGGAGGACGAGAAGCGCATGGTGACCGCGATCACCAGTGGCCGTGCCGCCAGCGATTTCGACCTGAGCCAGGTGCCACGCGTGCTCGGTGCCGGCGAACTGCTGGAACTGCAGCGTGCGACCGCGGCGATCACCGTCGATGACGAAGTGATCGACTACGCGGTCCGGATTGTGGCGGCCACGAGGCAGTGGCCAGGCATCGCGGTCGGCGCTGGCCCGCGCGGCAGCATCGCGCTGGTGCGTGCCTCGCGCGCGCAGGCGGTGCTGGCCGGCCGTGACTTCGTCACGCCCGACGACGTGCGCGACATTGCTCGCCCGGCACTGCGCCACCGCATTGCACTGGCCCCGGAGCTGCAGATCGAAGGCCAGGACGCCGACGACGTGCTGGGCGCACTGCTGGCCAAGGTGGAAGCACCGCGCCGATGAGGCCTGCCCCGCTGCTGCTGGCGCTGCTGCTGGCCTGGGCCGCCCTGGGCGGCCTGGTGCTGGGCGGGTTGCTGCCGCGCTGGAGCTGGGCGCTGGCCGCGGCGGCCATCGCGTTGCCTGCGCTGTTCGACCTGTGGCGGCAATCGCGGCGTCCGTCGCCGCAGGTACAGCGCGAACTGCCCGAAGCGCTGGCGCTGGGCGTGCGCCGCGAGGCGGCGCTGCGGCTGCAGGCCGAGCAAGCGATGACGGTGCAGGTGTTCGACCTGGTCCCCGGCGGCTGGCCGCTGGAATCGCTGCCACAGCGCGTGCGCCTGCGGGCCGGTAGCGCCTCCACGCTGCACTATCACCTGCAGCCGCTGCAGCGCGGGCACTTCCGCTTCGAAGGCGTGCACCTGCGCATGCGCTCGCCGTGGCGCCTGTGGTGGCAGCAACGCACGCTGCCGCCCGCACTGGACGTGCGGGTCTATCCGAACTTCGTCCCGCTCACGCGCTTTGCGTTGTTCAGTGCCGACCAGGCCTCGCGGCTGGTCGGTGCACACGTGAAGCGCCGCCGTGGTGAAGGCACCGACTTCCACCAGATGCGCGAGTATCGCGTCGGCGACAGCCTGCGCCAGCTGGACTGGAAGGCCACCGCGCGTGCGCGCAAGCTGATCTCGCGCGAGTACCAGGACGAGAAGAACCAGCAGTTGCTGCTGATGCTCGACAGTGGCCGGCGCATGCTGGCCAGCGAAGGCGGGCTCTCGCACTTCGACCATGCCTTGAATGCCTCGCTGGTGGTGGCCTACCTGGCGCTGCGCCAGGGCGATGCCGCCGGCCTGTTCGCTGCCGGTGGCGAACGCCGCTGGGTCGCGCCGCAGCGCGGCATGGGCACGGTCGAGCACCTGCTGCGCGCCAGCTACGATCTGCAGCCACGCGCGGTGGCCACCGACTACCTGGCCGCCGCCACCGAGGTATCGCTGCGCCAGCGGCGACGTGCGCTGGTGATGCTGGTCAGCAACGTGCGCGATGAAGACATCGAAGACCTGCTGGCGGCGGTGCGCCTGCTGCAGCGGCGCCACCTGGTGTGCGTGGCCAGCCTGCGCGAGCGCGAGCTGGACGGCGTGCTGGAGGGCGAAGTGCAGACACTGGAAGACGCCACCCAGGCCGGTGCCGGCGCGCTGTACCTGCAGCAGCGCGCGAAGGCGCACGAAGCGCTGCGCAGCGAGAAGGTGATGGTGCTGGACGTCACCGCCGACGCCCTGCCCGGCGCGCTGGTGGAGCGCTACCTGGCGGTGAAGCGCGAAGGGCTGCTCTGAGCCGAGCGCGGGCTCGGCTCTACACGGATCGGGTTGTCTGTAGCGCCGAGCCCATGCTCGGCTGCCGGCCAGCGGCCGGCACTACCTACCCCTGCAGCAAGCGCCGCTGCAACCGCTCCACCGCACGCTGCAGCAGCACCCGGTTGCGGGCCAGCTTCATCCACTGCGGCAGGCGCGAGATCATGGATCGATGATGGCCGCGGCCTTCGCGCAGCGTCGCGCCCGCGTATTCGTGCAGTGCCTGCAGATGTTCGGCGTTGTAGGCCCACAGCAGGCCCGCGCGGGTCGATTCGACCAGGCGCAGCGGCAGACCGAAATGCGGATCGGCAGGCTCGGCGTCACGCAGGGGACGCGTCAACACCGTGACCTCGGTGCTGCGATCGCACTGTGCGCATCGGGCGGGGAAGGAGGCAGGCGCGGGAATGCCGGCGGGAATCGGCCGACACACATGCAGCCACTGATGCCCGCAGAATCCACAGGGCTGGCGGCCCAGAATGCGGACTGCACCCACCCAGTCGCCGCTGTCCAATGCAGCGCTGCAAGCGGTGCAGCGGAAACGCGCGGTCCATCGATAGGGTTCCCAGCGGGCGATCACCCAACCGGGGGCATCGCAGCGGTGGCAACGCACCGCGACGCGGTCCGCGAAGGCCTGCAGGCTGCGCCCGTCATCGAAATGCCGGCCCGGCGCAGGCGTGGCACGTCCATGCCGGCCAGGCCAACGCCGCACCGTCATCAGACGTAGATCCGCGTCGGCGCCTCGTCGACGATCGCGTGCGGCACGAAGCGCGCACTGTCGCGGGTGATCGCGCTGTCGTCCTCGCGGATGCCGATGCCACAGGCGTGGTCACCCACCACCCAGCTGCCGATCAGCGGGTAGCCGCCTTCGAAGCGGGTCAGCGGATGGGCGCGCTGGATGATCGCCGGGCCGTCATAGGGACCGTCGCTGCGCTGGGTGCTGCCATCGGCCAGGTGCATCTCGATGTTGGCACCTTCGCGCGAGAACAGAGGCTTGCGCACCCAGCCCGGGGCCAGCGTGCTGCCGTCATCGAAGTGCGCCTCCAGCAGGTTCGGATGGCCCACGTTGCGCTGCCACAGCAGCGGCAGGATGCCCTTGTTGCTCAGCACCGCCTTCCAGGCCGGCTCCAGCAGCTGCACGCCCGAGCCAGGCAGCGCGCGGCCGAACTCTTCGGCCATCAGGTCTTCCAGCGGGTACAGCTTGAACAGCGTGCCGATCACCGAATCATCCAGCGCGGTGAAGCGGCCGTCCTCGGACAGGCCGATGTCCTCGATCGCGATGGCCTGGCCATGCAGGCCGGCCTGCGACGCGCAGTCGCGCAGGTACTCGACCGTGCCACGGTCTTCTTCCGAGCTTCCCACCGCGCTGAAGTACAGCGGCGGCGGCAGCTGCGTGGCCAGTTCGCCGAAGCGCTCGACCAGTGCCTCATGGATCGCATTGAACTGGTCGGCATGCTGCGGCAGGCGGCCGGCGTTGCGCTGGTCTTCCAGCCACTGCCACTGGAAGAAGCTGGCCTCGAACAGCGAGGTCGGCGTGTCGTAGTTCAGCTCGTACAGCTTGGCCGGACCGGTGCCGTCGTAGGCCAGGTCCAGGCGGCCGTAAAGGTGCGGCTGGCGCTGGCGCCAGCTGTCGGCGATCCAGTCGCGGTAATGCGACGGAATCGCCAGCTGGTCCATCAACCGCTCGCTGCCGATGACATCACCGACCAGATCCAGCGCCATCTGGTGCAGCTCGGCACTGGGGTCTTCGATGTCCTGTTCGATCTGGCGCAGGGTGAACGCGTAGTACGCGCTTTCATCCCAGTAGGGCTGGCCATCGATGGTATGGAAACGGAAACCCGCTTCCTCCGCGCGTGCCCGCCACTGGGCACGCTCGGCAATCCGGATGCGCTGCATGGGTCGATCAGCCGCCGTAGCTGCCGCTGGTGCTGCGGCGTGCGCTGGTGTTGCCGAAGCCACCACGGCTGGCAGTGACCGCACGGTTCGGTTCGCTGGTGACCGGTGCCAGGCCGGCCTTGCCGGCGCCGATGCCGCTGGCGGTGTTCAGGCCACCGGTGCCGCCCGGTGCCGGGCGCGCCCAGCCAGCGTTCTTGTCCTGGTAAGCCGGTGCCGACGCCGGCGCCTGCGGGGCGAGGCCGCCGCGGTTGCTCAGCATCTGCGACATGAAGAAGCCCATCATCATCGGGCCGATGAACGAGGTGCCGGCCGAGGTGTGCTGCTGCACGCACTGCTCCGGCTTGTAATCCTTCTCGCAGGCTTCCTTGCTGGCGTACTTCGGCGCCGCATCGGCGGCCTGCGTCTGCGCTTCGGCGAAGGCATTGCGGCACGACGACGGGTCGCCGGTGGCCTCGGTGCAGGCCTCGACCGAGGTGTACAGGCCTTCCTGCACCTTCACTTCCGGCTCCTTCTGGCAGGCGGTGAACAGCAGCGGCGCGGCGCTCATCATCAGCAGCGCGGTGGTGCGGGAACGTTTCATGGCCTCATGCCCTGTCGACGGATCAATGCCCCAATGATGCCAAATCCTCACCAACAACCGGAATCGGCAAAGTGGGAAAGATGAACGGAATTTCATTTTCGTCGTTCCCCATCAGCCACGCATGACGTGGATCCATCGTGTCGACCAAGGTCGACACCTACCAACAGCCACAGGAAACTGTCGAAGGCGGGCTGGGTCCCGCGGATAGCCCAGCTGATGCTGTTGAGGTTGCCGGCCAGCGGCCGGCACTACCACGGGTGCAGGGCGCAGCCCTGCCACTCCCTTCCTGGTGGTTGCAGCAGCAACCGAAAAAATTGGCCATGATCGGCTGACCCCCACGTCGTACGGCCCGCCCGTTCCGCCCGCCATGCCCGAATACCGTTCCCGCACCTCCACCGCCGGCCGCAACATGGCCGGCGCCCGCGCCCTGTGGCGTGCCACCGGCATGAAGGACGGCGACTTCCACAAGCCGATCATTGCCATCGCCAACTCCTTCACCCAGTTCGTGCCCGGCCACGTGCACCTGAAGGACCTCGGCCAGCTGGTCGCGCGCGAAATCGAACAGGTCGGTGGCGTCGCCAAGGAATTCAACACCATCGCCGTGGACGACGGCATCGCGATGGGCCACGACGGCATGCTGTATTCGCTGCCCAGCCGCGAGATCATCGCCGACGCCGTGGAGTACATGGTCAACGCGCACTGCGCCGACGCGCTGGTGTGCATCAGCAACTGCGACAAGATCACCCCCGGCATGCTGATGGCTGCGCTGCGCCTGGACATCCCGGTGGTGTTCGTCTCCGGCGGGCCGATGGAAGCGGGCAAGACAAAGCTGTCCGAGCACAAGCTGGACCTGGTCGACGCGATGGTGGTGGCCGCCGATGACAGCGCCTCCGACGAGAAAGTCGCGGCCTTTGAACGCAGCGCCTGCCCCACCTGCGGCTCCTGCTCGGGCATGTTCACCGCCAACTCGATGAACTGCCTGACCGAAGCGCTGGGCCTGTCGCTGCCCGGCAACGGCACTACGCTGGCCACCCATGCCGACCGCGAGGCGCTGTTCCGCCGCGCCGGCCGCCTGATCGTCGAGCTCTGCCATCGCTGGTACGGCGGCGAAGACCCGAGCGCGCTGCCGCGCGGGATCGCCACCCAGGCCGCGTTCGCCAACGCGATGACCCTGGACATCGCCATGGGCGGCTCCACCAACACCATCCTGCATCTGCTGGCCGCAGCGCAGGAAGCGGAGGTCGACTTCGACCTGACCCACATCGACGCGCTGTCGCGACGCGTCCCGCAGCTGTGCAAGGTGGCGCCGAACACACCGAAGTACCACATCGAGGACGTGCACCGCGCCGGCGGCGTGTTCGGCATCCTCGGGGAGCTGGATCGCGCCGGCCTGCTCGATACCACAGTGCCGACCGTGCACAGCGCCAGCCTGGCCGAGGCGCTGGAGCGCTGGGACGTGGTGCGCAGTGACAACGACACCCTGCACACCTTCTTCAAGGCCGGTCCGGCCGGCATCCCCACGCAGGAGGCCTTCAGCCAGGCCA
The DNA here is from genome assembly GCF_055721025.1 of Stenotrophomonas sp. X. Classification (NCBI taxonomy): domain Bacteria; kingdom Pseudomonadati; phylum Pseudomonadota; class Gammaproteobacteria; order Lysobacterales; family Lysobacteraceae; genus Stenotrophomonas; species Stenotrophomonas sp. X. Next base: position 4,074,121 of record NZ_CM146756.1, read on the forward strand.
CCCGCTGGCCCGCGCTGGACCTGGACCGCGCCGAGGGCTGCATCCGCTCGCTGCAACATGCGTATTCGCTGGAGGGTGGCCTGGCTGTGCTGCGCGGCAATCTGGCCGTCGATGGCTGCGTGGTGAAAACCGCCGGCGTGGACGAATCGATCCATGTGTTCGAAGGCCCCGCGCGCGTCTATGAAAGCCAGGACGCCGCCGTCGCCGGCATCCTCGCCGACGAGGTACAACCGGGCGACGTCGTGGTGATCCGTTACGAGGGCCCGAAGGGCGGCCCGGGCATGCAGGAGATGCTGTACCCGACCAGCTACCTGAAGTCGAAGGGACTGGGCAAGCAGTGCGCGCTGCTCACCGATGGCCGCTTCTCCGGTGGCACCTCGGGGCTGTCGATCGGCCACGTTTCGCCGGAAGCGGCCAGTGGCGGCGCGATCGGCCTGGTGGAAGATGGCGACCGCATCCGCATCGACATCCCGGCCCGCCGCATCGACCTGCTGCTGGATGAGGCCACGCTGGCCCAGCGCCGCAGCGAGGCCGATGCACGCGGCTGGAAGCCACGCGCACCGCGCCCGCGCAAGGTCACCAGCGCGTTGAAGGCCTACGCCCTGCTCGCCACCAGTGCCGACAAGGGCGCCGTACGCAACACCGCCCTGCTCGGCGATTGATCCGTGCGCGGTAGTGCCGGCCGCTGGCCGGCATCTGGGAAAAGGGGACGGAGGGGATTAAGTCGTTTGAGGCACAAACGACTTAATCCCCTCCGTCCCCTTTTTTCAGCCGATCACGCGCTTGAACGGCGGCAGCGCGTCGATGATGCGCTTGCCGTAGCGGCGGGTCAGCAGCCGCGAATCGAGGATGATCACGCGGCCGGTGTCGGTGGAGGTGCGGATCAGGCGACCGGCGAACTGGGTCAACGTGCGCAGCGCGTGCGGAATGGCGATCAGGTTGAACGCATTGAGCCCGCGGCCCTCGAACCATTCGCTGAGCGTGGCGGTCTGCGGATCGGTCGGCACCGCGAACGGTACCTGGGTGATCACCACCGTGGTGCAGGCTTCGCCGGGCAGGTCGAGGCCTTCGCCGAACGAGTTCAGGCCGAACAGCACCGAACCCTCACCCGCTTCGACGCGGCGCAGGTGCTCTTCGATCAGCCGGGTCTTGGACATCTCGCCCTGCACCAGCACCTGCTTGCGGCGCGCCGCCGACATCAGGCCGGCCACCTTTTCCATCTTCCAGCGCGAGGTGAACAGCACCATCGAGCCCTTGGCCCAATCCAGCTCGGTGTCCAGGTAGCGCGCCACTTCGCGGGGATGGCCTTCGCGATCGTCGGGGGTGACCGGAAACTTCGGCACGATCAGCTCGGCCTGGTTGGGCAGGTCGAACGGCGACGACAGCGAGACCATCTCGGCCTCTTCGGGGATGCCGTTGTCGATCGCCAGCGACTGGAAATCGCCGCCGCCGGTCAGCGTCGCCGAGGTCATCACCACCGAATCCACTTCATCCCACAGCAGCTTGCGCAGCACGTGCGCGGCCGACACCGGCGAGCCGTGCAGCACCAGGTCGCCGTCGCGGGTAGCAGTGACCCAGCGCGCCATCGGCGGCGCGCCGTCCTTGTCCTCGCGGCGCCACGCCTGCCACAGGTTGTACTGTTGCTCGATCATTTCCAGCGCCATGCCCAGGTTGCGCTGCAGGCGCTCGCGCGCGGCATCGTCCGGCTTGCCCTTGGCCACCTGCGCGGTGGCGGCATGCGCCCAGTTGTAGAGGCTGCGGGTCTCGTCGGCCAGTGCCTCGATCGGCTCGCGCCAGGCCTCGGGCAGGCGTCCATTGGCCGCACGCCACATTGGCTCCTCGTCCGCCGGCGCCGGCATCCACACCCGCTCGATGTGATCGCGGAACGCGCGCAGCTGCTTGGCGACGTTGCTGGCCACCTCGATCGCTTCGTTCGGCAGCAGGTTGCCGAGGCGGTCCTTGTCGACCGCGCGGTAGGCACCGGCAATCAGGATCTGCAGGCGGCCGGTACGCTTGGCCATTTCATCCAGCGCGAGGCTGGCCGCGCCCTGGTCGATCGCCACGTTGCCGATGTGATGGCCTTCGTCCAGCACCAGCAGCATGTCCGACGGCGGCGCGATCAACGGCTGGCCGTTGTCGCTGTCGCCGATCGACAGCGCCGACAGCAGCAGTGCGTGGTTGGTGACCACGATCTGCGCATCGCGCACGGTGTTGCGTGAACGCAGCACCGCGCACTGCGCCGAATACGCACAACGGCGCCCGGCGCAGCCCGAGGCCGGCGTGGTGATGCGGCTGCGCAGGCCGGGGCTGATGGTCTCCGGCGCATTGTCGATATCGCCGTCCCAGCTGCCGCCGGTAAAGGCATCGGTCAGGCGCTTGGCGATGTCCATCTCGATCGGCGCCAGCGGCCGGTCGAACAGTGGTGCATCCTCCTCGAACATGCCGCCCTGCGAGCCCTCGCCCTGTGCTTCGGCCGCGTTGCGCGTGCACAGGTAGCGGGTACGGCCCTTGGCCAGCGCCACGGTTGCTTCCAGGCCGGTGGCCTTGAGGAAATTCGGGATATCCCGCTCGACCAGCTGCGACTGCAGCGCCACGGTGCCGGTGCTGATCACCAGCTTCTTCTTGGTGGCCAGCGCAATGGGTACGCCCGCGGTGAGGTAACCCAGGCTCTTGCCGACGCCGGTCGGCGCCTCGACCACGCCAACGCCGCCGCTCTTCGACAGCGCGCGCGACACCACGCCGATCATCTGGCTCTGCGAGCGGCGGGTGGAGAAGCCGGGAGTATTAGCCTGCAGCGTCGTGTACGCCTTGCGGATCGCGTCCTTCAAGGTGTCATCGAGCGTGCGCGGAGCGGCGACGGTTTCGGTCACGCCGGGAATTACCGTGGCTGGATCGGGCCGGTCATTGTCGCATGGCCGGCCATGTCCGCCGCCGCTGCCTGCCTGAACGGGGCAGCGGCGACGCCCGGCGGCTGGATGAACACACCGTACGCTGCGGGCGACGGCCCTGGGCCGTCACCGGGGTGTCACTGCACCGCGTTGCCGCGCAGCCGCAGCAGGCGCACCAGCGCCCACACCAGCAGCACCACGCCGATGGCCTCGACCATCGCCAGCGCGAAGTGCAGCACGCCGAAGATGGCGCTCATGCCCGAGATGGCGCTGAAGTTGCCACTGCTGACCAGCCACATCGGCAGGACACCCGCGGCCAGGCCGCCCAGGCTGGACAACAGCAACAGCAGCAGGCCGACCAGCGCGCCGGTGCGGGTCGCATCACGCGGCGCACCGATCACCCAGACCAGGCCGACGCACAGCGCGATCAGCACCGGCAGGCGCACACCGACCATGCTCAGCACGGTCACCATCAGGGTCGTGCCGTCCATCGATCAGTCCTCGCCGGCCAACACAGCCGGGCCCTGGCGCAGCGCCTGGTAGACCTCGTCGGTCTGCGGGCGTACGCCGTGCCACTGCAGGAAGCTCTCGGCAGCCTGCTCGACCAGCATGCCCAGGCCGTCGACGGTGTTACGGCACTGCGCCGCACGGGCCCAGGCCAGGAAGGCGATGGCCGCCTCGCCGTAGTTCAGGTCGACGGCGGTGGTCATCGAATTGACCAGCGACAGCGGCAGCTTGAACTCGACGTCGCGGTCGCGGCCCGCCGAGGTGGCGTTGACGATCAGTTCAAAGTCGCCCAGCTCGCGCAGGTCCTCCCAGTAGCGGCTGATCGCGCGGCCGGGTTCGCCCATGGCATCGATCAGTTCGTCGGCGCGCTCCGGCGTGCGGTTGACCACCACCAGTTCGGTGATGCCGGCATCGAGCAGCGCCGGTGCGACGCTGCGCGCCGAGCCACCGGCACCGATCATCAGCACGCGGCGGCCGCGCAGGTCCAGGCCGTGGCGGTCGGTCAGGTCGCGCACCAGGCCGATGCCATCGGTGGTGTCGCCGTGCCAGCGGTCGCCCTTGCGCAGCAGCGTGTTGACCGAGCCGGCGCGGCGCGCCCGTGCGGTCAGCGTGGTGCATGCCGAGAACGCGGCTTCCTTGTGTGGCAGGGTGACGTTGGCGCCGACACCGCCCTCGGCAGCGAAGGCCTCCAGGCCGGCCAGGAACGCCTCCGGGGCCAGGTCGATCGCGCGATAGTCGATGGCGATGCCTTCCTGGCGACCGAACGTCGCATGGATCTGCGGCGACTTCGAATGGGCGACGGGGTGTCCGAAGACGGCGTAACGGTCGGTCATGGAATCCTCAAGCTGGCTAGACTGATGCTCTGTTCGTGCATGGAACCGGATGATGCGCATCACCCCGCCCCTGCTGGTGCTCGCCGCCAGTCTACTCTCTGCCCCCGTGGCGATGGCGTTGAACGAGTACGGCATCGAAGGCATGGGCGTGGTCTCGACCCGCACCGACGAGGGCCGCGCCACGATCAGCGCCGATGGCCAGCGCATCGTCTTCGCCCGCCGCGGCGAAGCCGGCTGGAGCCTGTGGGAGGCACGCGTGGTCGACGGTCGTTGGCAGCAGGCACAGGCACTGCCGGTCGGCGTGGCCGGTGAAGCCCGCGATCCCTACTTCAGCCGTGACGGCCGCTGGCTGCTGTTCGCGGCCGGTCGCGAGGGCGCGCTGGCGCTGTACCGCGCTGCGCTGGCCACCGATGGCCGGCTGGGCCCGGCGCAGCCGCTGGCCGGTGACGGCGGGCGCCGGGAAGAGCGCGGACCGGCCCTGAGCGCAGATGGCAAGCAGCTGTTGTTTGCCCGCCAGCAGGGCCATGGCGCCGGCTGGGATCTGTTCGTAGCGACGCTGGATGCGCAGGGCGTGCGTGGCCCGGCCACCGCACTGAGCGCGTTGAACAGCGCCGACGACGAGACCGACGGCGACTGGCTGGGCCATGACGGCGCCGTGGTGTTCAGCCGCAGCCACGGCAGTACCGCGCAGGTCTGGAGCAGCGGCTGTGCGTGGAGCGGTGTGGCGCTGCAGCCGCTGGGGCTGTCGTTCAACCAGGCCGGCGGCTGGACCGGCGCGCCGGTGATCGACAACGCCAAGCCCGGCGAGATGATGGTGGCCAGCAGCGCGGCAAAGGCGCCGCGCGCCGGTGGCGTGGACGTGTACCGGTTGGCGGTGCCGAGGGTGACGGCGGTGGCCGGGTGCGTGCGGTAGATCCACGCCATGCGTGGATGGCGCCCGCGAAGGGGTCAGAGCCCTTTCCTGCGGAAAGGGATCCGACCCCGGGGATTGCCCGTCAGCGCGACAGCACCTTGGCGCGCAACTGCTCGTACTCCATCTCGCTCAGCTGGCCGTTGTCCTTGCGCTGGTTCAACGCAGCCAGCTCGGCCTGCACGCTGTCCGGCAGGGCCTGCTCACGGGCCACGCGGCGGGCGGCGGAGAGCTGCTCCGGTGGGCGCTTGCCCGCGCGCCATGCGGCGATGAAGACAGCGACGATGATGGCGCCGAACACCAGCGTACCGATGCCCCAGATCAGCCATTGCATCCATCCCAGTTCGGGTCCCATCGCGCAGTCCTCCGTCTATCGTGGCGCTATTGTCAGCGCTCGCGCAGCCATCGCGCCACCTGCGGCGCGAAATAGGTCAGCACGCCGTCGGCACCGGCTCGCTTGAAGCCCAGCAGCGACTCCAGCACGCAGGCACGCTCGTCCAGCCAGCCGTTGGCGAAGGCGGCCTTCATCATCGCGTACTCGCCACTGACCTGGTAGGCGAAGGTCGGCACGCCGAACGTCTCCTTCACCCGGCGCACCAGGTCCAGGTACGGCATGCCCGGCTTGACCATCACCATGTCGGCGCCCTCTTCCAGGTCCAGCGCGATCTCGCGCAGAGCCTCGTCGCCGTTGGCCGGGTCCATCTGGTAGGTCGTCTTGTCGGCCTTGCCGAGGCTGGCCGCGCTGCCCACCGCATCACGGAACGGGCCGTAGAACGCCGAGGCGTATTTGGCCGAGTAGGCCATGATGCGCACGTTGATGTGGTTGTCGGCATCCAGCGCACGGCGGATCGCTCCGATGCGACCGTCCATCATGTCCGACGGCGAGACGATGTCCACACCGGCCTCGGCGTGCGACACCGACTGCTTGACCAGCGCTTCGACCGTGATGTCGTTGAGCACGTAACCCTTGTCGTCGATGATGCCGTCCTGGCCGTGGGTGGTGTACGGGTCCAGCGCCACATCGGTCATCACGCCCAGTTCCGGGAAGCGCGACTTCAGCGCGCGTATCGCACGCTGCGCCAGGCCGTCCTCGGCCCACGCCGCCGATGCGTCCAGCGACTTCAGCGACGGGTCGATCACCGGGAACAGGTCGATTACCGGAATGCCCAGCTCCAGCGCCTCTTCGGCCACCTTCAGCAGCTCTTCGATCGACAGCCGCTCCACGCCCGGCATCGACGGCACTGCGGTGCGGCCCGCCAGTTCGTGCACGAACACCGGGTAGATCAGGTCGTCGGTGGTCAGCGTGTTCTCGCGCATCAGGCGGCGCGAGAACTCGTCGTGGCGCATGCGGCGCGGGCGGTAAAGCGGATGGGACATGGCAGGCTCCGAGGAGTGGCTATTGCAACAGGTAACCCTGCGGCAGCAGGGGTTCGGGCAAGGGGCGTTCGCCGAGCGCGTCGAGCTGGTCGATCTCGATCGTGCGCACCAGCGCGTCCAGCGGCAGGTCGTTCGGCTCCAGGCCGAACGGGTCTTCCATTTCTTCGCCCAGCTGGTCCAGGCCGAAGAAGGCGTAGGCCAGCACCGCCGACAGCACCGGCGTACCCCAGCCCAGCGAACTGGCCAGGCCGAACGGCAGCAGCACGCAGAACATCCACGCGCAGCGATGCAGCAGCAGGGTGTAGGCGAACGGCAGCGGCGTGGTGAGGATGCGCTCGCAGCCGGCCTGGATCGACGACATCGCGTGCAGGCGCTCCTCCAGCTGTGCGTAGAGGATCGGATCGAGCTCGCCGGCGCGCAGCGCCTGGGCCAGCTCGGCGGCGATCATCGACAGCAATGCATCCGGCACGTTCTCGCGCTGGCCCAGCTGCTCGCGCTGCGGCTTGTCCAGCCATGGCAAGGCGACCAGGGCCACGACGCGCCCACGCAGGCGCGCGGCCAGCGCATGGGCGAACGCGGTGGTGAGGTACGCGATGCGGCGACGGCGGCCGCCGTCATCGGCCAGCAGCAGGTGCACCTGGCGCGCCAGCGAACGCGATTCGTAGATCAGCTGGCCCCACAGCTTGCGGCCTTCCCACCAGCGGTCATAGCAGGCGCTGTTGCGGAAGCTGAGGAAGATCGACAGGACCAGGCCGAGCAGGGTGAACGGCGTGACCGACACGCGTTCGATGCCGGTCGGCGGGGCCAGTTCCACCACGGCCGCCACGGCAATGGACAGGATCAGGATGGCCAGCACCTTCGGCGCGATCGCTTTGACGATCGAGCCGCGCAGGATGTACAGCAGTTGCCAGCCGTGGGGACGGGGTCGGATGATCATCGGGCAGCCGCGCCAAGCGCGGAATCACAGGCACGCGGGGGGCTCGCGCAGCCGCTCATTGTACGCCCCTGCCCGGCCACCGGCCGTGCGCCTGCGACGCCCTGTCGCACCCGGCGCCGGGATTCAGATCACGCCGCCGCCCAGGCCCAGGCGCAGGATGCCGACCACCACCACGATGCCGTTCAGCACCAGCCCGGCCCAGGCCCGACCGCGCTTGGTCGGGTGGGTAAACAGGATGCCCAGCGCGGCGATCACCGCGCCGACGGCGGCGAACGGGATCAGGAACCAGTTGCCCCAGCCAAGCAGCGGAATCAGCGCCAGGATCATCCACAACAGCGCCAGTACGCCCCACAACAGACTGATCACGCCCATTCCGCTCTCCCGCAGTTGGTTCTGTCTGTCCACCATAGTCGTTCCCGCAGTCGCCGCCTACTGCCGTTGGCGGGGCTGTCACCCGACGCGTGCTAGCGTGCTGCCGTGGGTGCCCTGGCCCGGGTGTTGGCGCCGATTCAGAGTGGCCCGCCGATGATCGCAACCAGTCCTACAGGGGTCGTGCCATGAACATCCGTTGGGCCGCGCTGGCGGCCATCCTGCTGGTCGCCGCCGGTTGTGCCAGCACCTCCAAGGTCATGCTGGGGCGCGCCCGCGCGCCGATCGATCCGGCACTGGTGCAGATCTATTCCACGCCACCGGCCGGCTCGCAGGAAATCGCGCAGCTGGAATCGGCATCTGCCGTGGGCTTCGGCACGCAGGGCCAGACCGATGCCGCGGTGGCACGCCTGAAGCGTGAAGCGGCGGCACTGGGCGCCAATGGCGTGGTGCTGATGGGCGTGGGCAGCAGCGGCTCGCCGGTCGGCATGTCGGTGGGTGCCGGCACCTTTGGCTCGCATGTGGGGGGTGGCGTCGGCATCGGTATTCCGACCACGCAGAAGCGCGCCGCCGGCGTGGCGATCTGGGTACCCAATCCGGAACCGCCGGCACGGCTGCCGACCCAGGTGATCACGCCGCAGCGGTGAGGCGGCAGCGTCACCGCGGGTAGCGCCGGGCCATGCCCGGCGTCTCTCCCGCTGCGCTCGCCGGGCATGGCCCGGCGCTACCGATTATTTCTGCCGGTACTTCGGCACGAACACCTTGTTTACCGCATCGGCCAGCTGGTCCGGCGGCAGCAGGCCCTGGTCGAGCAGGAAGTTGTTGAAGGCCAGGCGGTCGAACTTCGCACCCAGTGCCAGCTCGGTCTGCATGCGCAGTTCCAGGATGCGGGTGTAACCGTAGAAGTAGCTGCCCGCCTGGCCCGGCATGCGCACCATGTAGCGGTCCAGTTCCTGGGTGGCCATCGCCTTGGACAGGCCGACCTGCTCCATCAGCACGCGTTCGCCGTTGGCGCGGTCGGTCAGGCCGAGGTTGAGCATCGGGTCAAGCATTGCGCGTGCGGCCCGCAGCAGGCGGAACTGCAGGGCGATCATCTGCCCGTCCAGCGGCTCGTACGGCACCATCTCGGCCTCGGCATACAGCGCCCAGCCTTCAACGTTCACCGAATTGAACGCGAACATGGTGCGTGCCAGCGAGACACCACGCTCGACCATTGCGGTGAACTGCAGCTCGTGGCCGGGGCGGCCTTCATGCGCGCTCAGCGTCCATGCCGCCGCACCGAAGTTGAAATCGTCGTATTGTGCGCCCGGGCCCGCCGCCGGGTTGCCCAGCGGCAGCACGAAGGTGCCCTGCTGCCCGGTGTTGTTGACCAGCGGCGCCGGCAGGAAATGCGGGGCCGGGCTGGCCGCGCTCTCGGCGGCCGAACCCAGGCGCATCTGCATGGCGCGCTTGGGTACATCGACGATGGCATGCTCGCGGATCAGCGGATCGATCGCATCGATCACCTTGCGGTAGTGGCCTTCCAGCTGGTCGTCGGCGATCTTGTCGGCCTTCAGCGCGCGGATCACCGCCACCGGGTCGCTCGGATCGGCCACCTTCAGGCCCTTGTCCTTCACCACCAGCGGCGCCAGCTGCTGCATCGCCGAGCGGGTTTCCATGAACTCCAGCTGCGCGCGCTGCATCAGCAGCTTCGGGTCGATATCGATGCCGACCTGCTTGAGCTGGTAGGCGTACAGCGGCGCCGGCAGGCGCGCATCGGTGCGTGCCTTCGGCAGCACGTCCTTGCGGGTCCAGGCGGCGTAGTCCTTCATCTGCCCGGCCAGGGCCTTCATTGCCTCATCGGCGCCGGCGATCTGGTACTTCTTCAGCAGCGACTCGATGCCGGTGATGTACGTCTCGACGTTGTCCAGCGATTGCTGCACTTCGATCTTCGTCGGCTGCAGCAGGCTGCCGTCCTTCAAGCGCTCTTCGTAACGCTGGCGGGCCAGCGTGGTGAACGCGGTGCCACCCGGCTGCAGCCCGGCGTAGGCCTTGAGGCGGTCGATCGCCTTGGCCCGGCGCTCGGCCGGCACCTGGTCGGACAGCAGCAGGTTGAGGCCGCTGAACACGGTCTGCGGTGCATCGGTCCACGGCAGCAGGTACTTCTCGTTGAGCTCGCTGCCCTCGATGTTCTGGTTGGCGGCGTGGATCATGATCTCCAGGTCCTGGCGGACGTTGGGATCCTGCTCGGTGGCCAGCTTCGCCTTCAGTTCGTCGCGCGCCTTGGCCATCGCCGCGCGGTAGCGCTTGCCGTTGTCCGCACCGAGGTCGGCCACCTTGTCGTCATAGCCGGGCACGCCGAAGAAGCCGGTTTCTTCCGGCTGGAACGGGCCCTGCGCATCGAGCAGGATCTGCGCCAATGCGTTGCTGCGGGCCACCCAGGCCGGGCTGGCCGGAGTAGCGGCCTTGGTGGCGGGTGCCGCCAGCGCCGGCGGTGCGAACATCAGCGGGGCGGCAGTCAGGGCCAGGGCAACGGCCAACGCGATCGGCTTCATGGTGCACTCCAGGACAGGGTTGCCCGCACCCTACGCGCTCAGCGCGGTGGCGACAATCGGCCGGAGGTCACAACGCCGCGGCCAGCGGGCATTCGCCGCGTTCGCGGCAGGCCTGCAGCTCGCATTCCTGCGCGGCCTCGTCATCATCCAGCGCGGTCAGGTCGAAGGTCTGCTTGTTCTCGCCCAGCACATACATCACCGGATAGTCCCAGACGTCGTCGCTGCGGGTGCCCTTCACGAACAGCCGGCCGTGCGCGCGCGGGCCTTCCAGGGCCACGGTCAGGCCGACGTCGCGCTGGCCATTGATCGCGGTCTGCATGCTGCCCAGCGGCATCGATTCGGCACGCAGCGGCTCGCCGAAGGCTTCCACCAGTTCGATGCTGCATCCGGCGCGGCGCATCGCCTCGCGCATCGGCGGGCTCTCGCGTGCCGCCTCGCTCCAGCGCAGCACGCTCCAGGCCACCACGCCACCGGCACCGGCCAACACCAGCAGCACGGCCAGCGGCATCGCCCAGCGCCAGTGACGGGACCACCAGCCGGCAGGCTTCGGGCCATGGGTGGGAATCGGCGGCGGCAGTGTCATCGGCGGGCTCCTTCCCGTTTGTGCATCAGGGCTTCAGGCAGCGTCCCAGGAAGGCTTCGGCCACACGGTAGCGATGCAGGGCATCGGCGCCGGACAGGCCATGCTTGGCACCCGGATAGGTCATCAGCTCGAACGGCTGCCCGCGCTTCTGCAGCGCGCTCATCAGGCTGGTCGAGTTGGTGAACAGCACGTTGTCATCGGCCATGCCGTGGATCAGCAGCAACGGCGAACGCAGGCCGTCGATATGGGTCAGCACGCGCGCTTCGCGGTACCCCGCTTCGTTGCGCGCCGGCAGGTCCATGTAGCGTTCGGTGTAGTGGCTGTCATACAGGCCCCAATCGGTGACCGGTGCGCCGGCCACGCCACAGGCGTACTGGTTCGATGCCTTGGCCAGCAGCATCAGGGTCATGTAACCGCCGTTGGACCAGCCCTGCACGCCGATGCGCGCCGGGTCGACCCACGGCTGCTGCTTCAGCCAGGCCACGCCGCGCAGCTGGTCGGTCACTTCCACCGTGCCCTGCTTCCCGTACAGCGCACCACCGAAGTCGCGGCCGCGGCGCGGGGTGCCGCGGTTGTCCAGCGAGAACACGACGTAGCCCTGCTGGGCCAGGTACTGGTTGAACAGATGGTCGCCACGGCCGGGCCAACTGTCAGTGACGGTCTGGCTGGCCGGGCCGCCGTAGACGTACACCGCCACCGGGTAGCGCTTGGACGGATCGAAGCCGGCCGGCTTGATCAGGCTGTAGTTCAACGGGGTCTTGCCGTCGGCAGCCATCAACGTGCCGAACTCGACCGGGCGCTGCGCATCGCGGTAGCGCGCATACGGGTGCCTGGGATCGGCCAGGTCGTTCTCGACCAGCGTGGCGATCTTCTCGCCGTTGGCGCGGAACAGTTCGATCTGCGGCGGCGTGGTGCTGTTGGACCAGCTGTCCACGTAGACGCTGGCATTGCGGGCGAAGCTGGCGCTGTGCATGCCCGGCGCCTTCGACAGGCGCTGCGGCTCACCGCCCTGCAGCGACACCGCGTAGATCTGGCTTTCGCGCGAGGTCTCGATGCCAGCACGGAAGTAGGCCTTGCCGGCCTTCTCATCGACCGCCAGCAGTTCGTCCACCGGCCAGTTGCCATGGGTCAGCGCAGTGGCCTTGCCCTTGCTGTCGATGCGGTACAGGTGCTGGAAGCCGGTGCGCTCGGACGACCACAGCACGCTGCCATCTTCAAGGAAGCGCAGGCTGTTGTGCAGCGGCACCCAGGTCGGGCTGGTCTCGTGGGCGAGCACGCGCTGGCGGTTGGAGTCGAGCGCCACTTCGACCAGGTCCAGCTGCTTCTGGTCACGCGACTGGCGCTGGAAACTCAGGTGCTGCGCATCGCGCCAATCGACGCGGGCCAGGTAGATGTCCTGTTCCTTGCCCAGGTCGATCCAGCGCGGCTGCGCATCGGCGGCCGGTGCGATCACGCCCAGCTGCACGCGCACGTTGGCGTCGCCGGCGGCCGGGTAACGCTGTTCGATCACATCGGTGCGGTCGGCGTAGACCTCGTAGCGCTTCTGCACCGGCACCGGCGCCTCGTCGATGCGGGCAAAGGCAATGGCCGAGTCATCCGGCGCCCACCAGTAACCGGTATGGCGATCCATTTCCTCGTCGGCGACGAACTCGGCCACGCCGTTGCCGATGGTGGTGCCGCCGTCGCGGGTCAGCTGCAGCTGCTTGCCACTGGCCAGATCGATCACCCACAGGTTGCGGCCGCGGATGAAGCTGACGAAACCGCCCTTGGGCGACAGCTTGGCGTCGGTGGCGAAGCCTTCACCGTGGGTCAGCTGGCGCACGGCCGCCTGGCCCTGCTGCTTGAGGTCGTACAGGTAGAGTTCGCCGCCCAACGGGAACAGCAGGCGCTGCGCGTCCGGCGACCACTGGTAATCGACGATGCCGGTCATCGCGGCGATGCGCTGGCGCTCGCGTCGGGCCTTTTCCTCATCGCTGAGGGTCTCGGCGCCGGGCAGCACCACCTTGGAATCAACCAGCAGGCGGGTCTGGCCGCTGCCGATGTCGTAGGTCCACAGGTCCAGCTGGTTGCGGTCGCTGTCCTTGCCGCGCAGGAAGCTGACCTGCGAACCGTCCGGCGCCACCTTGGGCTTCATCAGGGTCGGGCCGGACAGCGGCAGCGGGCCGGTGATGGCTTCCAGGGTCAGCTTTTCGGCGTGGGCGGCGGTACTGGTGGCGAGCATGAGGGCGAGCGAAGCGAACAGATGGCGCATGGAGGATCCCGGCAAACGGCAGGTCCGCCTCCACGCGGGGCGCGGGACGGTCGTCCCTCATCCTAACCAAGCCCGTGCGGGAAGGCAGCATGACCTTCTGCCCATAAGCAGTGCGGACGAGTGCCGACCAACGGTCGGCACCCACCTTCAGATGCCGGGGTCAGCGCTGGCCGAACAGGTGCTTGCGTTCTTCGTCGCTGAGCGGCTTGCCGGCGTTCGGGTTCACCTGCTGGCGCAGCGCATAGGCGCGCTGGGTGGCCGGGCGCGCGGCGATGGCCTCGTGCCAGCGCTTGAGGTTCGGGAACGCGGCGAAGTCCACCGGCAGCGTGTCGTAGGCGCCGATCCAGGGGTAACTGGCCATGTCGGCGATGGTGTACGCGTCGCCGGCCAGGAAGGCGTGCTGGGCCAGGCGCTTGTCCATCACCCCATGCAGGCGGCGCACTTCGTTGTCATAGCGCTCGATCGCATACGGGATCTTTTCCGGAGCATACACATTGAAATGCCCCATCTGGCCGCTCATCGGGCCCAGGCCCGCCATCTGCCAGAACAGCCATTCCAGGGTGGTGACGCGGCCGCGCGGATCGCTGGGCAGGAAGCGGCCGGTCTTCTCGGCCAGGTACAGCAGGATCGCACCGGACTCGAACACGCTCTGCGGGGCGCCGCCGTCGGCCGGGGCGTGGTCGACGATGGCCGGCATCTTGTTGTTGGGCGAGATGGCGAGGAATTCCGGCTTGAACTGGTCGCCCGAGCCGATGTTGACCGGGTGGATGCGGTACTCCAGGCCGGTTTCCTCCAACAGCAGGGTCACTTTATGGCCGTTCGGGGTGGGCCAGTAATACAGGTCGATCATGGCGTCGGCTCGGGGGTGCGGAAAGGAAACTGAAGTCTAGTGCGTGAGTTGGCTTGGCACCGTCATGGCGGGCCGGTAACCTCGCCTCTCCCCCGAAACGCAGCATCCCCCGCATGAGTGCAAACCGCCCGCCGCTCTCCCCGTTGTCCACGCTGATCTTCGCCTCGCGCTGGCTGCAGCTGCCGCTGTACCTGGGCCTGATCGTGGCGCAGTGCGTCTACGTGTTCCTGTTCGGCAAGGAACTGTGGCACCTGATCTCGCATTCGGTGTCGATGGGTGAACAGCAGATCATGCTGATCGTGCTGGGCCTGATCGACGTGGTGATGATCTCCAACCTGCTGGTGATGGTGATCGTCGGCGGCTACGAGACCTTCGTCTCGCGCCTGCGCCTGGAAGGCCACCCGGACCAGCCGGAATGGCTGAGCCACGTCAATGCCAGCGTGCTGAAGGTGAAGCTGGCGATGGCGATCATCGGCATCTCCTCGATCCACCTGCTGAAGACCTTCATCGCCAGTGGCGCACTGAATGGCATCCCGCTGTGCACGCCGGAGCAGATGAGCGTGGCCGCCGCCAACATCGGTGTCGCCCGCTGCTCGATGCTGACCCAGGACGGCGTGCTGTGGCAGACCATCATCCACTGCGTGTTCATCCTGTCGGCGATCGGCATCGCCTGGACCGACAAGCTGATGTCCAACGGCCACAGCAAGTCGCACGACAAGGCGCACGACCACTGAGGTCGGCGCCGGCAACGGCACGACCGCCGTTGCCCATCCCGGCCACTGCTCTTGTACGCGGCGGCGGCCGGGATGCTAGATTGCACCCTCGCCGTTGCCGGCGGTGGCGTCGGGAAACGTCACCCTGCCGCGCCCGGACCGCAGGTCCCGGCCATGCATATCAATGATTTACGTCACGTCGTCTTCTAGAGGGGAGCAGGATGTCGCACGTCTCAACGATCACCGCCGCGCGCCGGTGGCTGCCGGTTGCCCTGGCACTGGCACTGGCTGCCTGCTCGGGCAAGGAGGAAACCGCCGCACCGGCCCCGGCCGCCGCACCCACCGCCGCTGCACCGGCCGCACCGGTGGTTGCCGCCAAGGTGCAGTCGATGGGCACCGAGCAGCTGCGTGAGTCGGCCAGCCAGGCCCTGCGCGAGAACCGCATGTACGCGCCGGCCGGCGACAACGCCATCGAGTACTACCTTGCCCTGCGCGACAAGACGCCGGACGACGCCTCGGTGAAGAGCGCACTGACCGATCTGCTGCCGTACACCCTGATCGCCGCCGAGCAGCACCTGGGCCGCGAGGACTACACCGAAGCGCAGCGCCTGGTGGCACTGATCGAGAAAGTGGATGCGTCCGCGCCGGCCCTGCCACGCCTGAAGGACGGCCTGGCCAAGGGCGTGCAGAACGCGGCCAAGCGCACCGAGGCCGAAGCCGAGAAGGCGAAGAAGGACGCCGAGGACCGCAGCAAGCAGCAGACCGAACAGCAGCGCCTGGCCGAGCAGCGTGCCAAGGAAGCCGACGCGGCCAAGCAGATCGCTGCCCAGCAGGACGCCGCCCGCCGCGACAATGAGCGCCAGGAAGCCGAGCGCCAGGCTGCGGCCCGCCGCGAAGCCGAGCAGAAGCAGCAGCAGGCTGCCGCCCAGCAGGCCAGCGCCGCACGCCAGGCTGCAGCTCCGGCGGCCGCTGCGGCGCCGAACCTGCGCCCGGTCAGCACCCCGGCGCCGCGCTATCCGTCCGAGGCGCTGCGTGCAGGCACCTCCGGCGAAGTGCTGGTGGAGATCACCGTCGGCACCGACGGTTCGGTGACCAACGCCCGTGTGCTGCGCGCAACGCCGTCGCGCGTCTTCGATCGTGAGGCCATGAACGCGGTCAAGCGCTGGCGCTTCGAGCCGGTCAGCGCACCGGTCACCACCCGCCGCACCCTGGTGTTCGCCCCGGGCGGCAGCTGACCACGAAAAGGGGACGGAGGGGATTAAGTCGTTTCCGCCCCGCAATGACCACACGGCCCGGCATGTCCGGGCCGTGTTCGTTTCAGGAGAGGCTGTCGATCAGGCGTTGCAGTGCCGGATCACGCGCGGCCAGCACCTGGAACAGGCCCAGCGCATGCAGGCCCGGCAGTAGCGCACGCAGGTCGGCTTCGGCGGTGGCGCGGGTGGCGTCATCGCTGGCGGGGTCCTGCCAGTCACGGACGCTGGCGAGGAAGGCGCCGACGCTGCCCTTGCGCACGGTGAGGCCGTTCACCTGCACCTCGTTCTGATGGTCGGGAAGGATGTCGTGTGGCTGCATGGGTGATGCTCCGGTGGGATCGGGAGCCCAGTGTGCCGCCCAGTCAGTGGCACTTCTGCCGTATAACTGCCATTGGATATGGCAGATCAGACATCACCCGCGTTGATTGACCCCGCTTTGGCGAACGCCGAAGGCGGTCCCCTCGTCCTGGCCTCACAGCTGCGGGTGCCGGGACGGCGCCGCACCGCACGCCACCAGCACGTGCGCGGCCAAGTACTGGGTGCCCACCACGGCCTGCTGCGGATCGAGGCCGGCGATCTGCACTGGTTGCTGCCGGCGGGGCACGTTGCCTGGATACCACCCTTGCTGCCTCACGCCCTGGTAGGGGCAGAGGCATTCGATGGCTGGAGCCTGTACTTCAACGCCGAAGCCTGTCTGGAGCTGCCCGCCGTGCCGCGCATTTTCCAGCCGAACGTGCTGTTGCAGGCGGCGATGATGCGCGCACTGAGTTGGCCACATCAGGCGCTGGACGCCGCGCAGGCACGCCTGGCCGGCGTGATCACCGATGAGATCGCCGCCAGCACGCCTTTGCCGCTTGCCTTGCCACAACCGCAGGATCGACGGTTGCGGCGGATCGCGGCGGCGCTGGCACGGTCGCCGGACGACCTTCGCAGCGTCGAAGCGTGGGCAGCCGCCAACGGACTGTCCGGCCGCAGCCTCGCCCGCCGGTGGCAGGCCGAAACAGGCATGACCCTGGGCCATTGGCGGCAGCGCCTGCGCGTGCTGCTGTCGCTGCCACGCCTGCTGGCCGGCGAGCCGGTGATCAGCGTTGCGCTGTCGATGGGCTACGACACCCCGAGCGCGTTCATCACCGTGTTCAAGCGCGAGATGGGGGTGACGCCTGCGCGGTACAGGGTGGGCTGACGTATCCAGCACTCCCTCTATCCTTCCTTGCGACCTAAGCTGCTTGCTGATTTCGGGAGGGGAACAGATGAAGTACGACGACGCCAGCTGGCATTCCGACGGTGATTTTCCTGCCGAGCTTCCGCCCGAGGCCGGTGCAACGCATATCGGCATGTACGTGGCATGGCTCCTACTGCGGGGTATGGCAGGCGAAGAACTGGCCGACGACATGCAGGAGGAGCTGGAATCCTTGACCCGGCGTGCTATGACACCCGGTCAGTTCCTGCTGGTGTGTGATGGCAAGTTCCTTGACGAAATGATCAACGATGAAGCGAACGCATTCACGCTGGAGTACTACCAAGCGGATGACTGCCTGTATCCCGATGACTACATCGAATTGCTGGCAGACGATCTTCCTTCGCTGTACCACGTCGCCGATACCTGGGAAAACTTTGACCGACTGGCACCGGTGATCGCCCAGCGCTTCGCCGCGTGGCAGGCAACGCGAACCTGAGAACAACGAGGCCCGGAATGACCGGGCCTCGTTCCCCATCCGCCAGGCATGGCCTGGCGCTACCAGTTGCAGTCAGCCAGAGATGGCCAGGCGTTCGTTGTGATAGCGGCGCACGGCCGCGAACCACAGCACGGCGGCCAGGCCGAGGCTGGCGCCGAGGTAGATCGCCCAGACCGCCGGGGTGATGATCTCGTGGCGGATCACTTTCAGCAGCATCTGGTTCTGCGACAGGAACGGCACGGCGTACTGCCACAGCTCGCTCTTCAGCGGATAGGCCACCAGTGCGTAGCCGGGCAGCATCGGCAGCAGCATCAGCCAGGTCATGTGGCTCTGCGCTTCCTTCATGCTCTTGGCCGCGGCCGACAGGAAGGTCAGCAGCGAGGTGCCGATCAGCAGCATCGGCAACATCACCAGCAGCATCTGCAGCATCGAGCCGACGTTCATGTTGAACTGGCGGCCGATGTTGCCGGGCGCGATCTGCGCGCTCACCTTGAACGCGACCAGGGTCAGCAGCAGCGACACGAAACCGACCACGCAGGCGGCGGCGATCTTGCCGCTGACGATCGCGCTGCGCGAACCCGGCGTGGCCAGCAGTGGCTCCAGCGACTGCCGCTCGCGCTCGCCGGCGGTGGCGTCCATCACCAGGTAGGCGCCACCGATGAACGAGGTCAGCGTCAGCAATACCGGCAGCAGCATCGACAGGATCATGCCGCGCTTGGCCTCGGCACTGGCCAGGTCCTGGCGCGCCACGTCCAGCGGGCGTGCCACCTGTGCGTCGATGCCGCGTGCCATCAGGCGCAGTGCACCGACCTGGCCGTTGTAGGTGGCCAGCGCCGCCTCCAGGCGTGCACTGGGTACTTCGGCCGCGCGACGCGTGCTGTCCTTGATCACCTCCACCAGCGCCGGCTTGCCCTCGGCCCAGTCCTTGCCGAAGTCATCGCTGATGCGCAGCGCCACATCGATGTCCTGGGTGCGGATGGCCTCGGCCAGGTCCTTCGGTGCCGGTGCGGCATTGAGGCCCTGTGCGGCGAGGAAGCGCACCAGGTTCGGCGCGTTCTCGGCGCCGATGGTCGGGATCTGCAACGGCTCTTCGATCTGGGTGCGCACCCGGCTCTCGGCCAGCTTGCCCATGCCCAGCAGCAGCACCGGGTACAACAGCGGCCCGAACAGCAGGGTCAGCAGCAGCGTGCGGCGGTCACGCGACAGGTCGCGCAGTTCCTTGCGCATCACCGTCATCAGGGTCGACATCATGCTCATGCGTGCAGGCCCTCTTCGCTGCCGATCAGTTTCACGAACGCATCTTCCAGGTTGGCTTCGCCGGCCTGCGCACGCAGCTCGTCGGCGCTGCCGGCAGCCATCACCGTGCCCTTGGCGATGATCACGATGTGGTCACACAACGCCCCCACCTCCTGCATGATGTGGCTGGACAGGATCACGCAGCGCCCCTCATCGCGCAGGCCCAGCAGGAAGCGGCGCAGCGCGCGCGTGGTCATCACGTCCAGGCCATTGGTCGGTTCATCGAGGATGACGTTGCGGGGGTCGTGCACCAGCGCGCGGGCAATCGCGGTCTTGGTGCGCTGGCCCTGCGAGAAGCCATCGGTCTGCCGGTCGAGGATGTCACCCATGTCCAGCGCGTGCGACAGCACCTCGATGCGTTCGCGGATGCGCTCGGCAGACAAGCCATGCAGTTCGCCGAAGTAGGCGATGTTCTCGCGCGCGGTCAGGCGCTTGTAGACGCCACGCGCATCGGGCAGCACGCCGAGGTGGCGGCGCACCTCCACCGGATTGAGGGCGGCATCGATGCCATCGACAGTGATGCTGCCCTGGTCGGGCGTCATCAGTGTGTACAGCATGCGCATGGTGGTGGTCTTGCCGGCACCATTGGGGCCGAGCAGGCCGGTGATCTGCCCATCCCCGGCGCGGAAGCCGACGTTGGCGACCGCCTGGATGCGGCCCGTGCGGGTATCGAAGGCCTTGTGCAGGTTGTCGGCGACGATCATGGTTCCCATCCGTTGAACGAGGTGAACGCCGGCACGTAGCTCAGCGTGTCCAGGCAGCCGGCATCCAGCGCCTTGGCATCGGTCTTGTCGATGAACTGTCCGAGCAGCCGCGGCATGCAGCCGGCGGTCAACGTGCCATGGCCCTGGCCACGGGCGACCAGCGCACGGCCGTTGGGCAGGCCCTTGAGCACCTGTGCGGCGTAGCGCGGCGGCGTCACCGGGTCCAGCTCACCGGACAGCAGCAGTGCCGGCACGTCGCTGCGCAGCGGCACGGCATCGGTTGCCGGCGCCGGACGGTGCGGCCACACCGGGCAGGCCGCGAAGAACGCACTGGCCACTTCGTTGCCGAACAGGCGTTCGGGATCCTCGGCCGGCGCGTGGTAGCGCGGCGCATCCTCGCTGCAGATCACCGACCATTGCATGCCGCGGTTGATCTGGAAATCCATGCTGCGGTTCGCGCCGCGCGCCAGCGATGCCAACGGGGAATAGCGCCCCTGTGCGGCTTCATCCAGCACCAGTGGCAGCAGCGAGGAATATTGCGGCACGTAGGAGAAGGCGAAGGCAAGGCCGACCACGCTGTCCGGCGTCAGGACATCCTGCCGGGGTGCATTGGTACCCGGGTCGCGATACTCGACCGAGACCGGTGCACGGCGCAGGGTGTCGACCACGCTGCGCAGCTGCGCGCGGGTATCGGTCGGGAAACGCTTGCTGCACGCGGCATCCTTGCGGCACTGCGCCGACTGCAGGGCGATCGCATCCTCGAAGGTGGTTGCGAAGTCGCCACCGACCACCAGCTCGTTCGGTACCACGCCATCGATGACGATGCTGCGGGTGTGCTGCGGGTAGGCCCCGGCATAGCGCTGGGCCACGCGGGTACCGTAGGAGCCGCCAACCAGGTTGAGCTGGTCCACACCGAGCGCCGCACGCACCGCATCCAGATCGGCGATCGCCTCGGTGGTGGTGTAGAAGCGCGCATCGGCACGCCCCTGCAGCGATGCGGCACAGCGCTGGGCGTAGTCGCGCAACGCTGCCTCGGAAGGCGCGGCATCCTCGTCCACCTGCAGCGGCTTGCCGTCCGCGCCCAGGCAGCTGAGCGGGTTGGAGCCGCCGGTGCCGCGCTGGTCGATCAGGAACACGTCGCGCTGTTTGCGCACCTGGCGCAGTGCAGTGTCGACGACGACCGCCACCTCGCTGGCCGCCTGGCCGGGGCCGCCGGCCAGGAAGAACACCGGGTCCGGCTGGCTGGCGCCGCTGCTGCCCGATTCCAGCCAGGCGATACGCAGGCCGATCCGGCGACCGCCGGGCTGGGCCCGGTCCTCCGGCACCTGCAGGGTGGCGCACTGCGCCTCCACGTTGGCGCTGGCGCCTTCGGTAGACAGCGTGCAGGGCTGGAAGTCGATCGTGCCGAAGCGGCGGCTGGGTGCATCGCTGGCACTTCCGGCGTCGGCCGGCGGCGGCTGGCTGCACCCGGCAAGCATCAGGCTGGCCAGCATCCCGGCCAGCGCGAGGTGGTGTCTTTGCATCGTGCTCGTTTCCCCTGGAGGACGTTCCTGTCGACCACGACGGGCTGCCGCGGAAGATGTGACCCAACTTACACGGGCAGCGCGCCGACGGCGATGGGCAAATGACGAATCCGCCCAGACCAGGCAGTCCCGCCCCTCGGCCTCGGCCGGCACAGGGCGGCATCGGCGGCGGTCCGCAGCGCCCCATGGGCCAGTGCCCCGGCCCGACGGCGATGCGGGGTCTGAAAACGGCGAGCACGGCCGCCGGCGCACGCGCAGAATCCGCCGCAGACCCAGGAGACGCCCATGCACACGTGGTACCTCGGTGGCATCGACCATCGCCCCTTCCTGCACCTGTTCGAGATGAGCGACAGCGCGCTCGCCGCGCTCGGCATCCAGCGTCGCTGGGCCGGCGCCAACGGCGGACATCCCTGCCGGATCAGCCTGAGCGATCCCGCGCCTGGCAGCGAGCTGCTCCTGCTGTCCCACGTCCACCTGCCGCTGCATTCGCCGTACCGCGCCGCCGGCCCGATCTTCGTGCAGCGCGGCGTGACCCGTTGCGTCCTGACGCCGGGCGAGGTGCCCCCGTATGTGCAGCGCCGGATGATTTCGATGCGTGCCTATGACCACGCCGCGCTGATGTGCGGTGCCCAGGTCTGTGCGGGCACCGAGGTGGCCGACCATCTGGATGCACTGTTTGCCGACCCGTCGGTGGCGTTCGTCCAGCTGCACAACGCGGCGCATGGCTGTTTCTCGTGCCAGGCAGATCGGGTGGGTACCGGGACCGCGTAGCGCGATCTCCATGACGTGATCGATGCCACGCCGATCACGTGACATACAGCGCATCTGTTCAGTCCTGCGTGAAGCCTGCGGGAAGGGCTTCACATGCGCAGTCACGGATCGGCACTTCGATGGTTCCGTCGCCTGCATCGCGACTCGATACTCGCCGTGGTGCCGCCGGAAGTCCGCCGCGCAGCGCAGCGCCTGCGGTCACCGTTCCCTTTCGACGACCACAAGGATGCGCCATGTCATTCCGATCCACACCGCTGTTGCTGGCCACCTCGTTCGTGGCTGCGGGCCTGTGCCTGGCCGGCAACGCGTTCGCCCACGGCACCATGACCACGCCTGTCAGCCGCGTCTACGCCTGTTTCCAGGGCAACCCCGAGAACCCGACCAACCCGGCCTGTGCCGCCGCCAAGGCCATCGGCGGTTCGCAGGCGTTCTACGACTGGAACGGCATCAACCAGGCCAATGCCAATGGCAACCACCAGGCCGTGGTACCCGACGGCAAGCTGTGCAGCGGCAACAACCCGACCTTCCGCGGCCTCGACGTGAACCGCAGTGACTGGCAGACCACGCCGATCCAGCCCGATGCCAATGGCAGGTTCACCTTCGTGTTCAAGGCGACCGCACCGCACGCCACCCGTGACTGGCGCTTCTTCGTCACCCGCGAAGGCTGGCAGCCGGGCAGCCCGCTGCGCTGGGCCGACCTGCAGGAGTTCTGCACGCTGGGCAATACACCGCTGTCGGCCGATGGCACCTACAAGCTGCAATGCACGTTGCCGCAGCGCAGCGGCCAGCATGTGATCTACAACACCTGGCAGCGCTCGGATTCGACCGAGGCGTTCTATACCTGCATGGATGTGCGCTTCCAGGGCGGCGGCGGAACGGCACCGGCAACGCAGTGGCAGGATGCCGGCCCGGTCACCGCGCGCGGCGAGCTGCCGGTCGGCACCACGTTGGCGCTGCGCGTGTTCAATGCCAACGGCAATGATGTCGAACGCGTGGAAGCCACGCTGACCAGCGGCCAGACTGCCGCCGCACAGTGGCCGCTGGTACTGGCACGCAAGGTCAACGCCAGTGCGCAGCACGCACGCGTGGGCGTGCTCAGCAACGGCGTGATCACGCCGGCCGCCTCGGCCACCGACAACCGGGTGTACCTGAAGGACGGCAACCGCTTCCAGCTCGACACCCAGGTACCGGACGCGGGCACGCCGTCACCGGGCGGTGATTTCGACCACGTGTACCCTGCGGGCATCGGCAGCTACATCCCCGGCCAGACCGTGGTGAAGGGTGCCGACGGCAAGCTGTACGCCTGCCGCCCGTTCCCGGAAGGTGCGTGGTGCAACGTCAATGCCGAGGCATATCGCCCCGGTGTGGGCAGTGCATGGCGCGATGCTTGGATTGCATACTGAGACCGGGTACAGGGAACGGTGGCAGAGCGCCGTTCCCTGCATAGCGTGAGACGCGACAGCGCGTGAGTGTGAAGCCGTTCCCATATGCAACCACGCGATGCTTTTTTCAACGTAATCCGATGGATGCGGGCGGGCGGGATGCCGAGACTTCGCGGGGTTTCACCACCCACAGGAGATCTCCATGCATCTGTCACACCGGACTGTCTTCGCGCTGTCTGTGATCGCAGGCATTGCCACCTCTGGCAGCGCGTTCGCCCACGGCACCCTGTCCAAACCCGCCAGCCGTGTCTATGCCTGTTACCAGGGCAATCCCGAAAATCCGACCAACCCGGCCTGCGCCGCCGCCAAGGCCATCGGCGGCGCCCAGCCGTTCTACGACTGGGCCGGTGTCAACCAGGCCAACGCCAACGGCAACCATCAAGCGGTGGTTCCAGATGGAGAGTTGTGCAGCGGCGGCAACAGCAAGTACCGCGGCCTCGATCTGAACCGCAGTGACTGGCCGACCTCGCCGATCCGCGCCGATTCGCGCGGGCGCTACACCTTCGAGTTCAAGGCACCGGCCCCGCATGCTACCCGCGAGTGGAAGTTCTACGTCACCCGCGACGGCTGGCAGCCGGGCAGCCCGCTGCGCTGGGCCGACCTGCAGGAATTCTGCACGCTGGGCAACGTGCCGGTCTCCGGCGACGTCTACAAGCTGGATTGCCCGCTGCCCAAGCGCAGCGGCCAGCACATCATCTACAACACCTGGCAGCGCTCGGATTCCGGTGAAGCGTTCTATACCTGCGCGGATGTGCGCTTCGAAGGCGGTGGTGGCGTTGAACCGCCGCCGCAGTGGCAGGACGCCGGCCCGGTCACCGCCCGCGGTGCATTGGAAGAAGGCACCACCCTGACGCTGCGCGTGTTCAACGCCCAGGGCAATGATCTGGAGCGTCCGGAGATCACCTTGGCCGCAGGCCAGACCGCTGCGAACCAGTGGCCGCTGGCGCTGGCCCGCAAGGTCAACGCCAGTGCACAGCAGGCGCGTGTGGGCGTAATGAGGAACGGCGTGATCACGCCGGTCGCCTCGGCCACCGAGAACCGCGTCTACCTGAAGCCGGGCAACCTGTTCCAGATCGATACCCGCCTGCCGGGCCCGGTCGATCCGGTCGATCCGCCGCCGGGTGACGACTACGACTTCGTGTATCCGGCCGGTATCGGCAGCTACACGCCGGGCGAAACCGTGGTCAAGGGCACCGACGGCAAGCTTTATGCCTGCCGCCCGTTCCCGGAAGGCGCGTGGTGCAACATCAACGCCGATGCCTATCGCCCGGGCACCGGTTTCGCCTGGCGCGATGCCTGGGTCGCGTACTGAGGCAGGCGACCGGGGGCGGCGTGGCACCGCCTCCGGTTCTTGGAGTTGCCGGCCAGCGGCCGGCACTACCCTGACTTACTTGCTGCTGACGTACTTCTCGCGGCGGATCTGCGGGTTGCCCAGGCCGGCGGCCTTCAGCAGCTCGGCGCAGGCATCGACCATGTCCGGGTTGCCACACAGGTAGGCGATGTCGGTGGCCGGGTCCGGCGTGAAGCCGGCCAGCGCCTGCTGCACGTAGCCGTGCTGTACGTCCGGGTGCGGATCAGCCGGGAGTTCACGCGACAGGCACGGAACATAGCGGAAGTTCGCGTGTTTTTCGGCGAAGCTGTAGAAATCTTCGCTGTACAGCAGCTCGCCCGGGCTGCGCGCGCCCTGCAGCAGCACGATCTGCACGCCGCGTTCGGCCATGGCCTTCTCCAGCAGCGGCAGCATCGAGCGGTACGGGGTAACGCCGGTACCGGTGGCGATCAGCAGGTAACGGGCGTTGTGGTCACCGGGATTCAGGCAGAACCGGCCATAGGGGCCGGACGCACTGATCTGGCTGCCCTGCTCCAGTGCCTCGAACAGGGCCGTGGCGGCGCCACCGGGCACGAAACTGACCGCGATGTCCACCGCCTCGCCCGGGCCCAGCGCATGGTCGTGGATGGTCGCCAGCGAGTAGCTGCGCTTGGTTTCGGTGCCGTCGGCGTAGCTGAAATGGACCTGGATGAACTGGCCGGGCTGGAAATCCAGCGGCTGCCCATCGTCACGCACGAACTGGTAATGGCCGACGGTCGGGGCCAGCATGCGGCAGCCGACCAGCTTGAGGGGGAATTGAACAGGCACGACTTTTCGGGACAGTGTGTAGCCGGGGCAAGCCCTCGGGGTCTTCTATAATAGCCCCTCCCCGCCCCTCTCCAGCGCCAGCCCATGGGCGCGAAGGCTTCGAGCTTGGCATCCCAGAACGATACGGCGCCCGCCCTGCGCGTGCGCGACCTGCGCAAGACCTATGACAACGGCACCCAGGCCCTGAAGGGCGTTTCCCTGGAAGTGGCCCCGGGCGACTTCTTCGCCCTGCTCGGCCCCAACGGGGCCGGCAAGTCGACCCTGATCGGCATCATCAGCTCCCTGGTCAACCTCAGCGAGGGCCAGGTGGAAGTGTTCGGCAGCGACCTGGTGCGCAACCGCAGCGCCACCATGCGCCTGATCGGCCTGGTGCCGCAGGAAATCAACTTCAACCTGTTCGAGAAGCCCTTCGACATCCTGGTGAACTACGCCGGTTTCTACGGCGTGCCGCGCGAGGAAGCCGAAAAGCGCGCCGAGGAAGAGCTGAAGCGCGCACACCTGTGGGAAAAGGCGCAGGTGATGAGCCGCACGCTGTCCGGCGGCATGAAGCGCCGGCTGATGATCGCCCGCGCGATGATGACCCGCCCGCGGCTGCTGATCCTGGACGAACCCACCGCCGGCGTGGACATCGAGATCCGCCGCGACATGTGGCGCGTGCTGAAGGAGATCAACGGTGCCGGCACCACGATCATCCTCACCACCCACTACCTGGAAGAGGCCGAGTACCTGTGCCGCCACCTGGCGATCATCAACCATGGCCAGATCGTCGAGCAGGGGCCGATGCGCACCCTGCTGGCCAAGCTGGACGTGGAAGGCTTCCTGCTGGACATCGACGGTGACCTGCCGGCACAGCTGCCGGTGATCGAGGGCGCGACGCTGACCGCGCCGGATCCGCACACGCTGGACATCGACATGCCACGCGCGATGGACCTCAACCGCGTGTTCGCCACGCTGAACGAGGCGGGTATCCGCGTGCGTTCGATGCGTACCAAGAGCAACCGCCTGGAGGAGCTGTTCGTGCGCCTCACCGGCAACATGGAGAAGCCTGCATGAGCACCACCGAGCTGACCGACGGCCAGCGCAACCGCATCGCGCTGATGACCATCGTGCGCCGCGAAGTCGCCCGCATCATGCGCATCTGGGGCCAGACCCTGGTGCCGCCGGCGATCACCATGACCCTGTACTTCCTGATCTTCGGCAACCTCATCGGGTCGCGCGTGGGTGACATGGGTGGCTACACCTACATGCAGTTCATCGTACCGGGCCTGGTGATGATGAGCGTGATCCAGAACAGCTACGGCAACATCAGTTCCTCGTTCTTCGGCGCCAAGTTCGGCCGCCACGTCGAAGAGCTGCTGGTCAGCCCGATGCCGAACTGGGTGATCCTGTGGGGCTACGTGGCCGGCGCCGTGCTGCGCGGCCTGATGGTGGGCGTGATCGTGCTGATCATCGCCATGTTCTTCACCCCGGTGCGCATCCCGCACCCGCTGGTGACGCTGACCACGGTGCTGCTGGGCGCGACGATCTTCTCGCTGGCCGGCTTCATCAATGCGGTGTACGCGAAGAAATTCGACGACGTGGCGATCGTGCCGACCTTCATCCTGACCCCGCTGACCTACCTGGGTGGCGTGTTCTATTCGGTGAAGCTGCTGCCAGGCTGGGCCGAAGCGGCCACGCACGCGAACCCGATCTTCTACATGGTCAATGCGTTCCGCTATGGCCTGCTGGGCAGCAGCGATGTGCCGCTGCCGGTGGCCTACGGCCTGATGATCGGTTTCGTGGTGGTGCTGACGGCGCTGGCCCTGTGGCTGCTGCGCCGTGGCGTGGGCATGCGCAGCTGAGACCTGCGTGGTAGTGCCGGCCGCTGGCCGGCAACACCAGTTCCACGCCATGCGTGGATGCAGCAGCCTGTAGAGCCGAGCCTACGCTCGGCTCTTTTTCGCCAGCAATCTCCGGCACAATCGCAGTTCTGATTCCCCCCAGAAAACGGTGAACGTGCAATGCGCATCCTGATCCTCGGCGCCGGCGGCACCGGCGGTTACTTCGGTGGCCGCCTGGCCCAGGCCGGCGTGGACGTGACCTTCCTCGTGCGCCCCGCGCGCGCCGCGCAGCTGGACCATGATGGCCTGGTCATCCGCAGCCCACTGGGTGATGCGCGTTTCCCGGTTCAGCACGTCACGGCTGATGCACTGCCCGCACTGGCCGCGCAGAAGCCCTTCGATCTGGTCATCCTCAGCTGCAAGGCCTACGACCTGGACAGTTCGATCGATGCCATCGCCCCGGCAGTCGGAGCGAACACCACCGTGCTGCCGATCCTCAACGGCCTGCACCACTACAACGCACTGGATACGCGCTTTGGCCGCGACGCGGTGCTCGGCGGCCTGTGCTTCATCAGCGCCACCAAGGCGCCCGATGGCGCGGTGCTGCATCTGGGCAAGCCGGCCAAGCTCACCTTCGGCGAGCGCGACGGCGGCGCGATCTCCGCGCGCGTGCGCGCCTTGGCTGCGGTCTGCGCGAAGGCCAACCTTGATCACCTTGCCAGCGAACGTATCGGCCAGGAACAGTGGATCAAGTACGCCTTCCTGACCGCGCTGGCCGCGGCCACCTGCCTGCTGCGCGCGGATATCGGCACCATCGTCGCCACCGATGATGGCGAAGCGATCGTACGTGGCCTTTACGACGAGTGCCTGGCCGTCGCCGAAGCCGCCGGTGAACCGGTTCCGGAGGCAGCGCAGGACACTGCGCGCGGCACGCTGACCCAGGCCGGCTCGGCGTTGAAGGCCTCGATGCTGCGCGATCTGGAGGCCGGCCAGCAGGTGGAGGCCGAACAGATTGTTGGCGACATGCTGGTGCGTGCGCGCAGGGCTGATCAGGAAGCCCTGCTGCTGCAGGTTGCCTACAGCAGCCTGCAGGCCTACCAGGCACTGCGGGTCGCGTGAGTACCGCCTTGCAGGCCAGCCCGTTGCCCGCGCGGGTACTGATTCTCGGGCTGGGCTGGAGCGGACGCGTGCTGGCCGCGCAGCTGCAGGCGCACGGCGTAGGCGTGGCCGGCACGGTGCGCGATCCCTCGTTCGCGCCAGACGATGGCCTGCCGCGGCATCAGCTGCACGCCGACACGCCACCGTCGCCTGCCCTGCTCGATGAGATCGCACAGGCCGATGCCGTGCTGTGCAGCGTGCCACCGGATGCTGAAGGGGACCCGGCACTGCGCCTGCTGCTGCCCGCGCTGCAGGCCAGCCCGGCATTGCGCTGGGTCGGCTATCTGTCGTCGACCTCGGTGTATGCCGACCGCGCCGGCGGTTGGATCGACGAGCGCAGCGCGGCCGACGCCGCTGAAGCGGCTGGCGTGCAGCGCCTGCTCGCGGAAGCCCAGTGGCGTGCACTGGCCGGACAACGCGGCATCGCCTCGGCGGTGTTCCGCCTGCCCGGCCTGTACGGGCCGGGTCGCAATGCGCTGGTGCAGTTGGCGCAGGGCCGTGCACGCCACGTGGTTCGCCCGGACCAGGTGTTCAACCGACTGCACGTGGATGACCTGGCAACCGTCATCATCGCCGCAATGCAGCGACCGACGCACAAGGGCCTGTACCTGCCCAGCGACGACGAACCGGCACCGCCACAGGATGTGCTGGCCTTCGCTGCGCAGCTGGGTGGGTTTGCGCTGCCGCCCGCCGTGGCCTGGGATGACCCGGCACTGAGCCCGACGCTGCGGCGCTTCTACGAGAGCAACAAGCGCATCGACAGCCGTGGCACGCGTGAAGCGCTGGGGTGGCAGCCGCGCTTCCCGAGTTACCGTGAAGGCCTGACGGACCTTGCCGCTTCGCTCGCCGGGCATGGCCCGGCGCTACCGGACAGCGCTTTGTAGAGCCGAGCCCATGCTCGGCTGCTCTTTGCCTCTTTCGCGCTGCGCGCGATAAGCCGAGCATGGGCTCGGCTCCACGGATCAACCCGCGTCGGGCAGGCGGAAGAACGCGCGGGCGGCCGCCGTGGCATTGGCCGCGGTCACCGCAACGTCCTCGCCACGGTCACGTGCCAGCTCTTCCACGATGTGCGACAGGAACATCGGCTCGTTGCGCCGGTCCTTCGGCATCGGCTTCAGCGTGCGCGGCAGCAGGTACGGCGCGTCGGTCTCGATCATCAGGCGGTTGGCCGGGATGTTCTTCACCAGTTCGCGCAGGTGCGCGCCACGGCGCTCGTCGCACAGCCAGCCGGTGATGCCGATGTACCAATCCTGGTCCAGATAATCGAACAGCTCATCGCGTTCGCCGGTGAAGCAATGCACCACCGCCGGGCCGATGCGACCTTCGAAATTCTTCATCTGCGCCATGAAATCGGCGTGCGCGTCGCGCTGGTGCAGGAACAGTGGCTTGCCGTTGTCTGCCGCCAGCTGCAGCTGGCGCTCGAACGTTCGGTGCTGGGCCGGGCGCGGCGAGAAATCACGGAAGTAGTCCAACCCGCAC
The DNA here is from genome assembly GCF_055721025.1 of Stenotrophomonas sp. X. Taxonomy (NCBI): domain Bacteria; kingdom Pseudomonadati; phylum Pseudomonadota; class Gammaproteobacteria; order Lysobacterales; family Lysobacteraceae; genus Stenotrophomonas; species Stenotrophomonas sp. X. The sequence goes on from NZ_CM146756.1 coordinate 4,104,132, forward strand.
TCACCCACCGCCACCACTTCCGGGTGGGCGTGCAGCGCGCGCATCTCGGCATCGCATTCCTCGGTGTACTCCACCGCGTGATGCGGGTGCACGCCGGCGGTGGCGTACAGGAAGCCCGGATGCTGCTGGGCCAGCTGCACCGCCAACGGCGAGTGCTCGCGGCTGGCGCCGGTGATGACCATCTGCACCACGCCGGCCTGGCGCGCGCGGTCCAGCACGGCATCGCGGTCGCGGTCGAAGGAGTCGTGGGTCAGGTTGGCGCCGATATCGATCAGGTGCATGGTCATCGTGGGGGAAAAGTGCCCGCGCATTGTACCTGCGCCCGCCGTGGCCCCTTATCCTTTGCACATGACCGCCCCGCTCTTCCCGATTTCCCCGCTGCTGCCGCAGATCCAGCAGCACCTGGCCGCACAGTCGCGACTGGTGCTGGAGGCCCCGCCCGGTGCCGGCAAGACCACCCAGGTACCACTGGCCCTGCTCGACGCACCGTGGCTGCAGGGCCGCAAGATCATCCTGCTGGAACCGCGCCGGGTGGCCGCACGCAGCGCGGCGCTGTTCATGGCGCGACAACTCGGCGAGGACGTCGGCGGCACGGTCGGCTACCGCATCCGCTTCGAGAACAGGATCTCGTCACGCACGCGCATCGAAGTCGTCACCGAAGGCATCCTGACCCGCATGCTGCAGGACGACCCGATGCTGGAAGAGGTCGGTGCGATCCTGTTCGACGAATTCCACGAGCGCCACCTCAGTGGCGACCTCGGGCTGGCGCTGGCGCTGGACGTGCAGGCGCAGCTGCGTGACGACCTGCGCCTGGTGGTGATGTCGGCCACGTTGGACGGGGAGCGGCTGGCGCGCTTCCTCGATGCACCGCGGCTGAGCAGCGAGGGCCGCAGTTACCCGGTGGCGATCAGCCACTTCCCGGCGCGCCGCGATGAAGCACTCGAGCTGCAGGTGCGGCGCGCTGTGCAGCAGGCCCTGGCCGAGCACCCCGGTGACCTGCTGGTGTTCCTGCCCGGCCAGCGCGAGATCGCGCGGGTGCAGGCGGGCCTGCAGGAATCACTGGATGCCGGCGTCGAAGTGCTGGCGCTGCACGGTGAACTGCCGGTGGAACAACAGGCGCGCGTACTTCAGGTGGCCAGCGATGGCCGCCGTCGCGTGGTGCTGGCGACCAACGTCGCCGAGTCGTCGGTGACGTTGCCCGGCGTGCGCGTGGTGATCGACAGCGGCCAGGCACGCGAACCGCGCTACGACCCCAACAGTGGTTTCACCCGGCTGGACGTGGTGGCCATCGCGCAGGCATCGGCCGACCAGCGCGCGGGCCGCGCCGGCCGCGTCGCCGAGGGCGTGGCCTGGCGGCTGTGGCCCCAGTCGCAGCGGCTGGAACCGCAGCGCCGCGCCGAGATCGACCAGGTGGAACTGGCCGGACTGGCACTGGAGCTGGCGGCCTGGGGCAGCAGCGATCTGCGCTTCCTCGATCCGCCCCCGGCGGGTCCGATGGGCGCGGCGCGCGAACTGCTGCAACGGCTCGGCGCCTTGTCCAGCAGTGGCGCGATCACCGAACTGGGCCGACGTGTGCTGGCGCTGGGCACGCATCCACGGATGGCGGCGATGCTGCTGGCAGCGCCCGATGCCCGCGCCCAGGCGCTGGCCGCCGATCTGGCCGCGCTGCTGGAGGCGCGCGACCCGTTGCGCCAGGGCGGCGACGCGCTGGCGGCCCGCTGGCGCGCACTGGCCGCGTTCCGCAATGGCCGCACACCGGGCGATGCCAACCGCAGCGGGCTGGCCGCGATCGATGCCGCCGCCAAGCAGTGGCGTCGCCGCCTGCGCTGCGAAGCCACGCCGCCGGCCAGCATCGAGGCCCATGAGCTGGGCGACCTGCTCGCTCATGCCTTCCCTGACCGGATTGGCTTCCAGCATCCCAGCGATCCTCTGCGCTACCTGCTGGCCAATGGCCGCAGCGCGCGCCTGCACGAGCTGAGCGACCTGCGCGGTGAGCCGTGGCTGGTGGCCAGCGAACTGCGCTTCGAGGCGCGCGATGCACTGCTGCTGCGCGCCGTACCGGTGGACGAGGATCGGCTGCGCAAGGCGTGGCCGGAGCGCTTCGTCACTGAAGACGTGGTGCGCTGGGACAGCGAACGACGCGCCCTGGTGGCGCTGCGCGAGACCCGTTTCGACCGCATCGTACTGGACAGCCGCTCGGCCGGCCGGGTCGATCCGCAGCACGCCGCGCAGGCACTGACCGACGCGGTGGCTGAACTCGGTCTGCAGGCGCTGCCGTGGACCGAGGGCCTGCGCCAGTGGCAGGCGCGCGTCGAGTCACTACGGCGCTGGATGCCGGAGCTGGACCTGCCCGACTGCAGCGACGCGGCGCTGCTGGCCAACCGTGCGCAGTGGCTGCAACCCGCGTTTGCCGGCAAGAGCCGTCTGGATGCGCTGGACGAATCCAGCTTCGGTGAGGCACTGAAGTCGCCGCTGGAGTGGTCGCAGCGGCAGCTGGTCGAGCGTCATGCGCCGACCCGCATCACGGTGCCGTCCGGACTGGAGCGGCCGATCACCTATGCGCTGGACAGCGAGAGTGGTGACCCGCTGCCGCCAGTACTGGCGGTGAAGCTGCAGGAACTGTTCGGCCTGGCCGACACGCCGCGCATCGCCGATGGCCGCGTGCCGCTGACCCTGCACCTGCTCTCCCCCGGCGGCCGCCCGCTGCAGGTCACCCAGGACCTGCGCAACTTCTGGGAAAGCACCTACGCCGAAGTGAAAAAGGAAATGAAGGGGCGCTACCCGCGCCATCCGTGGCCGGACGATCCGTGGACCGCGACAGCCACGCACCGCGCCAAGCCGCGTGGAACCTGACGGGTAGTGCCGGTCGCTGGCCGGCAATGCATTCCACAGGGTGCCCGGGACTGCCGGCCAGCGGCCGGCTACCGGTTTGGGACCCTGCCTGATCCTGAATGGCTGCGGTAGAGTCACACCACGTGCGTCCCCGACTGACATACCGTTTACGGGCAACGCGCGACACTGGACTTCGACCCGAGGCAAAGGACCCCCGCATGAGCAAGCTGACCGTAATCACCGACCGCGCTCTGGAGCGCGCCCTGGAGCTGGCCCACACCGCCGGCGATGGCCTGAAGAGCGCCGGTGGCAGCCTGCGCAACGCGGATTGGATCAAGACCGGCGCCGCCCTCGGCGCAGTGAAGACCGGCGGCAAGGTCGCCACCAAGTTCGTGCGCCGCAATCCCGCAGTGGCCGTGGCCGCCGCTGCCGTGGGTGTCGGCCTGCTCGGCTATGCGCTGTACCGCAAGCAGCAGAAGAAGAAGGCTGCCAATGGCCACGTGGTGAATGGGCAGGCGCAGCGCATCAGCGCGCGTGACCGCCGCAACGACACCGTCGTGGACGAGCACAGCGATATCGGCAGCGACGCCTGAGCCTGCCGGGGTCGGATCCCTTCCACAGGAAGGGCTCTGACCCCAAGGCACTCCATGAGGGCCGGATGCCGCGAGGCCTCCGGCCCTTTCTGTTTCAACCGATCTGCCGCCACTGTCCGGGCTGCAGGTCCTCCAGCCGGTACGGTCCCATCGACACCCGCACCAGGCGCAACGTCGGCAGGTTCACTGCCGCTGTCATCCGCCGCACCTGGCGGTTGCGGCCTTCGCGGATCGTGATCGCCAACCAGCTGTCCGGCACGGTCTTGCGGAAGCGTACCGGCGGATCGCGCGTCCACAGCAACGGTGCTGGATCGAGGCGCTCGATCTTCGCCGGCAGGGTCGGCCCATCGTTGAGCACAACGCCATCGCGCAGCTGTTGCAGCTGCTCGTCACCGGGCGTGCCTTCCACCTGCACCCAGTAGGTCTTGTCGGCCTTGTGCCTGGGGTCGGTGAGCTTGTGCGCCAGCGTGCCGTTGTCGGTCAGCAGCAGCAGGCCCTCGCTGTCATGGTCCAGGCGGCCGGCGGCATACACGCGCGGCGGCAGGCCGAATCCGGCCAGGGTCGGCCGCGGCGGCACGCTGCGGTCGGTGAACTGGCAGAGCACGTTGAAGGGCTTGTTGAAGGCGATCAGCATTGCAGGCACGGCGGGCGGCGGGTGGGGCATTGTCCCACGCCTCGCGCCCAGGCAACGGTAGAACCGGAGGCAGCGGCAGGAGCCGCTGCCAACGTCGCGTGCGACGGTCCGAAGGGTGCCGGTCAGGACGGCCGGCATTGCCCACGCTCGGCTGCTGTTGTGCTCCGTCGCGCTGCGCGCAATGAGCCGAGCATCGGCTCGGCTCTACGGGGCACTCCGCGCTGGCGCTACGGCGTGCCGGCTTACGGCTTGATGAAACGCAGGGTCATGCGGTCGCTTTCGCCGATCGCCTGGTACTTCGCATCATCGGCCTTGTCGTGCTGGTTGGTCGGGGGCAGCGTCCACACGCCATTGGGGTGGTCCTTGGTGTCGCGCGGGTTGGCGTTGACCTCGCTGCGCGCGTCCAGCTTGAAACCGGCGGCCTCGGCCATCGCGATCACCTGCTGCTGGCCGACATAACCGGTGTCATCGTCGTCGGCCACGTCGGTCTTGGCGCGATGCTCGACCACGCCCAGCACGCCACCCGGCTTGAGCACGTTGAAGAAGCCCTGGAACATGCCCTGCGCCTGGCCGGCCTTGCGCCAGTTGTGCACGTTGCGGAAGGTCAGCACCACGTCGGCTGAATTGGCCGGGCCGAACACCGGCTTGGCCGGATCGTAGGCCACCACGGCGGTCTTGCCGAACTGTGCCGGCGCGCCGGCGTACTTCTTTTCCAGGCTGTCGCGGCTGCGCTGCTGGTAGTCACGGCCACGGCCTTCGGGCACCGCCATCGGATCGACCACCGCAGCGACGTAATGGCCCTTGTCATGCAGCAGCGGCGCCAGGATTTCCGAATACCAGCCGTTGCCGGGGGTGATCTCGATGACGGTCTTTTCCGGTGCCACCTTGAAGAACGACAGCGTCTGCGCCGGATGGCGGAAGCCATCGCGCTTGACGTTGTTGGCATCGCGGGTGGGCGCCTTTACCGCCGCGTCGATGGCCGGCAAGACCTCGATCTTCGCCGGTGCCACCGTGGCCGGTGCGGCGAACGCGGGAACAGCAGCAAGCAGGGCCGAAGCAAGCAGCAGTCGGCAACCACGCAGGGACGAAGCAGGCATCATCGGGACGACTCCAGCGGAAGATGCGGCGAGACTAGCAGTCGCAGCGTCCCAGGTGTTCACAAAACGTTAGCGGCGTGCGCGTCGCGGAACACTGTTTTGTGGTCGTCGCCGCAGCACGGTCACACATCGCGTTCTATTCTGGAACACTTCCCCCAAGGAGTCCGTGCCCATGACGGCAACCCGCGAACTGGGCCGTTCCGGCCTGCATGTACGTCCGCTCGCCTTCGGTGGCAACGTGTTCGGCTGGAGCGCCGATGAGAAGGCCAGCTTCGCCCTGCTCGATGCCTTCGTCGATGCCGGCTTCAACCTGGTCGACACCGCCGACGTGTACTCGGCCTGGGTGCCGGGCAATGTCGGCGGCGAATCGGAGACGCTGATCGGCAAGTGGCTTGCCCGCAGCGGCAAGCGCGACAAGGTGGTGCTGGCGACCAAGGTGGCCAAGTGGGCCGAACGCCCCGGCCTGACCCCGGACAACATCAATGCGGCGGTCGAGGATTCGCTGCGCCGCCTGCAGACCGACGTGATCGATCTGTACCAGGCCCACGAGGATGACGAGTCGACGCCGCTGGAAGCCACGCTGGCTGCGTTCGGCCGCCTGATCGAGGCCGGCAAGGTGCGTGCGATCGGTGCTTCCAACTACAGCGCCACGCGCCTGGCCGATGCGCTGAAGGTGTCCACCGACTACAAGTTGCCGCGTTACGAAACCCTGCAGCCGGAGTACAACCTGTACGACCGCGCCGGCTACGAAAGGGAACTGGAACCCCTGGTGCAGCGCGAGCAGATCGGCGTGATCGGCTACTACGCGCTGGCCAGTGGCTTCCTCAGCGGCAAGTACCGCACGCCGGCCGATGCAGCCAAGAGCCCGGCGCGTGGCGAGACGGTGGTGAAGCGCTATCTGAACCCGCGCGGCCTGCGCATCCTGCAGGCGCTGGATGACGTAGCCAGCAAGCACAGCGCCAGCGCTGCGCAGATCGCACTGGCCTGGCAGATCGCGCGGCCGTCGATCACCGCGCCGATCGTCAGCGCCACCAGCGTCGAACAGCTGCACGACCTGCTGGCCGCAGCCAACGTATCGCTGAGCGTGCAGGATGTCGCGCAGCTGGATGCCGCCAGCGCCGAATCATGAGACCCGGTAGTGCCGGCCGCTGGCCGGCATGACACGTACATCGAAGAAAATAATTCAACAAAATGGTTGCGCGCGACTAAATCGTGGTTTATCGTGCGCACCTCGTTTCAACACCCACTGGAAACTTCCCTTGAACGCGCATTCCTTCGCCATCGCCAAACTGCTGCCATGCCTGCGCATGGACCGGCCGGCGCGCGCGTTCGGCAAGGAAGACCAGCTGACAACGGCCTGATACCCGCCCTGCGGAGATCGGCCACCCCGATCTCCGAGGCCTGACGACGCCCTCGGAACGCAAGTCCCGGGGGCGTTTTCGTTTGCGTCGGCACAAGGACCCGCGATGCCAGAACTGCACCCCGCGCGGCGACCCGCCGCTCACTGATCCAGGTTTTTCTGCCGCGCCGGAGGATTTTCTCCGCGTGCATGGCAACGCCTGGACATTATCTGCATCGCACCCAAACATTATCGTTCGCCGATAATGTCGGTGGCCTGCACCCTCGATTCTCCAACGGTCCCGTTTCCACCACGGGCTGGTGCGCGCGGCGTTGCCGTGGCGTATGCCGGCGGTCGCGGACAAGCCATCGCCTGGATCGCCTGCTGGAGGCAGGCGCCGGTTCGCCGGTACGCGGTTCGATTCCGCGCGGTTCACCACTGGATAGCTCAGTCGGGTAGAGCAACGGATCCTGATTCCGTCTGTCGTGGGTTCGATTCCCACTCCAACCACATGACCTGTCACGTCATGACTTGAAGCAACACCCGGGGCGCAAGCCCCAGCGGCCATCGTCGCCGTCCACGGTCACTGCCCTCGGGCGGGGCCTGGAAGGCAACGGACCGCACGCCGGGCCTCGGCCCGCCGTCACTGCCAGCCACGTTCCGCCCCGGTGCTGCCTGCCGGGAACGACGATGGCAGCACTGCCGGTGCACCGAAGGCTCCGCGCGCGGACCGTCCGCCGATGGCCGCCCTCTTCCGCTGCCTGCACGTGGTGTGCAGGCGGCCTCGCCACGACCTGATCGACCCGGGTCTTGGCGATTCATCCGCAACGGGTCGAACCACCAGAGCCATACAAGGAGAGACTCCCATGTTCTGGACCATCAAGGTCGTGATCGGCGACGGCGAGCGCGGCCTGGTGTATCGCAACCGTCGTTTCCAGCAGATCCTGCTGCCGGGCGTGCACCGCCTGTCGCCGTTCGGCGGCCGTCCGCACGTGGACATCCACACCGCATCGAAGGGCGCGGCCTACACCGGCAGCGACCAGGACAGCCTGATCGAAGCGCTGGGCGCACAGCTGGACACGCACTTCGTGCTGGCCAACGTCGGCGCCGGCGAGGTCGGCCTGTTGCTGCGCAACGGCCGCATCGACGAGGTGCTGCCGCCGGGCAGCCGCCGTCTGTACTGGCGCGGTTCGGTCGACACCCAGGTACGCGTGATGGCGCTGGGTGACGAGCCGCGCATCCCGCTGGACGTGCAGCAGCGCCTGGGCCAGCTGGGCGTGCTGCCGCGTGTCGCGGTGATCAGCACCGTGCCGAGCGAGTCGGTCGGCCTGCTGTTCATCGATGGCACGCTGCGGCAGACGCTGGACGCCGGCCTGCATGCGTTCTGGAACTTCAACGGCAACGTGTCGGTGGAGCGCGTGGAGCTGCGTGCGCGTTCGCTGGACGTATCCGGCCAGGAGCTGCTCAGCCGCGACAAGGTGACCCTGCGGGTGAACCTGGCCGCGACCGTGCAGGTGGTCGACCCGGTGCGTGCACACCGCACGCTCAGCAATGCCGATGAATTCATCTATCGGCAGCTGCAGTTCGGCCTGCGCCAGGCGATTGCCGCGCGCAGCCTGGACGAGCTGCTGGGCGACAAGGCAGCACTGGACGGTGAGATCGCCGCCCATGTGCAGGCGGCGATCGAGGGCCACGGTGTACGTCTGCTTGGCGTGGGCATCAAGGACGTGATCCTGCCGGGCGAGATGAAGGAGATCCTCAACGGCGTTGTGCTGGCCGAGAAGCAGGCCCAGGCCAGCGTGATCCGTCGCCGCGAGGAGGCCAACGCCACGCGTTCGCAGCTCAACACCGCAAAGCTGATCGAGGACAACCCGGTGCTGATGCGCCTGAAGGAGCTGGAGGCGCTGGAGAAGGTCACCGAGAAGATCGACACGCTCACCGTGTTCGGCGGCCTGGACGGCGTGCTGAAGCAGCTGGTGACGATCAGGTAGGGGGTCGCGGTGGCGCAGGGACGCGCCGCCGGCCCATCAAGGACATACACGAAGACATGGACACTCAACACAATTATCAATGGCTGCATGCCGAGGGCAGCACGCCGATCAAGGGCTGGGTCAACGGCGTGCCACTGGAAGCGCAGGCGCATGAGCAGCTGCGCAACATCGCCGCGATCCCGTTCGTCGGGCCGTGGGTGGCGGTGATGCCGGACGTGCACCTGGGCAAGGGCGCGACAGTCGGCTCGGTGATCCCGACCCGCGGTGCGATCATCCCGGCCGCAGTCGGCGTCGACATCGGCTGCGGCATGGCGGCCGTGCGCACCACGCTGCGCGCCAACGACCTGCCCGATGACCTGCGGCAGCTGCGCAACAGCATCGAGCGCAGCATCCCGGTCGGCAACGGGCGCGGCGGCGAGCATCAGCGCATGCCCGACAGCATCCATACCCGCCTGGTGCAGTCCGGACTGGCCGCCGGCCTGGAGAAGATCAAGGACAGGCACCGCAGGATCCGCACCGACAAGCTCGACCGCCAGCTCGGGACACTGGGTGGTGGCAACCACTTCATCGAACTGTGCCTGGACGAGACCGACACGGTGTGGGTGATGCTGCACAGCGGGTCGCGCGGTACCGGCAACCTGATCGGTACCTACTTCATCGAGAAGGCGCGCGAGGAACTGGCCCGGCGCGTGCTCGGCTTCCACCTGCCGGACAAGGACCTGGCCTTCTTCATGGAAGGCGAGCCGCTGTTCGATGACTACGTCGAAGCCGTGTCGTGGGCACAGGACTACGCCCGGCAGAACCGCGAGGCGATGATGTCGCGCGTGCTGGCCGAGATGCGCCACCGGCTGCCGAAGTTCCAGCTGGCGGCGATGGCGGTGAACTGCCACCACAACTACGTGCAGAAGGAAACGCACCACGGGCAGGAGCTGCTGGTGACCCGGAAGGGGGCCGTCAGTGCCCGCGAGGGTGAGCTGGGCATCATTCCCGGCAGCATGGGCACGCGCAGCTACATCGTGCGTGGCAAGGGCAACGCGGACAGCTTCCACAGCTGCAGCCACGGTGCCGGCCGGGTGATGAGCCGTGGCGCCGCGCGCCAGCAGATCACGCTGGCCCAGCACCGCGAGGCCACCGCGCACGTGGAATGCCGCAAGGACAGCGGCGTACTGGACGAGTCACCGGCCGCGTACAAGTCGATCGACGATGTGATGGCCGCGCAGCTGGACCTGGTCGACGTGGTGCACACCCTGCACCAGGTGTTGTGCGTGAAGGGGTAATGGAGCGGTGCCGGCCAAGGCCGGCACCCACCGCACCCAATGGCAGTAGATCCACGCCATGCGTGGAGGGAACGGCGCCGACCAGGGTCGGCCTCTACCTGTGCAACGTTCAGCGCGCGCTGCTGTCTTCAGCCACCAGCGCGTGGTGCACGCCGATGCCCGCGCGCACGCCTTCGGCCATGGCCAGGGTGATGTTGCCGACCGTGGTCGCATCGCCTGCGGCATACACGTTCGGCACCGAGGTCTGCTTCATCATGTCGACCTCGATCAACTCGCCCAGCGGGCTCTCGGCCAATGTGCAACCCAGCTGCTGCACCAGCGGCGTGGCCATCACCTGGGTGGCCGGCACGAACAGCGCACGCTGGGCGATGCGGCGGCCATCGGCCAGCTCCACTTCCAGCCAGGTCGGCTGGTCGCCCTGCACGCCCAGCACCGGCGACGTCTCGATCCGCACGCCACGCTGCTGCATGGCAGCCCGTTCCTCATCGGTGATCGGCAGGCCCTGGCTGAAGAAGGTGACATTGCCCCAGTCGGCAAACAGCGGCGCCTTGCTGGCGGACATCGGATGCCCGCCAAGCAGCCCGATGGCGCCACCGCCCACTTCGTAACCGTGGCAATAGGGGCAGTGCAGCACGGTGCTGCCCCAGCGCTCGGCCAGTCCGGGCAGCTCCGGCAGCTGGTCGGCGATACCGCTGGCCAGCAGCAGCTTGCGCGCGGCCAGCACCTGGCCATCGGCCGTGCGCACTTCCACACCCACTGCGCCGGCGGTGGCCTGCACGGCCTCGGCATGCACCCAGCGCACGCTGGGGTAATCCAGCAGCTGCTGGCGCGCGGTCTTCAGCAGCTCGGCGCCGCTGATGCCATCCAGCCCCAGCACCCCGTGCGAATGGCTGGCGAAGCGGTTGCGTGGTGAACCGGCGTCGATGACGGTGACCGGGCGGCGGGCACGGGCCAGGATCAGGCCGGCGGCAATGCCGGCATAGCTGCCGCCGACGATGAGCACATCAGGATTCATGGTGACCTTCCAGGGAACGGTGATGGGCGAGATGGCGGGCGAAGTCGGCGCCGAGCTTGTCCAGCGTGGTCGCCCGCAGGCGCTGTTCGAGCAGGCGCTGTGCTTCGCGTGCACCCTCCAGCAAAGCGCTGTTGACCAGCTGCTGGATCGGGCAGCCACCGCCGGAATCACGGGTACCGACCTGTACCAGCGACGGTGCGCCCACCGCCAGGTAGACGTCATGCAGGGTGATGGCTGCGGCATCGCGCGCCAACTGGCTGCCACCGCCATGACCACGGGCGCTGTGAACCAGGCCCGCCCTGTGCAGCTGCGCCAACAGGCGGCGGATCACCACCGGATGGGTCGGCAGGCAGGACGCCAGCTGCTCGGAGGTGCGCGGGCCGTCCTGGCCGACCAGGTGCGCCATCACGTGCAGGGCATCAGAGAGCAGGCTCGCGGATTTCATGTAACTACATTAGTTACATTTATATCCCCTGTCCAGGGTCCGTATTCGTTCCATATGGACACATTTGTCCTATGAAGCACTTTCTTCACATCACTAAACGAAACGCTAATGTGATGTTCGTCGCACTTCAGCGGGAGCTTGGCGGGTCGATACCGCATTGCCCCTTCCCGAGAGTGCTTCCCGATGAATGCGTCTGTCCGTGCTCCGCGCCTGCAGTCCAAGCTGCTCGGCGCGGTCTCTGTTGGCTTGGCCGTGGTCCTGCTGTGCGCGCTGGCTGGCCTGGCCTCCGCCTGGTTCAAGTTGTCCACCGAGGTTCCACCCGAAGTCGCGCACAGCCGCGACGCCGAACGCCTGCAGCGTGAGTTCCGAGGCCAGGTGCAGGAATGGAAGAACGTGCTGCTGCGTGGTCACGACGACGCGTTGCGTCAGCGCCATCTGGACGCCTTCGACAACGAAGGCCGCCTGGTCGAACGGCTGGCCAAGGGCCTGGTGACCAGCCCGGACGCGCGCACGCGTGAACTGGCGCAGGCGTTCATCGGCCTGCACGCGCAGCTGCAGCAGGACTATCGCGCGGCGCTGCAGGCATTTGCCGCGGCCGGCTACGATCCCGCCGCCGGCGACACCCTCGTGCGCGGCAAGGATCGCGCGGTGGCGACCGCACTGGATGCATTGAGCACGCATGCCACGCAGGTGGCCGAAGCGGCGCTGGCGGCGCGTTCGCAGCAGGCGCGGCAGACCCTGCTGCTGTGCGCGTCACTGACGGTGCTGGCCGCCGTGCTGTTGCTGATCGGCCTGGCCTGGTGGCTGCGGCGCGCGGTGGTGCAGCCGGTACTGGCGGTGGAAGCCGCTGCACGCGCAGTGGCTGCCGGCGACCTGCAGCACGTGGTGCAGGTGCGCAGCCGCGACGAGATCGGACGCCTCGCCCAGGCGATGCAGGCGTTGCAGTCCACGCTGCGCGGCGTGCTGGATGCACAGGCCGCGATGGCCCAGGCGCACGAGGCCGGCACCATCAGCCATCGCATGGACGCCGCTGCCTTCCCCGGCGCGTTCGGCACCATGGTGGCCGACTGCAACACGCTGGTCGACGCGCACATCCGGGTGAAGATGCGCGCGATCTCGATCATGGGCCGCTACGCCGTCGGCGACCTCAGCCAGGACATGGAACGCCTGCCCGGCGAGAAGGCAGTGATCACCGAAGCGCTGGATGCGGTCAAGCACAACCTCGGTGCGATCAACGGCGAAATCCGCCGCCTGGCCGAAGCGGCGGCCGCCGGTGACTTCAGCCAGCGCGGCGACAGCGCGCGCTTCGAGCATGACTTCCGCGCGATGGTCGATGGCCTGAACCGCCTGATGCAGACCACAGAACTGAACCTGGGCGAAGTCTCAACGATGCTGCGCGCGATCGCCGATGGCCGCCTCGGTGCACGCATGCACGGTGATTTCCAGGGTGTGTTCGCGCGTATCGCCGGCGATGCCAATACCACCGCCACGCAGCTGGCGACCATCGTCACCGACATCAAGCACGCCTCCGGCAACATCCACACCGCCGCCGCGGAGATCGCCGCCGGCAACAATGACCTGTCGCGCCGTACCGAGCAGCAGGCCGCCAATCTGGAAGAGACCGCGGCATCCATGGAAGAGCTGACCTCCACCGTGCGCCAGAACGCCGAACACGCGCGCCAGGCCAACCAGCTCGCGATCGGCGCGCACGCGGTCGCCTCGCAGGGCGGCAGCGTGGTCGGGCAGGTGGTGGCGACGATGGGCGCGATCGAAACCTCGTCACGGCAGATCGCCGAGATCATCAGCGTGATCGATGGCATCGCGTTCCAGACCAACATCCTGGCGCTGAACGCCGCGGTGGAAGCGGCACGCGCCGGTGAGCAGGGCCGCGGATTCGCGGTGGTTGCCAGCGAAGTGCGCACGCTGGCACAGCGCTCTGCGGCGGCGGCAAAGGAGATCAAGTCGCTGATCGAGGCGTCGGTGGAACAGGTCGGTGAGGGTGCGCAGCGCGTGCGCGAGGCCGGCGACACCATGGCCGAGATCGTCGCCTCGGTGCAGCGCGTGACCGACATCATGGCCGAGATCTCTGCAGCCTCGCAGGAACAGAGCGCGGGCATCGAACAGGTCAGCCAGACGGTGATCCAGATGGACGGCACCACCCAGCAGAACGCCGCGCTGGTGGAAGAAGCCAGCGCCGCGGCGCGCAGCCTGGAACAGCAGGCGAACCGGTTGATCGATGCGGTCGATGTGTTCGATCTGTCGGCCACGGCGACAGCGAAGGACGCGTTGGCGCGCGCGGCCTGAGGGATCCGGTTGCCGGCCAGCGGCCGGCACCACCGTGGAGCGCGGACTGGGGTAGTGCCGGCCGCTGGCCGGCAGCGTCCAACGCTACATGGGTGGCGGCATGAACAGTGCGGACCAACGTTCCGCACTCATTACGGCCTGTGGTCGTACACGGCAGTGCAATGCACCGTTGCCGGCATGCACACGGCCGCTGGCCTACCCTTTCGTGAATATTCCCGTCTCCCTCCCCCACTGCTGGAGCCCCTCATGACAGTCCCCGCCTTCGGTCTCGGCACTTTCCGCCTCAAAGACCAGACCGTGATCGATTCCGTGCGCAACGCGCTGGAGGTCGGCTACCGCGCCATCGATACCGCGCAGATCTACGGCAACGAAGCCGAAGTCGGTCAGGCCATCGCCGATTCCGGCGTGCCGCGCGATGAGATCTACCTGACCACCAAGGTCTGGATCACCGAGTTCAAGCGCGAAGCGCTGCTGGCCAGCCTGCGCACCAGCCTGGAGAAGCTGCGCACCGACCATGTCGACCTGGCACTGATCCACTGGCCGTCGCCGAACGACAAGGTCGACGTGCCGATGGAGGAGTACCTGACCGCACTGGCCGAGGCCAAGGCACAGGGCCTGACGAAGGAGATCGGCATCTCCAACTTCACCATCGCACAGACCCGCAAGGCGATCGAGATCCTCGGCGCCGATGCGATCGCCACCAACCAGATCGAGATCCATCCGTACCTGCAGAACCGCCTGCTGGTGAAATTCCTGCAGGACAACGGCATCCACATCACCGCCTACATGAGCCTGGCCTATGGTGAGGTAATCAAGGACCCGGTGATCCAGGCCATTGCCGGCCGCCACCAGGCCACGCCGGCGCAGGTCGCGCTGGCCTGGGCGCTGCAGCAGGGCTTCTCGGTCATTCCGTCCTCGACCAGGCGCGACAACCTGGCCAGCAACCTGGAAGCGGCAGCGATCCGCCTGACCGACGAAGACATGGCACAGATCGCCAAGCTCGACCGCGGCCATCGCCTGGCCAACCCGGAAGGCATCGCCCCAGCCTGGGATTGAAGAGCGGCCGCCGGGCATGGCCCGGCGCTACCGGATACGCGTGGGTAGCGCCGGGCCATGCCCGGCGGATCCATCAGGCCTGCAACAGCCACCCACGCATCGCCACACTGACCTCGTCCGGTTTTTCCATAGGCGCCAGGTGCCCGCAATCAGGCACCACCACCAGCTGCGAGTGCGGCACCATCGCGTGCATTTCCTCGCTCACCGCTTGTGGCGTAATGCGGTCGTTGGCGCCGCACACGATCAGCAGCGGATCGCGGTAACCGGCCAGCACATCATGGCCATCGCGGCGTTCCAGTGCGCTCTGGCGCAGGAACACTTCCGCGCCCAGGCGGGTGGTCATGTCGCGCACGCGCTGTACCAGCACGTAGTCGTCCAGCCGCGAGGCATCGATGTAGCTGCGCATCAGCACATCGCCGAAGCCGTGGAACTTCCCCGGCAGGCGCACGCTGGCGCGCTGGCTGCGCCGCTGCTCGGCGCGCTCCGGCGAGTCGGCGTGGATCGAGGTGTCAATCAGCGCCAGCTGCAGCACCCGTTCCGGCGCGATGCGCAGGATCTGCTGGGCCACGAAGCCGCCCAGCGAGAACCCGGCCAGCGCAAAGCGCTCCGGTGCCTGCGCCAGCACGTCTTCGGCCACCGCCTGCAGGGTCTCGCCACGGGTCTGGTCGCCCACGGTGCAGTCGGCGATATCGGCCAGGTCGGCCAGCTGCGCGCGCCACAGCTCGGCATCGTTGAGCAGGCCCGGCAGCAGCAACAGGGGGATACGGTCGGTCATGGGGATATTGTCGCGCCGGCGGGGTGACGGCACCATGCCGCAACGGGTGATTGCACTGTAGAGTCGAGCTAGTTCGACTCTACGACACGGACGCGACCATGGCAGACCCCTACAACAGCAGCCCCACGTCCCCGCCCGCGCTGCGTTTCGACGATGCGCTGGTCACCACCGCCTTCGAGCTGCCCGGCCATCGCGTGGTGCGCAACCTCGGCGTGGTACGCGGCATCACCGTGCGCTCGCGCTCGATCGTCGGCAATTTCCTCGGCGGCATCCAGACCCTGTTCGGCGGCAACATCACCATCTACACCGAACTGTGCGAACAGGCCCGCGAGGAAACCTACCGCGACATGGTCAAGCACGCGCGGCAGCTGGGTGCCAACGCGATCATCGGCATGCGTTACGACGCCACCGATGTGATGACCGGGCTGACCGAAGTGCTGTGCTATGGCACGGCGGTGGTGGTAGAGCCGGTGCGGTGATGCAGCCGCCAAGCGTACGCAAAAGCAGCCGAGCGTAGGCTCGGCTCTACAGGAATTACGCCACCGGCGGGACGTCGGGCACCTCGACCTGCTGCACCGGCAAGGTCACCACCATCACCGTCGGGTCGTCCGGGTCGAGTCGGGTCTTGAAGCCCAGGCTCTGGCACATCGCCAGCATGGTGCTGTTCTCGCGCAGCACCTGGCCTTCGACCACGTCCAGGCCCAGCCACTTGGCGTACTCGATCATGATCGCCATCAGCCGCCAGCCGATGCCGTGGCCCTTCAGGTCCGAGCGGATCAGGATGCCGTACTCGCCGCGATGATAATCGGCATCGGCGTGCAGGCGCACGGCGCCCAGCATCTCGCCGCTGCGCGGTTCGATCGCTACCAGCGCGATCGAGCGCGCGTAGTCGAGCTGGGTAAGGCGCGCGATGAACTCGTGGCTGAAGTGCTTCACCGACTGGAAGAAGCGCAGGCGCAGGTCCTCGTCGCTGACGCGGGCGAAGAACGCACGGAACAGCGCGTCATCCTCCGGCCGCACCGGGCGCACGAAGGCCCGGCCGCCATCAGACAGTTCGATGGTGCGCTCCCACTCCTTCGGATACGGAAACACCGAAAAGCGCGGATGGCCACGGCCCTTGTGCAGGATCCGCGACGGTGCCACCGCCACGCGTGCGTCGAGGGCAAGGATGCCCTTGCTGTCGACCAGCAGCGGGTTGATGTCCAGCGTGCGCACTTCGGGAATATCGGCGGCCAGCTGTGCCAGCTTGACCAGCGCCAGCGCCAGTGCGCGCTCGTCGGCGGCGGGCACATCGCCGTAGGCCTTGAGGATGCGCGAAGCGCGGGTCTGGCCGATCAGCTCGTGGGCCAGGCGCAGGTCCAGCGGCGGCAGGGCCAGCGCCTTGTCGTTGATCACTTCGACGGCGGTGCCGCCACGGCCGACCACGATCACCGGGCCGAACGTCGCGTCATCGGCGATGCCGACAATCAGTTCGCGCGCCTTCGGGCGGACGATGGTCGGCTGCACCAGCAGGCCATCGATGCGCGCATCCGGCCGCAGCTGGCGCGCACGCGACAGGATCGCGTTGGCCGCGCTCTGCACCGCCGGCAGCGTGGACAGGTTCAGGCGCACGCCGTCCACTTCCGACTTGTGCGGAATATCCGGCGAGAGAATCTTCAGCGCAACCGTGGCACCGCGTTCCAGCAGCGGCTGCGCAAGGTCCATCGCCTCGTGCGCATCACGCGCATGCATCACCGGAGCAGACGGAATGCCGTAGGCCTTGAGCAGTTCATGCGTGGCCAGCGGGTCCAGCCACTGCTGGCCATTGGCCAGCGCGGCATCGACCAGTGCGCGCCCGGTGCCCGTGTCGACGCTGAAGTCCTGCGGCAGGCTGGGCGGAGTTTCCATCAACGCGCTCTGTGCCTCGCGATAGCGCACCAGATGCTGGAAGCCACGTACGGCTTCGGCCTCGGTCGGATAGGTCGGCACCCGCGCCGCGTTGAGCGTGGCGGTGGCCTGGTCATCGTTGCCCAGCCACACCGCGAACACCGGCTTGTCGCGATGATGGCGCGGGCGTAGGCCGAGCGTGCGGGTGAGGGCCTGCGCCGCGTCGGCGGACGAGGTGAATGCGGTGGGTACGTTGACCACCATCACCGCGTCATTCTCGTTGTCGGCCAGCAGCGCTTCGATGGCCGCGGCATAGCGGTCACCATCGGCGTCGACCACGATGTCCACCGGATTGCTGCGCGACCAGCCCTGCGGCAGCACCGCGTCGAGTTTCTCGACCGTGCTGTCGGACAGGTTGGCCAGCGTGCCACGCAATGCGATGAGTTGGTCCACGGCCAGGCGACCGACACCACCACCATTGCTGAGGATGGCCAGGCGGCGACCGGGGAAGGTGCCCAACCGCCCGAGCGATTCGGCGGCGGTGAACAGTTCGTCCAGCGCACCCACGCGCAGCAGGCCGGCACGATTGAAGGCCGCGCCGTACACATCATCGGCACGCGCCAGGGCCTGCACATGGGTATCGCGGCTGCCCGGCTGCACGCGCTCGGCGCGACCGGACTTCACCACCACCACCGGCTTGGCGCGGGCGGCGGCACGCGCGGCCGACATGAACTTGCGCGCGTCCTTGATCTGCTCGACATAGAGCAGGATGGCGCGGGTGCGGTAGTCGGTGGCGAAGTAGTCGAGCAGGTCGCCGAAGTCGACGTCCATCGTGTCGCCCAGCGAAACCACGGCGGAGAAGCCCACCGAGCGCGCCACGCCCCACTCCACCAGCGCGGCGGCAATGGCGGAGGATTCGGAGATCAGGGCGAGGTCGCCCGCCTGCGGGAAATGTGCGGCGATGCTGGCATTGAGTCGCGCGTGCGGCGCGATGACGCCCAGGCAATGCGGCCCGAGGATGCGCAGGCCATGCTTGCGCGCCACCGCCTCTACCTGTGCAGACAACGAACCCGGGCCTTCGCCCAGGTGCGCGGTGAGGATGATCGCCGCCTGCACGCCACGCTCTGCAGCGGTACGCACCACCTGCGGCACGATCGCCGCGGGCGCGGTGATCACCACCAGGTCGGGCACCCAGTCCAGGTCCTTCAAGCGCTTGACCGTGCGGATGCCATCGATCTCGGCGTGCCGCGGGTTGATCCACGCCACCTTGCCGGGGAAGCCGGTGCCGCGCAGGTTGCGCATCACCGCACGGCCGGCCGAGCGCTCACGCGGGCTGCCGCCGATCACCGCGACCGACTGCGGACGGAACACGGACTGCAGGTGGTAGGTACTCATGCGCCTACGGTACCCAAAAAAGGGGACGGAGGGGATTAAGTCGTCTGTGCCACAAACGACTTAATCCCCTCCGTCCCCTTTTTTGTTACAGCAGCGTGCCGTGCAGGATCAGCGCGGCGATGCTGAAGTAGATCACCAGGCCGGTTACATCCACCAGGGTGGCCACGAACGGGGCCGAGGCGCTGGCCGGGTCGAAGCCGAGCCGCTTCAGGACGAAGGGCAGCATCGAGCCGGACAGCGAACCGAAGGTGACGATGCCGACCAGCGCGGCACCGATGGTGATCGCCAGCAGGATCCAGTGCTCGCCGTAGTCATGCAGGCCACCCAGCTGCCAGATCACGATGCGCACGATCGCCAGGCAGCCGAGGATGGCACCCAGCACCATGCCGGTCGGGATCTCGCGCAGGGCCACCTTCCACCAGTCGCGCAGGCGCAGTTCGCGCAGCGCCAGGCTGCGGATCAGCAGCGAGGTGGCCTGCGAGCCGGAATTGCCGCCCGAACTCATGATCAACGGGATGAACAGGGTCAGCACCACCGCGCGCGCCAGTTCGTCTTCGTAGTGCTGCATCGCGCTGGCGGTCAGCATCTCGCCCAGGAACAGCACGCTCAGCCAGCCGGCGCGCTTGCGCAGCATCTCGAAGAAGCCGATCTGCATGTACGGCTTGTCCAGCGCTTCCATGCCGCCGAACTTGTGCGCATCCTCGGTGGATTCCTCGATCAGCGCATCGAGCACGTCGTCCACGGTGACGATGCCGAGCATCTGCTGCTGCGCATCGACCACCGGAATCGCCAACAGGTCGTGGCGGCGGATCAGACGCGCGACTTCTTCCTGGTCCATCAGCGCGTCCACCGTCACCGGCGGGTTGACCTGGGCCACGTCCAGGATCGATTCCTCGGGCAGGCCGGTGATCAGCCGGCGCATGGTCACCACCTGCTGCAACTGCTGGGTGGCCGGCTCCAGCACGTAGATCGCGTACACCGTCTCGCGGGTACGCTCGACCTGTCGGATGTGCTGCAGGGTCTGCGCCACGGTCCAGCTGGCGGGCACCGCCACGTATTCGGTGGTCATCAGCGCGCCGGCGGTGTTCGGCGGATAGCTCAGCAGCTTCTGGATGGCCTGGCGGGCGTCAGTGCCCAGCAGCGGGATCAGCCGCGCGCGTTCTTCCTCATCCAGCTCGTGGACAATGTCGGTGGCGCGGTCGTCAGCCATCAGCCCGAGCAGGGCAGCGGCGCGTGCCGGCGGCAGCGCGGCCACCAGCTCACCGCTGCGGTGCAGCTCCGGTGCTTCCAGCATCTTCACTGCACGCGGCAACGGCAGCGCGGCCAGCGTTTCCGCGGCGCGGGCCAGTTCCAGTGTGTTGAGGAATTCCACCGCATCGGCGGTGTTGTAGTTCGCCAGCGGTGCGGCCAAAGCGGCGGCATCGGCCACCGGGCGCAGCAGTTGCTTCTGGTTCATCGGTTTTGCCTTGTGGGGGTGCGACCTCGCGCAACGCCAACGCAGGCAAACCGTCCCGATGTCAGGCGGTGGCCATCGCTGGCGTCGAACGAGGTCGACTTCTACTGTCGCTGGACATGGGTTGGGGACTCCGGAATGCGCGTGCCGGCGGTGCGCCGCCAGCGGCGGGCAGTCTGGACCCGCGGGCCATGCAGGTCAACCCGGCATCCCTGCGCCGGGCGCCGGCCGGCCGGTTGTTCTCGTGCATACACCGACCGGCGCGCATAATGGCCGAGTGGCGCTCGCCACGCTTTCCCCACCCGAACGGACGCACTGCGGGCTTCCCCGATGACCAGGTATTCCCATGCATAGCGGCGGTCTGGAACTGGCCCTGGTGCTGCTGCTGGCGGCGGTCATTGCCGTGCCGGTGTTCAAGAAGTTCGGCTTCGGCGCGGTGCTGGGCTACCTGGCGGCCGGCGTGGTGCTGGGCCCGGACGGGCTGGGCTTCGTGCAGGACGCCGATCGCATCCTCGGCGCGGCCGAGATCGGCGTGGTGATGCTGCTGTTCGTGATCGGCCTGGAGCTGTCGCCGGCACGCCTGAAGGTGATGCGGCGCTCGGTGTTCGGCGCGGGCGCGGCGCAGGTGGCGATGTCCGGGCTGGTGCTGGGCGGCCTGCTGCTGCTCGACCACTTCCAGTGGAAGAGCGCGCTGGTGGTCGGTGTTGCGCTGGCGCTGTCATCCACCGCGGTAGGCCTGCAGCTGCTGTCCGAGCACAAGGCGATCAACAGCGACCATGGCCGGCTGGGTTTTGCCATCCTGCTGTTCCAGGACCTGATCGCGATCCCGCTGCTGGCGGCCATCCCGCTGCTGGGCGGGGCGAAGAACGAGACCCTGCGCTGGGAAGACGCCGCCGTGGCCCTCGGCGCGCTGGCCGTGGTGATCCTGTGCGGGCGACCGGTGCTGCGCAAGGTGTTCAGCATCATCGCGCGCACCCGCAGCCCGGAAGTGTTCACCGCCACCGCCCTGCTGGTGGTGCTGGGCACTGCCTGGTTCATGCAGGAAGCGGGCCTCAGCCCCAGCCTGGGCGCGTTCCTGGCCGGGGTGCTGCTGTCCGATTCGGAGTTCCGGCACGAACTGGAAGCGCAGATCGAGCCGTTCAAGGGCCTGCTGCTGGGGCTGTTCTTCATCGCCGTGGGCATGGGCATCGATCTCGACCGCATCGCCGCAGAGCCGTGGCTGATCGCCGCCGGCGTGGCGATCCTGCTGGTGGTCAAGTTCAGCCTGCTGTATGTGATTGGCCGTATTGCAAAGCTCAGTTCACGGCAGTCGCTGCTGCTGGGCAGCGTGCTGTGGCTGGGGGGCGAGTTCGCCTTCGTGGTGTTCAACGAAGCGCAGCGCGCGCACCTGCTCGGCAACGCCAATCACGATCGGCTGGTGGCGATCGTCGGCCTGTCGATGGCGATCACGCCACTGCTGATGATCGCGCTGCTCAAGCTGCTCGGCCAGGAGAAGGCTCCACCGCGCGGGAGCGCCGAGGCCGACAAGGTGGCACCGGACAACCGGCCCAAGGTGCTGATCGCCGGCATGGGCCGCTTCGGCCAGGTGATCGCGCGCCTGCTGACCGCACAGAAGGTGCCGTTCGTGGCGCTGGAGGCGAACCCGGACACGGTGGCCGACCTGCGCCGCTTCGGCAACCAGCTGTACTACGGCGACCCGACCCGCCCGGAGATGCTGCGTGCAGCGGGTGGCGAACACATCGATGTGTTCGTCATCACCGTGGACGACCCGGAGACCAACCTGCGCGCGGTGCGCATGGTGCGCCGGCTGTACCCGGACGCGAAGGTGCTGGCGCGTGCACGCAACCGCCAGCATGCCTGGCGACTGATGGACATGTCGGCCGAGCCGTTCCGCGAAGTGTTCGGCACCAGCCTGGAGATGAGCGGGCGCGTGCTGACCGCATTGGGCGTGGCACCGGACGTGGCCGAGCGCCATGTGCAGCGCTTCCGTGAGCATGATGAGCAGCTGCTGCGCGACCAGTACCTGGTGTACGACGACGAGGCCGCGGTGATCCAGACCTCGCGTGATGCACGCAACGACCTGATGCATCTGTTCGAGGCCGACGCGGAAAGCGACGGCAAGTAGGCGTGCCGACCAACGGTCGGCACCCACCACAGATTGCGGTTGCCGGCCAGCGGCCGGCACGACCCTTTTCCAGGAATCAGCCGTTGTCGCGCAGGAACCGCGCCATCGACGAGACACCCGGCACGCGGGGTTCGAACTCGCCGGCGACGTCGATGAAGCCACGCATCACCGCGATCTCGCGCGGGCTGCGGTTGAGGCTGTCGCGCGCTTCAGGATCGGCGCCGGCGCGCAGCAGGCGCTGCACCAGCAGCGGCAGGCCATGCAGCGCGGCCAGATGCAGCGGGCCGAAGCCACGCGGGTCGCGTACGTCCAGGCTTACGTCCTCGTCCAGCAGGCGCTCCACTGCGGCCATCACCACCTGCTCGTCGCAGGCGGTACCCGGCTCGGCGCGCGCGCCCAGCAGCAGCAGCAGCGGCGTGACAGAACCAGCGGCGGCCTGGTCCGGTTCGGCACCGGCCAGCAGCAGGGTGTCGAGCAGCGCCAGCAGGCGCGAGCGGTCGCGGGCACTGAAACCGTACAGCGCGGCACAGTGCAGCGGACCCAGCTGCTGCGCGTCACCGGCATGCACGTCGGCACCCGCCGTGAGCAGGCGCGCGACGATGTCCGGAAGGCCCAGCGCGGAGGCCAGCATCAGCACCGTCACGCCACCCGGCAGGCGGTGTTCCAGCTTGGCGCCAGCGTCGAGCAGGGCCGAAACGATGTCCACCTGGCGCATGCTGACCGCCGCCGACAGCGGCGTCGCGCCACTGGCCGCCGCGTGCTGCGGATCGGCGCCGCGCGCCAGCAGCAGGTCGGTTACCGCCAGGTGGCCGCCACCGGCGGCACGCAGCAGCGCGGTGCAGCCCTGTGCGTCGACCGCGTCGACGGCGAAGCCCAGATCGATCAGGCGGCGCACTGCATCGACGTCACCGGCCATTGCGGCGGCCGGCAGATCGGCCTCGCGCAGGGTGCGGCGCGGCAACGGCCACACCCGCCAATCGAGCCAGTCGGCCAGATCGCGGCGACCGATCGACAGCGCCACGCCCAGCGGTGTCTGGCCGTCGGCGGCACGTGCTTCCGGCGAGGCACCATGCTGCACCAGCAGCTTAAGCGCGCCTTCGCGGGCCAATGCGGTGGCCAGGTGCAGTGCGGTCATGCCGTGGCTGTCGCGTGCTTCGCGATCAACGCCGGCCTTGAGCAGGGCCTGCTGCAGCCGCAGCCACCCCAGGCGCACCGCCAGCGACAGCGGCGGATCGCCCGCCGGCGAGGCGGCGAACGGATCGGCGCCACGCTCAAGCAGTTCCAGTGCCAGCTGTTCCAGGCCACGCGCGGCCTGGTCGTGCTGTGCGCAGGCAGCAAGGAAGCGCGCCAGGCCACCGCGGCCGGCCGGCGACAGGCCACGCTGCAGCATCACCTGCAACGCCGGCACCGCATCGATGCCGCGCGACAACAGCGCGAACATCGGCGTATCGGAGCAGGCATCACGCACATAGGGATCGGCGCCGTGGCCCAGCAGCCAGTCCACCGCACGCGGTTCCAGCGCCAACTCCGGATCGAGCAGCAGCCCGCCCAGTTCCTCCGGCTGGCACAGCCTGGTCAGCGCCGCCATGCCGTCTGTGTTGCCGAAGCCCAGGGCCTCGCGCAGCAGGGTCAGCGGCGGACGATCCGGCAGCAGGCCGCTGGCACTGGCTGCTTCGCCACGATCGGCCAGGCCATCACTGACCGCGGCCGGCAACGGATAGGACGGGTCCAGCAGGGCTACGATCGCCCAGCGGCCGGCCTCGGCGGCGTAGTCCACCGCACGGCGGCCGAGCGGATCGGTGGCATCGGCCGCGATGCCCAGTTCGACCAGGCGCTTGATCAGCAGCGGCGAGACATCCTCGGCCATCGCCGCCAGCTGCACCGCATTGCGGCCTTCGCCGTCCACCGCGACCAGGTCCGGCTTGTGCGGCAGCAGGTGCTCGATCACGGCGGCGCGACCGGCACGGGCCGCTTCCAGCCACGGCGTACGCCCCAGTGCATCGCGCGCCTCCAGATTGGCGCCCGCGCCGAGCAGCACGCCGATGATCTCGACATGGCCGGCCAGGGCCGCCTCATGCAACGCACTGCGGCGCTGGCGATCGCGGGCGTCGGCCCGTGCCTTGTGCTTGAGCAGCAGCTGCACGCCCGCCGGATCATCATCCTCGGTGGCGGCGGCGGCCAGCAGCACCGGGGTGCCATCGGCCGGTTCGCAGCGTGCACCGCGTTCGAGCAGGAAGCGGGCCAGACGCCAGTTGCCCACCTGGCAGGCCACCGCCAGCGGCGACCAGCCATCACGGTTCAGCGCATCGACTTCGGCAGCGGCATCGCGCAGCAGCGCGGCCACCCCCGGGTCGGAACTGCGTGCGGCATGGTGCAGCGGGGTGTTGCCATCACTGTCGGTGGCACGCGAGTCGGCGCCGTTGGCGAGCAGGGTCATCACCGCTTCGGGGCGGCCATGCCAGCTGTCGCGGGTCGCCGCCAGCAGCGGGGTCATGCCCCGGTGCGGCGCATTCACATCGACGCCGCGGGCAATCAGTTCGCGCAGCAGGCGCAGGTCCGGCAGCACCGCGGCCAGCACCGCCAGGCTGCGCTGGTCACGCCAGTTCGGGTCCGGCAGCGCATACGGATCGGCACCGGCCTGCAGCAGCTGCAGGCCCCGGTCGATGCGGCCCTGGCGGGCGGCCTCATACAGCGCCGGTGTCAGTTCCTGCGGCGCCATCACCTCCAGCGGCACGGTTTCGGCCGCCGCTGCGAACATCGGTTCGGGTGCAGCGCTGGACGCCGCCAACGGGCTGGAGCGCAGCGACACCAGCGGCGCGGGCGCGACCCGCTGCAGCAGCAGGTGCAGCACCGGCGACAGCAGTACGACCGCCAGTGCGGCGGGCCAGCGCGCGCTTTCCGGCAACAGGCCCGGCCAGGCCGGCAGCACCACCAGCGCGGCCAGCGCAATGACCAGCGCGGCCACGCCGAGGCCACGCCAGGCAGTCAGGTCGCGCCCCGCCAGCGCCTGCCAGTGCTGGGCCAGGCTGCCATCCAGGCGTTCGACATCGTTCCACAATGGCCAGGTGCGCCAGGCCGCCAGCAGGCCGGCACTGACCAGTACGCTCAGGCCAAGCACTGCCGCCAGGCTGCCGCTGTCACGCAGCGCTGCGAGCGGCCAGGCCAGCAGCAGCGCCAGCAACAGCGGCGCGGCTGCCCACAAGGCCAGCAGCGCCGGCAGGTCCTGGCGCGCGACCACCTTCAGCGGCAGCAGCCCGCGGCTGCGGCGCCACCACGATATCGCCAACGCGAACGCGGGCTGCGCCAGTGCGGCAAGGACGGCACCCGGAACGCCGCCCACGGCGGCGCCCAGCGCCAGCACCGCGCCCGCGGCGAAGGCAATTGACAGAATGCGCGGACGGGAGGCGTCAGTCATAGTGGCGCGGCATCAGGCTGGCCACCGACGGCGGCACCTGCAGGTAGAACCCGCGCTCGCTCATTTCGCTGCGGACCTTTTCCGGGTCAGCCTGCGCCAGGCGGCGCTGGGCATCCAGGGCCACCTCCAGCACGAAGGCGAGCGTCCCCAGCGAGGTGAGCAGCGGCGCGGGCAGCGCGCTGAAATCATCGCGTCGGGGAACGTAGACGTAGGTGTCCGGCTTGAGTTGGCTTTTATAGACGTAGGCGTGCATGTCCGCGGGACGATAACCCGGGAAGAGCCATGATTGTGTCGGAAAGCCGACACCGGGGAAAGCCGTCAGCCGGCGATGGCGGCGCGATCGGCGGCGTTTCGCCTGCGGGGTTCAGCAATGTGGCGGCGACGTTCAGGCTGCGCCGCCGCCACACCGGCGCTTACTTGACCTTGGCGTAGGTGCCCTTCAGCGCGACACCCGCGAGGATGGCACCGGCGTAGCACTCGTAGTTGGTGCTGCTCTTGAACTCGTTCTTCTTGTAATAGCTGACGATGTCGACCACGGCGTTGGCGCCGCGCGACTTGGCACCGTCCTGCAGCGCGCGCAGTGCCGACAGCGCAACCCAGCGGCAGGCCTCGGCATCGCTCTTGTTGGCGGCGTTGGTCTTCTTGTTGGTCACGTCTTCGCCCAGGCGCTGCTGCACGCTGACCGGCTGGCCGGCCAGATAGAAGCGCACGCTGCCGTCGATGCCGGCGTCCTTGGCGGCCTGCGAATTGACCAGTTCCTGCAGGGACTGTTCGACACGCGTGTCGCGGGCGGAAGCGGTGGAAGTCAGGGCCAGCAGCGCGGTAGCCGTGGCGATCATGAGAGTGCGGCGCATCGGAACATCTCCTTGTCGAGGGTGCGGGGGTAACGGGGACGGTATGTTGGCGCAGTGGATCACTCGCTCCAGCGGCGGAACACCAGCGAGGTGTTGATGCCGCCGAAGGCGAAGTTGTTGCTCATCACGTACTCGGCCTGCAGTTCGCGGCCCTGCCCGGTGATGAAGTCGAGCTGGCCACAGCGCGGGTCGACCTCGGCCAGGTTCAGGGTGGGCGCGAACCAGCCGGCACGCATCATCTGGATGCTCACCCAGGCCTCGAACGCGCCACAGGCACCCAGCATGTGGCCGACGTAGCTCTTCAGCGAGCTGATCGGCACGCGGCTGCCGAACACCTGTGCGGTAGCCTGGGTCTCGGCGATGTCGCCGTGGTCGGTGGCGGTGCCATGGGCGTTGACGTAGTCGATCTGCGCCGCGTCCAGGCCGGCGTCCTCCAATGCCAGGCGCATGGCCTGGGCCATGGTGTCGGCACTGGGCTGGGTGACGTGCTGGCCATCGCTGTTGGTGCCGTAGCCGACCACCTCTGCAAGGATAGTGGCGCCGCGCGCCTGCGCGTGTTCCAGGTCTTCCAGGATCAGCGTGCAGGCGCCCTCGCCCAGCACCAGGCCATCGCGGCCGGCATCGAACGGGCGTGGCGTGGTCTGCGGCGCGTCGTTGCGCACGCTGGTGGCGAACAGCGTGTCGAACACCGCTGCAGCGGTGGCATCGAGCTGCTCGGCACCGCCGGCCACCATCACCGTCTGCTTGCCGCTGCGGATGGCTTCATAGGCCGCGCCCACACCCTGGCTGCCCGACGTGCAGGCGCTGGAGGTGGTGTACACGCGCCCGGACAGGCCGAAGAACACGCCGATGTTGACCGGCGCGGTGTGGCTCATCATCTTCAGGTAGGTCGTGGCGCTGATGCCATCCGTGGTGAATTCGTTGAGCATGCGCCCGAATTCGCCGGTGGCCTCGTGGCTGCCGGACGAGGAACCATAGGCCACGCCGGTACGGCCACTGCGCAGCACCGGATGCTCATGCAGGCCTGCCTCGCGCAGCGCCACCTCGGTGGCGCGCACCGACATGATCGCGACCTTGCCCATCGAGCGGGTGGTCTTGCGGTTGTAGTTCGGCGGCAGCTCGAAGTCCTGCGCCGGCGCGGCCAGCTTGGTGTTCAGCCCGGCATAGACATCCCACTCGGGCATCGCACGCACCGCGTTGCGGCAGCTGCGCAGGTGCGCTTCGATGGTGGGCCAGTCGTGGCCGAGCGGACTGATGGCGGCGGCGCCGGTGACCACCACGCGACGATCGGCGGCCATCAGATCATGCCTCCGTTCACCGAGATCACCTGCCGGGTGATGTAGCCGGCCGGTTCGGACAGCAGGAACGCCACGGTAGCCGCCACTTCGTCCGGGCGGCCAACGCGGCCGGCGGGAATCAGCTTGAGCGCGTGTTCAACCACTTCGTCGTTGAGCATTTCGGTCTCGATCAGGCCCGGGGCCACGCAGTTGACGGTGATCTGGCGGCTGGCCAGTTCCAGCGCCAGGGCCTTGGTGGCGCCGATGATGCCGGCCTTGGCGGCACTGTAGTTGACCTGCCCGCGGTTGCCGGCCAGTCCGGAGACCGACGACAGGGTGACGATGCGGCCCGGCTTGCGCCGCCGCACCATCGGCATGATCAGCGGATGCAGCACGTTGTAGAAGCCATCCAGGTTGGTGTGGATGACCTGGTCCCAATCGTCCTCCGACAGCGCCGGGAAGGCGCCGTCACGGGCGATGCCGGCATTGCAGACCACGCCGTAATACGCGCCATGTGCCTCGACATCGGCTTCCAGCGCGGCCCTCGCGGCCTCGCGGTCGGCCACGTCGAACACCACTACGCGGGCCTGCTGGCCCAGTGCCTGGATCTCGGTGACCACCGCCTGTGCTTCATCCACGCGGCTGCGGCAATGCACCACCACGTCGAAGCCATCGCGCGCGATACGCAGCGCGATGGCCCGGCCGATGCCCCGGCTGGCGCCGGTCACCAGCACGCTTCGATTCCCTGTCATGCCTGTCCACTCTCCAGATAGGCCATCGCGTCGGCCGGTTCGAACACCGAAACGTTGGCTGTCGCCCATTCTTCCTCGCCTGCCAGGATGCGGCAGGCGAACATCCCCAATCCATTGTCACCCAACAGCTCGCAGCGCGCCTGCACGCGCAGCCGCGAACCGCTGGGGAAGCTGCTGCGCGCGCTGCTGTAGCGGCGGCTGCCGAGCAGGAAGCCCAGCTGCGGTGGCCTGCCGGCCGCACGCGCGCGGCAACCGGCCCAGGCCGCGATGGCCTGCGCCATGTACTCGATGCCGACCCATGCCGGCACCTGGTCATCCTCGACGAACAGGCCGGCCTCGGGCACCACCAGTTCGGCCTCGATGGCGTCCTGGTCCCATTGCGTGATGCGCTCCAGCAGGCACATGTCCTGGCGGTGCGGCACCACGTCTTCGATCGCGTACAGCGTGTTCATCGACGCTCCAGTGCCAGCACGGCATTGCTGCCGCCGAAGGCGAACGAATTGCTCAGCACCCGCCGTGGCGGCTGCGCAAGGCGCGTGCCCGGTGCGACCAGCGGCAGCACCGGCAGTGCCGGGTCGGCCACGCCGTCCCACCAGTGCGGCGGCAGCAGCTGCTGCGGGTTCTCGGCCAGCACGATCCAGCACAGCGCCGCCTCGATGGCACCCGAGGCACCCAGCGTGTGGCCGGTCAACGGCTTGGTCGAACTGGCCGGCACGTGGCTGCCCAGCACCTGCGACACGGCCAGGCTTTCCATCGCATCGTTATGGCCGGTCGCGGTCCCATGCAGGTTCACATAGTCCACTTCACCGGCGGCCCAGCCAGCACGCTGCAGCGCCTGCTGCAGGGCGTCGATGGCACCCAGGCCCTGCGGGTCCGGGGCGGACATGTGGTGGGCGTCGGCCGACTCGCCCCACCCCGCCAGGCATACCGGGCCGGGTTCGCGGGTGAGCAGGAACAGCGCGGCGCCTTCGCCGATGTTGATACCGGTACGATGCTGCGAGAACGGATTGCAGCGTTGGGCCGAGACCGATTCCAGCGCGCTGAAGCCGGCTACGGTGAAGCGGCACAGCGAATCGGCGCCACCGGCGATCACCGCATCGACGATGCCGGCGCGCAGCATGCGTGCGGCCGACATCAGCGCCTTGGCACTGGACGAGCAGGCAGTGGACAGGGTCCATGCCGGCCCCTGTGCGCCACTGCGCTGGCGCACGAACTGCGCGGCGGTGCCCATTTCCTGCTGGGCGTAGTCAAAGCCCTGCGGCCACTGGCCCTGTTCGGCATGGCTGCGCAATGCCTGCTCCGATTCACCAATGCCCGAGGTGCTGGTGCCCAGCACCACCGCTACGCGCTCGGCGCCATGGCGGGCGATCGCCGCGGCCACTGCCGGCGCGATCTGAGCCAATGCCACGTCCAGCAGGGCATTGTTGCGCCCGCGCAGGGCCACCGGCAGGTCATCCAGTGCCGGCAGCGGCGTGCGTACTTCTCCCAGCGCCAGAGTGCGCCCCGGCAACAGGCTGTCGTTGTCGCTGAGCCCGCCCGGCGCGTCGGCGAACAGTGCCGACGTCACTGCGGCGCGGCCAGCGCCGAGTGCACAGACCACACCCAGGTCGTTCAGGTAGATCGGTGCGCTCATCGGTACGGCCCGGCCATGTCGATCGATTCGATGCGCAGCGCATAGCCTTCGGCGCGGTTGTCCAGCTGCACGCTGCCATCGTCCAGCCGCTGCAGGTGCAGCCACACGGTGCCCTCACGCGACAGGCTGCGCTGATGGCCATCATCACTGACCTGCCAGCCCGGCGGCAGCACGGCGGCAATGGCCGCGGTCGGCCACAGCGCGAACTGCAGGTCATCCAGCACGCGCTCGGCGCGCACCTGCGGTGGCAGCCATGGCGCGCGCTGCTGGGTCAGCTGCTGGCCGTCCCATTGCAGGCGCACGCCGGTCTGGCCCATCGCCTGCACGGCCAGCTGCACCTGCTGGGCGTCGGCTTCCAGCAGCGCGTCGAGATCGCGCTCATGCGTGCCGAAGCGGAAATGCAGCTGCTGCTGCAGCGCCAGCGGCGCCGGCAGGCTGGCCGGCGCCAGGCGCAGCGGCGGCAGTTCCACCTGCGGTTTCGGCATGCGGCCGGCACAGGCGGCCAGCAGCAGGCACAGCAGCAGGGCCGCAGTACGGAAGATCAGGCGCTGCACAATTCCTCCAGCACGCGCATGCGGCGACCACTTTCATCGGCCACATACGGATTCTTGGTGTCCCAGGCGTAACCGGCCAGGATGGAGCTGATCATGTCGCGCACTTCGGGCTGCTGCTGCGGGTGGTAGATGATCTTCTGGAAGCCGCCCTGGTACCAGCTTTCGACGAAGCGGCGGAAGGTCTTCACGCCCGCGCGCAGCGGGATCGAGAACTCGGCCTCCCAGTCCACGGCCTGGCCGGCATAGCGGCGCTTGAGGCATTCGCTGGCGAGCTGCGCGGACTTGAAGGCAATGGTCACGCCGGAGGAGAACACCGGATCGAGGAACTCGCCGGCGTTGCCCAGCAACGCGTAGCCGGGCCCCCACAGCGAGCTGACGTTGGCCGAATAGCCGGTGATGCGGCGCACCGGCAGCACCGCCCATTCGGCGTTGGCCAGCAGGCGGGTCAGGTTGGGGTCCTCGCCGACGATGGCCTGCAGCTTCTGCAGGTCGTCACCCTCGTAGCGCTCGAAGAACGACGGCTCGGCGACCACGCCCAGCGAACAGCAGCCATTGGAGAACGGGATCGTCCAATACCAGACGTCGATGTGCTCGGGATGGGTGGTGATCAGGATCTTGTTGCGGTCGAATTCTGCTTCGGCCGGAATGTTGTCGCGCACGTGGCAGAAGATCGCGCCGCGCACCGGGAAGTTGGACGGCGATTCCAGCTGCAGCAGCCGCGGCAGCAGGCGCGCGAAGCCGGAGGCATCGAGGATGAAATCGGCCTCGATGCGGTACTCGCTGCCGTCCGGGCGGCGTACCGTCACCGCCGGTTGCTCGCCCGGCTCGACCGACAGCACCTCGTCGCCGAAACGCAGCGTGGCCCCCATGCGCTCGGCGCCGCGTGCCAGCACGTTGTCGAAGTCGGCGCGCTGCACCTGGTAGGTGGTGCCCCAACCCGGCGAGAACTTCTTCCTGAAATCGAACGCCGTACGCGCTTCGCCGTGCACGAAGGCGGCACCGTTCTTGTACTGGAAGCCCGCCTCGACCACGTCCTGCAGCAGGCCGGCCGCCTCGATGTACTCCATGCTCTGCGGCAGCAGGCTTTCGCCGATGGAGAAGCGCGGGAACTGCTGGCGCTCCAGCATCAGCACCTGGCGGCCCTGCTGGCGCAGCATCGCCGCGGCCACGGAACCGGCCGGGCCGGCGCCGATGATCAGGATTTCAGTGCGTTCGACAGCATCCACAGCAGTGTTCATCGGTGCGTCCTTGTTGCTCGATCAAGTGGAAAGAAGGAAGTCGGAAAACAGGCTCAGGCCGGCGGCAGATCGTGCGGCGGCGGACGGAACAGCGGCGAGATCAGCCAGACCAGGCCGATGCCGAACAGCAGGGTCAGGCCGAACGCGCGCAACGCCGGGGTCTGCGACAGGCCCAGCAGGCCGAACGACAGCCAGGTGCTGGCCGCGCCCACGCACACGGCCAGCCAGGCACTGGCGTCGCCGCGGTGCTCGATCAGGAAAATGCCGTAGTCGATGCCCATGCCCAGCAACAGCATCAGTGCCAGCACGTTGAACAGCTGCAGCGGCTGGCCGAACAGGCCCAGCAGGCCCAAGGTCAATGCGCCGGCAATCAGGGTCGGCGCGAACACGCGCCAGGCCTGGCGGCGGTAGCGCAGCCACAGCGCGCCGAACACCAGCACGATGCCGACCAGCAGCAGCCCGCCCATCAGCTTGCGGTAGTGGCCCAGCAGCTGCGAGAAGTCGGCGGTGCGATCCACCCAGCGCACACCCGGCAGGCCCTCGGCCGCCCCGCGTAGGGTGGCCAGCGCATCGGCGCGCGACAGGTCATCGACCATCACCACGCTGATCATCTGCCCGCCGACCTGGCCCACCCACAGGTGCCGGAACGGCTGCGAGGCCGGCGAGGCCAGGAACGCTTCGGCGGTGAGTGGCGCGTCCGCGAACCGCGGTCGCTGCAGTGGCTCTCCCACGGCCTCGGACACGGCCGCAAGCACACCCGGCTCAACCTTCGCAGTCAGCGCCGCATCGGCCTGCTGGCGCGACGGCGACGGCAGCCAATCGCTGATCGCGCGATAGCCCCCAATGCGCTTCTGGTTGGCCAGTACACGCAGGCGTTCGGTCAACGCTTCCTCACGCTGCAGCAGCTGCGCCGCGTCGGTGCCCTGTACCAGGTAGAACTGTGCCGGGCTGGGCATGCCCAGCAGCTGGCTCAAGCGGATCTGCTGCGCCATCAGCGCGGGCGGCGACGATTGCAGGCTGCGCAGGTCGTCGTTGCTGTGCAGGCGGGCGATGCCGATTGCAGCCAGTGCCAGCGTGATCACCACGAACACCGTCAGCGGGCGGCGGCCATGCAGGCGCGGGAAGCGCTCCAGCGTGTTGCCCAGCCACTGCGAGAAACGGGTCTGGCGGATCTCTCCGCCATCCAGCCACGGGAACCAGAAAATCACCGTAAGGAAGGCGGCGGCCAGGCCGACCACCGAGAACAATGCCATCTGGCGCAGGCCCGGGAACGGGGCCAGGCCCAGTGCCAGGTAGGCCAGCGCGCTGGTCAGCAGGGCCAGCCACAGGCCGGGCAGCAGGTGCCGCAGCAGTTTCCAGCGACGATCAGCCGGTTCGGCCTGGCGCGAAGCGAACCAGTGGATGCCGTAGTCCTCGGCCACGCCCACCAGCGACGCACCAAACACCAGGGTCAGCACATGCACCTTGCCAAATACCAGCACGGTCACCGCCAGCGCCACGCCACAGCCGATCAGCAGTGAGGCGGCGACCAGCAGGATCGGCCGCAGCGAACGGAACGCCAGCCACACCAGCAGCAGCACCGCGGCCAGCGAGCCCCAGCCGATCGTGTTGATCTCCTGGTTGGCCTGCACCGCCGCCGCTTCGGCGTGCAGCGGCACACCCGCATGCAGGATTTCCAGTTCTGGCGCCGCCGTCCTGGCGGCCAGCCCGGCACGTTCCAGCAGGCCGTCAAGATGGCGCTCGCCGTCAAGCTGGAACGCCGACCCCGGCGTATCGAACTGCAGTACGGCCCAATGCCTGCCCTCGGCTTCGAGCAGGCCGTCATCGCCCAGCCGCAACCCCGATCCCTGCGCCTGCTGCTGCCACCATTGCGGCCACAGCGACAGCGGGTCTTGCCGCCAGTCGGTCAGGCGCGGAGCGCCCATCGGGCCGTACAGCGCAGCCAACGCCTGCTCGGCCAACGCGCCCGGTTCGCTGCCCTGCAGCTGCTCGCGCTGGGCCGGGGTCAGCAGGCGGTCGCGGTACGGTGCGTAGAACGCGCGCGCCTCGTCGAACCAGCCTTCGATCGAACCGCTGGGCACCAGCAACGCGCTGTCGGCATCCGCCGCCATCGCCGCAGCGAACGCCGCCTGTGCGCGCTTGGCGGCGGCGCCATCCTTGCTGCCCAGCAGCACCACCACCTGGCGCGAGCTGCCGTCGGCGATGCGCCGGGTGACGTCACTCAACAGGCGGTCATGCGCGTCCTGCGGCAGCAAGGCGAGGATGTCGGTGTCGATCCGCGACTGCTGGCTCCACAGGCGCCATTGCTGCGCCCCCAACACCAGCAGGAGCACCAGCCAGGCGATGCCCAGCCAGTGCCACCAGCGCCGCAACCGGTCCGGCCCGTTCGATGCTGCACCCTCACTCAAAGCGGCGTGCCTCGTCGGCGGTGAGCGTGGCCGGCGCTTCGCTCAGTGCACTGAACTGGATTTGCGTGCGGTCCTTGTTGGCCTCGACGATCTCGACCTGGCGCACGTAGCGGTCACCTTGCAGGGTCAGCGACTGGAACGCCTTGGCCAGCATCGCCGACTTCGGCGTCAGCCGCAGCCGCCAGCCCTGCCCTTCACGGCTGGCCGCCACGTTGAACTGGCCGGACAGCGCCTGCACGTCTCCACTCATCAGCGCGAACATGATCGCGTTCACCGAACGCATCGCCGGCTGCTGCCGCGCATCGAGCTCGACACGGGTGCTGCCATCGCGCTGGCGGCTGAGGATGCGGTCGGCGGTGACCACCACTTCGGAGGGGAACGGCTTGAGCGTGGTCCAGATCACGCCATGCTGGCGCGCGACCACGAACTGGCCCTGCGAGCGCAGCGGGTTCTTGAAGCCGCTGACCTGCTTTTCCTGGCTGAACTGACCACGCAGCACGTCCGGCCGCGCCACCGCCTGGGTGATCACATCAATGGCGGCGTCGGCCGCCTGCACCTGCGGCGCGGCAATGAACATCAGCGCGCACAGAAGCACGCTCGAAAGGCGGACAAGGGTGTTCACGGTGCAGGCACTCCCAGGCGTTCCCACAGTACCGGCGGGCACTGGTACAGCATTTCCCTGCTGGTCGCGTCCACCGCGACCTGGATGGTCATCGCACGGGTCAGCACCTGGCCGCTTTCCGCATCAAGGATCTCGTACTCGATCTTCAGCCGGTTCTCCCATTCCACGATGCGCGCAATCACGCGCAGCGCCTGGTTGAACAGCAGCGGGCGCACGTACTTCACCCGCGCATCGACCACCGGCCACAGGTAGCCCGATTCGAGCATCTGCGGGTAGTCGTAGTCGTAGCGCCCAAGCAGCGCGCAGCGCGCGATCTCGAAGTACTTGAAGTAGTTGCCATGCCAGACCACGTTCATCGGATCGCAGTCATGGAAGGCGGGGGTCAACGCAATTTCGCCAACCCGTTCAATAGCCTCATTCACCGGCATACAGCTCCCAACGTTGCGCGCGGATCTCCACCAGCAGTTCCCGCAGTTCGCGATCCAGCGCGCGGTCTTCTTCAACCAGGGCGATGCGCTGCCCCAGGTCGGCGTACATGCCGGCCAGACTGCCATGCAGCTGCGCGTTCAGGCCAACCCGTTCGCGCAGCGCCAGGCCCTGGCGGGCGGCGATCAGCATCGCGGCCACCACCTGTTCAGTCAGCTCGATCACGCGCAGGCAGTCGCGCGCGGCGATGGTGCCCATGCTGACCTTGTCCTGGTTGTGGCACTCGGTGGAACGCGAGAACACGCTGGCCGGCAGGGTCTGCTTCAGCGCTTCGGCAGTCCAGGCCGACACGCTGATCTGCAGCGCCTTCAGGCCATGGTTGATGGCCGCGCGCGGGCCGGTTGCCGCCGACAGGTTGGCCGGCAGGCCATGGCTGTAACGGGCATCCACCACCAGCGCCAGCTGGCGGTCGAGCAGGTCGGCAACGTTGGCCACGGTGTTCTTCAGGGTGTCCATCGCCAGCGCGATGTGGCCGCCGTAGAAGTGGCCGCCATGCAGGATGCGCTCGCCGTCGGCGTCGATCAGCGGGTTGTCGTTGGCACTGTTCAGTTCGGTTTCGATCAGCTGGCGCAGGAACGGCAGGCTGTCCTCCAGCACGCCGATCACGTGCGGCGCGCAGCGCAGCGAATAGCGGTCCTGCAGGCGCTGTTCATTGCGTGGCGGACGCTCGCTGTGCAGGTCGCTGCGCAGGCGCGCGGCGATGCGGCCCTGGCCCGGGTGCGGCTTGGCCGCGAACAGGGTTTCGTCGAAGTGGTGCGCGTTGCCGTCGCTGGCCAGCACGTTGAACGCGGTCAACCGCGTGGCCATGCGGGCCAGGTAATCGGCGCGCTGCCAGGCCAGGCAGGCCAGGCCGGTCATCACCGCGGTGCCGTTCATGATCGCCAGGCCTTCCTTCGGCCGCAGCTTCAGCGGGGTCATGCCGATCTTCGCCAGCACCTCGGCAGCAGGCTGCACGCGGCCATCGTGCAGCACCTCGCGCTCGCCGCACAGCACCGCCGCCACGTAGGACAGCGGGGTCAGGTCACCACTGGCCCCCACCGAGCCTTCGGCCGGGATCATCGGCAGCACATCGTGCTGCAGCAGCGTGGCCAGGCCTTCCAGCAGCGGCATGCTGACACCGGACATGCCACGCACCAGCGACGCCAGGCGCGCGGCCAGCACCGCACGGGTCTCGACCGGGTCCAGGTAACGGCCCAGGCCGCAGCCATGGTAGGTGTACAGGTGGTGCGGCAGTTCAGCCACCAGTGCCGGCGGGATGTTCACCGTGCACGAGTCGCCGTAGCCGGTGGTCACGCCGTAGATCACGCCATCCTCGCGCAACAGGCGGTCAAGGAAGTCGGCACCGCGCTGGATGTGCGCGCGGAACGCCGGCGCGTCGCTCAGTGCGGCCTCGCACTGGCGCTGGGCCAGGGCAACCACGTCTTCGATGGTCAACGGTGCATCGCCAAAGCGGCACACGGGTACGGCGTCAGTCGTCATGCGGAGCCTGATCCCAGAAGGGGAAGAAATTGAACCAGTCCAACGGGGACTGGATGACCTGGAGTTCCAGCCAGCGCGCGAAGCGCTGTGCCTGTTCGGCAAGTGCCGCGTCGCGCGAGCCACGCGGCAGCACGATGCGTTCGGCGAACTGTTCGAATGCCACCCGATAGCCATCGCCCTCGTGCAGGCAGGCCATGGTGTAGACCGGGCAGCCCAGCGCCGCGGCGAGCACATAGGCGCCGATCGGGAACGGGGCGCGATGGCCGAGGAAATCGGCGGTGACGCTGCGACCGCCCTGCACCGGCGTGCGGTCGCCGACGATGGCAACGAAGCCCCCCGCCGCCACGCGCTCGGCCAGCATCACCGCCGTGGCCGGCCCCATTTCGGTCACCTGCACCAGTTCCACCGCCGCCAGCGGGTCCAGCCGCTGCAGCAGGCGGTTGAAGCGCTGCGCATGCGCGGTGTGCACCAGCACGGTGATGCGGAACCCCGGCACCTGTTCGGCCAGCACCTGGCACAGTTCCAGGCAGCCGATGTGCGCGGTGAGGATCAGACCGCCTTCGCGGCGCGCGATCTTCTGCAGCACCAGGTCGCGGTGCAGGTGGATACGGTTGGCCGGGTAGCGCCCGCCCAGGCCGAGGATCTTGTCCAGCATCGTGTCGGCGAAGGCGAAGAAGTGGCGCAGGCTGTCGCGCCGGGTTGGCGCGCGGCCGAGCACGCCGCTGTATGCCTGCAGCCGCTGCAGGTACTGCATCGAGGCCTGTCGCCCCACACGGTTACCCAGCCAATGGCAGGCCACCACCGGCCACGCGCACAGGCGGAATGGCCAGCGCCCGAACCAGCGGTGAACCCAGCACAGGAACAGCACGCCGGCCACCGACGTCGATTCGCCGATGTCGGCCCAGTGCGGGGCGTCCTGCGCGGTCGCCATTTCAGCGCTGCCCCTGCAGGCGGCGCCACAGCAGCCGCGGTGCGCGCCAGAGCATGCCGAAGAACAGGCGGGTGTGCATGCGGCTGATGCGCACGTTGTCGCGCCACACATCGAAGTGCGACACGCCATCGGCGGGATAGGTCACGCGCGTGGCCAGGTGCTCGACCGGCAGCTGGCGCCAGTACAGGCGCACCATCACTTCAGTATCGAAATCCATGCGCCGGCCGATGGTCTCTTCACCGATCAGGCGCAGCACCGGTGGCAGGGGATACACCCGGAAGCCGCACATGGTGTCGCGCAGGTGCAGCGACAGCGTGTTGATCCAGACCCAGACGTGGGTGGCGTAGCGGCCATACAGGCGTGCCTTGGGAACACTGGCGTCGTAGGCCGGAATGCCGCAGATCACCGCGTCGGGATGCACACGCGCGGCCTCGATGAAGCGTGGCAGGTCAGCGGTATCGTGCTGGCCGTCTGCGTCGATCTGCAGCACGTGGCTGTAGCCACGCGCGCCGGCTTCAGCAAAACCGGCCAGCATCGCCCCACCCTTGCCCTGGTTGGCGTCCAGGCGCAGCAGGTCAACGCCCTGGCGTTGTGCCAGCGTGCGCAGCACCGCCGCGCACGCGTCATGCGAACCATCGTCGACCAACAGGCAAGGCAGGCCAGCGGCCTGCACACCGTCGACCACCGCCACGATGGCGTGCTCGTGGTCGTAGACGGGAATCACCACCAGTGGCGCGAACGCGGCACCGGCAACGGCCGGGTCAGTCCGCATCGGCGAAAACCACCTTGCCGCTGGCATGCACACCGTGGCTGGAGGTATAGCGGAAGGCGAGCACGTTGCGTGCGGCATCCCAGTCCAGCTGCAGGGTCAACTCATCGCCGGGGCGGGCCACGTGCTGGAACTTCACCGCGTCCATGCGCAGGAACACGCGCGGCATCGCAAATGCCTGGCGACCGAAACGCATCGCCCAGTCCAACTGCGCCACACCGGGCAGGATCGCCGCCTGCGGGAAGTGGCCCTGGAACGGTCGCAGCGCCGGGTCGAGGGTCATGCGCAGCGTGGCGCTGGCGGCGTCGCGGCGGTCCCAGACCGGCACCGGCATCAGTGGCTGGAACAGCGCCGCCAATGCCGCCTGGGTCACCTTGCCCTGCGCGTTGATCGGCAACGCCTGCACCAGGCGCCAACGGCGCGGCCGGGTCACCGCGTCATGCGCATGCGCCAGGCGCGCGCCCAGGCGTTGGCCCAGCGCACGGCGCGCGGCGTCGCCGCCCTCCAGCAGCGCCGGATCGGCCGGAACCACCACGGCGGCCAGCTGCTCGCGCTGCCCGGGCAGCACCAGCACGCGCACGTCATCCACTTCGGTGTCTTCGCGCAGCGCGCGTTCCAGCGCATCCAGCGAGACGCGGCGCTCTTCGATCTTGACGATGCGGTCGGCGCGGCCCAGCAGCCGGAAACGGCCATCGGCCAAGGCTTCCACGCGGTCCTGGGTGCGCCACCAGCCGGGAGTTTCCAGATGCGCCGAGGCCACCGCCAGGCAGCCGTCGTCGATCCGCCATTGCACACCCGGCAGCGGCTGCCACGGCGGCAGGTCGGTGTCCCAGCGGCGCCAGGCGATACCGCCGGTCTCGCTGCTGCCATAGACCTCGGTCGGCGCCACGCCCAACCACTGCCGCACCTGTCGCGCCGCGTCCTCCGGCAGCGGGCCACCGGAGGAGAACACCGCGCGCAGGCGGCCATGCAGGCTGGCCCAGTCGAGCTGCTCGGGCAGGCGCTTGAGATGGGCCGGCGTCGCCACCAGCACCGTGTCGGTACCGGCCAGCGCACCCACCAGGTCTTCGTGGAAGAACCGGCGCGGATGGATCAGGCGGCCGGCGGCCAGCGGCCACAGCACCCGGAACAGCAGCCCGTAGATGTGCTGGTGGGACACCGTGCCGTGCACCTGCGCGCCCTCCAGCTGCGCGCCGAACGCGGCCTGCAGCGCTTCCACCTCGCGCGCCAGCTGGTCCAGGCGCTTGCCGATCGCACTGGGCTGGCCGGTGCTGCCGGAGGTGAACACGCACAGCTCGCAGGCGCGCTCGTCCAGCGCCTGCAATTCGTCGTCCAGCGCGGCGTCCAGCGCCGCCAGCGGGCGGTAATCGGCCGGCACGTCGCCCGCGAAACCGCTCACCTGCGGCTGCAGCGCCTGCAGCGTGGCCGGCAGGTTGTCAGCAGCCAGGAACACCCGCTTGCCGGCATGCCAGGCGCCGAACAGCGCCGCAGCGAAGGCCACGGCGTCATCGAAATACAGGGCCCAGTCGCGGCCTTCGGCCGCCGCAAAGGCGGCGCGCCAGCCCCGCACGCGCTGGCGGAAGCAGGCGTGGTCAACCATGTCTCCGTCGCACAGGCCGACGCTGCGCTGCGGCCGCGCCTCCAGCAGCAGCCGGTCCAGGGCAATCCACTCAGCCATGCGCGTGCGCCGCCTTCACCCGCCGCCGCACCAGCCACTCACCTGCGAACAACACGCCCATCATCACGTACGCCAACAGTCCGTTGTAGAGCATCCAGGCCCGGTCCGACGCGTACAGCGCGGTCAGCAGGGCCAGGCTGCCGTTGAGAACGAAGAAGCCGCTCCACACCTGGGTGACGCGGCGGGTATAGGCCACCGCAAACGGGGGCAGGTCCGGCTCCTGCAGCCGCGCCAGGCGCTCCACCAGCGGCGGCCCGAAACGCAGGCTGGTGCCGAACACCGCCAGCATCACCGCATTGACCAGCACCGGGTACAGCTTCAGCGGCAGGGCCTGGTTGAGCACGGTGGCCAGCACCGCCAGCAGGCCGGTGCCGGCGGCGGCGGCCCACCACAATGGCTGGCGCGTGCTCAGCGCACGCAGCAGGGCCAGGGTGAACAGCAGCAGCGACAGCCAGCGCGGCTCGAAGCGGCCCATCGCCAGGTACACCAGCAGCGGGTAGGCGAGCGAGATCGCTGCCACCACGACGGTACGTGCGCGAGCCATGGCGAAGCCGCCGGCGCTGCGGTCAGGCGGCTGCCTGGTCCGGCAGCAGTCCATGCACGACATCGACGATGTCCTGCACGGTGCGCACGGCCTTGAACGCTTCCGGCTGCAGGTTGCGGCCGAGCAGCGGCTTCAGCTGAACGATCAGGTCGACCGCATCGATGCTGTCGATGTCCAGGTCGTCGTACAGGCGGGCCTCGGGGGTGATCCGGGCGGTTTCGATCTCGAAGCTGTCGGTCAGGATGCTGACGATGCGTTCGAACAGTTCATTCTTGGTCATGGCTATTCCTGGCGCCGTTACGACTGGCGTGCGGCGACGAACTCGCCGAGCGCGCGCACGCTGGAGAAATGGCGACGGGTTTCTTCCGAATCGGCCGAGAGGCTGACACCGTACTTCTTCTGCAGCGCCAGGCCCAGCTCCAGCGCGTCGATCGAATCCAGGCCCAGGCCCTCGACGAACAGCGGCGCGGTCGGATCGATGTCCTCCGGCGTGATGTCCTCCAGCGAAAGGGAGGAAATGATCAATTCCTTGATCTCGTGCTCAAGTGCTTGCACGGGGCGGATCTCCAGACAGGTCGAAATAACGAGAAAGGTGCTCGGTGACGCGGCGGGCTGCCAAGGCATCCCCCCTTGGCGAGTCGTCATCGGCCAGGAAGGGCGCGATCGGGATATCTTCGCCGATCTGCAGCCGAACGTGAAAGCGACGTGAGGGGACACGATACCACTTCTGTCCCTTGGTCAACGTGGGCGGGGTGCAGGTGATCCGCACCGGGGTGATGTCCAGCCGGCCACGGACGGCGATGTTGGCGGCCCCGCGCTGCAGCCGCGGCGGCTGGCCCGGCACGCTGCGGGTGCCTTCGGGGAAGATCACCAGGGTGCCGCCGGCGTGCACCGCCGCCACGCAGTCATCGACCAGGCCAGCGCCATCGTCATTGGAGATGTAGCCGGCCGCCCGCACCGGACCGCGCATGAACGGGTTGCGGGCCACGGCCCGTTTCACCACGCAATCGGCGTTGGGCAGCAGCGAGATCAGGCAGACCACGTCGATCAGGGTCGGGTGATTGGCCAGGACCAGCAAACCGTCGCGCTGCAGGCGTTCACCGCCCTCGATCTGGTAGGTCATCACCCCCAGCGCGCGCATCAGGCGCAGATGGCTGGCAAAGGCAACCTGAACCACGCGGCGCGCCCGGCGGCGACGGACCACCGGGTCGCGCATCAGCAGCAGCACCGGCATCACCAGCACGCCTAGCAGCAGGCCACCCATGCCGAATGCGGCAAAGCTCAGGCCGGTGCCGAGCACCCGCCAGGCATGATCGAGACGGCGCAGCGCCTCAGCCACGGCTCCCCCAGTGCCAACGCTGGCCCTGGGCCACGTGCTCCAGCGCCGGCGCACCGGACAGCAGGAAGCGGTGCAGGTCCAGCGCGTGCGGCAGCGCGCCCGGGGCGGTGGCAGTGGCCTCCGGCGCCGCCTCCCACTGCAGGGAGAGGGTCGGCTGGCCCGGCATCGGCGCCGTCAAACGCCAACACCAGGCAAAGAACGGGTCGGGTTCGTCGGCGAACGTCGAGTAAATCTCGGGAAGACGCGACTCATACACCACCACCCGCACTTCGCGGGCGCCATCGGCGAGCAGACCGGCCGCTTCCAGGCAGGCGGTCTCGACCGTGGCCTGGCCGGCGGCCAGCGCCAGGTAGTTGCCACGGTGGCCGCGCGCGATCGAGTACAACGCAGCGATCGCGTTGTGCACCGACAGGCCGAACCCCGTCGGTGACAAGGGCTGATCGTTGGACAGCGCCCCCAGCAGCTCCATCGAACGGGCCACGTCGCCGTGGCGGCTGGCGAACACCAGCGGGACCTGGCTGTCTGCCCCCTGCCCCTCCTCGCACCAGCAGGCGGCCTGGATCGCCATCCGGCCCAGCCGCTCGATGCGCCGGCGCTGCATTGCCGGGATCTCGGCCAGCGCCGGCGTGTCCTCGCCAACCGGCGGATACGGCGCATCGGCCCAGCCCAGCCACTGGCTACGCTCGCTCAGGCCAGGCGCCCAGGCAGCCCAGTCGACGATGGAGAATTCGATCATTTAGCGAAGGTGC
Organism: Stenotrophomonas sp. X; assembly: GCF_055721025.1. Lineage (NCBI taxonomy): Bacteria > Pseudomonadati > Pseudomonadota > Gammaproteobacteria > Lysobacterales > Lysobacteraceae > Stenotrophomonas > Stenotrophomonas sp. X. Next base: position 4,147,057 of record NZ_CM146756.1, read on the forward strand.
TTCAACGGGAGAACGATAGGCACGAGCCATTACGGCGACGCGCGGCGGCCCCCCAGTCCTGCAGCCGTGCGTCCGTCCAGGACGTCGCCGGCTGCCCCCCTGGCTGCCGGAAAGGAGCGCACGCTAGCACGTCCTGCACGGGGTGTGCAGGTTTCACATTCCCCAACACGGGAGCCGGCACCGGCGGCCCCGCTTCAAACGATCAGTGGTAACCGGTATCGGCGTGCACCTTGCCACGGAACACCCGGTACGACCACGCCGTATAACCGAGGATGACCGGCAGCAGAATGACCAGGCCAACCAAGGTAAAGCCCAGCGAGGAGGCCGGCGCGGCGGCCTGCCACAGGGTCATCGACGGTGGCAGCAGGTAGGGCCACATGCCCAGTACCAGGCCGAGGAAGCCGAGCACGAACAGGGCCAGGCTGAGCACGAACGGCGGCAGCTCGTGGCGCGGGTGGGTGGCACTGCGCCACAGCGCGGCGGCTACCGCCAGGGTCAACAGCGGCACCGGCGACAGCCACCAGAAGTTGCCGTCGCTGAACCAGCGCGCCATCAACCGCGAGTCGAGGAACGGCAGCCAGCTGCTGACCAGGCCCATCGCCGCGATCACCGCCACCACCAGCGGCCGGGTCATCTGCCGCGCCAGCGCCTGCACGCGTCCCTCTGTCTTCAGGATCAGCCAGGTGCTGCCCAGTAACGCATAGCCGGCCACCAGCGCGGCACCGGTCAGCATCGCGAACGGGCTGAACCAGGCGAACGGCCCGCCCTGATAGACACCGTCCACCAGCGGGATGCCCTGCACCAGCGTGCCCAGGATCACGCCCTGGGCGAACGTCGCCAGCAGCGAACCGAGGCCGAACGCCACGCTCCACAGCCGGCGTGACCGATGTGCCTTGAAGCGGAATTCAAAGGCCACGCCACGGAACACCAGCGCCACCAGCAGCACCAGCACCGGCAGGTACAGCGCCGACAACAGCACCGCATAGGCCTTGGGAAAGGCCGCCAGCAGGCCGGCCCCCCCCAGCACCAGCCAGGTCTCGTTGCCGTCCCAGATCGGCGCGGCGGTGTTCATCATCAGGTCCAGCTGCTCCTCGTCCTCGGCGAAGGGGGCGAGGATGCCGATGCCAAGCACGAAGCCGTCCAGCACCACGTACATCAGCACGCCGAAGCCGATCACCGCGAACCACGCCACCGGCAGCCAGGTCATCAGGTCCATGTCAGCGCTCCTCCAGCGGTTCGTCGGCTGCCGACAGCGGGCGCGCCGGGGTGTGGCTGCCGTGGTCCAGCGACGGCCCTTCGGCGTAGGGCTGCGGTCCGTGGCGCAGGATCTTCACCAGGTACCAGATGCCCCAGCCGAACACGAAGGCGTAGCCGACCACGTAGACGCCCAGCGACAGCGCGGTCATCCACGCGCTCTGCGGGCCGACCGCATCGGCGGTGCGCAGCAGGCCATGCACCACCCACGGCTGGCGCCCCATTTCGGTGACGAACCACCCCGACAGCAGCGCGATGAAACCGCTGGGCAGCATCCAGTTCCAGCCGCGCAGCAGCCATGGCGAATCGAGCAGCTTGTTGCGCCACAGCTGGAAGGCCGACACCCAGGCCAGCAGCAGCATCAGCGTGCCCAGCCCGACCATGATGCGGAAGGCAAAGAACACCGGCGTCACCGGCGGCCGCTCGCTGGCCGGTACCGAGGTCAGCGGGTCGAAGGTGCCGTCCAGGCTGTGGGTCAGGATCACGCTGCCCAGCTTCGGGATGGCCACTTCGAAATCGTTGCGCTCCTCCTTCTCGTTGGGCAGCGCGAACACCACCAGCGGTACGCCCTCGCCTTCCCGGGTCTCATGCCAATGCGCTTCCACCGCCGCGATCTTCATCGGCTGGTGCTTGAGCGTGTTCAGGCCGTGCATGTCGCCGACGAAGATCTGCACCGGCACGGTCAGCGCAGCGAATGCCACGGCGGCGATCAGCATGCGCCGGCCCGCTTCCACGTGCGTGCCCTTGCGCAGGTACCACGCACCCACGCCACCAATCACGAAACAGGTGGTGATGAACGAGCCCAGCGCCATGTGCGCGAGGCGGTAGGGGAACGAGGGATTGAACACCACCTGCCACCAGTCCACCGGATGCACGATGCCGTTGACCATCTCGTAGCCGGCCGGCGTGTGCAGCCAGCTGTTGGACGACAGGATCCAGAACGTGGAGAACAGCGTGCCCAGCGCAACCATGCAGGTGGACAGGAAATGCAGGCGCGGCGAGACCCGGCCCCAGCCGAACATCATCACGCCGAGGAAGCTGGCTTCCAGGAAGAACGCGGTCAGCACCTCGTAGGTCAGCAGCGGGCCGATGACCGTGCCGGCCACCTCGCTCAGCCGCGGCCAGTTGGTACCGAACTGGAAGGCCATGACGATGCCGCTGACCACGCCCATGCCGAACGACACCGCGAAGATCTTCTGCCAGAAGAAGTACAGCTCGCGCCACACGGGCAGCCTCGTGCGCAGCCAGCGCCACTCGATGAAGGCCAGCCAGCTGGCCGTACCGATGGTGAAGGCGGGGAACAGCACGTGGAAACTGATGACGAATCCGAACTGGATCCGGGACAACAACAACGCGTCCAAGGGACGCCTCCTGCCTGCGACCGGTGGGATACCGGACCACTTTAGGAGGATTTCGTTAAAACGGGATGCGACCGGGTGACGCGCTGCTTCACTTTGTCGCAGGGGTCAACCGTTCTGGTAGCTGCCAACCTTGGTTGGCACACACGCCCAAACGCCGACCCAGGTCGGCCTCTGCCCACCGCGATTGGAGCGGCCCCTTGGCGGGTGCCTCAGTGCCAGAAATACCAGGCCGCCGCAGCCAGCAGGGCGCCAAACAACAGCACCTGCACCACCACATAACCCACGCCACCGTCGCGCGACTCAGCGGCAATGCGCTTCTGCAGCGCCTCGCTCACATCCGGCGTTTCTTCCTGCTGTGCCTGCTCACGCAACGCCTGTGCCAGCGCGCGCGCTTCCGCATCGCGAGGGTCGGTCGGTGGATTCACAGCAGCTCTCCGGCGGTGGCATGCCGCGTCAGTTCCTGCTTCAGGATCTGGCGCGCGCGGTGCAGATGGCTCTTGATGGTACCGCGCGCCAGCCCGGTCACCTGTTCGATCTCGGCCAGATCGAAATCCTCCAGGTAATGCAGGCCGACGATCAGGCGCTGCGGCGGACTCAGCCGTTCCAGTGCCGCGCCGAGCTGGCGCCCGGCCTGCAGCGCCTCGCTCAACTCGGCCGGCCCGGGGCCTTCATCGCCGATCCCCAGATCCTCCGGCACCTCCACCGCCACCATCCATTGCGCCTCCAGCCGCCGCCGGCGCAGGTGCTGCAGCGCCGTGGTGTAGGCGATCCGGGAAACCCAGGTGCGCAGCGAGCATTCAAAACGAAACCGATGCAGCTGGCGGAACACGGCAAGGAAAGTTTCCTGCAGCAGGTCGGCGACCTGGTCGCGGTCGCCCACCATGCGTCCGATCACATGCGCGCAAGTGCGCTGGTGGGTCTCCACCAGCTGCGCGAAGGGCGACTGCGAGCCATCGATGATGGCCCGCACCAGAGCCTGGTCCGCGTCCAGCGCTTTGGCGGGGGCCGCCGTCGCCGCCGTATCCTCGCGGCGACGGCCCCGCAGTGCCGACAGCGCTTCGCCGAGCAGGCTCATGCGCGGGGCGCCCCCTGTGCCCGTGGCATGCCTGCCTCAGCCCTTGCGCGCGGCAGGCCGGGTGAAGTGCCAGGCCAGCAGCTGGCCGAGGCCGGCACTGCCGACCAGCGCGGCGGCGGCGCCAAAGGTCAGGTCACGGGCCCCGATGGCTTCCAGCAGGGCCATGGCCAGGGCCAGGCAGACCAGGCTGATGCCCCAGCGCAACGCACCCTGGCGGCGGCGCTCTTCTTCCAGCACGGCCAGCGAGCGGATCACTTCCTCCGGTACGTGCGGGGCCACCAGCTTGCTGCGCGCGCGCGCATCGGCAATGGCATGGATCGCGTAGGCGATGCAGATGAAGAGGGTGATCGGGATCAGTTCCTGCATGGTCGGGCTCCTGTTCGGTGGATGATGCGGGTTCAGGAGAATGGATGCGCGACCACGGCAACCGGTTGCGCCACTTTGCCAATCCCGCTGCCATGACCTGTGGCCCCTGCCCCGGGCCGGGGCGGCTGCTACCCTTGGCCGGTTTCCTCTTCTGGTGCCGTCCGCCCATGTCCCGAGTGCTGCCCCTGTCCCTCCTGCTGTCGGCCGTGCTGGCCGCACCGGCCGCGCATGCCGCGCCGACGCCGATCACCATCGAACAGGCCATGGCCGACCCGGACTGGATCGGTCCCCCGGTCGAGAAGGCCTGGTGGTCGTGGAACAGCCAGCAGGTGGAATACCAGCTCAAGCGCAACGGCAGCCCGGTACGCGACACCTTCCGCCAGCCGGTGGCCGGCGGCGTGGCCGCGCAGGTGGCCGATGACCAGCGCGGCACCCTGGACGTCGCCGATCCGGTCTACGACCGCAGCCGCAGCCGCAGCGCCTTCGTGCGCAATGGCGATGTGTTCGTGCGCGACCTGCGCAGCGGCGCGCTGACCCAGCTGACCCGCAGCAACGAGCGCGCGGGCAACGTGAACTTTGCCGCGGACAACGGCGTGATCTGGCGCGTCGGCCAGAACTGGTTCCACTGGACCGCCGCCAGCGGCGTGCAGCAGGTGGCCAGCCTGAAGGCCGAGAAGGACCCGCGCACGCCGCCGAAGGCCGACGTGCTGCGCGACCAGCAGCTGCGCACGCTGGAAACCCTGCGCCGCGACCGCGAGCAGCGCGAGGCATTGAAGGACCAGGACCAGCGCTGGCGCCAGGCCGACCCGACCCGCGCACCGGGCCCGGTCTACCTCGGCGCCGACGTCGAGATCGGTGACAGCGTGCTGTCGCCGGACCTGACCCACCTGATCGTGGTGACCAAGCCGAAGGACTTCGACGACGGCCGCACCAGCAAGATGCCGCTGTACGTGACCGAGTCGGGCTACGAGGAAACCGAGGACACCCGCACCCGCGTCGGCCGCAACGGCTTCGAGCCACACACCCTGTGGTACGTGGACGTGCGCACCGGCAAGGCCGAGAAAGTCTCGCTGTCCGGCCTGCCGGGCATCAGCACCGACCCGCTGGCCGAACTGCGCCGCAAGGCCGGCAAGGATGCGCTGAAGGGCGAGCGCAGCGTGCAGGTGATGAGCGACTTCATGGGCGGCGGCATCCGCTGGAGCGCCGACGGCCAGCAGGCCGCGGTGATGCTGCGCGCCAACGACAACAAGGACCGCTGGATCATCAGCGTCAATGCTGCCGACGGCCGCGTGCAGAACCGCCACCGCCTGACCGACAACGCCTGGATCAACTGGGGCTTCAACGATTTCGGCTGGATGGCCGATGGCCGCACGCTGTGGCTGTTGTCCGAGGAATCGGGCTTCTCGCACCTGTACACCCAGGCCGGCACCGCCAAGCCGCAGGCGCTGACCAGCGGCAAGTGGGAAACCTCGGCGCCGGTGCCGTCGGCCGATGGCAAGGGCTTCTACTTCCTGTGCAACCAGCAGGCGCCGCATGACTACGAAGTCTGCGCGGTCGACACCGGCAGCCGCCAGGTGCGCGAGCTGACCAGCCTCAACGGCGTGGAGGATTTCTCGCTGTCGCCCGACGGCCAGCAGCTGCTGGTGCGCTACTCCGGCGCCTACCTGCCGCCGCAGCTGGCGGTACTGCCCAGTGCCGGTGGCCAAGCGCGCGTGCTGACCGACACCCGCACCGCCGACTACAAGGCACGCCAGTGGACCCAGCCGAAGCTGGTGGCAGTGCCGTCCAAGCATGGTGCCGGCGTGGTCTGGGCCAAGTACTACGAACCGGAAAACAAGGAACCGGGCCGCAAGTATCCGATCGTGATGTTCGTGCACGGCGCCGGCTACCTGCAGAACGTGCACCAGCGCTACCCGGCCTATTTCCGCGAGCAGATGTTCCACAATCTGCTGGTGCAGAAGGGCTACATCGTGCTGGACATGGACTACCGCGGCAGCGAGGGCTATGGCCGCGACTGGCGCACGGCCATCTACCGCAACATGGGCCACCCGGAACTGGAAGACTACAAGGACGGCCTGGACTGGCTGGTCGACACCCAGCAGGGTGACCGCGACCACGCCGGCATCTACGGCGGTTCCTATGGCGGCTTCATGACCTTCATGGCGCTGTTCCGTGCGCCGGGCACCTTCAAGGCCGGCGCCGCGCTGCGCCCGGTGGTGGACTGGCACAACTACAACCACGGCTACACCAGCAACATCCTCAACACCCCGGACATCGACCCGGAGGCGTACCGCGTGTCCTCGCCGATCGAGTACGCGCAGAACCTGCAGGACAACCTGCTGATCGCCCACGGCATGATGGATGACAACGTGTTCTTCCAGGATTCGGTGAACCTCACCCAGCGCCTGATCGAACTGCACAAGGACAACTGGTCGATCGCCCCGTACCCACTGGAACGCCACGGCTATGTGCGTGCCGATTCCTGGCTGGACCAGTACAAGCGCATCCTCAAGCTGTTCGAGCAGAACCTGAAGTGAGCGACGCCGCAGCCACGATCCGGATCGTGGCTGCGGTCATCCTGGATGACCGCGGCCGGGCGCTGGTGGTGCGCAAGCAGGGTGCGCGCCGCTTCATCCAGCCCGGTGGCAAGCCCGAACCCGGCGAGGCGCCCCTGCAGGCGCTGGCCCGCGAGCTGGACGAGGAACTGGGCGTGCAGCTGCGCGCCGATGCCGCCATCGCGCTGGGCACGTTCGAGGACTGGGCGGTGAACGAGCCCGGCCACCACGTGCAGGCACAGGCGTGGTGGGTGCAGGTGGACGGTGCGCCGCAGGCGCGCGCCGAAATTGCCGAACTGGCCTGGGTGCCGCTGCAACCGCCGCATGGCCTGCCCTTGGCACCCTTGAGCGAACACCATATCCTGCCGGCCGTCGCCACCCGGGCGACGGCCCGCTGAGCAGGCGGGCGCCGACTGCAAGGACATCGGATGTCAATGTCGATCCCGTCGATCCCCTCGCCGCTTTCCCCGGCCTATCACGCCTGGGTGCGCCCGGTCGCACAGGCTTCGTTCTGGCTATCACTGCTGCTGACGATCTACTTCGTGCTGCAGGGACTGGTGCTGTGGCCGCTGCAGAACCTCGCGCTGTGGCACCTGGTGGAAGGTGAAGTGCAGCTCCAGCAGATGCACAGCCTGGTCTGGCTGCTGGCGCACCCGGTGGCCGCGTCAATGGTCGTCGCGCTGTTGTGCCTGGCCTCGACCGTGTCAAGTTGGGGCCTGCTGCGTGAACGTCGCTGGGGCCTGTGGAGCTTCGTGGTACTGCTGCTGCTGAGTGCCCTGACCAACTTCGCAGCCGCCTGGTGGCTGGACCTGTTCATGGGCGACTTCATTCCGTTGCTGGCCGATGACCCGGCCCTGCTGCAGGAACTGCAGCTGAAACGCTGGCTGATCACGCTGACCGTGGTCGGCATGTCGTTCGTGCTTCTCGGCCTGCAGGGCTGGCTGGCCTGGCGCCTGCTGCGCCCCGACGTGCGCGCGCGCTTCCACTGAGTTCTGCCGGGCGTGGGCCAAGGCCTCCGGCAGCGCCCGGCGTTTTGCCTTTGATCGTCAAGGAGACGACATGCTCTCATTCGCACCGTACCGCCACTGGCTGGCCTGGGCGTTGCTGCTGGCCACGCCGGTGGCCGCGGCACAGTCACCGCAATGCGGCCTGTTCAAGGCCGACGAAGGCAGCAGCACGCTGCGCGTCAGCTCATCCAACCGTGGCGAGCAGAAGCACTTCGGCAGCGCACCGACCCCGGTCGCGTTCCAGCAGATCGAAGGCAAGCTGCAGCTGGTGAATCTGGAATATGGCCTGCCCAGCGCGCTGCAGGTGCGCGACCGTGGCCGCACCCTCGAGGTGGACGGCACGGTCTACACCCTGCAGGCCCCTGCACAGTGCGCCGCAGCCGCCGCGCCGGCTGCGGGCAGCTGCCTGGCCGATGCGGCGGCCTGCCTGGACAACCGCCACGAGGCGACCCCCACCGCGCTGGCAGCGGCGTGCCGGGAAGGCGTGCCCGGCATGTGCCTGCAGCTGGCCGATCGCTGGCATGACGAGGCCAGGGCGCCGGCCACGCCGGATGAGGCGCAGCAACAGGCCATCCTCGATACCGCACTGGCCGGCATCGAACTGCCTGTGCCGTGCCGGAATGGAGGCTTCAGCAACGAGACACCGGCCTGTGCAGCGGCGCTGGAAGCGGATCCGGCGCTGCAGGAGCAGATCGTCAAGGCCGCGATGGGTGCGGCGATGGTCGAAGCGGTGAGCTCCGTGCTGTCACCCTCCACGCCGGTGGTGGTGCCGGCCGCGCAGCGCCAGCAGCTGTTGCAGTTGTGCCAGCAGGTCGGCCATGGCGGCTTCTGCAGCCGCGTGGCCGAGCTCTCGTGGGAATCCGGCGACCCCTTGCAGGCGGTGCAGGCACTGGCCACAGCGTGCGCGCCCGGCAATGACAGCGCCGCCTGTGAGCGCCTGCCTGCGTTGCAGGCGCTGGGCGCCTCGTTGCGGCCGCAGCCGGCTACGGCGCTGCCCTGCGGCACCTTCCGCGCCGCGGGTGGCCTGATGGATACGCTGGACTTCGGCGATGCAGGACGGGTCGGCATCGGCTGGGACAGCCAGCTGCGTGCCCGTGTCGAAGACGGCGACGTCCGCATCCGCCACGACAAGGGCGGCGACTTCGTGCTGCGGCCGTTGCCCGGGGGCCAGCTGCTGGGCCTGGACACGTGGACACGCTTCCAGGTGTTCGTGCCGACCGGCGAGGGCGCGAGCACCTGCAGCCCGCCGAAACACTACACGGTGCTACCGCTGCCGCAGGACTGCCCGCAAGCGCTGGCCAGCGGCGGTGCCGAAGCCTGCTGCGCGCAGGGCAAGCTGCAGGGCTGCAACATTCTTGGCAACCGTCTTGCGCTGTCCGGCCAGTGGCGACAGGCGGCAGAGCACTACACCACCGTGTGCCGTGCCGGCGTGCGCGAGGGCTGCGAGAACCTGGTCGCAGCGCAGGGCCGCAGCAGCGACGTCGACGCCCATGCGACGCTGGAGCGGCTGTGCGCCGCCGACCGCAGCGGGCGCCACGTCGCCTGCGATGTGCTGGACACCGGAAACTGGAGCGCCCTGGAGCTGGGTCGCGTCCTGCAGGAGGCGGTGGACGAAGCGACGGCCGAGGACGCTCCGGCGCCGCGCACTTCCAATCGCAAGCGCTGAGCCTGCCAGGGCCTGTCCGCAGCGTTGGCCGGGCCCTGCGGTAAAGTACGCGCCATGAACGAATTCGAGCGCGTTCGCGCCTACCTCACCGAGCTGCAGGACCGCATCTGTGCGGCGATCGAGGCCGTCGATGGCCGGGCCCGCTTCCAGGAAGACCTGTGGCAGCGTGCCGAGGGCGGTGGCGGGCGTACCCGCGTGCTGCGCGACGGTGCGGTGTTCGAGCAGGCCGGCATCGGCTTCTCCGACGTCGCTGGCAGCCGCCTGCCGCCGTCGGCCTCGGCCAACCGCCCGGAACTGGCGGGCGCCTCCTGGCGCGCCACCGGCGTGTCGCTGGTGTTCCACCCGCTCAACCCGTACGTGCCGACCACCCATGCAAACGTGCGCTTCTTCCAGGCGCAGCGCGACGGTGAAGTGGTGGCCAGCTGGTTCGGCGGCGGCTTCGACCTGACCCCGTTCTATCCGTTCGACGAGGACGTGCAGCACTGGCACCGGGTCGCACGCGATCTGTGTGCGCCGTTCGGCGACGAACGCTACGCCGCGCACAAGCGCTGGTGCGACGAATACTTCTTCCTGCGTCATCGCAACGAAACGCGCGGCGTCGGCGGTCTGTTCTTCGACGACCTGCACGGCGATTTCGAGCGCGATTTCGATTATCTGCGCGCGGTCGGCGACGGCTTCCTCGATGCGTACCTGCCGATCGTGCAGCAGCGCAAGGACACTCCGCATGGCGAACGCGAACGCGAGTTCCAGCTGTACCGCCGCGGCCGCTACGTGGAATTCAACCTGGTCTACGACCGCGGCACCCTGTTCGGGCTGCAGAGCGGTGGCCGCAGCGAAAGCATCCTGATGAGCCTGCCGCCGCGGGTGCGCTGGGAATACGGCTTCTCGCCCGAACCCGGCAGCCCCGAATCGCGCCTGGCCGACTACCTGGTGCCGCGCGACTGGCTCTGAGGGGTGTCGTCGCGCGGGACGTGGGCTCGGCGCTGGTCAGCTGCCCTTTCGCGCGATGATGGTGATGTGCCCTGTCGTCTCCAGCAGGGCAATCTGCACGTCTTCAATCTGCAGCCCGCCCTGCTGGCGGAGCGCGGCATCGAAGTCGGCGCGGCTGATCAGCTCGCGCCGAAGTACCGCCTCGAACAGGCGACCACCGCGCGCAGGATGAATTCCCACCACGGCATGGCCAGCGCGAACAGGTCGGGCATGGTCTTCCCTTGCTGGACAGTGGCCCAGCCTGACCCCATCTGCGGTTCCGGCAGCACAAATAAAAAGCCCCGCTGACCAGGGGGAGGTCAACGGGGCCGGGGAACGGGCACTTGGGGAGGAGTCCCCGTTCCGAGATCTGCTCCAGGGGATGGGAGAGATCCACAACAGGCATTGCGCCTGTCGGGAGTTATAGAAGCACTCCGAACACTAACGGTTCGTGAAGGGGCCCCATTTAATGAAATTCAATCGGGGCAACATTCATGGTCGAGTCAGAAACCCCTGACTCATGAACACATTCACGTCGTTTTCGGCCTGAAATGCCGTCAGTGCGCTTCGTCCCAGTTGTTGCCGACGCCCGTGTCGACCACCAGAGGCACCCGCAGTTTGGCCGCTTGCGACATGCGCTCTACCACCTGCAAACGCAAGTCTTCAACGAAACCGCTTTCGGTTTCAAAGACCAGTTCATCGTGCACCTGCAGGATCATCCGTGCCGGTGCCCCGCTGTCGCGCAGCCACTGGTCCACATCCACCATTGCACGCTTGATGATGTCGGCGGCGGTGCCCTGCATCGGCGCGTTGATCGCGGCGCGCTCGGCCCCGGCACGCAGGCCCTGGTTGCGGGCGTGGATGTCGTTCAGGTACAGGCGGCGGCCGAACAGGGTTTCCACGTAGCCCTGGTCGCGGGCCTGCTGGCGCATCCGCTCCATGAAGTCGCGCACGCCCGGGTAGCGGCTGAAGTACAGCGCCACATAGTCCTGCGCCTGGCCCCGGTCGATGCCCAGGTTGCGGGCCAGGCCGAAGGCGCTCATGCCGTACATCAGGCCGAAGTTGATCGCCTTGGCGGCGCGGCGCTCGTTCGGGGTCACCTCTTCCAGCGTGCGCCCGAACACCTCGGCGGCGGTGGCACGGTGCACGTCGGCGCCCTGCTCGAAGGCGCGCACCAGGCCCGGATCCTCGGACAGGTGCGCCATGATCCGCAGCTCGATCTGCGAATAGTCGGCGGCCAGCAGCTGGAAGCCTTCCGGCGCCACGAACGCGCGGCGGATGCGGCGGCCGTCCTCGGTGCGGATCGGGATGTTCTGCAGGTTCGGGTCCGACGAGGACAGGCGGCCGGTAGCGGCGCCGGACTGGTGGTAGCTGGTGTGCACCCGGCCGGTGTCCGGATTGACCATCTCCGGCAGCTTGTCGGTGTAGGTGCTGCGCAGCTTGGCCAATCCGCGGTAGTCGAGGATCACCCGCGGCAGTTCATGCTGGTCGGCAATCGCCTCCAGCGCCTCTTCGTTGGTGCTGGGCTGGCCCTTCGGGGTCTTCACCACCGCCGGCAGCTTCAGCTCGTCGAACAGCACCGCCTGGAGCTGCTTGGGCGAATCCAGGTTGAAGCTGCGCCCGGCCAGCTCGGTGGCCTTCTGCTGCGCGGCCAGCATGCGCGAGGACAGGTCCTGGCTCTGGCGGCGCAGTTCGTCGGTGTCGATCCGCACGCCGTTGGCTTCGATCGTGGTCAGCACCGGCACCAGCGGCATCTCGATGGTGCGGTACACGCTGTCCAGCGCCGGCTCGGCCAGCAGCTGCGGCTGCAGCGCGCGATGCAGGCGCAGGGTGATGTCGGCATCCTCCGCCGCATAGCGGCTGGCTTCGTCGATGCCCACCTGCGAGAACGGAATCTGCTTGGCACCCTTGCCGGCCACGTCCTCGAACTTGAGGGTGGTGTAGCCCAGGTAACGCAGGGCCAGCGAATCCATGTCGTGGCGGGTGGCGGTGGAGTTGAGCACGAAGCTCTCGAGCATGGTGTCGTCGTGGTAGCCCTGCACCTCCACGCCGTGGCGGCGCAGCACATGCAGGTCGTACTTGCCATGCTGGCCCAGCTTCTTCTTCGCCGGGTCCTGCAGCACCGGCCGCAGCGCATCCAGCACCTGCTGCATCGGCAGCTGGGCCGGCGCACCCGGGTAATCGTGGCCGACCGGAATGTAGGCCGCCCTGCCCGGCTCGACCGCCAGGCTGACGCCGACCAGGCGCGCGCGCATCGCGTCCAGCGCATCGGTTTCAGTATCGAAGCTGATCAGCTCGGCCTGCTGCAGGCGCTCGACCCAGGCCTGCAGCTGCCCGCTGGTCAGCACGGTCTCGTATTCACCCGGCGCGGACAGTGCCGGATCCAGCGTGCCGGCGGCCGGCGCCTCGACGCTGCCACGTGCGAAGCCGGCGGCGGTGCCGCGCAGGCTCGGGGTCGCCTCGCTGGCGGCCAGCGGTGCCGGCACCGGCGCGCCCAGCTCCTTCAACGCCTGGGTGAAGCCATAGCGCGTATACAGCTCGGTCAGCGCCGGCACATCCTGCTCGCGCAGGGCCAGCGTGGTCGGGCTGGCGTCCAGTTCCACGTCGGTACGGATGGTCACCAGCTCGCGGTTCAGCGGCAGCCGCTCCAGCGCAGCGCGCAGGTTCTCGCCGATCTTGCCCTTCATGGTCGGCGCGGCCGCCATCACCCCGTCCAGGTGCTGGTACTCGGCCAGCCACTTGGCAGCGGTCTTCGGCCCGCACTTCTCCACGCCCGGCACGTTGTCGACCGCGTCGCCCATCAGCGCCAGCAGGTCGATGATCTGATCGGCGCGCACGCCGAACTTGTCCATCACCGCCGCGTCGGAATCCATGCGGCTGCCGGTCATGGTGTTGACCAGCTCGATGCCCGGCCGCACCAGCTGGGCAAAGTCCTTGTCGCCGGTGGAGATGGTCACCTTCAGGTCCTGCGCCAGGCCCTGCAGCGCAAGCGTGCCGATCACATCGTCGGCTTCCACGCCGGGGATGCGCAGGATGCTGATGCCCAGCGCTTCGACGATGCGGCACATCGGCTCGACCTGGCTGCGCAGTTCATCGGGCATCGGCGGGCGGTTGGCCTTGTACTGGTCGTACAGGTCATCACGGAAGGTCTTGCCGGGCGCATCGACCACGAACGCGACGTAGGCCGGGCGCTCCTTCAGCGTCGAACGCAGCATGTTGACCACGCCGAACAGCGCGCCGGTGGGTTCACCCTGTGCATTGGACAGGGGCGGCAGCGCGTGGAACGCGCGGTACAGGTAACTGGACCCGTCGATCAGGACTAATCTGCTCATGCGCCGATTCTACGCGCCCGTGCCTGCACCGCGGCGACACGGCGCGCACACCGCGATGGGGCATAATCAGGGCTCTTTCCAGGCAAAGGCCCCCGCCGATGAAGACCCTGATGCTGGCTTCCCTGCTCCTGCTCGCTGGCTGCGCCAGCATGGGTGGCGCGGGTGCTCCCCCGGTGGACGTCAAGGGCGCGGATGTGTCCAGGCGTACCATGGACAACGGCGATGTCATCGAGGAATACCGTGTGTCCGGCCAGCTGCGCATGGTCAAGGTGACCCCGTCGCGCGGTGCCCCGTTCTACATGTACGACAAGAACGGCGATGGCCGATTCGACAACGACAAGGATGGCGTGTCGCCGGTCTACTGGAAGCTGTACAGCTGGTGAGGTGACCCGGTCGGATCCCTGCGATCCAGTAGATCCACGCCATGCGTGGATTCACCCCAGCCCCCTACAAAAAACAACGCCGGCGCGCATCCTGCGCACCGGCGTCGGGTTCCCTCCCCGGGGGAACGCTTGAATCTGCGGGTATGGATCAGCGGATGACCAGTACCGGCAGCGTGCTGCGCGCCAGTACCTCGGCAGTCTGGCTGCCCAGCAGTACACGGGTCACGCCACGGCGGCCGTGCGAGGTCATCACGATCAGGTCGCTGTTGCGCTCGGCCGCCGTCTCGATGATGCCGTCGGCCGCGTAGCGGTCCAGCACGTGCACCGGGTTGGCCGTGATGCCCTGCTCGGCGGCCTTGGCCAGCGCCGGCTCCAGCACCTTCTGCGCGCCCTCCTCGCGGTCGGCCTTGTATTCCGGGCTGTTCATGTAGCCCACGCTCCAGCCCATGGCGTCATACATGCCCACGGCCCACGGCTCGGACACGGTCACGATATCGACCTCGGCATTGAGGTCCTTGGCCAGCTCCAGGCCCTTGGCCAGGCCCTTGTCGGCCAGCTCGGACCCGTCAGTGGCAATCAGGATGCGCTTGTACATGGTAGGGCTCCGTGGCGGTCTGCCAGATGGGAACAACACCATTACACACCGGATGTGGAGGCGGCGCCTTGAGCAGGATCAATCCGGCGCCGTGCAGCGGCCCGTGCGCGCCACCCGCTTGCCCGCCCCCCTTCTGTAGAGCCGAGCCCATGCTCGGCTTCGGATGCATGAGCCGAGCATGACTCGGCTCCACATTTTCCGCCCTCAGGCGATCTGCACCACGCGTGCGTTCTGGCACAGGGGGTAGCTGCCCACGAATTCAGCGATCGCATCGCGCATCGCCTCGAACGATTGGCCGTACATGTACAGCGCGGTCTCGCTCGGGCCCTGCCACCAGCTGCAGATCTCGCCAAGGCCATCAATGCGCTCGGACAGCTGCTCGAACACGTGGTTGGAATCGCACTGTTCGTAGACCTCGTCCGGCAGGTTCAGGCCATCCAGGTAGATGCCCAGGCCCTCGGTCACGCCGAAGCTGCGATCGGCTTCACCCGCGCCCTGGATCTTCGAGCCCTTCGGCGCACCCAGCTGTTCCAGCAGATCGATCAGCTTCGGCACGCCATCGGCATCGACCAGCGCCACTTCGATATCGCCGTATTCGACCTCACCCAGGTCGGACATCGCCGTGCCGCCACCGGTGATCTCGCCGACATTGGCCGCCTGCAGCAGCGCATCGAGTGGGTCCTCGAACAGTTCGTGGCGATGCTCGGGCTGCAGCCGGGCATTCAACGTCACGGTGACGTGCAGCGTAGGTTCGGTCATGGGAGCGTTCCTGAAAGAAGTGCCGCCTATTGTAGAGCCGAGCCCATGCTCGGCTGCTTTTCGCGCCAGAAGCAGCCGAGCATGGGCTCGGCTCTACAACAGCCCGTCAGCGCAGGAACGGGGTCACCTTGCGCTTGAGCAGCTCCACCAGCACCGGGTCCATGTACTCGTAGTCATCCGGGATATCCAGGCAGATCACTCGCTTGCCGTTCAACCACGCCTTGTAGCGGCTGGACAGCCGGTTGCGGTGGGCGCGCTCCATCACGAACACCAGGTCGGCCCACTGCAGCAGCTCGGGGCTGAGCACTTCCTCGGCGTCGGCCAGCAACCCGGCTGAGGCGGTCTCGATGCCCGGCCAATCGGCGAAGACCTGCTCGGCGGTGGGGCTGCGCAGGCGGTTCTGGCTGCAGAGGAAGAGCACGTTGCGGGTCATGAGCGCAGCCTAATCGGGGTCGGATCCCTTTTCCAACGGAAAGGGATCCGACCCCTTGGCGGTGATCAGATCACCGTCAGGTTGGCATACGCCATCACCAGCCACTTGCTGCCGGCGTCGGCAAACTCGACCTGCACGCGGGCGTGCGCGCCGCTGCCTTCGTAGTCGGTCACCATGCCTTCGCCGAACTTGGGATGGGTGACCAGCGCGCCGAGCTTGATCGGCGGTGCTTCGATCGAGGCATGGCCCATCACCCGGCTGGCGCCCATCGAGGCCGGCCGCGAGACCTGTACCTTGGGGCGCACTTCGTGCAGCAGCTCGCGCGGGATCTCGCGCAGGAAGCGCGACGGCAGGCTGTAGTTGTCCTGGCCGTGGATGCGGCGCGATTCGGCATAGCTCAGCACCAGCTTCTGGCGCGCGCGGGTGATACCGACGTAGGCCAGGCGGCGCTCTTCTTCCAATCGCCCGCTTTCCTCCAGCGAACGTGCGCTGGGGAACAGGCCTTCTTCCAGGCCGGCCAGGAACACCAGCGGGAATTCCAGGCCCTTGGCCGAGTGCAGGGTCATCAGCTGCACACCATCCTCGCCGGCCTGCGCCTGGCCTTCACCGGCCTCCAGCGCGGCATAGGCCAGGAACGCGACCAGCTCATCCATGTCCTCGCCCACTTCCTCGATGTCGTCGGCGCGGCGCACGAAGCGCGAGGCCACCGAGACCAGTTCGTCGAGGTTGTCGGTGCGCGATTCCGAATCCAGCGCGTTGCGGCTTTCCTTGCTCCAGTGCTCGCGCAGCTGCGAGCGGGCCAGCACGTGGTCCACGCGCTCGGCCAAGGTCATGTGCACGGTCTGCGCCTGCAGCTCGTTGACCAGCCCCAGGAAGCCGGCCAGCGCATTGCGCGCGCGTGCGGCCAGCGCGTTGCCTTGGGTGACCAGCATCGTTGCTTCCCACAACGAAATGCCCTGCGCGCGCGCCTCGCGGCGCACTTCGTCCAGCGTGCGGTCGCCGATGCCCCGGGTGGGCGTGTTGACCGCGCGCTCGAAAGCGGCGTCATCATTGCGGTTGGACAGCAGGCGCAGGTAGGCCAGCGCGTCCTTGATCTCGGCACGCTCGAAGAAGCGCATGCCGCCATACACGCGGTACGGCACCTGTTCGCTCAGCAGCGCTTCTTCCAGCGCGCGCGACTGCGCGTTGCTGCGATAGAGCACGGCCACTTCGGTGTAGCTGCCACCGTCGCGCACCCACTGGCGGGCGCGCTCGACGATGTAGCGCGCCTCGTCCATCTCGTTGTACGCGGCGTACAGGTCGATCGGCTCGCCGTCACCGCTGTCGGTCCACAGCTGCTTGCCGATGCGATCCGGGTTGTGCGCGATCACCGCATTGGCGGCGCCGAGGATGTTGGCGGTGGAGCGGTAGTTCTGCTCCAGGCGGATGGTCTGCGCGCCCGGGAAATCGCGCAGGAAGCCCTGCACGTTCTCGACCTTGGCGCCGCGCCAGCCGTAGATGGCCTGGTCATCGTCGCCGACCACGAACACGTGGCCGGAATCGCCGGCCAGCACGCGCACGAAGGCGTACTGGATGGCGTTGGTGTCCTGGAACTCGTCCACCAGGATCTCGCGGAAGCGCGCGCGGTAATGCGCCAGCAGGGCCGGGTTGTCGCGCAGCAGTTCATGCGCGCGCAGCAGCAGCTCGGCGAAGTCGACCAGGCCAGCGCGGTCGCAGCGTGCCTGGTACTCGATGTAGGCCTGGCGCATGGTTTCCAGCCACGCATCGTGCGGTTCGGGCTGGATGTGCTGCGGGCGGCGGCCTTCGTCCTTCTGCGCGTTGATCCACCACGCGATCTGCTTGGGCGGGTACTTGCCGTCGTCCAGCTCCAGCGCCTGCACCACGCGCTTGACCAGCCGCAGCTGGTCGTCCGAGTCCATCACCTGGAAGCCTTCTGGCAGCTTGGCGTCCTGCCAGTGCAGGCGCAGCAGGCGGTTGGCCAGTCCGTGGAAGGTACCGATCCACATGCCACGGCTGCCATGGGGCAGCTGGGCGTCGATGCGGTGGCGCATTTCGCCGGCCGCCTTGTTGGTGAAGGTCACCGCGAAAATGCCGTGGGTCGGCACGCCATCGACTTCATGCAGCCAGGCGATGCGGTGGGTGAGTACGCGGGTCTTGCCGGAACCGGCACCGGCCAGCACCAGGTGGTGGCCGGGGGGAGCGGAGACGGCTTCGCGCTGGGCCGGGTTCAGGCCATCAAGCAGGTGGGAGACATCCATGCCCCCATTTTACGGCATCGCCGTCGCGGCTCCTGCGACCACCTGGGTGGCCAGCGCCTGCGCCTGCTGACGCAGTTCAGGCACCGCCAGGCTTTCCCACAGGCTGCCGATGCGCAGGCTGCCGAGCACGCCCAGCCGTGCCTGCGGCTGGCCACTGGCGCTGCGCAGGCGTTCGCCCGGCACCGTGCTGTCCAGGCCCAGCCCATGCGGGCCGGGGCGAGCGAGGCCATCGGCCTGCAGCTGCTGCAGCAACGGATTGCGCAACGCACTGGCGCGGGTTTCCACGCCGGTGGCGTTGACCACACCGCCGATCGTCCAGTGCTGTTCATTGCCGTTGGCATCGCGACCCGACAGCCGCAGGGCATCGCCTTCGCGGCCGACGGATTGCAGGCGGGACCGGTGAATGCGCAGTTGGCCGCTTTCGATCAGCGCCTGCAGCTGTGCGTCGACCTCTTCGGCGATGCGGTGGCGATGCACGTCCCAGTAGCGCACCACATGGCGCAGGAAGCGACGCTGGTCGGCCGCGTCGAGGCTGCACCACAGCGCCTGCCCGTGCGGACGGATGCGGTCCATCACGCCCTGCCACGGCAGCCCGTCGGCCTGCGCCTGGCGCGCAAACCCACGCAACGCGCGCAGGCGCTGGCGCAGGTTCATCTGCAGCAGCGTGGCCGGGTCGAACGTGGGCAGGCCGCCATGCGCATGCGGCAGCGGCAACAGGCCATGGCGCGAGATCACGTGCAGCGGGCCGGTGTGGCCGGCGGCAACCAGCGCCAGCACGGTGTCGGCCATGCTCAGGCCGGAGCCGACGATGGCCACGGCCTGCTCACCGGCCAGGGTACGCACGCCGTCGTAGTCCCAGGCCTCGATCACGTCATCCGCAGGCAGCGCATCAGCACCGGCCACCGGCAGCGGCCGCATGCTGTTGCCGGTGGCGAGCACCGCCTGCGCGGCGTGCAGCGTCCGGGCATCGCCAAGTGCCAGCCGGTAGCCATGGTCATCCGGCTGCAGGCCCAGCACCGGCTGCGCGATCACCTGCAGCTGCGCCGGGCTGGCCGCAGCGGCCTCCTGCAGGCGCTGCTGCAGGTAGGCCGCAAAGTAGTGGCGGCATACGTAACGCTCGCCCAGCACCTCGCGCGCCTGGCCCGGGTAGGCGTTGGCGGCCATCAGGTAGTCGAGGAAATCGCCGGGCTGGTCGGCAAACGCACTCATCTTCGCCGCCGGCACGTTCAGCAGGTGCTCCGGCCACGGCGTGGCATAGGCGATGCCCTGGGCCAGCTGCGAAGCCGGTTCGAGAATGGCCAACGCCAGTGGCGCCTTGGCTTGGCGCAGCACCTGGATCGCCACCAGCACCCCGGCCGCACCACCACCGATGATTGCCAGGTCCAGTTCGCCATTACGCGGTGAATCAGTCATGCGCCGATTGTAGGCCATCGGCGATGACGGGCCGGATTGCCGAAGCGGGCGGTTGCCACCGTTTCACATCAACGCATCGGCCAGCCGTGCGATGCCTTCGCGGCTGCGCCGCCACGTGGGACGGCTGCGCCACTGCTGCAGGTCCAGCTGCCGCGACTCGCGCAGGTAGCCATCCTCGATCGCGCACAGCTGCTGCACCAGCGCGCGGTCGTAGCAGACCAGGCCGATTTCGGCATTCAGCGCGAATGAGCGGATGTCCATGTTGATCGAGCCGAGCACGGCGATGTCCTCGTCCACGCTCATGTGCTTGGCATGCAGGAACTGCGGCTCGTACAGCGCGATGCGCACGCCACAGCGCAGCAGCTCGTCGTAGTAGGCCTCCTGCGCCCACGAGGTCAGCCGCTGGTTGTTGCTGGCCGACAGGATCAGCTGCACCTGCACGCCGGACAACGCCGCAATGCGCAAGGCGCTGAGCGTGGCTTCGTCGGGCACGAAGTACGGGGTGACCATCACCAGCCGTCGCCGCGCCAGATGGATCAACGCCGCCACCGCGTCGCGTGCGTTGCTGTACGGATAAGCCGGGCCGCTGGGCAGCAGCTGGGTGGCGATGTCGTCGCTGCACTCGGGCACATCGGCGATCACGTCCAGGCGCTGGCCGGTTTCCATGTACCAGTCGCTGGCGAACACCGCTTCCAGATGCGCCACCGCCGGGCCGCGCACGCGCGCCACCAGTTCGCGGTTCGGGTGGCCGGGCACGAACTGCGGGCCGGCCAGGTTCTGCGAACCGACATAGGCCACTTCGTTGTCGATCACCGCGATCTTGCGGTGGTTGCGCAGGTCCATGCGCCCGCTGCGGCGCCAGCGCAGGCCACCGGGCAGCATCGCGCGCACTTCGATGTCGCGCGCCTGCAGGCGCTTGCGATAGGCACGCAGGCCGCGCTTGGCGCCCACCGCGTCGAGCAGCACGCGGCACTGCACGCCACGCGCGGCGGCACGCTGCAAGGCCTCGACAATGGCCTCGCCGACCGCGTCATCGAACATCAGGTAGTACAGCAGGTGCACGCGGTCTTCGGCCTGGTCGATATCGGCAATCAGCGTGTGCAGCGATTCGTCGTAGTCGGTCAGCAGGTCGACCGCGTTGCCGTGCACGGGCATGAAGTCGCCCTGGCGCTGCACCAGCGGCACGATCTCGGCGCAGGCGGTGTCCGGCTGCGGTGTCCAGCGCAGGCGATGCTGCAGCGCCTGTTCCTCGCGGATGACCTGCGAGGCCTCGGCCTGGCGGCGGATGCGCTCGCGCGACAGCCACGGGTGGCCGAACAGCAGGTACAGCGGCAGGCCCAGCAGCGGCACGAAGCCGACCAGCAGCAGCCAGCTGCGCGCCGCCCCCGGCGTGGTGCGGGTGGGAATCCAGCACAGCGCGACCAGCCGGATCAGCCAGTCGATCAGCAGCAGGTAGGAACCCAGCAACCACTCGAACAGCATCGTGTCGCCCGTCGGGAGGTGATGGGCCATTCTGCCCAGCAGGATTTGCAGAGTCGAGCCATGCTCGACTGCCTTTCGGCCCGACAGCGGAGCAGCCGAGCGTGGGCTCGGCTCTACAGGATGGATCAATGCCGCACCGGCACCTCGCACAGCTGCCGCACCGCGTCGGCATGGCGGCGGCCGTTGAGCGCCATGCAGGCGATCGCCTGTGCGGCCCGCTCCAGCTGCGTCTCCGGCAGCGGTGACGGCGCGCCGTTGGCCAGTGCCAGATGGTGGTCGCACAGCAGCAGCGCCATGCCCTCGATGCCTTGCAGCATGCGCTGCAGGCGCAGCCAGCCCAGTTCCAGGTCCTGCCGGTGGGATGGGGTGTTCATGCAACCTCCTTCAACGGATCTGGCCACCGTGAAGGTGGCGGACGATGCGTGGTTGCAATACCGGGAAGCAATCAATCAGCAAACGAACCGGCGGGCGCAAGGCCCCCTCGCACCGTCCGCCATAGAGGCGGATAGGTCACCAACCGTCGCCGGAGGGATCTCCGGCGACGGCGGGCGAGTCTACTGATTGATTGACTTCACGGGATTGCAAGCCCGACCGCTGCAACCGCAGCGGCTCGCCATCATGGGCACGGCCACGCCCGTCGTTCCAATCGATTTGAACAGCGCGAGGCGCCGGAACCAGTAGGAAGAATCACTTATCGCAATCGGCCCTTCGCTCCAGGCATGGCGCCATTGGCGACAGCGTGCGCAGGGACTGCCCAGTGCCGACCAACGGTCGGCACCCACCACCACCACAGCAGCATCGGAACGGTCGGTATCCACCAGGTAAATGCAGGGCATAAAAAAACCCGCCACAAGGGCGGGTTTCTTCGCGGGGACCAGCAATCCGTGCGGATTACTTGATCTTGCCTTCCTTGTACAGGACGTGCTTGCGCACGACCGGATCGTACTTCAGGAATTCCATCTTCCCCGGGGTGTTCTTCTTGTTCTTGTCCGTGGTGTAGAAGTGGCCGGTACCGGCCGAGGAAATCATACGGACCTTATCGCGCTTGCCTGCCATGATGCTTTACTCCTCAGACCTTTTCGCCGCGCGCACGCAGCTCAGCCAGAACGGAATCGATGCCGTTCTTGTCGATGGTGCGCAGTGCATGCGCGGAAACACGAAGCTTGACCCAGCGGTTCTCGCTGGCCACCCAGAAACGGCGCTCGTGCAGATTCGGCAGGAAACGACGACGGGTCTTGTTGTTGGCGTGCGAGACGTTGTTACCCGTCTGCACTCGCTTGCCGGAAACCTGGCATACGCGGGACATTGCGCACCTCGATAGTAGTAGTTGTCAGCCCGTAGCCCGGGCGACGGCGGCCTCGATGGTTGCCCACCACACGTCAAGAGAATCAAAGGGTTACGCTGGCGTTGGGCGGCCGGGGACGTGCTCCCGGGGGCGCCGCCCGGTAGGAAACCGGACACAGCGAGCCGCGCATTATGCACGGGTTCAAGCACTTGCGCAAGTTACCCACAGGCGGGGGCTGAATGCGGCGATCGCCCCCTGTAGAGCCGAGCCCACGCTCGGCTGCTGCGTCCCGGAACGCCTGAGCCGAGCGTGGGCTCGGCTCTACAACAATGACCGGGCCGGCTCAACGCAGGTGCGGAATCACCTGGGCGAGAAGATGGGCATCCTTCAACGCGCCGTGCAGGCCGCGCTGGCTGGGAATACGCAGGCGCTGCAGCACATCGTCCAGCTTGTTGCCCTGGCCGGGCCAGCGCCCGCGCGCCAGCTTCAGGCTGCAGGTGATGCGGCAATGCTGGGCCAGCGTGCCAGGAATACCGGACAGACGCAGCTCGTTGTCCAGGAAGCCCACATCGAAGGTGGCGTTGTGCGCGACCATCTCGCTGCCGCGCAGGAAGTCGAGCAGTTCAGCAGCCTTGCTGGAGAACAATGGCTTGCCCACCAGCATTGCATCGCTGATGCCATGCACGCGCTGTGCGCCCCAGTCCACCTTGCGCTGCGGCTGCAGGTAGGTGTGGAACTGGCGGCCGGTGAGCTGACCATCGATCAGTTCGACGGCACCGATTTCGATCACCCGGTGCCCCAGGCGGTGGGAGATGCCGGTGGTTTCGGTGTCCAGTGCGACGATGCGATTCATGCGTGGCGATGTTTCCTGTTGCGTGCCGCGATGATTTTCGCATGCTTGCAGCAGGAAGCCCTCCCTGTAGCCGAACCCGTGCTCGGCTCACGCGCGAAGCGCGGGCCTTGAGCGCTGGTGCCAGAAGCGGCCGAGCGTGGGCTCGGCTCTACAGATGCGCGCGCGCGATCACCCCAGCGCTTCCACCACCCAATCGATGAACACCCGCAGCCGCTGGCTCATGTGCCGGTTCGGCGGGAACATCACATGCATCGGCATCGGCGGCAGCTGCCAGTCCGGCAACACCGGCAACAGCTCGCCGCGCGCCACGTGCGGCTCGGCCATGTAGCTGGGCAGCGCCACCACGCCCAACCCCGCCAGCGCTGCGGCCAGATAGGCATTGCCGTCGTCAAAACCGACCGTGTAGCAGCCCTGCACCTCGATGCGCTCATCGCCGCGCTGTGCAACGAACACGCGTGCGCGGCCACTACGCGGGCTGAGGAAGCCGACCATGTGGTGATCGGGCCCTTCCAGCGCGCGCGGATCGGTCGGCAGGCCGAAACGCTGCACATAGCCGGGGCTGGCGTGGAAGCCGATCGGCAGCGCCGCCAGCGGCCGCGCCACCAGTGCCGGGTCGGCAGGGGTGCCGCCGCGGATCACGCAGTCGACGTTGTCGGCGATGACGTCGACCTCGCGGTCACTGACGCCGATATCCAGCTGGATCTCCGGGTAGCGCGCCTGAAACTCCGGCAGCGCCGGTACCAGCCGCAGCCGCGCGTAAGGCCCCGGCACATCCACCCGCAGGCGGCCGCGCGGCTGGCTGGCTGCGTCACCCAGCCCGCCCTCCACCTCTTCCAGCTCGGCCAGCAGGCGGGCGATGCGCGGGTAGTAGGCCGCGCCGTCGGCGGTGACGCTGACCCGGCGCGTGGTGCGGTTGAGCAGGCGCAGCCGCAGGTGTGCCTCCAGCTGCTGCACCAGCTGGGTGGCCGTGGTGCGGCTGATCTGCAGGGTCTGCGCCGCACGGGTGAAGCTGCCAGTCTCCACCACCCGGGCAAACGCCCGCATCGCCTCGAAACGGTCCATGGCTGGCCGTGATTGTTTGGAATTGGCAATCAATCTAGGCCGATCATCGCGGTTTATCCAGACACCGCTGGCGGGGAGGATGGCGTCCTCTCCCACGGGATCTTCCCCATGTCACAGCGTGATGTCGTTTTCCCCGCCGGCCGCCAAGCGCTGTACGAGCGCAACCGCTATTCGCCGGCGATCCGATCCAACGGTTTCCTGTTCGTCTCCGGCCAGGTCGGCAGCCGCGAGGACGGCTCGCCCGAGCCGGACTTCGAAATGCAGGTGCGCCGCGCCTTCGAGAATCTCAATGCGGTGTTGGCTGCCGCAGGCTGCACGTTCGATGACGTAATCGACGTGACCGTGTTCCTGGTCGATCCGGAGAAGAACTTCGAGAAGGCCTGGGCGATCGTGCCCGAGTACTGGGGCCAGGCGCCGCACCCGACCCTGACCGGTATCGGCGTGACCTGGCTGTACGGGTTCCAGTTCGAGATCAAGGTGATCGCGAAGCTGCCATGACCTTCGCTGTAGAGCCGAGCCCATGCTCGGCTGATCGTGCGACAGCAGCCGAGCATGGGCTCGGCTCTACAGAAGCGCAGCCCGGTGGGCCGAAAGGCGTGCCCGGTCCACCTGAACGGGAAATTCCGACGGATTCCCGAAGCGGCCATTGATATTGTATCCGGCGAAAACCGCTTGCTAGCCTCCCTTCCATGCGCCGGATCACCCGCCAACTGCGTACGTACCTGATGATGCTGCTGATGGCGGCATTCGTGGTCGTGCCGGTGGCCGACGTGCTG
Source organism: Stenotrophomonas sp. X (assembly GCF_055721025.1). Classification (NCBI taxonomy): domain Bacteria; kingdom Pseudomonadati; phylum Pseudomonadota; class Gammaproteobacteria; order Lysobacterales; family Lysobacteraceae; genus Stenotrophomonas; species Stenotrophomonas sp. X. The sequence continues at coordinate 4,171,941 of NZ_CM146756.1, forward strand.
GCCTGCGCGGTCGAACCGCACGACACCACTGCGGTGCACGTGGAAAGCAACACCAACGATGCCGAGGGTGACAGTGACAGCAAGCACGCCGGTGCCTGCAGCCACAACCACTGCCACCACTCCAACCTGAGCCTTCCGGCCAGCACCCTCGCCGCCTTCGGTGCGCCGCTGCCGGCGCGCTGGATGAATGCCGGCGACGCGGCGACCTATGCGGTCGCCCAGGATGAATTGACGCGTCCCCCCCGGGCGTGAGTTGAGCGCGTCCCGCGATTGCGGGCTCCCGTTTCACTCACAACCGGAATCCCCCTATGTCGATCCTGACACCTCGGTCGCTGCGTGCGGCCGGGCGGGTCGTCGCCGTGTTGCTGGGCCTGGCCCCAGCGGCAGCGGTGATGGCGCAAGCCGCCCCTTCCTATGACACCCTGCTTGAACGCCTGGACCAGCTGCCCGGCACCCGCGTCGGTGCGGCGCTGGCCGAGGCCGCCGATGCGCGCGCCGACCAAGCCCGTGCGTTGCCCAACCCTTCACTCTCCTACTCCGCCGAGAACGCCTGGGGTACCGGCTCCTATGGCGGCATGGGCAGGGCCGATACTGTGCTTACCCTGTCCCAGCCATTGGAGGTCTGGGGCCAGCGCGGCGCGCGCGTCCGTGCAGCCCGCGCCGAGGCACAGGCGGCCAACCTGCGTGGCACGCAGAGCCGCAGCGATGTGGCCAGCCAGCTGGCGGTGGTCTACGCACAGGCGGAAAGTGCACTGCGCCGCTACACCCTGGCCGAAGAGGCACTGAGTCTTACCCGCGATGACGCCAACGCGGTCAACGCGATGGTCAAGGAGGGCCGCGAACCGCAGCTGCGTGCGGTGCAGGCGCAGAGCGAAGTGGCCAACGCCAGCGCCGCGCTGGATGAAGCGCAGGCCTTCCGCGATGCCGCGCTGGCCCGCCTGGCCGGTGCTGCACTGCTGGATGCGCCGGTGCAGTCGATCGACGACAGCCTGCTCGACCGTGCGCCGCCGCTGCCGCGCGGTGCCACCGATGTAGCGCTGGCCGTGCGCATCGCCGAAGCCGAAGCCGATGCGGCGGGCAAACTGGTCGAGGTGGAGCGCAAGCGTGCCCTGCCCGACCTCAGCGTCACCGCCGCGCAGACCCGCTTCCGCGAAGGCGGCGAGCGTGCCTACAACCTCGGCGTCAGCATCAGCATCCCGCTGTTCGACCGCAACCGCGGTGGCATCCGCGCCGCCAACGCCGACCAGCGCGCGGCCGAGGCGCGCCTGGACCAGCAGCGCCGCGACAGCGAGGCGGCACGCCTCTCCGCCGTGGCCGGTTTGAAGGCCGCCGGCAGCCGAACCCGTGCCGCCGACGAAAGCGTGGTCGCCGCCGAAGAGGCGTATCGCCTGGCCCGCATCGGCTTCGACGCCGGACGCATCTCGCAGCTGGAACTGCGCAGCACGCGCAGCGCTCTTATCGCCGCCCGCGCCGCCGCCGTGGATGCGCGCCTGTCGCGCGTCGGCGCGGAAATCGATCTTGCCCGCCTTGAAGGGCGCGCACCCTTTGTGGAGGCCCCATGACTCTCTCCCGTACTTTTCCGCTGATCGGCGGCATGCTGCTGACTGTGCTGCTGGCCGGCTGCGCCGGCAACGCGCAGACGCCTGCCAATGAAGACCCCGCTGCGGCCAAGGCCGGCACCGACGATGGCCATGGCCACGCCGCCAGCAGCAAGGAAGCCAAGGCAGAAATCGCGAAGGCGCCTGCTGACGCCGACGAAGGCGTGGTGCAGCTGACGCCCGAGCAGATCAAGGCGTCCGGTATCGAAGTGGTTGCCGTCGGTCGCGGCGGTGGCGGTTCCACCCGTCTCGCCGGTCGGGTGGAACCCTCGGTCGGTGCCCGTGCCTCGGTGGCCTCGACCGTGACCGGCCGCGTCGAACGCGTGCTGGTCGCACCGGGCACCGCAGTGAAGCAGAACCAGGCCCTGGCCATCGTGGTCAGTGGCGAAGCGGCGGTGTTCCGTGCCAATGCGCTGGCCGCCTCGGCCGAAGCCGAGGCCGCGCGCCTGGCCTATGGCCGCGACAAGGCCCTGGTCGACCAGGGCGTGGTCGCGCGCCAGGAGATGGAAGCCTCGCGCGCACGTTCGCTGGCGGCACAGGCCCAGGCCGCTGCCGCGCAGGCCCAGGCCGCCGCCAACGGCGCGCCCGATGCCAGTGGCCGCGTGCGCATCACCAGCCCGGTGGCCGGCATCGTTGGTAACGTGCAGGTCACGCCGGGCGGTGTGGTCGCCGCCGGCAGTGCGGTGGCCGACGTCGCCGACCCGTCGATGAACGAGCTGGTGTTCACCGCACCGCCAGCGCTGGCTGCGCAGGTCATGCCCGGCATGACGCTGGAAGTGAGCGTGCCGGGTGGCAGCTTCACCGCTACCGTCACCGGTTCGGCCGCCGATGTACGGCAGCAGGGCGGCGTCGCAGTGATCCGCGCCACGCCGCTGGATGCGTCGCTGCCGCCAGCCGGTTCGCCGGTATCGGCCGTGGTGGTCACCGAAGGCCAGGACGGCTCGCTCAGCGTGCCCGCCGATGCGGTGCAGAACGTCGATGGCAGCAGCGCGGTGTTCGTCGCCGTCGAAGGCGGCTTCAAGGCGCAGCCGGTACTGGCCGGGCGTCGCGCCGGCGACCGTATCGAGATCCTCGGTGGGCTGACCGGCAACGAGCGCATCGTCGGTGCCAACGCCTTCCTGCTCAAGGCCGAACTGGCCAAGGGCGAAGCCGAGCACGGCCACTGAGGAGGCGACCATGTTCAAGCTGATCATTGAAACAGCGGTGCGCCACCGCTGGCTGGTGGTGTTCATGGCCGCGCTGATCGCCGCCGTGGGCCTGTTCCAGCTCGGCAAGCTGCCGATCGACGCGGTGCCGGACATCACCAATCGCCAGGTACAGATCAACACGGTGGCGCCAGCACTGACCCCGGAGCAGATCGAGCGGCAGGTGACCTATCCGCTGGAAACCGCGCTGGCCGGCATTCCCGGCCTGACCACCACGCGTTCGCTGTCGCGCAATGGCTTCTCGCAGGTCACTGCGATCTTCACCGATGCCACCGACATCTACTTCGCCCGCCAGCAGGTGGCCGAACGCATGCGCGAGGCATCGGAAGACCTGCCCGATGGTGCGTCGCCGATGCTGTCGCCGGTCACCACCGGCCTCGGCGAGGTGCTGATGTGGACGGTGGACTTCACCGCGTTCAATCCGGCCAGGCTGGCCAAGCCCGGTGAAGCCGGCTGGCAGGCCGGCGAGGTCTACCGCACGCCGGAAGGCAACCTGCTGCGCACGCCGGAAGAGCGCGCGACCTACCTGCGCACCGTGCAGGACTGGATCATCGCGCCGCAGATGCGCTCCAGCCCGGGGCTGGCCGGGGTCGATACGGTCGGCGGCTACGTCAAGGAATACGGCGTGCATCCTGACAGCGCCAAACTGGCCGCGCATGGCCTCGGCCTGGCCGACCTGGTCACTGCCCTGCAGCGTTCCAACGTGCAGGCCGGCGCCGGCTTCGTGCAGCGTGCCGGCGAAGGCCTGGTGGTGCGTGCCGATGGCCTGGCGCTGACCACCGAGGATCTTGCACAGGCGCCGGTGGCCACCCGCAATGGCGTGGTGGTACGCGTGGCCGATGTGGCCACCGTGGAACTGAGCCGCGCGCCGCGCCTGGGTGCAGCCAGCCGCAACGGCCACGAGGCTGTGCTGGGCACCGCGCTGATGATCGCCGGTGGCAACAGCCGCACCGTGGCGCAGGCCGCTGCGGCGCGCCTGGAACAGGTGAACACGTCGCTGCCGGCCGACATCGTGGCCGCGCCGGTGCTGGACCGCAGCGTGCTGGTCAATTCCACCATCAAGACCGTGGCCAAGAACCTCACCGAGGGCGCGCTGCTGGTAGTGGTGGTGCTGTTCCTGCTGCTGGGCAATCTGCGCGCGGCCACCATCACCGCGCTGGTGATTCCGCTGTCGTTCCTGTTCGCGGTGATCGGCATGAACCGCTTCGGCATCAGCGGCAACCTGATGAGCCTGGGTGCACTGGACTTTGGCATCCTGGTGGACGGTGCGGTGATCGTGGTCGAGTCGACGCTGCTGATGCTGGGCCAGCGCCGCGCCGAACTGGGCCGTGCGCTGACCACGATGGAACGGCTGCGCGTGGCCGCCGATTCTGCGCTGAAGATGGCGCGCCCGGCGGCGTTCGGCCAGCTGATCATCCTGCTGGTGTTCGCGCCGATCCTCACCCTGGAAGGTGTGGAGGGCAAGACGTTCCACCCGATGGCGGCGACCTTCATGCTGGCTCTGGTCGGTGCCTTCCTGTTCTCCTTCACTTTCGTGCCGGCGATGACGGCGCTGCTTGTGCGCGAGCCGAAGCTGAAGGACGGCGATGCACATGCGGACGACGGCGAGCACGAGACCAGGCTGATACGCGTGCTGCGTGCGCGCATCGAGCCGGTGATCCGCAAGGCCGTGGCGCATCCGCGCACGGTCGTGGCCAGTGCGGTGATGATGGTGGTGGTGGGCATCGGCTCGTTCTCGCTGCTGGGCCGCGAGTTCATGCCGACGCTGGACGAAGGCAACGTGGCGATGCAGGCGTTGCGCGTGCCGTCGACGTCGCTGGAGCAGTCACTGGCCATGCAGCTGGCGTTGGAAAAGGTGATTGCCACGCAGCCGGAAGTGGAGACCGTGTTCTCGCGTACCGGAACCGCCGAGGCGGCGATCGATCCGATGCCGACCAACATCTCCGACAGCGTGATCGTGCTGAAGCCGCGCAAGGACTGGCCCGATCCGAAGTTGGCCAAGGACGCGCTGGTGGCCCGTTTCGAAAAGCTGGCCGGGCAGCAGCTGGGCAACAGCTTCGAGTTCAGCCAGCCGATCGAGCTGCGCTTCAACGAGCTGATTTCCGGCGTGCGTACCGACCTGGCCGTAATGATCTTTGGCGATGACTTCGGCCAGCTGCAGAAGGTGGCCGACCAGGTGGCGTTGAAGCTGCGTGCGGTGAACGGCGCCGCCGACGTGCGGGTGGAGCAGATCTCCGGCCTGCCCACGCTGAACGTGGCGATCGATCATGTGGCGGCGGCGCAGTACGGGCTGACTGCGGCGGATGTGAGTGATGCACTGTCCACCGGCATCGGCGGTACCGCGGCCGGCAAGATCTTCGAAGGCGACCGCCGCTTCAACGTGGTGGTGCGCCTGGACGATGCCGCGCGCAACGATCCGGACCAGCTGGCTTCACTGCCGATCGCCACGCCGTCGGGGTTGGTGATTCCGCTGTCGTCGGTTGCGCGCATCACGGTCAGCGAAGGGCCGAACCAGATCAGCCGCAACAACGGCAGCCGCCGCGTGGTGGTGCAGGCCAACGTGCGTGGCCGTGACCTGGGCGGCTTCGTCGGCGAAGCGCAGGCCGCGGTGGCCGACGTGGCACTGCCGCCAGGTGCCTACCTGACCTGGGGTGGCCAGTTCGAGAACCTGCAGCGCGCGGAAAAGCGGCTGGCGACGGTGGTACCGGTAGTGTTCCTGCTGATCGGCAGCCTGCTGTTCATGGCCCTGCGCAGCGGCAAGGAAGCCATTCTGGTGTTCAGCTGCGTGCCGTTGGCGCTGGTCGGCGGCATCCTCGCACTGCTGCTGCGGGGCATGCCGTTCTCGGTGTCGGCGGCGGTCGGCTTCATCGCCGTCTCCGGCGTAGCCACGTTGAACGGCCTGGTGCTGATGCAGGCGATCCGCGAACGCCTGGACGCCGGCGACCTGCCGTTGCAGGCGGCGATCAACGGTGCGTCCAGCCGCATCCGCGCGGTGCTGACCACGGCACTGGTGGCCATCGTCGGCTTCATCCCGATGGCGATCGCCAGCGGTTCCGGTGCGGAAGTGCAGAAGCCGCTGGCGACGGTGGTGATCGGTGGCCTGATCACCGCCACCGTGCTGACCCTGCTGGTGCTGCCGACCTTCGCAGCACGGGTGGCCAAGCCGCGGGCGGTAGGCTGAGGTGAGAGGGGGTCGGAGCCCCGCCCTTCGGGCGGGGCTCTGACCCGATCGCATCACGCTCGCCGGGCATGGCCCGGCGCTACCACCGCGCATTCTGGTAGCGCCGGGCCATGCCCGGCGACGCGTCGGGTCAGGCCTTCTTGCGCTCGGCGATGTAGGCCTGGATCTGCTGTTCCAGCACCGGCAGCGGCACCGAGCCCTGCTTCAGCAGGGTGTCGTGGAAACCCTTGATGTCGAACTTGTCGCCCAGCTCCTTCTCGGCCTGCGCACGCAGGCGCACGATGGCGATCTCGCCCAGCTTGTAGCTCAGCGCCTGGCCCGGCCAGGAAATGTAGCGGTCCACTTCGGTGGTCACTTCATGCTCGCTCAGCGCGGTGTGGTCACGCAGGTAGGCCAACGCCTGCTCGCGGGTCCAGCCCTTGCTGTGCACGCCGGTGTCGATCACCAGGCGCGCAGCACGCCACATCTCGTAGGTCAGACGGCCGAAATCCTCGTACGGGGTTTCATAGATGCCCATTTCCACGCCCAGCTTCTCGCAGTACAGCGCCCAGCCTTCGCCATAGGCGGAGATGTAGGCGTTGCGGCGGAACTCGGGCAGGTTCTTCTGCTCGGCGGCGATGGCGCCCTGCAACGCGTGGCCCGGATCGGACTCATGCAGGGTCAGTGCCGGCAGGTTGTACAGCGGGCGCGACGGCAGGTTGTAGGTGTTGAGCCAGTAGGTACCCATGCCACCGCGGCCGGCCGTCCAGAACGGTGCGATGTCCGGCGGCACCGGCACGATGGTGAAGCGTGCGCGCGGCAGCGTCATGTACTTGCCCAGCTGGCCATCGGCGCGCTTGGAGATCCACGCGGCGCGCGACAGCAGCTCTTCCGGCGTCTTCGCATAGAACTGCGGATCGGTACGCAGGAAGGTCAGGAACTCGGCGAAGCTGCCCTTGAACTTCACCTGCTTGATGATGTCGTTCATTTCCTTCTGGATGCGTGCGACTTCATCCAGGCCGATGCGGTGGATCTCGTCCGGCGACAGGTCCAGCGTGGTGTATTCGTGGATCTGCTGCCGGTAGTACGCCTTGCCATCGGGCATCGCTTCGGCGGCCAGGGTGGTACGCGCCTGCGGCACGTACTCGTTGACGAAGAAGGCGCGCAGCTGCTGGAACGCCGGCACCACCTTGCCGCTGATCGCTTCACGCGCCTGCGCCTGCAGCCTGGCCTGTTCGGCGGCCGGGATGCTGTTGGGCAGCTTCTTGAACGGCGCGTACAGCGGCGATTCGGTCGGGTCCTTCAGTTCGGCGACGGTGGCGATGGACACTTCGCGGCCATCCAGCACCGCGCGCGGCACGCTGAAGCCGCGCTTCAGGCCGGCGCGCATGTTCTCGGTCTGCTGGCCGAAGTAACGCGGCACATCGTTCAGCCGTGCGATGTAGTTCTGGTAGTCCTGCACGGTCTTCATCTCGCGCCGGGCCATGAAGGACAGGTTGGACCAGAACGAGGAATCGGCGTTGAACGGCATTTCGTAGCCGCGCAGGCGCGTCTCTTCGGCCAGGTTGAACACCTGGTCGTGGTAAATCGCGTAGTTGACCTGGTTGTCCGGCGACAGGGTCTTCGGGTCGATCTTCTTCAGCGCGGCCAGGGTCTCGTCCCACACCTTCAGGCGTGCCTGCTGCGCGGCCGGGCCGACGTCGGGCATGCGGGTGGCGTTGGCGGGCGCGTCTTCGTCCTCGCTGGCTTCACCACCGCCCTGCTGGCGCCACTTCCATTCCTTCTCGTACAGCGCGCGGAAGGCGGCATCTGCGGGCGATTCGGTGGCCACGCTGGCGGGCGCGGCGGCGGCGGTGGGCGCAGCGGCCAAGGCCACGGTGGGGGCGGACATGGCGAGCAGCAGGGCAACGGCAAGACGGGTTTTCACGAGCACAGGTTCCCGGGAAGGCAGACCCCGATCATGGCACCGCCCACGGCCCATGGCATGGGACGAAGGTCCTGCTTGCAGCGCAGGCAGGACCGGGAACCGGCCGCAAGTTGGGCCCCCAGCGCCGGAGGCGCGTGGTAGAGCCGACTGGGTAGAGCCGACTGTTAGTCGGCTGCTCTTCCGCCAGACGTAGCAAAGCCCGCGCTCCGCGCGAAAGTCGACTGACAGTCGACTCTACCCATGGCAGGCACCCCGCGCCCTCAGTGGCTGGCCCTGTCGCGCTTCCAGCCGCGGTGCTTGATATCCAGGTGCAGGCTGTACAGGGCGGTGAACGCCGGGAACAGGTTCTGCAGCACGCCCACCGAGTCCTGCTTGGCCGAGAACAGGAAGTAGCTCAGGGTCATCAGGCTGCCGATCACGCTCATGTACCAGAACAGGCGCGGGATGACCGGCTTGCCGGCACGCTTGGAGGCAATGAACTGGACCAGCCAGCGGCCGCCGAACATCAGTGCGCCGGTGTAGCCGATCAGCTTCCAGCCGGTCACATGCAGGCCGGTCCAGTACAGCCAGGTGAGGGGCTGATCCAGCCAGTGCAGCTCCAGATCCATCAGCGCTCCTCCACCGCGGTGCGCTTGCTTCGGGTGATCAGCCAGGCCACGCCACGCAGGTCGCGGATGCCGACCAGCGCGCGGCCGAGGTTGTTGTACTTGGACACGCCGGCGGTACGGTGGCGGTGGTTGACCGGCACGCTGGTGGTCTTCCAGCCGGCACGCTGCATCAGCGCCGGCAGGTAACGGTGCATGTGGTCAAAGTACGGCAGGTCGAGAAACGCGCTGCGTTCGAACAGCTTGATGCCGCAACCGGTGTCGGGCGTGTCATCGCGCAGCATGCGCGCACGGATGGCGTTGGCCCACTTGCTGGCCCAGCGCTTGCTGCCGCTGTCCTGGCGGTTGACGCGCCAGCCGGCGAACAGCTTCACCTGCGCCTCGGCGGCGTCGCGTGCGGCGAGCAGCTTGGGAATATCGGCCGGATCATTCTGGCCATCGCCATCCAGGGTGGCGATCCACGGCGCCCGCGCATGCTTGACGCCGGTCCGCACGGCGGTGCTCTGCCCGCTCTGGTTCACGTGGTGCAGCACCCGCAGTTCCGGCGTGGTCGCCTTCAGTCCCTGCAGCACCGCCAGGGTGTCATCGCGCGAGTGATCGTCGATGTAGACGATCTCGAACGGCAGCCGGCCACGCAGCGCAGCGGTGATTTCGGCGACCAGCGGGGCGACATTGTCGCGCTCGTTGAATACCGGGACGACAACGGAAAGCTCGGGTTGGCTCATAAGGCACTCGGCCAAAGGGGGGACAAAGACCGCGCATTCTCCGAAACCGAGGTTATCCGAAGATGAACCCGGCGGCGTGAGGATCCGTCCTCAGGCGCGATCGCCAAAATACTCGCGGCACCACTGCACCACAGGCGGCAGGCCTTGTTCGATCGGGGTCACCGCATCGAAGCCGAAAGCGTCATGTGCGCGCCGGGTATCGGCCATCGTGCGCACCATGTCGCCGGGCTGCATGGGCTTGTAGACCTTCTGCGCGGGGCGGCCGGCGGCCTGCTCGATCACGCTGATGAAGCGCTCCAGCTCGACCGGCGTATGGTTGCCGAGGTTGAACACCCGGTGCGGCACCGGACCGTCGGCCGGATGCGCGAGGGCGCCGAGGATACCGGAGACGATGTCGGAGACATGTGTGAAATCGCGCTGCATGCGGCCTTCGTTGAACACGTCGATCGGCCGCCCGGCCAGCACCGCGCGCGAGAACAGCAGCGGTGCCATGTCCGGCCGGCCCCACGGGCCGTACACGGTGAAGAAGCGCAGGCCGGTGGCATGCAGGCCGTACAGCTGCGCGTAGGTGTAGGCCATCAGCTCGTTGGCCGCCTTGGTCGCCGCATACAGCGAGCGCGGCTGGTCCACGCGCTGGTCTTCGGAGAACGGCGGCGTGGCCGAATCGCCGTAGACCGAACTGCTGGAGGCGTACACCAGGTGCTGCACGCCACGGTGGCGGCACAGCTCGAGCATGTTGACGAAGCCGACCAGGTTGCTGTCGACGTAGGCATGGGGGTTTTCCAGCGAATAGCGCACGCCGGCCTGCGCGGCCAGGTGGATCACCGCGGTCGGCTGCACCTCGTCGAACAGCGCGGCCAAGCCCTGCTGGTCGGTCAGGTCCAGCGTGCGCAGGTCCAGCGCCGGACACAGCGCGGCCACGCGGTCACGCTTGATCTGCGGGTCGTAGTAATCGTTGAAGTTGTCCAGGCCGACCACGGCCTGGCCGGCCTCCAGCAGCGCGCGGGCGGTGTAGGCACCGATGAAGCCGGCAGCGCCGGTGAGCAGGATGGTCATGGCAGGGGCCTGGAAACGAAGTTCAGGCCCCTGATGTTACCGATCTCAGAACAAACCGAAACGCTTCTTCGCCACGTTGGTGCGGCCGGGTTCGATTACATCCTGGATCTTCTTCGCGTCGAAGCGGTCGAGCAGGGCGTCGGCGCCCTTCTTCAGCTTCAGGTCCATCTCTTCGGGGTACAGCGGAACCAGGCTCATGAAGCTGATGGTATTGCCATCCTCCAGCTCCAGCGTGGCGAAGTCCTCCGGGGCGGTCACCGGCGGCAGCACGATGGCACCGTCGAAACCCACGCCCGGCGCATAGGGCTCGCTGGGATGGCCGTTGGGAATGGTGTGGCCGAAGCCCAGCCACGTGTCGTACTCGTGCGGCAACCGCGCCATGCCCTTCAGCAGGCGCACCGGCCAGTAGTTGCGCTCATCCTCGAAGGCGTCCTGGGAGATCGGCCAGTCGGCCGGCAGGGTCACCATCAGTTCCATGTAGCGCGGCACGTCCGCATCCACCTCGGCGGGCACGGTCATCGGCAGGTCGCTCATGCCGGAGGTGACCAGGCGCAGGTACGGGCAGTGGTCATTGGCCGGCACCACGTGCACGTCGATGTGCACCAGGTCGGAGATGATTTCATGGAAGACACCGGACACCGGTCCCAGGTGGTGTTCGATGTGGGCACTGATCGCCTCGATGTGCCGTTCTTCGCCGATGGCGAGCACAAAGTCCTTCTCACGGCGATGTACCAGTATCTGGGTGCCGTCCGGGCTGACGTCCTCGTAGTCGTTGCTCATGTCCTGCTCCCTGGATGAGGCCACGGCGGGAGGTCAGTGCATTCCCGGTGCGCGTGGCGGTGCGTTCCCTGTCATTCGCGGGGCGGCAGGAACAGGCCGCCCCCCGACGCGGCGCCGGGCTCAGCCCTGGCGCGTGCGCAGTTTTTCCAGCACGCCGTCCAGGGTGTCCAGATCGGTGTAGTGGATGATCAGCTTGCCCTTGCCGCCACGGCCGTGGCTGATCGCCACCTTGGCGCCGAGCGCTTCGGACAGCTCGGTTTCCAGCGAGGCGATGTCGGCCTGCTGCACCTTCGGCGTGGCCACCGGACGGCTACTCGGCACCTTGCCGGCGGCGAAAGCCTGCGCGCGCCGCTCGACCTCGCGCACCGACCAGCCTTCGTCGGCCGCTTCCTGGGCCAGCTTGCCGGCCAGTTCGGGGGCCAGGGTCAGCAGCGCACGGGCATGCCCCATTTCCAGGCGGCGGGTTTCCAGCAGCAGGCGGATCGCCACTGGTAGTTCCAGCAGGCGCAGCAGGTTGGACACCGCCGCGCGCGAGCGGCCGACGGCCTCGGCGGCCTCGGCATGGGTGAGGGTGAACTCGCTGATCAGGCGCTGCAGCGCTTCGGCTTCTTCCAGCGGGTTGAGGTCTTCGCGCTGGATGTTCTCGATCAGCGCCATCGCGATGACGGTGCGGTCTTCCAGCTCGCGCACCACCACCGGCACTTCGTCCAGCCCGGCCAGCTGCGATGCGCGCCAGCGGCGTTCACCGGCGACGATTTCGTAGTTGCCCGCCGGCAGCTGGCGCACCAGGATCGGCTGGATCACGCCCTGCGACTTGATCGAGTCGGCCAGCTCGGACAGCTTGCCCTCGTCCATCTCGCGGCGCGGCTGGTACTTGCCCGGCTGCAACTGGCCCACGGCCAGCTTGCGCAGCACTTCACCCGGCAGCGGCTCGATCACCGCGGTGGTGGCCTGCACCTGGCTGACCGCGCCTTTCGGGCCCAGCAGCGCATCCAGGCCACGGCCGAGGCCTCGCTTCTTGGCTGCCGGCTTGCTGCTGGTCATCAGACGGTCTCCACGGCCTTGGTGGCCTTGTTGCGTTCGTTGTTGCGGCGGATGATCTCGCCGGCCAGGCCCAGGTAGGCCACGCCACCGCGCGAGGCGCGGTCGTAGCCGACGATGCTCTGGCCATGGCTGGGTGCCTCGGCCAGGCGCACGTTGCGCGGCACGATGGTGCGGAACACGCGATCGCCGAAGTGCTCGGTGAGCTCGGCCGACACCGCGTTGGCCAGGTTGTTGCGCACGTCGAACATGGTGCGCAGCACGCCTTCGATCTCCAGCGCCGGATTGAGGTTGGCACGCAGCGCTTCGATGGTTTCCACCAGCGCGCTCAGGCCTTCCAGGGCGTAGTACTCGCACTGCATCGGCACGATCACCGAATCGGCGGCGGCCAGCGCGTTGAGCGTCAGCAGCGACAGCGCCGGCGGGCAGTCGATCAGGATGTAGTCGTACTCGTCGCGGATCGGTGCCAGCGCGCGCTTCAGCCGCTGCTCGCGCTCGCTCTGCGCCATCAGCTGGATCTCGGCGGCGGTCAGGTCGATGTTGCCGGGCAGCAGGTCGTAGCCTTCGGCGGTCTGCACGCGTACATCGGCGGCGCTGGACTCGCCCAGCAGCAGATCGTAGGTGGAGGCGGCCAGCTCACGCTTGTCCACGCCACTGCCCATGGTCGCGTTGCCCTGCGAATCCAGGTCGACCAGCAGCACGCGCTTGGGTGCGTTGGCCAGGGAAGCGGCCAGGTTGACGGCGGTCGTGGTCTTGCCGACGCCACCCTTCTGGTTGGCGATGGCGATGATGCGGGCCATGCGGGTGTGCCTCGTCGACGTGTGCTGGGACCGGTCATTATGCGTACAACCGGCCCCTTGCGGAAATCGTGGATCGCCAACCCGTTGTTGCACAAGGGGCTGGCGGCGGGAATCAAGGGCCTGTAACAGTGACCAGGTGGCGTTCGCCGGCCAGGCCGGGCACGCTCAGCGGGGTCACCTCGCGCACCTGCCAGCCCGCCGGCAGGTCCGCGATCTCCTCATGCGGGTAGACGCCCTTCATGGCCAGCAGCACGCCCCCCGGCCGCAGCAGGTGGCCACCGACGCGGACGATGCCGGCCAGCGTGTCCATCGCGCGGGCGGTCAACTGGTCGTAACGGCCGGCCTCGTCCAGCGCCTCGGCGCGCGATTCGGCCACGCGGGCATTGCCCAGGCCGAGCTGGCGCACGGCCTCGCGCATGAAGCGCGCCTTCTTGCCATTGCTCTCGACCAGGGTGACCTGCAGGCCCGGGCAGGCGATGGCCAGCGGGATGCCGGGCAGCCCGGGCCCGGTGCCGAGGTCGGCCAGGCTGCCATCGGCCACGAACGGCTGCATCGCCAGCGAGTCGAGCAGGTGGCGGGTGACCATCTCCTGCGGGTCGCGGATGGCGGTGAGGTTGTAGGTGCCGTTCCAGCGGTGCAGCAGGGCCAGGTAGCGCAGCAGCGGCGGCGCCAGCGCGGCATCCAGGCCCATGCTGGCCAGGCCCTGTTCCAGCGTGGCAGCCACGCTGGCGGGAAGTGGGTGTTCGCTCATGCCGGCATTATCGCCGGTTTTGCGCGCTGATTCCCCGCCTCAGTGCGGATACCAGGCCAACGCCGCCCGGAACTGACCGGTGGCCTGCCATTCGTGCAGGTGCCAGCGCGCGGCCTCGCCCAGTTCCGGGTCGCACCAGCGCAGGTGCAGGGCGCCATCGGTCCCCGGCGCCAGCTGCAGGCGGTGCAGGCCGAACGAGATACCCTGGCCGTGCGCCTTCAGCAACGCTTCCTTGGCGCACCACACGCGGAAGAACCAGTGTTCGCGGTCGGCCTGGTCCAGGCTTTCCAGCCACGCCACCTCCTCCGGGTGGAAGAAGCGCTGCACGATCTCCAGCAGGCGGGCGCGCGGCCGCAGCAGTTCCAGGTCCACGCCCAGCCGCACGCCTTCGCCCAGCGCCACCAGCAGCACCTCACCGCTGTGGCTCCAGCCAGTGCCGTAGTGGGCCAATGCGCCGCTAAGCTCCGGCCGGCCCTTGTCATCGCGGACCAGCGGCAGCGTCTCCGGATCGGCCCCGAGGGCCTGCGCCAGCACCTGGCGTGCCTGCGGTTCGCCGCGATGGCCGGGCACGTGCGGGCGCCGCCAGACCGTCACCGGACCAAAGCGCCACGGGCCATCGAGGGTGGCTGGCAGGCTCATCCGCACGCGCCCATCACGCAATTGCACGACGGGTTCACGGCCGTGCGCGTCAACTGGTCACAGTTCCCCACCGGAGGTTCGATCATGGGCATCATCATCTGGCTGATCGTCGGCGGCATCGTAGGCTGGCTGGCCAGCATCATCATGAAGCGCGATGCCCAGCAGGGCATCATCCTCAACATCGTGGTCGGCATCGTCGGCGCGCTGATTTCCGGTTGGCTGTTCGGCGGCGGCATCAACGAAGCGATCACCATTCGAACCTTCCTGTTCTCGCTGATCGGTGCGGTGATCCTGCTGGCGATCGTCAACCTGTTCACCCGCAAGAGCATACGCTGACGCGGCGGTAGCGCCGGCCGCTGGCCGGCGGGCCTTTCAAAACGGGCCCGGCAATTGCCGGGCCTCGTTCATTCAACCGATCTGTACCCACGCCGGCGCATGGTCGCTCGGACGTTCCCAGGTGCGCGGCTCGCGGTCGATGCCCGAAGCCACCGCACCGCTCTTCAGCGCATCGGAGACCAGGGTCAGGTCGATGCGCAGGCCCAGGTTGCGACGGAAGCCGGCGGCGCGGTAATCCCACCAGCTGAAGGTGCCCGCCTCGTCGTTGTGCAGGCGGAAGCCATCGTGCAGCCCCAGCTGCAGCAGCTTGTTGAGCGCGCCGCGCTCGGCGGTGGAGGTCAGGATGTGGTTGTCGTTCCACACCTCCGGGTCGTGCACGTCGCGTGCGTCCGGGGCAATGTTGAAGTCCCCCATCACGATCAGCTTCGGGTGCCGCTGCAGTTCCTGCGCGATCCACGCATGCACCGCGTCCAGCCAGCGCAGCTTGTAGTCGTACTTGTCGGTACCGATGTCCTGGCCGTTGACCACATACAGGTTGATCACCCGCAGGTCGCCGAAGGTACCGGCGATGACACGCTTCTGCTCGTCCTCGAAGCCGGGAATGCCGATCTGCACGTCCTGCGCCGGTTCACGCGACAGCAGCGCCACGCCGTTGTAGGTCTTCTGGCCGGCGAACACGCTGCGGTAGCCCGCCGCGATCAGCGCAGAGTCGGGGAACTTGTGGTCCTCCAGCTTGGTTTCCTGGATACCGACGATGTCCGGGCCGAACGCCTTGAGCCACTGCTCCAGGTGCGGCAGGCGGACATTGAGCGAATTGACGTTCCACGAGGCGATTTTCATGCGGGCATTCTACCCGGGTGGCCGGGATGGGGGCGGCCCGGATTCCCGTGTAGAGCCGAGCCCACGCTCGGCTGCATTGACCAGGCACCCAGCCAGGAGCAGCCGAGCGTGGGCTCGGCTCTACAGAAGAATCGGGCCCTGATTCAGTAGTGCCACGCCCTGCCTGGGTTCACCGCAGCAGCAGCTTCAACAACCCCGCAATCTTCGAATACGGCGGCCGCAGCCGGTCGCTGGCCGCCCAGCGCGACTGCCACAGCACCGGCAGCCGCTTGATCATCGCATCGAACCCGGCCCGGCCGTGGTACGCGCCCATGCCGCTGGCCCCTACCCCGCCAAACGGCAGGCCATCGGCGGCGAAGTGCAGCAGCGTGTCATTCACCGTCACCCCACCGGCCACCACCTGGCCGAGGATGCGCTCCACCGTCGCGCGGTCGTGGCTGAAGGGATACAGCGCCAGCGGCCGGTCGCGGGACAGCACGTCAGCCAGCGCCGTCTCCAGGTCCGGGTAGGCCCGCACCGGCAGGATCGGGCCGAAGATCTCCTCGCGCATCAGGTCGAGGTCGTCCGGCGGGTCCAGCACCACGGTCGGCACCAGCAGGCGCTCGCGGTCGGCGCGCGCGTCATCCACCTGCGCCAGCGGAATCACCGGCACCCCGCGTTCGCGCGCCTGTGCCAGGTAGCCCTGCAGGCGCTGGTACTGGCCCTCGTTGATGATGCGGGTGTAGTCGTCGGCATTGCTGAAGTCGCCATAGCGCTCGCGCACCTGCTGCTGCAGCCCCTGTACGAATTCGCGCTGGCGAACGGTATCGATCAGCACATAATCCGGCGCGATGCAGGTCTGGCCCGCGTTGAACCACTTGCCGGTGGCCAGCCGCGCGGCGGCTTTGTCCAGCGGGAAATCACGGCAGACGATGGCCGGCGACTTGCCGCCCAGCTCCAGCGTGACCGGCACCAGATGCTCAGCGGCGGCGGCCATCACCTTGCGGCCCACGGCCGTCGAGCCGGTGAACAGCAGATGGTCCAGCGGCAGCGAGGACACCGCCGCCGCCACGTCCGCCCCGCCCTGCACCACCGCCACCCGATCGGGCGGAAACACGCTGGCCAGCAGATCGGCCAGGAACGCGCTGGTGCGCGGCGTGTGTTCAGAGGGCTTCAGCAGCACGTGGTTGCCAGCGGCGATGGCGGTGGCCAAAGGCACCAGTGCCAGCGTGACCGGGTAGTTCCAGGGCGAAATCACCCCGACCACGCCCAGCGGCGTCGGCCGCAGCTGCGCACGCGCCGGCCACAGCTTCCAGCCGGCCGATGCGCGCTGCGGCTTCGACCAGCGCCGCAGGTGGCGGCGCAGGTGGTCGATGGCCGACAGCACGCTCATGCCGTCGGCCAGCTTCGATTCGGTGTGGGCGCGGTGGCCGAAGTCCTCGGCGATGGCCTGGGCCATTTCGTCCAGGCGTGGCTTCAACGCCTCGCGCAGGCGACGCAGGTCGGCTTCGCGCTGGTCCAGCGAAGGGCGCTGGGCCTGCCAGGTACTGCGCAGGGTGTGCAGGAGAGCGGGAAGGTCGGCTGGGGCGGCGGTCGTCATGGGCCGACTATACGGGGTGCTGCACGTGTGGATGGGGTCAGATCCCTTTCGCGCGCGAAAGGGATCTGACCCCGGGCGCGAGAGGGCCTGCGGCTTCGGATGCCTGTCAACCGCGATGGCGGCATTGAGTTCTGCCTTTTCGCGTCTGCGGAGTTTTGTGCCGCGCGTTGCGCGGTCGCCGAGCATGGCTCGGCGCTACAGGGCAACGAAAAGGCCGTGGTCTGCACCACGGCCTCTCCTTTATCCGATGAACATCATTCTTACTTGGTGATATCCACGTCCTTGGTCTCGCGCAGGAACAGGCCGCCGATCACCACCGACATCAGTGCGATCGCAATCGGGTACCACAGGCCGTAGTACAGGTTGCCGGTACCGGCCACCAGCGCGAACGAGATGGCCGGCAGGAAGCCACCGAACCAGCCGTTGCCGATGTGGTACGGCAGCGACATCGAGGTGTAGCGGATGCGGGTCGGGAACAGTTCGACCAGGTAGGCGGCGATCGGGCCGTAGACCATGGTCACGTACAGCACCAGCAGCCACAGCATGAAGATGGTGCCGGCGATGTTGATGCGCGCACCATCGGCCTTGGCCGGGTAGCCGGCAGAGGTCAGCGCGGTCTTCAGTTCCGCGCCGAACGCATCGGCCTTGGCCTTGCCTTCTTCCTTGGTCAGGCCGGCGGCCTCATACGAGGTGACGCTGGCACTGCCAACGTTCACCATCGCCAGCGAACCGGCGGCGGCGGGCTGCACGTCGTACGGCACACCGGCCTTGGTCAGCGCGGCGGTGGCCACGTCGCAGGAGCTGGTGAACTTGCGCAGGCCGACTGGATCGAACTGGAACGAGCAGGTGGCCGGATCGGCGACGACCAGGGCCGGCGAGCTGCTGCGCGCTTCTTCGATGGCCGGGTTGGCGAAGTGGGTCAGGCCCTTGAAGATCGGGATGTAGGTGATGGCCGCCAGCAGGCAGCCGGCCAGGATGATCTTCTTGCGGCCGATGCGGTCGGACAGCCAGCCGAAGAAGATGAAGAACGGCGTGCCCAGTGCCAGCGCAGCGGCGATCAGCAGGTAGGAGGTGGTGGCATCGACCTTCAGCATGCTGCTCAGGAAGAACAGCGCGTAGAACTGGCCGCCGTACCAGACCACGGCCTGGCCCGCCGCCGCACCGAGCAGGACCAGCAGCATCAGCTTCAGGTTGCCGCCCTTCAGGCTGTCGCGGAACGGGGTCTTGGAGCCCTTGCCTTCAGCCTTCATCTGCTGGAACAGCGGCGATTCGCTCAGCTGCAGGCGAATCCATACCGAAATGCCCAGCAGCAGGATCGAGACCAGGAACGGGATGCGCCAGCCCCAGGCTTCGAAGGCCTCGTTGCCCAGCGTCATGCGGCAGGCCAGGATGATCAGCAGCGACAGGAACAGGCCCAGCGTGGCGGTGCACTGGATGAAGCTGGTGTACAGGCCGCGCTTGTCGTCCGGCGCGTGCTCGGCCACGTAGGTGGCGGCACCGCCGTACTCGCCGCCCATCGCCAGGCCCTGGGCCAGGCGCAGGATGATCAGGATCACCGGTGCGGCAAACCCGATCGAGGCGTAGTTGGGCAGCACGCCGACCAGGAAGGTCGAGATGCCCATGATCAGGATGGTGACCAGGAAGGTGTACTTGCGGCCGATGCGGTCGCCGAGGCTGCCGAAGAAGGCCGCGCCGAACGGACGCACGAAGAAGCCGGCGGCGAACGCCAGCAGGGCGAAGATCATGCCCGTGGTTTCATTGACGCCACTGAAGAACTGCTTGGCGATGATGGCCGCGAGCGAGCCGTACAGGAAGAAGTCATACCACTCGAAGACCGTGCCGAGGCTCGATGCGAAGATGACCTTCTTGTGGCCCTTGGTCAGGGTGCCCGCTTTATGTGCGGTGCTGGGTGTACTGGACATGGGACGCTTCCCCTCCGAAGCAATCGTTGTTGGTGGGTGCCGACCGTTGGTCGGCACTCAATTCGGTAGATGCCGACCTTGGCCGGCACCCCATCTCGGTAGGTGCCGGCCGCTGGCCGGCACGCTCCTAGAAGCTGTACTTCGTAGTGAACTGCAACCGGGTGATGTCACCCTTGTTGCCGTTCTCCACTTCGCGACGGCCATACATCAGCTCGGCGCCGATATCGACCTTGGGCAGCGGCGAATAGAAGATGTTGCCGCGGATGCTCTGCACGCTCTTGGTCACCAGCGGGCCGAGGATGCTGTCGTTGTCGTAGTCGCTGCGCGCGTAGATCAGGTTGGTGCGCAGCTTCGGCGAGAACGCATGCCGCCAGCCGACGTAGCCGGCCAGCACGCCGGTCGGGTTGAGCTCGTCGCGGGCCACGTCGTAGGCACTGTCGGCGGTGATGCCCAGGCCGATGTAGCGGGCGATGCCTTCGCCGCCGGTCAACTGGTAATGCAGAGAATCGCTGTCACCCATCACCCACTTGCCGCCCAGGGTCAGGCCGCCGGCCACCTTGTCGGCCTTCGCGCCGGTCGCCTGGTTGTCGACCTTCAACTGGCGGACGATGCCGCCGACACCGAAGGTGCCCCAGTCGCCCTTCCAGCCATAGCGCAGGGTCAGGTCGGGCAGGCTGCCACGGTCGGAGTTGGCGCTGGCGTTGGTCCAGGCGCCGGTGACCGGGTTGCGGGTACCGGTGAGGGTGGTGGTTTCCGGGTTTTCCAGCGCGACGCTGAAGCCGCCCTGGGTGTAGCGCACCTGCGCCTGGCGCACGAAGATCACGCCGTCGGTGGGGCCGACGAAGTCGACCGCTTCGGGCAGTGCGGCCGCGTCCATGAAGTTGGACCAGGTCTGGCCGGCCAGCCAGTTGTTCCAGTACATGTAAGCGTGGCGCAGGGTCACGCCGTAGGTGTTGGTGGCGGTCTGGTTGCCCAGCGAGTTGCCGAAGAAGTCCATCTCGAAGAACGCACCGGCCTTGTTGCCCGATTCGCTGACGTTGTCGATGCCCAGGTTGAAGCGCGAGAACTTGGCATGGGCGTTGAAGTCGGTGCCCGAACGCTTGCCGCTGCCGCCGGCGCCTTCCACCGGGGTCTGGCCCGGCAGATACAGCGAACGGCCGGTGGCGTCGTCGGCCAGCTGGCCATCGCTGGTCTGGGTGGCCAGGAAGTCGGCCTTGATGAAGCCGCCGATCTTGACCGTGGTGCCCGGTGCCGCGCCCGGGGTGAGGGTGGTGACCTGGATCGGCTGCTTGCCGGCCGGCACCTGTGCGACCGGCTTCTGCCCGGCCTGCACCGTGCGGACTTCGGTTACGGCCTGCTGGGTCTGGCTGATCTGGGTCTGTTGTTGTTGCTGCGAAGACAGCAGCAGCTGGACCTGGCGTTCCAGTTCGGCAACGCGTGCTTCCAGCGCCTTCTCTTTGGCGGTCTCTGCGAACGCCATGCCCGGTGCGACCAGGGCGACCAACAGGCAGGCCGCCAAAGGTGTGCGCACGGCTTTCAACGTACGGTGGCTCATGTTGCCCTCTCTCCCAAGTGGCAAGGTGATGCCGCGCGTGGGGCACGGTCGAGCCGAGACTGCGGGGCGATTATGTATAGCGGCTATTCGCCATTGGTCGAACCTGGCCCTGCAAGGCGCTCACTTTCGACCATGGTCTAACCAGGGTGGTGACGCGGCCGGGGGTGGATGGGGCAAACTGAGGGGGATCGGTCGTTGCGATGCTGCGACCGCACATACAAAGTCAACGTGCAAGTGAGGGTGCCATGGCTGATATCTACCCCGTCGATCCGCAGTTCGCCGCCAAGGCACGCATCGACAAGAAGACCTATGAACAGCAGTACCAGGCGTCGGTGACCGACCCGGATGGATTCTGGGGCAAGGCCGCCGAGCGCCTGCAATGGATGCGCAAGCCGACGAAGATCAAGAACGTCAGCTATGACCTGTCCGACTTCCACATCAAGTGGTTCGAGGATGGCGAGCTCAATGCCAGCGTGAACTGCCTGGATCGCCAGCTCGAGACGCGCGGCGACAAGACCGCCCTGCTGTTCGAGCCGGACGGCCCGGATGCACCCGCCCAGCACGTGACCTATCGCGAGCTGTACGAGCGCACCTGCCGCCTCGGCAATGCGCTGCGCAACCTCGGGGTCAAGAAGGGCGACCGCGTCACCATCTACCTGCCGATGATCGTCGACGCCGCCGTGGCCATGCTGGCCTGCGCGCGCATCGGTGCGATCCACTCGGTGGTGTTCGGTGGCTTCGCGCCGAACTCGATCGCCGACCGCGTCAGCGACTGCCAGAGCAAGCTGATCATCACCGCCGACGAAGGCCTGCGTGGTGGCCGCAGGATTCCGTTGAAGGCCAACGTCGATGCCGCGCTGAAGCTGCCGGGCACGAACACGGTTGAAACCGTGCTGGTGGTGCGCCACACCGGCGGCGCGGTGGACATGCAGGCCCCGCGCGACCGCTGGTTCCACGACGTGGTGGACAGCCAGCCGGCCACCTGCGAACCGGAACGCATGAACGCGGAAGACCCGCTGTTCATCCTCTACACCTCCGGTTCCACCGGCAAGCCGAAGGGCGTTCTGCACACCACCGGCGGTTACCTGCTGTACGCGGCCTACACCCATGAAGCGGTGTTCGACCTGCGCGAGGACGACATCTACTGGTGCACCGCCGACGTCGGCTGGGTCACCGGCCACAGCTACATCGTGTACGGCCCGCTGGCCAACGGCGCGACCTCGCTGATGTTCGAAGGCGTGCCGAACTACCCGGACACCTCGCGCTTCTGGAATGTCATCGACAAGCACAAGGTGACCATCTTCTACACCGCCCCGACCGCCATCCGTGCACTGATGCGCGAGGGCGAGGAGCCGGTGAAGAAGACCTCGCGCGCGACGCTGCGCCTGCTCGGCAGCGTCGGCGAGCCGATCAATCCGGAAGCCTGGCGCTGGTACTACGAGGTGGTCGGCGACAGCCGCTGCCCGATCGTCGATACCTGGTGGCAGACCGAGACCGGCGGCATCCTGATCTCGCCGCTGGCCGGCGCGATGGACCTCAAGCCGGGTTCGGCCACCCTGCCCTTCTTCGGCGTGCAGCCGGCGCTGGTCAATGCCGATGGCGAGATCCAGGACGGCCCGACCGAGGGCAACCTGATCATCCGTGACTCCTGGCCGGGCCAGATGCGCACGGTGTACGGCGACCACCAGCGTTTCATCGATACGTATTTCCGCACCTACCCCGGCAGCTACTTCACCGGCGACGGTTGCCGCCGCGACGAGGACGGCTATTACTGGATCACCGGCCGCGTCGACGATGTGATCAATGTGTCCGGCCACCGCATCGGCACCGCCGAAGTGGAAAGCGCGCTGGTCTCGCATCCGAAGGTGGCCGAGGCGGCCGTGGTCGGCTTCCCGCACGACGTCAAGGGCCAGGGCATCTACGCCTACGTCACCCTGGTGGCCGAAGAGGCACCGAGCGATGAACTGCACAAGGAACTGATCGCCTGGGTGCGCAAGGAGATCGGCCCGATCGCCACGCCGGACCACCTGCAGTGGGCGCCGGGCCTGCCGAAGACCCGCTCGGGCAAGATCATGCGCCGCATCCTGCGCAAGATCGCCGAGAACGCGCCGGACCAGCTCGGCGACACCTCGACCCTGGCCGACCCGTCGGTGGTGGCGTCGCTGGTGGACGAGCGCAAGGTGCGCTGACGTACGACCCGGGGTCGGATCCCTTTCCTCAAGGAAAGGGCTCTGACCCCATCTGCTTTCCCCCACGGTTCCCCCCGACCATGACCACCCTCCTGATTGCCGATGACCACCCGCTGTTCCGCGAAGCCCTGCGTGGGGCCGTGCAGCGGGTCATCCCCGGCGTGCAGCTGTTCGAGGCCGACAGCGTGGAAGCGTTGTATGCACTGGCCGACCAGCACAACGACGCCGACCTGGTCCTGATGGACCTCAACATGCCCGGTGCGCAGGGCTTCAACGCACTGGTGCACATGCGCTCACTGCACCCCCAGCTGCCAGTGGTGGTGGTATCCGCGCGCGAAGAGGCCACGGTGATGCGCCGCGCGCTCGACCACGGTGCGCTGGGCTTCATCCCGAAGTCTGCGGATTCGGACACCATCGGCCATGCGCTGGGCACCATCCTCGATGGCGAGACCTGGGCACCGCCGGAAGCGCACAACGTGCCGCCCACCGGCAGCGAAGAACGCGAAGTCGGCCAGCGCCTGCGCGAGCTGACCCCGCAGCAGTTCCGCGTCCTGCAGATGCTCGGCGCCGGCCGCTTGAACAAGCAGATCGCCTACGACCTCAACGTCTCCGAAGCGACGATCAAGGCCCACGTCACCGCCATCCTGCGCAAGCTGGGCGTGACCAACCGCACCCAGGCCGTACTGATGGCCGGCAAGCTGGCCATCGACGACGACGCCATCGTGCTGCCGCCGGAAGAAGACTGATTGTGACCGACTATGGAGCCGAGCATGGGCTCGGCTCTACAGACGTCATGATGCCCCTGTAGAGCCGAGCCCACGCTCGGCTGCTCTTTGCCTCAATACCAATCACTCCTCAAGCGGCCATCGACTCCACACATAGGGGTATTCCCCGATGCGCGTGGCCAGCCCAGCACGCACCGGATTGGCCGCGATATACATCGCCTGCGTGCGCAGGCACTCATCGCCGCGCAGCGCATGATCGTAGTATCCCGGCTGCCAGATCGGCGCGTTGGCCTCAGCGCGCCTGCCGATGGAACGCCCGCTCCGTGATTTGAGAATCTGCATGCAGCCGGCAAGCGTGCCGGTACGGAGTTCGAACAGCCAATGCAGATGATCCGGCATGACCACCCAGGCGAGGGAGGAGGTCCGCCCCGTCCGCTCTACGGTCCGCAGGGCTTCGATCAGCAGATCGACGTTGGCCTTGTCACTGAACCAGGGACGACGCGCATGCGTCACCGTGGTAAGTGCATAGACATAGCCGGTATGCGACCAACGACCATAACGGAGTGCGGGACTGGCCATGCGAAGAGGCTATGGCACGCATGCCAGTCTCTCCATCAGTGCAACACCGCAATGCTTGTCAGCCAACACTCTGATGTAGAGCCTAGCCCATGCTCGGCTGCCATGCAAAGCAGCCGAGCGTGGGCTCGGCTCTACAGGTTTCCCTGCTCACCCCACTCCGTGCAGGTGTTCGTACAGGATCGTCGCGCCGATGATCACCAGGATCACGCCGCCGATGATCTCGGCACGCTTGCCGACCATGCTGCCCAGCACGCGGCCGAGCATGATGCCGACGGTGACCATGGTCAGCGTGCACAGACCGATGACCGCGGCCATCACGCCGATATGCACGTCCATGAAGGCCAAGCCGATGCCCACGGCCATCGCGTCGATGCTGGTGGCGAAACCGGTCAGCGCCAGCTTCCAGAAGCCGTGGTGCTGCGAAGGGTCTTCATCATCTTCGCCACTGTCCGGGCGCAGGCCGTTGTAGATCATGTGGATGCCCAGCGCGCCGAGCAGGCCGAAGGCGATCCAGTGGTCGAAAGCTTCCACGTACTGCAGGGCGGCACGGCCGAGCAGCCAGCCGATGATGGGCGTGATCGCCTCGATGACACCGAAGATGATGCCGGCGCGCAGCGCGTCACGGAACACCGGTTTGCGCATGGCGGCACCCTTGCCGATCGCGGCTGCGAAGGCATCGGTGGACATGGCAAAGCCGATCAGGAGGATCGAGATGGGAGACATTGGCGACTGCTGAAGGTCGGGCTAGGACGGACGCACGGCCGGCGCTCGCGCCCAACCTGACGTTGCGCGCGCGGGCCGTTGGTCTCGCCAACCATCATGGTTGTCCACGCCACGGCGCACTGGCCGAGTATGTTGACGTGGACGATTCCTGCGAAGGAATCCGGCTACTCCCCAAGGGGACGCGAAGCTTAGCATCGCGATCCACGCGTGGCGCATTTCCATCGAAACGCGCAGGCAGGGCTGGTTTGTATAGCGATGGCTATATCGGCGCCGTGCAGCGCGCGGAAGCCGAGCATGGGCTCGGCTCTACGGAGGGCCGCGCAAGTGGATTCTTGTAGAGCCGAGCCAATGCTCGGCTGCTGTTCGTCCGGGCCACGGAACACCATGCCGCGCGCAGGAGCCGAGCATAGGCTCGGCTCTACAGTTGCCAATCAGGCATCGCTGTTGCCGGCGTCGCGCAGCGCGCCGAGGAAGGCGCGCAGCGAAGCCGGTTTGATCGGCTTGGTCAGCACGCGGTAGCCACGCTCGCGTGCCATCCGCTTCAACTCATCGCGGCCATCGGCGGTCAGCAGCGCACCCGGCAGCGGGTAGCCGGCCGCCTCGCGCAGCGCCACCAGCGCATCCAGGCCGTCCATGCGGTCGTGCAGGTGGTAGTCCACCAGCATCACCTGCGGACGCTCGGCAATCTTCTCCAGCGCCTGGTCGACGGTGGCGGCGGTGATCACCTGCACCTGCCAGCGGCCGAGCAGTGCGCGCATGCCGTCGAGGATTTCCTCGTCGTTGTCCACGCACAGCACTCGCAGGCCCGCCAGCGAATCGCTGCGCACCGGTGTGGCCACGGCCTGGGTCGCCTTGGCAGGCTCGGTGTAGCCGGGCAAGGGCGCAACCCGCGGCAGGATGATCGAGAACATCGAGCCACTGCCAACGCGGCTGCGTGCATTGAGACGATGGTCGAGCAGGCGCGAGATGCGCTGGCAGATCGACAGGCCCAGGCCCAACCCCTGCTCGCCCCAGTCGAACGGCTGCTGGTAGCGGTGGAACTCGTCGAAGATCTGCCGCATGTGGTGTTCGGGAATGCCCGGGCCGGTGTCCCACACCTGCAGTTCCACCTCGTCGCCGCGCTGGCGTACGGCCAGCACGATGCGGCCCTGGCGGGTATAGCGCAGTGCATTGGCCAGGAAGTTCTGCAGTACGCGGCGCAGCAGGCGGCGATCGCTGCGTACCCAGGCCGCGCGTGCGAACAGGTCCAGGCGCAGGCCACGGCCTGCGGCGACCGGCGTGTACTGCGCGGCCAGCTCGCGCATCAACGCACTCACATCGAACTCGCCGATCACCGGGTGCAGGCCACCGGCATCCAGCCGCGACACGTCCAGCAGGCCATCAAGCAGTTCTTCGGCTGCGCGCAGCGACGCGTCCACGCGTTCGGCCAGATGCTTTTGTTCGTCGCTCACGTGATCGCTGTCGCGCAGCGCGGACGCAAACAGGCGCGCCGCATTCAACGGCTGCAGCACGTCATGGCTGATCGCCGCCAGGAAACGGGTCTTCGACTGCTGCGCGACCTCGGCCTCATGCGAGCGCTCGGCCACGCGCTGTTCCAGCGTCTCGTTGGCTTCAAGCAGCGCCCTTTCAGCGTGCTTGTAGTCGGTGATGTCGTTGTAGCTGGTCACGTAGCCGCCGCCCGGCAGCGCCTGGCCGCGCATCTCGATCACCTTGCCGTCGCTGCGGGTGCGCTCGAACACGTGCGGCGAACCGGCGCGCATGTAACCGATGCGGCGGTTGATCTGCACTTCGATATCGCCCTCGCCCAGCTCGCCGCGCTCGGCGTTGTAGCGGATCAGGTCGGCCACCGGGCGGCCCACGTAGAGCATGCCGTCGGGGTAACCGAACATGTCCTGGTAGCGGCGGTTCCACGCGGTCAGGCGCATGTCCGGATCGACCACGCTGACCCCGGCGCTGATGTTCTCCAGCGTGGTCGACAGGATCTCGCGGTTGAAGCGCAGTTCCTGCCCGGCTTCGTCCAGTACCGCCACCACTTCACCCAGGTCCATGCCCGAGCCACGCAGCAGGCTGGTCAGCAGCAGGCGTGCGGACGCCGCGCCGATCGACGCGGCCAGCAGGCGTTCGGTGAACTGCACCCACGGGCGGTCTGCAGGCGCGGAGGATTGCAGTTCACGGCCCAGTGACTGCGCCTGCTCGAAGAACGAACGCCGCGCATGACGTTCGCCGACCACGCGCGAGGCCAGCGCCAGCAGGTCGCCCACATGCACGTGGCCGGGCCAGCCGCCGGCCACCGACGGGCGCTCGGCATACGGGTCGAGGAACGGTGCCGCACGCAGGCGCTCGTCGACGCCGGGCCGCCAGCGTGCGGACACCAGCATCATCGTGGCCGCATTGACCAGCAGCGACCAGAACGTGCCGTGGGTCAGCGGATCCCAGCCGGACATGCCGAACAGCTGCTGCGGGCGCAGCCACTCGATGCCGAACGGGCCGTGCTGCACCCAGCCAGCATCGACCCAGCCGGCCATGGTCATCGCCGGCAGCAGCAGTGTGTACAGCCAGGTGGCGAAGCCCAGCAGCATGCCCACCTCGACACCACGCCGGCTGGCGCCGCGCCAGTACAGGCCGCCGATCAGCCCCGGCGCGAACTGCGCCACCGCCGCGAACGCCATCAGGCCGTACGAGGCCAGCGTGCTGTCGTTGCTGCTGGTGCGGTAGTAGCTGTAGGCCATCAGCGCCAGCAGCAGGATCGCCAGGCGGCGGATCCACAACACGCGCGAGGCGACGTCGGCGGCTTCCTGGTGGTCACCGCTCCGACGCAGCAGCACCGGCATCACCAGATCATTGCTGACCATGGTCGCCAGCGCGATGGACGAGACGATGACCATGCCGGTGGCCGCCGAGAAGCCGCCCACGTAGGCGATCAGCGCCAGCGCATTGCGGCCTTCGGCCAACGGCAGCGCCAGCACCATCGAATCGTCGGCAACGCTGCCGCCGGTGCCGAACAGGGTGACGCCGGCGGTGGCGATCGGCAGCACCATGCCCGAGATAAGCACCAGGTAACCGCCGAACATCCAGCGCGCGCGGCGCACGTCGCGCACGTCACCGCACTCGACCACGGCCACGTGGAACTGGCGCGGCAGGCAGATGATGGCGAGGAAGCTGAGCAGGGTCTGCGAGATGAAGCCGACCGGCGGCAGGCCGGTGAACAGCGTATGCACCGACTCGACCACCGCGTCGGTGCGGTTGCTCAGCCACAGGTAGGCGAACACGCCCACCGCCAGCATCGCCAGCAGCTTGATCACCGATTCGAAGGCGATCGCCAGCATCATGCCGTGGTGGTGCTCGGTAGCATCGACCTGGCGGGTGCCGAACAGGGTGGCGAACAGCGCCATCAGCAGCGCCACGTACAGCGCCGGGTCGGTGAAGAAGCCGGTGGGGCCGGTGTTGCCGGTCAGCACCTGCAGGCTCATCGCCACCGCTTTGTACTGCAACGCCAGGTACGGAATGATGCCGATCAGCGCGATGATCGCCACCAGCGCCGCCAGCCGCCGCGAGCGACCGAAGCGCGAGGAGATGAAATCGGCGATGGAGACCACGTTCTGGCTGCGTGCGATCAGCGCCAGGCGCTCGATGATGCGCCAGCCGAACAACAGCAGCAGCAGCGGGCCGATGTAGATCGGCAGGTAGCCCACGCCATTGCGCACGGCGGTACCCACCGCGCCGTAGAACGTCCACGACGAGCAGTACACGGCCAGCGCCAGGCTGTAGACCACCGGCCGCAGCCACGGCCGGTCGGGGTACATCGGCCGACGGTCGCCCCACCACGCCACGCCGAACAGCAGCGCGGCATAGGCAACCGAGACCAGCAGCAGGATCCAGCTGGAGACCACGCGTGCGTTTCCGTGGGAAGAACCCGCAGTGTAGGCCAGGCGTGGCCGGGGATGCGGGCGCGTTGGGGGCAACCACCCCCACCCAGGTGGGGGCCTACGCGGTGCGGGCCACGACCGTGGGTCGTGGCCGGCTTCTTACTGGGCCGGCACGCCCATTTCCTTCAGCAGTTCCGGCGCCGGGTAGACCTTGGCCAGCAGCCAGCGCAGGTAGCGCATGTCCACGTGCACGGCGCGCTTGTAGCGCGGGTCGAACCACCAGCTGGCGCTGACCGACTCCCAGTTGCTGTCGAAGTTCAGGCCGATCAGTTCGCCCTTGGCGTTGAGCACCGGCGAGCCGGAGTTGCCGCCGGTGGTATCCAGGTTGGTCAGGAAATTGACCGTCTGGGTGTTCAGTGCCGGATCGGCGGTGCTGCCGAAGTCACCTTTGGCGATCGCGGCCAGCAGCGGCTTGGGTGCGTCGAACGGATAGGCGTTGGTGTTCTTCTCGACGATGCCGGCCACGGTGGTCACCGGCGAGTAGGTCACGCCATCGCGCGGGTGCAGTGCCTCGACCTTGCCGTAGCTGATGCGCAGGGTGCGGTTGGCATCCGGGTACACGGCGCGGCCCTGCTTGGCACGCCAGGCGAACAGCGCCTGCATGTAGGCCGGGCGCAGGCGCAGCTGCTCGCCCTCGCGGGTCTTGCTTTCGTTCTCGATGCGCAGCTGCGCGGCCACCAGCGGGCCGGCCACAGCGATCAACGGATCGGCGGCCAGGGCCTTGCCTTCGCGCGCAGCCGCGAAGCGCGACAGGCGCTGCGCCTCGTCACCCAGCTGGGTGCCGGCGTACAGGGTGTCCAGTGCCTTGGCCAGCTGCTGCGGGGTACGGCCGAAGGCGGCGTCGAACTCGGCCACGCGCTGCGCGTCCGGCAGCTGCTGGTAACGGGTCAGCAGGGTGGTCAGCAGGGCCTTCTCGACCTCCGGTGCGTAGCGGCGCTGGACCTGCTTGAGCACGCCTTCGATCATCGCCTGGTCGCGCTGCTGGTAACCGCTCTCGCGCTGCGCGTCCGGTTTAGCCGATTCGATGCGCAGGCGCTCCAGCAGCAGCGCCGAGCGCAGCAACTGGCTCTGTGCGGCCATCTGGTCCAGCAGCAGGTCACGCTCGCCCACCGCCGCGCCCTGTGACAGGTTGGCCAGCAGCGCCTTGATGTCGCCCTGGTACCTGCGGTCGGTGGCGGCCAGCATCGCGGTCTCGTCGGCGGCACGCTGGGCCTTGGCATCGCTGCGCAGCAGGCCTTCCAGCTCACCGGCGGCGCGCTTGCGGTTGTTCTTCAGCGACTGCAGCTGCGAAGCGTAACGGGTACGTGCCTGCGCGTCCTTGGCGGTTGCCGCCTCGATGGTGTCGATCATCTGCTGGAACACCGAAACGCGGCGCGGCAGCACGGTGTCGATCTGGCCGGCGAATTCGGCCGCAGTACGGTGGCGGTAGGTGATGCCCGGATAACCGGCCAGCATCGCGTAGTCGCCCTCCTTCGGGCCCTCTACCGACATCTGCAGGTGTGCCGGCGCCTGGTAGGGCACGTTGTCCTTGCTGTAGGCGGCCGGCTTGCCGTCCTTGCCCACATAGGCGCGCAGCAGGGTGAAGTCGCCGGTGTGGCGCGGCCACATGAAATTGTCGATCTCATCGCCATAGTTGCCGATCGCACGCGGCGGCGCGTACACCAGGCGCACGTCGCTCAGTTCCAGCTGGGCGATGCGGTAGAAGTCGGTGCCGTAGTACATGTTGGCCACCGAGCAGCGCACACTGCCATCCTTCTCGCACTCGGCCACGATCTGCTTGCTGGCCGCATCGACGGCATCGAAGTAGGCACGGCCGGTCTTGCCGCGGGCCTGCGCCAGCACCTGATCGGTCACCTTGTCGAAGCCAACGGTGACCAACACGCGGAAGTCGGGGTTGGCCGGGCGCTCGTCGGCACGGTCCCTGGCGATGAAGCCACCGTTGATCAGGTCGTGCTCTGGCGAGCTGTTGTACTGGATCACGCCCATCGCCACGTGGTGATTGGTCAGCAGCAGGCCGTCGCTGGACACGAACGAGCCGGTGCCGCCGCCCGCGCGCACCACCGCGCTCAGCGGCGGCGCGGTGACATTGGCCAGGTCGGCCGGATTGCCCTTGAAGCCAGCGGCCTGCAGCGGCTTGGCCAGGTCCGGCAGCTGGGTTGGCATCCACATGCCTTCATCGGCGTGGGCACCGGCGGCGAGGGTCAGGCCCAGGGCCAGGGCGGTGGGAAGGGCTTTGCGTGGCGACATGAGGCAATCCGGTACGACAGAACAGCCCGGGACCATAGCCGCTGGGGCCGGATGGGGCAACGGCCGATGGTTGGGGACCTGACGGGTAGAGCCGAGCCCATGCTCGGCTGCTCTTCCTTCAACCCGCGCCGCGCGCAGAAGCCGAGCATGGCTCGGCTCTACAGGGATGCCACGGCGGGTTACTTCTCCCGCCGCCAGTTGATCGAACCACGGTTTTCCACCGTGCTCGATTCCACTTCCACATCAAACCCGCGGCGCAGCAGGTACTTCAGCGTGATCACCGAACCGGCGCCCACCAGCGACACGCCGTAACCCACGTAGAGCTTGGGCGAGATGTACTTGCCGACGCCGATCACCGAACCACCCAGCGCGCGCGACTGGCTCACGCCGGCATCATCCAGGCCCAGCTTGGCACCCAGCTGCGAGGCGAGCAGGCCACTGCCAGCCGAGAGCGCCGCCGAGGCCGCGTTGACCTGCTGCGCCTGGTCGCTGCTGGCGCCGGTCAGGCTGCGTCCCAGCACCAGATAGGCCAGTGCCTCGGACTGCGACATCGCCGGATCGGACCACACGTCGGCACGCGGTTGCTGGGCACGCCCGGTCACGTCGATGCCGGCGGTGACATCACCGATGCGGCGCTCGGCGCGGATGTTGATGCGTGGGTCGGACACCGCGTTGTAGTTCCAGTTGAGGTTGCCGCGGGTGATGGTCAGGTCCTGCCCGTAAGCCTTGTAGCGTCCACTCACTTCCAGCCCGCCGTTTGCGGTCATCTCGCGGCCGGGCTTGGCCCAGACCTGCATCTTGCCGGTCAGCGCGCCCTTCAGGCCGAACCCGGTCATCTTCACCTTGTCGCCGAGGCTGACGGTCAGCTCCATGTCCAGCGGCGAAGTGAGCGACTCTTCCGGATCGGCCGGGTCGAGCACCACCACGTCTTCGGACACCGAGGTGCCGCGGTCCAGGCGTTCCAGGTCGATGTCGGCCTCGGGCACGTGCACGGTGCCGCGCAGCTCCATCGCCGCCTTGGCCAGGGTGAAGTCGAGGTTGGGGTTGGCGACGATGCGCAGTTCGCTGGTGTTGGACAGCAGCACGTTCTCGCCATGGATCTTCAGCTGCAGCGGCTGCGCATCGCCGAACCACGACAGGCCACCGTCCACGTACAGCGTGCCCTGGCCGGAGTTAGCCTGCGCGGTGATCTTGGCCGAACCATCGGGCTGGGCCACGAAGCTGCCCTTGCCCTGGTCGAAGGTCAGGCCGAGCGCCGGGAATTCACCCTTGAAGTTGCTCAGCTGTGCGTCGCCACCCAGCGACGGCTGGCCTCGCGTCCCGCGCAGGCTGACGTGGCCTTCGATCAGGCCGGTCGGTCGCACGATGTCCGGCGAGAACAGCTCCAGCCAGTACAGCCGCGACATGTTGAGGTAGAGCTCACCATTCAGCGGCGCACTGGCTTCCCAGCCGGTCTGCATCTTGGCGTCGACGAAGCCATTGCCCTGGAAGCCCATGCCCAGGTAGCCCTTGATGCTGGCCGGGGTCATGTCGAGCTTCAGCGAGAACTGGTCATAGCGCACCAGCTCGCCGCGGGTGGTATCGCCCACGGTGTTGCGGTTCTCGCCAAGGCGCACGCCGCCTTCCTTCGAGCGCACTTCCACATGGCCTTCCCAGGCGTTGCCGCGCGGGCGGATGTGCGCGTCCAGGCTGACATCGCCGCGAAGGTAGATGCGGCGGCCGGACTGCGGCGGCAACCACGGCTGCACCAGCGCCAGCGGCAGCGCGTCGCTGCGCACCACCAGGCCTTCGCGCGGCCAGTTGGCCTGTGCGCACAGCGCGCCGCTGCTGGCGGCGGCCAGGCAGGCTTCGGACAGCGTGTAGGTGCTGCCGTTGATCGCGAACGCCGCCGGTGCACGCAGCGCCCAGGCATCGCCCTTCACCGGTGCGATGCGCAGCGACGCCAGCTCGCCACGCCACTGCGTGCCCTGCTGGCGCACGCTGCCCTGCAGCTCGACCGCACCCATCTCGTTGCGGGTCTGCGCAGCCAGGCGCAGGTTGGACACACTGCCCTGTGCGTCGATGTTCAGCCGCTCCAGCAGCATGCCCGCGTTGACCTGCTGGCCCTGCACGGCCAGCGTGCCGCTGTCGCCGCGCCACGGCAGGCGGCCCTTGATGCTCACGCTCTCGGCGCCGTAGCCATCCCAGTTGAGGTTGTTGCCGACCAGGTTGGCGGTGATGTCCGGCGCATCGCGCGGGCCCTTCACCTGTACCTGTCCACGCAGGCCGCCATCGGCGCCGGGCAGCAGATCGCTCAGCTGCAGCGGTTCGAAACGCGCATCGATGTCGAGGCGGTCGCCGACCTTGCCCGACGCGGTCACCCGGCTGCTGCCCAACGCCAGTTTCAGGTCACCCTGGCCCTGCGCGCCCTGCAGCGCGAACTTGCCCTGTGCGTCGAGATTTCGCTGGCGCAGCATGCCCTTCAGCGAGGGCAGGTCCACCGTGGCTTCCAGCGTACCCGCGGTGCCCGGTGCGGCATTGGCCGGCGGCGGCAGCTGGCGGCCCTTGGAGGCCAGGTTGCCGGACAGGCGGCCATTCCAGCCCGGCACGAAGTAGCCGGGGTCGAAGTCCTTCAGCGTGGCCTTGGCGTCCCAGTCCAGCTGCGGCGCCCACGCCACCTGGCCTTCCACCTGCAGCTGGCCACCGGGCGTCTGCGCCTGCAGCTGGTGGATCGACGCGGCCTGGTCATTGCCACGCACATCGAAGTGCAGCTGCGCCTTCTGCTTTTCGCGTTCGACCTCGGCGCGGCCGATCGCCGCCCAGGCCTTCAGGGTACCGGCCAGGCCGAAGCGTGCTTCCTTCAGAGTGACCGGCACCGGTGCGCTGCCGGCGGTGTTCGGATCGGGCGCCGGTACATAGCTCAGGTCACGCGCGACCACCGAGAAGTTGAGCTTCTGCTGGTCTTCCTGGCTGAAATCGGCGGTACCCTCCAGGCGGGCTTCGCCACCGAGGCCCTTCAGCAGCAGCGGCGAAACCTTCAGCACCTGGTCCTGCAATGACACCACGGACGGTGCCAGTTCCAGTTCCTGCTCGCCCTGCTTCACCTTGCCACGCAGGCTGGCATTGCCGCCCTTGCCAGCAGCAGTGAAATCCAGCGACAACGGCGTGATCGCCGAGCTCGCCAATGCCGGCGACAGCAGCGCCAGATCGAGCTCGTCGCTGCGCACGCTGGCATTCCACGTCGGGTCGGTGCGGCCATCGAACACCAGCATCGCGTGCAGCGGCTTCGGTGCACGCCCGGCCACCGCCACTTCCATGTGCGACAGGTCACCGCGGGCGACCAGGCCGACGGTAGCGGCCGTGCGCCCACGCGGTGCCGGCAACACCGCCGTCACCGTCACGTCGGTGTCGTAGTCCTTGGCCGGGATGTAATGGCCTTGGGCAGTGAAGTTGCCCATGTCACTGTCCACCACCAGCTTGTGCGCCTGGAACTCGCCGTTGGCGATCTCGATGCCACCACGCACGCGGCTGATGTCGATCACCGGTTCGTTGGCCTGGCTGATGCGGAAGCCATCGATGGCGATGGCATCGGCCTGGATCGCCAGCGGCATCTCGATCTGCGGCAGGGAATCGGGCCAGGACGGCAGCTTGAACGGCTCATCGCTCTTGGCCAGGTTCAACGTCGCGTTGGTCAGCTCCAGCTTGTCCAGCAGCAGCTTGCGGCCCAGCAGCGGGCGCAGGTCCGGCTCCAGGTGCGCGCGCTCGGCGTGGAAGTGGATGTCGTCATAGCGGAAGTCGACGTTGTACAGGGTCAGCGGTCCGGCCACCGGACCCTCCACCTTGTCCCAGGTGAAGCTGGCACCCACCGGCAGCCGCGCCACCACCTGGGCCAGCAGTACGTCACGGCCGGCCACTGTCTGCAGCAGCCAGTACACCGCCAGCAGGGCCAGCAGCACCAGGCCGATCACGCCGGCGCCGGACCATGCCCAGAAGCGGCGACGGCGATAGAAACGCACGCGTGGCGGCGGGGTGTTCGGGGTCGGTGCGGGCGTGCTCACAGGTCCGCTCCGATGTTCAGGTACAGCTGGAACTGCGAATCCGGGTTGTTCAGGCCGTGCGCCACGTCGATGCGCACCGGGCCCACCGGCGATTTCCAGCGTACGCCGAAGCCGACGCCGGTATGCAGGTCGATGGTGTTGTCGAAGGCACTGCCGGTATCGACGAACACCGCCGCACCCCAGGGGCCACCGTTGAAGTAGTGCTCGTACTCGGCCGAGCCGATCACAAGGTTCTTGGCACCCAGCGCGTACTTGTCCGGCTTCGGCGTACGCGGGCCGACCTCACGGTAGGCGTAGCCGCGGATGCTGCGGTCACCACCGGCGAAATAGCGCAGGCTCGGCGGCATCGCCACCAGATCGCTGGTCCAGGTGGTGCCGCCCTCGCCGCGCAGGATCAGGCGATTGCTTTCACCCACCGGGATGTACCAGCGCAACACGGCGTTGGCCTGCACGAAGCTGGTATCCGAGCCGGCGCCTTCCACGCCGGCACGCACCGTCGCCGCGCCGCTGATGCCCTTGCGCGGGAACATCTCGTCGTCGACGTTGACGTAGTCGGCAACCATCTGCGGGTACACCAGCGTCGAGGTGTTGTAGACGGCGTCGGTGAATTCGGTGCCGGAGGCATAGCGCCAGCGCTCGCGCAGCGCATTGATCGAGGCGATCGCGGTCCAGTGCTCGTTGATCTCGCCGCTGCGGCTGGCGATCAGCTTGAAGTTGCGCAGATCGATGTAGTCGGTCTGCTCGTCGTACGCGCTGGCGGCGAAGGTGTACCAGCCGTCGAGCCAGTTGAAGGCCGGAATGCGGTAACTGGTGACCAGGCTCTTGCGCTTCTGCGCATAGTCCAGCTGCGTGTTCATCTTGTGGCCGCGGTTGTTCAGGAACCGCCGCTCGATGCCACCGCGCACACCCGGGCCGCTCTCGCTGCCGTAGCTCAGGCCTGCGGTGTAGATGGTGCGCTTGGCCCGGGTCAGCTTCACGTCCACCGGCACTTCGCCGTTTTCATCGGCCTGGTCCGGGCGCGGCTGGATGTCGATCACGCTGAAGTAGTCCAGCTTGGTCAGCGACTCGCGCAGCCGGTCCAGCTTGCCCTCGTGGTAGTAGCTGCCCTGGTCCCAGTACACCAGTGGATCGAACAGCTTGTCGACGAAGTAATCCTGCTCGAAGCGCACCGGGCCCATGTTGTAGCGGCGGCCGCTGTCCCAGGTCAGGTCGATGTCGGCGGCGTTGTCGGCGCGGGTGATCTGCACCTGGCGCTGGGTGTAGTCGGCATCGAAGTAGCCACGCTCGGCCAGGCGCCGGGTGATGGTGATCTTGCTGGCTTCGTACTGGGTGTGCTCGAAGCGCTGGCCCTTGCGCGGCTTGAAGGCGGCCAGGTCGTCCTGCAGGTACTGGTCGTACATCGCCGGGCCGGTGATGTCGATGTGCTCGCGGCGCACGGTCACCGGGGCGCCCTTGTCGACATGGATCAGCACGCGCACGTGCTCATCCTCGCGCGGCGCCTCGACCTTGATCACCGGGTTGTAGTACCCGAATGGTTCCAGCGCCTGGCGGGTCTGCCGCTCGGCCTGCGACAGCAGGTACTCCAGGCGCGATTCGCCCTGCTCCTTGCCGATCGTGTCGTACAGCGACAGCGATTCCTGGATGTTCTCGATGATTGCGGCGTCGTCGCCCTTGTCCAATCCCTTGATGTCCACCTTGTCGATGGTGCCGCGCGCAT
This sequence comes from Stenotrophomonas sp. X, assembly GCF_055721025.1. Taxonomy (NCBI): domain Bacteria; kingdom Pseudomonadati; phylum Pseudomonadota; class Gammaproteobacteria; order Lysobacterales; family Lysobacteraceae; genus Stenotrophomonas; species Stenotrophomonas sp. X. The sequence goes on from NZ_CM146756.1 coordinate 4,208,603, forward strand.
GGACCACGGAAGTGGCGGCCAGCGACAGGACCATCAGCGGCAGGGCGTATTTCTTTGGCTGCATGCGGCACAGCATACCGACCGGAGGTGACGATGCGAAATGCATCACGTCATTGGGGATCGGTTGTTAAGTGGCGGTCAAAATACACCGCAAGGCGTCGATTGTCGCAATCGACCAATCAGGATGCCGGCATCGTCCACGATGTCGGCAATGACCCCGATAGACATCCGCCGGCGATGCTCCGGCAGTGCCGGTCGCTGGCCGGCAACCCACAGATCGGGGGCAATGCCGGCCAGCGGCCGGCACTACCGATACGGGCGTCAGCTCGACAGATGCTCGATCGCCGCCACCTTGCCCAGGCGCTCGCCCAGCATCGTCAGCAGCGCCAGGCGGTTGCCACGCAGTGCCGGATCTTCCGCGTTGACCATCACGCCATCGAAGAACGCATCGACCTGCGGACGCAGGCGCGCCAGGCGTGCCAGCACCGCCACATAATCCTTCTGGTGCAGGCTGGCGCCGGTGTCATCGATGGCGGCGGTCACCGCTTCGGCCAGCGCGCGCTCGGCATCTTCCTGCAGCAGTGCCGCGTCGATCTGCGCCGGAATCTCGCCCTCGGCCTTGCGCAGGATGTTGCGGATGCGCTTGTTGGCCGCGGCCAGCGCCTCTGCCTCCGGCAGCGCGGCGAAGGTGCCGATCGCATCCAGGCGGCGATCGAAGTCGTACAGCGAGGCCGGCTTCAACTCGGCCACCGCGTTGAAGTGCGTGGCCGGCACGCCCTTGTCGCCGTAGTAGCCCTTCAGGCGGTCGAGGATGAAGTCGTACAGCTCGCCGATATCGGCCTGCACGTTTCGCGCGGCCAGGCCGGCATTGGCGCTGGCCATCAGCGCGCGCAGGTCCAGTTCGAAGCCGCTTTCGATGATCGTGCGGGCCAGGCCCAGCGCGTTGCGGCGCAGCGCGAACGGGTCCTTGTTGCCGGTCGGCTTCAGGCCTGCAGCGAAACCACCGGCCAGCGTATCCACGCGTTCGGCGATGGCCAGCACCTTGCCCAGCGGCGACAGCGCGATGTCGTCACCACCGAAACGTGGCTGGTAGGCCTCGTCGATGGCCAGCGCCACGTCGGCCGATTCACCACCGGCCACGGCGTAGTGGCGGCCGGCGATGCCCTGCAATTCCGGGAATTCGTTGACCATGCGCGACTGCAGGTCGTTCTTGGCCAGCTCGGCAGCCCGCTTGGCCTGCGCCGGATCGGCACCGACCTGGGCTGCGATCACTTCGGCCAGTGCGGCCACGCGCGCCACCTTGTCGGCCACGCTGCCCAGCTTGGCCTGGTAGGTCACCGTCTTCAGGCCGTCGCCCATCGACACCAGGCCCTGCTTCAGGTCCTCGTCGAAGAAGAACTTGGCATCGGCGAAGCGCGGGCGGATCACCCGCTCGTAGCCCTTGGCCACTTCGGCCACGTCCTTCGATTCGATGTTGGCGATGCCGATGAACTTCTCGGTCAGCGTGCCGGCGGCATCCAGCACCGGGAAGAACTTCTGGTTGATCTCCATTGTCTCGATCAGCGCTTCCTGCGGCACCGCCAGGAACGCGCGTTCGAAGCTGCACAGCACCGCCGACGGCCATTCGACCAGGTTCACCACCTGCTCCAGGTTGTCTTCGGTGATGCGGGCGCTGCCACCGGCCCCGGCTGCGGCGGCCTCGACCTCGGCGACGATGCGCGCGCGGCGCTCGCTCGGGTCGACCAGCACGAACGCGGCGCGCAGCGCTTCAACGTAGTCCTGGGGCTGCGCCAGCGACACGGCCTGGTCGTGGTGGAAGCGATGGCCACGGCTGGCGCGGCCGGCCTGCAGGCCGAACAGTTCGGCCTCGACCACATTGGCGCCGTGCAGCAGCACCAGCCAGTGTGCCGGGCGGGCGAAGCCCCAGGCGTGATCGCCCCAGCGCATCGGCTTGGGAATCGGCATCGCCGCGATCGCCTCGCGCAGGATGTCCGGCAACAGGCTGGCGGTGCTCGCGCCCGGGGTCACCGCGCGGTGCACGAAGCGCTCACCCTTGTTGTCGGTGGTCTTCTCCAGCGCGGTCCAGTCGATCCCGGCCTTGGCGGCGAAGCCCTGCAGGGCCTTGGTCGGCTGGCCTTCGGCATCCAGCGCGATGTTCAGGTACGGGCCCAGCACTTCGCTGTGCTGTTCCGGCTGTTCCAGGCCGACGCCCGGCAGCAGCACGGCCAGCCGGCGCGGGGTCGACAGCGGGCGGGCATCGCCCAGCTCCAGCGCGACGCCACGCTTGCGCAGGCCTTCGACAACGCCGTCGAAGAACGCCTGGGCCAGGCCCGGCAGCGCCTTGACCGGCAGCTCCTCGGTGCCCAGTTCGATCAGCAGGGGGGACAATTGGCTCATCGGTTCGATCCTGTGGTGGGGGCGCAGCGCGCAACGCGTCCGGCGCCCCGGGTAGTTGATGAAAAGCGGGACGGTGCAGGAAGGCGGTCAGGCCTTCTTCGCGCCCGGGAAGCCCAGCTTCTCGCGCTGCTCGTAATACGCCTTGGCCACCGCCTGGGCCAGCGCGCGCACGCGCAGGATGTAGCGCTGGCGCTCGGTCACGCTGATCGCGCGGCGCGCATCGAGCAGGTTGAAGGTATGGCTGGCCTTCATCACCTGCTCGTAGGCCGGCAGCGGCAGGCCCACTTCCACCAGCTTCTGCGCTTCACGCTCGCAGGCATCGAAGCGGTGGAACATTTCGTCCACGTCGGCGTATTCGAAGTTGTAGGTGCTCTGCTCCACCTCGTTCTGGTGGTAGACGTCGCCGTAGGTCACCGGCTGGCCGTCCGGGCCGTAGGTCCAGACCAGGTCATAGACGTTGTCGCAGTTCTGCAGGTACATGCACAGGCGCTCGAGACCGTAGGTGATCTCGCCCAGCACCGGGCGGCACTCCAGGCCACCGGCCTGCTGGAAGTAGGTGAACTGGGTCACTTCCATGCCGTTGAGCCAGACTTCCCAGCCCAGGCCCCACGCGCCCAGCGTCGGCGATTCCCAGTTGTCCTCGACGAAGCGCAGGTCGTGCACCAGCGGATCGATGCCCAGTGCCTTCAGCGAATCCAGGTACAGCTGCTGGATGTTGTCCGGCGCCGGCTTCATCGCCACCTGGTACTGGTAGTAGCGCTGCAGGCGGTTCGGGTTCTCGCCGTAGCGGCCGTCGGTCGGGCGCCGCGACGGCTGCACATAGGCCGCGTTCCAGCTTTCCGGACCGATCGCACGCAGGAAGGTGGCCGGGTGGAAGGTACCGGCGCCCACCTCCAGGTCGAGCGGCTGGATGAGCACGCAGCCCTGCTGGGCCCAGAACTGGTTCAGGGTCTGGATCAGGCCCTGGAAGGTGATCGGAACGGTCGGGGTCGCGGACATGCGTACGAGTCTTGGCCGGCAAGGGGGTGCGCTAGTATAACGGCCGACCTGCGGGGCATTCCGTACCCGGGAGGAGCAGGCAGATGGAACATCGGCTGCCGGTGGGCACGCCCGGCGAGCCAGGCGGCGTCCCGCTGCCGTGGGGCCGCCTGCATTTCGAGCAGGTCGGTGCGGCGCTGCTGGCCGACGGCCTGGTTGCCGAGCACGAGGGCGAGCGCATGCGGTTTTCCGCACAGGGCGCGCGCAATGCCAGTGAAGTGCACCCGCTGGTGCTGCTGTCCAACCTCAAGCTGGCCACCCGCGACGGCGGCGAACTGACCCTGGAACGCCTGACCGAATGGCTGGCCCAACGCACCGGCAGCCGCTACCTGCGCATCGATCCGACCCGGGTCGACGTCGCTGCGGTCACCGCGCTGGTCTCCCACGCCTATGCCCGTCGCCACCGCTTCCTGCCGCTGGCAGTGGATGCCGAACGGGTGCTGGTGGCCACCAGCGAGCCGCTGGTGCAGGAATGGCGCCGCGACCTGCAGCACCTGACCCGCCGCCGCATCGAGCTGGCGGTGGTCAATCCGCTCGACCTGCACCGCTACACCATGGAGTTCTACGGGGTGACCCGTTCGGTGCGGGGCGCGCGCGGCGACGTCCGCGGCGAGGCCAACACCACCCTGCCCAGCTTCGAGCAGCTGGTCGAGCTGGGCCGCACCGGCGACGTCAATGCCGACGACCAGCACATCGTGCACATCGTCGACTGGCTGCTGCAGTACGCCTATGAGCAGCGCGCCTCGGACATCCACCTGGAACCGCGCCGCGAGATGGGACGCATGCGCTTCCGCATCGACGGCGTGCTGCACAAGGTGTTCGAGGTGCCGCCGGCGGTGATGACCGCGGTGGTCAGCCGCATCAAGGTACTCGGCCGCATGGACCTGGCCGAGCGCCGGCGCCCGCAGGACGGCCGCATCAAGACCCGCTCGCCGGGTGGCCGCGAGGTCGAGATGCGCCTGTCGACCATGCCCACCGCGTTCGGCGAGAAATGCGTGATGCGCATCTTCGACCCGGACGCCGCCTTCAAGAGCATCGACCAGCTCGGCTTCAGCCCGCAGGAGGCCGCTGGCTGGAATGCCCTGGTTGAGCGCCCGCACGGCATCGTGCTGGTCACCGGCCCGACCGGCTCGGGCAAGACCACCACCCTGTATTCCACGCTGAAGCGGCTGGCCACGCCGGACGTGAACGTGTGCACGGTGGAGGACCCGATCGAGATGATCGCCCCCGAGTTCAACCAGATGCAGGTGCAGGCCAACATCGACCTGGACTTCGCCAGCGGCGTGCGCACCCTGCTGCGCCAGGACCCGGACATCATCATGATCGGCGAGATCCGCGATCTGGAAACCGCGCAGATGGCGGTGCAGGCCTCGCTGACCGGCCATCTGGTGCTGTCCACCCTGCACACCAACGACGCGCCGTCGGCGGTCACCCGCCTGCTCGACCTGGGCGTGCCGCACTACCTGCTGACCAGCACCCTCAACGGCATCCTCGCCCAGCGCCTGGTGCGCACGCTGTGCCCGCACTGCAAGCAGCCGCACAGCCTCGGTGCGGCCGACTGGGCGGTGCTGGCTGATAGCCAGGCTGCATATCCAGATGCCGCCACGCCCTGTCGTCCGGTCGGTTGCCTGGAGTGCCGGCGCACCGGATTCCTCGGCCGCATCGGCCTGTATGAGTTGCTGCCATTGGGCTCGCGGCTGCGCGGGCAGATCCGCGCCGACATGGATCTGGCCGGTTTCACCCGTGCCGCGCGCGCTGAAGGGCTGCGAACCCTGCGCCAGGCCGGGCTTGAAAAGGTGGCGCAAGGGCTGACTACAATCGAGGAAGTCCTGTCAGTGCTGCCGCCCCCGGATGAACCCAGCCCCCTTCCTGATCCTTGAAACCGGCCGCCCGGTACCGTCGCTGCGCCGCTACGGGCGCTTTCCGCACTGGATCCGCGTCGCCGCCGGGCTGGAAGAGCATGAGACGGTGGTGGTCGACGTCGAACACGGTGGCGCCCTGCCCGATCCGCACGGTTTTGCCGGCGTACTGGTGACCGGCTCGGCCGCCTTCGTTACTGACCACGCCGACTGGAGCGAGCGCAGCGCGGCGTGGCTGCGCCAGACCGTCCACGCCGGCCTGCCGGTGTTCGGCATCTGCTACGGCCACCAGCTGCTGGCGCATGCGCTGGGCGGTGAGGTGGCCTACAACCCGGCCGGCCGCGAGTCCGGCACGATCGAGCTGGAGCTGCAGCCACAGGCGGCACAGGATCCGCTGTTCCAGGGCCTGCCGCAGCACTTTGCCGCCCACGCCACCCACCTGCAGACCGTGCTGCGCGCGCCCGACGGTGCCGAGGTGCTGGCACGCTCGCCGCTGGATGGCTGCCACGCGTTCCGCTGGGGGCGCCAGGCCTGGGGCGTGCAGTTCCACCCCGAATTCGCCACCCACCACATGCGCGGCTATGTGCGCGCCCGCGCCGACTGCATCGGCCGCCACGGCGGCTGCGCGCGCAGCATCGAGCGCGCAGTCAGCGCCGCACCGCTGGCCCGCCAGCTGCTGCGCCGCTTCGTCCGACAGGCGCGGCTGTCTTCAGCCCAGCCGGCGGCAAAACAGGGATAATCAGCGGCACGGGCAACCGCCCGTCCCCTCCTGTCCTTCCCGGATGTCCATGAAAGAGATTCGCAAGCTGCCGGCCTCGGCGGGCGCCCAGTGGTTGCTGGATACGTTCTCGCTGTATCGGCGTGCGCCGCTGCAGCTGGCCCGGATCGGCCTGGCCTGGCTGCTGGTGAGCTGGGTGGTCACCCTGTTGTCGACGCTGATTCCCGGCGCCGCCGGCATGGCCGTGCAACTGATGACCCTGGCCATCTCGCCGATCATGTTCGGCGGCATGCTCTACGCCGTGGGTGAGATCGACGAAGGCCGCCCGGGCCTGTCCTCGCACCTGCTGCAGCCGATCCGCGACCACCGCGTCAGCCACCTGCTGGTGCCGCTGGCGATCCAGGTGCTGGCGGTGCTGCTGCTGGGCGCGTTGCTGTTCATGATGATCGGCCGCGAAGGCTTCACCGCCTTCAGCGAGGTCATGACCAAGATGGAAGAGATCAGCCGCAGTGGCCAGCAGATCAAGCCGGACGATGCCGCGGCGCTGGTCGCCAACCTGCCGGCCAAGCGCATCGCACTGTGGATGCTGCTGGTGTTCCTGAGCGCGGTGGCGCTCTCGCTGGCGATGTTCACCCAGCCGGCGCTGGTGGTGTTCGACAAGCAGAGCGGCATGCACGCGCTGCGCCTGAGCCTGCAGGGCTGCATCGAGAACATCGGCGCGATGATCGTGTTCGCCGTGCTCGGCCTGATCGCCGCGTTCTGCATCTACATCCTGTTCGTGATCGTGATCCAGATCGCGATGCTGATCGGAGGCCCGCTGGCCGCCGCCTTCATCGCCCAGCTGGTGCTGACCACAGTGCTGATGCCGCTGTATGTCGGCGCGGTCTATGCCGCGTGGAAGCAGATGTTCGTGCACCGTGGCAGCCGCGCAGCACCGCCGGTCCCGACCACCCCGGCCTCAAGCGACATCTTCCACGCCTGACGAAAAAGGGGACGGAGGGGATTAAGTCGTTTGTGCCACTGTGCCGATAACGACTTAATCCCCTCCGTCCCCTTTTTTAGGCGGCGGGTTTCTTCACCGCCGACGATGGCACCAGCCAGCGTGCGGCGTGGATGCCCAGCTCGTAGAGCAGGCACATCGGGATCGCCAGCATCAGCTGCGAAACCACGTCCGGCGGGGTCAGCACCGCCGCCAGCACGAAGATGCCGACGATCGCGTAACCACGGCCTTCCTTGAACTGCTGCGGCGTCACCCAGCCCAGCAGGACCAGGATCACCATCGCCACCGGCAGTTCGAAACTGCCACCGAAGGCGAAGAAGATCGCCAGCACGAAATCCAGGTAGGCATTCGCATCCGGGGTGATCGCGATCACGTCCGGGCTGAAGGTGGTCAGGAAATGGAACACCGCCGGCAGCACCAGGAAGTAGGCGAAGGCACAGCCGGTGTAGAACAGCAGTACCGAAGACACCAGCAGCGGCACCGCCAGGCGCTTCTCACGCGCGTAAAGCCCCGGGGCGACGAAGGCCCACAGCTGGTACAGCAGCCACGGCACCGCCACGAACAGGGCCACGAAGAAGGTCAGCTTCAATGGCGCGAAGAAGGCTCCGGCCGGATTGGTCGCGATCATCGTCTGCCCGTTGGGCAGCTGCGAGACCAGCGGTTCGGCCAGCGCGTTGTACAGCTTCTGGGTAAATGGCAGCAGCGCCACAAGCACCACGCCCAGGCCCAGCAATGCGCGCACCAGGCGGCCGCGCAGCTCCACCAGATGTTCGACCAGCGAGCTTTCGCCGAAATCCTGTTCACTCATGGCTGGCGCTCCGTGCGCTGCGGCGTCGGCGCACCGGCTTCAGGGGGTGTCGCCGGCGTCGGCTCGGGAGCAACGCTCTCCTGTGCCGGCGCATCGGCATCGGGCGCAGCGCTCATATGCGGCGGCAGATCCGCAGGCGCCGGTGCGCGAACCTCCTGCGCCAGAGTATCGCCCTGCTGCTGCGCCTGCTGCGCTTCGCGACGGATCGCTTCACCGCTGGCGCGCAGCTGGTTCTCGGTGTCCTGCATGCCTTGGCGCACGTCCTGCATCTGCCGCTTGATGTCCTCGGCCTGCAGTTCGCGCTCCAGTTCCTGTTTCACCGAATCCCACTGATTGCGGGCACGGCGCACCCACAGGCCGGCGAAGCGGGCCGCCTTGGGCAGGCGCTCGGGACCGAGCACCACCAGGGCGACCACCGCGATCACCAGCAGTTCGCTGAAGCCGATATCGAACACCGCAACCGCTCCGGATCAGCGAGCGTTACGGTCGTGCTCGTCCTGCGCAGTGCGCGAGGCGTCCTGGCTGCGCGACTCATCGCCCAGCTGCGCGTTCGGCTTGTCTTCGTCGCGCATGCCCTTCTTGAATTCCTTGACCGCCGAGCCGAGGTCCTTGGCGCCACTGGTCAGGCGCTTGGTGCCGAACACCAGCAGGACGATGGCCAGCACGACCAACCAATGCCAGATGCTGAAACTGCCCATAAAGACGCTCGTTACGTTAGTGATCAGGCTGTCGAGCATAGCGCACCGGGTGTTAGCCGGCGCGCGTGACGAAAGTCAGTTTCCGCCCAGCGTTTCCGTGCGGATTTCGCCGTCGTTGACCGGCTGGAAGCCCTGCTGCTGCGGCGGCGGGTTCTGCGGCACGTTCTGCAGCGGCGCGGTGGTGGCTTCGGTTGGGGCGGCCGGCGCTGCCTGAACAGGCGCCGGCGCAACCGCCGGGGTCGCCGCCGGACGCGGTGCACTGCCACCGTTGCCGTTGCGGTTGTTGCGGGCGGCGTAGGTGGCCTCTTCCAGACGATCACGGAAGGCGACCACGTCCATCGACGGCGAACCGGCGGCGCGACCTTCGAAGATCATGCGCGGTGTGGTGTTGCTGCCGTAGGCGTCAAGGTTGGCGGCATCGTCGATCTGCAGCACCGCACCATCCAGCGCGACGCCCGCGAACAGCCCACGGGCACGCGACCACGACCAGATCTCGGCCTTCAGCTGGCCGTCGGTGGCGGCGGCGGCATTGCGGCCGACCGGACCGGCGGCAACGCCGGCATCGGCGCCGAGCGTGAACTTGCCGTTGACCAGATTGTCCAGGCTGCGGTCGTTGCGGAACACCAGCACCACATCCGAAGATTGCACGCCGGCTTGGAAGCCGATGCTGCCACCGGTGAGCTTCACGAACACCGGGTTGGACCATGCGCCATTGGGCATGCGCACCGACATCAGGCCGTGGCCACGACGACCGCCAATGACTAGACCGGCCTTGATCGTGTCGGGAATGACGATGACCGCGCGGCCTTCGTCGAGCAATTTATCCGGAATGCCCTGTTCAGGAATTTCCTGGATTTCAGCCAGCACGCGCACGGCGTTGCGGGCGCGCTGGTCTTCCTGCGGTCCGGCCATGGCCTGGCTGGACAGCAGGCTGGCGGCGATCAGCAGGGCTTGGATCGGGCGACGCATGGCAGGCTCCAGAAGTCAGTCCATAGGAAGATATAGCAAGTGACTGAAATTAGTGGTGTTGCCATGAATCCCCAATGAGCGTTCCCTGCCCGCATTGATGCGCGCTATGCCTGCAATCCGAACCCTGCATCCCGGTGCGGCGCCGGATAGGCGACAATACCGCCCATGCTCGACGCACCCGATACCGCCGTGCTGGCGGTCAACCTAGGCACGCCCGAGACGCCGACGGCCCCCGCCGTACGCCGTTACCTGGCCGAATTCCTGTCCGACCCGCGCGTGGTCGCGATTCCGGCACTGCTCTGGCAGCCGCTGCTGCGCGGGCTGATCCTGCCGCTGCGAAGCGGCCGGTCGGCGGCCAAGTACGCCCAGGTCTGGCTGCCCGACGGCTCACCGCTGATGGTGCATACGCGCCAGCTGGCGCAGGCCATGCAGGCCCTGCTGCCGACCCTGACGGTGCGCCATGCGATGCGTTACGGCGAACCGGCGCTGGCCGGCGAGCTCGACCGTCTGGCCGCCGACGGCGCGCGCCGGATCGTGGTGCTGCCGCTGTACCCGCAATACTCCTCCACCACCACCGCCTCGGTCGAAGACCGGGTCGATGCGTGGCAGCGCCGCAACCCGGGCGTGACCGTGAGCCTGGTGCGGGATTACTCGGTCGATCCCGGCTGGGTCGAGGCCGTAGCCGGATCGATCCGCCGCTACTGGGAACAGCACGGTCGCGGTCAGAAACTGATGTTTTCCTTCCATGGTATCCCGCAGCGCCTGGCCGACGCGGGCGACCCGTATCCGCAGCGCTGCGAGGCCAGTGCGCAGGCCATCGCCAATGCACTGGGCCTGGGCAAGGACGACTGGCAGATGGGTTACCAGTCGCGCTTCGGCCGCGAGCGCTGGTTGCAGCCGTATGCCGAGCCCAGCCTGTGGGCGCTGGCCGAATCCGGCGTGAAGCAGATCGACGTGGTCTGCCCCGGATTTGCCACCGACTGCCTGGAGACGCTGGAAGAGGTTGCGCTGGGCTTCACCGAAACACTGGCCGAGCGCGGTGCGACGATGCGCTATATCCCCTGCCTCAACGCCGAGCCGGAGCATGCACGCGCCCTGGCACGGCTGGCCGTGTCCTCGCTGGCATGAGCCTGCAACCGTTTGAACTCCAGGTCGGGGGCGCACGCGTCGCCGGCCTGCGCAACCACGGCGGCGGCCCACGCGTGCTGGCCCTGCATGGCTGGCTCGACAACGCCGCCAGCTTCGTGCCGCTGGCGCCGCACCTGTCGGCGTTGCAGCTGGTTGCCATCGATCTGCCCGGCCACGGTCACAGCGCACACCTGCCGGCGGGTGCCAGCTACACCACGGCCGCCGCGATCTGCCACGTACTCGATGTCGCCGACGCGCTGGGCTGGGACCGATTCAGCCTGCTCGGCCATTCAATGGGTGCCGGCATTGCCAGCCTTACCGCCTCGGTCAGCGACCGTGTTGATCGGCTGGTGGCGATCGAAGCACTCGGCGGCCTGCGCGGTCCCGAGGAAGAAACGGCGCATCGCCTGCGCGAGCATGTGAACGCTACGCGCGCGCTGGCACGCAAGCAGCTGCGCGTGTTTCCCGATCTGGCAGCGCCGATCCGCGCGCGGATGATGACCAACCAGCTCAGCGAACCCTGCGCACGGCTGCTGGTCGAGCGCGGCGTGGAACCGGTCGAAGGTGGCTACCGCTGGTGCAGCGATCCGCGCCTGATGCTGCCCACCGCGATCCGCCTCAGCGAAGGCCAGATCGACAACCTGCTGCAGGCCATCGCCTGCCCGACGCAGGTGATCTATGCCACGCCGGCACAGTCCTACTACCCCGAGCCGATGCGCAGTGATCGCCTGCAGCACCTGCGTGATGGACGGCTGGCCGTGTTTCCCGGCAACCACCACCTGCATATGGAAGACCCGGCACGCATCGCCGAGGTGATCCTGCGCTTCCTCGGCAACGACAACGCCGGCTGAGTCGCAGCGTCCGCTGCACTTCATTCTGCGCACTTCCTGCCGATACATCAGTTGCGGGCCACTGCGTCCGCAGCACGTGGGCCCGGTCGGGCCTGCGGCGTGTGTCTGGTTCTGCAAGGAAGTCCGCATGCCCGCTCCATTGCTCCGTCACCCACAGGATGTGGTCACGGCGCCCCGTCTGCGCGACGTTGATTGCGTCGCATTCCCCGAATTCCCGGTCCATGCCCTGGCCACGCACTCGAGCGTGCGCCACCGTGTGGCCGTAGCCGTCTGCTGATCCAGGAGTCGCCGATGTCCGCTGCATCCACTCGTCCCCCCGATACCGCCCGCCTGCCGCATCTGCAGCAGCTCGCCCACCGCGCTGACCGCCGATTGCTGATCGGCAGTGCGGCACTGGCGGTGGCCGGCCTGGTGCTGGCCCTGCGCGGGCCTCATGCCCTGACCGCCTCGCTGGTTGCGGCCGCTGTGCTGCCTGCCATATGGCTGGCCGGTCCCAAGGCAGGCCATTGCGTCACCCGCAATGGCCTGGCGCTGTTGTTGTCGCTGCAGCTGGCAGGGCTGTGCGCGATCACGGGCCTGTCACCGGCGTTGCCGATTGCACTGCTGCTGGGCGTGCTGTTGAGCCATCGTGATCGCCTGCCGGTATGGCTGGCCGGTGGCATCGGCACGCTCGCGCTGCTGGCACCGTTGCAGGACGGTGCCGCGCTGTGGCCAACGCTGCTGCAGGCCGGCATGTTCGCGGGCCTGACCTTGTTCCTCGGCCAAGTCGCACTGCGCCTTCGGCAGCAGACCGAGGCCCTTGGCCACGGCCCGCGTCGGCTTGCCGCGCTGGCACGCGACATTGCCACCGGTGCCGATCTTGGTGCACATGCCGACACCGGCGCCTATGCACCGGGTTCACTCGCCCACGCCCTGGCCGACACTGCACGCCACGTGCAGGCCCAGCGTGGTCTCGAGGCGGCGGTGCATGCCGAGAATGCGCAGATCCGCCAGGCGCTGGATGCCTCGCGCACCGCGATGATGATCGCCGACAACGATCACGTGATCCGCTATGTGAACCGCTCGGTGGTGGCTCTGCTGCGCAACCAGCAGGCGACACTGCGCCAGGCCTTCCCTGACTTCGATGCCGAACGCCTGGTCGGCAGCAGCATCCATCGCTTCCATGCCAACCCGGACCGCATCCGCGCCATCCTCAATGGCCTGCAGGCCAGCCACAACGGCAAGGTACAGATCGGCCCGGTGCACTTCGCCCAGGTGGTCACCCCGGTATTCGATGCACAGGGCATGCGCCTCGGCTTCGCCGTGGAATGGCATGACCGTACCCAGGAGCTGGCGCTTGAGAACGCCGTGGCCGGCATCGTCGCTGCTGCCGCTGCCGGAGATCTGGGCCAGCGCCTGCAGGCGACCGAAGGCGCCAGCTTCCTCGATGGCCTGACCGGTGGCATCAACCAGCTGCTCGATACGCTGGGCAGCACCGTCGATGAAGTACGCCAGATGCTTTCGGCGCTGGCCAACGGCGATCTCGATCGGCGCATGCGCGGTGAGTACCACGGTGCCTTCGCCGCGATCCAGCGCGATGCCAACGCCACCGCCGGCCAGCTGGCACGCATGGTGGGCCGCATCCAGCAGTGCGCAGCCTCGATCAGTACCGCCGCCAGCGAGATCGCTGCAGGCAATGGTGCGCTGTCCGAGCGCAGCGAGCGCCAGGCGGCGCACCTGCAGGAAACCGCAGCCTCGATGGAGGAGCTGACCGCCACCGTGCGCCAGAATGCTGCGCATGCGCGCGAGGCCAGTGAGCTGGCTGCGTCCACGCAGAGCGCCGCCAGTGATGGCAACACCGCGATGCAGCGGGTTGTCGACACCATGCAGGTGATTGAAGGCGCCTCGAAGCGGATCGGCGACATCACCGGCGTGATCGACGGGATCGCCTTCCAGACCAGTATCCTCGCGCTCAATGCGGCGGTGGAAGCCGCGCGCGCCGGTGAACAGGGCCGTGGCTTCGCCGTGGTGGCCAGCGAGGTTCGCGTGTTGGCGCAGCGTTCTGCCGCCGCCGCACAGGAAATCAAGAAGCTGATCGATGAGGCAGGCCGGCAGGTGGGCGAAGGTGCCCAGCTGGTGGCCGACGCCGGCAAGCGGATGCAGGGCATTGTTGGCGGCGTGGAGAATGTCAGCCAGCTGATGCGTGAGATCTCGGCGGCCTCGCAGGAGCAGTCGACCGGCATCGAGCAGATCAACCAGACCGTGGTGCAGATGGATCAGGCCACGCAGCAGAACGCGGCGCTGGTGGAAGAAGCCACCGCGGCCGCACGCGAGCTGCAGTCGCAGGCGGGGACGCTTACCGAGGCGGTATCGGTGTTCCGCCAGCAGGAACCGCACGATGTCCCGCGGGCCGCCTGATCCGTGCCTGCAATGCGATCCCGGTCAAGACGGCGCCCGCAGGGCGCCGTTTTTTTGCCTGCTTTTGCGTGATGGGTCAGGAAAAGTCCGCTTCCGGACCTGCGGTGAGGAGCGGCCAGCCCTGTTTGGCGCCGCATCCACACACGGCGTGGATCTACCGGTAGTGCCGGCCGTTGGCCGGCAATCGATTGGTAGCGGCCAACCTTGGTTGGCGCAATGCTTCCTCGTGGACGGCATCCACGCATGGCGTGGATCTACCGGGCGATGTAACGCCATCGGGTTGCCGGCCAGCGGTCGGCACTACCCACGTTTCCTGCGCACAAAGAAAAACCCCGCTGCGTCAGCAGCGGGGTTTTGGGTGTAAACCCTGGCGATGACCTACTCTCGCATGGCTTGAGCCACACTACCATCGGCGCAGCTGCGTTTCACTTCCGAGTTCGGGATGGGATCGGGTGGTTCCACAGCGCTAATTTCACCAGGGAGGCTTTTGGAGTGTCGCACTCGTCCCTAGGGGACAAGGCGCCAGCCTCGCATAGTTCTTGTGACGTAGCGTGCACTTGGATGCTCTTACGACGCTGTCGTAAAGCCAAGGCAACTTGAGGTTATATGGTCAAGCCGCACGGATCATTAGTATCAGTTAGCTCAATACATTGCTGTACTTACACACCTGACCTATCAACCACGTAGTCTACATGGTTCCTTCAGGGGGCTTGTGCCCCGGGAGATCTCATCTTGAGGCGCGCTTCCCGCTTAGATGCTTTCAGCGGTTATCGCTTCCGAACATAGCTACCCGGCAATGCCACTGGCGTGACAACCGGAACACCAGAGGTTCGTCCACTCCGGTCCTCTCGTACTAGGAGCAGCCCCTCTCAAATCTCCAACGCCCATGGCAGATAGGGACCGAACTGTCTCACGACGTTCTGAACCCAGCTCGCGTACCACTTTAAATGGCGAACAGCCATACCCTTGGGACCGACTACAGCCCCAGGATGTGATGAGCCGACATCGAGGTGCCAAACACCGCCGTCGATATGAACTCTTGGGCGGTATCAGCCTGTTATCCCCGGAGTACCTTTTATCCGTTGAGCGATGGCCCTTCCATACAGAACCACCGGATCACTAAGTCCTAGTTTCCTACCTGCTTGATCCGTCGATCTTGCAGTCAAGCACGCTTATGCCTTTGCACACAGTGCGCGATGTCCGACCGCGCTGAGCGTACCTTCGAGCTCCTCCGTTACTCTTTAGGAGGAGACCGCCCCAGTCAAACTACCCACCATACACGGTCCCCGACCCAGATAATGGGCCCAGGTTAGAACGTCAAGCACGACAGGGTGGTATTTCAAGGATGGCTCCGCCACAGCTAGCGCCATGGTTTCATAGCCTCCCACCTATCCTACACAGACGAACTCAACGTTCAGTGTAAAGCTATAGTAAAGGTTCACGGGGTCTTTCCGTCTTGCCACGGGAACGCTGCATCTTCACAGCGATTTCAATTTCACTGAGTCTCGGGTGGAGACAGCGCCGCTGTCGTTACGCCATTCGTGCAGGTCGGAACTTACCCGACAAGGAATTTCGCTACCTTAGGACCGTTATAGTTACGGCCGCCGTTTACTGGGGCTTCGATCAAGAGCTTCGCCTTGCGGCTGACCCCATCAATTAACCTTCCAGCACCGGGCAGGCGTCACACCCTATACGTCCACTTTCGTGTTTGCAGAGTGCTGTGTTTTTGATAAACAGTCGCAGCGGCCTGGTTACTGCGACCCTCTTCAGCTATAGCTCGCACGAGCCACCAAAAAGGGTGCACCTTCTCCCGAAGTTACGGTGCCATGTTGCCTAGTTCCTTCACCCGAGTTCTCTCAAGCGCCTGAGAATTCTCATCCTACCCACCTGTGTCGGTTTACGGTACGGTCTGCGTAAGCTGAAGCTTAGGAGCTTTTCCTGGAAGCGTGGTATCAGTGACTTTGCCATAAAGGCTCGTCTCGGTGCTCGGTCTTAAAGGATCCCGGATTTGCCAAAGATCCAAACCTACCGCCTTTCCCCAGGACAACCAACGCCTGGTACACCTAACCTTCTCCGTCCCTCCATCGCACTTACGCGAGGTGCAGGAATATTAACCTGCTTCCCATCGACTACGACTTTCGTCCTCGCCTTAGGGGCCGACTCACCCTGCGCCGATTAACGTTGCGCAAGGAAACCTTGGGCTTTCGGCGTGCGGGTTTTTCACCCGCATTATCGTTACTCATGTCAGCATTCGCACTTCCGATACCTCCAGCAGACTTCTCAATCCACCTTCAACGGCTTACGGAACGCTCCTCTACCGCGCATACAAAGTATGCACCCCAAGCTTCGGTTCTGTGCTTAGCCCCGTTAAATCTTCCCCGCAGACCGACTCGACCAGTGAGCTATTACGCTTTCTTTAAAGGGTGGCTGCTTCTAAGCCAACCTCCTGGCTGTCTGTGCCTTTCCACATGGTTTTCCACTTAGCACAAAATTTGGGACCTTAGCTGTGGGTCTGGGTTGTTTCCCTTTTCACGACGGACGTTAGCACCCGCCGTGTGTCTCCCATACAGTCCGTCTCGGTATTCGGAGTTTGCAATGGTTTGGTAAGTCGCGATGACCCCCTAGCCATAACAGTGCTCTACCCCCGAGAGGATACATATGAGGCGCTACCTAAATAGCTTTCGAGGAGAACCAGCTATCTCCGGGTTCGATTAGCTTTTCACTCCTAATCACACCTCATCCCCTACCTTTGCAACGGGAGTGGGTTCGGGCCTCCAGTGCGTGTTACCGCACCTTCACCCTGGGCATGACTAGATCACCCGGTTTCGGGTCTACTGCCCGCGACTATGCGCCCTTATCAGACTCGGTTTCCCTTCGCCTCCCCTATACGGTTAAGCTTGCCACGAACAGTAAGTCGCTGACCCATTATACAAAAGGTACGCAGTCACTCCTTGCGGAGCTCCTACTGCTTGTACGCACACGGTTTCAGGTTCTATTTCACTCCCCTCTCCGGGGTTCTTTTCGCCTTTCCCTCACGGTACTGGTTCACTATCGGTCGGTCAGTAGTATTTAGCCTTGGAGGATGGTCCCCCCATGTTCAGACAGGGTTTCACGTGCCCCGCCCTACTCGTCTTCACTGAAATGGCCCTTTCAGATACAGGGCTATCACCTTCTATGGCCACTCTTTCCAGAGTGTTTTCCTAGAACCAAATCAGCTTAAGGGCTAGTCCGCGTTCGCTCGTCGCTACTTACGGAATCTCGGTTGATTTCTTTTCCTCTGGTTACTTAGATATTTCAGTTCACCAGGTTCGCTTCCAGCAGCTATGTATTCACTGCAGGATACCCGCAAGCGGGTGGGTTTCCCCATTCGGACATTACCGGATCAAAGCTTGTTGCCAGCTCCCCGATACTTTTCGCAGGCTGCCACGTCCTTCATCGCCTCTGACCGCCAAGGCATCCACCGTGTGCGCTTATTCGCTTGACCATATAACCGCAAGTTGCCTTGGGTTACACATGACCCGGGGGTACAAAGCCCGGATACGAATATAACGACTCAATCAATAAAGAGACTTGCGTCTCTCGCCTTAGCCTCACGACACGTCTGATAGAACATCTCAAACGCTCGCTACGTCACAAGTTTTAAAAGAACACGTACCAGCCACAGTGCTGATGCGTATAAAGATCGAATGTATGCGTCATTCAGAGAATGGTGGGTCTGGGAGGACTCGAACCACCGACCTCACCCTTATCAGGGGTGCGCTCTAACCACCTGAGCTACAGACCCGGAGCTTGTTTCTTAATCTCCCTGGTGGAGCCTGTCGGGATCGAACCGACGACCCCCTGCTTGCAAAGCAGGTGCTCTCCCAGCTGAGCTAAGGCCCCAGAAAGGGACATCTCACACCGGCCTGGCCGATGCAAATCTCTGAATGCAGGTACTTTGTGAAGACGCCCGACAGGACGATGCTGTCTTTGCTCAAAAGGAGGTGATCCAGCCGCACCTTCCGATACGGCTACCTTGTTACGACTTCACCCCAGTCATCGGCCACACCGTGGCAAGCGCCCTCCCGAAGGTTAAGCTACCTGCTTCTGGTGCAACAAACTCCCATGGTGTGACGGGCGGTGTGTACAAGGCCCGGGAACGTATTCACCGCAGCAATGCTGATCTGCGATTACTAGCGATTCCGACTTCATGGAGTCGAGTTGCAGACTCCAATCCGGACTGAGATAGGGTTTCTGGGATTGGCTTACCGTCGCCGGCTTGCAGCCCTCTGTCCCTACCATTGTAGTACGTGTGTAGCCCTGGCCGTAAGGGCCATGATGACTTGACGTCATCCCCACCTTCCTCCGGTTTGTCACCGGCGGTCTCCTTAGAGTTCCCACCATTACGTGCTGGCAACTAAGGACAAGGGTTGCGCTCGTTGCGGGACTTAACCCAACATCTCACGACACGAGCTGACGACAGCCATGCAGCACCTGTGTTCGAGTTCCCGAAGGCACCCATCCATCTCTGGAAAGTTCTCGACATGTCAAGGCCAGGTAAGGTTCTTCGCGTTGCATCGAATTAAACCACATACTCCACCGCTTGTGCGGGCCCCCGTCAATTCCTTTGAGTTTCAGTCTTGCGACCGTACTCCCCAGGCGGCGAACTTAACGCGTTAGCTTCGATACTGCGTGCCAAATTGCACCCAACATCCAGTTCGCATCGTTTAGGGCGTGGACTACCAGGGTATCTAATCCTGTTTGCTCCCCACGCTTTCGTGCCTCAGTGTCAATGTTGGTCCAGGTAGCTGCCTTCGCCATGGATGTTCCTCCTGATCTCTACGCATTTCACTGCTACACCAGGAATTCCGCTACCCTCTACCACATTCTAGTCATCCAGTATCCACTGCAGTTCCCAGGTTGAGCCCAGGGCTTTCACAACGGACTTAAATAACCACCTACGCACGCTTTACGCCCAGTAATTCCGAGTAACGCTTGCACCCTTCGTATTACCGCGGCTGCTGGCACGAAGTTAGCCGGTGCTTATTCTTTGGGTACCGTCATCCCAACCGGGTATTAGCCAGCTGGATTTCTTTCCCAACAAAAGGGCTTTACAACCCGAAGGCCTTCTTCACCCACGCGGTATGGCTGGATCAGGCTTGCGCCCATTGTCCAATATTCCCCACTGCTGCCTCCCGTAGGAGTCTGGACCGTGTCTCAGTTCCAGTGTGGCTGATCATCCTCTCAGACCAGCTACGGATCGTCGCCTTGGTGGGCCTTTACCCCGCCAACTAGCTAATCCGACATCGGCTCATTCAATCGCGCAAGGCCCGAAGGTCCCCTGCTTTCACCCGTAGGTCGTATGCGGTATTAGCGTAAGTTTCCCTACGTTATCCCCCACGACAGAGTAGATTCCGATGTATTCCTCACCCGTCCGCCACTCGCCACCCAGAGAGCAAGCTCTCCTGTGCTGCCGTTCGACTTGCATGTGTTAGGCCTACCGCCAGCGTTCACTCTGAGCCAGGATCAAACTCTTCACTTAAAACTACATGATCCGAAGATCAAAATTTAAAGCTGCAGATGATTGATTCTGGCAACGTATCGCTTGCTTTAAAACAATTAATAGTTGCTTGATCAAACGTCTGCAAGATGGACAATCATCCTTCCTGCAGGCGCCTTCACAAGATACCTGCGCATACTTTCAAAGATCCAGGGAAGTGGCCTCAGCGCCGTTCCCGTGTGCTGCGAAGTTTCCTTCGTAGCGAGCCGCCCATTATAGCCGGCTTTTCTGCTTCGTCAACACCTTTTTTCAAGGCCGTCTCACCGGAGTGGACGTTGTTGCCGATGCTGCTTCGTCGTTGGACCCGAGGGTCTTTCGTCGTTGCGAGCCGCCTATTATGGCAGGCCTTTCAGCTTTGTCAACAACTTGTTGAAGTAACTTGAAGCTCTTCGTGAAGTTGTTGCTGCAAGTCCAAGTAAAACCAGGTGCCTGCAAAAAAAGGAAAACCCCGCTGCGTCAGCAGCGGGGTTTTGGGTGTAAACCCTGGCGATGACCTACTCTCGCATGGCTTGAGCCACACTACCATCGGCGCAGCTGCGTTTCACTTCCGAGTTCGGGATGGGATCGGGTGGTTCCACAGCGCTAATTTCACCAGGGAGGCTTTTGGAGCGTCGCACTCGTCCCTGGGGACAAGGCGCCAGCCTCGCATAGTTCTTGTGACGTAGCGTGCACTTGGATGCTCTTACGACGCTGTCGTAAAGCCAAGGCAACTTGAGGTTATATGGTCAAGCCGCACGGATCATTAGTATCAGTTAGCTCAATACATTGCTGTACTTACACACCTGACCTATCAACCACGTAGTCTACATGGTTCCTTCAGGGGGCTTGTGCCCCGGGAGATCTCATCTTGAGGCGCGCTTCCCGCTTAGATGCTTTCAGCGGTTATCGCTTCCGAACATAGCTACCCGGCAATGCCACTGGCGTGACAACCGGAACACCAGAGGTTCGTCCACTCCGGTCCTCTCGTACTAGGAGCAGCCCCTCTCAAATCTCCAACGCCCATGGCAGATAGGGACCGAACTGTCTCACGACGTTCTGAACCCAGCTCGCGTACCACTTTAAATGGCGAACAGCCATACCCTTGGGACCGACTACAGCCCCAGGATGTGATGAGCCGACATCGAGGTGCCAAACACCGCCGTCGATATGAACTCTTGGGCGGTATCAGCCTGTTATCCCCGGAGTACCTTTTATCCGTTGAGCGATGGCCCTTCCATACAGAACCACCGGATCACTAAGTCCTAGTTTCCTACCTGCTTGATCCGTCGATCTTGCAGTCAAGCACGCTTATGCCTTTGCACACAGTGCGCGATGTCCGACCGCGCTGAGCGTACCTTCGAGCTCCTCCGTTACTCTTTAGGAGGAGACCGCCCCAGTCAAACTACCCACCATACACGGTCCCCGACCCAGATAATGGGCCCAGGTTAGAACGTCAAGCACGACAGGGTGGTATTTCAAGGATGGCTCCACCACAGCTAGCGCCATGGTTTCATAGCCTCCCACCTATCCTACACAGACGAACTCAACGTTCAGTGTAAAGCTATAGTAAAGGTTCACGGGGTCTTTCCGTCTTGCCACGGGAACGCTGCATCTTCACAGCGATTTCAATTTCACTGAGTCTCGGGTGGAGACAGCGCCGCTGTCGTTACGCCATTCGTGCAGGTCGGAACTTACCCGACAAGGAATTTCGCTACCTTAGGACCGTTATAGTTACGGCCGCCGTTTACTGGGGCTTCGATCAAGAGCTTCGCCTTGCGGCTGACCCCATCAATTAACCTTCCAGCACCGGGCAGGCGTCACACCCTATACGTCCACTTTCGTGTTTGCAGAGTGCTGTGTTTTTGATAAACAGTCGCAGCGGCCTGGTTACTGCGACCCTCTTCAGCTATAGCTCGCACGAGCCACCAAAAAGGGTGCACCTTCTCCCGAAGTTACGGTGCCATGTTGCCTAGTTCCTTCACCCGAGTTCTCTCAAGCGCCTGAGAATTCTCATCCT
>NZ_CM146756.1:4235000-4294509 GCF_055721025.1 Stenotrophomonas sp. X
GATGCGTGCCTCCGGCTATGACGCGCCGGTGTCGCCGCTGATCGGCTGGATCGGCGTGGTCAATACCTTGCTGGCGCCGTTCGGTGCCTACGCGCTGAACCTGGCGGCAATCACCGCCGCGATCTGCATGGGCCGTGATGCACATGAGGACCCGGCACGACGCTATACCGCCGCCATGGCGGCAGGTGCCTTCTACATCATCATCGGACTGTTCGGCGCCACCGTGGCCGCACTGTTTGCGGCCTTCCCCAGCGAGCTGGTGGCCTGCGTGGCCGGTATCGCCCTGTTCGGCACCATCGCCAACAGCCTGGCCAGTGCGCTGGCGGTAGAGCGGGACCGCGAGGCGGCACTGGTCACCTTCCTGGTCACCGCCTCGGGCGTCTCCCTGGCCGGGATCGGCTCGGCGTTCTGGGGGCTGGTGGCCGGTGCGCTGTCCCTGCTGGTGCTGCGGCCCCGTCAGGGCCGCTGACCTGCCCTACCCCGCCAGTGCGGCGCCGACGGTGCTCAACACCACCGAGATCACGATGGCGGCCAGTGTAGCGACCACGCTGGTGCCGCCGCGTGCGGTCAGCTCGCTGTGCAGCCGTGCGTCACCGCCGCCGCTGACGGCACGGGCCTGGGCGATCAGGCGCTGGCAGTGTGCCAGGTACCAGGTGTTGCCAAAGGTGCCGGTGGTGACGCTGAGCGCGATGGTGATGACCAGCGACACGCCTTCGGGCACATCCAGCATGGTCTCCACCACGCTGATCAGCAGCAGCAGGCCGACCCACATTGCCGCCAGGCGGTACATTTTGCGGTACATCATCCAGATCGGGCCGAGCAGGAAGGCCGGCCAGTGCCAGGTGCCACTGCCCGTGGCAATGCCCTGATCCAGCCGCCAGCGCTGGCGATAGATCGGGAAGTTGCCGCCGACCACGCTGGCGTACAAGGCCCTCTCGCCCTCCAGCCCCGCGGCGGCAGCCCTGTCCGGTGCAGCGGCGGGGGCTCGATACGGATCGGACGGATCGCCGACACTTGACGCAATGCCCTCAACTGCAGGGGCTGCGTCGATATCCGGGGCCGGAGCCACCTCGATGGGAATGGAAGCCTGCTCCAGTTCGGCCAACGGCCGCCATGAGGGCATGCCTTCGCACCAGAGCAGGGTGCTCGCCGTAACCGTCCCTTGCCGCTGCAGCTGGCGAAGACCGGCCAGATCGACCGGCCCACTGCTCTGCCTGCCATTGGCGTACCACCATTGTGCTTCCTGCATGTTTTCCGTCCCTGCTACCTGCCTCGACAAACTGGAACCGCTGCAAGCGCCTACAGCGCGGTACTGCCCAGGGTCTGCACCAGTTGATGGCGCGCACCCGCCGCAAGCGTAATCTGCTCTGGCCCGGCGTTGGCCACTTCCAGGCAGACGTAATCGCGCCAGCCCTCGCCGACATCGGCCATCTTCGCCGCTGCCTCCATGCCCGGGTTCCAGGCCACCAGGGTCTGGCTGCCTTCGCTGCGGATCTCGATCCGCCGCTGCAGGACGGGATCGCGAAGCACGTAGTGGCCGCCGGCACCGGTATAGATGCGGTCGCTGCGCCCCGGATCGCGCGGGTCACGCAGCGACCAGGGCCCCTGCTGCTGGCGCAGCTGCGCGCCGTCCTCGTACTTGTCCAGGTACTGCAGGCCGTCGAGGCCATCGACCTCGACACGAGTGGCATCGCCGACCCGGAAGTAGCTGTGCAGTGCCTGGGTGAAGGTCACCGGCGAGGTTCCGGTGTTCTCGGTGACGAGCTGCTGGCGCAGCTGGCGGCCAATGCGCAGCTGCATCTGCAGGCGCAGGCCGGGATCGGCGCAGGGCGCAGGTGCCAACTGCAGCTCGACCTCACCGTCATCGCTCTGCCTGGCATGCAGAAGCTCCCAGCGCGCCGTACGTACCAGGCCATGCGCCGGTACATCGCCACTCTGGCCCTGGCGGCCGAACCACGGCCAGCACACCGGGACGCCACCGCGGATGGGCGTGGGCAGCTCGGCGCGCGTGGGCGAAAGCCAGAACAGATCGGGCTGCCCATCGGGAATGAACGACAGCAGCTGGCCACCAAACACACTCACGACCGCTGTGGCATTGGCGGTTCGCACCTGCCAGGCCTCCAGGCCGTGATACAGGCCGGTGCTGATGTCCGGATTCGACTGCATGCGATGACGCTCCTTGAAGACCGCGGCGATGATGTCGCGGTCAACGTGCCGCCGGCAAGGCATTCTGTCCAGCGGGTGCGATGGCGGCCACCTCTTCCTGCAGCGTGCGCAGGATGCGCTGGCCTGCGCGGCCGTCCACCTCGCTCCAGCCCAGGCGCTGCTGCTCGGCCTGGATCGCGCGACGCGTAGCGGTACCGATCATGCCGTCGGCGGCACCGATGTCGTGGCCGCGGGCCAGCAGCAGGGTCTGCAGCTGGCGACGCTCATCGCGGCCCAGGCCTGGATCGTCGGTCGGCCAGGCGGTAGCCAGCCCGTTGCCGCCGCGCAGCTGGTCGGCAAGCGTCGCGATCGCCAGCGCATAGCTTTCGGCAGCGTTGTAGCTGTAGATCGCGTCGTAGTTGCGGAACACCAGCAACGCCGGGCCCTTGTTGCCGGCCGGCAGCAGCAGGGCGGCGCGCGCATCCGCCGGCAGGTTGGCCGGAGCCAACGCGCTGCCATCCAGCGCGGTCACGCCCTGCGCGCGCCAATCGGCCAGGGCACGACGCTGGGTGCGGCCGGCCTGGCTGGCGTTGAAGCCGGCGGGCACATGCACCTCCATGCCCCATGGTTCGCCACTGCGCCAACCGGCACGCTTGAGGTAGTTGGCGGTGGAGGCCAGTGCATCGGGAATGCTGCCGACCAGATCGCGGCGGCCATCGCCATCACCGTCCACGGCGATGCGTGCATAGGTGCTGGGCATGAACTGGGTGTGCCCGAAGGCACCGGCCCAGGAGCCGGTGAGCCCCTGTGCCTGCAGGTCGCCGCGGTCGATCAGCTTGAGCAGCGCCAGCAGCTCACCGCGGAAGAAAGGTTGGCGGCGGCCGGCGCACGACAGCGTGACCAATGACTGCAGCAGCGGGCGCTTGCCGAACACGCGGCCGTAGTCGCTCTCCACGCCCCAGACCGCGACGATGGTGGCCGGATCGACGCCATACTGGGCCGACACGCGATCGAGCAGGTCGCGGTGCTGCTGCAGCAGGGCGCGGCCATCAGCCACGCGCTGGCGATCGACCAGCGCGGCCAGGTAGTCCCAGATCGGCGTGGTGAATTCGGGCTGTGCATCGAGCAGGCCGAGCACGCTGGGGTCCGGGGTGAGCCCGGCGGTGATCTCGTTGAAGCGGTCAGCGCCGATGCCCTGGGTCGCGGCGGTGGCCTGCAGGCCCGCCAAGCAGCGGCTGAACGCCGGATCGGTGCTGGCGGCGGAAGCCGCAGGCAGCGTCGGAGTCGACGCAAGGGCGGCCGCCAGGCCGAGCGTGGTCAGAACAGGCATGGCGTCCTCCGTGTTGCCGTTGCACGGCCATCTTAGGGGCAGCGGTGCCGCCGAACCTGAAGGGGCACCGGCTGGCCACCACCTCAGGCGCGGCGCAGCAGGCGCAGGCCATAGGCGGGGCTTTCGGCATCCCATCGCTGCGCCACCTGCAGGCCCGCCTGCCGCAACAGCGCGTCGAAGCTGTCCTCGGTGTACTTGTGGCTGTACTCGACGCGAATGGGTTCACCGGCGGCGAAGTGGAAAATGCGGCCATCCAGGTGGACGTCCTGTGCCCGCTGGCTGACCAGATCGGTCTCGATGCGCAACCGCGCGGTGCTGTAGCGTGCACGATGACGGAAGCCATCGAGATCGAAGTCGCTGCCGATCTCGCGGTTCAGGCGGGCCAGCAGGTTGAGGGTGAATGCGGCGGTGACGCCCTGCGCATCGTTGTAGGCCGCCTCGATCAACGCCGGGTCCTTGTGCAGGTCGATGCCGACCAGGGCCAGGCCATCATGCCCCATGGTCTGGCGCATCGCGCGCAGCAGCGCGACCGCGTCCTCGCCTTCAAAGTTGCCCAGCGTGGAACCCGGGAAGAACAGCAGCCGTCGCGCGGGTTCGCGTTCGGGCATGGGTACGGCGACGGGACGGGTAAAGTCGGCACAGAACGGCAGCATCTCCACCTCGGGCAGCGCCGGGGCCAGATGGTCGATGCTGGACAGCAGCGCGGCACGTGAGATTTCAATCGGCGTGTAGGCCACCGGGTCGTGCAGGGCGGCCAGCAGCAACGCGGTCTTGCGGCCACTGCCGCTGCCCAGTTCCACCACGTGCAGGTGCGGCCCGACGCTTCGGGCGATGTCCGGCAGTACCCGTGAAAGCAGGGCCAGCTCGGTGCGCGTGGGGTAGTACTCGGGCGTATGCGTGATCTGCTCGAACAGGCGCGAGCCGCGTGCATCGTAGAAGTACTTGGATGGCAGCTGGCGGGGCGTGCGCAACAGCCCGGCCACCACGTCGGCAAGGATCTGCTGGCGGCCGGGAGTGAGATCGGTCAGCGCCTGCAGCGCGTCCTGCACCGTACTCATGCAAGATCCCTGGCCAGGCGCAGCCCGGAGAACTGCCAACGCGCCGGGGGCATGAAGAAGTTGCGGTAGCTGGCACGCACGTGGCCACGCGGCGTGGCGCAGCTGCCACCGCGCAGCACCCATTGCCCGCACATGAACTTGCCGTTGTATTCACCGAGGTTGCCGGCGAAAGGGCGAAAGCCCGGATAGGCGCCATACGCGCTGTGGGTCCATTCCCATACATCGCCGAACAGCTGCCGCAGCCCACTGCCCTGCCCCGCCCGAGGGTGCAGCTGATCGTCGTCGGCAAAATGGCCACGCAGGGGCTGCGACGCAGCGGCGGCTTCCCACTCGAACTCGCTGGGCAGGCGCGCACCAGCCCAGCGCGCGCAGGCATCGGCCTCGTAATAGCTGAGGTGGCAGACCGGCGCATGCGGGTCCAGCTCTCGCCAACCGCCGAGGGTGTACTCGCGCTGCAGGGCATCGTCCCAGTACAGCGGGTGCTGCCAGCCCTCGGTTTCGCGCAACGCCCAGCCTTCGCTGAGCCACCAGCGCGGCTCGCGGTAGCCGCCAGCCTCGATGAAGGCGAGGTACTCGCCATTGCTGACGGGACGCTCTGCCAGTGCGTGTGCGGGGAGCAGCACGCGATGCGCCGGCGATTCGTTGTCGTAGGCGAAGGCGGCGTGCTGCGGCCAGGCTGCGGCGCCAATGGTGACGATGCGTTCGGGTGATTCGGTCCAGCCCTGCGCACTGGCAGCGCTGGTGGCAGGCTGCAGGTCCTCGCGGTAGGCCGGCTGCAACGGATTGCACCAGAACGCATGCTTGATGTCGGTCAACAGCAGTTCCTGGTGCTGCTGTTCGTGCTGCAGGCCCAACTGCAGGTGGTGCAGCGCCTGCGCGTCGAGGTCACCCGCCGCCAGTCGCGATTGCACCTGTGCATCGACCTGCTGGCGGTAGTCGCGCACCTGCTGCAGCGAGGGCCGCGACAACAGGCCGCGTTGCGGCCGCGCGTGCGCTGGACCGATGCTTTTGTAGTAGCTGTTGAAAAGATAGTCCCAGGCTGGATCACGCGCAGGCGCACTGGCGAATCCCGCCAGCACGAAGCGTTCGAAGAACCAGGTGGTATGGGCCAGGTGCCACTTGCTGGGACTGGCGTCGGCCATGCTCTGCAGCATGGCGTCCTCTGCACTGAGCGGTGCGGCCAACTGCAGGCTGCGGGCACGCACATGTGCGAAGTGGTGGGCGAGGTCGTGCTGCGGGGCAGCGACGGCGGTGGGTACGCTGTCCATGCCTACAGCATCGGCGCAGTGCGGTGAGTGCGACGTCATGGCGGCACACTGCCCCATTCACATGGTTGCGGGCATACCTTTTCAAAAAGCGCGTGTTCAAGAAGCGGGTGAGGACGCCGCTAACGGCAGTGTTGCGGCCGCATCGTCACCGCACTGGACTTCCTGCGTGCCCCTGCATCCACTCCGCCAGCCTGCGCATTACCTGTTCGTGCTGCCCGCCGTGCTGGTCGTCCTGGTGCTGTGGATGGCACTGGGCACCGAGGATGTGGCCAGCCCGGCCCAACGCATCCTGCCCTGGCTGCTGGCCTGCCTCGGCGCGGGCCTGGCCCTGCTCTACCACCAGATACGCACGTTGTGCCTGCTGCTGGTCGTGGCGGTGGTGTTCGCCCTGCTGCACCGGGACGTCGGCGGCTACCTGCGCAGCGGCCATGTCGGCGCCTTGACTCCGTTGCGCTTCCACGCAATCTCGGCCTGGGTGCCGCTGCTGTTTGCCGGGCTGGCAGTGTGGCCGGAACGCGGACGCCGACGCCAGGACCTGCTGCTGCGCGGCGTGGTCTGCGGCGCGGCCCTGGTGATCTTCCTGCTGCTTGCGGCACAACAGCCGCAGGGCATGCACGATCTGCTATCGAGCCGTCACTGGGCCTGGATTCCCGCCGACTGGAACGCGCTGGCGCAGCTGCCGGCGCTGCTGTTCCTGCTGGCGACCGCAGCGCTGGGCTGGCAGGCGTGGCGGCATCCGCGGCCACTGCACACGGCGATGCTGCTGGCCCTGCTGTGCCTGTGGTGGATGCTGCCGCGGATCTTCCTGCAGCCGGTACTGCTGCCGGCGCTGAGCAGCGCCGCCCTGCTGCTGATGCTGGGCGCGATGCTGCAGGAATCCTTCCACATGGCCTTCCGCGATGAGCTGACCGGCCTGCCCGGGCGACGGGCGTTCAACGAGACCCTGCAGCGGGCGCGCGGCACCTACAGCATCGCGATGGTGGACGTGGACCACTTCAAGTCGTTCAACGACACCCACGGCCACGACACCGGCGACGACGTGCTGCGCCTGGTGGGGTCGCGGCTGGCGCGTGTCGGCGACGGTGGCCGAGCGTTCCGCTATGGCGGCGAGGAATTCGCAGTGGTGTTCCTCGACCGCCCAGCGGCGGCCTGCATTGAGGCCGTCGAAGCACTGCGGCAGAGCATCGAGGACACCCGCATGCAGCTGCGCGACCGCAGCACCCGCAGCCGTGACGAGGAAGCTGGCCGTCGGCAGCGCGGACGCGGCGGCACCGGCCAGGTGGTGCAGGTGACGGTCAGCATCGGGCTGGCCGACAGCCGCGTGGATCCGCGACCGACGGCAGTGCTCAAGGCCGCCGACCAGGCGCTGTACATGGCCAAGGACGGAGGTCGCAACCAGGTCCGCGCGCACGGCGGCCAGCGCCTGCTGGCTGCATCCAGTGCGTAGGGCTCAGACCGCGTCGAGGTAATACCAGCGGCCGTCGATGCGCCGGAATCGGCTGTGCTCGGTCATTCTCACCGCGCTGCCGCCGCCAATGCGGTAGCGCGCAGTGAAGCGCACTTCAGCACTGTCTGCGCCGGTGACCGTGTGGTCGTGGACGGTCAGGCCCAGCCAATGGGTGCGGTGGCCTGGCGCATCGTCCAGCGACAGCTCGGCCGGACGTGTGTCCGGGTGCCAGGTGTGGCGCAGGTAGCCGGCCAGGCCCCTCACATAGGCGCTGTAGCGCGAACGCATCAGGCGCTCGGCATCGGGCGCGGCCTCGCCGGCATGGAAACGGCCACAGCAGGCGGGATAATCGGCGGGAAGGCCACAGGGGCAGGGATCGGCGGATTTTCGGCTCATGCCGGCATTGTCGCCGGGTTGCAGGGATTGATCCACGCGCGGCGGCAGTCGCCCGGATCAGGACAGGCGTATGCTGTCGCGCCCCCACATTGATTGATCGCCGTGCTGGAACTGGTTCCCCCTGAGTTGTGGTGGCTGGTGGTGATCGCCTTCATCGCCGGTCTTGTGGATGCTGCCGTGGGCGGCGGCGGCCTGGTACAGCTGCCCGGCCTGTTCACGGTGCTGCCACAGCAGACACCGGCGATGCTGTTTGGTACCAACAAGTTCAGTTCGATGTTCGGTACCGGTGCGGCTGCCTGGCGCTATGCGCGCAATGTGCGCTTCCCGTGGAAGCCGGTGCTGTTCGCGGCCGGCACCGCCTTCATCTTCTCCTTCGCCGGGGCCACTGCGGTAAGCCTGTTGCCCAAGGACGCGGTGCGCCCGCTGGTGCTGGTGCTGCTGATCGCGATGCTGGCCTATACGCTGTGGAAGAAGGACTTCGGCGCGTTGCACCGGCCGCAGGAGATCGGCCGCCGCGAACTGGTGATCGCGCTGGCGATCGGTGCGGCGATCGGCTTCTACGACGGCTTCTTCGGGCCAGGCACCGGCAGTTTCCTGATCTTCCTGTTCGTGCGCTTCTTCGGGCTGGATTTCCTGCGTGCGTCAGCGGCGTCGAAGGTCGTGAACCTGGCGACCAACGTGGCAGCGATCTCGTTCTTCGTGCCGACCGGCAACATCCTGTGGCTGTTCGCGCTGCCAATGGCCGCAGCCAACATCATCGGTTCGGTGGTGGGCACGCGCCTAGCACTGAAGGGCGGCACGCCGTTCATCCGCAAGCTGTTCGTGGGGCTGGTGGTGGTGCTGATCGCGCGGATGGCGTGGGATACGTTCCGCGGTTCGTGAGGGACGTTATGAAATGGTAGGTGCCAACCTTGGTTGGCACGCCGTTTCCGGTCGCGAAGAGCAGCCGAGCATGGCTCGGCTCTACAGGTGGATTGCCCGAGGCGCTCAGGCCTCGGCTTCTTCCGGTTCGTTGGCCTGCTGGCGGCTGCGCTCCGGCAGCTTCAGGCGCTTGCCCTCTTCGTCGTACTCGATCAGCAGCACGCCGGAGTCGTGGCGGCCGCTGATTTCGACGAAGCAGGCGCCACCGATGAACGGCTCCAGCGTCATCACCGACTTCAGCGGGGTGGCGACCACCATCTGGAAGCCGAAGTTGTCGAAGATGTTCATCGCCAGCGCGGTGAACTCGTTGTCGGCCTTGTCAAAGGCCTCGTCGAGCACGACCGCCGCGTAACTGGGCAGCTGGCTGTCAGCGCCGCCGAGCTGGTAGCGCAGCGCTGCTGCCAGGCAGGTGGTGGCCAGCTTCTGGCGCTGGCCACCGGACTTGCCGGCGCCGCTGCGGTAGATCTCGACCTGCTGGCGCGTTTCCGCATCCAGCTCGACGCCGATGAACTCCACGTGCATGCGCACGTCCAGCACCAGCTCGCGCCAGCGCTTGTCCTCGCCTTCCTGCGAGCCGAGGCGGTTGACCAGCTGGCGCAGCACGGTGAACTGCGATTCGGCCAGCTCGCGCTGCTCGGTCTGCTGCTGCGACAGCACCTCGCGCAGCTGCAGGTGGAACTCAGCGACCTCCGGCAGGCGGCGGTCGCTCAGTTCGATGGTCAGCAGCGTGCCACGGTTGAACGGCACCTGCTCCAGGCTGGCGTTCACCTCGTCCAGGCGCTGGCCGATCGACTTGCGGGCCTCTGCGCTGTGGCGCTGCAGGGCCAGCAGGTTGTTCTTGCTCTGGTTCTGCAGCAGGTCGAAGAAGCGCTCTTCGTGCTGTGGCAGGCCGTCGCGTTCCAGCCGTTCGAGGCGTGCGAGGAAGTCCTCGGCCGAGGCCACCGACACGGTGAAGTCGCCCGACTCCTCCGGCCACTGCTGGATGAAGCGGCGGAAGCAGCCGATCAGCTGGTTCTCGATGCGGTTGAGCTCCTGCTGCGAGGACGACAGCTGCTCGTTCAGCGCGTTGCTGACCTGGCGCATGTGCGCTTCGAGCGTTTCCAGGCTGAGCGGACCCTGTTCCTGCAGGCGCTCGGCGAGGCCGGCTTCCTGCTCCTGGGCCAGGCTCGGCAGCACCAGTGCACGGCTCTGCTGGCGTGCGCGGTCCAGGCGATCACGTTCCTTGACCAGCTGGCCGCGCTCGACGCGGACGTCTTCATAGGTGCGGCGGGACTGCTCGATGTCGGCGCGCACGGCGTCGATCTGCTTGGCCAGCTTGGCGAGATCGGCGTTGCCTTCGCGCAGGTCGCGCAGGGTGGCTTCGATATCGCTCAGGCGCTGCTGCGGAGCGGCGACGTCGATCTCGTTCCAGCTGATGCTGACCAGCTCGTGGCAGGCCAGGCGGCGTTCGTTGTCGCGGTCACGCTGCCCGCGCAGGCGCGCGATGTCGGTCTCGCAGCTGGCGATGCGCTTGGCCAGCTCCTGTGCTTCGCGCTCGAAGGCGCCCACCTTGTCGTGGTTGTTGAAGCCGAGGATCCAGCGACGGCGGTCGCCCACCGCACTGCGGTCGTCCTTCTCGAAACGGTCGCCGGGATGCTTGACCTGGCCTTCGCGGGTGATGCCGCGGTCGACGTTGCGCAGCTGCTTGGCATCCACGCATTCGTAGTCGAAGCGCTTGCCCAGCTCGCGGCGCAGCCAGCTTTCGAACACATGCTCGCGCAGTTCAAGCTTGTGCAGCAGCGACTTCGCCGACGGCTCACGGGCGAATGCATCATCGTTGCGGCGCACGCGGTAGTAGGTGAAGCGCATGCCAAGGTGGGTACGGTTCACCCATTCGGCGACGTCGTTGTAATGCTTGTCATCGACCAGCAGCGACAGCGCGAAACCACCCAGCACGCGCTCGATGGCACCCTGCCAGCCCTGCTCTTCCGAGCGGACCTGGATCAGTTCGCCGACGAAGGGCAGTGCCGCCTCGGCGATGCCGGTTTCCTCGGCCAGGCGCGCGCGCAGCTTCTGCATCGGCGCCGGGATGTTGGAGGGCGTGCGCTGCATCGCTTCGAGTTCGGCACGGACCTCGCCGAAGCGGCGCTCGTCATCGCGCTTGCCGCCCAGGCGGTCACTGATCGCGTCGTCCAGTGCCGAGGAGGCACGCTGGCGGTCCTGCAGCTCGTTCTGTGCGCGCTCGACCAGTTCGGCGAAGCCATGGGCGTCGTCCGGCAGTTCGGCCCCCAGTTGCTGCGCCGCCTGGCGTGCCTGCTCGCGCTTGGCCTGGCGGCGGTCACGCTCAGCTTCGGCACGGCCCTGCTCGCGTTCCAGTTCCTCGATGCGCTCACCGCCCTGCTGGCGGCGCTGCAGCTCCAGTTCGGCCAGGCGCTCGGTGTGATTGTCCAGTGCGGCACGGCGCTGGGCTTCTTCGCCGAGCAGGCCGCGGTCACGCACGTCCATCTCGCGCAGGCGCGCTTCGATCAGCGCCTGGCGCCGGCTTTCGCGGAAGCTGTCGACACCCAGCTTCAGTGCTTCGTCGTCGCCACGACGGCGGTGCATTTCCTTCAGGTCGTTGTAGTAGGCGCGCGCCGGCAACAGGGTTTCCACCTGGCGGCGGGCAGTGACCACCGCCTGGTGCGCGCCATCAAGCTCGGCGAAGTCGCTGACCAGGCGCTCGGCGGCGTCGAAGGTCTTCGGCGTGTCGAGCATGAAGTCGCGCAGGAAGACGTTGAGGTCGCCCAGGTTCTTCGCCGACTGCGTCTTGTGCAGCAGGCGCAGTGCCATCTCGTTGTCGATGCCGAGCAGGTCGCGGAAGCGCTCTGCGTAGCCGGAGAACGTGTCGAAGTGGTGCAGGTCGGGCAGCTTCTGCTTCAGCTTGCGCAGGTCCAGGTCGAAACCGCCGAGGTCCTTGGCGATGTCGAACGGGCGCTCGGCGATCATGTAGTGCTTGCGCACATCGCCGGCCGAGGTGCCGTTGCCGGAGATCCACAGCAGGCGCACCAGGCTGACCACGCGGCCATCGCCGGCGCGGTATTCCAGCACCAGCGCGGTCCAGGTCGCGCCCTTGCGCAGGTACTGGGTGGCGATTTCGCCGGTGCCGCTGTCCTGCTGGTCGGCCCACGCGCCGCGCACGTAGGACACCAGGTTGCGGTCGCGGCCACTGCGCTCAGCTTCACGCGCAGCGGCGTTGAAGTCGACGATGGCCGGTGGCGTCAGCAGCGCGGACATGGCATCGAGCAGGGTCGACTTGCCCGAGCCGGAGCGGCCGACGAACAGGAAGCCGCGTTCGGCGATCGGTACTTCAGTCAGGCCGTTGAAGGTGCCCCAGTTGTGCACCTGCAGGCGGCGCATGCGGAACTGCTGCAGGCGCGGGTCCGGCAGGCCTTCGTTGAACAGGGCGGGAGTGTGCTTGGAGATAGCCATGCGATGGTCGGGTCTCTCAGGCCTCGGCGGCCGGGGTTTCACGCAGCTGGCGGTAGACCGCCGAAAGCTGGGACACGTCTTCGGCGGAGAACAGCAGCTTCAGCGCCGGCGAGACTTCGTGGCGGTCTTCCTGGCCGCTGAGGCGGGTCAGGATGTGGTTGTCCTTCATCTTCTGCACCGCCGATGCGACGCGACGGTTGAAGCCGGCGCGGTCGGTGGACAGGTTCTTTTCGTAGATGGCCAGCGCTTCGGCCATCTCGGCGTCGGCGACCACCGCGCGGTTGCCGCGCGCATCGGCCTCGGCCAGCTGCTGGCGCAGGTACAGCAGCAGCACCGAGTCGATGAAGGTCAGCGGGGAGGTGCGCAGCAGCACCGGCGCATCGACGTCTTCGGTATCGGCCTGGCGGGTGAACGCCACGCCACTGTCGCGGTCGAGCACCAGTTCCAGGAACAGGTCGGCCAGCGATGAGCGGATGGCCGCCTCGCTGCGGATCAGCGCCGGCCACAGCTTGGCGTGGCGCAGCTGGTCGATGCTGGGGCCGATCAGCAGCTGGCACAGCGCGCGGCGCGCATCCAGCGGCAGGCGCCCGGTATCGCCGAGGTAGTACACGTCGTTGCCACGGCGGGGCTGCGCCACGGCCGCCACCGGCTCGGCCTCGTAGGCATCTTCCGCCACGTCGGCCTGCGGTGCGTCGATGGGATCTTCATGCCAGCTCATGGCGTCTCTCCTGGGTGAACCAAACCAGCGGGATGCGGGCGCGACGGATCTGGCCGTCGCCACCACGCCATTGCGCAAGCTCCTGCTCGCCGACGACCACGTTGCCGAAGCGCGTGCCCAGCGACAGGTAGCCGATGACGCTGCCAAGACCCTGCGGCGCTTCGCGCTGCGACAGGGCCTGGGCGATGCTGAGACGCGGCTGTGCATCGAGCAGGTCGTGCAGGTCGCGGCGCAGGGTGCGGAAGTCGATTTCGGACGAAGCGACCAGATCGCCAACGCTTTCCAGGCTGATCGCGGCTGCGTCGTTGTATTCGACGTTGCCATCGACCTGGGCGCTGCGCGGATCGTGCAGTTTCCATTGCGACCACGAGCGCAGGCGACTGGTGGTCAGCTGCAGGTCGCGGCCGATGCCGCGTTGTGCGGGTAACTCGTCGCGCAGAGCGAGCGCTTCGGACTGCGCCTGCTTGAGCAGCTGGTTGAGGCGACGCTGTTCCAGATAGCCACGGCTCTGCACGAAGCCGCGCAGGCTGCGCGCGAAGTTCTGCAGCACATCGTGCACCTGGCCACCGCGCTCGAGCATGGTGCTGGTGAAACCGCGCAGGAAGTTGCGTTCGTTGCGGTCCAGGCGGCGGGCGAAGCCACGCGCCAGCACCGCTTCCAGCGCGGCATCGAGCTGGGCGCTCTGCTCGGCGTCGTTGAGCAGGCGCCAGAAGGCCTGGAAGCTGCGCCCGGCATCACTTTCGCCGATCACGTCCACGCCTTCGAACAGCTGCGACAGCACATCGCCGCGCTCGCCCTCGTCGTCGATGATGCGTTCGCGGAACTCGCGGTTGAGCTGCTCGAAGTCGTCGCGCACGCGGCGGAAGTCCTCGGTCAGCTCGTCGGCCAGGCCGATGATCTGGCGCGCACGTTCCAGCGCGCGCTTGCCGTCCAGCGCGATCACACGGCCGGCGCCGACACGGGCAATCTCGGCGTCGATCCGGTCGCGCTCGTCGCGCAACGCCGACAGGCGGGCGTCCGGATCGGATTCGGTCTGCGCGGCCAGCTGCGAGAGCTGTTCGATGACCAGCGCCAGTCGGCTCTCGGTGGCGGCCACACGGGCCTGCTCGAGGCCGTCGGCGAATCGGATCGCCTGCAGTGCCGCGGTCGACAGCTCGTACTGCTCCTGGTCGGCGCCCTCGGGCAGGCGGCGTTCCAGCCAGCCCTGGGCCAGCCAGTGTGCGATGTAGGCCTGCGCGGTACGCGGCAGCTCGCGCGACAGTTCGTCGCCGTTGAGCTGATCCAGCGCACGCTGCAGGCGCTCGTTGAGCACCGACGAAGGCAGGGTGCGCTCGCCGTCCATCAGCAGCCCCTGCAGCAGGCCGATGATTTCCGGAGCGTGGTCGGCGGCAAGCAGCTTCCACTGGGGCTGTTCGCGCAGATGGCGGTAACGGGAGATGCGTTCGCGGTGCTTCATGCAGCGAAAGGAGTCATGAGGGCTGGCGGGGACGAGCAGCCGCCCGCGGCGGCCGCGCGGGCAGCCGTAGGCATGCCGGCCCGCAGAGGCCGGCGGAGTGCGGTCAAGCGGCTCAGCGCTTGCCGCCCACTTCGATGAAACGCAGGAACTCGGCGCGGGTACGCGCGTCGTCGCGGAAGCTGCCCAGCATCTTGGAGGTGACCATGCTGACGCCGCGCTTGTGGATGCCGCGGGTGGTCATGCATTCGTGGGCGCCCTCGACGACCACGCCGACGCCGATCGGCTGCAGCACATCCTGGATGCACTGGGCGATCTGCGCGGTCATCTTCTCCTGCACCTGGAAACGGCGGGCGTAGGCTTCGACGACGCGGGCCAGCTTGCTGATGCCCACCACCTTGCCGGCCGGCAGGTAGCCGACATGCACGCGGCCGATGATCGGCGCCATGTGGTGTTCGCAGTGGCTTTCGTACTCGATGTCGCGCAGGACGATGAGTTCGTCATAGCCGGCCACTTCCTCGAAGGTGCGCTCCATGTAGGCGCGCGGGTCATCGCGGTAACCGCTGAACCAGTCGCCATAGGCTTCGGCGACACGGCGGGGGGTATCCAGCAGGCCTTCGCGGGACGGGTCCTCACCGGCCCAGCGCAGCAGGGTGCGCACGGCATCCTCGGCCTGGTCCTGGGTCACGTCGCCCTGCGGGGCGGCCTTTTCGTTGTTCTTGCTCATTGCGTACAGCGTCCCGAACGGGGGGCGAGCATCGTACCCGACCGGGGGGTGGGTCGTCCTGTGGGGACGGTTCATCGGGGGGTCTGGCGGCGCCTGCCTGTTACGGGTCTGGATGGGGAAGGGCGGCAGGGCAGGACACGCCGTAAACCCATCCATGGGGGCTCGGTCGGCGCATCCATGCGCCTCACGGTCCTGCCCTGCCGCCCTTCCCCATCCCTGACAGTTTCCTGCGGGCGCGTTCCTGCGGGCGCGGCCGGACCGCCCGAAAGCGGGGGCAAAGGCGGGGGTTCATGGCTTCGGAAGCAGCGCGCCGCTGCTGTGGTGTCTTCTGCTTTGGTGGGTGCGGACCGTTGGTCCGCACTGCTTCTGCTCTTGCTTCCAAGAGCCAACCCACCGCGCTCGCGGGGTGATGGGAAGGCAGCGGGGGCCGGGCGGGGCAGGACCGTCCGCGGCATGGATGCCGCGGCCGAGCCTACAGGGACGTACTTGCGGCGTGTCCTGCCCCGTCCGGCCCCCGCCGCCCCACCCGACACCAGGCAGGCGCAACGCTTTCCTCAACACACCCACCCATTCATAAAAACCCATTGATAGGAATGAAATTAGTAGTATCCTATCTATCTCTTATGGACCGCCCCCTCGACGAGCGCACCGTGCTGCAGATGCAGCTCAGCTCCGGCCTGCTTTATGCAGGGCGGCAGTGGCAGCGCCTTGCCGACAGCCGGCTCGGCAGCTATGGCATCTCCACCGCCTGCACCATGCCGTTGCTGATGATCGGCCGCTCCGGCGGTGGCATCCGCCAAGTGGCGCTGGCCCAGCAGCTGGGCATGGAGGGTCCTTCCCTGGTACGCCTGCTGGACAAGCTGTGTGCCAGTGGCCTGGTCCGCCGCGAGAGCGACGCCAGCGACCGCCGCGCCAACCTGTTGTGGCTGACCGACGAGGGCCATGCGCTGGTCAGCGAACTGGAAGATCAGTTGATCGGCCTGCGCCAGGACGTGTTCGGCGAGCTTTCCATGGATGAACTGCACGCCGTGCTGAAGGCATGGCGCCTGCTGGCCGAGGCCGCCGACCGCATCACGTAAGAGCGCTGCCCCCGAACACCGCCGCTGCCGTGCACACGCCAGCGGCTTTTGCCCGTTGCTGTTGTTTCGTTGTCCCTCCCCTCCCCCACCTCGTCCCCGCCCCTACCGATGCCCGGTGAATTCAGTCTCCACGGAGTGTTCGTCCCGACCCTGCTTGGGTTGATGGTGTTGGCCTATCTGGTCAACAGCGGCCTGCACGCGCTGCTGCAGCGTGCCGGCGCCTACCGCCATGTATGGCACCCGGCGCTGTTCAACCTGGCGCTGTACGGGATCGTGCTTGGCCTGCTGTTCCACCTCCTGCGTTGGATGCAATCGTGAACAAGATCGTGAAGAAGACCCTGCCGGTGCTGCTCACCAGCGCAGCCGTGATCGTCGCCCTGCTGGTGCTGCGCCAGCTGTGGGTCTACTACATGGATGAACCCTGGACCCGCGACGCCCACGTCGGCGCCGACGTGGTGCAGGTGGCGCCGGACGTGTCCGGGCTGGTGGAAACGGTGAACGTGGCCGACAACCAGGCGGTGAAGAAGGGCGACCTGCTGTTCGTCGTCGATCGCGCCCGCTACCGCATCGCGCTGGAGCAGGCCAAGGCCAGCCTGGCCGAACGCCAGGCCTCGGTGGCACAGCTGCGCCGCGAGATCGGCCGCGACCGCAGCCTGCAGGACCTGGTCGCCGCCGAGGACGCCGAAGTACGCCGCGCCAAGCTGCAGGCCGCACAGGCGGCGCTGGCCACCGCACAGGCTGCGGTCGACCTGGCCGAGCTCAACCTCGACCGTACCGAGGTGCGCGCCCCGGCCGATGGCCGGGTCAGTGACCGCACGATGCGCGTGGGCGACTACGTGGTGGCCGGCAAGCCGGTGCTGGCGCTGCTGGATACCGGCTCGTTCCGCATCGATGGCTACTTCGAGGAGACCCGGCTGCGCGGCGTGGCGCCGGGGCAGCGCGTGGACATCCGCCTGATGGGCGAATCGGCACCGCTGCACGGCCATGTCGAGAGCATTGCCGCCGGTATCGAGGACCGCTACCGCAGCAACGGCAGCACCCTGCTGCCGAACGTGACCCCGGCCTTCGACTGGGTGCGGCTGGCGCAGCGCATCCCGGTGCGCATCGCCATCGACGAAGTGCCCAAGGGCGTGGAACTGATTGCCGGGCGCACCGCCACGGTGACCGTGGACACCGGCCGCCATCCGCACAACGACAAGGCCGGCACTTCGCCGACACAGGCGGGCCTGTGAACGCCGCCCTGCCCCGTCTCGGCCTGATCGTCGCACTGGCCAGCCTGGCCGCGTGCAGAACCGTCGGCCCGGACTATGCACTGCCGGAAGGCTCGGCGTTCAAGCGCCCGCAGGCCAATGCGGCCTTCATCGATACGCAGAACCCGCAGATTGCCGCCAACCAGGCGCTGCCCGACCGCTGGTGGTCGCTGTACAACGACCCGGTGCTGGACGGGCTGATCACCCAGGCACTGCGTGACAACGTGGAACTGAAGGCCGCCGATGCGCACCTGCGCCGTGCGGCCGCCGTGTACGAACAGGCGCTGGACGCGGGCGGATTCGAGTACGAGGCCGAGGCCGGCGTCAGCCGCGCGCAGCTGTCGGCCGAATCGTTCCTGCAGGAGCACGAGCTGCCGGTGATCAACCTGGCCGATGGCAAGTTCGCGGTCAGCTACCAGTTCGATCTGTTCGGCAAGCTCAAGCGCGGCGCCGAGGCAGCGCGTGCCGACGAGCAGTCGGTGGCGGCGGCACGCGATCTGGCCCAGGTCAGCGTGGTCGCGCAGGTCGCCGACAGTTACCTGGAAATCTGCCACGCCAACCACGAATTGCACGTGGCCGAGCATTCGCTGCAACTGCAGCAGCGCAGCCGCACGGTTACCGAACGCCTGATCGCAGCCGGTCGCGGCACGCCGCCGGAACTGGCCCGCGCCAATGCGCAGGTGGCGCTGCTGGAGGCCGCGCTGCCGCCGCTGCGCGCGCAGCGGTCGGCGGCCGCCTATTCGCTGGCCGCACTGCTGGGCCAGACCCCGGGCCAGTTGCCGGCCGGCGTGATCGACTGCGCGCACGCGCCCAGCCTGGCGCAGCCGCTGCCGGTCGGTGATGGCCGTGCGCTGCTGCAGCGCCGCCCGGACGTGCGCCAGGCCGAACGCAAGCTGGCCTCGGCCACCGCGCGGATCGGCGTGGCCACCGCCGAGCTGTACCCGGACATCCGCCTCGGCGCTTCGGTCGGTGCCGCCGGCCTGCTGGAAGACTTCGGCACGCCGATGACCCAGCAGTGGTCGATCGGCCCGCTGATCTCGTGGACACTGCCCTCCTCGGGCACGCATGCCCGCATCCACGCCGCCGAAGCCGGTGCCGACGCGGCCCTGGCCGAGTTCGACCACACCGTGCTGCAGGCACTGCGCGAGACCCAGACTGCGCTGGACCGGTATGCGCAGGACCTGCGCCGACTGCAGTCGCTGCGCGTGGCGCAGGAGCAGGCCGCGCTGGCCGCCGAGCAGAACCGCCGGCTGTACCAGGGCGGCCGCACACCCTACCTGTCCAGCCTGGATGCCGACCGCAGCCTGGCCACCAGCGACGCCACCCTGGCCGCCGCCGAAGCACAGGTCTCGCGCGACCAGGTCCACCTGTTCCTGGTGCTGGGTGGCGGCTGGCAGGCATCGGTTGCCCCGGCTGCGCCGTCCACCGCACAGGCCTCGGCGAAGTAAGCCATGAACGCGCTGACCGATCGCCAGGCCTGGCTGTTCTCGATCAAGACCTACCTGGCCGCGGTGGCCGCGCTGTACATCGCCATGGCTGGCAACCTGTCGCGCCCCTACTGGGCGATGGGCACGGTGTACATCGTCAGCCAGCCGCTGCTGGGCCCGACCCGCGCCAAGGGCGTGTACCGCATCGTCGGCACACTGGTGGCCGGGCTGGCCACGCTGCTGGTACTGCCGGCGCTGGTGGAAACCCCGCTGGTGCTGAGTGCGGCGATGTCGATCTGGCTGGCCGGTTGCCTGTTCATGGCCCTGCTCAACCGCGGCCCTCGCGGCTACGCGTTCCTGTTGGCCGGCTACACCACCGCCTTCATCGGCTTCCCGGCAGTCACCTCGCCGGAGACCATCTTCGACACCGTGGTGGCGCGCAGCGAGGAGATCATCCTCGGCACGGTGGTGGCCGTGCTGTTTGCCTCGCTGCTGTTCCCGGCTTCGGTACGCCCGATGCTGCGCGCCCGCATCGGCAACTGGATGGAGGACGCCGCGCAGTGGTGCCGGCAGATCCTTGAGCGTGGCCGCGCACACGCGCCGCGCAACCGGCTGGCTGCCGACCTGGTGCAGTTCGAGGCGCTGATCGAATTCCTGCGCCGCGATGATCCACGCCATGCCGGTTCGGCAGTGTCGATGGAGCGCCTGCGCGAGCGCATGCTGTTGCTGTTGCCGGTGTTGTCGTCAATCGCCGATCGCCTGAGTGCGCTGCGCAGCGATGGCCAGGCCCTGCCGGATGGGCTGCCGGCGCTGGTCGACGACATCCGCGATTGGCTGGATGGCCCGACCAACGCCAGCGAGTACGCCCGCCTGCGCGCGCGCATCAGCGCGCTGAAGCCGCAGGTGGACCGCGACCTGCAGCACCTGCAGCTGGCCAGCCTGCTGCTGCGCCTGGAGGAACTGGTGGACCTGTGGCAGGACTGCCGCACCCTGCAGCACGCGATCGATCAGGGCACCGCGCCGTTGGATCGCGCGCACTACCGCATCCGCACCGAACGGGTGGCCACCGACAAGCACGTCGACTACGGCATGGCGCTGTTCTCCGCGCTCAGTGCCGGCGTGGCGCTGATGAGCTACTGCGTGCTGTGGATCGCGCTGGGCTGGGAAGGCGGCGGCAACGGCGCGATGATGGCGGCGGTGACGGCCGCATTCTTCGCCGCACAGGACGATCCGGCTCCCAGCATGGTGCAGTTCCTGGTGTGGGCGATGGTCGCCTCGGTAGTGGCGGGCGTGTACCTGTTCGGCGTGTTCCCAGCCGTGCACGACTTCGGCCTGCTGGCACTGGTGCTGGCGGTGGCCTTCCTGCCGCTGGGACTGCTGCTGCATCATCCCAAGAGTGCGCTGTTCGCGCTGCCGTTGACAGTCAATCTGGCCGCGCTGCTGAGCCTGCAGAACACCTACAGCGCCAACATCCAGACCTTCCTCAACTCGTCGATCGCGATGTTCATCGGCATTGGCTTTGCAGTGGTGATGACCCGCCTGTTCCGTTCGGTAGGTGCCGAGTGGACCGCGCGCCGACTGGTGCGGCAGGGCTGGACCACGCTGGCCGAAGCCGCCGAAGGACGTGGCCAGCAGGATCGGCAACGCTTCGCCGCACGCATGCTCGACCTGCTGGGCCTGCTCGCGCCGCGCCTGGCGGCGACGCCGGAGGGCAGCGACATCGCCTCGGTGGACATGCTCAACGAGGCGCGCATCGGCCTGAACATCCTGCAGCTGCGTCGTGCACGGCTGGAACTGCCCGAGCGCAGCCGCGAAGCCGTCGAGCACATCCTGGAAGAGATCGCTGGGCACTACCGGCGGCAGATCGCGGCGCGCAAGCCGATTGCTGCAGACCAGGCGCTGCGCGAGCGGTTGGATACGTCGCTGGGCCGGGTCGGCAGCGTGGCCGCCTGCAAGGCCCGCGACGAAGCGCTGATGGGCCTGATCGGCCTGCGCTTCGCGCTGTTCCCGGAGGCCAAGGCGCTGGCGCCGGGCTTGGCGATGAGTGCAGCCGAACAGCTCTAGCGGGATACCCTGTGCGTCCACAGACCCCGTTGCCGGGGTCGGATCCTTCGCCGCAGGCGGAGGCGCTGACCCCTGCTCTGCACAGGAAGCTCCAATGAGTTACGACATGATGGTGTTCGAGGCCAGCGCCGCGCCACGCGAGGCGGCGGCTTTCATCGCCTGGTTCGAAAAGCAGACGCAGTGGAACGAGCGCCACGAGTATGACGACCCGGCCGTCAGCAGCCCGGCGCTGCAGGCGTGGTTTGCGGAGATGGCGCAGGACTTCCCGCCGTTGAACGGCCCATTGAGCAACGACGATGACGATCGTGCCGAGGTGACCGAGTACAGCATCGGCCGGCAGGTGATCTACGGCGCGTTCGCGTACTCGGTGGCCGAGCGCGCGCACGGGCGGGTGCAGGATCTGGCCGAGAAGCACGGCGTGGGCTTCTTCGACGTGAGTGCGGATGAAGCGGCGATCGTGTTTCCGGATGGGCTGGTGCTGATGCCGGAGTAGGTTTGGCGGCAGGGCTGCGCCCTGCACCTGCCGGATCAACGTCAACGTCAAAAGCGGGCATTCCATGGGATGGCGGGGTGGGTCCGGTTGCGGGGGACGCTACAAGTACGTCCCTGTAAGCTCGGTCGCCGCATCCATGCGGCTCACGCCCCCGCAACCGGACCCACCCCGCCTTCGACAGTTTTCCGGTGGCCGGTAGATCCACGCCATGCGTGGATGAGCGTGGAAATGATCGAAGTACGCTTTTGTAGAGTCGAGCGATGCTCGACTGCTTCTGCTAGCGATTCCGGAACAGCTCCATCATCTCATCCACTTCCTCAGGTGCAATCTGACTCAGCATCCGCGCTGCACCGAAGTTTCCATGTTCCAAGGCGAGTATTGTCAACAGGCACGAGCTCATACTTTCATCATGCCTTCCCGTGACAATGCTCGCAGCAAATCGCGCGAGCTTCTGTAAAGCCTCCGAATACTCTGGCTCCACGACATCGAGAAGCGGAATGCTGGCTTCCCGCCTCTGCATTTCAATCGAGATTGGCAGTCCAACGAAGTGAAACGTTAGCAACTCTGGCCATGTCAGAAGTGTTCTTACAATATGCGGCACAGCCGCAAACGAAGCGCTGTAGACGTCCCCTTGATGGCACAGGCTGCTCCACAACTCGTGCCAGGTGTCCTCGATCGGATCGTCTTCGGATCTTTCGTTTTTCGGGATACTGAGATTGGCCAGCAGCTCCGGAATGTCATCCGCAGCG
Organism: Stenotrophomonas sp. X; assembly: GCF_055721025.1. Taxonomy (NCBI): domain Bacteria; kingdom Pseudomonadati; phylum Pseudomonadota; class Gammaproteobacteria; order Lysobacterales; family Lysobacteraceae; genus Stenotrophomonas; species Stenotrophomonas sp. X. The sequence continues at coordinate 4,256,973 of NZ_CM146756.1, forward strand.
CCATAGGCATGCTGCAGTTCGGCCCATCGTGGGTCATCCAGAGCGATAAGGGCCATGTGCCGGTTCCTGTGTCGTGGAATAGCAACGCAGGATAGGTAGCGCCAACGGCGTCATCAAACGGCAAATGCGACATCGGGGCGATGGGGTCAGAGCCCTTTCCCGATGGGAACGGGATCCGACCCCGATTCAGAACAAGGTGCCCTGCACCGTGGGCTGTTCGACACGCGTTGGTGCTTCAACCACGTCCTCCGCACCCAACCGCCAGGCCAGGCCGCCCAAGCGGCTGGCGTGCCGCTTCAGTGCGGCCTGCAGCACGTCGGCGCTGCAGGCCACATGCAGTACCTGGCGGGCGCGGGTCAGGCCGGTGTAGACCAGCTCGCGCGACAGCACGCGGCTGTCCTGGCGTGGCAGCTGCAGCCACACTTCATCGAACTCCGAGCCCTGTGCCTTGTGCACGGTCATCGCAAAGGCGCTTTCGTGCGCGGGCAGTGCGGCCGGGTGGAAGGCGCGCGGCTGGTCGACGCTGTCGCCGGGGAACCAGGCCACCATCGCGCCGCTGCCATCACGCAGGCAGATGCCGATATCACCATTGAACAGGCGGTGCCGGTAGCTGTTCTCGGTAACCAGCAGCAGGCGGCCCTGGAAGTAGCCCGGGGTGTTGCCGGCCAGCAGCTGTTCGATGCGGCTGTTGAGCCCACGCGCACCTTGCGGGCCTTCGCGCAGCGCGGTCAGCACGCGCAGGCGACCGGCCTGCTGCAGGGCACGTACCGGATCCGCGGCCTCGGCCAGTGCACGCCAGTGGCCCAGCAGGTGCTCGCGCTGACCGCGCAATGGATCGGCTTCGCCTTCGTGGAAGTGCACGCCGGCCAGTTCACCACTGCGCAGCAGCTGCAGCGCGGTGCCGCTGTCGCCTTCACGCACGGCATGCGCCAGCGGTGCCAGGTCCAGCGCATCACTCTGCCGGTAACCGCGCTGCAACTGCACGCGACGGCCGGCGAAGGCGCGTGGTGCGGCCTGCGGCTGCAGGGTGGCCGGTGCCAGCAGGCCATGCAGCGCCAGCGCATCGTCGGCGCAGGTGCCGATGCCATCACCGCTGGCGCGCAGGATCGCGCTGAGCACATCACCGGCTTCGACCGACGGCAACTGATCGGGATCGCCGAGCAGGATCAGGCGGGTGCCGCTGGCAATCGCATCGACCAGCTTGGCCATCATTGGCAGATCGATCATCGACGCTTCGTCGACCACCACCACGTCCACCGCCAGCGGATTGTCGGCGTGGTGGCGGAAGCGTGGTGAGTCGGGAATCACGCCGAGCAGTCGATGCAGGGTGGTGCCGCTGCTGGGCAGTGCCGCGCACAGTGTCGGATCCAGTCCCTGTTCCTGCAAGCGTTGCACGGCCATGCGCAGGCTCTCGGCCATCCGCTCGGCGGCGCGACCGGTGGGCGCGGCCAGCGCCACCTCGGGCAGCGGCTGGCCGGCGTGCCGGGCCTGCGCGGCCAGCAGCAGCAACAGGCGTGCGATGGTGGTTGTCTTGCCTGTGCCGGGGCCGCCGGTGACCAGCGCCAGCGGATGACGCAGGGTCACGCCGGCTGCGCGTGCCTGGTGGTCCTCGCCGCCCAATGCCTGCGGGAACAGCTGCGCGAACAGCGGTGCCAGCGCGGCCATGTCCGGCGCCGGCAGCGGATGCCGGCCGATGCGCTGCAGCCCGGCCGCCAGCTGGCGCTCGTACTCGCGGTAGCGGCGCAGGTACAGCAGCCCGTTCTCCAGCACCAAGGGGGCATCCCCGGCGATGGCGTCAGCCTGCTCCGGCGTCGCCACCCAGGGCGATGCGCGCAGCTGGGCCAGCCAGGCCTGCGCGGCGGGCCACTCGGGCACGCCTTCCAGCAACCGCTGCGGTTGAGCCGGATCGAACGCGGCGTGGCCCTGCGACACCGCCAGCGAAGCCAGCGCCGCCGCCAGTGCCACACTGTCGGGCGTGTCGTCGCGCAGCCGCTGCAGGCTGGTCGCCAATGCATGGTCGAGGGTGCGCAGCAGGCCCTTCTGGTGCAGTTCCTTCAGCAGGTTCATGCGCTGGCTCCTCGGGCACGCGCGGCGAGCTGGGCCTGGGCCTGCTCGCCGCCGGCGAACAGCGCGTCGAGTGCATCCACCAGTGCGAACGGGAAACGATCCACGTGCACGCCATTGCCCTTGCCATCCAGGCCGCGGCAGAACAGGTAACGGATGCCGCCCATGTCGCGCTCGTAGTCGTAGGCGGCGCCCAGGCGGAAGCGCAGCCAGCGATGCAGGGCCACGGTGTAGATCAGCGCCTGCAGATCGTATTCGCTGTGGCGCATGGCAATGGCCAGCAGGTCCGGGCTGTAGCCGGGCAGGCGGTTGGACTTGTAGTCGAGCACGTACCACCGGCCATCACGCACGTAGGTCAGGTCGATCATGCCGGTCATCAGCCCCTCCAGGCGGCGGCGCTGGCCGAAGCCGCGGCGGCCACTGGAAACACCGTGCGCATGCAGCACCTGCAGCAGCGCCGGCACGGTGGTCGCCTCGATGGCGAAATGGAAGTCGATTTCGGCGCGGCGCTCGCCTTCACCGAGGCTGTACAGCGCACCGCCTTCGGGCAGCGGTACGGTCAGCGTGTGGCCCACCAGCGGCACCAGCACCGCTACGCCATCGTCCAGATCGACGTCGGCATAGCCCTCATCGTGCAGCGCCTTGCGCAGCACCTCGACCTGGCCCTCGGGAGCTTCCCGGCCTGGTTGCCAGTCAGCCCATGCGGCGAAGTCGACGTTTTCCATTGCCTCGTGCAGCACGTTGCCGAAGCGGCTGCCCATGAAACGCGAGTCGAGCGGCGCGCTGTCCTCGGCCACCGCGGCGGCTTCCGGCAGTGCCGGTTCCAGCGGCAGCTCCGGGCCGGTGGGTTCGTCGGCTGCCGGCGCCGGCAGCGCGGTGGCAGCGGCTTCGATGTCACTGCCCGCGCCGGCATCGGCGTGGGCCAGCTGGGTGAAGCTGTACACCCACCAGTCGTGCGGAACGCGCCGGGTCAGTGCACGCACCGCCGGAAGATCCCCTTCCACTTCGGCCGCCAGCTGCGGCAGCGCAGCCGGTACCTCACTGTCATCGATGCACACATCGGCATGCGCGCGCAGCGCCTGCAGGTCACCCAGCAGCGGTGCCAGCCGCGTCCTGCCGAGCCCGGCCAGATCACCCACGGCGATCCACAGCGCGTGCTCGGCGCGGGTCAGGCCGACATACAGCAGGCGCGCATCCTCGGCACGCTGCTCGCGCTCGCGCTGCGCAGTGGCCGCTTCCCAGGCCTCGTCCTTGCCCAGCTTCCAGTGCAGCTGGCGCTGGCCGCCCACATGCACCGTGCAGTGCGAGGCGGTGTTGGGCGCACCGCCGTCGATGCCCACGAAGGGCAGGAACACCAGCGGGTACTCCAGGCCCTTGCTCTTGTGCAGGGTGATGATCTGCACGCGGCGCGCATCCGATTCCAGGCGCAGCAGCTGCTGCTCGTCATCCTGGTCGGCGCTGGCCATCTGGCCCTGCAGCCAGTCCAGCAGGCCGTGCATGCCCAGCGCCTGCGCCGAGGCCTCCTGCAGCAGTTCGCCCAGCTGCAGGTAGTTGGTCAGGCGGCGCTCGCCATCGATCAGCGCCAGCAGGCGTTCGCCCTGCGCGGCGCAGACGTCGGCGATCACCGCGAACGGGCCGCCGCGCTGCCAGCGCTCGCGCCAATGCAGAAGCTGCGCCTGGAACCCGCGTTGCAGGTCGCCCTCGTGCTCCATCGCCGCGATCGCACTGGCGCGCTGGCCGAGCAGCACCGTGGCCAGCGCCGCGCGCAGGCGGCCCTCGTCAGCCGGCTGCAGCAGCGCCAGCAGCAGTGCACGCAGATCACGCGCTTCGCTGGTGGCGAACAGACTCTGCTTGCCCGCTGCCACGGCAGGAATGCCGACCGCGGCCAGCGCGCGCTGCACCAGCGTGGCCTCACGATGCGAGCGCACCAGCACCGCGATGTCACCCGGCTGTACCGGGCGCCCACGCAGCACCGCATTGCCGGCGCGCGCCGCGACCAGGATCTGGTGGATCGCCGCCACACAGGCCTGGGTCGTTGCTTCGCGCGAGGCATCGGCACTCATCGCCTTGTCACCGCCACTGCGCAGCACGCGCAGGGTGAGTGCCGGGGCGGCATGGCCGTCGCGCTGGTAGTCCGCATCGCTGCGCACGCCACCGGGCCGCACCGGCTCGAACTGGATGTCACGCTCGAGGAAGGCGTCTTCGCCACCGTTGTCGTACAGCGCCTGCAGCGCGCGCAGCACGGCCGGTCGCGAGCGGAAGTTCTGGTCAAGCACCGGCGCCTGTTGCGCCGCCCGCTTGGCCTTCAGGTAAGTGTGGATATCACCGCCACGGAAACCGTAGATCGCCTGCTTGGGATCGCCGATCAGGAACAGCGCCGGTGCCAGGCCGAGCTCGCGCACTTCCGGTGAATCGCCGAACACGGTGTGGAAAATGCCCCACTGACGGTCGTCGGTATCCTGGAACTCATCGACCAGCGCGATGCGGTACTGCGCGCGCAGCTGCTTGACCAATGCCAGCCGCTGCGGGCCTTCCAGGGCCAGTGCCACGCCATCGATCAGATCGTCGTAGGTCTGCACCCGGCGGGTGCGCTTCAGCGCCTGCAGGCGCTGTCTGGCTTCGTCGCGAAGCACGTGCAGGAAGTTCAACGCGGTGGCACGCAGCCAGGCATCGCGTTCGGCCAGAAGCGCGACATAGCGGGCCAACGGCGCCTGCAATGGCGACGATGGCGTGCGCTCGGCGAATTTCTTGTTGGTCTTGGCTGCCAGCGCCTCCGGCAGCAGTGCCGGCAGGCGCTCGCTGGTCAGCAGCTCGCGCGGGTCGGCGCGCTCGGCCCAGCCCAGCAGTTGCCGGCCCAGCGGGTGCAGCCAGCCCAGCTTGTACGACACGCCGTTGATCCATTTGTTGTCGACCGCATCGCAGAGGTCGATGAAGAACTGCTCGCCATGCTCGCGCACGCTTGCGGACAGCTCTTCGGCAACACTCTGCAGGGCGGCCTGCGGATCGGGCAGCGCCACCGCCTGTGGCAACGGGTGCAGCGGAGGCGCGGCCAGCAGCGCGCGCAGATCGGCGGCCAGTGCGTCCGGGGTGGACCACAGCCAGGTCAGCGGTTCCAGCGTGGCCGGGTCATTGGCATGTACCCGCCACAGGTCGGCCGCGAGCGCTTCCAGCAACTCACGGTCGCTGGCCAGCAGCTCCGGCGGATCAAAGGTGTGGCCGCTCTCCAGCGCATGCTCGCGCAGCACGCGGGTGCAGAAGCCATGGATGGTGAAGATGGACGCAAGGTCGATCTCATCGGCGGCGACCTGCAGGCGGCGCTTCAGTGCGGCGGCGCGCTCGGTACCTCCCTGCAGATGGCGCTGCAGCACCTCGCGGGTCAGCCGCACGTCCGGTGCTTCGCCTTCGACCGCTTCCAGATCGACCAGTCGCGCCGCCAGCGCCAGGCGCTCGCGGATGCGCTTGCGCAGTTCCTGGGTAGCCGCATCGGTGAAGGTCACCGCCAGGATCTGTCCGATGCGCAGGCCCTGCTCTACCACCAGGCGGGTAAACAGCGTAGCCAGGGTGAAGGTCTTGCCGGTACCGGCGCTGGCTTCGATCAGGCGGATGCCATCCAGCGGCAGGGCCAGATAGGGATCGACCGCCATGCACTGGGCTCGCTCATCGATGAAGGCGGGGCTCATGCGCTGCCCTCCTGGCGCGTTGCGGCGCCGAGGGTGCGGCCTTCGCGCACCGCGCTGAAGACCACCTGGCTGTTGCGCAGCAGGTCGGCATAACTGGCATCGGAGGCGAACGGGTCGGCACCCCGCAGCAGCAGCTGCCAGGCGTCGCTGCTGGATTCACCCCAGCTGCGGTCGCTGCCGTGCCACTGCTTCCAGCCCTCGCTGCGCTGTTTCTCTGCCGGCGCGTTGTACAGCGCCCAGCCCGTATACGGGGCAAAGCGCAGCGGCTCACGCAGGCCGCGCTGGCGCAACTGCAGCAGCGCGCGCAGCGCCGCGCGTGCAGCAGGCGCGCTCAGTGCCGGCAGTACATGCGGGCCGGGACCGGCGTCGCCGCCATCGTGGAACTGCACAAGGGGCAGTGCGTCGCCGGCGGCGTTGGCCAGCAGCCAGTCCAGGCCCTGGCGGATCACTACATTGCCATTGAGCGTGCCGGCACGCAGCCGCACCAGGCCTTCGGGATGCCGATCGGCCACGCGGCCGTGCAGGCGCACGCCATCGATGTCCACTTCGTAGCGACGGCTTTCCAGCGGCTCGCCCTGCATCCAGCCCAGCAACGCACTGGCATACGGGCGAGTCTTCAACTGCTCCACCTCGAACTGGCGCTGGCCCAATGGACCGGACGGCAGCAGGCCACGCGCGCGCAGCCGCGGGTACAACGGTTCGGTATCGCCACTGAGCGTGGCGCGCACCACCGCCGCCTGCACGCTGCGCTTTTCCGGGCCGCGCGATGACAGCACCAGCGGTTCCAGGTCATCAACTTCCCCGGCATCGTCGGCCAGGCGCAGGCCCATCGACTGTGCGAGGAACTGCCCGGCCGGGTCGCACAGGAAGCGGCGCAGGGTGTCGAGCGCGAGCTCGTCTTCCACGGCATCGTCGGGCGGCGGCGGCAGCGGGGCATCGAACCACGGCTGCAGGCCCCCACGCTGGCCGGTGAGGCGGCCGGCAGCGGGATGCCATTGCCGCCGATAGCTGAAGCGGCGTGGATCCCCCTCTCCGAACGCCGCCGGTGAGAACGGCTGCAGTGCATGGCGCACGGTAAAGTCGCGGACCGCCGCAGGCGGATCGAGGTGATACGCGGCGGCGGCATCGATCAGTTCACTGACCAGCACCGACGGCTCACGCACGCTGCCATCGCGTGGATCGGCGCCGAGGTAGCTGAGGTAGAACACCTCCTGCGCGGCGGCGAACAGCTGCAGGAACAGGAAGCGGTCGTCTTCGCGGGTGGAGCGATCGCCCGGGCGGCGGCGTGGCGTGTCCAGCTCGGCGGTGAGCTGGTTGAGGCCCGCGGCCGGGTCACGACGCGGGAAATCGCCATCATTGAGACCGAGCACGCAGATCACCCGGAACGGCAGCAGGCGCATCGGCACCATGCGGCCGAAACTGATGCCACCGGTCAGCAGCGGCGCGCGCGTATCGGCCTCACCCAGTACACCGGCGAAGTGCGAACGCACCACCTCAGGCGGCACGCCGTCTTCGAACCCGGCCTTGGCGGCATCGTCGGCGAACTGATTCAGCAGCTTGCGCAGGCGCTCGAGGGCACGCTGGCTGTTGGGCGAGCTGGGCGCGGTCGGCAGCAGCGCGTCCAGCAGCGACAGCAGCCGTTGCCGCCACTGCGCCGGGGTCAGCAGCTCGCCGAGGCGACGCTGGTAGACCGCCAGCACGCGCAGCAGCCGCAGCAGCCGGTCCAGTGCTTCCAGCGCGCCGCCTTCCAGCTCGATCCACGGCGCCACGCCGGCCAGGTCCGCCTCGCTGCCGGTGGCGTGACCGAGCACCAGGCGGTCCAGTGCGAACTGCCAGGTGTAGGCGTCGTCGGCCGGCGCCTGGTGCTGGTTGCGGTGCTTCGCATCCAGGCCCCAGCGTGCGCCGGCCTGCTGCAGCCAGCCATGCAGGCGATCGAAGTCCACTGCTTCCAGCCCGGCCGCTTCGGCCAGCGGCGCGCTGGCGAGCAGGTCCAGCACCTCGTTCAGGCCGAAACGCGAGACCGGCAGGCCCAGCAGGTGCACGAACACATCGGCCAGCGGCTCTCCTGCCAGTGGGCTGCTGTCGGCCAGCGCGTAGGGAATATGCTCTTCCTCGCCGCCGCGGCCGCCGAACACCGCCTCCAGGTACGGCACATAGGGATCGATGTCCGGCGCCAGCACCGCGATCTCGCGCGCCTGCAGCGGCGGGTCGAAGCGAGGGTCCTGCAACAGGCTTCTCAGCTGGTCGTGCAGCACCTGCAGCTCGCGCAGCCGGGTGTGGCAGGCATGCACCTGCAGGCTGGGGTCGTCGCTGCGCAGCCCATCGCGCAGCTCGCCCGAGGGCAGTGCGCGGCGGTGGAACAGATCGCGCTGCAGGCGATGCAGCAGGCTGTCGGACAGGCCGCCTTCGTCAAGGGTCGGCCGGGTGTCTTCTTCCGGATCCGAATACGCGGCAATCTCGCCGGCCGGGTGCACCACCTCGTAGCTGCCCAGCACCGCCATGAAGTCGCGGCCGGCCGCACCCCAGGCTTCCAGCAGGCGGTTCTCACCAGCCGCTTCACCGAAGGGATCGGGTGCGCCGCTGCGCAGGCGCTCGGCCAGCGTCTGCAGGTCACCCCAGTACGACTGCACCGGAGTGGGCATATAGAAGTGCAGCTCGCCCACCCGCGCCTGGGTGGCCATCACCCGCAGCACGTCGGGCGAGATGTTGAGCGTCGCGAACGCGGACATGCGCGGTGGCAGGCCCTGTGGCAGCGGCTGGCCGGCGCCCTCGAAGCGATCCAGGTACGCCTGGATGCGGCGCGCGCGGTAGTCGCGGCCATGGGCGATGGTGCGCCAGAGGATCGCCTGCGGGTCAGCCGGGTCGGCGCCGGCCTCCCAGCGCAGCAACCAGTCGCGGCGCCAGGCCTGGTACTTCTCGAACACCGATGCCAGTTCACCGGCCAGTGCCCACGGCTTCAGGGCGTCGCCGCCGGCAAGATAGGACTGCAGCGCGCGCATCGGTGGCTGCGCCAGCAGCGCCGGGTCGCGCAGTGCCTGGTACAGCTTCCAGTGCAGGCCCGCCGCGTCCAGGTCGTCGCGTTCGCCCGGCACATTGGCATTGAGTGCACGGGCAACGAACTCGCCCGGGGTCAGGAACTCGAGGTTGGCGGCCACGCCATATTCGGCAGCGAGTGTCGCTTGCAGCCAACGCCGCATCGCCACCTGCGGGATCAGCACCACCTCCGGCGCGAGCAGCGGCTGGCCCGGAACAGGCTCACGCACGTTGCGCGCCAGCAGCGCAGCCAGCACGTCCAGGGAGTTGGAATGGTAGAGGCGGAAATCGCTGCCCGGGTCACTCATCGTGCACAGTGTGCAGCACGGCAGGCAGTATTCAATGGCCCGCCCATCGCCGGTACGGATTGTTCCGCGCTGCCAGCCGATTGTCCCGGCCTGGCAAGGGTCATGCCGTGCCACAATACTGGACCGTCCAGTCTGCTTATGTTCAGCCGATGGGCCCGATCCTTCGATGTCTAAAAAACGTTAATGGTGCCCATGTCGGCTTCCACCTCCAGTCTGGTGCAGTTATCCAACGTCCGCATCGACCGGAGCGGGCGCACGATCCTGCGCGACGTGTCGCTGCAGGTGCCCAAGGGCAGCATCACGGCCGTGCTGGGCCCGTCCGGCAGTGGCAAGTCCACCCTGCTGGCGGCACTGACCGGCGAACTGCGTCCGGTCGCCGGCGAGGTCACCCTGTTCGGCAAGCCGATCCCGCATGACAGCGGCGCGCTGCTGGAAATGCGCAAGAGCGTGGGTGTTCTGCTGCAGGGCAACGGCCTGCTGACCGATCTGACCGTCGCCGAAAACGTCGCGCTGCCGCTGCGCGCGCATACCCGCCTGCCGACCGCCGTGCTGCGCCGCCTGGTGGAAATGAAGCTGCATGCCGTGGGTCTGCTGGCCGCTGCCGATGCCTGGCCGCGCGAACTGTCCGGCGGCATGGCGCGCCGAGTCGCGCTGGCCCGCGCGCTGGCACTGGATCCGCCACTGATGATCTACGACGAGCCGCTGACCGGGCTGGACCCGATCGCCTCCGGCGTGATCATGAGCCTGATCCAGCGCCTCAACCACAGCCTGGGCCTGACCAGCATCATTGTCAGCCACCACGTGCACGAGACCCTGCCGATCTGCGACCAGGTGATCGCCATCGCCAATGGCGGCATCGTGTTCCAGGGCACGCCCGAGGCGCTGCAGTCCAGCCAGGACCCGCTGCTGCGGCAGTTCCTGCACGGCCAGCCCGATGGCCCCATTCCGTTCGATGCCGCGCCGCGCGCGAGGGTCGCCTGATGCCGTTCGTCCAAGCCACCCGCTCGCTGGGTCGCGCCGGCCTGTTCTCGCTGACCGTGCTGCGTGGTTCGCTGCCGACCCGTGATTTCCTGGCCGAGCTGACCCGCGAGATCTACAAGATCGGCGCACGCTCGCTGCCGATCATCGCCGTCGGTGGTGCCTTCGTCGGCCTGGTGCTGACCCTGCAGGGCTACCGCACGCTGACCACCTTCGGAGCGGCCGACGCGCTGTCGACCCTGCTCGGCCTGTCGCTGTACCGGGAACTGGCGCCGGTGCTGACCGCGCTGCTGTTCATCGGCCGCGCCGGCAGCTCGATCGCCGCCGAACTGGGCCTGATGCGCGCCACCGACCAGATCAAGGCACTGGAGCTGATGGCGATCGACCCGGTGGCCAAAGCCGTCGCACCGCGCTTCTGGGCGGCGGTGCTGACCGTGCCACTGCTGACCGGCATCTTCTGCTCGCTGGCGATCAGCGCCAGCTACTTCGAAGCGGTGCATGTGCTGGGCCTGGACAATGGCGTGTTCTGGTCGGCACTGCGCAACAGCGTCGATTTCTGGGATGACTTCGGCGTGGCGATGCTGAAGTCGGCGATCTTCGGCGGCACCGCAGCGCTGGTCGCCGCCTATGTTGGTTTCCACGCCGAGCCGACCATCGAGGGTACCTCGGTGGCGACCACCCGTGCGGTGGTCAATGCCTCGCTGCTGGTGCTGATGTTCAACTTCGTGCTGTCGGCAATGTTGTTCACCTAACCCCTCCACCGGCGGTGCGCAGGCGCGCGCGGCCACCACGACTCGATCAGGTAATCCACATGGCCATCCGCGGTCCCAGACTCGAATTCTCCGTCGGCGCTTTCCTGCTGCTGGCCCTGGCCTCGCTGATGGTGCTGGCCGTGGCCTCGACCAACCAGCGCTGGAGCTGGGGCAGCCAGGGCTACGAGCTGAAGGCGCGCTTCTCCCAGGTCGGCCAGCTGCGGAAGCAGGCGCCGGTGAAGATCGGCGGCGTCACCGTCGGCCAGGTCGCCTCGATCGACCTGGATCCGGTGAAGTTCGAATCCATTGTGACCCTGCGCATGGACAGCAAGGTCAAGGACCTGCCGGCGGACACCTCGGCGGGCATCTTCACCAGTGGTTTGCTCGGCGAGAGCTATATCGGTCTGCAGCCGGGCGGCGACCCGGACGTGCTGAAGGCCGGTGACGAGATCGTCTTCACCCAGCCGGCGGTGGACCTGATCCAGCTGGTCGGCAAGTACATGTTCAGTGGCGGCGCCGGTGGCGGCGCTGCTCAGAAGCCCAACGATGGCGCGCAGGCGCCTGCAACGGAACCGCAACCATGAAAATGAAACTGATCCCCGCCCTGCTCGCCTCGGCGCTGCTGATGGCCACCCCGTTCCTTGCCCAGGCCCAGGCGGCCGCCCCCGCCGCTGCCGCAGCGCAGGGCCAGGCCGGCAAGGTGGTGATCGATGCCAGCACGCGCATTCTCACCACGCTGCAGCAGCGCCGCAGCGAGTTCAGCAGCAACCCGGCCAGCCTGCGCAGCTACATCGACAGCGAACTGAACCGCACCTTTGACCGCGACTATGCGGCACGCCTGGTGCTGGGCCCGCACGCCCGCGGCGCCTCCGACGCCGACATCAAGCTGTTCGCCGATGCGATGGCCGACAGCCTGATGCAGCGCTACGGTTCGACCCTGCTCAACATCCAGGGCAAGCCGAGCTTCCGCCTGAAGGGTGAAAGCCCGCTGCCGGGCAACCGTGGCGTGCGCGTCAGCACCGAACTGGTGCGCGCCGGCAACGAACCGACCCCGGTCGAGTACTGGATGCGCAACGTGAACGGCCAGTGGAAGATCTTCGACGTCAACATCGAAGGCATTTCCTACGTGCAGACCTTCCGCAACCAGTTCGATACGCCCTTGCGCCAGAAGGGCATCAAGCAGGTGGCCAGCGAGCTGCACAGCGGCAGCATGCAGGCCGGGCCGGCGGGCAATGGCAAGTAACGCACTGGCGCTGCTGGAAGGCGACACCCTGCGCCTGCGCGGGGTGCTCGACCGTGCCGCGGTGATTGCACTGTGGCCGCAACTGCAGGCCCTGCCAGCCAAGCTGGCGCGGCTGGAGCTGGGCGAGGTCGAGCGCGTGGACAGCGCCGGCCTGGCCCTGCTGGCCGAACTGGCCTCCCGGGCACGCAAGGCGGGCCATGCGCTGGCCATTTCCGGCGCGCCGGCCGGCTTCAACGAGCTGAGCGCGGCCTACCGGCTGTCGCCCGACCTGGACTTCAACGCTACTTCTGCTGCGAGCTGACATGAACGTCGTACGCACTTTCCCCCTGATCCTCCTGGCCATCGCCCTGACCGCCTGTGCCGGCAAGCCCGCGCGCAGCGACGCACCGGTCGCCAGCACCGTGGTCGCGGCCGGCGCTCCCGCCGAAGCGGCGCCCGCCGACACCGGCGTGACCGAGGTGGCCCCGGTGGACAGCCCGCCGATCGCCACCGCTGCGGCGCCGACCCCGCCCGCAACCAGTGCCGATGCCGATGCGGCCAAGACCGCCGCGGCCACTGCACCGGGCGGTGATGATGATTTCGATGCCCTGTACGGTGGTGCCAGCAACACCGGCAGTGCGGCCGCCTATGACCCGTGGGAACCGTTCAACCGCAAGGTGCACAAGTTCAACAACGCGGTCGACCGTGGCATCGCCCGCCCGCTGGCCACGGCCTACACCCACGTGGTGCCGCGCTTCGCGCGTACCGGCGTCAGCAACTTCTTCAGCAACCTGCGCGCACCGGTGACCATCACCAACCAGCTGCTGCAGGGCCGCGGTGCCGATGCGTGGGACAGCCTCGGCCGCTTCCTGATGAACAGCACGCTGGGCATCGGTGGCCTGTTCGATCCGGCCAGCAAAGCGATGGTGCCGCGTCGCAATGAAGATTTCGGCCAGACCCTGGGTGCCTGGGGCTGGCGTCGTTCGCGCTACGTGGAACTGCCGTTCTTCGGCCCGCGTACCGTGCGCGATGTGTTCGGCCTAGCCGGTGACATCCCGTTGTCGCCGATCCGCCGCATCGAGGAAGACAAGGTCCGCATCGGCCTGCAGGGCCTGCAGCTGGTCGACACCCGCGCACAGCTGCTGGCGATCGATGATCTGCGCGACACCGCCGTGGACGAGTACTCGCTGGTGCGCGATGCGTGGATGCAGCGCCGCAACTACCAGATCGAGAACGACCTGCGCAGCAAGCGCGACCGCGGCCATGACGATGCCAATTCGCCGATCCCCGTGGATGCGATGCCGATGCCGAACTGGAGCAACTGATCGCTGCAACCCGTGCATGAAAAAACCCCGCCTCGGCGGGGTTTTTCTTTTCCGGCAGGTGCCAACCCGGATTGGCACGCTTTGCTCAGGCCACCAGCGCGGCCTCGATGGCGTCGCGCAGGCGCACGTCATCGGCCGCCACGTCCGGGGCAAAGCGTGCAATCACCTTGCCATCACGGCCGACCAGGAACTTCTCGAAGTTCCACAGCACCGCCGGTGCCGGATGGATCGGGATCTCCTTGCTGGCCAGGCGCTCGCGCAGCGGGCCTTCGCCGATCGACTGCGGCTGCGCGGCGGTCAGCTGCTGGTACAGCGGGTGGGTGTCCTCGCCAGCCACGCTGATCTTGGAGAACATCGGGAAACTGACATCGTAGGTGAGCTGGCAGAACTGCTGGATCTCGGCCTCGCTGCCCGGCTCCTGGCCAAGGAAGTTGTTGGCGGGGAAGCCCAGCACTTCCAGGCCCTGCGCATGCTTTTCCGCATACAGCGCCTGCAGGCCTTCGTACTGCGGGGTCAGGCCGCACTTGGAGGCGACGTTGACCAGCAGCAGCACCTTGCCCTGGTAGTCGGCAAGCGAGGACGGCTGGCCGTCGATGGTGGTGAGGGGAATGTCCTGGATCGGGGTGCTCACGCGGGGCTCCGGCTACGGCGGGAATGGCCCACCAGCATAGCGCCGCGCGCGCTGTTGTAGAGCCGAACCCATGCTCGGCTGATGCCATGGCCGCCGAGCATGGGCTCGGCTCTACAGGACATCCTCAATCCACGCAGATCGTACCCTGCGCCTTGCCGTCCTCGATACGCTGGCGGCAACCGAAGTTCTGGCTGGCATCACGCTGGCAGGTACCGGACGCCGCATCGCCGGCCAGTGCCTCGCCTGCGGCCAGGCACTGGCCCGTGCAGTCGCTTTTGCGGCTGCAGGCCTTGCCGGCGTCGGCATAGGGAATCACGCATTGCTCGCGCTGCAGCCGGCCGAGCCGCTGCAGGGTGCCACCGGCGGCCTGGCAGTCGACGTCGCGTGCTTCGCGGTAGGCCTCGACCGCTTCGGGGGTGCTGGAGGCGGCCTGCGTGGTCGTGCCCACGGTCGTTGGCGCGCTGCCGCAGGCGGCGAGCAGCGCGGTCAGGACAAGGCTGGTGAAGCGGGGCAGGCGCATGGCGGTACCTGGTCGAAGCGGACAGGCCGCCAGCATACCCATCGGCGATGCAGGCGGCGTGTCAGCGTGGCTCAGGCCTCATCGCCCTCGCCGTCACTGCCTTCCTCCTCGGCCACCGCATCACCCTCGGCCAGGTCGCCGAGCAGCGACTGCGCCTGTTCGGACGCCAGCGACTCCACGCCACGCAGGCGGCGTTCGATGGTGCGGGTCTTGCGGCTGGCCTCGCCGATGCTGCGGCCAACGGTAGTGATCTGCTTCTCGGCCTTTTCCAGGATGCCGGCGAACTTCCCGAACTCGCTCTTGACCGCACCCAGCAGGCTCCACACTTCGCTGGATCGCTTTTCAATGGCCAGCGTGCGAAAGCCCATCTGCAGGCTGTTGAGCAACGCAGTGACCGTGGTCGGTCCGGCCACCACCACACGGTGCTCGCGCTGCAGCAGGTCAACCAGGCCCGGGCGCCGGATCACCTCGGCATACAGGCCTTCGGTGGGCAGGAACATCACCGCGAAGTCCGTGGTGTGCGGTGGCACGATGTACTTGTCGCAGATCGACTTGGCCTGCACGCGCACCGCGCGCTCCAGCTGGATGCCCTGCAGGCGCACGCCTTCGGCATCGCCCTGTTCCTGTGCGTCCAGCAGGCGCTCGTAGTCCTCGCGCGGGAACTTGGAGTCGATCGGCAGCCATACCGGCGTATCGTCGCTGCTGCGGCCCGGCAGGCGCACGGCGATATCGACCATCTCGCCACTCTCCGGACGCACCCTCACCGCACGCGCGTACTGCTCCTGGGTGAGTGTCTGCTCGAGGATATTCTCCAGCTGCACTTCGCCCCAGCTGCCGCGGTTCTTGACGTTGGTCAGCACGCGCTTGAGGTCGCCGACGCCGGTGGCCAGCTGCTGCATCTCGCCGAGGCCACGCTGGACCTGCTCCAGGCGCTCGGAAACCAGCTTGAAGGAGTTGCCCAGCCGCGTTTCCAGCGTCGACTGCAGCTTCTCGTCCACGGTGTGGCGCATCTGCTCCAGCTTCTGCGCATTGTCGTTCTGCAGCGCGCGCAGCTGTTCTTCCAGCGTGGCACGCATCTCGGCGATGCGCTGCTCGTTGCGCTGGGTCAGCTCCTGCAGGCGCAGGCCCAGACTGTCGGTCAGGCGCTGCTGCGACAGCGCGCCCTCCTCGCGGCCCTTGCGTGCATCGTCCACCAGGGTCTGGCGCAGCGCCCCGAGCTGGGTATCGGTGCGCGCAGTGAGCTCCTGCAGCTGCTGGCCAAACGCATGGATGCGTGCCTCCTGCTGCTGGCCGAAGGTCTCCAGCTGGCCGCGCAGTTCCTGCAGCCGCTGCCCCATCAGTGCTGCGCCGCGCTGCTGGCTGTCGGCCACTTCAGCGCGCGCTTTGCGGGCATCTTCGCCCAGCGCTTCGCGCAGCAGGTCCAGGCGCTGATCGGTGCGGGTGGACAGATCGGTCAGCGCGCGGGCGAAGCCATCGAGCTGTTCGCGCAGTTCGCTGCGCCCGGCGCGCGCCTCCTCGCGCACGGCCTGTTCCAGGCGGTCATGCGGCGGGCGGCGCAGCAGGGCGACCAGCTGCAGGATGAGCACGGCCAATAGAAGGCCGGCAATGAGCAGGTATTCGGTTTGCATGGGGCAAGTGTAGGCTGGCCGAGTCTCAGCTGCTGCGTCAGGACCATGCTCGCTCTGTACGGAAAGCCGACCTCCATCAACGTGCGCAAGGTGCTGTGGCTGTGCGCCGGCCTCGACCTGCCACTCCAGCACGAGCCAGAACCACCGGCGGACCTGCTGGCCACGTTGAATCCGAACCGGCAGGTGCCGGTCCTGCGCGATGGCGGCTTCGTGCTGTGGGAATCGAACAGCATCTGCCGCTACCTGGCCGTACGTGCTGGCCGTGATGACCTGCTGCCCGGTACGGCGCAGGGCCGCGCCCAGGTCGAGCAGTGGATGGACTGGCAGGCCAGCGACCTCAACAACGCCTGGCGGCACGTGTTCATGGCGCGCGTGCGCCAGCATCCGGACTACCCGGACGATGCCCGCGCCGAGGCCAGCCTGGCGCAGTGGAACCGGCTGATGGCTGTGCTTGATGCACAGCTGGCCGCCACCAACGGCTACGTGGCGGGCAACGCCTTCACCCTCGCTGATGTCGTGCTGGGGCTGTCGGCCCAACGCTGGCGCAGCACGCCGGGCAGTAAACCGGCGCTGCCACACCTCGCAGCATGGTTCGAACGCCTGCGCGAGCAGCCCGGTTTCGCCACCCACGTCGACAACGGCGTGGCCTGAGGGAGGTGCCGGCCGCTGTTAGCAGGTGTCGACCTGGGTCGACACGGTGGATCCATGCCATTCGTGGATGAATCTCTGTAGAGCCGAGCCCATGCTCGGCTGAGCGGCGTGCGCTGACGGCAGCCGAGCGTGGGCTCGGCTCTACAGGAAAAACCGGGTGTTACCAGCCTTCCAGCACGATCTTGCCCTTGGCGCGCTGGCTTTCCAGCAGCGCGTGGGCGCGCCGCAGGTTGGCCGCGTCGATGCGCCCGAAGTGCTCGCCCAGGGTGGTGTGCAGCACGCCCGTATCGATCAGCTCGGCCACACGGTTCAACAGGTCGTGCTGGCGCTGCATGTCGGCGGTGCGGTACAGCGGCCGGGTGAACATCGACTCCCAGTGCAGTGACAGTGCCTTGCGCTTGAGCGCCATCACGTCCATCTGGCCCGGGTCATCGATCAGCCCCAGTTGGCCCTGCGGTGCCAGCAGTTCGACGATCTGCGCGTAGTACTGGTCGGAGTGGGTCAGGCTGGCGACATGCTGCACCTCGCTGATGCCGAGCCGCGCCAGTCCCTCGGCCAGCGGCAGGCTGTGGTCGATCACGTGGTGTGCCCCCATTGCGTACGCCCAGTCCTGGGTATCCGGGCGCGAGGCGGTGCCGATCACGGTCAGCCTGGTCAGCTTCCGTGCCAGCTGCACCAGGATCGAACCAACACCACCGGCAGCACCGATCACCAGCAGGGTCTGGCCTTCGCCACCACCCTCCGGGATGCGCAGGCGGTCGAACAGCAGCTCCCAGGCGGTGATTGCAGTCAGTGGCAACGCGGCGGCGGCGGCATCGTCGAGACTGGCCGGCTTGCGCCCGACGCTGCGCTCGTCCACCAGCTGGTACTGCGCATAGCTGCCCGGGCGGTCGATGACGCCGGCATAGTAGACCGCGTCGCCGGGCTGGAACAGGGTCACCTCGCTGCCCACCGCATCAACAATGCCGACCGCATCCCAGCCCAGCACGCGCGGGCCGTCGGTGGCCACGCCACGGCGGACCTTGGTGTCGACCGGGTTCACCGCCACCGCGCGTACCGCCACCCGCAGGTCACGCGGGCCGGGCTGCGGCAGTTCCAGTTCAATGTCGATCAGGGCCTGGGCGTCATCGATCGGCAGGCCGGCTTGGGTGTAGGCAATGGCGCGCATGGCAGCGGTCCAGTGGGGAAGGAGGCGACAGGTTGCGCCGCACGCGGTCCCTCGGAAAGGCGCAGAATCGGGCAGCACTTTCACTCTGGCGATGAAGATGATCCGCTTCGACGATCTGCAGCTGTTCGTCCGTACTGCCGCACTGGGCAGCTTCTCGCAGGCGGCCCGCGAAGCCGACCTGCTGCCGGGGCAGGTTGCTGCGGCGGTGGCGCGGCTGGAACGCGAGCTGGACCTGCGCCTGTTCGTGCGCACCACGCGCAGCCTGCGCCTGACCGGCGAGGGGGCGCTGTACCTGCCGTATGCGCAGGAGGTGCTGGCCACCCTGCGCGAGGGCCAGGCGCGCGTGCAGGGCGAAGACACCGAACTGCACGGCACCCTGCAGCTGTCGGCGCCGTCGGACTTCGGTCGAAATCTGCTGCTGCCCTGGCTGAGCGCCTTTCGCGCCGCGCACCCCCGGCTGCGCCTGCACCTGCGCCTGTCCGACGAAGTGGCCGACGTGTTCCGCGACCCGGTCGACGTGGCCATCCGCATCGGCCACTTCGACGACGCCAACTACGTGGCCCTGCCCCTGCTGGAAGGCAATCGGCGCGTACTCGCGGCGTCACCCGACTATCTGCAGCAGCGCGGCACGCCCACGCGCCTGGAGGATCTGCGCGAGCATGATTGCCTGGTCTACCAGCTCAGTGGCCGCGCCTATGATCGCTGGTCGTTCGAGGTCGACGGGCGCCGCAGCGTGATTCCGGTGCGCGGCCCGCTGGTCTGCGATGACGCCGATGTGGTGCGGCGCTGGGCGGTGGCCGGCGAAGGCATCACCTACAAATCCTGGCTGGACCTGCGCGAGGATGTGCTCGCAGGACGCCTGCAGCTGCTGCTCGACGGCATCGGCAGCCACATACCGTTGCAGCTGGTCTGCCCGCACCGCAAACAGTTCTCGCCGGCGGTGCGGCAGCTGCACGCGCAGCTGCGCCAGCACCTGCAACCTCTGCTGTCTGGCATGCCCGAGGGTCCTGCCGGCCCCCTGTCGCCAGTCCCGGCGCTGGCCGACAATGGCGGCCCCCCGTAAGAGAGAACGCCGCCATGCCGTGGATGGGCATCCAGGACCTGTGGACGTTTCTGGTCGCCGTGCTGGTGTTTCTCGCGCTGCCCGGCCCCGGTACCTTCACCCTGCTGACCGCCACCGGCCGTGGTGGCGTGCGCGGCGGTTACACCGCACTGGCCGGCCTGCTGGTCGGCGACCAGATCCTGATGTGGCTCGCGCTGGCCGGCGTGGCCGCGCTGCTCAAGGCCAACCCGCTGGTGTTCCACGCCGTGCAGTACCTGGGTGCGGCCTACCTGGTGTGGGTCGGCATCGGCCTGCTGCGCACACCGAAACACGAGGGCGGTGATGCCGGCCCGATCCGCATGCAGCCGGGCCGCTACTTCCAGCAGGCGATCCTGGTCAGCCTGCTCAACCCGAAGGCAATCCTGTTCTACATGGCCTTCCTGCCGTTGTTCATCGATCCCAAGGCACATCAGGGCATCGCCACCTTCGCGGCGCTGGCCGGCATCATCCTGGTGGTCAGCATCGCCTACTGCTCGATGCTGATCGGCGTGGGCAACCTGGCCCGTCGCCGGCTGATCCAGCATCCACGGATCAGCGACGCACTGCGCCGCGTGGCCGGCCTGTTCCTGGTGGGGTTCGGCATCCGGTTGGGGCTGAACGGATGAACGGGCGGCTGCCGCTGCTCGGCCTGGCCCTGCTGTTCGCCGGCACCGCCTCTGGCACCACCCTGCAGGATCATCGCTGCCTGAGCGGCGGTCGCGATGACCGCATCCATCTGGAATGGCGCTGGCTGGAGGACGGGCAGTCCGACGTGCGCTACGCCGGACATCGCGAACGCCTGCGGTTGCGCCGGGTTTCGCTGGAAACCACGGTGCTGGCCGAGGATCGCCCCTACCAGTTCGACAGCGTCTGGGAAGAGCGCATCGACGGACGGGTCAACGGCCGCTACCGGCTGAGCACCCAGGGCGCGCTGGTGCTGGACCTGAGCTACGAACGCGCCCGCGACGGCCGCACCACCGCCTTCCACGATGACCCCGAGGCCTGGCAGGAAGACGGCTGCCACTGGCCCAGCACTCCCTGAGGCGGCACCGGGCCGACGGCCCTTTATGCCGATTCCGGCAGCCTGGCCGGGGCGCAGCGCGCGCCCCGCCATGCATGACCCCCGTCAGTGGTAATGCTGCGCTGCGTTCGGTCACACTCGGGAACTTGTCGTTCTTAGTCACCCCTTCCGAGGCCTGCATGTCCCTGTTCCGGCGCAAGTCCCTAGATTCCGTCACCGTCCACGAAGCCGGCAGGCGTCTGATCCCGACGCTCAGCTGGCCGCACCTGATCGCGCTGGGCATCGGTGCCATCGTCGGTACCGGCATCTATACGCTGATCGGCGTGGGTGCCAACCTGGCCGGCCCCGCCGTGCTGATCTCCTTCGCCATCGCCGGTGCGGTCTGTGCCTGTGCGGCGCTGTCCTACGCCGAGCTGTCGACGATGATGCCGGCCGCCGGCAGTGCCTACACCTACAGCTACAGCGCGCTGGGTGAGGTGTTTGCCTGGGTGGTGGGCTGGAGCCTGATCCTGGAGTACTCGCTGGTGGTGAGCACGGTGGCGGTGGGCTGGTCCGGCTACTTCGTCGGTTTCCTCGAATGGGTGCACACCCAGTTCGGCTGGAACGTGCACCTGCCGGCCTGGCTGGCGGCCGGCCCGCACGTGGAAGGCGGCATGATCAACCTGCCGGCGATCATCATCACCTGGCTGGTGGCCGGCATGCTGATGGCCGGCACCAAGGAGAGCGCCACCCTCAATGCCATCCTGGTGGTGTTCAAGCTGATCGCGCTGGCCATCTTCGTGGCCGTGGCCCTGCCCGCCTTCGACAGCGCCAACCTGCAGCCGTTCATGCCGTACGGCTTTGCCAAGTCGATGGGCCCCGATGGCGTCGAGCACGGCGTGATGGCGGCGGCAGCGATCATCTTCTTCGCCTTCTACGGCTTCGATGCGATCTCCACCGCCGCCGAGGAGACCAAGAACCCGGGCCGCGACCTGTCGATCGGCATCATCGGTTCGATGATCGGTTGCACCATCGTCTACGTGCTGGTGGCGCTGGCCGCCGTGGGTGCGATGAGCTACGCGGTGTTCGGCCACAGCGCCGAGCCGCTGGCGCTGATCATGCGCCAGCTGGGCCATCCGACCGCAGCGATGGTGATCGGCGTGATCGCGATCATCGCGCTGCCGACCGTGCTGCTGGCCTTCCTGTACGGCCAGAGCCGCATCTTCTTCGTGATGAGCCGCGATGGCCTGCTGCCGCGTGGCCTGTCCAAGGTCAACGCACGCACCGGCACGCCAGTGGCGACCACGCTGTTCACCGCGGTGGTGGTGTCGGCGCTGGCCGGCGTGGCGCGCCTGGACGAGATCGCGGCGCTGGCCAATGCCGGCACCCTGGCCGCGTTCACTGCAGTGGGTGTCTGCCTGGTGGTGCTGCGCCTGCGCGAGCCGAACCGCGAGCGCACCTTCCGCACGCCGGTGGCTTTCGTGGTCGGCCCGCTGGCCGCACTGGGCTGCATCTACCTGTTCATCAGCCTGCCGCACACCACCCAGCTGTACTTCCTGCTGTGGAACCTGGCCGGCCTGGTGCTCTACTTCCTGTACAGCCGTCGCCATGCGTTGATCGCGAAATAAACGTATCACCGGTAGTACCGGCCGCTGGCCGGCAACCCGCATCCTGTTGATAGGGGCAATGCCGGCCATCGGCCGGCACTACCGCAGGGCGTTTCAACCGCCCTGCTTTGCGGCGTACTCCTGCGCCTGGCGCATCACCCGCAGCAGGTTGCCGCCCCAAATGCCGGCAATCTGCTTCTCGGTATAGCCCTTGCGTAGCAGCCACGCGGTGATCTTCGGCAGCTGGCTGACATCGGGCAGGTCACTCAGGCCACCGCCGCCATCCCAGTCCAGGCCAATGCCCACGTGCTCGGGCCCGACCACCTTGAGGATGTGCTCGAAGTGGGCGAAGAAATCGTCCAGGCTGGCATGGCGCACTGGATGCTCGTGGTCCAGCGCCTGCTCGGCCTTCAGCAGGGCAACGCCCTGTTCGATGCCCATGCCTTCCCAGCCGCCCAGCTGCTTGCTCAGCGCTTCTTCGGCCTGCTTGCGCTCGGGCGTCTTCGCGGTGTCGATCAGGTAGCCGCCATAGGCGTTCACCTGGATCACGCCACCGGCCTTGGCCAGCTTGCGCAGCCGCGCGTCATCAAGATTGCGCGGGTGGTCGTAGACCGCCTTGGCCGAGCTGTGCGACAGCACGAACGGCACCGGCATCATCGCCAGCAGGTCGTCGAACACCGCGTCGGACGCATGCGACTGGTCGACCACGATGCCCAGCTTCACCGCCTGCCGCACCAGCTCCTTGCCGGCCGGGCTCAGGCCTTTCCACTCGGCACCCTTGGGGTCGGTGGCCGAATCGGCGAACTCGTTGTTGGCGAAGTGCACGGTGCTGAGCAGGCGCAGGCCGGCGCGGTGGTAGAACGAAAGCAGGCTGGGGTCGGCCACCAGCGGGCTGGCATTTTCCATGCTGATGTAGACCACGCGCTTGCCGGCGGCCTTGATCCGCGCGGCATCATCGGCGGTCAGCGCCAGTGCGAAGCGCTCGGGATTGGCCGCCAGCATCTCGCGGATCTGCATCAACCGCTGCAACCCGTGGTCGCGTTCGGCCAGATGCGCTGCGGCGCTGCGGTCGCCCTGATCGGTGTAGATCGCCCAGAAGCCGCCATCCAGCGCGCCTTCGACCATGCGTGGATAATCCACCTGCGAAAGGGCGTTGCGGTCGTGGCGCTGCTCGATGTCAAAACCGGCTCGGCCGAAATTGGCCGGTGTATCGAGGTGGCTGTCGAGCGTGACCAGGCGCTGCTGCAGCGCCTTGGCACGGGCCAGCTCCTGCGCGCTGAACTCGATGGCGTGGGCCGACAGCGGCGCGCACAGCGCCAGGGCGAGCACGACGGACAGGTGGCGCAACGAAGGCATGGGCTCTCACCGGCAATGGGAAGAGCCCGACCATAGCGCTGCGCCCGGCCTTTTTGTAGGGCCGGGCATGAGCCCGGCACTGACAGACGGGTGCCAGGCGTCGATCAACCCGGCAGGAAGTGCTGCATCAGCTGCAGCTCATCGATGGCGGCCATGTACGGTGCAAAGCGCGCATCACCACCGGCGAACGCCTGTGCCGCCGCCTGCGCGCTGGCCAGGTCCTGCCAGTGTGCGATGTCGACGAAGCGGTCGTCGCCGTCCATCGGCGAGAACGGCTGGTAGTCGATCAGACCGGGAAACTGCGCGATGGCCGCGCGCAGCCGCTCACGCAGCATCGGCATGTCGGCACGGGCGTGCGGTTTGACGGTGAACACGGCCAGTTCGAGGACGGAAGAAGCAGGGTGCATGGAGATGCCCTTTGTGGGAGGAGCGCGCAGTCTGCGCAGCCCCTGCTGCCAGCGGGGTGTCAGTGGCCGCGCAGCGCCCAGGCCCGCTGTTGGTGGCGCAGATAGGCTTCCAGACCGACCTGCGCCGGCAGGTCCAGCCCCTCTGCTTCAGCGAGGGCTTCGATCTGGTCCAGGCGGAAATCGCGGTAGTCCTGGCGCAGCGCGCACCAGCTGCCCAGTGTCCAGTGCTGGCCCCAGTGGAACAGGCCAAGCGGGTGCACGGTCCGCTCGCTCGATGCGCCCTGCAACGTGCGATATCGTAGCTGCACACTGCGGCCGTCGGCGATAGCCGTATGCAGTGGCTGCCAGCACGGCAGCGAAACGGGTATGGCACGCAGCGCGCGGGCAGTGCGTGGGCTGGTCGCACGCGTGGGCATGGCCGCCTGCAGTTTGTGCAGCAGCGAACGCGCCGCAGGTTGCAGGTCGCCCGCGCCACTGCAGGCCAGCATCTCCACGGCCAGCTGCAGTGCCTCGGCTTCTGCCGCATCCAGGCTCAGGGGCGGCAGTTCGAAACCGGGATCAAGGCGATAGCCGATACCGGCCTCGCCATAGAGCGGGATGCCGGCCACGGACAGATCATCGACGTAGCGGTAGATGCTGCGCACCGACAGGCCCAGTTCCGCCGCCAGCACGGCGGCGGTCACCGGCTGGCGCACGCGGATCAGGTTGACCAGCTGGAACAGGCGGTCGGCTTTGCGCATGGTCGGTCTTGGTTGTGTAGAGCCGAGCCCATGCTCGGCTGCCAGGCCGATCAGCCGAGCGTGGGCTCGGCTCTACAGAGATCGGCGGTCCCGCGGTCAATCCACCACGCGGCAGAACACGGCCTTGAGGTAACGCGATTCCTGCACGTGGGCCATGAACGGATGGTCCGGACCAGCGCCGGCCACCTTCAGGATCTGGATCGTGCGGCCGGAGAAGTACGCCGCCCGGCGCAGCATGTCGAGGAACTGGTCCTCGGCCACCAGGCCGGTGCAGGAGAAGGTGGCGAACAGGCCGCCCGGCTTGACCACGCCCAGCGCCAGCTTGTTCATGTCCAGGTACTTCTTCAGCGCGGTGATGACCTGGTCGCGGTCGCGGGTCATCTTCGCCGGGTCCAGGATCACCACGTCGTACTGCTCACCGCGGTTGGCGGCGTCGCGCAGCCACGGGAAGATATCGGACTGGATGAACTTCGGGCGCACGTTGTTCAGGCGCGAATTGCCCTTGGCGATCTGGATCACGTCCTCGTCGATGTCGATCCCGATCACTTCCGAAGCACCACGCGCCGCCGCGTATACGGCAAAACCGCCGGTGTTGCAGCACAGGTCGAGCACACTCTTGCCTTCCACCTGCTGGCTCAGCCATTCGCGGTTCTCGCGCTGGTCGGCGAAGAAGCCGGTCTTGTGCGCACCGGCCGGGTCGGCGCGGAACTTGATGCCGTACTCGGTGATCACCGACGCTTCGGTGGTGGTGTTGCCGTGGAAATCGAAGCTTTCCTGCTTCTGCACGTGCTCGTCGGCGAAGCTGTGGAAGCGGCAGCCCGGGAACTGTTCGCGCAGGGCGTCGTAGATCCACTCGCGGTGGCGGAACATGCCGGCGGCGAAGAACTCGACCACCACCAGATCGCCGTAGCGGTCGACCACCAGGCCGGACAGGCCATCGCCTTCGCTGTGCACGACACGCCAGGCGTCGGACACCGCATCGAGCTTCAGCACCTCACGGCGCAGCGACACCGCCTGGGCGATCTTGCGCGAGAACCAGCCGGCATCCACCGGCACGTTCTGATCGGTTTCAAGGATGCGCACGGCAATGCGCGAGTGTCCGTTGTAGAACCCGCGGCCAATGAACTCGCCATCGATGCCGACCACGTCGACGATGGATCCGGGCTTGGGCCGGACGGTCGGCTTCTCGACCAGTTTCTGGAAGATCCACGGGTGGCTGGAACGCCACGCATTCTTGAGGCGGACAATCGGAAGGGGGGTATTCATCCATCTATTGTAAACCGGGCACCGGGGTCAGATTCCCGCAGCGGCTCTGACCCGGGCCGGCATCCCAACCAAGGTGGGCATCTACCAGAGCGGGGGCGCGGAGCCCCGTTGGGGATTCGACCCCAATGCAGGGGCATTTGACGGCGGCCCGGCCAGGCCGCAGAATCGGCGCCAGAAGGGGAGTAGCTCCCAGACGTTGTCGCCGTCATTTCGAGCCCGCAGGCTCCGGTGCAACGGCAGTTCCAGCCGACTGGAACTGCGAGCGAGACCTTCGCCGTACCGGCGAAGCTCTGTCCCTGGATCCCCTCCCGATCCTCCGTTGCAGATCCTCGCCGTCCGGCCTGGCATTCATCTTTCCAACGGACATTCCCAATGCAGACGATCGGTAACGTGTGGTTGTGGGGCGGCTTCGCAGCGGTGGTGGTCATCGCCCTGCTGGTCGACCTCGTGTTGATGCGCCATGGTGGACCGCACAAGGTCACCTTCAAGGAGGCCCTGTGGTGGTCCATCGGCTGGGTCGCGCTGGCCCTGCTGTTCAACGCCGGCCTCTGGTACTACCTGAATGAGACCGCCGGCCAGGTCGTGGCCAACAAGGTCGGCCTCGAGTTCCTGACCGGCTACCTGGTCGAGAAGGCGCTGGCGGTCGACAACATCTTTGTCTTCCTGATGATCATGAGCTACTTCGCGGTGCCGGAGGAGCAACGCCAGAAGGTGCTGATCATCGGCATCCTGGGTGCGATCGTACTGCGTACGATCATGATCTTTGCCGGCAGCGTGCTGATCAGCCAGTTCCATTGGCTGCTTTACGTGTTCGGTGCCTTCCTGCTGTTCACCGGCTGGAAGATGTGGTTCGCCGCCGGCCAGGAGCCGGACCTGGAGACCAATCCGGCCCTGCGCTGGATGCGCAAGCACCTGCGCCTGCTGCCGGACTACGCCGGCAACGCGCTGAGCGTGAAGCGTGATGGCGTGCGCTGGTTCACCCCGCTGTTCGCGGTGCTGATCCTGATTGCGGTCACCGACGTGATCTTCGCCGTGGACAGCATCCCGGCGATCTTCGCGATCACCACCGACCCGTTCATTGTGCTCACCTCCAACGTGTTCGCGGTGCTGGGCCTGCGCGCGATGTTCTTCCTGCTGGCCGGCATGGCCGACCGCTTCCACCTGCTGCCGTACGGCCTGGCACTGGTGTTGGGCTTCATCGGCATCAAGATGATGATCATCGACCTGTTCAAGATCCCGACCCCGGTCTCGCTGGGCGTGGTGGCGGTGATCATCGCCGCCACCGTGGTGCTGAGCCTGAAGTACCCGCCGAAGGAAGGCGAAGGCCAGGCCTGAGCCTGACCCGTTGAACGGCGCGGCCGGTGGGATTGTCCCGCCGGCCGCCTCCACTCTCCCGTTACGGTGGCCTTGGTTTCGCGCCAGTCACCGCCATTGCTGAGGTATGGACAACAACGCGCCCCTGCCCACCGGCGACGTGCCGGCCCCCCGCAATGATCGCTCGCGCATCCTGCGGGCGTTCAATGTCAGCCTGGCCGCCGTGCTGGTGCTGGTGGCCGTGTTCGCCCTGCAGGGCACGTTCGACTGGCGACCGTGGGCGGTCGCACCGCTGGAAGCCAAGGGCCTGATCGGCCTGATCGGCGGCCCGATGCTGCATGCCTCGGTCGAGCACATCGCCGCCAACAGCATCGCGATCCTGATCCTCGGCACCCTCGCCGGCAGCGTGTATCCGAAGGCCACCGTACGCGCGCTGCCCCTGCTGTGGCTGGGTTCGGGCCTCGGCGCGTGGATGCTGGGCAATCCCGGCAGCGTGCACCTGGGCGCCAGTGGCGTGACCCACGGCCTGATGTTCCTGCTGGCCAGCCTCGGCCTGCTGCGCCGCGACCGTGCGGCAATCGCCACCGGTCTGATCGGCATGCTGTTCTACGGCGGCATGCTGATGACCATCCTGCCGCACGCCGATGGTGTGTCCTGGCAGTCGCACATGGGCGGCGCCTTCGCCGGCATCATCGCCGCGCTGCTGTTCCGCAACGCCGACCCACTGCCACCGCGCCCGCGCTACAGCTGGGAAGATGAAGAGGATGAGGTGGAGCCGCTGTCCGACGACGAACTGGAGCCGCCGTCACCGCAGCGCGTTCCGGTACTGTGGCAGCCGCGCGAGGGCCAGGACTACGTGGTGATCCCGTTCCGCCGCCCGGACGAACCGCGCGGTTGAGGTGAGGGTAGTGCCGGCCGCTGGCCGGCAATCTCATGAACCTTCGTTGGCAGTCCTTGCGTTGCCGGCCAGCGGCCGGCACTACCAGGAGAATCAGTTCCCCGCCGCGCCCATCCCATCCACCGCCTGCCGGCCGAGCGCCGGGTCATCGGTGAAGAACGCATCGATGCCCGTCGCCAGGTAAGCCCGCATCTCGGCAATCGATCCCTCGGCATTGCGCGCGCTGTCGGCACCCTTGCGCAGGTTGCTGGGCTGGAAGTGGTTTTCCGGGCGGAAGGTGTACGGAATCACCATCAGGCCAGCGGCGTGCGCATCACGTACCAGCGAGGTCGGCGTGCCCAGCGCCCCCTTGGCATCCAGTGGAATGATCGAACGCAGCTCGGGGCCGATACCATCGGCGTAGCCGGCAATGTCCTTCAGGCCGGCCGGGGTCATCATCTGCGCATAGGTCAGCGCGCCGCCGGCCTTGACGATGTCGGCCGGCTGGGTATCGCCCTTCCACAGCAGCTGCAGCAGCCGGATGTTGCTGCCCTGGCCGATCCTGCCGCGCAGGTAGCGCAGGTTGGCGGTCTCGAACGACTGGATGGTGACCGGCCCGACATTGGTGTACGCGTTGCCACGCAGCGCAGCCAGCAACTTGTCCTCCATCGGCAGGCCGATGGACTGGAAGTAGGTCGGGTGCTTGATCTCCGGCACCAGGCCGATGCCGCGGTTGGCACGCCCGGCCTGCTGCACCAGGAAGGCCAGGATCTCGTCCAGGCTGGCGATGCGGAACTGGCCGTCGTAGGCAGTACTGCGCAGCTCCGGCAGGCGCTCACGCGCGTACAGGGTCTTCAGCTCGGCCAGGGTGAAGTCTTCGGTGAACCAGCCGTCGACCTTCTGACCGTCGATCACCTTGCTCGTGCGGCGGCTGGCGAACTCCGGATGCGAGGCGACGTCGGTGGTGCCACTGATCTCGTTCTCGTGGCGGGCCACCATCACCCCGTCCCTGGTCATCACCAGGTCCGGTTCGATGTAGTCGGCGCCATCGGCGATCGCCTGCGCATAGGCCGCCAGGGTGTGCTCGGGCAGCAGTGCGCTTGCCCCGCGGTGGCCGTAGACCGACACCTTGGGTGCGGCCGGGGTGGAGGATTCAGCACTCATGGCCACCGATGGTGCCACGGCCAGCGACAACAGCAACGCACAACCCCACGACTTCACTGCGACTTCCCCAAGCGGTATGTGATGGCCGTCAGTATGCGGCGGCAATGTGACAGGTGGGGGAAGGGGGGAGCGGATGCCGGCAGGGGCTCCGATCTGACCGCCGCCACTCTTCAAACAATTCTGATTGAAGCGCTGTAAGGCCCGCGACTAGCCTCGAATGACCAAAAGCGGGTTGTCAGGGGCAGATCATGGAACAACCGATGTACATGCCGATCCTCAAATGGCGACAGGGTGAGTATCTCGCGGTGGGTCGCACCAACGAAGGAATCAAGGATGGAATCTATCCTCTGTTCGAGATCCCTATCGAGCAGTGGGACTTCGAGAACGATGCGCCGGCCAAGTCACTCGATGACCACCTGAAGAATGTGGGCAGACGTCTGAGCAGTAACTGGAAGTCGCGCCGCTGCCTGTTTGATTCGCCCTATCTTGCTGGGGACGACACCATGGCGGACGGCCAGCATCATCTGGAGCGGATCTTCGACCTCATTCGCACCGCGGGATGCGAGGCCATTCCCGTTACCGGCATTGACCGGCACGTCGACTACCAACAGGCGGTGGCACGCATTGTCGCACGCGATGATCGTGGCTGCGGATTGCGGCTCGTACCGGATGATCTTGAAGGAGGACGCCTTGCTCGGATCTCCGGGCTGCTGAGACTGTTAGGAGTGGTATCTGGTCAGGTGGATCTGATCCTCGACAGCTCGGCCGACGTCGCCGACTCACCCACGCTGCAGGCATCGACTTGGCAGGCATGGATTGCGGCGGTTCCGGATCTGGCCGACTGGAGATCAATCACCATCGTAGGAGGCAGTTTTCCTGCCAGTCTGAGCCCCTCTTCGAGCTATCGCCCACATGGCGATGTGAATCGCCGGGAATGGCGCGCGTACACGCGGCTAGCCGGCATGCATTCTGGACGGATGCCGTGGTTTGGTGACTATGGCTGCGCTTCCCCGCAGACGGAACTGATGGATCCGCGCCTGTTCGACCCCAACGCCAAGATCAAGTACACGATCGATGATCAGTGGCGGATTGTTGTGGGTACCCAGATCAAGCGCAATGGCCGGGACCAGTACCGTGATCTGTGCAGGCACCTGGTCTCCGATCTGCCGGTGGTCTTCATGGGGCGCGGCTACAGCTGGGGCGATGCGTACATCGAAGACTGCGCAAACAGTGTCACCAGTACCGGGGGAAGCTCGACCTGGTCAACGGTGGCGACCAACCACCATATGACTAAGGTTGTTCGCGACCTCGCCAGTCTGACCGGCGCTTCAACTGTTCCCTGACCAGCGCACGGATTTCCGCAAGACTGTAGAGCTCCGACAGACGTTCACATAGCGCGGCGCGGTTGCCGCGCAGCGCTGATCTTTCCGGCGTCCGCCTGCCGATCAGAGCAGAAATTTCATCGCGCCAGAGCAGTGCTGCGACGGCCGTCGCGCTCACTGATGGATTGAGTTTTGCAGGCCGCACTAGTTCTAGCCTCACTGCGTTGCGCGCTCCACGTGATGCCAGCCTGACCCCCCACCAAGCAGGCAACGTCTCCAATGCATGGTCCAGGTGGCGCTGACCCACCACGATCGTCGCCTTGTCGAGGACATCGGAGTAGAACTGCTGCTGCAACGGGAGTCTCCGCAGCGTGTCGACATCACTCTTGATCTCGTAGCCGTGCAGGTGGCCATTGATGACACATACATCGACACGGCAGGCGCCGCGCGCAAGCCCCATTTCCTCCACCACAAGCGTGTTTGGATTTGCGACATGCTCAGCAATGACCTTGCCCAGCAGAGCTGATCGCACGTCACTGTCGGTAATCGGGTTCATGGCGAGATGATATCAAGGAGGTGTCGCGCACAGGGTTGAAACCCATTGCCGCCAGTCATGGGTAAGCTAGACGATCAGAGCGTCTTCGGGGATGTGACCCCGTGTTACTTGCCGATGCAGAAACTGGAGAAGATCCTTCCCAGCAGATCATCGGCACTCATCTGCCCGGTGATCTCGCCCAGTGCGTCATGGGCCAGCCGCAATTCCTCGGCGGCCAGTTCCAGGTGCTCATGGGCCAGCTCGCCATCCGCACGCTGCGCATGTTCCTGCGCACGTTCGATCGCATGCACATGGCGGGTGCGGGCGGAGAACTCACCGTCCACCTGCTCCCCTGCCCCGGCCGAAGCAATCGAGCGCAAACGCGCGTGCAGATTTTCGAGCCCGGCGCCGGTCGCAGCCGAAACGAAGACGCGGCCCGGATCATCCAGCGTCGGCAGCGCCGCCAGCAGGTCCGACTTGTTGTGGATATAGACCTTGTGCGGCACCGCTGCCACGGCATCACCCAGCGCCGCCTGCCCGGCCGCCGGATCGCGCGCATCCAGCACGATCAGCGCCAGGTCGGTGCGCTCGATTTCCACGTGGGCGCGGCGCATGCCTTCGCGTTCGATGGCGTCGCCGCCGTCGCGCAGGCCGGCGGTGTCGACCAGGGTCAGCTCCAGGCCATCCAGGCGGATGGTCTCGCGCAACGTGTCGCGGGTGGTGCCGGCGATGTCGGTGACGATGGCGCGCTCGCTGCCGGCCAGCGCGTTCAGCAATGAACTCTTGCCCGCGTTCGGCGGACCGATCAGCACCGCATGCAGGCCGTCGCGCAGGCGACGGCCGCGTTCGGCGTCGCGGCGCAGCAGGTCCAGATCACTGCGCGCCTGTTCCAGCCCACGCCGCACCTGCTCGCCACCAAGGGTATCCAGCGGTTCGTCGGCGAAGTCGATGGCCGCTTCCACGTGGATGCGCAGCAGCACCAGTTGCTCGACCACGGCGTCGATGCGCCGCGAGAACACACCATCCAGCGAACGTCGCGCGGCGCGCGCGGCGCGATTGTCGCCGGCCGCGATCAGGTCGGCGATGGCTTCGGCCTGGGCCAGGTCGAGCTTGCCGTTGAGGAACGCACGTTCGCTGAACTCGCCCGGCCGCGCCTGGCGCGCACCGAGCGCGATGCAGCGCGCGACCAGTTGCTGCAGCAGGACCGGACTGCCGTGGCCCTGCAGTTCCACCACCTCTTCGCCGGTGAAGCTGTTCGGTGCCGGGAACCACAGCACGATGCCATCGTCGATGACGTCGCCGTCAGCATCACGCAGGCGCGCGTAGTGCGCGTGGCGCGGACGCAATGCAGGTGCGCCCAGCGCATTGGCAATCGCTGCAGCGCGCGGACCGGACAGGCGCAGCAGGCCGACACCGCCGGCGCCCGGAGCGCTGGCGATGGCCACGATGGTGTCGGTGCGGATCGCGTCGTTCATGGTTCAGAGCTTCTCCAGCTGCGTGCGTGCCTGCGCGGCACCACTGCCCTGCGGCTGCAGCGCCAGGTAGGTCGTGTAGGCCTGCTTCGCCTTGGCCTTGTCGCCGGCGTTGAAGTAGGCATCGCCCAGGTTGAGATAGGCCACCGCACGCGACGGATCGATCTTCAGCGTGTTCTCCAGCCAGCGTGCGGCTTCGGCGTAGCGCTGCTGACGGTAGTAGACGAAGCCGAGGTTGTTGGCGGCCTGGGCGAAGTCCGGGCGCAGCTTCAGTGCCTCGGTGAACTGCGCAGCCGCCTCGTCGTACTGTTTCTCGCGATACAACTGCAGGCCGCGGTCATTGGCCTGCTGTGCGCGCTGGCGGTCTGAAGCCGGACCGGCGGTGGGCACCACCAGCTTGGCCTTGCCGCCCTGCAGGTCAGCCACGGTCACCGGTGCCTGGGCACCCTTGGCCTCGCTGGCGGCATCCACCTTGTTGTTCAGCGCGATCGCATCGGCAGTCAGCTGGCGCGTATCGGCGTTGAGGAATTCCTGGCTGTCGGGCACCTGGAACACGAACTCGCCGCCCTGCGACCCCGGCAGGCTGCCGAAGGCCGGGATCTGGTGCGAAACGGCTGAGACGGCCGGCGCCACGTAGGCGGCCAGCTCGGTACCGGTGATCAGGCCATCGCCGTTGAGATCGCCCTTGCCAGCCAGCGCCTGCAGCAGCACCCAGGTGAATACCGAGTGGCCATTCGGGCCGGCATCGGCCACCTGCTGGTCGGCCCCACCTGCGGTCAGCATCTGCCGGGCGCTGCGACGCGCGTTCTCGCGCAGGAACGACGACGACGACGGGCCGCCACGGGTCAGGCCCAGGCCGCTGTAGCAGGCATCCATCACGAACATCACATGCTTGGCCTGCATGCTTTCGGCGATGTTCTGGATGTCGGTCATCGCAATCGCGTCGGTGGCGAATTCCTTCGGATCCGAATCGACCGGGATGATGTAGCCGAGATCGCGCCCGGAGGCGAGCTGGCGGGTCGCGCCGTGGCCAGCGAAGAATACGAACACGCGGTCGTTCTTCCCGGTGCGGTCATCGGCCAGGCGGTCGTGGAACGCGGCCAGGATGTTGTTGCGCGTGGCCTGCTCGTTCTTCAGCACGATCACCTGCGAGGACGGGAAGCCGAACTGCCCGGTCAGGGTATCGGCCACCGCCTGCGCATCATGGCTGGCGTATTCCAGCTTCGGCCATTTGGCGTAGTTGTCGATGCCGACCACGATCGCCCACGACTTCTCGTAGCCGGTGGTGACGGTCGCGGCACCGGTATCGCCCTTGCGCGCACGGGCGACAGTGAAGTCGCGGCCGTTCCAGCCGGCGAACTGGTAGCCATCGGCGATCAGCCGGTCGAGGATCTGCGGCAGTGCCTTCACTGCACGATCGTGGATATCGTGGAACAGGATGATGCCGCGCTGTTCCTTGTTCACCTGGTCCAGCACGCGCTGCACGATCGACTCTGGCACCGGGTCGGCCCAGTCCATCGAGTCGATGTTCCACATGATCGACTTCAGCCCGGCCTCGTTGAGCAGCTGCAGGCCTTCGGCATTGCGCGCACCATACGGGAAGCGGAACAGCGGCGCGCGCTTGCTGTCGACATCCTTCAGCAGCGTGTCGGTGTCCAGCACCTGCTGGCGCAGGGCGTCGCCGGTGGTGCGCGACAGCTGGGCGTGGGTCAGGCTGTGGTTGCCGACCGCATAGCCTTCTTCCATCAGGTTGCGGCTGATCTTCGCCATCGGGCCGAGGCTGACCTTGCCATCGGCCTCGACCTTGCCCAGGTTGCGGCCCACCTCGAAGAACACGCCCGGCACGTCGTAGCGCTTGAGGATGGCCACCACTTCATCGGTGTAGGCCTTGTGCGGGCCATCGTCGAAGGTCAGCACCACCGTCTTGGCCGGCAGGTCGCGGCCGAAGATCTCACGGTCGCTGTCCTTCATCGACATCGGATACGGCTCGATCACCCCGTAGTCGCGCAGGATCGCTTCACGGCTGTAGTCCTTGTGCAGGTGGGCGATGTAGTCGTCCCACTTCTCGCGCTTCAGTTCGATGGCGCGGGTGCGCTCGAAGCGGCTGAAGATGCGGGTCAGTTCCTGGTTGTAGTTGCGCTCGATCTCATCGAGCGCTTCGAGATCCTCACCGATGCGCTGGTGCAGCTTCACCGCCGGCAGCGAGGAATCGGTGCCGACCCGCTCATGCAGGTCACGCAGCACTTCACGGAAGGCCAGGCGATCGGCGTCGAACAGTTCCGGCGCAGACTCGATGTAGTCCAGCACCGTGCCGAGGGTGGCAAAGCGCTGCGGGCTGGAATCGCGCAGCAGGGTGTCGAACTGCGCGGCGATGGTCGTGCGCTGTTCCAGGCCATCGTGGAACAGCTGCTGGCCCACACGCGTGGAGGTGCCGCGGTCGGCGGTCGACTGCTGCTCCTCGTCGGCCAGCAGCACGATGATCCGGCGGTAGCCATCGAGTTGCTTCTGCAGCGCGGCCAGCAACGGCGCGGCGGCCGGATCGGCAGCGGCGGCGGCCTGCGCGCTGGGCTGGGTGACCGTGCTCGCCGGCACCTTCGCGTCCTTGTCGCCACAGCCCGCTACGGCCAGGGTCAACAGCAGCGAGGGCAGGAACAGGCGGAACGACGACGCACGCATGGCGGACTCGAAGATGGGAGGAACGGTGTGCAGGCGATTCTAACGCCGCATGCGAAAAGCCCGCCTTGCGGCGGGCTTTTGCTGGTCGGTCAGGCCAGCAGCAGTCGACTAACAGTCGACTCTACCAAGCAGGTGACCTGCCGGTCGGATTACTTCTTTTTGACCGGGGCCGGCGCGGTGGTGGCCGGGACCGGCTCGCCGCCATGGCGCTTGGTCATCCACCACTGCTGCAGCAGGCCCAGGCCGCCGTTGACCACCCAGTACAGGACCAGGCCGGACGGCATGAAGGCCATCATGACGCCGAACACAAGCGGCATGAACTGCATCATCTTCTGCTGCATCGGGTCCATGCCCGGTGCCGGGGTCAGCTTCTGGGTGAACCACATCACCGCCACGTTGATCACCGGCAGGATGAAGTACGGGTCGCGTGCAGTGAGGTCCTGGATCCAGCCGAACCAGGGCGCCTGGCGCAGTTCGACCGATTCCACCAGCACCCAGTACAGGGCGAAGAAGATCGGCATCTGGATGAGGATCGGCAGGCAGCCGCCCATCGGATTGATCTTTTCCTTCTTGTACAGCTCCATCATCGCGGTCTGGAACTTCTGGCGGTCATCGCCATAGCGTTCCTTCAGCTGCGCGATGCGCGGCTGGAAGCGACGCATCTTGGCACCGCTCTTGTACTGGGTCGCCGACAGCGGGTACAGCACCAGCTTCAGCAGCACCACCAGGCCGACGATCGCCCAGCCCCAGTTGCCGACCAGCTTGTGCACCTGGTTCAGCACCCAGAACAGGCCCTGGCCGATCACCGCCATCATCGAGAAGCGGCTGTAGTCGACCACGCGGTCCAGGCCCGGCACGTCTTCCTTGGCAATCAGGTTGACCAGCTTCGGGCCGACCCACAGGCGGGCTTCGGTGCTGGTGGACTGGCCCGGCGCCACGGTGAAGGCCGGGCCACGCGCTTCGATCAGGTCACGACCGGCCACCTGCGACAGCACGTAGTGTGCGGTCTGGTCCTTCTGCGGGATCCAGGCGGTGAAGAAGTGGTGCTGCAGCATCGCCAGCCAGCCGCCGGTGATGTTCTGGTTGAGCGTGCCGTCTTCCAGGTAGTCCTTGAACGCACGACGCTGGTACTTCTTGTCGTT
The DNA here is from genome assembly GCF_055721025.1 of Stenotrophomonas sp. X. Classification (NCBI taxonomy): domain Bacteria; kingdom Pseudomonadati; phylum Pseudomonadota; class Gammaproteobacteria; order Lysobacterales; family Lysobacteraceae; genus Stenotrophomonas; species Stenotrophomonas sp. X. The sequence goes on from NZ_CM146756.1 coordinate 4,292,892, forward strand.
GTCGTACCAGGTGGCACCGTTGAAGCTGAAGGAGTCCGGGTTGGTCATGCTCCGCGACAGGATGGTCGGGGTGCGGTCCAGGGTGCGGTAGACGTAGCCGTTCCACGGCGCGGCGCCGGTATTGCTGACTTCGTCCTTGAAGCGCACGGCATACTCGTTGCGCGAGACGGTCAGGGTGCGCTTGATGGTCACGCCGTTGTCGGCGGTCCACACGAACGGGATCTGCAGCTCGTTCTGGCCCTTGGCCAGCACGAAGTCCTTGGTGTCACCGACCAGCTTGAAGCCGTCGGCGCCGGGAACCGGGGTGTTCTTGTCTTCGCTGGCCCAGCCACTGATCGCGCTGTACGGATGCGCGGGGTCTTCGGTCAGCAGGCGAACCGGCGGGCTGCCTTCGTCCTTGGTCTGCGGGAACTGCAGCAGCTCGGCGTCGAGCACGCGGCCACCATCAAGCACCAGGCGCAGCACGTCGGTGGTGACGGTCACGCGCTGGCTGGCCGGGGTGGCACTGGCCTGCGCCTGCACAGCGGCCTGGCCCGGGGCGCCCGGGACCTGTGCACTGGGAATGCTGCCCGAGGCAGCGCCCGGAACACTCTGTGCGGCAGCCGGGGCGGACGTGGTCGTCGGTGCCGGGGTCGGAGCAGCCTTTTCACGGCTCCACTCCATCCACAGCAGCACGGCCACCATCAGCCAGGCAAAAATGAGGAATACGCGGGTCTGGTTCATCAGCGGACAGGCTCGGCGGGGCCGGGACGCGATGCCGGCTCGGTCAAAGAAGGAGTTGCGATGCCATCAGGCGGCGGCATTGTGCCGTCCACGCCCGGCGCGGGCAATGCACGCAGGCGACGCAGCAGGCGCAGGAAGGCCTGGCGGATCTCGTCGTTGCTGGCGGAACGCGCAGCACTACGGGCCACGACGACGAAGTCGCCTGGCTGGATATCGGTACGTGTCTGACGCAGGATGTCGCGCAGGACGCGCTTGATCCGGTTACGCCCAACGGCGTTCGGATCGACCTTGCGGGAAACCGCCAGACCCAGCCTGGCCGGCCGGTCAGCCGGCAGCCAGTGCAGGGTCATCAGCGGATCGGACACACGGCGGGCGCCGTTGAAGACCGTTGAGTATTCGGCACGCGTGCGAACCCGCGCAGAGCGAGGGAATCGCTTGCGCGGGTCTGCAGTATTCACTGTCGAAGGGATTGCGTCTGCCGCAGGGTGCGGCATGGCAATCAGGCGCTCAGGACTTTGCGGCCCTTGGCGCGGCGACGCGACAGGATCTTGCGGCCGTCAGCGGTCTTCATACGGGCACGGAAGCCGTGGTCGCGCTTACGCTTGAGGTTGCTGGGCTGGTAGGTGCGCTTCGTGGCCATTGGGGGCCTCTCGTATGAATGGGACGGAAAGAACCGGAAATTCTAGAGAGGTCTCCCCCCTCACGTCAACCCCTGGGGACTACGCGAATTCACCGGGCTGTGCAATAGCTGTGGATGTTTTTGTGAATAAGTAGGGGACAAGCATTCCGAAGGCGGGCGCTCGGTGGTAGTCTGAGCCATCCATTTCCCCCCTTTCCGGCCTGTGTTTGGGCGCCTTGTCGCGTCCATGCCCCGGCCACCGGACGATTATTGCTG